>NZ_JAKIKX010000001.1 GCF_023283925.1 Shewanella marisflavi
GAGCCGTCCGAGACTAGGACGTTGATAGGCAGGGTGTGTAAGCGTTGTGAGGCGTTGAGCTAACCTGTACTAATGACTCGTGAGGCTTAACCATACAACCCAAAAGGGTTTCGTAAGCAATGGTTACTGAATCAGAAGAATACAAGTACTTGATTGAAGTGCGGACTCAAATTAGCTCTTGAATAAAGAGTGCAGCTTTTCAAATTTATTATTTTGGTTAATTACGCAGGTAATTGTTTGGCTGACAAAGCCGTAACGAAGCGAAGCGCGGAGTGTACTAGAGTACATGAGCACTGCAGCGAGGAAACAATGCCGTCAGACGAAGAATTAACCAGTAAGAATTTGTCTGGAAACCATAGCATTGTGGTCCCACCTGATCCCATCCCGAACTCAGAAGTGAAACGCAATCGCGCCGATGGTAGTGTGGGGTCTCCCCATGTGAGAGTAGGTCATTTCCAGACGCCTAATAAAGCAAAAAGCCCTAGCCTAAATCGCTAGGGCTTTTTGCTTTCTACGCTCTGCGAAAGCATCTACTTCACCTGCAGTCCAAAGCTGCTTAAGCAGTGTGCGCCCCTCAGCTCGCAGTCTAGCTGCTTCGCGCTCCTGCCATCCATCAAGCTTCGCTTGATAAACGGATGCCTTTCGCCCCCATGTGAGCGTATGTTTGTACAAATATCTAAATGTGGCTGAAGCTGGCCATAACAGTCGCTTATTTTCGTCGTCCCGCCGCTGAGCTTGGTCATAAACTGCATCCTGTGTTTATGACATTCGGCACATCCATGTGCCTTGCTCGCAGTCTAGCTGCTTCGCGCTACAGCCATCCATCAAGCTTCGCTTGATAAACGGATGTCTTACGCCCCCATGTGAGAGGAGCGTTGAGTCAATATCTGATGTATGGCTCGAAGCAGGCCATGACTAGCGCTTCCTCTATATCGCTGAGCTTGGTCATAAACAGCATCCTGCGTTTATGACATTCGGCACATGCATGTGCCTTTCCCCCAGCTCGCAGCCTAGCTGCTTCGCTATGATATGAGGGGCGAGTAAGCACCTCGTATTTGGTTTGAAGCTGGCGATGATAGGCGACTTTCTTATAAATAACAGGGTAATTACTTACTGGGCAGCGGATTGTTATTTGATATCCAATTATGTGTGGATAGTACTTTAGTCATTAAAAAAGCCCGATATTAGGATTCGGGCTTTGAGGTGAATGACTATAAAGAGAGGAGTTTTTCTACTATGGGTTGGTTCGCCGCGGGAAAATCATAATCTTTGAGATCAGCAAGTTCAGCCCATTGAATAAGTTGACCTTCGAGCCCTTTAGCTTGCCCTGTGAAGGACTTAACTGTGTGTATGTCGAGATACACCTGTTTGTCAGGGTAGTCGTATGAGATGGCCATTAGTGGGCTTGTCGATGCCACTTCTAACGCCACTTCTTCCCTCAACTCTCTTATCAAGGCTTCAGAGGTCGTTTCACCCTGTTCGACCTTACCGCCTGGGAATTCCCATTTGCCGCCTTGGTGAAGGTGCTGAGGACGTTTAGCGAGTAATATCTTGTTATCAGTGTCGAATATGATGCCGACAGCAACATGGACTCTTTTCATCTATTGATCCTTAAAAAAATCAGATTCTTCATAGCCAAGGGAATCTAGGGTTTCTGGATCAAATTCAGGTTTCACTGGAATAGCATGTTTCTCAGAGGCCCAATCGCCAAGATCGATGAGTTTGCATCTTTCGCTGCAAAAGGGCTTGAATTTGGATTCTTTTGACCAAACTACCTCTTTTTGACAGGTCGGGCACTTAACTGTGGTTGGCATAATTACTTCCATAGGCCGATGAATGACAGTCGGGCTATGGTAATCACTTTAGGTGCAGGTTGCCAACATAAAGTCGATTGATTTATCTGAGTGCTTTTGTTGGTCAAACAATACAAAGTGGATGGCGTAACGATTACGGTTGCCGCTAATTGTGGGGTAGCATCCCTGTTCTGGATCTATCTTAACTCGAATCAGAGATAGTGCTTGATTGCTAGAGCCTTGGTAGAAGCCGGCGGTAGCCGTTGCTGGATTATAGATGGTTGTATTACGCGTTAATTCAAGTAACAACTTAATTGGGTTGAGTAAGCAATCGAAGTGGCTTGTCCATGCCTTATACTCTTGCTGGCGTACTTCCCAAGGTTTAGCCAACCAGTAGTGTAACTGCGGCAGGTCAAAGTTACAGCATGCGCCTGGCATGCCAAAGCGCTGCCTTAATGCTGATAAAAACCTATCTTGCTTTAGCTTTTGTCCTGGGCGCTCACAGCCGATGAGCTGAGCTCTAGCTTGTTGCATTTGATGAATGTAATGCTCAACTTGCTGTTCATCAATATGAGGCAAGTGCTGCCACTTTTTTAGATTAAGCAGCTGCTTGTCGATATCCTTAATGATTTCGCTGCGATAATCACAACGTTCAGTAAGTTCGCAGAGCGAAAATAGTGGATAGAAACAGCGATGTTGATGGTCTTGATCTAAATTACTTTGTACCTGGCTCGCGAGATATTCGAGCCTAAGATAGCTACGTGTTTTCTCGTTTAATGGCTGTTCGTAGATCAATTCATTCATGACGATAATTAAGTTTGTGCGGCTAATTTTATGTATTTATTATGTAATGCAGAAACCTTACTTCTTAATGCTGATATCGATCCTTGATTGTCGATAACATCGTCAGCTTTGGATAACTTCTCATCTCTGCTTGCCTGGCTAGCTATTATATTTTGTACTTGCTCTGCATCGACAGCGTCTCTTAGCGTCGTTCGCTGAATCTGTAACTCTGGCGAAATATCAACCACTAAAGTGCAATTCACTAACCTATCTAAACCATTCTCAAATAGCAAGGGGACAACCAAAATTGCATAGTTTGAGGTTGAGTTTTGCAATTGTGTTAACATTTCTGATCGGATTATGGGGTGTAATAGGTTGTTAAGCCATTCTCTCTCGGTGGGATTGTTAAATATCCTATCTCTTAGGGCTGTTCGATTTAGCTCGCCATTTTCAAGCAAAATATCGCCGCCGAAATGCTCTGCAATTTCGGCTAAGCCTTTGGTACCTTTTGCTACCACTTGTCGACTCACGACATCGGCGTCGACAAGATCGATACCTAATTCTGCAAACAGGTTCGCCACTGTGGTCTTGCCACTTCCTATACCGCCAGTGAGGCCGACAACAAAATTAGCCATGATAATCTCTGAGTTTGTTGATGTTTAAAGGGTGGAGAGGTACCAGTTAGTGATTCTCTCTCCCCAGATCATCGCTATCCAGCCTGCTAACGCAATATATGGCCCAAATGGAATGGGGTTGCCTGAGTTGATCTTCTTATTGACGATAAGAAGTAACCCAACGAGGGCGCCGACAATAGATGATAGTAGGATAATCAGGGGAAGTAACTGCCAGCCAAACCAAGCGCCGAACACAGCCAGTAGTTTAAAGTCGCCATAGCCCATACCTTCTTTACCTGTTAGCAGCTTGAAGCTCCAGAAGACACTCCAGAGACTCATATAACCTGCTGCAGCGCCAATCACTGCATCGCTTAGCGAGACATAGGTGCTATCAAGGTTAATGAGAAGACCGAGCCACAAGAGTGGCAGAGTGATTTGATCGGGCAGCAACATCTCATCGAGATCTATGCCCGTTAAGGCTATCAGGCCAAAGGTAAGTATGGTCGCGAAGACAAACTGCCAGCTAGGGCCAAAGTAATAGGCGAGATAGGAAACAGCCAACCCTGTAATAGCCTCAATAATAGGGTATCTGGCAGATATGTTGGTTTTGCAGTTAGCACATTTCCCGCCGAGCATTAACCAACCAAAAATGGGCAAATTGTGCCAAGGTTTGATATTGGTTTTACATATAGGACAAGCAGAGCCTGGGACGATGAGGTTATATTTTTCAGGGTAATCATCAATTGGCTGAGCTAACTTGTTTTCAATCTCCTTGATGGTGGATTTATGGTATTCCTCAAGATACTGATTGCACTCTTGCTGCCATTCCCTTTTCATCATGACCGGAAGGCGGTGAATCACCACATTTAAAAAGCTGCCAATAGTCGCAGCGAAAACGAAAGAGATTGCGGCAAACAGTACAGGGTACTGAGCCATTAATTGGATAAATTCAGTCATTGAAGATGCTTATTCTTGTTATTAAAAACTAGGTGACTCGCTCGGGGTTTAACCAACCACATTACCCATTTGGAAGATAGGCAGATACATACCGATGATAAGACCACCTACCAGGGTACCAATCACCACCATCATGATGGGCTCGATAAGGCTTGATAGGCCATCGACAGCATCATCGACCTGCATCTCATAGATATTAGCGACCTTGTTGAGCATCTCATCGAGGCCACCAGATTCTTCGCCTATCATTACCATCTGAATTAGCATGTCGGGAAACAGTCCCGTGGTGCGCATCGCGACATTCATCTGCATCCCTGACATCACTTCGCTGCGCACTTTAATCAGTGCGCTTCGATACACATAGTTGCCTGAGGCGCCTGCGGCAGACTCAAGACCATCGATAAGTGGCACGCCTGCAGCAAAGGTGGTTGCCAAAGTTCTAGAGAATCTCGCCATGGCTGCCTTATGAAGAATCGGGCCAATAGCGGGTATTTTTAATACAAATTCGTCCACTCTGTTTCTAAAGGTTTCTGATTTTAAATGAGCACGTTTAAATGACCAAATACCTATGATTATGGCAATGACAAAGAAGTACCAAGAGGACTGAAGCCATCTTGATATGCCAACAATCATTTGAGTGAATGCGGGTAACTCTGCGCCAAAACCTGCAAAGATCTCCTCAAATTGAGGAACTACCATGAGCAATAGTAGCGCTGTTACACCGATAGCAACGACCACAACAGCAGCAGGGTAGAACATGGCCTTTTTGATTTTTGATTTGAGCGCCTCAGCCTTTTCGCGGTAAGTTGCGATGCGATCGAATACCGCATCGAGGGAGCCTGAGTGCTCACCAGCGGCAACTAAGTCTACATAGAGGTCGTCGAAATATTGTCTGTGCGGTCTTAATGAATCTGATAATGGAATACCTGATTGTACATCGGCAACAATGGTTCCCAGCAATTCACGCATACGAGGTTTTTCATGGCCTCGGCCTAACATCTCTAAGGTGGTGACGATAGGTACGCCCGCCGCCAGCATAGTCGCTATCTGGCGAGTGATCATGGCGATATCCATCGCCTTGATTTTGGGGTCGCTTTTAAATAGTGACTCGGGCTTTTTCTTAACGACCTTGGGGTTAACCCCTTGGGATTTTAGCAGCGCCTTGATTTCTGCCGACGAGGTGCCTCGCAGCTCACCACTGGTTTTTTTGCCGTCACGGTTGGTGCCTTTCCACTCGAAGGTGACGACCTTAGGTTGCGCCTTGGCAGCTTTTTGCTTTTTATTGGTTGTTTTTGCGAGTGATGCGCTAGCCATGGAAAATCCTTTGTTGAAAAGTGTTAAGTTATAAGCAGTAATCACTAGTAAAGAGACTACTTAACAGAGTCTTACGTTACCACTTACGACTTCTTTAAAAACTGGTGACGCGGTTTATTTCGGCGATACTGGTTACGCCTGCAATGACCTTGCGTAGGCCTGAATCTCTCAGATCGCGCATGCCTTGCTCTTTGGCCTGATTAGCGATTTGCAGTGAGTTGCCTCCTTCCATAATAGTACGGGCAATCTCATCTGACATCTTCATTACCTCATAAATACCGACACGTCCTTTGTAGCCACCGGAGCAGAGGTCGCAACCAACAGGTTTGTAGACGGTAAAGCCTTCGTCAATTTGTGCTTGGGTAAAGCCTAATCTGAGTAGTTCGTGTTCTGGTACCTCTTCGGGTTGGCGACATTCGGTGCAGAGTCTTCGTGCCAGACGCTGAGCGATAATCAGGTTTACAGAACTCGCAATATTATAACCAGGCACGCCCATGTTAATTAGACGAGTTAGGGTTTCGGCGGCCGAGTTAGTGTGGAGAGTTGACAGTACCAAGTGGCCTGTTTGTGCTGCCTTTATGGCAATTTCGGCGGTTTCCAGATCACGGATTTCACCTACCATGACTACGTCGGGGTCTTGACGCAAGAAAGATCGCAGCGCAGAGGCGAAGGTGAGTCCGGCCTTTAAGTTAATATGAACCTGGTTGACCCCTTCTAGGTTAATTTCGACTGGATCTTCTGCGGTAGAGATATTGCGCTCTTCTGTATTGAGAATATTAAGGCCTGTATACAGGGACACTGTTTTACCTGAACCTGTAGGGCCGGTGACCAAGATCATCCCCTGAGGTTTTGCCAGCATCTCTTCATAGAGCTTGCGTTGGTCATCTTCATAGCCGAGTTTTTCGATGCCGAGTTGGGCAGAAGAGGAGTCCAAGATACGCATTACGATCTTTTCGCCCCAAATTGTCGGCAAGGTACTGACACGAAAATCGATAGATTTGGTGCGAGACAGCTTCATCTTGATGCGCCCATCTTGAGGCACGCGGCGCTCGGCGATATCTAGCTTTGACATTACCTTAAGGCGAGCTGATATACGACCAGCTAAATTCACCGGCGGCTCAGAGACTTCATGTAAAATCCCATCGATACGAAAACGAATACGGTAGCGCTTCTCATAGGGCTCAAAATGTAAGTCAGATGCGCCCTTACGTATGGCATCAGTTAAGATTTTATTGATATAGATAACGATGGGGGCGTCATCACTGGCATCGCCTTGCTGCTCTTCCTGGCGTTTGTCGGTATCGCTAATTTCTATGCCGGACAGAGAATCTTCATCTATACCGTCTAGGTCGAGCGCCGAGATATCTTCTTCGAGAACTTTCTCAAGCGCTACAGTCAACTTGTCATCTTCAACCAGAATGGCTTCGGCATGTAGGCCGGCGCTGAACTGAAAGTCTTCTAAGGCGGCAATGTTGGTCGGGTCTGATGTGCCAATATAAAGTCGATTTCCGCGCTTAAACAAGGGTAAGCATTTGTGCTTTTCGATCAGTTTTTTGTTGAGGAAATCTTCGGGAATGCTACTGATATCAAACTCATTGAGATCTAATAAGGGAGTGCCATATTCTTCATAGCAGAGCTCGGCTATTTCGCGGGCGGACAATAGTTTCTCTGAGATTATAGTTGATACTAGGGATAATTTTGTTTGACGAGATTTCGAGATAGCTGATGAGATCTGATCTTCGCTAAGTAATTGTTTGCGAATAAAAAGGGTCGATAGTCCAAGGTGTAAGCCTGTGGTCGGCATGAATCATCAGGGCCTTAATAAATTAATTGAAGCCAAAACCAAATGTGCTCATCTGATTTTGGCTTGATATCTGAATTAGCTTTATTATCTAGCTTGCTGTGCAGTTTTTAATTGTTACATCTGCACCACCGGTTCCAGTTAGAGAACATTGCCATTCTAATTCACCGTTCGCTGCTGGAACCGCCTTTAATTCAGCAGTTACACCACTAATTGTATTTGTTAAAGTATCACCTGCTTTGCAGTAAGCTATAGCTGGTAGTGCAGGGTCATCTGCAGTAGCAGCTATTGCGCCACAGTCTAGCGTATTATATACAGAATATCTTTCTGCTAACTTAATTTTTGAACCGCTCATAGAAGCTACTGCATTTGTTGCATTAGATTTTTTTATGTAATCCTGATAAGCAGGCAGTGCAATTGCGGCGAGAATACCGATGATTGCAACAACGATCATTAATTCAATTAGGGTGAAACCCTTAGCATTGCTCATGTTACGAGACATTTTGATACCTTTCATTTTTTCTCTCTCCGTTTGACAGAACTCTGACTCGACTCATCTCTTACTGATGTAGATACAATGACAGCCTATTCTTTTAGCATCGGCTTAATCTAGCACCGACCTTGTAGTTATAGTCATGTTTCTTATGAAACACTACTAATTACTGCTACTTACCGGGTTATATTTACCACGGTTAAGGCCGATGTTTAATATAAGCCTAAAATAAGGGCTAAAGCTGCTCTACTCTGTGCGCTCCTGCGTCACTTAGATGTCGTCCTTGATCAAATCGTTATTGCTATCAACTAGTCTTTATGAATTCCTGAATGAGGTCAGTCGTTAGTACATGACTATTGATCCAACTCCAATCTAGGCTTTCACTCTAAGTTTGATTTATCTACATTCGGCAAACTACACCATTTTGGCGGCTTAACTCATCCAAATCATTTGTTTACAGTTAACTTTTTCGTTTCTCGCGTAGTGTCTTTTTATGAGTTATCGAGACGAACAATTGAGCGTCTGATAACTACAAAAATGTTAACGATATGTTTCGTTAAACCTACCACTAACTAGAGAGCTACTTTAGTTAACGATAATTAATGCTTTCGACTTACTAAGTCGGTCTACCTTCATGGTAAGCTGGCCGAAAGGGCCATCTCGCCTACAGCCAAAGTTAGTACAAAGTTAACAAAAAGGGAACCGTAAATCGCATCAAAGTCTTAATTTAAAGGTGAATTTGTCTAATAAAATTTTTTTTTGTAAAAAAAGTTATAGCGTATTTATGACTTTGATTGAAAAATTGGCGCTTGAAGCCTGAGTGTCAATTTTACAGCGGCCAAACGACCTGTCTAAACTGATTAAATTACATACCAGTCAGTGCTAGTGAGTGTTGTCAGCTAGAATTGTTAAAAAAGTGTTGGTAAGAGGTCTGTTGTTCTTAGCAGTCTTTAGACGCTCGCCTAACCTCTTACCATACTTGTTCTTAAGCAGTACGCCATACATTTATCTTGAGAGACGTTTTCACCTCAGTGTTAATCTTTCAATCTCAAAGACAAATCTAGCGCTTTGACGTGTTTGGTTAGGGCGCCTACCGAGATGTAGTCGATTCCTGTCTTGGCAAAGTCAGAGATGGTATCTAACGTCACGTTTCCTGAGACTTCGAGCTTAACGCGTTGGTTTTCGCTATAGCTATTGTTTAGCTCTACAGCCTCAATCATCATGGTGACGTCAAAATTATCGAGCATGACGATATCTGCACCGGCATCTAGAGCCTGCTTAAGTTCATCAATCGTTTCGACTTCGACTTGAACTAACTTATCACTGGCCAATTGACGGGCAGCGCTAACCGCTGAGGCGATGGAGCCGCTGGCCATGATGTGGTTTTCTTTAATAAGGAAGGCATCGAACAGGCCTATGCGATGATTCTTACCGCCGCCACAGGTAACGGCATACTTTTGCGCGGTGCGCAGGCCGGGGATCGTTTTGCGGGTATCTAACAGTTTACAGTGGGTGCCGGCCAGTCTATCGACATAGAGCTTAGTTAGGGTGGCAACACCAGAAAGCGTTTGGATAAAGTTCATCGCGCTGCGCTCGCCGGTCAAAATAGCGCGGGCTGAGCCTGACATTTCGCACAATACTTGGTTCGGTAAGACGAGATCGCCATCGTCCACATGCCAATGCAGGGCAACTTCGCCACCTAACTGATTAAAGACCTGCTCGGCCCAGGCTTTGCCACAAAATACCCCTTCCTCTCGAGTAATTAGGGTGGCTGTTGCGTACTTATCGCTAGGAATAAGCTGGGCTGTGATATCCAGGCTTAATTTTTCGTCGGCGGTAAGATTGCTATCGGCCTGAAAACCTAAATCTTCTTCAAGTGCGATTTTGACTGCCAGTCTAATGTCATTTTCCAGCATCTTTCTATCCTCATGACTGTGTGCGGCGCTCCGTGAGTCGCTCTTTGAATGACCAATAGGGTATCGGTCGTGATCTAATGGCCGCAAACACTTAACTATATGCCGTTAATAGTAACAAATCCCTAATTGAAAAAGCAGGGATATTTCTCTCCTAATGTCAGCTGACCATGTGTCGATTTGTATTTTGCTATGGGGACCTACTGGCGGCCTTGAGCCAAAGTGAGTTAAAGTGCTAAAGGCTTGATATTATTTGGAGGTAGATTAGCCTGTGGCTGTAATGACGTTAGATAATGGCTGGGTTGAGCAATGCCGAAAATGTATCTCGCCCCATTTTAACGAGCGCCCCTGCGGTGAGGTCAGCTTGTTGGTGATCCACAATATCAGTTTGCCAGCCGGCCAGTTTGGCTTGCCCTATATCGATCAGCTGTTTCAAGGCTGTTTAGATAGCCAGGCGGATGAAAGCTTTTGTGATCTTCAAGGGCTAGAGGTGTCGGCGCACTTTTTGATCCGCCGTGATGGGGAGTTAGTGCAGTATGTAAGCTGTAATGACCGCGCCTGGCATGCAGGGCTATCTCAGTTCGCGGGTCGAAGCGGTTGTAATGACTTTGCAATCGGGGTGGAACTTGAGGGAACCGATAGCATTGCCTATACCGATGCGCAGTATGAGCGGCTTAGACAATTAACCTTGGTCTTGTTTGAGGCATATCCTATGCTCAATAAAGATATGATCGTCGGCCATAGTGACATTGCACCCGGTCGCAAAACCGATCCCGGTGAGAGTTTCGATTGGCAGAGATATCGCGCCAGTTTAACGGATGAACAAATATAGCAAGCTAACAAGTTAGGAGAGGGAATTGTAGATGGCACTGTTTTCTTTGTTGATGGCGATCATGATCGAGCGTCTCAAGCTACTCCCCCAAGCGTGGCAGCTGGAAACCTTATTGGCATTATATGCTAAGAGTTTCTTTGGCCGTAAGCAGTTGGCGAATGATCTTATGATGGCTATCGCCCTGATTTTACCCGCCATAGCGGTGCAGGTACTGGCTTGGTTTGTTGCTGGGATGTTCTGGGGGCTGCTGAGTCTTGCACTCTGGGTAAGCGTTTCTATTTTATGTTTCAGCCACCTTAAGCAGCGGCAGATCTTTAAGCAATATATTCAGGCGGCTTGCCGGGGTGATGCTCAGGCCTGTTACCATTTTGCTGATGAACTCGATCCTTATGTGTCCCTCAATGCCGTATCTGAGAAAGATTTAGGCGAAAAGGTGGGGCAAACCGTAGCCTGGCTCAACTACCGCTTCTATGGCGCCGTGGCCCTCTACCTTATCTTCTTCGGGCCTGCTGGGGCAGTGCTTTATTGCACAGTGCGTTATTTCTCCGATGATGCAAAAAGCCGCGGGGCAGAGTTGCCTTTAGTGGATACGGCCTTGATGTTGTTAGATTGGTTGCCGAGTCGCTTAATCGCGCTGGGCTATGTACTCAGCGGCCATTTTTCGTTGGCATTTGCTCGCTGGCGTCAACAGGCGCTGTGTTGGCGCTGTCCGGCGAGGGAGGTGATCTCTGAAGTTGCTCTGGCCGCGGAGACCATTGAATTTAATTCACCTACGCCAATTTGCGTCCAATCCACCATCTCTTTGCTACAGTTGAGTAAGCGTAACTTTATCTTACTCGTGATAGGTCTCTCTTTACTGACTATCTTTGGGGTCGTGGTATAAGTCAGTCGTGCTTTGGGGTCGTGGTATAAGTCAGTCGTGGTATAAGCAAAAGGATGATGCTCCAACTAGGGCTGCAAACAGCTTGTAGACTGATTGAGATCTTGCCTCACTAAACGTGGGGCAAAGGTCAGACCCCTTATACGTAAAAATAAGCTATTCTCACAAATTGTGAGTTTACATGAAGCGGATCACGAACTAGACATCTGAAATGTGATTTGATAAAGTGCGCTCAGTCAATTAAATTGGTAAGACCAATTTACAATAGGAGCTGAGGGCCATATGGCTTATAGCAAAATTAACCAGCCAAAAATTTCTGATGTGATCATGAATCAGTTGGAGCAGATGATCCTCGAAGGAAGTCTGCAACCAGGTCAGAAGTTACCACCAGAGCGTGAATTGGCACTGCAATTTGAAGTCTCTCGACCATCTCTTCGTGAAGCAATTCAAAAGTTAGAAGCAAAGGGCCTGCTGCTGCGTCGTCAGGGCGGTGGCACCTATGTCAAAGAGCAACTTTGGCAGAGCCTTGCTGATCCTATTGTGGAGCTGATGCACAGCGATTCTGAGAGTCAATACGATTTACTCGAGTTTCGTCACGCCACTGAAGGCATGATGGCCTATTTTGCGGCGCTTCGGGGAACCGACGCGGACATGCAAAACATCAAACAAAAAATCCAAGCAGTTGAAGCCGCCTCTGACATAGAGACCAAGGCCGAGGCGATTGTGTGCTTTTATCGCGCCATTGCCGAAGCGTCTCATAACGTGGCCATGCTGCATTTGGTATTAAGTTTAACTCCCGTGCTGCATAAAAATGTGGCGCAAAACTTAGAGTTGCTAAGGCGTAGAACCGATGCCTCTAAGATGGCGAACGAACATAGGCAAGATCTGCTTGCCGCCATCGTGCGCCGTGACCCAGAAGCAGCAAGAGAAGCCTCAAACGAGCACTTAAGCTACATTGAGGAAGTGATGTTGTCTGTTAGGGAAGAAGATAGCCGGTTGCAGCGTAGTCTGCGCCGTTTGAAGAGTGGCGCATAGACCAATGGTCTAGTCGCCACTTTTTACTATTCAACTCATACAATTAATGTATATAGGGAAGGACTGCGAAATGTCTGAACATATGCTACAAGATTTAGATCCGTTAGAGACTCAAGAGTGGGTCGATTCATTACAAGCCGTGTTAGAGCAAGAAGGCCCAGAGCGTGCTCACTATCTCTTAGAGAAACTTATCGACAAGGCTCGTCGTAACGGTACTCATCTGCCTTATAAAGCAACGACTGCGTATTTGAACACTATTCCAGCGGGCCAAGAGCCACATATGCCTGGTAACCAAGAGATGGAGCGTCGTATTCGCGCTATCATTCGTTGGAATGCCCTAGCTATGGTGCTTCGTGGATCGAAGAAAGATCTTGAGCTGGGTGGTCACATTTCGAGTTTTGCCTCTAGTGCGACAATTTATGACGTTTGTTTCAATCACTTCTTCCGTGCACCAAACGAGAAAGATGGCGGTGACTTAGTCTACTTCCAGGGTCATATCGCCCCAGGTATCTATGCGCGTTCTTTCCTTGAGGGCCGTTTAACCGAAGATCAAATGGCTAATTTCCGCCAGGAAGTAGACGGTAAGGGTCTCTCTTCATACCCACATCCTAAGTTGATGCCTGATTACTGGCAGTTCCCAACGGTATCTATGGGTCTGGGTCCGATTCAAGCTATCTATCAGGCACGTTTCCTTAAGTACCTGACTGACCGTGGTCTGAAAGATTGTTCTGAGCAAACCGTTTACTGTTTCCTTGGCGATGGTGAGTGTGATGAGCCTGAGGCATTAGGTGCTATCGGCCTGGCGGCACGTGAAGAGCTGGATAACCTAGTGTTTGTGATTAACTGTAACCTACAGCGTCTCGACGGCCCTGTACGTGGTAACGGCAAGATCATTCAAGAGCTTGAAGGTGAATTCCGCGGCGCAGGCTGGGAAGTGGTTAAGGTTATCTGGGGTCGTTACTGGGATCCACTATTGGCTCGTGACACCAGCGGTAAGCTACTGCAGCTGATGGAAGAAACCGTTGATGGTGAATACCAAAACTGTAAGGCCAAAGGTGGTGCTTATACCCGTGAACACTTCTTCGGTAAGTACCCAGAGACGGCTGAAATGGTTGCCAACATGTCAGATGATGATATCTGGCGTCTAAACCGTGGTGGTCATGATCCGGTTAAGATCTATGCCGCGCTACAACACGCGAAAAACACTAAGGGTCGTCCAACCGTTATCTTAGCGAAAACCGTTAAAGGTTATGGTTTGGGTGATGCCGGTGAAGGTAAGAACATTGCGCATAACGTCAAGAAGATGGATATCAGCGCCGTACGTTACTTCCGCGATCGCTTTAACATCCCAATTCCGGATGACAAGCTAGAAGAGATCCCATTCTATCACCCAGGTCCAGACTCGGAAGAAGTGAAGTATCTTCTTGAGCGTCGCGCTGAGCTGCATGGTTCTATGCCTGCTCGCCGCGAGAAGTTCTCTGAAGATCTGGAAGTGCCATCACTGAAGATTTTCGACTCTATCCTGAAAGGATCTAATGGTCGTGAGATCTCTAGCACCATGGCGTTTGTGCGTATCCTGACTGCACTACTGAAAGATAAGAAGATAGGTAAGAACATTGTCCCTATCATTCCTGATGAAGCGCGTACCTTCGGTATGGAAGGTCTGTTCCGTCAGGTGGGTATCTATGCCCATGAAGGGCAAAAGTACGTGCCACAAGATTCGGATCAGGTGGCTTACTACCGTGAAGACAAGTCGGGTCAGGTACTGCAAGAAGGTATTAACGAGCTTGGCGCAATGTCTTCATGGGTGTCTGCAGCGACCAGTTACTCGGTTAACGATACACCAATGATCCCATTCTACATCTACTACTCTATGTTTGGTTTCCAACGTATTGGCGACATGGCATGGGCGGCAGGTGACATGCGAGCCCGTGGCTTCATGGTCGGTGGTACGTCAGGTCGTACAACCCTGAACGGTGAAGGTCTGCAGCATCAGGATGGTCACAGCCATGTATTGGCGAATACAATTCCAAACTGTATCTCTTATGACCCAACTTATGGTTATGAGATTGCAGTTATCGTTCAAGATGGTATCCGTCGCATGTACGGCGAAAACCAAGAAGATATCTTCTACTACCTGACCACAATGAACGAAAACTATGTTCAACCTGAGATGCCAGAAGGCGCTGAGGAAGGCATTGTTAAAGGTATCTACAAGCTTGAGTCTGTATCAGGTAGCGGCAAAGGTAAGGTACAGCTGATGGGCTGTGGCACCATCCTTGAGCAAGTTCGCAAGGCGGCCCAGGCATTGGCGAAAGACTTCGGTATCTCATCTGATGTATTTAGCGTGACCAGCTTCAATGAGCTGACTCGTGATGGTCAGGCGGCAGAGCGTTACAACATGCTGCACCCAACTGAGACGCCTAAGCAGGCTTATATCAGCCAAGTGCTTTCTAGCGATTCACCAGCCGTTGTTGCCACCGACTATATGAAGATATATGGCGAGCAGCTACGTGCTTATGTTCCTACCGACTACAAGGTGTTGGGTACTGATGGTTTCGGCCGCAGTGACAGTCGCGAAAATCTGCGTCACCACTTCGAAGTGGATGCTAAGTTCATCGTGATCGCCGCGCTTAAGTCGCTGGTTGACCGCAATGAACTGCCTGTCGAAGTGCTTGCCAAGGCGATTGCCGAATACGGCATCGATGCAGACAAGATTAACCCACAGTTCGCGTAAGGGGATAAAAAATGGCTGAATTAAAAGAAGTTTTAGTCCCCGATATCGGTGGGGATGAAGTACAGGTTATTGAGATCTGTGCTGCGGTAGGCGATAACCTCGCTGCCGAAGAATCTATCATTACCGTTGAAAGCGACAAGGCGACCATGGATATTCCTGCGCCTTTCGCCGGTAAACTTGCCGAGCTCAAGGTCGCCGTGGGCGATACGGTTTCTGAAGGAACGCTGATCGCCATGATGGAAGCGGGTGAAGCGCAAGCCGCCGAACCTGCTTCTGAAGCGCCAGCAGAAGCCGCCCCTGTTGCTGCTCCAGCTGCGCCTGTTGAATCAGCTCCTGCTGCGGCTCCAGCCTCAGCGCAAGTGATTGAAGTCACTGTGCCGGATATCGGTGATGCGTCAGATGTTGACGTGATTGAAGTGCTGGTGGCCGTGGGTGACAGCATTGATGTCGACACAGGGCTTATCACGCTTGAAACCGACAAGGCGACCATGGAAGTCCCTGCGCCAGCTGCGGGTGTGGTCAAAGAGATGAAAGTGGCCGTGGGCGACAAGGTCTCTCAAGGTTCTCTGGTCTTGATGCTTGAAGTCAGCGGCGGTGAAGCTGCTGCGCCAGCGGCAAGTGCGCCTGCTCAAGAGGCAGCTAGTGCGCCAGCGGCAACTTCCAGCGTTGAAGTGAAAGAGATTAGCGTACCCGATATCGGCGACGCGTCTGATGTCGATGTTATCGAGGTTTTGGTAGCAGCGGGTGATGTGATCGAGGCTGACCAAGGCCTGATCACCCTGGAAACCGACAAGGCCACCATGGAAGTACCAGCACCGTTCGCCGGTAAACTGGTTTCTGTGACGGTTAAGGTAGGCGATAAGGTTTCTCAAGGTAGCGTTATTGCGACTATTGAGACGCAGTCAAGCGCCCCTGCGGCGGCTCCAGCGCCAGCGGCTGCACCAGCAGCTTCAGCCCCGCAAGCCAGTGCGCCAGCACCTGCGGCGAACAAGCCGCCTGTGCCGCATCACCCGAGTGCCGGCAGCAAGCCTGCAACGGGTGCCGTGCACGCCTCGCCAGCGGTTCGCCGTCTGGCACGTGAATTTGGTGCAGACCTGACTCAGGTTACTGGTACCGGTCCTAAGGGACGTATTCTGAAAGAAGACGTTCAGGCCTTTATCAAGTATGAGCTGTCTCGTCCGAAAGCCTCTGCGGCTACTAGCGTGGGCGCCGGTGAAGGCGGCCTGCAGGTGATTGCAGCGCCTAAGGTTGATTTCGCTAAGTTCGGTGAAGTGGAAGAAGTACCGCTGAGCCGTATTCAGAAGATCTCTGGACCTAACCTGCATCGCAACTGGGTGACTATCCCTCATGTGACCCAGTTTGACGAAGCAGACATCACTGAGATGGAAGCCTTCCGTAAGCAGCAAAACGAGATCGCTGCTAAGCAAAAGACTGGCGTTAAGATCACCCCGCTGGTGTTTATGATGAAGGCGGTTGCTAAGACACTGCAGCAGTTCCCAGTGTTTAACGCCAGCCTGAGTGCCGATGGTGAGTCGCTGATCAAGAAGAAGTACTACCACATCGGTGTGGCGGTTGATACGCCAAACGGTTTGGTGGTGCCTGTGGTTCGTGACGTCGATAAGAAGGGTATTATCGAGCTGTCAGCCGAGCTGATGGAAATTTCGGTTAAGGCCCGTGATGGCAAGCTGAAAGCAGCCGATATGCAAGGCAGTTGCTTCACCATTTCTAGCCTAGGCGGTATTGGTGGAACGGCATTTACGCCTATCGTGAACTATCCAGATGTGGCGATTCTTGGCGTATCTAAGTCTGAGATTAAACCTAAGTGGAATGGTAAAGAGTTTGAGCCTAAGTTAATGTTGCCGCTCTCTTTGTCTTACGACCACCGTGTGATCGATGGCGCCATGGCAGCACGCTTTAGCGTCACGCTGTCAAGTATGCTGTCCGACATACGCACACTTATTTTGTAATGATGAAGGCTACTCAACATGAGTAGCCTTTTGTTTAACTCCTTGAAAGGTTAAAATGCGGCCACCTTACAAGAACTAACGTTCAAAAAGCTGGCGTCATAA
This sequence comes from Shewanella marisflavi, assembly GCF_023283925.1. GTDB lineage: Bacteria > Pseudomonadota > Gammaproteobacteria > Enterobacterales > Shewanellaceae > Shewanella > Shewanella marisflavi. The sequence goes on from NZ_JAKIKX010000001.1 coordinate 17,222, forward strand.
TGGGTTGGGCCGGAATTCCTCCCAACACAATGAGAAAGAATAGAGGAAAACATGAGTAACGAAATCAAAACTCAGGTAGTGGTTTTAGGTGCAGGCCCTGCAGGTTATTCAGCAGCATTCCGTGCTGCCGACTTAGGTCTGGAGACTGTTATCGTTGAACGTTTCAGCACCCTAGGTGGTGTGTGTCTGAACGTGGGTTGTATCCCATCTAAGGCATTGCTGCACGTATCTAAAGTGATCGAAGAAGCTAAAGCCATTTCAAACCACGGCGTGGTATTTGGCGAGCCACAGATTGACCTGGATAAACTACGTGAGTTTAAGCAGAGTGTTATCAGCCAGCTGACTGGCGGTCTGGGCGGTATGTCTAAGATGCGTAAAGTCAACGTAGTGAATGGCTTCGGTAAGTTCACTGGACCTAACACTATCGAAGTTGCCGGTGAAGATGGCGTGAAAGTGGTTCACTTCGAGCAAGCGATTATCGCTGCGGGCTCTCGTCCAATTCAACTGCCTTTCATTCCTCATGAAGATCCACGCATTTGGGATTCAACCGATGCGCTAGAGCTGAAAGAAGTGCCAGGCAAACTGCTGGTTATGGGCGGCGGTATTATTGGTCTAGAGATGGGTACTGTTTATTCGTCACTGGGTAGTGAGATCGACGTGGTTGAAATGTTCGACCAGGTGATCCCTGCCGCTGACAAAGATATCGTTCGCGTCTACACCAAGAAGATCAAGAAGAAGTTTAACCTGATCCTAGAGACCAAAGTGACTGCCGTTGAAGCGAAAGAAGATGGTATCTATGTGTCTATGGAAGGTAAGAAGGCACCGAGTGAGCCAGTACGCTACGATGCGGTATTGGTTGCTATCGGCCGTACACCAAATGGCAAGCTGATTGATGCTGACAAGGCTGGCGTGAACATCGATGAGCGTGGTTTCATCAATGTTGATAAGCAGATGCGCACCAACGTACCACACATCTATGCTATCGGTGATATCGTGGGTCAGCCAATGCTGGCACACAAAGGTGTGCATGAAGGCCACGTTGCCGCTGAGGTGATCGCTGGCATGAAGCACTACTTCGATCCTAAGGTGATCCCATCAATCGCTTATACAGATCCAGAAGTGGCGTGGGTTGGTCTGACTGAGAAAGAAGCTAAAGAGCAAGGTATTGCTTATGAAACAGCGACTTTCCCATGGGCGGCTAGTGGTCGTGCGATTGCTTCAGACTGTTCAGACGGTATGACTAAGCTGATTTTCGATAAGGAAACTCATCGTGTGATCGGTGGTGCTATCGTGGGTGTTAACGGTGGTGAACTCCTAGGTGAAATCGGTCTGGCTATCGAGATGGGTTGCGATGCAGAAGATTTGGCTTTGACCATCCATGCTCACCCAACTCTGCATGAGTCAGTTGGTCTTGCCGCTGAAATCTATGAAGGTTCAATTACCGATTTGCCAAACCCTAAGGCAAAGAAGAAAAAATAATTACTTGTTAAATAAAAAAAGCGCTCATTGAGCGCTTTTTTTTTGGTAGGCTAACTTATATATTATATTTTTGTAACAGTTGTAAGTTTATTGCGCCATGCCCCAACCCCGTTGTACCGTCTGTTTTAAATGGGATCTTCTATGAGCTATAGCCAGGCGTTACGCTTAATAGGCCTTTGTTTGCTGCTGTTCTGTGTTAGTGGGCCGAGTGTTGGCGGCGATCTGGTGCAGAGGGTATTTGGTGCCCGGGATGGACTCAACAATGCCACGGTAAACGATATCAGCTTCGATGAGTATGGCTATACTTGGCTCTCCACCGAGCAGGGGCTGTACCGTATCAGCGATACCAAGGCTAGGCGTATCGATAAAGATGCCAATCTTATTCGTCTTTCCGATGAATATATCTATCTTACCGAGTCACTCAGTAAGAAACACCTACTGGTCAGCAGTTATGCCAACACCTATCTGTACGACATCATCAATGATAAGTTTGTGCAACTCGGCACGCCGCAGCTTTTTCCCGAGTTTCATCGCGGTGGCCTGCAGGCAATTACTCGGCAGAAAGATGGCAGTTATGTACTGCTAAGCTACCATGGCGAATTGTATCGCCTTGATTATGAGGCGATGTCGCTCTCATTTATTAGTGCTCTGCCCACCGATCCCGACATGCCTTGGTTTGTGTTGTCCCAATTTGGCGATTCGCAGCTTATTGTGGGTAAGAGTTATGAGCTGCAGCTTAGAGACAGCCTAGGCATGCTCCGAGGGCTGTTTCCCTGGACCGAGGAGCAGGGTCAGATCAAGAGTCTGTTTGAAGACAGAGCTGGTCGGCTCTGGCTGGGGTCGAGCAACGGCTTGTACCGCGTCTATCCAGATACTTTGACGTTGGAAAAGGTAGAGCAGCTTCCCTTTTATGTGACTCAGATGGCCCAGGACAAGTTGGGCTTTCTCTGGCTATCAGGACGAGAGGGGCTGATCAAGTGGCATCCAGATACCTTAGAGCTCAAACGCTTTACCGATGACTTAAAATTGGCAGCTGATTTGGATTATATCTATGATTTGGCGGTCGATAGTAACGATTTGGTATGGGTTGGTGGCTCGGGTGATGGGCTGGCGATCATTGCCGATAACCCTGATTTTGTTATCGACGACTTTACTCAGCGTGCGCCATATCGTCTTAGTGACGAGATGGTGTGGACAATATACGCCGATGAGCAGCAACTCTGGCTGGGGACTGATAAAGGGCTTATCGAGATAGATAGGGTTGCAAAGACGAGTCAAACCTTTGTGCCTGACGAGCTGGAGGTGAATGACAGTGTCTATATGGTGAGCCCATTTGATGAGCAATATCTGCTGCTGGGGACCACCAATGGCCTGTTTGTCTATAACAGATTGAGCCAGAAAACGCTGCGCTTTGCCGAGATCTCCGGGGGGCGAACTTCCCTCGAAAATAAGATGATCTACTCCACCTATAAAGATCCGCTTATTACCTCACGCTGGTGGTTTGTTACGGCTACCGGTCTGTTTTATTGGGATAAAGGCAGCTTGGAGCCCAGCCGGATGCCCGTTAAGGGAGTTGATGGCACTCAGCATCAGATCCCACTTAGATCAATTTACCGCGGGGCCGATGGCAAGCTGTGGGTAGGCGGTGAGAATCTGTTTGGCTATATAGATAACAAGGGGCTCTTCTACTCTCGTATCGATATTTTTGCCGATAACAATATCTCTATCGACGTCAGTTATATCAAAGAGGTGGACTCGGGGGTGCTATGGCTGGGCACTTCGCCTAAGGGCTTAGTGGAGTATCATCCAAAAACAGGCTTGACCTATTTTCTGACCGACAACTGGCAGGTGGATTGTAGCTCTATCTATTTTATCGAGCAGTTGCCTGGTTATCGCGTGCTTGGCTGTGCTAATTCTCTGATCCGGCAGGACTTGACCACGGGCAGCTTGACTGTGATTGAGAAACAGGATGGTTTAATCAGCCATGAGTTAAACGATGGTGCCGCTTATTATGAGCCAAGTGCCGGTTTGTTTGTCGGGAGTCCTGATGGTGTGAGCCTGGTTGATGTCTCTTTAATGCGTAATCGTTTGGCAGAAGATGGCATCATGATGGAGTCAGTGTCTGTTTTTTATGAAGACAGTACCGAGATAAAGCTGGTTCCAGACCCCGGCATGCTTATAAAGCCCGGTGCGCGTCTGATCAGCTTCCAACTCACCAGCCTGGATTATCTCACCGATATTCCATTTCAATTACAGTATCGTTTGCGCCATGGTCAGAACTCGGAAGAGAGTAAGTATCTTCAGCTGATGGGCCAGTCTCAGGTGAACGTCTCAGGTCTTAAAGAGGGCCGCTACACCTTAGATATCCTCAGTGAACAAAATGGTGTCTGGTCGCAAACCCCCTATTCATTTAGCTTTGTCGTAGAAGATTACTGGTGGAACTATGACTGGTTTAGGGCCTTGGTCATTATCTCTTTGTTGTTGGTGGGGCTCTATTTCCTGCTGTTGCGCCAGAAGCAGCTTAGCGCCTTCAGACGGGTAAATCGGGCGTTAAAAGATAGTGAAGATAGACTGCGTCAATCGCTGCGAGGAAGTGACTCCGAATTGTGGGAGTGGCATAGCGACAGTGACTCATTTTTGCTGGAAAATCGTGGCCGCTATTTCCCCGATAAGGGAGATGCCTTTGAGCTTAAGATGGAAGAGTTCCCCATCTACGCCGATGATCAGGATAAGGTGTTTAGCGCCTGGAAGCGCCTATTGTCTAAGCAGGACGACAGGCTTGATGTCGACTACCGCTACCGTCGACCAGATGACTCTTGGGGCTGGACTCGTGTGCGCGGTCGAGCCCTTGAGTTTGATGCCGTGAGCGGCAAAGTCAGAAAGGTTGCGGGGATCTACACGGATATCACCACTCAGCGTCGCTTAGAAGATGACGTTAAGCTGTTAGCGCAAGCCTTTGCCAATACCTCTGAAGGGGTGCTTATCTTAGATGCTGATGAGCGGGTTAGGGTTTCTAACAAGGCGGCGCAGAAGATTTTGGGCATGACCGCCGATGAGTTGATTGACCGCTATTTTGCCCAGTTGGTGCACAGCAGCGAAGAGCGAAGTGATGAGATCAATATCCTGCTAGAGCAGGGGATCACCTGGACCGGAGAGCATGAGTTTCAGTGTGCCGAGGGGCTTATCTGCCCCGTGTGGTTAAATCTGTCGACCATGACGGATGAGCGTGGCGCTATTAGCCACTATGTGGCGGTGTTCTCCGATATTACCGAGCGAAAGCAGACCGAGGCGGACCTGCGCCGCCTGGCTAACTATGATGTGCTCACCGGTCTGCCCAATCGCTCGTTGTTTGCCTCTCGCTTAGCCAAATGCATCCATCGCGCCGAACAAACCCAAGAAAAACTGGCGTTGATCTTCCTCGATCTGGATCGCTTTAAGAATGTTAACGATTCCTATGGTCACAGCATGGGGGATGCCTTACTCGTTGAAGCCGCTAGTCGACTGCAATCTTGTGTGAGCGATAATCACACCTTGTGCCGTTTCGGTGGCGATGAGTTTGTTATTTTGATGCGAGACATGGCAGATATCGATGAGGTCAATCACCTGTGTGAAGCCTTGATTCGCCAAATCGAGCAGCCGTTCGAGCTCTATGGTCGCGAGTTCTTTATCTCTACCAGTATCGGGGTAAGCCTCTGGCCGGATGATGCAAAGCAGCCTGAGGTGTTAATCAAAAACGCCGATCAGGCGATGTACCATGCTAAAGATGAGGGGCGTGGTAATTTCCAGTACTTCTCGGCCGAACGTAATGCCGAAGCGCTCTACCATCTTAAGTTGGAAGCTGAGCTGCGCAAGGCGATAGACAGGCAGGAGTTTGAACTCCATTTCCAGCCGCAGATCGATATCCTCAAAGACGACAAGGTGGTGGGCATGGAGGCGTTGCTACGCTGGCATCATCCTACAGAGGGCTATATTCGTCCCGATATTTTTATTCGGGTGGCCGAGTCTTGCGGACTGATCATCGATATCGATCGCTGGGTGATCAGACAGGCCTGTATTCAGGGAGCTAAGTGGGGTGAGGAGTTCGGCGAAGATCTGAAACTGTCGGTTAACGTGTCGGCAGTGCATTTCAGGCAGCCCGACTTTATTCAGGATGTGCAGCAGGCGCTCCAGGAATCGGGGATGCCGGCTAAGATGTTGGGGCTGGAAATTACCGAAGGCGTTTTGATGAAAGAGCTACATGTGGCCAAAGATCATCTCGAGGCGCTCAGAGCCATAGGCATAGATGTGGCTATCGATGATTTTGGTACTGGCTATTCATCCCTTGCTTACCTGCGCAGCTTCGATGTGAGTACCTTGAAGATTGACAGATCTTTCCTTATCGATATCGCCAACAACGAGGCCGACCAGGCGATTGCCAGCAGTATTATAGAGCTGGCGCGTAACCTCAAGTTGAAGGTGGTGGCCGAAGGGGTGGAAACCCAAGAACAGCTGGAGCAGGTCTTTAGTCGTGGTTGTTACATCATTCAGGGATACTACTTTGCTAAGCCGATGGCCACTACGGAGTTTGAGCAATACCTCAATGCCCAACTTCAGTAGAACTGTTAAGACAATCTTATTGAAAAGTGAAAATTTTCTCGTTATTTAAGATGTTTGTTAGAATGCCCTGTTCCTTTAACAATAAGATGATGAACTGCCGATGACCAAGCCTTTCCTACTCATTTTTCTGCTAATGAGTCTCTCTAGTGTAGCCGTGAGCCAAGAGCGACCTAAAATCGGCTTGGCACTCAGTGGTGGCGGCGCCAAAGGAGCGGCTCATATCGCCGTGCTTAAGGCGCTGGAGGCAGAACAAATCCCCGTCGATTATATTGCCGGTACCAGTATTGGGGCTTATGTGGGGGGCATGTATGCTCTGGGTTATAGCGCCGAAGAGATCGAAGAGATCATGATGGGCGCCAACTGGAATGCAGGCTATTCAGATACCATTCCCCGCGCAGACCTTAGTTATCGGGGCAAACAGCAGCGCGACCGATTTAATTTACCGATCAATGTGGGTTATAGAGACGATGAAATAAAGGTCCCTAATGGCCTGCTGCACGGTCAGTCTATGTCTATTTTGCTACAGCGCTCGACAGATCTGGTACATAAGTTCGAACATTTTGACGAGCTGCCGATCCCCTATCGTGCGGTGGCGACCGACCTCGAGACCAGCGGCGCCGTGGTGATCGACAGTGGTAGCCTGGTCGACGCCATGCAGGCGTCGGCGACAGTGCCGGGTGCGCTACAGGCTGCTCAGTATAAGGGCCGCATCGTAGTTGATGGCGGTATCGCCAACAATATGCCAGTGGATGTGGTTAAGGCCATGGGCGCCGATATCGTCATCGCCGTGGATATCGGCTCCTCCTTGGTGACACGAGAGCACCTAGAAAGTACGGTTGCCGTGTTAAATCAGTTATCGACCATGTTGACCAATGCCAGTACCGAGCGGCAGAAGCAGTTGCTGACCGCACAAGATATCCTGATCCGCCCCGAGGTGGGGGCGCTCAGTACCACAGACTTTACCATCATGCCTGAAGCGTTTCGTTTGGGTGAGGTTGCCGTTAAGCAGCAACTAGATAGGCTAAAGCAACTTACCGTGACCTCAGAGCAGTATGCTGCCTATCAGGCGCATAAAGATGCCGTCAGCGTAGGCTGGCTCTATAACCTGTCGCAACCAGTAGTGGAAATACGTTTTGACAATAACTCTCTGGTGAGTCAGAAGCTGCTGGCAGAAACCTTAGGCATAGAGCCAGGAGAGGTGGTCGATAAGGCCAAGTTGGAGAAGGGGATAAATAACGTTTACGCCTTAGATAAATTTGAGCGGGTTAATGCCGAGTTTATTGATACCGAAGAGGGGCGTGTCATGGTGCTGCAAACCCGAGCCAAGTCGTGGGGACCCAATTACTTTCAGCTTGGCTTTAGCTGGGAAGACGACTTCACCTTAGATTCTGCCGTGGCGTTTGATGTCGCTTATACCATGACAGATCTCACTGCTTATGGCGGCGAATGGCGCAATGAACTGCGTCTGGGTTATGAGAAATTGCTCTCCTCTGAGCTGTATCTGCCTTTGGATTCTGATCAGCGTTATTTTTCCCGTGCCGAATTGGGTTATGAGAATAAAGAGTGGACCCTCTATGAAGAGAATAATCGTGTCATAGAACTTGATCAGGTTAGGTTCCGCGCCGAGCTGGGCGTTGGTCTTAACTATATCAAGGAAGGGAAAGTTGAAGTTGGTTTGGTGGGGGAAAGCGGTTATCTGGATAATGCGGTATTTATCGGTGAGCAAGACTATAGCTCCTATGGTGCCTACCTCAAATTTGGCTTCGACGACTTAGACAGCATCAGCTTCCCGACCTCGGGTAATCGAGTCACCATTAATATGTACTATCGCCGTGAGCATTCTCCCGACATTTTTGGAGAAGATCCTTCCGAGACTTCATTCCAGATCAAGGCCGATTGGCGCGGCGCCCTGAGTGTCGGCAATCATGCCTTCGTGGGTAAGGCCTCGCTGGCGACAGTGGATAAGGAGCGGGGCTTTAGTGTTAACGTGTCTGAGTTAGGTGGTTTCCTCAACTTATCCGGATACCACAAGAATGCCTTGGTGGGGCCGCACAAGCTGTTCGGTGCCTTCATCTATCAATACGATCTGGGGCGCGACATGCTGGGTATGACTGATTACCCTCTCTATGTGGGTACCAGTATTGAGGCGGGTAATGTCTGGTCTATTCGAGACAGTGTCAGCTTCGACGACCTTATCTATGGTGGCAGCCTCTATCTGGGGACTGATACACCCATAGGTCCTGCCGCGATCGGTTATGGCTGGACTGACGATGGCGAAAATACTGTCTTCCTGTTTCTGGGTAAGAACTGGTAGGCAGATAAGGGCGTCATACAAAGTTACAAAATCGCCCTACAGTCAGACAGACTGGGGTGATAGTGTGTCATTCGCAATGGTTTAACTAACCAGAAGATTAACAATAAAGCGTAAAAAAAAACCGGGGATTTCGAGATGAAAAGAGTCAGTCATTTGGCATTAGCCGTGGCACTAGGCTTGGGCCTGGGTGCCTGCAGCAGCCAGGATGCCAGTAAAGTAGAGAGTGTGCAAACGGCCAAGGTGTCGGGTGTAGAGAAAGAGAATTTCGACCCTCAAGTGCGTCATCAGGACGACTTCTACTACAGTGTTAACGGTCATTGGCTGGCAACCACGCCTATCCCGGCTGACAAATCTAATTACGGCGCTTTCTCGGTTTTGTATGAGCAGAGCCAAAATGCGTTAAAAGAGATCATCGACGAAGTCGCCGCCATGCCAAACAAGGCAGAAGGCTCGAGTGAACAGAAAGTGGGTGATTTTTACGCCAGCTACATGAACACCGATCTGGCTGAGCAGCTAGGCGTAACGCCAATTAAGGTGCCGATGGCTGAGATTCAAGGTCTTAAGAATCATCAAGATGTTGCCAACCAAATGGGTAAACTCTTGGTCTCTGGTGTGCAGATGCCTCTTGGCTTCTACGTTAACAACGATGCCAAGAAGTCGACCCAGTATGGTGTCTATTTCTACCAGTCTGGCTTAACTCTGCCGGATCGCGATTACTACCTGAAGGACGACGCCAAGTTTGTTGCCAATCGCGCTGCGCTGCAAAGTTATATCGCCGAATTGCTAGAAAAGGCAGGCTATTCTCATGCCAAACGTGCGGCGAAAAATGTCGCCGAGATCGAGCATTTCCTGGCAGAGAGTCAGTGGACTCGTACCGAGTCACGTGACGCCAATAAGAGCTACAACAAGATGGATATCGATGGCTTGCAACAGACTGTGAGCAACTTCGATTATTCACAGTTTGCCAACGGCGCCGACATGAACAAGGTCACCGAAGTGATTGTTCGCCAGCCCTCTTTCTTCGAGAAATTTGGCAAGCAGTTTAATCAATTTAGCGTGGAACAGTGGCAAGATTACCTGATGTTCCATCTGGTCGACAGCTATGCCGAGTTGCTGAATAAAGAGTTGGTTGACCTACACTTTGCCTTCCATGGCAAGACTTTGATGGGCATCGAAGAGCAGAAGCCACGCTGGAAGAAGGCGGTAGATGCGGCCGATCAGGTGATTGGTGAGCTGGTGGGTAAAGAGTACGTTAAGCGTCACTTTAAGCCAGAAGCCAAGGCGCGTATGGAGAAGATGATCCAAAACCTGATCAAGGGTTTCGAGGTGAGCATCAATGAGCTCGAGTGGATGACGCCCGAAACTAAGGTGGCGGCCCAAGAGAAGCTGTCTAAGTTCAACTACAAGATAGGTTATCCAGACAAGTGGAAAGATTACACAGATCTTAGCATCAAGGCGGATGACCTGGTGGGTAACTACCTGCGTTACGCGCACTTCGAGTATAAGAGCATGCTGGATAAGCTAGGTCAGCCAATCGATCGCACAGAGTGGCACATGACGCCACAGACGGTCAATGCCTACTACAGCCCTGTGATGAACGAGATCGTTTTCCCCGCTGCGATTCTGCAACCGCCATTCTTTAACATGGATGCCGACGATGCGATCAACTATGGCGGTATCGGCGCCGTGATCGGTCATGAGATCAGCCATGGTTTCGACGACCAAGGGGCCAAGTATGACGGCGATGGCAACTTGAGAGATTGGTGGTCAGACAAAGACAGAGAAGAGTTTAACAAGCGCGGCGCTAAGCTGAGCGCCCAGTATTCTGGTTACGAAGCCTTGCCTGGTAAGTTTGTGAATGGCGACCTCACCTTGGGTGAAAACATTGGTGATCTGGGTGGCCTAACCGTGGCAGCGCGCTCTTACCTGCTGAGCCTCAACGGTAAAGAGGCGCCAGTGATCGACGGCCTGACCGGTGAGCAGCGTCTGTTTATCGGTTGGTCTCAGGTATGGCGTCGTAACTATCGCGATGAAGAGCTGGGTCGTCGTCTGCTGACCGATTCGCATTCACCAAGTCATTTCCGCGCCATGGGTACGCCCCGTAACATACCGGCCTTCTACGAGGCATTCGATGTTAAGGCGGGCGACAAGATGTACCTGAGCGAAGAAGATCGTGTGAAGATCTGGTAACTCATAGATAAATGTAAAAAAGCCCATCCTAGGATGGGCTTTTTGGTATTTGAACTCGACAGATTTAACACATCAGGAAGTCGGCCAGCTCATCGAGACTTTTGAGTTGCTGGTGAGCGGCGGCCCATCTGGATTGGCTCGCCTCATGGGGCGCAGGGATCACCACAGTATGCATATTAGCGGCTCTGGCGGCGATTAGGCCGTTGAAGGAGTCTTCTATCGCTAAACATTCTTGTGGTGGCACTCCTAACGCCTTGGCGCAATTGAGATAAACCTCAGGGTGGGGCTTACCCAGCGCCAGAGACTCGGCGCTCTCTATGGCATCGAACTTATCTGCAATGGCTAATTTTTGCATGACGGCATCGATCAGTTGCTGGGGCGAGGAAGTTGCCAAGCCTATTTTAAGGCCGCTGCGCTGACATGCTTCAAGAGCAGCAGCTACGCCGGGCATAGGCAGGCCGTTGCGTAATATCTCCTCGGCGACCCGTTGCACTATGGCTTCAGAAGTCGCTTGATTATCGTAATCCGCCCAGGGATGACGTTGATACCAGAAGGCCACTACCTGATCGATGCGTAGGCCTGTGGTTTGCTGGGTATCGATAAGGCTGATGGGCAGGCCCAATTGGCGAAATACATGGTATTCGGCGGCTTGCCAGCTCGGTTCCGAATCGATAAGGACGCCATCCATATCGAAGATGACAGCCGATAAATTCAATTGGCTCATGATGAAGAGTCCTGCTCTTTTAGGCGGGGAAAGTGGAATATTATGCGTATTCTTCGGTTAAATACGAGTCTAAAGGCAAAGTTTTTTGCCTTAATATCTTGAGCAAACTTCAGGCTTTTCTCGTTTAGAATAAATTAATCTTTGTTTTATAAAGTCTTTAATATTAGGTGTTTAGCTGTTGATTCAAACTATTGTCTAATTTCATTTGTTTTATGGCTAGGATAATTTGCACTGCGCCCTAGGAAATCCCGGTAATTTCTCACTTCTAAGAGTGTGATCTGATTCATACTTTTGCAAAGCTGTAGTATAATGCGGCCGGAAATACGGGTTGAGCCTGCTTGACTGTGAGCTTCAGAATTGAAGACGTGCAGTTTCGCTGTTAGAACGCCAAACAAAGAGGAATGTTGCCGTGCTAGAAGCATATCGTAAACACGTCGCAGAACGTGCTGCAGAGGGCGTAGTCCCTAAGCCACTAGATGCCCATCAAGTGGCCGAATTAGTCGAATTAGTAAAGAATCCGCCTGCGGGTGAAGAGGAGTTTATCCTTGACCTGCTCGAAAACAGAATTCCACCAGGTGTTGACGAAGCTGCCTATGTAAAAGCGGGCTTCCTCGATGCGGTTGCCAAAGGTGAGGTAACCTCTCCTATCCTATCTTCAGCCCGCGCCGTTGAGCTACTGGGTACCATGCAGGGCGGTTACAACATCGAACCTCTAATTGGTCAGCTAGACAATGAAGCTCAAGCGCCTTTGGCAGCCAAGGCGCTGTCAAACACCTTGCTGATGTTTGATGCTTACCACGATGTGGTTGAGAAGATGAAAGCGGGTAACGCTTTCGCTAAGCAAGTGGTTGAGTCTTGGGCCAACGCCGAGTGGTTCCTGAACCGTCCTAAGCTGGCTGAAAAAGTGACTCTTACAGTATTTAAGGTGACTGGTGAAACCAACACCGACGATCTGTCACCGGCACCCGATGCCTGGTCACGTCCAGATATTCCACTGCATGCCTTAGCCATGCTGAAAAACGCGCGTGATGGCATAGTGCCAGACGAAGCGGGCGTGAAAGGTCCAATCAAAGAGATCGAAACTCTGAAAGAGAAGGGTCATCCACTGGTTTATGTGGGCGACGTTGTAGGTACAGGTTCTTCACGTAAGTCTGCTACCAACTCAGTACTTTGGTTTATGGGCGACGATATCCCAAATGTGCCTAACAAGCGCGCTGGTGGTTTCTGTCTGGGTGGCAAGATCGCACCTATCTTCTTCAACACCATGGAAGATGCCGGTGCCCTGCCAATCGAGCTAGACGTGAGCAAGATGAACATGGGCGATGTGATTGACATCTACCCATACGAAGGCGTCGTTAAGCTTCACGGTACTGATGAAGTTATTTCAGAATTCAAACTGAAAACTGAAGTATTGTTAGATGAAGTTCGTGCCGGTGGCCGTATTCCATTGATCATCGGTCGTGGCTTAACTGACCGTGCGCGTGAAACATTAGGCTTACCTGCATCTGAAGTATTTGTACGTCCACAAGATGTGGCCGACTCTGGTAAGGGTTACACCCTGGCGCAGAAGATGGTAGGTAAGGCATGCGGCGTTGCCGGTGTGCGTCCTGGCCAATACTGTGAGCCTAAGATGACCTCTGTAGGTTCACAAGACACTACAGGTCCTATGACGCGTGATGAGTTGAAAGACTTGGCATGTCTTGGCTTCAGTGCCGATTTGACCATGCAGTCATTCTGTCACACCGCAGCTTATCCTAAGCCTGTGGACGTGAACACTCACCACACCCTGCCTGACTTCATCATGAACCGTGGCGGTGTATCGCTGCGTCCAGGTGACGGTGTTATCCACTCTTGGTTAAACCGTATGCTGCTGCCTGATACCGTAGGTACTGGTGGTGACTCTCATACTCGTTTCCCAATCGGTATCTCTTTCCCTGCGGGTTCTGGTCTGGTGGCTTTCGCCGCGGCGACCGGTGTTATGCCACTGGATATGCCTGAGTCTGTATTGGTTCGTTTCAAGGGTGAGATGCAGCCTGGTATCACGCTACGTGACCTGGTACATGCGATTCCGCACAAGGCGATCGAGATGGGTCTGCTGACCGTTGAGAAGAAGGGCAAGATCAACGCCTTCTCTGGTCGTATCCTGGAGATCGAAGGTCTTGAGAAGCTGAAGGTTGAGCAGGCGTTCGAACTGTCTGATGCCTCGGCCGAGCGTAGTGCTGCCGGTTGTACCATCAAGCTGGACAAAGAGCCTATCATCGAATACCTCAACTCTAACATAGTGATGTTGAAGTGGATGATCGCCGAAGGTTACGGTGACCGTCGTACCATTGAGCGTCGTATCACTGCGATGGAAGAGTGGTTGGCGAACCCTGAGCTGATGGAAGCCGATTCTGATGCAGAATACGCCGAAGTGATCGAGATCGATCTGAACGAGATCAAAGAGCCTATCCTGTGTGCGCCAAACGATCCAGATGATGCCGTACTGCTGTCAAGCGTGAAAGATACTAAGATCGACGAAGTATTCGTGGGTTCTTGTATGACTAACATCGGCCACTTCCGTGCAACCGGTAAGATGCTGGACAAGTTTGCTACGACTCTGCCTACCCGTCTGTGGATCGCTCCGCCAACTAAGATGGACCGTGATCAGCTGACAGAAGAGGGTTACTACGCCATCTTCGGTCGTGTCGGTGCGCGTATCGAGATCCCAGGTTGTTCTCTGTGTATGGGTAACCAGGCTCGTGTTGCCGAGGGTGCGACAGTGGTTTCGACTTCTACTCGTAACTTCCCGAACCGTTTGGGTACAGGTGCAAATGTTTATCTGGCCTCTGCCGAGCTAGCCGCCGTTGCTGCGCTGCTGGGTCGTCTGCCAAGTGTTGAAGAGTATCAAGAGTACGCGAAAGAGATCGATGCGACAGCAGCCGATACATACCGCTACCTGAACTTCGACCAGATCGACTCTTACACTCAAAAAGCGGGCGAAGTGATCTTCCAGTCTGCCGTGTAACTTAGTTAGATTGCGCAAAAAGGCCAGCTAAATAGCTGGCCTTTTTTATTGGGGTTTACCTGTGACTTAAACAAAGTCAGCGGTTTGCTCTCTATTAGGAGTATTTGGCGTGCAAGGCTTCTAGGAGCTGATCTTCTAGCTGGAAGCGGGTTTCCATGGCATCACCTAAAGAGGAGAGATCTTTATCCAGCTGGTAGAGGATCTTGTCGTCGCTGGCGCTGGTGTATTTGTCATTGAAGTCCAGCGCGAGATCTGTGGTTTCGCTGATCTTAGGTACTATGGTCTGTGCCAGTGAATGGCTCGATTCGCCATTTTTCTCACAGGCGGTCATCACGCGGTCATAGACTTCGAAATGGCCTTCGGAGACATAGTCTACCAGTAGGTCACAAAACTCTTTAACTGAGTTGAAGGCGGGGAGTGATTTGTCCATTGCCTCATAGGGGGGCAATCCTGCGATTTGGCAGTAGTTAATCAGTAGCTTACGACGGTGGTTGAGCCATTGATCAATCAGCTTGTTGGCGCCTCCCCATTTCTGTTCGGCCCGTTCTAATTGCTTAAGCATGATGGTCCCCATCGAATTCTTCTTCTGTGACTTCTAATGTAGGTGACAACCACTGCTTTGATCAACCATTTTTTAGTCAATCTCGGCGATCTTTCAGCTGGTCGAATCTGATTGTTTTGTATACAAAATGGTTAGGTCGGGAGTAAATAGAGGGAGTAGAAATAAAATGCCCAGCGATAGAAATCTATCGCTGGGCGAGTAAAGTTTTTGCGGGCTCGATGCGACGAGCTTCTTGATTGTTCTTGCTAGCGCAGACTTTTTATATCAAAGGCGAGGAGACGGTGCAACTTTTTTCGAATGAAATGCGGTGTAGAGCGACTAATCATTGTCGTGAGTCAGTGCCCCTGTGATGGGAAGTCGAGGCAAAAAAATAATCAAGCGGCGTTTGTCACATAAATGTGTTGATGGAGGTTACTTTACTCGCGTAAATGCTAAACTACTGTCCCAGCGAAAATCAATAAGCGTAGGAATAGAGCCTTATGGCAGAATTAAAAAATGATCGTTATTTACGTGCCTTACTGAAACAGCCTGTTGATGTGACTCCTGTGTGGATGATGCGTCAAGCAGGTCGTTACCTTCCTGAATATAAAGCGACTCGTGCACAAGCTGGTGACTTCATGTCACTGTGCCGTAACGCTGAGTTGGCTTGTGAGGTGACGTTGCAACCGCTTCGTCGTTACGATCTCGATGCTGCGATCTTATTCTCTGATATTTTGACCGTACCGGATGCGATGGGACTGGGTCTCTATTTCGAAACTGGTGAAGGTCCACGTTTCGAGCGTCCAACCGATACCATAGACGCCATCAAGAAGCTGGCTGTGCCGGATCCAGAAGATGAGCTGGGTTACGTGATGAACGCCGTTAGCACTATTCGCCGCGAGCTGAAAGGCGAAGTGCCGCTGATCGGTTTCTCCGGTTCGCCTTGGACCCTGGCGACTTATATGGTCGAGGGTGGTTCAAGCAAGACCTTCGAAAAGATCAAGAAGATGGCTTATGCCGAGCCAGCTGCGCTGCACATGCTATTAGACAAGTTGGCCGATTCTGTGACTCTGTATCTAAATGCTCAGGTGGCTAACGGTGCTCAGTCGCTGATGATTTTCGATTCATGGGGCGGCGCCCTGTCGCATACTGCCTACCGTGAGTTCTCTTTGCGTTACATGCAGAAGATTGTTGATGGCCTGACTCGTCATGCCGATGGCCGTCAAGTGCCTGTGACCCTATTTACTAAGGGTGGCGGACTCTGGTTAGAAGCCATGGCCGAAACCGGTTGTGATGCACTGGGTCTTGACTGGACTGTAGACATTGCCGATGCACGTCGTCGTGTAGGCCACAAGGTTGCCCTTCAAGGTAACATGGACCCATCGATGCTTTATGCTTCTCCTGAGCGCATCCACGAAGAGGTGCGTCAGATCCTTGCGGGTTATGGTGAAGGTTCAGGCCATGTATTTAACTTGGGTCATGGTATTCACCAGCATGTGGATCCAGAGCATGCGGGCGCCTTTATTAAGTCAGTTCACGAACTGTCAGCGCAATACCACAAGTAATCGATATCGCAAGTAATCGATACCAATAGTGAGATGGCCAGCCTGGTTAACCCGGCTGGCTATTTTTTTGTCTGAAAGGTGCTAGCCCTCATCAGCCCCCTACACGTAAAAAAATACCTAAGATGTCATGGGATGTAGGCTTGGCTAATTTAAATTCAATAAGCAAAGATAAGTGGGCTTTATAAAAATATATTGATCAGTATGTTGGTGCTTAAGATTGTCCTGTTTCGTCTCTTGGCGGCCAGTTGATCTTCTATCCCCTGCCGCGGCAAATTAAATCGGCCGCTCAGCGCTATTTCTCTTTCAATCTCAATCTATTTGTCTTCTTATCTCGATATGGCTCTATCGTCTGTAGAGAGCACTTAAGTTTCTATAAATTATTACAAAAATAGTTCATCGCCTTATAAGTGGTGAACTGGCTCTCAATTTGTTTCGACAGTTACGCCTCAATTGCCAATTCCTGCGCTAAGTCAATGCAGGGGCCGATTGTCGCAGGCAGGCTATTGGCTAGTTTTGCAACGGCCGGATGCTCGGTAGTTTAATCCCTAGGCCAAATAGGGTATTTTTCTCGCCGACCTGATCACCGCACTAAAGCGACCCTACAGGATGGCTCTGATTTACGATGCGCATTAGTAAGAAAATAGTGGTTTTTGTGGTGGGCTTTTGCCTGCCTGCCATATTGGCCATCGCCTATAGCTTAAGTGTGTGGTTTGACATGCGCCTCGCCGATATTCAACAGGAGGAGGGGCGCCGGACTCTGCACAATATTGCTCTGCATCTTGAGGAAGATTTGCATCAATTCGAAATGTTGGCGCAAATTTATGGTGTGCCTATGGCCTTGTTGCCCTCAGATCAGCAACAAACGTTGTCGGCTAACTGGCAGGCTATGGCGCAATCGAGTCAGGTCAATTTCTATACCCTGCAGGGGGAGCGCCTAACGTCTTTTGACAGAAATAGCCGAGAGGTTCAAGAATTAGAGCTTAATGCCTTCTTGTCCGAAATCAGGGAGCTATCAGGCATCAAGACAGGTTTCCTACTTAAAGGTCAGTTAGGCTATCTGGTCAATGTTATCCCCCTCTCATTTGAGCGCCAGTTGCTGACGGTGAGGCGAGTCGATAACGTCTTGTTGGAGCACTATCAACCTTATGCAGCTTCCGTGCGATTGAGGTTGGCAACCACTGAGGCGATGCCGCTTACCCAAGAGGACTCCCTAAGGGAGACGCTTGAGGTGCCTAACCTGCTAGCTGACCAAACCTTGCTGCTCGATATAGAGTGGGCTGAGCCGCTAAGTAAGGTCTCTAGTGCGCCGATGACATTTATCTACCTTGTCGCTGCTATCAGCTTGCTGCTCTTGCTGCTGGGCTATCTCTGGCTGCGCCATGGGGTGGTCGACCCGTTAAAGCAGTTGTTAAAGCAGCTCGCCAAGGTGGACCCAACGGCTAAGACTTATCAACCGGTCCGCAGCTCTGGGGCCTCTGAATTTATGGTGATCTCAGAACAGATCAATAGCCTGCTTGCGCGCATATTTCAGCAAAAAGAGCGCTCTAAGATCACCCTCGAAGCTATCGCCGAAGCCGTTATTCTCACCGACAGCTGGGCTAAGGTGATCTACTTAAATCCTCAGGCCGAGCGCCTGCTTAGGATAAAGGCGGAAGCGGCGGTGGGGATGAGTCTGGACAAGGTATTTCGCAGTGAAAGTCAGTTAAATGAATCCTTATTTGCTTTCATGGCCAGCGGGACCGCGACGCCAATGCTGAGTAAGGTGAAGTTTAACAGTCATGAGCCACGATTGATGGAGCGTAGCATCAGCAACCTTAGAGGGCTCAACAGTAAGAGCATTGGCACGGTTATCGTGCTAAGAGATATCACTCAGGAGGAGTTGTTAAAGCATCAGCTCAGGCGTAGGGCCAACTTCGATAATGTGACTGGCTTATTGAATCGCTGCGCCTTCGAGGAGCGTTTAAAGGGGTTTGCCGAAGATGCGCAGACATTAGCCATCTGCTACTTGGATCTGGAGCAGTTTAAGCTGATCAACGACTCCTGTGGTCATAACGCCGGTGATTCCATGCTTGAGATGGTCGCTAAGGCGATACAGGCGAGTCTCGATGATAATGGCTTGTTGGCACGTCTCGGGGGCGATGAATTTGGCTTGGCCCTTAAAGATCTGGGGGTGGTGCCCTTGGCGCAGCAGGTTAAGCAGATCATCGACTCCGTGGGTAAGCAGGTGATGGAGCATCACGGTTGTCATTACCATGTGGGGATCAGCGCTGGTGTGGCCATGGCTAGAGCGCCCTATATCAATCCATTAGAACTGCTTAAAGATGCCGATATTGCCTGTATCGCCGCCAAACGTAAGGGCAGTAATCAGGTGCATTTTTATGATGATAAGGACAAGGAGCTCACCTATCAGCGTAACGCGCCTAAGTGGGCTGTGCGTATTGCTCAGGCGATAGAGCATAATGAGCTGCTGCTTTACTATCAACCGATTAAGGCGCTTAGCGAACAGGGCAAGCAGCGCATGGAAGTCCTATTGAGGATCCAGGAGCCTTGCGGTCGCATCTTGGCACCAGCGCAGTTTATTGCCGCGGCGGAGCGCTTTAAGTTAATGACAGACGTCGACAAAGAGGTGATCCGCAAGACCTTCCTTTGGCTCTCTCTTCACGAAGAGCTTTGGGCGGATCACTGTTTGTCTATCAACCTGTCGGCTAACAGCCTGGGAGCCGAAGGCATGGTTGAATATATCATTGCTCAATTGGAACGTTTCGCGATTCCCAGTCACTGTATCTGTTTTGAGATCACCGAGACGAGCGCGATTCAAAATCGCAATCGAGCGATGGAGATGCTCAATCAGTTGAAGAAGCAGGGGTTCTCTTTCGCGCTGGATGACTTCGGCACTGGCTTTGCGTCTTATGGCTACTTAAGAGAGCTACCGGTCAACTATGTCAAAATTGACGGCTGCTTTATCAAGTCGCTTGCCAGCAATGCTAAGGATTATGCCATCGTCAAATCGATCCATGACGTCTGTCAGGTGATGGGGATCGAGACTGTCGCCGAGTTTGTGGAGAACCAGGAGATCATAGATCGCCTTCGATCTATCGGCATCAATTACGCGCAAGGCTACGCCATCGGCAGACCGAAAAGTCTGGAGAGTTACCTCAGCCCGGTGTCAGACAATGTGCATAGATTATTGGCTTAGGTGAAAATTTGGACTTGTGATCGGCAGCAAACTATGTGAATTTGTGGGGTATCCAACTACTTATTGACCAAGTTTATGATGCAGAGTTTAGCCGATAAAGTCGTTATCATCACAGGGGCCTCAGAGGGCATAGGCCGGGCATTAGCTAAGGCGATGGCCCCTCTGGGGTGTCGGTTAGTATTGACCGCCCGCAGCCAGGGACGACTGCATTCTTTGCAGCGAGAGCTGGCATCGACTGCTAGCGTCCCCCCGCTTATCGTTCCCGCAGATGTCACAGATGCCAGCGCCTGCCAATCCCTTATCGATACCTGTGTGGCGCATTTCGGTCGACTGGATATTCTAGTGAACAATGCTGGCATGACTATGTGGTCCCGTTTCGATGAGCTCGAAGATCTTTCGATTTTAGAGCGGGTCATGCAGGTCAACTACCTAGCGCCTGCCGTGTTGACTCACTATGCCTTACCTCATCTTAAAGCGAGTCGTGGTCAGATAGTGGTGGTTGCCTCGGTGGCAGGATTAACAGGTGTGCCCACCCGTAGCGGTTATAGCGCCTCTAAACATGCGGTCATGGGCTTTTTTGATTCTCTTCGCATCGAGCTGGTGGAAGATGACGTGGCCGTTACTCATATCTGCCCCGATTTCGTGGTGTCTGAGATCCATAAACGCGCCCTGGACGGTCAGGGAAAGCCGCTGGGTAAGAGTCCTATGCAGGAAGCCAAAATCATCACCGCCGAGCAGTGCGCGCAGATGATGCTGCCTGCGATTGCCGGACGTAAACGCCTGCTTATCACATCAACACGAGGTCGATTAGGGCGTTGGTTTAAGATTATCGCTCCCGGTTGGATCGATAAGATTGCCCGCAAAGCGATCGCCTCAGGGCATTAGGTTCAAGTTAGCTGAGTTTGATCGCTATAAAGAGCGTTGCTAAAACACTAAGCGAAAGCCAAGTAAAAAGTGCAATAAAAAGCCCAGCATGAACTGGGCTTTTTTCTGTAATAAGGTCGCGCGACCTTGTTTATTCCTTGGTGATATCCAGGTTGATCAGCCACCAGGCTCTGGCCTGAATGTCACCGGCCTCGACCACACCACCACTGCGGTATGGTTTGGCGAAGTGAGTGATTACGATAGGCTTAGCTGTCTGGAAACGTCCCGGATTGACGAACCAGGCGTTGTAAGGATCTTCCGGATTTAGGCTGACAGTGACCTCTGAACTGACCGGTTGGCTCATGCCCGGACATGTGTAGATGCTATTCGATGCCAGTGGGTAGGCTACCCGACTGCCATCTTCACACAGACTGGTTTTTTGTAGCCTGAGGGTGATCAGTGTGCAGCTCTTGTAATCGCTGGGATCGATACACACCTGCGTTACCATATTGGTGTAGCCACCCTCGAGTTCATCGTCGCCATCTTTGCTCACCGCATCGCTGCGCCCGCCGATAGCGGTAAAGTAGGAAGCGTCGCCGGCGGCAACCTCTGCCGGTGAGACCAGTTGAAGGTCGCTACCATCGAAGCTCAGGCTGGCCTCTTCGCCAAGGCCGGGCTCAATATCTTTAAGGAATACCTCATAGTTCAGACTAGTGCTCAGGTAGTTGTCGCCGCCGTCGTCGGTGACAGTGATGCTGAAGTAGTCGTTTTCACGTGAGCGCGGATAAGTATGCAGCGTGAGCTCGCCGTCAGGGGTGAGCTCGGCATATTCTGGGGATACCTGTAGGGTGAAGGCATAGGATAGGTTACCAAAGGCGTTGGTAAACTCTGGTGGTAATACCTTACGATCAGGGTAGTAGACGACTGACTGGCTGATCTCATTCAAGCTGAGACCAGGGTGCTTAGCTTTGGCGATGCTGACGTTAAAGTCGCGCGTAGTACGTTCATAGTTGCGGCTTTGCTCTATCAGCGTCACTTTGGCCATACCTGCAGACTCTATGGTCATGGTACCAGTGTTAGTATTTAGATCAATCACCTTGCGCGAGGCAAGATCGGCGTAGTAAGTGAGCTGGCTATCGATACCACGTCCCGTTACCGCTGGTGGGGTGAGACTAGCTCCCTGGCCGTAATTTGTGCTCAGTAGTTGGCTTGCCAGTTTCAGCTCGGGGTTTTCGACGCCCTTGTCGATCACCACATTCAGTTGAGCTTTCTGAGGCAGATGACCAGCATCGCCGCTATCTGTCACTGTATAGGTCACGTTACCTGCGTTTTGTACCGTCAGGGTAAGTGTAGCCAGGTTGACGCTGACCACATCGCTTTGACCACTTTCCAGGCTAAGACTCAGGCTGCCAATAGCGCCCGAAAGTGGAATATCGATCGTCTTACCCGGCGCATACTGGGTTCGCACCGAAGAAATAGCCAGACTTCCGTTGAGAGGGGCTACGTCGACGAAGAAGCGGCTGCTGGCCGGATGATAGAAATCGTTACCTTTGTCTGTCGCCGTTATCCAGCCTCGGCCGGCGCCAATGATGGTGATCGCCTTGCTGTCGGCATCCTGACTGAATACGCCGTCACCGTCATTTTCTATCTGGTAACTGACTTCGCCCTGATTGTGGTTGGCTTGAGGAACAAATAGTGTGTTAGCAGCGTAGTCGATACGGCTATTTTCTACCGCAAACAAGGTGTTGTCTTGTTTGTCTATCTTGACACTGTACTGCTGTTCTTGTGGTGTCCATAGTTCGCCGCCATCGTCCCGGACTATCACTTCGACCAGGCCGGGTTTGAGGACCTGCATCTGCCCGTTGTTAACATCCAGCGTAATAACATCGGTGGCGCTGGTGGCGGCCAAGCGGTAACTTAGCTTGCCCTTGGCGCCGACGATTTGTGGCATTAAGGTTTGATTCGCTTGGTATTGAGTGTCTATGTCGAGCGCTTGCAGTGAACTGGCCACCCCGGCCTCGACCTTGACCTTAACAGCGCGGCTCGAGCTCAGGTAGTTGCTGTTACCTGCATCTGTCACTTCCACCAGGGTTTCACCCACACCTTTGAAGCGATATTCTCCCTGTTCAGCATCGGTGATCTCAATGATATCCTCGGCCGAGCCCGCCTTGATGGCAAAGTGTAGCTTGCCTTGGGCACCAGTGACCTCGAAGGTTTCGTTCTTGTCGGCGACGAAGCGTGTGTTGATGTCACTGACTTTAAAGGCGAGGTTTTTCGCCTTATCTATCTGTACCTTAAATCGTTGCGTAGGCACCTGAGCATGGTTTAATGGCGCAACTTGTCGCACCTCAACCTCAGTTTCACCGGCACCAAGAATGTTCATTGCCCCAGTGGTGGGGTGGACCTGTACTACCTGAGTGTTAGCGCCTGACGCCAGTTGGTAGAGAGTTTCAGTGGTGGGCGTACCAGTATAGACGGGCAGTAGTTTAGCTCCAAAGATCAGTGGCTTGTTGGCGATATCTTGAAAGCTGGCATAGGTAGTCTCGGCTGGCGAGATACTGATTTGAAATTCGCGTGAATCGGCTAGGAAGTTACGCCCACCATCATCTTTGGCAAGTAGCGTTACGCTGCCACTGCCGACAACCCTGATATTCCCCTGGTCATCGATAGACACCACATTGGCAGGTTGACCGGCGGCCAGCGCCAGGCTGAGATTGCCTTTAACGCCGCTAATACTGGGGGCCAACACGGCGCCATCCACATAGCCTTGGCTGATATCATTGGTCAATAGCGGTGAACGGGGAGCCTTATTGATGGTGATGCTAAAACCTTGGTTGACGGATTTTGTCTGGCTGTTGCCGCTGTCGGTTGCGATCAGTTCTGTGGTGCCAGCATTGAGGATCGTCAGCGACTGTTTATCGGCAGATATCTTGACCACATCGGCAGGGGCACCGCTGACTAATTGATAGCTGATACTGCCTAACTTGCCGGTGATGGCTGGGCTGAGGTGCTGATCAGGTGCATAGGTTTGCACTAGTTCCTGAACTTGAATGCCTGGATGTGCTTGCTTTTCGGCTTGCGGTGCAGGACTGTCCGAGTCGCCTCCGCCACAAGCGGTAAGTATAAGGGTGAATAACAGGGGTAAGTATCTCATTAAGCCTCCAGCTTAAAAAACAGAGGCGGCGAGTATACAGATGTGAATAATCTGCTGCAATGCGATGGAAAAATATTGAATTATGCTAATATTGTGTTCTTTATTGTATAAAAATAATATATTCAGGCTATTTTTAATGCATGATTAAAATTTAGCAGTTAACTTATTGAGTCGTATAAAAAAGCACCTGATACCCTTAAGGAGTACAGGTGCTTTTATGCGATTTTATTGCATGAAAAGTGAGCGTGATCTAAGTCTCAACTATTCATGAATAACCCTTTGTGGGTATTAACTCTCCCGGGCGATTGCGCGATAGGCAATATCGGTACGGAAATAGACGTCGTCCCAATGGATCTCGTTCACCAGCTGATAGGCGCGTTTCTGCGCCTGAGTCACGTTCTCACCCAGTGCCGTTGCACAAAGTACGCGACCACCGTTAGTGACCACATGACCGTCCTTCATGCTGGTGCCAGCGTGGAATACCTTGGCGTCATCATCGCCCAGGCTTAAGCCATCGATCACATCGTGCTTGCGGTAGGCATCTGGATAACCGCCTGCTGCCAATACCACACCCACTGCCGCGCGGCTGTCGAACTCGGCGGTGACCTTGTCCAATTCGCCACGGGTAGCGGCCAGGCAAAGCTCAACCAGATCAGACTTTAGGCGCATCATGATAGGTTGGGTTTCTGGGTCGCCGAAGCGGCAGTTGTATTCCAACACCTTGGCACTGCCATCTGGCGCAATCATCAGGCCTGCATAGAGGAAACCTGTGTAAACATTGCCTTCTGCTGCCATGCCATCCACGGTAGGACGGATAACATTGTCTATGGTCCAGTCGTGCACCGCTTGAGTGACCACTGGCGCCGGAGAGTAGGCGCCCATGCCGCCGGTGTTCGGGCCGTTGTCGCCATTGTCTCTGGCTTTATGGTCTTGGCTGCTGGCCATGGCCAGGATATTGTTACCGTCGACCATGACGATGAAACTGGCTTCTTCGCCCTTGAGGAACTCTTCGATCACCACGCGGGAACCCGCCTCGCCAAACTTGTTGCCAGCTAACATATCTTCGATAGCTGCATCGGCTTCTGCTTGATCCTGGGCGATGATCACCCCTTTACCTGCCGCCAGGCCGTCGGCCTTGATAACGATAGGAAAGCCAGTGTTGGCAGTCACTTCAGCTACATAAGCCTTGGCGGGCTCGATCTCTGTGAAGTTCGAGTATGCCGCAGTGGGAATGTTGTGACGGGCCAGGAAGTCTTTGGTGAAGGCCTTAGAAGACTCTAACTGCGCCGCGCCTTGGGTTGGACCAAAGATAGGCAGCTTAGCCTCGTTAAAAGCATCGACCACGCCGAGAGAGAGAGGCACTTCAGGGCCTACTATGGTCAGCTCAATGGCTTGCTCTTTAGCAAAGGCTACCAGTTCAGAGATGGCTTCGACGGCAATTTCGACGTTTTCCAGCTTAGGCTCTAACGCTGTGCCGGCATTGCCAGGCGCCACGAAGACTTTCTCTACCAGTGGTGATTTGGCCGCCTTCCACGCCAGTGCGTGTTCGCGTCCACCGCTACCAATTACTAATACGTTCATGCTGTATCCTTAAAACGGCGCCCGGGCTTGTGGCCCAGGCGCGAGATGCAAATTAATGACGGAAGTGACGCATGCCGGTGAAGACCATGGCCATGCCATGTTCGTCGGCAGCTGCGATGATCTCTTCATCACGAATCGAACCACCCGGCTGGATGATGCAGCTGATCCCTGCGGCTGCGGCCGCATCGATACCATCGCGGAAGGGGAAGAAGGCATCGGATGCCATGACTGAACCCACAACTTCCAGGTTTTCATCGGCAGCCTTGATACCTGCGACCTTGGCGCTGTAGACGCGGCTCATCTGGCCTGCGCCCACACCAATTGTCATGCTGTCTTTGGCGTAAACGATGGCGTTAGACTTAACGAACTTAGCCACCTTCCAGCAGAACATGAGATCTTTCATCTCGGCTTCGGTCGGCTGACGCTTAGTGACAACCTTGATATCGCTCATCTCAACCATGCCTTGGTCACGGTCTTGAAGCAGCAGACCGCCATTAACACGCTTGTAGTCTAGGCTTTGGGTCTTAGTAGTCCACTGACCACATTCAAGCAGACGCACATTGGCTTTGGCTGCAACTACGTCGCGGGCCGCCTGGCTAACGACTGGCGCGATAATCACCTCGACGAACTGACGCTCGACGATAGCGCTAGCTGTCTCGGCATCGAGTTCACCGTTAAAGGCGATAATGCCGCCGAAAGCCGAAGTCGGGTCGGTTTGATAGGCGCGGTTGTAGGCTTCTAACAGGTCGTTACCGATAGCGACACCACAAGGGTTGGCGTGCTTCACGATGACACAAGCTGGTTCGCTGAACTCTTTAACACATTCCAGCGCCGCATCGGTATCGGCGATGTTGTTGTAAGACAGCGCCTTACCCTGCAGCTGAGTCGCACTAGCGACCGAGGCCTCATCTATGTTTAGATCCACATAGAAGGCGGCACTCTGGTGGCTGTTTTCGCCGTAACGCAGATCTTGCTTCTTCACTAACTGGGTGTTGTAGGTGCGTGGGAACTTAGAGTCCTGATGGCACTCATCTTCACTGTGGGCTGGTACCATGGTGCCGAAATAGTTGGCGATCATGCCGTCATAGGCGGCAGTGTGCTCGAAGGCGGCGATGGCTAGATCGAAACGAGTCTCCAGCGTCGTGCTGCCCTGGTTAGCCTGCATCTCTTTGATAACGCGATCATAGTCTTTGGCGTTAACGATAATGGTGGTGTCTTTGTGGTTCTTTGCAGTAGAGCGCACCATGGTAGGGCCGCCAATGTCGATGTTTTCTACGGCATCGGCCAGGGTGCAGCCTTCTTTGGCCACAGTCTCGGCAAAGGGATAGAGGTTAACGGCAACCAGATCGATAGGCTTAATGGCATTCTGTTCCATCACTAGCTCATCGATACCACGACGGCCAAGGATACCGCCATGCACTTTAGGGTGCAGGGTTTTGACGCGGCCGTCCATGATCTCAGGGTGACCTGTGTAGTCAGAGACTTCAATGACAGGCACGCCGTTGTCTGCCAACAGGCGAGCGGTGCCGCCGGTAGAGAGCAGTTCAACACCTTGAGCGTGCAGGGCCTTAGCAAACTCTAAGATTCCGGTTTTATCTGAAACGCTTAACAGCGCGCGACGAATAGGTCTGGCATTATTCATTTTAGGTACAGGGTCCAGTGGTTATTTTAAGGATCTTTCGGAAAGCAGAACAGTTAGTGCCAACTAACCCGGGCGTATTGCTTTCCAAAAGCCCCTCAAATATTTTTACTGCCCATCGCGGCGCGCGTATTTTAACGTAAAACTGTGTGCCATGCTGTTTTTTTCTGTGCGATTTCACAATACGCCATGGCGAACAAGCCAGCCTGAAAAAATTCCTGCACAATAACCCTTGACCTTAGATTTAACTCTAAGGTTTATACTAGCAATATGACTTTGATGAAATGCTTAGCCGGAGGCGAGATGTATCGTATTGGAGAGTTAGCCAAGCAGTGTGAGGTGAAGGCCGACACCCTACGTTTCTACGAGAAACATGGCCTGTTATCGCCGTCGATGCGTAGCGACTCGGGTTATCGACTCTATACCGAACATGACGCTGAGCGCTTGCGTTTTATCCTGCGCGCCAAGGCAGTGGGCTTTACCTTGTCGGAGATCACTGAGCTGTTATCTATCGATCTGGACAAGTCCAATTGGGCCTGTGCGGATGTGAAGGGGATGGTGGATATAAAGTTGGCCAATGTAGAGGAGAAAATCGCCGAGCTGAATCATTTTCGCGTCTCCCTGCAACGCCTTTCCGATGCCTGCTGCGGTGGTCCTGAGAGCGCCGAACATTGCTCAATACTTGAGGCGCTAGAATCAAACGTCGAAGTGAAGTGTGAAAACCACAGTCATGATCACAGCGAAACCGAATATAAAACCAGTTGTAAGCTAAAGGGTTAACCTATGTTGTTATCTAATTTTATCGACCTCTTTCTCGATTCCGCGCCCTGGCTGCTGTTGGGTCTAGTGCTTGCCGGCATGCTGAAGATGTTTGTGCCTATGGCATGGATGCAGAAGCAGCTGGGGGGCCACGGGATGAAGACGACCATTAAGGCGGCCGTGTTGGGCGCACCCTTACCGCTCTGTTCCTGCGGCGTGATCCCCGCTGCAGTGGGTCTGCGCCGTTCGGGGGCTTCCAAGGCGGCCACCACCTCATTTTTGGTCTCAACCCCTGAGACTGGTATCGATTCGGTCAGTGTTTCCTATGTGCTGCTTGGCCCCTTCATGGCAATTGTTAGGCCTATAGCGGCAGTGAGCAGCGCTATCGTTGCCGGTTTGCTGGTGGGCCGTGATGACGACGAGGTGAAAGTGAGCGATACGGCTGAGTCTGCCCGCTCTAACCAAGCTGCGAGCGATAAAGGCTCCAAGGCAAGCACTAGCTGTTGCAGCAGTAGCAAGCCAGTCGAAAAGCCGCTGGAGAAGCAAGTGTCATCGAGCTGCTGTGGCGACAAGTCAAATGCGCCAGTGCGAATGAAGGCGGATGCCTCACCCATGATGATGCGCCCAACGAGCTCAGGTGCTATGGCTAAGCCAGAAGCTTTGATTAAGCCAGCGGCAGCCACTCAGTCCGCGAGTGGGTCATGCTGTGGGAGCAAGGCAAAGCCCGAGCCGATAAGCTCATGTAGTTCTACTACTGATACGACTAATCAGAGTAATAGCCAAAGTGAGAGCTGTTGTGAATCGACCAAAGATGTGGCCACTGAGCTCAAGGGTACTTCAGTGCTGGCACGGATGGGCAAAGGTTTGCATTATGCCGCCACCGACCTAGTGCGTGATACTACCGTTTGGTTGTTGATTGGTCTTTTCTTTGCCGCATTGGTGCAGACCTATGTGCCAGGGGATTTCATGGCTAAATGGGGTGACGGCATCTTAGCCATGCTGGTAATGGTGCTGGTCTCTGTGCCCATGTATATCTGCGCTACCGCCTCTACGCCTATTGCGGCCGGGCTGCTGCTGGCAGGTGTATCACCAGGCGCCGTACTGGTGTTTATGTTGGCGGGCCCTGCGACGAATATCGCTACCTTAGGTGTAGTGACCAAGGAACTGGGTAAGCGCGCCCTCTATGGTTATCTCGGCGGCGTGTTGGGTGTTGCCCTTATCTCAGGTGTTATCGTTAACTATCTGGTGGAGACCTTCGGTTTTGTGGTGATGCCTCAAATTGGAGAAGAGCACAACCTCTTGCCGTCAGTGATAGTTAATGGTTCGGGGATCATCTTGGCCATCTTGATGCTGAGGGTATTGCTTGCCAAGTTACCCAAGAACTGGTGGCGTCGAGACTGCTGCTCTTAATGTGATGGTTTAACGAATAGAAAAGGCACTCAATAGAGTGCCTTTTTTATGTTTATGACAAGGATGTCACTTAGGTCGCTGGAACAAAATCCATTGGGAAGTGACGTTCTGTCGTAGTGCCTTCAGTCACAACGACATCTTGCTCATCAATGTGAAGGAAGAAAGGTGCTTCGACATCTTCAGGCGTGTTAACTGATTCAGGATCGTCATTTTGTGCCACACAGGTATAGCCAAGGCTGTAGGTACTGGCGGCAACGAAGCCAAATTCATACTCGTAACCGGTAACATTTTCAGCATCATCGGTAATTGGATTAACCCGTGCAGAGGCAATAGGTGCCACTTGTAACTCAACAACGTCGGCATCTGGGCGGAAATCTACCATGTTTTCAAGTGCGGTAGCCGTTGGGTAAAGGTAGACGGCTGGGCTGAACTCGGAACCACCGGCAGCCACTTCACATGCATCCATTACATCACTACTAATTTGGCCATTGATGGCACCTACTTCGGCGTTGTTCACTAGCTGTACAGCCGTTGGCTTAAGCGTCCAGTAGTCTTTGTTGCCATGTGGTGCTTGAAGACCTTTAGATAGGTTGAATTCGGCAACAAAGTCATTAACGCCAGCGGCAATGGTGAAGCTCTTGTTGAAGAAGAGACGACCTGTGCCTTCTTCCTCAGCACCGACGCCGCCACAGCTACCGTTGCTGTTGGTGACCAAGCCAGCGTCCATGTCATCCATAGTTTTGACATAAGAGCTGTTAGTGTCGGCGACTTCGCTATTCTGCATGTAGATACACATCTGGTATTCACCGACCGGGATGGTTTGGCCGGCAACCAGAGTTTCTATCTCTTGGCCTTGTACTGTGAGTAGGTCAACATGCTTTAATTCACCATCTTCTGAGACGTCGAATGAGATAGGTTCACCTGCACCTTTTAATACCACCTGCTTGAAGGCAATATTCACTACTTTAGCATCGGCAGGGTTGTCTGAGACACCTAGGCTAAAGACGCCTGTTTTTGGTGTTTCAGGAGTATCATCACTACCACCACAGGCGGCAAGTAGGCTGGTGAGTGCGATGGCGATAATCGATTTTGAATACTTCATAGGTTACCTGTTCATCATGTTGGTTGATCAATTACACGTGACAAGCCCTCCCGAACAGGAGCGGCAAATCACGTGCGATTGATTTGGATTGTTTTTGTAGGTCTAGCTATAAGGATAGGCGAATACAGGCTCAAGTCCACCGAAAATGGCTTTTAAAGGTGCACTATGAATAAAGTTTAATTGATAGGGTGGTAAGTACTTACTATAAGCGCCAAGCCTTTGACTATGGTCAAAAAAATTACGGGTTGATTGGTGAAAAAAAAGCGATTCGTTATTTACGTGAAACGAATCGCTTTTTATTGTTCAGGCCAGAGTGACAGGCGAGAGAGGTGATGTTTATGCCTTGATGTCGGCGTTGTGGTAGACGTTTTGTACGTCGTCACAATCTTCCAGTGCAGCTTGGAATTTTTCGAACTGGGCGATCACTTCTGGGTCGGTGAGTTCTGTCATGGTCTGTGGCACGAAGGCAATCTCTTCTACTTCCAATTCAGTGTCAGGGAAGGCGTCGTTAAGGGCTGTCTTTGCCTTGTTGAACTCTGTGTGCGGTGCAAACACGCTAATGATGCCATCTTCTACTTCGATGTCGGCGATATCCACGTCGGCCATCATCAGGGCTTCCAACACTGCTTCTTCATCGTCACCTTTAAAGGCAAATACAGCTTGGTGATCGAACATGTGACCCACGGTTCCCGGGCTACCTAGTTTGGCATCGTTCTTAACGAATGCCTGACGGACTTCGGTAAAAGTACGTTTACCGTTATCAGTTAAGCAGTCGACGATGACCATAGCGCCACCAGGACCAAAACCTTCATAACGAGCCGTCTCATAGTCTTCACCACCGCCGCCGCGAGCTTTTTCGATTGCTCGTTCGATAACATGGGCAGGCACTTGATCTTTTTTAGCCTTAGCGATCATTTGACGTAGCGCTAGGTTACCGTCTGGATCAAAACCACCATTTTTAGCGCAAACATAGAGTTCTTTGCCGTAACGAGAGTAAAGTCTAGTTTTCTGTCCAGCCGTTTTGGCCATAGATTCTTTGCGGTTTTGGTATGCTCTTCCCATCTTGATCTATCTCAGTAAGCTAAAAAAATTGGCCCAATATTAGCAGCTTTGTCGACGATTTTGCATACTCCCCCAAGGATTTTGTCAAAACTGTGGTGATTAAAACGCTTAACCTGGGGGCTAAGTGATGAAATCAGGTATCACTAAGACTTAAGCGAGCTTTGTTCGAGCGCGAACTGATAGATATATTCGACAAAGACGCGCATTGACGAGCCTGCTAGGTGCTATGGGGTAAGCTCTGGTTGATAGTTGTCTGCGACATAATACAAAGGGGTTGACGATGGCTTCTTTGAAGGTTCAGTTGTTTGTCAATCTATTGAGCCTGCAGTGCTTTGAGGTTAGGGTAGATAGCCGTTAAGTCATCATTAGCCGCCTTGGTTGGTAGTGCAAGTATTAAATATGGCTGAGATAGCAGCCAATCTATGTGAGTTAGACGAAGGCTATAGTTGGGTTGCAGTGGAATCTGATTTGGGGCACCCGTTTAATGGATAAGGGGAACCGTGTGCGGTGGGAGAATGTGGCGTTTGCCGAGTTGACGCTTGAGTGTCTGTATGAGCTGTTGAGATTGCGGGTCGATGTGTTTGTGGTTGAGCAGGCTTGTGCCTATCCCGAGCTGGATGGCAAGGACACCTTGCCCGAGACGCGCCACCTGTTAGGCTTGGATGCAGAGGGGCAAATTATTGCCTACGCAAGAGTATTAGCGCCTGGGGTAAGTTATCCTCAGGCCAGCATCGGCCGGGTGATCGTTGCCGAGTCTGCCCGTGGTGGTGGCGTGGCCAAGCTTTTAATGCAGCAGGCGATCGCCATTGCCAAGCAAGCCTGGCCGGGGCGAGGAATTCAAATCGGTGCCCAGGAGCATTTACGCCAGTTTTATCAAGACTTGGGCTTTAGGTCTGTCTCAGAGGTTTATCTTGAGGATGGGATTCCCCATCTGGATATGTTGCTAAAGGATTGACTTACGGTGTCGCGGGGACAAATAAAGGAGCACACTGAGTGCTCCTTTATGTTCGGGTAATTAAGCCGTAAGGCTTGTCAGCCACCTAGTTGGTGACTAATCCCTGAGTTGGATCTTAGGCTCATGCTCAACTTCGCCATATCTGTCTATGGTCGACAGTTGGTTTTGCTGGGCGATAATAGCCAGTGGACCCGAAGGCAAATGGCGAACAAACAACAGCCGATACCCATATCGATGCAGGCTATAAAGGGCCATCTTTTGTTCCGCGCTCATTGAGCTCCAATGCTCATCATGATGCAGGACGTTCCCTCGCCTGTCTTGCAGTTGTTGTGCTATTTGCATGTTATTATCTACACGTTTGTCGGCCGATGTAGCCAATAATTTTTCTATGCTGACTAAGGTCAGACAGTTATAAACGATTAATCTGAATGAGATTAACGTCAGTCATTCTACTGACTCTGATTGAACATAAATTGAACGAGATCAATTTATCGGTCGAGATTGGCACACGACTACTAAAAATTATGAAAGTGCTCACATATTCACCATGAATTGAGACAGGTAAAAATGATTAATTATATTGAGCCCCTATTCAGACCACCTTCGGAGTGGAAGTCCCTCATTCTTCAAGTGACTAATGGGTGTAGCTGGAATCGCTGTCACTTCTGTGACATGTATACCGCGCCGCAGAAGCAATTTCGTGCACAAAAACTGGATAATATTGCAGCGGATATTGAACGGGTGGCGCAAAGCGGTGTGCCGGTTTCTCGGGTATTTCTGGCTGATGGCGATGCCATGAGCCTGCCTTTTAAGCGGCTTGAGGCTATCTGTTTGTTGATTCGTGAGCATCTGCCACTGGTGACCCGAATTAGTAGTTATTGCCTGCCGCGCAATCTTAACAATAAGACGGACGAGCAGCTGGCTCGGCTCAGAGAGTTGGGGCTGAGCCTCTTGTACGTGGGTTGTGAGAGTGGCGATGATGAGGTGCTGGCTCGCATCGAGAAGGGCGAAACCTTTGACTCCTCTTTGCTGGCGCTACAGCGTATACGCGCTGCCGGCATGAAGTCCTCCGTGATGATACTCAATGGCTTGGGGGGGTGGAGTTATCCCGGCAGCATGCGCTCAATTCGGCGCGCCTGATGAACCAGGCACAGCCCGACTATCTATCGACGCTGGTGGTCACTCTACCCCTGGGTAAGGCGCGTATGGACGCCGGATTCGATGGTGATTTCAGATTGCCGGATCAGCATGGACTATTGAGTGAGATGCAGCTGCTGCTGAGTGAACTTGAGCTGGAGAAGACTATCTTTCGCTCGGACCACGCCTCTAATTACTTAGTGCTTAAGGGGATCCTTGGTCGTGATAAACATAACTTGTTAGCCCAGGTCGATCAGGCGATGCAGGGGCTGGTGCCCCTGCGTCAGGAGTGGCAGCGCGGCCTATGAGCCCGTTGCTAATGAAAGAAGTTATCGCTCGATATGGATCTCGCGTACCGGGCAGGGGATCTCTATACCCGCCTGGCGAAGCGCGTTGATTAGCTCCAAATTGACCTGATATTTATTCTGATAGTAGCTGTTGGTGGGTACCCAATAACGCAAGCCTATCTCTAAGCCTATGCTGTTAAAACCATTGATACCTATCTGGGGCGGACGCTCCTGGTTTACCTCTTTGTTGGCATCAAGCACCTGCTGGGCGATGGCGAGCACTTGGTTAGCATCGCTGCTGTAGCTGATGTTAAAGCGGATCTCGACCAGCTTGTCGCTAAAGGAGTTGTGCAAGATCTCGCCGACAATATGTTTATTGGGGATGCTAATCACCTCGCCTTCTTCATTGGTCAGCAAGGTAAGCCCCAGGTGAATACTCTTGACGACACCACTAACGCCTTGGATCTCTATGGTGTTGCCCACGACGAAGGGGCGGGTCACTATGATGGTCACGCCGGCGGCGTAGTTTGACAGCATGCCTTGCAGCGCCAAGCCTGCGCCCAATGATGCGGCACCAATGGCCGCCACCATAGGTGTGATACTGATCCCCAGTTTACCCAGCGCGATAATACCGACCATGATAATGATGATTATCCGCACTAGATTAGAGACGAAGTTACTCAGAGTAATGTCGATCTCATGTTTTTCAAACTGCCTAGCGACTAGGTTGGAGACCTTGTTGGCTACCCAGAGTCCCAGCATAAAGATAAGCAGGGCGCCGACTAGTTGAAAACTGTATTTCACCAGAAATTCGGTCAACAGGGTGTAGACATTCTGCAGTTGCGCCAGCTCCTGCTCCAGACCATTTTCATTCATAGCACTCTTCCTAATACCTTGGTGTACGATGATTGCGTTAACTATGGCTATGTTACTTAAATTTCAAAGGCTTGATAACAAATATCTCAAGTTTGTGTCATGGCAAAAATTAGCGTGAGGCGCATCAAGCTATTGCGATGCATTCGGGGGCATAGGGTGCAGTATAAGATATAGTCTGTTTCCCTGTAAGTTAACTTAACTGTATAGAAAGAGGCATTATGAAAGCGCTAGTTTTGGCCATGGGCGTGTTGTTCTCGGCCGCCAGCTTTGCCAGCAGCCTGACCCAAGGTGACCATATCGAGGCGATAAGCCTGACTGATCAGAATGAAGCTGTGTTGGAAGTCAATTCGGATACCCAGGTTTTACTCTTTAGCCGTGGCATGAAAGGCGGTGAGATCATTCAGGAGGCGATTGAGTCTTTGGAGTCACCTATGCCGAGCAATTGGCGTTATGTAGCGGATATCAGCGGTATGCCTTCGCTTATCGCCAAGTTTGTTGCCATTCCTAAGATGCGAGATCTTAGTTTCGCTATCGGTCTCGACCAGGAAGGCGAGGTGACTCAGTTGTTACCTGGTGACAAAGAGACGGCAACGGTTATCAGTCTGGATGGACTCAAGATCATCAAGGTCGTTCAAGTCGATTCGGCAAAAGCTCTGCTGGAGGCGGTGAAATAATCCAAGTAAGGCTTTCGACAACGCTTACTAATTTCTTTTAAATATTAATCGCTTAAGTTGGTTTTTATCGAGTCGAAAATCGAATCGATATTTTTGGAATAAAAACTTATTTATTAAGCATAAAAATTCGTTGATCTGTTCAGAAAAATAGCGTTTACTTCGCTGCGATTTTTAACCGAATCACGCGAATTTATTTTTATTCTGCTACGGAGATACTGGCGAGATGAGCCAATTTCAAGCGATTGATGTTAATGAGTATTATGACCAAGCTACCTTTGACCGTATCAAGTCATTTGCTCAGGACAAACCGACACCTTTCGTCGTAATTGACACTAAAATCATTGCGAAACAATACGATGACATGGTGCATAACTTCCCTTACGCCAGTATCTACTATGCCGTTAAGGCGAATCCTGCCAGAGAAGTATTGACGTTACTGCGTGATCGCGGTGCCAACTTCGATATCGCTTCTATCTATGAGCTGGATATGGTGAGCGATATCGGCGTGACGCCTGACAGAGTCAGCTATGGCAATACCATCAAGAAACGCCAAGATGTGCGCGCTTTCTATGAGCGCGGTGTGCGCATGTATGCATCCGACTCTGAAGCAGATCTTCGTATGATCGCCGAGGAGGCACCTGGCTCTCGCGTCTATGTGCGTATCTTAACCGAGGGGACTCACACCGCCGATTGGCCCCTATCACGTAAATTCGGCTGTCAAAATGAGATGGCGCTTGAGCTGTTGGTGTTGGCTAAGGCCCTTGGGCTTGAACCCTATGGCATCTCGTTTCATGTTGGCTCGCAGCAGCGTGATATCGGCGCCTGGGATTCGGCTATCGCTAAGGTAAAGAGCATCTTCGAGCGCCTGCGCGAAGAGCATGGTATTGAACTCAAGATGATCAATCTGGGTGGCGGTTTTCCGGCTAACTATCTGGATAAAACCAACGAGCTGGGTACTTATGCTGAGAAGATCACTCACTTCCTCAAAGAGGATTTTGGTGATCAGCTGCCACAGATCATTCTGGAGCCGGGCCGTTCTTTGCTCTCCAATGCTGGCGTCTTGGTGTCAGAGGTGGTGTTGATCAGCAAGAAGTCACACACGGCGCTGGAGCGTTGGGTCTTTACTGATGTGGGTAAGTTTTCTGGCCTGATTGAGACCATGGATGAGGCGATTAAATTCCCTATCTATACCGAGCGTCAGGGAGAATTGGATCGCTGCGTGATCGCAGGTCCCACCTGCGACAGTGCCGATATTATGTATGAGCACTATAGCTACGGGCTGCCGGTGGATCTGACCATTGGCGATCGCATGTATTGGCTAACCGCAGGTGCCTATACCACCACTTATTCGGCCGTCTGTTTTAACGGCTTCCCGCCCTTGAAAGATTACTATCTGTAAGGGAAGACAAAAGGGCGCCTAGGCGCCCTTTTATTATCTCTGTTGTTCCCGCTATTTGGTGTGGGTCTTTAAGATCTGGTGTAACGCTTCCTTGATATGCAGTTTTTCCTGTTTGAGACCCTTCACTTCTGGGGTGAAATCGCTGGCCGCATGTTGTTCTAAGGCTTTTATCTCGTCATCGAGTTCGTTGTGTTTATTAAACATCTTAAGAAAATGCGCGTCTTTTGCTTTGAGTTCGCTGATTAAGTCTCTGTATTCTGGAAACATATTGGCCGTCCTTCTTGGTCAATGTTTTGGGGAGAGTGAAAAGCAAAAAGTGCTGTTATTCCCTTTGCTTTGAGTTCAGCCTAGCGCGATTTTAGTGGTGAGTTTGTGAGCTGAATCACCGACTGGACAAGCAGATCCCATCACTCTTTTATTACTATTTAACTATATGTAATTAAATAAAATTATTGGCAACGTTTGTGCTGAATGTTGAGGTTTTTCAAGCTTCTTGCCTTACTAGAATAAATTTGCCCTATTGGCTGGCGGCTTAGGTGGGAGTTGCTATATTTTCAGTGCTGATAGCGGAAAAAGTTTGGTAAATTCATTACAACAAAATATCTAACTGCTGGCGGGGAAAGTGTGATCAGGTTAACCTTAATGGCTTTCATACTAGGTTAAAGTCCATTTAATAAGAATTTTATAATCAAAATTGAAAGGGGTTTTCATAATGTCAGATGTATTTCATTTAGGCCTGACGAAAGAGATGTTAGATGGTGCAACGCTTGCTATCGTTCCCGGTGATCCTGAGCGTGTGAAACGTATTGCCGAGTTGATGGACAATCCAACATTCCTGGCCAGTCATCGCGAATACACCAGCTATCTTGCCTATATCGATGGTAAACCTGTGGTGGTCTGCTCTACCGGTATCGGTGGTCCTTCTACCTCTATTGCCGTAGAAGAGTTGGCACAACTGGGTGTTAATACCTTCTTGCGTGTCGGTACCACGGGGGCGATTCAGCCTGAAGTCAATGTGGGTGATGTGATCGTGACTCAGGCATCAGTGCGTTTAGACGGCGCTAGCCTGCACTTTGCACCTATGGAGTTCCCAGCAGTGGCGAACTTCGAGTGTACCACCGCTATGGTTGCAGCGTGCCGTGATGCGGGACTAGAGCCTCACATTGGTATCACTGCCTCGTCAGATACCTTCTACCCAGGTCAAGAGCGTTACGATACGGTATCTGGCCGTGTTACCCGCCGTTTTGCCGGTTCGATGAAAGAATGGCAAGAGATGGGAGTGCTTAACTACGAGATGGAGTCGTCGACGCTGTTTACCATGTGTGCGACTCAAGGCTGGCGAGCGGCTTGTGTGGCGGGCGTGATCGTTAACCGTACTCAGCAGGAGATCCCTGATGAGGTAACCATGAAGAAGACTGAGACCAGTGCTGTGTCTATCGTGGTCGCTGCGGCGAAGAAACTACTGGCTTAAGCAATTGTGATAACTCGCAGTAACAATAAAAAGGCGCCTTAGGCGCCTTTTTTTGTCTGCATATACTTTGTCATGCATCAGGGTAAGTATTAGAAGTGATATTTAGCGATCACCGAGTAGGTGTTCTGGTCTACGCCTTTAACACCGTACTTGTTTTTCCAAAAATCATACTCGATACCCACAAACAGCTTATCTTTCTTGTGTGAACCAAAGATGGCCGCGCCTAGGTCGTATTTCACCTGAGGGTTAAAGTGGAGGTTTTCTTCATAGCCAGTGTTATCGGCAGCAAACACCCAGTCGATAAAGCCGTCGAGTACTATGTTGGAATTGCCTACGGGGAAGTCCATTCTAAACACAGGTGTTAACTGCCAACCATCGCTCATGTTACCGCTGCTGATGGCATCACGGCGATAGGTATTAAGTTGGAAGTAGCTAAAATAGGGGATCTTAAAATCCAGGCCAACACCATAGAGGAAGCTCTTGACCGGGCCTTCGCCCTCTTCGAACGTAAGTGCCAGTGAGACATCTGTGAGTGCGCCTGCGCCTACAGTCTTGCCTGAGATCTTGCTAGCGCTGAACCGCGGTGAGATCTCGCCGTAAGTGGTGCTATCTTTACCGCCATTGTTGCCGTTGAAGAAGATAAAGTCTTGAAAGGCGAACCAGTCGCCATATTTCCAACCGCCGGCGGTTTCAATGGTGATAGTGGTTTGTTGGTCAGAGGGGGCAAGATCATAGTCGTCGCCATAGAGGGCAGTGGCACTGATGTCCCACCAATGAATCATCTCATCTGCTACGGCAGGTTGTGCGGCAAGCAGTGCGAGTAGCAGCCAATTTCTGTTCTTCATCATATTACCTTTTATCATTGTTATTTGGGGCTAAATTGAAAACAATCTCTGCATTTCTCTGATGCATTTGTTGCTTATTTTTACGCCTTGTTATTGATGCGCCGCAAGTATAAGGGATTTAGTGATTGTGCCCAATTACAAAACAACCAATTTCGTATGGTTAAGTTAAATGTTTGTTGCCTATGTCACATTTTGTGTCGTGACATAATATGTCGCAATCGGAATTAAGAGCTGATATAGTCTTCGCAGGGATACTCTCATTTCAGGGGGGAAATATGGAGTTTTCTAATCCTATCTTTATCTGGATAGCCGTGGGTGTGGTGCTGATGTTAGCCGAAATCATCTTGCCCGGCGGTATCGTGATTTTCTTGGGCGCCGCCTGTCTGGTGGTGGCAGGCGCACTGACGTTAGGTTTTGTCGACGGGATAGTGCAGGCCATGACGCTCTGGTTTATCAGCTCAATCGTTTTGCTATTGGCTTTTCGTCAGCTTACCCAGCGCCTGGTGGGAGGCGATTCCCATGTGGACAATACCGATGAAGAGTTTGATCTCTATAACCAAATTGCCATTGTTAAGGCGGTGATCGGCCCGGCACAACAGTTGGGACGAGTCGAATTTCAGGGAAGCGAATGGCCAGCACTGGGTGATGGCAGTGAGATCCCTGTGGGTGCTCAAGTCAGAGTGATCTGTCGCGAGAATATTGCCTTAGTCGTTGAACCTTTGACAGAGCAGGCATAGGCCTGGCTGACTTTTTAGAGGAAGGAATCTATGTTCGAATTTACGCTATTTATACTCTTTGTTTTCTTTATTCTTTATAACTTGTTGCTTATCGTTCCGATGCGCGAGGTCCATGTGATCGAGCGTCTGGGCAAGTTCAGGCAGGTACTCCAACCTGGTTTTCATTTCTTAATTCCATTTTTCGACCGCGTCGCCTACCGTCATGATACCCGCGAGCAGGTGCTGGACGTTCCGCCTCAAAGCTGTATCTCCAAAGATAATACTCAGCTGGAGGTCGACGGCTTGGTTTACCTCAAGGTGATGGATGGCAAGCTGGCCAGTTATGGTATCGAAGACTATCGCCGCGCCGCAGTTAACCTGGCGCAGACGACTATGCGATCTGAGATAGGTAAGCTCAGTCTGAGCCAGACCTTTTCTGAACGGGATAGCCTCAACGAGTCGATTGTGCGTGAGATCGATAAAGCCTCGGACCCTTGGGGGATCAAGGTACTTAGATATGAGATCAAGAACATTACCCCGTCTCACAAGGTGATCCACACCCTGGAGAAGCAGATGGAAGCCGAGCGTAGCAAACGCGCGGAGATCACGCTGGCCAACGCCGAGAAGGCGGCGATGATCAACCTCTCCGAAGGGCAGCGTCAGGAGGCGATTAATCTGTCGGAAGGTGAGAAGCAGAAGCGGATCAACGAGGCGAAAGGTACCGCGCAGGAGATCGCCATTATCGCCCGAGCCAAGGCCGAGGCGATGACCTTAGTGTCAGAAGCGTTAGCGCTCGAAGGGGGCAACGAAGCGATGAATATGCAGCTCAAGGAGCAGTTCATCAATCAGCTGGGTAAGATACTCAACGAAGCTGAAATTTCGGTGGTGCCGGCCGAAATGGCTAAGCTGGAGGGGTTTTTTGAAGGAATGGAGCAGGTGACTCAGAGTGTGGGTCAGGTAAAAGGAGGTCGCGCATGATTGCCAATATCAACACAGATTTAATCCTACTGGGCATTTGGGGGCTGATCTTTGCCATCTTTATCATCAAGTTGTTCCAGTCGATCCGCTTAGTTCCGACCAAGTCAGCCTATATCGTCGAGCGTTTGGGTAAGTATCACACCACCTTGGATGCAGGCTTCCATGCCCTGGTGCCTTTTATCGATAAGGTAGCCTATGTGCATGACCTAAAAGAGGAAACGATAGATGTGCCGCCCCAGGAGTGTTTCTCCAGCGACGAAGTGAACGTCGAGGTAGACGGGGTGATCTATATCTCTGTGGTTGATCCTGTAAAGGCCAGCTATGGCGTTACCGACTATCGCTACGCCGCCATTCAGCTGGCGCAAACCACTACCCGCTCTGTGATAGGTACGCTGGATCTTGACCGCACCTTCGAGGAGCGAGACGTGATCAGCGCTAAAGTGGTGGAAGTGTTGGATCAGGCCGGGGCTACCTGGGGGATCCGGGTTCATCGCTATGAGATCAAGAATATCACCCCGCCAGAGACGGTGAAGAACGCCATGGAGATGCAGGTTAACGCCGAGCGTGAGCGCCGCGCCCTGCTAGCCAAGAGTGAAGGTGACAAGCAGAGCAAGATCAACCGCTCCGAAGGTGTTAAGGCCGAGATGATCAACCGCTCCGAGGGTGAGATGCAAAAGCGGATCAACGAAGCCGAGGGTAAGGCCGAAGAGATCCTCACCATAGCTAAAGCAACCGCAGAGTCTATTGAGCGTATGGCGCTGGTGGTATCGGCTCCCGGTGGCAAAAATGTGGTGCGTATGCAGCTCGGTGCCCAGTATCTTAAGCAGTTCGATGGCCTGACCCATAGTGCCAGCAAGATAGTGCTACCGGGGAATATGATGGACTTCGATCACTGGATGGACAGCATAGGGTTGGAAGAGAGCAAGGAGTAATCTTTGCGCTTGAGTTAATTGAGCCTAAGCCTTTGCTTAGGCTTTTTTATGGCCGGTGCTAAGGGGCGCTGGGAGTTGGTGGCGGTAGGATCACGCAACGCCTCCTGTTATACTTGCCGCCTGATTTTTTGGAGGCAAGAATGGACGTATCTTCTTTACTCGACGGCTTAAACGATAAACAGCGCGAGGCCGTCGGCGCACCACAATCTAGCATGCTGGTGCTGGCAGGCGCGGGCAGTGGTAAGACCCGGGTGCTGACACACCGTATCGCCTGGTTGATGCAGGTAGAGCAGCAGAGTCCCTATTCTATCTTGGCGGTGACCTTTACCAACAAGGCTGCGGCCGAGATGCGTGAGCGTGTGGAGAAGGTCAGCGGCAGCAGTATGGGCCGTATGTGGATAGGTACCTTCCACGGTTTGGCGCATCGTCTGCTGCGCACCCACTATCAAGATGCCAACTTGCCCCAGAGTTTCCAAATTCTCGACTCAGACGATCAGCTCAGGCTGATTAAGCGCATTTTGAAGAGCCTTAACCTGGATGAGAAGCAGTATCCGTCTCGTCAGGCACAGGGCTATATCAATGGCAAAAAAGATCAGGGGCTAAGACCCAAGCATATCGATGCCGGTGGCTTCCCCATAGAGCAGAACCTGCTGAAGATCTATCAGGTGTATCAGGAGTCTTGCGATCGTGCAGGACTGGTGGACTTTGCCGAGATCTTATTAAGAGCCCATGAGCTGTGGCTTAACAAGCCTCATATTCTGGAGCATTATCAAGAACGATTTAAAAACATCCTGGTGGACGAGTTTCAGGATACCAACGCTATTCAATATGCCTGGATCCGCGTGCTGGCGGGCAGCAGTGCTAATGTGATGATTGTTGGTGACGACGACCAGTCTATTTACGGCTGGCGTGGTGCCCAGGTGGAGAACCTGCACAAGTTTCTACAGGACTTCCCGGCGGCCCAGACCATACGTCTGGAGCAGAACTACCGTTCTTCGGCCAACATACTTAATGCCTCCAACGAGCTGATCGCCAACAACCCAGATAGACTGGGCAAGAAGCTGTGGACCGAAGATCAGGCGGGGGAGAAGATTGGCCTCTATTGCGCCTTCAACGAGATGGATGAGGCGCGCTTTATCGTCGGCCGCATCATGGATTGGCAGGATATGGGCGGTAACCTGAGCGACTGCGCCATCCTCTATCGCTCTAACGCTCAGTCGCGGGTGTTGGAAGAAGCACTGCTGCACAAGGGGATGGCTTATCGCATCTATGGCGGCCTGCGCTTCTTCGAGCGTCAGGAGATCAAGGATGCCATGGGCTACCTGCGCCTGATCAGCAATAAAAATGATGATGCCGCCTTCGAGCGTATTATCAATACGCCGGCGCGTGGCATAGGTGGACGAACCTTAGAGATCCTGCGCAGCACGGCGCGTCAGCAGGAGCTGACCCTGTGGCAGACCTGTCTGCGTCTGCTCGATGAGAAGGTGCTCTCGGGCCGGGCCGCCAACGCGGTGCGCGGCTTTATGGACCTGATTGTGACCCTACAGCAAGAAACAGACGAGCAGTCGCTGCATCGCATGACAGATCATGTTATTCAAACCTCAGGGCTCAAGGCCATGTATGAGGCGGAGAAGGGCGAGAAGGCCCGTGCCAGGGTGGAAAACTTAGAGGAACTGGTCACTGCGGCGCGCACCTTTGTGATGCCAGAAGATCTCGAAGATATGGGCGAGCTCAACGCCTTCCTATCTCATGCGGCGCTCGAAGCTGGTGAGGGGCAAGCAGATGCCTTTACTGATGCGGTGCAGCTGATGACCCTGCATTCGGCCAAGGGCCTGGAGTTCCCTATGGTCTTTATGGCGGGTGTCGAGGAGGGGATCTTCC
The DNA here is from genome assembly GCF_023283925.1 of Shewanella marisflavi. Taxonomy (GTDB): domain Bacteria; phylum Pseudomonadota; class Gammaproteobacteria; order Enterobacterales; family Shewanellaceae; genus Shewanella; species Shewanella marisflavi. The sequence goes on from NZ_JAKIKX010000001.1 coordinate 60,556, forward strand.
CGAGTCAGATGGCAATGGATGAGGGCGATAGACTCGATGAAGAGCGCCGCCTTTGCTACGTGGGCATGACCCGCGCCATGAAACAGCTCTATATTACCTACGCCGAATCACGCCGTATTTACGGCCGGGAAAACTATGCCCGTCCGTCACGTTTCATCAAGGAGATCCCTGGTGATTACGTGCAGGAGATCCGCATGAAGACCAGTGTGTCGGCACCGGCCAGTAGTAATAGATTCAGTCAGGCACAGGCCTCGTTCAATGATTCAGGTTTTAATCTGGGTCAGCGAGTGAACCATCCTAAGTTTGGTGAAGGCACTGTGACTAACTTCGAAGGAAGCGGTGCCCAGGCCAGAGTTCAGGTGGATTTTCTCGATGTCGGCAGCAAGTGGCTGGTGGTCGCCTATGCAAGATTGGAAACCCTGTAAGCCAAGGCAGATAAAGCGCTTGAAACTCTTAGGGCGTCAGTCATAATGCCAAAGGATATTGATGAGCTTGCCCACAAAAATCAAAGGCTAAAGCAGTCGTTAGGAGAGCCTAAAAAATGAGGTTAAGGGATAAATTAGACGCCTATTTGCGTCTGGCACGGATGGATCGCCCCATCGGTACCTTTTTGTTGTTATGGCCGTGTCTGATGGCACTGCTGTTAGCGGCCGGAGGCATGCCAGATCTTAAGGTGTTGATCATCTTCGTCATTGGCGTAGTGGTGATGCGCGCCTGTGGCTGTATTATCAACGATTATGCCGACCGTAAGCTAGACTCCCATGTTGAGCGCACCAAGAGCCGTCCTCTAGCCAGCGGTGAAGTGACTGTCAAAGAAGCGCTTATCCTGTTTGTGGTGTTGGGCCTGTTGGCCTTTGGCCTGGTATTGATGCTTAACCCCTTGGTGGTGCAGCTCTCCTTTATCGGCATCATACTGACCATCATCTATCCCTTTACCAAACGTTTCACCAATATGCCGCAGATGTTCCTCGGCGTGGTGTGGAGCTGGTCGATTCCTATGGCCTATGCGGCGCAACTCGGCACAGTACCGGTAGAAGCCTGGTGGCTGTTTGCCGCTAACTGGTGCTGGACTGTGGCTTACGACACCATGTATGCCATGGTGGATCGCGATGACGATCTTAAGGTAGGCATCAAGTCGACGGCGATTCTATTTGGCCGCTTCGATCGCCAGATCATCGGCTTGTTCCAGTTGGCCGCCCTTGGTTGTTTTGTTATGGCGGGTCTCAGTGCCGATCGCGGCCTGGTATTTGCCTTGGGGATCCTCACTTTTATCGGCTTTAGTCTCTATCAGCAGAAGTTGATCTTCGATCGCCGGCGCGCTCCTTGTCTGCAGGCATTCTTAAACAATAACTGGGCAGGTATGACCCTGTTTCTGGCTCTGGGTATCGATTATCTGCTTTAGTCCCTATATCGCCAATTAAGCCACCAATGACGGTGGCTTTTTTGTTTTTACTGTGCTGACAGTCGATCTCTTTCTTCCCCCCATTGGATCATCTTTCTCTTCTTATTTTGCTTCTTAAGGCTTACGTCACAGGCTTAGAGGCGCTAGTGATACAGGCTGCAAGTGAAAGGTTATCTGAGCTCTATCCATTGAGTGTAATTTTGTTGACCTAAGATTGGGTTATTGCAGTGGAAATGTGATTGAATAATAGATAAGTTATTGTATAAAAATCACTTTAAGATAGAGCGGGATGATCAATTCATCCCATCAGGGCAGCGCTCAATCGTTGTCAGAGGAACTGAATATGGATGTGACCCAAGATCTGCAGTTTGTTCGCAGTGTGGTTGTAGATAATATTGCCGACACCCAAATTGATGTTAGTGAACTACATGGGTTCGGCTTATTTTGCCAAGAGTCCGGCTTTGAAGCGGGGCAGGAGCTATGTGTGCTCGATGGTCAGGTTCTCACCATTGAGCATTATGAGAAGATAGAGGCGTTGGTTGCGCCAAATATCCTAGCTTATAAAAATTATATCTTTATGGAATGTAATTACTTAGGGGCAGATAAGCTGTTGGTTAGGCCTTTTAGAACCAAGTATAGTTACATCAATCACAGTCGCACGCCTAATGTCGAGCTGAAGCGCGAACCGCTGCGTATAGTGACCTTGAGAAAGATTGTGGTGGGAGAGGAACTAACGATTGATTATCGCAACGAGCCGCTACCAGAAGCCTATGTAAATAACCCAGTAAAGGATTTTTTGTAAATGGTTAAAACTTCGGTGATGTGTGTTCAGCCGCTAGAACTCGGTGTTGACACCTTTGATGCGGCACTGACGAATAATCGTAATATCAAGAAATTCTTCAGCGCAAATATGGATGTTAAGCCAAGCATCGATTGGATTAACTCCTTCTTAAAAATCCATACCAGAAGCAAAAATTTCAAGTCGATTCTCTCTTCTACTCGGACGCCGGTATCGGGACAGTTACTGAAGGCTGATCTCGCACAGTCAATGTTCTGGGTTAACGATGAATTTGATATTTCTGACAACTTGCTTCCCAAGGAGTGTAAGTTCGATCTGATTTTCGATTATCGTCTCTACAGCTTTATTCTGGTTTACGAGCTGGTATTCGAGTTTGAAGAAGCTCGATTGATGCAATTATTAGGCACGGATTATAAGGATCAAGATAAGAATAATCTCTATAACACTGTGCGTAACCTATTGGTTAAAGAGCATAATGATAGTCAGATCAGCGTTTGGGCATCTCAGGTAATTGAACTAGCGAAGATGAAGACAATTGAATGTCTTAAGCTGATTGATAACAAGCGTAATCATGAGGTGAAGCTGCTCAATAATACAGGGAATATCACCTTCTTCTATCAAGCCGACGCGGCTAATCAAGGGCTGAAAGAAGCCATATTTAACTGTAATACTCAGGCCGAACGTGTTTCCTATAATCAGACCATCATTCTAGATAATGACAAGGTCAGTTACCGTTTTTACAGTCGCTTTCATTCGATTATTTCTAATGATAGAAGTTACTACCATAGGTTCTTCCCGATTCAATACCACATTCAATATATGTGGTTCTCCACGGCTTACTTCATCAATCTCATGGATGAGCTCAATCGTCGCATCCTAATCGATGATCGCAACAAGAGTATTGAAAAGAATCGTGTGGTGATCGACGAATATATCAATAAGTTCGAACTGCTTAGGATCCAGAATCAGGACATGAAGTCTCTGTTTGAGTCTGATAATGACAAGATATATGTACCGATGGAGAGTAAATGGAATATATGTAACGCGCTCGATAATGCGCAATCTTATGTGGCGTCATTTAAAGATTACCTTGAGCGTTCCTATCAGCGTCGTATGGAAAGCACCAACACCAAGCAGAGTAAGATTTTGTTTGTGATCTCCTGTATTCAATTGATGGGACTGGTGAGTATCTGGAACGACTATCTATCTCTCTCAAAAGTAAGGCAGTTTATGTATACCACTGGGATACATAAAGATTCCCAAGTGGAGTTTGTGCTCAGTATTAATACCTGGTTCCCCATTGCGCTCTTTGTTGGGCTGTTGGGCTTTATGGTCTACAGTCATTACAAGAGCCGCTAGAATAGCGTCATAAAAAAAGCCAGTTATTTGCAACTGGCTTTTTTATTATCACGGGCGATTGAGCTTACTTATTTTCAGCTTCTTTTAGCCACTGTGCGGCGCGTTTGGCGAAGTAGGTCAGAATGCCATCGGCACCGGCGCGCTTGAAGCACAGGAGTGACTCCATCACGATTGCCTTTTCGGCCAACCAGCCATTTTCGATGGCTGCCATATGCATGGCGTACTCACCGCTCACCTGATAGGCGAAAGTCGGTACGGCGAGCTCTGTCTTCACGCGATGAACTATGTCCAGGTATGGCATGCCAGGCTTAACCATGACCATATCGGCGCCTTCCTGAATATCCAGGGCCACTTCGTGTAGCGCTTCATCACTGTTGGCTGGATCCATCTGGTAGCTATGCTTGTTGCCGCCTTTGAGGTTGCCAGCAGAGCCAACTGCATCGCGGAAAGGACCATAGTAGTTAGAAGAGTACTTGGCCGAGTAGGCCATGATCTGGGTGTTCACATGACCAGCTGCTTCCAGGGCTTGACGGATAGCGCCAATGCGGCCGTCCATCATGTCAGATGGGGCGACGATATCTGCCCCCGCTTCGGCGTGCGACAGTGCCTGCTTGACCAGGATCTCTGTGGTGATGTCGTTAAGGATATAACCGCTATCGTCGATGATGCCATCTTGACCATGGGTGGTGAAAGGGTCTAGCGCCACGTCAGTCATCACGCCTAGCTCAGGGAAGGCTTCTTTCAGAGCGCGTACTGCACGCTGGGCCAATGCATCGGCATTGTAGGCCTCTTCGGCCATGAGTGTTTTCTTCTCGGCTGGGGTCACAGGGAATAGGGCCACCAGAGGGATCCCCAGTTTGACCAGTTCTTCTGCCTCTTTGAGCAATAGATCGATAGAGTAGCGCTCGATGCCAGGCATAGAGGCGACCTGCTCAGTACGGTTATTACCTTCGAGCACGAACATAGGGTAGATCAAGTCGTTTACCGAGAGCTGGTTTTCGGCCATCAGACGGCGACTAAAATCGTGTTTACGCATGCGGCGCATTCTGCGCTGAGGGAAAGCACTGGTAATGATGTTCACATTCGACTCCTAATTTAGGCTTGTTTGCTTTATTGGGCTACACACTGCAAAGCTCATCCAAGGATGAGGCGTAGCCGCTAAGTCAGTTAATTTAATTCTTCGATTTCGGGCGAATAGACGCAAACGCGATTTCGGCCCTCATTCTTGGCACGATAGAGTGCCTTGTCTGCTTGGTCGACCAGCAATTGAGTATGCTGATCATTGACAATAATTTCGGCGCAGATCCCGATACTAATGGTGAGCGGAATAGCCTGTTCTTCCCAGGTGAGTGGCAACTGGCATACAGTGTTGCGCATTAATTCAGCCACTTGCCTTGCTCCCTCCGAGGAGGTATTGGGCAGTATCATAGCAAACTCTTCCCCACCGAAACGTGACACCAGATCACTTGGCCGCCTTAATTTTGCTTTTAGCGCCTGGGCAATGGTCTTGAGCGCCTGATCGCCTGCCAGGTGGCCATAGGTATCGTTGATGGCCTTAAACCGGTCGATATCTATCATCAAGATGGCCAGCGGTGTCTCTTGGCGACGACTCAAACGTCCTTCGGCCTGCAGTCGTTTCTCGAAGGCGGCACGGTTTTTCACGCCTGTGAGACTATCGACAGTGTTTTGTTCGGTAAGTTTCTGGTTGGCCTCATTTAATTCACGAAGTGCGATCTCAAGCTCTAAAGTACGCTCCTGTACCATCTGCTCAAGACGTTCATTGCTGTCGGCTTCGATTTTCAATGCCTCTTCACGAGCCTGACGAATGCGCTGGGCCTGAAGCAGGGCTTCTTGCTGGATCTTCTGCTTGGCTTTACGTTCATCGTTATAACGAATGGCCAGTACCGCGGCCATGAATACGATCTCAAAAGTCAGGCCAATCATGATAGGTGTCTGGTGCATGATGGGCAGATAGATCACCCCGAGATACATCAAGGCGGTGATAAAGGAGCCTGCCATCATACCCGACCAGGCGAGTGTGTAGAGTCTGGCCAGCTTATGACCTCGCAGGCTCAGCAAGATGGCGATCAGCATCAGCATGCTGGTGGTGAACAATACGGCGATGATATTGAGCTTAAGGGCCACCGAGTAGCTTAAGAAAGGGGTGACTAAGGTGAGAAACAGCGCTGTGGCGGCGCTGTAACGGCAGAGCCTCAGCATCTTGAGGTTATGGTATTTTAGCTGCAGGACCTTCTCGGAAAACATCAACACAAAGGTCAATGCGAACGGGATCAGTATGGGGATCATGATCGCCTGCAAGGTGGGCCAGTTGGGCCACAGATAACGAAACGACAGGCCGTGCAGGGTCGCCACCAATAGGGTGACAGATAATACATAGCCAGAGTAGTAGCTGTAACTGTAGGAGCGCGAGGTGAGCGCAATAAACAGGCTGAACAGGCCGATAGCCATCAGGGCGCCTAGCTGAAACCCTTGATAGAGAGACTGGGTTTCGGTGGCATTAACGATATGATCAGCCGATAGCAATGAGATAGGCAGATTGGCGCTGCCTTGGGTTGCAACGCGAATATAGAAAGTGTGTATCGCCTCGGGGGGCATCTCGAATCGGTAGAGAAAGTCATTGTTGATGATAGGGCGCTGATGAAACGAATAGCTGTCGCCCATCTCCAGGTGAACCGTCGGCTTACCCTTTTGTTGGTGGTAAAGGTTTATCTCATCCAGGTGAGGATTAGCCAGTTTAAGGTAACGCTGCATCGGGATTTCTGTGGCGTTGTAGAGGCTGACCTTGACCCAGAAGGGCTTGACCCCAAGGTGTTGATTAAACTCAGGTGAAAGTCTTTGCCAGCGGCTGGAGCTGAGCCGACTTACCTGCTCTATGTGGGTGAGTTTGTCATCTTGTACATAGTAGAGCCAAGCGGAGAGCTCGATAGACTGATCTTTGTTGACCGCCAACAGTGACTCGCCTAGGCCAATGCCAGGAAAGCTTATGGTGAGCAACAGCAAGAGCAGCTTAAATTGGCTCATAGTCCGCTTCCAGGCCAAAAAACTCACAGCTGTTGAGATAGGCCTGACGAGCAAAAGCGTTGGCATTCTCGCCTCGCAGTGCAGCTATCGTTTGACTGATATAGGGCAGATACTGAGGTTTGTTCTTGCTCGACTTGGGTTTGGGGCGCATGCTTCGCGGCAGCAGATAGGGACTATCAGTTTCTATCATGATGCGCTGGGCTGGAATATCGGCCACCAACTCGGCCAGCTCCTGACCGCGCCGTTCGTCGCACACCCAGCCTGTGATGCCTAAGTGCAGATCCAGTTCGATATAGCGTTCTAAGCTGGCACGGTTGCCGGTAAAGCAGTGTAATAATGCGCCTTTGAGCTGAGGGCGATAGTTCTGTAATATCGACGCAAAATCGTCGTGGGCATCACGTTCATGCATCAGTACCGGCATTTCGAGCTCGACCGCCAGTGCAAGCTGCGCCTCGAAGGCCTCGCGCTGTTTTGGCCGGGGTGAGAAGTCCCGGTTATAGTCCAGGCCGCATTCGCCAATGGCCACCACGCCTGTTTGTCTTGCCAATTGCCTGAGTTGCTCGGCGCTAGATACCTCCCACTCACTGGCGTGATGGGGATGCACTCCCGCCGTGGTGTAAAGCGCTTTCGGGTAACGGGCAGCAAAGTCGATGGCTTGCTCGCTCTCTGGCAGGTTGGAACCAATAACAATAAGCGGCGAAACCCCTTGGGCCGCCGCATCATTTATGAGCGTATCACACTCTTTTTCTAATGGGCTGCCAACTAAGTTGACAGCTATGTCTATATAACTCGGCATTATTCGAGGCGTTTAACCCTAATGGTAGAGTTGGTGTCATCTTTACCCAAGAGGAAAGAGCTTAGTGCGCCTTTCTTGATATACACAGATTCGCCAGCCTTAACCTTGAAGCGGTTAGTGTCGTTCTGTTTCCACACCTGGCCGTTATCGAAGGTGATGGTTAAAATACCATGTGGGTTTTTCTTGACCGACTTGACGGTTAACTCAATCTTGTCGAGCTCGGCTTTCTCTTCCTTATAGACCTTACCAAAGCTCTCTTCTGCCGCTTGTGCAGTGGCTACTGTGGCGGCAGGTGTGCTAGCCACAACGGCGTTAGCCTTAGGAGCTGGTTTAGGCTGATGTGCGGGTGCCGCTACGGGCGTGACATTCATGCTGTGCTTAGGCGCCTTGCCTACTTTAGCCGCCAGGGTGTCGTAGCAGATTAATCTGTCTAGCTTGTCTTGTTTGGCCGCACATTGGCTGAGTTGTTGCTCAATACCAGCAGAGGCATTCAGTGAAAAAAGCAGAGTGGAGAGGGCTAGCCAACTGGTTGTTGCCGCAAAACGTAAGCGCATATAGAGTTCCTTTTTATTATGGAGAGCTCACGGCGAGACAGGGCAAAATGCGGGTAATAAATAGCGTTAAGCTATCCGTTGACGGCTAGCTTAACGCAAGGTTCTGTTTTATTACTACTCAGGGCTGTCTTGCTCGGTGAGCTCGTCTTCGTCAGAGTCCTTTTTACTGTAGAAACGCGCGGCAATCAATCCCCCTTCAAACAATATCAGCATAGGAATGGCTAACATGGTTTGCGAGATGATGTCTGGCGGCGTCAGCAGCATGCCTATGACGAAGGCGCCGACAACAATATAGGGACGCTTAGCCTTAAGATCTTCGACCGTCGTAACACCTGCCCAGCAGAGTAGAATCACCGCAATGGGGATCTCAAAGGCCAGGCCAAAGGCGAAGAAGAGTTTAAGGACGAAACTCAGATAGCTACTGATATCGGTCGCCACTTGCACACCTTCTGGCGCAACACTGGTGAAGAAGCCAAACACCACTGGAAAGACGATGTAGTAGGTGAAGGCAATACCCAGATAGAAGAGTATGGTGCTGCTGGTAAGCAGAGGTAGCATCAAACGCTTCTCATGTTTGTACAGGCCAGGGGCGATAAAAGACCAGATCTGGAACAAAACATAGGGAATAGCGATAAAAAATGACAAGACCAATGTCAGTTTAAAGGGAGCAAAGAAGGGGGCTGCCACATCGGTAGCGATCATGCTACTGGTTTCTGGCAAAGCCTGCATTAGCGGCGTTGCCATGTAGTGATAGATATCGTTTGCCCAGTAGACCAGGCAGATAAAGACCAGAAGGACACTGCCAATGGCCTTGAGCAACTTGTTGCGTAACTCAAGCAAGTGGCTGATTAACGGCTGTTGTTGCGACATGAACTACCCGTCAGATTTTTCGGTTGAATTGCTGGCCTTGGCTGTAGTGGTCTCTGCAGGTTTCGCCTTGCTGGCGGCATTGTCGCTGCCATTGGCTTTCTCTTCTACCTTATAGGGACGATTAACAGATTGGGCTGCTTCTTTTAATTGATCGATTGAATCCTGTAACTCGGGAGAGAGGTTTTTTAAGCCCTGGCTTTCTGCCTTCTTGAGATCTGCATGCAGCTCTTCAATTTTAAGCTCTTGTTCCAGTTCATCTTTAACCGAGTTCGCCATGCGTTTCATGGCGCGAATCCAGCCTGAAATTGAGCGAACCGCGACCGGTAGTCTTTCGGGGCCAAGTACAACCAGCCCCAAAATACCAATCAACAGTAGCTCCATAAAGCCGATACCGTCGAACATAAGGAATTACGCCTGTTCTTTGTCCTTGGACTCAGTCTTCTTTTCGTCAGTCTGAGCAGTTTTTTCTGCGCTGGTGTCTTCGATAGCCTTCTTTTCTTCTTCTGAAGACATTGCATTTTTGAAGCCCTTAACAGCACCACCGAGGTCACCACCTAAAGAGCGCAATTTCTTAGTGCCGAAAAGCAAAACTACGATTAAAGCAATGATAAGAAGTTGCCAAATACTGATGCCACCCATGTAACTTTCCTCTTGATGTAATACTGGTCCTATTATGACCCTTTGGTTATTTAGTGCTAGCTAAAATTTACGATTCTTTGGTCTAGATCGCCATCCGAGTAACCAAAGGGTTGCACCGATGCCGATACAAGCGTAAGAGGCCCATAGTGTAGCGTTTTGAGAAAACAAAATACTGCCACAGATCACTAAAACTGCCGATGTGATTAAAAGGTAGTTACTTTTATGGGCTTTTTGTTGCTGTTTTAGATAGCGATCCAGCAACTGGTTCTGGCTATTAACAAAGTTTTTGCCCATTTTCAGGTTGTCATACACGAGTTCGGGTAGCTCGGGCAGCTTATCTGTCCAGTAGGGGAATTGCTTCTTGATCTTCTTCGCCATTCCCATGGGACCCATCTGTTCGTCCATCCAGCTTTCCAGGAAAGGCTTGGCAGTTTGCCAGAGATCCAGCTGAGGATAGAGTTGACGCCCCAGTCCCTCGATATAAAGCAGGGTCTTTTCCAGCAGGACTAATTGAGGCTGCACCACCATGTCGAAGCGACGCGCGGTACGAAACAGCTCCAGCAGCACATGGCCGAAGGAGATCTCATCCAGCGGCTTGTTAAACATGGGTTCACACACCACCTTAATGGCTTGCTCGAAGGCGACCAGATCTGTGTCGGCGGCGACCCAACCCGACTCGATATAGAGCTGGGCGATACGGGTATAGTCGCGGTTAAAGAAGGCGAGGAAATTCTCTGCCAGGTAGCGCTTATCTTGCTCGGTGAGCGTACCCATGATGCCGCAATCCAGCCCTATGTAGAAGGGATCCTCGGGATGCTCAGTGCTGACAAAGATGTTGCCGGGATGCATGTCGGCATGGAAAAAGTTGTCGCGAAACACCTGGGTAAAGAAGAGCTCGACGCCGCGTTCGGCCAACAGTTTGAGGTTGGTCCCTTGGGCTTCCAGTGCCGCCCTGTCAGATACGGGGACGCCATAGATGCGCTCCATGACAATAAGGCGGGTAAAGCAAAACTCTTCGTACATCTTAGGGATGTAGAGGGCGCCCGAGTCAATGAAATTGTTTCTGAGCTTGATGGCGTTGAGCGCTTCAAGCTTGAGGTTGAGTTCACCTTCTATGGTGGTGCGGTAGTCTTCCACCACCTCTGCTGGACGCAGGCGGTTGCCCTGACCCAGCAGGGTCTCCAGCACCTGTGCACTTTGGGTCATCAGCTGCAGATCGGCGTGGACCTTCTCTTCCACATTGGGCCTGAGTACCTTGAGCACCACCTCTTCACCATTGGACTTTAGGGTGGCGGTATGTACCTGAGAGATAGATGCCGAGGCCAGTGGGGTGTCGTCAAAATTATCGAAATAGGTCTCTATGGGCGCACCGAGTTCGGCCTCAATTTGGGCTCGGGCGATGGCAGAATCGAACGGCGGCACCCTGTCTTGCAACATGGCGAGCTCTTCGGCCCACTCATCGCTGAGCAGATCCCGGCGAGTCGAGAGCATCTGCCCGAATTTGATGTAGACAGGGCCCAGCTCTTGCATTGCCAGCTTGAGGCGTTCGCCGCCCACCTTATCTTTATGTTGGTTGGTTAACCAGAAGAAGCTCCAGCGCAACAGCCTGAAATACCAGGGTTTGAGCTTAGCGGGGATAAGATCATCCAAACCATATTGAAGCCCCGTCTTTACGACTTGGTATGCACGCCGCATGCTTTTGATTGTCATCTGTTGCTGTTTGCCTTGTTTATGAGTCGCTCAATCCGTTGGCTTAAGGCGTCGGTATCGGCCTCAAGTTGTTCGATTCTATCACTAAAATGCACAAGTTCTAGCTTGTGTGGGCTCAGGCGATACTCTTCAGAGGTCAGTTGTCCCATATGGTCCCAACTCTTTGAGAGCACTTGACTCACCTGTTGCTTTAACTGCCTGGCACCCTGTGTCACCAGGTGGGTTGGCGCATCGCCGATATAGCGAGATAAAGGCTCGGCAAAGTCAAACTCCACCTGTTGCATAAAGTGGCTAAAGCTCTGTAATAGGTTGAGATCGCCTTCCAGAGTCAGCTTGTCTTGCTTGATTAATTCAGTGAGATTTGCGCCTTCGGTGAGGCGGTACAGGGTAGTCAGATCGGCATTGACCTTAGTGGTCACCTCGCCATCATACTGGCTGAAGACCTGGATCTCCTTGGCAAACAGCAGATAGATGGGCCAGCTCAGTTGGCTGAGTTCGAGACAGAGTACTCGCCCCTGCAAATTGTGGAGTTTGGCGTAGGCGCCGGGAGACTGCTGAGTCACTTGTTTGAGTGCGGTTTCTAGGCCCGCACTGATCAGCAATGCAATTTCACGTTTCATGCGTTACCTAAGACCTATGAATCGTTGGCTGCTGGGCTAGTCATCAAATGATGACAGCGCAAAGGTGTCGCTATTCTACACTAAACTGGCGGCAAAAGGGCTAGGTAAAAATGTCATTTATTCAGTGAGATTGCGGCGAGGTGGTCAAAACAGGCGACAACAAAAAAGCCCCGAATGTTCGGGGCCTCTTTCGATATAAGCATAGGTATTCAAAACGCTATTAGAACTTATAACCCTTGTGCAGGGCGACGATACCGTCTGTCATATTGGTGTATTCCACCTGCTCAAAACCGGCGTCGACCATCATACCTTTAAGGGTTTCCTGGTCCGGGTGCATACGGATAGATTCGGCCAGGTATTCATAGCTACCGGCGTCCTGGGTGATAATATCGCCCATCTTAGGCAGCACCTTGAAGCTGTAGATATCGTAAATTTTACGCATCAGATCATGCTGTGGCTTGGAAAACTCCAGGATCAGCAGTTTACCGCCCGGCTTAAGCACTCGCAGCATTGAGCGTATCGCCGAATCTTTATCTGTCACGTTACGCAGACCGAATGCGATGGTGATGATATCGAAATGGTTGTCTGGGAAGGGCAGTGCCTCGGCATTTGCCTGCACATAGTTAACATTGCCCACAACGCCACGGTTACGCAGCTTCTCGCGACCCACTTTCAGCATGGAATCATTGATGTCGGCAAGAGTCACCTGACCTGTGTTGCCCACAATATGGGAAAACTTAGCGGTCAGATCGCCTGTGCCACCGGCGAGATCCAGTACCTTCATGCCCGGGCGTGCACCGGCACTCTCAATGGTAAAACGTTTCCAAAGGCGATGAATACCAAAGGACATCACATCGTTCATGATGTCGTACTTGGCGGCGACTGAGTGAAAGACGTCGGCAACGAGATCTGCCTTTTTCTCTGCATCGACCGTTTTATATCCAAAGTGGGTACTGTTTGAGCTGCCCTCTGACATTACTGTTTCCTGTTTATTGCTGCGATTAACCGCGAGTGTATGTGATTGACTCGAATTGCTGAATCATTGGTCTATCACTCTGTGATCGATGTAAATAAACCGTGCACAATTTATCAAAAAATGCGTGATAGCGCAGAGTTTCAAAATTGAGGAGCGCATTACAGCATAATATTAGCAATATGCCAAATGCGCTGAGCGGCTTATCCCAAGGGGTGTTGCATCATACGACCCTGAATATAGGCGTAAATTAGCTCGCTGATGCTCTGGCCTGTTTCTCGGCGACCGGCTTCGACGCCAGCAACGTGACAGCTTGGCGCCGCCTCGGCGAGATGCAGGTAAGCGGTAGGGGTTTTACGCGCTATCTGATGCACATAGTAGAGGGCATCGAGCAGGGGAATCCCCGCCGCCGTCGAGGCGCTGCTGGGCATATTGATGATGGCATCGAGATCTAACTCCAGTGCTACCGGCAGATCGCTGGAGCTTAAATCATTCACTATCTCTTTGACTGCTTGTTCCAGGCTGATCTCACGTCTTACCCAGATAGACTGCAGCGTATGCCACTTGCCGCCGAAGGCACTTAGCTGCTCCAGCGTCTGCTGACTGTTTTTCAGCTCGTGCAGCCCGAGCACATGGTAGTGGCCTAAGGCGCCGCTGGCGGCAGCATAGCTAAAACCATTGCCGCTGTGGCGGCCTTCTCGCGGGCGAAAGTCTGAGTGAGGATCTAAGTTAACGGCAGCAACCGGGCGGCCGGTTATCTTCTTAGTGGCCATCAAGAGGCCGTAGGCATTGTTGTGACCGCCACCTATTACAATGGGTTCTAACCCTGCTTCCATCACCTGACTGACGACATCTATCACCCGCTCATCGAGCTTGTCGACATGCTCTCTCAGGGTCTGAGCGCTGCTACCCTCGGGCAATTGAAGATCGTCAGTGGCAATCTGCCCCAGCACCAGGCAGTGGCTGCCATCGAGAAACTGGTTCGATTGAAAATTGCAGAACTGGGCCATGGCAGCCTCGAAACCATCGATGGCGCCGCCGCGGCCCAAATTGGCGCGAGGGCCGAGATCTTCGCCAATGCCTAGGATGGCAAAACGAGCGCCATTGGCCTTTGCCTGTTCTAAGTGTTCGCTCAGGGAGCTCTTGCCCTCGAAGCAGTGTAGGGTCTGGCCTATCTTGGTTTCGCCGTCGCGCTGGGCGACAAAGCCCTGGCAACGCTCGGCAGTAAATGGAATTAGGGTTTGCATTATGGGTTCTGTTTTTAGTTGTTGATGCAAAGGTGGGGTAATTTTAATGGATAAAATTCAGGAAAGTTTGATTTTTTTGTGGGCTGCACAAATTTCAGTTTTTTGGATTAGATTTTGGGTGGGTAAGTTTTGATTATAGTTGTAAAGTTTGGGTGATAGCCCCAGGCAGTATGCTTGTTGGGTGTATGTTTGAAGGTCGTACCTTCACCGTTACTTATCGCCTGCCCGGCGAGGGATGTGCAGATACCCTTGTGAGACGCCGCAAGTACGCTCCCTGTAGGCTCGACGATGGCATCTGACCTACACGGATGTAGGGAATGCCAAAAAATGTAGGGAACATTTTTGGCCCGGACGACGAAGGTCACAGCCGTATCTACACTGGGTATCTAACGCCTCTTCGATTTAGCTTTAATGAACGCGAGAGGAAACCTGGTTTGTTTTTCGTTGTAGCGTTTAGCTGAATGCTTGTTGGGAGGTGTTTGAAGGTCGCACCTTCACCGTTACTTATCGCCTGCCCGGCGAGGGATGTGCAGATACCCTTGTGAGACGCCGCAAGTACGTTCCCTGTAGGCTCGACGATGGCATCTGACCTACATGGATGTAGGGAATGCCAAAAAATGTAGGGAACATTTTTGGCCCTGTCACGGAAGCTCACCAGTGTATCTACACTTGGTATTTAACGTCTGACTTCATCTGGTGTTCGAGGGTTCTAGGTTTATTCAAGTTGCAGTGTTTGGCTGAATGCTTGTTGGAAGGGAGTTCGAAGGTCGCACCTTCATGGCAACCTATCACCTGCGGTGAGCTTATGTGTAGATACATCTGCTACACGCCGTGAATCCATCCGTGGAGGCTCGACGATGGCATCCATGCCATCGACGTCCGCAGATGCATCTACACCGGTGTATTTCATCTCTTCGATTTAGCTTCATTTGGTGTGACTAGGTTAATCGAAGCAAAATTATTTTTGTCCCATTGCGCGTTTTTCCAGATGGTGTATTTAGCAAAATGTTGATAAGTTCGTTACATACAAATAGTTAACTGTGCGCGTTTTCTCTGGTCCAACGAGGTAAACGCGCATGCGCACTAATAAAATGTTATGTTTTCTGGAGAGATCGTGCGTAAAGAAGATATTAAAGACCCTTTAAAGGAGTGTGCGTTTGATTTCTTTTATTGGTTCTCACGATTTGAGTTTGCACTTAAAGAAAATCGTTTCTTAAAACGCAATGGCATTGGAGAAAATGCAGAGCCGGGGTGGGATGCGTTCGTAGAAAAGTACGCAGAGACGTTCGCACATACATCGGAAACCAATAAACTAATTGAACTTAACCCAAAAAGACAAAAGGTTGGGGAACATTCAGACCTTCAGTGGCGAGAAGTAGGTTTAGCCGATTGTAACTCTGAACTCGGTAGAGTTGTTCGCTTGCTTAAAACTATCAGAAACAACCTCTTTCACGGAGGTAAACACGGTGCAGAGGGTTGGGATAATCCAGCACGAACACAAGACTTATTGGTTACAGGTAAATCAATCTTAGATCAATTGGCAAAGCTGGCTGACATAGAAGCAGACTATACCCAATACTATTAAAAACATAACAAGCAAAGGCAGCATCGCCCTGCGGGCTGGACGCGCTAACGCGCGCCGCTGCTTTGGGCGTTAAATTTCTTCATGAAAAAGGACTACTGTGAGTAAAGACCCTATAGACAAAGCAATAGACAAATCATTGGATACCACAATTAATGGTGTAGCCAATTTTTTTGGCGCTATCTGCATGCCTGCAGCAGAAGAATTAGGCGAGCTCGTCAGGGATCAAGTTAAATACTATAGATCCAAGAACCTTATATCTATTCAGGAAAAAATCCAAAAGCGACTAGGCCAGTTGCCTGAAAGCGCTGGCAATACATCACCCAAATTACTAAAAGTGCTCATCGAAGATGCTTCATGGGAAGAGGATGATACAGTCCAAAATCTATGGGCGGGTCTAGTATCAGGTGAAATCGCATCTGGAAGCAGCAGTGATGATTCAGTGATTTATACTGAGCACCTAAAAGGGATGTCGTCATATGAAGCTAGGTTACTAGAAATAATATATAGCGATGATCGAATAGCTGACTTGATTTTTAATCGTGAAAACAGTGTAACTGAATTTGTCTCTATAAATCATATAGATATATCAGTTATTGATATCCTAAACTCATCTCCAAAACCTCTCGACTACATTGTGCAAAATCACTCTCATGAAATGATTATAAGTGATGTAAAACATCACATGTTAGCATTTGGCTTTGTTAAACCTCAGTTACATTCTTTAGTAAAAAGAGGCCTAATTAATAGCTGGGAAGTAACAACTTACTTAAACGATGAAAAATATATCCGATTTGAGCCTTCATCATTAGGCTTAGACCTTTATATGCGATGTACGGGCTATAAGTTATATCCATTAGAGGCATATGTTGTCACAAGGAAACATTGGCGCGATGAACTTGGCTATAAATCTAACAAGCACAAGAAACAGGACTAATAAAAGCCTATCGGCTTTAATTAGCCGCTGTTGGCGGGCGTTATCCCATAGAAATTTTTATCCGAAACTGACAAGTTAGCGTTAAGGCCTTAACTCGAAAATGTCCATAAACAACTTAGCTTTGACAGGATGATGGGGACCAAATGCGGCTCAATCGAAGAGATAGATAACCCAGTGTAGATGCTGCTGAGGGTATCGAAAACAGGGATGTTTTCGTTAAGCGGTCAGGGATGACGTATAGCGTCCCGAGGCAGTATCTGCACATAAGCGAGCCGCAGGCTATTAATTGCAATGAAGGTTCGACTTCATACACTCTGACCGGCATCCACCAAGCCAAAGGCAAAATGTTTAAAAAGAGCCAGCATGCCTCGGCAGTACATGCACATAAGGTCGTTCCTTCACATCCGTGTGATCACGACATTGGTACGTCCTTGCACTGCACCTGCCGCAGGCAATTGGTACACCATGTGGTAAGGTTTCAAAATGCCACTTCAAAGTTCAAAGTTCAAAGTTCAAAGTCGCTTGAAGCTCAACATAGATAACGCAGTGCCTTCGCGATTGCGGGTAATACTGGTTGCTGTGAGAGAAGCGGGGCTATCGATAGGCCACAAAAAAGGACGACCTGTGGTCGTCCCTTTACGATTAAATGGCTAAGCCAAAATCATCATGCCATTTCGGGCTTTAGCTTAATCGATATCTAGAGGCTCGGGTGACAGGATGATGCCTGTGTTGTCGGCGTAGATATGGTCGGCTGGCAGGAAGGTGACGCCGCCGAAGTTAACCGGGATCTCCAGTTCGCCAACGCCATGACCATCGGCGCCGACAGGGATAGAGGCTAACGCCTGAATTCCGATGTCGAGATCTTCCAGTGCGTCTACGTCACGCACCGAACCGTATACGATAATGCCTTCCCAGTTATTTGCCACGGCGATCTCGGCGATGCTCGCGTCGATCAATGCACGACGTAGTGATCCACCACCGTCGACCAGCAGTACTTTGCCTTCGCCATCTTGTTGCAGAACTTCAGCGATTAATCCATTGTCTTCGAAGCATTTAATGGTGCTAATTGAACCGCCGAAAGAGCTACAACCACCATAATTACTGAACATGGGCTCAACAACATCGACCACATCAATGTAAGTGTCACAAAGTTCTGAGGTGTTGTATTCCATAAGTCATACTCCTGTAGAGAGGCATTTTACTGGGATAAATCAGCAATATATTGTTACCAGCCAGTATATAAGGGATTCTTAAAAAGAAAAGCGTTATCAATCACGCTATTGGTGATAATAGCGGCGTTTGGCCAACTTGTTGTAATCTTTCTTTTATTGCTTTCTAATTGTGCAAAAAATATGACAAAGGTCATTAAATAACGTATTTAAATTACAAGTCTGGGCTAAATTTGTTAGCATATGGTCAGTCAACGATTAACTTAACTTTAACTTGCTTTAGGGGCACGGATCCCCCAGTTAGCTTATGGACGGCAGAGGGCCTCAAGAAGGTGCCTTATGGAAGCTTCAAACACAATTGAACTTATTGGTTATTCCGCCTCAGTGATGGTCGCTATCTCTCTGATGATGAAAGATATAGTCTGGCTAAGATGTCTTAACTTTACCGGTTGTACATTGTTTGTGATCTACGGGATCTATATCTCAGCCTGGCCAGTTGCTGGCATGAACGCCTTTGTCGCTTGTATCAATATCTATCATTTAGTGAAGCTGTTTCGTGCTAAATCCCAAGTGGGTAATACCGCCGAAGCTTAAGTTAGTCAGCCTTAGCTGTCACAAATATTTAGGCTAGATGTCACCTAGGCGTCATCGCAATTTTTTAGGCTCCTGATCATATCAAAGTGATCCGGAGCCTTTTATGTTTCAGACCCTCGCTAAGCTAGATCGTCAGGCCTTTGCCGTGATCAACGCCTATGGCGCAGCTCATGGGCTAAACCCTAAGGCCAGGTTAGTTTCGGCCACGGGCGACGGGCCTTTTTATCTCTATCTGTGTGTCGGCCTGCTTTTGCTGGACGAACGAGGGGAAACCCTATTCAACACGGCGCTTGCCGCCTTTATCTTAGAACTGCCTCTTTATCTCGCGCTTAAAAATAGCATTCGCCGTACCCGTCCCTGTTATCAGTCTCTGCGGGGCGGTAGTAGCCTGACACTGGCCTTTGAGCCATCAGATAAGTTCAGTCTGCCATCGGGCCATACGGCGGCGGCCTTTGTGATGGCCAGCGCCATCGCCAGCTGTTATCCCTCATTTGCCTGGCCCGCCTTTGGTTGGGCTACGGCTATCGGTGTCTCGCGTATCATCTTGGGCGTGCATTACCCGCTGGATATTCTGGCGGGTGCCCTTTTGGGCGTGACGAGTTGCTACCTGGCATTACCTCTCATCGGTCAATAAATCACTAGCAGGAGTCAGCACAAAAAATGCGTATCCTTTACGGCGTGCAAGGCACAGGGAATGGCCATCTCAGTCGTGCTAGAGTTATGGCTAAGGCTTTTAAACATCAGCAAGTCGATGTCGACTTCTTCTTTTCCGGTCGAGAGACTCAGCGTTATTTCGACATGCAGTGTTTCGGCGACTATCGCGCCCAAACAGGCCTAACCTTTGCGACCCAAAATGGCTGCGTCAGTATTGCCAGGACGGCGCTGCAAAACTCCTTGAGTGCCTTAGTTAAAGATGTACGCGCCCTGGATTTGAGTGGTTATGACCTGGTGCTTAACGATTTTGAACCTGTGTCTGCCTGGGCGGCGCGCCTTCAGGGGGTACCCTCTATCGGTGTGAGTCATCAGGCGGCGTTGCAATACGATGTGCCTAAGGTGGGCAACGGCTGGTTCAATCAGATGTTGCTCAACTATTTTGCCCCGGTCGAGCGGGCACTGGGCTGTCATTGGCATCATTTTGGTTTTCCTCTGCTGCCGCCTTTTGTCGAGGTAAGCGAGGTGGTGGCCTATAACTCCCATGAGATTCTGGTCTATCTGCCGTTTGAGTCGCCGGAGGATATCAATCACCTGCTCAAGGACTTTGGCGAGTACCGTTTCTCTGTGTTTCATGGTTCGGCTGCGCCGAAAGATTGCGCAGACAATCTGATCTGGTCTGGCTTTAACCGCGAGGGCTTTAAGGCCAAGTTGGCCCAGTGTGGCGGGGTGATCGCCAGCGCAGGCTTTGAGCTGGCCAGTGAGGCGCTCACCCTGGGTAAGAAGCTGCTGGTGAAGCCGCTACATGGCCAGTTTGAGCAGCTTTCCAATGTGGCGGCGTTGGAGTTGCTGGGCGCAGCGGAAAGTATGAAGTGGCTTGACCCGACAGCGGTAAAGCGTTGGCTACGCTCGCCAAAACCTGAGCCTATTGCCTATCCTGAGGTGGGTGATGCCCTGGTGACTTGGCTCAAGCAGGGGAATTGGCATCAGGGGGAAAGCCTTTGTCATGAGCTATGGCAACAGGTGGAATTGCCGGAATCATGGCGTAAAAAAAGTCCTTAAAATCGATAGGTTAGGATGCCATTCCCCTAGGATGTGAGGCCTGCAGATCTCTTGTTATACTCATTGAGTAGGATACTCTCGTGACAAGGATATCGAATGCAGGGCCTCACCTTAGCGAAACCCAAACGGCTAACCATACGCTTTACGGTGGTGGGCATCTTCATTATTGCGACGCTGTTTACCGCCTTGGTTGCTATCGGCTTGCAGTACTATTTCAGTCAGCGACTGGCCACCGAGTCCAGCCTTCACCTGTATAATCAGAGTGCCAACAGCACGGCAAGCTATCTGCAGCAGCTCGACAGTCAGGCGAGCAATACCACAAAATTGGTGGCGAACTTTGAAGGCCTGTATACGCCTATGGGGCTGACGAAAGCCGCCAAGCTGGTGTTTAGTCAGGCGATGCTTTCGGCCAACTTTATCTATGCCATCTATCTCGGCAGCCCGGATGGTAATCTGTTTGAACTGGTCAATCTCGACGCCCACCCCATAGTGCGCCGGCAACTTAAGGCGTCGCTGGAAGATCGCTGGGTGATCATCAGTATTCAGGGGAAGGGGGAGGAGCGTATTCGCGCCTTTCACTACTTAGATGCCGAGTTTAACCAGCGGGCGAGCCGGATGGAGCCCACAGACTATGATGCCAGCATACGTCCCTGGTTTATCGATGCCCAGCCCGGCAAGGTGTTTAAGACTGAGCCCTATCTGTTTCAGAATCTGCAGGCGCCCGGCATTACCTATTCCATCCGCTTGCCCGATAGTGACGCCGTGTTAGCGGTGGATATCGCCCTGTCGAGCCTGGATGATTACCTCGCCTCGCTCAGTCAGGGAGAGTCGGCGCTGGCAAGCGCTGAGGTCTATGTGTATCGCGCCAGTGGCGACCTTGTGGCCTCTAACCGTCAGCGTGATGCCGAGCAGCAGGGGCCGCGGGTTGAGCGACTCGAACTCACCCCTGAGGAGCAAGCTTTGGTGCAGAGTACGCCGGCGCTTATCGCCTCTAATGAAACCGATTGGCCGCCGATAGATTTTGCCGTTGCCGGGCGCCCCATGGGGTACAGCATAGATTTGCTCAATCTTGTGGCAGAGATGACAGGGCTGACCATCAACTATAACAACGGCTTTACCTGGCCGGAGTTTGTCGACAAGTTCAGGGCGGGGGAGATCAATCTGCTCCACTCTGTACTCAATAGCGAGGCGAACCGCGCTTTGGGGGTCTTTAGCCAATCCTATCTTAGTATGCCGTTTGCCGCCGTCACTCGTCCTGGGCAGGCGTCGATCCACCATGTTGCTGAGCTTGCGGGCAAGCGGGTAGCTATTCCTAAGGGCTGGTCGATTATCCCTATTATCAAGCAGTATTTCCCCGAAATAGAGGTGGTGGAGGTGACATCTACCCGAGGCATTCTGCAGGCCGTTAAAGATGGGCGGGTATATGCGGCTATCGACAACAGCATAGTGCTGCACTATACCGCGCAGCAGTATTTTCTCGACGATCTCCAGTTTCATGAAGATTTGGACTATGCCCCTGTGGATATTCAGGCGGGGCTCAGCATGGTGATGCATAGGGATGATGCCGCGCTGGTGGCGCTTATTGATAAGGCGATTGACCATATCAGCCCGGCTCAAATACAGGCGCTGCGTGATAAGTGGTTTGCCCAGGGGCAGCGAGTCGCACCTCAAAACATCCAGGGCGTCGTACCTTACAAGGAGCTTATCGATATCGCCGCAGATGCTAGCAGGCATCAGCAGTTAAACGAGATAACGCTTAATGGCGTGCCGAGCTTTGTCTATGTCACCCCTTTTGGGCAAAATACCGCCGAGACTGAGTATTTCGCCATTTTAGTGCCCAAGGATACCTTGTTGGCTTCGAGCCTAGATAAGGTAGAGAAATCCATACTGATCACTGGCCTCTGCTTGTTGCTGGCGCTGCCTTTCTCTTGGGTGTTTGCCTCACCCATTATCACGCCCATCAAACTGTTGGCGCTGGAAAACCTCAAGGTGAAATATCGCCGTTATGACGAGGTCACTAAGGTAGATTCCTATATTAAGGAGATAGATGAGCTGGCGATCTCCTTGGTGGATATGTCCGAGTCTATTCGCCAGCATGAGCAAGACCATAAGGCCTTGATGGATGCCTTTATCAAGCTGATCGCCCAGGCGATCGATGATAAGTCCCCTTATACTGCGGGTCACTGTAATCGAGTACCCGAGCTAGGGCTGATGTTGGCCGAATATGCCGCCAAGTCGGATCTGCCTGCCTTTAAGGCGTTTCGTTTTCGTAATGCCGATGAGCACAGGGAGTTTCGCATCGCCGCCTGGTTGCATGATTGCGGCAAGATCACCACGCCCGAGCATATCGTGGATAAAGGCAGTAAGTTAGAAGTGATCTATAACCGTATCCACGAGGTGCGAATGCGCTTCGAGGTGCTGTGGCGCGACGCCGAGATCCACTATCTCAAACAGTGTCAGGTGAGTCCGGAACGTCAGGGCGAGTTTCTGACCGCATTAAAGGCGCGCCGTGAGCAGTTAAGAGAGGACTTTGCCTTTGTTGCCGGGGCGAATGTGGGCGGCGAATTCATGGAACAGGCCGATATCGACAGGCTAACGGCGCTGTCGACCATCACTTGGGAGCGCCACTTCGATGACCGTCTTGGCCTCTCTCCCGTAGAGGAGTTGAATTATCCCGATCTTAGCGCCGAGGTGAGCCTGCCGGTGACCGAGCCATTGCTGGCCGATAAGCCCCATCATGTGATTGCCCGTCAGCGCCCTGAGGTGTTTGACCCTAAATTTGGTATCAAGATGACGGTACCCGAGGCGCTCTATAATCAGGGCGAACTCTATAATCTGAGTATCTCCCGCGGTACCCTGACTGCTGAGGACAGGTTTAAGATCAATCAACATATTACCAGTACCATCAAGATGCTCGAGAACTTGCCCTTCCCACCTGAGCTGGCGCGAGTGCCCCGTTACGCCTCGACCCACCATGAAACCCTGATAGGTACGGGCTACCCCAGAAAGCTAAGCGGTGATGACCTGTCGATCCCCGAGCGCATTCTGGTGCTGGCGGATATCTTCGAGGCGCTTACGGCGGCCGACAGGCCCTATAAGAAGGCTAAACCCCTGAGTGTCGCCATCGATATCTTGCATAAGATGGTGCTGGATCAACATGTGGACGCCGAGGTGTTTAAGCTGTTCCTCACCAGCGGTATTTATTTGGAGTACGCCGAGCGTTACCTAGCACCGGAGCAGATAGACGAGGTGGATATCGACAGGTACCTGGCGGCCTAGCGATCTGGGTTGAGGCCTGGCAAGCACTCATTTTCCAGGTAGAAAGGTATCTTCCAGATAGTGAATAGAGGTCTCTCCCTGCTGCACCTTAGGATCGGCAAGCAGCGCCTTGAGCAGGGGGATATTAGTGTCTATGCCTGAGATTGTGAGCTCGTCCAGCGCGGTGCGCATGCGGGCTATCGCCTGGGTTCTGTCATCCCCCCAGGTGATCAACTTAGCGATCATGGCATCGTAATAGGGCGGAATATCATAGCCGTGCGTGAGGTGAGATTCCCAGCGCACCCCCAGGCCTCCCGGTACCTGCAGCTGAGTGATCTGTCCCGGTGAAGGCGTAAAGGTGCGCGGATGCTCGGCATTGATACGACACTCTATGGCGTGTCCCTTGGGAGTCACTTGCGCCTCGCTTAGGTCGAGTGGCTCGCCCTGGGCGATAGTGAGCTGCAGCGCTAAGAGATCCACCCCTGTGACCATCTCTGTGATGGTGTGCTCCACCTGAATGCGGGTGTTCATCTCCATAAAGTAGAACTCGCCATCTTGATAGAGAAACTCTAAGGTGCCCACCCCAAGATAACCGATCGCCTGACAGGCCTTGATACAGCTTTGGCCTATTTGCTGGCGCTGCTCGGGCGTTAAGCCAGGCGCCGGTGCGGCCTCGATCACTTTTTGTTGGGCCCGTTGCAGCGAGCAGTCTCGTTCGCCCAGAGACAGACAATTCCCCTGTTGATCGCACACCACCTGCACCTCGATATGGCGTGGCCGTGTGAGATATTTTTCCAAGTAGACGCCGCTATTGCCAAAGGCTGCCTCGGCTTCGCGGCGGGTGAGGGTGATGGCGGCAAGCAGCTGAGCCTCATCCTCGACGATACGCATTCCTTTTCCGCCGCCGCCCGCGGTGGCCTTGATGATTAGCGGGTAGCCTATCTCAGCGGCGATTTGCTTGGTGCGCGCCTCATCATGGTCCAGTAGACCGTCTGAGCCGGGCACAGTGGGCACTCCGGCCGCCTTCATGGCGGCGATGGCGCTCACCTTGTCGCCCATCAGGCGTATGGTGTCCGCCGTGGGGCCGATAAAGTGAAAGCCGCTCTGTATCACCTGCTCGGCGAAGTCGGCATTTTCGGACAGAAAGCCGTAACCTGGGTGGATGGCATCGACCTGAGTGAGATCGGCGGCGGCGAGGATAGCGGCAATGTTGAGGTAGCTCTCTTTGGCGGGCGCCGGACCGATACAGACTGTCTCATCGGCGAGTGTCAGGTGACCACTTTGCTTGTCGGCACTGGAGTAGACGGCCACCGTTTTGATACCAAGTTGGTGACAGGCGCGGATGATGCGCAGTGCTATCTCGCCGCGATTGGCGATCAACAGCTTATTGAATCGTCTTGGCGTCGGGTGCGGCATGCGGTCTCCTCATTATTGCCTCTGCTGAGGCCGGTTATCGCGCTATTCGATCACCATCAGAGGTTGATCGAATTCGACGCCATCGCCGCTCTGGCATAATATGGCCTTAACCACGCCTGCATGGGGCGCCTGGATCTGATTCATCATCTTCATCGCTTCTATGATGCAGACGGGCTCACCTTGCTCGACCTGTTGGCCTACGGCCACCAAGGGAGAGGCATCGACAGCGGGAGCTAGATAGAAGGTGCCGACCATCGGGGAGCGTAGCAGGGTCTCTTCGTCATATTCCGCCTCGCCTGATGCTTCATCTGTTTGGCTAGGAGCTGGCTGAAGGCGCGGGCTGGCTGTTGCTGCGAGTTGGCGGCAGATACGAATCGACTCCTCGCCCTCTTTGATCTCAAGTTCGCTAATATCCGAGGCCTGCACCAGTTCGATTAGCTTCTTGATCTTGCGTATATCCATGCTCTATCCCTTCTGCTGGCTGGCTTTTACACGGGCGATGGCCGAGTCCAGGGCGTAGCGATAGCCCTGTTCGCCGAGACCGCAGATGACGCCGACCGCCTTGTCTGAGAAGTAGGAGTGATGCCTAAAGGCTTCTCTGGCGTGCACATTGGAGAGGTGAACTTCGATAAATGGAATAGCAACACCGAGTAGGGCGTCTCTGAGCGCCACGCTGGTGTGGGTAAAGGCCGCCGGGTTGATGATGATGAAATCGGCGTCGGTTTGATGAATGGCGTCGATCAGCTCATGTTCGGCATTGGATTGAATATGGTTAAGGCTAGCGCCTTGCTCGGCGGCCAAGCACTGTAACTGCTCGACAATCTGTTCTAAGGTGTGATGGCCGTAATGGCCAGGTTCTCGTCGTCCCAGTAGGTTGAGGTTAGGACCGTTTACTAAGAGAATTTTCACCGATTTACTCATCTAGCACACCTTACTGCGTCAGTCGTTTAAACAAGATACCTGCAACTTAGCATACTTATCGGCGAATTTGACGTCTCGTTAGCAAAAATCACCTTGAGGCAAAGCGTTAGTCAAGATCATCTTGAGATAAAGAGGAATGGATTAGAACTGCTTCTGCCTGAGGGCCTTCGTCGCGCCGCGCTGCTTCTTGGTATCGACTCGCCTGCGCTGGCTGCCCTTGGTGGGTTTGGTGGCGATCCGTTTCTTGGCGGTGTGCCCCACGCTGGCTACCAGGGTGATAAATTGCTCTAGCGCCGCCAGGCGATTGGCCTCCTGACTGCGACTGGCCTGACACTTGATGATGATCTTGCCACTCTTGGTGATGCGATGGTCTGCCTTGGCCAGCAGTCTTTGCTGATAAACCTCCGGCAGGGAAGATTGACGGATATCGAAGATCAGCTGCGCCGCGGTGGAGACCTTGTTGATATGTTGGCCACCGGCGCCACTGGAGCGGATAAACTGCCATTCCAGTTCGTTATCGGCTAATTGGACGCGGTTAGAGATGGTTATCATGGCTATTTAAGATCGCTCGCTGGTCGGCATGTTCGGCTTATTTGATCTAGACCTGTATCATTAGCCCGTCAAAATGATGCAAAATGGTCGCCAAATTAGGCGCCTTCTCGGAGTGTGTGTATGTTATGTCAAATCGCCGATATCACCAATGGGGTGATCAGTTTATTTGCCAGCGGGCGATTGTCGACCCAGGACTATTGCCGCAAGATAGTCCCCATCATTGAGGAATATCAGCAGGCCTCCGGCAAGGTGTGTCTCTATATCGAGGCGGATGTCTTGCTAGAGGGCTGGGAAAGCCAGTCACTGTCGGGTGTCGGTGAGCTACAACTGCCTAGGTTTGATGCCTTAGTGCTGGTGGGCGGCCCCGATTGGTTTGGTAATGCGGTGCGCTTGATGGGCCCCTTTATGCAAGGTGAGGTGGCGTGGTATGCTCTTGAGGATAAGCCCCAGGCCATCGAGTGGATCACCGCCAAGCTAAGTTGTCCACTCGAGCCCTAGTGTATGGCTAGGGACTCGTAATCTCATAATCTAAGACCCTTAAGGAAATACCCCATGTTGAAATCTTCACTCTCTTTGACGTCTGCCGCGCTAGCTCTGACACTTATGGCGTCGCTCTCTGGTTGTGCTCCCGAAGTCGGTAGCGAAAAGTGGTGTAAACAGATGGAAGATAAGCCTAAGGGTGACTGGAGCGCTAACGAAGCGGCCGATTACACTAAGCACTGCGTATTTAAGTAGTGCCTCGAGTGTGATCTGGCTAGCATGATGGGGCGAATGTCCTGTCAAGGAGAGGGGAGGCAATGGAACTATTTGTCACCCCTTTAGTCTGATTATTAGACCTTTTTACGCTTTTCCTTTGGAGTTTGCTTGAGTCTCTTCTTTCGTCAACTGGTTCACAAGTTAGCCTTGATGATGATCGCCGTGGTAGCACTGCAATTTGCAGGGGCAAACCTGGGTGCGCATCAACTGCATCTTGGCAGCCATGAAGAGGAGAGCGAAACCCATCCCCATCTGCAGTTTACTGCCGAAGTGGTGAGTCTGCAGCAGTGTGTCGATTGCCAGTGTGGCTTCGATGAGCCAGAGCTTGAGACGCCACATCAACATCAGATCAGCAAGACTGAGACTCAGACCTTTGATCTCTGCCTAGACTGCCAATGTCATGGCGGCCATGTCACCTTAGTGTCTCAGCTAGCCTGGGTGCCTTCTGTGCCTGTGAGCGATGAGCCCGCCAGTGTCAGATTGCATTATCTTCCTCCTGTCCCACAAGCGGCCTATCGCCCGCCAATTTCACTATCTTAAGCCGTTAAAAAATAATCTCTTCAGACCGAGTGTTTTATGACTTGGGCTGGTGGATCACTGTTTTTATCGGGCGTTTTCATGCCACATATCACTACTTGTATTAGCGATGCCCATAGGCCATTGGGTCCTTGGCTCGCCGTGACATGACGCCTGTTCCTTAAGATTAGGAATTGCAATGAGAAAAACCTTAATCACCACCACACTGCCTGGCGCCTTGTGGAGCATCCCCCTGCACGCCTCACCTGGCGAAATGGCTCCGGCACCGCTGCCGCAGATCAACAAGATTGGCTTTCAATATTGGATGAATCAGAGCGTGTCGCTCAATGCGCCTTTGCAGCATCAGATAAACAAAGGGTCTTATAGCGTCTTAGGTTTAGGGCGGTAGGTGAAAATATGAAAAATCAATCAAGTAAAAGCACCTTGTTGCCCTTGCCATCTCTAGGGCGCGCCATGGCCTTTGGCGGTTTGATGACCATGACGGCACTTGGCGGTGTGGTACTCGGGGCCGAAGGCCATGATCATGCTGCTAAGCCTGTCAGCGCTCAGGCGTTACAGACACCAGGCGACGAGGAGGCTCACGGTGGTGAGCTGGTGCTGACTCAGGAGCAGCGTCTGTTGGCCGGTATTGAGGTGACGTCCGTCAGTACCCAAGGCTTTAGCCTGGCGGCTGTGGCCACCGCCACCTTAGTGGTCGACAGAGATCGCACCGTTACCCTGGCGCCCCAGCTGGATGTGCGCGTACTGGCGCGCCATGTGGTGCCGGGCCAAGAGGTCAAGAAGGGCCAGCCCCTGTTGACTCTGGTCGGCGCAGCGGTAGCCCAGGCCCAGGCGGATCATATCAATGCTGCCGCCGAATGGAGCCGGATTAAACGCATGAGTCAGAGTGCGGTGAGTGCCAGTCACCGCCAACAGGCGCAGGTCGACGCCGAGCTTAAGCGCGCTATCTTGAGTGCCCTCAAGATGACACCTGAGCAGATCAAGGCGCTGGAGTCCGACCCAGAAAATATTGGCAGCTATCAGCTGTTGGCGCCTATCGATGGTCGTGTGCAGCAAGATGTTGCCATGCGGGGGCAGGTGTTCAACGGCGGCACGGCCTTGATGCAGCTTACCGATGAGTCTCACCTCTGGGTAGAGGCTCAGGTGACACCGACTCAATCTCAACAGATCAAGGTCGGCAGCAAGGCGCTGGTGAAGGTGGGGGATTTCACTCTGGAGGCCGAGGTGATCGGTCGCTCCCATGAGATTGACAGCACCACTCGTACCGAGCAGATCTTGGTGGCCTTCGCCAATCCCGGTCATGTGCTCCACGCTGGGCAGTTTGCCGAGATCTATCTAGCTGATGATAGTCAGGGTGGGGTGATATTGCCCGATGCGGCGCTGACCCGAGGCGGTGACGGCGACTGGCAGGTGTTTATCGAAGAGGGAGATGGTTTCGAGGCCGTCGAGGTCGAGGTGAGTGAGCGCCAACGTGGTATGAATCTGGTGGAAGGCTTACGCCCTGAGATGCGGGTGGTGGTTTCCGGCGCCTTTTTCTTAGCCTCTGAGCAGGCCAAGTCAGGTTTCGATATTCACAACCACTAAGAGGTCGTTCTTATGCTGCAGAAACTTATCGATGGCGCGATTCGCAATCGTCTTATGGTGGCGCTGGCGCTGCTGTGTGGTGTGATTGCCAGTGTTGTCATCTTACCTAAGCTCAACCTCGATGCCTTTCCCGATGTCACTAACGTGCAGGTGACGGTCAACACCGCCGCCGAGGGGCTGGCGGCCGAGGAGGTGGAAAAGCTGATCAGTTATCCGGTGGAGTCGGCCATGTATGCCCTGCCATCTGTGACCGAGGTGCGCTCTTTGTCGCGCACAGGACTGTCAATTGTGACCGTGGTGTTTGCCGAGGGGACTGATATCTACTTTGCCCGTCAGCAGGTGTTCGAGCAGTTGCAGGCGGCGAGGGAGATGATACCCGATGGCGTCGGAGTGCCGGAAATTGGCCCTAACACCTCGGGACTCGGCCAGATCTATCAGTACATACTGCGGGCCACGCCCGAGTCGGGGATCGATGCCGCCGAGCTGAGAAGCCTCAATGACTATCTGGTAAAACTTATCCTGATGCCGGTGGGCGGCGTGACAGATGTGCTCTCCTTCGGCGGGGAGGTTCGCCAATATCAGGTGCAGATAGAGCCCAATAAACTGCGCAGCTATGGTTTGTCGATGGTCCAGGTGACCCAGGCGCTGGAGAGCAATAACCGTAACGCCGGTGGCTGGTTTATGGATCAGGGCCAGGAGCAGCTGGTAGTTCGTGGCTATGGCCTGTTACCCGCGGGTAAGGCAGGCCTGGTGGCGATCGCTCAGATCCCACTCGCCGAGGTGGGCGGTACCCCAGTTAGGGTGGGGGATATCGCCAAGGTGGAGTTCGGCGCCGAGATACGGGTGGGCGCCGTCACCATGACCCGCCGCGACGATGCAGGAACGCCACAGGCGCTGGGCGAGGTGGTTGCCGGTGTGGTGCTTAAACGCATGGGCGCCAACACTAAGGCGACCATAGACGATATCTCGGCGCGGACTGCCATGATAGAGCAGGCGCTGCCTAAAGGTGTCTCCTTCGAGGTATTTTACGACCAGGCCGATCTGGTCAATAAGGCGGTAGAGACGGTGCGCGATGCCCTCTTAATGGCCTTTGTGTTTATCGTGGTGATCCTGGCGCTGTTTCTGGTGAACCTTCGCGCAACGGCACTGGTGCTGCTCTCTATTCCTGTCTCTATCGGCTTGGCGCTGATGGTGATGGCCTACTTTGGCATGTCGGCCAACCTGATGTCCCTCGGTGGGCTGGCGGTGGCTATCGGTATGCTGGTGGATGGCTCAGTGGTGATGGTGGAGAATATCTTTAAGCACCTCACCCAGCCAGACAAGCGGCATTTAAATCAGGATAAAGAGCGAGCCCCTAGGGAACTTAGCAGTACCGCCTCAAGGGTGATGCTGGCCGCCAAGGAGGTGTGTAGTCCTATCTTCTTCGCCACCGCCATCATCATAGTGGTGTTTGCGCCGCTGTTTGCGCTGGAAGGGGTTGAGGGCAAGCTGTTTCAGCCTATGGCGGTGAGTATCATTCTGGCCATGGTGGCGGCGCTGTTTGTCGCCTTGATTGCCGTGCCTGCCCTGGCGGTATTCTTGTTTCAACCAGGCGCCTTTAAGCGCGGTATTACCCTGAGGGAGAGCCCTGTCCTTAAGCCGGTGGAGGCGGTTTATCGCAAGTTACTTAGCGCCACCATGGGCAGACCCAAGTTGGTGCTCTTGCTGGCAATAGGCTTGTTTGGTTTTAGCATGGCACTGCTGCCCAGACTTGGCACAGAGTTTGTGCCCGAGCTTGAGGAGGGCACCATCAACTTGCGCGTCACCCTGGCGCCTACAGCTAGCCTAAGCACTTCATTAGACGTGGCGCCCAAGCTCGAAGCCATCTTGATGGGCTTTCCCGAGGTGGACTATGCCTTGAGCCGTATCGGCGCGCCAGAGCTGGGGGGCGATCCTGAGCCTGTCAGCAATATAGAGATCTATATCGGCCTAAAGCCGATCGATGAGTGGCAACACGCCGAGACCCGTCTCGAGTTGCAGCGCTTGATGGAAGAGAAGTTAAGCGTCTTCCCCGGCCTGCTGTTTACCTTCTCTCAGCCCATCGCTACCCGTGTCGATGAGTTGCTCTCTGGGGTAAAGGCGCAGCTGGCGATCAAGCTGTTTGGACCGGATCTCGAAGTGCTTTCCAAGAAGGGGCAGGCACTTAGTGACTTGGTGTCTAGCATAGAGGGCGCGGTCGATGTCTCTTTGGAGCAGGTGTCTGGCGAGGCTCAACTGGTGGTGCGTCCCAAGCGGGACCTGCTGGCCCGCTATGGTATTAGCGTCGATGAGGTGATGAGCCTGGTGAGTCAGGGGATCGGCGGCGTCAGTGCCGGGCAGGTGATCGACGGTAACGCCAGATACGACATCAATGTACGCCTGGCAAGCCAATATCGTAGTGCGCCCGATGCGCTGGAGGATCTGCTGCTGAGCGGCGTAAACGGTGCCACCGTGCGCCTGGGTGAGGTGGCCGATGTGGTGGTTGAGATGGCGCCGCCTAACATCCGCCGCGACGATGTGCAGCGCCGAGTGGTGGTGCAGGCCAACGTGTCGGGACGCGACATGGGCTCAGTGGTCAAGGATATCTACGCCATAGTGCCTCAGGCGGATCTGCCGCCGGGATACACGGTTGTGGTCGGCGGCCAGTATGAGAACCAGCAGCGGGCCCAGCAGAAGCTGATGCTGGTGGTGCCCATCTCGATCGCCCTGATCGCCCTGTTGCTTTACTTCTCCTTCGGTTCCATCAAGCAGGTGGGCCTGATCATGGCTAACGTGCCGCTGGCGCTGATCGGCGGCGTGGTGGCCCTCTACGTCAGCGGCACCTATCTGTCAGTGCCTAGCTCTATCGGCTTTATCACTCTGTTTGGGGTGGCGGTACTCAACGGCGTGGTGCTGGTGGATTCCATTAACCAGAGGCGGGCCGCGGGAGAAGCCCTCTATATCAGCGTGTATGAAGGCACTGTGGGACGTCTTCGCCCCGTGCTGATGACGGCGCTGACCTCGGCGCTGGGCCTGATCCCTATCTTGCTATCGAGCGGTGTCGGCAGCGAGATCCAAAAGCCGCTGGCGGTGGTGATCATAGGCGGCCTGTTTAGCTCTACCGCCCTGACACTATTGATCTTGCCAACCCTGTATCGCTGGCTCTATGAGACTAAGGCCGTCAAGGGTAGCAAGGTGTTAGATGCCTTAGATTAGCCGATTTGATCCTGAATTTAGCGTTTCAAGGGGCCAGGGAGGGCCGGAGACAGCGATGCTTTCAGTTTGTCATCGTGGTTAAGTCTCTTTCGTGACATCCAGTGGGAGAAAAGGTGCCTTGTCGTTTCGGTTCATCCCTAACCTGTGGGTTGAGCGATAAGATGCCCTTGCCCTGATTGCCACGCGCGGCAGGACGCCGCGCCTTTTTAAGGTTCACTTATCTGCTTTATCTTGTTTAGTGTTTCATATGATTATTTTGTTTGAGTCGTAACTATGCGGCTCGATTACATGATCGCTTTATACGGGCTAAAGCATGTGTTGCCTGTTAATTATGAGTGGTTTGTGTTAAGTTTAAGCCTCTAATGCTTTGAGTAATCCGCTGTTTTTGACTGCGGGTTGCCTATATGTTGCCACTAATAATAATTCTAATCATTTTCATAGTTTGAGTACTGATCATTACAGCAGGGTGTTAGTTAGCCTTGGAGTTTGTTCGGTGTGACGCCCTCATGGCGACTTCACTTATTCGGCATTGCTTGTATTTAGCAGTGTCCCTTTGGCTGAACTCTTGGCCAGTTTCTCTACTCAAGATGCAAATGGCAGCATGGAAGCAGAATAATAAGTTAAACCTGAGAGGATGAATGATGATTCGCTATACACTTGCAGCTAGCTGTATCGCAATGGCTTTGTGTGCCAATGCCAGTGCCACCACTGTGGACGAAGAGCTTAAGGCGCTAAAGGCGCGCATTGAGCAGTTGGAAGCCGAAAAGGAACAAGCCCCTGAAAAGGAGGAGATGGATAAGTCGATTAAGTTTGGCGGCGCTGCCCGTTTTCAATACTCCTATGAGGATTATTCCGATGCCAATACCGATCGCGGTGGTGACTTCGACTTTGATCTCTTTCGTATCGATGTAAACGGTAATCTGGATGACGTGATTTTTTCGGCCCAGTATCGTTGGTTCGAGTATATGAATGTGATTCATCATGCCTGGGTAGGTTATAACTTTGATGATGAGCAACAGGGAAAGATAGGGGTGACTCAGGTGCCTTTCGGTATCTTAACCTACGCGTCTAATAACTATTTCTTTAGCTCTAATTTCTACTTAGGCCTGGAAGATGATTACGATCTGGGACTTAACTACACCTATAAGAGTGACAGCAATCGATTAGACTTAGCCTTCTATAAGAATGATGAGCAAGGTGGTCTGGACGGTTATGTATCGGATCGCACCCATAGATATGCTTACGATGTTGTTGGTGTTCGCCTGGCAGGCGAGGGGATTTATGATGCGCCAACCGATGGCTATGCCGCCGGCGAGAAGAACACCTTCAACGCTCGTTACAGCCACAACTTCATGTTTGATGGCGGGAGTTTTGAGCTAGGTGTCTCGGGTCAGGTAGGACAACTTGAAATTGAAAATGGTACAGATGGCGACCAGATGGCGGCAGCGCTGCATGGTGTACTCAACTATGATCGCTGGAACCTCAAGTTACAGCTGACCGATTACAAGTATGATGTTGATGGCATGGATGTGGAGCGTATGGTGGTGGCGGCCTACGCCTTTTATGACTCGATTCCCGCCGAGGCAACCAGTTATGTTGCCGACTTGGCCTATAGCCTGCCTGTTAAGTGGGGACCTGTATCAAACTTGACCTTCTATAACGACTATTCGTTAATCACAGATAAACCCACAGGGCAGGAAGATACCTTCATGAATGTCACCGGGGTGGCGGTCACTGCGGGTGGTCTCTACACCTATTTCGATTTTGTTGTGGCTCAAAACCAGCCTTTCATTGGTGGCTCCATGGTGGGCGACGGCGGCACCAACAAGCGCTTTAACATCAACTTCGGCTACTATTTCTAGTCTGCTTGGGTCTAAGCCAAATAAAAAACCGCATCTTTTAGGGATGCGGTTTTTTTCTGCCTGTCAGGCGAGGGTGGGCTTGAATTTAGCTGTCGCTTAACGCATAGCCGCCTTTAAGGTGGGCGATGTTGTTAAAGCCCAGTCGATGTAGGGCTTGGGCTGCCACCAGTGAGCGACTGCCGCTACGACAGACCAATACCCATTGAGCCTCTCTATCTAACTGGTTTTCTTGAACAAACTGCACCAGACGTGTCATGGGAACGTTAATGGTTTTCTGCCCAAGGGTCCCCAGTTCATGTTGCAGGGCATATTCATGGGGTTCGCGAATATCCAGCAATTTAAGGTTGGGTGAGCTGCCTACTTGCTGGTTTAGCGTCTGGCTGTCGTACTCTTTCACCTTGGCTTTACTGCATCCGCCGGTATAGGCACCGCAGATGATCTCGCTGCCAGCCTCATCTTTGAGATGCGTGTCGAGCCTCGCCTTTTGCTGCTCAAACTGCGCCATGGTGATGGTGCCGTTGATCACCTCATTCAGGAGCGGGTTAACCCTAAATTCGGCGGCGAAGCTGGTGGTGAACTCGTTGTTATAGTCGTGGCTTGGGCACAGTAGTGTGTTATCGCCTACCAGGCTGTGCAGCAGCTTGAGGCTGTTGTACATCTGTTTGGCGCAGCTGCTGTCGAAGTTGGTGCGCCCCAAACTGCCCATTAAGACCAGATCGCCACAGAAGGCATAGAGCACTTCGCCTTCGGCTGAACATAGCAGCAGGCTGATACTGTCTTTGGTATGACCTGGGGTTGCCACTTTTACCAGAGAGAGTTGGCCCAGCGACAGTGACTGAGCTGGTCTGGCACCGATCTCAGTGATCTGATGCGTCGCTGGCCAGCCAAGATGATCACTTGTCTGTTCAGGCAGATAGCGGGCCGCCAACTCCACACGTCCCGAGACGTGATCGGCATGGCCGTGGGTGTCGATAAAGGCGATAGGCGACAGCTGCTGGCATTGCAGCAGGGTATCGATACGCTGACCGAGCTCAGGCAAGGGATCGATCACCACGGCCTGTTTGCTCTGTTGATCGGCGTAGATCCAGCTACAGCTGGAGCCAGATTTGAGCTGGACTAAGCCGTTAAGCGGTTTTTTATCTGTAGAGACATCATCCGTGCTCAGGGTCAGGCAGCTATTGCCTAATGCGTTAGCGGCCGATTGAATGCGCTCACAGGCCTGATCCACCTCAAGCTGTGTCATGGCCGGACCGAAAGAGAGACGAATGGCGGATTCACTCTGCCAGGCGGGCAGGCCCATGGCATCAAGCACGAAGCTGCGAGTCACTTTTGAGCTGCATGCCGATCCTGAGCTGACGCGGATATTGGCGGCGTCGAACAGATCCATGATCTCCTTGCTGCTAAAACCTGGCACGGCGAAGTTCAAGGTGGTGGGCACACTGTTGTCGAAGCTGTGGTTGAATACCAGTGTAGGGAAGGCATTTAACAGCGCCTGAGCCAGTTGCTGACGGTATTGCTCCAGACGTTCCCCGCTATAGAAGGGAGTATCTTGTTCGGCGAGTAACATGGCAAACACTTGGTTGAGCGCCGCCATACCCGGCAAGTTTTCCGTGCCTGAGCGCAGGCCACCCTCTTGACCGCCACCGGCGATAAAAGGGGTAAAGGGGGCGCCCTCACGAATATAAACGAAGCCTATGCCCTTAGGCGCATAGAGTTTATGGCCGCTAAAGGGCGCGTAATCTATGCTGGTTTGCGCCAGTGTCAGAGGACGTTTGCCCAAAGCCTGAACGCAGTCCACCATCCAAAACACTTTAGGGTTATGCTGACGTATGCAGCTATCGAGTGCGTTGAGGTCCTGATATACCCCGGTTTCGTTATTGACCGCCATGGTGCAGATCATCAAGGCATTGGGCACCTCTTTGGCGATGAAGTCGAGATCCAGCGCGCCTTTGTCATCGACGGGAATCGCCTTGACCTCGGCGCCGATCTCCAGCAGTTGGTTCCAGTGAGCCAGAGAGTTGGGCACTGCCTTATGTTCGGTCGCGCCGTATAACAAGCTGTATTGCTTGTTGGGATCCAGGCTGGCCTTTGCCTTGATGAGGGCGGAGAGAATGGCAGTCTGTATGCCTTCGGTGGCGCCACTGGTAAAGATGATCTTGCCTTGGCCACTGGCAAGAATCTGTTTGGCGCGCAGGCGCGTCTGCTCCATCAGGCTTTTGGCTTTAAGGCCTGTGATATGGCTGCTGGACGGGTTGCCAAACAGCTCTTCCATCGCACCCAGGGCTGCTTTAGCGGCTTGGGGCAATACCGGAGTGGTCGCGTTGGCGTCGAGGTAGATCTGACTCAGTTCAGGGCTGGGATGCATGGGGTACTCGCTTTTGCTGTTTTTATTATTAGAAAAAATTCCCATATAACAAAAAGCTATATGTAATTCGATGCGGCTATATTAGCAGTTTGTGAGTATTGATCAAGATCATGTTTTTGCTCTTAGACCCCCTTGGCGTGAGTGCCGTTTATCGATAAGTCAGGTAAAGAGGGCTGGCGAGCTAATACAAGAGGTAGCGGGCCAAAGAGTGGAGCTTGGTTACATTTTGTATCGGGAGACTGGCTGTGGGGGAGTGCAAAACGCCCGCAATGACAGCGGGCGTTAGCAAGGGGCTATATTCTTACCTTGATCACTACCTTTCTCACCTTTTGTGGTGTCGCCGAGGTGCCTGGCATGTGCATATCCTGAGGGAAAAACAGCGCAAACATCCCTGCCTTCAAGGGGATAAAGGCGGCAGCTTCTTTGTTGGACTCATAGTCGTACTCGGCGTAGTCGTGTTTGTCATAGTAAGGTTTCGATGGGGTCTGATCCGCTAGTGGCAGATAGCCAAATTCCTCTTCACCACTGACCACATACTGCACGTCGATATATTTGCGGTGCACCTCGAAAGGCTCGACCTCTCTGGGCTTAGTTTCATAGTCGTTGACGATAACAAAAATATCTTTGCCATCCAGCTCATAGTTGCCAACGGGCAGCTGAGTGAAATCTGTCTCTTTTAGGTGTTGCAAGGCTGTGGCAATACGTGGCCCTAGGTGGGTGTAGTGTGCCAGGTTGTCTAAGGTATCCAGGATCATGATCTGCGGTCGCCTAGGTTGAAGCAAGCTCTGGTGTGATAGCAGCTTTGGTTTGAGAGAGGGATAGTGTAGCAGTCTTTTCGAGCGGCAAGGTAGCCTCTGTGGCTGGATAAGTACAGCCCTAGCGGTTTGGCTGGGGAATATTACAGCTTTCTCTGAATGCTTGCCACCATTTGACGTGCCTGCGCATCTGCGTCTTAAGCTTTGCAGGCAGAGCGTCTTGCTGTTCGCCGAAATGCAGTTCGATAAAACCCTGATAGCTGCTGCCTTCAAAGAGCGCCAGCAGCGGCTCGTTCAGACGATAGTGCAGCTGGTTAAGTTGTGACAGATAGGCCTGGATCTGAGCAAGATAGAATTTGTGAAACACATTTTGCAGTATCTCTTGCTTGTGGTTGGCATGGCCTGGCCGACAGGTGATCGAGGCGGCATGTTCTGTTAAATAGTC
The DNA here is from genome assembly GCF_023283925.1 of Shewanella marisflavi. Lineage (GTDB taxonomy): Bacteria > Pseudomonadota > Gammaproteobacteria > Enterobacterales > Shewanellaceae > Shewanella > Shewanella marisflavi. The sequence continues at coordinate 98,226 of NZ_JAKIKX010000001.1, forward strand.
ATTGAGGGCAACTAGCTGGGCTTGGCTGTAGCTTAAGGAGCGCAGATACTTGGGCAGCAGAGATTGGTAGGCCAGCAGCGCCAGGGTGGGTTCAATCTGCTTGGTGTCTATCTGCTGCCAAGCTTGCTGTGCTATCGCGCGCTTAATATCAAGCAGTTGACCCAGCGCCGATTCGAGCTCGAAACGCCCGGCGCGCGTCTTGTCGAGCACCAAGGAGTCGTAGCCGATGAACAGGCTCTGGGTGATGCTCCTGTCTCTGGTCAGAACCCGGTTGAAGTCTTCCATCGCTCCATCTTGTTTCTGCTTGAGGGCCTGTGTCAGCTCACGCCTTAGCGGACCGGCCTCTAAGGTGTCGATGCAGGCGGGGGCCAGTTGAATAAAGCGTATCTGGTAGATGAATTGCTGACTCGGCGGGGCGACCTTGCCGAGCGTACTGTTGTGGTCGGCTATCAAGGTGCCAAGCTGACAATGACTCAGAGAGAGGGTTTCTAAGATAGAGATGGTCTGCGATGGGCGGGTAACTGGTTTAGGTCTGCTTATCTGCTGAGGAACAAAGTCAGCGGCCGTGTAGGGGCGTTCAATCACATTAGAGAGACGTTGGCCGTAATCTTGCCAAAGATAATCGACATCCTTGGCCCGCTGGCATCCCAGAAGTAAAAATGAAAATCCCACGGCGATGCAGGCTTTGATTATCGAGTCGGTTATACAGGTTGCGGCGGCGTTGGTCTGCTGCATACTGCCCCTTATGCTAGTGCCTGCGGCTTAGGCTAGGTTTGGCTTAGACTGATATCCTTATTGAGCCGGATACCGTGAGCACTAAACGCCTGTTTTAGCTCAGCCAGGCGCTTGGCACTGAGAGACAGATTAACCTTGAGCGTCTTTGCCTGGGTGGTTATCTCGATCTCTGTGGGTGCAACACGGCAAGCAACGATATCTGTATAGGTTATGTAGGGATCATTGCCAAGGGCACCTTGATCGTCGAGGGGAATATTGAGGAAACGAACGGCGTGTTGGGTGAAAATAATCTGCTGTTTTAGCAACGCGCTTGACCAGGCAAGCAGAGCCAGGCTGTAGCCGATAAACACTATCTCATCTTGTGAGGGCAAGAGTAAAGATTTGAGCAATATCAGGCAGACCGTCAGCGTCATGATGACGTAGGCGAGTGTTTGATAGGGCCTGATTGTTAAGATTTCTTCCATTTTTTCCTCTGTAACCTCCTGTTACGAGCCTATTTTAATCGCCCTGACAAGTTTAGTGCAATTCTTATAGAATGGCCGAGAGCATATGCACAGATAAAATCAGGGAGCCGAGTTAGGTGCTTAAGTTACGTTTTCTTGCCGGGCCAAAGGCCTATCGTCAGATCGCCGAGCAGGGGTTGAAGCCCGAGCTTTTTACTCAGGTGCTGGCGGCCTCGGGAGGCCCAAAATGGCTGGGGATTGCCGCGTTGGATAAATACCTGTTTGGCACTTTTTTTAAGGCGAGAGAGACGCCGCTTTATACTTTGGGCGCCTCCTCTGGCGCTTGGCGTTTGGCCTGCTTGGCGCAGCAAGAACCATTGGCGGCTTATGAAAGGCTGGAGCGAGAATATATCGGCCAGCGTTATGACACTAAGCCCACAGCACAAGAGGTGTCGGCTAAGGTTGCTGGCATAGTCTCTGGTATCTTGGGCGAGCAGCAGGGAGCCGATATTGTGGCCAACCCTGTGATTAAGAGTCATTTTATCGCCTGTCGTGGCCGTCATCTTAATCGGCTTTCCCATCCAGCGGCCCTGGGCGCTGGGCTTGCCACTACGGCCATGAGTAACCTGCTCAGTCGGCGTACTCTGGGGTGGCATTTTGAGCGCTATCTGTTTGGTTGCAGGGATGCTATGTCGCCCTATCGTGAGCTTAAGGACCTGCCGGGTCGCCACCTCGCTTTGACCAGTGACAATATTGGCCAGGTTTTACTCGCTACAGGTTCTATTCCCTGGGTGCTGGCACCAGTGACCCAGATTGAGGGGGCGCCTGCAGGCCATTATTACGATGGCGGTATCACAGATTATCATTTTGATCTTCCGCTGGCTCATGCGCCAGGATTAACCCTATATCCCCACTTCTACAGCAAGATATTGCCCGGCTGGTTCGATAAGTCACTGCCCTGGCGCCGAGCCAAGCGTAACTATGATAATGCGCTAATTCTGGCCCCTAGTGAGGACTATGTGAGCCAACTCCCCTATGGCAAGTTACCCGACAGAAATGACTTTAGTCGCCTTAGTAGCGAAGAGCGCATTCGCTACTGGCAACAGGCGGTGCAGATGAGTCAGGTGTTGGCGGATGATCTGGATAAGGTATTAAAAAGCGGTGATATTATGCGTTATCTTACCGCTTTCTAACGGGCGGAACTAAGACAACGTGAAACAAACAGGCCGCTTGGTGGGTCTAATTAGCGAAGGACCGGGTATTTTGATTGGCATGGCATCGCCGATCCAATAATGGCGTTTCAAGCAGTAATTTTGACAACTGCTACACTTTATCATTATTGCTCCTTGGTTAAATTTCCATCGCACTGATTAGGTATTCACGGCGATCACCGACCAAGGGGGAGGAGGTTGCTATGTTGACTCAAGAGATGGCGTTGATCACCCGCGATGAACTGCTGTTGCCCGATGGCAGAATAGAGATCCGAGTGGCTGGCCCTAGCAACTTGACTCTGATTGCCGAAGTGCTCAAAGGTCACTTCCAGTTGGCGTTTGCCATGGCCCGTCCTCAAGCGACTCCCCCCTGTTATCCACTGGCAACACAGTGCGAGATCATAGATTTCCATCAGCTCGAAGATGACTGCCTTGGCCTAGTGTTGGAAGGCAAACAGAGAGTTAAAATCTTATCTGCGGCGAAACGCCGTGATGGCAACTGGATCGCCAGAACCTTAAGCTGTAGCAATTGGCGTGAAGAGCCTATCAAAGGGGAATTTGAGCTGATCAGTGCCGCTTTGGAGCAGTTCTATCTGGTTAATCCTTCTCTGCAGCAGCTGTATGGCGATCTTCACCTTGATGATGCCACCTGGGTGAGTCAGCGATGGCTCGAGGTCTTGCCTCTCTATAATCGCGACAAGCAGGTGCTGGTTAATCAGCCCGATTGCCATAAGACGATGGATTTCGTTTTGGAGCTGATTAAGTCCCATGCGGGATAATCATACCAATGTTAGTCAATAACAGGTCATTCTAGCTTGTTAGAACGCTCGATAACGGCGTTACTTTTTTGCTTGTAGAGTAACGGCTTATCGAAAATCCTGCCTAGTGTTCAAAGGTTTTTTCTGCGCGATATTTGAACACTCACTTACCGTGATTGGTATAATTTGCTCTCATCTTGGGAGTAATTTTTGCTACCATATCGACCTGTGTGTAATTAGGCCTTTTTGTCATGGTTCGAGCGGCTCAAGCCTCCTTTATCGCATTACCCCAAACAAGTCAGCTACCGGCAACGGTTTTCGACTATTTTTGCCAACGTTTTGACAATATCCCTGCTTCCGTGTGGCGTGAACGATTTACCCAAGGCAAGGTGCATTGGCAAGATGGCCAGTTACTGGATCTCACCACTCCCTATCGGCCCCAGCAAAAGGTCTACTACTATCGCGAAGTGGCTAATGAAGCCCCGCTCCCCTTTGAGGAGTCCATTCTCTATGAGGATGAGCAGATAGTACTGGTCAACAAGCCGCATTTTATGGCACTGCACCCTAGCGGCAGCGTGATCAATCAATGCCTTGTCAACCGGGTGAGAGCAAGAACCGGCTGTGATCAATTGGTTGCCGCGCATCGCCTGGATCGCGCTACCGCAGGTATCGTCTTACTGGTAAAACAGAGCGCCCATCGCGATGCCTATCATGGGTTATTTCGTTACGGTCAAATAACCAAACGATATCAGGCCTTGGCGAAGTTAACCCCGGAGCTGTTGGCGGATTATCGCGCCGGAAAACTTACTTTGCCCAAGCGCTGGACGGTAAAGAATCGCATCGACAAGGGCACACCGAGCTTGATCATGTGCGTGGTCGATGGCGAGCCCAACAGTCATTCGGAGATCGCCCTTATCGGCGTCGAAGGGGAGATAGGGCGTTTCGAGCTGATGCCGATCTCAGGCAAGACGCATCAACTAAGACTTCATATGAACAGTCTGGGGATGCCAATTCTCAACGACAATTTTTACCCTAAGTTACAGCCAAAGGGGACAGAGGATATCACCCGGCCGATGAAACTCCTGGCGCAGCAGCTCACCTTTAAGGACCCGATCAGTGGACGCCTTATCGACATCACACTGCCTGAACTGAGCCTGGATGAAGGTTAGCTGTCACGAGACTGACGTGGTGGCAGGAATTCTGTGGTGCTCATGTCGCCGTGTAGCACGCTAATTTTTGCCGGCGCGCCATCTTTGCCGAAACTTACCAGGCCAATCCCGCTGGCGTTGATAAGACGCTGACTACGCAGCCCATTGGGGCGGCGGCCGCGAATCGACATGCGTTTGCGCTTGGTGAACCAGTTGAGCGGCGAAAAATGACCATAGAGCCAGCCGTTAAACTTGTCGAAAACCGGCAATAGCTTTTCCGGAAAGTGGTTTTTGATGCCGCTGCAGGTGATCTGATAGATCTTAGGGCTATGGGTTCGAAAGCGGATGCCGATGTCATAGGCAAAGGAGTAGTGCACATCGCCGGAGAGGATCACAAACTGCTGCGGTGTCTTGCGATGCAGGAAGATGCTCAGCAAGGTATTGGCCGTTCCCGGATGGGCCATCCAGTTCTCGGCATCCACCAAGAGCGAGGCGCCGATAAAGGTGGCACTGCGCTGCACTGCCTCAATTAACTTAACCCCGAACATAGGCGCGGCCGAGACGATAATCACCTTCTCCTGACCGACCAGCTGTTGCTGAAATTCCATCAGGGCCTCCCAATCCATCAGCCCCGATGGTTTGGCCAGGTTCGATTCGCTGCGCCATCTCTGGGTACGGGTATCGAGCACGACCAGTTTGGGTGACGTATTGAGGCTGTAATGCCACCCATCAAAACTCAGCAGGCTCTCAATAAGGGCGTCGTGTTGCGTCTCCTGACGAGACTCGAGGAACTCTTTTAGCTGAGGCAATATCTCAGGGGTAAATTTGGCCTTCTGATTTCCCAGCCCCTGAAATAGCAGATAGCCTATCAGGGCATTGCCTATGATGCGTTTGGAGAAGGGGTGGCCATAGGCCGCTTGCTCCCATTTAGCCGTGAGGTTCCAGTCGTCTGTGATGTCATGATCGTCGAAGATCATATAGGTCGGCAGATGAGCCATCAGGCGCCTGACCTTGGTCAGTCCCGCCTTAAACTCCAGCAGGTGTCCCCATTCTTTCTGCCACCTCTGTTGATTAGCGGGGGACAGACCCGTGACCTCTTTGGGAATGTCTATTAACTGCCACAGTTCGGGTGACCAGGAGAGTAGGTAGAGCGCGACGATTTCGGCCAGGCTCACAAGATGGTTTTCGGCGATCGATGAGGTGAAGATGGGGTGATTAATATACCAACGCACCAGTGCGCTTCCGGCTGGATATTCGGTACGCGGCAGTAGCTTCTTGTGCCTCTGGTACATCGCCGCCGGATGATAGCTGATCTGCTTACTATGGGTAAGCGGTGCTTCTTGAAACGCCTCTTCATGAAGGCCTAAGACTTCTATCGTCTTACCTATGGCATAAAGCATGGGGCCGGCGACATCGTCCACGTAAATCTGATCGCCGCTAAGCATCATCAGTGCTGGGCGCTCGGCGACGTCAGGGACGTTTTCAATCAGGGTATCGGCGGCGACCATGGCATCACTACTGTGGTGATGAGGGTTACGACAGGAACCGTGCAGTAAGCTGTCTATATCGGGCTTTACCACGAAATCTGGGCTATCGCTGTCGCCATAGGTGAGTTGCTCTACCTGAGAGAAGATCTGGCCGTGGCGACTGTCACTAAGCCCATAAGGGATGCGTGTCCCCACAGGGTTAAGCCCTGGCTGGCTTAGCGAGATCAGGTATAAAAAGGCCTTCTTGCCCAACTCAAGGCATTCTAAGGCATCACCCGTAAGTAAATGCTGAGTATCGCCCAAAGTGACGGTGAGCTGGGAAAGCGGCTCGCTGGTCACCAGGGAGAGGGTAAAATGGTCGGCGTCGCAATGACGTAGCAGAGGACCCGTTAGTAATAGAGGTAGCGTCATAATGATTGAGTGCGCTTACAGTTCATGGGCTTGGCATCGTAGCCCCAGGTGATGCGCGCCTCACCCTGGTGTTCCCACAGGGATTCGTTGCGCCCCACGTAGCGGCTACCACTACCGCTGGGTTGGTGATACATAAGTGAGACGCTGTCACCAAACTCGGCGATCAGGGTGCCAGGCTCGGTGGCGAAATAGCTGACCACTACCTCTTTAGCGGCGATGCCGTCGCATTGGTAGTACACCTCGGCGCTAGGGCCAATGAGACGGTATCTGGCTTGCAGTTCTGCGATCCGCATCTGATAGCTGTTATGAACGCATTGGCGCTTATCGTCACGCTTCCAACACTCGTCGCGCCCCTTTATCCAGCCGCGCTGCTCCGCCTTCAATAGCGGCGGATGTTCATTGACCGCCTTGGCACTGGCCGCCTGAAAGACTTGGGCGAGCTGAGTGTCCAGCGTTGCCAGCGTCCTGTCTTGGCAGACTAAGCGGGCCATACTGGAGAGCTGGTCGTTGTCGCAGCGAAAACTGGGTTGATTGTCGGCGCCATTAATCACCCCATTAATCAGCTTAGTGTCGGCCTTAGCTATGTGGTCGTTTTCTAGCTGCCCGGAGGCCGGAGTTGGCGAGTTGCTGCAGGCCGACAGCAGGATGCCAGTTGCGACAACTAACGAAATTATTTTCATGACTAAGCTCCTAGCCTTGGCCTGATATCCTTGATAACAACAGAGAATATCCTGTTGCGGCGGACGCGGCAAATATCCAGGATTAAAACCGTTTCATTCTCGCTGGCATGCCTGCGTTTGGTTTAGCCTCTGCCTCCTTACTGCTATGATTAGGTAACAGAGGGCTGGGAAGGAGAGTGACAGTGACGCTACGTATCATACTCAATGGCAAGAAAGCCGGCATTGAGGAGGTCAGAGAAGCGATCGCCCGTGTCAGAGAAGATCATGACATCCAGGTGCGTGTAACCTTTGAGGCCGGCGACGTGGCGCGTTTGGTTGATGAGGCGATAGCCGAAGGTTGTAGCCGGATTGTGGCCGCCGGTGGCGATGGTACACTCAACGAGTTGGTAGATGCCTTGATGGGGCATCCCAAAGAGAAACGTTGCGAGGCGGCGATTTTACCGCTTGGGACGGCAAACGACTTTGCCGCAGCGGCTGAAGTTCCCGAGGATTATGAGGCAGCATTAAGGCTGGCGGCTGAGGGCGAGGCCTATGGGGTCGATGTAATTCGTGCCAACGACAGGCATGTGATCAACATTGCCAGCGGCGGCTTTGGTGCCCAAGTCACTTCAAATACTCCTGTGGCGCTAAAACACTTTCTCGGCGGCGGCGCTTATACCTTATCTGGCTTAGTGCAGGCGTTGAACTTTAAGCCCTATGATGGTGAGTTTGTTATTCATGGGGAGTCCAGTCAGCAGCAATTGCTGGTGGGCGCCGTCTGTAATGGTCGTCAGGCCGGTGGTGGCCAGGTGCTGGCGCCCGAAGCCTATATTAACGATGGTTTGATGGATCTGGTGGCCCTGCAGGACTTTCCTATCGAGGCGCTGGCCCAGGTCATTGCCGAGTTACAAAACCCGGAATCGGACAACCAGTATGTCAAATATCACCGGCAGCCCAGCGCCAGTTGGCGCTCCAACCCGCCGATGCCGATTAATTTAGATGGTGAGCCCATCACAGAGACCCAGGTAGATTTTGAGATCCAAGCCGCTGCCATCAGCCTGGTCTTGCCTGCCGATTGCCCTATGTTGAAACCTGGTACCCAACCCATAACAAACGAGTAGTATTGATGTTGAAGATAATGATCACCGGCGCCACAGGTTTATTGGGGCGAGCCTTGATTGAGCGATTTTCCAGTGAGGCGGTAACCATACTGGCTTGTGGGTACTCGCGGGCGACTCCAGATATGCACAGATTGGATTTGACCGATAAGCCGGCTGTGGAGTTGTTTATTGCGAACCATAAACCCGATGTGATCCTTCACTGCGCCGCCGAGCGGCGACCCGATGTGTCTGAGCGCGACCCGCAGGCGGCGCTGGCGCTTAATCAGGCTGCCAGTGAGCACTTGGCGCAGGCGGCTAAGGCCCATGATGCCTGGCTTTGTTATATCTCTACCGATTATGTGTTTGACGGCACAGCGCCTGATTATGGTGAGGAGGATGAGACGCATCCGCTCAATTTCTACGGTGAGTCCAAACGTCAGGGGGAGCTTGCCGTCCTAGGTGTGTCACCTGGCTTTGCCGTTTTGCGCTTGCCTATTCTCTATGGTCAGGTGGAGTCGTTAGCTGAGTCCGCCGTCTTGGTGATGTTAACTCAGTTGGTGAGTCAGGAGGCTAGCACGCAGGATAACTGGGCGACCCGCAGCCCCACCTCCACCTTAGATATCGCCAATGCCCTGGTTGCCATGATGACACGTCAGCAGACTCTGGGGGATGTTAGCGGGATCTATCACTTCACCGGCGCCGAGCGAATGACCAAGTATCAGATGCTGGTCAAGATGGCCAAGATCTTGGGACTGAGCCATCAGCATATCGCGCCGCTTTCAACTCCTAATGATAGTGCCAAGCGACCCAAGGATTGCAGCCTGAGTATGGCACGGCTCAAATCTTTGGCGATAAAGAGTGAAATCGAATTCGAACTGGGCGTAAAATATAGCCTGTCCCGCTCCGGTCCAGCCCTTGCCAAGATCGGATTATCCTCTGATTTAAATTAGGAAATAATGTGCCGACTCTGAGTTATGGTCGTTACCGAGCCGCCGACCAGCTAGCCCTGCTGCGCATCATGGCCCTGATGCTGAAACTCTGTTTGACCTTTGTATTTGCCGATACCTTTGGTCTGTCGCTGCATAGTCCGGCACTGAATCTGACATTGATCCTTGAGGCCTGCTATTTAGGTTTCACCTTTTGGCTGCGAAAGCCTCTGCTCAGCAGTGAAGCTGGGCTCTTTATCGCCCTGGTGCTCGATACGCTGCTGTGGATCTCCTGGCTCTATTTCTCCGGCGGTGCCACCAATGCTTTTATCTCTTTGTTGTTACTGCCCATCGCCATCGCCGCCGTGCTGCTGCCATTTTGGGCGCCTTGGTCTTTGGCGCTGCTCTCGAATCTAGCCTATAGCCTGATGTTGTTTGCCACGCCCGATAGCAGCATGAGCCACCACGGCATGGATATGCAGTCTCACTATCTGGGAATGTGGGTTAACTTCATTATCTCTTCGTTGGTGTTGACCACCAGTGTGGCCCTCTTAGCTAAGCGGATGCGGCGCCAGGATGCCCAGCTGGCCTTTATGCGTGAAGCGCAGCTGCGTCAGGAGAAGCTGATCGCCCTGGGCACCGCCTCGGCGCAGATGGCTCATCGACTGGCGACGCCTCTGGGAAGCCTCAGGCTGCTGGTGGAAGAGCTTCAAGAGGAGGCAACAAATGACGGGCCTGCACTGCAGGAGATGAAGTCGGCACTATCGGTTTGCGAGGCCACTTTGATGGCGCTGCGAAACGCCACAGAATCGATACGTGACGGTGCCGTGCGCACCGAATCGGTTGAGCAGTTGGTCAGCGGCCTGCGTGATCAGGTCAACTTGTTAATGCCAGCGGTGAAGCTTGAATTGCAGCCTGATAAAGCGGTTGCCAAATTGGCGCTGACCGTCGATGCCAGCCTGCAACCTGCCTTACTGGCGCTGATTGAAAATGGTGCCAGAGCCAGTCAGGAGAAGATAGATGAGATGCGGGTAACCCTCTCAGTGCAGCGTCAGGAGGATGAGCTGGTACTGAGTGTGCGAGACTTCGGCGCGGGAATACCGGCGCCGCTACTGCAGCAGCTCGGGCATCAGATTGTCGAGCAGCCAAAGGGAATGGGGGTCGCCTTGTTACTCAGCCATGCCAGCCTGGAGCGACTGGGGGGACGCTTGATCCTCGGCAGCCATGTGGATGGTGGCGCCGTGGCGCAGGTTTATCTGCCAATAGTGGAGGCCTAATGAAGCGCTTGTTGATCATTGACGATGAGGTGAGTTTTGCGGGGATATTGGCACGGCGCATGGCAAAACATGGTTATGAGTGTGAACAGGCCCATGATGCTACACAGGCGCTACTTAAGGCGCGGCAGTTTAAGCCCAGTCATATACTGCTGGACATGAAGCTGGCCGACGATAATGGTCTGGCATTGATCGCTCCCCTAAGGGGCGCCGCTCCTCAGGCGGTACTGGTGCTGCTGACCGGTTACGCCAGCATAGCCACAGCGGTGGAAGCGATGCGTCTGGGCGCCGATAACTACCTGACCAAACCCGCCGATACCGCGACCCTGCTCAGGGTGTTGGATGATGAGGCGCCCAAGGTGATCGAACCAGAGGTCGATGAGGTGCCCCTGAGTCCTAAACGGGTCGAGTGGGAGCATTTGCAGCAGGTGCTGAATGCCAACAAGGGTAATGTCTCTGCGACGGCGCGCCAGTTGGGGATGCACAGGCGTACCTTGCAGCGTAAATTGCTGAAAAAACCGCAGGATATGAGTTATTAAACCGGTTTACACCATTGCCTTGGGGGCATTTGAATTGATTATTTAATAACGGCGCTATCTGTTATATCTATGATTTGGGTTTGAATTGGGCTAAGTTGACCTCTATGCTCTAAAGCATAGCTAGTTCACAGGTAGGTGTGTTTGACCTCAGGTCAAAACGCCAGGAAGGCGATTTCGTTGTCCGTAGAAAGGAAAGACGATGCCGACAGAATCTTTGTACAGCAGTGAACGCTTTTTACTCGATAATCCTATCGATCTTATCTCCCTCGACAAGTGGCAAAAGACGGTTAATCTGCTGGCCAATGTGTTCAATGCGCCTGCCAGTTTTCTGGTGCAATATACGCCAAAAGGGTTTCAGGTCACCATCGCCAGTAAGCAGGTCAGTAACCCCTATCCGGCTGGGGTGGTGATTGCGCCCGATACCAATATCTTCTGTCGACGTATTGTCGACACTCAAAAAGATCTCTATGTACGCGATGCCCAAATAGAGCCCTGTTGGCAGACCAATCCCGAGGTGAAGAACGACGGTTTTTCATCTTACTTAGGGGTGCCGGTGTTTTGGCCCGATGGCCGCTGTTTCGGTACCTTCTGCGTGATGGACTTCAACAAGACTGATTACCAGGACACTTATTTTGAGTTGATCCATCAGCTCAAAGAGATCCTTGAGGCCGATCTTGCCCTGTTAGATATTTACGGTGAACTGAAGCAGCTGGCTCATCTGGATGAGCTGTGTCATATCAATAATCGCCGTGGATTTAAGGGATTAGCAAGGCAGCGTATTAAGTTGGCTCAGCGTAATGAGAGCCGCTTAGCCATGCTCTATATCGATGTCGATAACTTTAAAGGGATCAATGATGGTCATGGCCACCTGGTGGGCGATGAAGTCTTAAAGTTGCTGGCGGGGATCATCAAGCAAAGCGTGCGCGCCTCGGATGTGGTGGGGCGTATCGGCGGGGATGAGTTTGTGGTGCTACTGATGTGCCAAAGCGATGAGGATGGTTATTGCTACCGAGACCCGCATCATGCAGGGGCTAGACAATGCCATGGCCGACAGTCATCTGCCAGAGGTGACCGTCACCATAGGTCATAAAATAGTGGATCAGGATGTGCGCCTAGATACCCTGTTGGCCGAGGCCGATGAGGATATGTTGCGCCGTAAGCGCGATAAACTGGGCCTTTAAATAAAAAAAGCCCCGAGCGTGCAGTATGCTCGGGGGACGGGAGCGCAGTGGAGGGTTCCCAAAACCAGTAAATATTCTTAGAAGCGGTATTCTCCTGCTAGCCAGGCGTTAAGGCCTGTGCCAGGCATACGTTGTCCGGGGGCGAGATCGGCATTAAATACCCGGTTGTAGCCACCGAGATGATCTTCATAGTCGACATCAAACAGGTTGTTTACCCCGGCTTTTATCTGCCAGGCTGGTGCGTCATAGGCCATCATTAAGTTGACTAAGCCATAGCCGGCGCTGGTCTGTTCAGATTGGCTGACAGAGACCTTGTCCTGCGCGGCTACCATGACCCCTTCGATACGGGCCGACCAGTTACCTTGTTGGTAATTGAGGCCAAGGTTGATCTTAGGCGGCGCAATGCGATACAGGTTATCGTCGATGTCGCGGCGCTCACCACTGACGTAACTGGCCAGCAGATCCAGCTGCCATTGGGCGTTGATCTCGTAGCTGGCATTGATATCCATCCCCAGTAACAGGGCATCGACATTGGCAAACTCCATGGGATCTTCACTGCCCATCATATTAGCTGCCATGATCACCGCAGGATCGTGCGACTTGACCCCTTGTATGTAGTCGTCGATACGATGCAAGAAAAATCGCGGGCTGATACTTAGCCCCTGACGATTGAAGTCGGCGCCGAGTTCCAACTGATAGGCAGTTTCCAGCTTCAAATCCATCTTGCCCACATAGGTGCGGCCGTCGGCCAGGCCACCTGTGGACTGCATCGGGATCCACAGGTATCTCTGTTGGTAGCTGGCGCTGTCTTGTTTGCGGGCTAAGCCTAGTATCCAGGTGAGATCCGAATTGACTCGATAGCGGCCATTAATCACCAGATCCACGCCTGTTTGTGCTTGAGCGCGATCGGCCTGGTTATACCTGTCCATTAATACTTTGATGGCAGGCATGGCAGCAGCCATGGAGTGGTTAACCTCGTCGGCATCGGTTCGGTAGTGCTTTACCCTTGCGCCAAGTTGCCACTGCCAATGGTCAATATCCTGTTGCCACTGGGCAAATAGGCTGTAGGTATCGTCCTGCACCTGATTAAAGTTGTCGACCTTAAAGATAGGCTTGCTGGGATCGGTGATCACCGAGTTGTGCGTGCTGAGTTGGCTGTCGATGCCAAATAGCCAGGCGTCTTTACCCAGTGTCAGCGCCATATCATAGCTCTGGCTCTCGGCGTTGTTGTACCTGGCACTTGCGCTTTCTGGTTTAACTCGCTCGCTAAAGTTGTCCATGCCGTGTCTGGCGTCGCTATACGCCAGATGCCAGTTCAGCCCCCAGCTGTCCAGGTTATGTTCGCCTTCGAGTTTAACTCTGTCGGTGCGAATGAAGTCGATATCCATGGGCAAGGCTGGCGTGCCTGCTTCGGTGGTTTCCAGATGTTGATAGCCGATGGCAATAGATTCATCCTCTAATCCCTTATCGCTAAGATTAAAGCGATATTGTCCGCCGACCATCTGCTTGTCATAGCCGCTAGGGGAAATATGCAGGCCGCTGCCACTTTTGAGATCTTTATCCCCATGCATCAGGTCGCCATAAATTAATAGGGCATGCTGCTCGCCGCCCACATTGACCTTGGCGCCAAGATGACTCTGTACACCGTTGCTTTGATATTGGCCGGCAATGCGTCCTTGGGTATCGTTAAAAGTGGCCTGAGATTCGATTACTTTAATACTGCCGCCAAGGGTATTGGTACCGGCGGAGACGGGGGCAATACCCCGGTGCATATCGACACGTTCGCTGTTGATCAGGCTGGCATAACTTAGCGGGGTGTCCATAGCATTAGGGCCGGCGCCGGCGAGCGATACACCATTGATCTGAGTGTTGACCCTGTCGCCAAACAGACCACGATATTGCGCAATGCCTGTCAGGGGACCATTACCATTTACCGCTGTCCCTGGCAGTTTAGAGAGTAAGCCGCTGATGTCGCTCACTGGAGCCTGGGCCTCGGGGGTGACAGAAGTAAAGTTGTCCTGATGGGCGCCATATACCTTTATCACCTCGAAGGCGGCTTCTTGAGCCTGGACAAAGGGGAGTGTCAACAAGGCTGCGCCAATGGAAAGGGTAAGATAGGAAAAACGCAGTGCCATGATATTGGTTTTGTTCGTGTTTAGATGGCGGCATTGTGGCAGTGAAGGGAAATTGTGACAAAGCCAAATCCCGATAGTGCGACAAGGTGTCGCACCATGGTAAATCGCTGACTTATTGCCTGTCTTTAGCCACGACTTGCCTTACCGCTGGATGAAATTCAAACAGGTGTTTGCTTTTTTCACCACATAGGAAGGGGGGAGTTTGATGGTCAGAAGATTAAATTTTTTAAGGATAAAAGTGGCTTGGTTTATTGTATTGGTAAAATTGAATACAGGATTCAATTGGTAAAGTTGTTTTTAATCATTGGTTTATTGTTTTCTTGTCTCTTTGTTCACATTTTTTTGGTTTATTTGTATGACCAATATAATTCATTGACATCAATAAGATTCAGTCATTTAATTAAACCTCAAGTGTTTGATAAATTAAACGCGGTGGTCGTTTTGTTGTGCTCTCAAATGCTTAATTAGTGCCGAGTGTTATACCGGCGAACAATGTTGAATTGGGTATTGATTATGGAATATGAAACAAACACTGGACATAGCGTGACTGAAACAGAATCTGACCACGGTGCAATAACGCGTCGTCAATGGCTACAAGAGATGTTGGCTGGCAATGAGACAGACCTGAAAGATGAAGAGCCTAATTGCTATGTCTTAGGGTACAACTGACACCTGAGTTTATCGCCGTCCCGTTGACGCGAGTAAGTTAAGGCTAGACATCACGCGATAGCGAGCAATCAACCTCTTGTGTCTTCAAAGCAGCCTATTGTGAGACCTGCTTGTTTGCAGCAGTGCTTGTTTTGAAGCGGCAATAGCGCTTGAGTAAGACTGCTAAAGTCTACGGAAGCATTGCTATTTAAAGTCATTACGAGCGCTGTTGGAGTATGATGTTAAGCGGATAAAGCGATGTCGGCATAGGGCTACTAAATGAGGATAAAGTCTGGAGTGAAACACTCCATTTTATCGGCCCTATGCCTGAGTCACTCTCAAAGGAGAGAGATTAGTCGACGGCTATCATCACGTTGCTTGCCTTGATGATGGCATAGGCTTCGCCGCCTACGACCAGTCCTAGCTGCTCACAGGATTTTTTAGTGACCACAGAGGTGATCTCTACACCCGGCGCCAATTCGATAACCACTTCGTTGTTGACCGAACCTTCCTCAATCGCCTTGATCTTACCGGTTAGGTTATTGCGTGCACTGATTTTCATCTTAATTTATCTTCCTGTTAAATAATGAAAAAGTCATGGTAACTCTTTCTATGGTCAAGGATAAACCTCGGCATTGAATACTGTGACCCCTATTGGGATTTAGCCTGAGTGATCCGCCTACGCTCGGCGATCAAGCCGATGATTTGCGGCATGAGTGAGGCGACTATCATGGATAGCATCAAAAGGTATTGATGTGGGGTGAAGGATTCGCCCAATAATACCATGCCCGAGACAATCCCCGCCACCGGGTTGGCGATGCCGCCGAAGGTAAAGTCCACCACGCTCATGCGCTGCAAAAGCCAGACATACATGATATAGCCAAGCACAGTATTGAGTAGGATGATCCAACCTATACCCACGGCATTATTCAGGTTCAATTGTGCGAGCGATTCACTGTAAGCCTGTGGCGCAAACCCAGCGTGGATCCCTGCGGCCACGCTGAGAAGGGCGCCGCCAATGATCAGTTGCCAGGTGAGCACTGTCCACCAGTGGATACGATCGCCTAAAGCCTTGGTGATCGTGCTGCCGACTATGATGCAACTAATGGCTGCCAGCATA
Organism: Shewanella marisflavi; assembly: GCF_023283925.1. GTDB lineage: Bacteria > Pseudomonadota > Gammaproteobacteria > Enterobacterales > Shewanellaceae > Shewanella > Shewanella marisflavi. The sequence continues at coordinate 114,001 of NZ_JAKIKX010000001.1, forward strand.
GCAAGTAGGCCAACGGGGTTGAGACTGATGGAGTTTGGATTAAACAGCAGCCAGGCTAATCCAATCAGTATTAAGCCAAAGATCCCTTGGGTCAGGCTAGGGCGACGCTTACTGATCACCCAATGAAATAACATGGCAAACACAGGCACAGAGATCATGCCCACACCTGAGATGGCCGAGGGCAAGGTAAGGGCCATCACAAAGATCAGGCTAAAGAAGGCGGCGATATTGATCAAGCCCAGGCGGAATAGCAGCCCCCATTCACCACGCTTGGGCAGGCTGGGTTTGATCGCCAGTAGAATAAGACCCGCCGGCAGCGCCCGTAAGGCACCGAGTAGCAGAGGTGGCCAGTCTGGCAGTGTAAATTGGGTTACCGCATAGGTGGTGCCCCAGAAGAAGGCGGGGATCATGGCCAGGAGTACATTCATATTTATCTCAGTAAGAAGTATCTTTACGTGAAGATATTAGTCTGCACGCTTTACTTAAGCTTGTAAAGTCTCTCTGGATTAATTATCTTTGCGTTAAGATAATTAATGGCGACTAAGTCGTACCCATAGGTGCGTATCGCCTCATTCAACTTATGTTCTCTCGGAGAGTCGATGAACTCAGATCACCTCGACGGCGTCGATCGCCTGACAGCCCAGTGGGCTAAAGAGAAGCCGCAGCTGGATACACTGCCAATGGCGATTCTCGGTCGCCTAATGCGTATTCACAAACACCTGGAATGTCAGCTGACCGCCTGTCATAAACAGTTTGGTATCAGTATGGGGGAGTTCGATGTATTGGCTACTTTGCGCCGCAGCGGTGAGCCCTATCGTCTTACGCCTTCAGAGCTGTTGGCAGCCATGATGTTGACTTCGGGTGCCATGACCAATCGCATCGATGGCCTGGAGAAGAAGGGGTTAGTATCCCGAACTCATTGCCAGCAAGACAGACGCAGCGTCACCGTCGGATTGACGCCCAGTGGACTGGCGCGGATCGATGAGGCGATAGAGGCCCATGTCGAACTGCAGCATACTTTGACAAAGCAGTTATCGCTCGATGAGAAACATCAAATTAATCATTTTCTTAAGCTTTGGCTAGCCGACTTCGAGTCCTAGACGAGTTATGAACGGGTCGGTAGTCCCTGTGGGCTTGCCGACTTTTTCAGCGCTTAGCTGTGTTATTTTTGTAAACATATAATTACATTTAGTGCTGCTCTACCTAATTTATTCGCTCATTTTGACCATCAGAAGATCCCCTTTACCTTGTCTCATTGAGTTCGCCCAGCGAGCGTGAACGGCCCGGCTTTCCCTTGCTTTTTATGTCTGTTTTTACCTTCAGAAACCCACCTGACTTTTTAGTCTGGCTTTGCTCATTACACATTTTTTTAGCGACTTGACCAAAGTCAATTTCAATCTGCGTCAAAGGCATAGTCTTAGCGTTACAAGGTATTCACACCTTCATCATAGCGGCTCTGGCAGTTTGAACCCCTTTGGTGAAATGCGCTAACAACGGAGTATTTAATGGAAAAGCAATCTTCTACCCCAGCAGTTAATGTCAATCAGCAACGTCGCAGCTTCTTGAGTGGATCTGTTGGTTTGGGTTTGGTGGGCGCGGGTATGGCCGCAGGTCTGGTATCAACCAGTGCTTCAGCCACGACTCAGAGCAAGTCTGACCGCATGGCAAACTACAAGGCCGAGCAGTTAGAGCGAGTGACTCAAGAGTTGGTGCCACCGCCTATGGTGCCTAAGCATGATCAGGTCGCCAAGGGTAAGCCTAAGGTGGTGCAGGTAAAGATGGTCGTAGAAGAGAAGCAGGTGGAGCTGGAAAATGGTACCAAGGCGTGGATCTGCGCCTTTAACGGTAGTGTGCCGGGTCCGCTTATCGTTTGCCATCAGCATGACTTCGTCGAGTTGACGCTAGTTAATCCGGCTAGCAACGCTTTGGCCCACAACATCGATTTGCATGCCGCCACAGGTGCCCTGGGGGGCGGTGAGTTGACCTTGGTCTCTCCCGGCCAGGAGGTGACCTTCCGTTTCAAGGCTACCAAGGCAGGAACCTTCGTCTATCACTGCGCACCGGGCGGGGTAATGATTCCGTGGCACGTGGCGATGGGGATGCACGGTGCCATCATGGTGTTACCACGTGACGGCCTGAAAGATGCGGCCGGTAAGCCCATAAAATACGATAAGGCCTACTACCTTGGTGAAGCAGACTTCTATGTACCTAAGGATGCAAACGGCAAGTACAAGTCCTACGACACTGTGATGGGCAGTATGACTGAGGTGCTTGAGGTGATGAAGACGCTTACGCCGTCCCATGTCGTGTTCAATGGTGCGGTTGGTGCCCTGACAGGTAAGGGGGCCATGACAGCTAAGGTGGGTGAGTCTGTGCTCTTTGTGCACTCACAAGCCAACCGTGATTCTCGTCCTCATATCATAGGTGGACACGGTGACTATGTTTGGCCAGCTGGCTCCTTTGCCGATGCGCCGCAGACCGACCTGGAAACCTGGATGCTCGCCGGGGGCTGTGCCTGTGCTGCCGTGTACAATTTCCGTCAGCCGGGTCTCTATGCCTATGTCAATCACAACCTCATTGAGGCTGTCCTTAAGGGGGCTGCTGCCCATATCAAGGTCGACGGTGAGTGGGATGACAACCTGATGGTTCAGGTGAAGAAACCTTCCAACATAGTAACCGCCTAAGGCTGTATCGCTCGGGCCTAGCCGGCCTGGGCAAAGGTTTATTGATAGGGTTTAGGAGGTGCAGATGCGAAGCTTACACCTGATGGCATTACTGATGATGCTGGGAGCTATCTTTATTCCCCCCCGTACACAAGCCGCCGAGGTGGACTATGGCCTGGAGGCAGATGTCTATCTCTGGTACGCCAGTCTGGATATGGCGCAGTACCAGCAACGTCTGGCAAAAGATGCTGGCTTGGTGGATCTGGCCGAATATGCGGGTGCCGAGATACGTGGTGGTGCCCACCACATCATGTCGATTACGCCGATCGCCCAAAGCCAAGATGGCAGTGAGGTTGAGGTCGAGATTGAGTTTCTGTTGGCCTCCGCTATGGAGATTAAGGCGCATAGTGAGGTCAGGGGGCAATATGTGGTGCAGCGCCTGAACCTGGATAATTTAGGGTTGGTGCGCAGCAGCGTTACCCTGGTCAATGAGTATGATGACTTCACCTCACGTTACCGAGCCGCCGCGCCTAACAATCAGATCCGCGCCGCCCTCTATGCCTGGACCCAGTCATTAGATAGTTTGGACGGGGCTAGGCTGTTCTCCCTGATGGCGACGGATGCTAGCTTTAGTGGTCCGGAAGACCCTTCCCAGACCCTAGGCCAATACCTTGCCTACCTAAAGCGTCTCGAACATAGCGACAGTCGCCGGGTGATTAAAAACCTTACCCTGACGCCAGAAACCGCAGGTATATATCGACTGAATTTTGAATATCAATGGACGGCGACCAATAACCAGGGGGAAGTCGAGCTGGCACAGGTCGGCGTGGTGATGCTCTTGTCCGTGAGTCAGCAGGGAGTCAAGGTAGATCTTTATCGTGCCCAGTACCTGCCGCCGGTAACCGATCTTGGCGCCGAGGTGCGCTGTTAGCCCTACGAGGAAAAGATGATGACACAAGTGATTCAACCTAAGGTCAAACGTGCGCTGAATATCGTTTTACTACTCATCGGCAGCATGATGAGCTGCGCCTGCATGGCAAATATGCCTATTCTCAAGGGGATAGGTGGCGACTTTAGCCTGCGTAGCAGTAAGGGGGGCGAGGTACGTCTGTCGGACTTTGACGACAAGGTGGTGATGATGTTCTTCGGCTACACCAATTGTGCCGACATCTGCCCGACCACCATGGCCCATATCAGTCAGCTAATGAATCAGCTGCCAAGTGAGACTCGTGAGCGCATCCAGGTACTCTTTATTAGCATAGATAGCGACTACGACACCCCTAAGCACCTGAATAGATACCTCAGCTATTTCGATCCCAGCTTTATCGGTCTGGTGGATGAGCGGGAAAAGATTGATGCAGTTGCCGCCCTCTTTAAGGCCGACTACACCAAGCTGGCCGAAGAGAGGGTGACGACTGAGTATAAAAAGTTGAGCCTGGAAGATAGTGAGGCGCCTAAGCGTCAGGGATATCTCTATTCCCATACCGCCAAGATCTTCGTGCTCGATGGCAAGCAGCGGGTGCGCGGTTTCTTCTATACAGGTACCCCCATCGACGAGATGCGTCAGCAGATAGAGAGTCTGCTGTAATCATTAAAAAGGAGATCATATGAAACAGGTTTTTTGTTTGTTGGTGTTGCTTTGTAGTGGGGTTGGCTCCGCCCAAGCCAGTGAGCTAATGGTGCATGATGCCTGGATCCGTGGTATGCCGCCCACCTCCAGAGTCGTGCCCGTCTACCTGTCGTTGCACAACCCTAGTAATAAGCCGCTTGTGCTCAAGGGGATCAGTAGCCCCAGGGGCGCAGTCGAGCTGCATCAGACTCTGATGGAAAATGAGGTAATGCGAATGCAGAGTGTGGGGGCTATTCAGATTCCGCCTCACGGCATGGTAAAGCTTGCGCCCAGTGGCTATCACGGCATGATGTCGGACTTTAAGGGCGGTGTACCCGCCTTGGGAGAGGAGGTGCAGCTCACCCTGACTTTGGCAGATGGTGAGAGCCTGTCGGTCACGGCCAAGGTAACAGCCCAGGGAGCTGCGCACGACCACAGCATGCATCATTAAATAAGCGCTAGGTGTTTTTTGAAGTAGATGTATCTTTAATGCCTGTTCATCATGATCTAGATCACGACTTGTTATCAGCTTGTGATTTAGATTAACGAAGCGACAGGACTAAGGAAGGCGCGATGATAACGGATCCACAGATTAAGGCCTGCATTCACAGGCACCACCTATTTTCTGCACTGGGAGAAGAGGAGCTTTGCCGTTTGCTTGGTCAGGCGGCCAAGATCACCCTGGATGCTCACGAGAATCTCTTCTATCAGGGGGATCTGGCGAAGCGTTTCTACCTGGTGATTCAGGGCCATCTGCAACTCTATCGCACCAGTTTGCAAGGACAGGATAAGGTGATCGAGGTGGTGCGTGAGGGGCGCACCTTTGCCGAAGCCCTGATGTTTAGTCGTCAAGCCTCTTACCCTGTGTCGGCTCAGGCAGTATCTCAATGCACCTTAGTGAGTTTCGACAGCGATGGTTACCTTGGCATGCTTAGAGGTAATTCCGATGCCTGTATCGCCATCATGGCCGAGATGAGTGTCAGACTGCGTAAGGATATCAACGAGGTGGAGCTGCTCTCGGTACAAAATGCCCAATCACGCCTGTTACTCTTCTTGCTACGTAACATGCAAAAGATTGGCGATAATCAGGGGCGTGTCGAGTTAGATATTCCTAAACGTGTACTGGCATCGCGCCTGTCGATTCAACCGGAAACCTTTTCTCGGTTAATGAAGAAGATGGTCACAGAGGGGATCATCACAGAGTCCCGCGGCGCTATCGACATCAAAGAGCTTTCTAAGCTTTATGCCAGTGCCAATATGCCCTTGGCTAATCAGACGATGAATCAGAACGCACCCCTTATGCAGGCGGGTAAGGCGCCTTGCCAGCAGATTGCTATTGAGATGGTGTAGCTAGGGTTTCGGCCAACGGGCGTTCGGCGGTGCAGCAGCGATCTCTGCCAGTCTCCTTGGCGCGGTACATCGCTTTGTCGGCCAGTGCCAGCAGGCTGTCCGGCGTGTCGCCTTGAGTGGCGGTCACTATGCCGAAGCTGGCGCTGATGGGAATGAGTTGTCCTTGCCAATTCAGGCTGTGTTGTCGCAGGGTGTGCTGTAGTTTCTGGGCGATGACATCTGCCTCTGTGCTATCGGTCGTTGGTAAGATAAGCAGAAACTCCTCTCCCCCAAGACGGCAGAAGCTGTCCGTGGCGCGTATCACTTTACCAATCTGCTGCGCGGTCTTGACCAGTACAGCATCTCCCGCCGAGTGGCCAAACTTATCGTTGATCTGCTTGAAAAAATCGAGATCGAACAGAATAAGGCTGTAGGCCTGCCCATCTCTAAGCCAACGCTGATGCAGTTGTTCTAACTGTTGCTGCATGGCGCGTCGATTCCACAGGCCGGTGAGATAGTCTCTGTCTGCCTGCTGGCGAATTTTTTGTACCAAGCGGGTGAGAGCATTGCCCATCATGATCACATTGATCCACAGAGTCATGATCACATATAGCCATAACATAGGGATGGCATCGTTGCTCAGAATAGTCGCGAGTTGGGGCTTTAAGGAAGGGTTCAATGCCAGTAGCAGGGCTCTGAGGGCGAAGGTGATTCCCATCAGGGCGATAGGGCTTAATAGCACCACCGCGATGGGCCGTTTGACCGTGCTTTCCAGGGCGACCAGGTTGTCTTTCGCCATCAGTAAAAAGACGATAGCCGCCATTAGCGAGAAGAGTATTCCGAGTGTGCCGCTTGCCTCGTGGCTCGGCGCCTGAGTCAGCATCAGTAGCCCAATGACTAGCCAGAGTGCGCTATCGAATTTAATGCTGCTGTTTAGCCTGAACAGACCTTGAGTGCCGCTGCGAAGCAGAATAAACCCCAGTAACAACAGCATATCGGCACCATGCCAATAGAGATAACTGGCGCTTTGTCCTCTTTGAGTTGTCAGTATTACGCCAATAAGGACGAGGAGGTTAGCAAGGGAAAAATAGGCACTGGCACGCGGCGCAATACGCAATGGAAAGCTCATTACCCCCCAAGCGAGGGTAGAGGTGCCGGCGAGCAGACAGATAAACATGACGAGCAGCTCGGCGATGGGATCAATAGTCATAAGCAATCTTTTTTATTTTTCCACTCTATAGAGCAGTTTCTCTGCAGTGAATACTCGTTATCGCAAAAATGTATATGATGACGATGAAAGGCTGAATATATCGCCCTTAGCCGTCTATCTGTTTGTTCGTTAGGTAGCAGCGCTCAAAGCTTATCGCATCAGTGGGTTTACCATAGAGGTAGCCTTGACCGAAATCGCACTCTTCCTGACGAATAAAATCATCCTGAGCCTGGGTCTCAACTCCCTCGGCGATCACATTGAGCGTCAGCTTCTTACCCATGGCGATGATCGCTCGTGTCAGTTCCCTGTCTTGCTCGTTCTTCTCCAGGTTTGTAATAAAACAGCGATCTATCTTGAGAGTGTCGAAGGAGTATTTTTGTAGGTAGCTCAGGGAGGAGTAGCCGGTGCCAAAATCGTCTAGAGAGATCTTGACGCCCAAAGTTTGTAGGCGGTCGATGATATGTTTGGCCAGCTGCTCATCTTGCAGTAAGACGCCCTCGGTAATTTCCAGTTCTAGGGAGGAGGGCGGCAGTTGATACAGGCTCAACAGATTGGCGATGTAGTCGGCAAAATCGACGTCGCGAAACTGCAGTGGTGAGATATTTATTGCTACGCGAAATTGCTGGCTGGGATCACGGCAAAGCCATTGGGCAGCCTGTTCGATGGCGGTATGCAGGACAAAGTTACCTATGGCAATGATCTGGCCATTGTTTTCTGCCAAGCTGATAAATTGGTCCGGTGGTACGTTGCCCAGCAGTGGGCTGTGCCATCTAAGTAGGACCTCGGCGCCGATCACACCTTGGTGCTGCAGACTGAATAGCGGTTGATAGTGCAGACTAAGCTCCTGATTTTTTAGGGCGTCGACCAAGTGAGATTCCAACAGGCAACGGCGTTCGATATTGGTCTGAGTCAACTTGTTAAAGAAGCTATAGGGCGTGCCGTCACTCTTACTGATGCTCATGGCTGCGCCCGCTTTTTGCATTAGCTCGGCAGCATCCTGTGCGTCGGTCGGTGCTATTGCTACTCCTATGCAGCAGGGAATATTGATGCTGAAATTGGCCAGAGCAAAGGGGATGTTGGCGGTCTGTATGATGCTGTTAATTAACGGAAGCTCTAGTGGATTTGTGCCTCTGTGGGCAATGACAAATTCGGCGCCAGCAATACGGGCAAACAGGTTGTCTTTGTGCAAAATGCCCTTAATGCGCTGACTAAAGAGCTGCAGTACCTTGTCCCCAATGACGTAGCCATAGCTTTCATTGATTGACTTAAAGTTACGTAGGCCAAAGTAGATCACATAGGTGTTTAGTTCGTCGGCTTGGCTGAGCTGTTGCGACAGTTGATTAATGAAGCCAAGTCGATTGGCCAAGCCGGTTAATGGATCGTGATCTTTATGAAATTGCAGTGAATTTTCAATGGCGGTGCGATGCTCTATTTCGCTCAATAACTTTTTACTGAGTTTGGTTAGCTCAAGTGTTCGCTCTTGTACCTTGGTTTCTAAGATCTGGTTGAGGTGAAGCAGTTTGGCGCTCTGATACAGACTGGCGAGATTGGCGTTGATGGCATTTTGAAAACGTGCCAACAGATGACGAAAGGTCCGCCCGTAGTCTCTCTCATGATTATCCAGCATGCAGAGGGTGCCAAAGGGATGGCCGTTGGGCCAGGTTAGCGGTAGGCCACAATATGCGATCATTCCCAGTTTGATATCTGGATTGCTATCCCACTCTTTATCTTTTAAGGCATTGGGCACTACCAGCTCGGATTGATTTTTGATAACGGTTTCACAGTAGAGACCATGGCCCAGACCCTCTGTATCATGGCGTTTATAGGGATTGTCCGGATGCTGGCTGCTGGTAAAGACCGAAATGTCTTTATCTGTCACCCGCATGATTAAGATGGCCGGCGTATCGACGATTTCCGATAAAAGATCTAGGGTTTGCTGCCAGCCATTAAACATCTCATCCGGCACGCCAAGCTGGGCCGTGTTTACCTGAGTTTGACTGAAGAGAGGGTCTTGCTCCAGCAATGAGAAAGCGTCTTGGTAGGGCATGATTAGGCATCCTGAAAAGCGCATTTGTGATCCGTTTAACTAACTATAACCTATAGACTTCATCGGTGTATGGTGTTGTGTTGCTGTTTTTTTGAGCTGTATGGCTTTTTGTCTTTTATATCACCGGAAGCTTAACTGAACGTTTGGTTTTAAGGTGTTTAACACTAGTTTATTGTCTAAATCCCATCATCTTTCTCGAGCGATAACCAAATGCTCATCGGGCCGCATTGACCATTAGCTTTAAAGGCTGGCTCATCTTTGCAATCATTTGCTGTAGGGCTTTAAAGCCTGCTCTGGCTAATGGAGATAAACCTTGGCGTTAACTGGTTGGAAGCTATTAAAAAGACTATCTTTTAATCATAAGCCGATTCATTTTCAGGCGAGTTTAGTTCTGGCCATTCTCTTTGCCTTACCGTTTGTGGGCACACTAAGGATACTCATATGCAGATGACGCTCTCTTTTCTCGGCGCCGCCCAGGAAGTCACTGGGTCTTGCCATCTTCTCGACATCGCGGGTCGTCAGGTGTTACTCGACTGCGGCATGATTCAGGGAGGCAAGCTTGATGCCCTGCGCAATCACGAACCCTTTGTTTTTGAGCCCACAGAGATCCATGCCGTGGTGCTGAGCCATGCTCATATCGATCACTCGGGGCGACTGCCCCTGCTGGTCAAGTCTGGCTTTACCGGCCCTATTTATACCCATAAGGCGACGGTCGAGCTTTGTGAGGTGATGCTTAGAGATGCCGCCATGCTGCAGGTACGCGATGTAGAGCGGCTTAATCGAAAGCGGACGAAGCTGGATCAGCCTCTGCTAGAGCCCTTGTTCGACGAAGAAGATGTGGCGGCGGTGATGAAACAGTTTGTCGCCCTCGATTATGGCCAGTCGGTGCAAGTGGTGCCTAACCTGACGGCACGTTTGTCTGATGCCGGCCATATTCTGGGCTCCGCCGTGGTGGAGTTGTGGCTGGGGGAGGCCGATAGCAGAAAGAAACTGGTTTTCAGCGGCGATCTCGGCCGGGCGGGCATGCCAATTTTGGATGATCCCACGTTTATCTATGATGCCGATCTGGTGTTGATGGAGAGCACCTACGGCGATCGGTTACACCGCAGTTGGGACGATACGCTGGCGGAGCTAAAGGCTATTTTTGCCAAGACCATCAAGGAGAGCCGAGGCAATATTCTGTTGCCGGCGTTTTCAGTGGGTAGAGCCCAAGAACTGCTCTACCTGTTTCACCTTTATGCCAAAGAGTGGGCCTTGTCGAACTGGCGTATCTGTCTCGACAGCCCTATGGCGATCAAGGCGACGCAGATTTATGTGGCCAATTATCAGTTGATGGATGAGGATTTTAAGCGTTTCACTCGCCTGTCTCCGGGCAAGCACCCACTGCTTTCTAATGTGGACTTTATCAATAGCACTGAGGAGTCGATGGAACTTAACGAGATCCATCAGGGGCTGATCATCATGGCTGGCAGTGGCATGTGTAACGGTGGCCGGATCCGCAGTCATCTGGAGCATAATCTGGCCAATCCTAAGTCAGATGTGATCATCTGTGGTTTCCAGGCTCTAGGTACGCCGGGCCGTTTACTGGTGGATGGCGCCGAGTCGCTTACGATTCATGGTCGTAATATTCCGGTGAAGGCCAAGATACATACAGTGGGCGGGCTGTCTGCACATGCGGATCAGGCGGAGCTTATCCACTGGTATCAACACTTTGAACAGATGCCGCCATTGGTTTTAATCCATGGCGAGAAGGAGGCGCAGGAGCGGCTGCTGGCTAAGCTGACCGCCGAGACGAGTAAGCCGCCCCATGTGGTGATTGCCGAGCGCGGCGATACGCTGGATCTTAGTGCATTGCCTGAGCTAGTGTGGCTGCCTAGTAGAGATTAATCTTTCCTTGGAGGTAAAATCTCTGTTAGCTTAACGCTCAGCGAATGATATTAGCCCAAGGAAATCATCAGATGGATGAACATATCGTCATACTTATCATAGCCTTAGTTGTTTTGTTTTATGGCTATATTTCTAAATGGTTGGCGCGTTTCTACATCTCGGGTCCTATGGTGTTTACCTTACTTGGTCTGCTTATGTCGCCCTACGGGCTCGATGTGGCTCAGGTCAAGGTAAATGCCGACTTTGTCACCACCTTGGTTGAGATCGCCTTGGTATTGGTACTCTTTAGTGATGCTGCGCTGTTAGATCTCAAGTTGCTCAAACAGTCTTGGCAGTTGCCGGCGCGGCTGCTGTTTATCGGTTTGCCTATTACCGTGGTGGCGGGAGCCGTAGTGGCCAGGTATTTCTTTCCCGATTTTCCCACTCTCTATCTGTTAATGTTGGCCTTATTGCTCACGCCCACCGACGCGGCGCTGGGTAAGGCGGTTGTGTCAGATCCTAAGGTGCCTAAGAAGATTCGCTCCACCATCAATGTAGAGAGCGGCCTAAATGATGGCATTATCTTCCCCATATTGATCACTGTGGTCGCGATGATCTTGAGTGGGCTGGAAAAGGCTCAGGACAATAGCTGGCTGATGTATGTTGGCGAACAGATTCTGTTCGGTGCCTTGGTGGGCGGCGTGGTCGGTTATCTGGGGACTAAGCTGCAGACTTTCTGTTTTAAGCGCGAGGGTATGGTGGAGACTTACCTTAACTTGATCCCTATCGCGCTGGCTATCTTGGCTTACTACCTTGCCGAAGCGTTTTCGGGTAATGGCTTCATTGCGGCCTTCTTTGCCGGTCTCTATGCCGGAAATACCAGTGAGATGGCCAGGGGGCATATTGAAGATTTCGCCGAGAGCGAAGGTGAGCTGCTGGTGTTGATCAGTTTCTTTATCTTCGGTCTGGCGTTCGTGCCCACCACCTTGCCCTATGTCACCTTTGATGTCGTGATCTATTCGCTGCTTAGCCTGACGCTGCTACGTATGTTACCTGTGATGGTATCTCTTATTGGCACTAAGCTGGATCTTGCGACCATGGCCTTTATCGCCTGGTTTGGGCCCAGAGGGATCGCCTCAATTTTGTATGTACTCATCATTGCCCATGAAATGGGCGGTATCAAAGGGTTTGAGACCCTCTATAGCGTAGTGACTGTGACAGTTTTGATGAGCATACTGGCTCACGGCCTGTCGGCCCAGCCGCTGGCAAACTGGTATGCCAAACGGCATCCAGATACCGAATCTAGCGCCAAACAAGATTAGGGCGCCAAGCTTTAGTTTTGCAGATGATCGGTTTGTGTATGGATCTTCTGCATGCTCTTGATCAGCATGTAGAGGCAGGTGCTGAGCAGACAGATCCCCAGATAGAGCATCATGCCCTGACGCTTATTATCTAAGGTTAAGGCGAGTAAAGGACCGGCAACTGACCCCAGGCTGTAACAGAGCAGCATCAACTCGGTTGCCGATACCAGCTTAACCGAGGGCAGTTTGTCACAGGCCAGTGAGATAGCCACCGGATAAAGGGCGAAGCTCGCCGCGCCCAAGATAAAGTAGCTCAACGCCTTGAGGGTAATATCATTGGACTCTATGGCGCCGATCACTCCCATTAAGCCTATTAGGCAACACATGGCCATCAAGAGACGCTTATCCATACGGGGTGAGAGATAACTGACTAGTGGCTGTATCGCCATACCGCCCAAAATGATAGCGGCCATCAGTAGCCCTGTTAGGTTAGGCTCTCCCACTTGCTTGGCAATGTAGACAGGCATCAGGCCGTAGATGGGCCCCAGCAGCAGGCCTGAGACCAGGCAGCCTACAATTGCTGGCCGGCTAAGGCCTGCGATCTCTTTGATGGAGAGTTTCTGTTGCTGTTGATGAGAGGGTTGTCCCGAGGTGATTAGCAGTGGCGCCAGCATGGCCAGTGCCAATAGGGCGATCACAAATAGGTAGGGTAATACGCCTTGGGTACCGACTTCACCTATGGCCAGTTGTCCGACGGCGCTACCGCCATAGAGACAGGCCATGTAGATCCCCAATCGCTTAGCTCTTGCCTTCAGGCTGTTAGCCATCAATAACCAAGACTCAACCACTACAAAGACACCGGCAACGGCAAACCCGCCCAGCAGACGTGCTCCCAGCCAGATGCCTGCAGTTGGCAGCAGCAACATAGCGAATATGCTGGCGATTATTAGCGCCAGAAACAGCATAAAGGCTTGTCGATGACCGACTTTCGCTATGATGCGCTCGGCTCTGAGTGCACCGATAAGTAAGCCGAGGTAGAAGATGCTGGCAAGCCAAGGTGCCAATTGCTCTGACAGGCCAAAACTGTGCAGCGACAATGGAATAAGGCTCATAAGAAAGCCTGATGCAAGGGCAAAGAAGGACAGTCCTATAATGGGTGCTGTAGGATTGTTCGATTTACAGTTATCGGCGACGTCTAACACCAATAATCTCCAACTTATCTATCATAAATGGCGGTAAAATTAGGTAGGTTACCTGTGTTGCCATTTATCGCGGGTTTAGCGGGAAGCGAAATGTAGTGCCAGATTCGATGCAAGTAAAGTGAATTTTATATTTTGTCGTTTTTTTGATTGAAAACGTGCCAAATGTGGCAAATAAATGTCCGCTTTTGTCTTGGATAGCAGATGAGGCGGGCTTAGTGAATGAAGAGTCTTTCTGATTGCTTAACTAGTTTATCTCACCTTTAAACCCTCTTTGTTAACCTGTTTTGTTGAGTATTTGTTGCTTAATGCGCTTAGGGAGGTTTAAAGCCGTAAAAATGAATGTTTACGGCTTGATGTGGTTAGGGGGTGTCTAATTGAGCGTCAGGGCGACTATCTTTAGGGGATGATTGCCATCGAAAGAGGGGAAGTCGTCATGGCAATGCAGCCATTCAATCTGGCTTACTTCGCGTCCCTGCTTTTCGACGCAGCGGATCAGAGATTTCAGCCAGGTTTCGCGCTCTACTTTTGCCACATTGTTGCAGCAAACGATAGTGCCACCGGTACGCGTTGTCATCATGGCAGGTTTAAATAGGCTCTGGTAGTCATTGACTAAGTCGACGATACCAAAGGGGCTCTTAGCAAAGCGTGGCGGATCGAGAAATACCAGGTCAAACTGGCGTGGTGCCAGTTTTGGATAGCTGGGCAGTTTTTGGTTGCGGCGGCCGCCCACCTTCATGCCCGCCAGCTGACGCATTGCCGGAAAGGCATCGCTTTGAATAAATTCGCAGGTGTCGCCTACCTCGTTGAGTTCGGCATTACGGCGTCCGGCGGCGAGAGCAAATGAGGAAAAGTCCACATTGGTCACCTTGGTCGCCCCGCCCACCGCGGCGGCTGTGCCTATACCACAGGTGTAGGAAAACAGGTTCAGTACGGTTTTCCCCTTGCTATGGGCTTTGACGTATTCGCGGCCGATGCGCATGTCGAGAAACAGCAAGGGGTCTTGGCCTTCATGGCGAAGCTTGCTGATGAAATGGATATCGTTTTCCAGCATTTGCTGTTCGGCGCGGGCAAAGCACTCGAGATCGTCTGTTAGCGCATTGAGAATACGAGAGTTTTTATTGGATCTGTCATTGTAGATAACCGGAAGATCCTCGACCTTTAGCAGTTCATCGCTAAGGGCCGTCAATTCATCCTGTGGCAGCGACTCGTGAAAGCTCTGCACTAACCATGCATCGCCATAGCGATCTATGGTGAGTCCGTTGATGCCTTCAACTGTACCGTGGAAGACGCGAAAACAGTTGGTATTGGCGGCTTGTGCATCGGCAAGCAGGGCCGTTCTTTGGCTTAATGCTTGGCGGAGCAGCGCGGCATTGGACATGAGCTTATGATCTCTAATCGGTGGTATGCTGAGTGTGAGCACGGATAATAGCAAATATTCACCCCCTTGGGGGGATTAAGGGTGTCGTCGATAATAGGGAGTCGGTATGAAACTTGTGTTGGTTCATGGGATCTTTAATACGGGGCATGTCATGGGCTGGATGCGACGTCAGTTTGAGCGCCAGGGCTATGAGTGCCTGACCCCGACACTGGCTCCTTTTGATGGTCGCCGAGGGATTGCTCATGCGGCCAAACAGCTGCAGAGGTTTATCGATGCGAGTATTGCAGAAGATGAGCCGATCTCCCTGATAGGTTTTAGTATGGGGGGCATAGTTGCCCGCTATTATCTGCAGCACCTTGATGGGCATAAACGTACCAAGGCGCTGTTTTCTATCTCTTCTCCACACCATGGCAGTTATCTTGCCTGGTTGCCATATCCCTCAATGGCGATGCGGGAACTACGCCCAAGGAGTGAGCTGCTTTGCCAGCTGGCGCGCAGTGAATCTCGGTTAACGGGTATCGACCTCTACTCGTTTCGCACTCCGATAGATTTCACCATAGTGCCGAGTCGCAGTTCTCATTGGCCTCTAGCCGAGAACCGAGTGATCTGGTGTCCGCTGCATCTGTCGATGATCTTCAGTCGCCGTGTGGTGGCAGAGATCTTAATGGGGTTGATGCAGCTGCCGGCGCGCGCTAATAGTGCGCCAGAGGTCGGGGAGCGCCTCCAGGGAGCAGAGGATTAATCCTGTCCAGATCAGGGCGAAGCTCACCGCCTTGACGCTATCAAACACCTCGTTAAACAGAAAGATTGCCAGCAGAAAGTGCATGGTGGGCTCTATGTATTGCATCAAGCCCACCATGGAGAGACTGGTGTGGCGAATCGCCAGGGCAAAGAAGATCAACGGCAGCAGGGTCACCGGCGCCGAGCCCATGTAGAGCAGCAAGTTGCCTGCCCCCGCAGAAAGGGCTTGGCTCTGCCCGGTGGCGCTGAGGTAAAGCAGATATGCTGCGGCAATCGGCGTGAGTAGCGCAGCCTCTATGGTGACCGAAGTGAGTGAGTCGAAGCGGATAAACTTCTTACACAGGCCGTAGAGGGCGAAAAAGCTGCCCATCAGCAGGGCAAGCCAGGGCAATTGACCATAGGCCATGACCATATAGCCGATCCCAAGGCCACCTAGGACGACCGCCCACTTCTGTGCTAGTGACAGTCTGTCTTTAAGGCAGATGACACCCAGACCTATGGCAAACAGTGGATTGATAAAGAAGCCCAGGCTGGCGGCCAATACCTGACCATGGGTTAACGCCCAAGTGAAGCTATACCAAGAGACACACATGATTAGCGAAGCCAGTCCACATAGGGCAATGGAAGGAAGGTTGGCCTTTAGCATCGACAGTGTGGGGAGTGGTTTTCTCAGCAGCAGAAAAACCAGCAGCATAAAGGGAACTGAGCAGAGCAGGCGAATCGCCAGCATCTCGGTCACATCGGCACCGGGCAGAAACTGATAATAGAGGGGCAGGAGTCCCCAGAGCAGAAACGAGACGATCGCCAAGGCGTTGCCTTTGGCGCTAACTTGAGTGGTGCAGGGCATAGGGTTCTCTAGTGCTGTTGGCTGTAACAGTGTCAGGCTGCCGTAGCTGGGTTATACGGCAATGCACACAATAAAGGCTTGTTGACCTTACTGAAATTGGTGCGGATTTTCGCACTCAAACCTCAGGCTGGCTGTGAGGTGGATCACTCTTGTCCGGATTTTTTATCGTTAAGGCATTGCCTTTCAATATCTGGGTTAAGGTACAATTTGTCCAAGCTAAGCCTTGATATGAGCCTGATAATGAATAAGATCCATGTACAGATGACCAAAGATGGTTCTCATACCCTAATGAGTAGCCTGTTTGATGATAGCTACCATGCTCATAATGGGGCCATGAGTGAGTCTGAACATGTCTATATACAGGCTGGGTTTGCGGCGCTTGATCCGGCCTTTAAACAGGTCAGCATTCTCGAGTTAGGTTTTGGCTCTGGGATGAACGCCATACTGACCCTCAAACAGGCTTTAGGCTGTGAGGGTAAGATAACCCGGCCGATCCGTTTCGTGACCGTTGAGGCCTATCCTGTGCCGAGAGAGGTGATCGCACAGCTTAACTACAAGCAGCATCTCTCGCCCGCCCTGCGCATACTCTTCGATCGGCTGCACACTGCCCCTTGGGGTGAGGATGTCACCCTCTGCCCAGGTTTTGTGATACATAAAATTCATGGCAGCTGGGATCGAGTGCAGTTACCGCAGGCGTCAGTCAATTTGGTGTTCTATGATGGTTTTGCGCCGAGTAAGCAGCCAGAGCTATGGACACAAGATAACTTCGAGCGTCTCTTTCCCGCCATGATGCCTGGTGGCATGTTGGTTAGCTACTGTGCCAATGGTCAGTTTAAGCGCAACCTTAAGGCGGTGGGCTTCACGGTGAAGCCCTACCCGGGGGCGTTGGGGAGGCGGGAGATGACTCGCGCCTGGAAGCCCTTAGTTGAGTAAGTAGGCTATTTATTCGCTTTTGTTTGTAACAAGGCATTAACTTAGCTTTATTTTTCGCAGGGAATCGATAGATTAGAACCTTCCTAAGATCTCCCAGGGAAATGATCTGTGAAAAAACTGGCAATAAATTTCTGCTTTACTTGGGTTAGCGCTTGCTTGCTGATGGTGTCAATCGGTCAGGCGCAGGGGGATGCCTCAAATCCACTGGCGTTTGTCTCGCAACGCATCGATACCGGCTTTAAGCTGACTCATCCTTTGGTGAGTGCCAATTTGCTTGGCGATGGCAACAAGGAGTTGCTGGCGATAGGTGTCGATGACACCCAGACCAAGTGGCTCGCCGTCTACAGCTTGGATGGCGTCAGTCAGCAGTATCGCTTATTGCATAAGCTATCACTTGCCAATGACCTGTTTCGTTTCGATGTGACCGCTAAGCCTAAACAGGCTGACGCGCTGCAATCTGTCTACTTTATGTCGCGCTCCCATCTGTCTAAGTTAACTTTCAGTGAAAAGGAGATGGCGATCAGTGAGCTGTTTCCCATCGCCCCGCTGGTGGTGAAGCAGCGTATTGAGTTTATCGCTCGTGGTCATTTTGTACGGGATCTCAACCAGGATGGCCGAGACGATTTCATCGTAGGCCAGTTCGACCAAACTCAGCTTTTTTTAGGGCAGGGCGAAGGTTGGCTAAATCAAACCTTAGCGATTAAGCCTAAGGTGCTGCTCTATCGTGATGGCGCTCGTTACAGTGAGGCCAAACTCTATTTTGCCGATATGGATCTCGATGGTCTTGATGACATTATCAAGGTGGGTGAGGGTGAGCTTGAGATCTATGGCCAACATCAAGATGGTCAGTTTGAAACCTATCCCAGGTATCTGGCGGTCAGTCAGGCGATCAGTGGCCTGGATTGGTGGGACAGGCGTGACGCCTATGGTGAGGCGCTGGATCAAAGTGACCTTATCTACCGCAAGGTGGAGCAGATTAAAGATCTCGACGCCGATGGTATCGTCGACATGGTGGTGCGCTATACCAAAAGCTCTGGGGTGCTTGATAGGGTCAACGACTACGAGATCTATTTCGGCAGCCGCGGGGAGAATCGTGTTCAGTTTGGTAAGCAGCCCCAGAGCGTGATCAGAGCCGATGGCACCCTGACGGGCTTCGAGCTGGTGGACATCGACCTAGATGATCGCAGCGAGGTATTGGTGTCGGGCTTCGATATCGGCCTGTCGCAGATCATCGGCGCCCTGGTTTCCGGGAGCATAGATCAAGATGTGCATCTGTTTAAGATGGACAAAAATGGCCGCTTTGCCAGTCGGCCCAATATGAGTAAGTCTGTTGAGTTAAGTTTTAGTCTGACATCGGGACAGAGCGGCACGCCCGTGGTCACCCTTGCCGATATCGATGGCGATAAGCGCCAGGATCTGCTGCTCTCTGATGGTGAACAGGAGCTGGATCTCTACCTTGGTAGTGAAAAAGGTGCCCCGTTTGCTCACAAGGATAGCTTGAAGCTGACCTTGCCCAAAGATGGCGAGATGCTGAGCAGTGACGATTTGAATCAGGATGGTAAGGCGGATCTGCTGATCAAGTATGGTCGTCAAGACAAGGCGGATCTGCAGAGCCAATTTTTGGTGATCATGACCCAATGACCTGATGTAGAGGCGGTGATACGAATTGTAGCAATTCAACTCACTGGCATTTGCTGGCAATAAGCCAATAAGGTTCAGATGGTTAGCTCATCTCATGCCTTAATCTAAATTTAAGGTCATTTTTGCTTAAGTTTGGTTTAATTTTGTCCAAATACCCTTGACCATATTATGACCTATGGGTCAGTGAATGATGTAGTCTAAGGGTTGTGTATGATAGGTTTTGGCCGCGCCAGCAGTTCTGCGGGAGCAGATGTCGCAGTAAATATCATCACCTACCTGGGAGCTGGATGCTTATTGGTGGTGGTCGTAGGGTTTACAATAGCCCTTTATAAAGAATGGTTGGTCGTTCGTCGCTTCGACGCCGAAAAGCAGCGGCAGAAATTTTACGATAGTCTCTCCAATATCACGACGAGATCCCGCTAACGTTAGCAGCTTATTTATCTGTCTAGTTCAGTGGCAGCCTCGCCTGTTCGGCGATCAGGCTGGCAATCTCTTTTGTCAAATTGGGCCGTTCATCTATTTGATTTACTTGGCTCAGTTGACCAAGTAAATCATCGATATTCATGCCCAGTTGCATAGCAACCTCCTGCGCGTGACGATTGTTGAGGTGCTGTTCATTCACTAGTTTTTGCCTTAGGGCGCATCTGTCATTGCTGCTCTTGTCGCCGAGCATAGGTGTCCAGGGGGTATACAAAGTAAAGCCTCCACAGTGTCTGTTTACACTATGCTAAGCGAAACTTGTGCCAAGAAGATGACAATTCAAATTCCCATGCCGACAGGCTGGTCTTTTACTTTAGTGGGCGTGTTGCACCATCATGGGGCATCTGGCGCTGCAGGAAAGTGCAGTGTGGCGATGCAGCCCGTATCACCATTGGTGAGGCTAAAGCGCCATTGATAGCGCTGGCACAGGGCCTCGACTATCTCCAGCCCTAAGCCATGACCCTGAGGCTGGGTATCTAAGGTGCTCATGCCACGCCCCTGATCTCTCACCGAGATCCCATCCGTGTCGATACTGATCTCGATACAGCCTGTGTCGCTGGCATTGATGGCGTTATTGAGTAAATTGATCAGTAACATACGCAGAACTGGCTCGCTGGGGGCGATCTGTGGAGTAGCATTGAGGATAAGCCGCAGTTCAATGGCTTTATGGTCGGCAAGCGGTTGTATTTCATTAATTATCTGAGAAAGTTCTTTTTCTGTCAGCGTTCGCGTATTCGACGCTAGCAATCCCTTTTCCTGTTTTACCAGACTCAGCAGGGCATCTATGGTGTGTTGCATATTGCTGGCAGCGGTAGCGATCCGTTTACGCTGGCGTTTGAGAAATTCAGGGTTTCCCTCTTGCTCTAACAAACGACTGGCGCCCTGAATGATGGTCAGCGGGGTTCTGAGTTCATGGCTGGCGTAACGCGAGAAGGCCTGCTCCTGGCGAAGCAACTGGGCGATCTGCTGCTGGTAATAGTTAAGACTGGCGGTAAGAGCGTGAAACTCTTGAGTCGCATCGTTGGAGACCTGGAAAGGGCGCTCTGCGTCGGGGGATTCCAGCTGTTTGCTAATGGCTTGGATCGGAGCGATCAGCCTGTGTGTCAGTCGATTGATGGCAAAGCCGAACAGGGCGAACAGCATCAGGGTGACGGCCAGTATCACCAGGCTGATACTGCGCCATTCGTTACTGCTCAGTTCTACCTGTGCGGCATCCATCACCAAGAGCAATGGTAGGGTTAAGCCTTGCGCCTGATATTCGCCGCGATAGATGAAGATATCTTCCTTGAAAGTATCATGTAGCTCATCGAGAAATCCAACAGGCAACTCTGCCATCGGTTGGTAATCCTTAGGCAGCAGGCTCAGGTCATTGTAGGCGGTGATATTAGTGCTAAGGATGAGCGGCGAACGGGCGCCTTGCTCGAAGGCGGTCTGAGCGCTGGGGACTATCTGTTCTAGGGCACGGCGATTGATCTCATCTTCGACCCAGTAGAGTATGGTTACACTGAGCAGATAGAGAATCGCCGCCACTAATAGGGC
The DNA here is from genome assembly GCF_023283925.1 of Shewanella marisflavi. Classification (GTDB taxonomy): domain Bacteria; phylum Pseudomonadota; class Gammaproteobacteria; order Enterobacterales; family Shewanellaceae; genus Shewanella; species Shewanella marisflavi. The sequence goes on from NZ_JAKIKX010000001.1 coordinate 134,787, forward strand.
GATAGCCCCAAAATAGAGGCTTAATCTACGGGTCAGGCTCTTGGCGGTTTGTTGCACCTTTGGGCTCGCTATTGTTTTACATCTAACCGAAACCCAATCTTAGGTACGGTTAGTATGATGGGGGTATCGAAGGGTTTATCCACCTGATTTCTCAGCTGGTACATGTGGCTGCGCAATATATCGCTGTTGGGAGGCTCCTCTCCCCACAGGTGCTGCACTATCTCCTCACGTTTCACCACATTAGGAGCTCGGGAGATAAGCAGCTGTAAGATCTGATAACCGCTTGGGGTAAGCTGAAGTTTTTTGCCCTCCCGGTAGGCAGTATGTTCGGCGATATTCAGGGTGAGCGGCCCACACTGTTTACACCCTTGGGCGACTCGTCCTTGTTGGCGCTTGATTAGCGCCTGCAGGCGTACAGTGAGTTCATCGAAATCGAAGGGCTTAGTCAGGTAGTCATCGGCCCCGCTATGAAACCCCTGGAGCAGATCCTGTTTATCATCCAGCGCCGTTAACATCAGGATAGGGACACTCGCGCCTTGCTCACGCAGGGCCCTGGCGACAGCGTAGCCATCCATCTTAGGTAACATAAGATCTAATATGATGGCGTCGAAGTGCCCTTCGGTGGCGAGTCGCAGGCCGAGTTCACCATTGCTGGCGTAATCCACCTGCGCGCCTTGGGATTCAAGGTAGTCCCCCAAGACGCCGGCGACATCTGGGTTATCTTCGATGATCAATATCTGAGTATTTTGCATGTCACCTCTCTCTATGATGTGACCATAACCATACTAACGTGAAAAAGATGTCGATAATATTGAAATTCAAGCGCATCCGATTCGGTATCGGGATGCTCTTGGCATTCAGTTCAGCAGAAACAGGGTCGCCAGGCCTAGGAAGGCAAATAGGCCGATAACGTCAGTGACTGTGGTCAGCACCATACCGCCAGCAAGGGCGGGATCGACATTAAACTTCTTCAGTAGCAAGGGGATGCTGGCGCCAGCAAATCCTGCCACCGTCATATTGATCAACATGGCGCCGCCGATCAGGGCGCCAAGGGCGATATCGCCTTTCCATAGCCAGATGGCGCCAAACACCAGCAGGGACCATAACAGGCCATTGAGAAAGCCGATGGCCAGCTCTTTGCTTATCAGCCAGCGGGAGTTACTCTGACCTATCTGTCCTAGGGCAATACCGCGGATCACCAGAGCTAAGGTCTGGTTGCCAGCGACGCCGCCCATGCTGGGAACTATGGTCATCAGGATGGCGATGGTGGCAAACTGCTCAAGGGTGCTCTCGAACATGTTACTGACCGAGGCGGCCAGCAGCGCGGCAAATAGGTTGATGGTGAGCCAGAGTGAGCGCCTAAAGGTACTCTTAAGCACAGGACCGAAGGTATCTGTGTCGTCGTCCATCCCTGCCATCCCCATCATGGAGTGTTCGGCATCTTCACGGATCACGTCGACAATATCATCGATGGTGATACGACCAAGCAGACGGTTGGTCTCCTCTTCGATCACCGGCGCCGACACCCAGTCATGGCGCTCAAACAGCTGGGCGACTTCGCTATCGTCCATACCGACCGGGATCCCTTCGAGATCCTTGTTCATGATATCGCGCACCGATGCATTAGGATCGCAGGTAAGTAGATCGGTAATACGCACGCCGCCCAGCAGGCTGTCGCGCTTATCCACCACATAAAGGGTGTCGGTGGCATCGGGCAGTTCACCACGAATTCTCAGATAACGCAGTATTACATCGACATTGACATCGGGGCGCACGGTGACGGTATCGGTATTCATCATACTGCCGGCGGTGTCTTCCGGGTAGGAGAGGGCCTGCTCAACCCTGGCTCTATCCTGGGCTGTCATCGACTGCAGTACCTGGTTGAAGACGCTGTCGGGCAGGCTACGCAGTATGTAGGCCAGATCGTCTGTGTCCATGCCTTCGGCCGCCTTGGCGACACGCTCCGGACTCATCTGGGTGATCAGATTGTCTTTGAGTTCCTCGCCGAGCTCATCGAGGATCTCGCCGGTGTGCTCTTGATCGATCAGTTGCCATAACACCTGACGGGTGCGCGGCGGAGAAGACTCCAAGATGAAGGCGATATCTGAGGCAGCCATGTCGTGCAACATGCTGCGCACATGCACAAACATACCGCTACCTAAGGCTTGAGTGAGCTGATTTAGGCGTTGATCTGTGGTTTCACTATCTAACACTTCGATCGGCATAGCTCCTCCTTAGGCAATAGATTGACCGGCTTGGGTAATAGGCGTGTAAGTCTATGATAAGTATAGGACGAAATTCACCCGGCACCGCAAAGCGAGCCGATTATACGGCCTCGTCGAATTTGGCGTCAATAAGGGCACTGATGGCGTCCAGTGCCGCCTGGGCATCTTTGCCTTCACTGGTGATTGTGATGGTTTTGCCCATGCCGGTTTCGAGCATCAAGAGGCCGAGTACGCTGGCGGCCGAGGCTTGTTTGTCGCCCTGGATCAGGGTGACTTGGGCATCGAACTTGGCGGCAAGTACTGCCAGCTTGGTGGCCGCCCTGGCGTGCAGTCCCAACTTATTGCAGATGGTCAGCTCGCGAGCCAACTTAGTCATGCTTTAGCTCTCTGTGACGAGCCTGTACCTTATGCTTGCCTTTGTTGAACAGCTTGGCCAGTTGGTCGGTGACATAGACAGATCTGTGTTGCCCACCCGTGCAGCCAATGGCAATGGTGAGGTAACTGCGGTTGTTACGCTCAAGATGAGGTAACCAGGTTTCCAGCAGGTTTTCGATTTGCCAGATAAATTTATTTACCAGTGGCTGCTGACTCAGAAACTGCTGCACTGGCTCATCGAGGCCGGTCAGGGGTCTCAGTTCTGGCTCCCAATGGGGATTTGGCAAAAAGCGCACATCGAACATGAAGTCGGCTTCGCTTGGCATGCCATATTTAAAGCCGAAAGATTCGAAGTTGATCACCAGCTCTTTATCGACTGTGCCCAGTAATATTTCGCGCACCTTGTCACTCAACTCATAGATGTTGAGGTTAGAGGTGTCGATATAGTGATCCACTAGCTTGGCGATGGGATCGAGCAATTTGCCTTCGAGCTGAATCGCCTCCTTGAGAGAGACTTTTGAGCGTGACAGCGGATGTAATCTGCGGGTCTCGCTATAGCGCTTGAGCAGCACATTGTCGCTGGAGTTAAGGAAGAAACTTAAGATCTCGGTATCTTTCGGGAGCTTGGCCAGCTGCTTTTCCAACTGGATCTCTTCGCTGGGCATATTGCGCACATCGACGCTAATGGCCACCAGTTCGCTGCGTCCCTTGAGTTGCTCCAGCAGGGATTCCATCATCTGTAGGGGCAGATTATCGACACAGTAGTAGCCGAGATCTTCTAAGACCCTAAGTGCGACAGATTTTCCCGACCCTGAGCGTCCGGATACCAAAACCAATTTCATTGGGTGATCACCTGATAGAGTTCTGACTCATCCTTGGTTTTTCTTAGCTGTTTCATGATCGCCTTGTCATTGAGTTTCTCTGCCATGGCGGCCAGAGTACTAAGATGCTGCTCGCATTGATCTGCGGGCACCAATAATGCAAAAAGGATATCGACGGGCTTATTATCAATGGCATCGAATGCGATTGGTTCAGCACACTTCACCAGTACGGCCACAGGTTGCTCTATGTTCGTCAGCCGTCCGTGAGGAATCGCGATACCATTGCCTATACCTGTGCTGCCCATTTTCTCTCGAGCCAGAAGGCTTTCAAAAATCTCTTGAGAGGAGAGGGTGGGGTACTGGACAGCGGCTAAGTCGCTGATAAGCTCCAGTACCTTTTTCTTACTGCCCGGAGTGGCGCAGGTTGTGCACTCCGGCCGCAGGATGGTACTCAGTTCCATCGTTAATGTTTAGTAAGCTTCTCTTTGTGTTTAATGACCTGACGATCGAGCTTGTCAATCAGGGAGTCTATCGCGGCATACATGTCCGCATGTTCGGATGTTGCGAACACTTCTCCGCCACGGAGGTGTAACTTGGCCTCAACCTTTTGCTGCAACTTTTCGACATTTAATACAACGTGCACATTATTGATCTGATCGAAATGACGTTCAAGCTTTGTGAATTTCTCTTCAACATAGTTTCTTAGAGATTGGGTGATCTCGATATGGTGCCCAGTCAGGTTTATTTGCATAAAGATAGTCCTCCAGTTTCCAGTTACGTGTTATAAGCTCTTACGCTGATTCGAGGGCGGTATAAGCATTGCCTCTCGGTACTTAGCAATAGTGCGACGTGCCACTTTAATGCCTTGTTCAGCCAAGAGTTGAGCCATCTTGCTGTCGCTTAATGGCTTTTTCTGGTTTTCCGCAGCAACTAGCTTCTTAATAAAAGCGCGTATTGCTGTTGAAGAGCACTCTCCACCATCGTCAGTGCCGACATGGCTAGAGAAAAAGTATTTGAGTTCGAAGATCCCTCTCGGGGTATGCATATATTTCTGTGTGGTTACACGGGAGATGGTCGATTCGTGCATCTCCACCGCTTCGGCGATGTCGTTAAGCACCATGGGCTTCATCGCCTCTTCACCAAATTCGAAGAAACCTTGTTGGAAGTCGACGATGCAGTTGGTGACCTTTAGCAGTGTCTCGTTACGGCTCTCAAGACTCTTGAGGAACCATTTCGCCTCTTGTAGGTGACCACGAATAAACTGACCGTCAGCCTGGCTCTTAGTACTGCGCGCCATGGCCGCATACTGCTGGTTGACGTTGATCTTGGGCATGCTATCGGGATTAAGCTCGACCACCCAGCGTCCCTTCTTCTTGGTGACGGTCACATCAGGGATCACATACTCGTCGCGGCTGGCGGTAATGGCTAGGCCTGGACGGGGGTTTAGGGTCTGAATGAGGGCGATAGCATCTCTTAGCTCATCTTCTTTAAGCTTGGTTTTGCGCATCAAGAGGCGGAAGTCGCGTCCAGCGATGAGATCCAAGTGCTCTTTGATCAACATGCGTGCATTGGCTATATGCGGGGTATCGTCGCTGTATTGGGCCAGCTGAATCGTCAGACACTCGCTGAGATCTCGTGCCGCCACGCCTATGGGGTCGAAGTGCTGTACTCGCTTGAGTACTGCCTCGACCTCATCGAGTTCTATTTCGGGATCGCCCATTGCTTCGAGAATATCCTCGCAGGTCTGGGTCAGGTAACCGCGTTCGTCAATGGCATCTATGATGGCGGTGGCGATGGCCAGATCGTTATCGGAAAAAGGGGTGAGATTCTTTTGCCATTCGAGGTGCTCGTATAGGCCTTCACTGGTCTCGCCCTGAAAAGGCATGTCGTCGTCGCGCATGGCGCCGGAGCTGGAGTTAGGGGAGGCGGTATAGACCTCGTCCCAGGTAGTGTCGACCGGCAGCTCGTCAGGCATAGAGTCTTGAGTCAGGGCATCTGAGGTCTCGACGCCTGAGTTATCCTGACTCGAATCCAGCTCTATCTTGTCATCATACTTGCTGTCGAAATTGTCGACGGCGGTATCATCTTGTAGTTCGGCACTGGCGCCTTCTTGCTCTTCATCCAACTCCAGTAGCGGATTGGATTCTAATGCTTGTTGGATCTCCTGCTGCAACTCTAGTGACGACAACTGCAACAGACGTATGGCCTGTTGTAGCTGGGGCGTCATGGTGAGATGCTGACCCATTTTGAGCTGAAGTGACGCTTTCATCGTACTGCTATTCCCTTGTTTCTAATTATAAAATGAGAAAGCTCTGGCTAATTGGCCGGACAAATATAAAGGATAGTCCTTATGGCCACAATCTGATATTAGTTTCAGTTTATGGCCCGGTTATAAGATTAACTATAGCTTGAATTGTTCACCTAAGTACACTGCTCGTACTTGCTGATTGTCTAAGATTTCGGCGGGTGTTCCTTCGGCGATCAGATTACCGTGGCTGACGATATAGGCTTTCTCACAGACGTCTAATGTTTCGCGCACATTATGGTCGGTGATCAACACCCCAAGGCCACGGTTTTTGAGTTGCTCGATGATCTTCTTGATGTCGATGACTGAGATAGGGTCGACACCGGCGAAGGGTTCATCGAGAAGAATAAATTTCGGGTTCGCGGCCAGGGCCCTGGCGATCTCTACCCGGCGACGTTCACCGCCCGATAACGCCATACCCTGGCTGTCACGGATATGGGTAATATGAAACTCTTCCAGAAGATGTTCCAACTGCTCTTCGCGGCCATCGTTATCCAGATCGCTGCGAGTCTGCAGTACGGCCATGATGTTGTCGCGTACCGAGAGTTTGCGAAAGATGCTGGCTTCTTGGGGCAGGTAACCTATGCCTTTACGGGCACGAAGGTGCATGGGGTCGAGAGTCAGGTCGTCATCATCGATATAGATGCGCCCCTTGTCGCTCTGTACTAGGCCTACCACCATGTAGAAGGTGGTAGTCTTACCGGCCCCGTTTGGTCCCAATAGGCCGACGATCTGCCCGGTTTTGACTGTAAGGCTCACATCTTGGACAACGGCACGACTCTTATAGCTCTTGGCGAGGTTTTCCGCCTTCAAGGTCAGGTCTGTCATTGCTTTTCCTGTTCGGGTTGTTCTGGCTCGGGTTGCGCTTGTTTCTGCTCTTGATAGTTTTCAGGCTGAATAATGGTGATCACGCGGTCATTGCCTGTACTCTCGGCGATCAGCTGTTGCTGTTCAATGTTGTAGCGGATCTGAGTGCCTGTGACCTGGCTGCCTTCCTGTTCCAGTGTAGCATCGCCAATGAGTGTCAGGGTGCGGCTCGAGAGTTCATAGCGGATCTCTTTGGCACTGGCAGAGGCGGGACGACCATCTTCCATTACCTGAGAGTAGGTGGCCGGGTTGCCTGTGGCAACGAGGATCTTGCCACTGTTCTTTTCTTTGCTGAAGGCGCGCAGTTCATCGGCCAAGATCTTGATCGAGCCCTGAGAGACCTCAACCGGTCCATGGAAGATGATCTGATTGTTCTTGATATCGGCTTCCTGGCTAGCGGCAGAGATCTTGACCTCTTGTAGCAGGTCATTATCCTTGGCTTGGGCGCCCAGGCTAATCAGGGTTAGCAGCCCAGCGAGAATAAGGCTATTTAGTTTCATATGTTCCTTCTACCTGACTCGTCAGTCGTATATTTTGTGCGTTGAGATCGGCGTATAAGCCTTGCCCCGTGATGAGGAAATCTCGCCCCGTTACCCGAATGCTTTTGTCGGATGTCATTATCATAGTATTGAGATCCAACTCCAGATAGGTGGTCTCTATGGTCTGGATAGGTTCTTCTGGGCTAATCGCATCAATGATAACATTATTTTCTAGGGTGACCCGTCCGCTATTTTTGTCCAGAGTGCCTTTAGTCGATCTGAGTCGCCATTGGGCATCGCCCTTGTCTGGATACACGAGATAGATGGGCTGAGTAAAGTAGGTCATGTTGCGTTCGGCGTAGTGCTTCATGTGGCTGGCCGATACGCGGCTATTGATGCCGCCCTGCTCATTGTACTGCACGCTCTTAAGATCCCGGACGATATAGTCGGGACTGTCGGCGTTCACCTGTGCCAGATCTTCTTCTCCCCGTTTCGATTGCACCTGCCAATAGAGGACTAGTGCGGTACCGAAAAAGGCGATAATGGCCAGCGTGACTCTATTCATATGCTCATTCCGTGGGCCGACGCAAACTTATCCTGGCTGAGCAGAATAAGGTCTGTCAGTTCTCGCAGGGCGCCGTGGCCCCCCTTGATATGGGTCGTCATGTCGGCGTGTTGGCGCACATAAGGGTGGCCATCAGCCACACAGACAGATAAGCCCACCTTCTGCATCACAGGCAGATCCACCATATCGTCGCCAATATAGGCCACTTCCTGGGGCGTGACCTTATAGAGAGCCAGCAGCTCTTCGTATGGTTCAAGTTTGTTGTCCACGCCCTGATAGATATGGGTGATCCCAAGGGCTGTCATGCGATCTTCCACTATCTGAGACTTACGCCCTGTGATGATGGCAACGGGAATATCGCTGGTGAGCAGCGAGCGCACGCCATACCCATCGCGGGTGTGGAAAGTCTTAAGCTCATCGCCCGAGTTACTCATATAGACTAAGCCATCGGAAAACACGCCGTCGACATCGCAGATCAGCAGCTTAATCTGTTTAGCCTTCTGCCAAACCGCATCAGTGATGGGACCGTAGAAACCTTGATGTGCCATGTTAGATCACCCCCGCCTTGACCATATCCAGCATATTGAGAGCGCCGATGGGACGCTGTGTCTCATCGGTCACTATCAGGCCGTTAATCTCTTTTTCGTCCATTACCTTAAGGGCCTGCGCCGCCAGTATGCCGTCGCTGACGGTGACACAACCATGGGTCATCACCTCGGAGATAGAGGTCTTGCGCAGGTTAATCTCGGCGTCGATCACCCGGCGTAGATCGCCGTCGGTAAAGATACCTACCAATAGGCCTGCCGAATCGATCACAGCCGTCATGCCAAGGCCCTTCTTCGATATCTCATACAGGGCATCGGTAATGCTAATGTCTTGTGAGACTAAAGGTAACTCATCACCCTTGTGCATCACGTCGCTCACCTTCAGCAGGAGCTTACGGCCCAAGCTGCCACCGGGATGAGACAGGGCAAAATCATCTTTGGTAAAGCCACGCGCCTGTAATAGTGCGACCGCCAGGGCATCGCCCATCACTAAGGTGGCAGTGGTGCTAGATGTGGGTGCAAGTCCTAATGGGCAGGCCTCTTCTGGCACCTCGATACACAGGTGAACCACGGCGTGTTTAGCCATATTGGATTCGGGTTTACCCGTGACCGCAATCACAGGCAATCCCATGCGTTTGATCACCGGCATCAGGGTTAAAATTTCACTGGCCTCGCCCGAGTTTGAGATGGCGAGCACTATATCGTTTTCGCTCAGCACACCCAAGTCGCCGTGACTGGCTTCACCCGGATGCACGAAGAAGGCTGGAGTCCCTGTGCTGGCCAGCGTGGCCGAAATCTTGTTGCCTATGTGGCCGGATTTGCCCATGCCCATGACGATCACCTTGCCGGTGCAGGCGAGGATCAGTTGGCAAGCTTTGGCAAATTCATTTGAGTCGACATATTGATACAGGTTGTCCAGCGCATTGCGCTCGGTATCGATAACCTTGCGTCCCCATTGACGTAATTGATCCGCATCTACCATCTTGTTCTCTCTATATTTTTCGGCCTAAAGCGCTATTAGGATAGGAAAAGCGTGACTTGATAGCCGATAAAAGTCACTAATAACACGCCACCATGCCAAGGGCGAAGTTGGCGGGCTTTGCCGGTTAATAAAATCAGTATGGCCAGGGCAACGCTGGTTGCCATCACCATATAAAAGTCTCGAGTGCTGGCTGCGGCATCTACCGCACCGGGTGCGATAAGCGCAGGCAGTGCCAGTACCGCTAAAATATTAAACAGGTTTGAGCCAACCACGTTGCCTATGGCCAGGTCGTCCTCTTTCTTTAACACGCCCGCCACACAAGCCGCCAATTCAGGCAGGCTGGTGCCAACGGCTATGATGGTGAGTCCTATGACTAAGTCTGACATATGGAAAGCCTTGGCGATACCCACTGCGCCTTGCACCATCCAGTCTGCCGACAGGGGCAGCAGCACTATGCCGATCACTAACCAGAGCACAGCCTTTGGCGTGGGCACATCCTTAGGAACTTCGCTTTCGGCTTCATCGATAAAGGGGTCTTTCTCCTTGTTGGAGATCGCATGCCAGATGAGATAGCCCATCAGCGAAAAAAAGAGTGCCAGCAACACGAGTCCTTCGATGCGGGTCAGTTGCCCGTCGTGGAGGAAATAGCCCGCCAGCGCCGTCGCCCCCAGCATCATAGGAATTTCACGCTTAAGTGTTTGTGAACCTACTGATATTGCGCCTAAAAGCGCGGTGATCCCCAAGATAAGCGTGATGTTGGCAACGTTGGAGCCCAGCACATTACCAATGGCAGTGTCTGTCATTCCCTCGAGGGAGGCGGTGGCCGCAACGAACATCTCTGGCGCCGAGCTGCCCATGGCAACTATGGTGAGCCCGATTAACATGGGAGGCAGGCCGAGATTGCGGGCGAATGCCGCGGCGCCAAAGACAAATTTGTCGGCGCTCCATACCAGCGCCCCTAAACCGACGATCAGTAAGAAAATATTAAATAGCATTGAAATTCTTTTTATTTAAGAGTCTGCCGCGCATTTTCGCTGGATTTGAGCCAAATTGAAAGTATTGCGCAAAGATAGTGTCGATTCAGTTGTGCACAATCGGTCAATTTCGTACAATTTGTCTCTTTTCCTGCCGCCTATCCATGGAATGTATTAGGTCCTGTTATGAGTCATCAATCGTTAAGTCATGACACAGAGTCGTCAACCGAGACCAGGCCATTGGTTGAGGTTAGCCATCTAGGTTTCAGCCGTGGTTCCCATGTCATCTATGATGATGTGAGCCTGTCGATTCCTCGCGGCAAGGTAACCGCCATCATGGGCCCTAGCGGTATAGGTAAGACGACCCTGCTGAAGTTGATCGGAGGGCAGCTGCGCCCGGATACAGGTGAGGTTAAGGTCGACGGCATAGATGTGCACAAGTGTAATCGCAGTGAACTCTTTGACCTGCGTAAACGTATGAGCATGCTGTTTCAAAGCGGCGCGCTGTTTACCGATATGAACGTATTCGATAACGTTGCCTTTGCACTTCGGGAGCACTCAGACTTGCCAGAGGCGATCATTCGCCGCATCGTGCTGATGAAGCTTGAGGCGGTAGGCCTGAGAGGCGCGGCGCAGATGATGCCGAGCGAGCTGTCTGGCGGCATGCAGCGACGTGCAGCCTTGGCCCGTGCCATTGCCCTTGAGCCCGAGCTGGTGCTCTATGATGAGCCCTTCGCCGGTCAGGACCCTATCTCTATGGGGGTCTTGGTAAAGCTGATCCGAGAGCTGGGCGATGCCCTGAGTCTTACTTCTGTGGTGGTGTCTCACGACGTACAAGAGGTGTTGGGGATTGCCGATTATGTCTATGTGCTGGCCGATAAGAAGGTGATCGCCCATGGCACGCCCGCCGAGTTGAAAGCGGCAGATAATCCTAAACTGAAACAGTTTATCGGTGGTCAGCCCGACGGGCCTGTGCCGTTTCACTTTCCCGCACAGGATTACCAAAAGGAGATGTTAGGTGAGCGTGATTGATCATATCGCCAGCTTAGGTCGTAGTGCAATCGATAGCGTCACCGGCTTGGGTCGTGCTGGCCTGATGTTGTGGGGCGCTATTGCCAAGGTCCCTAGAGTACGAAAAGGCACGCCTTTATTAATTAAACAGCTGTATGTGATTGGCGTGCAGTCTATGGTGATCATCTTAGTGTCTGGCCTGTTTATCGGCATGGTGCTGGCATTGCAAGGCTATAATATTCTGGTGGGGTTTGGCACCGAAGACAGCCTGGGTCCTATGGTCGCGCTCAGTTTGCTGCGTGAGCTGGGACCTGTGGTGACCGCGCTGCTGTTTGCTGGACGCGCCGGATCGGCATTGACCGCCGAAATTGGTTTGATGAAGAGCACCGAGCAGCTCTCTAGTCTGGAGATGATGGCTATCGATCCCCTAAGGCAGGTGATCGCGCCGCGATTCTGGGCCGGGGTGATCAGCTTACCTCTACTGGCACTAATGTTTACCGCTGTGGGGATCTATGGTGGTCATCTGGTGGGAGTGGAGTGGAAAGGGATAGATAGCGGCAGTTTCTGGTCGATTCTGCAGGCCTCGGTAGAGTGGCGCGAGGATATCGTGAACTGCATGATCAAGAGTCTGGTATTTGCCGTCGTGGTGACCTGGATAGCTTTATATCGCGGTTATCATGTGATCCCCAACCCTGAGGGCATTAGCCGCGCAACCACACAAACCGTGGTGCAATCCAGCCTGGCAGTGCTGGCGCTAGATTTCTTGTTAACGGCCATTATGTTTGGCCGCTGATTAAATTTTGTTTATGGATAAACCTATATATTTGCCGTCATGGTATGTATAGAACTGAGTGGTAATTGAGTATGTTGACTCGAAAAATTGAACTGTTAGTTGGCTTGTTTATTCTGTCGGGCCTGTTGGCCTTTTTGGTCCTGGTCTTTAATGTGGCCAATGTCGAGGTGAAACCTGGCCAGAGCCATTACACCTTATACGCCAAGTTTACCAATATTGGCGGTCTTAAGGTGCGCTCGCCCGTCAAGGTGGGCGGCGTGGTGGTTGGCCGAGTGACCAATATCAGCTTAGATCCTGAAGAACTGGTGGCTGTGGTCGAGCTGGCAATGGATAAACAATACGATCAGTTCCCCGAAACCAGTAGCCTGTCGATTCTGACCTCTGGCCTGTTAGGCGAGCAGTTTTTAGGTCTGACGCCCGGTTTTGTGATGGACGATATCGGCATGCTCAAAGATGGTGATCGTATCGATGACACCCATTCGGCTTTGGTGCTCGAAGATCTCATCGGCCAGTTCTTATACAGTATGAAGTCTAAAGAAAATTAATAGGGACGATTATGAAACAGTTGTTGAAAGTGGTTTTCTCCGCCATGGTGCTGTTGACCAGTGCGGCGGTGAGTAGCGAAGAGATTTCGGTTAATACCAAAGATCCTTACGCCATGGTGGAATCGGTTGCCAACAAGACTTTCGCCAGGTTTCATCAGGATTTTGCCACAATTAAGGCCAACCCTGACCACCTTAAGGTGATAGTCTCTGACGAGTTGATGCCCTACATAGATTATAAGTATGCCTCTTATAAGGTGATGGGGCCTTACCTGCGCCAGAGTACTCCGGAGCAGCGTGAGCGTTTTGCCGAGGCGTTTAAGACCTATTTGATCGCTACCTATGCCCAGGCATTTACCGAGTACACAGATCAAGAGGTAGAGTTTGCACCGGCTAAGCGTTTCGACGATGAGAAGATGGTGGATGTTAATGTACAGGTTATCGAACAGGGACGTCCGCCGATCAAGTTGATCTTCAAGGTGCGTCGTCTTAAGGATGATACCTGGAAGGCGTTTGACCTTGTGGCCGAAGGTGTGAGTCTACTGGCCTCTAAAAGCGCAGAGATCTCTAACCTTATCCGCCAAAATGGTATCGATGCGGTGATAAAAGAGTTAGAAACTCACACTGAAAACCATATCAGCTTGGTTAACCAAGGGACTAGGCTATAATGCTGTCCTTTAATCAGGAGGCGGGCGTCTGCCGGGTGAGCGGTGAGCTGTCCCAGGCGGCGGTGGTGCAGCTTTGGCCCAAGCTTGATGGGCTGCTGAGCCAGACGAGTGAGCGCTTGGATCTTTCTGGCATCGTTTATAGCGACAGTGCCGGTGTGGCATTGCTGCTGCATCTGGTGGCCGAGCAGAAGGCGCAGGGCAAGACGCTAGCGCTATGTTGTCCGCCAGAGCAATTGAAAAAGTTAATTGATTTATATGATTTACAAGACTTCTTCATCGAAGAAGCCAAATAAAAGGGTTATCCATATATGGAATGCAATGAGATTGAACAGCTGCTTAGCCAAGCGCTGACACTAGATGAAGTGCACGTGAGCCAGGATGGGACACATTATAAGATTGTCGCCGTTGGTGAGTGTTTCGACGGTGTAAGCCGAGTCAAACAGCAGCAGATGATCTATGGCCCCTTAATGGAACATGTGACCAGTGGGGCATTGCACGCCATCACGATCAACGCCTTTACCCCGACGCAGTGGAAGCGTGAAAAAATCTTCAACATGCCAGGCTAGAGACTCATAGTGGATAAATTAACAATTCAGGCCAGTGGTGCACTGGCCGGTGACGTGGTGATTTCAGGTGCGAAAAATGCCGCGCTTCCCATTCTAATGGCCGGTGTATTGGCCGAGACTGACTTTGTGGTCACCAATGTCCCCAACCTGAGAGACGTCAACACCAGCTGTGAATTACTTCGCTGCCTCGGCGCCGACGTTAGTCGCAGTGATGAGGGTAAGATCACCATATCGACCACCCATCTTAACGAGTTTTGTGCGCCCTATGAGCTGGTGAAGACCATGCGCGCTTCAATTCTCATCTTGGGACCTCTGCTGGCACGTTACGGCACTGCCGACGTCTCTTTGCCGGGCGGCTGCGCCATTGGTGCGCGTCCGGTTAACCTGCATCTGCATGGTCTGGAGCAGATGGGCGCCAAGATTGAGGTGAAAGAGGGCTATATCAAGGCCCGCGTCGATGGCCGCCTCAAGGGCGCTCATATCTTCATGGATATGATCAGTGTCGGTGCTACCGAAAACCTGTTGATGGCCGCGGCTCTTGCCGATGGTGAAACCGTGATTGAAAACGCCGCTCGTGAACCTGAGGTGATCGATCTGGCGAATTGTCTGAACGCCATGGGCGCTAAGATCAGTGGTGCCGGTAGCGATACCATTCGCATTCAGGGTGTCGAGTCGCTCAGTGGCTGTGAATACCGTGTGATGCCGGATCGTATCGAGACAGGTAGTTTCCTGGTGGCTGCCGCGGTAACCCGAGGTAAGATCCGCTGCGTCGATGCCGATCCCAAGACGCTCGAAGCTGTGCTGGCCAAGCTGGAAGATGCTGGCGCAACCATCACCACGGGTGAAGATTGGATTGAGCTGGATATGCAGGGGCAACGCCCAAAGGCGGTCAATATCAAGACCATGCCTTATCCTGGTTTTCCGACGGACATGCAGGCGCAGTTCTGTGTACTCAACGCCCTGGCCGAAGGGACGGCGACCATTACCGAGACCATCTTTGAGAATCGTTTCATGCATGTGCCAGAGCTGATTCGTATGGGCGCTAACATGGAGCTTGAAGGCAATACTTGTATCATCAAGGGGACTGAACAGCTTAATGGTGCTCAGGTGATGGCGACCGATCTTCGCGCCTCGGCTAGTCTGGTGATTGCTGGTCTAGTGGCTGAAGGTGTGACCACAGTGGATCGTATCTATCATCTCGATAGAGGCTATGAGCATATCGAAGACAAATTTAAGGGCCTTGGCGGCGAGGTCGTGCGGGTCAGCTGATCTTTGATTACCTTATGATAAAAGCCACCTTAGGGTGGCTTTTTTGTCTTTGGCCGGTTTTAAAACGATATTGCTGCAGTCGTCACGGCAGGGCATGTTGAGCCAGTGGTACAGTCTGGCTATGTCGACCTTTATCGTGTTTAACATCTATCTCTTTTACGGCCTGGTATTTTTTTCCATTGGCTGTGTCGTTGTGTTTCGCAATTTTAAGTACAGCCAACTCTCAATCTCCCCCACACTATGGGCGCTGGCTTTGTTTGGGTTTACCCATGCCTTTCATGAGTGGTCCGAGTTATATGTGATCCTGTTTGCCGATGATATCTCCAGGCAATATCAGGTGCTCGTGGAGTGGCTTAGACTGCTTAAGTTAGCGCTCTCGTTTGCCAGTTTGATGGTATTTTCTTGGCTATTATTCTCTATCTTGTCGCGGTCCATTGCGCGCATCGGCCATGGGGTGATCTTGCTTATCTTGTTGGCATATTTAGTGTCGGTAGTACGTTTCTCAACTTCGCTGGACTTATCCGATGAGATGTTTGCGCAGGCTTCATTCTATACACGTTTGTTGCTGGGGTTTGGCAGCGCCTTTCTGGCTGGATGTGGCATGGCAATATATGGTCACGACCTGTTGCGGCAGCGACATGACTATGGACAATACTTTGTGGCCACAGGCGTAGGACTTTGGATATACGGCATATTCGCGGGGTTGGTTGCAACAGATTTACACATGACAGTTCCCGTGCTGCGTACCTTGGCCAGTGGCCTGGTACTCATTGCGCTGTTGAAGGCTCTCAAGATTTTTGATATCGAACGCGAGCAGCAAACAGAGGCCAAGTTGAAACGGGCGGTGGAGACGGATAAATACAAGGCGATAGGCCAGCTTGCCATGGGGGTAGCCCATGAGATCAACAATCCTTTGGCTTCTTCGACATTGGCGCTGGACTTACTGGAGCGAAAATATCCACCCCAGGATCCTGCGCAGGCTGAGTATATTCAGCGAATTCGCCTGGGCATTAGTCGCGCTGCCGAGATCAGTAAGGAGTTGCTGGCTTACGCTCGACCTGTGTCAGAAGAACCGAGACAGGTTAAGTTGGCTGAGGTGGTTGGTTCGGCAATTAAGCTCTTGTCTCATAAGCAACGAGAGTTCGACATCAAGGTCGATTGCCCCGACTCGCTGCAGATCATGGGGCAAAAAATTAAGTTGGAAGAGTTACTGATTAACTTGCTCAACAATGCCATGGATGCCAGTGATAAAGGCGGTAAGATCTGCGTCAGTGCGTTGCAGCGAGATGATGGCATTCAGTTATCTGTGAGTGATGAGGGGCAAGGGATGGATGAAGCTTGTCGTGCTCGGGCTCTAGAGCCTTTTTATTCTACCAAGGCGATAGGTAAGGGGACCGGGCTGGGATTGGCTATCTGTGAGTCAATTGTCAGGGCACATCACGGCAGTATGTGTATCGAAAGCCAACCCGTGCGGGGCACTCAGATATCGATTGTTTTTGAGGAAGGGGCATAATGGCAAATGTGTTGATTGCTGAAGACGACGCAGACTTACGTACCAATATGGTAGACATATTGGAGTTGGAAGGTCATCAGGTGATCGCCGTCGATTGCGCTGAGGGGGCCATTTCTGCCTGTGAGCATCACAGTTTCGATATTGCGCTAATGGATCTGCTGATGCCTGGGATGACTGGGGTTGAGGCTATCTCAAATCTACGTCAGCTGAACCCGTTTATCGCCATCATCATTATCACTGCCTATGCAACGGTAGATACAGCGGTTGATGCCATGAAGAAAGGTGCCGATAGCGTGATGACCAAGCCTTTTAATGCCGGTGAGTTGTTGATGAGTATCAAGCGCAGTATCGCCGAGAAGCAGTTATTAAAATCTGCCGCCGATATCGACCCAGACAGCGTTTATGCCGCTCTGGCAAATCCGTTAAGACGCATGACCCTTAAACAGCTTGGTACTCATAAGCAACTCAAATTTATGGATCTTTGCCGTCTGGTGGGGGTAGAAGATCACACCAAATTTAATTTTCATCTGCGCCAATTGAAGAAGGCGGGTCTGGTTCAACAAAATGAGAGCAAGATCTATATTCTGACAACAACGGGTCAATTTGTTTTACAAAACCACAATCTTTCATGATGATTTTTAGTATTTAAAATCAGCTTCTTACCTTGACCTTGATAAGTAAAGTTCACAATAGCCTGACTATTGTGAAATCGCCTAATCTATCCCTTTAGTGGTAAGTCACAAATACTGTGACCATGTCCAAAGAGACATATCAATCGCCCTCCCTGCAAAGTTGGTGATTGTCATAAGCCACGAGAGGATGAACAAATGAGCAACCAAATTCCATGTAAAAAGCTATTGCTCGCTAGCATGATATCCATGTTAGTGGCATGTGGTAGTGATAACGATGAAAACCCACCTCCAGTTCAAGAAAACACCCCGCCCGTTGCCGTAGCCGATAGCGCGACCGTGACGGTTTCTGAAATGGTCGTCATAGATGTACTGGCCAACGATACCGACGCCGATGGTGACACGCTCTCTATCGTATCGGTCAGCAATGATAGCGCAGTGATCAAAGAGGGTAAGGTTGAATATACCGCGGGAACTTCGGCAGGAGAGGTTAAGTTTAATTACACCATCACCGATGGCACTGATGAGGCTGTTGGTGAAGTGACAGTGACAGTAGAGGCCTTGCCTGAGCCAGAGGTGTTAGCCTATGTGGGATCAGCGGCTTGTGCCGGATGCCACAGCGAAAAGCATGCTTCTTTTGCTAAGACGGGTCACAACTTTAAAATTCAAAAGATCAGCGACGGTGCACAGCCAAGCTTCCCGTATACGCCTGAAACGACCATTACTGGCGCGATCGATCTGTTAGTGGATTCAACGCCGAACAACACCTTAGGCGCACCAAGTAGCTATGATGATGTCAGCTATGTGGTGGGGGGCTATCATTGGAAAATGCGCTGGTTGGACAAAGACGGTTACATAGTGACGGGTAAGAATGTTCAATACAACATTCGTAACAGTAAGGGTGAGCTGAATATTCCCGATAACCATCCCGTCGATCCAGATGTGATGGGTAACTACAAAGATACAGAGTTTGACTATAAATACAGCTGCGGTAACTGTCATACAACGGGCTGGAAGCGCACCACAGATGTGGCCGGTGGCGACAACCGTAATCCAGATCGTCAGGACGACCTTATCGGTATGAATGGTACGTTTGCCGAGCAGGGCATTCAATGTGAAGCCTGTCATGGTGCGGGTAGTTTCCACGTTAAGGCACCTTCGAAAGATAACATCACCAAGATAGCCGTTGCGCGTACGACAGAGGAGTTCCTCGCCGATGATATGGCCTATGGCAAGGCGGTGACCTGTGCCGAATGTCATACCCGTGATGGTGAGAAGGATTACCCCTCTTTCGTCAGTAAGTACAATGAGGCCTATCCTAGCGGTAGCCAAGTAGGTGGTCGCATCATTGCCAAAGGTGGCTTGGCGCAACATCACCAAACTGCCGATGAGCTTTTAGGCGTAGTACCACAGGACCACGGTATCTATAAGGCTGGTGATGAAATTGGTGTTAAGAAAGGCATGAGCTGTACGACCTGCCATGACTCTCATAAGTCGACTAAGAATCAGGACAGCAGCGATGGTCTGCATATGGGCGCCGTTAAAGCCTGTACCGATTGTCATACAATGGAATTTACCGACGGTGGTGGATCATATGGCCACGGCACGATAGCGGAGTGTACCGACTGTCATATGCCTAAGTTGGCTAAGAGTGCGGTAACGACAGCACCTAAGCTGGGTAGTGCGGATGTGGTATTTGGTGATATTAAGTCTCACCTCTTTACTCTGGATTTATCGCCTGATGCCAAGCAGTTCACCGATGATGGCAAGTATCAAATGCCATGGGGTACAGCTAAGTTTACCTGTGGTAATTGTCACGACAATTATACAGAGAAGGCCGCAGCCTTAACTAAGGTTCATAAGTAACCGTTCCCTAAGTAAGAGGTTTAATAATAAGTGCGTAAGATCGCACCATAAAAGCTCAACAAAGTGATTCATTGCCCTTTCCCATAAAGGTAAAGACCACCTCAGTTATATGCTAGGGTGGCTTTTTTTGATGAGTCTGGTTTGTTATCCATCAAGCGCGTGTGTTGTAAATGCTTGACTGAATAAGAGTCGTCCTCTTTACTGGAGACGTGCAGATAAGCCTGAATCAGTTAAAGGGTAGCGAATAAATTTCATACATTTCAGCGGTACAGAAACGCTTATACTTGTAATATAGGCAGGTAAGCTTGGTTCATTATGCTAAGGAGAGTATATGGCACATGGTAAAAGGATGGCGTTATTAGCGGTGCTGCTCAGTGGAGCACTGATCTGTTATGGACTAGGAATGCACTTTGGTGCGTTAGGACTGCTGATTGCCGGCGCCGTGCTTGAATGCAGCTTTTGGTTGCGACTCTTTCGGAGTCCGAATAAATAAACCTTTGGGGATGCCCCTCATTTTATTACCTCTTGGCTTTCAATGGATAGAAAGTACAAAAGTAAAAAAGCCAGCATTTGCTGGCTTTTTACTTTGTTCTTTTTGAGAAAGATTATTCGTTATTAAAGTTTTCACCTATGGTGACGGGCACCTGATAGTACTTGCCGCTGCGTATGATGGTCATAGTCACCTGAGTCCCTGGCGGTGTCTCGGCAATTCTGTCCATCAGCATTTCGACGCCAGGAACGGTTTCGTCGTTAAATTTAGTGATCACATCTCTGGGCCTTAGCTTAGCCTGCGCCGCAGGGCCTTGATGATCGACGCCTGTCACCATCACACCGGTCAGATCCGGTAGGTTGAGGATCTGTGCCATCACAGGGTTGATGGGCTCACCTGTGATTCCCAGGGCACCACGGATCACCCGACCATCTTTAATTAATTTACCCATGATGCTGTGAGCCAGCTTGATAGGAATGGCGAAGTTGATGCCGTGTCCACCCCCTTCTCCACCGATCTGGAAAGCGGCGGTATTAATGCCGATCAACTGACCGCTGGTATCGATAAGGGCGCCCCCCGAGTTGCCTGCGTTGATGGCCGCATCTGTCTGTAGGAAATCCAGATAGCCCGAGCTAAGGCCGTTACGCCCCGTGGCGCTGATGATTCCTTGGGTAATGGTTTGCCCCAGGTTATAGGGGTTGCCTATGGCCAGTACCACATCGCCTACCTGGGCCGGGATATCTAAGTTGATGGGCACTACGGGTAGGGCGTCGCCCTCAATTTTAAGCACCGCCAGGTCAGTGACCGAATCTGAGCCAACGACTTCAGAGGTGAATTTGCGTCCATCTTGCAGGGCCACAACTATCTCATCGGCTTTCTTGATCACATGATAGTTAGTGAGTATGTAACCCTCTTTACTCATGATCACGCCCGATCCCAGCCCTTGGAGTGCCCCTGAATTAAGTGGGCGGCTCTGATCTATGCTTAGGCTGTAGATGTTGACGACGGCAGGTGCCGCGCGGCGAACCGCCTTGGAAAAGGAGAGTTCTATGCCGTTTTGTCCGCGGTGTTGAAAGAAGTTATTTTGATTGTTATTTCCCGTGATTAAGGGGGTGATGACCAGAAAGACCGCGGCCATGATGAGGCCGAATAAAACAGCTTTCGCGATGTAAATTACCGTGTCTTTTAGAGTCATGATTTTGCGTGCACTGGGAAAAGTAGCGTTAGATTAACATGTTTAGTTATAGGGCACTATTGGCTATTTAGCCTCTGATAGGCTTTGGCTTAGGAAGTGCAAGGGATCATGCTTAAAGCATGATCCCTTGGTGCTTATTTACCTGAGAACCAGGTAAAGGCTGTTGTTACCGCGTAGCAACTTAAGCGCAACGGCGCCATTTTGCTCCTTAAGTTCTGCCTTGAGTTCCTTAAGGTTTTCGATGCGGGTACGGTTCACCCCGACAATGATATCGCCCTTAAGCAGACCACTGGCCGCAGCCGGAGAGCCTTGCGTGATATCAGTGATCTCAACCCCTTTCTTGTGGTTCTCTAAGGTAGCGCCGGTCAGCATTGGGTGTACTGCACCTGCTGCAGTTTCCGTCTGCTGGCTGGATTCGCCCAGTATCGCCGTGACGGTTTTCTCATCGCCATCGCGGATTAGGCCAAGTTTCACCTTGGCGCCGGCGCCCATGGTACCAATCTTGGCTCTGAGCTCCTGGAAGGTCTTGATGGGCTTGCCATTAACGCTGACAATGATGTCACCGGCCTTAATGCCCGCTTTGTCTGCGGCGCTGTCTGGCATGACTTCATTAACGAAGCCGCCGTGTTGAGAGTCCAGACCGAAGCCTTGAGCCAGTTCACTATCCAAGTCTCGACCGCTGACACCTAGCACGCCACGGCGCACCTCACCGTGCTCGATCAGCTGATCCACCAGGTTGTTGACCATGTTAGCCGGGATGGCAAAGCCTATCCCTACGTTACCGCCGCCAGGGGCGACGATGGCGGTGTTGATACCAATAAGCTCACCGTTAAGGTTAACCAGGGCGCCGCCCGAGTTACCGCTGTTGATGGCGGCGTCGGTTTGAATAAAGTTCTCTAGCATCTCAATGCCTAAGCCGCTGCGCCCCATGGCGCTGACGATACCTGAGGTGACGGTCTGACCTAAGCCAAAGGGGTTACCAATGGCGACAGCAAAGTCACCCACCTTAAGCTCGTCTGAGTCGGCGCGCTTAAGCGCAACTAAGTTTTTCGCCTTTATTTGTAGTAGCGCGACATCGGATTCGGCATCGGCACCAATAAGCTTTGCCTCTATTTCACGGCCATCGTGCAGGCCAATCAAGATCTCATCGGCGCCTTCGATCACATGGTTATTGGTGACGATATAGCCTTCTTCGGCATCGATAATGACCCCTGAACCCAGGCCTTTAAAGGGACGCTCCTGTACCTGCTCTCTTGGCGCATTGGGGCCGAAGAAGTAGCGAAAAGCATCAGGAAGACGCTGTTTAGACACATGGGTGCCTGATACGGCGACGGCAACCACGGCTGGGGTGGTTTTTTCCAGCATGGGAGCCAAGCTAGGAAGCTCTTGTCCACCGACGGCTAGCGGTATGGCGGCTTGAGAAACGGCGGGCATGACCATAAGGCTGGCGCCGAGCAGGGCGGCTGAAAGTAGTGATAATTTGGTTTTCATCTATTCATGACTCCAAGGTTGCAATTATGAACTTTTGACTCTGTAGATATAAGGCTACTCGGACGTAAATCAAGTCAGTAATTTTTGCTGTGTTACTCAATCCGACTGTCGCGTTTTAAATAAAGTTCATGGGATTAACAAAGGTTAATTTTTCGTTAGCCTTCATTGACTAGCGTGAATCGCGCGGCGACAAATTGCCTTGGCCTACGACCTTTTGCTCGTAGGATTGTCTGGGACGACATATACCCTGCGTTCGATTGTCGTGGTACCATCTAGCGGTTGAATTAAGGATAGAAGAGAATAATTTAAGTGTCGCATCTCACCCCTTGGCAGCATTATCAAGCCGATCTACAACGTGATGATTTTTCCTATGATCCTGCCCAGGAGCAGGCGGTCAAGGCGCTGCAACGCGTCTATGACGAATTGCTTGCGGCTCAGCAAAAGCCAAGTGGCGTCGCGAAACTGTTAGGATTTCTCGCTAAGCCAGCGCCTCAGGTGCAGGGCCTGTATCTCTGGGGTGGTGTCGGGCGGGGAAAGACCTATCTGATGGATACCTTTTATGATGCCTTGCCGGGTGAGCGTAAACTCAGGGCGCACTTTCACCGCTTTATGCATCAAATACATCTGGACCTTGATGGCCTAAAAGGTCAGCGAGATCCCTTGTTGGTGATCGCCAAGCGAATGGCCGAGCGTTATCAGGTGATCTGCTTCGATGAGTTTTTTGTATCAGATATTACCGACGCCATGTTGCTGGGCACTCTGTTTCAGGCGCTATTTGCTGAAGGTGTGGCGCTGGTGGCGACGTCTAATATCATTCCCGATGAACTCTATCGTAATGGATTGCAACGGGCGCGCTTTCTGCCAGCGATAGCGCTAATCAACAAACACTGTCAGGTGCTCAATGTGGACAGCGGCATAGATTACCGTCTGCGCACCCTAGAGCAGGCAGAGATCTACCATTATCCGCTAGATCCTCAAGCCGACGAAAACCTGTTGGGTTATTTTCAACAACTCGCCCCAGAGTCGGAAGTTTCAACTGCGGCGATTGATATCGACGGCCGCGAAATCGCCATTCGCAAGCAGGCTCAGGGCGTGCTCTTAATTAACTTCAGAGATCTGTGCGACGGCCCGCGAAGTCAGCGTGACTATATGGAATTGGCCCGTCTTTATCACACTGTACTGCTTAGCGGTGTCGAGCAGATGGGCAGTCAAAGTACGGGCGATGATATCGCCAGACGTTTTCTGGCCATGGTGGATGAGTTTTATGAGCGTCAGGTAAAGCTTATCATCTCTGCCGAGGTGGCGCTGGATGAGATCTATACTCAGGGATTACTCAGCTTCGAGTTTAGACGTTGCCGCTCTCGCCTGACCGAGATGCAGTCTCACGATTATCTAGCGCTGGAACATCTGCCTTAGCCTGCTCGGCGAAAGGAAAAAGTGTGGTTTTTTGCCGTTTCGCTACGACAACAAGCATAAGCTGAGTAAATCATTTAAATTAGCTAAAAAATTAGGTGATTTTTAACTCAGCTTTGTCTATAATTCGCGACCTGCCCTCGTTACTCCGCCAAAAAGGCGGAAGTTGTAAAGCCTTATTCTTTGCTCGAAGGGGCGGAGAATGGCACTTTTTGTGTTGCTATTTCATCGGAAATGGCGGCATGTGAGAACAGAATTTAAACTTTGGGTTTTTGTAAATGAAGACTACATATACTGCTACACCAGAAACAGTGACGCGCGAATGGTTCGTTGTTGACGCTGAAGGTAAAACTTTAGGTCGTATGGCTACTGAGATCGCTCGTCGTCTACGTGGCAAGCATAAGGCAGAATACACTCCTCACGTTGATACTGGCGATTACATCATCGTTATCAATGCTGAGAAAGTAACTGTAACTGGTAACAAAGCAGCAGCTAAGACTTACTACTCTCATTCTGGTTTCCCTGGTGGAATCAAGCAGATTACTTTTGATAAGCTGCAAGATCATAAGCCAGAAATGATTATCGAGAAAGCAGTAAAAGGTATGTTGCCAAAAGGTCCTCTAGGACGTGCCATGTACCGTAAACTGAAAGTTTACGCTGGCGCAGAGCACAACCATGCTGCACAACAACCACAAGTTCTTGATATCTAATCCGGGAGTAAGCTAATGTCTGCAACTCAGTACTACGGCACTGGCCGTCGCAAAACATCTACTGCTCGCGTATTCGCTAAAGTAGGTAGTGGTAACATCGTCGTGAACCAACGTCCACTTGACGAATATTTTGGTCGTGAAACTGCTCGTATGGTTGTTCGTCAACCTCTAGAGCTAGTTGAAATGACTGAAAAGCTAGACATCTATGTAACTGTTAAGGGCGGTGGTATCACTGGCCAAGCAGGTGCAATCCGTCACGGTATCACTCGTGCCCTGATGGAACTTGATGAAGCTCTACGTCCATCTCTACGCGCTGCAGGTTTCGTTACCCGTGATGCTCGTAAAGTTGAGCGTAAGAAAGTGGGTCTACGTAAAGCACGTCGTAAGCCACAATTCTCAAAGCGTTAATTTTTACGCTGCGAAAATTCGAAAAACCCAGCCTTGTGCTGGGTTTTTTTATGGCTATTTTCTGCTATTTTTAAGCCTTATTGTTCTCTATAGGAAACGCGTTTAGATGACTTTCCAACTCCTGATGCTGGTTCTGGCCATAGTGTTGATTATCGAAGGGATAGGACCGCTTTTATTTCCGAATCGTTGGCGGGCATATTTGCAGGAAATTTCTAACCAAAATCAAAGGGTTTTACAAAGGTTGGGCGGTGCTTTAGTCACGGCTGGCGTGGTCATATTGATTATTTTTTCATAAATTACTTGCCATTTCCCCCCCAAGATCTGCTAAAATCCCGTTTTAACCACTACCTTGCAGCAAATAATGGGCAAAAACGTCGTAGTTCTCGGCACCCAATGGGGTGACGAAGGAAAGGGTAAGATAGTCGACCTACTTACCGAACAGGCCAAATATGTCGTTCGTTATCAAGGTGGCCACAATGCGGGTCACACTCTTGTTATCGATGGTGACAAAACCGTTCTTCATCTTATTCCATCAGGGATCTTACGCGATAATGTAAAATGCATTATCGGTAATGGCGTGGTGCTTGCACCTGACGCCCTGATGAAAGAGATCAACATGCTTAAAGAGCGTGGCGTCCCTGTAGAGGAACGTCTGCTTATCTCTGAAGCGTGTCCGTTAATCCTTCCCTTCCACTGTGCCTTAGATATCGCACGCGAAAAAGCGCGCGGTAATAAAGCTATTGGTACAACGGGTCGTGGTATCGGTCCAGCTTACGAAGATAAGATCTCTCGTCGTGGTCTTCGTGTTGGCGATCTGTTTAATGCAGAATTGTTCGCCGAAAAACTGAAGGAAGTGATGGCATATCACAACTTCATGTTGACCGAATACTATGATTGCGAAGCGGTTGATTACGAAACCACATTGAAAGATGCGTTGGCGATTGCTGACTATCTGAAGAGCATGTGTACAGATGTGACTGAGTTGCTGGATCAAGCACGTAAGGCCGGTGAGCCTATCCTGTTTGAAGGCGCACAGGGTACCCTTTTGGATATTGACCATGGTACTTATCCGTTTGTAACCTCTTCAAACACTACTGCCGGTGGTGTTGCGACAGGCTCTGGCTTCGGTCCACGTCATCTAGACTATGTGCTCGGTATCATGAAGGCATACACCACACGTGTGGGTGCGGGTCCTTTCCCTACTGAGTTGCAAGACGAAATCGGTGATCACTTAGGTACTAAGGGTCACGAGTTTGGTGCGACCACTGGTCGTAAGCGTCGTCCAGGTTGGTTAGATATCGTTGCCATGAAGCGCGCGGTACAGATCAACAGCATCAGCGGTTTCTGCTTGACTAAGCTTGACGTACTCGACGGTTTGGAAGAGGTGAAGATCTGTGTGGGTTATCAGTACCCAGATGGCAGCATCGCTACCGTGACTCCGCTAGCAGCAGAAGGCTACGAGCAGGTTACGCCTGTGCTTGAAACTATGCCTGGTTGGAGTGAGAACACCTTTGGTGCGACCTCTATTGAGCAGCTGCCACAGGCGGCGATCAACTACATCAAGCGCATCGAAGAGTTACTGGAAACGCCAGTCGACATTATCTCAACGGGTCCCGATAGAAACGAGACCATGATTCTAGTGAATCCGTTTAGTTAATCATAAGGGCCGCGTTAAGCGGCCTTTTTATTGGGAGTTGTTTATTGCAATATGGCCACAGAGGCGCCGCCTTAGGCTGACTATTTTGCAATCGCTTTTAAGCTAACGCCACAGCGGCCGATAAGATAAGGTATACTGCCTAAGTCTGTTACGGATAAAGGCACGAGTTCTACATAGAGAATTTTGTTATGGCACGATTAGTATTCTTTATTTTAATGGCCTGTTTATCGACAGTGGCACAGGCTGAAACCAAAACTGACAAGCAGACTGACGACAAAAGCGTGATCAGAGCGGTCGATATTTATAGCCAAGAGCAGCTTATCGACATGATCCGAGACAAGTCTTACCTGACAAGGGTAAAAGGCGACGATTGTCAGCTGGTACAAGATATTGAGGCGCGTGCCGAAGTGCTAAAACAGCCGCTGTATCAATATCTTTGGGCTGAGATGCTGAACTATGGTATCTGTGTCAAAGCCAATCCTCCCAGAGGCATTTCTATGCTTCGTGACGCTGCTGAGCAAGGCAGTGCAGAAGCTATGGTTCGGATCGCCGAGTATTACCATGAGGGTAAGTTCGTGATCCAAGATAAAGAGCGCGCAGTGCAATACACGCTGCCCGCTGCCGCCAGTGGCGATCTCCCTGCACGTATGATGCTGGTGAGATTGTTTGGCGAAGGCTATGGTAGTCCCAGAGATTATGTGATGGGTTACCACTGGCTTTACAACGATGTATTTAGTGATGAGGCGACCAAACAGGAAGCCATGAAATTATTGATGGTGCTAGAAGCAAAAATGCCCGCCAGTGCAGTAGATAGGGCTAAGCAGGAGCATCTGAGATCCCGATAAACGCCCTAAGCCCCTTAGACAATCTGGAGAGCCGGGCAAAAAGTATGGATATTGAATGATCAAAGATCCGCATTTAAAGCGTGAACAAGAGAAGTACGACAACCCCATTCCTAGTCGTGAGTATATTTTAGATTACTTACGCTCACAGCAATCACCCCTCAATCGTGAAAAAATTGCCCAGGCGCTCAAGATCAGCGATGAAGAGCAGCTAGAAGCCTTACGTCGCCGCCTCAGGGCGATGGAGCGTGATGGCGAGCTGGTCTTTACCCGTGGTCAGGCCTATGGCTTGCCCGAGCGTATGGATCTGCTAAGTGGCACAGTTCTGGGCCACAAGGATGGTTTCGGCTTCCTTAAACTCGATGAAGGGGGCGATGACCTCTTTATCAACAACCGTGACATGCTGATGTATTTTCACGGCGACAAGGTGCTTGCTCAAAAAGCCGGTGTCGATCGTAAGGGCCGCCGCGAGGCGCGTATCGTACGTCTGACCCATGAGCGCAGCGCGCCTCTGGTGGGGCGTTTCCATCTGGATTCTGGCATGGCCTTCGTGATTGCAGACGACAAGCGCATCACCCAGGAGATCCTGATCCCCGATGGCGATCGCAATGGTGCCCGTCAGGGCGATGTCGTGGTGGTTGAACTCACCCGTCGTCCTGGCCGCTACATGAAGGCTGCCGGCAAGGTCACCGAGGTGCTGGGCAAAGAGATGGCGCCGGGCATGGAGATTGAGATTGCCCTGCGCAACTACGATCTGCCCCATACCTGGTCGAGCCTGATCGAGAAGAAGCTGCGCAAGATCCCTGATGAAGTGACCGAAGAGGATAAACAAGGGCGGGTTGACCTGCGCAAGTTACCTCTGGTCACCATAGATGGTGAAGATGCGCGTGATTTCGATGACGCCGTCTATGCCGAGACCAAGAAGAGCGGCGGTTGGCGCCTGTGGGTGGCCATTGCCGATGTCAGCCATTATGTGCGCACTGACTCGGCGCTGGACAAAGAAGCCCGCGCCCGCGGTAACTCAGTCTACTTTCCGTCTCAGGTGATCCCTATGTTGCCGGAGAAATTGTCGAACGGTCTCTGTTCGCTCAATCCTGGGGTCGACAGGCTCTGTATGGTGGCCGAGATGACCATTTCGGCAACGGGCAAGCTGTCGGGCTATAAGTTTTATCCAGCCGTGATGCACTCTCATGCACGTCTGACCTACACCCAGGTGGCGGATATGCTCGAAGGTGGCGAGGTGAGTGATGAGCTTAAGCCAATCTTCCCGCACCTGCAGACATTGCAGTCGCTCTATCTGACTTTAGATGAGACACGCGCGCAGCGCGGTGCTATCGCCTTTGAAACCACTGAGACCCAGTTTATTTTCAATGCCGATCGCAAGATAGATCGCATCGAGCCCCGTACCCGCAATCAGGCCCATAAGATCATCGAAGAGTGTATGATCATGGCCAACGTGGCGGCGGCTAAGTTTGTGCAAAAGCATAAGGGTGAAGTGCTCTATCGGGTGCACGAAGCGCCGTCAGAGCAGAAGCTGACTAACTTTAAAGATTTCCTCAAGGAGCGCGGCCTCACCATGGGCGGTGGTCTTGAGCCTGAGCCGGCCGATTATCAGGCGCTCATGGAGCAGGTGATTGACAGGCCTGATGCCGAATTGATTCAGGTAATGTTGCTGCGCTCTATGCGTCAGGCAACTTACACCCCGGATAACGAGGGTCACTTTGGCCTGGCGCTGGAGCAGTATTCGCACTTTACCTCGCCGATTCGTCGTTACCCCGATTTGATTCTGCACAGGGTGATCCGTTACCTGCTGGCCAAGGAGCGTGGCGAGGGCAATGACAAGTGGACGCCTGATGGTGGTTACCACTATCAGATCGAAGAGCTTGATCTGCTGGGTGAAGAGTGTTCCACCACAGAGCGACGCGCCGATGAGGCGACCCGTGATGTGAGCGATTGGCTTAAGTGTGAGTTTATGCGTGACCATGTGGGCGACACCTTTGAGGCCGTTATCGCCTCGGTCACCCACTTCGGCATGTTTGTGCGCCTAAGCGATCTCTTTATCGATGGTCTGGTGCATATCTCGACCCTGGGCGGCGACTATTATCACTACGATAATATGCGTCAGCGTCTGGTGGGTGAGGCCACGGGGCAGGTGTATCAGATAGGCGATCCCGTCACGGTTAAGGTAGCGGCGGTGAATCTGGACGACCGTCAGATCGATCTCATGATGGTGGGCGACGATGGTAAAGCACCTCGACCACGCCGGGGCAAGAAGCCCTTGACCGCTCGTGAGCGAGTCAATCTCGAAGGCGCCAAGGTTGGCCGTAAGGGCGGCAAAGAAGATGACAAGCCAAGCGGTAAGCGCCGATCTGGCAAACGCAGTGACGCTAAGCCCGGAGCAGGCAAGCCAGGAGCCGGCAAGGCGGGGGCGGCCAAGCCAAAGAGCGGTGCCCCAAAAAGCACAGCTAAGGCTAAGCCAAGCGCCAAGAAGCGTAAAGCGGTTAAAAAACGCAGTAGTAAGAAATAAGAGATTTTAATTAGATGAAGAAACAAGATTTTACCTTCGGCATCCATGCCGTCGAGGCCTTGCTAAAAAACAGCCCTGAGCGGGTGATTGAGATGTGGGTACTCCAGGGCCGTGATGATCAGCGCCTGATGCCACTGATCCAAATGGCGGCGGAATATGGTGTGTCGGTGCAGCAGGCCTCTCGTAAGGCGCTGGACGACAAGGCCGGCAGCAGTCAGCACCAAGGTGTGCTGGTACGTGCTAAGCCCGCTAAGCAACTCAATGACAACGATCTTCTGGCGCTACTGGATAAAACAGAGACCCCGTTTCTGTTGATCCTCGACGGCGTGACCGATCCCCACAACTTAGGTGCCTGTCTGCGTAACGCCGATGCCGCCGGAGTACACGGGGTGATAGTGCCGCGCGACAACTCGGTTGGCCTCACGCCAACCGTCAGTAAGGTTGCCTGCGGCGCCGCAGAAGTCGTGCCCCTGTTTCAGGTGACTAACCTAGCGCGCACCATGAAAGCTTTGCAAGATAAGGGCGTTTGGATCGTCGGCGCGGCCGGTGAAGCCGAGCACGACCTTTACAAGGCCGACCTTAAAGGCCCAATCGCCATCGCTATGGGCGCCGAAGACAAGGGCCTACGTCGTCTGACCCGCGAGAGCTGTGATTCGCTGGCCTCTATCCCGATGGCGGGTAGCGTCTCTAGCCTCAACGTCTCTGTGGCCACAGGGATCTGCTTGTTCGAGGCGGTTCGCCAAAGGTTGGGGTGATTGGGAATTCGATCTTCCAATTTTTGAGTCGCTGACTCAAGGTTGATGAATGCCGATGAGGGAGACTTCATCGGCATTTTTGTATCTGTCGTTGGACGACATGGTCATTTAGTGACGTGGTTTTAGCGTTAACCGTCGCTGTTGTTTATAGCCTGCGGCTCGCTTATGTGCAGATACATCTGCTACACGCCGTGAATCCCTCCCTGGAGGCTCGACGATGGCATCCCTGCCATCGACGTCCGCAGATGCATCTACACCCGGTTATTTCATCTCTTCGATTGAACGGTATCGGAATTTTCTATGTGTCTGGTTAAAGTGCATTTGTTCTTGCCGTGGATCTTGTAGCGTTAACCTTCATTGTTATCTATCGCCTGCCCGGTAGGGGATGTGCAAGCACTCTTTTGGCATGGTGAGTGAAGCGCAGCTTTGTGTTCACGAACGAGAGGCATGGATGCCGAACTGGCTGTTAAACAGGGATGTTGTTTGGATATATCCCTATACACTTCACGGCGGTACTGACCTACATGGATGTTGGGAATGCCAAAAAATGTAGGGAACATTTTTGGTCATGCCGCCGAGAGCCAAAAGCGTGCTTACACCCATATCTAAACGTCTCTTCGATTTGGCTTCACTTGGCATCGGTAAATGATGTTGATTAATATTGAGGAATGCTTTAACTGTATATGGGCCAAATAGTGATGGGTTAGTCTCTTCATCAGTTGGTTACATCGGTACTTGGAGTGTAAATTAATTATCGGCAGGAATTTATCCGGTAGGTCGGATAATAAGCCATTAGCTGTAGAAAGGAGATCATTATGCAGTATAAAAACACTCAGCCTGGAATCGCGATGCTTTCAATTATGGGAATTGTAGTATTGGTACTTGTCTTTGCATCGGTAACGAAGCCTACCGAACCTATTGGATTTGCGTATTTAATTTTAGGTGTGCTTTCTATTCTTTTTTCATCATTAACCATTAAAGTGGAAGGTGGAGAAGTAAAGTGGTTTTTTGGTCCAAAATTTTGGAATAAATCAATAAAAATATCTGAAATCGAGTCGATCAAAAAGACAAGAACGAAATGGTACTACGGGCTTGGAATTCGTTTAATTTCAACTGGATGGTTATATAACGTTTCAGGTCTAACAGCTGTTGAATTAAAACTCAAAGATGGCACAACCGTTAGTTTGGGTACAAACGATCCTGAAAACTTAATAAAGGCTATTGAGCAAAGCAGCTAACAAGCCAAGTCAGCGGGAGTTATCCTTGATATCGAATGATAAAAGCAGCGTTCACCTATTTTGATAGCCTCTTAGGTTTGGCTTCATTGGTTACATTTTAAGATGATTTTTGCCGTAAGAGCAGTGCATTTGACAAGGAAGCAATTAATGAGATGGATTCTTACACTCTGGCTTACTCTGGTTTTTGTTGGTTGTTCGAATACTAGGATCCATGAACAAGCCAAGATTAGCCTAATTTCTCCAGATACTATTCTTTTTGACGGCTCTATAACACAGCAAAATGTAGCTGTTTTTGAAGAGCTGTTAAACGCTCAATTCCAACAAGTCGCTACAATCGTAATCAAAAGTGTTGGGGGGGATGTTTTGTCAGGTATTTACCTTGGTGAACTCGTTCACTCCCATCAATTGGACGTAATCATTAGAGGAGTATGTGCCTCTTCTTGTGCCAACTATGTTGCGACCGCCAGTAGTAATGTCATAGTTGAAGAAGGAGCTGTACTTGGTTGGCATGGTGGTTCGCTGCAATCTTTATATGGAGGGTTTGAGCATGATTGGTTCGATTCGTTTTTTGCAGATAAAGAATCTTTTAAGGAATATCTTGCGGAGTGGCAGTTAAAGGAACGAGCCTTCTTTGAGAAAGTTGGTGTGAATCAGTCTTTGACAGTTTTGGGTATGGTGCCTGGACTAAAAGAAAAGCGAAATACGATGCTATATAGCTTTGATAAGCAGACACTAAACTTATTGGGAACGAGTATTAAGTATGTTGGTGAGCAAAACCGATTTGATGTCGAGGGAAATGAGGTTCTTCAGGTGTTTCAGCTATCTCCTCAACAGTTGCAAGTGATGTTGAAAAATCATTCACTACGTTTGGCTCAAGCCAGAGTATATGGAACGAATTGAGAAAAGATAATAATGTCTAAAACAGATTCGCTCCTGATTGATAACCGACTGACACCAGTAACGTCAAATCGAAGAGACGATAGATATCGGTGTAAACACGTTTTTGGCCTTCGAAATCAGGGATGATTTCGCAGAGCCCACAGGGAAGTGCTCGTGGCGAGCCAAAAACGTGTTTGCACATAAGGCCTGCGGCAGGCAATTGATACAGCATAAGGCCAAGGTTGGCTTAAACCTTTCAAATATCAAAGTCGGGTAGAAGCTACTACTATCTGAAAAGTAGTTGAAAACGACAGGCATCAGTAACGTTAAATCGGAGAGACGTTGGATACCTAGTGTAGATACGCCGATGAGCTTCCGAAACAGGGATGTTTCGGCAGAGCCTATAGGGATATATTCAAACAACGTACGTGTTTAAAGGCCAGTTCGGCATCCATGCCTCTCGTTCGTGAGCACGAAGCTACGCTTCACTCACCGTCTCACAGGCGTATCTGCACATGAGCCCACCGCAGGTGATAAGTAGACCATGAAGCTATGGTCTGAAGTCAGCGAGCAAATATCAAAGTGGCTAGTGGCCACGACTGGCAAGTCAGATTAATTGCCCCATCATTTGGGGGCACTCAAACCTTTATTTAAAGGTGTACAGCAGATTAAAGGTCGTGACGGTATCCGTCTGCTTCGAATCTTCGGGTACTACTTCTGTGTACTTGATATTCATGCCCACCTTAAACGCCCAGTCTTGAAACAGGGTGTTCTTGTAACTCATGTCTAGTGTGACAGTGCTGTTGTCCTCGCCAGTCTCGGCGGTGAGGTCGGCGTTGAAGCTGGTGTATTCGTGGATCTTCTGCTCGAATTTGGCGGCGGTACGCAGAATCACCTCACGCTCGGCTTCTGGGTCGGGGACCGACTCACTGACCTGAGGCAAGTTGTATCGATAACCTGGGCCCACTTCGAGACTCAACTTAGTGCTGTCGCCGCTGATGGCATCGAAACCATAACCGGTCGACACAGTCGAGATGCGGGTATAACTACCAAATCTGTCTTCGGTGAAGTCGCCACGGGCAAAGATATAGCCTGAGTAGATCTTGTAGCTCGACTGGAGCTGGACATCATATTTTTCTGATGTGGTCTTTTCTGAATCTGAGGCGAAGTAAGCCTTGAACACCCCTTCCTGACGGAAGTTGTCTGTGTCGTAGAGTAGCTTGGTGCGGCCGTTGAAGCTGCTGGACTCTGTGTTACCCGTGTTGATCTGCAGCCCCGCTTCGATCTCTGCCGAGAAGTCGCTAGGGGGTTCCTGATAGTCCGGGGGCACGAGCGCCCAGGCACTGTGGCTAAGGCCGAGTGTGAGAAATAAACTTGTTGCTCTTAACATTATTTTTATTTTTTGCACGCGTCTAGAACACAAAAATGACAGCGCACTATCATACCGTTTCACCGGGCGATGGGCAAAGTGAATAACGAAAGATATTGCTTGAGTTTTGAGGTGTGAGCATGTACTATTCCGCGGCTTAATTCAGTCACTTTATTTAGTTCCTTGCCTCCATTTGGTCTGACTGAGCCAACAACGAGGCTAGATAACCGTAAGGAGCAAAAAATGCGTCATTATGAAATCGTATTTTTAGTTCACCCTGATCAGAGTGAACAAGTGCCAGGTATGATCGAACGTTACACGGGTATCCTTACCCAAGCTGGCGGTCAAATCCACCGTTTAGAAGACTGGGGCCGTCGTCAACTGGCTTACCCAATCATCGAATTGCATAAAGCTCACTATGTTCTGATGAACGTAGAAGCGACTGCAGAATCGGTTGAAGAGCTAGAAACAGCTTTCCGTTTCAACGACGCTGTTCTTCGTAGCATGGTTATGCGTACCAAAGGTGCCATCACCGAAGCTTCTCCAATGGCTAAAGCGAAAGACGAGCGTGAATCACGTCGTTCTAGCGAAGATCGCCCAGCTGCAGAAGCAACTGAAGCATCTGAAGAAGCCGCTGAAAACGCAGCAGAGTAAGTTTATTTGTGGCCACCAATCATTTGGTGTTGTCTGGAACCATAACCCGGTCCAGAAGCTTTAGTAGCCCGGCAGGCATCCCGCATTGCGTGATCATGTTGGAACACAAATCGCAGGTTTATGAAGCAGAGATGCTGAGAAACGTATACTGCCAGATACAAGTGATATTAAGTGGCGAACGCTTTAACAGCATCACAGACAAACTGAAAACCGGTGTGGATATTGAGGTTAAAGGCTTTATCGCGCTCCAACGAGGACGCAATGGTCAAAATCGCCTGGTATTACACGCTGAAAATGTCGAATTGAAAACTTAGGAGACTGTCAACATGGCACGTTATTTCCGTCGTCGCAAGTTCTGCCGTTTCACTGCAGAAGGCGTTACTGAGATCGATTACAAAGATATCGCTACTCTAAAGAACTACATCACTGAAAGTGGTAAAATTGTTCCTAGCCGTATCACTGGTACAAACGCTAAATACCAACGTCAACTGGCTCGCGCTATCAAGCGTGCTCGTTATCTTTCTCTACTGCCTTACACTGATCTACATCAGTAATAGCGCATCAATTTAGAGGAATTAATAATGAACGTTATTCTACTTGATAAAATCGCTAACCTGGGTAACCTGGGTGACCAAGTGTCAGTTAAAGCTGGTTATGCTCGTAACTTCCTTTTACCTCAAGGTAAAGCAGTTGTTGCTAACGCTGCTAACACTGAAGTATTCGAAGCTCGTCGTGCTGAACTAGAAGCTAAGCTAGCTGCTGAACTAACTGCTGCTAATGAGCGCGCTGAGAAAATCAACGCTCTTGAAGCTGTTGTTATCGCTTCTAAAGCGGGTGACGAAGGCAAGCTGTTCGGTTCAATTGGTAACCGTGACATCGCTGATGCAGTGACTGCTGCTGGCGTTGAACTAGCTAAGAGCGAAGTTCGTCTGCCACTAGGTGCTATCCGCACTACTGGCGAATACGAAATCGATGTTCAGCTTCACGCTGAAGTTAAGGCTGTTGTTAAGCTTTCTGTTGTTGCAGAAGACTAATACACAGTTTTAAACGATTAAAAGAAACACCGCGCTAATCTGATTAGTGCGGTGTTTTTTTATGCCTGCTCGTAAGGCCTACATCAATGACCAATTGTGAGTCGTTAGAAGTCATTAGTTATTAGTCATTAGATACAAGCCACAAGTCACAAGCGTAAGTGAGTGCATCAGCTAGCTTGTCTGAGAGGTGAGAGGTGAGAACTCTGAGAGTTAGGCTGGCAAAAAAATACCCGGCATGGCCGGGTATTTTTATTGCAGTAGATTCGATGAGTGTCTGCTGGCTTAGTTGCGTACCAGCTCCAGCTCGCTGATCAGGTTGTCGGCGTGATCCACTTCATCCATCATCCACAGAATGTAGCGGAAATCCACGTGCACGGCGCGGGTGATGGTTGGGTTAAAGAACCAGTCTTTGGTAATGGCTTCATAGGTGGAGTCAAAGTTGAGTCCCACCAATTCGCCCTTGCCGTTAAACACGGGTGAACCCGAGTTACCACCCGTGGTATCGACGCTGGAGAGGAAGTTCACCGGCACAGAGCCAAAGCTCTCAGGCTTGTCCAGGCATGAGAATAGGCGGCACAGCCAAGAGGCTGGGTCTTGATACACTGACTCGACCTTGTGGCTGCCATAACGCTTGGCCTTGATGGCATCCAGTACCTTTTGAGGTGCATCGAAAGGCTCAACGCCCGTGTGTTTGGCGACTATTCCTTCCAGGCGAGTGAAGGGCTGCTTGTAGAGGGCGTCTTTCGACTGGTAACCATCCACCATGCCGTAGGTGATACGCAGGGTGCCGTTGGCATCTGGGTATACGGGCCAGTTGTTGGCCTTGTAGTAGGCGATAACGGCTTCCATGTAACCAGGACGCGCCTTAGACAGCTTACCGGCTAAGGTCTTCTTAGCTTTTTCCTGTGTCAAGTTAGTGTCGTACAGGGCTACGGCGATGCGGATGAAAGGATCGGCGCTGGTTTCAAAGGCTTTCACATCGGCGTCCATCCAGGCCAGACGCTCGGCCTGATTGGTGAGGCCGGTTAGCGAATAGAGACCATCGAGCTTATCGCTCAGGCTCACCTCTGGGTCATCCGATTTCAGCATGGCATCCAGCTCAGGTACGCGGTTGTCCTGGGCTAAATAAGCCTTGAGATCCTGCAGCCAGAGCGTCTTATCGACGCTGATGGCAAAGCTTGAGTCGATACGCTTGAGGCGCGCCTTGAACATCTTCATGTCGCGCTCTTGGTAGCCCTCTTCACGCTCGGCATCTGGTTTGGTCTTCTCTTTAGCCAGACGATAGAGGCGGTTAGCTGCGGCTAATAGCTCGCTGGACTGGGCATTTTCGAAGAAGTAGCGGGTCTGCTGCGCCTGGCGCTGCTCAACCAGCAGAGTCTCTAGCTGATCAAACTTAGCCTGATAGCTCTGGTATTGGCTGTCTGTGCTTAGCCACTTGCGGAAGTCGTCTTCGCGCGCCTGCTTGATACCGGCGATATCGGTGGCCTTAAAGCCATCGAGCAGACCGTTATATTTCTTCATGCGGTTGGCCATAGAGGCCAGGGTACCGGCGTACTTGATCTTAACGCCAGCGTCCTGTGCGCCCATGGCTTCAATGGTGTCGATACGCTGCTGATAACGCTCAGCAAGAGTAGGGTAGAGCCAGTCGCTGGCAAATTTTAGCTCGCTGGTGAGGCGGTAGCGGCTGGTCGAGCCAGGGTAACCGGCCACGAATACGCCGTCGCCCGCCTTAACGCCGTCGGCGTTGATCTTCAGATAGCTCTTAGGCTTGAAGGGCACGTTATCTGGCGAGTAGGCCGCGGGCTTACCATCTTTGCCGACATAGGCGCGCAGGAAGGTAAAGTCGCCCGAATGGCGTGGGTATTCATAGTTGTCTATGTCGCCGCCGAATGAGCCGACGCTCTTTGGTGGCGCATACACCAGACGCACGTCGCGAATGATCAACTGCTTGATCAGATAGTATTCCAGGCCATTGTGGAAGCTGCGCACCGAACAGCGATAGTTGTCATCGCTCTCACACTCTTTAATCAATGCCTTACGATTGGCTTGGATCTCTTCGTAGCGCTTTAGCGGGTCGTCGCTGAGATCTTTAGTGACCTGCTGGCTCACATTGGTCACCGCCTCGGTGATATAGAGTCGCTCGTTAGGACCGGCAGAAGGTTCGTCCGCTTGTTTGCTCGCCAGGAAGCCATCGGCGATATAGTTATGCTCTTTTTTGCTGTTGTATTGAATCGCACGGTAGGCGCAGTGGTGATTCGTCACAACTAACCCTTGGGGGGATACGAAACTGGCGGTACAATACCCGAGTCCGACAACTGCATTCATCGGATATTGCGTCAGATCGGCAAGTTGCTTTGCTGGAATTTCGATACCGCGTTCGCTCAGCTTGTCGGCGATCGAAGGCATTTGATACGGTTGCCATTGCCCTTCATCGGCAATCACAGCGCCAGATGACAGCATTAAGGCTGCAACCAATGCTTTGCGCATGTTTATTCCTTAATTATTATGTGTAAGTTTGTAGGACGAACAGGTTAAGCGCCTGTTTCTGCTTGACCCCGGTTTTATACCATATTTTGCCTAATCGTTGGAAATTTGGAGAGTTAATGTCACAGCAAGGTGGATTTCAGGCTAAGAAAAAGCCTAGAGATATTCAGATCGATGCATTGAAGATGCCGCCACATTCGATTGAGGCCGAGCAGTCTGTGCTCGGTGGCTTGATGTTGGATTCAGAAGCCTGGGATAAGGTGGCTGAAGCCGTGGTGAAGGATGACTTTTATTCCCGTTCCCACAAGATGATCTTTACCGCCATGGAATCTTTGGTGGCGGCGGGTCAGCCAATCGATCTGATCACCGTCTCCGAGCAGTTGGAGCTGGAAGATCACTTAGAAGATGCCGGTGGTTTCGCTTACTTAGGCGAGATAGCCAAAAACACTCCAAGCGCGGGTAACATTCTCTCCTACGCGGCCATCGTGCGTGAGCGCGCCGTGGTGCGTGAGATGATCAAGGTAGCCAACGAGATCGCCGATGCGGGCTTTAACCCCGAGGGGCGTAACTCCAGTGAGCTGCTGGATCTGGCCGAGAGCAAGGTATTTAAGATCGCCGAGCAGCGCGCCAATGCCAACGAAGGCCCTGAGGGGATCAAGACCATCCTCGAGAAGACGGTCGATAAGATCGAGGCGCTGTATAACAACCCCCACAATGGTGTGACCGGGGTGTCCAGCGGCTTTGGCGATCTCGATCGCATGACGGCGGGTTTCCAGTCGGGTGACTTGATCATCGTCGCGGCGCGTCCCTCTATGGGTAAGACCACCTTCGCCATGAACCTGTGTGAACAGGCGGCGCTGCACGAAGATAAGCCAGTGCTCATCTTCAGCTTGGAGATGCCCTCGGAGCAGATCATGATGCGTATGCTGGCCTCTCTTGGCCGGGTGGATCAAACCAAGATACGTACGGGTCAGCTCGACGATGACGATTGGGCAAGGGTTTCCTCGACCATGGGGATCATGCTTGAGCAGGGCAAGATGTATATCGATGATGGCTCGGGCCTGACACCGACCGAGGTGCGTAGCCGTGCCAGACGTATTGCCCGCGAATATGGCGGCCTGTCGATGATCATGATCGATTACCTTCAGTTGATGCAGGTGCCCGCTCTGTCCGATAACCGAACGCTGGAGATCGCCGAGATCTCACGCTCGCTGAAGGCCTTGGCTAAAGAACTCGAGATCCCCGTGATCGCGCTATCGCAGCTTAACCGTTCTTTGGAGCAACGTGCCGATAAGCGCCCAGTAAACTCAGACTTGCGTGAGTCAGGCTCTATTGAGCAGGATGCGGATTTGATCATGTTTATTTATCGTGATGAGGTGTATAACGACGACTCAGAAGATAAGGGCACCGCGGAGATCATCATAGGTAAGCAGCGTAACGGTCCCATCGGGCGTGTGCGTTTGACCTTCCAGGGCCAGTTCTCTCGTTTCGATAATTATGCCGGTCCGCAGTTCGAAGAAGATTAATCCGATTCATACCAATCACAATGAGTGAGCTGTTATTTATTGCGCTTGGTATAAGCTCATAGGGTGAGATTAAACTTGGTTTAAACTGCCCTATGGGTCGCTATTTTGCGTTACCCTCATCAGAGTCTCGACGTTATTAACATTAAGGTTATTGTTTGAAACCCTTTCCCCGAGCAGAGATTAGCGGCGATGCGCTGAAGTCTAATCTGCAGCGATTACGCCAATTGGCCCCCCAGAGTAAGGTGATGGCCGTGGTGAAGGCCAACGGTTATGGACATGGCCTGTTGAATGTGGCCAAGTGTCTCAAGAGCGCCGACGGTTTCGGTTTGGCGCGCCTGGAAGAGGCGCTGGAACTCAGGTCTGGCGGGGTGATGGCCAAATTACTGCTGCTCGAAGGCTTCTTTCGAGCAAGTGATGTCGCGACTCTGGTCGAGCACGATATCGATACCGTGGTGCACCATGAATCTCAGCTGGAGATGCTAGAGGCCGCCGAGCTGACTAAGCCTGTGACCGTCTGGATGAAGATAGATACCGGCATGCACCGCCTGGGCTTTACCTTAGATCAGTTTGAGGCCGTCTATCAGCGGCTAATGGCCTGTCCCAACGTGGCTAAGCCTATTCATCTGATGACCCATTTTGCCTGCGCCGATGAGCCGGACAATTCAGCCACCGCCGAGCAGGCACGCCGCTTTAGCCAATTAACCAAGGCGTTGCCGGGCGATCGCACCCTGGCGAACTCGGCAGCCACCCTCTATTGGCCTACCACTCAGGCCGATTGGATCCGCCCTGGGATAGCGCTCTACGGCGTGTCGCCGGTCGTTGGCGATCTTGGTCGCAACCATGGTCTGGAGCCCGCCATGGAGCTGGTGTCGCAGCTTATCGCGGTGCGTGATCATAAGGCCGGTGATCCGGTCGGCTACGGCAGTTACTGGCACGCCAAACAAGATACTAAGCTAGGCGTAGTCGCCATAGGCTACGGCGACGGTTACCCCCGTAATGCCCCAGAAGGTACACCTGTGTGGGTTAATGGCCGTCTGGTGCCTGTGGTGGGGCGCGTTTCTATGGATATGCTTACCGTCGATCTGGGGATTGATGCCACAGACAAGGTAGGGGATACTGCCGTGCTTTGGGGTAAGACGCTGCCGGTGGAAGAGGTGGCCGAACATATCGGTACCATCGCCTATGAGCTGGTGACTAAGCTCACGCCTCGTGTGGCCGTTTGCCTCGAATAGTAAGGTGTCTGGCTTGTCATTTTTATTAGTCGGCGCTAATCGCATCGCGCCGCGACTCTCTCGTTTTATCTTGTTACTGCTTACCCTGTCGCTGGGCAGTCATGTTCAGGCCAATGAAGATCTGGCGCCTCGTGTCCAGGTGAGCAGTCAGGATGAAGGTTTAGCGCCTGATTATGTGGCTGTGCCCTTTATCTTCTCCACAGAAAGCCTAAGCACCTCAGTGGGCGCTGCTGGGGTGATCAAACATGCCGGTCAGCAACAGGCATCCTTATTTGCCATCGGGCTGGTTACGGCTAATGACTCCTGGGTGACCTATCTCGCCGCTAACGATTATCAGCTACCGGGAGTGACCAACTGGTTATTCTCGGCGGAGGTGTATCGTGGCCACTACAGCGAAGGGATCTATTACCTGACACCTCCAGGGGATACCACGCCACAGCGGGTGGTGGCCCAGGGGGATGAATCTTTTGCCAAGCTGCACCTTAAATATGTGCTGCCTTGGGGACGAGGCGCCGACGGGGCGGCGGCGAGTCTGCGCCCTGCGAGCTCTAATAGCCTGAACTGGAACCCGCTGACCTCTGGGGTGAGTAGCGTTGAATTGACCCCTTTCTATAACCAGCAAAGCCTGCAAGGCTTTGAGTTTTTACCCGAGTCCGCCAAAGGCTTGGAGCTGGAGCTTGCCTGGGATAATCGTGATAACCGCGAAAACAGCAAGCGAGGTGGACGAACCAGCCTCACACTTACCCGAGACTGGGGCAGTGCGCGGCGTCAAAGCTGGACGACCTGGGAGTTTGAACAGAGCCTCTATCTCTCATTAGGCCAAAGTGATTGGTTTGACTCCAGGGTATTGGCCGCCAACATTTACTTAGCCGATACTCCGACCTGGAATGATTTTGATGAGGCCAGTCAGCTTTATCATCGCCCACCGGGATTTGCCGGGGTTAGTCTGGGGGGATTTAATCGTTTGCGTGGTTATAGTGGCGATCAGTTTACCGGTCGCAGCGCATTGCTCTACGCCGCCGAATATCGGGTGCAACCTAAATGGCAGCCTCTTAAAACTTGGCCGCTATTTAACCTGTTTGAGATCCCTTGGTGGCAATGGACGCTGTTTGCCGAGGTAGGTAAGGTGAGCGATGAATTTAGCTTAGATAGTTTGCACAGTCAGATGAAAGGCACCCTGGGTGCAGGCATACGCTTCGAGGTCGAGGGCGTAGTGGTGCGCACCGATTTGGCGTTTGGGGAAGAGGAAGGCCAGTTCTGGATCATGGTCAACCAGCCTTTTTAGGGCATCTTTCGGCGAAGGCTATCAGTTAGCCTTCGAAACAGATCTCAATATAGGCGGTGCCATAAAGACTGTTAAACGGCATGATGAGCTTCTGGCCGTCTGATTTGTGCGCTATGGTGTGGTCCTTGCCCGATACCACAACTGGAGTCGCCATATCGAACTCATAGCCTTTGTCGCTTAGCAGGTTTTTAGCCCCGCCAGTGACCATATTGGTCAGCTCGCCAACGAGATCTGTGACCTCTTCATTGATACTTTCCGGTTTTTCCCCCAACATCTTGTTCATGATCTCTAAGATCAGGGGCTCTTCGAAGGTGATCGATAGCGAACCTTTGGTTTGCGGGCCGACCATGCCGATGAGGCCGGAGACATCCCCCTTAGCCAGATTGTCTTTTTTCAGATTGGGCTTGCCGGGTTTTAGCTCTATGTTAGCCATAGTGTTGAGCACATTGAGCAGAGATTCGAGAAAAGGATTGATAAAGTCTACGTTCATCGCAAATGTGGCTCCTCATTGTGGTAACAGATTGAAGCATATCGGACTATAAGCTTAGGTGAGAAATAGCGTTAAAGCCTCTCCTCTTTGCACCACCATAACATAAAGCTCGGTAGGGGCGACAAGTGTTTTCTTGCTAACTCTCTAATGAGAAAGAAATTTGTGACGCCTTGACGGTTTTCGCTTTTCCAATTGTTCCAGTGTGGGGTTAGTTTGCAATACTTGCCCTTTACATGAGTTTCGCGCTAGCCTCTGCTCATCTTCTTTTTAGGGCGCCTAATACGCCGCCCCAAGAGTCTGGAGCCTTTATGACTGCTCTTCCTTCTCGCTATACCCATATTCAATTTGCCGCCCCCGGCGGTCCAGAGGTGCTCAGTCTGGGGCAGAGCCAGTTGCCTGAGATAGCATCGGATCAGGTGCTCATTAAGGTAGAGTATGCCGGGGTCAATGGCCCGGATGTCGCGCAGCGTCGCGGTCTCTATCCGCCACCACCAGGCGCCAGCGACATTCTGGGGTTAGAGGTCTCGGGTACCGTCGTCGCCTTGGGCTCTCAGGTGACAGCTTGGCAGCTGGGCGATAAAGTCTGCGCCTTGGTGCCTGGGGGAGGTTATGGTGAGTATGTGGTGACCTGGGCGGCGCACTGCCTGCCCATTCCCACTGGGGTGACCATGGCTCAGGCGGCGGCCCTGCCGGAGACCTTTTTTACCGTCTGGGGACATCTATTTATGCGCGGCGGTCTCAAACCCGGTGAGACACTGCTTATCCATGGTGGCTCAGGGGGCATTGGCTCGGCGGCAGTCACTTTAGCGAAACAATTCGCTGTTAAGGTGCTGGTCACTTGCGGGAGCCAGGAGAAGATAGGTTATTGTCTGGGGCTCGGCGCCGACCAAGGCTTTAATTATCACGATGAGGATCTGCTGGCCCAGATAAAGGCGGCGGCGCCCCAAGGGGTGGATCTGGTGCTGGATATGGCTTCAGGGGATATGATCGATCTCAACCTCAAGGCATTGGCCATTGAGGGCAGGTTGGTCACTATTGCTCTGCAGCGTGGCAGGCGTGCCGATGTGGATGTAGCACTACTGATGGCAAAGCGCATCTGGTGGACCGGGGCGACCCTAAGGCCACAGTCTGTGGAGGCTAAGCAGGCGATTGCCCAAGGATTACTAGAGCAGATATGGCCGAAATTTGCCACGCCCCAAGGGGATAAATTAGTGCCTCATCTGTTTGCCGAATTTCCTTTGGGTGAAGCCGCTAAGGCTCACGCGCTGATGGAGTCGGGACAACATAGAGGAAAGCTAGTGTTGAAGGTGTCGTCAAATTAGTGCAAAAGCCCTTATCTCAATGGCGAATGCAGTTTTTTCACTTTGAGAAGAAGCGCGTCAGAAAAAACTTGAATAACTGATTTGATCGGCTAAATTCGTTACTAGTAAGTACCGAGTGAACATTTTGATAGCAATTGAATAAAATAGATCTATTTGGCTATTGATTTCTGGCGGTATTTATTAAAAATGTGTGGGCTATTGTCCAGAGGCGTTTCTGACGATGGCAGCGACTAAGCTAACAGTTGTCAGCTTTATAATTTTATATTGGTATGTGTTGATTTAAGGGTATTAGCATATATGTATGACACGTCTAAAGAACCTGTTTGGTATGGTGAACTTCGTACGGCTCGAGGTAATACTATCCTCATTCACGACAAAGAGTTTCCCGAGGCTACTGCGGGGCGAGTTTATCTCTATAACACGGTAAGAGATGCCGTGATTGAATATGCCGAGGACATCGTAAAGGTGAACTTGCATGACCTTACGGACGAGGAGCTTAAGGCAGCTAAAGCTGAATATGATGCAAACTGGTTAGCGACCCGAGCAGCTTTCATGCAGCAGC
Organism: Shewanella marisflavi; assembly: GCF_023283925.1. Taxonomy (GTDB): domain Bacteria; phylum Pseudomonadota; class Gammaproteobacteria; order Enterobacterales; family Shewanellaceae; genus Shewanella; species Shewanella marisflavi. The sequence goes on from NZ_JAKIKX010000001.1 coordinate 179,345, forward strand.
ATGCGGGATGGGTTGAAGCGATACATGCTAAACCTGCGCCAGCGCCGAAAAAGGTTAAGATCGATCCCGAAGACAGTGCCAGCGATGATGACGACGATGATGTCGAACTCGAAGTCGATAGCCTGGATGACGGTTATGACGATTGGTCTGATGATGACGACCGTAACTAGGGGTCTCGCTTAGTCAGCCGCCATCTTTAGGTAAGAGGTTCTGGGCACTCTGGAACCCCTACCTAAAATTTTTATCTCTCTTCTGTTTGTTTTCCTATTCCAGCCTCGCGTTTGTTTCCGCGACAGTTATCGCTTAACCCACATCAAACTGATAGCGACTCATGTGGTGATATACCTCTCCTGGCATGAGCCAAGGTGTACCCGGAAGGCTTGGTTGATTAGGGGCGTCGGGTAGCTGTTGGGGCTCAATACAGACCGCCTGATAAGAGGCTAGTGTCTGTCCCTGTTTCCCTTGCGTGCCGCCGAGGAAGTTACTGCCGTAGATCTGTACCCCAGGTTGATTGGTATAGAGGGTCAGACGGCGTCCCGAGTTCGGCGCGCTAATTGTGCCAAAGCGGCTCAGTGCCTTGCCATCATGATGGGGCGTCAGATAGCAGTGATCGATTCCTTGAGTCTCCTCGCTTGCCAGCTGCTTGCGCAGGTCGCCAAGTGCCTGACCTTCACGCAGATCCAGTGGCGTACCAACAACAGAGGCGATCGCCTGTGGGATCCCTTGACCATCTGTGGTCAGGTAGTGCTGACTGTCGCTTTGGATAAGATGCGCGGCGCTGCTGATCTCGCTGGCGCCTTCTAGGTTGAAGTAGCTGTGCTGGGTCAGGCTAATGGGGCAGGGCTTATCTGTGCTAGCCAGGATCTCCACGTATAGATTGTTACCCACCAAGCGGTAATCGAGCTGAATATTGGCGTTACCGGGAAAGCCCATGTCGCCATCTGGGCTAAACAGGCTGAGACGGACGCCATCATTTAGCTGGCCGATATGCCAAAGCTTGCGATTGAAGCCCTCACGGCCGCCGTGAAGACAGTTGCTTTGGTGATTGTTATCCAGTGAAAAGCGCTGACTATCTCTGTGCAGCTGGGCACCGGCGATACGATTGGCGTAGCGTCCGGCGATGGCGCCGAGATGGGCGTCTTGTTTCAGGTAGTCTTGGGCGCTGTCACATCCTAGTACGATGTTGCCGCGTTCTCCGTCACGATCCGGCGTCCACAGGGAGCGGATAATACCGCCCAGGCTGAGGACCTCCAAGGCCAGCGTGCCATTGTCGATAATGACGCGCTCAATCTGGCCACCACGGGGATCGTTCCAGGCATCGAGTGGGCGAAAACGTACCATGATCATCTTTTCCTTAAGCGATTAAAGTTGGGCCCTATTGTATTATCTCGCCCTTTGACGAGGGGATGAATACGTATGCCAAACAGCGATTTAGAGCCCTTTAGTTTAGCGACTCGCTATCAGTAGAGTTCGTCGTCCAATCTGGAGGCGCCCTGGCTGGCCGAGCAGAGATAGACGCTGGCTTCTATGCCTGTAGCTGCCTGATATTCGCGCTCTACCGCCTCGACGACGGCATCGGTGAGGTCGTGATCCACCAGTGCGACCACGCAGCCACCAAAGCCGCCACCTGTCATACGCACACCACCGCGATCGCCGACCACGGCGTGGATGATATCAACCAGTTTGTCGATTTCTGGCAAGGTAATTTCAAAATCGTCACGCATGGATTGATGGGATTGAGCCATGAGCTCACTTAGCTTGGCGATGTTACCCGCCTCTAACGCGTGGGCGGCATTTTGGGTGCGGCGGTTTTCGCTTAGCACGTGGTGGGCGCGGCGATAGCTGACTTCGGGCAGCTGGGCTTTGGCGCTCTCCAGGGAGCGAAGCTCCAGATGGCGCAGACTTTCAACACCAAAATGTTCGGCGACCTGATGGCATTGCTCACGGCGCAGAGATAATTCAGATTCCACCGGGCCGCGGGGTAGGTTGGAGTTAACTATGATTAGGCTAAGACTTTCTGGGATGGGGACTGGCTCACAGTCCAGATCTTCGCAGTCGATCAGCAGAGCATGTTCCTCTTCGCCCATGGCGCTGATCATCTGATCCATGATGCCACTGGCGTAGCCGACATACAGGTTTTCGCCGCGCTGTGCCATTTGAGCGACCGCCAGGGGAGATAGTCTGAGCTGGCTGCAATCATTGAGAGCCGTACCAAAGGCCAGCTCTAAAGCCGCCGATGAGGAGAGGCCTGCGCCTAAGGGTACATTGCTCACCACCGCCAAATCTAACCCCTTGGCGGGCAAACCACTGGCCGACAGGGCTGCGGTAAAGCCTTTGAGGTACTTGACCCAGCTGTCATGGGGATCCATTTCGCCCTCTTGGCCGAAGTGCCAGGTGTGGATCTGGCCTGGAAAGGCGTCGGACACGGCGCGGAATTTATCATCGTCACGCTGTTTCACGGCGATGACGGTGTGAAAATTGATGGCTGCTGGCAGGACGAACCCGTCGTTATAGTCTGTATGTTCGCCAATCAGGTTAACCCTTCCCGGCGCCTGATAGAGATCGTCGGCCGTGGTCCCAAAGGTCTGCACAAATAGTTTATTGGCGCGCTGTGCGGTATTCGACATTGGTGTTGAACTTCTCAGAAAAAAGTTAGCGTACTCTGCCCAGGTGGTGGCAGCCTTGTTCATGGTTGTTGCTACCATGAGTCATCCTTGTCATTTTTATATCACGTCTCACTATTTGATGTAACTGAGATTTGTTTGCTATGAACGGGAAAATGTTGTGATTTGACAGGATTTAGGGAAATCCGCTTTCGCTAGGCAGTCATTTAGCCTGTTTAGATGGGGATTCTTTGGTCCTTTGGCTGGGGCGCTATTTTAGAGCTATCTCTCAAGGGGAGAGGTAAGTGACTCTCCCCCTTTTATGCCTATGGCAGCACCGCATTGCACGTGCCACTTTTTCTCAGGCTGGCAAGTACACTCCTAGATACATAGGATACAGTCTCTAGGAGTGTAGGAGGTGGAGTTAACTGCTGCTCTCTATGGGCTCGACGGGGATGTCGGCGTCATGTTGCTTGCCCGATTTAAGCTCGGAGATCACATGGTCGACAAAACCGGCACCGGCGGCCTCGTAGAGGTTAAACACGCTGTGTACTCCAGCGGCCTTGAGCGACTGGGCATCTTCGCTGTACTGTACGATGGCGCTGAGCTTACCTTGGTAATCCAGGCGTTTTAGTTGCTCTACCGCAAATTGATTACCCACATGGTGAGGCATGGCCAAAAGCACCAGCTCCAGGTTAGGGGCTCGGTCGAGTTTCTCCCAGAAGTCGGTATCCGAGGCATCGCCTTGCACTACGTTGCGCCCTTGCTCCCGGTGGAAGTCCACCAGTTCCTGTTTATGCTCAATGCCTAGGATCTCACCGTCAAACTGATTGGCCAGTTCGTCATAGGCACCGCTACCGATACGCCCCATCCCCAAGATAAGAAAGCGTGGATTGCCCACGGGGATCTGCCTGTCTTCAGGATGCAGCGGGTGTTTTTCCAGCTTCTGCAATCGGCTCTGAAACTTCTGATACAGGCGGGCAGAGGAGGCATTCAGTGGTGCGGCAAACAGAAAGCTCAGGCTCAGGGCCACGGCCAGGATCACCATCCATTGCTCTGGCAACCAGCCTTTGCTGGTGGCCACGGCGGCGACGATTAGGCCGAACTCGCTGTAGTTACCCAGGTTAAATGAAGTCATCAAGGAGGTGCGCGAACGCAGCTTGAAGTGGGTCAGCAGATAGAGGAAGAGGACTATCTTTATCGGTACGACTAGCACTAAGAGCGCTGCGAGGCCGATATCGCTAAAGCTTGGTAAACCGTTGAGACCGACGGTGAGGAAGAAGGCCACCAGAAACAGTTCTTTAAAATAGAAGAGGGATTTAGCCAGCTCAGAAGACTTGGCATGGCCTGCCAGCAGGATACCAATAATAAGCGCGCCCAGATCTGGCTTGAGTCCCACCAGTTCGAACAGACCGGCGCCGACCACCAACGCCATGACCAGACCGAACAGCACCAGTAGCTCGCCATGACCGACCTTATCGAAGGCCTTATAAATAAGGGGCTTGGCAAAGGGCAGCAGTAATAAGCCTAAGGCCCAAATTGAGGGAATATCCCCCTTAGAGATCGTCAGGAAGGCGACGGCAAAGATATCCTGCATGATCAAGATACCTATGGCGACGCGGCCATAGAGAGATTGCATGTCACCTTTATCTTCGAGCACCTTGACGGCGAAGATGGTGCTGGAAAAGCTCAGGGCGAAGGCGAGCAGGGCGAGTTGATTAAAGTCTAGTCCGCTCAGTTGCTCTAACCCCAATAGGCCCAGGAGCTTTAGCAGGGGGACCAGGAAGATCATAGAGCCCATCAGATGCAGGCTGGAGCCCGCCCAGACCTCGGCCTTAAACAGGCTGCGAATGTCCAGTTTGAGGCCAATGGCGAACAGCAGTAGGGTCACCCCTAGCTCAGCCAGCTGTTCCAGCAGTGGCAGGCTACTCTCGTCGATACCAAAGAGAAACAGTGCAAAACCCGCGACCAGATAACCTATAAGCGGTGGTAAACCGATACGACTGACTAGCATGCCACAGGCTAAGGTGATGATGAGAATGGCGGGTTCCATGTTGCTCCTAAAGGTCCATGAGGTTGGTATACCCCTGATTGTATAAGAATTGGGTTAACTTTAAATGAAAAATTATCATTTTATGGCGTAATAAAAAGCCTCCCGAAGGAGGCTGTTATCTAATGTACTACGACGGCAAGCTATTGCCCTAGCAGATGATCCAGATGGGCTGCAAACTCAGCCGGCTTCATAAAGCCAGTGACTCTGAGATCGTCACGGATCTCGCCACTGGCATCGAACATCAGCAGAGTGGGAAGACCCAGTACATCATAATGCTCCAGCAGTTCGATATCGATAGCGTCATTTTTAGTCACATCTGCCTGTAGGAAGACCATCTGCGCCAGGCGTGATTGCACGTCCGGGTCGACGAAGGTGATATTCTCAAACTCTTTACAGGCGACACACCAGTCGGCGTAGAGATCCAGCATCACAGGTTTACCCTGGGCACTGGCGCTGGCCACCTCGGCCTTAAGCTCTTCGAGCGACTTAATGGTCTTGTGAGTCACGCCATGGCTAGCAGCGCCTGTTTGCATCTGATAGCCAAGGCTATTCATCACCGCTTGGAAGCCATAGGAGAAGCTGGCCAGCAGAGTAAGTAGCAGTAAGACTGAGCGCACCGTCTGCTTCCAGTTAAACTCGGTGAGCTTATTTTGGTGCATCAGGTAAGCGGTCAAGCTGATGCCCCATAGCGCCCAGAGAAGATCTGAAACCAGACCCGTCCAGATACGCCCTAGCATCACGATAGAGACGGCGATCAGCAGGAAGCCGAAGATTGTCTTAATCACATCCATCCAGGCGCCCGCGCGCGGCAGTAGTTTACCGCCAGAGGAGCCGATGATCAGCAAAGGTAAGCCCATGCCCATGCTCAGCACATACAGCGCCAGAAAGCCCTGCATCAGGTCGCCGGTTTGCGCCACATAGACCAAGGCACCAGACAGTGGTGCCGTGGTGCAGGGAGATGCCACCAGACCCGAGATGATCCCCATAACGAAGACGCCAATTACATTGCCGCCTTTTTGGTTGTTGGAGAAGCGGTTCATCTTCTCCTGCCAGCTCGATGGCAGCTTAAGATCGTACAGGCCAAACATGGAGAGGCTGAGTACGAAGAAGAGGATGGCCAGCACGATAAGCACCGCTGGGTGTTGCAGCGCGGCCTGGTATTTCATGCCCGCCGAGGCGACGATAAGCCCCAGCAAGGAATAGGTGATCGCCATCCCCTGGACATAGACCATGGAGAGGCTAAAGGCTTTAGCTGTTGAGAGCTTTTCGCCTTGGCCTACAATGATGCCCGACAGGATTGGGTACATGGGGAAGACACAAGGTGTCAGCGCCAGTCCTACACCTAGGCCGAAGAAGATCACTAAGGTCCACAGCAGGTTGTCGCCCGACAGCATCTGGCTGAGGGAGTCTTGTTGGGTGATCGGGCCTGTACCCGCTGGCGTGGTCGCGGCAGGCGCGGCCTTTAGTGCTTCAGGTAAGAGCCCCGCATTGGCACTGACTTGGGTTAGAGGCGCGCTTCGCGTGGTGGGTGGGAAGCACAATTTACCCTCGGCGCAGCCCATGAAGGTGACCTTGATGTTGGATTCATTGGCGGCTTCTTTGAGAGCGACAGGGATCTCGACATAGCTATAATAGACTTCTTGCTCACCAAAATAGTCATCGGTGTGAGACTTACCCTTTGGCAGCTGGATCTCGCCTAGGGTCGCGCCATCGGCCTCAAACTTGAGTTTGTCGCGATATAGGTAGTAGCCGTCGGCGATCACCCAGCTTATCTTGACCAAGTTGCCTTGCTGCTGCGCATCGAAGACGAAGGCTTGATCCACCGGCATTAGCTGGGGTTCATCTTTAAGGAAATCAAACTTACTCTTACTGAAGATGCCTTCGCTTTGTGCCCCTGGGGCGACTAGCAGCAAGGTTGAGAGCAGGAGGAACAGTATTTTCTTCATGATAGTGTGGTTTCTTTTATCCATGCTAAATAGGCCGCTGAACCTGTGTGGATCTCTGTTGCGATAAGTTCAGGGACTTCGTAGGGATGTAGTGACAGTAACTTGTGTTCGACTTTTTCATAATGACGGGCGAGGCATTTTAACTGTAATACCACCTCGGTCTCCTGGCACACTTTACCTTCCCAGGTGTAGAGTGAGGTGACGGGGGCAGAGATCTGAACGCAGGCAGCCAACTTGGCCTCGACTAGGGCGTGTGCCAGAGTGTTGGCTGTGGCCTGATCTGGGCAGCTGGTGGTCACGAGTAAACATTTTTCCTGCATCTGGTATTTGGGCCCTGCTTGCTCATTCATCGGGAGTTAAGTTAAACGGGTTATACTGCACCGCGACAGTGTCACGAGTGCTGCTACTTTACGTGTTTTGTCGTCGACTTGCATTAAGCTATTACTAAAATAGTGAGCTTATCCTAAGTTTGTGGCGTCCTCAAAATCGCGCTAAAGTTGACCTGACTTGAAAGTAGACCCGTTCGCCCCCATTTAGTTTTCAATGAATTAGAAATTTACGTCAATTTGTGAGGTCAGTGTGTTTTTTATCCTATTGATAATCTTTGTTCTCATACCCGTTATTGAGCTCAATGTGCTGATCCGCGTTGGCGAAAGCTTAGGCAGTTGGACGACAGTGGGCTTAGTGCTCTTTACTGCCGTGGTGGGAGTTTCTTTGGTGCGCAGCCAGGGGATTCAGACCCTGATGCAGGTGCAACAAAAGTTAGCTCGCGGAGAAGCGCCGGGTAAAGAGATTGTCGAAGGCATGATGTTGGCGATGGCCGGCTTATTGCTGTTGATCCCAGGGTTTGTCACCGACTTTATTGGTCTCTTGCTGTTAACGCCGCTGACCCGTAGTCCAATAGCGGGTTTTCTTTATCAGCGCATGCAGATCAAGGTTAGCCAGCAGGGGGGCTTTCATGGTGGTTTTGGTCAAGGGCCTTTTGGGCCAAATGGCTCGGCTGGTGGCCGTTCACCATTCGATCGCTCACCCTTCGATGAGCAGGGTAACACCTTCGATGGTGACTATGAGCGTAAGCCTGATCCCACAGATAAAGTCGATGAGGCCAATCAGTTAGATGACAAGCCGTCTAAAGCGGATAAATCGGCGCAAGAGGATAAGGATCAGCCTAAGTCTTAATGCCTTTTGCTTGGCGCGTCGTGACACTTGGCGCGCTACTCAAGCTGCTAGGCTACTTCTGTGCTGATTGCTTTTCGAGTATCGCCTTGGGATTTCGGGGGTAGAAGCGATCAGCTTTCTTGTCGATATGCTGAAAACGGCGAGTATTCTTATAGGGCAGTTTCATAAAGCCCGATACACCCTTTCCCTGAATTTTATTCACATGACTGAGGATCCTATCCAAGCTCGCCCTGAAGGCCGCCTGTTTACGCGGGTTTAACAGCCGCAGGTAGCTGTGGATTTTCATGTGGTTAGGGAGCACTTCGAAGATGATGCAGCCGGTGTGATGGATCTGGTTGATCCAGCCAAGCTCTGTCATGATCTCCTTGGGCAGCTCCAGGTTTTCATCGGGGTCGCGGCCATCTTCGAAATAGGAGTGTAGCCTGGATTTATCCTCCAGCGAGGGCACATCACCCACCTCAAAAGGTAACTGTTGATCCGGGCTTGGACTGAAAGGCTGACTGGTATCATCTCGCTCCAGGTGCAGTGTATCTCGGGCGTTGAAGAAACAGGCCTTAAATACCCCGATTCGGTGAATGCCCCGCGCCAGGGTCACCATATTGTTGACCGCCAGGGTGAGCGCCGCCTTCTCCTCTTCGTTGTAGGTCGCTAGATTGGAGTCAATAAATACCCCAGACTCCTGCCAATGGATAGCTAGGCCGCCCACTAAGGAGTATTGTCCCACCCGACTGACTGCGGCGATAAAGCCCTTCTCGGTATCTCCCATGCCCGCCATAAAGTTTCGGTAGTATTTCTCCAGTTGCAGATCGTCCATCTTCTCGATGGGCTCATCTTCGTTATGTTCCCGCAGGAAGGATTTGCGTGAGCTGTAGGTGACCGTTTCCACATCTTTAGCTTGTTTTAAGGTCCACACAGGGATCTCAGGCTGGAGCGGTGGGCTGGGTAGATCTGGCAGATGCAGGCGATGGCTGTGGCTCATGCTTTTGAGAAAGTAGTCGCCGGCGCGGTTACGGGTCTTGGGATCGTCACTGAGCATGCCGTCTAAGGTTCGTGCCAGCTCTACCGGTAGGCCAATGCTACTGGCGGGGATCACCTTGCTGCCAAAACGACTGGCCTGGCCTGAGGCCAGGGCATAGAGGGTCGCCGCTACCCCTTGTTCGTCAAATCTGGGGCTGGAGAGTGCGCCATTAAGCTGCTCTTCACCGATAAAGTAAACATCTCCCATGCGGGCATTGGTGTGTTGCTGGTCGCTAGAGAGCAGATCCATTACATTGCCGTTGACTGGGTTGCCGTCAGAGTCACGCTGGGCAAACACCGCCGAACCCCAGTCGATCAGCGACAGGTGGTCGCGCTCCATGTCATACACTAGGTTCGATGGCTTAATGTCTCCATGTACCAAGGGGCGACCATTGTGTAGATAGTTGAGGATCTGCGCCAGCTGCCTGGCAATACTGACGATGACCCGCACTGGCAGGGCACCGTGTTTGAGGCAGAGTTTGTCGAGATCTTCTCCCGGCGCCCTGGCCATCACCAAGATCCCCTGTTTGCCCACATGTTCAAACTTGATCACAGGTGGCACATTGGGATGGATCACCTGGGAGAGCATATAGGCTTCCTCTTCCAGCCTGTCCTGGATCTGCTGAGGCAGAGTGATGCGTGAGAATTTAAATACATGGGCCTGACCATGGCCGTTGATCCCGGCAAAGACGAAGCCATAGGCTCCCTTACCGACTAATTCGATCTCTTGATAGCCAAGCTTGCTAAGCTGCTGTTTACAAAGTCTTATCCACGCCCTGTGTTTACGGGCATCATCGGCCTTGAGCAGGTAGATTGATTGCTCTTCCGAGATGTAAAAGTGTTGCAGTTCCGGGCTGGGTGCTTGGCTGTTGGGCATGAGTCATATCACTGAATGTTGATATGTTTTTATAACAAGAAGCGGCCATAGGGCACAATAGCTAGATTTTTCATCGCTGTGATTCCTAACCGATATTTTTGGATGAGATGTTGACCTATATCAATTCTGTTACATACACATACAGGTAACCTGAAGCTAATATAAAACTATGCTTCATTGAGTAAGCAATTTTGAACAGTGAGGAGGGCGAAATGACGGAACTGGATAAAGCCCTATTAATAGAGTTGTTGGAGTACCCGAGGAAGCGCATCGTACAGTCGATGGAGCTGAAGTTTTGTCCTCATGCTGGTTTTTTTAATAGTGTCGATCCCCAGTGTATCCACTGCCATCAGGGCATGGAATGTATCTGGATGAATCATAACGATGAGCTGGTGGCCGTCGAGCGTAAATCGGTGGAGGAGCTTAAGCAGCAGTTGCTGATTGCCGTTGATTTTATCGATTCCAGCTTGACCCCGCATCATCTGTCTCGCCGCAATTGTGAGTGTGAAAATTGTGTCTGGCTAAGACGGGTACAGAAAGTGCTGGATCTTCAATAAGCGCTAGCATCTGGAACCATGAGGTATTAGAGTACCTTGCATATTTAGACACTTGCATTTGCGGAGCTAACTATGCAACCCGGTTTCTGGCATGACAAATGGGCCTCTCAGCAGATAGGTTTTCATCTCGACGAGGTCAACGCCCTTCTTATCGACTATTGGCCGCAGCTTAAGCTGGCTGCTGGTAGCCAAGTTTTCGTTCCCCTGTGTGGTAAAACCTTAGATCTTTGTTATCTGGCCGAGCAGGGGCTTGAGGTGATCGGCTGTGAGCTGAACCAAAGCGCGGTCGAGCAGTTTTTCAGTGACAACGAGCTGCCTGTAGAGCGCCAATCGAGTGGTGAGCATGAGTGTTACCGCACCGAGCAGGTGAGCATCTATCAGGGCGATCTGTTTCAGCTGCCAAAGGAACCCCTAGAGGCGGTAAGCGGATTTTATGACAGGGCGGCGTTGATCGCTTGGCCACCAGAGATGCGCCAGCAATATGTTGAGCACCTAGCTAGCTTGCTGCCACCTAAGAGTATTGGCTTGCTGATCACCTTAGATTATCCACAAGAAGCGCTAAATGGCCCGCCATTTGCGGTATCTGATGCCTGGATTTTGCAGCATATGAGCCCCTATTTTGAGATTGAGTGTCTGAGCACCCAAGATGTGTTGGCCGAGAATCCAAGGTTTGTGAAAAAACAGGTGCCTTGGTTGACCGAGTCTGTTTATCGCTTGGTGAGACGTTAAGGGAAAAAGCTAACAGCGCAAATAGCGTGTGTTAAAAAGCAAAAAGGCGACCTTGGGTCGCCTTTTTTATCTTAGCGCTAAGCGCCAGGATTAGAAGTCGTAACGTACACCTACAGTGAATACGTTTTCGTCTTCTAGATCAACTTTCATACCAGCGACTTTGTGGTCACCTTCGTACATCGCATAGTGGCCATAGACTAGCGTAGACTTAGCTACACGGTAGTCAGCACCGATGACGAAGTTAGTCACGTTGATGTCAGTACCAGTAACGCCTTTGGCATTTTTGTAGTACTTACCGAAGCCTGCTTCATCTACACCGTACTCGGCTTTGATGTTAACGCCGTTCAGGTTATAAGCCAGGTTAACCAGGTAAGTGTTGTTGTCGTCAGAACCATCTGCAATGCTTTCAGAGTTCTGGAATAGACCGCCAACTTTAAAGTTGCCAACCTTGAATTGAGCCACACCACGGTATGCGTCGATACCAGAGATGCCTTTATTGTATGCTACTGCTAGGTAGTAGCTTTGTTCTTTGAACTTCTTGTCACCAAGAGTTGCACTGACTGCATACTGCTCTTCTGGATCTTCAACACCAGCTTGGTTGTTGTCTTCCATTAGGTAAGTAGCGTTTAAAGTCAGAATGTTAGCGATGCGTGGTGAGTAGTACCAGAAACCGTCAGCGCTACGAGTCTGTGCGCCTACTAAGCGGTCGATATCGGCGTTTGAGTTACCGAATAGGTCGATGCCACCTTCAGATTGCTTGAATACAGTGTCGTTACGACCCGCAAGCAGTGCACCAGCTGCGCCTTTAATACCTAGGAAAGTGTTACGCGCCTTGAATACGTCGCCTTTAGAAGAAGTATTCTCAACTTGGAACTCCATCTGGTAGATAACATCTACACCGTCAGAGATCTTTTCTGAACCTTTAACACCTAGGTTAGAGAAGTTGTTTTCGATGACAGTACCGTCTTTACCTTCTTGAGTGGTAAATCCATTGTCAGAGTTTGTTAGTGTTAGGTCCAAACGACCGTAGAAGTTAGGGCCATCGGCTAGCGCGCCGAATGAGGTCAGTGCAATAACAGATGCAACTGATGCAGAGATTAGAGATTTTTTCATGTGTTGTGCTCCCAAGAACTGAGTTCTTTTCCATTTTTTAATGGTTATTAACATAGTTTCCATAATTTGCTACGAGCGTCCGTTTTCGTAACAAAGTTGGCCAGAAGTTTACAGTTTTATGGCAGTAAGAGTGTGGCGCAGATCAAATTTCTGGTTATCCAGGTTAGCTTTACGAGGAATTTGTGACAGATCTGTCTCGTGTGTTTGAGAAACTGGCAATCCTTGTAAAATTAACGTGTTCAGACTACTCACAAAGGAGTAGTTCTGCGCCGTCTCCGTCATTAAACTGTAACTTATTAAGAGGTTGCTAAAATTGTAGGAGCTTTGATAGGAAATGCATAATAATGTTTAAAAAATGTGCGGTTACGCACAGTTGGAGAGAGTAATGGGCAAAAAAAAGCGGCCATAGGCCGCTTTTTTAATGAATATGGGTCGCGATTAGAAATCGAAACGCATACCTAGCGTGACGATATCATCGCCAAGATCTTGTGTTGCACCTGCTAGTTTCAGGTCACCATCATATTTGGTGTAGTGGCCGTAGAACAGTGTGCTCTTGCTGATGCGGTAATCTGCACCAATGCTGAACTGTTGTAGATCGACATCTGATACGGTTTCCATACCAGCGCCATCGGCGTTACCGACGAAACGGCTGACATATTTACCCAGGCCTGAGTCGTCACTACCAAACATGGCTTTAATTTTCACATTGCCCAGTACGTATGCAGCGTTAACGAAGTAGGTATCACCCTCTAGGTTGGCATATTTAGCGTCAATATGTTCACTGTTCTGATATAGACCACCAATGATGAAGTTACCGAGTTTGACTTGAGCCACACCACGGTAAGCTTTTACATCGTCGATATTTTCGTTATAGGCGGCGGCTACATAGTAACGTTGTGCCTTGAGGGCCTTATCGCCAAAAGTTGCACTTAGGGCATACATGCTATCTGGCGCGACGCGCTCATCACCATTGTATGTGACATAGTTGTCTTCAACCAGGTAGGTAGCGTTTATGGTCAAAAGGTCAGCAATTTTTGGTGAGTAGTAAGTGATACCGTCAGCGGTACGTGACTGACCTGCAACCAGTAGATCGATATCTGAGTTGGTGTTGCCAAATAGGTCGAAACCGCCTTCAGCAGCTTTAAATACTGTGTCGTTACGACCAATAAGGCCAGTACCGCCAACCCCTTTCAAACCAAGGTAAGTGTTACGTGCTGCAAAGGTCTTGCCTGAGTTATCAAAGTTGCTAACGCCAAATTCCATCTGGTAGATCACTTCAAGGCCATCGCTGATTTTCTCGCTGCCCTTGACTCCTAACCAGGAGAAGTTGTTTTCTATAATAGTGCCATCTTTCTGGTTTTGGGTCGCAATGCCATTATCTGAATGAGTAAAAGCGAGATCGGCACGGCCATAAAATTGTGGGCCGTCTGCGAGAGCGGTAAACGAGGTGGCAGCGAGTGTTGCAATGATGCTTGCCGATAGAACAGATTTTTTCATTATCATCTTCCTGTAGCGATTAGGGCCATCTGGGCGAAGGCCTTTGATTTTTTTTAGCTAACGAGAGTCAAAGGGCCGAAGAAAGTCTCTTCTTTAGCCGCTAATGTTTTGCGGCGTCAGTGTGCCGATAAGTCAAAAGACGGTATGTGACTAAGTTCACAAATCATTGGTTTTACGTGAGTTTTATCATGTATTTTTACATTTAAAAACAGATGGTTAATTTGATTTTTACTCGCTATTACCGTCCGGCATCTTTGGCAATAAATCCTCTATGATGCGTTAACATCTGTAGCGACTTTTTCTTTTTGGGGTTTCACATCTGTTTGCGGTAAAATTGCGGGGTTTTCTCAATCATAATGGAGCCTGCCTTGAGCTTGCCTGAACTCTCTGAAGCCTATCTCAATCGTTTTGCCGGTATCGGCCGACTCTATGGCGCCAATGCTCTGAAGCATTTTGCGCAATCTCATGTTGCTGTAGTGGGTATCGGAGGCGTGGGAACCTGGGTGGCTGAGGCGTTAGCGCGCAGTGGCATTGGAGAGATCACTCTGATTGATCTCGATGATATCTGTGTCACCAATACCAACCGTCAGTTGCATGCGCTCAAGGACACCATTGGAGAGTCAAAGGTGGCCGTGATGGCCGAGCGAATCGCTCAGATTAATCCAGAGTGCAAGGTTAACCAAGTGGAAGACTTTATTACCACAGATAACCTGAATGACTATTTTAATGGTCGCAAGCAGGGAGGCCTCTTGGATTATGTGGTTGACTGCATTGATGCGGTAAAACCTAAGGCAGCATTGATTGCTCATTGTAAACGCCAGAAGTTACCCATAGTGACAGTGGGCGGCGCCGGTGGACAGACGGATCCGACTCAGATCCAGGTGGCCGACTTAGCCAAAACCTATCAAGATCCGCTGTTGGCCAAGGTAAGAAACTTGCTGCGCCGTGAATACAACTTTTCAAAGAATACTCAGCGCCGCTTTAGTATTGAGGCGGTGTTTTCAACCGAGCAGCTGGTTTATCCGCAAGCGGACGGTAGTGTCTGTAATGTTAAGGCGACTGCCGAAGGCAGTATGCGTATGGACTGTGCCTCTGGATTTGGTGCCGTTACCGTGGTGACCGGCAGCTTCGGTTTTACCGCCGTGAGCCGGGTGTTGACTAAGCTCGCCGCTAAGGCGTGAGCACTAAGGCTGATTGCTAAGGCGTAGAGTCCTGATAATTAAATTACCTAAAAATTGATTTAAGTCTAAAGTCGGCCTCTGGCAGCTTGTTAGACTCGGTCGACATTTTTTGCTGGTGATTGATTATGAAACAGGCTCTGTTAAATCGATTTTTACGCTATGTGCAATATGATACTCAGTCAGATGCTAGCCAGAGTGGTTGCCCTAGTACGCAGGGACAACTGGCGCTGGCCGATCAGCTTAAAGAGGAGCTGACCCAGTTAGGCTTTAGTGAAGTGGCTTTGTCGTCGACTGGATATCTGACCGCTTTAGTACCCGCTAGGGTCGAAGGGGTCCCGCCCATCGGCTTTATTGCCCACCTGGATACGGCGCCCGATTTTAGCGGCGCCAATGTGCGTCCTCAATTGGTTGAAAACTATGATGGTGGCGATATTCCACTTGGTGAGCAGCATCAGCTGTCCCCTAAGGAATTTCCCGAGTTAGATCAGTATCTGGGGCAGACACTGATCACCACTGATGGCTCGACGCTACTTGGCGCCGACGATAAAGCTGGTATCGCCGAGATAGTGACGGCTCTATCGGCCTTGATTCAAGATCCCGATAGCCAACACGGTGATATCTACCTCTGTTTCACCCCTGATGAAGAGATAGGTAGAGGGGCTGACCTATTTGATTTTGATGCCTTTAGGGCACAGTGGGCCTATACAGTCGATGGTGGGGAGCTAGGTGGCTTGGAGTATGAAAACTTCAATGCCGCAACGGCTGTGGTGACCGCGAAAGGTAATAACTGTCATCCGGGCTCGGCCTTTGGGGTGATGGTCAATGCCCAGACGATGGCGGCGCGCTTTCACGCCAAAATGCCCCTGGGCGATACTCCCGAAAACAGTCGTGATTACGCTGGCTTTTTCCACCTTATCGAGATGAAAGGGGTGACTGAAGAGGCGCAGTTGACCTACATCATTCGCGACTTCGATCTGGATCAATTTGAGCAACGCAAGCGCTGGCTCACCGAGCGAGTAGAGGCCTGTAACGCTCAGCTGCAGCAGGGAGCCTTGACGGTTAGCATCACCGACAGTTATTACAACATGCGTGAGCAGTTAATCCCTCATCCCCATATTGTCGATATTGCCAAGCAGGCGATGCACCAGCTTAATATTACGCCAAAGATCAAGCCGATAAGAGGTGGCACTGATGGCAGTCGTCTCTCCTACATGGGGCTACCTTGCCCGAATCTGTTTACCGGCGGGCATAACTTCCATGGTAAGCATGAGTTTATCTCTCTGGAGTCCATGGTGAAGGCAACCCAAGTGATCATGGCGATCTGCCAGTTGACGGCGCAAAAGTTAAAAACCTGATGGGGTGGAGATATTGAGTTCGATGGTGTCAGTGTCGAGTAGCTCCACCGGAAAACTCACCTCGAAGCAGGCGCCGCCCAGTTCACTATCGTCTTGATAGCTGATCTCGCCCTTGAGGAGGGTGACTGCGTTAAAGGCGGCGGAGAGGCCAAGCCCTGTTCCGCCTTCTGAGCGTGTGGTGGTATAGAAGGGCTCGAAGATGTGGTTGGCCGCTTCGCTGTCAACGCCCGGCCCATCATCCTGAATGCGGATGTTGAGCTGTCCCTTTTCGACTCGGGCATCGATTCTGAGCTTGCCCTGCTGGCGCCCTTTAAAGCCGTGAGCATAGGCGTTCGACAGCAGATTGGTGATGATTTGTTTAAACAGGCTGAGGTTGGTAATGATATTGAGGTCCTCATCGACCCGGTAGTCGACCTCGGCTAACTTGTCGCCATAGAGGAAACGCATCGATTCGTGGTGCTCAATCAAGCCTTGTTTAACGTTGATACTGCGCTTTTCCTCCTGGCTCTGCTCTGCAGCTATGGTCTTGAATTTTTGGATCAGCGTGCTGGCGCGGGTGATATTGCTGATGATCAGCTCGCAGCTTTGTTGATACTCCTCCAAGATGGCGTTGATCTCCTCCAGAGTGGCGTTTTCGCTGTGGATCAAGCTAATCAGCTCTTCGATATGGATCAGTTGGGTGCTGGCGGCGGTGAGACAGATGCCGATGGGGGTATTGATCTCGTGCGCTACGCCTGAGACCAAGCCGCCAAGGGCCGCCATCTTCTCTTGTTCAACCAGCACCTCTTGTGCTCGCTTAAGCACTAATAGAGATTGCTCAAGCTCTTTCGTTCGCTCTTTTACCTGGCGGGCCAGCTCCTCTTTGTAGCTTCGTTCCAACTCGAGTAGGCGTTCTCGATCCGTCAAGGCTTCCTGTAGCTCCTGTTTGGAAGCCTTGATGTCATCAAAGGAGCGTCTGAGTTGTTGTTGCATCTCATTAATCGCCTTGGCGACCAGCCAAAATTCATCATTCTTATGGCTGTTTTTGACGAATACTAAGGGCTCAAACTTTCCATCCAGATTGATGTTTTGGCTGTAGTCACTGAGCTTAAGTAGGTGACGGGTAACCAAAAACCACACCAAGAAGAGGATGAAGCCGGCGACGATAAAGGTTTTGATCGCATTGGAGAGCAGTATGATGATGGCGCGATCGAGCAGTTTTTCATAGACCACCTTGAGGTCTGCCTGTACCAGCAGGGTGCCCACATCGATGTTCTCATTGCCTGAGGCGTAGATTAGCTGAAAGCGCTTCTCTATGGTGTTTTCTGGAGTAGCGGTACCTGCTTGCCAGTGTTGACCACTGTCGTCGTTAATTTCTATGTAGGTGATGTCAGGCAGCTGGATAAGGCCATCGATTTGGGTATTGATCAGGCGTTCGTCGATCACCCAGATGCTGGCGGCCAGCACATCCAGATTGACCTTCTCTATACTGTCAAATTGGCGCGTGATGCGATTGACATCGCTGCGATAATCATTAATTAACTGAAATCCGGTGGTCAGCAAAGTAATAAGCGAGCTAAAGAGAATGATCGACAAGGTAAGCTTTCTGCCGATAGGACTCTTGAGTAGCTGAGCGGTGAGATTTGCCATTTATCTGTGTCGCTTATCCTAAGCACCCAAAAACGGCCGGGAATTGACGCTTGGTGCACTGTCCAAAAACCATAGCTTTAAGCATAGCCTGATTCTGATGTTCTGCTTGTCTTGTCAGTAAAAAGTGTCGCCAAGGTGATGTTTGTAAAGTCATTATGGGAATTGTCTTATTGGCATTTTACTTGCATTTGTTTGCGGTACTGCAGGTTTTTTGACACTAGGTATCAAGATGGAAAAATTAAATCTGATGCTGTTTAAACAGACGAGTCCCAAACAAGTGATCTTTAATTTGATGTTGTGGCTGACCTTAATCAGCTCTGTGTTATTGTTTGCTCCGGCCTCATTGATGCGTACCTTGAGGTTAGACGACTTAGTGAATCAGTATGCGCACTTTATTGGTCTCGGTCTTATTGTGGGCGCGGCCTATCTGTTGACCCAGGTGGCTAACTATTTTCTCGATGAGGCGATTAAGCACCTAAAGGGGAAGCGAACAACCGAAACTATTGAGAAGAAGGTGAGATTACTCGATCCGACTGAGCGCGCGCTGCTGAGGGAGTTTTTCCTGCAAGGGGAAACAGTATTGACCCTGCCGGAAAGTGAGCCCGCGGTGCAGAGCCTGCTAAAGGCGAATATCTTAGAGTATATGGGTAACAAACAGCAGTATGCCATTCATGGGCCTACTGCCGATTTTAAGATTGCCATGGAGGCGAGATCTCATCTGAATCGTCAGGTGTTGCGCCTGCCACAGGGCGAACCCAATCCCGAACAGTTGCAACTGCTGATTAAGGCGAGACCGCACTTCATTCACAGTGTTGTACCGGGACGAAAGCACGCCGCTTAATACTATCTGGGTTCAGCAAAAAAAGAGGGGGCATTAGCCCCCATTTGCATTAGAAATGTTACTTTCTCTGGACCTTGGAGTCCTATCTATTGTGGTTTCGACTTAGAAATAAACAGCCACATGAGATATGACATTATGCCAATGGTCGTGAAGATAACTATCATAGATAGCAGGCCAATGGGGTTACCAAACATTAAATCTAACCAAAATGCCATTTGAGAAATCCTCTTTCGCAGATGTTTATAACGTTGTCGAAGCTAAATTAGCGCGAATAGATATGAGAGATGCTGATCTCGATCAATGAATGTTGTCAATTTGATAATGGTTCATCTCGTTTTAGTTTGATTTTGTGAGTTGGTAGACGATTTGCCTATAGAGCGACATTGGGGAAATATTCCTTTGTTTAGGGCTGCGGATGAAAAATCGGCAGTCGGTAATAAAGGTATCGCAAAAGGCTTGCCATTAGCTAAAGCAAAGGTATAATTCCGTTCACTTACCCGAGAGGAGTAAGTATAGTCTGATTGATAATGCCGGAGTGGTGGAATTGGTAGACACGACGGATTCAAAATCCGTTTCCTTCGGGAGTGACGGTTCAAGTCCGTCCTTCGGTACCATTATCAATGATTCTCTTAGAGAGATAGCCATTTAGGCAGACAAGATGCAGATGTGGTGGAATTGGTAGACACGCTAGCTTCAGGTGCTAGTGGCTTAACGGCCGTGCGAGTTCAAGTCTCGCCATCTGTACCAACTTGTGACTGATAAGATGCAATCCCTAAGAATAGAACCTGCTTAACGCAGGTTTTTTTATGCCTAAAATTTGTCGATAGTCTCGATAAATCCTCAAAACGTCAGACCCCATCTGATCCATTTTCTCTTAAGTTTATGATTTTTAAAGTCACCATCTTTGTTCTTAGCTAGGGACCTCTTGGCAAGATATCGCCAGACACAGATTCGCTGCAGTGCGCGGTTTCAGCCGCATTATCAAGGCTGGGTTTTAGGAGAAGAGCGAGGGTTTTATAGTGCTTGGTCTCTTAGTCATTATCAGATTAGCCCCTTGCCGCTTAGGTGACAGCAAGGGGAATTGGCGAGCTTAGCTTTGCAGTATCTTGAGCGGTAACCCGAGTATGTCGTCACCTGTGCCAGCCAGATACCAGATGATCGCCACCAGGGCGCCGACGGTGAGCAGATACCAGATAGTAGAGAAAAGCTGGCCATATCTGTCCAGGGGTAAGAGGTGGCTTTGATGTCGACTCTTCCACTCAAATATTATCTCTAGGGTGCCGATCAGCAACAGGAAGCCAAGCAAAGCCAGCCCCAGACTGTAGCTGATGAAGACACCAATGGCCGCGCCAGCCACACAGGCGATAAGTCCCATCAGGCTGTTCATCGAGAAGCTGATACTCTTGAGAATATGGCCACCATCTAAGGGGAGTATCGGCAGCAAGTTGAACAGGTTGAGCAGGGCGTTGAAGGCGGCGAGCCCGGCAAACAACGGGTTGTCTGTGAGCCAATAGGCGACCAGAGCGGCAATCGACATTAGCAGACCGAAGGTGGGGCCCATGATGGAGATCACCACATCCTGCCAGCGGGTGTTAATTTTTTCATCGCTCAGCGCCAGGCCACCCATGAAGGGGATTAGGTAGATCCCCTTGGTTTTCATGCCAAAATATTTCATCGCACGGATATGGCCATACTCATGAAATACCAAGCAGGCGATGAGCGCCAGGGCGAATTGGAAGGAGAAGAGCCAGGAGTAGGCTGCCACACTGGCACCAGCCAGGACCACCTTAATCACCTTGGCACTCTTAAGCAGCTTAAAACCTAGAGAGGCCAGCCCGACCAGACTGAACTTTTGCTGTGGCTTTACTGGGACTACAGGTGTCTGGCGCTCAATATCTTTAGTGTTGCGACTGCCTTCGCTGAGGATGGTCTCTTCGCTCAATAGGCGATAGTTAAGCTTAAAGGGTTGCCAGATGAGGTCGACTTCAAGTGTCAGTGGGATTTTGTGAACCGTTTGGGTGTTGGGATCCTGGCGGCTTAATTCAAACTCATGGTTTCTTAGCCCCTGGTTATCGGCGCTGGCTTCTTTGACCGACACCAGTTGGTTGTCCCAAAAGAGTTGTTGCCAGCCGGCCATTGAGCCTTCCAGTCTCAACTCTTTACCCAAACAGTCTATTCTCAGTAGTTCCACTTGTTATCCGTTATAAGTTACCGCTATCTGGCGGGGATTATGCCTGTAAAGTCGTGCCAAAGAAAAGAGGCCCGACAATTTTGCCAGGCCTCATTAATCGATTGCTGCACTATGACTATTTACGATTACTGTAATCGAAACTGATCTCCTGGCCCTCGTTAACCACTATGCAGGGGCCATGTTCACGTTGGGTTCGATTAAATGCCGGACCTATATGCAGCTCGACATTGGCGAAGATATGTTTACATGCCTCGATGCGATAGGTCTGATAGTAGTTATCCACTTCCTGCTTGATGCTGTTGTACTCTTGCTCTTCGCGAGACCACTCCTGGGTGATGCGGCGCTTCTCCTCCAGCATTCCCTTAACCTGCTCAACCATGAGGGCGTCATCTTGCCATTCGGCCTTGGGGGGCAGTTTATTTAGGCTGGATTCAATATTAAGCTTGGCCACCACCATATGCTTGATCCCCTGATCAAGCTGTTTGAGCTCCTCTTTCAGCTCGCTGCACTTCATGGCGCAGAATACTTCGGTCTTAGTGCCAGCCGTGGCGCCAATGATCACCGCCTTAACGCCTTTATCTGCATTGGCAATCCCCCCTACCAGATCGCCACGGCGGCCGTTGGCGTCGCTGACGATAAGTTGTCCTGAGGTTCGGGAGTGGCTGTGCAGCAGTTGTTTAGTGACCAGTATATCGCCCTCGGCATCAAGCTCTGAGTACTGTACGAACTGCGCCGAGATCTGCCCTTTGGCAGAAAGTTTGGTGGAGAGTTGATCTTCCTTAAGCTGGCGGCCGATAACCCCCTTACTGACGGTGATATCCCCATCGGCGATCAGTTGCGCCGAGTCGACAAATCCCATGACAGTAATGTCACCGGTGGATTTAACCACCATGCCTTCGTGCACGTCACCTGTAACCAGAATACTGCCCTTAAAGTCGACATTGCCGTAGCCGATATCCACATCTTTAATCTGCAGTACGTCGTCAACCTGCATCCCCGTCTTGGTTTCTACGGGTTGGCCAGCGACGGTAGCGATGAGTACATTGGGATCGGATTCTGGTATCACAGTCCCTGCGCCAGCGGTCAATTTGAGATCCTTACCCGCTATCGGTAATAAGGGTTCGCCCTGCACATTGTAGCCCTGTGTGCCTTCAGTGGCGGGGACTTTGATCATCAGCTTGTCATTGGGTTTGACCATGATGATCTCTCCCAGGTTGCGCATATCGACAGTGCCATCGGCGCGCTCCTGAGGTTGCAACAGACGCTCCCTTGCGAGCGGCACCTTACGTTCAACGACGGCATTGGTGCCGTTGACGGCGGGCTTGCCGTGGGCGATCACTTCGCTGCAGCTTTGTCCCGGTGCAAGATTTGGTTGTTTGGCGAGTAGTGATTCTATTCTGACCTTGCTCAGCCCCATGCTGATCTGTTCACTCTTTAATGCTCTGAGAATATCTTGCAGTGTGACAGGCTTGCCGCCCCATGGAGCTGTGAGTGTCATCTCGGCGCTCATCTTGTCGTCGCTGAGATTGATGAGGAGTTCGGCGTCTTTACGCTCGGCGATCTCGAAGAAGAGTTCATATTGACCATCTTCCTGGCCGATAATCTTGTTGACTTGGGCAACTGCTTTTTCGATCACATTCTGTCGAGGACGTAGCTGACAAAATTCGGGTAGGGTGAGTAGTTCGGTGATGGCGTCCACCGTCAGTGGGCCATGGCTATTGGGAATAACTTTTAATTCGGCTTTATTTCCGTCGCTACTCAGTTCTATCAGTCCAGGATCCAGCATATTGATTTCCGCAGTTTAATTATTATTTTAGTTAGTATTCTCCCGAGTATAACAGCATAAAGTTTGACCTATGAAGCCCTATTTTATGATGAACATGAAGCACATGATTGAAATGCGACCTGGCGCGATAAAGCCGGGTAAGACCGGCTATAAATAACAGATTAGCCAATAGTTGCTAAAGTCATCACGCCTTTTGATTGGCGTAGACCTTGTACCTGTTGTTTTCGGCTGTCACATTTACCTCGTTGAAAAACTTGGCGATAGTGTCAGCGTAGGGGAGATGACGGTTGGCAACGATCTGCCAAACACCGCCGATATTGAGCTGGGCCTCGCTCTCCTGCACAAAGCGAGTCGCTATTTCTGTGGTGCTGTCCAGGCCATCGTGAAATGGTGGGTTGGAGATAATGGCATCGAACTTCCCTTGTGTTTGCGCCAAACCATCAGAGGCATAGACCTTGGCTTGCATGTCGTTGGCCTTTAGGGTGAGTTCACAGGAGGCGAGCGCCATAGCGTTGATATCGACACATTCGAGCTTAAGTGTCGGGTTCGCCTTGAGCAGCGCTGCGGTGATCACCCCGGCGCCACAGCCAAAGTCCAGTACCCGCCCCTTGAGCGTCGGCAGATGTTGCAGTAAGAGCTCAGTGCCCTCATCGAGGCGTTTCTCGCTAAAGACGCCGACCAGATTGCAGATGGTCAGTTCACCCTGAGGTGTCACTAGCGTGTAGCGCTTGACCCAATCGTTAAGCGAGATAGCCGGGGCTGCAGTTTGCAGCGAGCTGGTATAAAGCATGCAGTGGCGAGCGTTGTCGCGTTTGATGCCCGGCTCGAAATAGTTAGGCAGTTGTTTGGTGATAGAGCGAATACCGCCCTTCTTTTCGCCCACAATGATCAGGTCACCGCCTGGCTGAAGATGGTTCGCCGCCAAGTTAAGCAGATAAGGCGCCAGGCTTTTCGACTTGGGGTAAAACAGCACTACCGCATCGAAAACTTGCTCTTTTGGCAGCTGGTGGCCGAAGTGACAGGATAATCGGGCATTTTCATGGCCTTTGACCTGCTGATAGTGGTTAAAATCTAGGGCTAATGTAGTGACTTTATCGGCCGTCTCCAGCAATGCCGTTGCCAATAGATCGCACTCATGATTAATGAGTAAAACGTTTTTTGATTCAAATAGTTCAATGTTTCTAAGGACAACTTGAGACGGATTAGAGAGCACGAAAACCACAAGATAATAGAGAATTTGCGGCAATTATAGCCTAAGCCCCTAGATTATCAGTAACATTTATTATGCCAGTTGGCTAAATCTTGCCTAAGCTATATTTCATTAGACAATAAATATCCTTTGTTATGTGAGATTTGCCGCATCAACAAGGTGAATGGGGATTAGAGGAGCGGAAATGCGACGAGTGTCGACATGGATGTGCTTATTGAGCTTATGTTGCGCCAACCTTTTCGCGGCTCAGGTGATTGTTAACGACTCCGTTGATGCCACAGATCTCACCCCTAAAGAGCTCAAGTTGATCTTTGCCATGCAGAAGCTGTACTGGCCCGATGGACAGAAGATTAAGGTCTTTGTCTTACCCAGCGATTCCCCTATACATAAAGAGTTTTGTTATCAGCAGCTTGAGTTGATGCCCTATGTGCTGCGTCATCGTTGGGATCGGCTGGTATTTTCCGGGATCGGTGAGCGACCAACCACCTTAGCCTCTGAGGCAGAGATGCGTGCACGGATCGCCAAAACGCCTGGTGCTATAGGCTATGTATCGGGGAGCGACGAGAGTCAAGCGATTGAGGTGAGTGAGCAGAGTCAAGGAGGACAAGATGAAGCCGAGCATTAGTAGCCTATGCCTGCTGGCACTTTTCATGGGGCCGGCGTTTGCCGATCAGTGGCAGTTAAATGGTTTCATTGGTCAGGGCTATATTAGCGCCGACGGGAGCGAATTTATTGTTGGTGAGTCCGGCGATACCTTTGATGTGACTGAGGCGGCGCTGCACCTCTCCTGGAATCCGGATGAGCACTTTCGTTTGGCTGGTGCGGCGCGTTATCGTCATTGGGGGACTTTAGATGAATCGGGCCTTGCTGCTGATTATCTGTTTGCCGAGTATAAATTTACGTTGAAACAAGGCTACCTCGGAGCCAGGGGGGGGCTGTTTAAGAGTGAGGCCGGCTTCTATACCAGCACCCGAGATGTTTCCTTTACCCGGCCAGGCATCTTGTTGCCCCAATCTGTCTATAGTGATTTTTTTCGCGATTCATTGCTGCATATCACCGGTGGTGAGCTGTTTGGCCGTCACCCTGTGTTCGATGGTTCGATTGAATGGCACTTGACCTTAGGGGATGCTCAGACCTCGGATGATTTGAATCGTAATGTTCTGGGCTCAGAGACTTATGGAGACTTCGATGCCGATGGCTACTGGGGGTCGGACATAGAGTATCAGGATGACAGTTTGCGTCTAGGGCTAACCTATTTTGATGCTAAGAGTGCTTTTGATGCTTACCAGGAAGGTCCCTTTAGCGATGGTAGCTTGCGCTCTAAACACTTGATTGTTTCGGCCCAGTATCGAGTTGACTTTCTTGAGTTTACAGCGGAATACCTGCATTTTGATCGCGACATTGACGGGGTCTTTGTTCGGCCTGGAGCAGGTACCTATGAGGTCAGAGGTTATGGGTATTATCTGGATGTACGCGGCTATCTGCCGGGCGATGTGGAACTCTTTCTCCGTTACGATCGTCAAGTGAGGGATGAGGATGACCCTGATGGCAAAGATCTGCCCGCAGGGGGCTTACCGGCTCATTTTGGCTATGCCAACGACTGGACATTAGGAGCGCGCTGGTTACCTGCAAAAGACTGGATGCTGGAGGCCGAATATCACTGGGTGCGTGGCGGTGGTTGGGTGACCCCTATTTTGCGACCTAATCCTGAGACGCAAGATAAGGATTGGTCACTGTTTGCCATTGAACTCTCCTATAAGTTCCAGTGGTGACACCATGATAGTGAACCACCCAAATCGTTTCGTGAGTATCAAATGGAAGCTGATGATAGCTGTCGTTTTGATCCTCACAGTTGTCGGTGCGGCCATCAGTACCCTGGCTTATCGACAGCTACTTAATCAGGAGAAAGTATTACTCGAAGCTCAGCGCGATAAGCTGGCCCAAAGCCTCTCTTATTCCTTAAGCACTGCGGTAGAGCATTCGCTGCAGGCGGCGATGCAGCTGGGCTTTGTCGCCAACGCGAAAGGGGATGACGGTGCCGAAGGTTATCAATTGCTGCTGAGTGAAAACTGGCCAGATGTACAGCTCTACTGGGACTTGAAAAGGTTTGGGCTCTATAGCCTGGATGGTGATCGGCTAGCTCATGCAGGCGAGCCCAACTCGGAGGATGATCTCAACTGGCTGCTAAACAGCGACATCTCTTATGAACTCTCTTCAAGAGTGGTCTGTATTGAGGAGTGTGCGATCCAGGTGTTGGTCCCCACTCTGGTTAATTCCAAGCCTCATCTGTTTTTCTTTGAGTCCGCCCTGACCGAAGTGATCAGCCATTTTCGTACTGACAGATCTATTGAGCTAGCAGTGTTGGGTACACAGAAACCCGAAGCCGAGCCTGGGCCCTTATGGGGGCGTCATCTCTATAGCATCAGTAATCGCCCTAGCAGTTTCAGCTTGCTAAGTCATATGGCCGATAATTATTCCTGGCAGCAGATCTCCCTGGGCGATGAGATCTACGACTATCAAGGCAGTCGCTGGGCTGTGTGGTCTTTTCCACTGGATCAGGTGGCTAACGCGCCGACGATAGTGGTGTTGATGAATTTGGATCAGTGGCAACTCGTGCTCTCTAGTTTCCAGTTGGGGTTAGTGGGGACCTTGCTGGTGGGCCTCATCTTGGCGGCTGGGCTGGTGATGCTGGTCGCCTGGAAACCGGTACTTAGCTTAGCCCACCATGCCAGCCTGTTGCCCCTACTGGCGGATCATGACTTTGCCCGCGTACGTGCCAGTCTGCCGAGAAAGCCTTCTCTGTTTCCCGATGAGGTGGATCTTATTCACCAGGCCACTCGCCAGCTGGCCGACAATATGCAGGGGCTTGAAAGCGAGGTGGATGAATATACCCATGAGTTAGAGCGTCTGGCAATGCTCGATACCCTGACCGGCTTGCCCAATAAGTCGATGTTGAACCATGAGCTACAGACGGCTATCGCCTGTATCGCCAACGAGGACGACTGCGTTGTGCTGATGTTTCTGGATCTGGATGAATTTAAGCGGATCAATGACACCCTGGGCCATATCCAGGGGGATGAATTGCTCAAGATAGTCGCCGCCAGGTTAATCAATAGCGTAAGAGAGATGGATACCGTGTTTCGTCAGGGAGGCGATGAGTTTCTGATCTTGCTCAGGATGGTACGGGATGATCAGGAGGTCAGCAATGTGATCCATAGGATCTTTTCTGCCCTGCAACATCCTGTGGTGCTGGGGAGTCATAAGCTAATTGTGACCACCAGTATTGGCCTGGCCTACTGCACTTCGCCGCATATGCGAGCCGAAGAGCTAATACAACATGCGGATCTGGCAATGTATCAGGCCAAAAGTGCCGGACGCAGCAATTATCGGGTGTTCAGCGAGGAGATGCTGAATCAGGCGAACAACCGATTAATGATAGAGCAAAGCATAGAAGCGGCCATTAATGAGGAGCAACTGGTGCTCTTCCTTCAGCCTATCGTCGAACTTCGTGAGGCGAAGCTGAAAGGGTTCGAGGCGCTGATCCGCTGGTTCCATCCTGAGCGGGGGCTCATCATGCCGGGGGACTTTATTCCCGACATCGAACATAGTGAAGCGATTATTCATGTGGGTAATTATGTGATCCGCAAGGCGGCGGAGTTGATCGCTCAGTTTAAGTCAGCTGGTTGGTCTGAACTCTATATTGCCGTTAACCTGTCGGCGAAACACTTTCTCGCCCCCGATCTGCTCAACGTGGTGCGCCAAGAGGTGGATGCGCATGATATCTCGGCGCAGTCACTGGTGTTTGAGGTGACAGAGGAGAGCGTGATAGAGCAGGTGGAAAGTGCGATGGCAGCCATGGAGTCGCTTCAGTCGCTGGGGGTTAAGATTGCTATCGACGATTTTGGTACCGGCTACTCGTCACTGAGCTATCTTAAGCAGCTGCCGTTCGATCTATTGAAAATTGATCGCAGCTTTACTGCTAATGTGCTCGACGATGAGGCTGATGCTCATATCATCACTACGGTTATCGAATTGGCCCACAATCTCGGCCGACAGGTGGTTGCCGAAGGCATTGAAACTCAGCCGCAGGCGCAGTATTTGAGTTGCCAGCAATGTGAGTTAGGTCAGGGCTACTACTTCTCACGCCCCATGGATGTGACTTCTGTTTTCAAGGTGCTTAGCGAAATTGAGTACACCCGCATGTGGCCAGTGAATCAAACTCCCCAGCCTAAGCTGGTCAGGCAGGGGAGCTGAATCTGTCATCTAGGCTTGATTATCGACCTGGGTGACTGGTGCGGCAGATTGACTTTCGGCGCCTTCGCTCAGTAGGTCTTTGGCTTGCTGTAGCTCACCATTTTCCTCGTTTTGAGCAGGCGTTTCCTCTGTAGGCGTTACTTCTGAGGCTGGTTTTGCAGGCAATTTTACCTCTGCTTTAGGCTTGGGCATCTTAGGCAATAGGCTAATCAGTTTATTGGCGATATCTGTATTGTCCTGATGACCGGCAAAGAGCGGTGAGGCAGGCCCTGTGGCAAAGACCTGAACATCTACGCCTGTATGACCACCCGTGGTCCAGCCCGTGTTTGAGCGCTGGTCGATAAGCTTCTTGAGCTGGGTGGTCAATACTTTTTCACCCTGCATTCTGGCACTATCTAGGGTGTTGAACTCCTCAGCGCTTGGCGTAAAGCCAAGCAATTCACTCAGGCCTGTATGCCACTCGTCTTGGGCCAGTGCTTTCGCGGCGATGCGTGAAGGGCTGGCACCTATATCACGCAGTACCTGGCTGTCCCAGCGGTACTCGCCCTGGGTGCCAATAGATAAGCCTCCCGTGTTGTGGTCGGCGGTGATCACCAATAAGGTGTCCTGATGCTGACGCACATATTGCTCGACCACCTCGATGGCGCTGGCAAATTCATGCATCTCAGCCATGGCGGTAGCGATATCGTTGTTGTGACCCGCCCAATCGATGAGGCTGCCTTCAACCAGTAACACGAAGCCTTGCTCATTTTGCGAGAGAAGTTCGAGCGCCTTGGCTGTCATGGTGCTCAACCGTCTGGCTTCAGGCTCATCTATGGCCCAAGGAAGTTGTACATCGGCAAATAGCCCCATCACCTTAGGTTGGGTCACGTTATCTAGCAGCGCGGCATCTTTAAGCACCTGATAACCCTTAGCCTCGAACTGCTTGATCAGCTTGTCGGAGAAATAGCGCTGACCGCCGCCGAGCATGACATCGGCATCAGTGTTTAGATAGCTTTCTGCCAGAGCCTCGTAATTACGGCGGCTCTCGTTATGGCTTAAAAAGGCGGCTGGGGTCGCGTGGTTGATCTGGCTGGTCACGGCAACCCCTGTACTCATGCCACGTTTTTTCGCCAGTTCCATTAGGGTTGGTACTGGACGTTTGTCGGTATCGACCGAGACGGCGCCATTGTAGGTCTTAACCCCGGTTGCCAGCGCCGTGGCGGCGGCCGCCGAATCGGTGACGTAGCCGCTGACTGGTGCCGGATAGGTGCTGGCGTTGCCAACCAGCAAGCGGTCAAATACCGTCTGCTCTATCTCCTGAGTATTGGGATTATCTTGATAGTAACGATAGGCACTGACGTAGGCGGGCCCCATACCATCACCAACCATGATCACGATATTCTTGGGACGGCTCGGCGCCGACTGCGGGCCCAGCAGACTATCGGCCCAGAGACTGCCGGAAAGCAGCGCGGCCGATAGTGAAACTAGGCTGAGTAAACGGGTTAACTTCATTTGGTCTCCAGTTTAACGGGCGACACGCGCTTCGATGGCATCCATCAACATGCCGGTGATATCCACATCGAAGGCGGCCTCGATCTCTTTAATACAGGTCGGGCTGGTCACGTTGATCTCGGTGAGCTTGTCGCCTATCACATCAAGGCCGACGAAGATCAGTCCGCGCTTTTTCAGCTCTGGGCCTATAGCGTTGGCAATGGCCCAGTCACTGTCAGACAATGGTTGAGCCACACCACGACCGCCGGCGGCCAGGTTGCCCCGTGTTTCCCCTTTTTGTGGGATGCGCGCCAGGCTGTATGGCACAGGTACGCCATCGACCACCAAAATACGCTTGTCGCCGGCAGTGATGTCGGGAATAAAGGCCTGGACCATGGCATATTGCTGGCCATGATTGGTGAGAGTTTCGATGATCACCCCAAGGTTAGGATCTTGCGCCTTGACTCTAAAGATAGAGCTGCCGCCCATGCCATCTAAGGGTTTTAAGATAATGTCGCCTTTCTCTTGATAGAAAGCGCGAATGCGCTGGGCATCGCGGGTCACCAGAGTGTCAGGGGTAAATTCACTGAACCAGGCGGTAAACAGCTTTTCGTTGGCGTCACGCAGGCTTTGGGGCTTGTTGACGATCAGCGTGCCTTGCTCTTCGGCACGTTCCAGCATATAGGTGGCGTAGACGAATTCGGTATCGAATGGCGGGTCTTTACGCATCAAGATCACATCAAGTTCGGCCAGTGGTGTATCCACGGCTTCTTCGAGTTGATACCAGCTTTGGGGATCTTGTTGCACGCTGAGTCGACGCATATTGCCCATGGCCACACCGTTTACCATGGCCAGATCTTGCATCTCCATATAGTAAAGTTCGTAGCCCCGCGATTGCGCCGCCATCAGCATGGCGAAGCTGGAGTCTTTCTTGATGTTGATGTCGCTGATGGGATCCATCACTATGCCAAGCTTAATCATCTCATCTTTCCTTATGGTTAATGCGAAGGGAGCCGGGCCTTTAGCCCAGATCGCCAAATTTCAGTTGTAGTGCGCTTATCGCCGTTAAGGCCGCAGTCTCGGTGCGCAGTACGCGCGGCCCAAGCAAGACATCGGTAAAGGCGAAGTTTTCTGTCATCGCGATCTCCTGTGGCGACAAGCCGCCTTCTGGGCCGATCAACAGGCGTACCCTGTCGGTTTCCATCGACAGCCCTTGGATGCCATGGGCCGCTCTGGGATGCAGATTCAGTTTTAGCGCCTGGGTCGGCTCTGCACACCAATCGGCCAAATGCATGGCGGGCCTGACCTGAGGCACTGTGCTACGTCCAGATTGTTCGCAGGCACTGATCACTATCTTCTGCCACTGCTGGATCTTCTTTTCCAGTCGCTCGCCGGTTAGCTTCACGCCGCAGCGCTCAGAGAACAACGGGGTAATAGTATTGACCCCCAGTTCAACCGACTTCTGCAAGGTGAAGTCCATGCGATCGCCGCGGGAGATCACCTGACCCAGATGCAAGTTTAGGGGAGACTCATTGTCGTTAATCGCCTTTGAGAGGACCCGCACTTCGACGTTTTTCTTGCTGGCAGCGACGATCTCGGTCAAATAGTTGTGGCCGTCGCCATTAAAGAGTTCGAGCTGCTCGCCTTCGCCCATACGCAGCACACGGCCGACGTGGCCGGCAGCTTCATCGTCCAGCATCAGGGTTTGCTGGCAATCATAGTCACCTGGCTGATAGATCCTTGGAATTCTCATGCTCTACTCCGCGATACTTTGGGT
This sequence comes from Shewanella marisflavi, assembly GCF_023283925.1. Taxonomy (GTDB): domain Bacteria; phylum Pseudomonadota; class Gammaproteobacteria; order Enterobacterales; family Shewanellaceae; genus Shewanella; species Shewanella marisflavi. Next base: position 210,613 of record NZ_JAKIKX010000001.1, read on the forward strand.
ATTTGTCAGTTTTTGGCACTGGGCCTGGACAAAGGGGTTGTGATTACCCTGCTTGGCCGCGATGGCCTGGTCTCTTCGGCATTCAATAGTATCAACTGGATAGCTTTTATCCCATGCCTGAAATAGTTTTAACTGACTTTTGGCGATCTTAAGGTCATAGGCCTGCTGCATATAGAGATAGGTGCGTGCTATTTGGCCACGGGTATGGCTGGGGGGCTCCACCTTTCTGCCTTTGAAATCTACCACCATGGCGCATTGACCATATTGCTGCGGCTTAGCATTCCATTGACTGAAGCGGTAGTTGCTGCGATCGCCGTTGACCTCGCCGATGGCGGGCACCAGGTTGTGCAGGTCGCTCTCCATCTTCTTAAACTGTTTATCTGTCCTGCCGCAGTTTTTACGGCCACCTTGTTGCCAGCATTGGCGCTGATGACCAAACTCCCAAGCCGGGACGATATGTTCCCACTCGATACGACTGGCGCGCTTCTCCTGTTTACGTACCTGATAGCCGCAGCCCTGAAAATTGGGTTGCCAAAGCTTGCCAGATATTTGTATATCACAGCCGCAATAGAAGCTCTTGGCTGGTAGCTCTTGGCTGTAGATGTTGCGGGCGACCTGTTTGGCCTGGTTAAAGCTACTGGGGTGAGAGGCGAGGGCGCCTGTAGAAAGGCCGAGCGCCAGCAGCGCTAAAACGCCACGCAGCAGCGGCCTCACACCAAAAGAGGTAGTAAGCACATTAATTCCCTAAATAAAGCATAAACGTTCGCCGCCTATCTCTGCCTGGCTCTATGGTTGGCTGGCTTGGTGGCGACGATGCTATTCGGTGCCTGCACCGATATCGATGCCGATTCTACGGGAATCGACTCAGATCAGGCAAGTTAAGCTGGATTCATTATGACTCGCCCTGCACTCGGCTGAGCGTTTCGTTACAGCGGCGACAGCGATATTGGGTCTGCTGGCGCTGTACCTTATTGTGTCGCCGAATGGAAAGTGGCACTACGCCGCACTGGCAACGGTAATTGTAGGTTTTACCCGCGACCGAGTCGGTATTCAAGCTGTGGGTGGTACTGGGGGACAGGCCATAAAGTTTGACCATCAATGCCTGCCACTCCTTGCCGTGAGGCTTTACCCGACCATAGAGCTGATAGGCGAGCAGGTGGCAGATCTCATGGGGCACGACCTGTTGGATAAAGACCTGAGGGTTTTCCGCGAGTAAGACAGGGTTAAACCTGAGTTTGTTGATCTGCAGATGGGCAGTGCCTGCGCTCTTGCCTCTAAGTTTAAAGTTGATCTCTGGGCGGGGAAAGCGGCGGCCAAGTTGTCTTTCAGCCAGCAGGTAACAATCTTCTACGGTCTTAACTATCGCCTGTTGATCGCTATTCAGCGCATCTTGGGAGACGGCCTTTTTATGGCGGGGTGGGGCAAACAGGGATTGAAGTGGTCGAAACATACTCGGGTCAAGGTTATTGGCGCCCGCCGGGTTAGCGGGCGTCTTTAAGGCTTGCCATTATAGCCGCGTCGCAGCGGCTTTGACCATCTCCTTGACCTGTTCCACTATCGCCATCTCAGTATCTGCCTCATAGGCTTTCACCTTTGGGGTGTGAATATGACCGACCTTGATAGGGCTGTTAAAACGTTGGCCGAGCAGTACGGCGCGATAGGAGATCTCATTCGAGAGGTAGCCACCGCCCGAACCATTGACCGAGGTCGCATTTTGCAACTCGGCCAGTGAGCTGGCGTCAAACTCACCCCGTGATAGGGTGGTGACTGTGTGGTTGTCATTGATCTTCCATCTGCCCTTGACCGACTGCATGGCATCAACCGGCAGCGAGAATTCAACGAATTCAGGACCATAGAGGGGCTTACCATCAAACATAGGTGCCTTTGGCGACTGGGCTGAGGCACCAGTGAGCACATTGAGATTATCGGGCGCTGCGGCGCTGCGGTTACGGCCTGGGAAACGTTCCAGATCGAAGTCGTCTCGTCCCATACTGACGGTGAAGATGGCGTTGACGCTCTTTTCTCGATAAACCGGAGTCAGCAGGGATTCGATGATCCCTTGGTCGAAGTCGGCGAAGCGAACCGGGATCATCACGGTTTCAATTTGAGCTTTTCTGCCATCGACAGTGAATTTGTAGCCGTCTAATGCCAGAGCCGTTAATCCCGAGGGGTTGCTCTGATCTATGTTGCGATCGAGGAAGAAGGGATCGAAGCCGGTCAGCAGAATGCGGATCTGGCTGTCGTCATCGAAATGAATGTCGCTAAAACCTCGAGAGGACTTTTCAACGGCCTTGAGCAATATGCTGCGTTGCCAGTCGGCCATATTATAGGCGGGCTTTGACTTTTTAAGGGTCTTCTTCATCGCCAGTCGGCTCCAATAAAGGGGCCTGTCATCCTGACCGCCAGATTGCACATCTCTGACCGCTTGTTGCCAGAGACGTTCGCCTTGATGGGCCACCATCTTTGTCATGATGAGTTCATCTTTTTGCTGGCGATACTTTTCATCTAAGTTATCGACCAGGGCTTGATAGCGATTGACGACATCGGGTATGGCCTGTGTTGCCTTGGGCAGGCGTAGCTCCTCAAGATCCAGGCTGGCGAAGGCGCTGCTACTCAGTAAGCTGGTCATCGCCAGGGCTATGGCTGTTTTACGCATGACATGGTTCCTTTGCAAAAACCTCTCACCCTTAACACTCGTGGTGGAGCATATTGGGCAATGATGGCTCAGGGCGGTTATCAATTTGAATTTATTATAGTCAACAACTGAGTATGCACGACATCAGGTCGCAAATAAAGACTTGAGATGGCTTGATAAAATGCCAGATTCTTGACACAAATCGCCATGAGTTTGCCCTCATGGCGGTAGCAGGAGTTGTTAGACTTGCTTATAGCATTTAATGAAGCATCAGATGATGCAGTGGCGATTATTTGGGGGAAGTGTCGATGACATTAGCTGCAACAAGGAAGTCTCTACGGTGGCTTAGTTTAGCCTTTTTTATCTGGGGTGGCATCGCAGTGGCGGCAGAGCCTGGGATGATATCTGAGTCGAAAATGGTGGCTGAAGATATAAAGGTGGACCGAGAGATACAGTCAGCCTTCGACGCCTTGGGGGCGAAAGGCGTCATGGTGCTGCTGGACGATAAACAGGGCAGAGTGCTGACCAACGACTTTGCCCGAAGCCAGCATGCCTATATTCCCGCCTCAACCTTTAAGATACCCCATAGTCTGTTGCTGCTTGAGGCGGGGATAGTAAAAGATGAGCATAGTCGGTTTGCCTGGGATGGGGTTAAGCGTGCTTATAGCCCTTGGAACCGTGACCATTCCTTTATTGATGCGATGAAGTATTCCGTGGTGCCCATCTATCAGAAACTGGCTTTGCAGCTGGGTGATAAACGTATGGCTCAGGGATTGGCTAAGCTCAATTATGGCAACGCTAATATTGGCGGCGGACTCGATAGCTTCTGGCTCGATGGTGAGCTGGCTATCAGCGCGCAACAGCAGGTGCAGTTCTTAAGGCGCCTCTATCACAATCAACTGCCAGTCTCCGAGCGCAGTCAGCGTATCGTTAAGACCATGATGCTCAACGAGGCCAACGGCGATTGGGTGCTAAGAGCCAAGACGGGCTATGGCGTGCGTAATGCCCAGAAACTTGGCTGGTGGGTTGGCTGGTTGGAGCGAGAGGAGAACACTTATTTCTTCGCCATGAATATGGATATCACCACAGATAAAGATCTGGCATTACGCAAGCAGGTGGTGAAGCAGCTTCTTAAGGCTAAGGGCTGGATGTGAGGGGCTTAATGGCTTAAAGGTGGTAAGGCGGTAAGCTTCCCTGCCTTATCAGCACTATCACCTTCCGATACTAAAACTTACATCATCATAGATTGCAGTGATTCATGGCTGCTGAAACGTTTGGTGAAGAAGTCTAAAAAGACGCTGATGTTGGTGGCCAGTTGGCGGCGACTGGAATACACACCATAGACCTTAAAGGGTTCTATCGGCCACTCCTGCAGCAGTGGTACCAGGCTACCACCTGCCAGCTCATTCTTACACACAGAGTTGGACAACATGGCGATACCAAAATCGTCCAATACCAGTTGTTTTACCATGATGGCGCTGTTCACCCTAACCTTACGTTTAAAGTTGACCATGGTTTTGCGATCCCCCTTGCCCAAGGGCCAGATGGGCGCAGAGCGCGAGGTTCCCAGCAAGATACCGCTGTGCTCACTTAACTCCTGAGGTGTTGCAGGGGTGCCGTTGGCCTTTAAGTAGCCAGGGCTAGCCACCAATATAGGTTGGCGCTCCAGTAGTAGACGGGCGACCAGATCAGAGGATTGCAGCGGGCCATACTTGATGGCGATATCATAACCTTCACCGACCAAGCCCACATCGTTATCGGTAAACTGGACGTCGAGGTCCACGTTGGGATAGAGGCGCATAAAGCTGCTACAGAGGTTGGCTATCAGCTCCTGGCTGAAGGAAACTGGTATGGCGATACGCAGTGAACCTGAGACGTCGTTGTGAGTATTTTCAATGGTTGCCTTGGCAGCCTCGATTTCATCGCTAATACTACTGCAGTGCTGATAAAAAAGCGCACCAACCTGAGTCAGGCTAAGATTACGGGTGTCACGCTGTAACAGGCGCACACCGAGCTGCTCTTCGAGCTGAGCCACCTTACGACTTATGGTTGATTTTGGCATGCCCGTATTACGAGCTGCCTGGGAGAACCCCTTGGCGCGAACGACTGCAGCAAAGAGCATCATACCGTTTAAATCTGGCATTATTTATCACTGTCTCAAATATGGAACAAAGCGTCTAAGCCAGTTTAATAGCATTTGACCCTATAACAAAGCTATATTTATTGGCTAAAAATTTTAGAGGCTAAAGCAGAGGATCTATTGATGACCAGCAACAATCAGCCCACAAACACGACTCAGGTTCAAACAGCCGATCCGCTTTTTCTTCAAGCCGAACATTTGGCTCAGGATTTTTCGCTGTTTCCTAAGCACAGTAAGCAAAGTCTTTCACAGCAGATAAAAGGTCTGCTTAGCGACGACGATATTCAAGCTAACTTAAAAGAGTTAGAGCAATTGGATGTTGATGGCTATGTGGCCAAAGTCATTCAGCCTACCTTAGATAAGGGCCGCCCAGGCGCTAAGCGCGTGATTGCGGATCTTAAAGGCAAGTTAATTGTCGAAAAACATATGGGGCCTTTCTATAGTGCCGAGATTGAACTGAACTTTGGATCTCGTACTCGCCGCATCGGTTTTATCGCCCAAGAGCGCACCACAAGTAACGGTGCCTGGATGCCAGAGCATCACCTGGCGGCCTGCACGGCCATTCGTCATTTTGCCGAACTTTCTATGCCTATCGTTTACCTCATCGACACACCGGGTGCCGATGCGGGTGAGATAGCCAACAGCCAAAACCAGGCGCATTCTATCTCTAAGGCGATTGCCGAGAGTGCTAACGTTGACGTACCGACAGTCGGTATCGTTATCGGCGCCGGTTATTCTGGCGGTGCGATCCCATTGGCCGCTGCTAACATCCTGTTGTCGCTACGTGACGGTATTTTCAACACCATTCAGCCACAGGGTCTGCAAAGCATCGCGCGTAAGTACAACCTCTCTTGGCAGGAATGTGCTAAGTCGGTAGGTGTGTCACCAGAAGAGCTATACACCTCAGGTTGTATCGATGGCATTATCGATTTCTCACCATCTGATAAAGATGAGCGCCAGCACAACCTGCGCCGCGCCATTATCAGCAGCATCGAGGCCGTTGAGCATGCGGCGGTGCAATTTGTTCGCGAATCTAAGGATCTGCGCGAACATTACGATCGCAGTCTGAACCGTTTCCTCCATCCTTCTAAGAACCTGGAAGCGCTTGAGCATCACGCTGAGCTGTCGGTGGCTAACAACCCAACTATGCACCTTAACCTGTTTGGTAGCTCATACCGTTACCTGCGTTACCTTACGCTGCGTAGCCGTATCCATTCGATCTCACAGGATCAGTATGGTCGCCTGTCTAAGGTGAGTGTGCCTGAAGGTGATCTGCTGGCGCGTATTCAGCAAGAGCAGGACAAGGTATTCCAGTCTTGGTTATCTAGCCCTGATAAGCTGGTATACGACGAAGAACTTAACAAGCTGTGGAGCAACTTTACCTCCAAGCGTGACGAAGTTTCTACCGAGCGTAACATGCTGACTCGCCTCATCTTAGGTGAGCCGAAGCAGAACTATAAGAAGGCCCGTAAGGCGCTGTTGTTCAACATCGGTTGGTCGCTGTACCACAGATGGAAGAGCAACGCCGAGAACAACTTCAAGGGGCTGATCCACTATCTTGAGAGTCTCCCAGACGAAGTCACTCAGGCAGATTGGCCTGAGCTGAACCAGCTGACGGTACTGGATGTGATCGTGCACGAAGAGCTGCGCGAGGACTTCATCTGGCAATGCTATAACATCTTGATCTTCAACGCGCTATACGACAACGTTGTGGGCAACCTTGCCTCTATCGCGAAAGAAGCCATGATGTCTAAGAGCCTGTCACGCGCCTCAGTTGACAGCCTGCTGCATGACTCAATCGACCGCGCTATCTCTAAGCAAGATACCGCCAACGATAAGAACAAGTTCTATAAGTGGCTGAAGTACTTCATGTCTCAGTCTAACCGCGCCGATCTGCTCACCAAAACCGAGCAGTGGAAGAGTGTTGGTTTCCCTCAGCTTAACGACTCTCTGTTCGTTATCCTGACTTACTTCTTTGAGCGTCTGCTGCCTGAATACTTCGCTAGCGAAGAGGAGAGCAGTGAGTACACGGGTGCCATCAACCCGGTTCGTATCGGTCGTCGTAAAGACTTCTGGAACCGTTTGACCATGGGTTATCAGGATCTGCTGATCCAGAAGGTACTGCGTGACGAGAAACGCGCCGGTAAGATGAGCTGGGAAAATGTGATTGCCAAGTTCTTTAGCGAGTTTGAAGAGCTAAACGGCGACAAGATGTCGGCTAATCTGCTGAACTTCCCTGGCTTCCGTCTCTCTATCGAAGACGCGCTAGACAAGGGTATCCGTCCTTGCGGTCTGATCACTGGTACTGCTGATTTCGAGTATCAGGGACAAACCATGCGCGTCGGTGTGGCAGTGTCTAACACTGCCTTCCAGGCCGGTGCCTTCGATATGGCCTCTGCCGAGAAGTTCTCTGCGCTGCTAATCGAGTGTGCTAAGCGTAAGCTGCCTGTGATCTGCTTTATCAGCTCAGGTGGTATGCAGACCAAAGAAGGTGCTGCGGCGCTCTTCTCTATGGCGGTAGTAAACGACCGTATTACCCGTTTCGTTCGTGATAACGAATTGCCGGTATTGATGTTTGGTTTCGGTGACTGTACTGGTGGTGCACAGGCGAGCTTCGTGACTCACCCGTTAGTACAGACTTACTACTTCTCTGGTACCAACATGCCGTTCGCGGGTCAGATGGTTGTCCCTGCGTATCTGCCGTCTACTTCTACCCTGTCGAACTATCTGTCTAAGGTACCTGGCGCCATGAACGCCCTTGTTACCAACCCATTTAGCGACACTATCGACGATCAGCTAAGCAGTATCGATCCGCTGATGCCTAAGCCAACGGCTAAGGTCGTTGATGTGATTGGTAACGCCATTTCGACCCTAGTGCCAGAGATGTTGATCACAGAGGAAGAGTTGGTACAGGACGATCCGCGTCAGCTGATGAAGCCGATTGACAAGGTTCTGGTACACGCTCGTGGTTGTACTGCGGTGAAACTGATCCGCAAGGCTCACGACAATAACATCAAGGTGGTACTGGTAGCGTCAGATCCTGACATGACCTCAGTACCGGCCGACATGCTGAACGAAAACGACAAACTGGTCTGTATCGGTGGTAACACCTCAGACGAGAGTTACCTCAACGCCTACTCGGTATTGAAGGTCGCCGAATATGAGCAGGTCGACGCGCTGCACCCAGGTATCGGCTTCCTGTCGGAAAGCCCGCAGTTTGCGGCTCTGTGTGTGAATAACGGCGTTAACTTCGTTGGTCCTAGCGTACACAGCATGACCACCATGGGTAACAAGTCGAATGCGATTAAGACGTCGCAGGCGCAAAATGTACCTGTGGTACCAGGTAGCCACGGTATTCTGACTAACGCCGAGCAGGCGGTGAACGTGGCCAACGAAATCGGCTACCCAGTGCTGCTTAAAGCGGTACAAGGTGGCGGCGGTAAGGGGATCCAGGTCGTTCAACGTCCAGAAGATATGATCTCTCTGTTCCAGAAGACCTCTACCGAAGCGGCTGCGGCCTTTGGTAACGGTGACCTCTACCTAGAGAAGTATGTGACCTCACTGCGTCATATCGAAGTCCAGTTGCTGCGTGACAAGTTTGGTAATACTAAGGTACTGGGTCTGCGTGACTGTTCGGTACAGCGTAACAACCAGAAGGTGATCGAAGAGTCTGGCTCAACCATGCTGCCTGAAGAGCTGAAGCAGAAGGTGATGGAATACACCCGCGCCCTCGGTGACGCCACAGACTACATGGGTGCAGGTACCGTAGAGTTCATCTACAACCTGGATGCCAACGAAGTCTACTTCATGGAGATGAACACACGTCTGCAGGTTGAACACCCTGTGACCGAGGCGACCTCAGGTATCGACATCGTGAGCGCAGGCTTCGACATCGCCGCTGGCCGCTCTATCGAACATCTCGAGCCACAAGAGATTGGCTATGCCATCGAAGTACGTGTGACCGCCGAGAAGGCCGCGCTGGATAGCAATGGTGTGCTTCAGTTGCTACCGCATCCTGGCGTTATCACAGAGTGTGTGATCCCAGAGCGTGACGATATCGAGATCATCTCAATTGCCGGTGAAGGCAAAGAGGTTTCACCATACTACGACAGCCTAATCGCACAGATCATCTGCCGTGGTGAAAGCCGTGAAGATGTGATCAACAAGCTGCATGATTACCTGGCTAATCAGGTAGTGATTAAAGGTATTGCGACTAACATTCCATTGTTAACTCGCATCCTGAAAGATGGCACCTTTAACGAAGGTGTGTACGACACTAACTATCTGCCACGCTTCATGGCTGAGCTGGATATTCCTGCGCTGATCGCCGAGATGGAAGCTGCCGCCGAGACTGTGGGCGTCGATACCGAGTCGCTGCGTGTGGGCGAGAGTAACGAGCTTAAGGTACTGGCTCAAGGTGCGGGTATCTTCTATACCTCACCAGCGCCTGGTGAAGCTGACTTCGTGAAGGAAGGTGACATAGTGACTGTGGATCAGACACTGGCACTGACCGAAGCGATGAAGATGTTCTCTCAGGTGACACTGGCTGGCTTCAACCGCCAAGGCGCCGTGCTCTACCCAGAGGACAAGCAGTATCGCATCGAGCGTATCCTGAACAGCAATGGTCAGCAGGTTTCGCAGGGTGAACTCCTCTTCGTAGTCTCTCCTGTCTAACTAGCCTGATTGAATCTCAATACCCGCCTAATGGCGGGTATTTTTTTGCCTGTAATTTAGATTACTTGCTGTCACTTGCCAGTGCCCACTTGAGTAGTAGCGGGCCGGCCAAAGTGGTGATGGCGATAATCAGCACCAGCTCGGTGAATAGCTTAGGGGAGATGACCCCCATCTGCAGCCCCATCTCGGCAAACACCAGTCCTACCTCGCCTCTGGGAACCATGGCACTACCAACAATCGCCTTGCTGCGCAGCGAGCCGGGTACATTGAACCCTGCCATAGCCTTGGTCGCTATAGCCAGTAGTGACAACATCAGCAGGGTTAACATCCCTGACCAGCCTAGGTCTATCTGACTTAGATCTAAGCTGATCCCCACGTAGACGAAGAAAATCGGCGCGAAGATATCCACTAAGGGTTTAGATTCGACCTCCATCTCGTGGGTGAAGGAGAAGGGGTTTTTTAGGTAGCGATTAAGTGGTGAGATAAATTGGCGACTCAGTGCCAGGCCTACCACGAAGCCGCCGAGTAGTGCGGGAGCGTGCAGGGCATGTGCCAGCCAGGCAAACAGACAGATGAGGATCATGGTGATGATTGCTTCATAGCCAGTTTCCTCCTCTCTCGGTTTTATGGCTCGAAACAGATACAGGAGTAAGCGTGCCAAGGGGGGAGCCAGAAACAGAAAGGCGCCGATTTTGAGGATCAGCAAGCCGCTGGGGATAAGTCCCACCTCGCCTGAACTGGCGAAATTAAACAGCAGGCTGAGCAATATCACACCAGCAATGTCATCGATCACCGCTGCACCTAAAATGATATGACCTTCCCGGCTCTGGGAGCGCTTTGCTTGGGCCATCACCCGCATCGAGACCCCTATACTGGTGGCGGTGAGCGCGCAGCCCAGATAGAGTGCGGTAAAGCCAGGAAGCTCCAGGTAGGCAAGACTGACCCAGCCGATAACGATTGCCGGTATGGCGATCCCCAATAGGGCGACGCCGACGGCGCTGCTTCCGGCTTGGAAGAGACGTTTGACCGAGGTTTCGCAGCCAATAGAGAAGAGCAGCAAGATCACGCCGAGTTCTGCCATAACGGCCAGGGTCTCGTGGGGGGCAATCCAGCCCAGTAAGCTGGGACCGATAAGGATACCGGCGGTGATCTCGCCGACGACGGCGGGCAGTTGCAGCCGCTTAAAGGCCTCGCCCAGTAGGCGACCGAAGAGCAGAATTAAAAACAGGGACAAGACGAAGTTATCTATGGCCATGGCAGGCTCGACTCCCTGAAAAGGGTGATAATGTGATCTTGGTCATTTTGATGACCGAGATCAAGGCGCAAGCTGTACAGTGTGACTAAGCTCAAATGAAGACTCATCGACAGGAGGTAGCCATGGACAAGGTATTTATTATTTCCCAGAAAGCCGAGGAACAAGCTGATGCGATTGAAAAGGGGATCGCCTTGGCCAAGGGGCTTGAGAAGGAGGCTGAGGTGTTTGCCTACAGCTATGAATCCTTCGCGGGTAAGGAACACTATAACCCCAGGTTGGGTGCCGCTGCCAAGGTAGCGTTGATGAGTCAGCGCAGCGATGAGATCGCCGCTAAGCTTAAGGCGCTTAAGGCAGACGATGTGGCGGTGCATAGTGTCTGGACTAAAGATCTGTTTGAGCATGCCTGTCATCACTCCATTCGTCATGGCTTCGATTTAATGGTCAAGGCAGTGCATAACAAGGAACACTACCTGCCGATGGACTGGCAATTGATCCGCCATGTTAGGATCCCCTTGATGTTGCTGTGTGATAATCCGCTACAGCGGGCAAAAACCGTGCTGATGGCGGTGGACCTGGGTAGCGATAACCCCATCAAGCAGAAGCTAAACCAGTGTGTCATTCAGCATGGTCGCCAATTGGCAGAGGCCATGGACTGTCAGCTGCATCTTGCCTACATCATCAGGGTGCCCAAGATCCTAAGAGACATGGACCTGATCGATACCCGCACCCTGGTCAAGGAGGCCTATCACAGGTATCAGGCGCAGTTGGACGATATTGGCCTGCATCAGGATCATGTGCATTTCTTGGCAGGAGACCCTGATCTCTGTCTTTATGAACTCTCCTGTCGCCTCAAGGCGGCCTATCTGGTGATGGGTGCCCGTCAGCGCAAGGGCCTGATGGGCATGGTTATCGGTAACACCGCCGAGGCCATGTTGAACCGCATTCGCAGCAATGTGCTGATCATTCCAGCTGACGATCAGCTTCTGCCTGCCTAAGTTTGAGCTTATGCTGCTGACGCCAGAGACGCTTGTGAAATTCATCGATGAACAGCAGCGTCGATGCGGCGCTCAGCAGTATCAGCCACTGTCCTAGCCCTATGGGGCTTATTCCCAGCGCCTGGCTGAGTCCAGGCGTATAACTGGCACCTATATGTATCCCTTGCGCTAACACTATGCCAAACAGTAGCAGGGGATTGCTGAGCATTGGCATCCGTAGCAACGAGTTGTGCTCTGAGCGGCTATTGAGGGCATGTACATTCTCAAACAGCACCATCAACATCAGGGTGAGGTTGCGAGCCTCGACCTCGCTGCTACCCATGTTGAGTAACAATGAAAAGAGGGCGAAGGCCACAAGCCCCATCCATAGCGCGCTCACGATTAGCCTTTCTAGCATCAGGCGGTCGAAGATAGGCTCACTGGGTTTGCGCGGTGGCTGATCTATCTCATGCCCCTCGCCGGGCTCGAAGGCCAGCGCGACATCCTGTACCCCATTGGTGACCAGATTGAGCCAGAGGATCTGCAAGGGGAACAGGGGAATAGGCAGAGCAAACAGCACGCTTAAGATAAACAGGAGCAGTTCGGCGGCGCCGGTACTGATCAGCAGATAGATCACCTTGCGGATATTGTTGTAGACGATGCGCCCCTCGATGATCCCTTTGACGATAGAGCTGAACTTGTCATCGGTAAGCACCAGATCGGCGCTCTCACGTGCCACATCTGTACCCTTGAGGCCCATTGCTATCCCCACATGGGCGTGTTTCAGCGCTGGTGCATCGTTGACCCCATCACCTGTCATGGCGACAAATTCTCCCTGACGAATCAAGGACTCGGTGATCTCCATCTTCTGCCTGGGCTGAACCCGGGCAAATACCCTGTGATTTGCGACCAGGTTATCGAACTCGCTGACACTGTGCTGCTGAGCCTGGCTTAGCTGCTCGCCAGTGATCACTCCATCTTGATCCTTGATTAGCTTGAGCTGACGCGCCAAGGCGAGTGCCGTGACCGGATGGTCGCCGGTGATCATGGCTACTTTTATCTGTGCCTGCCGACATTGTGCGACTGCGGTGATGGCGTCTTCGCGAAGGGGATCGCTCATGGCCACTAAGCCTAGAAACTCAAGCCCTTGCAGCGGTTGGTGCGGGTCGCTCACCTGGCCACTGGCCAGAGCCAATACCCGGTAGCCATGCTGAGCCAGCCAGTGGGTTTCATCATGCACTGCTTTAACTTGCTCAGGGGTTAGCTGACACATGGTCAGCAGCTTTTCCACCGCGCCCTTCACCGAGATCACCGAGGCACCATCTATCTGGTTAATGCTGGCACTGAACTGGTTTTCCGACTCATAGGCAAAGAGCTTTTCTTGCGGCGCCTGTTTGGCCTTATCCATCTCGAGATTGAGCTTATAGCCCAAGGTAAGAAAGGCGAGATCTACCCCATCACCGTCGGCATGAACCTGATCCGCGTCGAAAGAGAGGTGAGCTTCGTTAGCCAATACGCCAGCGAGCGCCAAGCGGTGCAGCTCGGGGTCATGGCTGGGTGATACTGGTACGCCATGGCCATGTTTGTGCACCAGTCCTGAGGGCGACAGCCCAGTACCTGCTACGTGAAAGCGTTCGCCTGAAAGCAGGCTGATCTGGCTGATGGTCATCTCGTTGACCGTGAGGGTGCCCGTTTTATCTGAGGCGATATAGGTGCAGGAACCTAAGGACTCTACCGCAACCAATTTGCGCACAATGACATTGGCCTGAGACATACGTTTCATGCCGATAGCTAAGGCGACCGTGATGGCGGCAGGCAGTCCCTCGGGAATGGCGGATACTGCTAGTGCGACCCCAAGCAGGAATACGTGGGAGAGATCTGCGCCTCGCAGCAAGGTCAGGGCGAAGATAAGCGCGATGATCAGCAAGGTGGCGATGGCAATGATTAGGGTAAAGCGCTCGATGCGCTGCATCAAAGGGGGCTTGGCACTGCCGCCTTGGTGCACCAGGTCGGCTATCTGACCTATTTGGGTGCGAGAACCTGTGGCAACCACTTCGCCTTCGGCGCGGCCATGGGTGACTAAGGTGCCAGCAAAGGCCAGATCTGTCTTTGCCACCGCCAGTGACTCACCGGTGAGCGCCGACTCATCCACCTTAAACTGGTTATGTTGTTCGATTTTGATATCGGCGCCAATACGATCGCCATTACTGAGCAGGACATAATCGCCGGGCACCAGGCTCTGGCTGTCGACCATCTTGGGATGACCATCGCGTATCACCTTGCTTTGTGAGGGGACCATCTCACTCAGCGCATCGGCGGCTTGCTGGGCAGAGTATTCCTGTACTGTACCTATGATGGCGTTGAGCATTAAGACGGCAAAGATAAAGATGGCGTTCAGCAGTTGGCCGAGCAGCAGACAGACGATAAAGGCCGCGAGCAGCACATAGATGAAGGCGCTCTTAAATTGGATGATAAACAGGTGTACGAAGCTGAGTCTTGCAGGTTTAGGCAGGCAATTGGGTCCATATTGCCTGAGTCGGTCATCTGCTTGTTGACTCGATAGTCCCGGCCCGGCCACAGTAACTCCTTGTGGTTTTTGCCTCAGGTGATGCTAGATCTATAGCCCATCTGGCGCCGGGTTGCTGGGAATCGGGGCTTGGCTTGATAAAGATCAAATCCAAGCGAGCCAACATCTTGACGAGATTACTCTTTTAAGGGGTGATCCTCTGGTAATTGGCGGTTGATCCATAGAATCAACTTGTGTTTCATATTGGGGCCATCTTCCTTGTCGTGTGCCAGGGGCTGGATCAATTTGTCCTTCACCAGCAGACGGTAGATGCACTCTACCTTATCTTTGGGGGAGATCCCCTTTTCAAAGTCGGCAAAGCCACGCTTCTTGGCGTAGCCAACGCCAATTTCCAGGGCCAGTTTTAACAGTTGTGCGTCGTGCTTCCCGTGTTTCATCGATTCGGCTCCATTAGCGGCGATACCCTCAAACTACCTTAGTTTCCGATGGGAACATACTGTTAGCGGCGTAAATTTGCTGTAAGTGTCATCTCTACTGCGCATCTGGCTATAATTACAACAAATTGAGCGCAATGAGGATAATGATGATTCAGGTTAGCGGCATAGATCACTTAGTATTTCGCACCACACGACTAGACGCCATGTTGCACTTTTACACTCAAGTGCTGGGCTGTCCCATCGAGCGGCAATTGGCCGATGAGGGACTAACCCAATTAAGAGCGGGTAAGGCATTGATCGATATCGTCACCTGCGACAGTAAGCTGGGCAAACTCGGCGGTGGCCCACCGGTGCAAGATGGCCGTAATGTCGACCATATCTGTCTGCTTATCGAACATATAGAGGAGCAGGCACTACTGGATTATCTCGCCGAGCAAGACATAGCGACCGAAGGGTTTGCCAAACGTTATGGGGCCCAAGGGTTTGGGCGCTCCCTCTATATCAATGACCCAGAGGGGAATGTGGTGGAGTTGAAGTTGGCTAAGGAGTAACTGAGACTCCTCATTCTCGAGTTGGGGATATTTTTGATTTTAAATGACTAACTTGTAGCGTTAACCGAAACTGTTTTGAATTGCTTGGCAGCAGGCCTTTCGTGCAAACATTCTTTTGGCACGCAGCAAGTCCATCCTTGGATGCTCTGCGAAATCATCCATGATTTCGAAGGCCAAAAGCATGTTTACACCTAGTTATCCATCTCTTCGATTGAACCGCACTTGGCCGTCATCATCTTCTAAAAGCTAAGTCATTTTTGGACAAGAATGAGTTAGAATTTTAGGCCTATTTCATCAGTTTCAGATTCATTTATGTATGGTCAGCGGTTTGTTAGGTATTTATACTCAAGCAGGGTGACTTGCAACGCATCAACTTTTAAGTTAATCGACACTCCAGTCACATCCTGCACTTTCACTTTCCATTCAGCTCCAGCTCTTTCTCTTTTTTTGATAAATCATCTAACGTTACTTTTGGATTTTCTTTTGCCATTTGAATAAAGAGCTCAGCATTCTGAAGTATTAAGTGCGCAAATGTACCTTTTTCTAGTTTATTGTTTTTATGGCCAATGTCTTTACGAATTTCTCTAAAGAAATCCTCCATTAGAAATATCGAATCCGCATCAGGATTACCTTTTTTGAGGTGCGTCATCCACTTGATATACTTTACGAGAACATCTTGCCCACCCCAAAGAACCATTTTTCGCTGCCACTCGCGCAAAAAATCTACAAGACTTTTTTGCTCTGATTCATCCTCATGTTCTGAATAAAACACTTTGAAAAATTCTTTCAGAAACTCATCGTAGATCTCTGTTTTCTTCTCACGATAATGTGCTTCAATATCTTTTTTACGCTCATAGTACTTACCCAAAACAACCGTCAAAGTTGATACCGTAACGGTGGTAAACGCAGTAATAGCGGCCAAAGCAACCTTTGAGTCTAAAGACTTAAATTGTCCCCAAATCTGAGATACTATCCAATACCCACCCCAAGCAATACCTATTAGCATTGCTAATCCAAGTAGAAACGATAAGGCTTTACGCATAACTCTCCTTGATGGCTAATGCCCAGCGTTGGCTGTCTCTCTGCCGCTGTTTGTTAGGTGTTCGGCGCGAGACCATGATTTACCCTATACGTTTTCTAGCAATTGCCGGAACAACTATTACCAGAGTAATTGCTAGCGCCGAGGTGAGCCACATTTCGTTGAGAGTGACATTGTAGCTTGCCTCCCCGTCAAAGGGACCAAATGCTGCGTGAAAGAACTCCGGCGGCGCCCCCCAGCCATGGTACATCCATTGATTCCACCAGGCTTGAGCAACGGTAAATGACACAAATATTAGCAGTGTCAGGAATGTTAATACTCTTAGAGCCGGTTTCATTTTTTAAACACCTAACGCTTTTTACTAGGGAATCCCCAGATAATTCCTTTTACAATCAATTAGTAGACACGCATGGTGCTGTTTGATCTAATCAATTTCGCCAAAAACAAACTAGAACAACACCATGCGTGACATTACGATACTACATGACTCTCTTAGCAATCAATGCGCTTCCATCCACAAAAAACGTCTTAATTCTCTTATGGTTGCCACTAAATCATTACTAGATGGTGATCAACTCTCTTTGACCCAGCTAGGCCGTAATATCTCTGGTAATGTGGCGCCTAAACACAGTATCAAACGCATTGACCGCTTGCTCGGTAATCGCCACATCAATAACGACCGATTGACGATATATCGCTGGCATGCAATGCATCTTTGCGGTGCTAACCCAATGCCTATAGTACTTGTCGATTGGGCCGATGTGAGAGAACAACTCCGCTTGATGACATTGCGCGCCTCCATCAGTGTTCAAGGGCGCAGCGTGACCCTTTATGAGCGTACTTTTGAATTCAAAGATTACAACGCACCTCGCAGCCACAATGTTTTTCTCACTGAGTTGGCAAAGGTGCTTCCGAATGGCTGCTGTCCACTAATCGTCACCGATGCTGGCTATCGCAATACTTGGTTCGCTCAAGTCGCCAGTCACGGCTGGTTTTGGTTAGGGCGTGTTCGTGGTGACGTCAGTTATCAGCATGTTGGAACACATCAATGGCACTCCAATAAGTCGCTTTATCCAACAGCAACGAACAAAGCCAAATACATCGGCCGTGTTAATCTCGCCAGGAAAAGCCCATTGCCCTGTCATTTACACCTGTACAAAGCGAAAGAAAAAGGTCGTAAAGACCGTCGTTCCTCAAAGGCTGGAAGAAACCATACCGCTCAAGCAAGCTACGGAAGAAGCAGCAAAGAGCCGTGGTTATTGGCAACCAATTTACCGCCTAACCACTTTAACTCGGTTCAAGTCACAAAGCTCTACGCTAAGCGAATGCAGATTGAAGAGACCTTTCGAGACTTGAAGAGTCCACAATACGGCATGGGGCTGAGGCACTGCAAAAGTCGTTGTCCGAAGCGGCTAGATGTGTTGCTGCTCGTCGCCATGCTGGCAGAAATTGCCTTATGGCTAATTGGTATCGTCGCCTTACATCTAGGCTGGCAAAAACACTTTCAGGCCAACACCATTCGGCATCGGCCTGTGCTGTCGATTGTCAGATTGGGGAAAAAGGTAAGGCGAAGAGAAAACTATCAAATAACAGCGCAGCATTTACACTGGGCAATACATGAATACATCAAGTTAGTTCACACTGCTGGGAGACCTGAGTTATGAGGGGATCCCCCAGCGCTTTTTATTAAGGGGCCGGAACTGCGTAGCAGTGGAGGTCCCAGCCCGCTAGCGGGCGACTTCAATTAATTGTTACATTCAAGAAAGCGTACCAAAGGTACGAGTTAATGTTTCTGAGATACTTATCCCCGCCGCTTTAAATATATCATCTCTGAATTCTTTAACTTTCTTGTATGCATTATTACAAAATTCTGGATTAGTATAATTATCCCACTCACAGTTAAGTGCAAGATTCATGTCTTTACGGTTGCTAACTATTATGGTGCGTTCAATGGGCTTTCCATGCGCCAATCCATTTCTAATATTTTTTATTTTCTCTAAAGTACAAAATAGATCGGACTCGTTGTTATACGGATATCCGATTGCTTTACACATCTTTTTCATTTTCTTGTAGTAACCATCATACTCCTTCCAACCTCGAACTTTTTTGCTGCCTACTAAGTTCATAAGTGCTTCGATTGTGAAGGCAAGAGCTATGAGAAAATTTTTACAGTCCAAAGTAATCGCATCACTTACACCATTCTCTACTTTCTCATTGATAACTCCTAAATTGTAATGAGATAGGTTTAGGAGGTCATTGTGGTGATAAATTCTAGATCTGAGTGCCATAATTTCTGCCCATGTGAATGTAACAACTTATTAGTAATAAATGGGGTCAGAGTTAACTTTATAAGGGAGTTGATTGGCGTGTGGAGATTGGCTTTTTCATTCCCTGAATGGCGTGGTCGATGTTTGATTCGAGTTGGCCTAGCTCTGTCCTTGATTGGTTACACATTAAGCTATTGGTCAGGGAGTAATCAACAAGTTCTGTCACATTTTTGTACGTTTTCTTCCTTGAAAATAATGATTTGCCTCAATGGCACTCAATGATGCTAAATCGAAGAGACGTTAGATACTCGGTGCAGATACGCCGGTGACCTTCGGTTTCAGGGATGAAACCGCAGAGCGGCCAGGGATGGCGCACAGTGTGTCACAGGCGTATCTGCACATAAGCTCACCGCAGGTGATAAATTGCCATGAAGGTGCGACCTTCAAGTCTCCTATAAATACAAATGTGGCCAAATGTTCCTCCCCAATGAGCACCCAATGACGCTAAATCGAAGAGACGTTGGATACTCGGTGTAGATACGCCGGTGAGCTTCCGAAACAGGGCCGCTCTTTGATATCCATGTCAACGCGGCATTCGTGAGTCCTTTCACATCAGATGTTTCGGCAGAGCCTAAAGGGACTATTCTCTATAAAACAAAGAGTCGGCGTCTCACAGGCGTATCTGCACATAGGCCCACCGTAGGTGATAGGTTGCCATGAAGGTACGACCTTCAACTCATTGAATAAATGAGCATGTCGCTAAATGCTAATCTAGTTGGCGACGAAAATTGGGGTATCAATAAGTTAGCACTCTAACTCCATATTCACACCAAACACTGTCATGCTATAACCTGTGTTGATACCTCTGGCCCTTAGGTTACAGGGCCAATAACGCCCAAGCCTTTTTCGAGGCTTGCTTTTAGGGCGGTAATCTCCTGTTTGGTCAACTCCCTCATTTCGCCTTCAGGCAAGTCGCCTAAGGTTAAGAACTCAATCGCTACGCGCTTAAGATCAACGACTTGGTAGCCAAGGGATTGACTCATACGGCGAATCTGCCGATTAAGCCCTTGGGTCAGTACGATCTCAAACTTATCGGGTGCCAGACGACTAAGGGTGCAGGGAAGTGTGGTGACCGACTTATAGCTGACCCCAGCCGCCATCTGCTCAAGAAAACGATTGTCGAAGGGCCTATCTAACCTGACATGATAACGTTTCTTATGGGCAAAGCTTGGATGCATCAAGCTTTGGGTTAATTCGCCATCATTGGTCAGCAGCAGTAATCCGTGAGAATCTTTATCTAGACGTCCTACAGGATAGAGGCGTGGCTGAGATGGCAGTATATGTAGCAAGCTGCTGGGATCTTGCGCTTGCAGGCGGCAATCTATGTCAACCGTTTTATTGAGCATCCAGTATTGCTTGGGAGCGATGGCTCCCTGTGGAATACCATCGACATAGACTGTCTGTGACGCTTGCTGGCCCGATGGGGTTGTGATCACCTCAACTTGGGTGGTGTGGTTGACTAACTCACCGCCAATGCTGACTCTTCCATCGCGGATCAACCGCGAGGCGGCGCGGCGAGAGCAGAGACCTGTTAAGGCGAGATACTGGGCCAGTCGCATGGGCTGACTAACCCTGGGCCGATACTTGGCTGGCCAGGTTGTCGTGGTAGCTGTGCAGAGCCAGTCGCTTGATCGTCAGGGCCAGAGTGACACACCAGATCATCACGAGATTGGTTTGTGCCCACATGGTAAAGGCGACCACGCATAGGGAGCTATCATTATGGACGCAAGGAGCAAAGTCGAGTAGCTCCCAGTCGAGCATGAGTGCCAAGCCCGTTGCCGACAGCAAGCCAAGACTGCTGACCAGCAAGAGAGGGGTTGAGCACAGAGATTTATGATTAACCCTGGCCGAGATTGTCAGAAAGTAGAGCAGTATGGTAGCTAACAGGAAAATGGTCGAAAACAACCTGTGTTCTTTGAGGTAGTTGATAGGGTAGATACCGATTAAGATGATGGTGATACCGACCACAAAGCCTGCGATGGCAATATAGTTGCCAAAATGGCCCAGCTTGAGTTGTCGCAAGCCGTACATAGAGAGCAAGATGCAGGAACCTGCCAAGATCAGCCCCATGTTGAAGATGTATGCCAGCGGTGACTCGGAGTAGTTACCTAAAAAATCGGGTCGCTGATTAAATGCCTCTATGCCAATAAGCTGAAATTGGGCAAACAGTGAGATAGAGATCCCCAGGGCAGAGATGAGCGCCCCGGCTAAGATGGTAAAGACCACCATGCGTTGCAGATCATAATTAATGGGTTGGTGTAGGGCCATTGTTATGCCATTTATTGTTATTTTAAATATAAAAAAGGAGCACCTCAGTACTCCTTTCTGTTTTGACCTTAGGGCTAAGTATAGCGCTTAACCATTTCGAGCCGGTCAACAATTATCTCCCTATGGCCACAGTTTAAGTGAAAGCCCCACTTTGTGAAACTGCTAAGGTGAAGATAGTCCCTTTTGAAGCGGCACTCAGGGTTGCCACTTTGCATAGTGACTACTTAGTAACGACTTAGTAATGACTTAGTGACGACGTCTCAGAATCACGATAGCCACTGCCACTATAGCCAAAATCATACAGTACCAGGCATGGGCGACAGCCTGCAGTGGACTAAGGCTAAAGATTGAAGCGACTAAGAGCGCCTGGGCACCGTAGGGGATAAGCCCCTGAATGATGCAGGAAAAGATATCTAAGATACTGGCGGCGCGCTTTGGAGTCACCTGATGTTTTTGAGCCAGATCTTTGGCGATATCGCCAGTAACCACGATAGATACCGTATTGTTGGCCACACAAGTGTTGGTTAGGGCCACGATACCCGCCATACCCAGTTCAGAGGCTCGGGTAGAGGCTTCGCCTTTGGCACTTGAAAAGCGAACGATCAGCTTCTCTATCTGTTTACTGACAAAAGCCAGACCACCCTGCTGCTGCATCAGGGCTGCAAGGCCGCCGACCAGCATAGAGAGGATGAAGATCTCCTGCATGTTGGTAAAGCCGGCGTAGATATCTTGGCCAAACTGGATTGGGCCATAATCTAGAGTCGCCCAACCTGTGACGCCAGCGAGCAGAATGCCTACCGTGAGTACGACGAAAACATTTAGCCCCGCAACTGCCAATACTAAGATGGTGAGGTAGGGGATAACTTTAATAAAGTCTATCTGTTGTGGCGCGACTTCGGCCTGCCCCTGACCCACTAAGGTAAAGACCACCAGGGTGATCAGCGAGGCTGGAATGGCGAAGATTAGGTTTTCTCTGAATTTGTCTTTCATTTCGCAGCCCTGGGTACGGGTTGCGGCAATGGTGGTGTCTGAGATGATCGATAGGTTATCACCAAAAAGGGCACCAGAGAGCACGGCACCAGCCATAATCGCAAGATCGATCTGAGCTTCTTCGGCCACGCCCAATGCGATAGGGGCAACGGCAGCAATGGTTCCCATTGAGGTCCCCATAGCGGTGGCGATGAAGGCGGCAATCACAAAGAAGCCTGGCAGCAAGAGACTAGAAGGGACTAGGGAGAGTCCTAGTGCTACGGTCGCATCGACACCGCCTGTGGCTTTAGCTACAGAGGCGAAGGCGCCCGCTAGCAGATAGATGAGGCACATGGCGATAATGTTGGAATGGCCGATGCCAGCAATAAAGGTTTCTATGCTTTGGTTAAGCTTCTGCTTGGAGATGAGCAGTGCCAGAATGATAGCGGGTAAGATGGCGACAACGCTAGGTAGCTGATAGAAAGCAAAGTCTACACCCTGGCTTTGAAAGTAAACGCCGACGCCGATAAACAGGGCCAGAAACAGAAATAGTGGCAACAAGGCAATAAAAGATGCCTTAGGTGCTGCAGTGGATTGGGCATGTGTTGGTGTAGTCAAAACTCTTCTCTCTTATCGCTAGACGTCTTACTCATAGACGTGTCGTTAAAACCGGATGTTTCCCTCTGGTTCCCATGCCCTCCTAGCTGGAACATCTCGCTAGCTGCGAAATGGATCATCTCAATAGGTGAGAGGATATGAGATCGAAAGACGTCTGTCAATTTAGACGTCTAGATGTTTTTACTGCTAAATGTTTGGTTGCTGTTAAATGCTTTAATGTATTTGTTAACAACTAAGTAGGGCTCTTGCTTAACTTGCCTAGCTTAAGTCGAGAGATCAAATTCTTTATCGTGTTAAAACTGCCACTTAGTGATGACTCATGCTAGGCTTGCGCCCATGTCTATTAGGGTGGAAATTGAGAAGAATGAAATTAATTGAGGTGAATAAGGTTCGATATCGCCAACATTTAAACCGTGTGATTGCGGTATTTATCGCCAGTTTGGCACTCTTGTCTTTGGTATTTGGCCAGCTGTTGATTGCACTTTTTGGTCATCAGGAGGTGGTGAGTGGCGAGTCGACCGGTAACCTGCACCTAAATTTTTTCGGTGTGTTGCTCGCATTTGCACTGTGCGCCGGAGGGCTGTATTCACAGCGTCATCGCGACTATTTTCGTGAGATCTATTATGTGTCACGTCTCAAGGCGTTACAAAACCGTATCTATCGAAAATATAAGGCGATAAAACAGGCGAGCGAGGCTAATGATCCCTCTGCGCTCACCCTATTACTCTTCTATTTTACCAGCCAGAAGCTGGTCTATCTGTTGGATGACAATACCCTGACTCTTAACGAGGTCGATAAGGAGCTTGATGGCATTAAGCAGCGTATCGAAGCCTTGGGGCTAGAGATTACAGTGCAAGATTTCAATGAGTCGCTGCTGGAGAAGTTTTAGCCCATCTATTCGCCCTAGCCTCGTTGCCCATCCAGGCCAAATACCTCATTGAAGGCCTGGGTGAGTAGCTCTACCTTGGCGCTCTCACGTGCCGACTGCTTAACGACCATCGACAGATTAAATCGATAACTGGCCGCCTCGCCATGAATGATCTTTATCTGTTTGGTCTTTAGTTCTTGTTGGATATAACTCAGGGGCAGATAACCTATATAGCATCCCGATAAAATTAAGGTTTTACGAGTATCAAACTGATACGCTTTGGCCGATAGGTTTAGCCGCTTTAACTGCTCTCTGCCTTCGGGGTCGATATCTACCCCAGGATGGATAGAGGGGGTCTTGGCCAGCATTTCGGCGCTGATCTCCTCGTCGCTGAGGTGAAAGTAGGGATGCTTGGCGCTGCAACAGAGGTAGATTGGCTCGCTGAAGATGGTTTGGTAGTTGAGTCCCTGGATCTGTTGATAGCTGGGTAACAAGCCTACGTGGGCCTTATCCTGTAGCAGGGATTTTTCTATCTGGTGCAGCGCCTCGCCGTCTAAAATCAGATGTAGCTGGGGTTGACGCTCATGAATGTAGGCGATCACCTCGGCGAGTTTCTGTTGCATGCCATGGTCTAATTGGTCGGCGCAAAGGATCACCAGTTCGCCGATTAACTCCTCGCCTAAATTATTAACAAACATAGAAAAGTCGTTGAGGGAATCGAAGAGTTCGATACAGGCATGATACACAGCTTGCCCCGCCTCCGTGAGGGCGAAACCACCTCGTCCCCGGCTACAGAGCTTAAGCTTCATGCGACTCTCGAGGTTAGACATATGTACGCTGATGGTGGAGCGGGTGACTCCGAGTTCGTTCTCTGCAGCGGCAAAGCCACCGTGCTCGACAACAGTGCGAAAGATACGTAGCAGACGCAGATCGTACTCGGTAATGGCTTTGGGGATGATGGACTGTTTGCTCATAAGTTTTACAGCCTTAAAACTTTGCGTTGAATATTTGGTATTTAACCTGAGTTACTTTTGCTATTCAATAGGGAAATGAGCGCTTATCGGCTTACCCTTTTCGATTCGGACTATTTACGCAGGAAATTGTTATGCAGGGAATTAAAGATACTCAGTTAATCAAGCTCGCCTCTTATATTGATGGCCAATGGAGATCGAGTGACCAGCAGTTCGACGTGGTGAACCCGGCCACCCAGCAAGTGATCGCCCAGGTGAGCGATGCTAGCTGCCAAGATACCGAGGCCGCTATTCTGGCTGCCAAGCGGGCATTGCCGGACTGGTCTAAACGTTCGGCTAACGAGCGCGCCGCCTTGATGCGTAAATGGTTTAACCTGATGATGGAGCATCAAGAAGATCTGGGTCGCCTGTTAACGCTGGAGCAGGGTAAGCCACTGGCGGAGGCTAAGGGGGAGATCGCCTATGGCGCCGCCTTTATCGACTGGTTTGCCGAGGAGGGCAAGCGTGTCTACGGCGATACCATTCCGGCTCCCGCCAATGACAAGCGTATCTTAGTGCTAAAACAGCCTGTGGGCGTGGTGGCCTCTATTACGCCCTGGAATTTCCCGAACGCCATGATTGCCCGTAAGGCGGCTGCAGCGCTCGGGGCTGGCTGTACCTTCGTGTCGCGTCCGTCACCGCTCACCCCTTTGTCTGCTTTGGCGATGGCCGAGCTGGCCGAGCGTGCGGGTATCCCTGCCGGGGTATTTAACATTGTTGTGGGTGAAGATGCCGTGGGCATGGGCAAGGTGCTGACTCAGCATCCCGATGTGGCCAAGTTTACCTTCACCGGCTCTACTGCCGTGGGCAAGATCTTGCTGGCTCAGTGCGCGACCAGCGTGAAGAAGGTCTCCATGGAGCTGGGGGGCAATGCGCCCTTTATCGTGTTTGATGATGCCGACATCGACGCCGCGGTGCAGGGCGCCTTGATCTCCAAGTATCGCAACGCGGGGCAAACCTGTGTCTGTACCAACCGTATCTTTGTGCAGAAAGGGATCGAGCAGGCCTTTACCGAGAAGTTCACCGCCGCGGTGGCGAACCTCAAGGTGGGCGATGGCCTGGGTGATGGCGTGACCGTTGGCCCTATGATCTCCAAAGATGCTGTGCAAAACGTGCTTAAGCTGGTGGATGACACCCTGGCCAGTGGCGCGAGCCTGGTCACAGGCGGTCAGCCAAGTGAACTGGGTGAAAGCTTCCTGTCGCCGGTTATCGTCACCAATGTGACTAACGAGATGCCTTTGGCCCGTAACGAGATCTTTGGTCCTGTGACGCCTATCATCAGCTTCGATAGTGAGGAGGAGGTGCTCGCCATGGCCAACGATACTGAGTATGGCCTGGCCGCCTATTTCTATGCCCGTGATATCGGCCGTATCTTCCGCGTCGCCGAGGGGCTGGAATATGGCATGGTCGGGGTCAACGAAGGGATCATCTCTAATGCCGCCGCGCCTTTTGGCGGGGTGAAGCAATCGGGTAACGGTCGCGAAGGCTCTAAGTATGGCCTGGACGATTATTTAGAAATTAAGTACCTGTGCCTTGGTGGCCTGGATAAGTAAGCATAAGGATTGAGACAATGAGTAACGCAGAATTACAGGCGCGTAAGACACAGGCTATCGCCAGAGGACAGGGCAATGCCTATCCCGTCTATGTGGAGCGAGCATCAAACGCCGAGCTATGGGATGTCGAGGGGAAGCGCTATATCGACTTCGGTACCGGGATCGCCGTGTGTAATACGGGCCACAGTCATCCTAAAGTGGTGGCGGCGGTCAAGGCGCAGCTGGATAACTTTAGCCATACCTGTGTCATGGTCAACCCTTATGAGTCGGCGGTAGCGCTGGCGGAGCAGCTTAATCAGTTAGCCCCGGGAGACAGCCAGAAGAAGACTATCTTTGTCACCACGGGTGCCGAGGCGGTGGAAAACTGTATCAAGATCGCCAGGGCCCACACCGGGCGTCGCGGTGTTATCGCCTTTAATGGTGGCTTTCATGGCCGCACTAACCTGACCATGGCGCTGACGGGCAAGATCACGCCCTATAAGCATCAATTTGGCCCCTTTGCCGGCGATATCTTCCACGCGCCTTATCCTATGGCGCTGCATGGCGTGAGCGTTAAAGATTCCCTCAAGGCGATAGAGAACCTGTTTAAGGTGGATATTGCCCCTTGCGATGTGGCAGCCATCATTGTCGAGCCAGTGCAGGGCGAGGGTGGGTTCTATGCGGCGCCGCCTGAGTTTTTACAGGTGCTCAGAGCCTTGTGTGACAAGCACGGTATCGTGCTGGTGATGGATGAGATCCAGACAGGCTTTGGCCGTACTGGCAAGATGTTTAGCTGCGAGCACGCAGGTGTCGAGCCAGATCTGATGACGATGGCCAAAGGGATCGCTGGTGGCTTCCCACTGGCGGCCGTAGTCGGTAAGAGCGAGATCATGGACGCGCCGCTGCCGGGCGGTCTGGGCGGCACCTATGGTGGCTCGCCGGTAGGCTGCGTGGCAGCGCTGGCGGTACTTGAGGTGATGAAAGAGGAGCAGCTGGTAGAGCGTGCGGTCAAGATAGGCGACACCTTTAATCAGGCGCTCTCTGCCCTCAAGGAGCAATATCCTCAGATCATTGGCGAGGTGCGTAACCAAGGGGCGATGATCGCCATGGAGTTAGTGATCGACGGTGACAGTGAACAGCCAAATACTGCCTTGACCCAGGCGATTATCGCCAATGCCGCCGAGCATGGGCTGGTGCTACTGGCCTGTGGTTTCTACGGTAACGTGATCCGTTTCCTGCCGGCGCTCACCATTAGCGATGAAGTGATGGCCGAGGGGCTTGCTAGGTTCAACACTCTATTTGCCTCTCTGGCGGATTAAGCTAGCAAGCGACAAGCCTATTGATGCAAAGCCTGCACCCTATGGTGCAGGCTTTTTTGTGTCTGTGTGCTGAAAATTGCCTCAAGACCTTGAATAAGCAAGTCGAAGCGCGTAAAACTGCCTGTCAGCAGAGATGTTTCATTAGGCCTGTCGGCCTCAAGCTAGGGAGCTTAGGTTTTTGGATCACTTTATTTGGAATATGGACCCAGTGATGGTCTCTTTCATGGGGCTAACCATACACTGGTACGGCGTGTTATTTGCCACGGCGATCGCCAGTGGTTTTCAGGTGATTAAGCATATTTATGTCCGTGAAGGACTCGATGTGGAGTCACTGGATAATCTTTTGATTTATTGCGTGGTGGGCATAGTGCTCGGTGCGCGCTTAGGACATGTTCTGTTTTATGATCCTGGATACTATTTTGCCCATCCGGCAAAGATCCTGGCGATCTGGGAAGGCGGATTGGCGAGCCACGGTGGTACTGTGGGTGTGGTGCTGGCTATGTACTACTACAAGCATAAAGTGAAGCTTCCGTTTCTTTTCCTGCTTGATCGTTTGGCGATCGCAACCGGCATTTTCTGTGTCTTCGTCCGTCTAGGTAATCTGGCTAACTCAGAGATTCTCGGCGTCGCAACCGACAAGCCTTGGGGGATCATCTTTGAGCGAATCGATATGGTGCCGCGCCATCCTGCGCAGTTATATGAGGCCTTAGCTTATCTGGTTATCTTTATCACCCTGTGGCTGCTCTATCGTTATACCGAGATGAAACGCAGAGAGGGAGCGCTGGTAGGTTTGTTCCTGGCCTTAGTGTTTGGGGCGCGTTACCTGATAGAGTTTGTCAAAGTGCGCCAGGCTGAGTTTGCACTGGATTGGAGCCTCAGCGTGGGTCAGATGCTCAGTGTGCCCTTTGTGTTAGCTGGATTAACTTTGTTGGTGATGGCCTATTTGAGGCCCCCTCGAGATTTACGCTAGCATCAAGTCAAACAAAGGCTCAACTTAGGTTGGGCCTTTGTTGCTTTTGTACTTTACTAAGGGCCAAGAGATAGGTGGGCTAAGGCCGATCACTTGAGGCGGTAGATCACCTCGACGCGATCGCTGATGCTGGTTTGTGCCTCTTGATAGCTCTCGCCTATGTCTCCTTGGGCCGCGGCGTTCATCTTATACACCATGGGGCGCACAGAGCCTTGTGCCTGATAGCGTATCTCCCAGATACCATCCAGATGCTCGCCAAATCCCTCTGCCAATGCCGCGGCTTTCTGCTGGGCATCCTTGATCGCCATCAGTCTGGCCTGCTCTATCATCTGCGCCTCTTTACTGGACTTGAAGTTGATCTGATGAATACGGTTAATCCCTTCATTGAGCGCCGTGTCCAGCAACTCGTTGAGTTGGTCTAATGCTCTTAGGGTGACAGTCACCTGACGACTGGCGCGATAACCAATCTCCTTGTTGGTACGGGTCTCAGGATCGTACAGGTGTTGTGGTTGCAGGTTAAGGTTGGCGCTCTGAATATCGCCCCGGGCGATGCCTGCCTTGGACAAACGGTTTAGAAATTCGCTAACCGCTTTGTCAGAACCCGCTTTGGCTTTCGTTGGGGTATCAGCCTTAGTGACTACCTCGACGGTAAGTTCAGCCATATCGGCCTTGACCACTAGTTCACTGGTGCCCACGGTTTCGATATGGGGAAAGTTAAGTTCCGCCGCGGCCGCGTCAGGCAAGGCAAGCAGGCTGGTAGTGAAAACCAGTGAGCTAAATAGTGTCGCAATCAGGGTCTTTTTCATCGAATACTCCAAACGTCAAAATAGATAGAAATCAGTAGATAGAAATCCGTTGTTTGAACTTATAGACGATGCTGAATCTAAAAGGGGTTAAAAATTTTTATTTAAGGCGTGGCTGGATCCCAAAAGAAAAAACCTGATGATTGAGCATCCTGCCAATCACCAGGCGAAAAGCGCCTTTGGGGGAGCGCTAGAGGTGCCACCTGTAAAACACCTCTTTTAAATGGTTTTGCGATTCTGGCCCGTCGTTAGGTCTCTGGCCCTCGACTTAGGCTATTATTTATGCTGCCCTCTAACCTAAAATCGCATGCTTCCTGCAGACCACTTATTCTATTTCCATTTTGTTTTACTGCCTTCCCTAGCCCTTGGCGAATCGATTTAGCTCTTGGCGAACCGATTTATCCCTGGATAAGCTTCAGCTCACGCATGAGTTGATTAAGTTGCAAAGTTAACTTGTCTATTTCGGCGCGCAGTACGCCGACACGTCCACCCTGTTGCTCGCTCTGTCTGACGAGTTGATAAACTGTCTTGGTGGAAACGCCAAATTGTTTGGCGACCTCAGAGAGCAGGCAATTGTTCATTTTCACTTCGGTGACGATGCGCTCTGCCATCTTTGGCGTGATACTTTTCGCTACTGTACTCATCTGCGACTCCTTATTGATGAATTTGGGGGTAAGCGGTTGTCTGATTAGTCGACATCCCACTGGCTAACGCCGAGGTGGAAGAGGAATTGCCACTCATCAAATAGGCTGACCGTTTTTAACCAAGGTTTCATCTTCTGCTCCTTATGGACGGGTCTTTGTCTCACCGCACTGCTGGTAAAACTGCCCTGCCCAATGACTACCTATTAAGTAGTATGTAAGTTCCGTGCCAACTTTTTATTATTTAATCAAGTGTGTGATATTTAATGTTATTTTGTAATTTGTATTATTGCTGGAAGATGTGATCTGGCGCACGGGGCTCACCAACTTGGTGCCTGCGTGGCTGACTTTGGTGCAGTGACGGCGAGTTGAGGCAATAGCCTTTGAGGTGAAGAGGTTGGTCGTTTAACTGAGGTGATTTAAGCAGTAAATCACAAGGCAGCCTTCAGGCTGCCTTGTGATTGGGGTTAGCGTTTGGGGCGTCTGGCATTGGGCTTACCGCGACTGGTGCCGGCAGGTTTTTTCTTGCGGCCGCCATGGTTTTGCATAAAGTGCTCAGGCCCTTCAATTTTTTCGCGTAACGATTGGTTGGGTTTTTTCTTGGCTGGCTTCTTGTTTGTCTTGGCCTTGGTGGTTTTCTTGTCTTCTGACGAGGAGTTTTCGATGAGCTTAAACAGGGTTGCTAGCTCTTCTTCGTCAAGATCGCGCCATTCGCCTATGGGGAGTCCCTTGAGCGACACATTCATGATGCTCTGACGCTCTAGTTTGGTCACTTCAAAATTGAAGTGTTCACACATACGACGGATCTGGCGGTTAAGGCCTTGCACCAAGACTATTTTAAATACAAAAGTGGAAACTTGTTCGACCTTACACTTCTTGGTGATAACACCAAGCATAGGTACACCCGCGCGCATACCGGTAAGAAAAGTCTCGGTGATTGGCTTATTGACCGTGACTAAATACTCTTTGTCGTGGTTGTTGCCTGCGCGCAATATCTTGTTGACCAGATCGCCGTTGTTGGTGAGGAAGATAAGGCCTTGAGAGTCTTTATCCAGGCGGCCGATAGGGAAGATGCGTTCACTGTGATTGACGAAGTCTACAATATTATCGCGTTCGCTGGCTTCGGTGGTACTCACGATACCAACGGGTTTGTTGAGGGCAATAAAGACCAGATCGGCGGCATCTCTGGGTTCGATATCTCGGCCGTTAACTTTCACCTTATCACCATAGCTGACGGTGTCACCAATCTTGGCTCGCTTGCCATTAATGAAAACATTGCCCTGTTCGATATAGCGATCAGCCTCTCGACGTGAGCAGATGCCACTCTCACTGATGTATTTATTAAGACGGGTTTCAAGTTCGCTCACAGTGGCTTCCTTTAATCGTGGGTCAATGGCGTGATTGACATATCGCTTGGCGCATTCGTTCGCTGTCGCGCGGAAAATTTGGGCTGGATGCTATCACAATTTAGGCTAGGTTTCAGTGTAGGCGATTAAGAATATCTGACCCTATTGCACAAGGGCTGTCGCTTATTCGGCTCCCCAGAATTGGTAGTCGTGCTTGCCCTGGGCCTTAACTTTATACATGGCGGCATCGGCCAGTTCGCAGGCGCTGGCAAAGTCATCGCTTGGGGCGAAGCAGTAGATACCTATGCTAAGACCAAGTTTTATCTCGGTATTTTCTAAGATGATCGGCTGGCGGTAGACATCAAGCAGTGCTTGGGCTCGATCGGCGAGTAAGGAAGGATCCTGGCTTGGATGTAAGATCAAAAACTCATCACCGCCTAAGCGGGCAATATGGGCCTGAGTGCCGATCACACCTTTGAGAGTATTGGCCACATGGATTAACAGCAGGTCGCCAAACTTGTGCCCCAGCTTATCATTCAGCTCTTTAAAGCCGTCGAGGTCGATGAAGAACAGGCTGCCTTGAGTGTGTTGGTATTGCTGCTCGAAGGCCTGGGTGATCGCCTGACGATTGCTTAGATTGGTGAGGGGATCGCAATGGGCCAGCTCAGATAGCTCCTGCTCATAGCGTTTCTCCTGGGTGATATCCATGTGAGTGCCCATCATGCGCAGCGGCGTGCCATCGGCCTTACGCTCGACGATACGGCCACGATCTGATACCCAGGTAACAGAGCCGTCTTTGTGGATCATGCGGTGCACCGCCTGATAGTAATCAGACTTGCCTGCAACATGATCTTCGAAGGCTTTGATCACCCACTCCTTGTCATCCGGATGCAGGTTCTGTTTCCAGCTATCCACATGGGCCGCCAACTCTTCTCGGCTAAAACCCAGCAATTCACCCCAACGCATATTAAATATGGTCAGGTTGCCGCTGGGAATATGTTGCTCCCACAGGCAGAGGCGGTTGCCGTCCAGTGCCGCGAAGAGTTTTTCTTCGGCGCGATCGTTGAGTAGTTTAAGCTTGGCATTCTCGCGCTTAAGCGCCGCAATTTCGGCTTCCAGTTGGCTAATGGATGGCTGCTCATTCGGCTCCATCTGGGGAGATCTCCTTTACATTTATCAGGCATAAGTTAACCACTATTGGGTACTGAAACAACTGTCTAAACAACATGGTACATTTTGCTACTTTTGTTGCGCGCCAAGGGGGGAGCGGGATGGGGCTTGGCTTGCCAAAGGTTTGGCATCAGTGGGCATAGTGGTTTTAATTGCGCTTTGACTTAACTTATTACCTCTTAAGCAAAAAATGACTGCTGGGTGGCTGGTTTTTCCTTGGTTAACCATAAGTATGGGTCGAGCGCTGTGGCATTTGGTCTTTAGTTTTCCTAATTACGATAATCGGCTTGCAGCGAAATATTACCGTCGAAATGCTGGCTTAGAGACTTTGGCCCAAGGATAGACTAGAGTAGGGAGTAGATGTGAGGCGACTGTCGCCTATCCTTTTATGTGCCTGAGGAGACGCTATGTCCATTGCTAGCCGCCCCCAAAAAATAACCCAGCCTATATTATTTATCTTCACCTCTATGATTATGGTGTGGGCCTTATGGTATCGCCCGGTTGCGGCCAGAGAGCTTGCTACTCAAGTGGATAGTCAGCAGGCCCAAACCAGCTTTACGACAGTGTCTAAGACGCGGCCAACCAAGACGCCTGAGGATGTGGAGATTGACTCGCTTGATGAGCTCATGGAGCTGTTTGATCGCTTGGACTATAACGATGCCAGCTGGCGGGCGGGTAATCGTGAGGTGCCCAGGCTCACCTTTAAGGCTGTCAGTGAGCGATGGCAGCAAACCTCATCGCAGATCCCGGTTCAGCTTAAGAAGAAAGTCTTCTTCCGGCTGATGGCGCCGTTGATCTTAGTGGCTAATGAGCAGATCTTATTGGAACGACAAACCATTGCGTTGGCGGCGCTGGATGACCCAGAGCTACTGACCCTGGCGCGTAAATATCGCTTAGCCGATGACACAGTTACTCAGCTTAGTGAGCAGGAGCGTCAACAACTGCTGATTAGGGTGGATATTATGCCGCCCTCCTTGGTGCTTGCGCAGGCAGCAAAAGAGAGTGGCTGGGCCACTTCACGCTTTACCGTCGAGGGTAACGCCTTCTTCGGTCAGTGGGATTTTAGCGGTAAGGGAATGAAGCCAAAGGAACAACGTAAGGAGCTGGGCAACTATGGCCTGGCCCGCTTTGATACGCCATTGGCCTCGGTAGAGGGCTATCTGCTAAACCTTAATACTCACGATGCTTATCAAAAGTTACGGGCATTGAGAGCGGAGCTAAGGGCTGGCAATAAGCCGATCTCTGGTCTGGTGCTGGCCGGAACCCTGGACAAGTATTCAGAGCGGGGGCAGGACTATATCGATGGTATTCGCGAGATGATCCGCTATAACAACTTGGATCAGGTGGATGAGGCTTACTTAAGTGACGGGGCGCCGCTGCAGCTTATCAGTAGCAAGGACGCCCCTCGAGTGAGTGGCCAGTAAGGATTAGACTCCCGTCATCTGGCCGGTATAGAGGATAAAGTTGCGCAGCAAGAACACCCCTATCAAACTGAAGCTGGCGGTTACCGCCACATAGGCAAATTTACGATCCGCCGATACCTTCATCCACAGGTTGAAGGCCAGCGGCAGGGTTAGGCCGATTCCTATCACCCCGGCCCAGAATATCCAGCCCCAGAAGCCAAAGCCTAATGCGTTGATTGCCGCGACCTGGCTCTGACCGCCCGAGAGGATTAAGCCGGCAAAGAAGGTAAACAGCAGGCCTATCTCGACTAAGATCAGCGGGATCTCTATGCCGTGAATAAAGCGCACCTCGACCCCATTGGGGTTGCCTCTGAGTAGCACGCCGCCCAGTAGGGTGGCCGCCGCACCAGAAGAGAGACCTGAGACCAAAAACAGCAAGGGCAATACTGGGTTATTCAGCAGCGGGAAGCCGATTAACGCCGACAGCAAAAAGCCAGTGTAGGCACCCAAGGAGATGGCGAGGATCACCAAGATACCTGTAATCGCCGCCTCTTGGCGCACCAGCCAGGTCAAGAGTTTATTGGCCAGGTTAAACCTCTGTCCAAGCAGCAGGGAGATCCTGCGCTGGAATACGCAGGCGATCCAGGCAAACAGTACCAGCTGGTAAGCCATCAGCACCAGCACGCCCATGGACATCACAGAGGTGGTGTTGTAGAACACCAATATCTTCCAAAAGTCCAAGGGGCGGGTGAGATCGAACACTAAGATCCCCAAGCCGCCAAATACAGCTAGCGGGGCAATGATGGCCGCTGCCTGTACAAAGGGCGAATGCCAGGCCTCATGGGCCAGCTTAAAGTGTTTCAGCATAATGGCGAAAAATACCGCCCCCGCAGAGAGTCCGGCCAGAAACAGGTAAATGGCGATAGGCCAATGCCATACCAGGCCTTCGAAATGAAAAGCACTCATAGCATTATCTCCCCATCTATGGTTTGAATATGGAACAGCTTAGGTCGGGTACCCAGATCCACCTTGGCACGGTAGCTGGGTTTACGCTTAAGCAGTTTCACCAGATCCGAGTCGGGATCTTTGAGGTTGCCAAAGGTCAGAGCCTTGGTGGGGCAGGCCTCAACACAGGCGGGTTGCAAGCCCTGAGACAAGCGGCTCTGCTGACAGAAATCGCATTTGTCGGCGGTGCGGGTCTCGGGGTTGATAAACCTGACCTGATAGGGGCAGGCGGCAAGGCAATATTGGCAGCCGACGCAGCGGTCGCTATTGACCGCGACTATGCCCGTCTCCTTATCGATATAGGCGGCGCCAGTTGGGCATACTCTGACACACGGAGCGGCTTCGCAGTGCTGGCAAGAGACGCGGCTGAAGCGATAGCTTTGCTCTGGGTATTCGCCAAAGGGACCACTACGCTCTATTTTCACCCGGGTCACGCCTTCGGGAACATGGTTGACTTCGCGACAGGCATCCGCGCAGGCGTTGCAGCCGATGCAGGCGTTTTCGTCATGCACCATGGCATATTTGATCTCAGGCGTCGGCTCAGTTGCCTGAGTGGAGTCGGCCTGGGGCGAGCGGGTGACGCCATAAACAGAGGCTCCCGCCAGCAAGGCGCCAACACCCTTGAGAAATTGACGTTTAGATACTTGCATCACAGGCCTCCTATTGTTTGACCTTATGGCAACTGACGCAGAGCTGACTATGTTGTTGCTTACTTAGGGACAACATAGGATCGCTTTCGGGGTGCAGTTTATGGCAGCTATCACAGCTCAGGCGATTAGCATGCACATTGTGCGTCCACTCGACCTCGCCTAGTGCCTGATGATCATGGCAGCTTAGGCAGATCCCTGTGCGTTGCTCGGCGGTTAGTGAACTATCTGGGCCAAAGGTGTTGAGTGTCGACCCTTTTTTCGGGTGCGTGCCCTTAGGGCCGTGACAGTCTTGGCAGAGAATGGCTAGGCCTGGGCTGGCATGTATGCCCTCGAGTTTGCCATTACGTTTGTGACATTTGATGCAGCTGCGGCTTGCTTGCTCGTCGGCGGCGAAGGTGGGGGCCGACATAAGGCCGGCAAGCCCAAGTGCTAAGGCGCTGACCAGCAGCACGGCAGTGCAAGGGGTAATTCGATACATAATGCATCCTTACACCTCAGTGAGCATGAGTTCGGGCGAATGAGGAGCGCCAAGTGGTCGGTTTGACGCTCATCTAGCGGGGTTGGTATGACTGAACCTCAATCATGCGGCGAGTGCTGTGCGCAGCAGGGCTTCGTCACAATGCTTGTCTTTGTCCAGCTTGATCAACTGAACCCCTATGTAATCCAAACATTTTTCGACAAACTTCATCTGCTCGGGAGAGCTGGCTGCAGGGTCGCTCACGACGAGTTTGACTGCAGAAGATTCGTTGTCGACGACCACATAATCAAGGTGGCAGTGATCCATAAATTCCTGCACCTCATCATGATTTTTGATTGAATCATCTATGTCGACTACATTCACCAGTGATGCCCCATATAGAATATCGTAGCGATTTGCGGCGATAGCCTTCAGGCCTTTGAGAAACTGCATAGATTCTTTGTCGAGCAAATGTGGCTTGATGCTCACGGCGGCATCGACCAACTGTGCCTCATTTGATCTAAAGAACTTAATACACGTCATGACAAAGGTCACGATGACGAGAGGACAAATGATGAACAAAACAAAGTACATAAACGCATAGCTTAAAATAACGGTAGCGGTGGTGTTCATGATAAACCTCCAAGGTTTTTTTCATTTTTAACTCTCCACTTAATTATTACGTTATGCGGGATATTTACAATAACTATTGAAATCGGATTATTAAAATTTAGGGCTGGGTCAGATACTTGTTTTTGGTTATTTCAAATTACAGATAATCAATACTTGGATATGTGTTTTTTAATTATTGGATATCTGTGTTTCTAAGCGGGTTTTGATTTAATTTTTATAAAAATAGTGTTTTGCGAGCGCCATGTAAATGATTGAAATTTAGAAATATGATCAAGATCTATTTTATTTGTTTTATTAAGTTTTAATAAATTCATTGTCAGGGTAATTATATTTACTATACTCTGAATGGGTATATTCATTGTCGGGAGAGGTATTTTGAAATGAAAAATATGACTCTAGATAGTTTAGATATGCTTAGTGCTAATATATTAGTTAATTTGTATGAAAAGCATTCTGCCTCTTCGGTTGCTATGGAGATGAATATACCAGCGCCTAAAGTGAGTCGCTGCTTGCAACATGCCAGGATGATCTTTAACGATCCCCTCTTTATTCGGAAGAAGCATGGCCTGGAGCCCAATGAGTTTACCCGCCAACTCTATCCCCTAGTGAAAGCCCTAGTGCAGTGTGGCGAGCAGTTGCATCAATTGGAGCTGTGCCATGGCATGGCTGCTAGTCACAACATGGTGATCTATGTGAGCGATCTGCTGATCGCTCATCTGCCCCAGCGCTTGAGTGGCGCCATCAGCGAGGCGCAGCTGCCCATCAGCTATGAGTTACGTTCTGGTTCATCCGACATTATTGAAGATCTGACTCAGGGGTTGGTGGATCTGGCGATCCTTAGCGAGTCGTCGGCCGAGGGGTTACAAGACCCGCGCCTTGAAGTTGAGCCTCTTAAGCAGTTAACCCATCTGTATCTACTTTGCTCCCTCAATCATCCTATTTTGCATCAGGAGATCAGCCTGGATAATATCGCGGCCTATCCCTACCTGAGTGCCTTTAGCCAGATAGATAAACAGTCGCCGGATCCTTTCCTGCGCTACTGTCGGCAGCATAAACTGGCCTGTCATCTGGCGCCCACGGATTTGGGGCTGGAGGGCTTGGGGTTTCATCAGCTGTTTCGCTATCTCTCTGACGACAAAACAGTGAGTCTACTGCCCTATAACAAGGTGTATGAACAGAGCGATCTGCTTCCCGGTCTGCATGTTTGCTGCCTGTCGGCCAATGACACTGAGCGCCTGTATCGGGATCAAGCCTACCCCAGGCTGTATCTGCTGAGCGCCAAGCAGCATAGCTGCGCCCACCTTGACTGGTTAAAGCAAGAGATCAGGCTGTTGATCAATCAGAGCGTGCACTAGTCTTGGCGTTTTACGCTGGGTTTGCGATTCGTTCCTGAGCTGCCTCGTCGCAGTGAGCTTGCATCTCATTGAGTTTCTTTGTAAGTAGATTACGTAGACAGTTGACCAGCTCAGGTTTAATGCTTTTGTGACAGTGCAGATAATAGCTTTCCTTCTCTAATCCACTGGTTTGTAACCAGATCTTAGATACATCCAGGTAGTCCACATCATCACGATTCTCGAAATAGGTCATCGACATCGCAGAGGAGAGTAGGGCGACATCGTTACTGTGACTGACATGATCCACTAACATACGCAAACTGGGACTCTTGAGGGCCACGTGAATATCGATTTTCTTGGATCTTGCGTAGCGCTCTATAGGATGGGGCTCTTGCTCCTGAAGGTGAGTGTTAACCAGAGCGATATGATAATTGAACAGCTCTGTCATGGGATCTGTGCTGCTTAGCAGTGGGTGTCCGCGTCTTGTCACGATAAAGAAGTGGGTGATATCTCCCAGTTTATAGTTATTGATCATGGGGTGGTCGATAGGCTCGGTGGAGATGCTGCAATCTACCTTACCCTGACACAGGCGTTGATTGATCTTATCGGTCCAAGGCTGAATATTGATGCTGACGCCGCCCTCGATACAGTGACAGGTATTGTGGACGCAGTTCATCGCCATCAGGGACCACTGCTCATAAGTAGCGACGCTCAACTGATACGGCTCTGCGCCTTTGTCTATGGTCGCGGCGACTATCTTGTCGAACTGCTCCACTATGGTCTGCACCATAGGGTAGATGGTTAAGGCGACCTGGTTGGGCTCGAAGCCATACTGCTGGCGAATAAAGAGCTCATCTTCCAGCACCTCACGCAGACAGGTAAGACTGCGACTCACCTTAGACTGGGTGGTGCGCAGCCGCTCGGCCACCGCACTGCCGCTCTTAAGCTCAACCAGTCCGATAAACACTTGTAGCGTAAAATAATCGAGTCGGCTTACTTTTTTCAGCATAGCGATATCCTTAGCAATGACGTCTATCTGCCAGCCTGTAATAGAGGCATAAATAATAGATCTTCCGATTAAATATTAACCAGTTGATAACTTTCCCTTGTAGCAGGAAACGGTTAAAAAAACTGCGGTTTGGGTCACAGTTGTATGGGATTGTTACTCACCCTCTAACAGCAATGGAGTGGGCGATTGTGTTGAAAACCTGGGTAGATCTAACTGTCTTACCCATATCTTTTTGGTGATTAACATTGGCCAGGTTCTTGGCATAGCGCTGCGCAGGTTTATGGGGACCTCATGGTCGAAGTAAGTTTCACACAGGGTTAATTCAGCCTTATGGCTGAGAAAGTCGTGGAACTCCGTTCCACACCAGGGCAAGAGGGGGATCTCCAGCAATCCCCCTCTTGCATCTCCCCGTGCCGCCCCAGACGAAGTTGTGATTCCTGCGTGGCTATTTGAAAATGACTAACGCTTCCGATGGGGCGTCTGATAGGCAGGATGCCTGAATGTCTTGAAGTGCATGGACGCAAGAAAAAGAGCAAGCCCCCCGAAAGCTAGCCTCACATCCATGTGAGTCTCACGCCATTTTCTGCTATCCACTCCGGCAACTTCGATGGGGAATTGGTTGGCCACAACCTACATTGAAGCAAACAAGTAAAAGTTTACTCTGAGCCGACTATTCTCTGGCGCCCCGACGAAGTTGTTGATCCTCATGCTTCAATGAAAATCGCCTAACGACTCGGATGGGACTCCTGTCCCCCCGAGTCTTAGCCATCGTCCATGATGGCTATACGGCATTTTTATCTGCGCCCTTCGGTTCTGGCATCCTGCTTCGCCCTACCTCCTGCATCCATGCAGTCGTCGGCAACTTCGATGGGGATTCATCGTAGCCACAACCTTCATTTAAACAAATACGTAAAAGTTTACTCTGCCCCTACTAATTCAAAATGCCACCCTAGGTGATGGATAAAAAGAGGAGCAATAGCTCCTCTTTTTTTGTTTGGTTGTCGGCAGAAAGACGCGAATGTAACGGCTTTTCTTCGATGGGGGGCGTCGGTGGACTAAGAGTGGGTCATCTCAAGATTCTCCTGACTGGCTGCCTGTAATCGATTCTTACTCTTTTGATAAAAGTAGGCCACGGTGAGCAAGATGGCGCCTATGATGATGAAGGCGACGACCTTCTGCAGCAGTTCGAAGGAGGCCATATCGACAAATAGGGTCTTGATACAGGCTAGACCAAAGAGAATACCAGCCAGGCGCACTAGACTTTCCTGTCGGGGCCGCAGGCTGATAAACATCAGTGTACTGCCATGGCAGACCAACAAGATGCTGCTGATTGGTGCGGCTATCTTGGTGCCCAGCTGATAGCTCCAGATAAAGTAACTCATCGCCAACAGGCCGTGCCAACCCCACAGCAGCAAAGGTTTCGGCAGTAGCTTCTTGTGCTGGGCTATGGCGAGTCGATTGCCCTTTAGATACCAGGCCAGTACCAGGAGTATGCCTAGCTCGCTGAGGCTAAACAGCAGATTAGTCATATCCAGCACCAGCGGGCGCTCGCTGTGCAATATAATTGGCATTAGTGATAGCAAGATAAGTAAGCCGTAGGCCAAGAGATAGCCGGGCTTGAGCGCCTTGGCGAAACGTTTACCCAGAGCATTGTCCCGCTCTAGCAGCAGGGCAAAGTAGGTGGTCAAAGCCAAGAACACCAAGGACCAACCCGGTGCAATAAGCCCCGACAGGCTCTGTACGGCGACGGCGACAACTAAGGCAAAATAGAAGGGGCTTAGGTGCCAGGGGAAGATCAGCAGCAAGCGCCAGCGGCGATTTAAGCCGGCATAAAGCCTGAGTATGCTGCCCATCGCGAGGGCACCCAGGGCGAGGGCGATAAGCCCCTGCCATTGATTGTCAAGACAACTGATAGCGGTGGTTAGTATGGCTGTAGAAACTAGTATCTGGGTTTCAATGACCTGGCTTCTGTGTCGTACCAGGCGGGCCAGAGCGAGACTTAAGGCGCTTGCAAGCCAGAGATAGATGGGGAGCAGTTCCTGATAGCTGCGCAGCACCTTGGGGAGCAGCAATAGCGGTAAGGCAAGGTAACAGCCGAGCTGGACGTAATAGGCCAGACGCAGCAAGGGAGAGTCGCTAAAGTGCCGCTTGTACCAGTAATAAGCCAGTAGCAGGCTGCTAAACAGTTCGATGCGTGCCAGCTTGGCATTAAGTGGCTGATCGCCATAGGTGATGCTATTGGCTTCCACCGTTCCGATGAAAATTAAACCGACTAGTGGCAGTAGCCATATCCAGGCCATGATCTCGCTAAAGCGCAGCTGGCCTCTGGCGCTGTAGTGAAGCAGCAGCAGGCTGAGCAGAGGTAAAATGGTCAAATAGTAGGTGTCAGAGATTAGGTAAGCGATAAACAGAATACTGATGCAGGCAAGTTGCCCCAAAGCCTCTCTTAACAGCGTGTGGATCAGCCGCTCCGGCATTGTTAATACGACGAGCTGTGTCGTGATGAGTCGAGTCGCCGCCCAACAGGCGAGGGTGGTGAGCACCATGCTCATACTCAAGAGCACTGGGTTCTCCAGAGTGGCTGTTAGGCCATCAAACAGGCTGAGCAGGTTACTCGCGATCCCTACCAGGAGTAGCAGATATGCCTCAGTGCGAATGGAGATGAAATCATGTTTGCAGCCCAGCCAGAGCAGTAACAGGGCCTCGACTAAAAGCACCAGCCCCAGAAGTTCGGTGCTGATAAGATAGAGGGCAGCTATCCCTGCAAATACCCCCGCGGCGGCCAACATCAGCGGTGCAATCAGGGGATCACGCCTTACTTTCCAAACTATTAGGACGCTTATTAGAGCGTTGATAGCAAAGATCTCTCCTGCATAGGCAGTAAACTCACTCAAGGTGTAAAGAATGAAACAAAGCATGGCGACTGGCACCATGAGCAAACGGGCATTCAGTTTCATCTTGCGCTGTAAAGCGAGGCTGCTTAGTCCATACAGATAGAAGAGGCCGTTGATGCAGAGCATCGCCATGATCGCCATGGAATCGATTGGCGTGAGAGGCAGAAATAGGAAGAAACTCAGCAACTGCACACAGGCGATATGTAGCAGTGCCGTGATCTCGATAAGCGCTGGCCAGTTGAGTCTGTGGCTCTGTGCCAGAGAGCAGGCGCCTATGATGAGCAAATAGGGGAGATAGAGCAGTGGTGCTTGGCTGGCATCGAGCAGCATAAGTGGCGCCAGCGAGCCGCCGCACAGGGCGATAACGGCCACCACCTTGGTCGCTAGTTTCATCGACAGGCCATAGCCCAAAAGTGTGTTTGCCAGCATCAGCAAGAAGACGAGACTCTCAGGTATCAGCTCATAATAGGGGCCGAGGAAATAGATGGCGAGGTAGTTTAAGATGACGCCTAAGCCGACGATGCCCGAGGCATAGTCCTCCATGCCGGGTCGGGCGCGCCGGATAAACAGGCCGCCGGCGATCACCGTATTGGCGGTTACCAATGCCAGTATTGCCTTGCCCATCTCAGAGAACCAATGATTGATAGAGTACTGTAAC
Source organism: Shewanella marisflavi (assembly GCF_023283925.1). Lineage (GTDB taxonomy): Bacteria > Pseudomonadota > Gammaproteobacteria > Enterobacterales > Shewanellaceae > Shewanella > Shewanella marisflavi. The sequence continues at coordinate 252,729 of NZ_JAKIKX010000001.1, forward strand.
AGGTAGCCGAAACCGAGCGTCAGTGTGATGATGCCGGCTAGGGTCATCAGAAATACCGCGCTCTGTCCCTTATCCCGATAGTGATCATAAAAGCCCTTCGCCTGCTCGCCGAGGGCGGCAAAGGGGCCGAGTAGTAGGGGGACTATCTGTCCCAGAGTTCCCTGTAGCTGCGCTGATGCTTTGGCTAACTGAGGATTAATACCAGCACGGGGACCTTTTTGAGGGGGATTCTGACTAGGAGCCTGTTTCTGGTTTTGCTTATCTGAATGCCAAATTTCATGGTGGTAGCCTGTATTTGCGGGTGAGGCAGATAGGCTCTCTTTTTCTGGCAATAGTTGCTCTTGAGTGGCACAGGCTTGAGTTTGGGTGTCAGTTTGGGTCTCTTGAAGGTGAGATTCTTGCGCGTTGACTCGCTCACTTAGTTGCGATAACTGCAGGCTAAATAGCGCCAGTTGCCGACTGAGCGTCGCCTGATCTGCGGCTTGTTGTGATTTGAGCGCATCAAGCGCCTGGCTGAGTTTGTTGACATCTTCCTTTAGTGTCATCGCCTTTCCTTTGGTCTTGCCAGCTTGTCCTTAGAATTTTCATTGTACTTGCAGTTGGGAAGTTAGGGAAATGATTGGTTTTTGTAAGAATGCAGCCTTGAGGCTGTTCATTCGTATTCCAAACTCCATTTGGAAATGAAAGTCGTGGGATTCCATCCCATACCCGGGGATGTGCGACCTGACGGTCGAGGTAAGTGTCACACAGGGTTAATTCAGCCTTATGGCTGAGTAAGTCGTGGAACTCCGTTCCATACTAGGGTCGGAGTGGCCTTTCGGCCTGAATTGAGTTTCCCAAACTACGTTTGGATTAACGTCGTGGGATTCCATCCCACACCCGGGCAAGGAGGACTGCTCGTCCTCGCCCTCCTTGCATCCACCCTGACGCCCCGACGAAGTTGTTGATCCTCATGCTTCAATGAAAATCGCCTAACGACTCGGATGGGACTCCTGTCCCCCCGAGTCTTAGCCATCGTCCATGATGGCTATACGGCATTTTCATCTACGCATTTCGGCAACTTCGATGGGGATTTCTCGTAGCCACAACCGGCATTTGGTTTTTAAATTGAGTTTGGGTTTAGCACTTAGGTTTTTGTTTGGCCTTGTGGCCATTGATTTATTTTCCAAACTCCGTTTGGGAATGAGAGTCGTGGGATTCCATCCCACACCTGGGCAAGGAGGACTGCTCGTCCTCGCCCTCCTTGCATCCACCCTGACGCCCCGACGAAGTTGTTGATCCTCATGCTTCAATGAAAATCGCCTAACGACTCGGATGGAACTCCTGTCCCCCCGAGTCTTAGCCATCGTCCATGATGGCTATACGGCATTTTCAATAAGCCACGTAGGGATCACAACTTCGTCTGGGGCGCTGGGGGATTTCCAAAAGGGGAGCAAGCGATTTTCCCCTTTTGGTCGGGTGTGGGTTGAAGACCCACGACTTTCATCTCCAAACGAAGTTTGGAAAACGTAAGGCTGCACTCTTGACGTCAGCCATACAAACGAAGTTTGAACAAACCTCTCCTTATGACGTTAGTCATCAAAACGTTATTTAAACCATTGTTAACTGACAATGGTGACACGAATCGTTAGAATAACCCCCAGATTATTCCTATCCAGAGCCAACCCCATGCATGTACATATCTTAGGCATCTGCGGCACCTTTATGGGTGGTCTCGCACTCCTTGCTCGCGCTAACGGTCACAAGGTCACGGGCAGCGATGCCAACGTCTATCCGCCCATGAGCACTCAGCTCGAAGAGCAGGGGATAGAGCTTATCCAGGGCTTCGACCCAAGCCAATTGGGGCAAAATGAAGATGACGCGCCGGATCTGGTGGTGATAGGTAACGCCATGAGTCGTGGCAACCCCTGCGTCGAAGCCGTGCTCAATCGTGGTCTGAAATATACCTCTGGACCGCAGTTTTTGGCGGAGCATATTCTGACCAATCGCTGGGTGCTGGCCGTGTCGGGCACCCATGGTAAGACGTCGACCACCAGCATGCTGGCCTGGATTTTGGAAGATTGCGGCTATGAGCCAGGCTTTTTGATTGGCGGTGTGCCGCAAAACTTCGGTGTGTCGGCGCGCTTGGGTAACTCGCCGTTTTTCGTGGTAGAGGCCGATGAATATGACAGCGCCTTCTTCGATAAACGCTCTAAGTTTGTCCACTATCAGCCACGTACTCTGGTGATCAATAACCTGGAGTTCGATCACGCCGATATTTTCGATGATTTAAAAGCGATCCAACGTCAGTTTAATCACGTTATACGCACAGTACCGGGTCAGGGCAAAATCATCTGGCCGTCGGCGAGTAACGCCGTACGTGAGGTGATCGACATGGGCTGCTGGAGTGAGCAGGAAACCTTTAATCTGATGGCGGGTAGCCCAGGCTGGTACAGCGAGCTGCTAAGCGAAGATGGCCACAGATTCGAGCTGTTTTTCGATGGCGAGTCCCAGGGCGTACTCGACTGGTCGCTTATCGGTCAGCACAATGTAGAAAATGCCACCATGGCGATCGCCGCAGCCCGTCATGTGGGCGTCAAGCCCGCGGCGGCTATCGAGGCGCTGACCCGTTTCGCACCGCCAAAACGTCGTATGGAGCTGATCGGCACGGTAAATGATATCGCCGTGTATGATGACTTTGCCCACCACCCGACGGCCATCGCCACCACGCTGCAGGGCTGCCGCGCCAAGGTGGGAGAGGGTCGCATTCTGGTGGTGCTTGAGCCGCGTTCTAATACCATGAAGCGCGGCGTGCATAAGGATACTCTGGCCGGCTCTATGGCGCTGGCAGATGCCGCCTATCTGTATCAGGCTGACAATATCGACTGGGACGTGGAAGCGGCGATGGCTAAGGCCGAATTACCCGTGACTGTGCTATACCAGATAGATGAGTTGGTGGGCAGGGTTGCAACCGACGCTCGCCCTGGCGACACCATCATAGTAATGAGTAACGGCGGCTTCGGCGGCCTGCACGGTAAGTTGCTGCACAAGTTGGAACTTAAGCTCAAGCGTTAAACTCGCGTCTTAAACGAAGAGAGTAATATGAATTATCCCAAGAAGGCCAAGGCGATCAGCCTGGCCTGGACCGGCGCCTCGGGTGCCCCCTATGGACTCAAGCTGCTGGAATGCCTGTTGATGGCCGATTACCAGGTGTTTTTGATGATCTCCAGTGCGGCGCGGGTTGTGCTGGCGACCGAACATGGCCTGCAGCTGAGCGCCAATGGCGACAAGGCTAAGGCACAGCTACTGGCATTGTTTGCCGAGCAGGGACTCACGCCAAAAGGGGAGCTGCATGTGCTGGGTAAGGAGGAGTGGTTTTCGCCACCGGCCTCTGGCTCGGCGGCGCCAAAGCAGATGGTGATCTGCCCCTGCAGCACAGGCACCCTGGCGGCGGTAGCCACAGGCATGAGCAATAGTCTGTTAGAGCGCGCCGCCGATGTGGTGATAAAGGAGCGCGGTCAGCTGATTCTGGTGCCACGGGAAACTCCCTTTAGCAGTATACACTTAGAGCATATGCTATCCTTGTCTCGTCTGGGGGCGACCATAATGCCTGCGGCACCTGGCTTTTATCATGATCCCAAATCGGTGCAAGATCTGGTAGACTTCATGGTCGCTCGGATTTTAGATCATCTGGGCGTCGACCACGCGTTAACCAAGCGTTGGGGCTATGATAAGCACAGTGCCGACAATCGCGACAATTAACACAAATTTGAGAAGAGTATGAAACACACCACCGAAGTGATGATCTCGGCTGATGAGATTGAACAACAACTGGATATCCTGGCTGCGCAGATCAATGCCCATTACGCCAACAGCGAGCGCCTCTTGATGGTGGGCCTGCTAAAAGGGTCTGTGGTCTTTATGGCCGACCTTTGCCGCCGTATTAAGGGCCATGTTGAGATCGATTTCATGTCGGTATCCAGCTACGGCAACGCCATGACCAGTTCGCGCGATGTGAAGATTTTAAAAGATGTGCAGTCTGACATCGAAGGGCGCGATGTGTTGATCGTCGAAGATCTTATCGATTCGGGTAACACTCTAAATAAGGTGCGTGAGATGCTGATGCTGCGCGCGCCTAAGAGCCTAGCGCTTTGCACCCTGCTGGATAAGCCTGAGCGCCGTGAGGTAGATGTACCGGTCGACTTTATTGGTTTCACCATTCCCGACGAATTTATCGTGGGCTATGGTATCGACTACGCTGAGCAGTATCGTAATCTGCCTTATATCGCCAAAGTCGTACCCTTAGATTAATCGCATTTTAGCAATACCCTAAACTCCTGCCCTGTGCGGGAGTTTTTATTTACTCGCATTTGTCAAAAGAACGGAAGTAACTAATGACCCAAGAGCCATATGCTTTAGTGATTGACTCGCTTAGGAAGACCTACAAGGGCGGTGTCGAAGCGGTAAAAGGGATTAGCCTTAAGGTTGAGGCGGGGGATTTCTTTGCCCTGCTAGGGCCTAACGGCGCCGGCAAATCCACTACCATAGGGGTGATCTGCTCCCTGGTGCAGAAGAGTTCTGGCAAGGTTAAGGTGTTCGAGCATGATATCGACACCCAACTTGAGCTGGCCAAGATGTCTATCGGTCTGGTGCCTCAGGAGTTCAACTTTAACCAGTTTGAGACGGTGCAGCAGATAGTGGTCAATCAGGCCGGTTATTTTGGTGTCTCCCGCGAGCAGGCTTTCGAGCGTGCCGAGAAGTACCTGAGTCAGCTGGATCTGTGGGATAAGCGTAACAGCCCGGCCCGTGCCCTCTCTGGCGGTATGAAGCGCCGCTTGATGATCGCCCGCGCCCTGATGCATGAGCCTAAGTTACTGATCCTCGATGAGCCCACCGCCGGGGTGGACATTGAGCTGCGACGCTCCATGTGGACCTTTTTAACTGAGCTTAACCGCAAGGGAGTGACCATCATCTTGACCACTCATTATCTGGAAGAGGCCGAGATGCTGTGTCGTAACATAGGCATTATCGACAAGGGCGAGTTGGTGGAGTGTACCAGCATGAAGTCTTTGCTCAGCCGCCTGAATATGGAAACCTTTGTGTTTGACCTCAGTGCCGATATCAGCGAGCCGCCATCGCTTAAAGGGATCAACTGCCGTCTGAGCGACCCACACACACTCGAGGTGGATGTGGAGAAGGCCCACAGCATCAATAGCGTATTCGCCCAGCTCACCGAGCAGGGGATCGAGGTGTTGTCGATGCGCAACAAGGCCAATCGATTAGAGGAGCTGTTTGTGGAGTTGGTTGAGCAAGGTAAGGGAGGTGCCAAAGTATGAGCTCGAGCATGAATATGAAGCATGTCTATTTTACCGCCTTTAAGAGCATATTGATCAAAGAGGTGACCCGTTTCACCCGTATCTGGGTACAGACCTTGGTGCCGCCAGCTATCTCTATGACGCTCTACTTCCTGATCTTCGGTAACCTAGTGGGTAAGCGTATCGGCGAGATGGGCGGCGTGAGCTATATGGAGTTTATCGCGCCTGGGCTTATCATGATGTCGGTGATCACCGCCTCCTACTCCAACGTGGCGTCCTCCTTTTTCAGCGCTAAGTTCCAGCGCAATCTGGAGGAGCTTATTGTCGCGCCGGTACCACACTATGTAATGATTGCCGGGTATGTGGGCGGCGGCGTGGCGAGAGGCCTGTGTGTCGGCACCATAGTCACTCTGGTGGCCATGTTCTTCGTTGATATCAGTCTGCACCATGCGGGGCTGGTGGCCCTGACTGTGCTGCTGACCGCTATCTTGTTCGCCCTGGGCGGCCTGATTAATGCGGTGTTTGCCAAGAGTTATGATGATATCAGCATAGTGCCGACCTTTGTGTTGACGCCGCTGACCTACTTAGGTGGCGTCTTCTATTCGCTGACCCTGTTGCCTGACTTCTGGCAAGGGGTATCTCAGCTGAACCCTGTGGTCTATATGATCAACGTGTTCCGCTACGGCTTCCTTGGCTATGCCGATATCAGTATCTCGCTGTCGGTGGCGATCATGGTGGGCTTCTGCGTGGGTCTCTGGCTGGTGGCTTACTACCTGATCAGCCGTGGCATAGGCCTGAGAACCTAACCCTATATAGCCAGATATATTCAATAAAAAGCCCCATGAAATTGGGGCTTTTTTGTGGATGGATTGTGTGTGTGAGGGGGAAGCAGCCTGGTTGTCGCCTCATTGGTCGTCGAGATAGCGCACTATCTCAAACAACTGGCTAATCGACTTGGCGCCGATTTTAGCGCTGCAGAAGTGACCGTTTTGGCAGGCGTACTCACTGACCCAGTCGATAAGCTGGGCTAACGAAATAGGCTCCACCAAGGGGATGAACTCGCCCGCTTGGCAGCGATAGGCTGCGCCCTGACGGTCGATAATAAGCAGGGCATCTTTAGGCAGATGGGCGCTTTCACGCTGCAAGTCATTCTGGTTATCGATAAGTAACAGCTGTTTGTCGCCGCAGACCTTGAGTAATAGGGGAAAGTGGATCATCAGATGCGCGTTGGCGCCTCCTCCGGCTCTATGTCTGGATGCTTCTGCTGGCAGCCTAGGTGATAATAGGCGCCGAGCTTATCTTCTATACCATGGGCTAAGCCAAAGGCATAACCCTTGATATAGATAAATAGATACAGGGGAGCGTCTTGGCCATCATCGTAGGCGGCCAGCGCTTGATGCAGATCTTGATTAATCTGTTGCTGATCTATCTCATATCCCATGTCGGTGGCCAGCTTAGCGCACAGCAGCGGCGCGATCACCTCACTTTGGGTGGTGAGATATTGGGCATGATCGACGAAGCTTTCAATATTGGGTTCCCTAGAGGTACTGGCAGGGCTAATGAACTGGTGGCGCAGATATAACCCCACGAGCAGCAGGCCGATAATAAGCAAGCTCAACTGGGTTTTGTTCATGGCCTTCCTCTTGGTCTTTGGTTAGTTTTGCTCGCCTTGTTTGCTACTTGCCTCTAACGCCGGATCTTCAGCTTCCTCATTTGCGATGCGCTGTTTGTGCTGTTCCAAGGTGGCCATGGCATCGAGATTGAGTTGAATCAAGCCATCGAAGTAAAGGTTCATCTCCTCGAGCTTGGCAAGAAACTCTGGGTCATTCTTAGCCTGTTTTTGCCAATAGCGTTTACGATCCAGCTTCTGTTTTTCACTGGCCCTTAGGATCTCATAATAGCTGTTTTCCTGTTTGAGCCGGTATATTTCGGCATCGATTAGCTGCAGTAATTTTTCTTGGGTAAGAGTGCGCTTGTTTAATAAGGTCTGCAGGGGATCGAGCTTTTCCGCTTTTTGATCACTGTCGGTTTCCGTGGTGATCCCTAGTTGATACTCGATATGGTGCTGTTTGAAATCTTTGGGACAGGAGGTCTGACTAAAGACGATCTTTTCGCCCTTGATGCACTTATAGATGCCGTTGGCTTGGCTCAGGCCGGGAAGCAACAGAAGTGCGATGGCTAGGAGCAGTTTTCCCATGGGGCGATAATTCCTCTATCTGCGTCGAGTCGTGGGCTGACGGTATTAACCTGAGGTGAAATGTCGTCGTAACGACTCTATTCCTTATTTCATCTATCAGGTTTGGCAATACTTAGGCGGGTCGGCTACTTGGGTATCGCGCTATATGACTTGCTAATACTATGGCGCAAGTCACGGATTAACACCAGTATTTTGCATGACGTGTGGGATCTTCGTTTGTTTTGTCGTGGGGGAAAGATAAAAAAACCGCGATGTGAGCTGATGTCACACCGCGGAGTTTGCTTGGGTGGGTTATCTAAACCTTAAATCGGTTGCGACTAACCTATCGGCTACACTCCTCTAGGAGGTAGGCCAGGTGGCGATAGGAGATACCGCTGTGATGTGATAGACCCACTTCACACATACGGTTAGCGTAATAGCCTTCCTTGATGTCCGCAGGGATCAGTTTCTTGATGTTGCGCAGCGCACTGGCGTTCATCTCAGGCTTGTACAAGCCCTTCTCACCCGCATAACCACAACACTCGATGCCTTCAGGTAGCTTAACGCCTGCACTACAGGCATCGGCTAAAGCTTGCATCTTAGGCTCAAGCTTCATCTTACGCGCACTACAACCAAAGTGCAGCGCGACGTTAACCTTCTTGGTGAAGGTCAGTTTAGGCAAGATCTTATCGTGCATAAACTCGACCAAGTCGGTGATTTCCACCTTAGGGTTACCTGTCAGGGTGCGGTAAGTACAAGAGAGGGCATCGACCACAACGGGTACCTTGCCGTTTTCACTTAGTGCGCTTAGTGCATCGATTAGCTCATCGCGCTTAGCATCGGCATTTTTAAAGTCACCCTTAGATTCCCACATCTGACCGCAGCATAGATGACGGGTATTGTCAGGGGTCACCACATTGTAACCGGCACGTTCAAGTAAGGTAACCACGACATCGGGTAGGGTGCGATTGTCTGGGTCTAGTGGTGTTGGACCGAAAGTCCGACCGCCACATGCTGGGAAGTAGACCACGGTTTCTTTGTCTGGAGATGCTGGCGATGGCTTAGGCAGGTTAGCGCCTTTAGCGAAATCAGGATTCCAGTAAGGTACCTCTTTAGACACCATGCGGCCCACTTTCATCAGACCGTTGGTGACGCTGTCGCCGGTGACCTTATGGATGATGTTGAGTATATTGAAACCTGTGCTGATCACCTGGTTTACCGCGCCAAAATGTTTGGCTTGGAAATCCAGTACTTTCTGCTCAGTGGTAGTGATATAAGGTGTACGTAGCTTACGTACCAGATTACCCATGCTGTTGTCTACCGGACAGGCGATAGTACACAGCTGACAGGCCGCGCAGGTGTCGACCACATCATACTTGGCGGCAGCGCGCATCTCTTCTGCGGCTTGCTTGTCGCCAGAGGCGTCGAGACGGGCGATTTCACGTAAAGTCGCGATACGCTGACGTGGAGTGAAGTTGAGCGCAGAGGTCGGGCAGGTCTTCTCACAGAAACCACACTCAATACATCTGTCTACAAAGTCATCGACCACAGGGCAAGGCTTGATGTTCTTAACGTGCACGTTAGCATCATCGTTGAGAATCACCCCTGGGTTGAGCAGGCCTTGTGGATCGAAGATCTGCTTGATGCGCTTCATCAGGGTATAGGCATCGGCGCCCCATTCCATTTCGACGAAAGGTGCTACCGCGCGGCCTGTGCCGTGCTCGGCCTTCATTGAGCCATCGTACTTGTTGATCACCATCTCTGCCACATCTTGCATAAAGGCGTGGAAGCGGTCGATATCTTCCTGTGAGGCGAAGGTCGGTGTGATGATAAAGTGGAAGTTACCCGCTAATGCGTGACCGTAAATCACCCCTTCAGGGTAGCCGTGCTTGTGGAATAGCTCGGTAAGATCGGTCGCGGCATTGGCCAGATGTTCTAGTTCAAAGGCCACATCTTCGATGATAACCGAGGTGCCTTTAGGACGCTCACCACCAATGATCGGGAACAGGCCTGAGCGCATTGCCCAGTACTTGCTGTAAACCTCTGGGTCACGGCTAAAGGTGATAGGACGCTCAGTTTCGATATGAGCCAGTTTGGCGATCACATCTTGGGTGTATACGTCCAGAGTGGCTTCATCGTTAGCACGAGATTCGATAAGCAGAATCGCAGAGCCTTCAGGTAGCTCGCTCAACCAATCAGGCATCCCTTTCTTACCGGTTACGGCTTTAATCGATGCCCAGTCCAGTAGCTCGGCAGCGGCGACGCTGTCAGATTTGATTGGTGGGATGGCACGGGCCGCATCTTCCATGTTGAAGAATACCGCCATGGCAGAAGCCTTGAACTTGGCCTCATCGACCGTGTTATAGGTTACTTCTTCGACGAAGGCCAGGGTGCCTTCAGCGCCGACGATCAGGTGGTTGATCAACTCAAATGGGTCTTCAAAATCCACCAGGGCATTAATGCTGTAGCCTGTGGTGTTCTTGATAGAGTATTTTTTACGAATACGATCGGCCAGTACAGGGTTGCTGCTGGTGAGTTTCGCCAGTTCGGTCAGCTCGGTAAGTAGCTCCTGATGCGACTCTTTAAATGCTGCCTTAGAGCGCTCACAGCCAGTATCTAGACGGGTACCGTCGGCAAACAGTAGCTTAGCCGAGGCGATGGTCTGATAGCTGTTCTGGGCCGTGCCACAGCACATGCCTGAGGCGTTGTTTGAGACGATACCGCCAACCATGGCTGATGCCAGAGTCGCTGGGTCGGGACCAATCTTTTTGTTGAAGGGCTTAAGTACCATATTGGCGTCGCTGCCAATGACTGCCGCGCCTAATGAGATTCGAGTGTGATCATCGCTAACGGCGATCTTTCTAAAACCATCATGGCCCAGGATCAATAAAATCCCTTCGCCAATCGCCTGACCAGACAAACTGGTACCAGCTGCGCGGAAGGTGACTGGGGCATTGTGGGCTCGTGCCACTTCTAGGGTGCTTTTCGCATCCTCTAAGGTTTCGGCGTGTACCACTACCTCAGGGACGATACGGAAATAACTGGCATCTGTTGACCAGGCAAAACGACGCACTGCATCGTCTGTTACTGCTTCATTACCGAGTTTTGCGCGTAAATCTGCGACTACTGCTGAATAATTAATCGACATAACATTACTCTTTTAGTTGACCCACAGAAAGGCGGGGTCATCACTTCCGCCTTTCTCGAGTTATCTGCTATAGACCGCCCCATAGGCTGGCGATAGTACCTGCAATCAAGGCATAACCCAGAGCGACTGGCATTGTTTTACGGATAATTTCTGATTCACGGCCTGCCATACCCACTACGGTAGCGGCAGCAACTACGTTCATCACACACATCATGTTACCCGCGTTGGCACCTATACCCTGAAGGGCTAGGACTAACGCGTGGTTCATACCGATGTTGTCGGCAACACTATATTGTAGACCCGAGAACATCATGTTAGAGAAGGTTGCAGAACCTGATAGGAAGGCACCGAAGATACCTACGATAGGTGACATCCAGGCCCAGATAGCGCCCATAGAGCCTGCAAGCATGTCAGCCAGAGCTACCGGCATAGACTGTAGACCCGCTTCGTTTGTCCCTGAGTTTAGGAAGATCTTAACCATAGGCACTGAAGCGCCTAGAGAGATGATAGTCGGTAGCATTGACTTGCAAGAGACAGTGATTGACTCTTTGATGGCTGGTGACTTCATCTTAAAGAGCACGAAACCCAGTATACACACTAGCACAAAGAAGGCGCCCGGGGCGTACAAGGTCGCGAAACCGGCTTTCAGTTCGGTGCCCAGCAGGTTAGTCCAGCTGATGTTAAAGCTGGTCAACCAAGACTTAAGCGGTGCAACGGTACGTGACAGTACTAGCAGACCTGCCATGATGATATACGGAGTCCAAGCGGCAACCTGAGAGAATTGTGCCTTTGTCTCAATCTTAGCTTTGCCTTCTTGGTTATCATTTTCAGCGAAATCGTTCCAAGGTGTCTCAGGCAGTAGCAGACCTTTACGAGCTACTGGGATCACAATGGCCATACCGACAAGCGCACCAATTACAGATGGGAACTCAGGACCGGCGAAGAAGTTGATCAACCATGCTGGTACAGTAAAGGCAAGACCGGCGAACAGGGCAAACTTCCAGATAGCCAGACCTTCTTTGAAGGACTTGTTACGACCGAAGAAGCCTGTCAGTACTGCAACCAGTACAAGCGGGATTAGAGAACCTGTGATCAAGTCGATAGTGATCATGTGCAGTGCAATAAACTGCGCATAGTCAGCGAAACTTGTACCATGCTGAGCGATCTGCTCGGCAGCCATGCTCACACCGCCTTGCATCAGACCCTGCTCCATACCGAAGAGGACTGGTAGACCGATGGCGCCAAAGGAAACACTGGTGGAGTCGGCGATAAGGGCAACCACGGCGGCGGCGATAGGAGGTACGCCTAGGAGAACCAATAATGGCGCGCCGATGGCAGCAGGGGTACCGAAACCGGCACTGCCTTCAATAAATGAACCAAACAACCAACAGATAATGATCACCTGAACGCGGGCATCAGCACTGATATTGGTAAATCCTGCGCGGATAGTATCCATGGCCCCTGAGTATTTCAGGGTATTAAGCAGGAATACAGCACCGAAGATGATGCTGAGTGGGGTGAGGGCGGAGAGTAGCCCTTCAACCACGGAGGCACCGAGTATGGTGGTATCCATTTGCCAGATAAAGACGGCGGCAAGGCCGGTCATTACCATTGAGATGGGCATGGCGCGCGATGCAGGCATCTTGAGTAGCACCAAAAATAGCATAACGCTGATTACAGGCGTCAAACTGGCGAGTAGTTGAAGTAGGGTCATGATTGCCTCTTACTGTCGTCACTTGGTAGTTTTAATTTGTCGATGCTGACTCGTCCGATGCAGCATAGTGTGTTGGGGGAAAGCTATTCCTAAATGGAATCGGTTTATCCTTGATGCGTAATAAACGCTAATTCATCAAATGCAAATATGATCTAGATCATTATGTGCTGATTATGTGAGATGGAGTTAGATGTGTGTGAACTTAGTCTGACGCCTTAAACTAGAAATGTGACACAGGTCACTGGGCGGCGAGGTCAGTTATAACTTTTCGGAACTAATAATAGGTTTATTAGCCAAAAAACAGGTATTTTAAAGAGTAATTACTCTAATTAGGTCTCGAAAGTGGAAAAATCTGATCTGATAATTTCAGTTTAGAAGCTAATCGTTTCGGTGACGCTCTTGGGTCACTGTGACCCATGTCACCTTGCAACTCCTATGTGGAGAAGTTGAATTCTTGGTAAATAGGTATTACCACTTGCTTTCAGTGTATTAGGTTCGATAAGTGGTAATCTGTCTGAATCTTATGTAAATGAAATGCAGGTGATCTGGATCAGGGTCACTTTTTTGAGCTTTCCTCATATACGTAATTTATTTTCCAAATTTTGCGCAAATAATGGCCAGGGTTGTGAGCCGATTTGGTGCGCAGCCAATGAGTTAAGAAGGATATTTGCGTGTAAGTTGCCGCGATTTGGTGCAGAGATGGGGGAGAAGCGAGGTAAAAAAGAGATGAGGGCCAAAATCGGCTTCATCTTAGAGAGCTAAAATGAAGCCGTTAAGGTTAACGCTTATCGCTGAAAACAGAGGTTATCGATCAATCGCGTGCTACCCATGAAGGCAGCGGCTAAGATCACTAACTGCTTGTCATCATCACCGACGGCTTGCAGGTTAGCGGCGTTACGCACCGACAGATAATCAGGCTTGAATCCAGCCTGGTGCAGTTGCTCCTGAGCGCGCTGCACTACATTAGGGATAGCTTGACCAGCCGTGATCGCCTCAGCCATCTCATCCAAGGTGCGCTTTAGCTGAGCCGCTTGCTGTTTCTGCTCCTCACTGAGGTAGCCGTTGCGCGAACTCATCGCCAAACCTGAGTCTTCCCTGATGGTATCAACGCCAATGATTTCAATAGGCAGGGAAAGATCTTCTACCATGGCCTTGATCACCATGAGTTGCTGAAAATCTTTCTTACCAAATAGCGCCACGTCAGGTTGGACGATATTAAATAGCTTACAGACTATGGTGGTGACACCGCGAAAATGACCCGGACGACTGGCACCACATAGTTCATCCGATAGCCCTGGCACCTCAACAAAGGTCTGCTGATCCATTCCCTTGGGGTAGATGATGGCAGGCGTTGGCGTAAACAGCAGCTCGGCACCGGCAGCTTCGAGAGCAGCTTGATCGGCGGCTAAAGTACGTGGATAGGCGTCCAGATCTTCGTTTTGCCCAAATTGCATCGGATTAACGAAGATAGAGACCACCACGTGATCGGCCTGTTTTAGCGCCTCGGTGACCAGGGTGATGTGCCCCTGATGCAGGTTGCCCATGGTGGGGACAAAAGCCACTGTCTCGCCAGCTCTTTTCCACTGACGCACCTTACTGCGTATCTCGGCGATATCTTGGGTGGTGTACATGTTACTGCTACCTTAATTTAGCTAAATGTATGCTCGGCAGCGGGGAAGACCCCCTTGTCGACTTCTTCGATATAGGCGCGAATCGCGCTGCGGATCTCGCCGGTTTGAGCCAGATAGTTTTTCGAGAAGCGAGGAATATAGCCGCTAGAGATCCCTAATACGTCGTGCATGACCAGGATCTGACCGTCTGTGTCAGCGCCTGCGCCAATACCGATAACCGGAATCGTTAGCGCCTCTGTGATGCTTTTCGCCAGTGCAGCCGGGATGCATTCGACCACCAATAGCTGAGCACCTGCCGCCTCGATAGCCTTGGCTTCATCGATAATGCGCTGGGCGTTGTCGGCATCTCGCCCCTGAACCTTAAAGCCGCCAAAAACATGTACAGACTGAGGTGTGAGTCCTAAGTGAGCACAGACGGGAATGCCACGTTCGGTCAGCTTGGTTACAGTCTCAAGTAGCCAGTGGCCGCCCTCTAATTTGACCATGTTGGCGCCTGATTGCATGAGCACTGTGGCGTTGTTCATCGCCTGCTCTGGCGTAGCATAGCTCATAAACGGCATATCGGCGATCAACAGAGAGCGCTTGATACCGCGGCGCACGCAGCGGGTGTGATAGGCAATATCTTCAATGGTGACCGGCAGGGTGTCGTCATGACCCTGCAACACCATGCCTAACGAGTCGCCCACGAGGAGGACGTCTATCCCTTCGCTGTCGAAGGCGCCGCCGAAGCTGGCGTCATAGGCGGTGAGTGCAGTGAACTTCTTACCTTCCTGCTTGAACTTCAGCAGGGTAGAGCTGGTTATTTTGGACATAATGCTGGTCTTAACTTTGATTTAGAAAAGGATTCGGCCTAGGGTCTGTTTACCTTTCAGGTTTAATTTTTGTTCAATCTAAAAGCGTTTTGCTCTAGGCGCGTGCTGTGCCGCTTAGTTTTTCTATGCAAATAGCACGCAACGCAGGACAAGGCGTGTTTAGATGAACCCTTAGGGCAGCTTTTGCAGTCCATTTCTACGGCGTTATCGCCCGTCTATGTAGAATAACTACATTACACAGGCTCTGCCTGGTATAAATCGTCTACAAAATGCTGGAAAACAAAACAGTAAAGGTCAACAGACTCTACAGTAGTGTGCTTTATAAGCTAACTGGCGCCTAAGTTCAATGATCCAGGGCGAGTTGTTGAACTTGGCTCTTAAGTTCGGGGCTGATGAGTGATGCTAGTGGGGTACCACAAGGAAGGATCAGTTCAGGAGACAGATCGTACAGAGGGATCAGCACGAAGCTGCGACTCTTCATGCCGTAGTGCGGCACCTTAAGACGGGGAATATCCAGCTGCCAGTCACCATAGAGCAGCAGATCCAGATCTAAAGTTCTCGCGCCCCAACGCACTTGCCGCACTCTGCCCTGTTCGTTTTCGATGGCTTGTAAAGCATCGAGTAGCGCCAATGGTGCGAGCATAGTCTGAAAGCGAGCCACCCCATTGAGGTAGTCCGGCTGCGGCACATCACCCATAGGGGCACTTTGGTAATAGGGGGAGACGCTCACCTGTCCGTCGCTTGCCAGGGATTTCAGTGCCTGACAGGCTTGATCCAATTGGTCTTTTGGGGACGCGAGATTGGCCCCCAGTGCGACGTAGACAATGAGCATTATTCGGCTTTAGGTGCTTTCTTTGGGCTGCGACGACGGCGGTTGTTGCGGTTGCGGCTGCCTTTATTGACACTGCGGGCAATCACGCTTCGCTGCTCTTCGTTACCTTCGACAAAGCTCTTCCACCAGGCGGCGGATTTGGCGACATTGCCACCTTCGGCTTCTGCTCTGAGTAGCAGCAGATCATAGGCGGCGCGGAACTTAGGATGCTCGATAAACTTAAAGGCGCGGGTGCCCTGGTTACGGTCGAATCTCAGTTGCAGCTGCCAGATATCTTTTGCCGGTGTGCTGAATCGACGGGGAATACTGATGGTGCGGCATTGCTGCTCCATCACGTCGCCCATTGCAGCGTAGAAGGCATCATATTGGGTTAGGCCACTTTCCAGCGCGATATCATCGGCTCTTTGGCTCAGGGGATACCAAAGCATGGCGGCATAGAAGAAGGCCGGAGTGACCGACTTGTCAGCCTGGACGCGCTCATCAGTGTTGCGCATGATCGCCTTGACCAGTTTATTAACCGGTCCCTTAGGATCTTCCTCTAACAGGTTATCGACCAGCGGGAAGAGGGGGGCGAACAGGCCAAAGTCGCGCATCATGGCTAGGTTGTTTTCTGCCTGACCGTTAAAGAAGAGTTTAAGCACCTCTTCATACATACGGGCGGCGGGAATATCTTGAAGCAGCGGCGCCAGTTCATAGATTGGCTCACTCGCGGCCTTATCTATGTTCATCCCCAGCTTTGTGGCGAAGCGCACGGCGCGCAGCATGCGCACAGGGTCTTCACGGTAGCGTTTTTGCGGATCGCCAATCAGGCGCAGGGTACGAGACTCGAGATCTTGTAAACCGCCGCCATAGCTGTGGATGGAGAAATCGCTGATGTCATAGTAGAGGGCGTTGACGGTAAAGTCGCGGCGCTCGGCATCTTCATCTATGGTGCCATAGACGTTGTCGCGCAGTAGGCGCCCTTCAGCATTGACCTTAGAGATCTTCTCGCCACTATCAACATGGTGCCCACGTAGGGTGGCAACTTCGATAACATCGCGACCAAAGACGATATGGGCCAGGCGGAATCTGCGCCCAACCAGGCGACAGTTGCGAAACAGCTTCTTAATCTCTTCCGGTGTGGCATTGGTGACCACATCGAAATCCTTTGGCTCGAGACCGAGGAGGATGTCACGCACGCCACCACCCACCAGGTAGGCTTTATAGCCAGACTTGTGTAGACGATAGAGTACCTTAATAGCGTTTTCGCTAATTTGCTTACGAGAGATTGCATGGTGTTTGCGTGCAACTATCTCTAGGCTTAGTCCCGCTTGTGTGGTTTCTGTGGTGTTTTGATTGTCGTCAAAAAGCTGCTTACAGAATTGACTAATACGGCGAAAAATAGGACACCTCGAACTTGGATCTTGAGTTAGGGTTAAAACTAGGCCGCTATGATAACCCAAATATGGGTTAAAGAGTATACCCGGGCTTTCCCGGTCAACTGGGTTTCGTGACGGCGGTTAGGTTTTGCATTTCACTACTTTAGCGCATCGACTTAAGCGCCTTGCGGCAGAATGATCTCCTGCTGACACGGGATCCGCTTCAGGTCAAATTGGCTGATGGCCTGGGCTAACATGGTTTCAACTTGGTCGATATCGCAAGGAGCTTGCCCCAGAAAGGCGAGCGCGGCATTGATACTGGCCTGAGGCGCCTCGATATCGATCGCCGGGGCATGATTCTGTTTTGAGAGCTTCATCCCAGGTTGGGCGCAGGCCAGTGGCAGATGTAGCCACTTAGGTGCCGTTTCGCCAAATAGCTCAAAGAGCGTGGCTTGGCGGGCGCTGGAAGTAAGCAGGTCGGCGCCGCGCACCACTTCGGTGATCCCTTGAAAGGCATCGTCCATGACCACCGCCAGCTGGTAGGCGTAGAGGCTGTCGCGGCGCTTGATAATAAAGTCCTCAGCCGCAAAGTCTGGTTCGACCTGGATAGGACCCAGTAACTCATCATTAAAATGGTCTATGGCCAAGGTATTGTGAATGCGTATCGCGCCTTCAGTATGTTTAGGCATGCGCGCAGAGCAGCGGCCATCATAGGTGCCGCCCATCGCCTGGATCTGTTTGCGGGTGCATTGGCAAAAGTAGGCTTTGTCCTGCTGAACTAATGCGTCAAGCTGTGCCTGGTAGGCGCCTAGGCGATCGCTTTGATAGAGCACGGCGTCGTCCCAGTGCAGGCCATAGGCATCTAGAGTCTTGAGGATAAGGTCGCTGGCACCTATGACCTCTCTCGGGGGATCGATATCTTCGATGCGCACCAACCATTTACCTTGGTTTGCGCGGGCGCGTAGAAAGCTACCTAGCGCGGCAATTAAGGAGCCAAAATGCAGTGGACCCGAGGGGGAGGGGGCGAATCGACCAACATAGGTCTTTGTGCCGGTGGCTTGGGGCGCGACGGCTTTGGGCATAGTGGTTTGAGTATTTGGGGGTTGAGAGTGGTCTGCTTGAACTATCACGGCAAAACCTTTAACGACACATCATAAAAAAGCGGGGCTAAGCCCCGCTTTACGCCAGATTAACCGGCCATCTGTTTCTCTTTGATCTCGGCGAGCGTCTTACAGTCGATACAGAGATCGGCCGTTGGACGAGCTTCGAGACGGCGGATACCGATTTCGATACCGCATGAATCACAGAAACCGAAATCGTCGTCTTCGATCTTCTGCAATGTCTTTTCAATCTTCTTGATCAGCTTACGCTCTCTATCACGGGCGCGTAGTTCAAGACTGAACTCCTCTTCTTGAGCCGCACGGTCGACAGGGTCTGGGAAGTTAGCCGCTTCATCTTGCATATGATTCAGGGTGCGATCCACCTCTTCACGGAGCTGACTACGCCAAGCATCGAGAATTTTTTTGAAGTGACCCAGTTGAGCGGTATTCATATATTCCTCACCTGGTTTTTCCTGGTAAGGATCTACACCTGCGATAGCGAGCACGCCAAGTTTTTTAGTGCCTTCAGGCATAACGCATCTCCTGTTAATCATTTGCGTTGTAGGGCGTCTTTATTAAAGGCCGATATCTATATCAGAATCTGATATACCACGCAAATTTTTTAAGCTGTCATAAGTTTATCTTTTGACTATGTCCTCTATTACGCATTAATTCAACTTTTACCTTCTATTTACAACTTGACAGGGCAGGATTTAATCAGACTGGCACCACTTGGGGATAATTTACTGCTGTAGGCTAGGATCTCCACCCCATTTTGGTGGGCCTGAGTCAGAAGCTCGGCGTAGTCTGGGTCGATATGTTTGGCGGCGGCCACCGAGGTGATCCCCGTGTGTTGCACCACAAATAGCAGTACCGCTCTGTGGCCTTGCTTGACCATCTCCATCAGTTCACGCAGATGTTTTTGTCCCCGAGTGGTGACCGCATCGGGAAAGTAACCCTGGCCCTCTTCTAATAAGGTACAACTTTTGACTTCTATATAGCAGGCGGGTTTGCCCTCGCTCTGCAGTAATAGATCGATGCGGCTATTCTCACTGCCATATTTTACCTCGCGGCGCAGGGTGTCGTAGCCGCTCAGATCGGTAATCACGCCCGCCTCAATCGCCTCAGCCGCCAGGGCATTCGCGCACCCAGTGTTGATCCCTATGATGTGGCCCTCATCTGAGGCCGCTTGTTCCCAGGTATGGGCATATTTGCGTTTGGGATTGTCAGAGGTGGAGAACCAGACGGGCTCGCCGGGATAGAGGCAGTTGCGCATCGAGCCCGTGTTAGGACAGTGGATGGTGATCTCTGAGCCATCATCAAGTTGCACATCGGCGAGGAAGCGCTTGTAGCGTCTGAGCAATATTCCCTGTTCAAATGCGGGGGTAAAAATCATCTTGTCGACCTTATTATGCTGCTTATTATTTCTGTGGCTGGGTTTGGCGTTGGTTTGCTATCTCTATCTGGTAACAGACCACGGCTGAGCGCAGCGATTCTACCTTATTTAGCATTATGCTGTCGCATCGCCCTGCTGGCACAGGGGTAATGGGGTTGATTTAAGCGATTAGATAAAGGCCCATGATTGGCGTTATACTTGGCGCCATTATAAGGCGGAGCCGCTAAAGGTTTCGCGACTCTCTGTACAGAAAAGGAATAACTATGAGCGATGTGATGAAGATTTATCTGACCAGCGATGCACCAGCAGCCCATTGGGGCAGCGCAGATGTGACCTTTACGGCGGGCCAAGCCAATATCCATCTGCAGGCGGGCGATCAGCTACGTCAGGTGCAGCAGGCGGCGCGTAAGCTACGCAATCAAGGGATTAACGAGGTGGCATTAGAAGGTGAGATCTGGGATCTTCACACTCAGTGGGCCTTCGCCCAAGGCTTTGCTACGGCCAAGCAGATAGGCAAGATAGCCTGGACTGGCGACGACGCCATCAAGAAAGTGCTGGACGACAGACGCGACAGCGCGGCCTTCGCCAGGCAGTTGATCAACGAGACTCCTGAAAACTTGGCGCCGGTGACCCTGGCGAATCAGGCTGCCCAGTGGCTGACTAAAGTCGGTGGCGACAAGGTGAGCTATCGCATCGTTGAGGGTGAAGCCCTGCTGGAAGAGAAGTGGATAGGCATTCACTCTGTGGGCCGCGGCAGTGAGCGTGCGCCTGCGCTGCTCGAACTGGACTATAACCCACTGGGTGAAGACGCTCCTGTGTCGGCGGCGCTAGTGGGTAAAGGGATCACCTTCGACTCAGGCGGTTACAGCATCAAGGCGTCCGAAGGCATGCTGGGGATGAAGTGCGACATGGGCGGCGCGGCGACAGTGACGGCAGCGCTGGGCCTGGCGATCAAGTCTGGTCTGAATAAGCGTGTCAAGCTGTTCCTCTGCTGCGCCGAGAACCTGATCAGTGGCCGTGCCTATAAGCTGGGGGATATCCTCACCTACAAGAATGGCGTCTCGGTTGAGGTGGTAAACACAGATGCCGAGGGGCGTTTGGTATTGGCCGATGGCCTGCAAGCCGCCTGTGAGACAGGTGCACCGCTGGTGATCGATGCCGCGACCCTGACCGGTGCCGCCGTGATGGCCGTGGGGACTCAGTACAACGCCATCTTCTCGCCAAGTCGTGAGTTGATTAACCGCACCCAAGAGAAGGCTTCATCTGTCGCCGAGATGGTGTGGCCACTTCCCCTCGATCCTTGGCACAAAGAGATGTGTCCATCTGCCTATGCCGATACTGCCAACAGTCGTCCGGTCAAAGGTGGCGGAGCTGGCGGTGCCTCAAACGCTGCCGGTTTCTTGTGGCGCTTTGTGTCGGATGACACTCAGTGGCTACATATGGATCTGGCCTCGGCCTTTGCCGATTCGGCCAATGGCTTGTGGGCGGCGGGGGCGACCGCTCACGGCGTGTTAACCATTGCCGAGTTGCTGCAAGACTAAGCTAAGCAGTAGTGAATGAGAAAAACGCGCCAAGGGCGCGTTTTTTTATGTAAGTGTCCAGGAGGCCAATATCTCATATTGCACGCCTTGCTCACTGCTTTGGGAGTGATATAGATGCAGGGCATGGCCATTGAGGGTAAGACTCGGGGATTTGATATCGGGCAGTGCCTTAGCCTTACGCATCAGGGTGATATGAGGCTGGAAGCTATGCTCACTGGTATGTAGCCCGAGTTGCTGCGCCAAACGCTGACATAGGTTAAACAGGGAGACTAGTTGCGGGTCTCGCGCCTCGCCTTTGAGGCAGAGGATCTTCGGCTTGTCCCAATGCGCTAGCGTGTTGAGCGTCACTTCAAAAGCCGGCAGCCGGCGTTGGTGGGCGAGCCGCGCTAAGGTTTCGCTTAGGGCCTCTTGCTGCGCCGCGCTACATTGGCCGAGAAAGGCTAGCGTCATATGCAGATTGTCTCTAGGGACTATGCGCCCTTCGCCACCAATGTTTGCCTGCAGCTGAGTCAATGTGTCGAGCTGAGCAGCATTGGGAGAGATGGCAAGAAAGAGTCGTTTCATGGGTCTATCACCTGGTTGCCGATAAAGGCCAAAGTGTGTTACAAAAATACAAAGCGAATAATATTCTATTTGTTTGATTTTAAGCGAGTTATTTCGTCAATGCTGCATGAGTAGCTAAATGTGTCCTGTTGTCGCGTACTACTAGTGTTTACAACTTAACCTATGGGTAATTCTATGATTTCTGACTATAATCAGTGTCTGTATCAGATTAGCCAATCTAAGGATTAGATAGTATATGTCATCCGATACGCAACACGGATCTCGATCGCTCGAGCAAACTCTTGCTTATTTGTGCGAGCATGATCTTGAAGAGGAACTGCAGCTAGTGTTGCAGGAACTTGCCATCGATAATAATTGCGATGGCTTGTTTTTGTTACGTATTGGCAAAGGCCGTCTGCCTGTGCAGATTGAGGCTATGTATCAGTCTGATACATCCATCTTCAGTAAGCGCGACGCCGAATTGTTACTCAGCCGGGTGGCCAATAATCGCCACCTGCATTCCTATACCTCGCTGCGCGAACCGGCCATCGTTGAAGATGTGGCGGCCGCTATTGACGATGACGATAGTCGTGTACGCCTGAATCAGGCCAAGATCCGTAGTGTATTGCTTTTACCCGTCGGTGGGATCAAGCAATATATTTTCGGGGCTTACCGCTACAACTGCGAAGGACATTGGCCAGAGCTCGTCAGGCAAAAACTATTGTTGGCGGGAAATTTACTGGGTCTGGCGCAAGAGGTGACGCATCAGCGATTAGCGGCCAAGAATAATGAACTGGTCTGTATCGAACATCTCTATCGCCTACCTATTCCCTGTGTGCATGTCGGTGCCGATGATAGGGTGATACGTTTTAATCAGAGCGCATCTGAAACCTTGCGTGTAGAGACGCTACAGCGAATAGAAAGTCTGGTACCTGCATTAGCTCAAAAACGCTTTCTCGATACCATGAACCTGGTTAAAGATCAGGTGCTTGAGCAGTCGAGCTGCGAGGTGCCGCTCAAATTTTCCCCCAATGAGGTCGATTCCAAGGTGACCTTTCTCTCCCTCTCAGGGGAGGATGGCCCAATACTCATGTTGGTTGAGCCCGTGAAAGAGGTGGTGGAAGTCACTGATGAGCAGCGACTCTCGCTGAACTTTGATAGCTTAACTGGCCTGCCAAATCGCGCCTATTTTGAGGCTATCTATGATCTGTCCAATCCCTGTGACTGTGAACGTGCCACCTTTGTTGGTTTCATTAATATAGACAGATTTCAAATAGTCAATAATGTCAGTGGCCACAGGGCTGGCGACCATTTGCTGTGCCAGTTGGCCTCTCGCTTGAGCCAGTTGGTGCGCAAGGAAGATGTGGTTGCCAGGCTAAGCGGTGATGAATTTGGCATTTTAATGCCTAATATCGATGGGAAGATTGCCGAGCAGGTGGCAGAACGTATCTGTCAGGCGTTGGCTAACCATGAATTTAGCTGGGAAGGGCGTAAACATTGCGTGAGCGTTAGCATGGGAGTGGCCCGCTGCGAGAGTGATATAGATTCGATATCGGATCTGCTGCGGCGCGCCAGTGCCGCCTGCCGCTTGGCCAAGGAGAAGGGCGGCAACGCCTGGTATTTCTATAGTGCTCAGGATCCTGTGGTAGAGAAGCTCAATACCGAGATGAGCGCCTCGGTGGATATCATTGGCGCCCTGGCTAACGACAGATTTGAGCTCTTTTATCAGCCCATAGAACCCCTGAGTGTGAGTGACGAAGGCTTACATCTGGAGATCTTGCTGCGGATGCGATCTGCCGATGGCGAGCTGATCGCGCCGGGGATCTTTCTGCCCGCCGCCGAGCGCTTTAACCTGGTGGCCAAGCTGGATCGCTGGGTGATCGACAAGCTGCTGCGCTGGGGCAGTGAACATATCGATATCTGGCAATCTTTGAGTATGGTATCGGTTAACCTCTCGGCCTTGTCGATCGGTGATAGCGAATTTATCAATTGGCTGGAGATGCGTTTGCTGGGCGAGCCCGAACTGGTGGCCAAGCTCTGCTTTGAGATCACTGAGACGGCGGCGGTCAGCCAGCTGGATCAGGCGACGGAGTTGATCAGCATGGTGAAACCCATGGGATGCAAACTGGCGCTGGATGATTTTGGCTCAGGTTTCTCAAGTTTTGCCTATCTCAAGCTGCTCGATGTGGACTATGTGAAGATAGACGGACAGTTTATTCTACAACTGTGTGATGACAGGGCGGATCAGGCGATCGTCTCGGCCATCTGCCAACTTGGCCGCGACATGGATTTTGAAATCGTGGCGGAATTTGTCGAGTCGGTTGAAGTGGCCAAACATCTGGCGCGCTTGGGCGTCGAGTATGGTCAAGGCTATGGCATTGCCCGGCCGACATCCTTGGCGACCTTGAGTTCGGGTGAAGGCCTGCATTGGTATCGCCAGCTCTATTGTGAATAGATGTTAACCTTATAGCGCCCTTTAGCCGAGGCGCGTATGTTTAGTTTTGCCTTCATCCCTAGTAAACTGTCGCCAGTTTTTTGCCGATTGAACACCACCTTTGAACCAAGTACCTATCCATACACTCCTGCCTGAGATCCAACAGGCCCTGGAAAGCCATTCGCAGGTGATTCTGCAGGCGCCAACCGGGGCGGGTAAGTCGACCGCGTTGCCGCTGGCGATGCTCGACTGGTCACAGATACAGGGCAAGATTCTAATGTTGGAACCCAGACGTATCGCGGCGCGCAATGTCGCGCACTTTATTGCTGCGCAGCGGGGAGAGTCCGTAGGGCAATCGGTGGGTTATCGGGTACGCGGTGAGTCCAGCATCAGCGCCAAGACGCGTCTCGAAGTGGTGACCGAAGGGGTGTTGACCCGGATGATCCAGCAAGATCCTGAGTTATCGGATTATGGGTTGATCATCTTCGATGAGATCCATGAGCGCCATCTGACGACAGATCTTGGGCTGGCGCTGGCACTTGAGGTGCAGGCCTCGTTTCGCGAAGATCTCAAGATCATGGCGATGTCGGCCACTCTGGATGGCTTGCCTCTCTCAGATTTAATGCCTGATGCTGCTAGTCTTGTCAGCGAAGGGCGCAGCTATCCTGTCAGTTTGAGTTATCGTCCCGGCGCCGCTCATCAAGATTGGTTGCCCCATATGGCCAAGGTGATAGTCGACGCCTTGAGTGAGCATCAGCAGGGCTCTTTACTGGCGTTTCTGCCCGGCCAGCGCGAGATTGGGCGTTTACAAACCCTATTATCGGAGCGGCTCGACAGCAAGGTGTTCCTGATAGCACCTCTCTATGGCGCCTTGCCGCCCAAACAACAAGATGCCGCTATTGCCGCTCCGCCTAAGGGGATGCGTAAGTTAGTGCTGGCGACTAATGTGGCCGAGTCGAGTCTGACCATTGAAGATATTCAGCTGGTGGTCGATGCCGGTTATAAGCGTCAGGCCAGCTTTAATCCCAAGACGGCGGTGAATCGACTGTCACTGAAACGGATCAGCCAATCTTCAGCGGCCCAGCGCGCCGGCCGCGCCGGGCGTCTTAGCGCTGGCCACTGCATCAGGCTCTGGCCACAGCAGGAGCATGAGCGTCTGCTCAAGGCCGACGAGCCGGAAATTCAACATGGTGATCTCACCAATGCAGCCTTGGATGCTGCTTTCTGGGGAGTGAACACCCTACAAGCCTTGCCCCTTATTTCGCCGCCTAACGCGGCCAATGAAACCGTTGCCTGGGAGCTGCTTACTCAGCTTGAATTGGTGGATAGTCAGCGGCGCATAACGGCCCATGGCCGCGCCGCCTATCAGCTTGGCTGTCATCCCCGTCTGGCACATATGTTGTTGGCCGCCAAGGCGTTGGAAGAGAGCGGGAGTCCCTACTATTTGCCGCTGGCGGCGGTATTGGCGGCGCTACTTGAGGCGCGAGCCTTGCCCCGACGCGGCGCAGATATTACGCGATATTTAAACGAGGCCCGGGGGGGCGAGATTGCTAAGCTTGCGCAGCAATATCTGGTGAGAGTGGGCGGGAATAAAGCCTTTAGCCAGGTGTTGAGTGAGAGCCGGGATCAGGATATTGCTATTTTATTGGCGCTGGCGTTTCCCGATCGCATCGCCAAGGCGCGTGGGGTGAAGGGCTATCAACTTGCCTGCGGTGCTGGGGTGGCACTCGGCGATGACGATGCGCTGCAGGGGGAGCCTTGGCTGGTGGTGGCCGATTTTCAGGAGAGCGATGGGCAAAGTAGTGGCCGCATTCTGCTGGCGGCTAAGTTGGATCCTGCCTTGTTTGACGGCGCCCTGGCAAACAGGGGGCAGACCCAAGTCGTGACTGGCTGGGATGAGGATAAGGCGCGTTTTTACGGTTTATCTCAACGGCGTATCGGGGCTATCATATTGAGCGAACGCCCCTTAGCGGCTCTGGACGAAGAGACGATTCATCAGGCTATCTATCAGCTGATCCGTACTAAAGGCCTTTCGCTGCTGGGATTTGATGATAAGGTGGAGCAGCTCAGGCGTCGGGTGGCGCTGGCGCGTCAGTTTGAACTGGCGGGAGACTGGCCCGATGTTAGCGATGAATCCCTATTGGCCGAGTTGCCCAAGTGGCTGGGACCCTATCTCGATGGGGTGCGCCGCCTGAACCAGCTCAAGGGACTGGATTTTTACACTCTGCTGCTCAATCGCCTGGAATGGAGCCAGCAGCAGACATTAAACGAACTACTGCCGACCCACTGGCCGATGAAAACGGGTACTCGGGCGGCGATACGTTATGACGATTCGGGACGCGCTCTGCTTAGCGTGCGTCTGCAGGAGGCGCTGGGCATGGCTCAGAGTCCGCGTCTGGCCCAAGGTAAATTGGTGGTGACCATGGAGCTCCTGTCGCCAGCCATGCGACCGTTGGCGTTAACCGCCGATCTGGCCAACTTCTGGACTGGCCCCTATGTCGAGGTAAAGAAAGAGATGAAGGGTCGTTACCCTAAGCATCTATGGCCCGACGATCCGGCCAACACCTTGCCCACCAAATTAACCAAGAAAAAGATGTCAGCAAATGGGCAGTGATCGCCCTTTTGCTGTTTGACTGGAAAAGAGATGACGAATAAAGAGACGCCAAAGCAACGTAAGCCGCGTAAGTCGGCCAATGGCAAGACAAGCAAGCCTAAAGCCAGTGCCGTAAAGCCGGGATGGGGGCGCAAGATCTGGTCTTTGAGCTGGAAGCTCGGCCTGATCCTGTTTGCCGCCTTAACGATTTATAGCATCTATCTGGATCAGATCATCGCCCGTAAGTTTGAAGGGCAAAAGTGGCATCTGCCAGCGCAGGTATTTAGCCGTTCTATGGCGCTTTATCCTGGGGCGGCGGTGAGTCATGATCAGTTGATCGCCGAGCTAAAGCTATTGGGTTATCGTAAGGTGGCTAATCCCCGTCAGGTGGGAGAGTTTTCCGCCTCTAAGACCAAGGTGGATCTCTGGCGACGTCCCTTCCTGCATCCTCAAGGTTCCCAAGAGGAACAGCGGGTGATGATCACCTTCGACAGCCAAGGGGTCGCCTCTGTAGCGCGCAGTGATAACCGTGAACTTGCGGTGTTTCATCTCGAACCCGTACTGCTGGATCGCATGATCACAGGTGATGGCGAAGATAGGTTGTTTGTGGCCACAGATAAGATGCCTAAGGCGATTGTGGATGCCTTGATCTTGGTAGAAGACAGAAGTTTTTACGAGCATCACGGGGTAAATCCCTTTGCCATAGTGCGCGCCGCTATGGTGAATATCAGTGCCGGACGTACAGTACAAGGTGGCTCAACCCTGACCCAGCAGCTGGCGAAAAACTTCTTTCTTTCCAGCGAGCGTTCCATCATACGTAAGCTCAGAGAAGCCTTGATGGCGCTGATCATCGATTTTCGTTATGACAAGGACGAGATCTTAGAGGCCTACCTCAACGAGGTGTATATGGGTCAGGATAAGTCTCGCGCCGTGCACGGAATGGGGCTGGCCTCTCAGTTCTATTTTGGTCGACCTATTGCCGAGCTGACTTTAGCTCAACAGGCGTTTCTGGTCGCCGCGATTAAGGGCCCTTCTTACTACAACCCTTGGCGTTACCCTGAGCGGGCACAGGAACGACGGGATCTGGTGCTGCGTCTCTTGATGGAGTCTGGCCAACTGCCTGTGGCTCAGTATAAGGCGGCGGTGGAGTCACCTCTTGGGGTGCGCCAATTTAGTCGACCTGTGCACAAGAAGCTACCGGCGTTCTTTGCCGTGGTACGCGGTGAACTGTCGCGTCGTTTCGGCGATGCTTTGCTGCAACAGTCGGGCATCAAGGTTTACACAACCTTAGATCCTTTGGCTCAGGAGGCTGCTGAGCTGGCGGTGCGTAAGACGATGCAGCAGCTGGAGCAGCGAGACAAGGCTTTACAAGTTGGTATGGTGGTGACCGACAAATATTCAGCCGGTATTGCGGCCATGGTGGGCGACAAGGTGCCTAGTTACCATGGTTTTAACCGTGCGGTGGAGATCCGCAGGCCAATAGGCTCGTTAATCAAACCTTTTGTCTATGCCACGGCCTTGAGCCAGGGGGATAAATATACCCTGGCAACGCCGTTAAAGGATGAGCCCATCACGTTGACCAACTCTCATGGTAAGACCTGGTCACCGCAAAACGTGACCAAGCAGTTCTCTGGCGAAGTGCCTCTGATGACGGCCTTTAAGAAGTCGATGAACGTACCGACGGTAAACTTAGGGATGGCCATAGGCACAGATGCGGTGGCGACCACTCTGGCCAAGTCTGGCTGGGATGAAGAGATCCCCGATTATCCCTCAATGTTGTTGGGTGCAGTCAATGGCTCGCCGCTAATGGTGGCCCAGGTGTATCAGACGTTGGCGGACAATGGTCGTTATCGTCAGCTTAATGCGGTGACCCATGTGCTGGATGCAGACAATCAGCCCCTGGCGGCCAGCCAGAGCAACGCCAGCCAGGCATTGCCTGTAGCCAGCGACTTCCTGGTACAGCATGCCATGACTCAGGTGGTTGCATCTGGTACCGCTGCCAAGTTGGGGCAGGCGTTTCCTGGGGTTACCCTGGCGGGTAAGACTGGCACCAGTAATGATTCACGCGACTCTTGGTTTGCCGGTTTCGATGAACGTAACGTGGCAGCGGTTTGGGTTGGCTTGGATGACAATGGCAAGACAAGCCTTTACGGCAGCAGTGGTGCCATGGCCGTGTATCAGGCCTTCCTCAAACAGCGTGCGCCTATTGGTTTAAGACGCACACCTGTCGAAGGCGTGGTAAATGGTTACTTCGATGCCAAGACAGGCGTTGCCAAGCAGGCTAAGTGCGGCAATGTTATTGCCGTCCCCGCGCTGACTGAGAGCTATCATCCGGCGAAGAACTGTGGCGAGCCGCTCTCTTGGTGGCAGAAACTGATGGGTGGCTAAGCCGCCCGGGTTAATCACAGTAATAAAAAAGCTCACCTAAGGTGAGCTTTTTTATTACTCTTTAGCAGGGCTATATATCTTACTTCAGGCGGCGCTGCTTGGGTCTTGCTTGCTGCCAAAGAT
Organism: Shewanella marisflavi; assembly: GCF_023283925.1. Taxonomy (GTDB): domain Bacteria; phylum Pseudomonadota; class Gammaproteobacteria; order Enterobacterales; family Shewanellaceae; genus Shewanella; species Shewanella marisflavi. Next base: position 281,812 of record NZ_JAKIKX010000001.1, read on the forward strand.
AGAGACCAGAGATGGCCATGAAGATTAAACTGAGGGCCACCAGGTCCATCATCAGGGTGCCGGGCAGGCCTATGATGCGGCCACTGTGTAGGTCAAGCAACACACGTTCCCAATTGAGGTGCATGGCGCGGGCGGTAAGCGAAAGGCGCTGGCTGACGCCAGAGGTCGTTTCGTTGGCGAGGGGCGTTTGCCAGTCTAAGGGGACAAGTGGTTTTGCCGCTTGCCAGTCGATGAGGTCGGCGTCACTTAAGTAACTGCCGGAAGCCGTGTTCAGCCAAAGCTGTTGGCTATCGCCTTGGGGAACAAGGGCCAGTGCACTTAGATCCTGGGGTAGGCCTGTGGCTCGGCTCTGCTGCTCGAGCAAGTTACCTGCTTGATCAAGCAGATACAGATGTTGGTCATCGATGGCCACATAGTGATTGCCATAGGCAAGGGCGCCAAGTAGCGGTCCTTGAGCCTCCAATACAGGTTTATCCTTGAGCCAAAGCAGGTTATCGCTCGCCGCGAGCAGGGGCTCTGTAGCGAAGACCATGATCTGGTTAGGCGCCTTGATACCATAATGATCCAGTAACCAGGCTTGATTAACATGAGCCGTATCTAGCTTGAGTTCATTGCTGTGGTTGATCAAGATGCCAGTCGCGGCGACCAAGACCACCAGGATAGCACTGGCAATGCCTAGACGTCTGTGCCAGGGTCTGAACACTTTGGCGAGTTTTTGCCACAGAGGTTTACGGTGGGGATGGCGAGGTTTGTTTGTCATCTATGGCTTTCTTTATTTTGGCTATGTTAGGACGTTAGCAATCCCAGGTAAAAGGATGCGGGCTGGTGGCCCAAGGAATACAAAAAGAGCAGGGGTATCCTGCTCGCTGGCCATAATATAACACTAACAGGGCAGATCGCCATCTGTGCTATTGAGTCACCTTGTCGTCTAGATAGAGGGCGATACGTGATAGCTTGGTGAGTGCGCGCACCGACAGGGTGGCGCCTGTGATACCATCGATATTGCGATCCAGTTGGTGATCGCCGGTCAATTTAGCCTGTTTAAATTGATCGGTGAAAAACTCGTGACGCACCTCATCACCTCGACTCTCGCGATAGACAAGCACCTTGGTTTGGGCGATCGCCTTGTTTTTGATATGTATGCCGACCGTGATGGGGGATTCCTTACCTATCTCTTCGAGGATCCATACGGTTTCGCCTTCCTGCTGCCAGTAACGTACTCGCATCTTGTTAAATTTATGGGCCAAGATATCTTCGATCACTTGCTTATCATCATCTTCTAACCAGTAGACCTTTGCCTTTGGCATAGGGGCGGCGAAGGCTTGGGTAATAAAGTCTTCGTTGCTTTGATAGACACTGGCGGCCTGCACGCAGAAGGCGGCGAAGAGTGAGGCAAATATGAGCTTAACAGAAAGAGATTTCATTGATTAATCCAGTAGCAAGGTAATGGATGAGGCCTGTGATAATGAATCCATTCACTATGGCTAAGACACCTCGTAAAGTGTCTTAGCCATAGGCAGTGCTCGTTTGGAGCACTGCTATGGAGAGCTAGCTTAGAATTGGTAGCCAACGCCTAGGTTGAAACCATCGGCATCTTTAGCGCCGCCAACTTTTTCGTAGTCAGCTTTAAATACTACATTTTCGTGTAACCAGTAGTTAATACCTACGTTGGTTTGCTCGACCTTAGTGTCGTCGCCGTTACCTGCATTGTTGTCATACTCGTTGTAGCGAGCAAAGATGCCAATGCTTTCATTGAAGCGGTAAGATGGCTCAATGTACCAACCGTTTTGCTCGTCGCGACCCAATGCTTCTGCTTCTTTACCGTCGATATCCCACTGAGCATACAGTGCCTTAACGGTGAAGTTTTCGATGCTGTAGATAGCATGAGCGGTTAACAAAGTCGCTGAAGCCGTGTCAACACCCGCTTTACCTTGAGTGAGATCAGACTGATATTGTGCCGTAGCCGCTAGCTCTAAACCTGCAACGCCTGTGTATTTAATGCGTGCGGTATAGGCTAGATCCGAGGCGTCAGCTTTAGCAACTTTTTGACGACCACCGCGGATGTTATAAGTATCATCAACTTTCAGACCTGATGTGATGGCACCGTCAAAGGCCAGACCTGGTGCTGCTTTGATGTTGAGGTTGATACCCGCTTCCCACCAAGTCGCTGGCAAGATGTTTTTCTCAACAGGGTTACGTTCAACACCGTAGAACGCTGGTGGCTCGTGAGTTTCGTTGATGATGCCTACAGGCATTAGGAACAAACCTGCTTTACCGGTGAACATCTCGTTAAAGTCATGTTCTACATAAGCTTGTTCTAGTTCAACCTCGCCTGGCTTGTCATCACCAGAAAGTGCATGTTCAATTTCTAGCTCAGAGAAGAAACGTGTGTTTTCTGTGAACTCATGGCCAAAGAACAGCACGAAACGATGGAAATCGATATCTTTTTTGTCTTTACCTGATTTGTTGTCTGTGATGTTGTTGTAATGAAGTTCACCATAACCACCGATAGTGGTCGCACTCTTGGCTGAGCTGGTTTCTTCAACGGCATCAGCGGTTTTTTCTACACGTTGCTCAGTTTGCTCAAGACGCTTCTCAAGATCTTGCAGTACTTTCTGCTGCTGCTCGATCACTTTACGCAGTTCCTGAGTTTCATCAGAGGCAATAGCGGCTTGGCTAGCAAATGCGCTGACTAGCGCGGCGGCAATTAGCGTTTTCTTCATCATTTCTCATCCCAGTTGTTGTATCAGGGTTATTAAGTTGCTGGCGATTCTATCAATCGGATATCGTAATGCAAACAATTATCATTAAGTTTTTTGATTGAGATCAACATTTGTAAAGAAAGCGTAAATTGCTGTGGTGGTGTGCAGCTGGGATGAACTAGAAATAAATCACTTTATTAACAAATGTTTGCATTGCATTTAGCCTTGCAGTTTTTCTGTAATAAAGGTTAATGCTTGGTTGTGCAATAAGTGTGCAGCAGGCCTGGTGTTAACTGTCTTATCCATTTGAGGGCAGAGTCATCACCTCTAATTGTGATTCGCTGATTGAAAATTGCCCCTTGGGAGTCCAAGGGGCGGTAGCCTTAGAATTGGTAGCGATAACCTAGGGTGACGGATAATGGTTTACCAGCAAAGTTTGAACCATGGATCTTGGTGGTGACATAGCTGGTGTCGAACAGATTTTCTGCGCTGAGATAAACCTCATGAGCCTCACCTAGATGGTAGCGTCCTGAGAGGTCGACAATGGTTTTGGCTTCGATCAGCTGCTCTGTGGCGATCGCCCCTTGACCTGCTTGGGTACGAATGTCATCGGTATAGCGTGCCGCTAGAGTGATCTGCCAGTTGTCACCGGCCATTGCTGCCGATGCAAATAGTTGATTTTCTGGCAAGTAAGGCAATTTATAGCCAGCCTCTACTTCTCCCCAAGGGTCAAAATCTGAGGTAAAGCTTTTGGCGAATTCGGCCTGTGTGTAGGTGTAAGCGAGCTTAACTGGAAAGCTGATATCGCCGTCGTGATTAAAGGTGTGATCTAAACTGAGTTCGAGACCACTGACTTCTACTTCGCCGCCATTGTATTGGTTGCCAATATTGTCATCATCACAGCCTTGTGCAGCGGTACAGTTACCATGCATGTTGCTGTAATCACTGTAAAAGAAGATGGCTTCAGCATTAAGGTTACCACTGTTGAAGCGCGCACCTGCCTCATAGTTCCAACTTAACTCTTCCTGACGATCACTGTTACCAGGTGCGGCAGGGGAGAAACCTTTCTGCACACCAGCCAGCAGTAACCAGTTGTCATCAAGCTGATAACTGGCCGAGAGAGACGGAAGCAGTGCCGAGAAGCTGTTGCGAACATCTTTATCGGCTTCGCCGTCTCTGCCGACATTACTCTTACCCCAGTCGAGGCGACGAGTGTCGACATCTTCATAACGTAGGCCTGCGGTGATATTGAACTGGCCGATCTGAATTTTATCCTGAACATAGAGGGCGATAGCCTGGGCACTATCGATACGGTTAGAGTCGGTACCTGGGATCCCTGCGTTGCTCAAACGCATGACCTGATCTGCTCCCATGTTGTATTTATCTACCCACTGAAACCTGTCCATCTCATCTTCATGGTAGCGGGCCCCGATGGCGATTTCGTGATTATCCAGTAACCAGTTGAGCTCACTTTGAATACCTTGAGACAGATATTGACGATTATTGGCTTTAACATCAACGCTAAGATCGCCACTGGTGGGATCGCTATCGAAGTCAGCAGCTATTTGCGTGCCGTCGCCGCTGATGCTCTGTCCGTTCACTTTACTGGTTTTGTACCAGTTACGGGCAAACTCGTTGTAATAAACTATGGTGCCTAGCGACAAGCTGTCGTTGAGATCGATAAGATGATTAAGTTGCAGCTGCTTGTGCTCTGTGGTCATCTTGTCTTTCTGAGACGAAGAATATCTTTGGTAGGGATTGGCGGCAAAGTCGGCGTCGGTAAGGCCCATATAGGTTTCGTTGGAGATCTCGTCGGAATACTTAAGTTTCAATTCGAGGGTTTGCTGGTATTGGCTGGCCTTGTCACTGCGAATACTCACCTTGGCTAAAGCGTCGTTTTTAGTGAATCCAGTGTTGCCATCGACGCCGTTAATGTCGCGAAAACCATCGGCCTGGTAGCGATAAAGTTCGGCGACTGCGCCGATGCGCTCACCCTGTCCGCCGGCGAAAGCATGTAGCTTGCCAAATCCATGTTGACCGGCAGCGATATCCACTTGACCCGCGAGGTCTTGCTCAGGGATCTGACGTGAGATGAGGTTGAGCACGCCGCCCGTTGTGCGTGGGCCATATTTGACCGTAGAGCTGCCCTTAAGCACTTCGATAGATTGCATTCTGCCTGACGTAGGAAAGTAGTAGGCTGCAGGAGAAGCATAAGGAGCGGGCGCTGTCAGTACACCATCTTCCATTACCGTGATTTTTTCGGAGCGGTTTTGGCCTGTTCCGCGCATGCCAAGATTTGGCCGCAAACCGAAACCATCTTCCTCCTGAACATAGACACCGGGCACGGAGGCGAGAGTGCGCATTATGTCACTGTATTTAAAGCTATCGAGTTCGGCTTGGGTGATTTGGTGAGCACTACCCGGGACGGTATTAAGCGGATTGCGCTGGCCGAAAATGGTTAATTGTTCTAGTGGTTTAGCCGTTTCATCACCAGCTTGGGCATAGCTGGGGGTGGCAAGGACTGATAGCAGACTCAAGCTGATAAGACTAAGCGAGGTATTAAGCGGGCGTAACATACAATCTCCAATGAAAATGCGAATGATTATCTTTTACGTGGAGATGTTAGTGTTGAGTCCTTAATTTTAACTTAAATGGTTAGACGTTTACGTTTGTTAAATTTTGTATCTTTAAGTCATCGGAGAACTATTTGGTGGGTTTTGCTATAGACTGTGCCTCTTAAATATTAACTATCCCCCTATCGCTATCGAGCCATTATGTTTCTAAGTCCTTATTTTAAAAAAGATCAGCAAGTTGTTTCCGTCTCAGCACAGCAAGCGAGCGAGTTCGCTAAAGGTGTGGCGCAAGACTTCAACCCTATCCATGATGTCGATGCCAAGAAATTTTGCGTCCCCGGAGATCTGCTGTTTGCCTTAGTACTTGGTCAGTATGGACTTAGCCAGAAGATGCAGTTTCGTTTCGAGGGCATGGTAGGCAATGGGGTTAATCTGGTCTTTCCCGATAACGTAAGCGATGCCTTTGCCATTTTGGATGATAAGGATAAGCAATACCTCAGCGTCGAGCGCAGCGGTGATAGTACCTTGTGTGAAGTGCAGACAGAGTCTTTTATTCGCAGCTATGTGGCTTTCTCTGGCTTAAACTTCACCCATGTGCTGGTGCCGCTGATGAGGCAGCATGGTGTGATGATCAACCCTGCGCGTCCCTTAGTGATCTATGAAAGCATGTCGTTCGACCTGGCGAGTCTGGATTTTAAACATATCGAGCTGTCCCTGGTCGAGCAGAAGCTGGCTATCGAGGGTAAGCGCGGGGATGTGACTCTGAAGTTTGAGCTGCACTGCGGCGAGACCTTAGTGGGCACAGGAGAGAAGACACTCGTGCTTAGCGGCCTGCGTCCACTTGAAGCCGAGAGCATGGATGAGATGGTGGCCCGCTACGAGGCGCGCCGTGTGAGTTACCAGCAAGGCAACTAACATCTTGGGGTCGGCGCGAGTCGGCCCCTATTACTACTCTTTAGCAGCCACGCTGCGCTACTTAGTTTGATATCTTAACTTCACACCTTTTGCTCTAGCTCTTTGTTCTGCAGGCTTGCCATTGCCTTGAAAACCACCTGAAATCGGCTGTGACGCACGCTTTTTAAACGACTATCCCATCCAAGCCCTGGGCCAGATTGCCAAGACACTGGCTTTGTTTTACTTTAGTGGGATTGTTTTGCTATTCCCCTTTGCTGCTTGCCCTTCGGGGCGGCCGACAAGCTCGTTTGGATAAGGAAAGAGATGCCAAGCTTAAATCGAATCGTGCTGATCAATACGCACCTCCCTGGCGTTGTGGAACTCGCCCTCGATGGACACACTAATATTTGTGGCACCAATGCCTCGGGCAAGACCACGCTGCAGCGTCTGGTGCCCGTGTTTTATGGTGAATATCCCAGCCGTGTGGTGCCCTCGACCCGTGACAGCTTCGAGCGTTGGTACCTGCCCCATGACTCCAGTTACATCATCTATGAGTACAAGCGTGACGACGGCCTGCTGACCCAAGCGGTGCTGGCCTCTGCCGGTGATGGCAAAGGGGTCAACTACCGTTTTATCGGTAAAGGCTTCGAGCTGGCTGATTATGTGAAGTCCCAGCAAGGGGAGTCGATTCTCTGCCATAACATGGCTGAGCTGGGCCGTGAGATGAAACGCGCCGGTGTGGCGGTGACCAACCTGCTGAACACCCGCGAATATCGCGCCATCATTCAAAACGATCGCACTCTGCTTAGCACTGGCAGCAACCGTAGTGAGCTCAGGGCTTACGCCCGTCAATTCTCTCTGTGTCAGCATGAGCATACGCTGCGTCACATAGAGAAGTTGGCCAAGGCGGTGCACTCTAAAGAGGGCAAGATGGAGACCATCAAGTCGATGATTGCCGCCATCTTAGAGGAGGATGGGGTTAACCCGCCCAGCTCACGGCTTAATCCACAGCGCGTCGAGTCTTGGATCCGCGAAAGTCAGTTGATCCAGGGCTTCGAGCAGATCCGCCCTGAATTTGACAAGTTAGAGCAGGAGTTCAATCAGCTACTCAGCGCCGAGCAGCGTCTGGCTGGCCTGAAACGTGGCTATGGTAAGGATGAATCTCAGGAGATAGAGCGTCAGGAGATCCATCAGCAGCGCTCAAAAGATCTGGGTAACAAGTTGCGTCAGCTCGACGATGAGTGGAAGGAGTTGCGCGACGAGCTCAACCTAGATCTCTCTGCCGCCAAGGGGGATGTGGCCAAGATAGAGCATGAGCTGGATATTATCGAAGATCAGCATGCAGGTTTTCTCGATGCCGACATCGAGCAGGCCAAGCTGGATCTTGAGCAGCTACCCAGCTGGCGCGCCAGCCTGGAAAATCTCACCGAGCGTCATAAGCTACAGACAGAGAAGCACCAGGATATTGAGGCGGCCTACAACGCCCGTCGCAGCAAGATAGGCGAGAACCTCAACCGTGAGCTGGAACAGCTCGACAAGGAGCAGGACAAGCATCGCGAAGCCAGGGACAAACAGCAGGAGGCTGGCCGCGAGGAGCTGGCAGCCCTAGAGCAACGCTGGCGAGAGCAGATGGAGGCGGGCCGCGCTAAGCACAATGAGCAGGAATACCTGCTCAAGTTGACGGCGGCCGAGTTGCAGATGCAGGTTAATAGTGTCACCTACAGCGAGGAAGAGAAGCTGGCCCTGGCGGTGTTTGACGAGCGTATCTCCCGCGCCGACGAGGAGCAAGAAGCTTGCAACGCCATGGTAGATCGCCTCACGGCTGAGGAGCGTAAGCTCAGAGCCAAGCGGGATCAGGCCAATGAAAGCCTGAGACAGGCAGGCGTTCGTGTGATTGAGCGCCAGGGGGCGCTGGATGAATTGCATCAGGTGCTTTTCCCTCAATCCCATACTCTGCTTGAGTATCTACGTAAGGAAGTACAGGGCTGGGAAGAGAGCATAGGTAAGCTGATTAACCCTGAACTTTTACATCGCAGTGACCTGCATCCGGCCAAATCGGCAGATGGTGATAGCTTCTGCGGTGTCGAGTTGGATCTCAAGGCGTTGGCGACTCCAGAATATGCGGCCTCGGAGCAGGAACTCAGAGGACGTTACAGCGAGGCCGAGGAGGCACTGGCGAGCGCCAAACAGCTACAGACAGAGGCTGAAGAAGCCTTAGTGGCCATCAATGCCGAGCTGGATAAACTCAACCGCGAACTTACCTTTGCTAAGACGGCTTATAAAAACAGCCGCGACGATCTGCGCCGCCTGTTCGACGAGAAGCGCGCTGAGCAGGAGAAAATTAATCAGGCGCTAAGCGCCCGTAAGGCTGATTCCCAGAAGCGTCTCGCCCGTCTCGACAGTGAGATGAAACAGCTTAAGGCTCAGCATCAGGAGTGGCTCGAGGAGCAAAACGAGCAGGCGCTCGAGGCGCGCATGGAGAAGAAGGCCTACTGGCAGGAAGTGGTTGGCGCCTTGGATGCCCAGCTGTCACAGGTAAAACAGAATATTAGTGAGCGCCGCCAGGCGGCCAAGGCGGAACAGAAGGCCTGCGAGCAGTGGTATAAGGATGAGCTGAAATCCCGCGGCGTCGATGAAGATAAGATCTTGAAGTTGAAGCAGGAGATCCGCACGCTTGAAAGCAATATCGGCAAGGCGGAGCAGCGACGCAGTGAGGTACTGCGTTTCGACGACTGGTATCAACATACCTGGCTTGCCCGTAAGCCTAAGCTGCAGACCGAACTGAGCAAGGTGAAGATGGCGGTGACCGAGTTGAGTCAACAGCTCACCACTAAGGCCAACGAGGTGAAACATCAGCGCCAGCAATATGATAGCGAGCGCAAGCAGTCTGATTCGATTCAGGTAGAGGCCTCGGAGAACTTGACCAAGCTGCGCGCCGTGATGCGCAAACTGGCCGAGCTGAAACTGCCCTCGAGTCAGGACGAGATGCAAGGTGGCCTTACCGAGCGATTGCGTCAGGGTGAAGAACTGCTGCTGCGCCGGGATCAGCTAATGGGCTCGGTGAAGCAGTATATTGAGCATTTCGATTCGGTGATCGCCAGCAAGTCGGGCTCTAGTTTGTCGGAGACCTGGGAGCGCGCCCGCGAGGAGTCGAGCTTTGTTAACGACAAGGGCATTCGCCTGTTGGATTATCGCAAGCTGGTACCGCAACTTGAGCAGCTGCTCAACGTCATGGTGCCTCAGGCGATCATGGGGCTGAGAGAGCAGGGGCGTAACTTTGGTATCGATTTGACCGCGTTTTACGATGTATTGGCGGATATCGATCGCCGCATCGCCTCGCAGAGTGCCCGCATCACCCGCGAGGTGGGCGAAGAGCTGTTCCTCGACGGCGTCAGCGAGTCGGCGGTGCGTATCCGCTCGCGCATCAGTGAGCTAGAGTTCTGGCCAGAGTTGGAGGAGTTCGTTAAGGCGTTTAAACAGTGGAAAGCCGAGGGCTTTGCCGACTTGCCTGATGAGCACTACACCAGCAGCATGCGCCGCGCGTTGGATATCATCGGCCGCGCCGCCCTAACCGGCGGTATCGCCAAACTGTTAGAGATCGAGCTGCGCCTGAAAGAGGGCAACAGCGATCTGGTGATCCGCACCGACCGTCAGCTTAACGAATCCTCGAGCCATGGTATGGCTTATCTGATCCTGTGTAAGTTCCTGCTGGCCTTTACCCGCCTGCTGCGTGGCCGCGCCGATGTGACCATTCACTGGCCGATCGACGAGCTGGGCACACTGCACCACGGTAACGTGAAGAAGATCTTCGATGCCTGTGAGAACAATAACATCTCTGTGTTGGGCGCTTTCCCTAACCCCGAGTCAGAGGTGCTCAACCTGTTTGCTAACCGCTACATCATCAATAAGCAAACTAAGAAATTACAAGTGGTTAAGCCGCAAGTTAACCCCATAGCCGATAAGCTGAGCCAGCGTTTTGCCAAGGAGGCTGTGTAAATGAGCAGTAGCACACAAACCGTATTAGTGGGCCAGGGCGCCTTGATTGAAGCCTTGCTGCGTGGCGAGTTTATCTGCCGTACCAGTAACGAAGAGGCCTGGCGCGCACTCAAGTCGCAAGCCACTCGTGATAACGTCGAGCAATACCTGAATCTGATTAATCGCACCCTGGCCTCGGCCGGAGAGGGCGAGGTGTTCTTCTGCGGTTACCTGCAACTGGGGGACGATGAACGTAAGGTGATCTCCAGTCAGTTTCGCGATATCTGCCATGCGCTGCTCCCCTTGGTGGAATGGTTAGTACTGGTACAAGAGGCCAGCGGTCAGGATGCGCCATTGTCTGAAGGTGCGGCGGTGCGGCTCAACGAGTTGCAGACCCGTATCGAAGATACCCCAGCATTTCGCGAGCAGCTGGCTAAGATCAGCCACTATCGCCTGTTTGGCTCCAGCTCTACCCAGGTGGATGCACAGATCAAGTTGGTGTTTAAACGTCTGGTGGAGCTGGGATATCTGCTGCGTCCTAACCAGGAGAAGCAGATCTATATCGCCACCGGCAAGTTGGATTACCTCTATGAGGTGATCCGTTTCATCGATGAAACCGAAGGACTCAGCCTGGAGGCCCAGGCGGAAACCGCAACCCAGAGGGACTTGATCTGATATGAGTAGCAACTTACATCAGGCGGGGGTCACGCTACTTAAGCAGCTGGGACGCCATGCGGATCTCATCATGGATGTCTACCTGTCCGGTTCAGTGACCGAAGAGGGGGAGCGCGCAAGCGCCGTCGACAAGCTGCGTAAGGCGGATATCTTGTGGCAGCCCGAGGGCGAACAGGGACTGAGGCTGAAGCGTTCGGTGCGCGCCCTGCTGGAAGAGGTGCTGAGCGATGAGCGTAATCGTCAGATCGATGCCAATGTCGGCTCCTCTCTCGCTACCATCAAGACCCTAGCTGACCACTACAAGGAGGCTCGTCAGGCGGCTGATTACAGTGCCAGCGAGGCTTATTTGGCGGATCTCAGCGAGCAGGTTTACAGCTTTACCGAAGGGCTGAAGTACTCGATTCGTGTGCTTTGGAGCCGGATCAACAACGAGTTCGGCTATGTGGGCACCATCAACGCCAAGATACGTGAAAACGAACTGGCCCAGAGCCAGGTGACCGAACTGCTTAATGGTCTGGAGATGTTCCAGTTTAGCGAGTTGGGTGAAATCGCTGGGGATATCCGTGAGCTGCGTAAACTACTGGTGACCCGCTTGCAGGAGACGTTGAGCGACTGTACTCAGGAGCTGAGTGTCGTGCAGGGGCGTTTATTGGAGCTGCTGGGACGTTTCCGTCAGATCCAGGGGCGTACCCGCCTGCTTAAAGGGTGGCTGCTCTATACGGATATGCATCCAGATTATGAGGTGGCGGATCATGTGAGTCATAAGCAGTTGCCAACTCTGTTTAACCGCGCCGAGGCAATTCTGGCTCCAGCTGCAGTGGATGTCGCCAATACCAGCCAAGAAGCTGAACTGCTTAGTTTAGTATCGCAGATTAAAAGTATTAGCCGTGCTGGTCGCGATCCTCTGGTGCGCGAACACGATATGCCCTTCGCCTTGGTGGAGGCGGAAGATTTCGACATCCCTGATAATCCGCTCAAACTGGCGGTGGATGAGTATTTCTGCGCTGTGATCGATTCGGGACTAAGACAGTCGGCACTCGATTATCACCAAGCGCAAGGACTCGACTGGGATACCGAGAGCTGGTTGTATCAAGTGATCTGTGGTTACGAGGGCTTGCCCGAGGAACACAGACGCTATTTTGAGCTTGAGCCGATTGGCGAGCCTCACGCACTCTACAGTGGTAATTTTATTATTCGCGATGTGGAGCTCTGGTTGGCTTAAAGGCGAAATTTATTGGGTTTTCTGATTTTAAAGTCGTTAAATCATTAGGTTAATAACTATTGATTTGACGACTTTGCTATTTTGTTCTTCTCTTTTCTATCTCCTGTTTATTGTTTCCTCACTAGTGCAACTCACTGCCATGCCTACCTGGTTGATTTGTTGTGCTGTTTTTCTGCCTATTTACGACTTTTGCATCCGCATTGACTGTAATCCGTAGAGACTTTCACTGCTTGTTGGTGATGCCTTTGTGGCTATTTTGTTGTCTATTTGTGCTAAAAGTAAAAGTTTATTCACCACACCTATCTGGTTGGTGTGATTTTTTGTATTAAAAATCATTGCATTATTATGTCTGTGGTTGATTGTTTGCTGGTCTGATCAATTTAACGTACTGAGATTATGATTGAATTTATGGGTAGCATGATCCACTATCACTGACCAGTAACGGGAAAGCTAAGGCTTTCATTCTCATCTCCACGTATAGATGGAGAGTGTAAAGCGCACGATAGATGCGCACATAACAAGGCAAGCAGATGACAAAATCACTTTCAACACGCATCTTTATCGGGCTGTTTTCTGGCCTGATCTTGGGTAGCATTATTCAGTATTTTTTAGCCGATGTGGGCTTCTTCTCCGGCACTTTGGTCGAGGTCGCTTCAGGCGTAGGCACCATGTTCGTCAATATGATCATGATGATGGTGGTGCCTCTTGTCTTCGTCAGTATCGTCTGTGGCGTGCTGGAGCTCGACGACCTTAAGAGCTTTGGTCGTCTCGGCGGTAAGACGTTCGGTTTCTATATTATCAATACGCTAGTGGCCATCTTCGCCGCTTTGGCTGTGGCATTGCTGCTTAAACCTGGGCTTGGGGTCGATATGACAGGTGGCAGCGGCGCAGAGATCACTGCCACTGAGCTGCCTAACCTGATGCAGCTAATTGTTAACATAGTGCCTAGCAACCCGGTGGCTGCGTTCACTTCAGGCAATATGCTCCAGGTGATCTTTATGGCGCTGTTGGTGGGGGGCGTGATTAAGTCGATGGGCAGCGCCGTGCCACTGTTAAAGCAGGGCTTTACTGAAGGCAATAAGTTGATGATGAAGCTCATCAGCCTGGTAATGCAGTTGGCGCCATTTGGTGTGTTTGCCCTGATGTTCAAGCTGGGTGCAACCTTAGAAGCCAGTCTCTTCGTGAGCGTGATAGAGTATCTGGTGGTGATCTTAAGCTTGTTATTGCTATGGATCTTTGTGGTCTATCCTTGGGCGGTGAGTCTGTTTACTCCTGTGTCGGCCAAGGCGTTCAGAGCTAAGACCCAAGAGCAGATTCTCTTCTCTTTGTCGACCGCAAGCTCTAATGCCACCATTCCTGTAACCATGCGTACTCTGACCGAGAAGCTTGGGGTTAAGCGCGCCGTGGCCGGTTTCGGTGTTCCGCTGGGCGCAACCATGAACATGGGCGGTGTCTCTATCTATATCACCATCGCTATCTTCTTCGTGGCAAACTCTTTCGGCGCGCCGATCGCTATGGAACAACTGCCTGCACTGCTGTTTAGTATCTTCCTGCTCTCTGTGGGTGCTGGTGGTGTGCCAGGTGGCGGCATGGTGATGATAGGCGTATTGATCCACCAAATGGGCTTACCCGTTGAAGCTTTCGTGATCGTTGCGGCCTTGGACAGACTGATCGACATGGTACTGACCTCTTGTAATGTCGTGGGTGATGCCGCTGTGCTCACCATAGTCGATGCCACCGAAAATGGCCATGAAACACAAGACCTAGAATCATCTGTGTCGCGTCCAAGCGAAGTAAGCTCTAGTTAACGGATAGCCTTAACTTGACTAGGAAATGGCTCGCCTTTTTGGCGGGCTTTTTTGTTTCTAGCCTTTGATTGAATAGTCTCTACGATACGGTATAGAGGTAAGGATTTATTAGTAAACAGTTAATTAACTTATTGTTAAAAATGTTGATTTTTCGTTTCGTTGGGGTATTTTAGGACGCTTGATGTAGCACTTTATGACTAGACAATGATATGCGGCAAGCCGCTGTCACTTCGAATAGATTGATGAAAGGGAATTCGATGAAACGACTAATGACCTTATTGCTCATCTTAGTGATGAGTACGCTCTCTGGCTGTGCCCAAAGGCTGCAGTCCATTTCAAAAGATGTTGATAAAACTTTGGCTGAGAACAGCGGTTACCTGTTGATCGGTGTTGATACTAACTGGGGTCTTCACAGCATTCTTATCGGTGGTGATAATCGCTTGATGCTGACCGAACGCGATCTCAAAACAGGCAGCAACTATATTCTGGTAACTGTGCCGGCTGGTCAGTATCGCATCCAAGATGTGAAATTTACCCGTTACGTCTATATGGCACTTGAGGAGGGCTATTGGGATTTTGAAGTCCGGCCAAATCAAGTGAGCTATGTGGGAGATTTGGATATAGACATAAGAGGGCTGTGGGAGATCACGTCTGCAGAGATTATTCTTGAAAACCGTTCGACTAAAGCGCTGCGTTTTCTCGAGTCCTCTTTTCCTAACATATTGCAGTCGCGCCAAGTGCGTTATTCCGGTCCTGGAGAAGATAACTTTCTCGAATTTGCTGAAGGTCTAGCCAAGTCGAAGGAGGCTGCACTATGAAATATATCATTGCTTTGGTGCTGCTCATCGGCAGTTTTTCTACCCAAGGGGTCCCCATTCCTGCTTCGACACTTTATCGCTCTCCCATGATGTCGCAAGTGACTTTCACTCCCGATGGTCAGTACATCTCGGCGCTTATCGTGGAGGAGGGGAAATCTTATATCTCACTCATAGATACCCGAGACAAGGAGTATCAACATATTGGTTCATTTAATTCAGATGAACGACTCAGTGGATATAGTTGGATTGATAATGAGACGCTCTATATCAGTTATTTATGGCGAGGCGAAGTAAGGAGTGTGTTACTTAAGCTCTCCCAGCAAGAGGGAAAGTTTACCTCTGAACTGGTTAAGCTTCCCGAGGATAGCTATTTAGTCGATCCTCTCATTGATGAACCTGGCTATATACTCTTTGCCAAGAATCGATACAAGGGACGCCCTAGCAATCAACTGTATAAGCTTACTATCCAGCAGTTGGTTGATAAAGATTTCGATAAGGCCAGCCTTCTCGAACACAAGCTGAAAGATGTCGTTTACTTTGGCTGGGATGATATACGTAGGGTTTTGTTTGCCGTGACCGTTGATATCGAAGCGATGAAGGGGGAGGTACTCTATCGTGAATTAACCGAGCTGCGTTGGAAGACCCTGTTTGAGATCACAGATAAGAAGATGCAGTTTAGCCCTGTTGGCTTTATTGGTGATGAAAAGCTGGCGGTCTTGAGTAATGAGCATACCGATAAAATTGCACTTTATGAGTTTGATATTGCCAGTCAAAAGCTAGGCAAAGTTATCTATGAACATCCTAAGTATGATCTCGTTGACGCTCAGGTGAATATTGCCGGTAATGGTGTTAGCGCGGTGACCTATGTTGAGAATGGGCAGCATGTCAGTCAATTTCTTGATAACAGTACGACAGAAACTGACTCTCTGATAGCACGCCATTTCAAAGGTAAAGAAGGGGTGATCAGTGCCTATGCAAAAGACAACAGGCATCAAGTGTTGTTTGTTTATGCCTCGAATGATCCAGGTAGCTATTACCTCTATGACCGTCAGGCGGATAGGGTTGAACTGTTAACCGAACTCAATCCCGAACTGATGGCATATGAACTATCAGAGACAAAGGTTTTTTCGGTAGAGAGTGCGCCAGGTGTGGATGTCGAGGGGTATCTGACTTTACCCAATCAGAAAAGTCGCAATGGCGTCCTGTTGGTCATGCCGCATGGTGGACCAATCGGAATTCGTGATTATAACTACTTTAACAATGATACTCAGTATTTTACGAGTCGAGGTTTTACCGTTTTAAGAGTAAATTTCCGCGGTTCACAGGGCTATGGTAAGTCTTTCCTTAACAGTGGTAAGGGAGAGTTCGGTAAGGCAATCGAGCAAGATATCACCGCTGCCGTCAACCATGTTAGCAAGCAACACACTTTCGAGAAAATGTGCGCCATGGGAGCGAGTTATGGCGGTTATTCAGCCTTAATGCTAGCAATAAAGCATCCCGACGATTATCAATGTGCCATAGGTGCTTACGGCATCTATGATCTCCCCCTCTTGTTCAACGGCAGCAATTACAAGGTGCTGGAGGAGTATCGTAAGACTGTAAGCGAAGTCGTTGGTGAGCTTAGTGATGATCTGCTGCAATATTCGCCCGTTTACCTGGCCGATAAGATAAAGGCTCCGGTGTTGCTGATCGCCGGCAAAGAGGATCGTATCGCCGACTTTGAACACTCTCAACGTATGCAATATGTACTGGAGAAGCAAAATAAGTCAGTCGAACATCTTTATTATGACAGGACGGCTCATGGTCAGAATACCTGGTACTGGCAGCAACATGAGAATGCGTATGTGGCCGATTACCTGAAACGAACCTTGGCCCTGAAGGAATATCATGAGATGTCTGGCGTTAAGCCTGAGCTTGCACAGCAGCTTGGGGACGATTTGGCCACTATCGCCGATGGCTATAACTTTAAGAATAAAGTTGAAAATAGTCCTTCTCAGGCGCTGGCCTACTATCGTCAAGCGGCATTAGCCGGCGACGGTCGCTCTGCCTATAACTACGGCGTTAAGCTGGTTTACAAAGGCAAGCAGTTGCTTAAAGAGACTCAAGGAGAAGAGACTAAAGAGCTCATGGGAGTTGACGATAGCCTGGAAGGCGCACGTTTGGTGGCTGAAGGTATTAGTTGGGCAGAGAAAGGCTCGGCCTTAGGTTATGCGTCGGCCAGTCATTGGCTAGGAAAGATATACGATCAAGGCGAGCACGTTACTCAGGACCTGGCTAAGGCGGTGGATTTTTATAATGCGGCGGTGGAGCAGGGATATGATGCGCGAGCCCTGCTGCGAATGGGAAAAGTATATTGTCTTGCCGAAGATGAATTGAAAGACGTGCAGCGTTGCACCGAACTACTTGCCCTGTCTAAGTTGGCTGACTTACCGAAGAAAGAACAGAAAAATGCTGTGACCGAAGATTCGCGCAGCCTCCTGCGTTGGGTAATAGGTCAGTTGTATGCCCACGGGCATTTCGATGCTAAAGAGACTCTGTTAATCCAAGACTTGGTGAAGCAGGAGTATGGTGTTTCGCTAGCACAAGTGGCGCTGGACGATGTCGAGATCGGGGCCGTTGAATACAGTCGTTATTATAAGAAGTATAGGGTTTATGATAAGGACAAACGTTTTAGCGCGTCACCTAGCCTTGAATTGGGGATGGTGTTTGGGGTGGAGCCTCAAAAAGGCGTTGATGAACAACGTAAGGTCGCCGTTATTGCCAAGTGGATAAAGGTCGACGATAAGGGACGTAAAGAGATAGTCCAGAGCGATCTGTTGTGGGGAAGTGCTGATGAAGACAATTGGAATACTCGAATCTCGTTCAAAGAGAAGGAGTTGTTTAAGGGTAAATTGACCGTTGAGTTGTCAGATTTAAATAATAATTTGCTGGCAACTAGGACGTTAGACATTCTTTAATTTAGCCGTTTGAGCATTAAAAAAGGGACGCGTTGGCGTCCCTTTTATTGTCTCAGACTAATGTTTACTGCGACCCGCTAATGCCCCTTGGTCAGACGGCGGCTGAGAGCACTTTGGCTGATCCCCAGCATCTGCGCTGCCGCAGTTTGGTTGTTGGCGGTGCGGCTCATGGCCTCGTCGATCAATGCCTGGTTCATCTGTGCCAGTGTCGGTAGGGATTTTGGGAAGATGATGTGATCGCCAGGCTCAGCATCCAGCGACTTGTGTTCTTTAACCGCCTCCATAAAGGGTGAGATGTTGAGCGTCACACCGTCGCTGCGGCTGACGGCATCGAATACCATGCCTTTGAGCTCATTCAGGTTACCGGGAAAGTCATAATCCAATAGTTTGGGCGCCAGATCTCTGGGTTGCTGGGGTGCGCTTAGCGACATCTCCTCGGCGGCCTCGGCGATAAAGTGATTGATCAACATTGCGATATCTAACGGGCGTTCTGCGAGTCGAGGCAGTTTTATCTTATGGGCGCGCAGGCGGTAGAGCAGATCGCTGCGAAATTCACCGCGCTTGTTGAGGGCCAGCAAATCGTCTTGAGTGGAGAGGACAAATTTACATTTGATGGGGAAGCGACTATCGCTGCCCAAGGGTGAGTAACTCTTGCTCTCGATAAGCTCCAGCAAGGTGATCTGCGCGCTCAGAGGCAGGGCACTGATTTCACTCAGATAGAGGACGCCACTACCCGCCTGGTGCAGCAGTCCGGTCACCGCATCGATTTCCCCGTTTGGCTGCTGGCTCAGTCGGCCGCAGAGTTTAAGTTCGAAGGTGTCGCTGGCAAACCCTGCGAGATTAAGGCTGACAAAGGGTTGCTCAGGGCTAAAAAGTTGATGGCAGGAGCGGGCAAATTCACTCTTACCCGTACCGCTTTCCCCTTGAATTAGCAGAGGCTCCGGGCTAAAGGCTACTGCCTCTAAATAGCGAAACTGATCCAGCAGCACAGGCTCACAGGTGAGAATATTATTAAACGCCTTGGGATTATCTAAGGTGCGACTGAGAAAGCGCTCCTTAATATGTAAGTAGTTGCGCTCCAGCCCTACGACTTCCAGCGCTCGTCGCACCGTATGGGCCAGATCGCTGACGTTGTCCGTCTTGATAAAGTAATCATAGGCACCATGCTTGATGCAGCGCACTGCGGTGTCTACTTCGTTAACCCCAGTCACGATAATCACCCGGGTATTGGGTGACTCGGCCCGTATCATGGCCAGCAGCTCTTCGCCCGAATGAAATGGCATGGTCAGATCCAGCAGTACCAAGGCGTAGTCGCCCACCTGTAGGCGATTCAGTACCTGGCGGCTGTCGACGCAGGTATCTATCTCCGCCTCGGGCACCAGGCGGTTTAAGGTGACAGCCAGGGTACGCAGCCAAGAAGCCTCGTCGTCGACCAAAAGGATATTGCGTGCAAGTTTCATCTGTTATTGCTACTCCTGAACCAAGGCAAAACTAAGTTGAATGCGGGTGCCTTTACCGGGTCTTGATTGTATCTGCATCAGGCCCTCATGCTCTTTGATAATACGGCTGCATACAGATAAGCCTAAGCCACTGCCACCCTCGGTGCGACGTGTGGTAAAAAAGG
This sequence comes from Shewanella marisflavi, assembly GCF_023283925.1. Classification (GTDB taxonomy): domain Bacteria; phylum Pseudomonadota; class Gammaproteobacteria; order Enterobacterales; family Shewanellaceae; genus Shewanella; species Shewanella marisflavi. The sequence continues at coordinate 301,060 of NZ_JAKIKX010000001.1, forward strand.
GCTCTGTGATCCGTTTAAGGGTTTGAGTGTCCATGCCACAACCATTGTCATTGACATTGATGATGGCGCGATCCTTGTCAATTTGTGTACTGATCTGAATATGCCCCTCTCTTGGCGGACAGGCGTGACAGGCGTTTTGGATTAGGTTGATCAGCACTTGATGCAACTGCTGGGCATTACCCAATATCATGGGGCTCGGCAGGTGCAGTAATTTGGTGATCTGAAGTGTTTTAGTCTGATTTGCCGTAAGACGCAGGGAGACGTCGACGACTTCATTAAGGCTGACGGGGGCATGGTCCTGTACCAAGTTTGGCAGGGCATAACGCTTGAGATCATTGACGATACGACTGATTCGCTTGGCGGCTTCCTCAATAGTGTCGCAGCCAACAGTCATTTCATCCATAGCCTGAGCTGGCGAGAGTCCGGCGATCTGCCAGAAGGGATTGCGCTGCTGATAATAATCGGCCGCAGGGCCTAAGTCTTTCATCGCCGCGGAGAACATTGAGATGGCATGTAAGATAAGCCCTGTGGGGTTGTTGATCTCATGGGCGATACCGGCGGACAACTCGCCAAGTGAGGCCAAGCGACTGGCTTCTTCGTTCGCCTGACGTAGCTGATGTTGTTCGGTGGATTCTTCGAGCAATATCACCACCTGATCGCTTGCGATAGGGTGGATCTGCAGTTGCCAATATTGCTGCTGATACATCATGTCGGCGATCAGGGATTTTTGTTGAGACAACACCTTCAACACAGCGGGCCTGAGGTCGAATGCCTGCCCATGGATATAATGAAATGCCTCAGAGATCAGCAGGTGCACATTGTTGTCGTTACTCCACAGGCGTTGTAGTTCATCATTGACGATTGTGACGCCATGAGGAATACCGTCGAGTACGGATTGAAACTGTTTGGAGATATTGGAGATCTCTGCCTCGACTCGCCGGCGTTGTATCAGTTCGGCGTCGAGGGCCTTTTTACGTCTGCGCAGGCTGGCACTAATAAAGCCTGTGTAGATCATGCCGGTCGCCGAGACGATAGCCACCAGAATCGCCAGAGAGAACATACGTTTTTCTGTCGATGTAAGATCGACCTTCTCTCGTCCGGTACCAAACCACTTGTTTACCAGACGATCATATTCCCCTGACAGCTTGAGTTGGCGCAGCGCGTCATTGATCTTGTGCATCAATGCCGCTTTTTCGGAGTTACAAACGAAGTTGAAGGCGCCGTAGATAAGGGCGTCACTAGAGCTGCGCACCGAAGGGTAGAGGGGGAGCAGGCGCCGGGCCACGAAGCTTTCGGCGATCACCACATCCACTTCGTTTTCGATCAGCAGCTTAAAGCCGGTTTCATAGAGATCCACATCGACGCGGTTAAATTTTTGTGGGTAGCCCGATAGATAAACATCGACAAAGGCGCCCTTTTTGATGGCGACCCGTTTACCCACTAAATCTGTCCAGTTGTTGATCAGCGCCTTGCCCTGCAAGGTATAGGCCCTGGCGTGGGTTGCATAGATGGGATCTGACTGACTCAGTTTCCTGTCTAGGTTGACCGGGCTAACTACGGCAATGACGTCGATATCGCTATCGGGATTGTGTACGTCGCTGACCAGTTGCTGGAAGCTCTTGCGGCGGATGATGATGCGTTTATCGATGATCTGTCCGATCCTGTTCATCAGCTCGACGTTGAACCCCTGGTCGACACCATTATTGCGCCACTCAAGTGGCGCCGTTTTTGAGTGAACACCAAAGACAATGCTCTCCTGAGCGAGTGCAGGAAAGCTGATAAATAGTATAAAGAGAAGTAAGCGTTTCATGGGGAAATGTTACGGCTTTTTAAAGCAATAAACTGTGCTGTATTACGCGAATTAGCGATTTCTGATCTAATGAAAAAGAGATGTGATCCAGGTCTCGCCACGCTATGCGTTTTTGCATATACCCCTTTGTGATTATGCATACTTGCATAGGCTCTCGTTGGGCATGTGATTGAGGTGTCATTTCTGATACTCATTACCCTTATCCGTTTGCCGCTTCGTCCTCCCTGATTAATCATTTAATTGAGCGATAGTGAGAGCCTGGGGTAGTCATCAATACCTATGAAGGCTTTCTTCTAAAGTTAAGTGTGAATCACTTTAATCTAAATATAATGTAAGTGCTTCTAAATTGGGCGGTTTTATCCGGTTCATTTAGAAGGGGGAGCAAAGATGAAAAAGATGAAACTTGCGGTTTGCCTAGCGACTTTGATGGGCACAGCCGGATTGATGGGTAATGCGATGGCAGCCGACAACCTGGCTGACTTCCATGCTCAAAACCAAGAGTGCGATAGCTGCCATACAGCCGATGGCGAGCTGTCCAACGACAGCCTAACTTACGAGAACGCTCAATGTGTTTCTTGTCACGGTACCCTTGCTGAAGTGGCTGAAACCACTAAGCATGAGCATTACAACGCCCACGACTCTCACTTCCCTGGCGATGTTGCCTGTACCTCTTGTCACAGCGCACACGAGAAGTCTATGGTTTACTGCGATTCTTGCCATAGCTTCGATTTCAACATGCCTTATGCGAAGAAGTGGGAACGTAATGAACCTTCTATTGCAGAATTGGCAAAAGATAAAGCAGAACGTCAAGCGGCTCTTGCTAGCGCACCTCGCGATACCGTAGACGTTGTTGTAGTGGGTTCTGGTGGCGCTGGCTTCTCTGCCGCGGTATCTGCCCATGATAATGGCGCAAAAGTCATTCTGATCGAGAAAGAGCCTGTTATCGGCGGTAACGCTAAGTTAGCCGCGGGTGGTATGAACGCTGCTTGGACTGATCAGCAGAAAGCTAAAGATATCAAAGATAGCCCTGAGCTAATGTTTAAAGACACCATGAAAGGTGGCCGTAACATTAACGATCCAGCGCTTGTTGAAGTGTTATCTTCTCACTCAAAAGGTTCTGTCGATTGGATGACCAAGATGGGCGCAGACCTCAATGACGTGGGTCGTATGGGTGGCGCCTCGGTTAACCGTTCACACCGTCCAACAGGTGGTGCTGGTGTCGGTGCTCATGTTGTACAAGTGCTGTACGATAATGCGCTTGAGCGTAACATCGATATCCGCATGAATACTCGTGGTATCGAAGTGCTAAAAGATGACAGCGGTAAGGTTAAAGGTATCCTGGTTAAGGGTATGTATAAGGGTTACTACTGGGTGAAAGCCGATGCGGTAATTCTGGCAACCGGTGGTTTCGCGAAGAACAATGAACGTGTTGCTAAGCTAGATCCTAAGCTAAAAGGCTTCATCTCTACTAACCAACCTGGTGCAGTGGGTGATGGTCTAGATGTCGCAGAAAACGCTGGCGCAGCGATGAAAGATGTTGAGTATATTCAGGCGCATCCAACACTGTCTGTTAAAGGTGGTGTGATGGTAACTGAAGCGGTACGTGGTAACGGTGCTATCTTAGTTAACCGTGAAGGCAAGCGTTTCGTTAACGAAATTACCACCCGAGACAAAGCTTCTGCGGCTATCCTGGGACAAACCGGTAAGTCTGCTTTCTTGATTTTCGATGATTCAGTTCGTAAGTCGCTGAAGAAGATCGACAAGTATATCGGCCTGGGTGTTGCACCAAGTGCAGATAGCCTAGAAAAGCTGGGTAAGATGGAAGGTATCGATGGTAAGGCATTGACCGAAACCGTGGCACGCTACAACAGCTTTGTCACTAGCGGTAAAGATGCTGACTTCGAACGTCCTAACCTACCACGCGCACTAAACGTAGGTAACTACTACGCTATCGAAGTCACACCTGGTGTTCACCACACTATGGGTGGTGTGATGATCGATACTAAAGCTGAGATCATGGATGCTAAGAAGCAAGTTATTCCTGGTCTGTATGGCGCAGGTGAAGTGACTGGTGGTGTTCACGGTGCAAACCGTCTTGGTGGTAACGCTATCTCTGACATCATCACCTTTGGTCGCCTAGCGGGTGAAGAAGCAGCGAAATACTCTAAGAAGAACTAAATCTTCTTAATTAACCTAACTCATAGGTTACTAACATAGTTTAGCAACATCCCAAAAGGTGGCTAGGAAGCCACCGCCAAAGCCACGGTCTCCGCCGTGGCTTTTTTGTATACGGATATGCTTATCCCCGGTGGCCAAGGAAGGCCAGAGAGGGGATTTGTGTCTGGAACACTTATGCCAATGCCCAGGGATGGAAGGCATTGGTATTTGTATACGGATATGCTTATCCCCAGTGGCCAAGGAAGGCCAGAGAGGGGGCTTGTGTCTGGAACACTTATGCCAATGCCCAGGGATGGAAGGCTTGGGTGTTTCTCTATCGATCACTTTTTAAATTGTTTGAGAGAGTAATAGCTGTTAACTTTTTGCGATTACTGAATAAAGTCTAGGTCGGTGACAAAGTTACACATAGTGTATACCTGTTGAGTCAGCAATATTAGTTAACCGCGTTATTTGAATTGTCAGTTGAGAGAGACGCTGTCATTGCGGCAGGTTGAGTCGGCTTCTAGTACCTGTGATAAGCTGTCGAATCGTTTGAAAATGGAGTTTTAAAAACAATGAACATTAACGCAACGCTCTGGGGACAAGTGTATTTTGCCCTTGCCCTTTTGGTGATTTACCTGACAATTAGGTTTGCAAAAGGAAGTGCTAACAATCTTGCGTTAGTTGTGTTTTATTCTTGTCTGTTAAATTTTATCTTTCCGCCTGTTGGATGGTTATATTGCTTCTATTGGTTTAGGCGCAGCGCTTCAGCGCAAATCAATGAATAGCAAGTTGAGGCTATAATCGAGTTTAGTAAAGCCGACTGTAAGTCTAAGTGTCACTTGTGGTGGCTGTTTGGGTGTTATGCATTAACAAGGAAGTAAGCCAAGGATTATGGACAGAGTCGTTGAAGTGTTAAAGGGTGAAGGGTTTAACGTCAGGCTTAAAAATCGTAAAGCCGTCGTGAAGTTAGATGGCTTGGCTAATCTTGTTACTGTGAGTAAAGATATTGCCGAGGATGAATATAAGCTTGGTACAAACGATTGGGGCATGTCGTTAGCGGCGGTCTTAATCCTTATACTCGGGCTTTATGGATATCAGCACCAGAGTGGTAGCTTCATTAATGCCGTTTTTATTGCTGGAGCCCTCTGGCTGTTTGTCGCCGTGTTGCTTACCGAGCTTAAAATGACAAAGTTGCGTGCCATTGTGGATAAGCTCAATCGAGAAAGACAAAGATAACAAGTAATTATCGCAATATCACAGTAGTCACTGTGCTAGACACAAATTAATGTCAGGGGGTAAACATGGATGTGACTAAGAAGCAGTTAGATGCTGCGGCGCGGGAAAATATCATTTCAGTTCAGCAGGCTGAAGCCCTTTATCAGTTCTTGGCGGCTCAGCCTAGTGCTAACCCTAAGTTTACCTTTACCCATGTGCTCTACTATTTAGGTGGGCTTATCGCCATCGGCGCGATGACACTTTTCATGAACTTAGGCTGGGAGTCATTTGGGGGCGCGGGCATTTTATCTATCTCAATGCTGTATGCGGCTATTGGCTTAAAGTTGACTAATAGGTTTTCGGCAAGAGGCCTCACCATTCCTGCTGGCATTTGCGCCACCTTCGTCGTCTGTTTAACGCCTTTAGCGATTTATGGGCTTCAACAATGGTTAGGCGTGTGGCCAGATTCGAATACATATAGAGAATATCACAGAGCCGTAACCTGGCATTGGTTATACATGGAGCTTGGTACATTAGTTGTCGGTGTCATTATTGCGTGGCGATATAAATATCCTTTTTTAATTATGCCTATTGCAGTCACGCTCTGGTACATGACGATGGATATAACGGTTGTGATCTCGGGTGATGACATAACCTGGGGGCTGAGATCCTTAGTCTCATTGTATTTAGGCCTATTAATGCTTGGTCTCGCTTTTTGGGTCGATATTCGGTCTCACCATAAAGCTGACTACGCCTTTTGGATCTATATTTTTGGGGTTATTGCTTTTTGGGGTGGGTTAACCTCTCAGCACTCTGATAATGAACTGTCTAAGTTTATCTACTTCTGCATTAATCTGTTGATGATTGGCGTTGGCGCGCTGCTCGTTCGTAGAGTGTTTGTGGTTTTTGGCGCCCTGGGCAGTTGCGGATATTTGAGTTATCTGGCCTATGATGTCTTTGAAGATAATTGGCTGTTTCCAATAGCCTTATCCATTATTGGGCTTGGAGTGGTGTATCTTGGTGTGCTTTGGCAAAAGCATGAAAAAGTTATTACGGAAAAATCGAGAGCTCTACTTCCGGCGCCACTAAGGGCATTATTGGAATCCAAGTCGTAAATCGCCTCTTTTGATGTTTTATGCGCTAATAAAAAAGTCGCCAACTGGCGACTTTTTATTGATTAAACAGCAGTGCAATCAAGATTACAGGCTGGGTTCTTCGCTGTAGTCCTGACCGTGGTATTCAAGGCAGGCATCGACTTCGTTAGCCGAACCTAAGATCACCGCGACGCGCTGGTGGATCTCACTTGGCTGAATATCCATGATGGTTTCATAGCCGGTAGAGGCCTTGCCACCGGCTTGCTCAACCAGGAAAGACATAGGGTTCGCCTCATACATCAGGCGCAGTTTGTAGGGCTTCTCTGGGTTCTTGTTGTCGGCCGGGTAGGTAAACAGGCCGCCGCGTGACAATACGCGGTGCACATCGCCCACCATGGCCGCTATCCAGCGCATGTTGAAAGACTTCTCACGCGGACCGATTTTGCCCAGTAGCAGGTCGGCGATATATGTCTGCATCGGGGCTTCCCAGAAACGCTGGTTTGACATATTGATGGCAAACTCGCTTGTGTCCTTGCTAATGGACATGGCTTCGTTGGTCAGCAGGTATTCGTTGGTTTCTGGGTTTAGGGTAAATAGCTGTACCCCTTGGCCTGTGGTGAGGGCCAGCATGGTGGATGGTCCGTAAAGCACATAGCCTGCGGCAACTTGCTGGCGACCTGGCTGTAAGAAGCTCTGCTCGCTGAGTTCACCCTGAGGTGCTGGCAGTACAGAGAAGATAGTGCCGACCAGAGAGTTGATATCGATGTTTGATGAGCCATCGAGAGGGTCGAAACAGACCAGGAAGTCGCCACTTTCACCCACTTCAACGATATGATCTTCCTCTTCTGAGGCCAGACCGCGAACCGAATTGTCGGCCTTTAGCGCGTCTTTAAGCATCTCGTTAGTGATCACGTCGAGCTTCTTCTGAGTCTCGCCCTGAACGTTTTCCTGCTCGGTGGCACCGAGTACGCCGGCGAGGGCGCCATGACGCACCGCGTGACTGATCGCTTTAGAGGTATCGGCCAGTGTGGTCAATAGCTGGGCTAGCGGGGCTTGGATCCCTTGAGTAGTAAGGTGTTGTGCCAGAGTTTGCATGTTATTTCCTATGACATTTGGAGCTAGGCTCACCATGGAGGTCAGATCGTATTTATAAATGCTAGTTATGCGGGCGATTCTACCCCAGTTGAATCATTTTTTCAGCGGCAATTTAGCCTGCCAAGATCGCGGTTTTTGTTTTATGTCACTTTAGGGCACAATGCTAGCCTGCGATTTGTTGGCTTTTAAACCTGTTTTATATCCAGGACATAATAATGACTAAAAAATGGATAAGTTCAGCCTTATTGGCGGTGCCTATGTTTTTATCTCAAACGGTAAGTGCGTCACAACCTCAACTTCCTCAGCCGGTCGGCGGTATGGAACCTTTAACCATAGAAAGACTCTATGCTTCGCCTGCGCTCGCGGGCAGTAGCCCCAGAGGGCTTAAGCTGTCGCCTGATGGTAAGCGGGTGACCTATCTGGCGGGACGCAAGGAAGATCAACACTTCTATGATCTCTGGCAGATGGAGGTGGCTACGGGCAAGCAGAGTATCTTGCTTGACGCTGATAAGCTGAAAAGCGCTGAGTTGTCAGATGAAGAGAAGGCGCGGCGTGAGCGTCAGCGTATCTATGGTCAGGGGATCATGGAATATTTTTGGGCAGACGATAGTCAGGCGCTCCTGATCCCGGCATCGGGCGCCCTCTATTACTATTCGTTGAGCGATAACAAGGTCACGCCGCTGCCTGTGGGCGAGGGCTTTACCACAGATGCTAAGCTGTCGCCTAAGGGGCATTATGTCTCTTTCGTTCGGGATCAAAATCTCTATGTATTTGACCTGCGCAGCCAAAAGCTGACCGCCCTGACCACAGATGGCGGCGGTGCGATTAAGAACGGTATGGCCGAGTTTGTCGCCCAGGAAGAGATGGACAGGATGACGGGCTACTGGTGGGCGCCGGATGAGTCGGCCATCGCCTTTACCCGCATCGATGAGTCCGGCGTTGAGCTGGTGACTCGCAATGAGATCTATGCCGATGGCATCAAGTTGACCGAGCAGCGATACCCCTATGCGGGTAAGAATAATGTCGTCATCGACTTAGGTGTAGTTACGCTGGCCGACAAGCAGGTGCGCTGGGTCGACTTGGGTGAAGAGAAGGATATCTATCTGCCGAGAGTGAAGTGGTTACCAGATAGTCTGCAGCTCTCTTTTCAGTGGCAGAGCCGAGATCAGAAGACATTAGATCTGCGCATTATAGATCTGCGCAGCCAAGATGCACCCATGACCATGATCCGCGAGGAGAGCGATGCCTGGGTGAACTTAAACAATGATCTGCATTTCCTTAAAAAATCGCCTCAGATGCTATGGGCGTCAGAGCGTGATGGCTTTAATCATCTTTATTTATTTGACTTGCAAGGACGACTGCTGAAGCGGTTGACCAAAGGCGATTGGGCTGTGGATGAGTTAGTGCATGTGGATGAGCAGGCGGGCTGGGTCTACTTTACCGGTCGCAAGGCCAGCGTGGTTGAAAAGCATCTGTTTCGCGTGCCATTAAAAGGTGGCGCGATTGAGCAGCTGAGTCAGCGTAGTGGTATGCATGCGCCGGTGTTTGCCGACAAGGAGTCTATCTATCTCGACTATTTCAACAGCCTGGCGCAGCCGCCGCAGATCAGTTTGCATGACGAGCAGGGCAAACATCTGGCTTGGGTAGAGCAGAATAAGGTGGATAAAGCTCATCCCCTCTATCCATTCTTTGGTCAGTGGCAGCTACCCGAGTTTGGTCAGATAAAGGCTGAAGATGGTCAGGCGCTGCAGTACCGACTGTTTAAACCGACGCAGTTTGACATCACTAAGCAATATCCTGTGGTGGTGCGCGTCTACGGTGGTCCCCACGCTCAGCTGGTGGTCAATAGCTGGAGTGAGCACGACTATTTCACTCAGTACTTACTGCAACAGGGTTTTATCGTATTCCAGCTGGATAATCGTGGCTCGGCCCATCGTGGTACCAAGTTCGAGCAGGTGATCTATAAACACCTGGGCGAAGCCGAGGTGAACGACCAAAAAGCGGGTGTCGATTATCTGCGCGGCCTTAGCTATGTGGATGGCAAGAATATTGCCATCTATGGTCACAGCTACGGCGGTTATATGGCCTTGATGAGCCTGTTTAAGGCCCCTGATTACTTCAAGGCTGCCATCTCGGGCGCGCCAGTAACCGACTGGTCGCTGTATGATACTCACTACACCGAGCGCTATCTGTCACACCCAGAGACGAATGCCGAAGGCTATGAGGCCAGTAGCGTATTGCCGTATGTGAAAGGCTATCAGTCAGGGCTACTCATGTATCACGGCATGGCCGATGATAATGTGTTGTTTGAAAACAGCACCCGCGTCTATAAGGCGTTGCAGGACGAGGGCAAGCTGTTCCAGATGATAGATTACCCCGGCTCTAAGCACTCGATGCGCGGCGAGAAGGTGCGTACCCACCTGTATCGCTCACTGGCTGACTTTCTCGAGAGGCAGCTGAAGCACTAGGCTATCGCTCTTAAGCCTTAGCCCAAAATAAAAGCCCTGTAGCTTTTCGAAAGTAGCAGGGCTTTTTTGTGGGAATAGCAGTCCTAAAGGCAGATGAATTTGTTTTGAATTAACTTTAATAAAGTACAGCAAATTTAACTTATGCTAGATAGTCTAGTTGTTGAGTCTTTGTGCACCTATCAAAAGAAGCGAAATCGAAGAGATAGAGATACTAGTGTAAACACGATTTTGGCCCTTGACGACAGGACGTCGTCGTGGAGCCTCCAAGGATGGAAATTCGGCGTGCCAAAATTGTGCTTGCACATCCCTCGCCGGGTAGGCGATTCAAAGGAATGCAGCGTGATGATGTAAATTAGGTAAGTGCTATTAAGTCTTTAGGTACAAATACCAAAGCTATCCATCCATGGGTTTTGGCATAAGTGTTCCAGACACAAACCCCCTCTTAGCTCATCCATGGGCTTCGGGGATAAGTACAATCCATGTACAAATCCCCTCTTTGGCCTTCCTTGGCCACCGGGGATGAGTACAGTCCATGTACAAAAAAGCCAGTCGTAAGACTGGCTTTTTAAACTAAATCACATTTGCGCTAGCTGGATGTGATTTATGCTTCTTCTAAGTTACCGCAGAAACGATAGCCTTCACCGTGGATGGTAGCGATGATCTCTGGCGTATCTGGCAAGCTTTCGAAGTGCTTACGGATACGACGGATAGTCACATCGACAGTACGGTCGTGTGGCTTAAGCTCACGGCCAGTCATCTTCATCAGCAGGTCAGCACGGGTTAGGATCTTACCTGGGTTCTCAACGAAGTGCAGCATGGCGCGGAATTCACTACGCGGCAGCTTGTATGACTCACCCTGTGGGCTTACCAGTGAACGGCTGTTGATCTCTAGGCTCCAACCGTTAAAACGGTAGAATTCTACGGCACTTTTCTCTTCGGCTTCGCCGCCAGTGCTGTTGACGCGAGTCAGCAGGTTGCGTGCACGGATAGTCAGTTCGCGTGGGTTAAATGGCTTAGTGATATAGTCATCAGCACCAATTTCCAGACCCAAAATCTTATCAACTTCGTTGTCACGACCGGTCAGGAAGATTAGACCGATGTTATTGATTTCACGAAGCTCACGCGCAAGCAGTAGACCATTCTTACCTGGAAGGTTGATATCCATCACGACAAGGTTGATCTTGTTTTCCTGCATGGCTTTATGCATCTCTGCGCCATCATTGGCTTCAGTTACCACATATCCTTCAGCCTCGAAAATACTTCTTAGCGTGTTCCGGGTAACGGCTTCATCTTCAACGATCAGAATGTGCGGGTTTTGCATATTTATTTACCTAATTTTTGTTTAAAACTGTTCTAACCATGAGCGCTAGTTGGTGTTGCTGCGCCCTGTCTGTCTTCGCGACAATTACTGAACTCACGTAGGTGCTTTCATCTAACTATATTGAAACAGCAACACACTTCATGATTAGTAAAGCAACGTATCTCTTTCAAAAGAAACGCGAACTGTATTCACTTCGATTAATAGTAGTCGGCATTAGTTCCGCTAACTATTTAATATTTTCAAGTTTAAATGCTAAATCAGCCTAAGCTCACATTTTATACAGGAAATCGACTAACTTTTGATGACCTTGTCGTCGACAAGATGTAACAAAAAGTATTTCATCGTGAGATGAGTGGAAGTGAATCAACGAACTTATTGTACTCGTTTTAGTCATTTGTTAACAAATGAAATGTTAACAAAATTACCTGGAGATATGATGTAAGTCACATCTATTTTTTTAAGCCTTTGATTTTAAAGTTATTAATAAAATTTAATAAAGTGACCTACATCACGCTACTAGGAAGCTGGGTGAATTTTGCTATAATCGACTGAATCTAATTTAGGAATATTTTAGTGATGAGCACAGGCAACGAACACTTTTGGCAATGTTATCAACAAACGCAATTCCTACTTACTCAACCTTTCTCTTCTTCATTATCTTTTGCAATCATCACCGCTTATAACCCCAAAGGCAAAAACCTCTCCCCCTCGCAAAATCGTCTTCTGGATAAACAGTTACAACGCCACATTTTACGTCTGCAATATCCATATCGTGCTTTGATCGGTGCATCGACCGACAGAGGCCATATGGAGAAGAGCTGGGCGGTGTCATTAGATAAGGCCGATGCGGTGGAGTTAGGTAAGGTGTTTAACCAAAATGCCATCTACTTTGTGGATAATGACGAGCTGTATTTAGTGCCTTGCCTGGTGGATTATGAGGAGTTGGGTTTAGGCAAGTTTTCCTCTCGGGTCTGCTTAGTCAACGAACTACCTGACATCAGCAATTAGCACCTGCAGCTATTATGAATAGCTTTCATTGTGGCGTGAGAAAATAACGTTGACTTTTTATTCCGTTATTTGATAGTTTTCAAGCATCCTAACCTTAAGGTTAGCGATACAGAAGAGGAGCGTTAACTAGGTAGTAAGCTTGAGGAGTCCAAACTCCGATGATGGTTTATGAGGGAGATTAGCGCCGAGATAGAGAGATGTTTGGTTTCATCTGTTTATCGGTCGACTGGGCTGAATCCCATCGATTGTCACCTGTTAATTGGTGGAGAGCTTCTGGTGGCAATCGCTGTTTCCCGTCTTGGGGTGCGTCATCTTTGCACCAGGCTCTTCGAACGAAGTAAGTTCGGAGCGTATTCAATGTTATTTATCTCTTTTCTGTCACTATCAGCTACTTGGGTTGAGGTGCGCTAATGTCTATTGTTGTTGCAAAATTTGGTGGAACTTCCGTTGCCGATTATGAGGCGATGAACCGCTGTGCCGATATTGTATTGGCCAATCCTGAAACCCGTGTGGTGGTGGTCAGCGCCTCGAGCGGCGTAACCAATCTTTTGGTGGAGTTGACGCAGGAGCGCCTCGACGATGAACGTCGCCAGCAACTGCTAAAGTCGATTGCCTCGATTCAATATAAGATCCTAGATGAACTAGGCCAGCCCCATGAAGAGGCTGCCCGCCTAGACGCTATCCTTAGCAGAATTGCGACCTTAAGTGAGACGCTTGCGCAAAGCCGTGATAAGGCAGTCATAGATGAATTGCTAGCTCAGGGCGAGCAATGTTCATCTGTACTGTTTGCTGCTGTGCTAAGAGAGAAGGGCGAGCGAGCCAGTGCCTTTGATGTGCGTCAGGTAATGCGCACCGATAGCCACTTTGGCCGCGCCGAGCCTCAAATCGAGGTGTTGCAAAGCCTCTGCAGCCAACATCTACTCCCCCTGCTCGCTGAGCAGCGTATCGTGACTCAAGGCTTTATTGGCGCCGATGAACATGGCGCGACAACAACGCTAGGCCGCGGCGGTAGTGACTATTCTGCCGCATTACTGGCTGAGGCACTGGATGCATCGGCGGTGGAGATCTGGACAGATGTGCCAGGTATCTTTACTACCGATCCTCGTCTGGCGCCAAATGCGCGTCCTATTCCTGAGATCAGTTTTAATGAGGCGGCCGAGATGGCGACCTTTGGCGCCAAGGTGTTGCACCCGGCAACCATATTACCGGCCGTCAGACATAAGATTCAGGTATTTGTGGGTTCCAGTAAGGCGCCTGAGCTGGGTGGCACCTGGATTCGCCATCAAGTTAGTGAAGAGCCCATCTACCGTGCGGTAGCGGTGCGCCGCGATCAGACTTTGCTTAATCTGCACAGCCTGCAGATGCTTCATGCCCAAGGTTTCTTGGCTGAAACCTTTGCCACTCTGGCAAGACATAAGATCAGTGTTGATTTGATCACCACTTCAGAGGTGAACGTATCGCTGACCTTAGATAAGACTGGCTCAGATTCGGCGGGCAATAGTTTGCTGAGCGAGGCTTTGTTACAGGAGCTGTCGCAACACTGCCGTGTACGCGTGGAAGAGGGCTTAGCCTTAGTCGCGATTGTCGGCAATAAGATTGCGACCACCTCCGGCGTGTGCCGCCGTGTATTTGAGGTGTTAGAGCCTCATAACGTGCGGATGATCTGTCAGGGGGCCAGCCCACATAACCTTTGTGTGTTGGTGGCCGAGTCTGAGGCGGCTCAGGTAGTGAGCGCCTTACATAAGAATCTATTCGAAGGATAAAGATGAAACCGAGCCGTTCGATGCTTAAGATTGGCGAGCTAGCCACTGGTCAAGATCTTGAGCTTACTCTGTTTGAGTTTTCCCCCGAGGAGATCAGCGGGCCTAGCGTCTATATTCAGGCCAATGTTCATGGCGCAGAGGTGCAGGGGAATGCCGTCATTTATCAGTTGATGCAGGCGCTTGAGCAGGTTGAGCTGAGGGGCAAGGTGACCCTAGTCCCTCTGGCGAACCCATTAGGGATCAATCAAAAGAGTGGCGAGTTTACACTGGGCAGGTTCGATCCCATTACCGGGGTTAACTGGAACCGAGAGTATCTCGATCATAAGCTGGATATTGCCAGCTGGTATCAGGAGCATAGTCATCTTGGGGACCTAGAGCTTATTGCTCACTATAGGGCTCTGCTGGTAGAACGATGCCACAGTCGATTACATGAGCCTTGGGGGATCACTACTGGCCATAGGCTGGCGGTGAGTTTGCAGCAGATGGGGCATGAAGCGGATATCGTGCTGGATCTGCATACTGGTCCAAAGTCTTGCAAGCACCTCTATTGCCCTGAGTATGACAAAGATGCTGCCAAGGTTTTCTCTATTCCCTATACCTTGCTGATCCCCAATGAGTTTGGCGGGGCGATGGATGAGTCTATCTTCTGCCCCTGGTGGCAACTGAGCGAGTATTTATCCAGTCAGGGGCGTGAGCTTGAGGTGCCTGTATCGGCCTTTACCTTGGAGCTTGGGAGTCAGGAAAATATCGATCTGGCCGACGCCTTGGTTGATGTCGAAGGGATTTTGGCCTACCTCAGTCAACGAGGCGTGATTGGTGAGTGTATTGTGCCTGCAGATATGCCTAGGTATGCCTGTTATTTGAAAGATTACAAGAAGTACCATGCGCCACTGGGTGGTTTGGTGGAGTATAAGGCCAAGGTGGGGCAACCGCTTAATGCCGGCGAGCCACTCGCTAACATTTTACGTGTCGACAGGTATGGAGAAAAAGAGGCCATAGTGCCTTTAAGTCTGCCGGTAGATTGCGTGCCTGTGCTGCACTTTGCGTCGGCTTCAGTGTACCAAGGCACAGAGCTTTATAAGGTGATGACTAAGGTGTTTGCGCTTTAGCTTTATTGCTAGACCTGCTTAGTATGTCGATATGCAAAAAATAAAAAAAGGGAGCCAAGCGGCTCCCTTTTTCTGTTTAAGCTATCTACTTATTTACGACGACGTAGCGCAGCAAATGGTAGCATTAGCAGTGCAAACCAACCCAGTGAACCACCAGAAGATCTCTCTTCTTTGGCGTTAACAGTAATGGTTGCAGTACCCGCTTCACTTTCAAGTTCACCATCGCTAGCCACAACAGAGAAGGTCAGCGTGTGGTCACCCATTGGAGCGGTAAACTTAATTTCCGCACCACCATTGTTAAAGGTAACAGGTGTACCCGATGTTTGTGTCCAAGTGTAAGTGAGGCTGTCACCATCAACGTCTTTGCCGTTAGCCTTAGCGGTAACCACGAAGCCTTCGGTACTTGTCATACCTGTAGGTGCAACAGTTGGCGCATCGTTAACGTTGTTTACCATCACATTCACAGTCGTTACTTCGTTAAGGTTGCCTTCAGCATCCGTAGAAGTGTAAGTGAATGAGTCTTTACCGAAGAAATCATCTTCAGGTGTGTAGGTAACGGTACCATCTTTTTCAAGAGTCACTTCACCGTGTGCAGGCTCATCGACGATTGTCGCTTCACCTAGGGCACCCGCTGGTGCAACATCTATGATGCGTTGCGCATTAGCTGTCATGCCGTCACCAGTTACAGAGACGCGAGCTACTTTCTTAGTCACAGTGTCATTATCTAACACGTTTGCTTCCAAGGTCGCTTCTTCGTCAACAGAGAAGTTGTCTGTTTGACCTGGGTTGAAGCTAGTTGGTGTCGCAAGGTAGTCGATTTCTACGCTGCCTGAAGAGGTCGCTTGCAGTGCAACATAATCGTCAGTAGTAACAGTGCCACCTTGTCCATTGTAGTGGAAGGTTGTACCTACGCTACCGCTGATGTTTTCCGCACCGATAGTGACATTGCTTGGCATGTTAGGGATATCTAGGTAGTTGAACCAAATATCTTCTACGTCACCAGTTTGGATCCATAGGCTGAAGCTGTACTTGTTGCCAGAGGCATCAGCATATAGCTGAGCATCTTTCCATTCGACAACAATCCACTGACTCTCACCTGCGGCAACAACCTGAATGCCTAGCTGTCCACCACCAGTGTCGTCGGCAGTGCCGTCGCTTAGGTCGTAGTCACTCCAGAATGGTGCCAGAATGTTGTTTGGATTAGCGCTATCTGGTAGCGCCTTGTTGTTCCAAGTTCCAGACGTTGAACCGCCACCAACAACCGCAAGACCGTTGTCAGAGATAGTTAGCTGAGTGTAAGTCGCACCGTTGTACTTAAATGCCGGTAGGTTGAAGGTGAATGATTTCTCATCACATCCGTCGGCACAGGCAGGTACATAGGCGAGGTCTAAATCGAAGATACTTGGGCTTGCGCCGGTTCCTTTACCAGTCTGCATTTCTGGTAGTTCAAGTTGACCTACCCAAGTGATGCGGCCAAGAGCTTCATCGACTTCGAAACCATTTTGTGATGCGCCATTTAGCGTCACGGTCACATCGTCGGCAGAGGTAAGTTTAGTACCCTCTGGAGCCATAGCAGTAACGGTTACGGTATTTTCAAAGATAGTGTTGTTCACTACGGCTTTGATTGGCATATCTTCCGCAGCAGTCAGATCAGCCTTGGTTGCCATGGTAGAGATTAGTGACGCATCACTTGATTCTTTAGCTAGGATGGCAACGGGTAGGTGAGCATCTTGGTGAGATGCGCTCTTGATCATGACGTTACCGAAGATCCAAGCACCGTATTCACTGTAAGTTGAGTCAACGGTTACCGTGAAGGTTGCTGATTCGCCAGCTTCCAGCTCCAGTGATGAAGGCGATACGCTGATACCTGCGCTATCAGACGAAGCTGAAAGCTCCCAAGAGGTCTTCTCGTCACTCTTGTTGTATACGGTACGCGTGAAAGTACATGGACCAACACAAGAATCTGAAGCGATAGATGGCTTGTCGAAAGTCAGTACTGCTTTAGCCGCAGCATCCAAATCCATACGACCCGCACCCATTGCAAATGGGTCGGCTGGCGTTACTGCATCATCATCAAGCACACCGTCCATGTGCGCAGTAGAGGTTAGCGCTGTCTTGATGTCGTTGGCTGACCAGTCTGGGTGTAGCTGGCTCATCAAGGCTGCGGCACCTGCAACGTGCGGGCTAGCCATACTGGTACCTGTCATAGTGGTAAAATCAGTACCGTCTTGATCAGGAGAGGTTGCAGACAGGATAGAAGTACCTGGCGCTGCTAGATCTGGCTTCAGAATGTTTTGGTTACCGTTAGGGCCACGAGAGCTTGAGTCATTCAGAAGATCAGCAAACTTGCTATTAACGATACGAGTGACTTCTGCTGCGATAGTACCTGTTGTGTTATCGCCCAGACTTTCAAGAATTGCTGCGCCGTCTGCATTAGAGATCATTACTGCAGGCAGTGTTGAGTCTGGCATGTACATAGAGATTGGAGCACCTGGTACGCTGTTGTAAACGACCAATGCTTTCGCACCCGCAGCTTCAGCGTTTTCAGCCTTGGTTGCAAATGAACATGAACCGCGAGATATCAGTGCGATACCGTCTTTGAAAGAGTCGGCAGCAAACGGTGTACAGCCAAGGGTGTTTTCTGCATCGATATTAGCAGCAGCAATAATAGGTGCTGTGATATCTGTTTCTAACAGGCCATTGTTACCTTGCAGTGCAAGAATCTCTTCACCGTCAACGGTTAGGGCGTTAGCAAAGAAGCGACCCGTTGTGGTGTTAGCAACTGTAATACCTGATTCGATACAGGCTGGACAACCGATAGTTTGTGGGCCATTACCGTCGTTACCTGCAGCGGTAACAACTACTACGCCAGCGGCTTCAGCGGCTTCATACATAGCCTTGTATGGGCTGTTGGCTGGGTCGCCACCAGCGCCGCCACCCCATGAGTTATTGATAACATCTGCGCCATCATTAACGGCATGCTCCATCGCTTCCATTAGCATGATGTTAGAGCCGCCGCCGCGAGCACATTCTGAATTAGTAAACAGAGCTTTGTAGACCATGAGGTAGGCTGCAGGTGCAACACCTGATAGCTCAACTTCTACACCTTCATAGGTTGTAGTGACCTTATTACCTACAGAAGTACCGGCAACGTGAGAACCGTGGCCACCGTAACCTAGTGGGCTCATATGTTCATCGGCACACACTTCAAAAGTGGGTTGTGACCAACGGGCAACGATTAGCTTGTCGTTACAGAAGCTTGCATCGACTGTTGAACAGTAGTCATCGCCTGGCATTCCTTCAGTCGGTTTTGTGAAACCTTCGCCTGCAAACATTGGGTTTTCTGGACGAATACCTGTATCAATTACCGCTACGCGAACGTCTTTACCCGCGTTTTCCATACCAGAAACCGCTTCCCACATCGCTTCAGAGTTGATGACGTCGTGAGATGAATCCATGTTCACTTCGTACATGGTCTCTGGGTAGACAGACTTAACGTTAGGCATAGCCGCTAGCTGCTCTATGCTTAGGCCTTGACCAACAATTGTTACACCATTGAATAGGGTCTTAAAGCTTTGCTCAACTTTGGCGTTAGGCACTTTTTTCGCCAGTTCATTCACAAATTGTGATTGCTCTTTGGCGAGGAAGCTAGCATAGCTTTGGGCTGGTGCTGACTGTACGTTAACTTTTTGGCCTTTCTTAGGGGCTGTTGCAGCCAGTGAATCTATCCCGCCTTGGTATTTAGCTACTGCAGGAGAGTTCAGTTCAATGATGAAACGCTGCGGAGCAACTTGTGAAGGCTGAGAAGCTGCTGGCTTCTTATAGCTATCAGCAGAGGTAATTTCCGGAGCATATGGGTTTGCGGTGTACTGGTTGCTGGCTACAGCCGCACTCGAGATCAGCGCTGCTGAAATGGCTAGAGATAATTTAGTTTTCACAACTTCTTCCTTGTCAAATAGAAGTGTTTTGAGACACAAAACACTATTGGTATTGCTGTAACTTTGGTTACTAATACTTTCTTATTTTGTTGCTGTCGTGTTGACGGCTTGTTCTTTTTAACACAAAAGATTGCCAAAGTTAAAGCGGGTAGATGAAAAAGTTGTAAGTAGTTTTTTAGTAGTAGTATTCACTAAGGCTGAAAGCCCTAGTGAGACTGGCTTAAGGTTTAACCGCGCGGCTGATGGGGTTTTGTAAACTAATGAGTGTCTCAGTGGATTGAATCTCATCGATGGACTGAATGCGATTGATGAGCACATGTTGTAAACCATCGATAGATTGGCACATCACCTTCACAAAGATGCTGTAGTTGCCTGTGGTGTAGTAGGCCTCAGTCACTTCTTCTAGGGCATTGAGTTTGGCGATGGCGGCGGGGTAGTCGCCGGCGCTTTTGAGATTAATCCCGATAAAACAGCAGACGTCATAACCGAGCGCCTTGGGGTTTACCGTGATCTGGGCGCCCGTGATAATACCTGCCTGTTTCATCTTCTCTACTCGCACATGTATGGTGCCGGCACTCACACCAAAGCGTTTCGCCAACTCAGCGAAAGGGGTACGGGCCTCCTCCATAAGTGCTGAGAGGATCTGATTGTCGAGCTGATCACGCTGAAATGAACTATCCATTACTACATACCATTTTAAGTCAATAATATGAGGTAATTTACGGTATTGTTTAGCAAACTGCTAATTTTTTAGCGAGATGATTAAAGTTGTAGGTGTAAGCCAGTATGTCGTGGGCCTATTGTTGATCTGTGACCTGAGTAAAGGGGATCGGCGTGCTAAAGGTCATCGGCTGCTTGCTGTAGGGATGGGTCAGACTCAGCGATTGGGCGTGTAGCAACAAACGTGGTGCCAGACGCTTGGCCAGCAGATCGGCATAGAAGTTATCGCCCAGGATAGGATGACCTATGGCCATCATGTGCACACGTAGCTGGTGAGAGCGCCCGGTGATGGGGGTTAGCTTAACCAAGGTGGAGCGACGGGCTCGGCTAACCACCTCAAACAGTGTCTTAGAGGCCTTGCCCACTTGGTGGTCTACCTTTTGTTTAGGACGATTGGGCCAATCGCAGATAAGAGGGTAATCGACGCTGCCTTGTTCCGGTTTTACATGACCGGCGACCCGCGCATAGTAGATCTTATGGGTTTCCCTATCGCGAAACTGACGCTTGAGTTCCCGCTCGGCGCTGCGCCTTAATGCTACGACGATAATGCCTGACGTGGCCATATCGAGACGATGGACAATTTGAGCGTTAGGATGATCGCGTAAGACGCGGGTGTAAACGCTGTCATGATAGGCAGGATCGCGCCCTGGCACAGAAAGGAGGCCTGAGGGCTTATTGACCACCATAATATCCTTATCCTCATGAAGGATCTCGAGCCAGGGCTCGGTAGGCGGCGCATACACAAAATCAGTCATAACATGTCTTGACGGCTAAAAGGGCTGCAAAGATACCGCTAAGAGGGCGCTTAATGCAAGTGTAGCGCCCTAAAACTGAGAGTCTATAAACGGGCTAACTGTGTAGAAAATACCACTTAAAAACCGTGTCCATTGACATGCATGATGGCAAAGGTCCAGACCACGAAGGCCAGGCTTAGATGGATGAAGGCGTAGACGCCCTGATCCAGTCGCTCAATGCCTTTGGCCTGCCAGATCAGCTTGGCGTGCAATAAGATATTGAGAGGAAACAGCATAAAGAGTGGGTAGAAGGCGATGGCACTATCGTCGCCAAATAAGGCGCGCGATACTATCGACCAAAATACCATAAGGGCGGTAACTAATGGCGGTGCGGCGAGCTGGTACTGTTCGGGGTAGGGAAACATTAATCGTCCTTAACGCTTATAGATCCTAGTTAGCTGGTTTTCGGCCAATATATTGCGCCTTAAAGCAAGGCGTCTCTTCACAGCCTACATTACCTTCGAAAGTGTGCAAAGTCTCCCAGTTGGAAAAGCATTTTACTAACTCTGCCTCGTGCAACAAGAAATCAGGGTTTTTCGGTCTGCCCACCTCTGCCTGTTGAGTGATAAAGGTTTCGTAGATAATCAGCCCACCAGGCTTGATGCTCTCTTTAATGGTCTCAAATAAGGGGCGGTGCAGATAGTTG
The DNA here is from genome assembly GCF_023283925.1 of Shewanella marisflavi. Classification (GTDB taxonomy): domain Bacteria; phylum Pseudomonadota; class Gammaproteobacteria; order Enterobacterales; family Shewanellaceae; genus Shewanella; species Shewanella marisflavi. The sequence goes on from NZ_JAKIKX010000001.1 coordinate 322,201, forward strand.
AATACCAGGACAATGTCATATTGAGCTTTGGGAAGCTGCGCCTCGCCAGTTTCCAGGTCCTTGGTTTTGGCCTGACAGTGAGGCGGTAGTTTGGGGAGGCGGCTTACGTCTCTGTCGACAAAGCTCACATGAGCGCCTTGGGCGGCCAACCAGAGGCCATTACGGCCACTGCCGCAGGCCAGGTCGAGCACCTGGGGATGGGTCTCTAGCCCTAAAAGCTGACTATTTTGCGTCAGCAGCGGCGCGGCTTCAGCCTTTAATCTCTTTTCGTCCATCTAAGCGGCGTCCATGCAGTATTGAAAAATGTCTCAGACCCGCAGGGCCATGGGAGACGACCACCGACAGCAGCACTATGGCGATCAGCAGTTCAGGTTTAGAGTTAGCCAAGGGAATAAACAGCGCCAGAAGGCCGAGTTTCACTAACGTGAGCACTCCCTTAAGCTGAATAAGCCAACGCCAATCTCTCACTACCTCCCAGAGCATTAGCAGGCTGCCGCTGCCCATGGCTAAGATCCAATAGTTGCACCACAGCGTTTTGTCGACACCCAACAAGATACCGCCGCCAGCGCCTGTTATGCCTAAAATATGCAGGGCGCGCAGACTGGTTTTACTCAGGCGTTGTAGCCAAAATTTTTTCTCGGAAATCGGCTTATGCTTATGACTCATAGGGCGAAAGGTCTGTGAAAATTTGCGCCAGCTTAGCAGGAAATGGCTATAAAACACATTGGCAGCTCACAAAGATAACCATTTCGTGATCCAGAAGGTGATTTATCTTTGTTAAGTCACATCTTTCCTTAGCTATAATGGAGCGATAACAGGTTGAGGCAATTTGTGATTACTAGGATGACAAGCCTTTACCCCATTTAGATCACTATTAGGTAGCCAAGATGAGAATAGGTTTTTTTAGTGCCAAGCACTATGACATGGAACATTTCAACCGCACCAACCAGGCCTTCGGCGCGCAGATAGAGTATTTTGATTACCGTCTGTGCATGCAGACGGCCAAACTGGCCTATGGCTTCGAGGTGATCTGCGCCTTCGTTAATGACTCTCTCTGTGAAGAGGTGTTGGTCGAGCTCGCTAAAAATGGCACAAAGATCATTGCGATGCGCTGCGCCGGTTTCAACAATGTCGATCTGGACGCTGCGACGCGTTTGGGGATCAGGGTAGTCAATGTGCCCGCTTATTCTCCGGAGTCGGTGGCTGAGCATACTGTGGCTCTGATGCTGACCCTAAACCGCAAGGTGCATAAGGCTTATCAACGTACCCGTGATGCCAACTTTTCCCTCGAAGGGCTGGTGGGCTTTAACATGCATGGCCGTACTGTAGGTGTGATAGGCACGGGTAAGATTGGGGTCGCCACCATCAAGATCCTGTTGGGATTTGGCTGCACAGTAGTAGCCTATGATCCTTACCCTAATCAGCTTGTGACAGATATGGGGATTGACTATCTGCCACTGGACGAGCTGTACGCGGTTAGCGATATCATCAGCCTGCATTGCCCGCTGACCAAAGAGAATCACCATCTGCTCAACAAAGAAAGTTTTGAGAAGATGAAACCAGGAGTCATGGTGATCAACACCAGTCGTGGTGGCTTATTAAATGCGTTCGATGCCATGGAGGCGCTCAAGACGGGCCAGATAGGCTCTCTGGGACTGGATGTTTACGAAAACGAGAAAGAGCTATTCTTCGAGGATAAGTCGAACCAGATCATTCAGGATGACGTATTTAGGCGCCTGTCGGCCTGTCATAACGTGATCTTTACCGGTCACCAGGCTTTCTTAACAGAAGAGGCCCTGGGTGCTATCGCCCATACCAGTTTGACCAATGTGCGTCAGCTGCTCAATGGCGAAACCTGCCCTAATCAACTATCTTAAATCGTCAATCGGGTTTCACCTGACAAGCTTGGCTCAGGCTGATAACTTAAGGGTAAGTTTATTGGCCTGAGGGCAAGATTATGATGGTAAAACAGGAAGTTCACGACATAGACACGCCAACGGGCAAGATGCGCTGTTATCTCTATCGCCCCGACAGTGAAGGTCTCTTTTCGACGATTATCTTCTATTCGGAAATTTTCCAGCAAACAGCGCCCATTGCGCGGGCGGCCACCATGATGGCCGGTCATGGCTTTGTGGTGTTAGTGCCGGAAGTGTTTCACGAACTCAATCCCATAGGCACAGTGTTGGCCTATGACGATGAAGGTAAAGATAAAGGCAATCAGGATAAATTTACCAAGGCGCTGGAACAACACGACAGCGATACTCAGGCGCTGGTGGACTTTGCCATGAGTCAGCCATTTTGTACCAATCAGGTGGGGGCTATGGGGGTCTGTATCGGTGGTCACTTAGCCTACCGCGCCGCACTCAATATCGATGTTGTCGCTGCGTTTTGTCTCTATCCTACAGATATTCATTCCAATACCTTGCCGGCCAATCCTGGGAACGACTCTTTGAGCCGCACCGGGGATATCGAGGCGGAGCTGGTGCTCGTCTTTGGTAAGCAGGATCCCCATGTGCCGAGTGAGGGGCGAAGACTCATTTACGACAAGCTCACCGAGACGGGGCGCAAGTTCACTTATCTTGAGGTCAATGCTCAGCATGCCTTTATGCGTGATGAGGGGGATAGATACGATCCCGCCCTGGCGCTGCAGATCTATCAACAGGCGGTCGCCTTCTTTCAGCGGACGCTGCGTTAATCGTACTGCTTGGGTAAAAGTTGGTTGAACTAAAAGGCGAACCTGAGGTTCGCCTTTTGTCTTTCTCTAAACACTCTGTTTTAAAAGCTGTGCTAAACGCTTGGCACTAGCAGCTGACTAGAGCCATTTTCGGCGCCTAAACAGCCAGATCAACACGGCGGTGATGGTGAGCATCACGCCCCAAACGATAAAGTAGCCGTCTTTATATTTGAGCTCAGGAATATACTCGAAGTTCATGCCGTAGATCCCTGCAATAAAGGTCAGTGGTACAAAGATAGCTGTGATAATGGTCAATACCTTCATGATGTTATTGAGCCTATGGGCACTGATGGAGATATAACCGTCGATCAGATCGCTGGAAACCTGGTAGAAGAGATCCGCCAGGCTGGCGGCCCTATGCTGGTGCTCGCAGACATCGTTGATCTCGTGGTAGAGACTGTCGTCGAAGGGAACCGATGGGGCGCTGCGCAGGGTGTCAAACAGCTCCACGTGATAATGAAAGTTGCGTCTTAGGCGGGTGAGATCTGTCTTATACAGCACCACCTCGGCCAAGATCTTATCATCTGCCGTGGTCAGCATCACTGTCTCCAGCTCCTCCAGGCGGCTTTCGAGATCGAACAAGATCTTATGGTAACGCTTAACCACATAGCGGCTGAGTTTCAGCGCCACGGCGCCGGTGTTTTGCAGCGACAGCTCACCCACCTCCAGTGCATTCATAGTACGTTCGATGGAGAGTGAGCGTTTGCTGTGACGGGTGACGATAAAACGTGGACCGACGAAGAGCGCCAACACTATGTTGTCACAGTTGATGGAGTCGGAGTCTGCCGATAGCCCCCTGAGCAGCATAAAGGTATGACCGTCAAAATCTTCCACCTTGGGGGGATGACGATCCCGGGAGGCATCCTGTAGCGCCAGCGGATGCAGGCCAAAATCCCGCTGCAAAGACTCGCTCAACTGATCGTCTATCTCGCCGTCGATATTAAGCCAGAGTATGGTGTCTTCTCGCTGTTGCCAGCTAGCGATTTGCGAGGCATCACCTCTGGTGAGCGTATCGGTTTGCGGATCATAGTGTAATGTCGTGAGCATCTATGCCCCCTGTCGGTTAATCGCTTTGTACTTGAGTATGGTCTTTCTCTGGCGATTCGCTTAACGGTTTGGTCTGCGTCTGATTTAATTTCAATACCCCTTTTTGCAACATCAGGTTGTTGGGGTAGGTGATGGTGATGCCGTCACTGCGCTCGATCAGCACATGGAACAGGCTGATCTCGGCGATGATGCCTGTGACATCCTCATCCTTGTCGATGATCTTGATGCGGTCACCGATGCGATAGGGGAAGACGAAGAAGATTAAGACCCCAGCGGTGATGTTGCTTAAAATCGACCACTGGGCCACTAGGGCTACACCCAGTACGGCAAATACCGAGGAGATAAACAGTGAGACCTGTTGATACTCAATGCCCAATGACACCACCCACAGACAGGCGATGATGATAAATAGCAGATAGGTAATATATTGAGTCACCAGCTTAGTGCGCTTAAAGGAGACCTGTTTGGATTCGGCCAGCTTGGCTACCCAGTTGGTCAGCAGGCGCTGTGCAAAAACAAATATGCCGATGTAGAGGCAGCTAATAAGCAGAGTTTGAGTCATGGCGTGTGAGAAATCAGCTAAAGATTTCAAACAAATACTATAAGAATTGTCCGATTGCAATGTGAACTTGAGCTTAAAAAAACACGCCCCTTGGTGGGCGGTTATGACGCTGTGAGTCGCCTTACTCAGTATTTAGTGCCAAAGGCCTGTGCGCGATAGGCGCTTTTGTACTTTGCTTGCTGTGCTGCGCAAGGATTTGCGGCATACTAGCGCCTTTATCGCGCCTGTCACTGTTGGCGCCCAGCGGAGAAGCAGATGTCAGATTTTACCACCCTATATTCCAGTGAGGATGCCTTTGGCCCACTATTGGTGATGGAAGATAGGGAGGTGCGGCTACTTTCCTTTGGTGACAACGATGAGCAGAGCAAATTATCTAAGTCTGCTCTGCATCTCCCTATGCATACCTATCTGCAGGCCATGTTATTGGTGCTGCTGTTTATCAAGCCCAAGCGGGTGATAATACTCGGTCTGGGGGGCGGGGGACTTATTCAGGCGCTGCGTCATTTCGATCGGGGTATCAATATTACCGCCGTTGAGCTGAGAGAGGCGGTGATCGACATTGCCAAACGCTTCTTTTGGCTACCCCTGGGCAAGAAACTTAACCTTGTTCATCAAGATGCCAATGCATTTCTGGCCGAAGGCAAGCACAAGAAGGCTGATGTTATCTTTGCCGATATCTATCATGCCGGAGGCGTGGATGAGCAGCAGCATAGTGAGGTATTTATTGCCAATGCCGCGGCGCTGCTCAAGGTCGATGGTTATCTGGTGCTTAACTGCTGGAAGGAGCACAGCCGCAATCAAGCCTTACTCGCCTTGCTCAAAGAACACTTTAGCGATGTGTACGCCTGTCTGACTGGCGGTGGCAATTGGGTCGTGATCGCCGGTAAACAAGCCAGGCAGATAAGCAGTAGTGGCCTAAAGAGCGAGGCGCAGCAGTTATCGCAGCGACTCGACTTTCCGTTGGCCCGCAGCCTGACCCGTTTTGAACCCTGGGAGTCCTAATCCGTTTCATTTCCCTTCATCGGTTTTTATCACAATAATAAGTTCAATCTTAAAAACCGATTAGTATGATAGCTTTTATCCGTTATATTTAATTATCCAGTCTCGTTATTATCTTCACATCGACAAAGAACACGGGGTTAAGGCAAACGCCTCACCCCACAAATTTACTGTTAATAACGAGCACTGGAGTAAACAATGACTCAATCTATCATCAATACCGAAATCAAGCCTTTCTCTGCCACTGCCTATCACAATGGCGATTTCGTCTCTGTGACAGAGCAAGACCTACTGGGTAAGTGGTCAGTAGTTTTCTTCTACCCTGCTGACTTCACCTTCGTCTGCCCAACAGAGCTAGGTGACATGGCTGACCATTACGAGAAGCTGCAATCAATGGGCGTTGAAGTGTACTCAGTGTCTACCGATACGCACTTTACCCACAAGGCATGGCACGACAGCTCAGACACCATCGGCAAGATCAACTACCCAATGATCGGTGACCCAACAGGTGTTATCTCACGCAACTTTGGCGTGATGATTGAAGAGGAAGGTCTGGCACTACGTGGCACCTTCGTTATCAACCCAGAAGGTCAGATCAAGGTTGCCGAAATTCATGACCTAGGCATTGGTCGTAGCGCTTCTGAGCTGGTACGTAAGATTCTAGCGGCTCAGTATGTTGCCACACACGACGGCGAAGTTTGCCCAGCAGCATGGCAGCCAGGTGAAGATACACTAGCACCTTCATTGGACCTAGTAGGTAAGATTTAAACATCACCTAAGGTCACTCGGGCCTCATCATCTCGAGTGACCTGGCGAAAGCCAAAGTAATTTTCATCATCATCTTTTTTATTGCCGGTTCATCTCCCCCTGCATTAGAGCCGGCAATTTTTCCCTAAGTTTTTGGCTCCCGTTGGGAGCCTCTTTTTCCTAGGAGTTATCATGTTAGATGCGAATGTAAAAAATCAGCTGACTACCTATCTGCAAAACCTCAAGCGCCCAGTTGAACTTGTCGTATCGGCAGATGAGCGTCCTAAAGCACAAGAATTAATGGCGTTGGCAAAAGATATTGCCTCGTTGTCGGATCTCGTGTCGTTGACCGAATCAGAGGGTGTACGTACCCCGTCGATGACCATCACTAATGCCGATACCGCGAGTCAGATCCACTTTGCCGGTTTGCCGATGGGCCATGAATTTACATCCTTGGTGCTGGCATTGCTGCACACGGGTGGCCATCCGATCAAGCTTGCGCCTGAAGTGATAGAGCAGATCCGTGACCTGCCAGGTGAATATCGCTTCGAGACTTATGTATCGCTGAGCTGTCAAACCTGTCCCGAGGTGGTGCAGGCGCTTAATATGATGGCGGCAATCAACCCTAATATTCAAAACACCATGATAGATGGCGCCTTGTTCCAGGATGAAGTGAACGAGCGCAACATCATGGCGGTACCTTCTGTTTACCTTAATGGCGAGCCGTTTTCAGTGGGTGGGATCAGCGTTGTCGAGATCCTTAACAAGCTGGACGTTAATGCGGCCAGCCGCCAAGCGGAAAAGTTAAATCAGAAAGAGGCCTTCGACGTGTTAGTGGTTGGTGGTGGCCCGGCTGGCGCCTCGGCAGCGATTTATGCGGCGCGTAAGGGCTTAAGAACCGGTATCCTGGCGGACAAATTTGGCGGCCAGGTGGCCGAAACCGTAGGAATTGAAAACTTTATCTCGGTGAAAGCCACCGAAGGCCCGAAATTAGTGGCTAATCTCGAATCTCATGTGCATGACTATGATGTCGATATCATGGATAACCAGCGTGCCTTAAGTCTCAAGTCCGGTGAGTTGTTTGAGATCCAAACCGAAAGTGGCGCACTACTGCGCAGCAAAACGGTACTTCTGGCCACAGGCGCTCGCTGGCGCGAGATGAATGTGCCGGGTGAGCAGGAGTATCGCGGCAAAGGCGTCGCCTATTGCCCACACTGTGACGGCCCGCTGTTTAAGGGTAAGCGCGTCGCCGTGATTGGCGGTGGTAACTCGGGCATAGAGGCGGCCATCGATCTTGCCAATATCGTTGAGCATGTCACTGTGCTTGAGTTTGACAGCAAGCTGCGCGCCGATGACGTGTTACAACGCAAGGCAGCCTCTATGGGCAATATTGAGATAATCACCCAGGCCATGACGACGGAAGTGGTCGGTGATGGCAAGCGAGTGCAAGGACTGAACTACACCGATAGGGCAACAGGTGAAAGTCATCATATCGCCCTCGCCGGTATCTTTGTGCAGATTGGCTTGGTACCTAATGCCGAGTGGCTCAAGGGGACACTCGACTTGACCGAGCGGGGCGAGATCATGGTTGATGCCAAGGGTCAAACCTCACTGCCTGGCGTATTTGCAGCAGGTGATGTGACTAACTCTGCCTATAAGCAGATCATCATCGCCATGGGTAGCGGTGCAACCGCTTCGCTTGGCGCATTCGACTACCTGATCCGTCTGGGTGAGCCGGCAGACGCAGTCGCTGCTTAATGGCAAAGGCGAGTATAAATAGTAAACAGCCAGCCTAATGCTGGCTGTTTTTTTATTCGTCTTTATAATTACTTAAGCTGAGTGAGTGTGAATAGTGTTGTAAAAGAGGGGCGAGCGCAGAGAAGGATGAATAGTAAGCCAAAAAGCTTTGACCAACTCCTAGTCCAGGAGACCCATATCTACCTTTGCCGTTCGGTAAAGTGGACCGCTTACCTGTCCGTATTTCTGCTGGTTGCCATTTTTTTTGCCACAGTGTTGCAAAAGCATCATCTGTTGAGTGTGCAGGATCTCTTGGTGTTGCAGATGCCTGCCTTGTGTATCGCCCTGTTTGGTCTGGCCGGCATTCTCTATCGTCAGCCTGAACGGCATCGCTTAGGATTGGTGCTGGCTTACCTGTTGGTGTTAGAGGTCGCCTGGATCTACTTTGTGGTGGGGCATTATTGGCTCACCAGCTCCTACAGCATATTAGGTGAATATACCTCTCTGGCTATTGTCGATTCAGTGGTGGATGTACTGGTGTTTACCTTTGCCATTTCACTGTTTCCGCTGCGTAACTGGTTATTGGTAAGCGTCATTCCGCTTTTATCGGTCAGTTTAGTGACTAGGATTATCGAGACTCCGGAAAACCCTATCTTTGCCGTGACCAAGTTTACCTGTCTCTTGGTGATCATGGTGACCGGGCAAAAAGTGTTGCAGGAGTGGTTTAGAAAGGCGATCTTGCGAGATGCGGAGAAGCAACAGCTATTGCAACAGTTTAAGCACATGGCACTGATTGATGGCCTGACTAATTTGAGTAATCGACGTCATTTCGATGAGGTGCTGGCGCTCGAGGTGAAAGCCGCTGAGCGTACCCAGGATCCTCTGAGCATGATCCTTCTGGATGTGGACTACTTTAAACGACTCAATGATAGTATTGGGCATCAGCAAGGAGATAAGTGTTTGATCCGTATAGCAGAGGTACTACACGGTATCGCCTCTCGTCCAAGGGATCTTGCCGCTCGTTATGGTGGTGAGGAGTTTGCGGTCATATTGCCCGATACCGATCTCAATGGCGCAAGCCATATTGCTGAGCAGATCCGCGCGGCGCTGAAGGCTGCTGAGATAGCTCATCCTGATTCAGATTTAGGTGCATTTGTGACAGTCTCTCAGGGCGTTAGCCTATGGCAGCCAGGGCTGACTGCCCAGGATTTGACCGCCAGCGCCGATCAGCTGCTTTACCTCAGTAAGGCGCAAGGACGGGATTGTTTCAGTGTGGGCGTGGCGAAGGCTGAAGAGTAGGCCATACTGCGAGTATGAAAAAGCCCTCTAGATGAGGGCTTTTAAATTTTATGCTGATTAAGCTGTGGTATTAATATTGTGACCACTGTTTCCTACAGGCCCAGCACTCGGCGCCGAGTCAACTGCTTCAATCAGTTGTAGCGCAATCTCTCCCTCTGCTTGTTGCTGCTCTTTAGCGAGTTGTGCAACTTTTACCCCAACGCTTCCATTGCTTAGGTTAGGTTGTAGATTACTGGTACCAACTGTTATTGCCATGCTTACCGCCTTAAACTGGGTGAAAGTCTATAGTTAACCAATTTTACATAGGTTAACTATAGTGCTATCGGCGTCATTTTGGAAAACTTGAGCCATTATCTGCGCTATTGCTTCACCGTTTTGCGCTTGTCTATCTGTTTGCGAGTGATGCTGATAATAAAGGTTAGTACGATAGATGCTAGAATCAAGCCAACCGCGAGTACAGCATTTTGCAGTGCCGTCGGGTCGAGTGCCAACATGCCCCCAAGACCGATCATCATGATCCCTGACATGAGTTTCAGGGTTTGTCCCTCTTTCTCAGAGAGTTTGCGTTTACCTAAGGTGGCGCTAAAGGCGATCACTATGGCTGCTAACGGGATAACATAAACCACATTGTAGAAGGCAAGATAGAGGTAACGCTCATATGCTGGGAGCTCGTGCATTGACAGTACGCTGGTGTAGATCATCGGAAAGCCTGCGGTACACAGTAGCTCATAAGCATTAGCCAATATCGCCAGTACAACAGTCCCTGCAATCATGGCCGCCATACTGCTGGCACTGGTGAGTTTACCCATGCGCTTAATGAGGCCAGTACGGTTTTCTGCCGACATGGACAGGCTCACTTCCCCTTTGGTAAAGAAGTAATCCTTGATGTTAATGGTGCCGGCAATCAGTGCCAGAATACCTGCCCCGAGAATGATCAGGCCACCATCGCTGCCAGCGCCCAATAATTCAAAGATGTTGAGCCAGGCAATCATAAACAGGAAGTAGATAAAACCTGAGAAGAACACAAAGATCCCCCCAACTATCAACATGCGGGTGCGACTCTTGGCGTTAACCATAATAGAGAGTAAAAACAGCAGCACGAAGAAGGCGCATGGGTTAAAGGCGTCAACGCCAGCCAGTACTACGGTGAGCACAGGTAAGGAAAGCTGCTCTGGTGCGAAGACGCCGATCAGCGGCAGCTCAATGGGCTGTACCTTAGTAACTGGTGCGGCCTCGGGATTTTCACCTAAACCTATGTCACAGGTGCCGGGGTCGCTGCTGGCACTACAGGTAGCAAATAAGGGTTCTCCTTGGCCTGAGGACTCACCAGCATGGGGTTGGGTATCATCTGCTTGCACAACACCGCCTAAGGCTCGGTAGCAGGCCTTGAGCTGTGACAAGATAAATTGTCCGGTTACTGCCTCACTGCTATAGCCCACAGTGGCTTGCTCACAGGCGGCGATATAGGGGACTGAACGCGCTGCCACTTTGGTTTTTTCGGCTATGCTCTGCCATTTTTTCTGGGTGCCCGCTTGAGAAACCATGTGTGATTCAAGCTCTATCCAGGGATACTTCTCTGGAAGGCTGTCGATAAAGGGATGAGCCTCGGCGCAGTGCGGACAGGTCTTAGACCAGAAAAAATAGAGTTTAATCTTAAGCTGACCGTCGGCGTCGACATAATGCCAAGTGGCATTTTCAGATACTGAATTATCTGCTGCCTGTGTGAAACTGGGTAATGCACTGGAGAGTAGCAGAAAACAAAACATCAGGGCTCTAAACATAATCCCTCCCGGGGCTGGTTTGCCAAAAGACTATGACAAAGGCGTTCTAGGGATAGTGTACTGCGCGCCAACGGCGAGGCTAAGTTTATGTTTCAGATTTGCAACATAAATCTTGAAATATACTGGAAATGTTAACTTGCGCGGATTTTTATGTGTGCGGCCAGCGCCGCCCGGCAGTTAAGTGCACAGGCGACGAGTTTTAAAATCGCTGATGGGTTTACTTAAGCAGATTGCGACTGGGGGCGACAGCGCTGGCAATGGCTGTCTCACCACTTTCTTGCTGACACCAATGCATACTCAGTGTTCGGGTATCTTCCTGGCTTGCGGTTAGTAGTTTGGTGACCACAGGCTGGTGGTAGTCTGACTTCGTCAGGAAGTTTTTTACTCGCTCAATACGGCGATTGGCGAGCCAGAGATTATATTCCCTGATCTTTTTGTCTGTTTCGCCCTTGTAGAGCGGGAATTCCAGTAGCAGATAGCCCGTATCAGCCTGGGTCTTTTCGATCAGCTGTTGTAGTTGTTTGGCATATTGGCTGTCGAAATATGAGCTGTTTTTGTCAAAAGGGATATCGCCCAAACTGATGTTTTGTGGGCAGCGAGCATGGACCTGTGCCGCAAAGAGAATTGACAAGATCACTAGCAGTTGTCGCTTCATAGTGAACACCTCCAATGTGTTTTTTAGTGTATAGAGCTAAATAATGCTGGGAATTTAGGGGATTGTCGCTGGAAAAGCAACCGTATTCACAGGTGGGTTTTAGGCTTTATGTCGATGAGTTTGAGTATTTAACCTAGCGCCAGTATTTAGTCGGTTTGCATCTAGATGGTTTTGCTAAGTTATTTGCTTAAGTCTATGTAAAATTGACGGATTATTGACTGTTTACGCATCAAAAAAATTTATTGATAAATTTTCACTTTAGTCGGTTCATGGCGTAAACTTGGCAAAAGTTGTGTGCAATTTAATAATGGTAGCCTTACCCATGAGCCAAGATACTCAGCCTAACCCGTTGGCACTCGAAAACCAGGTTTGTTTCTCACTATACAGCGCCGCCAATGCCATGGTACGTGCCTATCGTCCTCTGTTGGAAGCGTTGGATTTGACCTATTCGCAATACTTGGCGATGTTGGTGTTATGGGAACACCCAGGGATCAGCGTTAAGACCTTAGGTGAGCAGTTACACCTGGATTCTGGCACCCTGACACCCTTGCTCAAACGGCTGGAAACTAAAGGGTTAGTCACCCGTGGCCGCAGTGATACCGATGAGCGAGTGCGAGTGCTACAACTAACTGATGAGGGCAGGGCGTTGCAACAAGAGGCTAAGTCGGTTCCACTGCAGATGCGTTGCAAGCTGGGGGGGGAACCCGAGGAGTTTGCCGAGCTTAAGCGCTTATGTGATAAGGCCTATGAGTATCTGCAACGGGCGAGCCAAGGTTAAAGGTTAATTAAACCAAAGGAAGCGCTATGCAAGCAGTGGATTTAGTCGTGATTGGCGGCGGTATTACCGGGATTGGGATCGCCCAATGTGCCCAGGCTGCTGGTTACTCTGTGGTGCTGCTTGAAAAAGATGGGCTGGGTGAGAAGACCTCGTCGAACTCCAGTAAACTGATCCATGGTGGCCTGCGCTATCTTGAGTCGGGTCAGGTGAGTTTGGTGCGCGAATCGCTTGCCGAGCGCAAGGCGCTACTGACCTTAGCCCCCGAGCTGGTAAAGCCAGTACCCTTCTATATTCCTATCTATAGTGACAGTCGGCGCGGTCCCTTGGCCATTCGCGCCGGGCTCAGCCTCTACGCCCTGCTCAGTGAGTTTGACCCCTTGGGGCAGTTCAAGTCGATACCCGCTAACCAGTGGGGTCAGCTCGCCGGACTCAAACTGAAAGGGCTAAGGGCCGTGTTTCGCTATTGGGATGCCCAGACAGATGATGCCAGCCTGACTCTGGCGGTGGCCGAAAGCGCTCGGTCACTTGGCGCTCAGCTGCTGACCCAAGTAGAGCTTAAGCAGATAGAGCACAGGCCAGATTCTTGTATCGTGAGCTATGAAGCGGGCGGTGAAACGCATTGGCTTAGCAGTCGCTGTGTTATCAATGCCACAGGGCCCTGGGTCAATCAGACCCTGGGGCAGGTGGTCCCTAAAATCGAGGCTTCACCGGTTGAGCTGGTGCAAGGCAGTCATCTGGTGCTGGATATTCCCGCGCCGAGTGGCATCTTCTACCTGGAGTCTATCTACGATAAGCGCGTGGTGTTCGTTATGCCTTGGCAGGGAAAGACCATGCTAGGGACTACCGAAACCCCTATCGATGCCGTCGACGCAGCGGGTGTGACCCATGCAGAAGAGGCTTACCTGCTGGGGGTCTATCGTCACTATTTTCCGCTGTCTGAAAGCCAAGGGCCTCTTGGCGATCGGATCATAGGCCGTTATTGCGGCGTGAGGGTGTTGCCAAAGCAGTCGGGAGAGGCGTTCGATCTGCCCAGAGACACCATGATGGTGTCTAGCGAGACACACCCGAATTTGTTGACTGTCTATGGCGGCAAGCTCACCACCTTCAGGCATACGGCCAAGGAGGCCGTAGCCTGGGTGAAAACGCGCCGCGGGGTTAAGCCGGTGCGGGCCGATGTCGACAGTTTAAGGCTGACACCTGTGCAAGCGACCCAGAGTACACCTGACAATGGTGATTTTTCTCCTCAAAAAGGCTAAAGTAAGGCGCCTTTTTTAAGCCTAGCTGCGAGCAAAATATCTGTGAAGTGTGCCTATTTCGATGCCAATCAATGCCTTTCCTGCCGTCATCTCAAGACGCCCCTGAACGAACAGGTGGCCGCGAAATCGGCGACGCTCGAGGCACTGCTAAAAGATCTGCCGGTAGAGCAGTGGCTGCCTCCTGTGGTGGGGCCTGAGTCAGGCTTTCGTAATAAGGCCAAGATGGTGGTTTTAGGCGCCGCCCATCAACCCCTATTGGGGCTGGTGAGCCCTAGCGGTGAGGCGGTAAGCCTGTGTGACTGTAGCCTGTATCCTCAAGATATGCAGCAACTGCTGCATCGGCTGGAATGCTTTGTACGCCAGGCGGGGATCCCGCCCTATCGCGTAGATAAGGCCAAGGGCGAGCTGAAGTTTATTCTGCTGACCCGCAGCCAGGTGCGCGGAGAATATATGCTGCGCTTCGTAATGCGCTCCGAGCAGGCGATTCCCCGTATCGAGCGCGAACTGCCAGCACTTTTGGCGGAGCATCCTGAGATCAAGGTGGTGTCGGTTAATTTGCAGCCCGTGCACATGGCTATCTTGGAAGGGGAGGAGGAGATCTTTCTGACCCAAGCCACACGTCTCGAGGAAGTGTTTAATCAGGTGCCCCTCTATATTCGCCCAAAAAGTTTCTTTCAGACCCATCCCGAGGTGGCGGCCAAGCTCTACCAAAGTGCCCGTGAATGGACGCGGGAGTTGGCGCCAAAATCGATTTGGGATCTCTTCTGTGGAGTGGGGGGCTTTGGTTTGCACTGCGCCTCTAAGGACGTCGCCCTTACCGGTATTGAGATAGAGGCTGAAGCCATTGCCTGCGCCAAGATGTCCGCCGAGACGCTGGGCTTGACCAATGTGCGCTTCACCGCGCTCGATTCCACCACCTTCGCCAGCGACAGTCGCGGTGAAGAGAAACCGGATCTTATTATCGTCAACCCACCCAGACGGGGAATTGGCGAGGCGCTGTGCCATTCGCTCAGTGAATTTGCGCCCCAGGCGATTCTCTATTCAAGCTGTAACCCCAAGACACTGGCCAAAGATCTGCGCGCCATTACAGGGTATCGAGTGACTAAGGTGCAGCTGTTTGACATGTTCCCCCATACGGATCACTTTGAAGTGCTGGTGATGTTGCAGCGTCAAGCCTAACGCTTGTCATCGGCGCGTCATCTTGCTGTCATAATCTAGTCTCATCAACCTAAGATGAGGAGGTTAGCTTGGGAGCGGTTTTCAAACAGTTTCTGCTGTTAGGTCTGGTCTGTTTTGGCGGGCCTGCGGCCCATATCGGTTATTTTAAGCGACGTTTTGTCGATGAGCTTAAGTGGCTCGATGCAGAGCGCTTTGGGGCTATTGTGGCCTTGAGTCAGGTGATCCCAGGGCCTGGATCAAGCCAGGTGGGATTTGCCATTGGCCATCACAGGGCTGGCATTACCGGTGCCATCGCGGCCTTTGCTGGCTTTACCTTACCCTCATTTATACTCCTTTACCTATTGGCGGTGGCGAGCCTTGGCTGGCTGGATACCAGCTGGTTTCAGGGACTGACCCACGGCTTTAAGCTGCTCGCTGTGGTGGTGGTCGCCGACGCCGTGTTGGGAATGTTTAGCCAGTTTTGTCGCCAAGGGCTGACTCGATTGCTGATGTTGTGCGCCGCCTTAGTGACGCTGCTGCTGGGCGGCCTGGAAAGTCAGCTGGCGATTTTGCTGATGGCTGCCGGTATTGGCGGCTATTATTTGTCCCCTACTGCCCTGGAAAGTATGCCCGATGAACCCCTGCAGTCCCTGAGGCTGAAACCTATACCACTTGCGCTGTTTTTGCTGCTTTTTGGCGTCGCCTTGTGGTGGATAGGATCGGGCGGTGGGCTAACCCAAGTGTTTGCGCAGTTTTATCAGGCGGGCGCCTTGGTATTTGGTGGCGGCCATGTAGTGCTGCCGCTACTTGAAAGCAGTGTTGGTCAGCAGCTAAGCAGTGAACGTTTTCTTACTGGCTATGCGCTGGCTCAGGCGGTACCCGGGCCCATGTTCACCCTGGCCGCATTTCTCGGGGCCGAGTCTTGGTCAGACGCGCCGCTGTTAGGCGCCATAGTGGCAACCATGGCGATCTTTTTGCCCGGTTTTTTACTGCAGCTGTCAGTGCTTAGCAGTTGGCAGGCCTTGATGGCCAGGCCAAAATTTCGCGGCGCCATTATGGGGCTGAATGCCGCCGTGGTGGGCTTGCTGCTGGCGGCGCTGATCTCGCCGGTGATCACTTCTGCCATAGCTTCTGCACTGGATCTTCTGTGGGTGTTAGTGGGAGGCTATCTGTTGCGGCGTTATCGCCCCAGCATCTTGTGGCTCTTATTAGGCTATGGCCTGCTGGGGGTAGTGCTTGGCGTGGCGAGCGGTGTTAATTAACCGCTTGATTACGCCATTGAATGGTAAGGCAGGCGCCGCCCAAATGGCTGGCTTGGGCGACCTCTAGTCGTCCCTGATGCCAGATGGCTATCTTGCGGGCAATGTATAGCCCCAGGCCATAACCCGAGCCGTCTGATTGTTCCTTATCCCGGGCAAAGGCAGCCAGTAGCTGCTTGCCTTTGCCTTCGAAGCCCGGGCCATCATCTTCGACGCGGATCTGGCAGTTGCCCTGGTCACAGTAAAAACTCACCTCGATGCGGCTTTGGGCGAAGCGAAGGGCATTCATGATCAGGTTTTGGGTGGCAATGGTCATGGAGTTGGGGTCGAGGCACACCTGGTTGTCATCACCATCGAAATCGATCGCTATCTTGTGCTGGTAGATAGCAAATTTCTCCTCCAGCTGCTTGAGAAACTGTTTCGGCGTCACCCAACTCTTCTTCAGCTGGTTTTCTCTATGTTCTAACTTGGCAAAGGAGAGATAGTTGCTGGCCAGCTGCTCTATCTCATCGATATCGGCGTTAAGTCGCTGCCAATACTTGTCATCCAGTTGCGCCTTACTCAGTTGCAGGGCAAAGCGCATACGTGCCAGCGGGGTCCTGACCTCGTGGGAGATGGTGCGCGACAGCTCCTTATGCATCTGCAAAAAGTCGACAATCTGTACCGTGACCTCGTTAAATACCTTGGCCAGTGGATAAATGGCCGAGCGTTTGCTGATGATCTGCTCCATCTTTCTCGGGTTAGCACCGAAGTCGACAGCCGATTGCTGCAGGCGAGAGAGATCCCGAAACAGCGGCCAGATCAGCAGTAGGGCGAGAGAGCCTAGGCTTGCATAGAGGGCAAAAATAATCAGCTCGGTGGGCATGGGGTGGTTAAGTGGCTTCACTACGGGGCCAAAGGCGATAATCTCATTTTTATCAGTTGCTTGGCGGTAGTAGTAGGTTTCGCCGCCACTAAGAGTAAGGGCGATGGTTTCACCCTGGCCAAGCTTGTCGCTAAGATCGCTTGGCAAGGCCAGCTCATCGGCTGGCAGGCGGCGGATCAGGACACTCGCATCTTTGTCGCTCAAACCACGAAACACACTGTCGACATCTATCTGGTAAGACTCTACCTGCTGCATGGCGCTGTGGATTTCGCTGAAGGACCAGATGATCAGCGCACTGCTTAATATCAGTAGCGCATAGAGACGGTAGAATTGATATTTCATTAGCGAACCGACGTCTGCGGCAGATAGTTAAACAGATAACCTTGGCCATGGACTGTCTTGATGGTGAGCCCGGCAATCTGGTAGCTGTCTATCTTCTTTCTCAGACGACTGATTTTAAGATCTATTGCTCTATCCAGGCCGTCGTAGGGCCGCCCCACATATTGTTCAAACAGAAATTCGCGGCTGAGCACCTTGCCCGGATGTTGGGCGAAGATCCACAAGAGATCAAATTCTTGAGTGGTTACCTTCTGCGCCTTACCGGCAATCGACAGCTGCTGGTGGGTGTGATCTATGGTGAAGTCATGCAGTGTGATGGCTTCAGACTTTGCCTCACAAGGCATTTTTCTCAGGTTAGCCTTAATGCGTGCCACCAAGAGCTCTGGATTGACCGGCTTGACAATATAGTCGCTGGCGCCGAGTTCCAGGCCTTTTATCTGGTCGTGCTGACCATCGAGGGCGGTCATAAAGATGATCACGCATTGATAGCGCTGTTGCAGCTCGGCAAACAGACTAAAGCCGTCGGAATCTGGCAGCATGATATCGCAGATGATGAGATCGAACCTCTGATCGGCAGGCAACTTGGTGACCGCTTGGGCCGATTCGCTATGGGTCAGGTCGAAGCCTTGCTGTGTCAGGTAGAGCAGGGTGAGTTCGGCCAAATCCAGATCATCTTCGATCAGCAGTATCTTAGGTTTGGTCATAACAAGTTCCAGTTAAGTCCTCGCCGTTTACGGGTGTTAACGGGTTGATAAGTGGCGAGTTTGATAGTCACTTCGTCGAGTATTTTGTCGTTAAGAGTCTTAATCAATACCTGGGTATCCTGGGTGAGGGTCAGCTCGAGCAGGTGATCCACATCCAAGCTGTCGAAGCACTGTTCGGGCGCGTTGCGCAGAGCTATCCAGATACAGGTTTGTTCAAGGGCATCGAGTCGATAGCTGATCTTAAGCGTCATATGACAGGGGCTACCAGCCTCAATGACGGCACAAGTCTTAGGTTTGACATTGACCTGTGTGGTGTTGCCATAGGAGTAAAAGCTGGCGACCAAGGACAGTAGCAGCAGGTATTTCATCAGGCTGACGGCGTTAGAAGGCATAGCTGACTCCAACGAAACCCGATAGGTATCCATCCTTTTCTACCATAAGGTTTTTGGTGATCTCATCTCCTAACCAAGTGAAGGTGATTATCGCGACGAAGTTGACATCTTGCCAGAGAGGCAGATTGAGCACGCCACTGGTATGGTAATTAATCGCGGCCGATTGAGGTTGAGGAACACGGCTTCGGCCCAGTTCAGATTGGGTAAAGTGATAGTAATAGCTGATCAGCTTGCTGCTTTTACGGATCGCACCGACCTCAAATCCCAGTGCGCCCCACGAAAATGCCGCGTTCTTTTTTACCTTAAAATGCACTTCGCTGCCTTGGTGCACACCACTGACATCGTGAAAATAACCTAGGGTAATGTCGGCGTAGGGGGTGAGCCAGCTAGTGCTCAGGCCGCCAAGATAGGAGATGTTGCGCTCAATTTCTACCTCAGGGATCTCTGGACCAAACAGCGGCTGTTTATTGGGTTTGAAACCGAGTATGTCGCTGAGAAAGACCTTGTTCCAGCCATCCAGTTCGAAGAAGAAGCCGTCTTCGTTGAGACGTGTTTGCAGATCCACCAAGAATCGCTCTGACTCATAAAGGCTATAGCCTAAGGTGAAGTTTTCGATATAGAAGCGTTCATCATAATAGGACCAGCTAGGTAGTGCATAAGTGATGATATCGTCGGATTTCGCTCTGGGGTTCTCGATTCCGCCATAGCCTGCGGCGAGGGTGAAGTGAAATTCGCCCGTGGTAATATCATCTATCTGGTCATCGGCCCTGGCTTCGAACAGGATAAACCCTGATAAGAAAATAAGACCCGACAAAAGGTACTTCATGGTCTTCACCCACATCCTAAAACAGAAGAGTAGAATCTAAAACGATCCTAGGTTAAAAGTCTGTAAAAATATTAACAAGTGTACAAAATGCTACATGCATTGCCATGCTATTTCGAGTAGGGCATGGGCGGTTTTTGTGTCCCCGTTGGCCTGGCTGAACCTAGTACCATAGGGGACTTTGCTGAGCTTTTACCGCCATGAATAGATCTGAATAATCATGCCTTGTCAGTTTATACAAGGTACTGAGCCATCGTCGCCATTAGTCCTGAAGTTTCGCTATTGACAGACTGTGCTTAGCAATTTTTCCATGGCTTTCACCTCAATATGTAGCCGTTTTGTTGTATTTGAGCCATGAGGCTAGTCTAGTTGGGTTTTAGCTTATTTAGCTGTTTTAAATCAATTTATATTAATTTTACAAAGCGCTTAAACTTAGGTGCACGTCCCCTTTCTTAACTAAATTCACCCAGTGTTAACTATATGTTTGTTTTTTAACAAAACTACAAAATGCTACACCAAAGCAGTCTCCCTTTGTTTCGGCAACATGATTATATGTCATTTCGCTGGTGAATATATATGCAAATAAAAAATCTCATCAGGGCATAACTAAAATAAGGTGGACAGTTTCATGAGAGTGAAAACATTAGTAACAGCTGTGGCGGCAGCGCTCTATAGCGCCGGCATGGTGCAAGCGGCAGCAGTGTCGCCAGGTAAGGTCGAAAGACTCGAGCCATTGAAAATTACCGCAGAGCAGGCGAAGCAGCTCAACGCTGCTAGTGCGCAGCAGGTTAACCTGTTGCAAAACGACGGCCTTAACGTGCAGATCGCTCGTCAGAGCGATAAGTTCGTTGTCGAAGAGGGTTTGACAGGAGAGCACGTTTATATCGTCAGACTCCATCAGAAGCCCCTGGCACAGGCGGGCGCTAACCTGTTGGCTCAAGGTGGCAGTGAGCGAAACACTGTTAAGACTAAACCCGGTGAGGCCAAGTTGTTTGTCGCTGGTCAGCCGGTAAATCGCGAGATTAAACAGTATCGCGATCAGCTACTGAGCAAGCAGCAAGCCGTGATTGCCGAGTTGTCGGCTACCCTTGGCGATCGCCCTGTGCGCCAGCAGTTTACTAATGCGGTCAATGGTTTCTCTATGGCCATGACTCAAGAAGAGGCTCAACGCGTATCGCAACAGGCCAATGTGGCCTCTGTTCGTCGTTCTAAGACCTATGAGCTCTTCTCTGACGTTGGCCCAGAGCTGATCGGTGCCGATAAGATCTGGACAGGCAGTGTGACGGATTCTGTGCCCTACAAAGGGGAGAATGTGATCGTCGGTATTATCGATACCGGGGTAAACACAGACCATAGATCTTTTGCCGATGTCGGCGATGATGGTTATGACCATACCAACCCTTGGGGCGCTGGCCAATATGTGGGTGACTGTTTGAAAGAGGGCTTCGAAGGCCTGTGTAACGACAAACTCATTGGTGTACGCTCCTATCCTGTGATCACCGACTTTTTTACCAGCGGTGAATATGGCGACACTCGCCCTGCAGTGGGTGAAGATTATCAGGGACACGGATCTCACGTGGCCTCTACCGCCGCGGGTAACGTGCTGTTAGATGTGGACTTTGTTAATCCTGCACCGGGCGCCGTCAACGATGGCAGCGTGGTTAAAGAAGCACTCTTCCCGCGCATGAGCGGTGTGGCACCTCACGCCAACATCATCTCTTATCAGGTCTGTCATCCATCAAATGAAATCAATCGCGGCTGTCCGGGTGAAGCCCTGATCGCTGGTATCGAAGATGCCATCAGCGATGGTGTGGATGT
Organism: Shewanella marisflavi; assembly: GCF_023283925.1. Lineage (GTDB taxonomy): Bacteria > Pseudomonadota > Gammaproteobacteria > Enterobacterales > Shewanellaceae > Shewanella > Shewanella marisflavi. The sequence goes on from NZ_JAKIKX010000001.1 coordinate 343,154, forward strand.
GATTAACTTCTCTATCGGTGGCCAGGACTCTCATCCTTGGAGCGACGACGTGGAACTGGCGTTCCTGTCTGCTCGCGAAGCCGGGATCTCTGTGGCGGCTGCGGCAGGTAACTCTGGCCAGCCTCAGGGATATCAAGAATATTTCGGCGCCATCGATCATGCCTCACCTTGGTTGATGAACGTGGCGGCGAGCACTCACTCGCGTGAGATCTTGGTTGAGACCAAGCTAGTCGATCCTATGGGTGGCAGTGAAATGCCGCGCTGGAGCGAGATCGTCGGCGGTGCGGTGAACACCAGCTCGGTAACGGGTTTAGTGGTGAAGGCCAGCGACTATGGCGATGAATATTGTGGCGAGCCATTCCCTGCAGGGACCTTCGATTTGACCGATGCGGGTGGTAACCCGAGCGATGTGATCGTGGTATGTAAGCGTAATAATCTCAACGATCCTAATGGTATTGCCCGTAACGCCAAGGCCGACAACATTAAGGCAGGCGGCGCCGATGGCATGATTATGTACAACTATGCCAATGCCGACACTATCGTGGCGACGGCGGCTTATTCAGTGCCTAGCATCCATATCACCAAACAAGAGTGGGATGGTCGCTGGGACAACGGCATGTCGGGTTACGGCCTGAGCGATTGGTTAGCTAAAGGTAGCGACCATGTGCTAACCATCTCTGAAACTTTAATCGATCGCGACCTGGATCCTGAGCGCGCCGATTGGTTGGCAGCCTTCTCGTCTCGTGGCCCTAGCCCGTCGACACCAGAAGCCCTGATCCCGGCCGTTGCCGCTCCTGGCGTTAACATCTATGCGGCCTTTGCCGATGAGCATCCGTTTGTAAGCGGCGGCGCCTCGGGTGACTTTGCCTTCCTGAGCGGTACATCTATGGCCTCGCCGCATGTTGCCGGTGCCATGGCACTGCTTAAGCAGGCTAAGCCAAGCTGGAGCGCTACCGAGATTCAATCTGCCCTGGCAATGACCGCCGAGAACAAGGTGCAGTACCGTAGACTCAATGATGAGAATGGCGATGTGGTTCTGGCGTCGACCTACCGTGCTGGTACAGGCCGTATCAATGTGGCCAATGCTGCCAAGGCTGGCTTCATCATGGATGAGACAGTGGATAACTTTAAGGCTGCCGATCCGCAAAACGGTGGCGCGGTGCACAAGTTGAATATCCCTCAGCTAGTGAACTTCGAGTGTAAGCCACAGTGTCAATGGATCCGCACTATCAAGGCCACCACAGCGGGTAGCTGGAGTGTGACCCATGATGACGTGATTAACTGGGCGTTTGATTCTCGTTCACAGCTCTCACAAAACGGTGTGTCTATTAAGGTAACGCCGAGCGAGTTTACCCTGGAAGCGGGCGAAACCTTGGATATCGTGGTCGAAGCGTCGATCATGGATACCCAAGATTGGTTCAGCAACGCGGAAGTGGAGCTGCACTCTAATCTGATCTTCACCGAAACAACGGGCAATGCATCAGAAGCTCATTGGCCTGTCGTCTTTAAATATGACAAGAACGGCATGCCGGGACGTCTGGCAGCGACTGCCCATCGTAACGACGGCAATGCTATCGTTAAGGGCATCAATCTACCGGAAGGTGACAACATCTACGGTCGTATCTTTACGCCGGTGAAGGCTGATGTGAAGAGCATTACTCTGCCAAAAGATGACGACGGTCAGTTCCCTTGGAGCAGCAATGCAGATTTGACTGTACCTATGGAAGATCGCGTAGATGAAGCGACCCATGTTGAGATGATTCAGGTACCGGCAAATGCTCGTCGTTTGATGGTCGAAACCTTTGGTACCACAGAGAGTGAACTGGAAGGCTCCTTAGATAAAGGTAATCTGCTGGTTTATGTGGGTAAGGACTATAACGGTAACGGTAAGGCGGATCCGTTTGAAGAGTTACTGTGTGTCTCTAACCACATTCAGTACAACAACTTCTGTAACATCAACCAGCCAGAAGAAGGCCAATATTGGGCACTGTTCTACAACCCAAGAAAGGGAGCGGCGCAGAACAACTACTATGACGCGATGGAAGAGACCTTCGAATTTGCGACAACCGTAGTGACTGACGATGTAGCTGCTAACATGAGCCTGGAAGTACCTGCCAGCAATGGTCAGGATCCAGTGGATATCCAGGTGAACTGGAACATACCTGAGATGGTTGAAGGCGATGTTTACTATTCACTGATCGACTTTGGCAGTTCAGAGATCAACGCTGGCAACATAGGCAAGGTGGCCTTTAAGCTTGAGCGTGGTATCGATGATGTACATCTGGATGTGCCGCAAACCGGTGCCCATCTGGGTGAGCAGGTGCCATTCACCTTCGAGGTTCAGCCTAACGATAGCGGTGCGGATCGTGCCTTTACCATTAGCGCCGATATCCCAGGAGGCCTGAGCCTGAATGTGGAAGATGTATTGACCTCATCTAAAGAGATAGTGACAGATATCACGGTAGAAGATGGCAAGCTGACCATTAGCGGTATTCAGCCTAATACGGCGGATGTTGAAGCTAGCTACAATATAACCACTAACTTAGAAGATGCCATGTGCCGCACGCCAGACTTTGGTAACAAGAATCCGGGTGGCTATGTGGATCTCGAAGAGTTCCGTATCTACCCAATGTTCAGCGGTTTCGCACCAGTTGAATACGATGCCAATGGCCGTGCCATCAATGGTAAGGACAACAACATCCTTTACCGTAAAGGGATTGAGCTACCTATCGATGTGATCTTCAGTGGTCGTTATGACAACTTCCATCTGTATAACAACAGTGAAAACCTCAACGTAGGTAAGCAAAATGCACTGGATATTCATGCTCACGGCATAGTATCGCTATGGGAAGGTCAGCCTTTCTTCTTCCCATATCATGATATCTTCCCGTATAACAGCTTCCCGTATGAGACGATCGGTATGATGTGGCGTGGTTTCGAGGTGCTGGACGTCAATGCACCAAAAGCTATCTTGTCGGCGCCACTGGTGAATAACTGGAGTGAGCGTTCAGGTATTTCGATTGCCAGCACGCAAACCGGTTGGGGTATCCTGGAATACGATAATGCACGTACATACCTGCCAGCGGGCCGTGATGCGAACCGCGTTTATCAGTGGCAAGAGCTGGATGACAGATTCGACTTCGAGCTGATCTTCAACGTCAATACTCGTCATGGTGATGGTGAGTACGAGATGATGATGGCCTATGACAATCTGGACTTTGGTTCACAAGACGGTCGCGGTTCTGTCGGTCTTCAAGGTTTCCGAGGTGCGCTGTATCAGTATGGTCCTTTGGAAAAATATCTTGGCGAGCAGTTCAGCTATGGTGAGTTGGATAAGAAGCTGTCTGACGGCCTGGTGATCTGTTACGACTATGTGGGTCCTGAGTCATCACAGTTCCAGGTCACCGCTTGGACTCGCGTGAAGGACAATGCCGCCGGTCAGGATCTTACGGTTAACGCCGTGAGTCAGGTAGAAGGCATGGCCGATATCAATATGAGTCATACGGTAAGTGTTGCGTCTAACATTAGCCTGGGCTCAATCGCCGACCAGAGTGTTGCTGAGAACACTAGCCTGGAAGGTATTACCGTGATGTACGCCGATGAGCAAAACAGTGTTAACCAGATCACCGTGACCGGTGAGCATATCACTGCGGTCGTCGACGGCCACACCTCTGGCAGCGAAATCACTATCACACCAGAAGAAAACTTCTATGGTGAGGTAGAAGTCACTGTCACAGTGAGTGATGTGGAAAATCCTGCGGATGCAGCATCGACCAGCTTTATGCTGACGGTTGTCTCTGACGGTGTTGAGCCACAGCCTGAGCCAGAAGTTCTGCCAGAAGTTGAAGAGAGTGACGACGGCGGTGCACTAGGCTTTGGTGCCCTGATGCTGCTGGTATTTGCTGGTCTGCGTCGCAAGGTTGCACGTTAATCTCCACAACTAGTCATTAGGGTCACTTCGACCTAAATCATTAACTTAAGTGATCGCCAGTATTCTAGGGATGGAATACTGGCTTTTTTGTTAGTGGGGGGAGTTACATCAGGTAGATAATATTGATCTATTACAATTTATTTCGTATTAGCCACTGACATGAGTACTTTTTGACTATATTTTACATACGTATGAAATAAATCCTGTTTGGAGATAAGTATGTGGCAATTAAGAATGAAGAATAAGCTGTTGGTATTTGCTCTCCTGCCTCTGATATTAAGTTTTATATTTTTAGTTTCAATTACCTACAATTTGGAATCTAACTCGCTCGAAGAGAATATGGAGACCTTTAAAACCAGTCTTTACAGCGAACGTAAGGCGCAGCTAAAAGATCAGGTCGATATCGCCTTAGACATAGTCTCACACCAGGTGTCACTTGGGGCGGCAGGCGACGTCAACAAGGCGCTGCGCAATGTACGCTTTGGTAGTGCGGGCTATTTCTTTATTTATGATTTTGACGGTTATAACCGTTTTCACGCCGTTAATACCGCTTTGGAAGGTACGGCGCAGATTGGCATGACAGACCCTAATGGTAAAAAGATCGTCGTTGGTTTAATCGATGCGGCTAGAAGCGGTGACGGATTTTTTATGTACGACTATGCCAAGCCAGGCGTCACAGGCTTAGTGCCTAAGATTGGCTATGCCGCTACAGTGCCGGGTAAAAACTGGATCTTGGGTACAGGTGCCTACACCGACGATATCGATGCTCAAGTGGAAAGCTATCGTGAGGTGATGACTCAACATATGAGCGAGAAGGCGATGATGATCTTGGCCTTTGCCTTGGTGCTGGTGGTGATCACTGCCGTGGTGATGTTGGTGGCGGCTCAGCGTATGGTTAACCCTATTCATAATATGGTGCAAAACCTTGAAGATATTGCCAAAGGTGAAGGGGATTTAACTAAGCGTCTCGACGTGCAGGGGGTGGATGAAATTGCCATGCTTGGCCGCGCCTTCAATCAGTTTGTCGATAAGCTACAGGGGATCATCAAGGATGTGGCCAGAGCCACGGTCGAGGTGAAAATTGGCGCGGATAATATCTCGTCGCAGACGTCAGCCATGGCGCAGCAGCTGATCAGTCATAACAACGAGACAGATCAAGTGGTGACAGCCATTACCGAGATGTCGGCAACCGCCTCAGAGGTGGCCATGAGCACAACTCAGGTGGCCGAGGCGACTCAGGCGGCGACTCAAGATGTGGGTAACGCCCAGCAGTGTGTCGACAGCTCGCTACATGAAGTGTCGACCCTGATGTCTGAAATCGATATGGCCGCCGGACACATCAACTCGCTCAATGAGCAGTCACAGAAGATCAACAGTGTGCTGAGCGTGATCGGTGGCATTGCCGAGCAGACTAACTTGCTCGCCCTGAATGCTGCCATCGAGGCAGCCCGCGCCGGTGAACAGGGTCGAGGTTTTGCCGTGGTGGCTGACGAGGTGCGTAGCCTGGCCAGTCGCACTCAGGCCAGCACCTTAGAGATTAACGAGATGCTGTCTGAATTGCATAACCTGGTATCGCTGGCCGTCAGCAGTATGGAGTCGAGCCAGCAGAGTTGCCATCGTTCGGTGACCTCGTCGCGGGCTATCTCAGATAGTTTAGGAGCGGTAACCTCTGCGGTGACCTCAATCAATGATATGAGTACTCAGATTGCGACAGCCGCCACAGAGCAAAGCTCGGTGACCGAGGAGATCAACCGCAACGTGTTTGCCATCCAAGATATCGTTAATGAGCTGTTGCAGGCGAGTAACAGCGCCTCAGATACCAGCCAGACATTGGCTAATGAGGGACGCACTCTAGACAGCCTAGTAGGACAATTTAAGGTGTAGCGAGTGTTATAAATAAGAAGGCCGCAACTCATGTTGCGGCCTTTTTTATGGCCTGAGCGCTAGCCAGCCTATGACCAGGTTATCGCCTCACTGGCCTTGTCGATTCTGACAGCACAGATCTTAAATTCGGGGATCTTGGCCACTGGGTCGAGCACATTATTGGTGAGCTTGTTAGCCGCCGCCTCTGCAAAATGGAACGGCAAGAACAAGACGCCAGGCTGGGCACGACGGGTGACAAAGGCCGCGATATTGATGCTGCCGCGACGGGTCGACAGGGTCAACATATCGCCATTGGCTATCTGCAGGCGATCGGCGTCTATGGCCGACATCATCACCCTAGGTGAACCCAGCTCGTTGAGGCCTGCGGTCTTGCGGGTGAGCGTGCCTGTGTGGAACTGCTCCAGCAGACGTCCGGTCGACAGGGTGAAGGGGTAATCTTCACAGGGCAGTTCGGCTGGCAGTCGATAACTAACCGGCTGCATCTTGCCTTTGCCGCGGGTGAAGCTTTGCTGATGCATTAATGGTGTGCCGTCATGCCCCTTTTCCGGGCAGGGCCACTGCTTGCCCAGCAGACCGCGTTCGCTATTGGGATCGGTATCCTGCCAGTCGATGCCATGATACTGAGGCGTCACCTGAGTCAGTTCCTGCCAGATCGCCTGCTCGTTGTCATAGTGCCAATCGGCCTGCATCAGCTTGGCGATATCTGTGATGATCTGCCAGTCGGGTCTAGCCTGACCAGGGCTGTTAATCGCCGCCTGCAGTCGCTGTACCCTGCGTTCTGTGTTGGTGAAGTGCCCTTGCTTCTCGGCGAAACTGGCTGCAGGTAACACCACATCGGCCAACTGCGCCGTTTCAGTCATAAAGATATCTTGCACGATCAGTAGCTCGGCCGACTCCAGCCCTTGCATCACATGGGCTTGATCCGGGTCGCTCAGTACGGGGTTTTCTCCCATGACATAGAGCGCCTTAAGCTTGCCATGGGCCAGAGCGTGCATCATCTCGGTGGCGGCTAAGCCGATTTGATTCGGCAGATTCTCTTGCTGCCAGGCGCGTTTGAATTTCGCCTGAACCTCAGGATCGGTCACCTTCTGGTAGCCGGTGAAGTAGTTGGGCAGTGCGCCCATGTCACAGGCGCCCTGAACATTGCTCTGACCGCGCAGTGGGTTAATTCCAGCGCCTTCAATGCCTATGTTGCCACACAGAAGTTGCAGGTTGGCAATGGCGGTGACGTTGTCATGGCCCGAGGTGTGCTGGGTGATCCCCATGGCGTAGTAGATAGCGGTTTTCTCAGCTGTACCTATCATCTTGGCCAGACGCGCTATCTCATCGGCGGTGACCCCAGTGATCTTGGCCGCATTGTCTAGGCTGTAATCTGGCTTCATCACCTCGGCAAAGAGCTCGTCGAAGCCTTCGACACGGCGACTGATGTAGTCGCTGTCGTGCCAGCCATGCTTGATGATCTCCTGCATGATGGCGTTGAGCAGCATGACGTCGCTGCCGGGGCGGTGACGCAGGTAGAGTTCGGCGCTGTCGGCAATGCTGACCCGCTTAGGATCGGCGACCACTAACCGGGCGCCATGTTGGCTGACCGCCTGTTTGATCTTGGAGGCGATGATGGGGTGCGCCGACTCGGTATCCGAACCTAGGATAAAGATAAGATCCGAGAATTTTATCGACGGAATATCATTGGTCATCGCGCCGCTGCCCAGACTCTCTTGCAGGGCGGTCACGGTCGAGGCATGACACAGGCGCGCACAGTGATCTATGTTGTTGGTGCCGATAACACTTCTAAACAACTTTTGGAACAGATAGTTATCTTCGTTGGTCGCCTTGGCCGAAGCCAAGCCCGCAATGGCGTTGCCACCATGTTCTGCCTTGATGCGGTTAAGCTTGTCGCCGATAAAGCTTAGGGCTTCTGGCCAGCTAACGGGGACTAACTCGCCTTGCTTGCGCAGCAGTGGCTGGGTCAGGCGTTGCTGGCTATTAATAAAGTCGAAACCGAAGCGGCCCTTGACGCAGAGCATCCCCTCGTTGACCTCGGATCGGCTGTCGCCGGAGACGCGTTTGATCTCACCTGTCACGGGATTGCTATGGATGATGACACGACAGCCCACGCCGCAATAGGTGCACACGGTTGAGGTCTGTTTCAGTTCGCTCTTAACGCCCTGGCGCTTGTCTCTGGCATCGGTCAAGGCGCCAGTTGGGCAGACCTGAACACAGTTGCCACATTGTACGCACTGGCTGTCAGCCATGGTGGCGCGAAAACCGGCGCGAGGTGCCTGACGGCTAGGTTCTGTGGCGACTTCCTGGGGCAAAGCCAGGTAGCTGTCGGGCTCAAAACTGATCGCCTTGTGTCCCGATTGTTGGTGACAAACGGCGACGCAGGCGCCGCAACTGATACAACGATTAGGATCGAAGTTGATAAAGGGGCTGCTGGTATCCTGAGTAAAGGCGCGGTGGTCCTGCTTATCTAGCGTGGCACCGTCGACACGGTATTCAGTGGCGTAGTCGCGCAGGGCACATTCGGTATTGGCCTGACAGCCGCACTCCAGACAGCGGGCGGCTTCGAGCATCGCCTCTTCATCGTTAAAGCCCAGCTCTATCTCATCGAAGTTGCTGAGGCGTTTATTGATCGCCAGCTCTGGCATCTTGGCCTTGGCTTGCAGCAATCTGTCAGGGAAGTGTTGCTCATCTGGCTTTTGCTTGTCCTGCTTCTGCGAATTAAAGGGGGCTTGTGTGAGTTCGCAGCTTAGCTCACCACTGAGTAGCTTCTCGATAGCATTAGCCGCCTTACGACCATCGGCCACCGCTGCGACCGCAGTCGCTGGACCTGTGCGCGAGTCGCCTAGTACAAAGAGTTTCTCTACCCCGGATGACATAGTGTGTTCACAGCCGGAGAAGGTGTTCCAGCGGGTCAGCGCCACCTCACCGGTGGAGAGCTGGCTTTCAGGGTGGATCAAAAACTCCATGTCCGGGGTCTGGGAGACGGCAGGGATAACGGTATCGAAATCTTCGGTAAAGGTTTCGCCAGTGGCCTTAGGTGAACGTCTGCCCGATGCGTCTGGCTCGCCCAGGCACATCTTTTCAAAGGTGACGGCTGTGACACGGCCATCGGCATCGCCATGGTTTTCCACTGGGTTGGTGAGGAAGTAGAAACGCACGCCCTCATGCTCCGCCTCTTCGATCTCATAGTCTTCTGCCGGCATCTCGTCTCGGGTACGGCGATAGACAAGCGTTACCTCGGCGCCTTTACGCAGTGCGGTGCGGGCACAGTCGATAGCCGTGTTACCGCCGCCGATCACAGCCACTTTCTTGCCTGTATGGTAGCGGTTTTCCATGCAGTGATCTTTGAGGTAATCCACTCCCAGGTAGCAGCCTTCAAGATCCACGCCTGGATAGTTCATGGGCACTGCCTTTTGGGCGCCAATGGCGAGACAGACGGCGTCGAATTGACTGATTAACGCCTTGAGGTGGATATCTTGGCCAAGACGGGTATTGGTCTGTATCGTGAGGCCGTTTTGGCACAGTAGGTCGATCTCTTTGTCGAGAATTGCCTTAGGAAGACGGTACTCGGGAATACCATATCTTAGCCAGCCGCCCGCCTGGGGCATGGATTCATAGATGGTAACCTCGTGCCCGGCATTCGAAAGGTAGTAACCGGCGCTGATGCCGGCAGGACCGCTGCCTATGATGGCGACCTTTTTACCGGTAGCGGGGGCCTTGGGCGGCACATAGGTATCGTCGCTGTCGAGATCGAAATCGGCGGCGTGGCGTTTAAGTTGACGTATAGCCAGGGGCTCATCCAGTTCGCCGCGTCGACAGGCGGATTCACAAAAGGCTGGGCAGACACGGCCGATAGAGAGCGGCAGGGGCAGGGTCTGTTTGATCACCTTGACCGCTTCTTTATGGTTCCCTTGGGCGATATGCAGTAGATAGGATTGTACATCCACACCGGCCGGACAAGCCTGCTGGCAGGGGGCTTCGCAGTCGGCGAAGTGATCGCTCAGTAGATGTTTCAGCGCACTCTGACGGCGTTTACTGAGTGCGGCGGAGTGGGTGATCACTTCCAGTGGCGCTTGGATCTCAGTTTTGCAGGCCTTGACTGTGCTGAGCTGGCCGTTGGCATCGCGCAGCTCTACATAGCAGAGATTGCAATCCTGTTTGCCTTCGAGCTTGTCGTCCAGTTGTTTACCCAGATGACATAAATTTGGGATCGCTATACCCGCTGCCTTGGCGCAGGTTAACAGATCGTCGCCCCGGTTGGCTTTGACGATTTGACCGTCGAAGGTGAGTTCTATCATTGTAGGGACCTTTTATTAGAATCTAAGCGTTAGCTAGGTAACCTTGGTCTCGATGGCAAATCTATTTTTAGGTGAATGCTTAAAGGTAAATTAGAGAAACAAGGTTTGCTTGAGTATACCTAGAGCCCTTTTCGCCACAGGTCTTAGTAGTGATTTTTTGTGCTGCATTTGCAGTGTTGTTCACAAATTGCGCTGGGTTTGTTGGCTTGCACCATGCTGGTGGTGATGTGGTTTGAGGTGGATCACAGTTTGCGGTTAGCGGGTCATCTTCTTAACGAACACCACCACGAACAGGGCAATGGTAAAGCTGCCGGTAAAAGCCTCGATGGCGGCGATTGCCCGGGAGTAACCTATGGGCGTAAAGTCGCCGTAGCCCAAGGTGGTAAAGGTGACGACTGAGTAGTAGAGGCAATTGAAGAATAGCGTCAGGTTGGTCCAGAACTCATTGCTCCACTTAAACACGTGGACGTTGCCGTCATAGTTTAAGCCTGTAAACAGGTAGAGCAGCGCGCAGACGAAAATAAACCCCATCGAAAATCCGATCACCCTGTTAGGGGCTTCGCCATAGCCGCAGAAGATATCGATTATCTTAGACAGAATGCGGGAATAACTGAATTTGGGCATCTGGTGGCGGCGCATGGTGAGCTCTTTACGCAGGTAATTACCGCCCATGGCAAACAAGCCTTCGCGCTCGGCGGCCTTGCGCAGATCCCGGTAGATCTCCTCGGCCTGTTCGAAATAGTCCTGGGCGATCTCCTGCTCGCCTACCCGCTCAGCCTCATTGGCCAGGCGCTCCTGCTTTAACACCTTGCCGGTATTGATGTTCTCTATCTTGGCACCATTCCATTTGATCCCAAGCAGGTTGGTGCCCACCAGATTGGCACAGTGCACATTGGCCTCGCGCAGATCGGCCTTCATCAGGCTGGCATGTTGCAAGTTGAGGTTAAACATGTGCGCCCCTTGCAGGTTGGCGCGGTACAGCTCGGCATGGCTCATGTCGAAGCCGGTTTTTTGGTGGTGTCTGACCAGATCTATGCCGGGCAGATTGGCCCGTTTGAGAGAGATCCCCCGTAGCATGCCGCCTCCACGGGCAAAGGCCTCTAGGCGGGCGATATCTTCCGGCTTATCTTTAATGATTTTAGGATCATGCCAATAGCATAGGCCTGAGGCTTCGGCTGGTTCGGTGCAGGAGAAGCCTTCATCTTCATGGTAGCAACATTGGTTCTTTGGTTTCATATTGAACAGTATAGCCAGCCTTTAGAAAAGGGGGGGATCGAATCTGTGGGGTAGGGTTTGACTGCCATTTCTGCTGTGATATCGCCACTTTATGTAGCATGACTTCACAACATCGGCTCTGCCTTGTATGAATTGCCTACAAACTGCTGCAGAAATAAACAGGGAAGGTCAACAGCCCCTATGCGAATAGGGGCGATTGAGTTAAAATACCGCGTTTGCATTCCTGCCTATCGATTTTTAAGTAGAAGAGTCATGTTTGAAGTAAATCCGGTTAAATCTAAAATCAAGGAGCTGGCTGAGCGTACCCAACTTCTTCGGGGGTATCTTTGACTACGATGCCAAGAGTGAGCGTCTAGAAGAAGTTAGCCGAGAGCTGGAAAGCTCGGAAGTGTGGAACGACCCAGATAATGCCCAGGCTCTGGGGAAAGAGCGTGCCGCATTAGAAGCCGTTGTTAAGACCATAGATGATATGGACAGTGGCCTTGAGGATGTCGAAGGCCTGCTGGAACTGGCTATCGAAGAGGAAGACGAAGACACTTTTAACGATGCTAACAGCGAGTTGGCACAGTTAGAGAAACGTCTGGAAGAGCTTGAGTTTCGCCGCATGTTCTCGGGTCCTCACGATGCATCAGATTGTTATCTGGATATCCAGTCGGGCTCAGGTGGTACCGAGGCGCAGGATTGGGCCAACATGGTACTGCGTATGTATCTGCGTTGGGGCGAAGCCAAAGGTTATAAGCCAGAGCTTATGGAAGTGACCGACGGTGATGTGGCCGGTATCAAGGGTGCGACCATTAAGTTTACCGGTGAATATGCTTTCGGTTCACTGCGCACCGAAACGGGCGTGCATCGCTTAGTGCGTAAGTCACCGTTCGACTCTTCGGGCAAGCGTCATACCTCTTTCTGTTCTGTGTTTGTCTACCCGGAAATTGATGACTCTATCGAGATCGATATTAATCCGGCGGATCTGCGTATCGACACCTATCGCGCTTCGGGCGCGGGTGGTCAGCACGTTAACAAGACGGAATCGGCGATTCGTATTACTCACTTGCCTACTAATACTGTGGTGCAGTGTCAGAACGATAGATCCCAGCACAAGAACCGTGACTCGGCAATGAAGCAGCTAAAGGCTAAGTTGTACGAACTGGAAATGTTAAAACAGAATGCCGATAAGCAAGCCGCCGAAGATGCTAAGTCTGATATCGGTTGGGGTAGCCAGATCCGTTCTTACGTGCTGGATGATGCCCGTATTAAAGATCTGCGTACCGGCGTCGAAAATCGCAATACTCAGAGCGTCCTCGATGGCGATCTGGACAAGTTTATTGAAGCTAGCCTGAAATCTGGCCTTTAACGAGAGAAGAAGATGACTGAACAAACTCAAGACGAAAACAAGTTAATTGCAGAGCGCCGTGCCAAGTTAGATCACGTTCGCGCTTCTTGCCCTGCTAACGGTCACCCGAATAACTTCGATCGAAAACACAAGGCTGCAGATATCCAGGCCGAGTACGGTCACTACAGCAAAGAAGAGCTGGAAGAGATGAATGTCCAGCGCTCTATCGCTGGTCGTATCATGGCTAAGCGTGGTCCCTTCCTGGTGATCCAGGATGTGAGCGGTCGCATCCAGGCCTATGCCGGTAAAGATGTGCAGAAAGAGCTTAAGGCCAAGTATCAAGGCTTGGATATTGGTGACATTATCGGTGTGACCGGTCAGCTGCACCTGTCTGGTAAGGGTGACCTCTATGTCAACATGGAAGAGTATCAGCTGCTGACTAAGGCGCTGCGTCCGCTGCCAGAGAAGTTCCACGGCCTGACTGACCAAGAGATGCGCTACCGCCAGCGTTATGTAGACCTTATCGTCAACGAAGAGTCTCGTGCGGCATTTGTCATGCGCTCTAAAGTGGTTACGGCTATCCGTAACTTCATGGTTAGCAAAGAGTTTATGGAAGTAGAAACCCCTATGATGCACAGCATCCCGGGTGGTGCTTCGGCGCGTCCTTTCATTACTCATCACAATGCGCTGGATATCGAGATGTATCTGCGTATCGCCCCTGAACTTTACCTTAAGCGTCTGGTTGTAGGTGGTTTCGAGCGTGTGTTTGAGATCAACCGTAACTTCCGTAACGAAGGTCTGTCGCCACGCCATAACCCAGAATTCACTATGATGGAATTCTATATGGCCTACGCCGACTACAAGGATCTGATGGATCTGACCGAAGAGATGCTCTCGTCAATTGCCAAAGATCTGCTGGGTGATACTAAGCTGCCTTATGGCGATCACACCATCGACTTTGGTGGTCCATACGAGCGTCTGAGCATGCTGGATGCGATCAAGAAGTACAATCCAGACAATGAGACCATTCAGTCGATGACCTATGAAGAGGTAAAAGACGTCGAGTTTATGCGTAACCTGGCTAAGAGCCTGGGCATGACCATCGAGAAGTTCTGGACCTGTGGTCAGCTATTGGAAGAGATCTTCGGTGAAACCGCTGAGCCTAAGCTGATGCAGCCTACCTTCATTACAGGTTATCCTGCTGATATCTCGCCGCTGGCACGTCGTAACGATGAAAACCATTTCATCACTGACCGTTTCGAGTTCTTTATCGGTGGTCGTGAAGTGGCTAACGGCTTTAGCGAGCTGAACGATGCTGAAGATCAAGATAAGCGTTTCAAGGCCCAGGTAGATGCTAAAGATGCGGGTGACGACGAAGCCATGTTCTATGACGCCGATTACATCACGGCGCTTGAGCACGGTCTGCCACCGACTGCGGGTCAAGGTATAGGTATCGACCGTTTGGTGATGCTATTTACTAATACGCACACTATTCGTGACGTGATCCTCTTCCCGGCGATGCGTCCCCAGGGGTAAGCAAATTCGCTCGTGACAAAACCAGCCTAAGGGCTGGTTTTTTTATCTCTGCGGCTGGGGGTTATCAGCCACTTCTGATTTTATCTTGGTTTAAATGACTGATAAGTTAATCTATTTCTAGTGTAAGATGAGGTGAATTCTGGTCATGACCTGAACTTTGTTCGCTTTAACATGTTTTTGTTAATTTAAGGTTAATTTATGCCGTTTGCCTGTGTCCATCTAGATAAATTGGCGATATGCTAGCAAAGGGATTATGGGATAGTGACAGTAGCTCGTCGCTCTCGGAGACGAATAGTGATAGATATCAAGATTCCAGCGCAAGCGATACAGGAGTGGCAAGAGGCGATAGAGACCTTGGCACAAGCCTTTGACGGCAGTGTTTTCCTGGTTAGCTTAACCGCCTCTGATAGCCTGTCACCTTTGCTGGCTGAGGGTGATAACAACCAAGCTCATAGACTGAGCGTTGAGCAGTTGTGTGCTCAGGGGCTCAAGTTATTTCGCGCCTACATAGAACAATCCCATTTGCCTCCGGCACCCGTTTATGTCGGTGATATCGCACTGCACCCTATCTTCTGGCCTTCTCAAGCCATTTATGGCGCCATCTGCCTAATCCCTAATGAACAAGCGGGTCATGGTGATCGGGTTGCAGCCTTGGTGCGAATGACCTGCCAGGCGATTCAATATCGCTTGGTGACCCTGTATCAAGACCACCGGCAGCAGCTGTTATCGTCACAGCCAGACAGATCGCCCAGAGTAGATCTGCAGCTATTTATCGATAGCCTGCCTGAGCATGTGTGGATGAAAGATGTTGCTGGGCGCTACGTACTGGTCAACCGCAGTGTTGAGCTTGCCTGGGGCCGTAGTCGAGATCAGCTGCTTAACCGCACCGACGATGAGATCTTCGAGCCAGATGTGGCCGAGGGGTTTGTGACGGGGGATTATGAGTCGATTGTGCGCGGTGTGCACGTTGCGACAGCTGAGTGTGAGGCCAATGATATTGACCAATCTCAATCTTGGTTGGAAACCACTAAGGTGCCCGTGGTGGCGGCCGATGGCACCCTGGAAGGGGTGATTGGCATCACACGCAATATTAGTTCTCATAAGGCGGCCCAAGAGCAGCTGGAACTGGCTGCCAATGTTTTTGAGAACTCAGTAGAAGGTGTAGTGATCACCAATGCTGAAGGTCAGATAGTGGAAGTGCATGGCGCCTTCAGTGAGATCACAGGCTACAGCCGTGAAGAGGTACTGGGGAAAAATCCGCGCATCCTTAATTCGGGTCGACATGACAAAGCCTTTTTCGATCGTCTGTGGCATTCACTCTTAACCAATGGCAAGTGGCATGGCGAGATCTGGAATCGTCGCAAGAGCGGCGCCATCTATCCCGAACAGCTGACTATTAGCTCCATGTATGATGACGATCATCAGGTGCGCTATTTTGTCGCCGTATTTGCCGACATCTCGGCGCAGAAGAAGAGTGAAAAAGAGCTGGCGAGGCTGGCATACCAAGATCCCTTAACTAAGCTCCCCAATCGTTTGATGCTCTCGGCCAATCTGGAGCAGGAGCTGCGCCATGCTGTGCGAGAAGAGACTGAACTGGCATTGATCTTTATCGATGTGGACCTGTTTAAGCATATTAACGATAGTTATGGTCATGTGGCGGGTGACTCTATCCTGGTCGAGGTCGCCAGACGCTTAGGACAGAAATTGGGAAATGAGGGGACTCTGGCCAGGCTCGGCAGTGACGAGTTTATCGCCGTACTGCCCCATATCGAGAGTGGCGATCATGTCTCGCTTATGGTGAGTCGTCTGCGAGAGGTATTTGATACGCCGTTTCTATTTGACGATGAAGCCAGTATTCGTTTGACTGCCAGTATGGGGGTTGCCATCTATCCGGGTGATGGCGAAAGTGGCGATACGCTGTTGCGTAATGCCGACACGGCCATGCATAGGGCTAAGCGCAATGGCCGTAATAATTACGCCTTCTATACCCAGTCGCTAACATTAGAATCTGTGGAGCACCTTAAGTTACAGAGCGCCCTGCACGATGCTATCAGTAATGGCACCTTCTACTTAGTCTATCAACCTAAGTTAGATCTGAGCTCAGGCGCATGCATTGGTTTTGAGGCCTTGCTGCGCTGGCAAGATCCGCAGCTTGGGCAGATCTCACCCGCGGTGTTTATTCCCGTTGCAGAGAAGATAGGTTTGATTAACGAGATAGGTCACTGGGTATTGAAACAGGCCGCGGCTCAGGCTGCTCTGTGGTTGGCTCAGGGGAAAGCGTTTGGACGCATCTCAGTGAACGTGGCGGGGCCGCAGCTGCAACAGAAGCATTTCTTCGATCAAGTTAGGCGAGTGCTCGATGAAGCTGGGGTACCCCCAGAGTATCTGGAGCTGGAGGTGACCGAGAGCTGTATGATGTCTGATCCTTTGGCTGTAATTGAGGTACTCAAACAGCTAGGTGAGCTGGGCGTCGAGTTGTCGGTGGATGACTTTGGTACCGGCTATTCATCACTTAACTATCTGAAACGTTTGCCGATCCATAAGCTAAAGATAGATCAGTCATTTATTCGCGATATTCCTAGCGATAGCAACAATACCGCTATCGCTAAGGCGGTGATCGCCTTAGGCCATGCGTTGAACCTCTGCATTATCGCAGAGGGGGTTGAGACACCGGAGCAGGCGGCATTTCTTAAGGCGGCGGGGTGCGATCAGGCGCAGGGCTATCTGTACAGTCAGCCCAGAGTCGTCGACGAGCTGGGTGACTTTCTGCGTTAGGCTTGCTTTAACCGCTTTGCCTGCTTGTTTTTACATCTGGGGATTTCACATTAGTCGCTTTTTTCTGAGTCTGTCGTCAGCGCCTGAGCAACTTTAGACTAGACTCAGCGGCCGAACCTCACCCGGCGTCAGCTTGCCCAAGTGAATATCGCCTATTCGTACTCGCACCAGCCTTAAGGTGGCAAAGCCAACGGCTGCAGTCATCTTGCGGATCTGACGATTCTTGCCCTCAGTGATAGTGATGCTCACCCAGCTGGTGGGGCCGTGGCGCGCATCTCTTATCTTTCTTCCCCGCGGCGGTAAATCGGGCGTCAGTGTTAGACGGTGTGCCCGGCAAGGCAGGGTGTAATATTTCTCCCCTTTAATGCCTATCTCAACGCCTTCGCAGAGCCTGGTAATCGCCTGGTCGGTGATCTCTCCATCGAGCTGTACATAGTATTCCTTCTCAATCGATTTACTGCGGATATTGTGGCTGGTCTTGCCATCAGTGGTGAGTAATAGCAGGCCCTCGGAGTCATGGTCCAAACGGCCTATGGCCATGATGCCAGCGGGAAATTCGCCTAGCTCTGATAGGTTGGGTTTACGTTTACGCCGCTCGGCAATAAATTGACTGAGAAAGCCATAAGGCTTGTAGATCATAAAGTGCTGCGCTTGGGGATTGGCTGAATCTGCGGTCACTGAGATAGGGCTCTTGTGGAAAAGTATCGAGTCGATCTTAGCACGAAAACGGCGTCGATATTATCGTCAGATTAATAATGACAACGCTGTCATTTGTGGTTATAGTAATGTTAATTCCTCTAATGAGCGCGCCATCTCTGGGGTCATTTCAATTGCGGTTGAATGGGCGCGACTGTGAACATTGCGACTAACATAGGGCTGGGACGAGTCAAATTATGCAAATTGTTATTCTACGAGACAGCGCCGAGGTGGCGGAATATGGTGCCAACCTCATCATCAATCAGCTTAAGCGTAAGCCCGACTCAGTACTGGGGTTGGCGACCGGCTCGACGCCAGTATCTCTTTATCAGCGACTGGTGGCGGCCAATCAAGCCGGAGAGATCTCTTTTAAGAGCGTCACCAGTTTTAACTTGGATGAGTATCTGGGGCTAGATGCTGACCATCCACAGAGTTATCGCCACTTCATGAATCAGCAGCTGTTCGATGCCATCGACATCGACAAGGCTAACACCCATGTGCCGCCGGGAGATGCCGAAGATCCTATCGCTGCCTGTGAGCAATATGAGGCGCAGATCCAAGCCGCGGGTGGCATAGATATCCAACTGCTCGGCATCGGGCGCAATGGTCATATCGGTTTCAACGAACCCTCATCTGGCTTGATGTCACGCACCCGGGTCAAGACACTGACCAAGGCGACGATTGAGGATAATGCCCGCTTCTTTGCGCAGGGAGAGTATCAGCCCCATCTGTCGATCACTATGGGCATTGGCACCATTTTAGATGCCAAGAAGGTGTTGCTGCTGGCGACCGGTGAAAACAAGGCTGAGGCGATTCGTGCCACGGTAGAAGGGGCCTTAAGCGCCGCCTGTCCGGCATCGGCGCTGCAACTGCATAGAGACGCCGTGTTAGTGATCGACGAGGCTGCAGCGTCAAAGCTGGCTGACAAAGATTTCTACAAGCATATCGAGGCGGAAAACCAGCTGCTACAGGCTAGGCTAGCGGCCCTCAAGGCTGGTTAATCGCCATAGGGACTCGGCTCCTCAGACATTTCTGGTTTTGGTAAAGGGCGTCTCTTAATCGAGGCGCTTTTTTGCTTTGTGGCAATGGTGTTTGCAAGCTCTTGTTAATTATGGGCTCTCTCTTGGGGTTCTTCGCTGATGTGGCTTTCCAAAGCCTTGATTCTTGACTATGTTAAGACGAGTAGGTTAACACTGGTTGGCGTGCTGGCAACGACCATTTGAAGGAACTCGCCATGTTAAAAAAGCTGCTGATACTCGTGCTGCTATTGCTCTCCTCTCCCTTTATCGCCGCCCTCTTTATCGAAGAGGATTATCATGTTAATACCCATATCGTTATCGATAAACCTAAGGATCAGGTTTTTAACTTCTTGAGAATGCTCAAAAATCAGGATCAGTTTAGCGTCTGGGCCAAGATGGACTCGGCCATGGAGCAATATTATCGTGGGGAGGATGGCACCGTAGGCTTTGTTTCCGGCTGGCGCAGTGACAACCCTGATGTCGGTTCGGGGGAGCAGGAGATTAAGGCGATTTTCCCCGGTAAGCGCATAGAGTATGAGCTGAGGTTTAAGACGCCGTTCGAAGCGGTGTCACCTGCCTATATTACCACCGAGGCGCTGGGGCCGAATCAGACCGAGGTCCACTGGGGCTTCAGTGGTCATATGGCCTATCCGATGAACATACTGCTGCCTTTGATGCAGGTCGATGCAATGGTCGAACGGGATCTGAGCCAGGGACTAGACAACCTTAAGACCCTGTTAGAGGCAAACTAAGCCAAGGCTTTGCCGTAAAGGAACGTCTATGGAAACACGTAACATCTTTCAATCTTTGCCCCAGGATCTGAGCCAGGAGGTATTCGAGCCTCTGGTGGATACGGGCGCAGTGTTAATCGAGCGTATTGTCTCCAAGGCCCATCGCACGCCAGAGGCGCAATGGTACGATCAAGACAGAAGCGAGTGGGTCATGGTGTTACAGGGGGAGGCGACCTTAGTGTTTGAGTATGCCGAGGTGGTGCATCTCAAGGTGGGCGACCACCTCAATATTCCCGCCCATGTTAAACACAGAGTCAGCTGGACCAGCGAGCGCGAGGAGACTATCTGGCTGGCGGTGCATTATTAAGTCTGTGGTGATTCATAACGTCTGAAGCATTAATCAAACGGCCTGCGAGGCTGAAGAATGGCTAATTTGGCGAAAAAGTGCGCGGCGGCGAGGTGTTTTGTGAGCCAGGTCTGTTATAATCGCGCCCCTAATTTTTATCTATCTGTGATCTGATTCGAGACTCCTCATGGACAAGCCTGAGATTTTTATCCCCGATAGCGCCCCGATAGCGCCGGTAACTACCCGCTCAAACCGCCTCGAGCTGTTGGCGCCCGCTAAGAATGCCGACTATGGTATCGAGGCCATCAAGCATGGTGCCGATGCCGTCTATATCGGTGGCCCGGCCTTCGGTGCCAGAGCGACTGCTGGTAACAGCGTCGAGGATATCGCGCGTCTATGTGAGTTTGCCCACCGCTATCATGCCCAGGTGTTTGTCGCCATCAATACCATCTTGATGGACGATGAACTGGAAGCGGCGCAGAAGCTGATCTGGCAAGTATATGAAGCTGGTGCAGATGCCTTGATCGTGCAGGATATGGGGGTACTCCAGCTGGACATCCCGCCTATCGCCCTGCACGCCAGTACCCAGATGGATAATCGTAATCCCGAGAAGGTCGCTTTTCTTGAGCAGGTGGGTTTCTCTCAGGTGGTGCTTGCCCGTGAACTGGGGCTGAGTCAGATCCGTGATGTGGCGGCCAAGACGAACATGCAGCTGGAGTTCTTCATCCATGGCGCTCTGTGCGTTGCCTATAGCGGTCTGTGTAACCTGAGTCACGCCTTTAGTAACCGCAGTGCCAACCGAGGTGAGTGTTCGCAGATGTGTCGCCTGCCTGGTGATCTCAAGACGCGTCAGGGTGAGGTGTTGGCACAAAATGAGCACCTGCTATCGCTCAAAGACAACAACCAGACAGATAATTTAGAGGCGCTGATCGACGCTGGTATTCGCTCCTTTAAGATTGAAGGGCGACTTAAAGATCTTAGCTATGTGAAAAACGTGACCGCTCACTATCGTCAGGAGCTGGACAAGATCATGGCGCGTCGTCCAGAGTTTGTTGCCTCAAGTCATGGCCGCTGTGAGCATACCTTTACCCCCAATACCGAGAAGACCTTTAACCGTGGTCGCACCGACTATTTCGTTAATGAGCGTAGCCAGGGGGTCAGCGATTTCCGCTCGCCTAAATATATCGGCGAAGAGGTGGGCAAGGTGGCGGCCCTGGGTAAAGACTTTATTCAGGTCGAATCGCTCCATAGCTTCAATAATGGTGACGGCCTGTGTTACTTCCCACCTAATTATGAGAAGGCCAAACAGTCTGACGATAAGCTGCAGGGGCTCAGGGTTAACCGCGCCGACGGCAACAAGCTGTATGTGATTGCCGTGCCGGGCGATCTCAAGGTAGGCGCTACCTTGTATCGTAACCATGATCAGGCGTTCGAAACTGTGCTGGCCAAAGAGTCGGCTAAGCGGATCATCAAGGTGGATATGACCCTGAGCGATACCGAGCAAGGGGTCGCGCTGACCATGACAGACCAATATGGCCTGAGCGCAAGCTGTGAGCTTGAGCTGGAAAAGACACCTGCCACAGACGCAGACAAGACACTGAACAATATACGTAAACAGCTGAGCAAGCTGGGTAGCACAGACTTTGAGGCGCGCGAAATACGTATCGACACCGCCAGTCCCTGGTTTATGCCGGCCTCATTACTTAATGGCCTGCGCCGCGATACCGTTGCCGCCCTTGAGCTGGCTCGCGTCGAGGGTTATGAGCGGCCACAGGCGTGGAAATACAACCAAGACGCGGTTTATCCCTTTAAGCATCTGAGCTTCATGGGTAACGTGGCTAACGAGAAGGCGAAAGATTTCTACACCCGTCATGGGGTGATTGAGATTGAGGACACCTATGAGAAGAACGGCGTTACCGAAGATGCGCCACTCATGGTCACCAAGCACTGTCTGCGCTTTAACTTTAACCTCTGCCCGAAAGAGGTGCCCGGCATCAAGGCTGAGCCGCTGCAGATAGAGATAGGTAAAGATGTGCTCAAGCTGGTATTCGACTGCCCTAAATGTGAAATGATGGTTGTCGGTGCCAATCGCCAGGTATAGGCTAGAGAACAAATTAAGTTCACTTTAAAGGAGATAAAGTATGGGACTGTTAGATGCACTGATGGGTAATGCCGCCGAAGTCGACCTGCAAGAATTGGCGCAGGAACTGGGGCCTATTATGGGAGACAACGAGCAGTTGGCGCTGGCTTACCGCGTGGTGCGCGATATGTTTGTGTTTACTAACAAGCGTCTTATCCTCATCGATAAGCAGGGAGTGACAGGCAAGAAGGTGAGTTATCACTCTGTTCCTTATAAGGCGATCACCCATTTTGAGGTGGAAACTGCCGGTACCTTCGATATGGACGCCGAGTTAAAGCTGTGGATCTCGGGTCAAAAGGAGCCCTTGGTAAAAGAGCTGAAGAAGGGCACTGACGTGGTGGGCATTCAGAAGACGATTGCTAACTTTTCCCTGTAATGCCAATCTTTGACATATTTTTTGATTGATTAAGCCCAGGCCTAAGTCTGGGCTTTTTGTTGCCTAGCCTAGCTGGCAAGCCGATTGTGGAGGCCTGCTTGGGAGATATTCCTATCAATGGGTGTTATAGGGGAAAGATAATCCTTCCTCTCTGGGTCTTATACTGCTCAAGGCTAATTTAGCCAGATGTAAATAGACCAAGGAGATCGATTTGATGGGACATTTAGCGAGGCTTTTCTTTCTATTGCTACCGACCTTTTTACTGAGTTCGCCTGCCAATTCAGCGGTGCAGGGGAATGATTTTATTGAAGTGTTTGAGCAGCTTTCCGGTAAGCATCCAGGCGTCAGGAAAGGTCATGCCAAGGGCGTGTGTGCTCTGGGTAGCTTTTCGCCTTCTAAGGAGGCAGCGCTCTATTCACATGCCAACTTATTCAGTGGTCAAGATATTAAAGCCAGTATTCGCTTCTCCATGGCGGGGGGGAACCCTTATGCCGATGAGACCGCGCGCTCTCCGCGCGGCATAGGTGTGCAATTTAGTTTGCCTAATGGGGCTGTGCATAATATTGCCGGCCTGACGACCCCCGTCTTTCCCGGTAAAGATCCCGAAACTTTTCTTGGGCTGCTGAAAACCTTGCTACCCAACGAGCAGGGCAAAGTTGATTTCGCCAAGCTAGCAGAGTATCGACAGGCACACCCCAGTACTCTGCCGCAGTTTAATTGGTTGCAAAGCCATAACCCGCCGAGTTCATACTCCCGTGCCCAATACTTTGGTATTCATGCTTTCTATCTGGTCGATGAGAAGGGTCAGAAAACGAAGTTTAAATGGCGTTTGGTACCGGACGAGGGGGAGTTGCCTCTGACAGAAGAACAGATGGCGCAGTTACCGAAAAGCTTTCTTGCTAAAAAATTACAGCAAGAACTGAGTGACGGCCAGCGCTCATTCGACTTACAGGCTATCATTGGCGAAGCCCAAGATCCGGTAAATGATCCTTCACAGGCCTGGCCTGAGTCTCGAAAGGTGATAAGCCTGGGTAAGTTAACGATGCACAGTGCTGGCGACGATCATTGTGAGAAGATCAACTATGATCCCAATGTGTTGGCAAAGGGCGTATTGCCCAGTAGCGATCCTGTATTAAAGCTCAGATCTGTCGCCTATGCTATCTCATTCGCCAAGCGTTTGAGCGGCAACTAACCCAAATGTAAGGCGCACGAAATCACTTCTTGTTCGCCAAATGGGCCTTACGCTCGGCGGTGTAGTGCCACCAAGGCTGAGCGTCTTCTCCCTCCATAAAGCGCACCGCGGCGATAAAGACATCGATGACACAAGGATCCTGCCGACAGCCCGTGATGGCCTCTAACCGCGCGTGCATCTGGTAAGGGTCTTGCCCGATAAGATCCTTAGGGTGATGCAGTGCAAGCTGATGGAAATCCGCCGCCGTGGCCTTACCCACATTGGGGATCATGGTGAACTCCTTGATGGCGCTGCGATCTGACATCTTGTTATTTTCCTAGTAACCCAATTTTAAGTGTATGGCGTTTGGCGTTGTTTGTCTGTAGAGCTAGGGAAGCAGGGCATAGCTCACCGCTAGCAACATGGCGATGGCGAAACTGATGCGCATTATTCGCGCCGCTCTGGGGCGGGCAAACAGCGGGCGCAGCAGACCGCCGAAGATCAGCCAGAGAGTGTCGACCAGAGTTGCCACCATGAGTGCGCAGACACCTGTCGCCAGATATCCTAAGGCGGTGTTTTCCAGCGGCAACAGGAACTGCGAAAAGATGGCCAGAAAGGCGGCATAGGCCTTTGGGTTAAGTAGATTGAGGATGAAGCCATCTTTGAAACTGGGCGCCTGTTTTGCCGCATCTAGGCTGGTGATCGGCGCGCTGGCAATCTTGTAAGCGATGAAGGCGATATAAGCGGCGCCGAGCAGCTGACAGACAAGTCTAAGTTCGGGAAAGCGGCTAAATAGGGCGGCGAGTCCTGCACTGGCACCTATGATGGCGACCGAGAGGCCAAGGAGTATGCCCAGCAGAAACGGGGCGCCGCGGCGGATACCAAAGGTGGCCCCGGTGGCAGCAAGCGCCAGTGGCGCCGGGCCTGGTGAGCCTAAGAGTAAACCAGTGGCGACGATTAATGACAGTACAGCTTCCAGCATGCCTTATTCCTTGTAGCGCTGTGTCTTTGGCGCAAAGTGTCCTTGGAACTTAGTGTCCTTGTAACATAGTGTCTGTGTGGCAATGAATACCATCAGCATCATATCCTGATCCCTTGCCATGTAAAGGTAGAAGCTGAGATCCACACCCGCTGCCAGTGCAAGCAAATCGCTACGCCTTAGCCGATTTGTTTACACTAGGGCTTTTTCTATTGGTTAGCAGGTCGCCACTTATTGATGTCTTTTTGCCAGCGCTCGGCGATAAAGTCGATGAAGTGGCGTACGAGATGCTGCTGATAGCTACGCAGAGATAGACGGCCCACAGTGTCTTGCTGGGCAGATGATGACCTTGCAAGACCTCAACGAGTTCACCCGAGGCTAAGTGAGGATTGGCGAGATCGCAGGGCAAGAGAATGATCCCCTTACCACCAATGGCAGCTTTTAGCAGTACGCCCATGTCGTTGGCCTGCAGATTGCCGCTGATACTCTGCGCTATGGTCTGGTTATCTTTGACGAAATCCCATCGGCTCTGGCTGCTGTGAAGCAGGCAGTTATGCATCCTAAGATCGCTTATCTGCGTGATCGCCGGGTGCTGGCTTAGATAGCGGGGAGAGGCGCATAGTGCTGAGTCTATCTGCATCAGGCGGCGAGCGATAAGGCTCTCGTCCGGTTGATGGGTATAGCGTAGGGCGATATCGACGCGCTCGCCAACCAGTTGTGCCAGTTCGTCAGACAATACCAACTGTATCTTGACTTGAGGGTGTTGGCGGGTAAAAGCGTCGATAGCCTCGAATAACAAGTTTTGCCCTAAGCCGATGGGAGAGGCGACTCTGATGCTGCCTACCAGTTCCAGCCTGTGACGCTGGGAACGGCTCTCCAGGCTAGCGACTTCGTCTAGGATCTTCTGGCAATAGATGAAGGCTTCCTCACCTTGCACGCTAAGGCTGACACTGCGAGTGGTGCGGTGCAATAACCTGAGGCCAAGCCAGCGCTCAACTTCCTGTACGTGTCTGGAGACCTGTAAGCGGCTGAGATCCAACTGCTCGGCGGCCTGGGTAAAGCTGCCGCAGCTGGCCACCTCGACGAAACTACGAATCGCGCTGATCTTATCCATATTAGTATCTTATGTTGAAACAATATTGCTCTATTTACGCTGTTTATCACGATATCTTGGCTAAGTAAACTAATGCCAATTTAGTCACACAGCGAGGAACAGAAGATGAATATTGCAATTATCGGTGCTACAGGTTGGATAGGTAGCGCCATTATGCAAGAGGCGTTGAGCCGTGAGTTAAGGGTAACCCCCTTGGTCAGAGACCCTGCAAAATTGAATGAGACGGTGCAGGCGCGTCAGTTAGATTTGAGTGAGACGATCACCCCGGAACACTTTAACGATATCGATCTGGTGATCGCCGCCATTGGTGGTCGTGCCAATGGACAGCACGAGTTGGTCCCAAAGAGTGCTCAGGCGCTACTTGAACTGCTGCCTAAGACACAGGTGAAACGTCTCTTGTGGGTTGGCGGCGCCGGCAGTTTGGAGCTTGCCCCTGGGCAGATGTTGGTGCAATCGCCCGATTTCCACCCTGAATACAAAGATGAGGCTCTTGCCCAAGGGGAGGCGCTTAAGGTGTTCAGAGAAAGTGATTCACCACTGAACTGGACCTTTGTCAGCCCCGCGGCAGAGATCTATCCTGGTGACAGTGAAGGTACTTATCGTATCGGTGGCGATCAGTTTTTTACCGATGAGCAGGGACGCAGCCGCATCTCGGTAGCCGATTATGCCAAGGCAATGGTCGATCTGGTGGGCACAGACAACCATGCCCGTCAGCGGATCAGCGTGGCCTACTAACGAGATATCTGGCTGTGGCGTTGAGTGACATTGACTGCTGAGTTTGATGATAAAAAAAGCCACTCTAGGAGTGGCTTTTTGGTATGACTAAACTTGGTGTGTCAGCTTAGTGCTATAGCTTAACCGTCTTCACCCCATCTGGGGTACCTACCAGCAGGACGTCTGCGCCGCGGTTGGCGAACAGGCCGTTAGTGACGACACCAACGATCTGATTGAGCTTTTCTTCCAGCTCTTTCGGGTTAACGATTTTCATGTTGTACACATCGAGGATCACGTTGCCATTGTCGGTGATCACACCCTCACGGTAAACCGGATCGCCGCCTAACTTCACGATCTCGCGGGCCACGTATGAGCGCGCCATAGGGATCACTTCGACAGGCAGTGGGAATTCACCCAGAACATCGACTTCTTTCGTGTTATCCACGATGCAGACAAACTTGTCGGCCACGGCGGCAACAATCTTCTCGCGGGTAAGGGCGGCGCCACCGCCTTTGATCATGTCCATATGGCCGTTGATCTCATCGGCACCATCGACATAGACAGAAAGTTGGTCAACTGAGTTGAGATCGAAAACTGGGATCCCTAATGCCTTCATTTTCTCAGTTGAGGCCTCAGAACTAGACACCGCGCCTTCGATATCGGCCTTGATGGTCGCCAGGGCATCGATAAAGTGATTAACGGTCGAGCCTGTGCCCACACCGACAATACTGTCTTTTTCGACATATTCGAGGGCAGCCCAACCTGCGGCTTTTTTCATTTCATCTTGAGTCATAAGGAGTTCCTATTAAGGATATACGAAGCATTTGGTCGTCATTATACCCCTAGTTGCGCCAGAGCGTATGTCAAATGACACAGTTTGTTAGTTTGCCTGGCAATTTGGCTTAAAGCTCACCTTAAACAATTGTGCTAAACCTCCCAAGCTAATGCGCTATCAGGCGTTTTACTCGCTAGCCACTGGAAAAGTGTCAGGCTAAAGAGTAGGTTACGCTAATAGTTCGCTCGGGCACCTTTGTGATGTTTGATAACGCGCAAATGGGGCAGACAAAGGATATTGAAAGAGTTAAGGAGAGAGCATGGCTGGCGCGAGTCTATTAAGCCTGTTGGATGATATCGCAGCAATATTGGATGATGTTGCCCTGATGAGTAAGGTTGCAGCCCGTAAAACCGCGGGTGTGCTGGGGGATGATTTGGCGTTAAATGCCCAGCAGGTCTCAGGGGTCAATGCCGACCGTGAATTGCCTGTGGTGTGGGCCGTGGCTAAGGGGTCGATGCGCAATAAATGCATCTTGGTTCCCGCGGCGCTGCTGATCAGTGCCTTTATTCCCTGGGCGGTGACGCCGCTGCTGATGTTTGGTGGCCTGTTTCTCTGTTATGAGGGTTTCGAGAAGGTCTATCACTCGCTTACCCATAAGCATGAGCCTGCCATGAGCGAGAGTGAGATGATAAAGGCCGCCGAAGATCTCAAGGCATTTGAGACGCAGAAGGTGGCTGGAGCGATCCGCACCGACTTTGTGCTCTCTGCCGAGATCATCGCTATTACCTTAGGCGTGGTGGCCGAGAGTAGTTTCATGACTCAGGTAGTGACTCTGGCGGTCATCGCCGTGCTGATGACCGTTGGGGTATATGGTTTGGTGGCGGGGATCGTCAAACTTGACGATGCGGGCCTCTATTTGAGTCAGCGTCAGGGGGATAGCTTAACTAGACGATTTGGCCGTAAGCTTGGCGGCGCCTTGGTCAATGCGGCACCTTATCTGATGCGGGGGCTGACCGTGGTTGGCACCATCGCTATGTTCATGGTGGGTGGCGGGATCCTGACCCATGGTGTGCATGCCATCGGCAGCTATTTTGAGCAGGCGGCTCACTGGGTTGAGCAGTTTGCCTTGGTAGGGCCTGTACTGGCGTGGATCACCCCGAGTCTTCTCAATGCGCTGTTCGGCGTCTTAGTGGGGGCGGCAGCCCTGGTGGTGATGTCTCTTTTTTCACGGATTCGTCGCTAACACTGAGTTAAGTTATTGCCTTGTGTGGCGGTATCATTTTGTGTTTTATCGCCTTTCATAGTTAGATGGCTGCTACCACTCTAAAGTGACATGTTTGGGGGCTGACTCAGTCGGGCGTTGTCAGGCAATGCCTTTGTACTGCCTTTGCACTGCCTGATGGATGAATCCCCCTGGCAATTAGGGGCTGGTGGCCTGATGTTGTTTCACCAGCGCTATCATCGCCTGGGCGGCAAAAGAGAGGCTATGATCCTTGCGCCAGAATAGGCTCATCTGCCAACTGAGATCTGTCTCTGTCAGTGCCTTGAGACATACCCCTTGGTGGCGGTAGCGCTCGGCAATGAATTTAGGTAGTAACATCACGCCAATGCCCGCTGCCACTAAGGCCACGCCAAATTCAGGCTGATTCACCTGAGTGGGGTGCGTGATGGTCACTCCAGATTTTTGACAGGCGTTGAGCACCATCTCGTGCAGGGAAAACTCTGGTTCAAACAAGATCTGAGCATAGCCGTCGAGCTGGCCCAGGGGGATCTCGCTAAGGTTAGCCAGTGTATGTTCGCTGGGAAGCACGACCACCATAGGCTCTGTGTGGATGGCAATTCCTTCGTACTGCTCTTTAAGATCGATAATGCCGGTTGCAAGTTCTATCTCTCCTTGTTGCAGTGCCGAGGTCTGCTCGACACCGCCCCGCACCAGCAGTTGGGTTTCAATCTCTGGATAGGCCTGACGATACTTGGCGATGATGGGGGCGAATAGTTCTGCACTGCCCAGAGGCGCCAGTCCCAGTCGCAAGCATCCTTTGCTCAGTCCCTTCAGCTTATCCAGCTCTTCTGTTAGCGCCCTCTTGGCTGCAAGTAGCGTCAGCGCATGGCGGTAAACCACTTCGCCATGGGGGGTGAGTTGAACCTTAGTTCCTCGTTTGCCTCGGGTCAGCAGGGGAAGCTCGAGTTCGGCTTCTAGCTGGGCTATCGATTTAGAAAGGGCGGGCTGGCTGAGGTGGATACGCTCGGCGGCGCGATTGAAACCGCCAGAGTCCACCACGTCGACAAAATACTGTAGTGCCTTAAGATCCATATTTAGATAGCTTTTGGTAATTAGTTTTATAAATAATATTCATTTTTTTTATTTAAATGGCAAGCGTAAGATCCCTTTATCTTCTTTTGGGCTGAGTATGTGATGGCCATTTATCTTCTCTCTTTTCGAAATCTGTTACAGCTGGCGCTTCAGGTCGGATTATTATCTCTGCTAGCCATTGGTGCCCAGTGGTTGGTGACGCGACTGGCGTTGCCATTACCCAGTGGTGTGATAGGTCTGGCGGCGCTGCTGACTCTGTTGGCATTAAACTGGTTACCTGAGCGCTTTGTGGCGCGCGGCGCGGCCTGGTTGCTCGGTGAGTTGCTGCTCTTCTTTATTCCACCTGTGGTTGCCTCGATTCATTATGCCCCCTTGTTAGAGCAATATGGGGTCAGCTTACTCTGTACCTTAGTGCTGGGCAGTGGCTGCGTTTTGTTGTTCACCGGCTTAGTGATCGATCGCGTGTTCAAGTATGAGCGTCGTTTGCGCCGACCAATCGCTGATTCGACTAAGGGAGCCTAGAATGTTTTCCTTTTTGCACCTCTCACTTTTGGGGCTGGCCTGTCTGCTGGCAACGCTAGTCAGCTATGGGGTGAGCAAACGCCTCTATCGGCATTTCGGCTACTGGTACTTATCGCCTATGCTGCTTACGCCAGCGATACTGCTGGCTCTGGTCGGTTTTTTTGCCATCCCCTTACCAACTTATTTCGAATACAACCATTATTTAAGTATGTTGCTGGCACCGGCGACTATCGCCTTTGCCCTGCCTATCTACCGAGAGCGCCGGTTGATCAGGCGTTACCCTTTGACTCTGAGTCTTGGAGTGTTGACCGGGTTGCTGGTTGGGCTGCTCTCTTCCTGGTTACTGAGTCAGGTGATCTATCTGCCGCCTGAGTTATCACATAGTCTCTTGGTGCGATCTGTGTCGACGCCATTTGCCCTGGAAGCAACAACGGAGTTTGGTGGTGTGCCGGACCTGACCGCCGTATTAGTGCTTATGACGGGTGTACTGGGGATGGTGTTATGTGGGCCTGTATTTAAGCTCGCCAGAATCTCCAGCCCCTTGGCGAAGGGAGCGGCCTTAGGTGCCAGTGCTCATGGCGTAGGGGCGGCTAAAGCCGCCGAATATGGTCGGGAAGAGGGGGTTGTCGCCAGCCTGACCATGATCTTTACTGGTATCGCCATGGTGGTCGGCGCGCCATTATTCGCCTATTTATTGGTATAGCTTTTTGGGCCGCGCTCTATCGTAATGGCCAAACCATTATTTTGCGCCTTAGCCCTTGCCTAAGCTTTCGTCTGCGCTATTGCTTAAGCAGTGTGGCGCAGAGTTTGACGAAATCCGAAGAAGTGAGAATGCCAATCACCTTATGGCTATCGTCTACCACAGGCAGGCAGCCCAACTTGTTGTCGATAAAGTAATCGACAATGACTAACAGGGGCTCATCCAGAGTGACTTTTTGAAACTCCCTTTCCATGATGTCGGCCACTAAGGTGCGACGTTCTTGACGATCTAACCCTTCATTGCCGTAATGGGTCAGTATGCTCATTACGGTCGCTATCATCTTCTTATGGGTCAGTATGCCGACTAGGGCGCCGTCATTTTCGCTGACTACCGGCAGGTGACGCACGCCGCGGCTACTCATTAACAGGTGAGCATCTTTAATCGTGGCCTGATCGCTGATACACACGATTTCCGTGGTCATGATATCGCTAACTCGCATGGTCGACTCCTTCAACTATGGTGATGGCTTAATCATAACAGCTTGTGATAAATGCTCTAGTCTGTATGAAGTAAGGGGCCTTTGGTTGGCTAAATATGCTGTCTCACTCCAATTATTTATCTGTTTTTAATATTTTTAGCTGCTTTGTCCGGTGAGACTAGTTAGAACTATCTGTTGCTGTGACCATAATAATTTTGCAATATTGTTAATTGACAATTAAGGTCATTGGACCTCTTACCAGGAATAACAATAACAAGGTCAGTTATCTTTCGAAGTATGAGTTTTCAGCTTCACATGATGTGGGGGAGAGGCGCTAGGGATAACAGGCTCAAATAAAGGAATAACAATGAAAACGAAATATTCTCGCAGGGATTTTTTGGCCATGTCGGCCAAGGGTGTCGGTGCCGCAGTGGTCTCCTATGGCTTGATGGGCTGTTCGAGCAGTGATGACGATAAGGTGGAAACCGCCGCCAAGGTACAATTTCTGCACGGTGTCGCCAGTGGCGATCCCACTCACAGCGCCGTGATCCTCTGGACCCGAGTGACTCCCGAAGTCGATGGCGATATTAACGTCAGCTGGGAGATCGCCACAGATGCCAGCTTTACTCAATTGATCTCTAACGGTGAGATGACCACTAATGCCGAGCGCGACTATACGGTGAAAGTCGATGCTATCGGCCTGGATTCGGGTACCGCTTACTACTATCGCTTCATGTCTGGCGAGCAAGCCTCGGATGTGGGCATGACCAAGACACTGCCAGAGGGCGCCGTCGAGCAGGTCAAGCTGGCAGTCATGTCATGTGCTAATTTCCCAGCCGGTCACTTTAATGTCTATCAGTTGGCGAGTGAGCAGGAAGGGCTGGACGCCGTGGTGCATCTGGGTGACTACATCTATGAATATGCTCGCGAGGGTTATGCCAGCGAAAATGCGGCCGAGCTTGGCCGTGAGGTTTTGCCTGCCGGTGAACTCTTTACCTTAAGCGATTATCGTACCCGTTACGGCCAATACCGTGGCGACACTGCCTTACAGAAACTGCACGCCAAGGTGCCTTTCATCACCGTATGGGATGACCATGAGGTCGCCAACGATACTTGGTCTGACGGCGCGGAAAATCATAATGAAGGTGAAGGAGACTTCGAGCTGCGTAAGATGGCGGCGCTGCAAGCCTATTTTGAGTGGCTGCCAATTCGTCCTTGGCGTGAAGGTAATCACGAGGAGATCTATCGCTCCTTTAGCTTTGGCGATCTGGTCGATCTGCATATGTTGGACACTCGTGTGCTGGCGCGTGATAAGCAGCTGGATTATGCCGACTATGTCGACGGGGCCACAGGTGCCATGGACAGCGCCCGCTTTATGGCGGATGTGACCAGCAGCGATCGCACCTTGCTCGGCGCCGACCAACTGCAGTGGTTGCAGGCGAGCCTGCTTAGCGCCACCGGTAAATGGCAGGTGCTGGGACAACAGGTTTTGATGGGCACCATGATGTTACCTGCGGCGATCGCCATGCAGAAGCTGTCTGTGTATCAGTATGCCGAACTTGGGGCTCTGGCGCAGCTGGCGGCCCGCGCGGCGGCGAATGACCCTACGCTAACGGCGCAGGAATACAGTTATCTTATTGGTAATCAACACAAGCTAACTCCTGAAGTGATGGCCTTGTTACAGATGCCATCTATTCCCTATAACTTAGATGCCTGGGATGGTTATGCCTATGAGCGCGAGGTGATCTTGGCCACGGCAAAGGCGACGGGGGCAAACCTGGTAGTGATTGCCGGGGATACTCATAACGCCTGGGCAAACGAGCTTAAGGACAGTCATGGTGATGTGGTAGGGGTTGAGTACGCGACCAGCTCAGTTTCATCGCCTGGACTTGAGTATTACTTAGGCATTAGTGAGGATCAGCAAGGCGTGACCGAAGCGGGCGTGGTCGAGCTGGTGGAAGGGCTTAAGTACACCAACTTAAGGGACCGTGGTTTTATGTTGCTGACCTTTACTCCAGAGACGGTGCGCAGTGACTGGCACTATGTCGATACCATACTGGATACCGAATTCAGTGAGGCAAGTGACAAACATTACGCGGCCGTGACTATGGCGGGTGAGCCCAAGAT
Organism: Shewanella marisflavi; assembly: GCF_023283925.1. GTDB lineage: Bacteria > Pseudomonadota > Gammaproteobacteria > Enterobacterales > Shewanellaceae > Shewanella > Shewanella marisflavi. Next base: position 376,349 of record NZ_JAKIKX010000001.1, read on the forward strand.
TGCCGCGGCGTGAGCCTAAATTAGTCGATGTAGCCGCCTTCGAGGCGGCTTTTTATCTTATTGCCCATAGTAATAATTTAAGCTTGTTTAAATGCTCTATAGGGCTGTTCACCAATTTTGATTGTCGTTATCTAAGGTTTTTCCTTGTTTTCAGGCATTTTATCTAGCCATTGCTGAGCACTTGCTTGGGGGATTGGTATAAAAAAATGGATCCCCAGTTCAAGTTTCACGATTTAGTTCAGCACCTCTGGTTTTTTTAGTATAAAATTCAGCTCCAAATCCCGTAGCCCTGCTTGTTGTCGTGTTGAAACTCAATACGCCGCCCTTGTGCTACGCTGCATTTGGGGTGAAGCCTAATCGAAAAAGGATTACTTCCTCCCTCTCAAAGACCAAATAGAAAAAGATGGGGACGGCCTGATGTCTGATAAACACTTTATTACCGCACAAGAACTGCTGGAGGATTCTTTCCGACTAGCGGCGCAAGTTTATGAAAGCGGCTTTAGGCCACAGTTCATTGTTGGCATTTGGCGTGGTGGCGCTCCGATAGGGATCGCGGTACAGGAATATTTTGATTTCAAAAAGGTCGAGACAGATCATATTGCAGTACGTACCTCTTCTTACTACGGTATAGGCACGGACAAACAGAGCAAACAGATCAAGGTGCACGGCCTGCATTATATCGTTGAGAACGCTAACGCCGATGATGGCTTGCTGATTGTCGATGATGTGTTCGATTCGGGCCGTAGTATCCATGCCCTGAAAGAGAAGCTGGCTGAGCTGATGCGTCTTAACATGCCACGAGATGTGCGCATTGCCTGCCCATACTACAAGCCGAAGAATACTGCGGTGTCGTTAAAACCAGACTATTTTATCCATGAGTCTGAAGATTGGTTGGTATTCCCGCACGAGGTGTCTGGCTTGTCGCCAGAGGAGATCGCCAGCGGTAAGGGCGACTTGAAGAATATCAAAGATCTGTTCGTTTAAGCTTGTCGCTAACAATGCCACCCATTAGGGTGGCATTTTTTATCTCTGCCAGTTAACTGCTAGAGCTTATCTATCTCATCCCTTAGCTGATAAGCCTTATCGGTAACGATTTTCTCTAAGGTGACTATACGAGCCTTGAGCTGATCTATCTCCGCCTTAAGTTGATCCAGCTCGCTGTTGTCCTCTTTGACCTGACGTTTGTTATGTTCCTTAAAGGCCGCAAAGGCGAAGGCTCCTATGATGGCGATGGCGGCAAGTTGAAAAATGCCCATGGGATTCTCCTGTTGACTAGGCTACTGGCTGCTCTTTTCACTATAACCTAAAATCCTTTGCCATAGGTCTAGGGAAGATGCTGCATCGCCTCCAATACGCGAATACACTCTTGCTCTGCCTCTATGGTTTGGTTGATCCCCTTCAAGGTGGTTGGGCTATATCCCTCTGGTTGTGCCAGCAATGCCTGTAGGCGCGCGACACTGGCATAGTTGCAACTTCTGGGAAGCAGGTAGCGGGTATATTGCTGCATAAAGGCTTGGCTGTTGCGTTTATCCAGCTGCGTCAGTTCATCGAGACGTTGCTCGGCGCTCGCCTGACTCAAGGCTTTCTGTTCGCTGGGGTAGAGCTGACGCATCACGAGCGTCAATTTTTCCAGTAATTGTGGATCACTCTCTTGAGTGTGAGACTGTACTCGTTCAAACCACTGGCGCTTCTCTTTGGCGCTGGGTCTGGCGACCAGAGCGCTCAGCGCGGCCTGTTGGGCGAGTTTGGAGTCGTCGGCCTGTTTTTCCCGCTGCACCAGTCGCTCGGCACCTGGGTAATCATAACGATTGAGGTGGATCAGCATCTGCCAGCGACGCTCTGGCGTAAGGGTGATACCACTTAATTGCTCTTTGCCATCGAGCAGTGCCGCCAGATGCCGTTTGGCCTGGTGACTGACGGCAAAGTGCAGATAGTTGTCAAACCACAGAGATTGCACTTCAGGCTGAGCTTTGTTGCTGATAGTCAGTCGCAGGCTCATCTGGGCAATGGCATTGAGAGCCTGCCGGCTATAGCGTTGCTGATTAGGGCTCATCTGTTCCAGCATCGCCTTGGCCTGACGCAGCAGCTCTTGAGCGCTCTCAAGCACCTGAGGCTCGGACTCAGCGGGCAGGTTGATTAGGCTGCTGCCGATAAAGCGGTTAAGGGGCAGTTCGCCCGCAAGGACTGACTCCCACAGGGTTTGCCAAAGCATGAGACGCAGCTCAGGCTCTTCGAGGCTACTCAGGTGCAGCAGCGCCGTTTCCAGTGAGGTGTCATCGAGCTTGACCCTGACATAGGCCTTATTCTGATAGTTACTAAACACCAGATCCGGGCAGCGCACGCCATTAAGATGTTTCACCGTCGTGTGCTCACCCTGATAGGTTACCTCGGACACCAGATTCTTATGCAGTGCATGGCGCCCTAGGGTAAATAAGCCTAGCTTGACCCTATTAGATGCTGCGCCGCCATTTAGCTGGTGGAGATCAAAATGGCTAATGCGTCCCCCCTCGCAGCTGAAACGGGTTGTTAGGCGAGTGACACCAGCGCGCATAAAAGCTTCTTGTCCCCACTGGCTGAGTGGCTGATTGGTGACAGTCTCCAGGCTCAAAAGAAAGTCGTTCAAATCGGCATTTTGCAGGGGATAGGTCTTAAGGTAGTGAGCTATCCCTTGGTAAAAATGGGATTCGCCCAACATAAATTTAAGCTGGCTAAGCTGAGCGATTGCCTTGTTTAGATTTGGCACTGTATTGCCATCAAATAGCTCCAGGCTATTGGCGACCTGCCGCGCTATTTGAGGCGCGCTGCGGCTATAGTTATCCAGGGCTAAGCTGGCCTCTATTGGCTTATCGATAAGTTGAGTCTCGGCATCATCGGCGACAAGATGCGCCAGGCTCTGATTTAGCCAGAATTGATCCCACCACTTTAGGGTGACCAGATTTCCCAGCCACTGCTCGGCCAGAGCTTGTCGAAGTAAACGGCCCGGAACGGCTGCCGCTAAGCTTGCCAGATTAAAACTTGTTTGCCCCATACTAGCGCGAAAGTCAGAGGGCAGATGGGGGACTATGGCCTGGGTATAATGGCCAAAGGGATAGGGGGTCGCCAGACGCTGCTCATAGTAGCTCATGGCCTGAGCGGTTTGCGTTAACCAAGTATTTGCTTCTATTTGTGATGCGACAGATTGAGGTGCCAGTAGCTGTAAGGTGATGCCATCTTTATCTTGCTGCCAGCTTTGGTAGGGACCCGCCAGTAGTGAGAAGTTATGGGGGCTGACCGGCAAACTGGGGGTAAATTGCCATAGCGTATTATCGCCCTGGGCCTGGCTGTTTTGCAGAGTTGCAGCACTAGCGAGTTGCCACTCTTTAGGGGCGAGTACACTGAGCTGGTAGCTGGCTCTAAGATCCGGTTGATCGAACTGGGGCATCATGGTTTGCGCACTCGATGGCAGAAAGTGCGAATAGAGATAGCGTTGACCATCGGCGGGATCTTGGTATTGGATCAAGCCCTGATCGCCCTGGCTATAGGCCTTGCGAAAGTGCAGGCTGATCAGGTTGTTGCCGCTACGCAGTAACGTCGCAGGGATCAGGAGTCGGTTGCCGTCATAATTGGGGTAAAGCTTCTGAGCGTTGATCACCAGATTGCTGATCTGTGCCTGCTTGAAGTCTAGCCTTAATGCCTGCTGGTTATCCGTAAGCCTAAACTGGATCTGAGTTTCGCCTGTTAATTGCCTGTCATTGGTGACATCCAGATGGAGTTGGTAGCTTACCTCGCTGACCCGATTCGCTCGCTGCTGGGCAATAGTGGCGCTGATACCGTCCTGATTGGTTGAGGGCTGCTTAGGGGCGGGGGCCGTGCTCTGGCATGCGCTAATCAAAAGAGTGGTAAGGCTAATAGCGCAAAGCGAAAACAGTTTCAAAATGGGTCCTTGTTAGCTGACTGATGGGTGTAAGGCTTAGGCATTAAGGTTTAGGCATTAAAGCTTATCCATTAAGACTTAGTTATTAAGGCTTAGTTATTAAGGCTAAGCTGGCGATGTTTAGCTGTGCCAATAGCGGCCTCATTCTACATGACTCTTTGGCCGCGCAGTAGAATTTATCGGCAGAAATTGTGTGATGTTTTTCAGGGTAGAAGCCAGCCTGAGCAAGAGAACGCCATAAAAAACCAGCACTAGGCTGGTTTTTATTGGCTCATTCGGCAGGGTTCACTTACATGCCGAGGAAAGACTTAGACTTGGTCTTACGGATCTCTTTTTCGTCAGACCATTCGATCAGACCCGTTTCCAGATCCATTAGACGCATGGTCATCTTGTAATAGACATCTGTGGTGCTGCCATCTTGCTTGACGATGCTCGATAGATTGCCGTAAAGCATAAACTGGGCGCCAATTTGACGGCCGAAGTTGATGGCGGTCGATGGGTCTACCATGCCTGAATTGTTTTGGTAATCCAGTTGCTTGCGAACTGCGTCGACCTTAGTCATGTCGATAAAACGGAACTTGCCCGAGCGTAACAGCTTATTGCTGATAGAGTCTGTTACCGATTCGGTATCGATATGTTCCGAGGTCTTGTTCTTGATCTTGTCGACAAAGATGATTGGACGATCTTTGGCTGTCATGGCAATCACGGGTGGGAAACTCAGCATGCTGTCGACCATCTTGGCGGTGATCGCCTGCAGATCGGTAGAACCGAAGTTTTCATTGACGGTTTCGACTTCAGTTGCATCACCGTACTGGACCTTAGATTGACAGCCTGCCAGGCCGATAGCCACTGCAATGATAAAAATGAGGTTGAATTTTTTCATAAAAATACCGATTCCTTTATCTAGATTAGATGATTATTGAATAAAAACGGGTGAAATTACCAGTATCAATTATCCAAATTAATGTGGTTTTATCGCTTTTTACGTCAATCGTTTGCATTTGGGACTGCCCTATGCGGATCTCATATTGACCGGCATCCAGATAACGCCTGGCTAGTTGTGCCTGCCTTGGCAGAGTCAACCAGCTACGCCTGTCGGCTTGCTCTGTGACCACGTTAAAGATCTGCATGGCTATGGCACCGGCATCTAACTCGTCCCGGCGCCGCTTAGATTCACTTCGTACACTGCGCGCCATCTCTGCCTTAGCGTATACCCTGGCCGCTTGTCGTATTAAGGCGCTGGGCAGTTCCTCTTTAAGTGCCGTGATGGCTAAGGCATCTATATTGGCGAGTGGCGCCGCGCGCAGCACAGTGCCAAACCCGGCTATCTCCGCGGCACTCATTGCCGCGCGCTGTGGAGGGTAGGTGGCTAGCGAAGCCGTTTGCCAGTTACCATCAATTCGAAAAGGTACGGTAAAGCTTTGCTTCTCTGGGACAAAGCCTCTCTCGACCAAAACGACAACCTGTCCCTGGCCTGGCTTGGCGAGCAGCGCATCGCCCCAACGGCGCTTAAACTCCTCATACTGTGGCATGGCCAGTTTTTTGGCGAGCCGCACCAAATCTTGCTGCAGATAAGGGTTGTCAGGGGCTATTTGAGCGGCCTTACGATAATCGATAAAGGCATCGTTTTCTTCCCCCAATAGCTCATGTAGCAGACCCGTGGTGTAGTAACTATAGGCGTTTAAGAAAGAGCTTGTAGTGGTTCCGGCCGCTCGGCCAAGTCGATTAACCTCGGCGTCTATGGTGCCGTTGGCCATCGCCTGTACCGACGCTTGAGACTTTTGGTATCTGGCCTGCTCGCTTTGTTGTAGCTCATTACTGCGCCTGACTTCCACCAGAGCACCTTGACTGTCCCCGCTAAAGAGGTAGTTGAGGGCCTGATATTGATGCAACATGATGCGCTCATAGCCCGGACCACGGTAGGGGATCACATTGTCGTTGATGAACAAGCTGCTGGCCTTTGCTCCCAGATCGGATGCGCTGAGCACTGCCTGTTGATCAAATTTTTCATAGGCTTTTGCCGCCTGTTGATAGTAGCTCTTGCTGGCTTCAAAGTCGCCGCTGATCTGTGCGATTCGCCCCGCCTCCTGGGCATATAAGAGTCCATCCTGGCCCGTGATGGCATCGTCGAGCTGATGGTAAAGCCCGGGTGATGCTTGTCTGCCGAGTTCTGCCTTGATGGGGGCAAGTTGTGAAGGGTAGCTAATGAAAATACTGTTAAAGGCGCAGCCCGATAGACAGAGTGAGACTAGGGTGGTGAGCAGCGGCGCTGTATAACCCTTGATGACTCTGACAAACGCATTTGGCTGACTTGGCATATAGATTCAAATCCTTTATGAGCGGTTTTCCATCTTTGAGCATGACGCTTTCAGGTGCGCCGATGGCCGCCGCACACCTTAGTAGTGTGGTGGCGGTGTCTCTTCTGCTTGACTGGCAATGTTGCTGGGTTCTACCTGTGACAGCTTGCTGGTCAGTAAACGTAATTTTTCCTGCTGCTCGGCAAGAAGATCGTTGAGTCTGATCACCTGCTGATTCAGTGACTCTATGGTGTCGTCCTGAAAAGCCAGTTTCATCTCGAGATCTTCGATTCTTTGTTCTAGTTGCACCAAATGTTCCTTTATTGCTGTGGCATGGGCCAAGTCTCTAGCAAACCGTTGCTGGCGAAGCTGATGATCTGCCCATTGGGGGTTTCTGCCACTGAGTATACAACGGCGCCCTTGATTTGCGCACGTTCGGTGCGGGTAACTTGCCAGTTTGCGAGCATTTTTCCATCGGTGACCCGCCAAACGTTCACTTCTCGAGCCGGGGTGCCTGTGAGAAGGGTGAGATTATTATTGGTAAAGCGTGCAGTGGAAAAGTTCATTGTGCGCCGCTTTATTTTCAGTTGTGAGACGGCGTCGCCGCTTTGGGTCTGCCATATCTTGGCCTGATCTGTACTGTCGGCGGCAAAGGCCAGACTGGCATCTTGGCTTAGACTGACCTGAAGCACACGGCTGGGGAGCTGCCACTGACGCTGTGGCTGGCCGGTATTCGCTTGCCAGAGAACCACCTGGTTATCATTCCCGCCAGACAATGCCCAGCGACCATCGGCCGAGAGAGCCACGCTGTTCACTTTCTCACTATGGCCGAGGAATTTAATCAAGGTGTTGGTTTGATGGTTGAGTGACATTACGCTGCCGTCGGTGAGGCCGATCAGCAAGGTGCCATTGTTAGCAAGTGCCAGGGTTTGTCCTGTGGCAGGTAGTGACCACCATCCCAAGGGTTGGCCATCCTCCATGTTCCACAGGGCAACTGAGTCACGGCTGAGGGAGGCGGCATACTTTAGGTTATCCGATAGAGCTGTATCTATGGCTGTGCCCCCTTGACCACCATGGAGCCATTGGTATTTCAGCGTCTGTGTTTGTAGATCCCAAAGTTGTAGATTGTTACTGGTGGTGCTGACCAGCAGATGGCTGGCATTGGGCGAGAGGCTGGCATCATAGCTGGGCTCGGCGATGATACTGTTGACCTGAGGCTTTGGCTGGCAGGCACTCAGCAGGAGTGTACAAGCTATCAGTGTACAAAAATGCAGCAAGCTGGATTTGCTCATGAACTTGTTCCTGGTTTAGTTGTCTCTAGCTCAAGCGCTATTACATGTGCTGGCAAAAATACCCCGCCAGCCTTCTAGATGAAACTTCATCAATGTAATTGGTATATGTTAATTAACTAGTATAAAGTGGTTCGTCTTAGAAGAGTAAGGTTATTGTAACCACAAGAAAATGCTGAGGAAGCTTTAATGAAGTCGATTTATAAAATGTCACTGGTCGCGTTGGCGGTGGTTGGTCTAACTGCTTGTAATCAAGAACAAAAAACAACAAAACCGGCAGAAGTCAAACTCGAGACTCAGGCGCAGAAGCAAGCCTATAGTGTCGGCGCGTCTATTGGTAAATATATGTCAGGCCATATTAAAGAGCAGGAAGAGTTGGGTCTGCCTGTGGATCGTAGCCTGATCATTCAAGGTTTTAGCAACGGTTTGAACGATGAGCTTAAGCTTACCGAAGAAGAGATGCAGACAGTACTGCAAGGTCTTGACGAGCAGCTTAATGAGAAACGTCAGGCACAAGCGACTGCATTGGCTGAAAAAGCCCAGGCAGAAAGCGCTGCTTTCCTAGAAGCCAACAAGGCGAAAGAAGGTGTGGTGACGACTGAATCTGGTCTGCAGTATGAAGTGATCACTGAAGGAACGGGCGATAAGCCAGCGGCAGAAGACACGGTTGAAGTACACTATGTGGGTACGCTGATCGATGGCACCGAATTTGACAGTTCAATCGCTCGTGGTCAGAGCGCTAAGTTCCCGCTAAACCGCGTTATCCCAGGTTGGACCGAAGGCGTGCAGCTGATGCCAGTGGGTGCTAAGTACCGCTTCGTTATCCCTTCAGAGCTGGCTTATGGTAACCGTGATACCGGTAGCATTCCTGCCAACTCGACACTAATCTTTGAAGTGGAACTACTTTCTATCGAGAAGGCGGTACCAGCTGAAGAAGCAGCCAAATAAGCTTGATTTAGCTAATTAAAGGGCGCTGAGGCGCCCTTTTTTATGCCTGCGCGTTAGCGTCAGTGGCAGATCAATTTATCGGCGTTTACCCTGTGCTCGAGCGGATATTCCTGCAATTGTCTTTTTCTTAGTTTAAAATTTGCAGAGCATTATTTGGGAAGACAGTTTATGGAATATGAATTTCGCCGCAATACATTAACCGGAACCTTGGTAGCCCAATTCACCATGGATCACGAGATAATGGGGCTTTGGTTTGTCGATGAGTTGGGCGAAGACAAGACTTTAATCGGCCAGGTGCAAGAGGCGATAGCGGCATTGCAGCAGGGTAAGATTAGAGAGCAGCGTTTTATTGGCCAAGCAGTGTCCATTGAACTGGATGAAGAGCAGGTAAGAGTGTTTGCCAACGTGCTCGAGACGGAGGACGACACCCTGCTGGATGAGTCTATGTCTCTGTATGATGGCGAGTCTCAGGCCTATTGCGGCTTGGAAGATTTTGAGGCGGCGCTTAATAGTTGGCAAGCCTTTATCGATGAGAGTCGATGATTTATTGGTCAGATCTAAAAAGGCAGCCTTAGGCTGCCTTTTTTATAAACTCGCGCAAGGTCAAGTTTATTGGTTTAAGTAACGTACCGCCATTTCGGTGCGCGACTTGGCATTTGCTTTACGCAGCAGGTTTTTGACATGGACTTTAACCGTGCCTTCACTGATATGTAGCTGCTCAGAGATTACCCGGTTGCTCTTGCCTTCGGCCAACTGCTCGAGGATCTGTAACTCTCTTGGCGTCAGGTTAGCTATCCAGTCCTGCTCGTTCGCGCCATCTTTCAGTTCGTAGATAAACTCCTCAACCGAATCAGAGATCACTCGGTGACCCTGCATGGCATTTTTGAGTTTCTCCAATAGCAGATCCGGCTCAGTATCTTTGAGTAGGTAACCATCGGCGCCGGCTCTCACGAGGCGGATAACGTCCTGCTTCGCATCAGATACCGTAAGGATCACTATGCGGCTGGTCACTCCTTCCTGACGCAAAGCGTTCAGGGTATCTAGCCCTGTCATTCCTTTCATGTTGAGGTCTAACAGTACGATATCCGGTTCGTTTTCGGCAATTGCCGACAGGGCATCTAGGCCGCTGCCTGCTTCACCAAAGAGGGTGAAGTCTGAATCAGAGGTGATAAGTTGACAGATCCCACGACGTAACAGGGGATGATCGTCCACAACCAAAACTGAATAGGGTTTGCCCATTTGTATAGCCTCCACTGAGGTCTGTTTTGTTTAACAATTAGTATTTTATATCGTCAGTATCCCTACTGACTAGGCTCTTTTTCAGGTGGGAAGATCAAGGTCACCGTCGTTCCCCCCTGTTCATTGCTGCTGAAGTCTACCACACCTGAGAGGCGACTTGCGCGTTCATGCATGATTCCTATGCCAAAATGTTGATCTCTTTCTTTTAGCTTCTCTAAGCCTACCCCGTCATCACTGATACTGATCTTGACGTTGTTGCCGCTGCGAGTGCAGGAGATGTGAATGTGATCAGCCTGAGCATGCTTGATGGCATTGAGGGTAGCTTCTCGGGTGAGCTGCAGGACATGTATATGTTGATGTGCACCCAAAAGTTGTATGGGTAGCTTGTCCTCCAGGGTTATCTTGGCGGTGGTTTGTCCCCTGAGCTGATCCAGCATCATCTCAATGGCATGATTGAGGTTAGGATCCTTAATGGTGAGCCTGAAGGTGGACAGGAGCTCCCTTAACTGAACATAAGCGGTATTAACCCCTTCGTTGATCTCTTTGAGCTGTTCCTCTACTTGAGGGCTGCGGCATTGATTATCGAGTCCCTTGGAGAGCAGGTTGACCTGAATTTTAAGAAAGGACAGTAACTGACCCAGAGAATCGTGTAGCTCGCGAGCGATCACGCCACGCTCCTCCATCAAGGCTAATTGCTGGCGTTGTTCACCCGAGTTATGGATGACGATAGAGCGGGCCAACATGATGGCGAAGTTTTTAAAGAGCGGATGATTGATCTCCCCAAGCGAAGTGACCTCCAAATAGCCAAGTTCGTTGTCGGCAAATTTTAGCGGGAAACGTGTTTGACTGCGCGAGGTGTTAGGCCAGCCGCCATCGGCATCAATATAGAGTTTCTCTTTGTCATCTTGAGCGATCACCAGACGCAAGAAGCTGTTGGGCTCGTGCGCTCGCAATTGATTCAGCGCTTGCTTAAGGGTGCTGAGCTCCAGTTTCCCTGAGTGCAGCATCACCAAGTTGTCATAAAGCAGTGTTAATTCATTATTGGCGCGAGTCAGTGCAAAGGTCTTCTCTTTGACCTGGTTTTCCAAATTGTTATACAGAGTTGATAGCTCTTTAGCACTGCTGGCCAGGGCATTGCTGAGGGAGCTGAGCTCGATATATTCACTATCAGGCATGGTGACATCAAACTCCCCCTTAGAGATGGTGTTAGCAGACTCCATCAGCTGATTTAGGGGGGTTACCACTTTACGCTTTGTAAAGCGTACCGCAAAGAAAGCGATTAATAACATGAGTCCCAGGCCTGAGATCTGGCTTGCCGCCAGTAACTTGAGTTTGAAGGCGGCGAACTCTTCGGTTTCCAGTACGAACAGATCTATGGTGTCGACAAAATCTTTAAGTGCAGAGACGTAGAGGCGGCTGTTTTCTTCTTCAATATACTGCTTCATCATCTGCCATTTTTCGATTACTAGCAGGTATTGAGAGGAGAGATCATCCGGTGTCATCCAGTCCAGGGAGCGTTTCAAGGCATCCGAGTGCAGGGTGGCTTCAAATTCTTTGATTTTTTCGTCTGCCTCTTCACTGCCAGAGTTGGCATAGAACATCAGGCGGTAACTTTGCATTCGCAGCGAGCCGGAAGCGTTGATGGCTCTGGCATCCCCGAGACTATATGCCAAATTGGCTATAGCGAATGTGGCGAGTCCACTGGAAAGTAAAATTAGGGTTAACATTAACCTTAATATTGTGGAGGTGAGACTGCCTTTCTTCATGTATTAGAACTCATTAAATTATAGAGAGAAATCGGAACTTTGGACTATGTTACTTGTTTAGCAGTCGCTGATAAAATTAACAAAGTGGCAAAAATGTGACCAACAACACATTCACACTATGATCTGCCTCAAGTTTTACCCCGGATACCCCATAAGGGGTATATTTTTAATAGGCTTAAGGGACTAACTTTGGCCTTGGAGATGTTGTGGTTATAAAGACTACTATAAAAAGTAACACGGAGATGAGATGGTGAGAACATTAACGACTAAAACCTTTGCACTAAGTGCTTTGGTCGCTGCTAGCCTAATGGCTACTGGCGCAATGGCAAGTGAAAAAACTGAGCCCCGCAATGAAGTTTATAAAGATAAGTTTTCTAAGCAGTACAACAGCTGGCATGACACTGCTGAAAGCAAAGAAATTGTAGATATGCTTGAAGAAGTACCTAGCCTGGTTGTGTTATGGGCAGGTTATGGCTTCGCGAAAGATTATAATGCGCCTCGTGGTCATATGTATGCAGTGACTGACGTTCGTAACACGCTTCGTACCGGTGCACCAAAGTCTGCTGAAGATGGCCCAATGCCAATGGCATGTTGGTCTTGTAAGAGCCCTGATGTGCCTCGCGTTATTGAAGAGCAGGGCGAAGATGGCTACTTCACTGGTAAGTGGTACAAAGGCGGTGCTGAAATCGCTAATACTATCGGTTGTGCAGATTGCCACGAGAAAGGTTCTTCTAAACTACGTATGTCTCGTCCATTTGCCGACCGCGCAATGGCAACATTAGGCACACCATTTGATAAAGCGTCTAAGAAAGACAAGCAGTCAATGGTTTGTGGTCAGTGTCACGTAGAATACTACTTCGAGAAGACTAAAGATCGTAAAGGCTTTGTGAAGTTCCCATGGGATATGGGTACAACTGTTGAGCAGATGGAAGTCTACTACGACAACATGGAGTTCGCAGATTGGACTCACGCTTTGTCTAAGACACCAATGCTCAAAGCACAGCACCCAGGTTATGAAACTTGGCAGCTAGGCGTACACGGTAAGAACAACGTTAGCTGTACTGACTGTCATATGCCTAAAGTTAAGAATGCTGAAGGTCGTAAGTTTACCGACCACAAGGTAGGTAACCCATTCGATCGCTTCGAAGAAACCTGTGCGACTTGTCACTCTCAAAGCAAAGAGTTCATGGTTAACTTAACTAAAGAGCGTAAAGTTAAAGTTGCTGACCTTAAAGAACGTGCTGAGTCTCAGTTAGTTAAAGCGCACTTTGAAGCTAAAGCGGCTTGGGACGCTGGCGCAACTGAAGCTGAAATGAAGCCTATCTTAATGGATATCCGTCATTCACAGTGGCGCTGGGATTATGCTACTGCCTCTCACGGTGTAGCGGCTCACGCGGCTGACGAAGCACTGCGCATACTCGGTACTGCAGTAGATAAAGCGGGTGATGCACGTATCAAGCTTGCTCAACTGCTAGCGAAGAAAGGTGTTCAGCAACCAATCGCTATCCCTGATGTTTCAACTAAGGCTAAGGCACAAGCAGCTCTTGGTATGGACATGAAGAAGATGAATGCCGATAAGGAAGAGTTCAAGAAGAATGTACTTCCTAAGTGGGATGCTGAAGCTAAGAAGCGCGAAGCAACTTACTAATACATCCCCCCTGCATAGTAAAAGCCCCGGTTATCCGGGGCTTTTTTATATCGTTGCTACTTTATCATCTTGAGCAGAGCCTTGAACCTGTCGCCACTGGCATGGGCTTGCAGTTCAAACAATAGTGATTCGCTATTGGTCAGCAATGCACCGTGCTGCGTCATCATCTCACAGCCTAATTGCTTATTGGTTTGTGTTCTGGATGAAACCGCGTCGGTTACCAGGTGCACCTCGTATTGATTATCCAGAAGATCCCGGCAGGTCTGATAGACACAGATATGGGTCTCAATACCTGTAAGCAATACCTTGGGTCTGCCATATTGGTGTAGGGCTTGCCTGAAAGGCTCTGCATGCCAGCCGCTAAAATGCTCTTTTGCAATAGGCTGATAGTGAGGTGTTAATAAATTCGCTAATTCAGGACTAGTGGCACCGAGTTTATCCGGAATCTGTTCCAGCCAGATGATAGGGATCTCGAACAGTTCGGCGGCCTTGATAAGGTTAGTGAGTTTAGCCTCTAGCTCATTGGCCTCATGCATCATGGTGGCCAGCTTTCCCTGTACATCCACAATGATCAGAACACATTCCTGTGGTTTTAACATAATGCTCTCCTCGGCTGATGGGTACTCAATCATACCTGCATATTGCGCCGAACCAATCCGTCATAAGTCGAATACCTGATTGCGCTATTTTTGTGCGCCGCATGCATGCCTGCACCCTCTTGGTGCATTTATATGCAAGTTGTTTGGGGGAAATGTTTATAACTACATGAATGTTATGGTTTTGTAATTGTGGCCTAATGATTGAATTGTCTTTGGCATCAGCAAGATTATTAGGATGAGTCGGAGGCGGTAATGAAATTAATCAGCGCAATAATTAAGCCATTTAAACTCGATGATGTGCGAGAAGCCATTGCAGGGTTGGGCATAGAAGGCATGACGGTGACAGAAGTAAAAGGTTTCGGTCGTCAAAAAGGTCATACAGAGTTGTATCGAGGTGCCGAATATCAGGTGGATTTTCTGCCTAAGGTGAAACTTGATATTGCGACCAAGGCTGAAAATGTCGATCACCTTATCGAGTCAATCGTCGCGGCAGCGCGTACTGGCAAGATAGGTGATGGCAAGATTTTCGTGACGGATCTCGATCAGGTGATCCGTATCCGTACCGGCGAACTCGATAACGAAGCACTTTAAGGGGGATATCCAATGGAAGAGTTAACGGCACTAGGTGCGACTGTATCTGAGTTGAGATTCGCGCTCGATACCTTTTATTTCTTGATTTCTGGCGCTTTGGTGATGTGGATGGCTGCTGGGTTTGCCATGCTGGAAGCCGGCCTGGTGCGCTCTAAAAACACCACAGAAATCCTAACCAAGAACGTTTGTCTCTATTCGATCGCCTGCATCATGTATCTAGTGGTGGGCTATAACATCATGTATGTGGATAACGCTGAAGGTGGCTGGTTACCCTCGTTTGCCAGTTTAATTGGTTCACAGGCCAGTGATGCTGACCATGCGTTAGAGTCGGATTTCTTCTTCCAGGTCGTTTTTGTGGCGACTGCCATGTCTATCGTCTCGGGAGCCGTTGCCGAGCGTATGAAGTTGTGGGCATTTCTCATCTTCTCAGTGGTTATGACTGGGGTTATCTATCCTGTCGAAGGTTACTGGACTTGGGGCGGCGGCTTCCTCTCGGAAGCTGGATTTGTCGACTTTGCCGGTAGTGGTATTGTTCACATGGCCGGTGCCGCTGCGGCTATCTCAGGTGTGTTGTTGCTGGGTGCTCGTAAAGGTAAGTATGGTCCTAACGGGCAGGTCAATCCGATTCCTGGCTCTAACCTGCCGATGGCGACCTTGGGTATGTTTATTTTGTGGATGGGTTGGTTCGGGTTTAACGGTGGATCGCAGTTACTGGTGTCAGATGCCGAGAATGCCTCTGCCGTGGCGAAGATCTTTGTTAACACTAACTCTGCCGCCGCCTTCGGTGCAGTGTCAGCCCTAATAGTCTGTAAGATGGTGTGGGGCAAGGCTGATTTGACCATGATATTAAACGGCGCATTGGCTGGCCTGGTAGCGATAACCGCAGATCCCTTATCACCGTCATTGCCGTTGGCTGGCGTGATCGGCATGGTTGCTGGTGGCTTGGTTGTCTTCTCTATCGTGATGTTTGACCGAGTGAAAATTGATGATCCTGTTGGCGCCATTTCGGTGCACGGTGTGGCAGGTCTGTTTGGTCTGGTGTTGGTGCCGCTCTCAAACGCCGATGCCACCTTATTGGGACAGCTCTATGGCGCAGGGGTGATATTTGCTTGGGTATTTAGTGCATCGTTTGTCGTCTGGTATCTGCTGAAAGTGACCATGGGCATCCGCGTCACAGAAGAGGAAGAGTACAATGGAATGGACGCTTCTGATTGTGGTATCGACGCTTACCCTGAATTTGTATCGCTAAAAAGCGCCAGCTAATACCTAATCCTGATAGGCGTAAATAGAAAACAGGGCCCTGCCACATGGTATGGGCCCTGTTTTTTGTATTATGCTAGTTCAAGTTAGCTTGGTTAGAGGGCGCGACAATGAGAGTCTGGTTAGGTGTGCTGTTGATGGCAGTGATTGTGGGTGAGTTACAGGCGGGGCAGGTGGTGGTGCGCAAATCGAGTGAACCTTTCGATGCTTTTGCCGTGCGTGATCAGGTGCAGCGAGATTTTGAGTGGCGCGAATCGCTGCGCTTACAGCAGCAAATCCAGATCTTACAAAGTCTGCCTCTTGGTTGTGCGCTATTTAAGCATCCCTATGCCTATTATCGGTGCGGTGCGAGTTTCTATCGCCCCTATCTGTATCAGACGGACAATCATCCAGGTCAGCAACTCTATATTCAGATCGATCCTCCTTCGCCCAAATGATTGTTAATATTTTGTAACGCTTTGCAGGGGCAAAACCCAAAAGGCTACTTTATGATAGATCTTAGGGTGCCATCATAAGCGTAGGTTAAAGATGAGAAGGCTAATTGAGTGTCAATGCGCTATGTTACTGTTATTGCTAATAGTCAGCGGTTGTGCCAGCGGCCCAGGTAAGGAGACCATCGCGAATATAGAGCAATACTTTGTCGATAATGAATTTGCAGAGGTAGCGGTTGAAGTGACCCCTGATGAGCTGTTTGCCTTGCCTCCTCAGGTGGAAGTGGATCTTCGACAAGAGTATAAGCGCAGTCGTATGGCGCGAGACTATATTGCCGCTAACCTTTGGCTAGCCAATTACATTAATGCCGACAATGGCGGCTTTAAGTACCAAGACAACCTTACCAAAACTCCGATGGATACTTTCAATGCCCGCGCCGGGAACTGTTTGTCTTTGGTGCTATTGAGTGCCTCGCTCGCAGACGCCCTGGGGGTCGATGTGGAGTTTCAAGAGGTCGATGTTCCGCCAGTATGGGATAAGGCGGGGGATTTCTACTTGGTGAATGGACATATTAACCTGCGTCTCATACCGCGAGAGAGCAGTGAGACCTTTCTTGCGGACAAGAATGCACTTCAGATCGATTTCCTGCCGGAGCGCAGCATGCGAGGTTATGCCAAGCGACGTATCGACAGAACCACTGTGATGGCGATGTTTTATAACAATGTGGCTGCCGAGTCTTTGGTTGAAGGCAAATATGATTTGTCCTACGCCTATTTGAAACAGAGTCTGCAATTGAAAGCCGATTTTATTCCGGCGTTGAACACCTTGGCGATTCTTTATCGTTATAAAGGCTTGGATGAGAAGGCTGAGGTTCTCTATAAGTTGGCATTGTCGCAAAATAGCGAAGATATGAATGCGCTGTTTAATTATGGGGTGCTGCTCGCCAGTCAAAATCGGCTAGAGGAGTGGGCTGAGGTCCATAAAACGCTGGAGTTGGTCAGGATACGTAACCCTTATTACTACTATGATATGGCTCAGCAAGCCTATTCAGATCATGAATACCAAACCGCATTGACATGGTATAAGCGTGCTGTAGAAAAGGCCGATTATCGGCATGAGTTCTACTTTGGATTATCTCGCGCTTATTGGGCTATGGGAGACGAGCGCCGGGCCAAGTTGAATATGCAAAAAGCGCTCTCACTGTCGGTTGATGAATATAACCAGAAACGTTACCAGGCTAAGTTGCAGGCGATGCAATCTCATCTCGGGATGCATTAATCCTGCTGGGGCAGTTTGCCTGCATCACTCGCTATATTAATCCGTTAGCCACCTGGGGCAAGCTTTCCTGTCGCTTCCTCTTGCTCCAGTTGTGCAATGCCTAAATCTATTTTTTCTGCCAAGCTTTTGTCGTGACAGGCTATTTTACGTGGTGCTTGGGAAAATAGTGGGTGTTCTCGAGTGGCTAGGCCAGTATCAAGTTTAAATTTGAGTTGATTGCGATAGTAGTCAAATATGCGCCTTTCTAAAATAATCGCATCGACCCGTCCAGAGAAGAGCATCATCACCTGGCTTCGCTGACTATTTGACTCCCCATACTTTGGATTGCCTTTCGCCATGTCATAAAATGTACTGCCCAAATATTGTGTTGCATTTTGGAACCCCATTACCGAGAGGCTTGCCAGATCGTTAACGTTTTCAATTACTATTGCCTTGCTCGCTAAGGTAAATACACTATTTTGATAGCTGATCAGGCTGCGAGTGTAATAGAGGTCGTTGAGATTGTCCGGTGCGTTAATGAGGCAATCGACGTTTTTACTCAATACCTGACGAATTGCCCGTTTATTGGGTGATAAATAGATGTGCTCTATCGACATCTGTTGTTTTGCCAGGGCGGCTGTCAGCCTGTCATATTGAATGCCACTTTGGCCGTTGGCAAAGAAATAGGGGGGGATAGTGTTGCTGACGGCAAAAGTGCGTTTGTCGATAGTATGATTGCCTAAAGCTTTGACAGAAAATAGCATAAAACAGCTTAGTAACAGCAACCTTCTCATTCGTATTTTTCATCCCCTTTACTCAATCGCGTTGGCGTTAGCCTATCTATTCGAGTGAGTTGTATTAGTGTGTTTTAGCTTGATGAATACCTACTATAGATAGGCTTCTGTGTGATTTCCATCTAAATATTAACACTTTGTTCTGTTAGATCTGGCAACCATCGCAGCTTGTTTGTTAGAAGTCTTGAAAATAAAAAATATTTAATTCAATTATAACAATTGGTTATTGTTATCTTTTTTATTTTATTAATGTTTGGTTGCAATAGAGTGGGATACTGGATAAATTGAATTCAGTAGTGCAATAGAGAGACACGTATTTAATCCAGAGCCGGAGTGGAAAATTTTTATCATGTATTATCAAACTGATGACGTTCGCATTAATAAAATAAAAGAGTTATTACCCCCTGTTGCGATTCTTGAGCGATTTCCGGCAAGCGAAAATGCATCGGCGACAGTGTTTAATGCACGGCAGAATATCCACAATATCCTCAAAAAAGAAGATGATCGTCTGTTGGTGATTATCGGACCTTGTTCTATTCATGATCCTAAAGCCGCGCTCGAATATGGTGAGCGTCTGGTTAAGTTACGAGAGCAGTATCGTGACCAACTGGAAGTGGTCATGCGGGTTTATTTTGAAAAACCGCGCACGACTGTGGGTTGGAAGGGACTGATTAATGACCCTTATATGGACAACAGCTTCAAGCTCAATGATGGTTTGCGCACCGCGAGAAAATTATTGCTGGATCTTAATGAGCTGGGCATCCCAACGGCGGGCGAGTTCTTAGATATGATCACACCACAGTATGTGGCGGACCTTATGTGTTGGGGCGCAATTGGTGCTCGCACCACAGAATCTCAAGTGCATAGAGAGTTAGCTTCGGGTTTGTCATGTCCTGTCGGCTTTAAAAATGGGACTGACGGTACCATTAAGGTGGCGATTGATGCTATCGGCGCAGCCAGTGCTCCACATCATTTTCTTTCAGTGACCAAGTTTGGCCATTCAGCCATTGTGTCGACCAAGGGAAATCCCGATTGCCACATCATTTTACGTGGGGGGAAAGAGCCCAATTACAGTGCTGAACATGTGAAGGCGATCAGTGAGCAGTTGACTAAAGCGAACCTAGCGCAAAATATCATGGTGGACTTTAGCCATGCCAATAGCAGCAAGCGATATAAGCGGCAGATGCTGGTGGCCGAAGATGTTGCACAGCAAGTGGGTAAGGGTGAACGCGCTATTTTTGGCGTGATGGTAGAAAGCCATCTGGTTGAGGGTCGACAGGATTATGTTGAAGGACAACCTCTATGCTACGGCCAGAGTATCACTGATGCCTGTATTGGCTGGGAAGACACCGAAACCTTGCTGGCAAGGCTGAATCAAAGTGTTATCGAGCGGCGCGCTTAAACGACAGTCATTAAAAAAGGAAGCTTTAGGCTTCCTTTTTTATTATTGGCAATCTCATTTGTTTTGCTGCTGCACCAAATATTCATTGGCTTTAGCAAGACTGCCAAAAGACGATATTAAGTTATTTTGGCCCTTTTGCTGGATTTCTGGGCTGTTCGATTCGGTCATCATCCATACCCAAGTTTGTATCAGTGGCAATGGAGGGTATTGCACGTCAGATGATTGTGGCATATCGGCTTCCTTTAAAATGTGGGGTTATTCTTGCTCTGCGCTTAGCTCTGCTAACCCATCTTAAGCTGAGCTTGAGATTATCAAAATCTAAGGCAAGAGATAACAATAAATACCCCTGTGAAACATTAAAGTGATAATTATCTCACTCGGAATAGTTCTTTTTTCTAGTTTGGTTGCAAATAAATAGGTCGAAAGTAGTATCTATTGTTCCCGGGGAGCTTGTCAATTGGGTCTCCTTGCCCCCTGATTTCAATGTTGTGACTGAGTCACTGAGTTGTCATTTAATGCTCGCAGTGAAATGGACTGGTGATGCACATTTGTCATGAGGTAAGATGGTGTATCTAGTGGCTTTTACCTTAATTTCGCCTAAATGCCATCGTCTCTCTTTTGATGCTAGCTGGAGTTGCAATGCGTCCCTCTCTCTATTTTGATGGTCCAATCGATAAACTTAATTGGCATGTGTTGAAACTCCTTTGGCCCTATTTACTCGAGTTTAAGGGGCGAGTCCTTTTGGCGCTTGCCTGTCTGGTGGTGGCTAAGTTAGCCAGTGTCGGCTTACCTTTTGTGTTAAAGGAGTTGGTCGATACCCTGGGCGATGCATCAAATCTACAGTTGGTTAGCGTGCCTATTGCACTAGTGGTTGCCTATGGTGGATTACGTCTACTTAATACCGTGATTTCAGAGGTACGAGATACTCTGTTCGGCCGAGTGACTGAGCGTGCCATCCGCCGTTTAGGATTATCGGTTTTTGAACATCTACATAGGTTGGATCTGGCCTTCCATCTGGAGCGCCGTACCGGTGGCTTGTCGCGGGATATTGAGCGTGGCACCAGTGGCGTCAGCTTCCTGATGCGTTTTATGGTGTTTAATATTGTACCAACCCTACTTGAGATCGCTCTGGTGGTGGGGATCCTCTTCTACAACTACGGCTGGGCTTTTGCGGCGATAACCCTCAGTGCCGTAGTTGCCTATATTCTCTTTTCCGTGCTGGCCACTGAGTGGCGTACTGGATTTGTGCGGGAAGCCGCTCAAGCGGATTCGCAATCAAATACCCGTGCGATAGACAGTCTGCTTAACTACGAGACGGTTAAATATTTCAATAATGAAACCTATGAATCAGAGCAATATGATCATGCTTTGGAGCGCTGGGAAGTCGCTAAGCGTAAGAATCGTCTCTCACTGTTTGCCTTGAATGCCGGTCAGGCATTTATTATCTCCTTGGCGATGACGCTTATGTTGGCATTGGCCGCGACTCAGGTGACCGAGGGACTCATGACTATAGGTGACTTCGTACTGATTAACGCCTTTATGATGCAACTCTTTATGCCCCTTAATTTCTTGGGGTTTGTCTACCGGGAGATCCGTGGCGCGCTGGCCAATATCGAGCGAATGTTTAGCTTGCTAGACAGGGAGCCTAAGGTGATAGACACTTCTGATGCTAAGTCACCTGAGCTACCCCAAGGTAGCCTCAAATTTGAGGGCGTTAGTTTTCACTATGGTGATCGCCCAATTTTATCTGATGTGAGCTTCGAGATCCCTGCCGGTCATAAGGTGGCGATAGTGGGTGATAGCGGTGCAGGTAAGTCTACTATCGTAAAGTTGCTGTTTCGCTTCTATGAGGCGCAGCAGGGGCGAGTTACCATAGACGGACATGACATTCTGGGTCTCACTCAGCATGCACTGCGCAGCGCTATCGCCATTGTTCCACAAGATACTGTGCTGTTTAATGATTCGCTGCTGGAGAACATTCGCTATGGCTCACCGGGTGCCAGTGATGAAGAGGTGATGGAGGCGGTCAAACTGGCCCACCTGTCGACCTTTGTTTCTCAATTAAGTGAAGGCTGGCACACAAAGGTAGGCGAGAGAGGGTTAAAATTGTCCGGCGGAGAGAAGCAGCGAGTCGCAATAGCCAGGGCGATTCTTAAAGGTTCGCCTTTGCTGGTGTTCGATGAAGCGACCTCGTCGCTCGATAGCCATTCAGAGCAGGCTATCTTGAATGCACTTAAAGAGATGGCAAAGGGGCACACCAGTTTAGTGATTGCTCATCGGCTCTCGACTGTGGTGGATGCGGATCAGATCCTTGTATTGAGTCAGGGTAAGATAGTTGAGCGCGGCGATCATCAAAGCCTGTTGGCGGCAGATGGTCTGTATAAGAAGTTATGGACGGTCCAAAATCAGCACTAAAAGTGTGGGATTAAGTCTTTATTCAGGTTTGATTAGCATAATATTGTAAACATAGTGCTCACGGAGAAGAATCCATGAAGAATATTCCAATACACGCCAGCATTGAAGGTCAAACCCGGGTCGTCGACACAGATTGGCTAGCCATTATGGCAACGCTAAGAGAACGTGGACTGGAACAGGATGAGCTGCAATTGGTCTATTCACAGCTGAATTCTTATCTCAAAGTGACTACAAGAGGACTTACCTTAGCTAAGATACCGCCTTCAATGGCTATTGAGGGGATTACACGTGAGGTGAAGGGGTCTACCTATGAAGATATGGGAGTGGTTCGACTTTAAGCTGTCTTTGAGGTGTTTATCGGCTTCCAGCCATCGCAAAGTAGGCTGAGTTTGGGGTTTTGGGGTTCATAGGGGGTCAGCCTGATGATCTCCCCAGCCTTAAAACAGATGGTTTCGCCTTCGATAACAGTGAGTCGGTCACAGTTTTGGCAACTGACCGACAGTGGTTTACTCTTACTTCCCGAACCAAAAAACGAATTACTCACCAGTTAATCTCCGTGGTCACGCTTAACGCCAATTCTCTGGCGCTATTCCATATGTTGCTAATGTAATCAAGTTTAGCCTATAAATCTAGCGCTATCTAGACTAATGTCTAATCCTTAATGGGTAATGGCTGAAGATGCACCATATTGAGTCTTTATCAGACTGCTTGGACCATTTTCGGGTACTGAAAGTATATATAAATGGTTATATTCATTCTCTTTTAATTGTGGGATTTTGGGTCCTTTGAGTGCATCTATGATTGGTGCCAGGGTATTTGAGTGACCCGCGATAATCACATTGCCCTCCTCTTGGTTCACCCGTTCGACAATTGCCTTTATGTGCGCCGCTAGATCCGGTCCGGCATCGACTATAGTTACAGGGAGTTGACGGGCGCTGATAATCGGCGCCAGTGTTTCTTGGGTACGCCGATACTGAGTTGCTATAGCCAGGCTTAGCGGGGTGTTAGCTAAGGTCTCTATTAGCGCCTGAGCCCTAATTTTCCCCTGTTCTGTCAGTGATGGATCTCGTCCGTTAGCCGCCTTTTCGGCGTGGCGAACTAGAATGACGGTTTTCCCCTCACTCCCTTGATTTGCCTCAGCTAAAGGCTGGTAGAGCAAAAGCGAGATGAGGGCATAGCTTAACAGTTTTAACATGGGTAACCTCAGGCATCTTGAGCTGGTTTGTTAGGATAAACCATTTATTGGTCGATGCCGATGTAAGATTACATGATCAATTTGTTTAAAGTTGGCTATAAAATGGTCGATAATAGAGGTTGAGGGTGAATTTAATTTCTTGAGAGAGGCGATTATGGAGATTCAAAATCACGGCGGAGCCGTATCAGCGGCGGCGCGAAATAAAACAGATTCGACAACGAATCATGGTCAGCAAGTCTCCGAAGTGGCCAAGAACAAGACGGCATTGGCAGCCAGTAAGCAGTTGATGAATGCGGCTATCTTATCGGCGCAGCAGGAGGTCAACCTCAGTGCTGGTAATGAACCTATGCAGCTGCTGTACAAAGCGGCTATCGAAGCCATTAATGAGGAGTTAGCGCCGACCATGGGTGAACATGCCATCGAAACGGCAGTTGCTCAAGGGGTCGATACATCGCCAGAAGCGACAGCCGATCGCATCGTCAGCTTTGCAACCCAGTTTTTTGCTATTCATCAGGAGCAAAACCGAGGCCTCTCCTTCGATGAGCAACTTAACTCCTTTATGGATATTATCGGTGGTGCTATCGATCAAGGTTTCGACGAGGCCAAGGATATTTTATCCGGCCTTAAAGTCTTGGAAGGAGATATTGCCGATGGTGTCGATAAGACCTACAGCTTAGTGCAGGAAGGTCTGCAGGCTTTTAGAGACAGTTTTAATGATGATACGGCGCAAGAATAGTGCTTGCTTACATTCCAATATCATTGATTAAACCCCTTAGACTAAGGGGTTTTTTGTTGTCTTGACTCTAGCTAAAAATCTATCAATGATGGGACTAACAGTATCCATAAGGCCGATAGAGGTAGCGAGATGTGGGGAGAGGCGAAGGTAGTAGAGCGAATAGACTGGAGTGATCAATTATTTACCCTGAAGTTGTCGGCCGATATTGGTGACTTTATTGCCGGGCAATTTATTAAACTATCGCTACATATCGACGATAAACGTGTCGCCCGGGCTTATTCACTGGTCAATGCCCCGCATGAGTCCCTGTTGGAGGTTCTGGCGGTCAGCGTCGATGATGGACTCTTGTCTCCCAAGCTGCAGGCCCTTAACCCTGGGGATAGCGTCGATATCTCTACTAAAGCGGCTGGGTTTATGACCCTGGATGAACTGCCAAAACAGGGTAAGCACTTATGGCTGTTTGCTACAGGCACAGCCGTTGGTCCCTTTATTTCCATGATGAGAACTGCTGAGCCGTGGCAGAGATTTGAGCGTGTGATCTTAGTCTATGGTGTAAGATATCAAGAAGATCTCGCCTATTACCAAGAGCTTAAGACATTCGAGGCTCAGTATCCCGGCCTGTTCTCCTTGGTCACTTCAGTGACGCGTGAGCCAGTGGAAGGGGCGATCAGCTGCCGCATCACTCAAGGGGTCGAGAGTGGCCTTATTGAGCAGCGAGTCGGCTTGTCACTCAATCCGCAAGATTCACAGGTGATGATTTGCGGTCATCCAGAGATGATTAAAGAGTTGAATACCTTGTTACAGTCCCGCGGATTGGCGAAAAACCTTCGTCGGGCGCCAGGGCAGATAACTGTTGAAAAATATTGGTAGAGGATTCGAGATGCAACTATTGTTTTCTGAGGCGTCACCCTATGCGAGAACGGTTCGGGTGGTGATTGCGCAATTTGCCGTGGCGGGTATAGAGCAAGTTAGTGTTAATCCGCTTGAGAATGGCGAGCTGCTGCTTACTGCCAACCCTTTGGCTAAGATCCCTTGCCTCATGTTAAACGATGGCGGCGCCCTGTATGACAGCGAGGTGATCCTGCGATATCTGGATCATGAATACTGTGGTGGTAAGCTGTTTGGTCAGCCTGGGGACTCTTGGTATGGCGAGACGCAATACTCGCTGATTAAGGGCTTACTCGACAGCGCGGTGGCGTTAAGACAGGAGCAGATGCGTGATGATGAAGGACTGCGCAGCCCCTTTTGGACCGCGAGATTTGAGCAAGCTCTGTTGAGGGGGTTAGCGCAGATCGAACAGATGGGAATTTCGGGTCACAGTCAGCTTTCTCTTCAGCAGATCTGTTTAGCCTGTTTATTGGAATATCTGGACTTTCGGCATCCAGATTTGGATTGGCGTAAGATTGCACCTGCAACGGCTAGGTGGTTAAAGTCCTTTTCTAAGTTAGAGGCTATGGTCAGCACTCGACCTAATGTCTAGTATCGCTTTGGCGTCGACCCTTACTTGGTTGGTGGCGCCTGTTGGTTTCGCCAAAGACACCATAGAGCTCGCGAGTGACGCCAAAGTCTAGCCGCCTATCTTCTGTCTGTCCCCGCCTGTCCTCATGGTGTCGATAGCGGCAACTGCAATCCGCTTTAGTACAACCCGCTAAGGGGAGGGGTGGAGCATCGTCAGATAGAAATCGCTTGCCCTTGAGTTTTTCTGCATTTTTACATAAGCCTTCATCACTCACAATTTCGACACAGTGATAGGGGTGGATGGTGTTGTGTTTGACGCTCGGCGCATGAGGAACTTCTTCGCTGATCACGCTAGCACTGAGGTTTGATGGCTGGGGCTGAGAGCGGCGTGAACGTTTCACTTTTACCCGGGTAAACCTGTGTTTAAAAAGGAATAAAAGTAATATAACGGCGAGTATAAGGGCGAGAATTTCCAAAAACATGTGAGCTCCTTTTTTAAGCCGAGTCTTTTGAGTTTAGTCAGAGAGGCTTTTTTGGTCAAAATGAGACATCAAGGGGATTTTTACCTGTTTACTCTTGCCGTATAGCCTAAGATTGATTACGCTAACCGCGATTGATAATGGTTATCATTAACTTTGTTTGGGAGTACTCTCATGAGATTCATGAAGCGTTTGGCTGTTTTTGGGTTTGCTTGTGTGGCATCTGTTGCCAATGCGGCTGATAGTGTTACTGTTTATTCTTATCGTCAGGCTTTTCTTATTGATCCTATTTTGGCGGACTTCACCAAGGAGACCGGCATTAAAGTGAATCTGGTGTTCTCCAAGCAAGGCATCGCCGAACGTATGGCAAGAGAGGGACGCTTATCCCCAGTGGATCTGGTGCTGACCTCTGATTTCTCTCGTTTGATGGAGTTGGCCGATAAGCAGCTAGTGGCGCCGGTGGACAGTGAGTTACTGACAAACAATATTCCAGCGAATCTACGTTCACCCGACGGTGATTGGTTTGCTCTGACCAAGCGGGTTCGTAACATCTACTCCTCCAAGGAACGTCTGGGCCCACTGACGATCGATTATGAAGATCTTGCCGATCCTAAGTTTAAGGGCAAGATCTGTACCCGTAGTGGTAAGCATCCCTACAATATCTCTTTGGTTGCCTCAATGATCGCCCATCATGGTGAGGCGAAGACTAAAGAGTGGCTAGAAGGCTTTAAAGCAAATCTGGCGCGAAAGCCACAGGGTAATGACAGAGCTCAGGTTAAAGCCGTTAAAGAAGGCCTGTGTGATATCGCCGTCGGTAATAGCTACTATCTGGGTAAAATGTTACAAGATCCAAAGCAAGTGCCTTGGGCAGAGGCTGTGAATATCAATTTCCCTAATCAGGCAAATCGCGGTTCACATATTAATGTTTCTGGGATGGCATTAGCCAAGTACGCGCCATCGCGGGAAAATGCAATTAAGTTAATGGAGTATCTTTCTGGTGATCAGGCACAGCAAAGTTACGCCGAGTTAAACATGGAGTATCCAGTGAAGCCAGATGTGAAACCGTCTCAGCTGGTGGCATCTTGGGGTGAGTTTAAAGCCGATTCACTGCCTATTCACAAACTTGCCGAGTATCACAGTGCTGCGGTAAGGTTACTTGATGAAGTGAAGTTCGATCTCTAGTGGCGTAGGCCTCCTGATTATATTAAAGCCTTCCCTGGGGAAGGCTTTGTTGTTTTTGCCCTAAGTCGCTTTTACTAAGTAATAATCGTTCGTCTTTAAGCTTAAATTTAAGTTGGTCAATGATAATGACCTCCCTTTTTTACTGAGGCTCTATATGATTTTAGGCTTTCCCAAAAGCTGGTCGACTATCAGTTATCTGACGGCGATCTGCTTTGTCTTACCGTTAGCCGCTATCTGTATTCAGGCGCTGGTTCCTGACGAGGCCGTGTTTGGCCATCTGATGCAGACAGTATTACCCACTTATCTCTTTAATACCTTAGGGTTAATGTTCTTGGTGAGTTTGGGAGCCTTGCTGTTAGCCGTGCCCGCCGCTTGGTGTGTGGCCCGCTGCGAATTTCCGGGTCGTGCCTGGTTTCAATGGGGTCTGCTCTTGCCTCTGGCTATGCCTGCCTACGTCGTGGCCTATGTTTATACGGATCTGCTTGATTACGCCGGTCCAGTGCAGTCTTGGCTGAGAGAGTTTTATGGCTGGCAATCACAGATGGATTACTATTTTCCTGATGTGCGTACCTTAGGTGGGGCCTCCTTGATACTTGCCTTGGTGCTGTTTCCCTATATTTATCTTCTGGCGCGCACCGCCTTTATGGAGCAGTCTCCCAGTCTGCTGCATGCCTCACGGGTCATGGGAGCGAGCCCCTGGCGCAGTTTTTGGCGTCTGAATTTGCCGATGGCCAGACCGGCATTGGCCGTTGGTGCAGCTTTGGTGGCGATGGAAACGGCGGCAGATTTTGCTACGGTAAGCTACTTTGCTGTGCCCACCTTAACCACGGCGGTCTACGATACCTGGTTAGGCTATGGTAGCTTGGCGGCGGCCGCAAAACTGTCGGCCATGATCTTGCTTGTCGTATTTTGCCTGATTGGCGTTGAACGATTTGCCCGGCGCAAGCAGCAACTGTTTCAAAAGCAGACCCCCATTTCTACCCATGACAGATATCAGCTGAAACCTGGTGCAGCTTGGTTGGCCTTTGGGTATTGCGCGATTTTGCTGCTGTTTGCTTTTGGGATCCCCATGTGGGTGCTGCTTGGTTATGCCTGGGACTACTTTAGTGTCAGCTGGAATGATGATTTTTGGCAATATAGCCTGAATAGTTTGCTCATCGCCTTAGTGGTCAGTCTGCTAACGGTTATCGTGGCTTTATTGTTGATGTTTGTAAGACGCTGTAGCCCCAGAACTATTGATATTTTGCCCTCACGCCTCGCCTCGACCGGGTATGCGTTGCCGGGGACTGTTTTGGCCATTGGTGTCTTGGTTCCACTGACCTATCTGGATTTTGCCGTCAATGACCTCTATCGCTATTTTGGGGTCATGGGGCCAGGCCTTATTTTTAGTGGTACGCTATTTGTTTTAATTTTTGCCTTCGCCATTCGTTTTGCTGCCATTGCAATTGGTAGTATTGAGAACAGCTATAAACACATTAATCCCTCTTTAGATATGGCCTCTGTGACCATGGGGGTTAGGCCTGCGTCTATTCTATCTCGGGTACACTTACCGCTGCTGCGTAGTGGTATATTTGCCGCTATCTTATTGGTGTTTATCGAATGTATGAAAGAGCTGCCTGCAGCACTTTTACTCAGGCCGGTGGGATTTGAAAACCTGGCGACCTATGTCTATCAGTTCGTATCTGATGAACAGTTGGAGCATGGGGCGCTGGGCGCTATCGTTATCGTCTTAGTGGGACTTATTCCGCTTATCTATCTAAATCGCTCGCTGGAGCAAGGGAAGTAATATGTCGACACTCTCCATCGAGAACCTACATAGTGACTATCAAGGGCAGCTTATTCTGCGCGGGTTGGATCTGGTGTTACGCCAAGGGGAAATTGCCGCCTTACTCGGTCCCAGTGGCTGCGGCAAGACCACTTTGCTTAAAGCGATTGCGGGTTTACAACCCATAAGCCAAGGCTCGATAAGTATTAACGGCAGGTTGTTGTCAGGGCCGGGGGTATTTGTGCCGAGCGAAAGGCGCGAGGTTGGCATGATCTTTCAAGATTATGCTCTGTTTCCCCATCTGACGGTGGCCGATAACATTTTGTTTGGTGTGAAAGGGCTTGATGGCGCCAAGAGACAGGCGCGATTGGACGAGATGCTCGCCTTGGTCAAGCTAGAAGGGTTGGCGGGGCGCTATCCCCATGAGCTTTCCGGCGGTCAGCAGCAAAGGGTGTCGATTGCCAGGGCTTTGGCCTATGAACCTGAGCTACTATTACTCGACGAGCCCTTTTCGAATATTGATGCCAAGGTGCGGGGCGAGATGATGTTGGAGATCAGGGAGATCTTAAAGCAGCGTAATGTGAGCGCCGTTTTTGTTACCCATAGCAAGGATGAGGCCTTTGTGTTTGCCGACAAGCTGGCGCTCTTTAAAGAGGGACGCATTGTTCAGTATGGCTGCGCCGAGGAACTCTATAGTGCGCCGACAGATAAATATGTGGCTGAATTTCTTGGCCAGGTGAACTATCTTGGCTGCGAAGTCGAATCGACCGATGCCCTGCAGACACAGTTAGGTTTGATTCAAAGTAGCAGTGCTTTATCTCAAGGGGTTGGCTATCGCGGAGAGCTGTTATTGCGCCCCGAGCAACTGCAAATGAGAGAAGATGAACAGGGCGGGGGCACAGTGATTGCCCGGCGTTTTCTGGGTAATGTTTGCCATTACCGGGTGTTAATTGGTGAGAAGATACTTGAGGTACGTTCCGCTTTGCATGGTTTCACCCCAGGGCAGCGTGTGGCATTATCGGTTGAGCCCCATCCTGTGGTCCTGTTTTAAGCCTGATTGATATAACACTTTTGCAACCGACTATGGTTGCGGGCATTAAAAAAAGTTAATCTACCCACTTAACGACGTTTCGCTTTAACGGTTTGTGGGTTGTGTAATACTAATTATCGCTAAAGTTTCGGATAATATTGCCGAAATTGAGACTGACGAAAGGTAGGTTTATTTATGGATAATCTGGTTATGCCACGTGAACAACTGGGTGTGTGTGCCGAAGGAAATTTACATAGTGTGTATTTGATGTTCAACGCTAATGACGGTGTCGAATCTCAACTTCGTCCCTGTGTCGCCAATGTTGCTCAATATATCTATGAATTAGCCGACCAATATGCCGACAGTACCTTTAACGGTTTCGTCGCTATTGGTGCGAACTATTGGGATAGTCTCTATCCGGTGCAGCGCCCCAAGCAGTTAAAGCCTTTCCCCGCTATGCACGCCGATAACCGCGATGCGCCGGCTCATGAATATGATCTCTTTGTGCACTTGCGCTGTGATCGTTATGACATCTTGCACCTGGTGGCGAACGAGGTTTGCCAGATGTTTGAAGACTTAGTTGAGCTGGTGGATGAGGAGCGGGGCTTCCAGTTTATGGACACCCGGGATCTGACTGGATTTGTTGATGGCACCGAAAACCCCAAGGGACGTCACCGTCAGGACGTGGCCTTGGTGGGTGATGAAGATGAGGTGTTCCGCAGTGGTAGTTACGTCCATGTACAGAAGTTTGCGCATAACCTGAGTAAATGGAATCGACTGCCACAGAAGAAACAGGAAGATATTTTTGGTCGTACTAAGATAGACAATATCGAGTACGCCTCTGAAGATAAGCCGCTCATCAGCCATACCAAACGTGTGAACCTGAAAGATGCCGATGGAAATTCGATGGAGATCTTACGTCAGAGCATGCCATACGGCTCGATGAAAGAGCAGGGGCTGATGTTTATTTCTGTCTGTAACAATTCGGTGCATTTTGAGAAGATGCTGCACAGCATGATCCATGGCGACGGAGAAGGGAATCACGATCACCTAATGCATTTCACTCAGGCGTTGACCGGTTCGGCATTCTTTGCCCCCTCGCTGGATTTCATGGAGCGAGAAGCTGATTTTGAGGGCTAACGCCGCGAAGTAGAGTCAATAAAAAACACACCTTAAGGTGTGTTTTTTTATGCCAGATAGAAGTGGATTAGCGGTCGGGATCCCAATAGTTGGTGGGCCGCTTGGCGTAGATCTCGTCGATAGATCTTACCTGTACTTTATTGTGTTCTGGGTACACTACAACATCATGGGGATCTCTGTTACCCAATACTAAGAAGAGAAAATCGGCATCGGACTCATTCTTTAATGTATGCGATACCCCAGAGTTGGCAGTAAAACAGATATAGTCGCCCTGTTTGAAGTCATGTGGCTCACCATTAATAAACAGGGTTGCTTCGCCTTGTAATGCGTAGAGGTGTTCCTCTTCCTTGGTGTGATAATGGGCGACAGAGGAGATCTTGCCTGGTTCAAGGCGCTCCATGGTGACACCTATCTGTCGACAGCCAGCGGCATCGCCGATATGTTTTTGATGACTGGCGTATTGATTTGAGTGTTGCCAAGATTCCCAGCAGAGGTTGTCGATATTAATTATCTTATTGTTATTCATCTCGGGTCCTTAACCATCAGGTGATAGAGGGGATGGTTCTGGCTCAGTGTATCCTATCTGATATACAGTATTCAATTTGGTCGCAAACAAAAAAAAGACACTCAGAGGTGTCTTTTTTATTTAGCCTATTTTAGCTGCGATTAATCTGCGTAGTTAAATAGTGATTTGACAGTGTCTAGGGTCTTGTCCACTTCCTGAATATTCGATGGACAGATAAAGATGGTGTCATCACCGGCAATGGTACCCAAAATACCTTCGGGCTTACCTATTGAGTCCAGCAATCTCGCGATAAGTTGAGCTGCTCCTGGACTGGTTCTGACGACGATCATAGATTGATTATGGTCTACATCCAGGACTAAGTTTTTCAGTGGGCTGCCCGCCGTCGGAACTCCGAGCTCGGCGGGTAAGCAGTAGACCATCTCTTGTTTGGCGTTGCGGGTACGCACTGCGCCAAACTTGCTCAACATACGTGAGACTTTGGATTGGTTAATATTGTTATAGCCCTCTGCTTGCAGGGCATTCACTATCTCACTCTGGGAGCCAAAGCGCTCCTCTTTCAAGATAGCCTTAAAGGTCTTTACAAGTTCGTCTTGATTTTTATTGGCTTGCATATCGAATTATTCTTATATTCAAAAAACTGGCTCATTGTGAATATTTTTGCGCCGTTAGTCAAGTGTTATTCGGATTGTGTGAATAAAAATTCAGGTTCTACTTGGTGTGTGATTTGGGCGGGGGAGTGGAGCTAAGTGGGGCCACTATATCGCAAAAGGGGCGTAAATGGCAGCTTGCAACGATAAAATGAAATTATCTGGCCACACGACTAAGGGATAATTGAATTTTTACCGTGATTCCAGTAATGTTGCGCCATCGGTAAATCTAGATCTATATCACATAATATCCAAGAATTAACGGAGATAACTATGAAAGTTGCTGTACTTGGTGCCGCCGGTGGTATTGGCCAGGCTCTTGCCCTACTACTTAAAACTCAATTGCCTGCCGGTTCAAAACTATCCCTTTATGATATAGCACCAGTCACTCCTGGTGTTGCTGTAGACTTAAGCCATATCCCTACGGCTGTTGAAGTTAAAGGTTTTGCGGGTGAAGATCCAACGCCAGCGTTAGAAGGTGCCGATGTGGTACTTATCTCTGCAGGTGTTGCACGTAAGCCTGGTATGGATCGCTCAGATCTATTTAACATCAATGCGGGTATCGTAAGAAACCTGGTTGAGAAGTGTGCAGCAACTTGTCCTAAGGCGCTGATTGGTATTATCACTAACCCAGTGAACACTACAGTGGCTATTGCTGCTGAGGTGTTAAAAGCGGCGGGTGTTTACGATAAGAACCGTCTGTTCGGTGTGACGACACTTGATGTTATCCGTTCTGAAACTTTCGTTGCCGAAGCGAAAGGTCTGAATGTTGCTGACGTTAAAGTTAACGTTATTGGTGGCCACAGTGGCGTGACTATTCTGCCTCTGCTATCTCAAGTTGAAGGCGTAAGCTTCTCTGATGAAGAAGTGGCTGCACTAACTACTCGTATCCAGAACGCTGGTACTGAAGTGGTTGAAGCTAAAGCCGGTGGCGGCAGCGCGACACTTTCTATGGGTCAAGCGGCTTGTCGTTTCGGTCTGTCACTGGTTCGTGGCCTACAGGGCGAAGCGAATGTGGTGGAATGTGCCTATGTTGATGGTGGCAGTGAACATGCCGAGTTCTTCGCACAACCAGTACTTCTGGGTAAGAATGGTGTTGAGCAAGTACTTGCTTATGGTGAAGTGAGCGAGTTTGAAGCTAACGCTCGTGACGCTATGCTAGATACACTGAAAGCCGATATCACTCTAGGTGTCGACTTCGTTAAGTAAGACACAGTGTGAGTAAGGTTTAGT
Organism: Shewanella marisflavi; assembly: GCF_023283925.1. GTDB lineage: Bacteria > Pseudomonadota > Gammaproteobacteria > Enterobacterales > Shewanellaceae > Shewanella > Shewanella marisflavi. The sequence goes on from NZ_JAKIKX010000001.1 coordinate 409,590, forward strand.
CCTGAATAAAAAATGGAGCCAATTGGCTCCATTTTTTTATGTGTGATGTTATCGACGCATCGCAAGCTTGAAGACTTGCTCTAATTAGTGATTGCGCGCGACAGCGATTTTAGCAAGGGATATCAAAGCCTGCTTGTAGTCGCTATCAGGGATAATATCTAAGGCGCGTATCGCTTTCTCAGCCTCTTCCTGAGCCCTTTTCTCTGTATAGTTAAGGGCACCACACTCTTGTAGTGCATTTAGTATGGTTTCTATGTGTCCTGTACCGTCGCCTTGTTCGATTGCATCGCGGATCAATTGGCGTTCGATCTCATTTCCATTGGCTATGGCGTAGATCAGTGGCAGAGTAGGTTTACCCTCGGCTAAGTCATCACCTATGTTTTTGCCCAGCTCTTCGGTGTCGGCAGTATAGTCGAGCAGGTCGTCGGTAAGCTGAAAGGCTGTGCCTAAGTATTTACCATAGTCGGCAAGGGCGGTTTGTACCTCTATGCTGCTATCGGCCAGTACGCCAGCGAGACGTGTGGCTGCCTCGAATAGTTTGGCGGTCTTGCAATAGATCACCCGCATATAGCTTTCTTCGGTGGTGTCCGGATCGTTGCAGTTCATTAACTGAAGCACTTCACCTTCGGCCAATACGTTAGTGGCATCGGCGAGCACCTCAAGAACCTGCATGCTCTTAAGCTCGGTCATCATCTGAAATGAGCGGGTATAGAGGAAATCCCCTACTAATACGCTGGCGCTATTGCCAAATAGGGCATTGGCAGTTTCTCGGCCGCGTCTTAACATAGACTCATCAACTACGTCGTCATGCAGTAGAGAAGCGGTATGAATGAACTCTACGATTGCAGCCAATTTAAGATGTGCTTCGCCTTCGTAGTCGATAGCACGGGCAGCTAAGATAGAGAGCAGCGGCCGCATACGCTTGCCCCCGCCGTTGATGATGTAGAATCCGAGTTGGTTAATAAGGGCGACATCCGAATCCAACTGCTTATAAATAAGTCGGTCGACGGCTTTCATATCAGCGTCTGCCAGCTGACGAATGGCATTCAAATCCATATAATGGCTCTACTTTTAGGGTTGCGGAGTAAATCAGACAGCCCAAATTAAGGCGAAAATGTTATAATTACCAGATTCTACCTAAAAATGCCTCGCCTGACAGTAGCAGAAGAGTATTGTGCGAGTAATTCCGATCTTTTTTTGATCAAAGCGAATTAGGACTTGTCAGCCAGGCGAACTTAGCGTAAACTCCGCGACCATTGTCATTAAAGCTTTTATAGCACCCGGCCAAACAAAAAGGGTCTGCGTGCTAGAAATATCGGAGTAAAATAGCTATGTACGCTGTTTTTCAAAGTGGTGGTAAGCAACACCGTGTTGCTGAAGGCCATACTGTACGTCTAGAGAAATTAGAAGTTGCTACAGGTGAAACTATCGAATTTGACCAAGTTCTTTTGGTTGCTGATGGTGAAACTGTACACGTTGGTGCACCTTTAGTTGAAGGTGGTAAGGTTGTTGCTGAAGTTGTCAGCCATGGCCGTGGCGAAAAGGTAACTATCGTTAAGTTCCGTCGTCGTAAGCACCACGATAAGAAGATGGGCCACCGTCAGTGGTTCACCGAAGTCAAAATTACAGCTATCAACGCTTAATAAGGAGTCTGACTAATGGCACATAAAAAAGCTGGCGGTTCTACTCGTAACGGCCGCGATTCAGAAAGCAAACGTCTTGGTGTTAAGCGTTTCGGTGGTGAATCAGTTTTAGCTGGTAACATCATCGTTCGTCAACGTGGTACTAAGTTCCACGCAGGTGTTAACGTAGGTATCGGTCGTGACCATACTCTATTTGCACTATCTGACGGTAAAGTTAAGTTCGAAGTTAAAGGTCCTAACAACCGTAAGTTCGTTAGCATCGAAGCTTAATACTTAGCTCACCAAAGCTAGTTTCTAAAGCCCTGCCTCTGGTAGGGCTTTATTGTTTATGAAGAATATTTACTGGTGAAATGAGCCGAATCCTTGCTCCAGCACCAGTCCAGTATTGTCTTAGCCCCCTAGATGGCAGAGGCAGTCGCATCATTGTTTTTTGGCGGTACGATTCGATAGGCAGTATAATCGGTCTATTGTTCGGCGCCTGGAGTTGGTATGAAGTTTGTCGATGAAGCTGTGATCAGAGTTGAAGCTGGTGATGGCGGTAGTGGTTGCGTTAGTTTTCGACGCGAAAAGTATGTGCCTGATGGTGGGCCTGATGGTGGCGATGGTGGCGATGGCGGCAGTGTCTATCTGGAGGCCGACGAAAACCTCAATACTTTGATCGATTACCGTTTTGAACGTTTTCATTTTGCAGAACGTGGTCAGAATGGCCGCGGCCGTGATTGTACCGGTCATGGTGGTAAAGATCTTATCTTAAAGGTGCCAGTAGGGACCCGCGCTGTCGATGAGGAAACTCAAGAGGCGTTAGGGGATCTTAAAGCCCATGGTCAAAAGCTTTTGGTGGCCAAAGGTGGTTTCCATGGCCTAGGTAACACTCGCTTTAAGAGCAGTACTAACCGCGCGCCACGTCAAAAGACCTTAGGTACTCCTGGTGAAGTTCGCAGCTTGAGACTCGAGTTGATGCTCCTGGCTGATGTGGGCTTGCTTGGTATGCCAAACGCAGGTAAGTCGACCTTTATTCGCTCTGTGTCGCGTGCTAAGCCTAAGGTTGCCGATTATCCGTTTACCACCTTAGTGCCAAACCTAGGGGTTGTTACGCCAAGACATGGCCAGAGCTTTGTGATCGCCGATATTCCTGGATTGATCGAAGGCGCAGCCGAAGGTGCTGGCTTAGGTATTCGATTCCTTAAGCACCTCGAGCGTTGCCGTGTACTGCTGCATATCCTGGATATCGAGCCTATCGATGGCACAGATCCGGTTGACAGTGCCAGAGCTATTGTCGGTGAGCTAGAGAAGCACTCTCCGTTGCTGGCCAGCAAGCCTCGTTGGTTGGTATTTAACAAAACCGATCTGCTACTTGAGGAAGAGGTTCAAGAGCGTGTCGATCGTATTGTAAAAGAGCTGGATTGGCAGGGAGAAGTTTTCTGTATCTCGGCCTATAACCGTCAAGGCACCCAGGAATTGGCGCTCAAGCTGATGGACTTTATCGACTCATTGCCGCCAGAAGTCGAGAAAGATCCCGATGCAGAGGTCGAATTCAAGTGGGATAACTATCATCAGAAGAGTCAGGAAGTGGTCAACGAAGATTATGATGACGACTTTGACGATGATTTCGATGATGATGACTATGACGTCGAAATCATCTATCAAAGGTAAGCTCGTTAAATTACCACTTTCATTCTGAGAGAATTGTGTACGCCGATACTCAAAATGATATTACCCGGCAGGTCGTCCGGGTTGCTCAACTGTTACTGGCCTATGGCGCTGAGTCTGAACTCGTTGAAGAGATCAGTCAGCGTTTAGGTCAGGCATTAGGTCTCGCAAGCGTCGAGATCTCTATCTCCTCTAACTCACTCGTACTAACCAGCTTGGTGCATGGGCGTTGTATTACGACGACCAGACGGATTCGCGAACATGGTATCAATATGAGCATCATCTGCGAATTACAGCGGATCTGCCTGTTGACCGAAAAGGGGATCTACGGCCTCAATGAGGTGCGTAAGCGTGTCGCCCGTATTCAACCCAAGAGCTATCCCAAGCGCTATTTAGTGCCTATGATAGGCCTCTCCTGCGGTAGCTTTTGTCACCTGTTTGGTGGCGATACCGTGGCTGTGCTGATCACCATATTAGCTTCCTCAGTGGGTATGTCGGTTCGTCTCGCTATTGCCAAGCGACATTTTAACTTGCTGTTGAACTTTGCTGTTACCGCCTTTGTCACCACACTGGTGGCGCAGATGGGGTATCACCTGCATCTGACTGATACGCCCAAGTTGCCCATGGCTGCCAGCGTGCTGATGTTGGTCCCAGGCTTTCCTATGATCAACGCCATTTCTGATATGGTGAAGGGACATCTGAATGTTGGGATCTCTCGTTGGGGACACGCCACTCTATTAACCGTGTCATCGGTTATTGGGATCACCATAGCCATGCAGTTAGGAGGACTCTTCCTATGATGGATCTGCTCATTAAGCTGCTAAATGATGCTCTGTTCTCTGCGGTGCCTGCGGTGGGGTTCGCCATGGTATTCAATGTGCCGAGACGGTTCTTACCCTATTGCGCGCTTGCCGGTTCCCTAGGACACAGTCTGCGTACCTTGCTAATGCATTTTGGCATGCCGATAGAGTGGGGCACTTTTGTGGCCGCAGCCTTAGTTGGCGTATTAACCATAGGTTTTGCGAAGAGACATCTTGCCCCACCGCTCATGTATGCGGTTGCGGCGATCATCCCGATGATTCCTGGCACTTATGCCTACAATACGGTTATTGCTTTGGTTCAGTTGACGGCTATGTCTGAGGTGAGTCCAGAACTGACTGCCGAGGTGATCAGTAATGGTTTGAAGACTATCTTCATTTTAGGCGCACTGTCAGTGGGATTGGCTATGCCCAGTTTGCTCTATTTTCGTACCCGTTCAGTGATCTAATTCTTAATTAAAGAAACGGCAATAGACCGTTGGAGAGCCCATGAAAATTGCAATGATCGCCGCGATGGCGAATAACCGGGTTATCGGTAAAGATAATCAGATGCCTTGGCATCTACCGGAAGATCTGCGCCATTTTAAGCAGATGACCTTAGGTAAGCCGGTCGTAATGGGCCGTAAGACCTTCGAGTCCATCGGTCGACCATTGCCGGGTCGCCATAATATCGTGGTCAGCCGTCAGGCAGATTTGGTGATTGAAGGCGTAACCTGTGTGACCTCTTTTGAACAGGCTAAGGAAGTCGTTAAAGGTTGTGATGAGTTGGTGGTGATAGGTGGTGGCCAGTTATATGCCGAGCTTCTGCCTCACGCAGATATTCTCTATTTAACCGAAATTAATCTCGACGTTGCTGGTGATACCCACTTCCCCGAGTGGGACGATGGCAGCTGGCAGCTTCTTCAGAGTGAATCTCACATAAATGATAAAGGTTTGGAATATCGCTTTATCAATTTGGTAAAAAAATGTTAAATTACGGTGTTACCCCGAGTTGTCTTTAAGCTATCGGATTAGCGATAGCCTATTGAAAAAAATAATAAATATTATAGGAGTACCCGATGCGTTTTTTACCGACTACGTTAGCTGTAGTGATTGCAGCGTCTGTCTATACCGTTCCGGCGCCAGTACAAGCTAATGATCAACTTGTTGCGAATATCTGCAACTATGTTCAGGCTGATGACAAAAACCGTTTACGCAAAAAATTGAAAGAAGCCCGTGTAAAGTTACGAAACGTTTATGAAGGTGTGGCCTGTGATGGCGATAGCCTGTTACGTTTCGCCATGAAGAGTGGCGCTAATGACGTGGGTGAGTTTATGGCCAAGCGACTCTCTACCGATGATTTAAGTGCTAAGGAAGCCGATGGTATGACAGTTGTCGAATGGGCCGAGGGTAACGGCCATGGCGGCAGTCCGATTACCGCTGCAATAAAGGAACGTCTTGCTGGTAACTAATCGTTAGAAGACTTTTCAGTTAGCCACAAAAAACCGGACTTAAGTCCGGTTTTTTTGTGGCTGCTTGGTGATTAAACCTTAAACTCACCTACAGAAGCCTGCAGCTCTTCGGCCAGCTGAGCCACCTGATGACTCGATTGAGCCGTTTGATCGGCGCCTGTGGCTGTCTCTTCAGAGATGGCGGCAATATGTTCGAGCTTCTCAGACACCTGCTGACTAACCAGGTTCTGTTCTTGAGCCGCATTAGCGATATGAGTGCCTGAGTCATGGGCGAAATGTACCGCATTGCTGATGCTTTCCAGGGCCTCATTAGCCTGCTCAGTCTTCTCGACACAGCTATTGGCTTGTTGACGTCCCAGCTCCATTACAGAGACCGCTTCTTGTGTGCCCTGTTGTAGCACCTGGATCATCTGCTGGATCTCTTGGGTAGAGTCTTGTGTGCGTGATGCCAGGCTGCGGACTTCATCGGCGACCACGGCAAAACCACGACCTTGCTCACCCGCTCTGGCGGCTTCAATAGCGGCGTTTAAGGCTAGCAGGTTGGTTTGTTCGGCAATGCCACGGATCACATCGAGGATTGAGCCGATAGAAGCGCTGTCGGAATGCACTTTATTGATCACTTGACCCGCCTTCGAGACTTCGTCTGCTAAGGCGAGTATGGTGCGTTTATTCTCATCGGCGATGGCGCGCATGTGCTGGGCTTCTTCATCTGCCTGCCTAATCTGATTCAGAGCCTCATCGGCGCTGGTGCTCACCTGCATAGCACTCGAGCTTAGCTGGGTGGTAGCGGTGGCGACTTGATCCACTTGGTTCTTCTGCTCCTGAATACCCGCCGTCGTTTGAGCCGTGATGGCTGAGGTTTCCTCAGCTGCGGCAGCCAGTTGGTTTGAGCGATCTAAAATTCCCTGGATCAGGGTGCGCAGGCTATCTACCAGTCGGTTACAGTTGCGAGAAAGTTCGGCAAATTCATCATGACCGCTATCGTCGAGCTTATGAGTCAAATTCCCAGAGGCCAGGATGTTGAGGGCATTATTTACTTTATCGAGCGAATGCTTGAGCGGACGGATAACGGCGATACTCACCAGTACGGCGACGACTATGGCGATTAATACCAGCGCCAGGGTCTGATAACTGGCGCTATCGACTTTTTCGATCGCCTTGACACTGACCTCCTGTGAGGTCGACTCAATGGCTTTATTCAAGCTAGCCATGCTTTGATTGACCGCTGTGGCGTCAGACTCAACCCTGGTAAGGAGTTGACCGGCCTGCAGGTTGAAATCCAGCTGCTGTCCTTTACGCTTAAGGAGCGATTGGGGACCGTTAAGCATGGCAAAGACCTTACCCGCTTCGGTATTGATATTGTCCAGGATCTCTTGGTCGATAACGCCTTCCCAATGACGCTCAACGTATTCGAGTTTGTTTTGGGCTTCACTGATGATGTAGTCAAGTTCCTTGAGAATCGTGTCGTACTTGGACTTTTCTTTACTATTGACTAGGTCATAGCTGCTGGTGATCAGGTTGCTGAAGCTGTTGTCTATGTTGCTGGCTGTCGCAGCAATCTCCCTGTCTGTGGGATCTTCGCTTGTCTCCAGATCGATAAGATCAAGTAGGAGCGAGGCGGTATCATCAGCGGCGACTTCAAGGTTATCCAGGTCATCTATCAGAGACTCTTGAGTGTGCAGTGACTGCTCGCGAGCCTGCATCATTTTGAGGCTGTTGTCGGTAAAGGTTTGGTAGCTGGATCTTAGTGTCTTGATCTGATTCCCTAAGTTGGCTTCGTGTCCCTGAATAATGCGATTAAGCTGATCTAACTCACTCAGAAAACCTTTACTAAAAGTGGTAAATTGATTGCGAACTTGAGGGAGTTCTTTGGATTGCTTGCTATGGAAAGCCACTAGGAGTTGCTTCTCCTGTAGGGCAAGGTTTTGAGTCAGGCCATTGCTACTCTTTAGCGCTGGTAGGCTCAGGTCTTGCAAAACAAGGGTGCTACTCTTGATACTGTCGTTGGTGACCAGTGACGCCACTCCTAACACGATAAGCAGTAATGTGACGACGCTAAATCCACCAATGACTCGAGTGGCGACATTCAATTTCATAGGGCACTCCGGTTTTTGTTGTTATATCCCTAATTACAAAACATATTCTCAGGGGGTGCGGGTGATGCCCGCTAGCTTTGTATCGGCCAAACTTGGTTGTAGTTTAACTCTTTTTTAACTTATTTTGGGTAATTTTTTGATTTGATTCAAGATGCCAAAGGGTTAAATATTGACCCCAGCAGCAGCCAGTGTCCAGTGCATGCAAGCCTATCTGGTCGACCTTGCCCATTAGTGCGGCCCAGTGGCCGAAGACCAAAGTATGTTTTTCCATGGCCAAGTTTGGCTGCTTATACCAAGGGATAAGACCAACTTCCTCTCCCTGTGCTGGCGGCAGTTTACAATCAAAGTCTAATCGACCATCGGGATAAAGAAAACGCATGCGGGTCAGGGCATTGATGGTATACACCCAGCGTGCCAGCCCCTGAGCATCTGGCTGCCAATGGCTAGATTCGTTGGTGTACATCTTGCTTATAAGGCAGTCGACATAGTCATCGCGGCTGAGAACTTGCTGAACCTGGCGAGACTCTTCTATTGCGGTTGCGGCGTCCCATTGTGGCGGTATTCCCGCGTGGGCCATCAGAATGGCCTGGTCTGAATGTTCCCTGACCAAAGGCTGTAGCCTTAGCCAATCGATCAGCTGGGCTATATCCGGGGCGCTCAGTAAGGCGTCGAGGTGATCTTTAGGGTTAGGGCGTTTAATCTTGCCATGCAGCGCCATAAGATGCAGGTCATGGTTACCCAGTACTGGTTTTACGGCGCCTTCTAGCCCTTTGAGGTACCTTAGGGTTTCGAGCGACTGCGTACCTCTGGCGACCATATCGCCGACCACCCAGAGTTCGTCGGTCGAGGGATTAAAAGCCACCTTAGCAAGCAGGGCCTGAAGTTCATCGAAACAGCCCTGAATGTCGCCTACGAAATATGTCGCCATGAATTACCTATATCCTTTAGTGCGATTAATGAAGCAGGCCGGGAGCTGCAAGGCGGAAGGGGGCGATAGGGGCTTTAAAGGTTTCACCGCTTTCGGTGACCATCACGTAGTGGCCTTGCATCACGGCAAATGGCGTTTCACATACAGTGCCGCTGGTATATTGATAGGCGCTATTAGGCGCTATGGTGGGAGTTTCGCCGACAACGCCAGCTCCTTGAACCTTACTTTCATGGCCGTTGGCATCAGTGATGCTCCACATGCGGCTCTTTAAGGTCACGGGCTGATCACCTAAATTAACTATGGTGATGGTATAGCTGAACAGGTATCTCTCTTCTTCGGGTGAAGATTGCTCTTCGATGTAGTCGGTTTTGACCTCAATTTTGATTGAGGATTCGAGTTGTTTCATTCGGATCCCTAAAGGTTAAAAAGTGGAGGTGCCAAGGCACCTCCACCTTGATTAGGCTTGTTTTTTATCTACCAGATGATTTGCCATGGCAACATATTGGGCCACAGTGATCTGCTCTGGACGCTTGCTGGCATCGATATTAAGCGTGCTGAAGTCCTCGTCGCTTAATAGCTGCTTTAGATTGTTGCGCAGTGTCTTACGACGCATATTAAAGGCCGTAGTGCACAGATGCCTTAACAGGTCTACATCCTTGCAGGGGTAAGGCTTGTTCTTGTAGGGCACGAGTCGTACAACCGCTGAATCGACCTTAGGCGGTGGTGTAAAACAGCCTGGTGGTACTTCGAGTACCGGCATGACCTGACAGAAATATTGTGCCATTACAGTGAGGCGGCCATAAGCTTTAGTGCCTGGCGCCGCTGAGAGTCTCAGTACCACCTCTTTCTGCAGCATAAAGTGCATGTTTTCAATATGATCGGCAAACTCAAACAGATGGAACATCAGCGGTGTTGAGATGTTATAGGGAAGGTTACCAAATACCTTCATCTGTTTGCCTTCTTCGACCAGCTGCATAAAGTCAAATTTCAGCGCATCCCCTTGATGGATCTCAAGCTTATCCTTGAGGAAAGGATGGGTCTGAAGGCGTTCAACCAGATCTTTATCCAGCTCAACGACTGTCAGTTTGTCTATGCTTTCGGCTACAGGTTCGGTGAGTGCCGCTAGGCCTGGGCCAATTTCAACCATCACGTGATCATTGTCCGGAGCGATGGCGCCCACGATGCGGTTGATCACATTGCTGTCGGTCAAAAAGTTCTGCCCGAAACGTTTTCTAGCCGTATGGCCTAAATGTACTTTATTACTCATTACTACTCTTTAAGTGACTCATTCTTGGTGGCCAGTTCGATGGCCTTGTTTAGCGCACAGACGAAACTGCCGATATCGGCCTTGCCTGTGCCGGCCAGCTCTAATGCCGTGCCGTGATCGACCGAGGTTCGGATATAGGGCAGGCCTAAGGTGATGTTGACCGAACTGCCAAATCCTTGGGATTTTAATACTGGGAGCCCCTGATCGTGATACATGGCGAGGATCACATCGGCATCTTCCAGATACTTGGGCTGGAACAGAGTGTCCGCAGGCAGTGGGCCTACTATGTGCATGTTTTGTTCGCGCAGCTCGTTGAGTGCGGGAATGATGACGTCTATCTCTTCCCGTCCCAGATGACCATCTTCGCCTGCGTGGGGGTTAAGGCCACAGACATAGATCTTGGGGTTGTCTATGGCAAACTTGGTCACCAGATCCTGATGCAGAATCTTGATGATCTGATGCAGGCGATCACGGGTGATCGCCTTAGAGACATACGCCAGTGGAATATGTGTGGTGACCAAGGCAACTTGCAGGCCTGGCGCTGCCAGTAACATCACCACATCCTGGCAGTTAGCCTGATGGGCAAAAAACTCGGTGTGACCACTGAAAGGGATACCAGCTTGGTTGATGATCCCTTTGTGCACTGGGCCTGTAACCACGGCATCGAACTCGCCATTCATGTTCTTTTCACCGGCGTAAGCCAAGGTGTCTATAACATAGCTGCTGTTCTGCTCATCGAGTTTGCCGCATACCGCATCGTTGACCAGCGGGAAGGGCACTATGGTTAAGGTGCCCGCTTCTTGTGGTCTTGGAGGCTGACTTGGCTGATAAGGCCTTAGCTGAATCGGCAGGCCAATCTTTTTGGCGCGCGAGGTCAGCAATGTGGGGTCGGCACAAACAACAAGCTCAGCGGGCCAAGCGCGCTGAGCAAGTTGAATGACTAAGTCTGGGCCCACACCGGCTGGTTCTCCCGGTGTGATGGCGATGCGTTTAGTCGTCAATATGGTTAACCTCGATTAAAATCGGCATCGAATACTTCAATGTAAGCTTCTGCTCGCATTTCATCCAGCCAGTTTTGCAATTCTTCATTAAACTTACGGCGGAAGATGAGCTGATGTGCGCGATTAGTGTTAAATTTATCCGTTGCATCCGTCTTACGTTTCTCCTCTAACTGGACAATATGCCAGCCATGGCTAGAGCGAAACGGCTCACTGATCTCGTTAATCTTCAGTGCGTTAAGTGTTTGTGCAAAGGCGGGTACATAGACCGATGGGTCTGCCCAGCCCAGTTCACCGCCCTTGGTTGCAGAGCCAGGGTCTTCGCTGTACTGACGTGCTAGGCTGGCAAAGTCGGCTTCGCCTGATCTTAGCTGAGCGACAAACTTATCCAGCATCGCCTTAGCGCGCTCTTCCGACAGGATCGGTGAAGGTTTGATCAGTATATGGCGCGAACGCACTTCGTCAATTTCTTTAGTTTGCAGACCACGGGCATCCATCACCTTGATGATGTGGAAACCGGCGCCGCTACGCACTGGGCCAATAATATCTCCGGTTTTGGCGCCTACCAATAGCTCGGCAAAGAGAGTTGGCATCTCATTGACGTTCATATAATCCCAGATACCGCCTTCGAGAGCCTTAGGGCCTGACGAGGAGGCGATAGCGGTTTGTTTGAAGTCAGCATTATCTTGCAGGCGTTTGAGTACGGCATTGGCGCGGTTACTGGCAGATTCAAGCTGTTCACTGTTGGGACTGTTGGGGACTTCGATAAGAATATGGCCTATCTGGTATTCCACCTGTTGCATGCCCTGTTCTTCAATGAGCTTAACCAGGCTGTTGATCTCTTGTGGAGATACCTGAATGCGACGCTGAACCTGAATTCGCTGGATCTCACCTAGGGTGATCTCTTCACGCAGCTGTTCGCGGTACTGACTCCAACTGATACCGTCAGCTTCTAACTGCTCGCGCATCATATCTGGAGTCATTTTCTGTTCTTTGGCGATATTCTCAATGGTTTGATCCAGTTGTAGATCGCCGATGTGCAGACCAATACGGTCGGCCATCTGTAATTGTAGGCGAGTCATGATAAGGCGCTCGATCACCTGAGTGCGCAGTGCTTTATCTGAAGGCAGTGACTGACCAGCGGCCTTTGCATTGGCTTTCACTGTCTTCAACATGTTGACGATTTCGCTTTCCAGCACTATGCCTTCGTTTATTTGTACTGTCACCCTGTCGAGAGGGACGTTTTCGGCCATCGCACCGTGGCTCATCACCAGTGTAAGTAAAGCAAAAATCAGTTGTTTACAGGGTTTCATCCACAAAAATCCTTGGCATATTCAGGTCGGTCAACACGCACGTCGACCGACGATGTAATTCGATTATTTTGATTGGACTACAAGTCCGTATCTAGGTTCAGCTTAAAGCGCACTAAATATCAAAAACTAGTTTCTCAGGTAGAGTGGCTTGCGATAGTTAAAGAGACCATCGTTGAGCATATCCGATACACCTAGTGGGCCTGAGCCTCCCAATCCTTTGATCACAAAATTCAGGTAGAAGCCGCTTTCGAATAGCTCTCTGTCATCGAAGGTCGGATCCAGGTTGTCATCATAATTGGTTTTAATGCGGTAATGATAACTTAAGCGCACGGCCCAGCAACAAGATTCGTATTGAAATCCTGTGTAGCTCTCGACACTACGATTCTCATTGAGATCGTAATACCAGTTGCCGACGATATACCAGTTATCGTTGATTGGCCAAGCGGCACGTAAGCCCGTCTGCGACACATTAACAGATTCGTTGGTGTTGCTGTTAACTAAATCGGGTACGTATCGATAGCTAAATTGCATGAGCTTGTTGACCCCAGGCCTGAAATCCAGGGTGACTTCGCTCTTCTTGTTGTTTTTGTTTTCAGTGTCATATTGAATGGCACCACTTAAAAACCAATCGCTGTATAACTGGGTGTTGAGTTCGGCCGCTAACACAGAGTTGGAGGTGTTTTGCTGCTCAAATATCTGGTTAGGGCGCGAGGGTTCGGTGATCCCTACTTTACTGTCTTCGAAATAGAAGATCTGCCCTAAGCTGAACTTAAAACGCTCTAAGTTGTGCTCATCAAACAGGCGAGTGGTTAAGCCTAAGGTCATCTGATTGGCATCGGCGATGCGATCTAACCCGGAGAAGCGACGATCCCTGAACAGGCCATAGTAGTCTTCTTGCAGCAGGGCGGTGTCATAGATGCCAATATTGGACTGATCTTCATATCCCACATACAAATACTGGAATTGTGGCTCCAGCGTCTGGCGATAGTTAACATCGAAGAAGTCGGTAAAACGCTCGAAGTTGATCTGGCCATGGATACGTACCTGAGGCAAGGTACGGCTGACCGAGCTGTCGAGTGGCTCGGTACCATTGTAGTTGGTGGTATCTTGCCAGTAGTTGGTTTGCATTAACTTAAGTTCGCTAGTAAGCGAGCCTGCCGGGCCATGAATGGGTAGCGACACACTTGGCTCTATGTGCAAACGGCTGGCCGTAGCGTACTGGTTCTCTTTATGACGGAAGTTACTGGCTTCACCCAAGAGGTTGAAATCTAGCCCTTTCCACAGCGCAGGCGAACGGTAGTTGAACGCTATCTGAGGCATCACCTGGTAAGGAGACTCATCTTCGCCCAACACCTTGATATCTTGCACCCTGGCCGAGAGATCCCAGTTGTCCTCGAAATAGGCTATTTCGCCAATGCGAGACAGTTGGTTGTCTGTGGCTCTCAAAACGTCCGATGGCAGATCATTGAAGTAGTTGTTGTCTGACACATCGGTAAAGTTAGCCAGTACTCGCCAGTTTTCGGCAATAGCGCCTTTATGCTGCCAGTGATAGAGGTAGCGATCGGCACGATTTGGCACTAGCTGATCATTACCCAGATATTCAAGGTTGAGTTGGCCTTGCTGATCATCGCCGGCGAGGTATCTAAATTCCGATTTTAAAAACAGACCGCGCGCCGACATGTAATGAGGCGTGAAGGTCAGATCATATTCAGGCGCAATATTCCAATAGTAAGGGGTAGATATCTCGACCCCATTGGTGGTGCTGGTGCTGAAAAAGGGAAACAGGAAGCCGGATTTGCGCTTCTCGGAAACCGGAATCGTCATATAGGGTAGATAGAAAACGGGGACATCGCCTATTCTCAGCTTGGCATCCCAAAGCTCGCCCCACTCTTCACTGCTATCAATCTTAATGGTTTCTGCTTCCAGCAACCAAGAGGTGTCCCCAGGGGGGCAGGTGGTAAAGCTGGTGTTAGACAGATGAAGGTTGTTGTCCTGAGTAATTTCAAGGCTTTCCGCATCGCCGTGTATCTGCTGGCCGTGCATCCAATATTGGGCGCCGCTAAGTTTGGCACTGTTACTACGCATCTCGGCGCTGAGTGAGTCGGCGGTGACGGTAAACATATTGTCTTGAAACACCAGGTTGCCATTGGCATCCAGGCGCTCATTGGCTTGATCCAGCACGGCACTGTCGGCGGCGATATGGCGCCCGCCTTGACTAAAGCTCACATCACCTTCAAAGCTCGCCTTATCACCCATCTTGGCGGACGATGAGTCGGATACTATCTTTATTTGCTGCAGATTTAAGGGGCGCTCATCTGTGCTGGGCTCGGGAATAGGCACCGGAGGCAACACCAGGCACTGGGCACCGGGCGCGGGAGTGGTCTCTGATTCGTCTGCCAAGACTAGCTGCGGGAGTAGCGCCAATGCCAATAAGTAACGGATATGCATCTTTTATCGTTTTAGTGAATTCTTAGTCTAGACAAGTTATCGGTGAGAATAGTTGCATCCCCGTCGGGAAGCAACTTAGCAAAAGAGATAGAATCATCTTAATTGCTGTTTCTATTTTGCTTTATAATAAAGCAATTTTCTTCTAAGAGCCATGAGGTGCCCTTGTCAGATCCAAGATTTCTTGCCCTTAATTCATGGATAGCGCGAACTTTAGGCGATGATGCTCAGGTCGCATTGATTTCCGGGGATGCCAGTTTTCGTCGCTATTTTCGCGTCCAATTACCCAAGCAAAGTTTTATCGCCATGGATTCCCCGCCGGAGCTGGTGCCCGTTGCCCCTTTTATTGCCTTAGCCAACGCCTATCAAGCGCGAGGGATTAAGGCGCCTGAGGTGAAGGCCGCCGAACTTTCCCAAGGCTTTTTACTGCTCTCCGACCTAGGGGACACTCAGCTGCTGGACGCATTAAATTCTAACAATGTGAGTCATTATTACGGTCGCGCTCTGGCCTTGCTGGATCAAGTGCTCACTATCACAGAGGCTGATGGCGAGTCGCTGCCCGATTATGACGACGAGTTTGTCCTGCGTGAGCTAAACATCTTCCTCGAATGGTTGGTTCAGCATCACCTAAAGCTAAACATAGATAATCAGACGCGGGATATGATAGATGAGTGTTTTGGGCTGCTTATCGACAATGTCGCCCAGCAACCCAAAGTGGGCATGCACAGGGACTACCATAGCCGTAATCTGATGTTGTGTGATGATGAGCTGGCGGTGATCGATTTTCAAGATGCGGTGATTGGCCCTATCACCTATGACGCCGTCTCTTTGCTGCGCGACTGTTATGTGCGCTGGCCTGACGAGGTGGTTACTCCCTTGATTGGCCAGCACTATCAGCAGATGCGTACCTTGGGGTTAATCGAAGAAACGGTTTCGCTGAGTCAGTATCGTCGCTGGTTTGATCTAATGGGGATGCAGCGCCACCTTAAGGCGGCGGGGATATTTTGTCGTCTCAACTATCGCGACGCTAAGCCTGGCTATATGAAAGATATTCCACTGACGCTGAGTTATGTGCGCGATATCGGCGCCCAATATCCTGAGTTTACCCCTTTCATCACCTGGTTAGACACCCAAGTTATCCCAAAAATGGGAGCCATGTGATGAAGGCGATGATTCTTGCTGCGGGTCGAGGTGAGCGTTTACGCCCCTTAACCGATACCTTGCCCAAACCCTTGGTGGCGGTGGCCGCTAAGCCATTGATTGTTTATCACATAGAGCGGCTCGCCGCCCTGGGAATAAATGAGATCGTCATAAATCATGCTTGGCTTGGGCATAAGTTAGAAGCGTATTTAGGCGATGGCAGCGCCTGGGGAGTCAGCATTCACTATAGCCCTGAGACAGAGGCGCTGGAGACGGGTGGCGGCATTAAGCGCGCGCTACCACTACTCGGTGATGAGCCTTTTCTGGTACTCAATGGTGATGTCTATATCGATAGCCTACCTATGGTGAATGGTCAGCCTCTGACCCATGCCTTGGTGGCCGAGCTGATGCGCGAGCAAGAAGCCTATCTCTGGTTGGTGGATAATCCCGTGCAGCATCCTCAGGGGGATTTCGCCTTGGTTGCCGGTAGGGTGCAAGAGTCTGGTGAGCCCAAGTTGACCTTTTCCGGCATGGGGCTTTACCATCCGCGTTTGTTTGCGGGGACTCCCGAGGGGCGTTTCGCCTTGGCGCCGCTGCTGCGGCAAAAGATGCAACAGGGTCTAATCGGGGGCGAGCATTACCCGCACCTATGGTGCGATGTGGGTACCCCCGAGCGTTTGCATTTACTGGATAGTGAATTAAGGGCGGCACAATCAATGAGTAAGGTTTCTCGATGAAGATTTGGGGTAAATTTTTTGGTTTTGCCATCGGCTTTATGTTTGGCCGTATTATCGGCGGCATCATAGGGCTTTGGCTGGGGCATCTTTACGATAAGAAGCGCGGCCAGATAGAGCAGCTGATGGGCAAGAGCAGCGATCGTCAGGCGCTGTTCTTTAATACCGCTTTTGCGGTGATGGGGCATGTAGCCAAGGCCTCGGGTCAGGTGACCGAACACGATATTCGTTTGGCTACGGCCTTGATGGATCAGATGCGCCTATCGGGCGATGCAAGGCGCGAGGCCCAAGCGGCCTTTACTCAAGGTAAGGCGGCGGATTTCGATCTTAAGGCGTCGCTACGCACCTTCAGGCTGATCTCTATGGGGAGACGTGAGCTACTGCAGATGTTCCTGGAGATCCAGATCCAAACGGCACTGTCCGATGCCCAGCTAGACGCCAAAGAACATGCCATACTCTTAACCGTGGCGCAGGAGCTCGGCTTTAGCCGCGAGCAACTAGACGACCTGTTAAAGCGTTGGCAGGCTGAGTTTAATTTTCAGCGCCAGGGCAAGCAGCAGACCTCTATTCACGATGCCTATGAGGTTTTGGGGCTGACAGAAGAGGCCTCAGATCAGACGGTTAAACGGGCCTATCGCAAGCTGATGAACGAGCACCATCCCGATAAGCTCGTGGCCAAGGGTTTACCGGCAGAGATGATGGAGCTGGCAAAGCAGAAGGCGCAAGATATTCAGGCGGCTTACGACAGAGTCAAACAAGAGCGCGCCCTGCGGTAATCACTGTCTACAAAAGGAGAGGGCGATGAAACCAGTATTGATGGTATTGATAGGATGTTTGGCGAGCTTGCTAACCGGAGCCGCCTCGGCGAAATCGGATATCTATATCGCCCCCTTTGGTGGTTACAGCTTTGGTACCAGCGAACTCGATGCCACAGACTTAGACACTAATGTCGAGGGCAGTATCGATATCGAGGCCGCGAGCCATTACGGTATCATGCTGGGGATGAAGACCCGCGATCCTGGTGATGTCTACTTTCTATATAGTCATCAGAGCACAGATATGCATGCCGCAGGGATGTTTACCCCCAATCGACTTGCAAGGCTGGAACTGAATTACCTGCATCTGGGTGGATCGCTCTATTTCCCCAGAGGCAATTGGCGCCCCTATGTGACAGTGAGTGCGGGGATGACTCAAATGCGGCCATCGGGAGACTATTCCGATGAGTCACGCTTTTCCATGGGCATAGGTGGCGGCGTCGAATACCTTTTTAGCGATAACTTCAGCCTATTTGCCGATGGCCGAGGCTATGCCACTTTTATTAACAGTGATAATGCACTGTTTTGTGATGCTAACCGCTGTATCTGGAATATCCGTGCCGATCTTATGTGGCAGGGACAGGTCAATGCGGGTTTTAAATACACTTTTTAGTCGCTGAAACAGAGAGGTCCTATGAAGCTCGTTGTACTCGATGGTTATACCCTCAACCCTGGCGATCTCGATTGGCAGCCACTGGCCGAGTTGGGAGAGTTTCATTGTTATGACCGAAGTTTGCCTGATGAGGTGTTGGCAAGGGCGCAAGGCGCGCGGGTGTTGCTGACCAATAAGACAGTGCTAAACCGAGAAACCCTAAAAGCCTTGCCAGAACTTGAGTATATCGGCGTGCTCGCCACCGGCACAAATGTGGTGGATCTCGCCGCCGCCAGTGAGCTGGGGATTAAGGTCACCAATGTACCAGGTTATGGCCCAGATGCCGTGGCGCAAATGGTGTTTGCCCATATACTGCATCACACCCAGCGCCTTGCGGATCATCATAACGCCGTGGTGTCTGGCGCTTGGTCCCAGTCGCCCGATTTCTGCTTTACCTTAGCGCCGCTTCAGTCACTTAAAGGAAAGGTGTTAGGGCTGGTAGGATTTGGGGATATCGGCGCTCAGGTGGCGACCATCGCCCTGGCATTTCAGATGCAGGTGCTGGTCAATACGCGCTCGCCTAAACAGGGCCTGCCGCATGGCGTGCGCTGGTGTGAACGTGAAGAACTGTTTGCCCAGGCCGATATCATCTCCTTGCACTGCCCACTGACGAGTGATACCGAGCAATTAATTAACCGTGAGCGCCTCCTTGCGATGAAGCCAAGTGCCATCTTGATTAACACTGCGCGCGGTGGCTTGGTGGATGAACGGGCATTGGCTGATGCCTTACGAGCTGGCGAGATCGCCGCCGCTGGCGTGGATGTCTTGTCGACTGAGCCGCCAAGTGATGATAATCCCTTGCTGAGCGCCGTCAATATCAGTATCAGCCCCCATAATGCCTGGGCCACACTTGAGGCTCGGCAGAACCTGCTGGCCATTGCGGTGGCAAACCTTAAGGGGTTTCTGGCGGGAAGCCCTCAGCATCTGGTTAACTAACTGGTTTGATTTTAGTGCTTTGATTTTAGTGCTTTGATTCAGAGCAGAAAAATAACAAGGGCGCCAGTTGGCGCCCTTTGGCTTATGGCTGCAATTAATCCAGCAGCACTTCGACTTGGCCTGCGACATTAAGGGCCTTGTCGATGGCCTGGTCAACCGTTTCGCCGCGGGCGAGCCCTACGCCGAGGCGGCGGCGACCGTCGATATCTGGTTTGCCGAACAGTCTCAGCTGGGTGTCGGGCTCAATTAGTGCGTGTGCCATGCCGCGATAGGCGATGTTGTGGCTAGTGCCTTCGGCAAAAATAACCGCCGAAGCCGATGGGCCATGTTGGCTGATGTTGGCGATCGGCAGGCCTAAGATGGCGCGCACATGCAGGGCGAACTCAGATAGGTCTTGACTGATCAGGGTGACCAGACCGGTATCGTGAGGGCGGGGGGAAACTTCAGAGAAGTAAACCTCATCGCCTTTGATAAACAGCTCGACGCCAAACAGGCCATAGCCACCCAAGGCTTCGACCACCTTGCGACCAATCTCTTGCGCCTTGTCGAGAACAGCCGGGCTCATCGCCTGGGGTTGCCATGACTCGCGATAATCACCATCTTCCTGGCGATGACCAATCGGCTCACAGAAGTGTATGCCATTAACTGCACTGACGGTGAGTAGGGTGATCTCATAATCGAAGGGCACGAAGCCTTCGACAATCACTTTACCGCCACCGGCGCGGCCGCCTTCCTGGGCATATTGCCAGGCCTTTAAGATCTGATCCTGGCTGCGGATAACGCTTTGTCCCTTGCCCGATGAACTCATGACAGGCTTGACCACGCAAGGCAGGCCTATGTTAGCCACCGCCTGTTCAAACTCCCCTTGGGTATCGCAGAAGAAGTAGGGTGAGGTGGGCAGTCCTAAGGTCTCGGCGGCGAGGCGGCGGATCCCTTCACGATCCATGGTGAGTTGGGTCGCTTTCGCCGTGGGGACCACATTAAGTCCTTCGGCTTCCATCTCGACCAAGGTTTGGGTGGCGATCGCCTCAATTTCTGGGATCACCAGATGGGGCTTCTCTTGCTCTATGATAGCGCGTAGTGCTGCGCCATCGAGCATATTGATCACATGGAATCTGTGGCTGACCTGCATGGCCGGTGCGTTGGGGTAGCGGTCGACGCCGATCACTTCAACGCCCAGACGTTGCAGTTCGATGGCAACTTCTTTGCCGAGTTCGCCACATCCAAGCAGCATGGCGCGCACGGCGCCTTTTGAATAGGGGGTGCCTATCATAGTGTGGGTACCTTTTGATGATGAGTGGGTCTCTGTCGGACCTGCTTCAATTATTTGGGGATTATCTTACCCTGACAAGGAGGATATTGAGATCTTTTCCGCCAACAAGTGTGTAGTGGATCAAGATTATTCATCCAATTAGAAAAGAAATATCAGCAGTTTATGTCTAGTATAAATACAGCGAGCTTGAAGGTGTCCTAGTGATATCTATGGTGAGGTCGACTAGCTCTGCCGTTTCAGGGAATCAATAATATTAAGGAGTGGGCCGTGTTTTTGGATTACTTTAGGCGTCACATAGCTTTGAAACATTAAAGCCCGCGATGCGGGCTTTATTTTTTGGGGAGTTAGTCAGCAAGTGGGTGGTTACCTGTTGTTGACCAGATTGTTGACAGTATCGGCGACTTGCTGCGCGCCATGGCGTATGTCATCAATCAAGCGTTGAGTCGTTGCCAGTTGTTGGTTGGACTGGGAAACCTTCTCCTGAATCGATTGCATTCCCCTTTCTGATACCTGAGTTAGCTGGCTGTTGCGGGCCACAATATGCTCGATATCCTGGGTGGCATTGGAGGTGTTGGCGGCGAGAGTTCTCACCTCATCGGCCACCACGGCGAAGCCACGGCCCTGGTCTCCGGCGCGCGCCGCTTCAATGGCCGCGTTGAGAGCGAGTAGGTTAGTTTGATCGGCAACCTTGGCAATAGTGTGCACAATTTGGCTGATCTGCTGTGACTGCTGTGCCAGTTCGGCCATGAGCTGAGTGGCCTCAGATACGGCGCTATCAATATCGTTGGCCAGGTTGGTGGCAGCGTTGAGCATTGTCGCCCCTTGTCCTGCAATATCGACAGTTTCTAGGGCACTTTGATGAGCAAGTTGTGAAGCCTCATGCACCGCCTGCTGATCAATGATGCGAGGGGTGATGTCACTGGCCAGTTTGACAACGCGAACAACCTTTCCGGCATCGTCGAACACAGGATTATAGGTTGCCTCTAACCAGATGGGCTGGCCCTGTTTGGTGATACGCTCGAACATCCCCGATTCAAATTGACCCTTGGCCAAGTTTTGCCAGAAATGGGGGTGATCGCGTAAGAAGGTCTCGGTACAAAAGAGACGATGATGTTGTCCCTTAAGCTCTTTCAGGCTATAGCCCATGGCGCGGCAGAAGTTAGCGTTGGCAAAGATGATCTCCCCCAGGGGGGTAAATTCGATATAGGCCAAAGACTTATTTAATGCATTGAAAATCGCTTCTTGCTGTTCGGCCAGACGTTTCTTCTGGGTTACATCGCTGGCTATTTTGATCACCTTAGTGATGCGCCCAGTGTCATCGGGAACGGGCACATAGGTGGCCTCTATCCAGATGGTTGAGCCATCTTTATGTTGGCGCTGAAAGGTGCCGTGATTCGCCTGGCCTCTGGCGAGGTTTTGCCAAAAGTTGCGGTAGGCAGCGCTACCTGCCAGTGATGGACTGCACAGACGGCTATGGTGTTGCCCTTGGATCTCGTCCAGAGAATAGCCGATAACCGACAGAAATTGTTCATTGGCGGTCAGTATCTTACCGTCAATGGTAAATTCGATGTAGGGGGCGCTGCGTCGTATTGCCTTTAACATTTGGCTTTCATCGCACAGGGCTTGATACTGCTGTGCCTGTAGTTTATCTGTTTTGGTACGATTGAAACCAAACATCTGGGTATACCTTTATCGATTAGGTGAAACGCAAAGAGAAAACGATCTCAGGTGACTGAATCGTTATCCATTATCTTAGGGCTCTTGCGTGTATTGATGTCCTTGATTACGCGCATGAGTCCAATAGCAGTTAATAGACGCAATAATTAAAGCGACATATTGATACGCACGGAGTGACTTTTTGGATCAGTGTGACGTACTAAAATATCCCTTGCCTGGTCGGCGTGATTGAATTTGCCCTAAGAGTGGGGTATCAATAGGCTCAAGCTGCATCCAGGCCTAAGCGACTTGGAGACGACACTTTCTTTAAGGACTTCTATGCAAGATATCAGGGATCTTACTGCTGTACTGCGCTCCAACACTCCGATAGTCGTGATTGAAACCTATGAAGAGCACCGGGTGATCGACCTGCTTAAACGGGTATCGAGCATCTTGTATCAACCGCTGTTTACCTGGAGTATTACCCAGGGCCTAACTCGCGCCGACGTAAAGATGGGCACCCAGAAGTTCAACACAGATCCTGGGGAGATCTTAGGCCAGATAAAGTCGACCAGTCAGCAGGGGATCTATGTGTTGTGCGATTTTCATCCTTTTGTGGAAAACGCTCCTAAGAATGTGCGTCTGTTAAAAGAGATCGCCCTCGAATACGAGGCACTGAAACATACGATAGTGCTGGTGAGTCATGCCTTCGATATTCCGCCTGAAATTAAACGCTATTGTGCCCATTTCTCTCTTTCGCTGCCCAATCCCGCCCAACTAGAAAACCTTATCTATGAGCAGATAGACAAGGCGCGTAGCGACGGCTTATTGCAGAGTGTCGATGAGGAGGCGGTGGCGAAACTGGCGGACAACCTCAGAGGGCTGACCTTCGACGATGCACGGCGCCTGGCCCATAAGGCGATAGTCGATGACGGAGCGATCACCCACTCAGATGTGGACAGAATTAATCAAGGTAAGTTTAAGCTGCTGGATATGGAGGGAGTGTTACAGTTTGAGTATGACACCAGTGACTTCTCTCAGGTGGCGGGCTTACACAACCTCAAGAAGTGGCTTTCTCAGCGTAGTCCTGCCTCAAGTGGTGAGCCAGGCGTCGAGCATCCAAAAGGGATCTTACTTCTTGGTGTGCAAGGCAGCGGTAAGAGTCTGGCGGCTAAGGCGGTAGCGGGCATGTGGCAACGTCCCCTGCTGCGTATGGATATGTCGGCCCTCTATAATAAATATATCGGTGAGACTGAGAAGAATCTGCGCAATGCCTTGGCGCTTGCCGATCTGATGGCGCCTTGTGTGCTGTGGATTGATGAGATAGAAAAGGGACTGAGCAGTGGTAGCAGCGACGATGGCACCTCTAAGCGGATCCTCGGGGCGCTGCTGACCTGGATGGCCGAGCGGCAGTCAGAGGTTTTCTTGGTCGCAACGGCCAACGATATCAGTGCCTTGCCACCAGAACTGATGCGCAAGGGACGAATGGATGAGATCTTCTTTGTGGATCTGCCTGACGATAAGGTGCGTCAGGCGATCTTCTTGATTCATCTGCAGCGCAGGGGGCTGGATCCCCTCTGTTTCGATCTGGCCAAATTGGCTCAGGTGAGTCAGGGCTTTTCGGGGGCAGAAATAGAGCAGGCGGTTATCTCGGCGCGTTACACGGCCAGGGCACTGGAGCAAGTGGTGTCTCAGGAACTCTTGGCTAATGAATTGATGAAGACGCGACCGCTCTCAGTCGTGATGCGTGAAAAATTAAATGTCCTACGCCAGTGGGCCAATGGGCGTACGGTGAACGCCCATTAATCGCCTTGTGGACGATTAGCGAGGCTGTGGTGGGAACTGGGCGAGGATCTTGTTGACCGTCTCCCGAGTCTCTTTGGCTTTCTTTTCGCCGCCATCATCGAAGTCAAATGCGTCGCTGCCTCGCCATACTAGTTTGTTGCTGGCGCTGTCGACGATATCGATCTGGATGATCTGCATCTTGTTGCTGTCGCTGCCCATTGGCACACCCACACTGGTCCCTACGCTTACGCCGCCAGAGCTGCCCCAACTGCCGGTTCCCAGACCAATAGAGAGCCCGGAGCGCTTAGGCTTGTCTACTACCTTAAAGCCATAGGTCACCATAAATTGTGCTTGGTCGCTTGTCTGAACATAGCCACGTGCTGTGAGGTGTTCGACGATAGCGGTATCTATGCGTGAGGTGCTGAGCGGATCGCTAATATTGGCAGGCTTTTGCAGAGTAAATTGCTTCAAGTCATTAAAATTATATTTAATATCATAATCTTGAGTAGGTTTGCTGGCACAGGCGCTTAGCAGCAATGCCGCTAATGCAGGGATAATAAAGCGAAGTGAGGTCATAGGGTTCCCTAATGATGAAAAATTGATGCTATCAGCTTATTTACGCTAGAAATTTTAGTCTAACCTGATGAATAAAGTTTAGCCAGTGACTGTGAATTAGGTTATGTTTTAACTATAGGCTCATTTAGCGACCGCTTAAGTGGGCCATGGTCAGAGGTTCATAGATAACAGGTTCAAAAGGTAAAAGGTTGCGGCTATCCCTCATGGAACAGTTAGAGTTTTTCGAGATCCCAAGTCCCTGCATCGGTGTTTGTCAGACCGATGCCAGGGGCTATTGCAAGGGGTGTCTGCGCAGCAGAGAGGAGCGCTTTAATTGGCTGAACTTTTCCGATGCGCAAAAAAATGAGGTGATACGTCTGTGTAAACAGCGTCATCGTCGTCGCCGTCTGGCGCTGTTAAAGGCTAAGAAAACCGCCATCTTAGAGGAGCGCGCCGCAGCGACCCAGTCGCTGGACTTCGACATCGAATAAGGGGCTTATCTTACTGGGTTTTGTGCTTTAATTTAGCGCTACTCACCCTCGGCCAGATCAGGGTAAAGATGGTTTCTCCCGGTCGGCTCTGTAGTGTTACCTGTCCACTGTGCCTATGCATGATGCGTTTTATGATGGCCAGCCCCAGGCCGTGACCCTTGTTGCCATTTTGCACCACCTTGCTGCGATAGAAGGGCTCAAAGATCTTTTGTTGATCTTCCTCTGCGATTCCTGGTCCATCATCAATCACCTTAAGCTGTACCGACTTGTTATCTTGGCTGATAACGATAGTGATCTCGCGGGTGGCGAAGCGCTGGGCATTAATGATCAGGTTTTGCAGGGCGCGCTCTACCAGGGACGGGTCGCCCATCACCTTAAGCTCAGGCGTCTGAGCATTAAAATGGATCGCTATTTCGTGGTTGTTTTGTAACCGGCTGATGGTTTGCTGGGTAAGCTTGGTCAGCTCACAACATTCAAATTCCAGATCCTGTGGTTGAGATTCCAGGCTGGCGTAGGTAAGCAGCTCTTGCAGCAGGGTCTCCATCTCTTTTACATCTTGCTGCATCTCGTCGAGAAACGCCTGACGCCGGTCGGGATCCGAATCTGGCGCGCAATACTGGGGCACTAGAGCCAGGGCAAATTTAAGTCGCGCCAAGGGAGTGCGGATCTCATGGGAGACGGCATTAGAGAGGTGCTTTTGGTTTTCGATCAGGGCGCTGATATGCCTTGCCATCTCATTAAAGGTACTGGCCAGGGGTTGTACCTGTGAGCGGTTCGACAGTTGTATTTGGGTATCCCATTTAGCCTGACCAAACTCCTTGGTCGCCAGTCGCAGCGTCTTGAGATCCCGGGACAGTGGCCAGACCCAGATCAGTGCCACCAGGGCGAGGGACAGGTAGAAGAGCAGGGTAAACAGGCCGCGTAGCTGCTCTCTGGGATCTATCTCTATGGGGCCGGCCATTAAGATCTGTTGATCATCGACCCTGATAAAATGCAACTCATGCTCCTCATCGGGAGCGGTGACCAGTACGCTATCTTTGCTGAGAAGCTTGCTTTCATTCATGGCGACCTGCTGACGGGACAGTAGCCTTAGGGGGTAACTTTCTTGTGTCGAGAGCTGCTGCAGGAAGGCTTCTCTCTGCCCTATGGGTAGCTTGCCGATCAGCTGCGCCAAAGCGATCAGCGGCGCATCTTGTGCACCGCTGTCATCGACATTGTTTTGCCAAATACTGTCGAGTGTCCAGCCTATGCCGAGGAAACTGAGGCTCAGTAATAGGTATAGGCTGATGAAGAGTCGTTTCAACGCTGCTCCGCTAGTTGTTCCAGGCTTCTGGGGCGAACAGGTATCCTTGACCCCATACCGTCTTAATTCTAAACGGGGTTTCGATATTGTCACCTAACTTCTTACGTAACCTAGAGATGCGCACATCGATTTTTCTGTCTTTGCCGTCGAAATCGATATTGAGCAGATACTGATAGATATATTGACGGCTCAATACTTGTCCCGCTTGAGACGCCAGCAACCATAGGAGTTCAAACTCATGGCTGGTCAGATCCACTTCCAGATCGCCCAGACGAATCGCCTGAGTGTGCGGATCTATGCTGAGTTTACCAAAGCTAAGGCAGTGAGATTCTGCCTGTGGCGGCTTAGCATTGCGGCGCAGTAGATTGTTGATACGGGCAATAAGCAGTGCGGGATCGACAGGTTTAACGACATAGTCGTCCGCCCCGAGTTCCAGTCCCTTGATCTGATCTTCATTCGAGCCTAGAGCGCTCATTAAGAGGATTGGGCCGGCGAAGTAGTCGGGCAGCTTTTCGCATAAGGTAAGGCCATCCATCCCTGGTAGCATGATATCGAGCAAGATGATATCTGGTTTATAGTTGATCAGTCGGGTCAATACGGTATCCCCGCGACGCTCAACTTCAACATGCATTCCATGCGACTTTAAATAATCCACAATCAGATTTGCCAGACGAATATCGTCTTCGACGAGCAAGACTCTATGGGTCGATTGAGATTCGGTCATTAGAATAGACTCCAGGGGTTGCGATAACGACGCCTCACTTGAGGGGTCGAAGTGGGGGTAACTTTTAGTTTCACGCCTGCCAATGTCTGATGGCTTTGTTTGTCTATCATGACAAATTGAATATCGTGTTGTGTCTTCACCTTGACGGTGAGCGAGTGAGTATTAGGCGAGTCCGCGCACCATTTCTCCAGTGCATTGTGATCCGACATGATACAAACCACCTGAGGATAGGGGGTCTCCCAGCTCAACACTAACTCGATTTCACAGCTTTGTTCGACATCGGCCGTGATGCAAAATTGGGGTGACAAAGACAAGCTGGCCGCGGACTCTTGGCCCATGGCATAGGTGATATTGCACAGCAATAAGATAACAAGAATTGCCTGTATCAGCTTGAAAGTCATTGAAAAAACTTACCTTAAAATCTATAGGCAGCGCCGATAAAGTAAGTGCTAGAGTGATCTTCATTGACGAGCGGACTGGCGGTTATTGCGTCGGCCAGATCTGTGTAGCGAACCAGAAAGAGTAACTCCCAGTGTTCATTCATCATATATTGTGTCGTCAATTCTAATCCTAAATTAGTGCCTGAACTGGCTTGATAGTGTTCGCTCCAATACTCATTTTCGCTGAAGCGTACGCCGTAATAGTAGTCGATGATCTCTTTGCTCTTCCAGTTAGCGGTAGCAGAAAGCTCAAAGATCCAGTCATCTAAGGTCATGTTGTAGAGCCATTTTAATTTGCCCTCCATGCCTGAATGTACATCGAAAAGATCATGTGCCACAGCGATATTGATTATACCTACTGGTGTGTAAATAAATGCTTCTGCTCCGCCAAGAAGTGTAAATTTCCTGTCTTCTAGTTCATTAAATACAGGCTCAGACTCTGTACCAAGGGGGACACGACGTGAGGGAAACCCCGAAGAAGGTGAAGTGAGCTGACTATTACCTGAGATAAAGATATTCGAAGGATCCCAGCGATAGAAATAAGCGCTGTCGCTGCTAAAGCTAGTGCTCAAGTTGAGGCTGAAATGCTCTTTATCGGCCAGGGTATACCCCAGGTTGCCGTTATCGAAAAACCACTTTTCACCATAATAGGCCAGGGTCGGTGCTAAATAGATGGGGATGTCATCATAGTCGCGGATCGGATTGGAGCGTTCGCCATAGCCAAGCGCCAGGCCAAACTGCCATTTTCCTATCTCAATACAGTCATCATCTGAAAGACAAGCTTGCTGCTCATCAGCCAAAGCGGTAGATGAGAGTAAGAGTATGGTTACTAGGCTTGTCAGCAACTTGTTTATCATGGTGATTGATACACTATAAGTCAGGTCAATACAGGGTCTGAGCAAAAGATTACCATTTACGTCATATATGCACAGTTTTTTCGGCATTCATGATGCAAAATGATACAGCTTCAGGGCTTGTGTTGGATAAGGTTTAGCGGGTTGTTATCCGTGCTTCTTGTTTGGGTGAACACTTCTAGCTATAGAGTTTACTCACTTGTTGCAACTGCCTTTGCTGCTCTGTGTATTCACCACCTCTGGGCAGGGCTAGCCCTACGGTGCGCTTAAGCTGTAGATCGCCAATGGCTTTATAGATGATGTTGTTTTGCTCCATCAGTACAGGAAGGGCAGGAACCAAGGCGATGCCGACACCTGCCGCTACCAGGCCGACTGCGTATTCCACGGTTTGGATACGGGCGCGGATCTGCATCTTAATGCCCTCTAAATCCATCAACTGCTGCAGATCGGCCAGAGCCTCACAGGGGGCGCGGTGGATAAAGGGCTGACCACTGAGGTCTTGCAGACGTATCTCTTTTTTCAGCGCCAGGCTCATGGCTGAAGGGATAGCCAGAAGATAGTCATCGTGCCAAATGGGCTGGAACGCCTCATCGGATTTTAACTGGCTGGTAGTGATGATACGTGCATCACAGGGTTCGTTGGCCTCAACCAGGGTGAGCTCCATATCATGGCAGGCCTGGGTAAAGTCTTTGAGCAGCATGCTCATCCGCTGTACCCCTAATGAGTTGATCAACCCAAGTTTAAAAGGTTGGCGTTGCTCCGGTGTGTTAAATAGCGACTGAATGGCCTTAGATTCGTTCAGTAGCTTTTGCGCCAAAGGATAGAGGCGCTCGGCCGACTCCGTAGGGCTGACGCCCTTACCATGTCGCTGAAAAAGCTGAGTATTGAGTTCACTCTCTAGCTGGCTGATGGCCGATGATATCGATGGCTGGGCAATGTAGCACTGTTTGGCGGCGGCGCTGATGGTGCCCTTATCATATACGGCGACAAAGTAACTCAGGGCTCTCAGGTTCATATTAGGCTCTTTAATTTACCTTTACGTAAGGTATAGGAAATAACTATAGAAGCTAAACAAAAAGAATATTTTTTATACGGATAAATTATGCCTATGCTAGTCGAATTAGCAAGTGATGAATTAGTCGTCAGTTGCGATCACAACAATAACGACAGCAAGGAACAGACTCATGGCTCGAGTGAAATTTGATTGGCAAGATCCACTGCAATTTGATGCGCTGCTTAGCGAAGATGAACGCATGATCCGTGACATGGTGCACGACTATGCGCAAGAGAAGTTGATGACCCGGGTATTGATGGCCAATCGCAATGAGCATTTTGACCGTGAGATCATGAATGAACTGGGTGAGCTGGGACTCCTGGGGGCAACCCTGCCCGAGGCTTACGGCTGCGCCAATGCTAACTATGTCAGCTATGGGCTGGTCGCCCGTGAGATTGAGCGGGTCGACAGCGGTTATCGTAGCGCCATGAGCGTGCAATCTTCCCTGGTGATGCACCCCATCTATACCTATGGCAGCGAGGCCCAGCGCCAGAAATACCTACCTAAGTTGGCGACCGGCGAGTGGGTGGGCTGTTTCGGCTTAACCGAGCCGGATGTGGGCTCAGATCCCGGTGGCATGAAGACCCGCGCCGAGCGTATTGACGGTGGCTATCGCCTTAATGGTGCCAAGATGTGGATCACTAACTCGCCCATCGCAGACGTGTTTGTGGTGTGGGCTAAGCTCGATGGTGTGATCCGTGGTTTCATCTTAGACAAGGGCATGAAGGGACTGAGCGCGCCTAAGATAGAGGGCAAGTTCAGCCTCAGGGCGTCGATCACCGGCGAGATAGTGATGGACAATGTCGAGGTGGGGGAAGAGGCGCTGCTGCCTAATGTCGAGGGATTAAAAGGGCCGTTTGGCTGTTTGAATAAGGCCCGCTACGGCATTGCCTGGGGCGCACTCGGCGCGGCCGAGTTCTGCTGGCACGCGGCGCGTCAATACAGCCTAGATCGCATTCAGTTTAATCGTCCTCTGGCGGCGACTCAGCTGATCCAGAAGAAACTGGCGGATATGCAAACCGAGATCACCACAGGTTTATTTGCCTGCCTGCAGGCGGGCCGCCTGATGGATCAGGATGCCCTGCCGGTAGAGGCTATCTCGCTTATCAAACGTAACTCCTGCGGCAAGGCGCTTGATATCGCCCGTACCTCCCGTGACATGCATGGCGGTAACGGCATTAGCGATGAGTATCACGTGATCCGTCATGTGATGAATCTCGAAGCGGTCAATACCTATGAGGGCACCCATGATATTCATGCGCTCATCTTGGGCCGTGCCCAGACAGGCATTCAGGCCTTCGGATAACCCTTTCCTTCATTCGGAGCGACGGTGTCGCTCCGCTTTCTCGTCGCAGCGGCCTAGTGAACGCCTGTGGTATGGGCTTTGTTGCGCCAAATTGAGGTAGGTCAAGTTGGAAGATAGAGCTATCGCCCTCGACAGGCAATTTGTCGAACGTGTATCACAGCAAGATTTCTTGGAGATAGAGCAGGGCTGGGATCATCTCAGCCTGGGTCTTAGCGATGCCGATTTTGTCGGCATGTTCGAGTCACAGATGAAGAGCCGTCTGCTGGATCTTGAGTCCCGCAGCATGCGCGCCCGTAATCAAGGTTTCTACACCATAGGCAGTTCTGGCCATGAGGGCAATGCCGCCTGCGCCGCGGCGCTGCGCCCAACAGATATGGCGTTTCTGCATTATCGCAGCGCGGCCTTCATGATAGAGCGTGCCCGCCAGGTGCCTGGCGAGACTTCCCTGTGGGATATGTTGCTCTCTTTTGCGGCCTCCAGCGAAGATCCTATCTCGGGTGGACGCCATAAGGTGCTCGGCAGCAAGCGGCTGATGATCCCGCCGCAGACCTCCACCATCGCCTCTCATCTGCCCAAGGCGGTGGGCGCGGCCCTGAGTATTCCCTTGAATCAGAGGCTCAGTATCGATAGCGTCTTGCCCGAGGATAGTCTGGTCTTCTGTAATTTTGGTGACGCCTCGGCTAACCATGCTAGCGCCCAGACGGCGATCAATGCCGCGGGGTGGGCCGCCTATCAACAGGTGCCACTGCCGCTAATGTTTGTCTGTGAAGACAATGGCATAGGGATCTCTACCGCGACGCCAAGCGGCTGGATTGCGGCTAATTTTAAAGATCGCG
Source organism: Shewanella marisflavi (assembly GCF_023283925.1). GTDB lineage: Bacteria > Pseudomonadota > Gammaproteobacteria > Enterobacterales > Shewanellaceae > Shewanella > Shewanella marisflavi. The sequence continues at coordinate 440,753 of NZ_JAKIKX010000001.1, forward strand.
CCGGGATCAAATATTTCTACTGTGACGGACGGGATCTGCTCGATTGTTACCGGGTCAGCCGTCAGGCGGCCGATTACGCCAGGTATAATCGCAGGCCAGTATTTTTACATGTACGAACGGTGCGCCTGATGGGGCACGCCGGTAGCGATGCCGAAATTGCCTATCTCAGCAAACAGAAGATTTTTGATAATGAGGCGCAAGATCCGCTGCTGCTCAGTGCCAAGCAGATCATCGAGGCCAACCTGATGAGCCCGGAAGAGATCGTCGAGCAGTACCAGACCCTCAAGGCGCGTATCGCTGCCATCGCGAAGGTGGCGGTTGAGCGACCGAAACTGACCAGCGCCAAGACGGCGATGGCGGCGGTGATTCCGCCTGTGCGCCAGACGCCAGTGGTCCATCAGAGCCTGAGTGACGAGTCCTTTGCAAAGCTCTTTAGCGCCGACAAAAACTCTCTGGGCAAGCCGGTGCACATGGGCAAGCTGATCAACATGACGCTGACCGAGCTGATGGCGCGCCAGCAGAATATCGTGGTCTGCGGTGAAGATGTTGGCAAGAAGGGCGGGGTCTATCATGTGACCTCGCGCCTAGTGGAGCGTTTTGGCCCTAACAGGGTGATCAACACTCTGCTGGATGAGACCTCAATTCTGGGGCTGGCCATCGGCATGGCCCACAATGGCTTGCTGCCAATTCCCGAGATCCAGTTCCTTGCCTATGTGCATAACGCCGAAGATCAGATCCGCGGTGAGGCGGCGACCCTGCCTTTCTTCTCCAACGGTCAATTTAGTAACCCTATGGTGATCCGTATCGCCGGCCTGGGTTACCAAAAAGGCTTTGGTGGTCATTTTCATAACGATAACTCCCTGGCGGTGTTTCGCGATATTCCGGGCCTTATCCTGGCCTGCCCCTCCAATGGCGCCGATGCCATGGGGATGCTGCGAGAATGCGTGCGCCTGGCGGAGCAGGAGCAGCGGCTGGTGATCTTCTTGGAGCCTATTGCGCTTTACATGACGCGGGATCTTCATGAGGAAGGTGACGGACTATGGAGCCATAGCTACTGCCCGCAAGATCAGGCTAAAGCCTTGCCCTATGGCGAGCTAGGCGTCTATGGCAAGGGGAAGACACTGGCGATTCTCAGTTATGGCAATGGCTACTATCTTAGCCGTCAGGCCGAGCGAGAGCTGTCTAAGCAGGGGATAGACTGCCGAGTGATCGATCTGCGGTATCTGATCCCGCTCAATGAAGCGGCAATCACCTCTGCGGTCAGCGAGTGTGAACATCTGCTGATCGTCGATGAGTGCCGCCGCAGTGGTTCGGTAAGTGAGGCGATTGTCACTTGCGTACATGAACGACTCGGGGATCTTGCGCCGCAGATGGCAAGGCTTACCGCTGAAGATTGTTTTATCCCGCTGGCTGAGGCGGCAACCTTACCACTACCCAGTCGCTCGCAGATCGTCGAGGCTGCGCTCGCCTTGCTTGGCGATAGCCTGGAGCAAGAACTGCTAACGGGAGCGAGGGAAGCCTAATGACAACACCAACAAATAGGAGTGAGGGCGGCGTGAGCAATAAGCTAAGGGCATTGGTGGTTGCACCGGGACGTGGCTGCTATAACAAGGAGGAGCTGGGATATCTGGCTAAGTATCACAGTGACAAATCAGGCTTTATCGAGGCGATAGATGCTTATCGGCGTCAGCTGGGCCAGCAACCCATTAGCGACTTAGATAGTCAAAGTAAATATTCCTTTAAGCTGCATACACCGGGTGAGAATGCTTCGGCGCTCATCTATGCCTGTGCCATGGCAGACTTTATGGATATCGACCGCAAGCGCTTTGATATAGTGGCGGTCACTGGTAACTCCATGGGCTGGTATATCGCTCTGGCACTGGCTGGTGCCCTCGATGAGCGCAGCGCTATTAAGGTGATCAACACCATGGGCAGCATGATGAGTGACGGCCTGATTGGCGGGCAGATGATCTATCCTGAGATGGATGCCGACTGGCGTAAAGATCCGCATCAAACGGAGTTGCTCGACAGGGTGATTGCCGAGGTTAATGAGCTTGATGGCTGTGAGCTTTATACCTCTATTTATCTTGGTGGCTATCGGGTCTTGGCGGGAAATGACGCCGGGTTGACCGAGGCGGAGGCCCGCTTGCCAAAGTTGGATGAGCGTTATCCTATGCGCCTCTATAACCATGGCGCCTTTCATTCGCCTTTGCTCAGTGACATTGCCCGCCGGGGGCAAGAGGCTTTGCCTGTCTCACTGTTTCAGCCCCCTAAGCTGCCTATGATAGATGGCAGGAGCCAGATCTGGAGTCGATATTCGAGTGATCTGACTCGGCTACACAGCTACACCTTAGGTCATCAAGTGGTGGCTCCCTATGACTTTAGTCAGGCGATGACGGTAGGGGTTAAGGAGTTTGCGCCAGATTGTGTGATAGTGCTGGGGCCGGGCAATACCTTGGGCGGGCCAGTGGCCCAGTCACTTATAGCTCACTCCTGGTTTGGCTGGCAGAACAAGTCTGGCTTTAGCGCGGCGCAGCAACAAGCGCCCAAATTAATCGCCATGGGCAATGAGTTACAAAGAGGTGTGGCCACAGGGCGATAGCGGTATTGCTAATACTGGCATTGCTTAACCTATTGCTCCTATGGCATATTTTCTTCTTTTATAAGGATATATTAAGACCTTTATGGCCGAGCCCAACACGAGTTTACCGACAACAAGCGAAATTGAGATCCGTCACAGCACAGATGCTGATATAAAAGGGATCTTTGCTCTCTATAGTCAGCGCAGCTGTTATGCCGGGACGCTACAGCGTCCCTATCCGTCACTGGCGTTCTGGCAGAAGCGACTGCAGGAGCTACCGGATAATTGTTATAGCCTGGTCGCAGTGCATGAGGGCAAGGTGGTGGGTCAGCTCGGCATGGAGGTATACGCTAATGCCAGGCGCAAGCATGTGGCTAATTTCGGTATGGCGGTGTGTGAGTCGGCGCGTGGTCAAGGAGTTGGGAGCGCGTTGATGGCAGCCATGATAAATCTGGCCACCAATTGGCTGGCGGTCAGGCGTATAGAACTCGAAGTCTATACGGATAACGACGCTGCTATCGCGCTTTATAAGGCCCATGGCTTTGAGATAGAAGGGGAAGCCAAAGATTACGCTTTTCGTGACGGCGTCTATGTGAATGTCTATATGATGGCCAGATGCAGCTAACCTGGCTAATGACAGTTAAGCGCCGCTAAGGCGGCGCGCTCCTGACTATCTGCTCTGATCGTCAGATCTTACCTATTTAGCGAGCCATCGCTGGGCAAAAGCTGATCTAGATCAGTAGAAGGTAAACTAATATTTTATCCTCCACTTTTGCCGGGAAAGCTCTCAAAAACCCCAAAAGCGTGACCTTTAGCCCGTCTTGCCTCACTTTCTATACCGCTAGGGGATAAACGCCATGAGCGTTGAAGGTGGATTCGTGGGTCGCTTAGCAAACCGGCCTCTTTATGTGAGGTTGGTCACACGCCAGTTGCAGCCTCTATTTATCTTTATGAATTTATTGAATATTTAACTTTTTTCTAACGCCTTTCTTTGTGGGTTTTTTCGTATTTCACTGTTTTATATGGCTTTTTTGGTATTTTCCTTGCCCATTGTGGCGTCATTAAGACTTCTCTAAAATCCGCGGCGACTTTGATCGCGCCATTGGGCGCCTAAACGAATAGCGATAGTGAGGGGAAAGTAGATGTCGACAAAATTGGCCAATCCAGCACCATTAGGTTTAATGGGCTTTGGCATGACAACCATCTTATTGAATATCCATAACGCAGGTTTTTTTGCCATCGATGCAATGATCTTGGCGATGGGGATCTTCTATGGGGGGATAGGTCAGGTGCTGGTGGGCATGATGTGCTTTAAGCGCGGAGATACCTTTGGCACCACGGCGTTTACCTCTTACGGTTTATTCTGGCTGACACTCGTTGGTCTGATGATCTTGCCAAAGATGGGCCTGGCTGAGGCGAGTCCTCACCATTTCATGGGCTGGTACCTGACGCTTTGGGGCGTGTTTACTGCCTTTATGTTTGTTGGTTCCCTGCGTTACCCACGCGCCAAACAGGTGGTATTTGGTTCTTTGACTGTGCTGTTTTTCCTCTTGGCGGCCCGTGATTTTACCGGCAGTGCATTTATCGGCATGATTGCTGGTTTCGAAGGCATATTCTGTGGCGCCAGCGCTATCTACTTCGCCATGGCGCAGGTGTTGAATCAGGAATATGGCCGAGTCGTTTTGCCAGTGGGTGAGCTTAAGCGTTAACCATCATAGATAAGCGCCATGATTGCCCGGACGATCTTTTTGCCATATCAGGCTTTGTAGGGATCCGCAAAATCCTGCAGTTAGTGATAACACTGACTGCTCGTCTGGGCTTTTTTACGCTTTCAATAGCTTATTAGCTAAAAGAGTTGGCTCTGCGATGCCTTCGCGTGTTGTGAATTGGCCTAGCGCTGGCTTGTCAGTTGGCTTGGCGGGTCGTTTGGAATGCGTGAGGAGAGTGGGGAGATGAGTCCCTCACTCAGCGTTGAGTAAGGGACAAAGATTTGCCTTTTAGAAGAGTCTTAGCCTTGTGGCATAGGACTTAAGACAATCTCTACACGGCGGTTTTGCGCGCGGCCTTGGGGTGTGGCGTTGTCTGCAATAGGACGTGATTCACCCATGCCGATAGAGCTGATGCGCTGATTCTTGATCTCGCGCGACATCAGGTAGTTAGCTACTTCTGCGGCACGTACCTGAGACAGACGCAAGTTGTAAGACTCGCTACCAGAGCTGTCGGTAAAGCCCATGACGTTTAGCATGGTTTCATCATATTCTTTGGCGACTAGGGCGACGCTGTCGAGCACATTCTTGGCACGGCTGCTGAGCACCGATTGGTCAACACCAAAGGTCACCTCATTAGGCATGTTCAGAATGATGTTGTCACCGCTGCGGGTGACGCTAACGCCAGTCGATTGTAGTTGCTTGCGCAGCTCTGCTTCTTGCACATCCATGTAATAACCGATACCGCCACCGACGGCTGCACCCGATGCAGCACCAATCAGTGCGCCCTTACCTCTGTCGCTCTTGCTTGATGAAGCAACACCAATTGCAGCACCGGCAATTGCGCCTATGATGGCACCATTGGTTGCCTTAGCATTTTGAGATTCATTGGTATAAGGGTTAGTTGTTTGGCACGCTGAGATAAAAAGCGTTGAACTCGCTACCAGTGCGGCGACTAATTTTGGCTTAGTGATCATCGTTACTCCATATCAGGTATGCCTTAGGATCGAGTTCGTCCTAAGGCTTGTTATTATTTACGTTCTGGTTCCATTTCGTTTGCATAATAACAAAGAGATGACCCTTTGTTTGAATCTATCCAAATTTTAATGAAGCCATTTAAGGATATCAGTTGTCTTTGGCGCACTTTTTGCGCAGGAAGTCCTGACTCTCGTCATTGAGATGGCTTTTAGAAAGATAATGCTGGCGATTACCTGAGCGTAGCAGATACCCGGTTTCTGTCTCTTTTAATTCGTCAATGCTGTCCCACAGCAGCTGTTGTTTCACATAGAGTGATTCTGTGGTGATCCCCTCTTCATCCAAGGTGAGGCAAGCCTCATTGCCCGCTGCCTTACTCATCATCTGGCGCCACAGGTACCAAGGGCGTTTGTATTTAACGCTGAGCGCCTCCAAGACGCCGAGTCCAACAATAAACCAAGAGGCATAGGCGTTAACGCCTGTCATCAATAATGCCAATCCCGCCAAGAGGAAGCCGATAGCTTTAGTGTAGTCGGCTAATTGTGGGGCCTGTGTCACCGAGGCGTCGAAACACTCGCCATAGTATGCCTTGTCTAAGATAAAGTGTTTGCTGTAATGAAATGAAGCTGTCATGGGAATATCGTTATCTGAGTTTTCGCACAGTGTAACGCTATCTAAGCGAAGTGCAATCTCGCCAAAGGCCAGGTTTAGATATTTGCTGAAATATGCGCTAAGTTTAGCTATCTGATGAATCGGCTTATATGGCGCTGCAAAGGGAGCTTAAGATGTCATTTGTGCCTAAAGGATATGTGAAGTGTAAGAAGACGCCAGTCTTTGGCGTGCAGGATATGCCTGCCATCTATCGGGAACGTCATTTTACCCGTCCCGGTGTTTATGAGCAGATCCATGTGATTCAGGGAGAACTGCTGTTTTTCGGTTATCGGGATAAGCAGGGGCTGGTGGAGAGGGAGATAAAGCTTGGGGCAAATGAGACCGCTATCTCTCACCCTGGCTACTGGCACAGTATCGAGCCCTTGACTCAAGATACTCAGTTTGAAATTCACTTCTTTATTAAGCCCCTGGGATTGGCTGAAGAGGCATCAGCAGCAGAGTGAGATTAGCTGCTGTGACCGAAAAAAGGTGAATAAAAGTTAACCTGACTTTATATTGTTGAGGTTTTACAGTGACCTAAATCCTCTCTTGCTAAGGAAAGCAGATGACGCCCAATCAAGAGGCTGTAAAGCCGCACGACCCACAAGATGTTGCAAAGCAGAATAATCCACTAAATAGGGAGCCGTTAGGGTCTCAGTCACTAGTACCCACCTCATTTTGGCAAGCGCTGTGTGAGATGGACACAGGGTTTGCCCTGCTGCAATCTATGGCGCGCTCTAAGACGCTCACCATTATGGTGATCATCTTTGTGCTGGCAGCAGTAGGCTTTGTTTGGTTTCTCAGCAAGATGGCAGCTTAATCAGGGGAGCGGACTATGTTGGCAGCGAGTCTAACCGAACTATTCATCTGGTTTTTCTGGGAGATTATACTCTCCTTTGTGCTCTATACCACGGGCGCCGTGGTGATTGGGGGGCTCACCTTTGGTCGGGTGCAAAAGCCCCTGTATTGGCCAGCGCTGTTTCATCAGGAGAAACGTCTGGCAAAGAATGATTTTTACAGCGTCTATCTGGCAGGCTTCTTCTTTTACCTACTGCTGTTTACCCTAATTGTTTATTTGGGATAAACGCGAGTTTATCCCCTAGGGCATATGGTTTTATCTTGCGTTAGCTGGGGAGATCGTAACGATTACGCTGCGCCGGCAGATCGCTTAGGTATTGCACAAACTCTACCTCATAGCCGTTTGGGTCGATAAAGTAGACGTTGCGGCGATAGGGATCTTCTTGCCCCGCTTTGTCGACTTCGAAGCCCGCCTGATTCAGCCTGGTGATCACGCCATCGAGATCTTGGGTTACAAAGGCGAAATGAGCCAGTCCCACTTGATGACCTTTGAGATCGCGGTTTTCGCCTTCGCCATCGTCGTTAAAAGCAATATATTGATAGTCATCGCCAAAGTGGATCCAGTTTCTGGGTTTGCCATACCAAGAGCCTTGACCGCCGCCACGGACTGTCCAGTGTGGAAAGGCCGCGCGATAGAAGTTAAGGGCCCTGTCTATGTCGGTGACGACGAGATTAATGTGTTCCAGATGAAGCATGATTAAGTTCCTTCTTAGTTAGATTTAAGATATTCCATCGAAATTTTAATGATTTAGTTTTTATCCTAGGCTACATGCCATACACATACTCTTGCTGTTTAGGATAGGGCAGGTCTTGGTGCTGCAGGCGTATGCTGCTCAATGCTACTGAGTATTGAGCCAGCATATGCAGACTATAACCAATGCGTTCTCTAAGCCCCTGATCTCTGCTATCGACCACCCTCTCACCCAGTACCTGCTCGACATTACGTATGATTAGGTGATCGGGAGTCGGCACTAGCTTATTGTTTTTCAGCGCATTCATCTTGAGCTCTGCGATGGGATAGCTGCCGCTGATACCACTGGTGACCGCCACTAACAGGGCGGGTTTGTGGGCGGTATCCTGGTTATCGCATAACAAGAGAAAGTTTTTCAGCATGGGGGAGGCCATGCCACCCCATTCGGGCGTGATAAGAATCAAGGCATCGGCCTGTTTTACCAGAGGGCTGATGCGGTGCCAGTCGCTCGCTTGAAGTGCGGCGCTTTCTCTGTCGCCATCCCAGAAAGGCAAGGCGTATTGGCATAACTCTATATGCTGTATCTCATTGAATTGGTTCGCTTGTTCGCTAAGGTATCCGGCGACTCTGGCACTTTGGGAGCCGGGACGTTGACTGGCACTGACGATGAGAAGTTTCATTATGTAAATCCTTTTGTTTATTTATTGTTTTGTACAGTAATTGCTTTACTTAATTTTGTAAAGACTAAAGTAAATAAAAAAGTTTACTTAATTACTGGATAGGTAATAATGAGCTCACATGAGTCAAGGGGAGACAGCGGTGAGTAAGAAGACCAGCGATAAAATCATCGATTACATCAAGATCCAGGGGCCCTGCACCGCCAAGGTGTTAGCCGAGCAATTTGCACTGACCACCATGGGGATCAGACAGCATCTACAGGCACTGGAAGAGGAGGGGATCTTGAGCTTCGAAGATAGAAAGGCCAGTCGCGGTCGTCCCACCCGTTATTGGGCACTTACCGAGAAAAGCTACCAAAAATTTCCCGATCGCCACGATGAGTTAAGCAGTCAGCTGGTTGACTCGGTACGCGTGGTCTTTGGTGATCAGGGGTTGGAGCAGCTTATCGCGCACCGAGAGCAGACTAGCAAGCGCATCTATCAAGAGGCACTGTCGGCCCATAGCGGCCTGGTCGAAAAGTTGAAGACCCTGGCTGAGATCAGAACTCAGGAAGGTTATGTGGCAACCATAGAGATGCAAGATGGTGTCTACTGGCTAATGGAAAATCACTGTCCTATCTGCGCCGCCGCCAGCCGCTGCGCCAACTTTTGTCGCTCAGAGTTACAGTTATTCCAAGAGCTTTTTATTGGTATGGCAGAGGTTAGCCGTGAGGAGCATATCATTGCTGGTGCCAGACGTTGTGCTTATAAGGTAGCCCCAGTGGCAAGCGATGATGTCAGCTAAACGTGCCCGGTTAGACAGATTTATCAGCCAACAATGTCAGATCCCGCGCAAGAAGGTGCGGCTCCTGTTGGCGAAAGGCCGGGTGAGTGTCGATGGGCTTGTGGTGAGAGATGCCGACTGGCAGATAGATCAGTTTTCGGTGGTTATGCTCGATGGTGAAGTGCTCAGACAGGAGCAGGCCATCTACCTGATGTTACATAAACCCGTGGGTGTGGTGAGTGCGACTAAGGATACCCAGCACAAGACAGTGATGGATCTCTTGCCTGAATATCAGGACAAGGGGCTGCATATCGTCGGGCGTCTGGATCTTAACACCTCGGGCCTGGTGCTGCTCACCAACGACAGCCGTTGGTCGAAACAGATCATGTCTCCCGAGCATAAGGTGGCGAAGCAGTATCTGGTTGGCCTGAAGGCTCCGCTGACTCAGGCTTATGTGAAAGCCTTCGCCGAAGGATTTTATTTTGCCTATGAAAATATTACCACTCAGCCTGCAGAGCTGGAGATCCTCGATAGCCACCTTGCGCGGGTTAGCTTGCTAGAGGGACGCTATCATCAGATCAAGCGTATGTTTGGCCGATTCCGTAATCAGGTCATGACATTGCACCGATTCGCCGTGGGCAATATTCACCTGGATGAGTCACTTGAACCTGGTGAGTTCCGAGCGCTAACAGCCGAAGAGGTAGCTAGTATATCCCAGTGAGATGATGAGACTCATAGGGCTGAAGTTTGTCATAGAGTCTCTTCTAGCACTTACCGCTGAGTTAGATAAGCCATCGCTAAATGTGTGACTAATGGCTATATCGTTTACTGTAAATCCTGTGTTATAAATATTCGATTACTCAAATAAACAATAGTGTCGATGAGCAATCAAACCTTAAAGAAAATCAGCGAACTCGATGTGTTTTGTTTGATGGTGTTTAAAGTCATTTTTCAAACCGGACACGCCAATATCGCTGCGAAACAGTTAAACGTTTCCGCTCCTAAAATTAGCCGTTGTTTGAATATGTTACGTGCTACTTTTGATGATGAGTTGTTTTATCGGCGACAACTTGGCCTCAAGCCAACCCCCATGGCTGAATTTCTCTATGAGCCCGTATGTCAGTTCTGTGAAGCCGTTTTAAAAATAGAACAGTCTATCTGTGAAAAGAGCAGTGAGCTGGCCAGTGAACGTCTGAGAATCGCAGTCACTCCGAGTATCTTGGCCAGCCTGTCACTGGCTTATTCCCGCAGCAACGCCAGAGATGCCTTTAGTCAGCTGCAGTTTGTGATTTGGGGGGATGATTCTGCCGATCTTATTCATAACGGCGAGCTGGATATGGGCATTACTTTTGATGCCTGTAGCGAACATCACCTGTCGGTAGAGTCCTTGGGTGAGTTGAGTGGTGTTTGTCTGGCGGCCAACGAAGAACATGCCATCTGGTCCCAGAGCGAACCTTTGACCCTGGAAACCGTCTGTCGTCATCCTTTTCTCTGCTTGGACGGTAAAGGGTTTAACGACAAGATCGATCCCTTAGAGGTGTTTGCTCGCCAACACGGTGCCGATATCGACAGCATAGAAAGAGTCAGCTCGCGTGATGAATGGTATAGCCACCTGCTGACCATGAACTCGGTGGCCTTCTTGCCCTGCTCAGAGGCGGATATTTGTGGCAGTTTGCCGGGGCTGCGTGTGGTACGACTCTCCGACGAGGAGGTGGCGAGGTTACACGGTGAAAGCATGTCACCACAGTACCTATTACTTGAAAATCCGGCGGAATATCGTCGTTACTCTTTAGAGCAGCGAGAATTAATTATCCAGCTTATCAAGCAGCTACTCGTCAAATGTTAATTTCAAAATTTGAAATTAACGGTTTCAAATTTTGAAATTTCTGTTAATGAATCTTTAAATTGCAGTCACAACTTGGACTCAATTACCTAACAATTTATCGCCACTTCCTTATATTTGAGGTACTGCAATAGCAGAAAATACCTACAAAGGGATATGGCGATGAAAAAAAATAAAATTACCTTATTAGCCATGGCACTCTTCTGTGCCATTGGTGTGAGCGCGTGTAGTGATGGTGATGACGGTAAAGATGGAGCCCCTGGTGAACCAGGCGTTCCTGGTACTCCAGGTGTACCTGGTGCACCAGCGGGATCGACCGTTGATGCTGTAGCCACTGCCGCAGACTTCAAACTAACTCTAGAACCTGCCGACATCGTAGTAGTAGGAGCTGATGACTTCTCTATTAAGTTCACCGCGACAGGTAAAAATGCTAAAGGAGATGATGTTCCGTTTACCGGTCTGGACAAGGTTGCTCTGTATGTGACGAACCAGATCGCTAACTCCACCGATACTGGTGCTCCTATGCTCTGGTCAAATAATGCCTTGGTCAACGAGTTTGGCTCTAGCATGTACTGTACGCCGACGGGTAAGGCGACAGCACGTGGCGGCGCCGAAGTTGATGCTTGTACCTTGGTAGAAGATGCTGAAAATCCTGGTACTTATACTGGTACATGGGAACATGATGGCAATGCGCCTGTCGTGGTTGCCGATGGCGATCCTAACAGCCTGTTCCGCGTCATGGTGCGTACCTATAACGTGACCGATGCTACTGGCGCATCGATATCCGATAAATTGCTTTCTACCCCGCTCGACTTTATTCCTGCAACGGGTGAGTTGGCCGTCTCGGAGAAAGATTCAGTATCCAATGCAGCCTGTATCCAGTGTCACAGTGAGTTAATGGGCTATGGTGAAGGCGATCAACGCATTGCTAACATCGGTGCTCACCACAACTACCAGAAAGTGGAAAACTGTGTTGCGTGTCATAACCCAGCTTATGCCTCAGACCAGTATGATCCTGAAAAGGGCTTCAATGCTAATTGGAATGCAATGATCCATACCATTCACGTTGCTGGTCATGTAGCGCCTTATGGTTGGGTTAAAGGTGAAGCGTTAGAAGAGTTTGGTGATGTTCACTTCCCTGGCGAACTCAATGAGTGTACTACCTGTCACGACAATGGCACTCAGTGGAACGACAATATTTATGCAGAAGCTTGTGTAGGTTGTCACCTCACTGTGAACTTTGAAACTGGTGAAGGCCACTCTGAGTTCCAGTTGCCACAGGCTGATGATTCACAATGTATGAACTGTCACATTGGTAATCTGAGTCCACAAAAGGTACATAAGGTAGGTAACAGAGCCATTGAACAGGAACAGGTTGTATTTGATTTCCAAGACGTAACTGTGACTGACAACCTTGACGGTACCAGTGCATTGACAGTAACCACTAAGGTGACTATCAATGGTGCAGCGCCTGCAGATGGTTCAATGCTAGATCCATATATTGCCATGGCTGGCAAACTGTTAATTGGTAATATTGATGGTAATCAAAACCCAATTACGGGATTAGGCATGTCTGTTAAAGGTGTGGCGATGACTGGCGGTATACTGACCACTACAGCGAATTTCCCATCTGAACGTCTGACAGGTTCAATCTATGTGACTGGGGATATGCTGGTTTGTGCGGCCGATGGTGAGGCTGTTAAGTGTGCTGACGTTAATCGACCTTCTAAAGTGTCTTTAGTGTCACCGGTTAAGTACTTCAACTTGGATGATCCAACTGTTGCTGCTGCTGAGGCTCGTATGAGTGACCCTGCGCGTGTCACTGTATCTGAAGCTAAGTGTAATAGCTGCCATGGCAACCTGACTCATGCCAAGGAAGGACACCATGGTGTGAGCGAGTTTACCCAGTGTATGGATTGTCACAACAACAGAAACAATGGTACTTACTACCCACAAGCTAAGTACCAAACAGGTGAAGTTGACGAAAGCGGTAACCCAATCACTGCGCCAATCGAAGGTGTAACCTTCTCGCACAAAGATCTGATGACCGCGGCTCACCGTTTCCACACAGGTACTTACGGTGGTGGCATCTACCTAGACAAGAACCTGGAAACAGTAGGTTACCCAGCCCTTGCGACAGACTGTGAAGCTTGTCACAAAGATGGGGCGAAGTTCTTCGCGGCTGACGGTGGTTTGACTTCTGGTAAGCGCTCAGTGCAAGTCTCTGCGACAGAGTTTATCTCTCCAGTAGCTGAAACTTGTCGCTCATGTCACTACAGTGCCTCTGCACTCGCTCACTTCGAGAGCAACGGTGCGACTGTACAGGGTAAGCCAGATACAACTGCTGACCTGCCTATCGAGTCTTGTGCAACCTGTCACGCCGAAGGCAAGACATATGGTGTTGATAAAGTTCACGCCGGAGGCGCTCACTAGAGCCTACAATAATAATTCTCGCTAAGTGGGCATACCCCTGCTAACTGCCCACTGAGAAAGTCGTAATCTTGGGGAACCTGATTTAGGTTCCCCCTTTTTGTGCCCGGCTTTTTTGCCCAAGGGGCGCTATTGGACTGGCTAATTGTCTGTTTTCCCTATCTTGGTCTAAGTTAAATAGACCTGTTAGGCCAAAGTAGAGCATCCACATTGGCGGTCAAAGAAACCTCCTCCAGCCTGTTTTTAATAGCGATAAAAGAGTCTTTTATTGCACTCTTGCCTTTTATCTTTGTGAACTCATTACTGGCGCTGGTGCTGGCTTTGGTGGATGTGTGGCAGCCAGGCTGGCAAACCAGTGATGCCTATGTGTGGCTGAGTCAGTTCGGTCATCTTCTGTTTAGCTTTTTTCCCTTAATGGCGCTGCTGTCGCTTTCATTTCATTTTGCCAAATATCTGCACGTGTCGGCCGTGGTGGTGGCATCACTTTCTATCGGTACTCAAATCGCCTTGCATATTCATGGGAGCGTTATTTGGGAGACGAACCAAGGGTTCGATTTTCTATTTGGCGATGCCAGAGCCATTATTACGCCGATTTTGGTGGCCTATCTGCTACGTTACCTGATGGGCATTAAGGCGCTTAATCTGTTACAGAGCACGAGTTTAAGCAGCTACCTCAAGTTGCACCTCAATCTGTTTATTCCCTTAATTCTTTGCTTTGTCATTATTACCAGTGGCACCTACCTGGTCAGTGAATTAATGGGGCAGGTGTTTAGCTCGCTGGCCGACTCACTGGCCGCCAGTGGTACTGTGTTTCAGCTATTTGTTCGTGTGCTTGCAACCCATGTTCTTTGGTGTTTCGGTGTTCATGGTGATATCGCCTATATGTTGGTGCTCGGTGTGGACAATGGGCTGCAGTCGGTAGCCCCCAATCTGACGCTGTCGCAATTTACCGATCTGTTTGTGCTCTTAGGTGGCAGTGGGGCCACTCATTCTTTGTTGATCGCCTTATTTATTGCCTCTAAAGATCGCAATGCCGTCAATGTGGCTAAGCTTGCCTTGCCATTTGCGCTGTTTAACATCAATGAAATTTTGATCTATGGCTTGCCAATCATCTTTAACCCCAGGTTGATGCTGCCTTTCGTGTTGCTGCCCCTGTTTAATACCCTGATAGGGGTCTTGCTGATCAACGCTGGCTGGATAAGTTTTACTGGCAATGGCTTTGCCTGGGTCACACCGATATTTCTCAATGGTTATGTGGCTGGGGGCAGTCTGGCGCTACCTTTAGTGCAGCTGCTTTTAGTATGCGCCGGGGTGTTTATCTATCTGCCTTTCGTCAGGCGATATAGCCTCTTGGTGAGCAATAAAGGGTTTGAGCGAGACCTGATTAAGCGGGTACAACTGCAGCACGATATCGACCAGATGAGCGAGCGAAACTATGCGCGGCAGCAATCGGAGGAGCTGGCGGCCAACCTTAACCTGGAAAAGACCATTAAAGAGGTGCTCAACGGTGAGTTGCTGCTCTACTACCAACCTAAGCTCAGCCTGAGTAACAGGCATGTTGTTGGCTATGAAGCGCTACTTAGGCTGCGAAACGAGCAGGGTAAGGTGGTGGGCCCCTATTTTATTCCCGCCTTCGATCAGGCTGGTTATTTCAACTTAATCGACAGTTTTGTGATTAAGCGGCTGCGTGACGATATGCAGCGATGGGCTCATCAAGGTTTCTATCCCAGGGTCAGTATCAACTTAAACCCAAATAGCGTGTTAAGCCCGGATATTCAGGCGATGCTGATCGAGCAGCTGGGCGATATGGCCGAACGGGTGGATATTGAGGTGCTCGAGTCTATGTTTGTGGCCGATCTCGATGCTGTAGAGGCCAGTATGGCCTATCTGCGCCAATATGGATTCTCTTTCGTGCTCGATGATTTTGGTACCGGCTTTTCCAGTATTAGCCTGCTGAGTAAGATCACCATAGAGGGCGTAAAGTTGGATCGCTCTATTTTGGACAATATCAAACATCACAAAGGGCAGGTCTTATACCGTCACACCTGTATGTTGTGCAGAAGTTTGGGCTTTAATTTAGTTGCCGAAGGGGTTGAGACTAAGGCTGAAGAGCGCTTCGTGGCGTCAGTGGGGGTCGAGACAGTGCAAGGTTGGTTATACGCCAAAGCCATGCCGGCCGATGAAGCCAAGCGCTACGCCTTGTTACAGCAGGGCTTTGGGAAAAAAGCAGTCGAGACACAAATAAAAAGGGAGCCATAGGCTCCCTTAACTGCGTTAGGCTTGGGCGCGCTGTAAGTTCAGCAGCCATTTGCCGTAGATAAAGATCCCTACCGCTGAGATGGTGCCGATGGCAGCAATGATATACCAGGCCATGCCTATGTTATGGGCGTTATACAGCAGGGTTGTAAGCGCTTGTGCCGATTCGCCGGTGAAGCTGACCAAGGTGGTGAAGGCTTCCCCTTGTGGAATGGCGGCGACATCGCTGGCGCTCATGCCGCGCTCAAGAAGCAGCTCACGAGAGAAGATCTCTTTCGATGCGTACATCTCATAGAGTTTAGGGCCAAAATAGCCTTCCAGTCCCCAGCCTATCCCTTGAGGCAGCATCACGAAGCCCAGATACATAGCCTTCTTGCCCTTAGGGGCGATGTTACCCATAAACTCGTTCTTCTTAGGGCTGATCATCATCTCGCCGAAGGAGAACATGGCAATGGCCAGGACGATCATCCAGGCGGCGTTGGTGGCACCGATAAGAACGAAGGCGATAATGCTGAGCAAACAGCCTGCCAGCATGGCGGTAGTAATACGGTATTTCGCAGTAAGCGCCGCCACCAGGAAGCAGCTGGTCATGATCATACCTGCGTTAAGGTTCAGCATGCCCTCAGGCATCACCTTAGTGCCCGAGTTATCCAGGCCCAGCCAGAACTGTAATACGCCGTTTGAGGTGCCCTCACTGCCAAACAGGCTGGTAACGATCACACTGGTATCGACCCACTCGGCAATATGAATTGGTAGCACGTCAAACAGTGCGTTAAACAGGAACCAGAAGCCAGCAAATACCAGCATATAGTAGATCACAACCGGCTTTTTCAGCTCATGTAGGGCGTCTTTCCACAGGGCTTGCTGGGTGATCTCGCCACTTTTTATCTGACGGTTGCGCTCCATGCGCTCCTCTTTGCCTGGCTCCTTGTAGGCCAGTAGGAAGAGGAAGTTGAGCGAGATGATGGCGGCGCAGGCATAGAAGACGTTGTCCCAGGAGAGCTGGCGCATATGAACCGCCACCAGTGGGCCGAGGAAACCACCGATATTCACCACCTGATAGAAGATGCCCCAGGCCATTGAGGTATTTTGGCGTCCTGTCGAGAGGACTAGTGTACCCTGGATCCCGGGTTTAAATATCCCCGTGCCGCCGGCCAGTAGCATTGCGCCGAAGAGGAAGCCCCAGAAGGTAGGGAAGAAGGCCATGACCAGATAACCAGCGATCTTAATCACGGTCGAGGCGAAGATGGTTTCCTTGTAACCAACACGGTCTGAGATCCCGCCGGTAAACACTGGGATAAAGGTTTGCATCAAGGCCCAGATAGAGATGATGACACCATAGTCATGCAGACTGATCCCCAGTCCGCCTTCAGACACAGGCGCTTTGGCATAAAGACCGGCACTGGCTTTCACACCATAGTAGGCGATACGTTCGACCAGCTCCATGCCGCCGACGATCCAGAAAATGTAACTTAAACTGGCAATGGAGGCCCACATTCCCAGCTGCTTGACTTCGCGCAGATCGTTTTCTGCGTAAGCATCATTGGCGTCGCTCATACCCTTCCTCAATTTTTATCGTTTTGTTGTGCTGCTTCATCTGCAACATCTAGTGTTGGTTAGTGATACCTATGCTAGTAAATCGCCGAACATCCTAGCTTGTTAACACGTTTGGTAACCGCGTTACTATTTTCGACTGTAGAATAACGACTTATCGAAAAATTAACCCTTGTTATTAAACGTATTTGTTACGCTATTTCTGAACCCCTATTTACTGTGATTGGTATGATAAGCACTCGCTATCGAGGCGAGCACTGCACATTTGACAGCACACTTTACCTAAAAATGACCTTAAAGACCAAAACCATTCACATTGAGTGACACTGGTGTGATGAGCAGGTAAAAAAAAGCGAGCACTCCGGCTCGCCAAAAAGGGGGTGACAACAACGGTTTTCCTGTCGTCAAGGGGAAAGCAACTGACCAAATTGATCCAAACTATAGCGGCCAGGCCTGTTCGCCATCGACGGCAACGGCTTGTAGATCTAGGCCATAACAGTAATCTCCCGGCGCATAGACATAGATAGCCTTAGGCACGGCAGGATAGGCGAAGCTGGCGACCTGGGTCTTGGCGGCCTCTGAGGTCGCCAGTCCCCACATCTGGTAGAAGTCGCGATAGTCGAGCCCGGTGGAGAAGCTCATGGCGATCATCAGAAAGTCGTTGTTACTCAGCTCCTTGGCCGCGGCCAGGTCGAAATGGCTAAAGCCCAGTTGGTCACGCTTGGCCAGCCAGCTGGTCTCATCGGCCTGAGCGCGCTCAAACTCCCGCAGCAATATGTGCAGTCTGGCCAGCAGATGCCAACCATTTTGCAGCGCCCCCTGTTTCTGGGCGGCAATCATAGTTTGCAACATGGTCGCCATGCCGCTCGACCAGCTGGTGAGGTTGGCCGCCTGCATATAGGCGAAGGGATCGGCCTGGCGCTGACTGGCCTGTAATACTTCAAACTCATCCTGAATCGACAGGCCCTGGCATTGGGGAAGCTTACCTGTCTCAATATAGGCCCGTGACTTAGTGTAATAGGAGTAAGGGTTGGTGGAGGCGTGCCCTTCGTGGCCATCGAATCTCAGGCGTTTTCGCTCCAGTCCATGGCCAAGCTCGTGGATATCGCCATGGCCCGTAGGGCTAAATGACCAAGAAGCATCGTAGGGGTTACCCGAGCAGCCCGAACCACAGGTAGGTTGGTCGGCATTCATATGTTTAACCATATCTAACTGATTGAGCTGCCACCCCTTAGTCGCCGCAAAGTTAACAATTTCGTCGACGCTGTCGATACCCGGGCCCTTAAAGCCAGCTAATAGGTGGGGATAGTTGTGCACATAGCTGCCGATGGCCAGGCTCATCTTCAGCGGCGTGTCCCACATGGGCTCCTTGCTCATGGTCTCTTGCATCTTATTGAGTCGTGAATGCACCTCAAAATGCGCTGTGGCCAGTTCGGCCCAATCATAGTCGCCCTTGGTCAAGGCTTGTAGGAAACTCTGCTCATCCATGCCGTCGCGCCAGAAGGGGTGCAGGCCGACCTGGCTAAAGCTGAATTCGACTATCTGATCATTGTCGCTAAACCTTATTTGCACTGGGCCACCATAGGGGGAGGTAAGGGTGAGGGTTTCTCCCGGCTTTATCGCTATGGCTGGCGACTGCAGATACTTGGGGCGGTTATAGCCATTGCTGGCATATTCGTGAGTATAACCTGAACGTTGAGTATTGATAAAGATCTTGGTTTCTACCGCATTGGTGTCTGTGCGCTTTACCTTAAAGGTCTGTCCCGGTAAGGCGTAGACGCCCGCGGCGCGAAACGGCGCCTTGCTGGTCAGGGAAACCGTTTTATCTACCGGACTAATATGGGAGAAGTCGGTGCGGCTGAAATTACCCAGATCCTGTGGCACAGGATTGAGGTGACGGGTATTGTAAACGCTACTGTCGGCAAAGAGGGCCTTAAGGTAGCTCATCGGCGCGGTAGTGGAGACGTCCATGGGGTATGTTATCTCGCTACGGTAACGATCGCCGAGTAAAATCAGATACTTGTACAGCTGATACTCAGAGGTGTCGAAGATAGCCGTCTTCTCTGTGTCCAGACGTTTGATACTGTTTTGGATATGGCTAAGGGCTGTGCGATAGGTCTCGCTAAAGAGAGGATCGCAAGTGTCCGCGCAGCTGGCCAGGTTAAAGCTTGGGGTTTCGCTTTCCAGCAGTTCGAGCCAGAGGGCTTCCTGGGTCAGCGACGGTTTGGCGGCTTGCATGGCGAGGTAATCGCTCCAGTCCGCCTTGTCTGGACTATAGAAATTGCCCGGACCACCAGGTCCCTGCATGGCAAACCCCATGGCGCCGAGTACGGTTTGAGTCAGCGGCACACTGTTCCAGCTGTGCATGTGCAGATACAAAAGCGGTGTCTTGGCCTCTTGCAGGGCGTCGAGTCTCGCCGACACCAGGGTTTCATCAAAGGATTCGATAGAGCCTGTGATCACCAGTTCGGCCTCGCCCAGGCAGCTCGCCAATTCGCTGGCGACCTCACAGCGGCTCACCTGCCAGTTGGGATAGTGACTGGCGAGCCAGGTGGTGATGCGACTCTTACTCCAGTCGCTGATGAGGAATAGACGCACCTGCTTGCTGGCGGCGACAGTCTCTTGCTTCTCACCGGTTAACCAGGCCAGCAGTCGCATCATGCTGGGCTCAAAGCTCAAGTTATTGCCGCCTTGCATGCTGGAGATGATATCTGTACCGAAGGCGGCGTTACGCTGGCCATTGAGGTCGCTGGCCGCCGCAAATAGGCGTCCCTGATTGCCCCTTATCAGCTCGAAACTCTGGTTAATGGGAAAGCCTTTACTGGCCAGCGGCATCTGAATCATCTGCGAGTGTTGGCCCGAATCATAGCTGACTCTGTCAGCCTGATAGATGGTGCTTAAAAAGTGCTTGTGGGCGCTGCGATAGTCTTGGATCAGCTTGAGGCCGCGGGCGATCACCTTAGGCTCAAGATCTTTGATGAGATCGGCATCACCGCTCTGACTGGCGGCGCTGATCTTGTCTTTCAGCTTAAGAGTGAGACTATCTTGGCTACTCAGGCCTGCAGCATCTGTCACCGTCAGGGAGACCATTATCTCCTCATCCTGCATCAGGTCACTGGCATCCAGGGTGAGGGTATCGCTGTTAAGACCGGTTAGTGTGATCTCTGGGCCTTGGGTTTGCTGCCATTGGTAGGTCGCGCTGCCCGGATTAAATAGGGTAACGTTCGCGGTAAGTGAGAGGGTTTCATGATTCCAGATTTGCTGATCTGACCCCAGGTCAATACTCGGCGCCTGTGCCAGTGGTGGCGTCACCACGCCTCCGTTGCCCGCATCCGTATTGCTATCCTCTGAACCGCCGCAGGCCGATAACCCTAAGGCGATAGCGAGTATCCATGGTTTCATTGTTAACCCTCATTTTCAATTTGTGACATTCTGATAGCATTTGCTGCTGAAATCAAATCAAAATTAAGAATTATTCAATAAAAACAATGGTTAAGTCGATATTTTGACGTCTTTGTTTTTTTGACGCTAGCCTTCTACTGTGCCTCGTCGACCAGGGCCGGCTTGTCAGGCACCACCTCGATGAGCGTCTCACTGCTAAGCCCTTTCGCCTCACTGCGAGCTAACCATTAATTTTCAGCTATGCCCAAGAGAAGCTTTGACCCTGACCTTTTAACTCAGTTTGCAGGGCGAAGTGCACCGTCATTGAGGTGATTTCCAAAAACTTTGGCTAAATGTGATCTATTACTTATTGGGTATGTCACAGTACTGTTACTTTAATGCTATAAGTAAAAGTACTATAGATTGCGCTGCGTGAAATACCTTTGTTTTAAATGATTTATGTTTTAAATGGCTAATGCTTTATATGGCTTAAGTTCTAAATTATTTAGGCTTTGAACAAGCTGGCAGAGTCGGCGTTATACAAGCTTTGCGGGTAAGTCAAAATGCGCGATGGCAAAGGTCTTAGGGGAAGTTGATGTCTCAACAGGGAGTAGGAATGATGGATCGTATTAAGTCGGTTCGTTTTCAGTTAAAACTGAATGTCTTTTTAATCATCTTTGCCTTTGTGTTTCTTGGGTACAAAGGCATTACCGGCATGTTAGATGCGGGGGCGTCGATTGGTGAGCTTTATGGTCAGGGGATGCAACACAGCATCAGGGCCGGAAAGATTTTGCATGAATTGGAGATGGCCCGCAGTGGTCTGCTCCTCGGGTTTCAGCATGCTCCCGATAACGCCTTTGCAGATATGCACAATCACCCACTGAGCTTTCATGTGGAGTCGAGCCGCGAATCGATTAAGTTGCTGCATGACATTATAGATAACCAGATCTTAGCGTCGGATCTCGATAGTGATGAGCGTACTCAGGTGAATCGTTTAGTCTCACTGCTCGATAAGGTCACTCAAGAAGGCTTTAACCCCGCAATCGAGGCGCTAAGCCAGGGCGATTACCAGCGTTCTAATCAACTCTTGCTGGAAAATATCAACCCGCTGTTTAAGGACATCACGGCCCAGGCTCAGGCTTTCCTGGATTTGCAGATAGCCGAAGCTAAAGCCAGTTACCAGGACTCTGAGGAAACCGTTTCTCTCTATATCTGGCTGGTGGCTATCTTCTCAGGTGTCGCCATGTTGACCATTACTGCCAGCTCGGTATTTATCATACGCAGGGTCAGCCAATCCGTGGTGCAACTGGAAGAGACGGCGGTGGATATTGCTGCCGGGGATTTGACCAAGCGGATCCAGTTGGGCGGACAAGATGAGTTTGCCCATATTGCCGAACATGTGAACCGCATCGCAAGCGATTTCCAGCAGGCGGTGACCAATACTCATGCCTCCACCTCGCGCCTGGCCAGCGCGGCTGAAGAGAATGCCGTGGTCTCAACCCAGACGCAGCGAAATGTGCTGGATCAACAACAGCAGACCCAGCTGATCGCTACCGCCATCCATGAATTTACCGCCACAGTGCGCGAAGTGGCTCAGAGCGCCGCATCGGCTGCCACTGCCTCCCATGAAGCCAACGAGGCCGCCCATGGCGCCCAGGGGGTGGTGGATGAGAGTATCGCCGTTATCGAAGCCCTGTCTCAGGAACTGACTAGCGCCAGTGAGGCGATGACGCTACTCGCGCAGCATTCGGATGAGATTGGTAGCGTAGTCGATGTGATCCAGGGGATTTCTGAGCAGACCAACCTGCTGGCACTTAACGCCGCGATTGAGGCAGCGCGGGCGGGCGAGCAGGGCAGAGGCTTTGCCGTGGTCGCCGATGAGGTGCGCTCCTTGGCCAAACGTACCCAGGACTCGACCGAGGAGATTCAGAAGATGATCCAGCGTCTGCAACAGGGGGCGCGTGGTTCGATGCAGATGATGCAAAGCGGTACCGAGCAGGTCAAACTCAGTGTGGATAAGTCTCTGCTGGTGCGCGGCGCCCTGCAGCAGATCTTAAATAGCATAGAGGAGATCAATGCCCTCAACGCCCAGATAGCGACCGCCTCAGAGGAGCAGAGCTCGGTGACCGAGGAGATCAATATCAACATCACCAATATCAGCGAGATCTCAGATCAGACCGCCGAGGGCGCCAGACAGAGCAGTGATGCTACCGAAGATCTGGCCAGACTGGCAGAATCTATGGAGGCGGATATCGCCCACTATAAGGTGTAGTCGGCTATTAAGAGGTTACGCCAGGTTTAAGTGAAAAACAGCAGACAAGAAAAAAGGCAGTCAACTGACTGCCTTTTTAGTATCTCAAACCGGGTTAGCCTTTCAGCTTAGCCTTTGAGCTTAGCCTTTGAGCTTAGCCTTCGAGCTTAGCCAGCTCGGTCTTCTGCTCGCTGAGCTTGTCCATATCGCGTTGGAACTCGGCCAGCTTGGCGCGCTCCTTCTCGATAACCGCTTCTGGCGCCTTGGCCACGAAGCCCTGGTTATTGAGCTTGCCTTCGATGCGCTTAGCTTCACCGGCAAGCTTTTCAAGTTGCTTGTCGATACGCGCCATCTCGGCGGCCACATCGATAAGGCCAGCCATAGGGATCAACAGCTCCATCTCGCCAACCAACTGAGTGGTCGACATAGGCGCTGTGTCACCGTCCGCCAGAATCGTCATGCTTTCAAGTTTGGCCAGAGTCGCAAAGAAGGTCTGGTTAGCTTCGACGCGTGCCTTGTCTTGCGCGCTCACGCTGCGTAGCAGGGCATTAAGCGGCTTGCTTGGGGCTATGTTCAGCTCGGCGCGGATGTTACGCACGGCAACGATCACCTGCTTAACCCATTCCAGATCCGCCATGGCGGTTTCATCCACCTTGTCCGCCTGATATTCAGGGAACTCGGCCAGCATCAAGGTATCACCCTCGACGCCCGCCAGCGGCTTAACGCGCTGCCAGATGGTCTCTGTCAGGTATGGCATCATAGGATGCAGCAGACGTTGCATGGCTTCCAGTACCGTCACTAGGGTGTGACGGGTACCGCGCTGCTCGGCCTCGGTGCCGTTTTGCAGTACAGGTTTGGTCAGCTCCAGATACCAGTCACAGAACTGGTTCCAGGTGAACTCGTACAGGGTATTGGCCGCCAGGTCGAAACGGTAGTTTTCCATGTGCTCGTCAAAGGTCTTAACCGTTTGGTTAAACAGGCCGACGATCCAGCGATCCGCCAGTGACAGCTGCATTTCGCCGTCAGCTTTTCCGTTTGGAGACTGATGGCCACAATCTTGCTCTTCTGTGTTCATCAACACATAGCGCGACGCGTTCCAGATCTTGTTACAGAAGCTGCGGTAACCGTCCAGACGCTTCATGTCCCAGTTGATGTCACGGCCGGTAGAGGCCATGGCTGCCAGGGTGAAACGCAGGGCGTCGGTGCCGTGGGCCTCGATGCCATCGCTAAACTCTTTACGGGTGCTCTTCTCGATCTTAGCGGCCAGCTGTGGCTGCATCATGTTGCCGGTGCGCTTCTCAACTAAGGCTTCGAGATCGATACCGTCGATCATATCCAGCGGATCCAGTACGTTACCCTTAGACTTGGACATCTTGTTGCCCTGCTCGTCACGGATAAGACCGGTCACATACACTGTCTTGAACGGCACCTGCGGCTTGCCGTCTTCATCCTTGATGAAGTGCATGGTCATCATGATCATGCGCGCCACCCAGAAGAAGATGATGTCGAAACCTGTCACCAACACATCGGTTGGGTGGAAGGTCTTAAGTGCCTCGGTATCGTCTGGCCAGCCTAGGGTTGAAAAGGTCCACAGCGCTGAGCTGAACCAGGTATCCAATACGTCTGGGTCTTGGCGTAGCACCACTGAATCGTCGAGGTTATGCTTGGCGCGAACTTCGGCTTCGTCGCGGCCCACATACACCTTACCAGCTTCGTCGTACCAGGCTGGGATACGATGACCCCACCACAGCTGACGCGAGATACACCAGTCTTGAATGTCGCGCATCCAAGAGAAGTACATGTTTTCATACTGCTGCGGTACAAACTTGATGTCGCCGTTCTCAACCGCTTCGATAGCCGTCTTGGCCATAGGCGCTACGGCCACATACCATTGGTCGGTCAGTAGCGGCTCGATCACTACGCCAGAGCGGTCGCCGTAAGGCACCTTGAGGGCGTGTGGGTCAATCTTGCCCAGCAGGCCGAGTGACTCGAACTCTTCGACGATAGCAGTGCGCGCCTTAAAACGGTCCATGCCGGCAAAGCGCTCTGGCAGGCTGTTATCTAACTCGTTGTTGGCGGTGCCGTCGGTGTTAACCACTTCAGCCGTTGAGCGAATCGCCGCATCAATCGTTAAGATGTTGAACATAGGCAGGTTGTGGCGCTTACCTACCTCATAGTCGTTGAAGTCGTGCGCCGGGGTGATCTTCACGCAGCCGGTACCAAACTCCATATCCACATAGTCGTCGGCCACGATAGGGATGCGGCGGTTAACGATAGGCAGCAGGATAAACTTGCCGATCAGTGACTGATAACGCTCGTCGTCAGGATGTACGGCAACCGCGCTGTCACCCAGCATGGTTTCTGGACGCGTGGTAGCGACTTCTAGGTAGTCTTTACCGTCGGCGGTCAGCGCGCCATCGGCCAGCGGGTAGCGGAAATGCCACATGCTGCCCTGCTTCTCTTTGTTTTCGACTTCGAGATCTGAGATGGCTGTGTGTAGCTTAGGATCCCAGTTAACCAGGCGCTTACCACGGTAGATGAGTTCGTCGTTGTACAGACGCACAAACACCTCTTGCACCGCGGCAGACATGCCTTCGTCCATGGTGAAACGCTCACGATCCCAATCGACCGAGGCGCCCAGGCGACGCAGCTGCTTGGTGATGGTGCCACCAGATTGGTTTTTCCAATCCCAGATACGGTCGATAAAGGTCTCACGGCCCAGGTCGTGACGGCTCTTGCCCTCTTCGGCTTCGACTTTGCGCTCCACCAACATCTGAGTGGCGATACCCGCGTGGTCGGTACCCACTTGCCACAGGGTATTCTTACCCTTCATGCGATGGTAACGGGTCAGGGTATCCATGATGGTGTCTTGGAAGGCATGACCCATGTGCAGGCTACCAGTCACGTTTGGCGGCGGGATCATGATGCAGTAATTGCCCTTCGACTCATCGCCGTGCGGCTTAAAGTAACCTTTCTCTTCCCAGTTCTGGTACAGAGCCTGTTCGATTGACTGTGGGTTGTATGTCTTTTCCATAGGAGCGTGTGCTTCTCAAACTAATTAATTGGTTGTTGGGTCGTTAGGGGGATCCCTAACTCGCGATACTGGCGATAGCGATCGCGCGCGGTCGCTTTCATAGCAGCATCGTTGGCAACGAAGTCGATAATCTGGCCAAAGTTTACCGCAAATTGCGGCGCTTGGTCTGCAAGATTAATCAGAAGATGACGATTTTTATTGGGGCCCAGTTTATCAAAGCCTATCTCTACTGGCGCACCACCCGTTGGCCCTTCACCTTTGAGGTTGTGGGGCACAAATGCTGTGGGTTCAAATTGCCATAATATTTCGTCAATCTCATAGGCCTGCTGTTGATCATTACAGTGGATATAGACCAGTTGTTGATCGCGATATGCCTGCTCGGCGAGCCGACAGGCAAACAGATAGACATTCTCTCGCTCTGCCTTGGCAACATCGGTTGCGGCAGAAGCTGCTTGTGGCATCAAATAAAACAAGGCGTTAGGCATTATCTGGCTCTATGTTGCTCGAGTATGGCTAGCGTTGACGAAAGAGAGAATTCTACACCTAAAAGGGGGCGTTAAACCAGAGGGGGAGGGGATTTGTCGAATAACAAATTGGGTAATATTTTGGATTTGTTGGCCAAGGCCTTTTGGAATTGAATTTTGCCTGCTGAAGGCCAATGCTTCATTGTCTTGAATTGCTTGGCAGCAGGCCTTTCGTGCAGGTACTGCTGTGACGCGCCGCAAGTACGTTCCCTGTAGGCTCTGCCGTGACATCCCTGTCACGGAAGGTCACAGCCGTACCTACACCGAGTTATCCGTTTCTTCGATTTGGCCGTATTTGATATCCGATCGTATTGAAGTTGCGTTTGCCTAGAGAGGCCTATGTTTCAGTGAGGCTGTAAGTAGTTATTGAAACATCTACCTGACTAGGGTACTTGGTCGGGAGGGCTTTAAACCATAGCTTCATGGTTTATCAATCGCCTGTCCGGCGGGGAATGTGCATGCACTCTTTTGGCACGCTGTGGATATGTCCCTATACGCTCCGCGGCGGCATCTGATGTGAATGGATTCACAAATGCAGCGATGACATGGATGTCAAAGAGCTGCCATGCCGCCGAGGGCCAAAAGCGCGCATACACGGAGTTATCCATCTCTTCGATTCAGCCGCACTTGGCAGCCATCATCTTCTAAAAGCTAAGACCTTTTTGGACAAAAATGAGTTAGAACTTTAGAGCTATATATGTGAGCTTTAGGTTAATGTTTTTATGTGCTAACGCCCGCATAAGGGGTGAGTAAACGTGTGCCATGTTTGAGCAAAGCGAGTTCGGCACGCGTTTACGAATTCCTCTTGAAGCGCTTGTTAGCTACTGACTTTTTCAAGTTTGATACTGCCATCTTCAAAAACTAGAGAACCGTTTGCTTCTCTCACAGCTGCTGGTAAATTGGCTACCTCAGACTTAAGAAGGAGGCCTGCCGATTCAGCCTGTTTGACTACAGGAACAATCTGATGGTCGACAAAATCGATGATTTGAGCACCAAGCTCACCGCCAAGAGTTGATGCGTTAATCTTTAACTTCTTAATATCGTTTAAATGTTTGGATGAAAGTTCAGATAGTTCAATAACTTCATTTCTTAGCAGCTCTCGCGTACGATCAAATGCATCATAAGCCGCCACCTGAGAAATTGATCCTGCTTGCTTTTCTACATCTACCCCTTCTATCTTTCTAGGTTTACTACCATCAGAAGACATGAGGTTTGCGTTGTAATTAATAGTACTAATCACCGCTTTCAATCCATGCCTCAGTCCATTAACGTCATCAATTAGCCCATTGATATTTCGCATATTTTGATAGTGTACCGAAAGACTTGATGCATGAATCTTCACATTTTTCATGGATCTATCGATTATATCAGCAGACCCTCTTAGGCGAGAGAGTTCAACCTGTAAAGCCATGACTTGCTTTGACTCTTTAATTTCAGAATCGTGCTGAATCAATTGACGACTTTGCTCGTTCAATTTGTTCTCTACTTCCGTTGAACTTTTGCTATCGAAAAAATCAGGAGCATTATCGCTAGGCTTTGGGGCTGGCTTTTCTTGATGATATTTGTCAATCACTCGCTCCAGACGATCATAGGCATCCACTGCACTATCTGAAGTGCAAACTTCATAGACTTTTTTTACAACTTTGGATACAGCAGAACCAACTGATTTAACTGTTTCCCAAACACTAGAAAACCATCCCATCAAATATCTCCTTATTTAAAATTTCCACACATGTTGCATGAGCAGCTAACGCCCGCGTCAACTGCCGGAGGTCAGATTGCACGCGCTTGCTAAGCATATCTCTACAAAAGGCCCAACAGTGACGATGCACCCGCGCCAATCAGGCTACCCACAGTACTATTTTCAAGTAGCTTTCTAAGTAGAGTTTTTGCCTCGGGATCATTAGTTTTGGAAACCTCTTCGACCAATTTGTGAATACTAATATTTACAGTCTGAGTATTTCCATTGCCCACCTGTACTTGCTCACCATTTAGAGTTCCAATATTGATCGTACTAGGCGCAATATTTTGAGTGTGGGGTTTTGCGGTCGTATTCTCGACTTTTAAAGCAGCTATATGGGGATGATTTGTTCCTATATTTAACGAACTGTTCTCCGAAAATGATAAATCTAAAATCTTTAAAGCAATTTCTCGTTTCCCAGATTTTAGACTAATTACATCTCCTATCCCGATATCAGGCTCTTCAGTATAAGGAATATCTACTGTCCCTTTGTCCATATCACGATTAGCTTTGTATTCTTCACCTTCAATGTAGACAATCTCAGGATATGCTAAGGCATCAAAGTCCATGTTTTCTTCCTCTTCTTGTTCGTGTGCTTAACAACTTATCAATGAGACCTTGCAAGGTACGCTACCTTGTAAGGTAGGAGACCAAGCATGTAAATAAATGGGGTCAGAGTTAACTTTATAAGGGAGTTGATTGGCGTGTGGAGATTGGCTTTTTCATTCCCTGAATGGCGTGGTCGATGTTTGATTCGATTTGGCCCAGCTCTGTCCTTGATTGGTTACACATTAAGCTATTGCTCAGGAGGCAATCAACAAGTTCTGTCACATTTTTGTACGTTTTTTTCTTAAAAAGAATAACTTGTCTCAATGGCACTCAATGAGGCCAAATCGAAGAGACGTTAGATACCGAGTGTAGATGCATCTGCGGACGTCGATGGCAGGGATGCCATCGTCGAGCCTCCAAGGATGGATTTACGGCGTGTAGCAGATGTATCTGCACATAAGCTCACCGCAGGTGATAGATTGCCATGAAGGTGCGACCTTCAAATCCACTTAGCCAATGACCATGACGCTTAGCGCTAATATTCTGTTTCTCAGACACTAATTACAATGCGTCTCCATATTCCCCCGCCGGGCAGGCGTTAAGTAACAGCGAAGGTGCGACCTTCAAATCCACTTAGCCAATGACCATGACGCTTAGTGCTAATATTCAGTTTCTCAGACACTAATTACAATGTGTCTCCATATTCCCCCGCCGGGCAGGCGTTAGGTTACAGCGACGGTGCGACCTTCAAATCCACTAAACCAATGATAGTGACGCTCAGTGATACCAATCTAAATAGCGAACATTAATCCTTGAGGTGTTGTCACACATCCCCCGTCGGGCAGGCGTTAGGTTGCAGCGAAGGTGCGGCCTTCAAATCTCCTGTAAATACAAATGTGGCCAAATGTTTCTCACCAATGGGCACCCAATGAGGGCAAATCGAAGAGACGTTAGATACTCAGTGTAAACACGATTTTGGCCTTCGAAATCATGGATGATTTCGCAGAGCCCACATGGATGTGCTTGCGGCGAGCCAAAATAGTGTTTGCACAACCCCCGCCGAGCAGGCGTTAGGTTACAGCGAAGGTGCGACCTTCAAATCCACTAAACCAATGATAGTGACGCTCAGTGATACCAATCTAAATAGCGAACATTAATCCTTGAGGTGTTGTCACACATCCCCCGTCGGGCAGGCGATAGATTGCCATGAAGGTGCGACCTTCAAATCCACTTAGCCAACGACCGCGACGTTAACTGCTTACACTGAGTTTTTCGCACATTAATTACAATGTGCCTCCATCCCCGCTAGGCAGGCGATAGATTGCCATGAAGCAGCGATTCTCAGCGCGAGGCCAAACGGCAATACGGTTAGATGCTAACAACTAGCTAGGCCAAGGTTGCGGCCAGGCAATAAAAAACCACCCTTTGTTGGGTGGTTTTGGTGTTTTCAGCGTCTAACGTTCAAGTCTGCAAGACCCGAACTTCAAGTTTTATTGATTCGAGAAATTATTCTCAACCAACTTCTGCTTGTTTTCCGCCTGTGGCACGTGACACTGAGTACAGTTGAAATACTCATAGTTGAGCTTGCTGTCTGGCAGAATGTGCGACGCGTGAATTTCGGTCGCCTTCATGCGCTTAGCTTTCTCTGGGCTGTGACAGGTCATACAGCCATTCTTCTTGATGCTGATTGGGTAGTCGGCCTTGTGCGGGATCAGCGGTGGCTGGTGGACGAAGCCACGCTCGATTGACTGACCTCGACTTGGATAGGTCGGCATCTCGTCAGCGGCACGTACCGCGGTGATCTCGCCTTTTCCGAGTGAACTGATATTCACAGGTTCGGCCGCAATGTCGCTTTGCTGACCGGAACAGGCACCTAGCGCCATCAGCGCGACTAAAGTGAGTACTTTTTTCATTGGTTGTTCTCCGCCTTTAGGGCAATTCGATTTTGATACTGGAAAACGCGTTGGGCACAAACATCGATACATCGGCCGCACTGAGTGCAATCACTGTCGACTATCATGGGGTTGTCGCCTTTAAGAGCAGGCTTTAACACCTGCCGCTCGGGACATACCTCAAAACAATCCATACAGTTGTCGCATGCCTTGGCATTGACCGCAGACACCTTAACCGGGCTCGCCTTGCCCAGCAGGGCAAACATGGCGCCGGTGGGACACAGGTGACCACACCAAGCCCGTTCACTGATGAAGAGATCCAGCAAGAAGATCATCGCCAGTATCCACAGCCCACTACCGGCACCAAACAGCAGGGCGCGGTAGAGGATAGGCACTGGGTTGACCCACTCCCATGCGGTAATGCCTGTGACCAAGGGCAGTAGTAGCACCAGGGCCAGCAGGTAGTAGCGCAGGTTCCTGGGCATCTCGGCGGTGCGTGGCAGACGCAGTTTGCGTCTTAGCCAGCTGGCAGCGTCGGTGACCAGGTTGACCGGGCAGACCCAGCTGCAGAACACCCGTCCACCCGCAAGCAGGTAGAACAGCGCGATGATGAGCGCACCGACAAGCAGCGCGGTTTCGGGAAGGTGTCCCGTCATCAGCACCTGCAGGGTGGCCAGGGGATCTGACAGGGGCACAGCCCCCAGCAACTCGCTGGAAGAGAGATTACCTTTGAGTATCCAGAGTCCCATCCAGGGGCCGATGGCAAAGGTCAGTAGCACACACAGCTGACTGGCACGACGCAGGAACAGGAACTTGTGGGCACGCCACCAGCCTAGTTCATCGATCGCCGCCTGAGCGAAACGTGTCTGAGCCGCGCCTGGCGCTGTCATCTTCGTATTACTCATGCCGTTCTTCATAGTGTGAGCCCCTTATTCAACATCTCCAGCGTGGTCTCTTCTGTGTTGATATAGGTATCGTGGGTTGCGGTTTTACCGAGCGCAATATGAGCAGGCAGCACCTTAATGGCCGCTTCTTCCAACACGCAGGCATGTTCACACTTGCCACAGCCGGTACAGGTGTCGCTGTTGACCGTGGGGATAAACATGGCGTGGTGGTCGCTGCGGTGGTTACGCTGCCGTTCGAGCGTGATGGCGTTGTCGATCAAGGGGCAGACGCGGTAACAGACGTCACAACGTAGCCCTTTGAAGTTGAGACAGTTTTTCTCGTCGATCAGTACCGCTATCCCCATCTTGGCCTCTTCGATATTGGTCAAGTCGTGATTCAGCGAGCCCGAAGGGCAGGCTTTCACACAGGGGATATCTTCGCACATCTCGCAGGGCACTTTGCGGGCCGTGAAGTAAGGCGTACCCGTGGGGGCACCCTCAAACCAGCGAGCCAGTTTCAGGGTGTCGTAGGGGCAGGCCTCAACACAGAGTCCGCAGCGTACACAGGCCGACAGAAAATCTTGCTCATCCAAGGCGCCTGGTGGTCGAACCGCCATAGGGGCCAGGTGCGAGGATTGCTTGGCAACCCCACTGACACCTAGCCCTAAGAGACCCATAGCGCAACCTGCCTTAGCCGTAGTTGCTAAGAACTGGCGGCGATTGACCCCCTTAGTTTTACTATTGCGATTGACCTGGCTCATATCTAGCTCTTCGTATCTGATGTTTAACTCAAGCGATTAAAGGGTTCACTGAACCGCTTTAGGCTTTCATCACTTTTACCGGACACTTCTTGAAATCTGTCTCTTTCGAGAGAGGATCGGTGGCGTCCAGTAACAACTTGTTGACCAGTTGGCGCGCATCGAAGAATGGCATAAATACCACGCCTCGTGGCGGTTTGTTCCGGCCTTTGGTTTCAACACGTGTCTTGACTTCACCGCGAGGCGAGGCCACGACCACTTCATCACCACGTTGTAGACCACGGGCCTTGGCGTCTTCCGGATGCATGAAGATCTGTGCATCTGGGTAGGCGCGATACAGCTCGGGAACGCGGGCGGTCATAGACCCTGTATGCCAATGTTCGAGCACGCGGCCCGTCGACATCCAGAGATCGTATTCTTCGTTCGGCTCTTCGGCGGCAGGCTCGTAGGGTAGGGCGAAGATCACCGCCTTACCGTCTGGCTTACCGTAGAAGTTAAAGCCTTCACCGGCTTTGACATAAGGGTCGCTACCTTCGACGAAGCGGCGTAGCGTCTCTTTGCCATTGACCACAGGCCAGCGCAGGCCGCGGGTCTCGTGGTAGGTGTCGAAGTCGGCTAAGTCGTGGGCATGGCCGCGACCGAACTGGGCATACTCTTCGAAGATACCCTTTTGCAGGTAGAAGCCGAAGGCTTCTGACTCATCGTTTAGCTCACCCTTGCAGTCTGAGGTGGGGAACTTGTTGATCACCCCGTTGGCAAACAGCACATCATAGAGCGTCTTGTCGGCGTATTCAGGCTTCTTGGCCACCAGCTCTGCTGGCCAAACTTCTGATACCTTGAAGCGCTTAGAGAACTCAACTAGCTGCCAAAGGTCAGACTTGGCGCCTTCTGGTGCCTTGACCTGCTGGTGCCACATATGGGTGCGGCGCTCGGCGTTACCATAGGCACCTTCTTTCTCGACCCACATGGCGGTCGGCAGAATCAGGTCGGCAGCCATGGCGGTGACCGTTGGGTATGGATCTGACACCACGATGAAGTTTTCTGGGTTACGGAAACCTGGGTAGATCTCATCGTTGATGTTAGGGCCAGCCTGCATGTTGTTGGTACACATGGTCCAGTAACAGTTGAGCTTGCCATCTTTGAGCATGCGGCTCTGCAGTACGGCGTGGAAACCAGGCTTAGGCGGAATTGTGCCTTCTGGTACTTGCCATAGCTCCTCGGTCACGGCTCTGTGCTTAGGATTGGCCACAACCATGTCGGCAGGTAGACGGTGCGCGAAGGTACCCACTTCACGGGCGGTACCACAGGCTGACGGTTGACCCGTTAGCGAGAATGGGCTGTTACCTGGGGTAGAGATCTTACCGGTCAGCAGGTGGAGGTTGTAGAGCATGTTGTTGGCCCAAACACCACGTACGTGCTGGTTGATACCCATGGTCCACAGACTCATGACCTTCACCTTAGGATCGGCGTAGGCCTTGGCCAGGGTCTCGAGTTTTTCTGGCTCGACGCCACTCATCTTGGCGGCGTATTCCAGGGTATAGGTGCTGACGAACTTAGCGTACTCGTCGAAGCTGATGGCGCTAGACTTGCCATTGCCTGGGTTTTTGGCTTTCTTCTCAAGCGGATGATCAGGACGCAGGCCATAACCGATATCTGTGGTGCCCAGGGCAAACTTAGTGTGCTTGCTGACAAATTCTTTGTTCACCGCACCGTTTTGAATGATGTAGTTGGCGATGAAGTTAAGGATCACCAGATCAGACTGAGGGCGGAACACCATAGGGTTGTCGGCGAGATCGAAACTGCGGTTCTCGAAGGTCGACAACACATGCACGCGGCTATCAGGGCTACTTAGGCGACGATCCGATAAACGTGCCCAAAGGATTGGGTGCATCTCGGCCATGTTGGCGCCCCAGAGCACAAACTGATCGGCGGCTTCTAAGTCATCGTAACAGCCCATAGGCTCGTCGATACCGAAGGTACGCATAAAGCCACCTACGGCCGAAGCCATACAGTGACGGGCGTTTGGATCTATGTTGTTGGTGAGGAAGCCTGCTTTGTGCAGTTTAGAGGCGGCGTAACCTTCCCAAACGGTCCACTGGCCTGAGCCGAACATGCCGACGGCGGTAGGGCCCTTGGTTTTCAGGGTGTGCTTCCACTTTTCAGCCATGGTATCCAGGGCTTTGTCCCAGCTGACCGGGGTAAATTCACCCTCTTTGTCATACTGGCCATTCTTCATGCGCAGTAGCGGCGTGGTAAGACGGTCTTTACCGTACATGATTTTGGATAGGAAGTAGCCCTTAATACAGTTAAGGCCCTTGTTGACCGGACTTTCTGGATCGCCCTTGGTGGCAACGACTTTGCCGTTATTGGTGCCGACCAATACGCTACAGCCCACGCCGCAAAAACGGCAGGGGGCTTTATCCCACTTGATGTTGTCATTCTGCTCAGCGGCTTCAACGATCTTCACTGGCAGAGTGACACCAACCGTGGTCGCAGCGGCAACTGCGGCGTTGGCTTTTAGAAACTCGCGACGGCTAATGCTCATGGTGTTTCCTCACTCTTTTCTTCTAATGGTTCAACTTGGTGATAGACAAGACTGCTTGATAACACCCCGCTAAGGGCGTTGATGGCTTCGACGTTATCGAGGATGGCACCTTGGGTGGCGCCTTCCAGAGTAATGACTAACTTACCCTCGTCGGTAACGGCGTGGATATCGGCGCCCGCGAGGGCGTTGATATCCGCTGTAACTTGAGTTACTGCGCTTGGTGAGGCGTGAACCACCAGGCTGGTAACATGATATTCCTGTGTCATGGGTTAACCCTGTTGTGGCGGCTGGACACCCGGGATATTGGCGATATTTAGGGTGTTGACCGCATAAGGATATGATTCAGTCTAAACCTTGCTGGTTATAGGGGTATACCTCTTGAGAGGTAACTGACGCTTTTGTAGATCGAGATCAAAGTTTTTCGTGTGACCTAACTCTCAGTTCGAAATTTAAACAGGATTTAGCGCTGGACATTGGCTGATTTTTACCTCAACAAGCTTGGATAATTTGTCCAATATTGCCTAGCGACCGATTTAAAACGGTCGATAAAACGAGGTTTTGAAACTCGCGTGAAAGCCTTAAATTAATTGGGTTTGTGCTAATTTAGCGATTTATCCCGCGACGGGATGCAAGGGGAATATCCAAGATTGAAAAGCATCGGCGGCTTGCTTGCAGGTGACTGCTATATACCTTGAGACCACAAGGCCTTGTCGGCTCGGGTTAACTTGGCTCATTTCATCTTATAAGAAGGTGAGGGCAAGCCAGGTAAACATGGATGACGCTTATATCATCATAGGTATATAGCGCTGCGGATCATCAGCGCGCT
Source organism: Shewanella marisflavi (assembly GCF_023283925.1). Classification (GTDB taxonomy): domain Bacteria; phylum Pseudomonadota; class Gammaproteobacteria; order Enterobacterales; family Shewanellaceae; genus Shewanella; species Shewanella marisflavi. Next base: position 476,123 of record NZ_JAKIKX010000001.1, read on the forward strand.
GATGGGCTGCTCACCATTGACGATCAGCTAGTGACGAGCCGCTAGTAGCCGGTGAGCTCCATATACCCTTGGCCCTGATGGGAGCCGCTTATCTGGATAGGCCCTTCCCAGTAGCGCACGCTCAGGGGCATCAGACTGTCTGGATTGAGGGGCGAGATCGTGAGCTTTAGCTGCTCGCTGGGGATGGCGATCTGCCAGGCCACAGGGTAGCTGGACTCGCCTATCTGTTGCCAGTCGGTGGCTTTCATTGTGATGGCCTGGCTCTCTATGTTGCGGCCGCGGCCATCTGGGTACATGCGCCGGGCGCTGAAAAAGGGTTTCTCCTGGGTGTTTGTTCTGAGCTGAAACAGCATCAGCGCCGAGCCATCATCCAGACGCAGGGCAAACCAATCCCAGCCCTGTTGATGTCGGTCTAAAAATTGTGAGCTCCACTCACGATCTAACCAGCCTTTACCCGTCACTTTTTGGGTTTGGCCGTCGATTTTGACCGTACCACTGATCTCGATAAAGGGTTGGCTGTAGTAGTAGGAGGCCACCTTACCACTGGCGTTTTTGATGCTGTAGCCCTGATCGCCCTGCAGCTGCAACGGCGCGTCACTCTTAAGGGTTAACTGGTAACTCATCTTGTCGCCAACGACCTGTAACTCGGCGGGAAACAGCTGCTCGCCCTGACTCTGCCAGCGCCACTCATCGAGCTTAATCGTCAGCGGCGCCGTGCTGGTGCCTGCCAGTTCAGGGTGGCCGCGAGACCAGCGCTCCTGCGTCAGGTGTTTATCACTTGTGGTCAGTGCGCTATGGGCCATATAGAGCTGATTGGTTGCCCAGGAGGAGCTTGCACTGGCTGACTCAAGGGGGGATTCAGCTGGGCCAGGTGACAGGGCGATACGAAATTGGGTCCACTGCACCCCCAGAGGCTCACCGGATTCTGTGGTGAGGTTGGCGGTCAGATACCACCACTCTTGCCTAAAATCATTATGGTCCTGGTGATCCTTGGGAAAGCTAAGCGCTTTGCCTTTGATGACCTGGGCATAACCATCTGTGTTAGAGCCCATAAGGTTACCCATGGCGCCCGCCGTTTCCTCTTTAGGCGTATCACAGCCCAGTAGCAGAGCGATGAGACTGAGCATCAGTAAGCGTGTCATAGCACCTCCCTCTGTAGGCTTGAGATCAATGGACGTCTGGTCTGTTGGTAGAGGGGGAAGGCGACCGCCAAGGCGCTGGCGAGTAATGCCAGCCCCACCAGTTGCAGATAGGCCTGCCAGTCCCAGACCATGGCGATACTCCAGCCAAAGGCCTGCAGCGTCACCTTGTGGATCAACAGATAGCCCAGCAGCGCTCCCGTCGGCAGCGCCACCAGGCAGGTGAGCAGCACCATTAAGAGCATCTGACCGACGATCATTTGCACCAGCTGGCGGCGATTCACCCCCAGGGCATAGAGGCGGGCGATGGGAGCCAGCCGAGCCTGGGTCAGCATATAGCAAGCACTGAACAGGCCGATGGCGGCCACCATCAGGGTCAGGCTATTGAGCACCTGAGTGATAGAGAAGGTGCGCTTAAACATGGTGATCGCCTGGGCCTTTATCTTCTCCTGGCTGTAGACCAGTGCATCGGGCAGGTTGAAGCGCGCCTGCAACTGCTGGCTTAAGTTATCTAGGTCGCCATCATAGGTGAGCGCCAGGCTGAGCGGTGTATCGCCGAGCTGCGCCTCTTGCCACAAGGCTGGCGCGATGATCACCTCGCCGTAGGGATTGCCGTAATCATAATAGATGGCGGCTATGGTCAATGGTGTCTCCCCAAGTGCGGCGAGCTGAATCTTATCCCCCAGTTGCTTGCCATGCTTGATGGCAAAGGGTTCGCTGACCAGGGCCTGCGGCGTTGTGGAATGCGACGCTGAGTCAGGCATTGATGAGAAAAACGCCTGCCACAGTTCAGCCTGGGCCTGTTTGATGATGGTGGTGTGCTCGATGGAGTAAGGATCTCGCGTCAGCAAAAAGATAGGGGTCTGCTGATAGCGGGTCTTAATCTGCCACTGCTTATAGAGTCCCGTCACCTCAGGCGTTTGTGCCAGCGCCTTTTCCACCTCGATCATCTGGCTGGCGGGTGGTCGCAGATAAAGCTGGGCATGCAGTCTGGCATCCAGCCATTGCTTGAGGGTGATCTCGAAGCTGCCCACCAGGCTGTTCATGGCGATGTTGGCTGTTAGCGCCAGTAGCATGGCCATCATGGCCAGTGAGAGGGGCGGTAATAACTCTTTGGTTTCGGCAATTTGGTAAGCGATAAGCCCCTTTGGACTCAGGCCCTGTATCAGGCCGATAAGCTTTCTTAGCAGATAAGGTAAGGCCATGGGGATGGCCAGCACCACAAGCCCCAGTAAGGCCATGGTGAATTTATAGTCCTGGCTGAGAGGCATGAGTATCAGGGTGATGCCACCGAGAAGAAGGGCGACCAGCATGAGGCGATTTTGCGCCTTAGTCGCGCTGCGTTGCAGGCTGAGCTGGCCACTGCCCTGGGCAAGTGGTTGATGTATCAGCTCGCGCAGCAAGGAGCTACAGGCGAGCAGCGCGGCGACCAGAGTGAGCAGGCTAGCCTGAGCCAGCCATTGCCAACGCCAGCTGCCGGGCAGTATGTGGGCGCCATAGAGCTGCTCCAGAGTGACCGACACCATAGGTTGCAGCCAGTAGCTTAGCTGAAGCCCCAGAATAAAGCCGATAAGTGAGCCCAGCAGCACCAGCACCATAAGCTCCATGCCTAAGGCGAGCATGATGGCGCTGCGCCGTACCCCTTGCTGTTGCAGTTGTATGATGAGTCGCTTGCGCTTGAGCAGGCTATAGCGCACGCCGTTATAGGCGATAAACAGCCCGACAACAAAGGCCAGCAGGCTCATGGCGGTGAGGTTGAGATGAAAACTGTTTGTCAGCGCCTTCATCGCCTCGCCGTTATCACTCTCAACCAGACTGGCCTTATCACTGAGTAGCTGTTCAAGCTCGGCCTGTCTGGCGCCGGGTTCACTGAACAGGGCGATGTAGCTAAGCTCTCCAGGTTTGGCTAACACTGTTTGCGCCAGCGAGATATCCATAAGCAGGCGATCCCCTAGCTGATAACTGTCGTCGATGGCCTGCACTGTCAGTAAGGTGCCATTGAGAATGAGCTGCCCGCCTTCTAGGGCGTCAGCCCGGCTTTGACTCATTAATACCATAGGCTCGCCGGCCAATAGATCGCCAAGGGGGAGCTCTCCCCGTATCGATGGCACAGGTGGCGCGTCTTTCTTGTGGTTTGAGTCTTGGTTTGAGCTCTCTTGGGTTGAGGACTCTTGGGTTGGCGCCGTTGATACCGCCGCCAGCGCGGCAACCAGATCGCTGCCCTCTATCTGCCAAGCCTGCTGGTGTTGATCCAGCGCTCGCCCCTCGAGTACGGCAAGGCTGTGGGAGAAGCCTCGCTGCCTTAGGGTAAAGTAGAGGCTTTCATCAAGGGCTTGGCCCGTGCGCGGCATGATGAGAGAACTGGCCTGGTGGCTCAGTAGCTCGGCGGCCTCGCTGTAGCTGTCGATGGCGCTTTCGTTGGTGGCCCTCACTCCGGTCAATAAGGTGACGGCTAATATGATACCGATCAGAATCGCGCCTGCTTGCAGGGGCGCCTGACGATAGTGAGCGTTAAAGACCCTCAGGGTCTGACGGGTGGCTAACCAAAGGGACGAGTGCTTAGGGCTATTTACATTATCGCCCTTATGGGGCGAGCGCTTAGGGCTATTTACATTATCGCCCTTGTGGGACGAAGGCTTAGGGCTATTCATGTACCCGCCCGAGATCCAGATGCCAGCGGCGCTGCATAAAAGCGGCGCATTCCATTGAGTGGGTCACCATCAATATACTGGTGTTGTTTTCGCCTGCTAGGGCGCAGATAAGCTCCATCACCTCAAGGCTGGTGGTTTGATCCAGGTTGCCTGTGGGTTCGTCGGCCAGCAGTAAGGCGGGCTTATGGGCCAGTGCTCTGGCGATGGCAACCCTTTGCTGTTGGCCGCCCGATAAGGCATCCACATGACGTTTTAGGAGTGGCCTTAGTCCGAGCGCGTTCACCAGGTGATCGCACCAGCTATTCCAGGCCGCGCCATTAAGATGTAGCGGAAAGGCGATATTGTCTTCCACATTGAGAGGGGTGAGTAGGTTGAACTGCTGAAAGACCACACCCAGCTGATGATGTCTGAACTGACTCCAGCGTCTGTCGTCCCAATGGGTGCTGGCCTGATCGAGCAGGGTGAGGGTGCCGCTGGTGGGGCGCTCGAAGCCAGCGATAATATTGAGCAGGGTGCTTTTGCCGCTGCCGCTGGGGCCGGTGAGCGCCACGGTTTCACCCTGGTTGAGGGTTAAATCCAGTTTATCCAATACCAGATGAAACTTATCGCCATCGTTAAACCCTTTAGAGATCTCACTTAGCGTCGCGACACTCGTCATTGTCTGTCCTTAGGTTTTTGCCTGAACCTATAGTCTGGCAAAGTATGATGAAACCCATTGATAACCCCATCGATAGCAGATTGCAAGGTGCAATCAGTAGGGGATGTGATGGCAGTTTGCCTGTGCTTTGCTCACTATACGTATCAAGTGCTCGGTGCGATCCCTTGATGCCTAAGAAATAGGGTTGATGGGGGGAGAGAAATATAAAAAGTCGCTTATTTTTCGCCTGTTTTATACTTAAAACCTAATGGGTAAAGATGTTGTTAAGTTGTTGATTACGGTTAAGTAAGGTGATTTAATGAACAAGTATTTTTCTGGTTCATCATGAAGTTAGCAAGTTTTCACTATTTTGAAGAACCAGATTTTGTGTCAGAAAACGGCAATGACAGACACAAGAGAGTGAGCGCTAATACGGCACCTATGGCCCCGCTTTTTGGGGAGTTAGGTGAGGATAGATGTAAGCAACAGCAGGGCCTTAGGGTCAAGCGCCGATAGCACTGTGGATTATGGATATGAGCAGACTTCGTACCTTTCGTAGCCGGATACTTGTACAAATTGCCTTGCCGCTAATTGCCATCATGGCCATGGTCTTTAGTCTCTATGCCTGGTTTAATTATCAGGCCGAGGAAAAATACCTCTACGGCGATCTGGAGAAACAGGCGGAAATGGTGGCCCGGAAGGTTCATTATTTCCTCTCCTTTGCCGAACAAGATACCCGCACCTTTGCCGATCTGCTGGGGCAAATGGGCCATGACAAATTATTCGCTGAGGATGCCGAGCTTAAACTCCTGCTCACCCGTCGCCTGGAGCGCCAGACAGATTTCTACGCCAGCGCCATCGCCTTTCGCCCCGAACTCACAGACAATCAAAAACCTTATGCTCCCTATGTCTACCGCGACCAAGCGGGGATAAAGATGCTGGATATCGGCGCCGATAGCTATGACTACACCGATGGTCAGTGGGCCTGGTGGAGCGAGGCTATCGATAATATCGACGGTTACTGGTCGCTGCCCTATTTCGATGAGGGCGCCGGTAATATCTTGATGATCACCTTCTCACAACCCTTTGGCCCGTCGCGTCCCTACTGGGGGGTAGTGACGGTCGATCTGGCGTTAGATACCTTGCCGAGTATGGCGGGCATCGAGGCGGATCGTATGCTGGTATTAGATGAGAACGGGCAACTTATCTACCATCCAAACAGTCAGTTGATTATGTCTCAGGGCAAGGATAACTGGCTGTCTTCGTCGAGTGAAAATCAGGATTTTTTGCAATTAATCGGCGGGGCAGAATCTGGCAATAGTCGCATGATAGCCAAAGATGGCCAGGCCTATCTGGCCAGCGTCGGTGTGGTGCCTAAGCTCAACTGGCGCGTGGTGATGATGACCCATGAGGAGAAACTCTATCATCAGCTTTATATGGGCCTCTCTTCGCTGGTGATCACCTTACTGCTTATCTCGATAGTGCTTTATTTAACTGGCTATCTCACCGCCAGGCGCCTGTCGCTACCCATCGAGCGTCTGGCGGCGGGGATAGTTGCCTTCGGCGCGGGTAAGACCAAACGCATCGACAGCCCCAGAGGCGCGGTGACCGAGGTGGTGACCCTGACAGATAAGTTTAATGAACTGGCCGAGGTGTTGGCTCAGCGTGAAGAGGCGCTACTGGATTCCCGGGGGAACCGCTTTGCTAAGTTGATTGATGGAATGAGCGATAAATCGTTTTACTGCTCCCTTGAGCCCGACGGCCAGATAGCCCAGGTCAGCGCCGGCGTTGAGAAGGTCTTGGGCGTAAGCCCAGATCTGCTCAAACGCAAATATCAGCGCATGTTCTCCGATAACCCCATCAACGAGGTGAACTGGGAATATATGGACAGTGCCCTGCAGGGCAATAGCGTGCCACCCCATCAGGTGGAGATGATTGCCGCCAATGGCACGTTACGACGGTTGGATCTCTTTATGCAGCCGCTGCTGGCCGATAACGGTGAACTCCTCTCTATCGAGATGTTGTTTAACGATGTGACCGAGCAGTTCTCGGCGGCGGCCTGGTCCAATGCCGTACTGGAGTCGGCCCCCGAGGCGATGCTGATTGTCGATGAGCAGGGCAAGATAGTCTTTAGCAACAGTCGTTGTCAGCAGCTGTTTGGATATGATGCGCAGCAGATGTTGGCCTTGAGTGTCGATCAGCTGGTGCCCGATACCGTGGACAATCATGCGGCGCTCAGGGCTAAGTTTGTCAGCGAAGGGGTCGATCGCCGCATGGGGCAGGGACTGGGGCGAACCCTGAAAGCCAAGAAGGCCGATGGCAGTCTGTTTTCGGTGGAAGTTAGCTTAGGCCTGTTGCCAGCCGATGTTGATGGCAAGCGTCAGGTCGCCGCTTCGGTGCGGGATATGACCGAGGAGTTGGCGATCGCTAAGCGGATTAAAGACAGCGAGAGTCGTTTTCGCGGTCTGGTGAGCAATATTCCCGGCGCCGTCTATCGTACCCGCCTGGGTGAGAGCTGGGTGATGGAGTATGTTAGCGACAATATTGCCGAGATCACCGGCTACGGCGCCGAAGACTTTATCGAAAGCAGTAAGCGCACTTTTGCCAGTTTGATCCTTGAAGCCGATAGGGCGCTGGCAGATGCGGCGATCAACAAAGGGATCGCCGAGCAGCAGACCTTCGAGGTGCAGTACCGTATTCAGCACAGAGATGGCAGTGTCCATTGGGTGCATGAAAAGGGCAAGGCCAGCTATGACGACGAGGGCAAGGCGCTCTGGTTTGATGGCAGCATTCAGGATATCACCCAGAGTAAGCTGGCTCAGGAGAAGATTGCCCAGTCTCAGCAGCAGCTTGAGACCATCACAGAATCCATTCCCAATACCGTTTATCAGCTGCGCTGGTTCGACAATGACAAGCGTTATTTTACCTTCCTCTCCAGTGCCTGTATTACCACTTTAGGTTTTCATCGCGATCAGCTATTGGCCAACTTTGACCTGGTGGCTAACTGTATTGTCGACTCCGAGCGCCCCCGCATTATTCGGGCCTTGTCGGAGAAAAGTGACTCAGGGCTCAAGTGGACCGAAGAGTTTCGTTACCTGCATCCATCGGGTGAGGAGCGCTGGCTGCAGGCGGGCGCCCGCGGTGACAGGGAGGCAGATGGCAGCCTAGTGTGGCATGGCTACCTCATGGATATTACAGAGCGTAAGCGGATGGACAGAGAGCTGGCCAAACGTGAGGCGCATTTCAGGGCGCTGTTTGATAACGCCGGCATAGGGATTGTGAATGTCGATGAACGTGGTGTCATCCTGGACTGCAACGAGCAATTTAGTCATTACATGCAGCTACCCAGGGCGCTGCTTAAGGGCAGTCTCTTCTTCGATTATCAAGACCCAGAGCAGGGACTGGAGGCGAAGAATCGCTTCAAGTCACTGATGAGTGATGGTGGCGATAGTGCCAACTTGGATATCCGCCTGATCAATCATAGCGGCCAGGCCATGTGGATGGATGCCAACATGACAGGGCTATCGGACAAGCAGGGAGAGTATCGCTCAGCGGTGATCTCTATGGCGGATATCAGCTCCCTCAAGCAGCTGTCGCAGGAGCTTATTTTGGCCAAAGATGCCGCCGATGCCGCCAGCAAGGCTAAGAGTGACTTCCTGGCCAATATGTCGCACGAGATCCGCACGCCGATGAATGCCATCATAGGTATGTCGCAACTCTGTTTACAGACAGAGCTGGATAAGAAACAGCAAAATTATGTAGAGAAGATAGACCGCGCCTCTAAGTCGCTGCTGGGGATCATCAACGATATCCTGGATTTCTCTAAAATTGAGGCGGGCAAGTTGGATATCGAGGCCGTGCCCTTCCAGCTCGATACCTTGCTTGAAGATCTCAGCGACATGTTCTCGGCCAAGGCGGCCGACAAACAGTTGGAGCTGTTGTTTGCCGTAGCGCCCAATATTCCGCGCCACTTGGTGGGCGACCCGTTGCGCCTGGGTCAGGTGCTGATCAATTTAATGAACAATGCCATCAAGTTTACCGAGCAGGGAGAGGTGATGCTCTCGATCAGCCAGCTGGTGCGAGAGGATGAGGAGATACTGCTGAAATTTAGCGTGCGCGACAACGGTATCGGCCTCACCGAGGAGCAGCGCGCCAAGTTGTTCAAGTCATTCAGTCAGGCGGACAGTTCGACGACGCGCAAGTATGGCGGCACAGGTCTCGGCTTGGCGATTTGTAAGCAGTTGGTGGAACTCATGGGCGGTGAGATTGGCGTGGAGAGCCAGTTTGGCAATGGCAGCACCTTCTTCTTCAGCGTCCGCTTTAAGATCTCTGACAGCCAGCTGATCAAGGTGGAGCAGGAGCTGGAAGGGATGCGTATTCTGGTGGCCGACGATAACGCCACCGCAAGGGATATTTTACGCAGCACCCTTGAGAGCATGGGCTTTAGCGTCGATACGGTGCGTAGCGGTAGTGAGGCCCTGACCCGTTGTCAGGAGACAGATTACCAGGTGGCCTTGATCGACTGGCGTATGCCTGAGATGGATGGTCTGGAGACTTCAAAGCAGATGCTGTCTCTGCTGCCGACCCCGCCTAAGATCTTGATCGTCTCGGCTCATGCCGACAGTGATTTTATCGACAAGGCGGAGCAGGCGGGGATCACCGGCTATATCACTAAGCCGATCAGTGCCTCCAGGTTGCTGGACGGTATCATGTCGGCCCTGGGTAAGGAGGGGGCCGTGTCTGTGCGCCGCAAGGGCAAAGAGATCAGCCAGGCATTATTGGCTCAGCTCAAGGGTAAGCGAATCTTGCTGGTGGAAGATAACGAGATGAACCAAGAGGTCGCCAGCGAGTTTCTCGAGCAGGTAGGGGTTGTGCTCTCTATCGCCGAGAATGGGCAGGTGGCCCTGGAGAAGCTGGCGATGCAGAGCTTCGATCTGGTGTTGATGGATTGTCAGATGCCCGTGATGGACGGTTATCAGGCCACGGCAGAGCTGCGCAAGAACCCCGATTGGGCCTCGCTACCGGTGATCGCCATGACGGCTAACGCCATGGCCGGTGACAAGGAGATGTGCTTGCGGGCGGGCATGAATGACCATATCGCCAAGCCGATAGAGGTCTCACTCCTCTATAAGACGCTGCTGGAATACCTGGGGGATAATCTTTCAGCCCCTGATACCGCAGAGGGGCAAAGCGCCCCCCTTGAGGTGGAAGATGCTTATTGGCCTTCTCATCCTTTGCTGGATGTGGACAAGGGGTTACAGCTGGTTCAAAACTCTGCCCGTTTGTATCGCAGAATATTCGAGCGCTTCTACACAGGCCAGTCTCGCTGCGCTGAGCTTATCGCCACCGCCTTGAGTCAGGGCCAGCATGAGGAGGCGATTCGTTATGCCCATACCCTGAAAGGGGTGGCGGGTAACCTCTGTTGCCCAGAGTTAGTCGAGATGGCTAAACAGATAGAGTCGAGTCTGAGTCAAACGCCCGAGGCCGATATTAAAGAGGCGCTGGAGCAGATGGGTGAGCTTATCGACAGTCTGTGCGGCGCCATCGGCGATTGGCTGCGACAGACTGGCGGTGATGACAATCTGCTGGGGGCCGGTGCAGCTCAAACGCAGCCCGAGATGACGCCCCAAGAGCTGGATAGCGAGATAAAGGCCTTGCTACAGATGCTCGAAGAGGCCGACTCTGAGGCGGTAGCTAAGGTCGAGTCTATTCGCGAGCGCCTGCCATCGTCATTGGCGCAGAAGATGGTGCCAGTGCTGAATATGGTCAACGCCTACCAGTTTGATGAAGCGATAGAGTTGGTTGAAGAGATATTTGCTTAAGTTTGATGATCTAAGCCAAAAGCTTGGGACTGGAGCGTTGAGGAAGAGTGCTTAGAGGAAGAACGCTTAGAGTAAGAGTGAAAGCAATACTCTGCCTAGGCTGAGTGCCAACTATACTCAATTGTGATTAGCCCAACGGGGCGCAAAAGGAGAGGGATTGATGGAGAAGGCCACGATATTGGTTGTGGACGACACCCCCGAGAATATCGATATCTTGGTGGGGATCTTAGGCGATGAGTACAAGGTTAAGGTGGCGATCGATGGCCCCAAGGCCCTGGCGATCGCCACTAAGAATGCCCCGGATCTCATTTTACTCGATGTCATGATGCCGGGGATGAATGGCTATGAGGTGTGTAAGCGCCTCAAGCAGGAGCCTCAGACCAGCCATATTCCGGTGATCTTTGTGACCGCCCTGACCGATGTCTCCGATGAAACCCAGGGCTTTGAGCTCGGTGCGGTGGACTATATCACTAAACCTGTCAGCGCCCCCGTGGTGAAGGCCAGGGTAAAGACTCATCTTGCCCTCTATGATCAGAAGCGTTTATTAGAGCAGGAGGTTAAGGCGCGTACTCAAGAGCTGACGGACACTCGCCTGGAGATCATACGCCGCCTGGGCCGCGCCGCCGAGTACAAGGATAACGAGACGGGGATGCATGTTATTCGCATGAGTCACTATGCGCGTTTGTTGGCCCGCCAGGCCGGAATGTCAGAGCGTTTTTGTGAGCTGATCTACAACGCCTCGCCCATGCATGATATCGGCAAGATAGGAACCCCAGATGCCATCTTGAAGAAGCCAGCCAAGTTAGACCAAGATGAATGGCAAGAGATGCAGCGTCACGCCGAGATAGGCGCCGAGATCATTGGCGAGCATCCGGATCCCCTGCTGGAGATGGCGCGGCGTATCGCACTGACTCACCATGAAAAGTGGGATGGCTCGGGTTATCCCAGTGGGCTGGCGGGAAAAGATATTCCCATTGAGGGGCGCATCGTCGCTATTGCGGATGTGTTCGATGCCCTGACTTCCATCAGACCCTATAAGAAGGCCTGGAGCATAGAAGATACCCTGGCGCTGATTGAGCGTGAAGCGGGTAAACATTTTGACCCTGAGCTGGTGGAGCATTTCAAGGTGATCGTCGGTGAGGCGGTGAAGATACGCGATACCCATAACGACAATGAATAATTAAGAAGAACCTAGCTAAAACAGCAAGTAATAAAAAAGGCGCTTATCGCGCCTTTTTTTGTGCTGACTTACTCTTCTTCATCCAGCGAGTAGGGCAGTGGTACCAGAGAGAGCTCGGAGGCCTCATCTCCTGCCACTCTGAGCTTGGCGCTCATGGCGGTATCATTGGGTAGTACGGCGGTTAGCAGCAATTGACCGTCACGTTGTACGGACTCCAGTATGCTGCCAGCACGGCGATAGCCTTCTCCCTCTTCCATTTGCATCTCAAGCTGCGCATCTTGACGTAGCGCGTGGCTGGCGGTGCCTTTAGCGATATAGAGGGCGCGCTTATTGCCGCCGCGGTATTTCATGCGGGCCACGGTTTCCTGGCCCATGTAGCAGCCTTTGGTGAAGCTGATGCCATCGACAGCCTGCAGGTTACACATCTGCGGCACAAATTGTCCCTGGTGACGGGCATAAATATTGGGCAGACCGGCGGCAATTTCCTCGGCCTGCCAGACACTATAGTCGTAGATGGGCTGCTCTATCTTGGCCAGTAATTCTGCCTGAGCCTCTTTCTTGATAGCGAGGATGAAACGCTCGCCGTCACGTAAGATAACGCCGCCTGGTACTGTGGTGAGTGATGGGCTTAGCTCACCAAAGTGTTGGCTCATCCAGTTAGCGGCATCAAGGCCTGTCACGCCCAGCAATAACCAGTTAGCGCTATCATCGACCAGCTCAGCCTTGCTAAATACAGCATACTTTTGTAGCTGAGGCAGATCTAAGGCCAGGGTTTCTTTGGGCATCAAGAGCAACAGGGCCTCTTGATGGGAGAAGGTTCTGAAGCTAGCCAGCATTTTTCCTTTAGGGTCGCAGTGCGCGCCCCAGCGCCATTGGTCGTCTGTCAGCGAGCTGATATCTGTCGTGACCTGACCATGAATAAAGCTGCGTCCCTGCTCGCCCGTGACTGAGATAAGGCCTAGATGAGACAGTTGGCAGAAGACGACGGGAGGCAGTTTTTCGGTAAGAGACCATTGAGGTTGAGAAACGGTAAGCGTCATATCATGTTCCTGGGCGAATGGGAGAGGCTAAAGGTCGATTGTAACCTTTATGGGTTCATTGTCATTAATATAGTGGCGCAGGATTAATTTTAAAGGGGGCGGAGGATGAATCTTCAAAATGATGCCGGGAATTGGTTAAATTTATGAAGTAAATTGCTTTTTAGCGCCAGCAAAGCCTATCGGCGAGACCAGGATGAGAGCCTTCGGGCATTAAAAAGGCATCACCTAGGTGATGCCTTTTGGGTAAGAGCGAGTTTGCGCTTAGTGCAGCAGACGGGTTCTGATAGTGCCGTCGATCGCCTTCATCTCTTCGAGCGCCTCATCGGCCTGATCTGAGTTGACCTCCATCACCACGTAACCAATCTCTGCCGTAGTTTGCAGGTACTGGGCCGCGATGTTGATTCCCTTCTCGGCGAAGGCCTGGTTAATCTTGATCAGAATACCGGGACGGTTGTGGTGAATATGCAGCAGACGTGAGGTGTCTTTATGCTGAGCCAGCGATACTTCAGGGAAGTTAACGGCCGTCATGGTTGAGCCGTTATCTGAGTATTTCGCCAGTTTACCAGCCACTTCGATGCCGATATTCTCTTGCGCTTCCTGAGTGCTGCCGCCAACATGAGGGGTCAGCAGGACATTGTCTAGCCCGCGTAGTGGGCTGATAAACTCGTCATCGTTGGACTTAGGTTCAACCGGGAAGACGTCGATGGCGGCGCCGACGATATGCTCGCAGCGGATCGATTCGGCCAGGGCATCGATATCCACCACAGTCCCCCGTGAAGCATTGATCAAAATGCTACCTTGACGCATAGCTGCCAGCTCTTTGCTGCCAATCATGTTCTTGGTTTGCGGGGTTTCAGGCACGTGCAAACTGACCACATCGGCTAGGGAAAGCAGTTGCTCTAGCGAGTGGATCTGCTGCGCGTTACCTAGGGGAAGCTTATCTTCGATATCAAAAAAGATAACACGCATGCCTAAGGTTTCGGCCAGAATCCCCAGCTGAGTACCAATATGACCATAGCCAATCACGCCGAGAGTCTTACCACGGGCTTCGAAGCTACCAGATGCACTCTTGAGCCAACCGCCACGATGAGCCAGGGCATTACGTTGTGGAATACCACGCAGTAACATGATGATCTCACCCAGTACCAGTTCGGCGACCGAGCGGGTATTGGAGAAAGGAGCGTTAAAAACAGGAATGCCCAGTTTTTCTGCCGCAGCAAGGTCAACCTGGTTGGTACCGATACAGAAGCAACCTATCCCGACCAGTTTTTCCGCCTGTTCCAGCACGCTCTTGGTCAGTTGGGTACGAGATCGAATGCCAACAAAGTGTGCATCTTTAATCGAGGCTAGCAGCGCCTCTTCCCCCAGTGATGCCTTGTGATATTCGATGTTGTTGTAACCTGCACGCTTGAATACATCTACCGCAGATTGGTGGACGCCTTCCAACAGCAGGATCTTGATCTTATCCTTGTCCAGCGAATGTTTCGCCATGATTTAGGTACCCTCTTTGTCGGTTGTTGCTAGGTCAGTATCGCTTTTAGGGCGGCTTTTATTACCCACAGACCTGTTCCCCTTAGATCTCAATGGCCTAATACTTGGTGCAAATCCAGATTAAGCGATTAACATCGATAGCGGCAGGACGCTTAACCTTGCTGCGCAAGGTTAATGGTGACTCTATGCTGTTTTCTTGCTTACTTGTGTAGAATGACTACAAAGAGAAAGTGATTAAGCGCAAAGTACCTGTGTTGCCGTAAAAATGCGCCCAGAAAGGTCTACAAGCCCTGTTCTTATGGTGATTTTTATCTGTTGCATGTCAATGCCTCCACAAAATAGCACCTTTTTTGGTCAGTGTGGAGGGCTAGATGGCTAAAGTTATTATTCTGATATTAAAACAATATCATCTAAGGAGTTCTTATTTTGAATAAAAGCACTGTGTGGCTCACAATTTTTTTCGCCGTGCTGATCTGGTCAGGGATTGAACCTAAAGATAGCTTTACCTGGTTTTTAGAGGTTGTCCCTGCGTTGATCGCCTTGCCTATCCTCTATTTCACCCGCAAACGCTTTCCGCTGACCTCACTGGCCTATGGCCTGATTTTGATACACGCCGTTGTTCTTATGGTTGGTGGGCACTATACCTACGCCGAGGTGCCCTTGTTTGACACCATAGCCGAATGGATGGGCAGCGAACGCAATAACTATGACAAGGTGGGCCATTTTGCCCAGGGCTTTATCCCTGCGTTATTGGCACGAGAGGTGTTTCTGCGTCTTGAGGTGGTGAAACCTGGAGCCTGGTGTCATTTTGTGGTGTGTTGCTTTGCCTTGGCATTGTCGGCCTTCTATGAGTTGATCGAGTGGTGGGTGGCGTTGGCAACGGGCGAAGATGCCGAGGCATTTCTCGGTACCCAGGGCTATGTGTGGGACACTCAGTCAGACATGGGGATGGCCTTGATCGGCGCCCTAGCGTGTGTCATTTTACTGTCTCGCTGGCATGATAGTCTGCTGCAAAAATTGAAAAAGCAATAATAATCTGTAGCTTGTCTCCGACATCAGAAGCATTATTATATGCTTCTGATGTGATAAATTAGCTTGATATAACCAATAGTGATAACTATTCTCACCAGAGTTAGCTAATATAGCTGATACACTTTTTTACTAGTCCTGGTCGATTGAATTCGGTGATGACTTGGACTTTGGAAAGGAAGTTCATAAAGATAAATAATAGGGATAGCTGAACTCATTATGATTGATGATGCGATGAAATGCTTTTCAGGGAGAGAAGCGTATGAGTAAAATTGATGAACTGGTGTTCCTGCATCAAGATTCGACACAATGTCATTTGGCCGTTCTGGCCGAATCTATCGGGTTAAAGACACGCATAGCGCGTCAGGTCAGCGACTTAGATCCTGAGCGAGACCGCAACAGTTTTTATCTGATCGCTCAAAAAGGCGCAGCGTTAGATAGCAAGGGTGTGCCACTGATTGTCGCCCGTTTACTCCCCCATGTGCCTCTGGCCCTCTATCATGTGGATCGCGGTACCCTGGAGCCCGAATCGGCGCTATTACTTGGCGTACGCGGTTTACTCTTTTCCGACCAGCGGATGGATCTCTTGTTAACTGGCCTGCGTAAGATGGTGAATGACGAGCTATGGTATGACAGACCTCTGATCTCTAAGGTGTTTCGCCAACTCGTTAACCGCCAAGATAGCGGGGTGGAGCTGACTCAAGACATGGTGGCCATGCTGCAAAAGTTAACCAGCCGTGAGCGCACCATCATACAGCTGGTCTCAAGCGGTGCCCGCAATAAAGAGATCGCCGATCGTCTTTGTATCAGCGAGCATACGGTGAAGGCCCATATCTCTTCTATCTTTCGTAAGACACAGTCACGCAATCGTGTTGAGCTGCTACGCTGGTCTCAGGCAAACGCCTGTCATTTCGAGTTTTGTTCTTAGGTAGGAACGCTAAGCACAATAGTCCATATATCCCCTTGATTGAAAGCTTCAATTATCGATGTTTGTGTGGACTTAATTGAAAAATGGCGCTGGGTAAAAATGAGTCAAATTTAGTTCGGACTCTGATTTTTATGGCGCCCTTCGATAAACCTATTCATCAAGAGTTGCGTTGGCACCTTGTTATGCAAGGCCACATCTTATTTCTACAATAAGTTTTTAAGTTTATAGATCGATTTCTAATCTCCCCCCCCCAAAAAAAAAAGTCATCGCTAGTATTCTCGTTACTATTCTCGCAACTATTCTCGCAACTATTCTTGCGACTTAGAGTTGAAATTTCTCTTGAGTTAAACACTGGCATTCTGCAATTAAAAAATCACGATATTCCATCAGTTAAACTTTAACGGCAACACAGCAGTATTAAAGGTCAGTAAATGCCTGTTTGAGTTATCTGAGAAGGTATAAAACCTTGGTGGTTCTGGTTATACATTCGAGAGTGCTTAAATCATTCTAATCATGGCGGGTTACCAATGAGGGGCTGATAACTTCTACTTTAAAATGTGGTTAAAAACGGCAGATTTGCCGATTTTACGACCCACCTCTAGTTTGTAGTGGCAGTTTAGTGATCTAAATTTAGTTTTTCATAAAAAAAACATTCAAATTTCACATCAAGTTACACAAAAATAACAGGAAACCTTGTTTTTTATTAAGTCTATGATTAGTTAGAGTTTATGCTCTATGTGTTTTTAGCTTGTTCTTTATCGTGGTCATTCCTGGGCTATTTTTCTTTGCTTAACAACTATTTATGCACGTCAAATGTGACTAACCCTTCTTTTTTTTGTTGCTACATTTTGCAACAATCGCGGCGCACGTTAATGGGATTTAGCGTGATTATTATAAAAATGGGGTTGATATATGAAAAGCGTAATCAAGGTATCGTCGATATTGCCATCGAGTGCTCCACCTACCTAAGTAGTTGGCAGTTTAAGAATTTACTAATAAACATTTTTAATTTTAAGTTCGGCCTTCAACTATTGGCTGACAAATTACTAATTGGAAGTAACAGGAATGTTAAAAAAATCTGTAGTTGCAATCGCTACCGCCACAATGCTTAGTGCCGGTTCAGTGAGCGCGGTGATGTTAGATGGTGATAATCAAGGTGATCACGTTCGCTTATATGGTGAAGTAGGTGTTGGTGGGCATTTTGATACTCATCCAGATTACAACCATGATGAGTTTTACGATACCAAGGGCTATGTCGATGATAGCTTCGCCACCATGGGCGTGGAGGGCCAACGTCAACAGTTTACCTATCGTCTTGAACTCGATTACCAACGTCGTAACTGGCTTGGCGGCGACGGTGAGTTTGAGTTGGCCATCGACAAATTGTACGTAGGCTATCTCTTAACCGATAACCAGTGGATTGAACTCGGCTTGACCGATACTGCATTCGACGATTATGACCACTTTGGTGACTTCACTTTCAACAAGTCTGTTGAAACGGGTGAAGCGGGTGATCAAGAAAACACTGTTAAATATCAAGCTGCGTTTGAAAACCTTATTTTCGGCGTTTCTTACTCATACGAGGGTGAACACAAGAGTGGTGCTCTGCAAGGTGACATAGTTAACGGATATGTTGGCTGGATGTCTGATCTGGTATCTGTCGTGGTTGGCTTAGAAACTCGCGGCGGTTCTAACGGCATCAGTAAATATGGTGAACAGCAACAGATAGGGGTGGGTGTTCGACTGAAAGTGATGCCTGACTTTTCTATTGGTTTAAATGGCTTTTTAGAAGATGAAGACCTATCCACACGCAAGAGTGGTGACGTGCACCTAGATTATCAGACCTTCCGTAATCAGGGGCTAACGGTTAGTGCTAAGTACGATCTGAATGAACATTGGGAATTCATTGGTTCTGTAAACCATGAAGAGTACGAGGGCTGGGATTTGATCGGTCCGAATTACGACTACTCTGAGCTGCCACCTGAGTACGGAAAAGAGCGTCAGTGGGCCAGTTTAGGTTTCAACTATCGTCCTGCCCGCGACATCGTGCTGTCTGTAGAAGGCCGAGTTGGCGAAGCCCCTGAAGCTGGCTATGCGTACGCGCGTATCTACTTCTAGTCCGAATCGAATTCAATTTTATAGAGTTTACTATGAAGAAAAGTTTCCTGTCGCTGGCCATTGCCAGCACCATCAGCATGGGCGCCTTTGCTGGCGTTGAAGACCTGCTGATCACCGAAATGACCCAAAAAGATCATTACCCTGCCGATCCTGGTGCAGAAATGAGCGCTGTTGAGATCACCAATACTCATGCAACAGAAGCCTTTACTTTCACCGATACAACCAAAGCATTTTTGCGTGGTAACGGTAAATACAATAATGAACTGAAAAAGGCGGATGGTTCTCCTCTTTTGACTGGAGCAACCATTGAACCGGGTAAGTCTTTGGTCATTCTTAATAAGGATGCCAGCCAAGACTACAAAGATACGGTAACTGGTAACGGTGGAACCTACGTAATTAGTGATGGCGACCCATCGACCTATTCCCATTTAGATTTAAGCGGGAATGACGGGTTTTTCATCCAACATGATGGCAAACCCATAGACCGTATTGGTGGTGTCGATGACACCAGTTTTTGGGCTAAGAACGTCACTCTTCGCCGCAGGTTGACTCTAGATGGCAATCCACCACCTCAATCAGATAAGTACAATGCATCTCAATGGGAACAACTTGAACTCACTACCGAAACGGTAGGTGCGCCCAACTTTGCCGAAGCATATGTCCCCTTTGTGTGTGAGAACCTTACTCGCATTAATGATATTCAAGGAACTGGATTTGTCTCTCCTGTAGAGAACGAGAAGGTTGCCGTAGAAGGTATTGTTACTGCAGTTGTATCTCTACCCAATAAAGGTTTTTATCTGCGGGATGTGCAAGTTGATGGCGACCCCATGACCTCTGACGGTATCTTCGTTAAGAGTGGCAGTGCAGACAGCGGTATGGTGGGTAAGAAGGTTTGCCTTGGCAGCGTTGTCACTGAATTGGAAGGCCAAACTACGCTTGCTGCAGATACTTGGGAAGTTACCGACTCCAGCATATCCGTAACCGTCCCGACTCCCATTGAGGTGCTAGAAGCCGATAACGGCTCTTTCGATAAGACCCTAGAGCGTTACGAAGGTATGTTAGTTAGCTTGCCTACAGATCTGGATCCTCAGACTGAAGGTAACCAAGATATGCGTATCACTCGCAGCTTCAGTTACAACTACCTCGACAGTCAAAAAGGGCATAACCGTAACAACATGGTGGCGGCTTATAAGCGTCCTAACTTGCAGCCCAACCATTTGCATGTTGCGGGAAGCCCTGAGTCTAAGGCGGCCTATGAGCAAAACAATGACTATCGTTTAGTGATTGAAAGTGCCACTAAGTCAAATGGTACCGAAATACCTTATTACGCTGGTTTCAACAGTGACCCACACACCAACTATATTCGTATCGACGATAGTCTGGTTAACGCCCAGGGTGTGATCAGTCAATATGAAACTGAGTTGATCCCAGGTACTGACACGTATGATCAGGATTACAGCCTGACGATCACTAACCAGTTGACCAGTGATAACTTTATTCACAACCTACCGCGTACGACTAAGCCTGATCTGAAAGAGAACGTGGCAAAAGATGAGTTTGCTATCCGCGTTGCCAGTCAGAACCTGTTTAACTTCTTCAACTCTCCTTTCGGTGGCGACAATAACAACTATGGTCAAAGCCGAGGTGCAGAGAGCTATGATGAATACATTAATCAGAGAGCTAAGCTGGTAGAAATTATCCGTGCTCAGGATGCCGATGTAATGGCCCTGATGGAGATTGAAAACAACGGTTTTGGAGATGCCAGTGCTATCGCTGAGATCGTTAACCAGGTCAATATCGAGTATGTGGAAGAGCGCGCTCAAGATTATAATGGCCCTAACTCCACAGAGAACCGTTATGTGTTTGTTGGCTTCGACAACAACGGCAATCAAATGTTGGATAACCTGGACGCCATTGGTTCTGACGCCATCGCTACCGGTATCATATATCGTCCAAGCAAGATGAGCATTGAACGTACTCGCGTTATCCCAATGCCTCAACAGAAAGCGCCTACCATAGTGAACAATCTCGGTGAGGTGATCAAAGATCAGTACGAGGAGATTCTTGAGAACGGTCAGAATTACCATCGTGATGCCTTGGTTGTAACCTTTATCATAAACCAAACAGGTAAGCGTTTGACGTTATCTGTCAATCACTTTAAGTCAAAAGGCTCTACTTGTTGGGAAGAGTGGCAAGGTGTTGAGTTTGGTAATGCCACGACTTGGAACAACCGTACTGCTCCGGATCTAGATTACCAAGGATCTTGTGCCGAGTTCCGCGTCGCTGGCGCTGTGCACTTAGGCGAAGAGATGGAAGATATTCCAGGGGATAAGATTATCCTTGGTGATTTGAACGCCTATGGTAAAGAAGATCCAGTACTGGTGCTTACTGAGAACCCACGTAACAAGACGATTGTTACCGCTAGCCACACTTTCCTTGGACCTAAGCCCCAGTTTAACGAAGATGGCTCTTCGGTCACCATCACTAAGACCTATGGCTACATAGATATCGTTGGTGAAAAGTTTAAGGAGAAGGGCAAGACACCGTGGAGTTACTCATTCAGTGACGAAATTGGTTCACTTGACCACATCTTGATCTCACCGTCTCTAAAAGATCGCGTGATTGATGCGACTGATTGGCACGTCAATGCGGCAGAGACTAGCCTGTACGACTACCAAAACGCCTTTAAAGGAAGTATCGACGGTACTGGAACGCATAAGTTCTACAAGCCAAACATCTATCGCGCGTCGGATCACGACCCAGCACTCATTACCCTGAGTTATAAGCCAGGTGATGCGGATGCTAACGTGCCGCTTAACCTGCCAAAACTGAGAAAACTGATCAAGGTTCCTTACCAGCTCCCAGCTGACATTGTTCAAGTTGGCGATGTTGCGACCATCAGCATGACGCCAGCAGATGATGAACAGCGCTTAGATTTGACCCAAATGGTTCTACCTAATGTTGTCATTGCGAATGAAGAGACAGCTTTGGTGAATTTCGAGGTCTTTGGCGCGCCGTCAGCTATCTACAAGGTCACCGTAAGCCTACTGCGTGATGGTGAACTTGTAGCAGGATCTAAGCAAGAGTTCCGAGCTAAGGTATCTAACCGTGACGCCTTGATTGCAGACATTGTCGAAGAGGAAGTCGATCACACTGGCGGTAATGGTAAGGCTGGTAGCACCGGCTTTATCAGCTTGTTGTCCCTGTTCGGGCTGGCTGTTATGCGCCGTCGTCTTCGCAAATAAGCGTTGATCTCGATAATGAAACGCCTGCCTTTGGGCAGTGCGTTTCCCATCAAGGATTTAAATAGAGATACGATTATGAGAATTAAAAAGAATGCAGTTGCTGCGGCTACTGCTATGGTTTTGGGCAGCCTATCAACAGGTGCCAGTGCTAATTTAGTGATTACAGAATACATCGAAGGCAGCAGCAACAACAAAGCCGTTGAAATTTCCAACCTAGGTAGCAGCGCTATCGATCTTGATGCCAATGTTTACAAGCTGACGCTGTTTGGCAACGGAAGCACTGACCCAGGTAATACCGAGACGCTGACTGGTACGCTGGAGCCTGGCAAGAGCGTTATTTTCCATAACGCAAGTGCTGCTGAAGAGTTCAAGAAAGGCAGTGCATCTACCGTTACTTACTTCAACGGTGATGATGCCTTGGTATTGACCAAAGACGATGCAGTCATAGATCGTTTCGGTAAGCGTGGTGAAGATCCGGGCTCGGCTTGGAAGGATTCAAACGATGCGAATTTCTCTACTGCGAATAAGACACTGCGTCGTAAAGCCAGCGTCACCACTGGAGATACTGTAGCCGAGGCTGATTTCCCCGGTACTGACAATCAATGGGTGGTCTTCGACCAAGACACATCTGACGGCCTTGGCTGCCCGGGTGAAGGCGCTTGTAGTTCTGAAGCGACGCCTGGCGTGCTCTTGATTACCGAATATATTGAAGGCAGCAGCAACAACAAAGCGATTGAGATTTCCAACGTCGGTGGCAGTGCCATCGATCTGGATGCCAACGTTTATAAGCTGACCCTGTTTGGCAACGGAAGCACTGATCCAGGTAATACAGAGACCTTGACTGGTATTCTGGAACCAGGCAAGACCATTATATTCCACAACGCAAGTGCCGCTGAAGCGTTCAAGAAAGGCAGTGCATCTACCGTCACTTACTTTAACGGTGACGATGCGCTGGTATTGACCAAAGATGATGTGGTTATCGATCGCTTCGGGAAGCGCGGTGAAGATCCGGGTTCTGCCTGGACAGATCCAAACGACGCCAACTTCTCTACTCAAAATAAGACCCTGCGTCGTAAAGCCAGTGTCACTGCTGGTGACACGATAGCCGAAGCCGATTTCCCAGGTGCCAACAACCAATGGGCCGTATTTGATAGCGATACCGCTGATGGTCTGGGTTGTGCTGGTGAGGGGGCATGTGATGGTTCTGTAACGCCTCCAGAACCAGAGCCAGAAACAGGTCCTTGTACGGGGTGTGAGACCCTGACTCCGGTTGCCGATCCTGCTAGTTTCAATGGCGAAATCTATTACTCAGAAGTTTTGAGTGGCGAGTTTGCCAATGCAGAAGAGTTGAAGAATGCCTTGTCAGTTATCATTGCTAAAGATCATAAGCAACTGACTTATAAGCAGGTGTGGAGTGCATTGACCTACGCTGACCAAGATCCCGCTAACGATAAAAATGTTATCGAAATCTACACAGGTGAGTCGATTTCCAAGTACGACAACCAGACGAGCGGTAGTGGTGTAGGCAAGTGGAACCGTGAACACGTTTGGGCCAAGAGCCATGGCTTCCCAAGCGAGTCTCAGTGGGGGTATACCGATGCCCATCACCTACGTCCTTCTGATCCTGGTATCAACACGGCGCGAAGCAATAATGACTTTGGAGCCTGTAAGGATACAGGTGAAGAGGTGCTATTTAATGGTGTGGGTACCGGTAACTATCTGGACTTGGCTACCGACTGCTGGGAGCCTCGCGATCAAGTGAAAGGCGATGTCGCCCGTATGATCATGTATATGGATACCCGCTATCAAGGAACCGATACCGCGACGACTAATATGCCTGATCTCGTTGCCGTTGATCGTTTAACGACGACAGACGAGGATAGCGCTCCGCTGATTGGTACGCTCTGTACGCTGTATGCATGGAACAAGTTAGACCCTGTTGATAGTTACGAGCAGAACCGTAACAACCAGGTATATAAATACCAGGGTAACCGTAATCCTTTCATTGACCGTCCAGAGTTAGTGCAAGAAGTGTATGGTGCCGTCTGTGGTGACGACCCAAACCCCGTTTTGGTGGTCGACGGTGATCTTGTAACGCCTGAGAGTGTCACCGAAGGCGCTGAATACACCCTAGACGCTTCTGCAATCACTGCTGGTGAAGGCGTTGCTCTGACTTATAAGTGGGAGCAAGTCCTTGGTGAAGAGAAGACGCTTGTTGGCGACCAGGCAATATTGTCTCTGACTGCGCCAATGGTTAACGCCGACGAGACGTTGAACTTTACTGTGACCATCAGCGACGGCACTTTGCAAACAAGCAAAGCGGTGAGCTTAAGCGTGATCAATGTGCCTTTGAGTCTGAATGTGGAGTTTGCCGGTACCACCATAGTGAACGAAGGTGATGCTACTTCTATCACAGCAACTGTTGCCGATGCGCCAGAAGGCGCTAGCTATAGCTGGAAGCAGGTATCTGGAAGTTCGGCAGAGTATACCGCTACTGGCCTGACACTTAATGTGACGTCACCTAGCGTCAATATTGACCAAGAGCTTGTGTTTGAGCTCACGGTAACTGTTGACGGAGAAAGCGTCAGCGAGTTTGTTAGCATCGAGGTCAAAAACACCGAAGAGCCTGGTTGGACTAAGCCAGATGGCGCAGGTAGTTTAGGTGGTCTTGTGATGCTGCTACTACCGGTAATGTGGTGGCGTCGTCGCCAAGGTTAGTCATCAGCTAAGCCTGAAAAAGCAGCACCGGAATCGCTCTGGGTGCTGCTTTTTTTAACTCTACAGACGTTGTCTACACCTTACCTTGTGGGCTTAGTTCATTATATCGACATAAAGCCTTTAGGGTCAGTGACAACGCTGATCTGAATAATTTT
This sequence comes from Shewanella marisflavi, assembly GCF_023283925.1. Taxonomy (GTDB): domain Bacteria; phylum Pseudomonadota; class Gammaproteobacteria; order Enterobacterales; family Shewanellaceae; genus Shewanella; species Shewanella marisflavi. The sequence continues at coordinate 500,276 of NZ_JAKIKX010000001.1, forward strand.
GAAGGATTATTATGAATACTTCACTCCGTCCTTCTGGCCCGGTTCTAGCCGGCTGCGCTATCGCTATGTCGTTAGCATTGAGCGGCTGTGGTAAGAAAAAGGTGGAAGAGGCGCCTAAGACGACTGCATCGATTGCCTGTCAAGCCGCCGGTGATGACTGTAAGCGTTTCACCTTGCTGCATACCAACGATCATCACGGCCGTTTTTGGCATGGCTCGAGAGGCGAGTATGGTATGGCGGCACGAAAAACCATACTTGATCAAATTCGTAAAGAGGTCGTCGGACAAGGTGGGCAGACGATACTTCTCTCAGGTGGCGATATCAATACAGGTGTACCAGAGTCCGATCTTCAAGACGCTGAGCCTGATTTTATCGGCATGAATCATCTTGGTTATGATGCCATGGCCGTGGGTAACCATGAGTTTGATAATCCATCCGTTGTGATGGATAAGCAGAGAGGCTGGTCAAAATTTCCTTGGTTATCGGCCAATATCTATCGTCAGGTCGATGGTGAATGGCAGCGCTACTTTGAGCCCTACAAGCTATTTGAGATTCAAGGCTTGAAGCTAGCAGTGGTTGGACTGACGACAGAACATACTGCCGAGATCGGTAACCCAGAGTTTGTTGAAGATTTTAAATTCACTTCTCCTCAAGCTGAGGTGAAAGCTATTTTGGCCGAGCTTGAAGAGAAACATCAACCGGATCTTGTTTTTGGTCTCACCCATATGGGCCACTATGAAAATGGTCGACATGGTAGTAACGCGCCTGGTGATGTTGCACTGGCTAACAGCCTAAAGTCTGGCCAAATCCAAGCCATCATAGGCGGCCATTCGCAGTTGCCTGTTTGTATGGAAGGCGACACAGGTGAGTACGTAGAAGATTATGGTCGAGATGAGCCTTGTAAGCCTGACCGTCAAAATGGCACTTGGATCATGCAAGCCTATGAGTGGGGCAAGTTCGTTGGTCGCGCAGATTTTGAATACTATGGCGGCCAGCTACACTTGGCTAATTACCAGCTGGTACCAGTAAATACTGAAACCAAGTTTGGTTCCTATTATCCAGCGCATATGTTGACTCCCAAGGATAAGGAAACCCTTGAACTGCTTCGCCCTTATCAGGCAAAAGGGCAATTGAAGTTGAGAGAACAGATTGGTGTTGCCAAGGCTGATTTCGTTGGTAAGCGTAAGGTTGTCCGTAATCAAGCGACGCCGCTAGGCATCATGATCGCCCATGCTCAGACTCAGCTCCCCGTGCCAGCCGATTTCGGCATCATGAACTCAGGGGGGATTCGCGCCACGATAAAGAAAGGGCCTATTCGCTATCGTGATGTGCTTAAGGTGCAGCCTTTTTCCAACAGTGTGACAGTGACTGAGATGGATGGTGCCGAACTTAAGAAATATCTGTCTAAGGTTGCACTTAAGACTCGAGGTTCTGGCGGCTTTGCCCACTTCAGTGGCATCAAGATGACAGTTGACTGTAAAGCTAAAGATGTCGATATCAGAATGGTGGCTGACAAGCCCTTCAAGTTAACGGATAAGTACCGATTTACCCTTCCTAGCTATAATGCTGCGGGCGGTAACAAATATCCTAAGTTGAAGGAAAAGGCGAGGGACACAGGCTTTATTGATGCCGATATGCTTTATCAATTTATCAAAAAGCATGGTACGCTCGATCCTGCTAGCTATGACAGAGCGAAAGATGTTCGCTATATCAACTCTAGAAGTCCTGATGGCTGCGGCAGTTAGGTTTTAATTTGATATGGTAAATTAACCGATATCTTAGTATTTGAATCAGAGCCCAACCTTTTGGTTGGGCTTTTTTATGGCCTCTTCGCTGTTACGCTTTGGCCCCAATTATGTGTCATCTCTTTAGGCGTGAATTTGGCGCTATGTTAGCGGTTGTTTTACAGAGTGTAGCGCGCGCTCATCAAATCTGTGTCTTAGGTAACGCTGTGATATTTTTCTATTTTGACTCGACTCATCGGGCTTGTTTATTAGGTTTTTCAGGCTAAACTGTCGCGCGAAAATGGCGTGGTACTCAAGGCTTAATGCGGCGCCATAACCTGCAGAAACAGAGACAAATTTTACCTGTTACCCTAGGTCTTCATTCGTCACACAAACACACTTGATGCAGCTTATTGGCGGCAGACGAGACTAATAATTCAGGGCGAATGAAGGCCACCCCTAAGGCCGGGTGTATATAGATAACACCTTGGTTCCTATATCTTATAATCAGTTTCCACAGTAGACTAACTGCTCAGTTTTGATTTTGTGAATAATGGAATGAGCAATGAGTATTTGGTTTAGACCTGTCACCCTTGAAGATTGCGCTAAGATGGACGCCGGTATGCACGGCAAAGGTACTTTGATGCAGACCCTAGGGATCACCATCAGCGAGATTGGCGACGATTATATGAAGGCGACCATGCCGGCATCCCCTGCGGTGCATAATCCTTTAGGTATTGTTCATGGCGGTGCCAATGTGGCCCTGGCCGAGACGGTTGCCAGCTATGCGGCCAATTTTGTGGTGGATTTTGAGCAGTATTACTGCGTGGGTCAGGAGATCAACGCTAACCATCTTAAAGCCTCACGCAACGGCACATTAACCGCAACCGCCAAGCCGGTTCATCTGGGTAAACGTAGCTCAGTGTGGGAGATCTTAATCCACAATAGTGCGGGCGAGCTATGCTGTATCTCCCGTATGACGGCGGCCGTCGTAAAGCGTTAAGACCCAAGTGTTAAGGGCTTAGGTGTTAAAGCTCTAAGTGTCGAAGCTCTAGATGTTAAAGCTCTAGGTGTTAAAGCTCTAGGCGTTAAACATCAGGCGTTAATGGCTTCAGCGATAGCGCCGACGGCGAGGTGTCTGACAATAGCATGGCCATGCATCTGAATTGCAGAGATAATTTTTCGCCTTTGCTGTCGCTTGTTGGTGCTAGTGTCCATAATTAAGGAAAGTTATTTTAGGGTTAAGGAGTGCCTATGGAAATGGCAACAATTTGGGAGTGGGTCGGTTATCTGGCCTCAGTGGTGGTCGCCATCTCCCTGATGATGTCCAATATCAAGAAACTGCGCTGGTGGAACCTGATCGGCGCCGCCCTGTTTGTCGCCTATGGATTGGCTATCGACGCTTTGCCTGTGGCTTTGGTGAACTTTTTTATCGTGTTGATCGATGCCTATTATCTGGTGAAGCTGTATCGAGCCAGTACTGTGACCCTGGATAAAGACCATTGATGGTTAAGGTGCGGGCTAAGGTCCGCGCCTAAGCTTACCCGCACAGCTCTCCCTACTCCACTCCTACTAAACAGTGCCACACCTTAAATCTAAACTTATCTTTAACTGACTGATGGCGACCGGAGTTGTCAGGCCTATCGCTCACTAGTGTCTATGTCTTCAGGTGTGCAAACTTGTTGTTCCAGCGTCAAAGCGCTGTGGGGCTGGCACGCTTTGCTGCGCGCGCCTTGCAGATCACATCACTTGGGAGATAACCGATTTAGCTTTTTATTTCTAATCTAAAAAACAGTTTAGCGTTATTCATTTTAATCGTTTTCGCTTTGTTGGCTTGTCGACTAGTCTTACTGCATCGACAAGTTAAATGCTGGGCTTAGCCACTCAAGGGTGGGACTCAGAGGAGCATAAATCATGGCCACAATATTTGATGTTATCGAAGACTGGTTGAGCTGACTCGACCCCAAAAGCCATTGACCGAAAATAGATCACACAGGATGGAGCGAATTATGACAACGAACTACTTAACCAGCCAAAGCGGTGCCCCGATTGCCGACGACCAAAACTCACTTTCAGCCGGTGAGCGTGGCCCGCTGTTACTTCAAGATTGGCACCTTATCGAGAAGCTGGCGCACTTTAATCGCGAACGCATTCCCGAGCGTATCGTTCATGCCAAGGGCACAGGCGTCTATGGTACCTTCACCCTGACCAAAGATCTGAGCGATTACACCATTGCCGATCATTTTAATGGCGAAGGTAAGCAGACAGAGACCTTTGTACGCTTCTCTACCGTGGGCGGCGAGATGGGCTCAGCCGATGCCGAGCGCGATCCCCGTGGATTCGGCCTGCGTTTTTATACTAAGCGCGGTAATCACGATATCGTCGGTAACAATACGCCAACCTTCTTCTTGCGTGATGGCATCAAGTTCCCAGACTTTATCCATACCCAGAAGCGTAACCCTATGACCAACCTGAAAGATCCACAGGCGATGTGGGACTTTTGGTCACTCAACCCAGAAGCCATGCATCAGGTGACCATCTTGATGTCAGACCGTGGTATTCCGGCGAACTATCGCCAGATGCACGGCTATGGTTCGCACACCTTCTCTTTCTGGAATGCCAAGGGTGAACGTTTTTGGGTTAAGTTCCATTTTAAATCGCAGCAAGGCGTGGCGAATTTGACCAACGAGCAGGCGGATAAGCTTAAGGGGATCGATCCTGACTCGTCACAGCGTGACATGGTGGCGGCGATCCAAGATGGTAACTTCCCGCGCTGGACAGTGAATGTGCAGATCATGCCGGAAGAGGATGCCAACTCTTACTATATCAATCCGTTCGATCTGACTAAGGTTTGGCCACATGGTGACTACCCACTGATCGAGATAGGTGTACTGGAGCTTAACCGTCTGCCGCAAAACTATTTTGCCGAAGTGGAGCAGGTGGCCCTGGCGCCGAGTAATCTGGTGCCCGGTGTCGGTGCTTCGCCGGATAAGATGTTGCAGGCGCGTCTGTTCGCCTATGCCGATGCCCAGCGCTATCGTATTGGTGCCAACTATAACCAGTTGCCGGTGAACTGCCCCCATGCGACTCAGGCTAACCATCATCAACGTGGTGGCGCCATGGCGGGGACTCAATGCCCCTTCAGCGGCAGTCAGACGGGCGGCGATGCCAGTGCCAACTATGGTCCGAATAGCACCTCTGAAGCCTTGGTTGAGCCCACTCAGTTTGCCGAGCCGCCGCTAAGACTCGACGGCGAAGCCGATCGCTATAGCCGTTACGATCAGGATGACTATACCCAGGCGGGTAACCTGTATCGCATCTTTAGTGAGGAGGAGAAAGCCAGATTAGCCGCAACCATCTCAGGTTCGCTAAGTCAGGCAAGCGTGGATGTACAAGAGCGCATGTTAGCCCACTTCTTCAAGGCCGATGAAGACTATGGTCAGCGCATCAAACAGGGATTGGGCCTATAACCGCCTGTAAATAAGTAACCTGTAGAACAAAGCCAGTGACTTGAGTCACTGGCTTTTTTGTTAAGGCTTAATCTGATTTTCGAGTCAGGGCCTTGGTTTAATAGAACCTTGGTTTAATAGATCAGGGTTGCGACACCCAGCAGGGCAAACAGGGCGGCGCAACCACGGTGGATCCATGTCATCGGCAGTTTCTCGGCGCTGAAGTGACCGGCAAGGACGACGGGCACGTTGGCAATCATCATGCCCAGGGTGGTACCTAACACGACTAGGGCTAAGGCGTCATACTTGGCCGATAGAACCACTGTGGCAACCTGAGTCTTGTCGCCCATCTCGGCGAGGAAGAAGAGAATAAAGGTCGCGACAAAGGGACCCATCTTATAAAAACGACTCTCTTCGGCATCAACTTTATCCGGTACCAGTACCCAGAGGGCGATAGCAAAGAAGGAGAAAGCGACAATATAGGTGGCGACTTCTGGGCTTATCCAGTTGATGGCCCATTGGCCTAACCAGGCGGCGGCGAAATGGTTTGCCAGGGTCGAGAGAGAGATCCCTAAGATAATGGCGGTTTTATTTCTAAAGCGTGCGGCGAGTATGAGTGCCAGCAGCTGAGTCTTGTCACCGATCTCGGCAATAGCGACGGTGAAGGTTGAGGCGAGTAAAGCTTCCATCATAGTTCCTAAGGGGGCAAAAAATCCAAGCACGATCCGCCGCCCCCTAATGAATGAACGGTAACCGTGCTCAGGTCTTGCAAAGTAAAAGGTGTTCCCCCTTACCGTGAGTACCATGGCATGTGGCCAAGTATGTTGACACTCACTCAAGGCAATTGCTCGCCTTGTTAGCTACTCCCCTGAAGCAGTGGCGGCAATTATACCCAAATCCGTTTGAGGCGCAAGCTGGTGAGTACCAATGAGCAATTTTTATGCGCAATGATTACGCTGTAGACAAGTTGTTTCGCGCTTTTTGCGCCTTTGTGTAATCTTGCGCCCAATCCCGCGCGATACCTTGTGCGCTGGCAACGCCTCTGTTAATGTGCCAAACAGTCAAATTTATAGAGTAAAGGTAGTGATTAAACAAACCTATCGATATTGTTACCGATTTAGACAGCCTCAGGGGCTTAGTTAAATCGGAAGATAGTGTATAGCTAAGCTGTTGAGGCCAACCCAACGCGTACTAGGACAGAGTTCCATAGTTCGGTTAGGAGGCTATCGCTTAGTGTGTTTTATGACTAATTCCCGCCTTCGCAGCCGTTCTAAATCTGACCTTCCAAAAAGAGAAAATTAAAAAAGACAGGACAATTTTGTGAACTTAAAAATGCTTGGCTCTATTGCCATCGTTGCGGGCACCGCAATTGGGGGAGGCATGTTGGCATTGCCTCTGGCTACCGCTTCATTGGGGACAATACCAGCCTTACTGCTATTGGTGGTGATTTGGGGGGTATCTATTTATACCTCGCTGCTGATGTTAGAGATTAACTTACGTGCTGGGGTAGGGCTTAATGTTCACGCCATCACGGGCAAGACACTCGGCAAGGTTGGACAGCTGATCCAGGGGGGCTCCTTCCTCAGCCTGCTGTTTGCTCTGACCATGGTTTACCTGATGGGGGGATCTTCCCTGTTAGAGTCGCGCTTTGAACCTCTGGGGATCAAGGTGAGTCATGAGGCGGCAGTGTTACTCTTTACCTTGATTTTCGGTGGTTTTATTGCCATTGGTGTGTCTTGGATCGACAAAGTCTCACGGGTGCTGTTTACAGCCATGGTGGCACTGTTTGTTATCGTGGTGCTGTTTTTGCTGCCCGAGGTAAGCCCAACTTATATTCTGCGTGAATCCTCTGCCGAAATCGTCTCTAAGGGCGAGCTGGGTAACCTTTGGTTGGCGGCGATCCCTGTGGTCTTTACCTCTTTCGGTTTCCATGTCTGTATCGCCACTATTGTGCGTTACTTAGATGGCGATGCCATGTCACTGCGCAAGGTGCTCATGATAGGTTCTAGTATTCCACTGCTCTGTTATATCCTTTGGTTGATGGTGACCTTAGGTACAGTAGGCGGGGCAACAGTGCACGGTTTCGAGGGGTCACTACCTAAGTTAGTGTCGGCGCTGCAGGCGATTGCTCACTCAGACATTTTGCGTCAGTGTATCGATCTGTTTGCCAATCTGGCGCTGATCACCTCTTTCCTTGGGGTGACCATGAGCCTGTTTGATTATATTGCCGAGCTGACTCGTGCCAGAGATAACCTCTTAGGTCGCGTACAAACCTGGCTGGTCACCTTTGTGCCTCCGCTGCTGTGTGCACTTTACTACCCAGATGGATTTATTAAGGTGCTAGGTTTTGCCGCTTTGCCATTGGTGGTGATGATCATCTTCTTGCCTATCGCTATGGCGCTGGGGCAGCGTAAACAAAACCTGGGTGGTTACCAGGTCGGTGGCGGTAATTTTGCCCTAGGGGCATCAGCCTTAGTGGGACTGGTGATTATTGCCGCTCAGCTTTGGGTTGCGCTGTAAAATTCGCCTGAATAAAGTGGTAAACGCTAAGGTGTTCCCCTAGCCGGAAATAACTGCTTACTTTTTAGCTTTTTTGCTAAGCTGTTTGTCACTCAGCAATTTATGATAAAGTCGGGCGATTGCCCGACTTTTTTGTAGGGCTTTTTGAGTCTTCATTGCGCTGAATACTCAAAAAGCCAATGGGTATTATAAAAATTTTTATAACGATAAAACGGACTTAGCAAATGAAAAAGTTACTCGTAACAGTGGCGTTCGCTGCTGCTTTCGGCGCACAAGCCGATGAGGGAATGTGGCAGCCATATCAACTGCCCGCCATGGCTGATGAGCTGAAAGCCAAAGGGCTGGAAATCGACGCCAAATCTATCTCTAAACTCACCGAATTTCCTATGAACGCCGTGATCAGCCTGGGTGGCTGTACCGCGTCTTTCGTATCGCCAAAGGGATTGGTGGTCACTAACCATCACTGTGCCTACGGCTCAATTCAATACAATTCGACCCCAGAGAATAACCTGCTTAAAGATGGTTTTCTGGCCAAGAGTTACAGTGAAGAGCTACCCGCTACCCCTGGTTCGCGAATCTATGTCACCGAGGAAGTGACTAATGTGACCGACAAGGTGAAAGCGGGCCTGGAAAACAAGGTCGGTAACGACTTTTATCAAGGTATCGAGGCCAAAGAGAAGCAACTGGTTGCTCAGTGTGAGGCCGGTGGCGGCTACCGTTGTCAGGTATACAGCTTCCACGGCGGCTTGGAATATTACCTGGTTAAGCAGCTTGAGATCCGCGATGTGCGCCTGGTATATAACCCAGCGGCCAGCGTAGGTAAGTACGGCGGTGATATCGATAACTGGATGTGGCCACGCCACACTGGTGACTTCTCCTTCTATCGTGGCTATGTCGCCAAAGATGGCAAGCCAGCAGATTTCAGTAAAGACAACGTGCCTTACGAGCCAAAGAGCTTCCTTAAGGTATCGGCCAAGGGCGTGAGCGATGGCGATTTCGTGATGGTGGCCGGTTATCCGGGTCGCACCAACCGTTACCGCACCGCCAACGAAGTGGAAAACCAGTTCGAGTGGGCTTACCCAGAAGGCAAGATGCTGCGTGAACGCTTTATCGAGATCATCAAAGAAACCGCGCCCGAGGGCAGCGACGAGCGTATCAAGTATGAGAGCTTAATCGCCGGTCTGGCTAACTATGCTAAGAACTTCACTTCGATGATCGAGTTCTATGGTAAGTCGACCATGCTCGAAGATCGCAAGGCTCGCGAGGCGGCTCTGACCACTTGGATCAATAAAGACAGCCAGCGTCAGGCCAAATATGGTGAGACTTTGGCCGAGCTGGACAAGCTGATCAAAGAGAGCCAGGAGCATCAGGCCCGCGACATCATCTTAGGCTATATCGGCTACACCACCATGTTGCCGACTGCACGTAGCCTCTACCGTCTGGCGAATGAGAAGCAGCTTGATGACATGGCCCGCGAGCCAGGTTACCAGGAGCGCGACATGACTCGTTTCAAGTCAGGTCTTGAGCGTATCGACCGTCGTTATGCGCCGAGTGTCGATAAGGCCGTAGTGCTGGATCTGCTGACGCGTTACGCCAACTTGCCTAGCGAAGAGCGTATCCCTGCGCTGGACAAAGCCTTTGGCATAGGCAAGAAGTTTGACGCCGCTAAGCTTAGCAAGACGTTAGACAAGATGTACGCCAAGACTCAGCTAGGCGACAAAGAGACTCGTTTAGCCTGGATGGATAAGTCAGTGGCCGACTTCAAGGCGTCTAAAGATCCTTTCATTCAGTTTGCTGTCGCCATGTATGACACAGATATGGCCCAGGAAAAGAAAGAGAAGGAGCTGTATGGCAAGCTGATGAAGGTGCGTCCTCAATATATGGATGCCATCATCGCCTATAACAAGGAGCTGGGTAATCCTGTCTACGCCGATGCTAACTCTAGCCTGCGTGTTACCGTGGGGCACGTGAAGGGCTACTCGCCGCAAGATGGTCTGCAGGCCGTACCATTCACTCGCCTTGAAGGCATACTGGCTAAAGACACGGGTGAAGAGCCGTTCGATGCGCCTAAGAAGCAGCTTGAGCTGATTAAGCAGAAGCAATATGGCGACTACTATATGAAGTCTATTGACTCTGTGCCGGTGAACTTCCTGTCAACGCTGGATACCACAGGTGGTAATTCAGGTTCACCAACCCTAAACGGCCGCGCCGAGCTTGTCGGTCTGCTGTTTGACGGCGTCTATGAATCTATCATCGGCGACTGGGGTTACGATACCGACACCAACCGCTCTATCCAGGTAGATAGCCGCTATATGCTATGGGTGATGAAGTATCTGGATAACGCCGATAACCTGTTGGCGGAAATGGAGATTGTTCACTAATTCTAGCGATTAGTGGAGGCGCTGGTTGGATGCTATCTAGTTAGCGTTAAGGTTAAAAGGGTTTAGATGAGAATCTAGGCCCTTTTTTACGTTAAAGGGGTAACTTTCTTGGTGTTTACTCTTTGTATTTAGTTGAAATTCATTACCCTTGTTTTAGCGTTAGCCGTAACTGATGTTAATTGCTTGCGGGAGGTTAAATGCTGATAGCATCAAGGTTGCAATGCACTGGAAATCATTAATCTGGTGGGGTAGAAATTTAATACCCTTGCTATAGCGTTAGCCGTATTTTTAATCTATTGCCTGCCGCAGGCTCATGTGCAGATACGCTGGTGAGACGCCGTGAATACATCCTGTAGGCTCTGCCGAAACATCCCTGTTTCGGAAGCTCACCAGCGTATCTACACCCGGTTTTCCATTTCTTCGATTTGCCCTTACTTGTATCACTCAGACAATCAAAAGCTAAATTGTTTTTGGACAAATCCGTGTTATACCTTCAACGTAAGAAGGTAAGTTTTGGATTAAAATATATATTGAAAACGCTAAGAATAGGTGAAAATATGGTGCCATGAATCTCTTATTAAAGAAGGTCATGAACCCCCACATTCCACATTCCACACTTTGACAGAATCAACCGTCGAGCAACGCACTGCACATTATGAACGTCATATGGTCCTAAAAATGACGAGTTTTCACTAAATTTATGAGCAGTCATGAAATTTCGAATATAACTACAGTAGTGTATAGCATCTGGAAGATTGAGCTCTATATCTCGAATAGCTACATTATGTTCATCAATCAGATTACCTAGTCTGGGTTTGACATTATTTTCAGCGGGTGATTCATCACCTCTGAGAATCCATCTAACCTTTTGCTCAGGATCAATTCCAGACTCATGTAATCTGCATTTTATATCTTTAAGAACTTCTGGATTCCAAAATCCAGCTTTATTATCTATAAACCGTTTTTTCTCGCTGCTAGACTTAATTTGAAGCTGAAGTTCTTCGATTGCAGAGAATGCTAGATTTATCGCTACAGACGTACTGACATGTTCAGAGTAATATTCAGAAGATTTTTCAAATACCTGCCCGTACATAGGAGCTGCTGACCACCAAGTTATGCAATCAATAGCTAGACTTCGTGCTAACTTATGAATTGCATAAATCAGAGATTTATCGCGCCATGCCTTCGTAGCAATGTGTATCGCCACTGGTAGTTCAGGTCTATGGACAAACTTTTCAAAGTAGCCATGAGTTTGAAATACATTACAAAAAAGAGACCTCTGTTTCTCCACATCACAAGGAATTTCGAAAGCAGATCGTAACCCTATTCGATCTGTAGGGTTTCCTTCTAATACATCATAAGATGCACAAATAAGTTGGATGATATTATTAGCAGTTATCTCATCAGCTTTAAATACCATTAATTTGCCAGGAATATCATCAGCCAATTGAGAACCCAATGCCGAAGGGTGAGATATTTGGTGAATAACTCCCGTAGATGAAAACCAATATCGCCCTGACGGGTCAGAGTTCATTTCTAAGCTCCAATCATCTATTGAATTTAATGATTTCAACGAACTGAGGTGATAGGGATTAGCTACGAGAAAGCTGCAATATGAATTCATATAGTCTTCTTATTAAATTGTCTGTGAATCGCCACTGATATCGAAGACACTTTCTAGCATTACTAAAATTGGGTCAACAGGCCAATACCAAGCAGAGCTAGTTCAGTCATGCGAAACAAGTAATGGGGCAAAGGTGTGTTTGCCATGATCGGCGCTAGCACACCTCTGGTAACAACATACTATCAACTTAACCACGGCGCTTTTTGGCATTGATCTTTTAATAGTGATAAAAAGCCAGTGACTCGCGCTGACCTCTCATGCGCAGCAGAACTCACGAGGGCAACAATATCGGCATTTGGAAGCTCATAATCTGGCAATAATCGCACTAATTTACCACTATCAATCTGTGATTGAATATCCCATTCAGATCGCATGATAATCCCTAAGTCTCTTAAGGCCCAGTCTTTAATTACTCTGCCCTCATTACTTGCAAGTGAAGGACGAATTCGAACATTTTCTATGGATCCTGAGACTGTATGAGTAAAGCTCCACAACGTGACATCTTCATTATTTTCTCTCAACGCAATACATTGATGCTTCTTAAGATCTTGCGGAGTTTCAGGCTGCCCATAACGTGATAAATACTCGGGCGAAGCGCAAACAAAGCGCTTGTTTGGGGCTAAACTCACCATCTTAAGGCTGGAATCCGCCAGGTGACCAATGTAGATGATAATGTCCCATTTATGATGGTTGGCCCAGTTTGGCTTATCTGATAACTCTAGCTCCACCTCTAGGCGAGGATGAGCTTTTTTATACTCACCTAATAAAGGGGCTATCACATCGTTGCCAAAGCCAAGGGGCGCCAATACTCTTAGACAACCACTGACATCCCCTCTGCTTTCATTGAGTTTATCGGTGAGCTCGTCCAAATCTTCAAGGATCGAAATACCAGTATCAACTAAAACGCGCCCTTCTTCTGTTAAGCTAACCACTCGCGAAGGCCGTTGAAGTAACTTAAGCGATAGCTTCTTTTCGATATGTTGAATACGCTGAGTGACTGATGGCGGCGTTATATTGAGCGTACGAGCCGCATCAGCCAATGTTCTATGGTTAGAAACTACCACAAGAAATCGAATATCTTCTGTCGTTAACATTAACTTCCAACCTAATGTATAAGTAGATTTTTGTTAATATAATTCAACTTCTTCCTACTTCATAATCATTTCATCAATAGTTAATTTCACTTTGCAAGTTTAGGTAAATGAAATGATTAAGCATACGGAACACCCTGATTTAGAAAAAAAATACAATGCTATCGGCACACCATTTCTCTATTTGGATAAACAAAAATTTTTGAGCAACCTTGCTCAAATGCGCAGCCATATGTCGAAACTAGACACACCACTAAGGCCCCACTTTAAGACCGTAAAATCGTTAGATGCGCTTCCGTACTTAATTGACTCTATAGAGGATCCAATCACTGTATCCACCCTTGAAGAAGCAGAACAGCTTGCCAGTTATGGTTGTAAAGACATTCTCTATGCTGTTGGCATATCAAAAGAAAAGCTATTGCGAGTCGAACTGCTACTCAAACGTGGTATGAGTATTGTGGTTTTACTTGATAGCATGGAACAAGTCGATTTCGTTAACACCTACTGTCAAGAACGTGGGTGTGTTATTAGCTGCCTGATAGAGATTGATTGCGACGGACACCGAGGTGGAGTAAGTGCAGATTCCGAAGCCCTGATTGCAATGGCTAAGAGCTTAGATAAGGGGTTGGGCAATTTTAAAGGGGTGATGCTCCACGCAGGTGAGTCTTACCACTGTAAGTCTCGAGAAGCGTTAAACCAATCCGCCAGTAATGAAGTAGCGACTGCACAACTTGCGGCGAAACGCCTCGAGTCGGTTGGGATTTACTGCGAAATAGTCAGCGTGGGGTCTACCCCGACGGCATGCTCATACACAAACACAAGTGGAATCACAGAAGTCAGAGCTGGCGTCTATTCATTGTTTGACTTAGTGATGCATCGGCTTGGAGTGTGTACTTTAAACGATATCGCAATCTCAGTAGTAAGTAGTGTTATTGGACACAACAAATCGAGGGGGCAAATATTTGTTGATGCTGGATGGATGGCTCTTTCTTTAGATAAAGGTCATGACGAACAATGTTATGGCGTGGTTCTCCAACCGAATGGCCAAGAGAGTCAAATACTGAAAGTAGTGCAGGTAAATCAAGAGCACGGCATACTCGAAGCGGCTTCTGGAAGCGAGATCGACTTCGAATGTTTTCCCATTGGTTCTAGAGTACACATCGTCCCAAATCATGCATGCTCTACAAGCGCTATGCACAGTAAATACTATGTCTTTGACTTGGTCGAGGGTCAAATTGAGCAATGGCAACGTGTTTCAGGGTGGTAAACATGATTTATCTAGATGAAAAAACGACAGCAGCGTTAATTTCTCACGAGCTGGCATACAAAGCGGTCAAAGCGGCATTTTCTTCAGTACAAGATCAGCACTCATCAATATTTCCGGTCGTTAACGCATCAGGCCCGATCGAAGGCTCAATGTTTTCACTCAAATCAGCATGCACAAATCAATTACTTGGTTGGAAAATGGGAAGCTATTGGCCTTGCAATAATCAGTTTGGGCGACCGAACCATGGTACTCATATCTTTCTTCTTTCACCGGATACGGGGGAAATGAAAGCCATTTTGTCAGCAAGTTTGGTCAATGCCTACCGAACTGCAGCAGCTGATGCCATCGCTGTTGATCTACTGGCGAGACAAGATTCATCTGTACTCGCGTTATTTGGCACAGGTCATCAAGCTAAATACGAAGCGCTTGCCATTTCAAAAGTTAGGAATCTATCTAAAGTCCTGATTGTTGGTAGAAATCAGACTAACGCCAACCAACTAGCGAAAGAGCTAAGCAAAGAAGGGTTAACAACAGACATCAAATCCGCTCAAGAAGCCTGTGAAAGCGCAGATATTATTGTTACCGTTACAGCGTCCACCGCTCCTTTGTTTGAATCTTCATGGGTAAAACCTGGAACTCATATTTCTGCAATGGGAGCAGATAAAATAGGAAAACAGGAACTTCCACCATCGCTATTTGAGAACGCCACCCTCTATTGTGATTATTTATCTCAGTCCAAAACGATTGGTGAGTTCCAGCATGCGCCAGATAAAGAGATCTATCAGATCGGTGACAAGCTTCAATTAAAAGAAAGGAACAAAAACGACATTACTATTTTTGATAGCTCAGGAATTGCCTATCAAGATCTTTATATTGCGCAAATAGTTTTAGATAAATACCTATCCAAGGGAGATGACCATGAATAACGTTAGCTTTTTAAAAATAAACGGTAACACCATCGATGACATTATCGACCTCTCTGTGGAAGGGTCCCAAAAACATCTCATTGCTAATAACGCAGAATGGCTTGCAGAGGCGAGTTTCAACGACGATAGCGTCAGTTACGGCATTTATTTAGACGACAAGCCAGCAGGGCTCATCTCTCTTATCGATCCAAGACTACTCGACAAGTTCGATGATCACTTTCAAAAGGATCATTTGTACGTGTGGCGCGTCATGATTGACCATCGTTTTCAAGGAAAGGGATTGGGAAATCAAGCGATTAACTTTAGTAAGCGATACGCTTCCATTATCGGTTTACAAGGCGTGTCCCTGACAACAATGGATAAAGAGGAAGGGAATGCTCTCCATATTTACCAAAAGCTCGGATTTATACCAACGGGTAGAAGACTTGATGATGAAATTGAATTAATTTTTAGCTTCAAGATATGATTTAATAATCGGTTTAGATGGTTCAATAAATTACTAACAATTAAACCTTATAGTAAAACATGAAGTGATTATTTTAATCTTACAATCACTCGTTAATTAAACACGTAAAAATGAATTTTAATTTTATCAATTTGGATGGCTAGTGAAAAATATACTTGTATATACCATTTTTATTATTTTATTTTCAGGGTGTAACTATGAGTATGAATCATACTCGGAATCATATACCTCAAAGATTATTAAAAATGTTGTTCTAGACATAGAATGTGTTAAATCTTCTCTTGATAAAAATTTAGAATTTAATACAGTGACTGAAAGTAAAAACTCTCTTAGAACCAGCATTTCGGATATTGAAGTGCAAGTAAAGGTGACTGAGAATGAATTAGTCATCTTGTCTAAATACAAAACAGAGAGTAAACATGACAAGGATATTTATATTGTAAGTGCTGTTGGAAAGAGAGTTGAAAGAATCATTTTTAATGATTGTGATTATTAAAAATGAACATCACCGTCTAAATAATTGCATCCTTGCTTATAAAGTTCATGAGTTCCATCAGCTTGAAAATTTATAGTTAACCCTGTTTATTGATAACATTTTCTAGACAAGCTAATAGAATCGAATTTATATGCATACGGTCAAGTAAAGAGGGTTATTGATGGTAACTTGGCATTAACAAAATTCAAGTAAAATAAATGAATTACTTCCATTCGATTTCACAAGGCTAGCAAGCTTTGGGGCAAAAATCAGTTAGCTTTCACGTCTTAAATACACCAATACCGCCAAATCGAAGAGACGTTAGATACCGAGTGTAGATACGTCGGTGAGCTTCCGAAACAGGGATGTTTCGGCAGAGCCTAACGGGACTTATTCACGGCGTCTCACAGGCGTATCTGCACATACGTCGTTCTTTCACATCCATGTGATCACGGCATTGGTACTTCCATGTACTGCACCCGCCGGGCAGGCGATAGATTACCATGAAGAGGTGACCTTCAACTGCCTCTCCAGCATCGATGAAGGTCAAAGGTACACAGCATGCCGAAACGGTTTGCACATAAGCCCACCGCAGGTGATAGATAACCATGAAGGTATGATCTTCAAATACCTATCAAACTTCAATCTCGCCTGACGCTAAATCATAAATCATACAATCAACAGCCTATTTATATAGGCTGCTCACAAACTCATTGGTGGGCTCGGGTAGGAGATCTTGAGGATGATCACCGCCGAAACTGGCCCATTTGCTCTTGCCTGTGTATGAGGCGTTGGCGATCTCTTGCTTGGTCATTGCATCCAAGACAACAAGCTGAATCTCTATGGTATCTGATATCCCTGACCATTCGGTTGCCCTGTCTTCCCAGTGAAGAATGATTGGTTTTACAAAATAGCCGAATTGATTAGCATCGAGCTGTTTTAGGCAATCGTCACCCACGCAATTGTCCGCGATAATGACCTTATTGGTGTATTTGGAGAAGGCGCTGCGGACAGCATTGGCCGTCATCTGGCCTGAGTTACGATATTCTTTGTTGCCATACCAGCCATCTTTGGGCATGGCGATCAGCACGCCTTTGGCGGGATTTAATTTAGCTGTGGGAGTCTGTAACGCCGAGTGCTGATATGTAGAGCTGCAACCTGCAAGTAGAAACGCGGAGGTAAGAAGTATCATCGCCTTTATCATTGTTGAACCTCATAAAATTAATCCATTAAAACGTAAATCAGCCTAGCTGGATTCTATGACATAATCCATGAACTGCATCACTAACAAATATCTCATTTAGAAATAAAGATTTCATTGTTATCAATATAGTCAAATCGAAGTGAAGTTGGATACTGTGTAGATATGTCGGTGACCTTCGGTTTCAGGGACGAAAATGTTCCTGACATTTTTCGGCATTCCCTCTATCCTTTGAGGTCAGTGGCTTTCAGTGTGTCATATGCGTCTCTGCCCCCACTGGGCAGGTGGAGATTGCTATAGAGATATGACCTTCAGCCCCCTTACCGAATAACCAATTAGCCAGATGCTAACCCCTAGCCTATGCCAAGTGCTAATTTTGGCCGAAGTCGGATTTAAGGTCATGATGAAATGACTTGGGTGGTAAACCTCTGCAGCATGATGCTGTCATGCCAAAAATTTGGGGGCCAGCCGCCTTTCTGCTTGAGCGCGGTAACAAACGCCTTGGGCGTGGGTAAACTGCGCCAGACCGAGGGGAGAAACAGGGCGCGGCGCCGGCCATCATCCATCAGCAGCCCATCTATGTCGGGTCTGAGTGTATCGAGCAGGGCTTGTTCGCCCTGGTTTTCTATCGGCATGAGCGGTGAGAGAATCGCGATATCCAGGCTGAGTTCGGCGCGCTCTGCCAGGGTGAGCGGCAGAAACCTTTGGTCGTTAAAGCCGCTGGCATAGGCGTTTTCACAGGCGACTCGCCATAGGGGATCCTTGGTCTGCACTGTGCCGATACAGCCTCTTAGTTCGCCGCCGTGGTAAAGGGTAACGAAACAGGCGCAGTGGCGTTGCAAGGCTTCACTGCTGGGTGGTGACGGTAAGATCAAGCCTCGCCCTGCTAAGGCATGATCCAGTACCTGCCAGACCATGCGGATCAGTTCACGCTTATCTGCCTGACTCAGCTCAATAGAGGACGAAGCTGGCATAGCCGACCACCTCTTCATTATCTCTGGGTTGGCGTGATTCACTGCGGGCGATAACATCGCCTGAGTTGGTATGGGTGACACATTTTATTTGCCAATTGACCTTCTTCGCAAACGCCAGCAGGCCATTGAGGGGATGGCAGCCACAGGCCTGTTCGGGGCTCAGGTGGGCGTCGAGGGACAATATGTTACTGCGGGTGTCGGCATCGATGCGGTTGGCTTCGCCATAAGGGTGATAGTGACTCAGATCGCTGCTCACTATGATCAGAGTGTCTTGGTCTGCGACCTCGTTGAGCAAGCGATGCACAGCTTCGGGGCTGGTGGCGCCGACGACGACAGGTAGCAGGGTAAACTCTTCCAGGCAAGATTGCAGCAATGGCAGCTGAACTTCCAATGCATGTTCTTTTTGATGTGCCGTATCTGACTCTATGGCTAACCTTTGCGCCAGTAGCTGTGTTACACCCGCCTTGTCGATAGGAATTTCACCTAGCGGTGTGATAAAGGCATCGCTGCGGGGCAGGGCACAGCCATTGAGTCCCACATAGTGGCTGGGGCCTAATAGGAGAATACGAGTGTAAGGCTGTTGACGATTTCTTAGTAGAGTCAGGGCCTTGGCGGCAACGACGCCTGAATAGAGATAACCTGCGTGGGGTAAGATGAGGGCTTTAGGGATGATGTCACAGCATGGAGGCTCGCTGAAATAACCATTAATTTGCTGCATCAGCAGCGGGGGATCGGCTGGGTAAAAACGGCCTGCGACGGCGGCGGGTCGGTATTTCATCTTCTCTTCCCTAGACTGGGCGTCAACTATACTTTTAGTGTAGGTCAACGACAGGTAAACACCCATGTTAACGACGCCGCCCACATACTTTCCCACCCACTATTGGCATGCCTTAGCGGATGGTCGGGTGTGCTGCGATCTCTGTCCGCGAAAATGCACTATGCGTGAGGGGAAACGCGGTGCCTGCTTTGTTCGTATGCACCATCAAGGCGAGATAGTGCTCACCAGTTATGGGCGCTCCTCCGGCTTCTGTATCGACCCTATTGAGAAAAAGCCGCTGAATCATTTCTATCCCGGCTCGAGCGTGCTGAGTTTTGGCACGGCGGGTTGTAATCTGAGTTGCCAGTTTTGTCAGAACTGGGATATGAGTAAGTCCCGCCAGATGGATACCTTGTGTGACACTGCCATGCCAGATGAATTAGCGGCCACGGCTCGTCGACATGGCTGCAAGAGCATCGCCTTTACCTATAACGATCCCGTGGTGTTTATGGAGTACGCCATCGACGCCGCCCAGGCAGCTAAAGAACTCGGGATCAAAAGCGTGGCGGTGAGTGCTGGCTATATCTGCGAGGCACCCAGGGCCGAGTTTTATCAATATATGGATGCAGCCAATATCGACCTTAAGGCCTTTAGTGAACGCTTTTATCACAAGATCTGTCATGGCCAGCTGCAACCTGTGCTGGAGACCTTGCTTTACCTTAAACGGGAGACACAAGTCTGGTTTGAGATAACGACCTTATTGATCCCGGGGGAGAATGACAGCGATCAGGAACTCAACGCCATGTGCCAGTGGTTGATGGAGAATTTGGGCCCGGATGTACCGCTGCATTTTAGCGCTTTTCATCCCGACTTTAAGCTGCGAGATAAACCCGCCACGCCCCTATCAACTTTGCAGCGGGCTCGCCAAATCGCCCTGAATCATGGCTTGCATTATGTCTATTGCGGCAATGTTCATGATCCTGATTCAGATGCTACCTATTGCGCCAACTGCCATAGGCGGGTGATCGAGCGAGACTGGTATCAGCTGGGGCAATATGCACTGGATGAGACTGGTGCCTGCAGGCATTGTGGTGCGCCCTTACCGGGGCGCTTCGATAAGGTTAGGCAAGACTTCGGAGCCCGGCGCATAGCGGTGCGTATTCATCGGAATTAAGCTGACGGTATAGCTTGGCGGCTTAGCCTGGTGGTTTGGCTTGGTTGTTCGGCTTAGTGGTTTAGCCTAGTGGTTTAGTTTGGTATTTGGCTTAGTGGCTTAGTGGCTTAGTGGCTTAGTGGCTTAGTGGCTTAGTGGCTTAGTGGCTTAGTGGCTTAGTGGCTTAGTGGCTTAGTGGCTTAGCCTGGTATTTGGGCCTGGTGATTTAGCTTGGCTGTTCAGGCTGTTGCGGTTTACGTGCGACACCGCGAATCGTTGGTCTGGCAAGGGAGAACGCCTTACGCATACTCTCGCGTCTTATGGACTCTATCTCGAATCCCGCGAGGCGGAGCTGCACCTCAGTCTCTCTGTTGAGGTGGCAATTACCGGCAATTCGGCGCCAGATGAAGTTCAGTCTATCTTGCCAGCGTCGCCGCCTGCTGCCCGGCTCAGCAGCGACATGTTCGAGAAAGAGCAGGTGAGCGCCGGGTTTGAGTACCCGCCAGATCTCCTTTAGCGTCCTTGGGAGATCATTGACACTGCAGCAGACCAGGGAAACAAATACCCAGTCGAAGCTCGCATCGTCACAGGCAAGCGATTCGGCCGGGCAATCGAGCAGAGTGATCTGACAATCTGGCATCTTGGCGATCGCAGCAGCTAGTCGACCTCTCATATCCTTATCGGGTTCTGTGAGTACCAGTTCGAGCTCTTGCTTTTTGGGATAGAGGGGCAGGCTGGCCCCTGTGCCGGCACCAATTTCCAACACGCGGCCACTGACTTGGCTCAGTAATTCCCTGCGCCAGTCGATGAGGCAGGCCTGCTCTGGCCCGCGCATCAAGTAGTCGTAACAATAGGCGATAATACGTGACATCTTAGCCCCCGATTTGCGACCACAATATTTGCCGTGCATATCGTGGATAGGACATTTCACCTTTGGCTTATTTAAGCACCAGCTTATTTAAGTGTCGGCTTATTTAAGTATGGTCACTTTTAATGATGGGCGCTGTTAATTATGGGGGCGGGCGAAAAGGGACACTCATCCCTTTTCTGTGGCCGTGGCGGTGCGGCGCTAGCCGCTGGTTTTAGCTCTCGCTGGTGGAGATCAGAATATCGAACTTAGGATTGTCTCTCAGGTTATCAAAGTCGGCTTCGTTGGCCGCGACCTCTTTAAAGCTGACGCTGTTTTCGATGGCTTGTTCCAGATCCGACAGGGCGCGATCTTCCTGACCCAGGCAGGCAAAGGCGCAGGCGCGCTGGTAGAGGGCATGAGCGTTACTGCCATCGACCTCAAGTACCCTGTTACACAGGCTCAGCGCCCAGTTAAATTCGCGCATCTCCATGGCCGCATCGGCTTTGTAGGTCATGGCCTCAAGGTCACCGGGGCGTATGGTGAGGATCTCGTTATAGACGGCAATCTTCTGCTCTGGGGTCTGAGCGCTCTGGGCGTGTAGCCATAGCGTGTGGATCTCGTTGATGATCTCGATCTCACGGTTGTTCTTGGTGATGATTCGGCTCTTACGCTTAAGGTCTTGTTCCAGCACCTTGAACTTCTCTTCATATTGCTCAGTGATGGATTGTAACTGCTCCGCCGCGAGCTTGGCGGTATTGGTCTTAATCTCCCGAAGGGATTGCCAACCAATAAAGGCGATGAGCGACGCAACCCCCGCGATGATGTAGAAGAAATAGGTCACGGTCACATTGGCATAGTTAAGAGATTTGTCGGCGACGGCCAATTCCCTGTCGGTGATCTCCACCGTAAGCCTGCGCTCGAGATCTTGCTGGTCGGTGCGCAGCGTCTTAAGCTCATCGAGTATGTAGCGCTCTATGAGGGGCTTATCTAATATCGGCTGCTGAGAGTGTGGCAAGTTGGCTTTAGGCGGTTCAATTTTGGCCTCTTCGGCTGCCTTCAGGGTGAGGGGCATGGTGAATGAAATGATGGCGATTAACATGCAAAGTAAGCGTGGCATAACTGATTTCCGTCGTTTATTTGGTGTGAGTCGTCCTAAATTAAGGTCACACTAACAACATAGGGCTTGTGATGCCAATCTAATTGGCAAAAGTTCAGCTTTGCGGCGCGAAAGAGGTAAGCGCCATGCCAACACTGTTTGTTGTGATTGAAAGCGCGTGGGTCATTACCCACGCTTGGTTTAGCCAATAGAGAAGTCGACCTCTGGCAGGCACTCGAAACCGGGCTTAGCAAACAGGTATCCTTGCATCAGACTGATACCAGCGGTCTTGAGCCAGCGCATTTCATCAACTGTCTCTATGCCCTCTGCTAGGCAGGTGATGTTGAGCTCGCGGCAGATGTTGAGCGTGTGCGTGACTATGATTTGTCGCGTCTTGTCTTGGTGGACATTACGAATCAGCTCCATATCCAGTTTGATGATATTGGTTTGAAAGTTGGCCAATAAACCAAGCCCCGCATAACCTGCACCAAAGTCATCGATGGCGGTGATAAATCCCAGTTCTCGGTAGTATTCCACCACGCGTTTGACGTGTCCGCCGTCTTTTATCTTTTCGGCTTCAGTAAATTCAAACATGATTCTTTCTGTCGGAAAACCATATTCCTTGGCGGCGGCCAGTGTGGTGCGGATACAACGTTCTGGTTGATAGATGGCGTTGGGCAGAAAGTTAATACTCAGCATAGTGTCTAAATCTAACTTTGCTGCGAGGGCGATGGCTTTGACACGGCAGGTTTGATCGAAGGCGTAACGGTTTTCATCATTGACCTTGGCAAGTATAGATGCGGCAGATTCATTACTTGGGCCGCGCACTAAGGCTTCAAAGCCAAATATCTCTTGCTTATGAATATCTATGATTGGCTGAAAAGCCATGGTGAAATCAAAGTCGAGAAGAGGATTGTTGACGCACTGCTGGCAGCCTTTGGTGGCTAACTGAGCCTGATCTGCTTCCATCTAGTTATCCTTAATCTATGGCGCACTGTATTGTCCTGCTTAGTGTCGAAAAGATACTACGCAGTGCAGCAGCTTGATTCGACTCGCCGGAGAGTCTAATGATTCAGTATAGTCGTGATTTTAATCGTTTTTGAAGTGAATTCTTTGAGGAAAGTACATTCGGTAAAAAAATTTTGGCTAACGTCCCTGTTAGCCAAAAAAGTTAAGCGATTGCTATGATTGAAATTAGTTATTATTAGTATTGGTTGTTATGAGTACTGTCTGCGGCGTATTCCCAACAGGAGCAGGGGCAGCAGGGCATATAAGCCAATAGCACCGCCGCCACTCGATTCACTAGGTGGCTCGACTGGTGGTAAAGGCGCATCTTCTACAGTAACCACAAATTGGGTGCTCGCCTCAAACTCGCCGTCACTGGCGGTGACCACGAGAGTGAATGTGCCGCTAGCGGTGAAGGTTAGCTCAAGCTGCTGCTCTGACAGGCTGATCCCCTCAATGCCTGAAGCCGACAATGTAAGCGCATCTCCCTCTGGGTCGCTAAATACCTGGCTGAGATCGACGTTGACCACAGCGCTACCAGCGGTGCTAAGTTGTGCTTTAACATCTGCAATAGGGTTAGCGACTACCGGCGGTGTATTGAGCGGCACTTCCACTGGCGTTAAGCCTTTTACCTTGATCAGTGTTGCGCCAATATTGCGCTTAAGATCTGGGGTCGTCCCCAGCTCAAGCAGACCATAGTAGGTGGCGTCAGCTTCCAGTGGCTGTAGCGTCTGGCTATCGTCAAGGTAGCCATTAACGGTCAAGCTAATGTCAAAGCGCTCATCCTGTGCCACCTGGCTTGGCGCCGTGATGTCGAAGCTCGCCTGGTTGCTATAGTTCACATGGGTAATTTCCATGGTCACTTCGTCGGCCTCATCTTCTACTGTGCCTTCGTAGTTATGTGCAAAGACCCAATAGTTACCTGACGGCGGATTTTCTATGACACAACGTTCTTTCGAGTCAACTTCGCCGCTGAGACAAATCAGGGAATAGAACATCTCATAGGCATCTGGCATGCCATCACCGTTCTCATCGATACCGACAAAGAGATCCATATCAGGCGATGTAGTGTCTGTGATCTCAACTACCAAGCGTTTGGTGTAGGGCTTGACCACAGTCGGCACGCTGAAGATCACTTCAGGGTTAGAATAAGGACTGTTACGTTCGATATCATTAGATGAGCCGATCGCGCTGCCAGTGTAGGATTGCGCCTTAAACAGACCAAAACCACGGCTCTGCAGGTCATTACTGCCAGAAGTAAAGATATCTTCTATGAGTATGCTGTTATCGACATTATTCAGCTCGGCGGCGATCTCTTCGATCACTTGTCCAGCTTTAAAGCCAATGGTGGCTTGCAGATGAGTGTCGCTCATGCTGGCATCAGCATTATTAAGCTTGATATAGCCATGCACCCATTCATCTACCAAGTTGATGTTGGCAGTTGCTTTGATAGTGATTACTTGAGATTCACCAGCATTTAGCGAGAAGCTGGCTGGCGTCACTTCCAGGGTGAAACCTGGGTTGAGGTACTCATATTCAGCCGTCCAGCTGCTGCTTTGGGTCGCGGTGACAGTGCGAGTCCAGCTGCAGTTTGAAATACACTGATTTTGCACCATAGAGCTGGTGTTAAGATTAGTTGGGTCGCCTCCTATTTCAGGGTTGGCAGCTAGATACTCCTCCTTGCTAACATCCAGCAGCAGACCGGCCTTCAATGCCTTATTGATGCGCAGGCTACCCGCGCCTTGATCGAAGAAGTCCGAACGCTGGGTGACGCCATCAAAGTCATCGTCTTTATAGGTCGTCTGATGGGCGGTACTCATGATGGCCGACTGTGCTTGTGCCGGTGTCCAAGTTGGATGAGTCGCTTTCAGCAGCGCATAGGCACCAGCCACATGAGGACTGGCCATAGAGGTACCAGAAAAGCTGACATATGGGATGTGGCCAATCTGTCCGTCAAAGATTCTGTCTTCGGCGTTGGCAGCATAAATGTTTACCCCTGGCGCGGCAATATGTGGCGAGAAGATATTGGTGTAGGGCAGGTTAGGGCCACGAGAGGTAAATACGCCGGCGATATCGCCAAGACTTGGATCTCTTGTGGTCTCTGTGGCTTCAATTGTCGCCTGATGACCTTCACCGCTTGCCAACCATTGCGTCAGACGCTCACCGTTATCGGCATTGAGATGAATGGCCGGTAATACATGGTTGTCATGGTTGAGTGAGTCAGCACCGCCAGGCATGTTAATCAAAATCATGCCGCCCGCGCCGCCTGCTTGAACATTGATCCCTTTGCGGACCCTGGCGTTAACGCCGCGTTCGCAGACAACGATTTCACCGTTAAAGCTACCTGGTTCAAACGGTTCGGTGCATTGTGCGTTGTCAGCGCTAACACTTGAGGCCAAGATAACAGGTCCTGTGATCCCTGTTGTCGCGCCAAACCCGCTCATGTTGCCGGGAGGTGTCTCGCCGCCGGTCATGCCGGTTATCTGCTTTTCTTTAAAGGCTAAGTCGTGGCTATAGGCCGCTACTGTGGTTACCCAAGGGGCGTTACCCGGTGCGCCAATGGTGCCGGCTGTTGGGCCTGCGTTACCCGCCGCGACGGCCACGTGAATACCAGCCTGGCGAGCATTGAGGAAGGCTTCGGCGTCGATAGAAGACCAAGGATCTCTTGCCGAGCCTCCCACTGAATAGTTGAGCACTTGTACGCCATTTTCGATGGCATGTTCAATCGCCTTAAGGGTAAATTCTGGATAGCAAGCCCCTCCATCGTCACAAACCTGGTAAGAGACTAGGTTTGCGTGAGGTGCAACGCCGCTAATCGCGTCGAATTCAAAGGCACTCTTTTGAGCGATGATTGTGCCATCTTCCTCTTCCACCTGCAGGTATAAGTTGACGTCATGTAATATATTGCCTGCTGCCGTAGAGGCGACATGTGTTCCATGACCATTGAAGTCATAGCCGACCTGGGTCTTATTTTCTAAGTCATCATACTCAGGGTTATCCAGGCTATCGGCGCTATCGAGACGATATTGAATCAGCTCAGGATAACTGACGATGCCTATGAGTTTGCTATTACAAAATTGGCTATATTGCTGGCAGTCACCTAAATATTGACCCTCTCCCAGAGGGTTGGTGTGGCGGTATCCATCGGCACCCACTTCGGCAAAAGAGGGGTGGTTGGCATTGATGCCTGAATCCATGATACCCACGATGACGCCTTCACCTTGAGTCGCGCTGACTTGCGCATCACCCTGCCAGACCTGTTTAGCGCCAATAAATTCTGGGCCTGTTGAAGTTTGAATAAAGTGCAGGCCGATAGGCTCTACGCTAAGAACATTGGGGTCTTTTGCAACCATGCTGGCTTCGCTCGGACGCAGTTCAACCGCCATGGCATTGACCACAAGCTGGTATTCATGGGTTGGATTGAGCGAACGTTTAAGCAGGTTGTTGAGTCTTTGTTTGGTCTCTGCTTGCTGCTGCTTCAAATAACTTTTGTACTGCAGACTTGCCTTTGAGTGGCTGTTTAACAGGCCTGAGGCTTGTTTGTTTGCGGTGTTAATCTGAATATTGGTCGCCGCATAACCGGCAAGTGAGCCGTCATAACTGGCAACAGGGCTTTCCTTGAAACGTACAAAGTACATACCGTCGTTGCGTTGTTTATCGGCGCGTTCGAGTTTTAGTTTTTCTTGGCCAGGGATAAGGGTTTGCAATGGCTTAGTATCATCGGCATGGGTTGAGCAAGCGATGGCAGCCGTTAATGCACTAAGCAACAAACTTCTACGACTTAATTTCATTTGATTACCTAAAGGGTTGTGAAATGGGGGATAGCCGTTTTACCGGCTATCCCACAAGGGTTTTACTAACTAGCGTGAAGTGCGACGGCGAACTAGCGCCAAAGCACCCAGGATGAGCGACATCCAGCTTAGTGAGCCACCATCGCTTTCAGGTTCAA
Organism: Shewanella marisflavi; assembly: GCF_023283925.1. Taxonomy (GTDB): domain Bacteria; phylum Pseudomonadota; class Gammaproteobacteria; order Enterobacterales; family Shewanellaceae; genus Shewanella; species Shewanella marisflavi. The sequence goes on from NZ_JAKIKX010000001.1 coordinate 527,184, forward strand.
AGCTTGCATCGACCTCTAGCATATGAGTGACCTGATGCACACCGTCAGAGGCGATGATGGTCAGCATGTGACTACCTTCGTTCTCAACTTGACCTGTGATTTCGGTGCCGCTGATAGACAGCGCCGAGAAGCCAGTGCCTTCCACTTCGTAGCTCAGGCTATTGCCTTCTAGATCGTTGAACAGACCGGCAATATCTAAGGTGAAGTTTGCTGATGAACCAGACTTGAAGATGAGTTCTGGTACCGACAGTGAGGCGGCAACGTCTTCATTGACCTGTGGTGCAACGTCATTGATGTCAACAACACTCACGGTCAGGGTTTCAGTGTCACCTATGTCACGGCCTGATTTAGGCGTTACCTTTATCTCGAACTCACGGTTATTTTCGTAGTCGAGCGCATCAGGGTTAACCACATAAAGCTCATAGGTTTCCTGATTAATGGCAAACGGTGTACCGACCAGTGTATTGGTGATGTGCAGCTCAAAAGGCGTGCGCTCGCTTGATGGGTAGGTGAAGAAGCCTTGTGAATCCAACTCTATCTTGCCTACAACAGTGCCGACTTCAGCGTTTTCTTCAACACTAAAGTGCTGTCCAGCTTGCGCCTTCGCAATCACTGAGCCATCGTCGTCTACATAAGAGTTGTAGCCAACTTGCATGAAATCGTCGTTAAGGCTGACGACCATGAAGCCTTTAGGCGCTTCGATTGGGCCTATGCCCCCCATCTCAGCGGTGCCCACTGAAGCGATATAGATCTCTTCGCCAGGTTGAGCGGTAAAGGTCTGCTGATAATCAAGCTCGCCTGCTGATTTGCCCTCTTCCATTGCGGCAAAACCCACATGCACTGAGCGATCAAAGACGATGTCGCTACAGACTTCTTCGCCACTGAACCAATCCAGGTAGCAAGACTGCTCTACTGTGTAGCTACCGCCCTTGATTGGGTTAAATTGGACCAAAGGCTCATATTGATCCCTGCCCGTATGACGATCGGTTTCGATATGGAAACCAAAGTTTTGATCGAAGTCTTCAACACTGTCCAGCTCATGGTGAAACATATCTTCTAAACAGATTTGCGACACAACATTTTTACCGTTATTGGCAAAATGCGTTGGCAGAGATGACTCTTTGTAGCGTCCGGTTGGATTTGAGTAATCATAAGGGATGGTGTAGTCGATCACATAGGTGGTCGGCTGTCCCTTGTCATTGAGCGCAACAAAGGGTTGAGCAACACGTTGAGCGTCGTCCCAGATGTAGGCTCCTTCGAAGCTGTTATCCCAGCCATTTTCTTTCACCATGGCCTCGTAGAACAGGTCAAAGGTAAATAGGCGTGGACCGCGCTCATAATAGTTCGGTAAGGCGGTGTCGGCGCGATCAAACAGGCTGACGGCGATGTTTAGCTTCTTACCCGTTACGCTACATTGGGCATCATCAAAAATAGCGCCACCGACAGCTTTAATCATATGGCCGCTAAGGTTTTGTAGATGCTCAGGTAGGGTTTTGTTTTGCAGCAGCAAAGGGTAAGCCTGAAAGGTGGTTGCCGAGTCTGAGTTGTTCACGAAAGAGGCGACATAACCTTGGTAGTTGATTGAGCCATATTCATTATCAGGATATAGCTCATGCCCCCATTCGAGATGATCCCACTCGGTTTGGCCCAAGTCTGGGTTATAGCCGAGGTATGAGGGAAATTCGATAGCGTTTGGGCGCTTAGTGATACTGGTGCTGTGACGCGCCTTGAGCATCCAGCCCAGGTTGATCTCAGGCTTTGACTCTGAAGTCAGGCTAATATAGCCGTTAAGTTCGGTGGCTTTTAGATTGGCATCAGTGTGGTCACCGGTACTCATCAGTGGCCATTGAGGCAACTTATTGCCATCGACCGTTATAGTGATCGGTAGGATCACGCTAGAGTTGGCGGGAATATTCACGCTTTCTGGCATGTTGAAGCTAAGTGCCTCGTGAGCGGCTTTTTCGCCTTTCATCTTGTAGGCGATCTGGTACGTCTGAGTGGTATCTGAGATGTTTCTTAGCGTGATGCGCTTATGCAGCGTCTTGCTTTGTCCCACTTCATGCATACCAAACTGCACATAAGGCTGATAACTGTTGGTTTCCCAGGCAACAATTGGCGAAGCAACGGCGTTTTCAAGATTTTCCATGCCGTGACCCATGGCGTAAAGTTCAGCTGGGGTCATGCCATCGCTTTCCAGGATGGCGTTAACATTGGCAGTGTTGGCAAGTATTGCTTTGATTTCTGCAGGGCCGAAACCTGGGAACTCGCTCTTAATGACAGCAGCGGCAGCAGCAATACGTGCGGCGCTGGTTAACGCGCCTGAGCGGCTACCCAGTCTCGGTGCTGTTTCATCAGGGTTAGAGATCTTGGCAACGGTTTGGTTGTCGCTCAAAGTGACGATTTCAGGCTTAAGGGCCTGAGAACCACGAACCGGTCCCATAGGAGCCCATTCAGGGATGACCAGCGTCTCACCATCGTCGGCATAATTGACCGCACCGACAGTGATGGCCGATGTTGAACTACCTTCTGAAGAGATCCAGTTACGGTGTTTAGCCTCTGCATCACCAAAGAGAGAGTATTTCGCCAAATCACCTGCGTGGGTAACCACTGTCATGCCTTGAGCCGATACACGCTCGATTAGCATCTGTATCAGGCTAGGGGATGAATTACCATCGATGTCAAAGAAGGCACCAGCACCGGCAGCTTCTATCAAGGCGATATCCAGATGGTCGCTTGTGTCACCATCTTGGTTAGGATCGAGTGCATGCTCAAGGGCTGCTACGATTTTTGCCATGCTAGGGGCTGAGGCAGACACCCAACCATTGTTTTCAGAGACGTTATAGACCTTGTAGGCGTGTAACTCTGCACCTGGGGCGAGTTGGTGAACGATACTCGCCAGCTCGGTGCCTTGGCCTGTGGGGTAAACCCAGCCGTTATAGGACTCATAGCTTAAGTTTTGATCGATTGGGTTGGCGTCATTGCCAAAGTTCTCGCTAGAGAAATCCCAGCCGCCTTTTACTACAGCTGTTGGAAATCCGCTGTACTCGATGGCGCCGTTTTCAAGGGCTTCTAGGTAGCTTCCCGCTGGTGGTGGCGTTTCAGGGTCGTTATCTTCGCCATAAACACCAGAGCCGCCAAAGACTGGCAAGGTATAGTCGATACCGGTAGAGATGATAGCAACGCTGGCCCCTTTACCTGCGGTTTCTTTGCCCATGTAGGGCGTCATCAGGCTGATCTCTTCTGCAGTCGAAGTATTCATTACCTGATGATTATTTGGATCCTGCTTGGCTGTCTGTAGCTGTTGACCGTAGAAGGTTTGGGCTATGGCATCTAACTTGCGGATCTCTGCCAGCGCGCTGTTTTGTACTTCCAGCGTGATGGTATTTGCCAGCAGATGAGTACTTCCCACGAAGCGAGCTTGTGGGTCGATGGTTTTAATTTGTGCTAGAAGTTCTGCTTGTTGCTTGAGTACCTGCTGAGTGTCCAGAATCTGCTGGCCAGAATCCTTCTCTGATTGCGCTAAAGAGAAAGTATAGGTTCCCTTGGACTGTGCCTGCTCGGCACCGAAAGCCACGATCGATTCTGTCTTGGCCTGAAGGGCCCCAGAGAGAATAGCGGTCGAGACGCATAATGCTAGGGTGCATTTGTTAAATTTCATGTCCTTTCCTTCTTGTTATATTTTTGCTGTCGAGTCAACGATTCATGACTGCAACAATTTAATAACGTGAAGGCTACGTAGGTACAATGAAGGGGAACTCGATTATTCCCCGATTTTTGGTCTATTGAGGTAATATTTTTATCTAAAAAACATCTATTCCGCTTTTAATCAATTAGATACGATATTGTATCTTTAGTTTGCAGTTAGGGAGTAACCATACACATCTGCCTCGTTAGCCAGTTTGAGGGTGACTAAATAGGAGTGGCCATCGGCCCGTGAGAGGCCAAAAAATTTTCTTACCGAGTCGGCCGGATATTGACGAACCACTTCCGGCGTATGGTGCTCACTATCAGGTTTGATGCGCATGATGGTGTCGAACTCAGCGTCTCTGGCCAGAAAGTAGAGATAGCCTTGCTCATAATAAAAAGCGCCATAGTCATATTTTGCCAGCTTGTCGGTAAGCTGGTTCATTTGACCTGTGGTGCGGTCGAAATGCCAGATGCCATTCTGGTCAAACTGTGAAAGGTAGAGGGTATTACTGTCTTTTCCTTCAATCGCATAGACCCCTTTCTGCTGGGTGATCTGCTCAAGCTCGCCGGAATTTACATTCAACTTATAGATACCGTTTCGCTTATCGGCAAAGCCCTTAAAATAGAGGTGTCGGCCATCTTGCGACCAGCTTAAATTCTCGGCTTCTAGTCCCTGGGTATCGATGGCACGATAGTTTTCCGATTCAATATTGCCGATATACAGAGTTCTCCCTGTATCAGTCATGATGTTGACTGCAAAGTCAGTGCTGACGGGGGAGATGGCGGGCACGCCCACATTGCCCAATGAGTGGGTGATATTCTTACTGCTGACCTTGTTGTTTTTCCAGATGGACCAAAGCTTGGAGCGGTTCGAGAGAAACAATATGTCGTCACTGGCCTGTGAATATTTGCCGTACATATCCCTTGAGGAGGAGGAGATGCGGCGCAGCTGCTTGCCATCGGCATAGGCCTGTTGAGTGATGTACTCTTTCGAAATATGTTCTGTGATATATAGCAACTTGTTGTTATCGGACAGTGTGATGCTGCTGGGCAGTCCTGATTGGGGTATCGGTGAAAGTTGGCTGCCATCGGGGCGAATGCGTGAGATGATTGCCGCTGCGCCGTCGATGTTGTTGACGTAAAAGAGCTCTTCTCGTGCCGAATAGTCGAAATCTACTATGCTACCGCTGTCTTGAATCAGTTGTTGCAGCTGGCCATCTTGATCTTGTAGCACCAGGTTCAACAGATTAGAGGCCGCTCGTTCACGAATAAAAGCCAGCTGAGTGTCTTGTTTGAGCCATTTGGGGGCGTAATCGATCTCATTTTTATTGGGAAAGCTGATCTGTTGGCTCTGCTTTGTGGTTAGTGAATAGGCGATAAGTGCGACTCTGTCATCCATTTTTTTAGCATAGATCAAACGGTTATCGTCGACGCCTGACCAAGATACGATGCGCTTATAGGGGATATAAAAACAATCAGAAGCCACTAAGGCATCGGTATTGTCGAGCAGATTTCTTATTCTGACCTGGCATTCACCACTGTGGTCGACTCTAACGTAGGCTAGCTTTTTATCGGACAGGGACCAGGCTGGTGAGGCTTCTTCATTGTTTTCAAAGGAGATCAGCGTGAGCGGCGCATCGGCCTGATTGAGTTCTTTGATGTAGATCTTACCGCTGAGTGAGTTGTCTCGCCATTGCATGGCCAGACGCTGGCCATCGTGGGATACCGCGATATGCTCTTCTACGCCGCCATAGTTAGTGACTTTTATTTTAGTTGGCGCCATGACGACCTGGGCTGTGCTGGCTTCATCGAGCACAGGTGGAGTGCTGGGGCTAAACCATGAATAACCAAGCCAGGTCAGTAGCGTAAATGCAGCCGAAGCGGCCAGAATATTTATGTAGGGCTTGCGTGGAGTCGGCGTTTGTTCAGCAGATAATGACTGTACAGGTAGCGTTAGCTGATAGCCGAGCTTTGGCAAGGTGTTAAACACCTCCTCTTCGATTCCCAGCTCTTTGAAGGCTTTCCTCAGCACCCAGATCCCATTGGTAAACCCCTTCTTGCCAACCCCCTCATTGCCAAGCCAGATGGTCTCAACAGCTTGTTGACGAGACACAATATTGTCTGGGCTGTTAATAAACAGCATCAGGAGTTCAAAGACTTTAGAAGAGAGTTTTATGCTGCTTTGTGCGTGTTTTAATGACATTAACTTGCAGTCTAATTCGCATCCGCCAATTTGGTAGTTAAGGTTTGTCATTAAAATGGGTCCACTTTCTGTTGTTTTTGTTATTAGGCCTATGATAGGAGCAGAGTCGACCAGGACTCAATAGCCAGTGAATATTTATTGATGCTGCCTTTACTAATATACTGTTTTTAAGTGGTTTTAAAAGGTTACAATTTGCTACAAAGTGGTAGTTATGCCTAAATGCCATGATCTTATTAGCCTGATCTACACTAAATGAGAAGATTTCGACGGTTTAAACCGTCAACCGGAGGAATAGTGATGGATAGGCGGTATCTTATTACGGCATTTGTTTATGCCTTGCTCGGGCTCGCCTTAGGGCTTTATATGGCGGCCTCTCATAATCATGGTCAGCTGGTGACCCATGCTCATATCATGATGATAGGTTTTCTAATCTCTTTTAGCTATGCACTTTGTTATCGCTTGTGGCTTAAGGCTGCACAAGGAAAGCTGATGACGGTGCAGTTTATCTTGCATCAAGCGGGGACCATTGGGGTGGCAATTGGCCTGTTTCTCCTCTACGGTGAGTTTGTTGCCTTGGAGGTGGTGGACCCTTTTTTGGCTCTCGCCTCCTTTAGCGTGTTTGCTGGCGTCTTGCTGATGATGATCCAGCTGATTAAGACCAAAGCGCCTGCTGCTTGAGACAATAAAAAAAGGTGAAGCACTGCTTCACCTTTTTATTTCGCTAAATTGCATCGCCAGTGGCTATTACCTGCGACTATTCGCCTTGTTCAACGCCTGCGCGATTGATCAAGAACTGGGTTAATAATGGTACAGGACGACCAGTAGAACCCTTGTTAGCACCGCTGTTCCAGGCTGTACCGGCAACGTCCAGATGCGCCCAGTTATACTTCTTGGCAAAACGCGACAGGAAGCAGGCCGCCGTGATAGAACCGGCTGGACGACCACCCAGGTTGGTCATGTCGGCAAATGGGCTTTCCAGGTGCTCTTGGTACTCATCCCACAGTGGCATGCGCCATGCGCGGTCACCACTTTGCTCGCCCGCATTGAGTAGCTCGTGGGCCAGTGGGTTGTGAGAAGAGAAGAGGCCTGAGGCGTGTTTGCCTAGGGCGATCACACAGGCACCGGTGAGGGTTGCCGTGTCGACGACCAGCTCAGGATCGAAGCGCTCGACATAAGTCAGTACGTCACACAATACCAGGCGACCTTCGGCGTCGGTGTTAAGCACCTCAACGGTCTGGCCAGACATAGTGGTGAGAATATCACCTGGGCGATAAGCGTTGCTCGATGGCATGTTTTCACAGCCTGCCAGCACACCAACCACATTGATGGGCAGTTTCAGCTTACACAGCGCCAGCATGGTACCAATGACACCTGCAGCGCCGCCCATGTCGTATTTCATCTCATCCATGGCTTCGCCAGGTTTCAGTGAGATACCACCCGAGTCAAAGGTTAGTCCCTTGCCCACCAGTACAATAGGCTTCTCTGTGCTGTCCACCGCGCCTTTATATTCCATAACCGTCATCACTGATTCGTTATGGCTGCCGCGACCCACGGCCAGGTAGGCATTCATGCCCAGCTTCGCCATCTGCTCTTCGCCAATCGTGCTGACGGTGAGATTTTCGTGGTTTTCGGCGATTTGACGCGCCTGTGAGGCCAAGTAGGCTGGATTACAGATATTAGGTGGCATATTAGCCACGTCACGGCATAGGTGAGTCCCGCTCGATACGGCCATGCCATGTTCGATTGCACGCTCGCCAACCGTGAGTTCGCGGCGGGTCGGTACATTAAATACCAGTTTGCGCAGCGGACGACGAGTCTCGCCTTTGCGTGTCTTAAGTGCGTCGAAACTGTAGAGACTATTTTGTGTAGACTCAACGGCTTCGCGAACTTTCCAATAGGTATCACGGCCTTTAACGTGCAGTTCGGTCAGGAAGCAAACGGCTTCCATTGAACCTGTTTCGTTTAAGGTGTTGATGGTCTTAGTGATAATTTGCTTGTACTGGCGTTCGTCTAGTTCTCGTTCTTTGCCACAACCTACAAGAAGGACGCGTTCACTTAACACGTTAGGCACATGATGCAATAGTAGCATCTGACCCGGTTTACCCTCTAAATCGCCGCGACGCAGCAAGTTGCTAATGTAGCCTTCACTGATTTTATCCAGTTGCTCAGCAATACCTGAGAGGCGTCTAGGTTCATAGACACCAACGACTATACAGGCGGAACGTTGTTTTTCCGGGCTGCCGCTCTTAACGCTAAACTCCATGAGCTCTCCTAGATTCTTAAAGACAAATATTATTATTTATTAGATAATGTCTGCTTGTGTCCAAAACGGACCTAAAATTGGTACACCAAATGTTAGTTTTTCAGGTGTTTTTCTGCCATTTTTAGTTAAAGGCTGGTCACAAAACTACCAAAAGTAGACAGTCTACATGAAAAGTGGGCTGATACCAGCATAAATATAAGTTTAGGGACTGGATCCTGCCTGTGATTGTATTTAGATACTTGATTCGTGAAGTTTTAAAAGCGCAGATGGCGGTGCTTTTAGTACTGTTAGCTATTTTTATTAGCCAACATTTTGTTCGTGTACTCGCAGATGCGTCCGAAGGCGAGTTTCCCGCCTCTCTAGTGATGACTCTCTTAGGTCTCAACCTTCCCTACCTCGCGGTACTCGTGGTGCCATTAAGCCTATTTTTAGGGATTTTGGTGGCCCATGGTCGTATGTATGCCGAGAGTGAGATGGTGGTTTTTCACGGCGTCGGGATCAGTGAGTGGTATGTCACCCGCGTCACCCTGTTACTGGCCATCGCCAATATGCTGTTTACCGGCTTTTTATCCATCTATGTGACGCCTTGGGCCGAAGAGACCCAAAACCGAGTGTTGGAAAATGCACAGTCGGAGGCTGGCCTTGCGGCCTTGACCCAAGGGCGTTTTCAAACCAGTCCTAATGGCCGGGCGGTACTGTTTGTCGAACGTATCGGTCGGGATAATCAGCTCGATAAGGTGTTTGTGGCTCAGCTGCCAGATCCTGAAGACGTTGCGAGCCAGTCCAATATCGTGGTGGCTCAAGGGGGCAGCGTTGTTGAAAATGAAAGCGGCGAGCAGCGTCTTAAGCTCAATGACGGTATTCAATATCAGAGCAAGGGTAATCAACTCGACTATCAAGTGGTGCAGTTTGCTGGCTACGAGATGCAGATCAAAGAACAGGAAGTGGATCAGCGTCGCCGTAAACTATCGGCCCTACCTATCGATCAACTGCTGGACACTGAGGGCCCTGAGGCCGTGGCCGAGTTCCACTGGCGTCTGGCAATCCCACTGGCAATCCCCTTTATGACATTGATCGCCGTGCCTATGGCTAGGGTGAATGTCAGGCAGGGCAAGTTTGCCAAGATGTTCCCGGCGATTTTACTTTACCTTGGCTATTTCGGTTTGATGATTGCAGGGCGTAAGGCGCTCGAAGATGAGGTGGTACCAGCATATTTGGGGATGTGGTGGATCCACGCCTCGGCCCTGGTTATGGGGATATTATTGCTGAGTAAGGAGCGTCCTACTGGGGCCAAGCTTTCTGGCTTGATTAAGCGTAAGAAGGTGAAGGCATGAAGATATTAGATTTATACATAGCTCGTGTTTTGGTAAGCACCTCTGCCCTGTGTCTGTTGGTGTTGACAGGCTTGTCAGGCATCATCAAGTGGGTGGATCAGCTGCGCCTTGTGGGGCGGGGCACCTACACCATGGTTGATGCCGCTATTTATGTACTGTTTCTGATCCCTCGTGACATTGAGATGTTCTTTCCCATGGCGGTGCTCTTAGGGGCTTTGATCGGCATGGGCATGCTGGCGTCGAACTCTGAGCTGGTGGTGATGCAATCATCAGGCTTGTCCCGTTTTCAGATCACCCTGTCTGCGATGAAAACCGCGGTGCCCTTGATGATTTTGGTGATGGCTTTAGGCGAGTGGGGAGCCCCCGTTGCCGAGCGTCACGGTAAGGAGTTACAGGCGGTTAAGCTCTCAGGCGGTAGCCTATTTAAGTCGAGTCGTGGTATCTGGGCCAGAGATGGCGATCTGTTTGTAAAAATCGGTGAGATTGAAAACATCAATACCCTGCATAATGTCGTGCTGTATGAGTTTGACGATAACCTCAACCTGGTGGGTACCATTGAAGCGAGACGTGGTGTTTACTCGAGTGATCATTGGCGACTGCTGGATGTGCGCCAGACCAATATCTCTGCTGAAAAGGTGAGCCAGACGGACCTGACACTGTTCCGCTGGGAGTCGACCCTGACGCCCGATAAGCTCAGTGTGGTCTCGGTGAAACCTGAGGCGTTATCGATTCAGGGATTGGTGGATTATCTTGAGTATCTGCGGGTAAACAATCAGGATTCAGGCCGTTATGAACTGGCGCTGTGGCGAAAGATCATGCAGCCGATAACGGTTGCGGTCATGATGCTGGTGGCGCTGTCATTTGTGTTTGGCCCATTGCGCACTGTCACCATGGGTGCACGTGTGCTATTAGGGGTGATGGCAGGTTTTAGCTTCTATATCTGCAATGAGATCTTTGGCCCTATGACGCTAGTGTACGGCTTGCCAGCTATATTGGGGGCCGTGATGCCGCCTATCATCTTTAGCGGCGTAGCGATTTACTATATTCGAAAATAGCGCAGGCTGATTAAATCCTGATGCTAAGCAGACTAACAAAAAAGGACCCTAGAGGTCCTTTTTTAATGGCAGGTTAATGCGGCCAAAGTTGCGGTGAGCCGGTATCTGTCAAAATGAGCCGCTTATACAGCTATCACAAATCAACCATTAAACGCCGTGCCAGTTACGCATCTGATTGGCTTCTTTGGACAACACCACCACCTCTGAGCGGGTCATCATATCTTGCAGCGCCAGCTTGTCGCCGTTGATTAAGATCCATAAATTACCTATCCCCAGCAGAGACCAGACCAGGCGAGCGCCGGCTGTGATCATGCTCAGGCACTGGCCGTTAGGATGTTGGATCTTGAGGCGCCAGGCGCGCATGCCCAAGGTTTGGCCACCACGACTCCAAAACAGTACATAGAAGAAACCGACACACAAGGCGATCCACAGTTGGTACAACCCTTTGTAAAGCGGTGTCGCGTTGAGCAGATCTGAAACATGCTCGAATCCCTGCATTGAGATCAAGCCACTGCTGGTGAGGGCAATAAAGACGCCAAAGCCGATGGCACCGGCCACCATATAGACGGCAACGGCCAGTAGGAGATCGTATACTATTGCGCCCATACGGCGAAAGAAACCGGCTCTGGGAAAATTGGCATGTTCAATATTAGACATCTTGGGCCTACATCATCTGGTTAAAGGCATAAATGGGGGCTATTCTAGCTAAGTTAGTCTTGGCTTTCATCTCGGATAAAGTGGATATCGCTAAAGCCGAAGCGGGCAAACTCCTTCTGACGATAGTCTTTCACCGCCTGAGAGCCTTTGGATGTCATGGCGACCTGAGCCTCCATGGCGAGATAACGAGTCAAATCTATCCCTTCTGCGGCGGCGACTGCCTCATAGATATCGTGGTACTTGTCGTAAACGAAGTTGATCTCTTTGTACTGATTTTTAAAGGTATAACCGACTCTACGGGCCATAATATTCTCTTACTGATAAATTGAAGCGCAGCGGACAATGCTAATCGATGGCGTACACCATATAGCAGGCATCATCCGGGTAGCTATCTAATGATTTGTCGATTATACGCGATTTAAATCCCAGGCGTTGCCAATATGTGTGTGCGCCGCCCACGGCCACCAGTGAGATGCTTGGCAGTGACAGACGTTTAGCCTGAGCAAGCAGACGGTCGAACACTGCGGTGCCAGCACCTAGGCCACGGGCCTTGGCGGAAAAAGCGATATCGTGCAGGTAGAGGGTTTCTTGCTTTTCCAAGGTGTCCAGTACCTGCTCCAGACTCGGCGGGGTATCACGCTGCCAGGGATGCGCCAGGCAGTATCCGATAACTGTGTCATCTTGAGTCACCACACAGCAGGTGCTTGGTGAGAGCATTGCCTTACTCTGCAGGGCGGTCTCGGATTCGGGCGCTATGTTGGGGTAGCACTCATCTTGTATTACTAATATGGCGGGCCAGTCCTGAGTCTGTATTTCTCGTATCTGCATAAGTCGGGCTTAAATGGGGTAAAGGCTAGATGTTCGCACAGCTTGTAGGGCTTATCAATGGCATGGTATGGCTGTTTAGATTAGCAAAAACAAATGTGTAATTTGGCTATTTAACTCAATTATTCAGTCTGTTATTCTCTCAGACTTGATGACTTTATCGTTTTGTCAGTCATTCGTTGCCCAAGTTGCCAAGCTAGGAAGATATGCGCTCAATATTAAGCAGGCCTTAAATTTTCTTGAAGGAAATAGGCTTTTCTCATGGAGAGAGACAGTGGACTTTTTACTTCTTACCGACAACTTACCCTATAGCCTAGCACTGGCATTCGTGATCTTACTGGGATTGGTCGAAGGCCTGTCTATGGCCTTTGGTCTGAGCCTGTTCGGTCTTCTGGACGATATGACACCCATGGAGATGGACGCCGATGTCGATACCGGCGTGTCTGGTGTCACAGGCGTTGCCGGCTGGCTCTGCCTGGATCGTTTACCGCTACTTATTTGGTTGGTGTTAGCCTTAACCAGTTTTGCCATCGCGGGCTTTGCGATTAATTATCTGGGGCTGACCTTTGTGACGTCACTTTCTCCCGTGATGAGTATTCCTGGCGCCCTGGTGTTAACCGCGCTCTCCTGTCGTTTCCTTGGCAGTCGCCTTGCCGATCTACTTCCGAAAAACGAATCTTCTGCCGTCTCTGTTGATGAACTGAGCGGACTGGTGGGGGTCGTAACCTTAGGTTGCGCTCGCAAGGGATTTCCTAGTGAGGCCGTGGTACGAGATATCTATCAGCAGAAACATTATGTACTGGTGGAGCCCGAGTTGGCCGGTGAAGCCTTTTCTCAGGGCACCTCTGTGGTACTCCTGCATCGCAACGGCAAGGTATGGTCTGTGGTGCAGTTTAACGATGACCTTTAACTTTCGGCGAGCCTGAGGCTCGTCATTTTACCCGCTTGATACAAGTGATTTAGATTAAGGATGAAAAATGAATGAAATTGAAGGAATAGGCGTCTCATTGGGTGGCAGCTTTGTTTTTATTGCCATTGGCGCTGCGTTTATCGGTCTCTTGGTTATCGGCCTGATATTTGCCAAGTTATATCGACGGGCCTCGAAAGAGACCGCCTTTGTCAGGACGGGTTTTGGCGGGGAGAAAATCATTAAAGATGGCGGTGCTATCGTATTGCCCGTGTTACATGAAACCATCGCGGTCAACATGAATACCCTGCGAATTGAAGTGGAGAAGATGCAGAAAGATGCATTGATCACCAAAGATCGCATGCGGGTCGATGTGCGCGCCGACTTCTATCTGCGTGTGGCGCCAAGTGTCGAGGGGATCTCCATGGCGGCTCAGACACTGGGGACGCGTACCACCCGTGTCGAAGAGGTGAAGAAGCTGATGGAGTCCAAGTTTGTCGATGTGCTACGTGCGGTGGCGGCAGAGATGACCATGACAGAGATGCATGAACAGCGCGCCGATTTCGTGCAGCGGGTACAGAATAATGTCGCCAACGATCTGGAGAAAAACGGTCTCGAGCTGGAGTCGGTATCACTGACAGGTTTCGACCAGACCGACCTACAGTTCTTTAATGAAAATAACGCCTTCGATGCTGAGGGTCGTGCTCGCTTGGCGAAGATCATCGAAGAGAAGCGCAAAGAGACCAACGACATCGAGCAGGAAAACCGCATCAAGATAGAGCAGCGTAACCTGGAAGCCGAAAAAGAGTCGCTTGAGATCGAGAAGGCGGAAGAGGAAGCGCGTCTAATTCAACAACAGGCGCTGGAGTTTAAGCGCGCCGAACAAAAGGCAGAGATCCTCAAGAAGCAGGAACAGAAGACCCGTGAAGAGCGCGAGGCGGAGATCGCCAAGGAGCGTGCGGTAGAGACGGCGCAGATCGAGAAGACCAAAGATATCGAGACCCGTGAGATCGAGAAGCGTAAAGCTATTGAGCAATCTCGCATCCAGCAGCAGCGCGATATTGAGGTGGCCGAGCAGGATAAGCAGATCGCCGTGGCGCAGAAGTCGGAAGAGGAATCCGCTGCGCGCGCCAAGGCTGCCGAAGCCGAGAAGCTCAAAGTTGAGAAAGAGGAAGCGGTTATTACCGTGCGTCAGGTGGCCGAGGCTAACCGTCGTAAGGAGATCGAGGTGATCGACGCCCGCAAGGAAGCCGAGCGAGATGCGGTTGGCGTAACTGTGGAGGCGGAAGCCGAGAAGCGCGCCGCCGAAGATAAGGCAAGCGCGATCCTTACCGAGGCAAAAGCGGCGGCGGATGCCAAGAAGCTTAAGGCCGAGGCCGACGAGAAGGTGTATGCGGTCGAGGCGGCCGGTAAGCAGGCGCTGCATGAGGCGGAAAACGTGCTGAGCAGCGAGCAGATCGAGCTGCAAAAAGCGCTGGCGATGCTTAAAGCCTTGCCGGAAGTGGTGGCCCAGGCGGTTAAGCCGCTGGAGAACATCGAAGGGATTAAGATACTGCAGGGCTATGGTACCTCTGGTGCGACACAAGGTAGCGGCGAGACGGTATTGAGCCAGGGCGGCATTGCCGAGCAGGTCACTTCGGCGGCGCTGAACTACCGGGCTAATGCGCCTATCGTCGATGCCATGCTTAGAGAGCTAGGCATGGTCGATGCCAAAAAGGGCGGACTCAATGATCTGCTCAAAGGTCATAACATGATCACTAACGATATGCTTGGCTCGGGCGAGTTAGCCGAAGAGAGTCAAGGGTCGCACTCTCCCTTAAATGGCAAGACGCCGCGCGAGGGCGAAGTCGCTAACTAAGCTTAATGGTGCTGACGAGTCACGTCAGCCTGGGAGATAAAGCTGTCGGTAATAGAAATAAAAAGGCTAGCGTATTGCGCTAGCCTTTTTATTTGTCTGTTAGTTTAACTAATACCAATCACAGTAAGTGAGCAGTTGTTTACTACCATTGGTGTAAGTAGCGTTGCTCCAGATGGTGCTTGAAGTGCACCGGATTAAGCACCTCGCCGGTTACCTGGGTGACTAGGTCATCAGTGGTCAGCAGCGACCCTTGTGACCAGATGTTTTGTTCGAGCCAGGCCATGATCTGCCCCATCTCTCCCGCCTGAATCAGACTGTCGATATCACCGAGTGTCTTGACCATGCTTGCCTTAAACTGGGCAGCAAACATGGCCCCCAGGCTGTAGCTTGGGAAGTAGCCCAGCTCACCGACCGGCCAGTGAATATCCTGCATACAGCCGTTGCGATAATCTCCCTTAGTGGAGAGCCCAAGCAGGCTTTGCATCTGGTTGTCCCAGAACTCGGGAAGATCGGCGACCTGCAGACTGTTATCGACCAGCCCCTTCTCCGCCTCGAAACGCAGCATGATATGGCAAGGGTAGGTCACCTCATCGGCATCGACCCGGATCTGGCCCGGCGTGACGCGCTGAACCAGATGAGTCAGGGACTGGTTGGTTAGAGCTGTGCCTAGGTGTTGATTAATCTTCTCTGTCAGCAGGGCAATCATTGCCGGGCTTCTGGCCAGCTGCATCTCGAAAAACAGGCTCTGGCTCTCATGGATAGCCATTGAGCGAGCCAGCCCCACAGGCTGAGTGCGCCACTTTGGCGGCAGCCCCTGTTCGTAGCGGGCGTGGCCTACCTCATGGATGGTACTGTAAAGCGAGGTGATGAAGTCGGTCTCATCATAGCGAGTGGTGATCCGCACATCGCCGGGCACGCCACCTGAGAAGGGGTGACTGCTGGTGTCTAGTCGGCCCTGATTAAAATCAAATCCTAAGAGTGTCATCACATCCAGGTTGAGCGCCTGCTGGGCTGCCGCGCTGGTGTGTGGCACGGGCGCCGATGGCCAGCTCTGCTGCTTGGCTTGTACCTGCTTGATCATATCTGGTAGCCAGGTTCTGATTTCGCCAAAGACTTGATTCATTGATTCGGTGCGGGTGCCGGGCTCAAACTTATTGAGTAGCGCATCATAAGGTGACAACTGCTGCGCCTCACCTAAGATCTGTGCCTCTTCGCGCACCAGGGCAATCACCTGCTCCAGGTTGGGCTTAAATCCCTGCCAATCATTGTCCTTGCGTTGCTGGCGCCAGGCATGTTCGCAGGCATAGGTAAGTGCCGTCTTTTGCTGCACCAGCTCGCCGGGTAGGGCGGTGGCTTGCAGCGTCTGATAGCGCATCTCTCTGAGGTTAGCGACTTGTTCGCTCGACAGGGCTTCTTCGCCCGCAGCGGCTAATCTATCCACCAAATCTGGCGCCGTCTTTAGCCCGTGGATATGCAGTGCCAACTCAGCCATGGCATCGCCTCGCGCCTGACTGCCGCCACTTGGCATCATGGTCGCTTGGTCCCAGTCACCCAGTGCTCTTAGGTGTTCGAAGTGGTGGATCTGTTTAAAGGCAGCGCACAGGGCGTTGTAGTGCGGTGTTGCCGAATCTTGGTGCTTGTTCGCTGTCATATTGCCTGTTGAATTTAAGTGGATCAGGCTGACATGCTACCACGAGATTGGGCAGAAGGAAGTGTCGATGAGATAGGCCGTCTTGGCTGAGACGACCTATTTAAGTCTACTTAGGCTTTTAGCAATGCTAAGGCGGGCAGACGATTGCCCGGATAGACGCGATAGGCCTTATGGTGTTTGATGCAGCTGGCTTTCTTGTCCCCCTGGCTAAGCAGGAGCGCGTGTTTAACGGCGCTTTGGGCGATAAGCTGCTCATCGGCACGTATGTAGAGTGTGATGGGCTTGAGGAGTTTGCCGTCGACCAGATGCTGCTCATATTGCTCGACCGAAATCACCAGGCTGTTTTGACCATCGCTGTCGAGCTTGAGTTTGCCGCTGACTTCGCAGTCGAGAATAATTAGCCAATCTTGAGCTTCAAGTTCGGCAATCATCGCCTGTAGTGACTCTCCTACCTCATGGTTTGCCATGGCGGGCAGGTATTGGGCCTGGATGCGCTCTAACAGCAAGGGTAACTGAGCATTTGCACCGCGGCTACGTCCCTCTCTTACCCAGCGGGTGAGATCGTCGGCCACCAGTTTAGAGAAGCGGCGCTCCTTGAGTGCCTGGGCCATCCAGTTGCAGATAAAGTGGCTTTCGGCCGCCGGGGTCTTGATGCTGGAGGGGTTGTCGTTACGTGCCGTTAAGGCTGCCAGCCCGGCTTCGGCTAACGCCAATAGGGCCTGATTATAGCTTTGCTCTGTCATTGCGTCTCCGCGCAGAAATGGGATAAGAATGCGCTGGCAAGTATACCCTATCGCCGCGATGAGCAATATGGCGCAGGCAAAGAAAAGCAGGCGCTGGGCCTGCTGTGTATTTAAGATTTTACCAAACTGGCAGCGGTGAGGATAAGCTTGGGTTCGGCGCGCACCTTGTAGTTGGGATTGAGGTATTGAAAGTGCACCAGCCCAGTTTTATCTGTGATGTAGACGGCGGGTACCGGCAGCACTAAGCGCTCCTCTCCGGCCGCGTTTTTCCACAGACGGTTGTTAAGTTGCATCTTGCTCATGTAACGCTCGGTAATGCTTTGGCTGCTAAAGTAGGCCAGGCCGAAGGCGCGCATGGCGTTGAGATCGGCATCGGAGACCAAGGTATAGTTGAGATCGTTTTTGGTCATCGAGGCGCGCAGTTCTTCCGGCGCGTCGGGTGAGATGCCAATTAATTGAAAGCCCATCTTGAGTAGATCGCCCTCGATCGCCTGGAGCTGACCCATCTGAGCATTACAGAAGGGGCACCAACCGCCGCGATAGAAAAAAATCACGCTGGGTTTACCCTGGAGCAGTTGCTTTAGCTCCACAGTCTCTCCCTGGAGATCTTTGACTAACACCTTAGGCACTTGCTGGCCATTGAGGAGCGGTGAGATAGTCGTCGGGCTTTCTGCGATAGGCTTGACTGTAACAGGCTCAGCCGTCAGCGGCAGACTCATCAGGAGTAGCAACAGGGTACCGAGGAGGGGATTGGAGGTTTTAGTCATCAGGGGGCCTTTATTGTTATATGCGGATTGTTTTATCTGTCGAACAGACCCTGGCGGGCGATTTAAACTTTCATCCTGATGTGGAATTAATCGATGCGATCAAAAAAGGCACTGTTAAGTGCCTTAATTGATTAGATAATAATTTTGTGACCGTACGTCGATTATTTTTGCTTCTTAATTTTCGCGTTAGATGAGTTCTTTACCTTGACCCGGCGAGCGCCCATGTTCTTCTCTGCGACCACCTGAGCACCGACATTGTCGCTGCGTTGCTGCTTCTTGGCAAAGCTGCGACGTTTCTGCAGCTGTTTGATCAAGAGATCGCGACTGCCTACCTCGTAGCCAGGGATAGTGACTCGGCGGATCTTATTGCCGATCAATTTTTCGATATCGGCCAGAGTACGTTCTTCTTCGCGGCTCACCAAAGAGATGGCGACGCCACTGCGTCCGGCGCGGCCGGTACGACCGATGCGGTGAACATAGTCTTCTGCCAGGAAGGGCAGGTCGAAGTTAACCACATATTCCAACTCAGGAATATCTAGGCCACGTGCCGCGACTTCGGTCGCGACCAGGGCGCGTACCTTGCCCTCTTTAAATTCGCGCAGGGCGCGGCGGCGGTTGCCTTGGGCCTTCTCACTGTGCACCACAGCCGAAGGGATGCCATCCAGATTGAGCTCCTTCACCAGGGAGTCGGCGGCCTCACGGGTGGCGGTAAATACCAACACCTGTTTCCAGTTCTTCTTACCAATTAGTTCAGACAGTAGCTCACGCTTACGGCGCTGCTCGACTGGATAAACCACCTGGCTGACGGTCACTGCCGTCGTGTTCTGCTTGTCGACGGCGATTGACTTAGGCTTGACCAGCATCTCGTTGGCCAGTTGCTTAACGGCGCTGGAGAAGGTGGCTGAAAACAGTAAGTTTTGGCGATCGCGATTTACCGACTGCAAGATCTTCTGGATGTCAGAGATAAAACCCATGTCGAGCATACGGTCGGCTTCGTCCAGCACCAAGAAGTCGACGTTGGAGAGGTTAAGGTTACAGGCTTGAATGTGCTCCAGTAGACGGCCAGGGGTAGCGACTATGATGTCGGCGCCTTTCTTCACCTTGGCTGCCTGGGTGTCCATCTTAACGCCACCGTAAACCGTCAGCACTGAAATAGGCAGATAACGGCTGTACTGCTTGATGTTGTCGGCCACCTGAGCCACTAGCTCACGGGTTGGAGCTAGAATGAGTGCGCGGGTATTTGAGCGCTGTGTCTCGGCCGGGGTATCAATCATCTTCTGCAGGATAGGCAGGGCGAAAGCGGCGGTTTTACCTGTGCCGGTTTGCGCACTGGCCAGCACGTCTTGTCCACGGCGGATAGCCGGGATAGCCTCTTTCTGAATAGGCGTCATTTTTTGGTACCCGCACTCTGAGACGGCGCGCAAAATCTCGGGAGCAAAACTGAAAGATTCAAATTTCATGGGATATCCTGTTGTTTACCTTTTAAAATAACGACATATCAGATTGAGTTTAGTCCAGACTCGAGCTGTACCTTAACCCATAACGACCCTAGGCCACAAAGGCGGCCGCGGAGTATAGCAAAAATTTTGGTTAAAACCTGCACTTTTATTGCTTCAAGGCAGTGAGGTGTTGGTGATTTGGGTCATTTGACACGATAGCGAGCTGAACTAACCTTATTAGGTTAACTCTTGGAGGTTGTCATTGGCACGGAGGCTGAGGTGGAATGTTTCTATACTCGAAATCTAATACAGCATCCTACTTGCTATAGGGGATGTCATGTCGATAAATGTCTTGATCGTCGATGATTCGCTGAGTGCCTGCCGTGTACTCAGCCGTCACTTCTTGCTGCTTGATGTCGACAAGGTGGAGTTCTGCCGTGATGCTCGCAGCGCCATTCGCACCCTAAGTAAATACAGCGATGACTACCAGATAGTGGTGGTTGACCTGCATATGCCAGAGGTGGATGGCATAGAGTTTCTGATGCGCCTGAGCAAAATGGAGTTCAAAGGGGGGATCATTATTGCCTCCGGCATGGAGTCGCGTATCGTCGAGGCCGCCTCTCAGCTGGTGGAAGCCTCGAAACTCAGGTTGCTTGGGGCGCTGATGAAACCCGTCACTACAGAACAACTTAGGATCTGTGTTGAGCGCTATCGCCTGATGGCCTATCAAGGTGTCGGTGCGCGCCAGAAAGGCTTGATGAGCATCACAGAGATCCGCCGCGCGATCAACTCCAACAAGATCATTCCTTATTATCAGGCGCAAGTTGACATTCTTAGCGGCAAGATAAAGGGCTTCGAGGTGCTGTGCCGCTTGCAACAGGGTAATCGCCTGCAGCTGATCACCCCTGATATGTTTATCGATGTGGCCGAGTGCAACAATGCCCTCAACAGCCTGACCACTAAACTGCTTAATAATGCTATCCCTGAGTGGGCGCTCATCAGTCAATTTGACTCTTGTCGGCAATGCCACCTGTCAATCAACCTGAGCCCTAAGCAACTCAATCAGAGTGGTTGGCATACCCGCTTGATTCAATATTGCGAACAAAATCTCCTGTCGCCTTCGCGCCTCACGGTGGAGATCACCGAAAATCAGGTGCTGGATAAGCAGCGCCAGCATTCCACCATCAGTCAGTTGAGGATGAATCGTATTGGGGTAGCGATTGACGATTTTGGCACAGGTTACACAAATCTTTCTCAGCTCTGCACTTTGCCGATCAGTGAGTTGAAGTTAGATCGCAGTCTGGTTCATGGCATACATAAAGATCCGGTTTCCCAGACAATCTTAAAGTCGATGCAGGCCATTAGCGGCAAGCTCGGCATACATCTTGTGGCTGAAGGGGTTGAAGATATCCATGATCTTAACTACCTGGAGCAGGTGCCAGATATCTCCTTGCAGGGTTATTTAATCTGTCGGCCCAAACCCTATAGCGAGCTGGTACGTTGGTTAAAGGCGCGGGAGCGCCTGGTTCAAGCCTGAAAAAAACAGCACCCTGGGGTGCTGTTTTACTATCGCTTAAATAGCTTCTGTAACCTTGAGGAGCCAGTTTAACTCTGCGCCCTGCATCAAGGGGCTTAATGTCTCTCTGACTCTCTGATGGTAGGCATTAAGCCATTGGATTTCAGCATCTGTGAGTAACTGCTTATCGATCAAACGGGTGTCTATGGGGATAAGCGTAAGCGCATGGAACTCGTAGATCTCGCGCTCGGCGCCAGCCAAGGCCTGACATGTTTGGACAGTGATCAGGTTTTCGATGCGTATGCCAAAGGCATCGGCGCGGTAGTAACCTGGCTCGTTTGATACCACCATGCCCGGTAGTAAAGGTACGGCATTGCTGTTCTTGGCGATGCGCTGTGGGCCTTCATGGACGCTGAGGAAGTGGCCGACGCCATGGCCCGTGCCGTGGTCGTAGTCAAAGCCATGCTGCCACAGGTATTGACGGGCAAAGCCATCGAGTTGCTGGCCTGTGGTGCCTTTGGGGAATCTGGCTTGATCCAGAGCGATATGCCCCTTCAAGACTAGAGTCACCATCTTGCGCTGCTCGTCTGTGACCTCACCGATAGCTATGGTGCGGGTAACATCTGTGGTGCCATCAAGGTATTGGGCGCCAGAGTCCACCAGATAGATGCTGTCCATCGTCATCATGGCGGGAGTGCCATTGTTGTGATTGTAGTGGCACATGGCCGCGTTGGCGCCAGCGGCCGAGATGGTGTCGAAACTGGGTTCGCGATAGAGAGGATCTTCCTGGCGGAAACTCTCCAGCTTGTCGGCCAAGGTGCCTTCATCATAAAGGCGCTTCGCCGCCACTTCGCTGTCGAGCCAGGCGAGGAAGCGGCTCACGGCAACGCCATCGCGAACATGGCAGGCGGTCAGCCCGGCAAGTTCGGCTGGATTTTTCTGTGCCTTGGGCAGGGCAACCGGATCTTGACCGGCTATCAGCTTGGCGCCGGCCTCTTGCGCTGTTAGCTGCATCCAGGCATTGGCACTGTCTGGATCGGCCAGCAGTTTGACGCCCGCTAATTGTTCCAGGGCGGCGGCGAGCTCGGTCTCGGCTCTAAATTCGACGCCAGCGCCGACGTGCTCAACAATGCCTTCTGGCAATTTCGCCAGATCGGTAAACAGTGTCATGTCGCCATTCTTGTACAAGAGTGCGGTGCCCAGCACCACGGGAAGACGAGGAACGTCACTGCCACGAATGTTCAGCAACCAACAGAAGGAATCGAGGGCGCTGATAAGGGCAACATCGGCTCCGCTACTGGCAACTTCTTGGCCAATCTGGCGGCGCTTTTCCAGGCTGGAGAGTCCAGCGCTTTGCTCGCTAAATAGGGTGATAGCTGTGCTTGATGCCGCGGGTCTTTCCTGCCAGTGCAGATCGATAGGGTTTTGAGTGACAGGTACCAGGGCTATCCCGGCGCGTTGGCATTGGGCTAGGGCTTGTTGCTGCCAACTCAGGGTATGCAGGCGCGGATCGTAACCTATGCGATCGCCTTCACTTAGCTGGGCTATCAGCCAAGGGATCTGCGGCGTGTCATGCAGACTCTGGTATTCAAATAGCGTGGCGTCTACCTGTTGCTTCACCTGAACCGTGTAACGGCCATCGATGAAGATGGCGGCACTCTCTTTGAGCACTATGGCCATGCCAGCCGAACCGGTAAAGCCGCTAAGCCACAGGAGTCGCTCGTTACGCGCCGGCACATATTCTCCCAAGTATTCGTCGGCCCGTGGCACGATAAAGGCATCGAGTGAATGATTGAGCATTTCGGTTCTAACGGCGTGCAGACGTTGTGCAGTTACAGATGTCATGTAGGCTCCTCTTTTGGCCATCTATGGGTGGCTTAATGTGCAGGGATTATCTCAGTTGCGGCCAAGACTTGGAAGGGAAGTCAACAAAACTGCTGGGTTGTCGGCGTAAACCTTAGGTGAACTAAGGTTGTTTTCAAGTGGCCTGAGCCAGATCGTTAATCGCTCTTGGCACATGGATCCAACACATATTGGCTAATTAAGCTCAGTGCAGACTGGTAAATTGAGTCATGAGTCAGTATTTTGCATATAAATAGCCTGAAGATGAGATCCTGATGCCAAGAAATGTTTGGGTGTTAACCCTGGCGCAAGCTTTTGCCATGAGTGCCACGCCCATGATGATGTTGCTGGGTGGATTGATTGGTGCCCAGCTTGCGCCCACTCCCGCTCTGTCAACTCTGCCTATCGCCGTGATGGTGATTGGAGTTGCACTGTCAGTTGTGCCCGTGAGTCGTTTGATGCGCCGCTTTGGGCGTAAGAAGATTTTTCTCTTGGGCAGCGCGCTCGGGATGTGCGGTGGCCTGTTGGCCGCCTTTGCTACCTTGATGCAACTCTTTATACCTTTTTGTATTAGTGGTCTGCTGCTGGGCGCGGCTGGGGCCATAGTGCAGCAGTACCGCTTTGCGGCGATGGAATCGGTCGCGCCAATCGACGGCGCGAAGGCGGCCTCTCGGGTGCTGGTTGGTGGCTTAGTTGCTGCCTTTATGGGGCCTGAACTGGCGGTGCTGGGGGAGAAATTGTTTGAAACGCCCCATGTTGGTGCCTTTCTGTTTCTGATCTGCGTCTGCTTGTTGGCGGGATTGGTGCTCTGTTTTTATCAGGATAACCAGGAACATCAGGCGGCGGTTGAGCTAGCGCCTCTGCCAGTACGCCCCCTTGGTCATATTTTGCTGCAACCCTCTATTTGGACAGCCATAGGCGCCGCGACAATAGGCTATGGCATGATGAGTTTTATCATGACGGCCACGCCACTTCACATGCATCATATGGAGCATTACTCGCTAGCCGACACCAAATGGGTGATTCAGAGCCATATTATCGCCATGTATTTCCCCTCACTGTTTAGCGGTTACCTGGTGGCTAAGTTTGGCACCAGCCGTATGATGCTGGTGGGCTTGCTTGCCTATGGGGTGACCATTACAGTTGCTTTGCTAGGACGAGAGTTACTCAATTACTGGGTGGCGCTGGTGTTACTTGGCTTAGGGTGGAACCTGCTATTTGTGGCTGGGACTGTATTATTGTCCCGTCATTATCATAGCGAGGAACGTTTTAAAGTTCAGGCGTTTAACGACGCTTTTGTGTTTGGTTCTCAGGCTGTGGCCTCATTAAGCGCTGGCTGGGTACTGCATCAGCTCGGTTGGGAGGTGATGTTGCTTAGCTGCATTCCATTACTTGCCATACACTTGTTGTTGATGGCCTGGGGTAGGGTACCAATTGACCTCAGTATACAGACGGCTGAGGAAAAAAATCGCTGACCCTGCATAAGGCTTGGTGGAAATTCAATCAAAGCAAAGTGTTAGTATGATTTTGTGTAGCCTAATGCGACTATTTTTATGATAAAATTCGGCCATACATAACTCTCATTGTCTCTGTAATGAGATAGCTGGTAACGGAGCTCGCTATGCAATCCCTCACCATAGATATTGGCGCGACAACGGCCTTGTTTGAAATCGAGACTCAGGGGCGTACCGAACAGTATAAGATCGCCACGGGTGAGCATTTTACCTGGGACGATCTTAATCGGCACATTGCCGACATCGAAGCGGACTATGGATTGACCGATTATGCACTTGGGGTGGCCGTACCAGGCTTAGTCAAGCAAAACACTCTCATTGCCTGTAAGGTGGCGCCTAAGCTCAATGGACTCTCTTTGCAACACCTTCATACCCAGGCTCGTTTCAGTCTGATCCACAATGATATCGATGCCGGCATGTTGGCGGTGTGTGATCCAAAAAATGCTTGCGAATTACTGCTGATGAGCGGCGCAGGGATAGGCATGGCAATCGCTATCAAGGGAGAGCCTTTTCTCGGGGCGGGTGGCGTTGCCGGTGAACTGGGTCATTGCCGGGTGATGAGTGAAGGCGGCGAGTACAGTTTGGAGCAGCTGGCCAGCGGCGAGTCGATCCGCATCAGAGGCCTTAAGAGCCCGCAGGAGCTTTACCGTGCAGGCAGTTATTTAGGGATGGGGATTGCCTGGGCGATCAACCTGTTCAACCCTAATCGTATCTGGTTGGCAGGCCCTATGATGAATCAGCCCGACTACTATAAGGGCTGTGTCGAGTCTCTGAAGCAGTTGGCACTGACATCGCCACTCAGTGATGTCAATATCGCCCGTGTCGATGATATGGAGACCCTGGTTTGTCGTGGCCTTAAGGTGTTGCTCGACAAGCATCAGCTAGAAAAAGAGCAAGCCTAATCGACTCTAGTGTTTGACGCCGTCTGAGAGATATGAGACTGCTGCCCTGATGTGAGGCTGTAGTTTATCTGATAAAAACACGCCGATACCTTAGCTGACTGGCACATTAATCTACAGGTGTCGGTCTCAGTTGTCGGTACCGCAATATGTTTGCTACCCCACCTTGAAGATTTTTCTTTCTTTACACTACTGCTTTTTTGTATACAGTATGCTAAAAATGCAGGTTACCCATTGATGTTTTCTACGGTGACCGCAGACTTGTTCGGCGGTTGCCTTGTAAGGTGTAAGATATGATTGAAGTGAGTGTAACAACCACCAAGGGCGTGGGCGGCTCAACGCCCGAGCAGGAGCTGGCAAAATTATCTGATATGACTCAAGGCGTTGAGGCTCCCTCGGCGCAAGAGTATCGTGCCCGCATCGAAAAGGCGCAGGGCCTGATGCGTCAACAGGGGATAGGGGCTATCTACCTCAATGCAGGCACTAACCTTTACTATTTTACCGGAACACGCTGGTATGCCAGTGAGCGTATGGTGGGTGCCATTTTGCCTGCCGATGGCGAACTGGAATATATCGCACCGGCGTTTGAACTCGATACTCTCAAGGGCTACATGGTGATTGAGGGGCGGGTGAACTGCTGGCACGAAGATGAGAGCCCCTATGCGCTGTTTGTTAAACGTCTGGGGGAGCTGGGGATTTGTCAGGGTAAGTTGGCCATGGATGAGTCGGCGGCTTTTTTCATCTTCGATGGTGTGCGTCAGCTGAGCAGTGAGTTTGAATTTGTGAACGGTAAGTCGATCACCGCTGCCTGTCGCATGACCAAGTCTGAAGCTGAGTTGGCCCTGCTGCAGCGTGCTAAGGATATGACGCTGGAGGTGCATAAGGCGGCGGCGCGTATCTTACGTGAAGGGATCACAGTGGGCGAGATGGAGAGTTTTATTCATCAGGCGCACAAAGCCGTGGGCGCACCGGCGGGTTCATACTTCTGTATTGTGCTCTTTGGCGAAGATACCGCCTATCCCCATGGGGTGAAATCGCCTAAGGCGCTGGCGTTAAACGATACTGTGCTGATTGATACAGGTTGTCAGTTACATGGTTATAACTCAGATATTACTCGTACCTATGTGTACGGAACCCCAAGTGAGCGTCAGCGTCAGTTGTGGCAGCTTGAGCAAGATGCCCAGCTGGCGGCCTTTGAGGCAGCTAAATTGGGTGCGCCTTGTTCTAGCGTCGATCGCGCCGCCCGCGATGTGATCGAGCAGGCAGGTTTCGGACCTGGCTATGATCTACCGGGTCTCCCCCATAGAACGGGCCATGGTATAGGGCTGGATATTCACGAATGGCCCTATCTAGTGCTAAACGATCACACTCCGCTGGCCGCCGGCATGTGTTTTAGTAATGAACCCATGCTGTGTGTTCCGGGCGAGTTTGGGGTGCGTCACGAGGATCATTTCTACATGACGGAGAGCGGGCCGAAATGGTTTACCCAACCAGCTCACTCAATCGATAATCCCTTCGGGTATTGATATAAAAAAACGCGCCCTAAGGCGCGTTTTTTATTGCTGCAGAAGCGAGTTGCGCACCAGCTATTTATCTATGCTGATCAGCTCAACATCGAAGATGAGCACTGAACCGCCGGGGATCTTGCCAGCGCTGCGGTTGCCATAGGCCAGGCTGCTGGGAATAAAGAAGCGGGTCTTTTCGCCTTCGACCATCAGCTGCACCCCTTCGGTCCAGCCTTTAATGACACGATTGAGTGGGAAGGCGATAGGTTCGCCGCGCTCGACTGAGCTGTCAAATACCGTACCGTCGATCAGGGTACCATGGTAATGCACTGTCACTGTATCGCTCGCCTTTGGGTGGTCGCTGCCATCGCCCTTTGCCAAGACTTGGTATTGCAATCCCGAGGCGGTCTCAACAACTCCCGCTTGTGTCTTGTTTTGGGTTAAAAAGGCTTCGCCCTTGGCGATATTTTCCTTTGCCGCCTTTTGGTTGTTCATACTGGTAAAGAAGTAAAACAAAACGCCGGCGATCACCACGACTGCTAATATGATTCTCATTATTGATTTTCCTGTAAAAGTGCGGCCCTCATCATAGCCAATTGTCTCCTTTGGGTAAACGAGCCCTAGGTAAACTTATTCTTGGCTAATTGGCTTTTAATTAAATGAAATCAGCGCTTGCCCCTGGGGTGACAAGATGGCGAATAACAGCCCGAGATTGATCAATACCGTTAGCCAGAGCGTCAAGCGAAAGGAGCGCTTACTGGATTTGTGCCTGAGTTGCTGCTGACCCAGCATAGCCCCCGGCCAGCCACCAAGAAGCGATAACCAATGCAATCGACTCTCTCTTATACGCCATCTGTCTTGTTGGGCAGCCCTTTTGTCTAGGGCATAGCAGATAAAAGTGAGCAGGCTCATAATGGCATAATAGATAAAGACGCCTATCGGCAGCAGGTGTTGCTGCTCGGCAAGTAGCAGGCCGATAAATAGCCCGATAATCAAGAATAGGCGCAATTTAGCGCCTAACGTCCATCGAGTCTTTTTCTGTTTACGCTTGTTCCCATTGCTCCTTGTGGCACTGGGTTTGGCCCTATGCTCGTCTAATTTTTGATGCTGCTTTGGGTTATTTGGGCGATGTTTTCTCATAGTTTAATCTAGGGATAAATGCCGACAGTGCGCTTTATACCATTTAGAAATAGACGATCTCCAGTTCATACAGGGTGGCGTCATCATCATAAGAGTCATACTTAGCCACGAGAGAGAAGTTGTTCTCTGAAACTTCGACGCTGTCGAACTCATCGTTAGCCTGGTCGAACTGCTCAAGCAACTTATTTTTTCGCGATGGAATAGCCATACTTTCGCAAAGCTCTGTGAGGTCGGCATCATCCATTTGTTGATAGATGCCAGAAGCCAGTTTGACCTTATGCAAGGTGTCGCCGTTGAACTTGAGCTGCAGATGGTTGCCTAGCAGCCACCATCCGCCATCACTGGAGATCGCTAACCTTGCCATGGTGGGATAAGTTTTCTGAAGCTGCTGCAGGCTGGGGCGGTCCTGGAGTAACGAAGGGGTAAGACGCTGCAGCAGTGGCGAGAGTGACTCCTTGTCGGGTTGTTTTCCTCGCAGCGTCAGTTTCCCCTTGTCTTGATAGAGACTGAAGCCGGTTAATTGGGCTTCAGGTGCGGCGTCCTTGTTCTGATGAAAGGTGTCAAAATTAAGGGTTAGATGACGATTACCGTCACTAAGTTTTAGCTGGTCAGGACGTTTTGCTTGATTGATGCCTAAGGCTTGGCTCACCTGAGACATGGGCGTGCGATAGGCGAACTCACCATTAATCAGCCAGGGAGCGCCATCGAATCCGTCGCGATAATCGATAAGATTCTGCCCCGTATTATTCAGAGGACTAAAGTCAGTAGAGATGGCCGATAGTCGCTTTTTGGTAAATACAAACCAGAGTTGCCTGCCGTAACCCCAAGCAAAATCCTGCGCGCTAAGCGGTAACTCTATGCTTGCGGGGCCGAGTAACTCATAGATCGCCTCGGGGCTCATGCCAAGTGTTGCGCCGTAGACCCCTTTGTCTACCGAGACTAAGGCGGGAGGCACAGTCTTCGCCGCCGCAAGCTTGGCGGCTGATTTAGGCGTAGGTGGCTCGAAGGTGTATTCAAAGTGTGACTGACGGATCTCATAGCCTTTGCTGTCATAGGCAGCCGCTTGTTGAGACAGGCTTTTATCATGGTCGCAGAGACGATATAGCTCAGCTTCGAGATGGGTCTTTAGCTGTGTCATTTTAACCATCTCTTGTTGCGAGCGTTGAGACAGCTTTTTTTGCTTCATCTTGCTGACAATATGGTTGCCCACCTGGGTGAGTAAGATAGCTTCAGCACCTTGCTCTGTGGCCTGTTGGACAAGTTGCGCCAATGCCGCCTTAAAGGCCTCACTTTCCAGAGGCTTAGTATCAGCAGGGTATTTATGGCTGGTAAGGGTCAGAGAGATAGGTGTTAGCGTTTGTTCAATACAGCTTGGCTTTTTATCATAGATCTTGGCGCTTATATCTGCGCCTTTATGATCGTCATTGGCCGTGGCGTTAGCGGTAAGGCAAAGAGATCCCAATAGCAGAGTGAAAGGTGAGAGTGTCCTGAAAGTCGATGTCATGTGGCGCGTCCCTGATGCCAAAGTATGTCACTAACTTGAGAGACTGAGGACAAAATGTCAAATTTTCATAGGATTATCGATATTCACTTTGCTGGGAACGGGGGCGGAGTTTAAGCCGCCCTATAACACTGTTTGTTAAATTTGCCTCTAACGAGCGGCTATGCTTTTGTGGGTTTAAGGGAGATCCACAGCTTGATATGACCTTCGACCACCACAACATCGTTCTCATCCAGAGCGGTCACAGCCACCAGCATGTCACCTTCAACCCACTGCTCTGGCTTAACCTGGGCGATACAACGGATATCGCTGCCTGCTTTGGCGGTGTAGTCGACGCTCATCCCCTTGGGGATCCAGCGCAGATGAGGCGGAATAGAGGCCTCAGCCATAGTCCCCATAGCCATCTCCAGGCCGTTACAGATAGCAATCACATGTACCGTGCCTATGTGGTTTTGTACTGTCTTACGCTTTCGCACCAGCACCTGGCAATAGTTGGGTTTTAGCTCGGTGATAAGTGGTTTAACGGTGGCAAAGTAGGGGGCCATACGAGACACCATGACGGAAAAGAGCTTATGGCCAAATGGCCATTTGGTCAGTCGGTGGTAGAGTGCCATCACTTTTGTTGGTTTGTTATTCATTGGCTTATCTCGCTAATAGAAAACCTTGTCTGCTGTATAGAGAAAGTTAGGTCTGGTCAGATGAGTTGCTAGACTAGCCTAATAACAACCGCTTAACAATAGTGGGCCGGACGTCTCGTTAAACCAAACTTCATTTTCCATTGCTGGGCGAGGATGCGTATAATCTGCCCCGACAAGCGAATGCTGTAACTAAGACCAACTTAAGGATTTTGCGTGAAATATCTGCTGACCTATTTTAAAGGGATGGCCATGGGGGCCGCTGATGTGGTGCCCGGCGTGTCCGGTGGCACTATCGCCTTCATTACAGGCATACTCCATCCACTATTGGACAGCATAAGAAAGGTCAACCCCAGCCTGTTAGGCATGATACGCCAGCAGGGGATAAAAGCCGCATTTATGCACATTAATGGGCCATTTTTACTGGCGGTGTTTGGCGGCATTTTGACCAGTATTTTTACCCTGGCAAAGCTAATCACTTACATGCTGCATAACCATCCTATTCCTGTGTGGTCATTTTTCTTTGGGCTGATTCTGATCTCTGTGGTGCACATGCTTAGACAGGTTAATGGCTTCTCTGTCGGACGTTTGCTGCTGTTTGCACTCGGTGTGGCCTTCGCCTGGGGGATCACCGTATTGCACCCGATAGATATGCAGATGAATACCCTGAATGTCTTCATTGGCGGCAGTATTGCCATTTGTGCCATGTTGCTGCCGGGGATCTCCGGCAGTTTTATCTTGTTGCTACTAGGGCTTTACACATCAGTGCTGGGCGCCGCTAAGAGCCTGGATATTCCTGTGTTGCTAACCTTTGCCAGCGGTTGTGTGTTTGGGCTGCTCTCATTCAGTCATCTGTTGTCGGCACTGCTGCGCAAATATCACGACGCCACCCTGATCTTTTTAACCGGCTTGATGCTCGGTACCTTGGGTAAGATTTGGCCCTGGAAGCAGGTGCTGACCTGGCGTGAAAATTCGGCCGGAGAGCAGGTGCCTTTGCTGGAACAGAATCTCTCTCCGATGAGTTTTGAGCAGTTGACGGGACAGCCGTCTCAACTTGCGCTGGCGATCTGCGCCATGTTGCTGGGCATCGCCTTGGTTGGTGGGTTAGAGTATTTTGCTGGCGCAAAGGATAAAGCTGAATAAGAATGGAGTCTGGACTCATGGGCGTGTTGTTTTAGTCGCTTTTTCCACGGCCAGAATCGCACGACCAAGTCCTAGTGAGCAAGTACGCTGCTACAGGTCAAAAGGTTAAGCTCTTAGCACTAGCATTAGAGCAGAGAAAGTGCCACGCAAGATGGCCGCTGGAATCAGGTATTCGCGGCCATCATGACAGCGCAGACTGGTTTAGCCTGCCTGGCGAGAGTTGTCGATGGTTTTCTTGTCGTAATATTCGAAGGGGAATAGGTTGCGAATGCGCTGGGTGACGGCATCACTGACGTTTGCTGACACATGCAGTCTCACACCGCCGTTCTTTTCGGCGCGCACCACGCAGGTGAGTTTTTCACTCTTGGCGATAGCTCTGCACTCTCGTTGAAATTTCTCTGGGATCTTGCCCTTATGGGAAATAAGACGCCCATCCTTAAAGTGCATCTCAAACAGGGTTAAGCCACGTTTGCCTGAGAAGATCAGCTTATAGATCACAAAAAGACCCACCAGGATAAAGACGATTTTAAATAGGGTTTCAGTCATAATCACTCCTTAGCTTTATAGCTTGAAGATACTCCCGGCAACGCTTTTTTCCTAGCGGCTTAGATCAAATTTTTAATAAACTGGCTATACTCTTCGAAGGAGTTTAATACGTTAAGGACAACACTATGCACCTCTCTAATGCCCGTTGCTGGGAAAAGCTCTGCCATCAGCAAGCTAATATTCTGCAAGATTTATCAAAAACCTTTCCCGAGCGCGCGCGGGAGCATCAGGAACTGGTTAACTATTGGCGTATGCTGGCTGAGCGGGTTCGCCGCGGTGAGAGCCTGAAGCTGTAATAAAAAACCGCCAATCATGGCGGTTTTTTTGACAATCACTTAGGTTGGGGAAAGAGGGTTAGAAGCTGTAGCTGGCTGACGCCAGAATAGTGCCTTCATTTTTCCAAGGACCATCGGTGATCTCATTTTCGCTGCTCAGGTTAGTGTCTAACCAAGCCAGTGAAAAGCCAAATCCATTCATCTCTGTTGAGACGCCGATTGAGTAGTCTAGATAGTTTTCACCCCAGTCCAGATCGGCACCGTCGCCATAGTTGTAGCCTACATGAAGGTCAAGGCTCCAGTTTTCGGCGAACCCGTAAGAGTAGTTCACTTCAGTGTAGTGCAGTGACACGTCTGCGTTGGCATAGTCGTTGGTGTACCACTGTGCAACATGGAAGTCGGCGATATAGAAGCCTAGGGTCGCTTCCAGATACTGGCTGCTCTCATCTTGTCCAGGATAGGTGTAGTAGGTGAGGGTAAAGTCATATTCTACTGCATCATCTTCGCCAAAGGCGCCGGCATAACCTGCGTAAATGTCAATCTCGACATCGGCGTCATAGCTTTCATCATCGACATTACTTCCCCAAGCGCCGACAAAAAAACCACTTTCCATGCTGTAATCTATGCCGGCTTGAACGGCAAAGTCGCCAGCGGTTTGTGAGACACCGCGAAAGCGGTAATCGTTAGTGATGCCTATCTCTCCCGAAACTTCGGCTTGAGCTAAAGGTGTAATTAGCGCAGTTGCCAAGGTTAAGCCAGCTAGTTGGGCTATCCGTTTCTTATTAAATTTTTTATACACGGTGGTTTCTCCATTTCACTTTGTTGACACCAGTCTGATTAGCAAGCTAACCCGACCAGATTAAGCCAAACAACAGCTAAGATGCTGAGACAACATGGCAATACTGATAATTATTTTTGTTCAAAAACGACGTAGATCTTGCGGCACTCTTGCAGCACTCGCCATACCCCTTTAAACCCTGCTGGGATAACGAAGCGATCGCCTTTAGTGACCGTGATGCTATTGCCAGCTTCATCGATAATTTCGCTGCTGCCTGACAAGATCTCGCAATACTCATGTTCGCTGTAGTTGACCTTCCAACTGCCGACCTGACCCTGCCAGACCCCGGCGTGAAATTGATCGCAGGGGCTGGAGTAGTGATTCTCCAGTTGCTGTTTCGGTTCCCCGCTAAGCACCTTCTCAGGTGCGACTTCATAATGTTCTGTCTTAACCTTATGTTGGCCAAAATTGATGATGGCATCAATAGTTTGCGTCATATCGGCTCCAAAAACTATAACAAATATTTAAGGCGCAGCACTGCGCCTTAAGGGAATTTATTTCATGGTAGGCATCACAAACTCTGCCTGACC
This sequence comes from Shewanella marisflavi, assembly GCF_023283925.1. Classification (GTDB taxonomy): domain Bacteria; phylum Pseudomonadota; class Gammaproteobacteria; order Enterobacterales; family Shewanellaceae; genus Shewanella; species Shewanella marisflavi. The sequence continues at coordinate 560,457 of NZ_JAKIKX010000001.1, forward strand.
GCTGTTACCTTTTGGCCAGCGGGCGGTGATCGCCTTTCGCTTAGTATAGAAACGCACCCCATCTGGACCATGCATATGTAGCGGGCCAAAGAGTGAGCGTTTCCATCCACCGAAGCTATGGAATGCCATAGGTACTGGGATAGGGACATTGACCCCTACCATACCGACCTGTACATGATGACAGAAGTGTCTGGCTGCCTCACCGCTCTGGGTAAAGATGGCGGTGCCGTTACCAAACTCATGCTCATTGATCAGCGCTAACGCCTCGCTATAATCTTTGACGCGCACGATAGCCAGTACCGGGCCGAAGATCTCCTCTTTATAGATGGTCATCTCTGGGGTGACATGGTCGAACAGGCAGCCACCGAGGAAGTAGCCCTGCTCGTGGTCTGCAACTGTGAGTTGACGGCCATCGGCCAGCAGAGTCGCCCCTTCGGCAACACCTGTGTCCACATAGCCGCGCACCTTCTCCAGATGCTGAGCCGAGATTAATGGTCCCATCTCCATCTCACCTTCGAGGCCATTGCCCACCTTGAGTGCCTGGATCTGTGGCAGGAGTTTCTCTACTAGCGCATCGCCCACATCACCGACGGCAAGTACTACTGAGATCGCCATGCAGCGCTCCCCTGCACTGCCATAGGCGGCGCCCATCAGGGCACTGACCGCCTGGTCGAGATCAGCATCTGGCATCAACAGCATATGGTTTTTCGCGCCGCCCAGCGCCTGGACTCGTTTGCCGTGTGCGGCTGCGGTTTGATAGATATACTCGGCAATAGGGGTTGAGCCAACGAAACTCACCGCTTGAATATCTTTGTGGGTCAGTAGGGCATCTACCGCTTCCTTATCGCCGTTGACCACGTTAAACACGCCATCTGGCAGGCCTGCCTCGGTGAGGAGTTCGGCCATACGCATTACAGAGGTAGGATCTTTCTCTGAGGGTTTCATGATGAAGGTGTTACCCGCTGCAATGGCGATGGGGAACATCCACATAGGTACCATGACCGGGAAATTAAAGGGCGCGATGCCTGCAACCACCCCTAAGGATTGGTTGAGTGTCCAGGCATCGACGCCACCACCGACTTGCTCTGTATGCTCGCCCTTGAGCAGATGTGGGATACCGCAGGCAAATTCCACGACTTCCAAGCCGCGAATGATTTCGCCCTTGGCATCGTCAAGCACCTTGCCATGTTCACGGGTGATCATGGCGGCCAGTTCATCCATGTTGGCTTCGACCAGGGCCTTGAACTTAAACAGGATGCGCGAACGGTTGAGCGGGGTCATCTCTGACCAGGGGCCGTGGGCCTTTTTCGCCAACTCGACGGCTGCATCGACCTCTATGGCGCTGGCCAGAGAGACATTAGCCTTGTGCTGACCTGTCGCGGGTTCGAAAACGGCGGCGCTGCGTTCACTCTTGTCTGTGTGTCGGCCGTTGATGTAGTGGTTTATCTGCTGCATAGCACGTAAATTCCCTGCAAAAATCTTAATGTCTTTCTATTGAATAGGGTTAGCCAACGCTGATGATGGCATCGCTTAAGGTATTGATTATCTGATCTATCTGCGCCTCTTCCACTATCAGTGGTGGCGATAGGGCGATAGTGTCGGCCGTAGCCCTGACTAAGGTTCCGTTCTTGAAACAGGTCTCGAAGATACCGTAGCCACGCTTACCAATGCCTTTGTCGCTTGGGCTAAACTGGATGCCAGCCACTAGGCCTGTGTTACGAATGTCGATGAGATTCGGCAGGCCTTTGAGGCTGTGTACCGCCTGTTCGAAGTAGCCTTCCAGCGACTTGGTGCGTTCGAACAGCTGCTCCTCTTGATAGATATTTAAGGTGGCTATCGCGGCGGCCGCAGCAACCGGATGACCCGAATAGGTATAGCCATGATAGAGTTCGATGGCGCCCTCTGGAGCGTCCATGCTGGCATCATAGATAGCATCATCGATCAGCACGGCGCCCATAGGAATGGTGCCATTGTTGAGCGCCTTGGCGGTGGTGATCATGTCTGGCGTGACGCCCCAGCGCTGACTGGCAAAGGCATCGCCTACGCGTCCAAAGCCGGTGATCACCTCATCGAAGATCAACAAAATACCATGTTGCTTGGTGATCTCGCGCAGACGCTTGAGGTAGCCCTGTGGCGGCAGTATCACGCCGGCAGAGCCTGACATAGGTTCGACGATCACCGCGGCGATATTTTCGGCGCCATGGAGCGTGATCAGTTGTTCGAGTACTTCTGCTTTTTCTGCGCCAGCCTCAGGGAGTCCTTTGCAGAAGGCATTGGCCTTGATATCTAGGGTATGGGGCAGATGATCGACCCCTTGCAGTAGCTGCTGGCTGAAGGTGCGGCGGTTACCGCCAATGCCACCTACTGAGATACCGCCGAAGCCGACGCCATGGTAGCCGAGCTCTCGACCTATAAAACGGGTACGGGTGGCTTCACCACGGGCTCTGTGATAGTTGAGGGCGATCTTTAATGCGGTGTCGACAGACTCAGAACCCGAGTTAGTGAAAAATACCTTGTTGATCCCCTTTGGAGCGATGGCAGCGAGACGCTCGGCCAGTTCGAAGGCCAGCGGATGGCCCATCTGGAAAGAGGGGGCATAATCCATTTCGTGGATCTGTTTGCTAACCGCTTCAGAGATCGCCTTGCGACCGTGACCGGCATTACAACACCATAGACCTGCGGTGCCATCGAGTACCGGGCGACCATTCACATCCGTGTAGTACATCCCCTCCGCCTGCGCGAGCAGGCGTGGGCTTTGCTTAAACTGTCTATTGGCGGTAAAAGGCATCCAATAGTGTTCCAGAGTGCCTGTGGCCTGCTGGTCAGCGCGATTAAAATCTTCCATATCATCTACCCTGGTTCTGTGTAATTGTTGTTTTATTGAGTGGTTGATATTCGCTATGCTATGTCAGAAATAATGAACATGAAAGCTTTTTGTTCATTATTTATAGCAAAAAATAACTTTTTGTAAAAAATATTGAAATTGAATTGGGGTTAAGCGTAATCTAGGGCAGGCATTGTCGCTGTATGAATCGCGCCTGGGCCGGTTCAGCATTGACGCTAAAGCAATTATCACCCGTTAAGAGGTCAGAATGAGTACTCCACAAAATCGTGAACAATGGCAACAGATGGCGGATAACCTGGTTATTCAGGGGCAGGCATTTATCAATGGCGAGTATTGCGCCGCCGATTCAGGTGACACCTTTGATTGCATCAGCCCTATAGATGGCAAGGTGCTGACCCAGGTAGCCAGTTGCGATCTCGTTGATGCTAACCGCGCCGTGGCCAATGCCCGCGAAGTGTTTGAGCGCGGCGATTGGTCTCAGCTGCCGCCGGTTAAGCGCAAGCAGGTGATGATTCGCTTTGCCGATCTGCTTGAGGCTCATAAGGATGAGTTGGCCCTGCTGGAAACCTTAGATATGGGTAAGCCTATCCGTTATTCTGGCGCCGTCGATGTGGCCGGCGCCGCCCGTGCCATTCGTTGGTCGGGTGAGGCGGTCGATAAGATCTATGATGAGATTGCCCCGACGGCCCACAATGAAATTGGCATGATCACCCGTGAGCCTGTGGGTGTGGTGGCGGCGATTGTTCCCTGGAACTTCCCCCTGTTGATGGCATGCTGGAAGTTGGGCCCTGCGCTGGCTACAGGTAACAGTGTGGTGTTAAAGCCGTCAGAAAAATCTCCCCTAACCGCCATACGTATGGCGCAGTTGGCGATAGAAGCTGGTATTCCTAAAGGTGTGCTTAATGTGCTGCCGGGTTACGGTCATACCGTGGGCAAGGCGCTTGCGCTGCATATGGATGTCGACACCCTGGTATTCACAGGCTCGACTAAGATCGCCAAGCAGTTGATGATCTATGCGGGCGAGTCCAACATGAAACGTGTCTGGTTAGAGGCGGGCGGCAAGAGTCCGAATATCGTCTTTAATGATGCGCCAGATTTGAAAGAGGCGGCCATTGCGGCGGCCTCAGCCATCGCCTTTAACCAGGGCGAGGTGTGCACCGCAGGCTCTCGTTTGCTGGTGGAGTCGGGCGTTAAGGAAGAGCTGATTAAACTTATTGAAGCTGAGATGCAAGCCTGGCAGCCAGGGCATCCGCTGGATCCTGAGACCACCTGTGGCGCCGTCGTCGATCAGCAACAACTGGATAATGTACTGCGCTATATTCGCGCCGGAGTCGCCGAAGGGGCCCAGCTACGCCAAGGTGGACAGCAGGTGTTGGCTGAGACTGGTGGTGTGTATGTGGCGCCGACTATCTTTGCCAATGTGAACAATGAGATGACCATCGCCAAGGAGGAGATCTTCGGGCCTGTGCTTTCTGTGATCACCTTCGATGGGATGGAGGAAGCTATTCGTATTGGTAACGATACCATCTATGGATTGGCCGCAGGTGTGTGGACCTCAGATATTAGCAAGGCCCACAAGACGGCCAAGGCGCTGCGCAGCGGCATGGTGTGGATCAATCACTATGATGGTGGCGATATGACAGCGCCGTTCGGCGGCTATAAGCAGTCGGGCAATGGCCGGGATAAGTCGTTACATGCCTTCGATAAGTACACAGAGATCAAGGCAACCTGGATTGCTCTCTAGTCTGGTCTAGGTTCAGCTCACGCTGAAAACTGCTTTACCAATAGCCCTTTAGCTTATAAAGGGCTTTTTTATGTCTGTCATTTCGCTTGGTCATTATAAGTCACTTGTCCTTATCCCTATGCATCGTATATTGTTTTAGCAGTAAAACGTTATCACATTGAGAAGAGGGGCGAGGTTGATGCTGACGAGCCCCCAGATTGGGAGTCTATATGGAATATCCGTTGGTGACGACGGCTTGGCTTGAAGCGAACCTGTTTGAGTCAAATCTAGTCCTGCTCGATGCGAGCATGGAGAGTGTCGTTGGCAAAGAGCCTATCTTGTATGACGAGTTTGTCTGTATCCCCAGGGCGCAGAAGTTCGATCTTGAGAAGGTGTTTTACGACAGCACATCAACTCAGCTTCACGCCATGCCGACGCCAGAGCAATTTGCCAAGGAGGCCACGGCGCTGGGGATCGACAGAGACAGCTTAGTGGTTGTCTATGATAATCAGGGGATCTATAGCGCGCCCAGAGCCTGGTGGATGTTTAAACTCATGGGCCATGCAAACGTCTATGTGCTCGATGGTGGATTGCCTCAGTGGCTAAGCGAGTCACGCATGACCAGTGAAACCTATCAGAAACCAGTGCTCGATGAGGCGCGCGAAGCCTTTCGGGTCGATTATCAGCCGTCGTTTATCTGTGATGCCAATCAAGTGCTGGAGCGGCTAGGCGGTGATAGTGCCATCTTAGATGCCAGGGCGGCAGCGCGTTTTAGCGGTGAAGCCAGTGAGCCAAGGCCTGGGGTGCGTAGCGGGCATATTCCCGGCTCAGTTAACCTGCCGTTTGCCGATCTACTGCGTGGTCACAGAATTAAGCCTGTTGAAGCACTTGAGCAGATCTTTGAATCGCTGCTCAGTGATAAGGAGGCTGAGCGTATCTTCAGCTGTGGCTCAGGTATTACCGCCTGCATCTTGATCTTGGCCTCGGTGGCCGCAGGTCACGACAAGGCGGTGCTTTACGACGGCTCCTGGGCCGATTGGGGCAGCAACCCTGATCTGCCCATTGAATGATACCAATCGTAATAAATAACTGATCATTTTAGCTTGTTAAAACGCTCGATAACTGCGTTAGTATTTTTGATTGTAGAATAACTACTTATCGAAAAATCCTGCCTTGTTCTCAAGCGTTTTTCCTGTGCTATTTCTGATCACTTACTTACTGTGATTGGTATTAGGGCTTAATTGCCACTAACAGAAAAGGTGCCTAGGGCACCTTTTTTATAGGTTATCGATTTAAGGCTAAAACAGATCTTTGAGCCTGTGGTATAGCATGCCAGCTGCCAGCATGGGTGACCGAAACGTTGGTCCGCCGGGGAAGGTCATATGTTGTACCCTGTCGAAGATATCGAAACGCTCAGCCTGGGCCGTCAACGCTTCGGCGATCAGCTTGGCGGCCATGTGGGTGGCGTTAACCCCGTGACCGGCGTAAGCCTGTGCATAGAGAATATTGGGACAATCAGGTAGCCTGCCGATCTGCGGTAGACGATTGGCGCCAATGCCTATCATGCCACCCCATTCGTAGTCGATTTTGACCCCTTTAAGTTGAGGGAATACCTTCTCCAGGTTAGGGCGTAGGGCGGCGTTGATATCCTTGGGATCTTTGCCCGAGTAGGTACATAGGCCGCCAAACAGCAGGCGACTATCCTGGGAGAGGTGGAAGTAATCGAGATCGATACGCATATCGGCAAAGGCCATATTTTGCGGAATGATCTCGTCACACTGTTCCTGGGTCAGTGGTTCGGTGGCTAACAGATAACTGCCTGCTGGCAGCACCTTACCACCCACATAGCTATTGAGTTCGTGGCCGATATAGGCGTTGCCGGCGAGCACCAGATAGCGACAGTCGACGCGGCCGTGCTGAGTATGCACTATGGGGCGCTCTCCCTTAATTATCTTGGTGGCGGCGCTATATTCGAACATCTTCACCCCTAAACTGCGGGCCACCTTGGCTTCGCCAAGGGCCAGATTGAGGGGATGCAGGTGGCCGCTGTTCATGTCGACTAGTGCGCCACTATAGATGTCTGAGCCTATCACTTCGCCGAGCTGGTGTTTCTCCAGTAGTTTAAAGCCTTCGCGCCCCTGACTGAGCATCTCCTGGTAGTCGGCGGTAAGCTCCTTCATGTGTCTGGGCTTGGTGGCCAGATCGCAGTAGCCCATCCTTAGGTTACAGTCGATATTATGTTCGGCGATACGGTTACGCACAATCTCCACCGCTTCGAAGCCCATCTCGTGAATGGCTGCCACACCCTCAGAGCCTATTTCGTTACGAAACTGTTCGACATCGTGGCCTATACCACGGATCAGCTCGCCCCCATTGCGGCCCGATGCCCCCCAGCCGATCCGCTTAGCCTCAAGCAAGACAATGCTGAAACCTTTTTGAGCCAGCTCTATGGCGGTGTTGATACCACTAAAGCCGCCACCAACGATGCAGACATCGGCGCTGATCTGTTCGGTGAGCTGAGGCTGCGGTTCTAGGGCATTAGCTGTGGCATGGTAGTAAGAATCAGGATATTGGTCACTGTGGACCGGGCGCTTGCTAGTCATCTTGGCTCCGAATGCGGGGTTTATTCTTGTTATTCGACTAAATTGGTCAGAGTAAGTATACTTTTGACCCTTGAGTTGGTTATACTTCACACCTGTTGATTATATTTAACATGCTTTTTAGTTTGATACAAACTAGTATGGGAAATTGTTTCGGCTGGGGTCTTGTTGGATAGGAGATGTTTTTTGGATATAGGCGCAAATCTCAAAGCTGTTCGTAAAATGAAAGGGTTATCGCAACGCGAGTTAGCCAAACGTGCCGGCGTGACCAACAGCACCATCTCTATGATCGAGAAGAACAGCGTCAGTCCGTCGGTAAGCTCCCTGAAGAAAGTTTTGTCGGGATTACCTATGTCTCTGGTGGATTTCTTTTCCATCGAAGAAAGCATGCCCAGTGAGCAGAAGGTGGTTTACCGCTCAGGTGAGCTGCTGGATATCGGCGATGGTAATCTGGATTACAAGCTGATCGGCAGGGACTACCCTAATCGTGCCATGTCTGTGATGAACGAGGTTTACCCGCCAGGGTCTGATACCGGAGAAGAGATGTTACAGCACGAAGGTGAAGAGGCGGCCATGGTGATTGAAGGTAAACTGGAGATCACCATAGGCGATGAGGTCTATGTGTTGTCCGAAGGCGACAGTTACTACTTTAACAGTGAGCTGCCCCATAGGTTCCGCAATCCATTCGATAAACCTTGCCGTATCGTCAGCGCGACCACGCCTGCCAATTTCTAATCTGTCTGCTGGGCGCAGAGCCCAGCACCTTCACTTTTCCCTCATGTTTTCCAGTTCATTTCCCTGTAACGTTTTCGCTTACTTGTGTAAATAATTTTACCCATAAGATTGGCTTTTACGATTTTTAATCGCCGCTAAACTTTGAGAGCTGTTTCACAAAACAATTGACCCTAATTTAGTCGATTATCGGTGGTGATATTAAATTTTATCGTCTTTCACTATTGTTTTAATTGGTTTTTATTTTATTTGTTACCTGCTTGTTTATTTTGTTTTCTAAGACCTATTGCCTCGTTAACTATTTCAGTGTAGTGTGTGAAAAAATGAACATTGAATGAAGTCTGTTCATTGCTATAACGATAAAAAGACGCAATAAGCTAAAGGTGAACTATGTCCGATGAAGGACTTGCTGTTATCGGTGTTACGGCCTGTAATCAACAGATAGGCCTGCACCCTTTTAATATCGTCGGTGAGAAATACCTACTCAGTATTGCCGACGCGACTCAAGGCTGGCCACTGGTCATTCCTGCGCTGGGACATTGTCCTGCGTCAACTATCTTACCCAGGTTAGATGGTCTGCTGTTCACCGGTTCGCCCTCTAACATCGAGCCCCATCACTATGACGGGGCGGCGAGTGACCCTGATACCCTACACGACCCTAAGCGAGACGCGACCAATCTGCCGCTTTTAAAGGCGGCTATCGACGCTGGCGTGCCTGTGCTGGCCATCTGCCGCGGATTTCAAGAAATGAACGTAGTGTTTGGCGGCTCTTTGCATCAAAAATTGCATCAGGTTGGCGATTATATTGAACACAGAGAAGATACGACGGCAAGTGTCGAGGTGCAGTATGGCCTGTCTCACCCTGTGAAGATTGAACCGGGAGGATTGCTCCACGAGGCTTGGGGCCGCAATTTAGCAGAGGTGAACTCTGTGCATACTCAAGGTGTTGACCGTTTGGGTGTTGGATTGCGGCCAGAAGCTTACGCTCCCGATGGATTAATCGAGGCGTTTTCGGTCAAAGAGGCTAAGAGTTTTGCACTAGGGGTGCAGTTTCACCCTGAATGGAAGGTGCTAGAGAACCCCTTCTATCGCGCGATTTTTAGTGCCTTCAGTCAAGCCTGCCAAGCCAGAGCAGCGCAACGCAAGAGATAGTAACCATGAAGAAGTTAATTGAATATTTAAAAGCCAATAAGATCACCGAAGTTGAATGTGTTATCAGTGACATGACGGGTATCGCGCGCGGTAAAATCGCCCCCGTCGACAAGTTTATCGATGAAAAGGGGATGCGCCTGCCTGAGAGCGTCTTGCTGCAAACCGTTACCGGTGACTATGTTGATGATGACATGTATGACAGCCTGCTGGACAAGGCGGATATCGATTTTGTCTGTGTGCCCGATGAGAATGCGGTATTTATGTTGCCTTGGACAGTCGAGGCGACGGCTCAGGTGATCCACGACACCTTCGATAAAATGGGGAATCCAATTGAACTATCTCCCCGTAACCTGCTGAAGAAAGTGCTTAAGCTTTATGAGGACAAAGGTTGGAAACCTGTGGTTGCGCCTGAGATGGAGTTTTATCTTACCCACAGAAACTCGGATCCTGATATTCCATTAATCCCGCCTGTGGGACGCAGTGGCCGTAAAGAATCAGGACGCCAGTCGTTTTCTATCGATGCAGCCAATGAATATGATCCCCTGTTTGAAGATATGTACGATTGGTGTGAGGCTCAGGGGCTTGATATCGACACTCTGATCCACGAGGAAGGCACCGCCCAGATGGAGATCAACTTCAGTCATGGCGACGCTCTGTCACTGGCTGATCAGGTGTTTGTCTTTAAGCGTACTCTGCGCGAGGCCGCTCTTAAGCATGACGTGTGTGCCACCTTTATGGCTAAGCCTGTAACCGATGAACCGGGCAGCGCCATGCACATTCACCAGAGTGTAGTGGACACCAAAACAGGCAAAAATATCTTTACCAACGAAGACGGCACAAAAAGTGCTAAGTTCCTGAGCTATATCGGTGGATTGCAAAAATATATTCCAGAGTTGCTGCCGCTGATGGCGCCCAATGTGAACTCGTTTAGACGTTTCCTACCTGGCACCTCGGCGCCTGTTAACCTGGAATGGGGCGATGAGAATCGTACCTGTGGTCTGCGTATTCCTGAGTCGTCTCCACAGAATCGTCGTATCGAGAACCGCATTGCCGGTGCCGATGCCAATAGTTATCTGGCGATCGCTGCGACCTTACTGTGCGGCTACATGGGGATGGTGGAAGATGTGAAACCATCGACACCTGTGCAAGGCCGTGCGAATGAGAATCGTCAGGGGATCAGTCTGCCGTTGACCTTGGAAGAGGCGCTAGCCGTGATGTCTGAAAGCTCTGCGGTGAGGGAATATCTAGGTGATACCTTTACCTCTGGTTATATCGCGGTGAAGCAGACCGACCTTGAAAATTTCCGCCGGGTAATTAGTTCGTGGGAACGTGAGTTCTTATTGCTGACAGTTTAATTGGTTACTGCACTTTGATGGTGCACTCTTCTCATCAGTTTGGGGCGTTGGTACGTCATGTGACGTACCGATTACTGAGGTGGGAATAGCGAGCGTTTAATCGTTTTAAATTCAGATTGAACGGAAAAATATTCAGTTTTACACTACGGGAGAAAAAAGAGGTAGATGGGTTCGATGCGATTGTAAGCTGTAGCATTGGTCAATAATAACAAAATAATGATGTCGATTAGTCGACACTACTATGACTGACAGTTTTACCCGTGAAAACGTGGTAGCAATGGAGAAATCGATGACACTTTTAAATACTGTTAAAGCATCTTGTTTGCTGGTGGGATCTGCCTTAGCGAGTGGTGCACTTCAGGCTGAAGAAGTACTTAAAGTCTATAACTGGAACGACTACATCGCTGAAAATACACTCGATAACTTTTATAAAGAAACCGGTATTCGGGTCATTTATGATGTTTTCGACAGCAATGAGATGGTTGAGGCTAAGCTGTTATCGGGTCACTCTGGTTATGACATCGTTGTACCTTCTAATGATTTTCTTGCTAAACAGATCAAGGTTGGGGCGTTCGCTCCGCTGGATAAAAGTAAGCTGACGAATCTTGGCAATCTTAATGCCGATCTAATGAAGCAGTTAGAGAAAGCCGATCCACAAAATCGTTATGCAGTGCCTTACCTTTGGGGCACAACAGGCATAGGTTATAACGTTGAAAAGGTGAAAGCCGTTTTAGGTGAAGACGCGCCCGTTGATTCCTTAGCCCTTATTTTTGACCCTAAATACGCCGAGAAAATCTCAAGTTGTGGTTTCTCTATGATGGATTCCGCCGATGAGATGATGTCGCAAGCGCTCTCTTACTTAGGGCTAGATCCAAACAGCACTTCAGTTGAGGATTACAAAGCGGCAGGCGAGGCGATTGAAAAAGTGCGTCCTTACGTGACCTACTTCCACTCATCACGTTACATCACTGATTTGGCCAATGGAGACACTTGTGTTGCCTTTGGGTTCTCCGGCGATGTGTTCCAAGCCGCTGCACGCGCAGACGATGCGAAGAATGGGCACGAGATCAAGTATTCCATAGCCAAAGAGGGCGCGAACCTGTGGTTCGATATGTTAGCCATTCCCGCCGATGCTGAGAATATCGATAACGCCCATGTGTTCATCAACTATCTGATGCGTCCAGATGTGATTGCCGAGATCTCTAATTACGTGGCGTATGCCAACCCAAATGATAAGGCTCAGGCTTTGGTAGACAAGGAGATATTAGATAATCCTGGCATCTACCCGAATGATGAAATAATTAAAAACTTGTATATTCGCGAGGTTCGTCCCATGAAGGTTCAACGTGTAATGACTCGCGCTTGGACTAAAGCAAAATCAGGTTATTGATGTGAAAATTTATCCTACTCGCATTGGCGAGTAGGGTAGTTAACTTTTTGAATGTTAGACAGGTTCGATGCGGTTGTAAGCTGTAGCATTGGCAATAATAACAATGAAAGCCGTCACAAGCGGCAATGCAATGGCAGTAATCATCAGACTACTGGCAAGCTAACAAGGAGATAGCATGAAGCTTTTAAAGAAAATGACAACACTGGCTCTAGTGACAGCTGGAGTATTTAGCAGTTCAATGGCGACCGCTGAAGAGGTTGTACGTGTATATAACTGGTCTGATTATATCGCCGAAGATACGCTTGCCAATTTCGAAAAAGAAACCGGCATTAAAGTTATCTATGATGTGTTTGACAGCAACGAAGTGGTCGAGGCCAAGCTACTGTCTGGTCGCTCTGGCTACGATATCGTGGTGCCGTCAAATAACTTCCTCGCCAAGCAGATCAAGGCCGGTGCTTTCCAGAAGCTGGATATGGGGCAACTGAGCAACCATAAAAACTTAAATCCAGAACTGATGAAGCAACTCGAAAGTGCCGATCCACGTAACGAGCACTCAGTGCCTTATCTGTGGGGTACTACAGGTATCGGTTTCAACGAAGCTAAAGTGAAGCAAGTACTGGGTGAAGATGCGCCGGTAGATTCCTTGGAGCTGGTATTTAATCCTAAGTATGCTGAAAAGATTTCCAAGTGTGGTTTCTCGCTGCTGGACAGTGCCGATGAGATGTTGCCTATGGCAATGGTCTATTTAGGACTGGATCCAAACAGTACTAACAGTGAAGACTACACCAAGGCGGGTGAAGTCTTAGCTAAGGTGCGTCCTTACGTTACTTACTTCCACTCATCACGTTACATCACAGATTTAGCCAACGGTGACATCTGTGTGGCATTTGGTTACTCGGGTGATGTTTTCCAAGCCGCGGCTCGTGCCGATGAGGCTGAAAATGGTCATGTGATTGGCTATTCGATCCCGAAAGAGGGCGCAAACCTATGGTTTGATATGTTGGCTATCCCGTCTGATGCCAAAAACGTGAAAAACGCGCACACCTTTATCAACTATCTGCTACGTCCAGAGGTGATTGCGCCAATTACCAACTATGTGGCTTACGCCAACCCTAACGTACCAGCACAAGAGCTTGTGGATGAAGAGATCCGCAACGATGCTGCTATCTATCCAACTCCGGAAGTCTTGTCTCGCTTGTATGTGGCCGATGTTCGTCCAATGAAGGCGCAGCGCGTGATGACCCGCGTATGGACCAAAGTTAAATCTGGCATGTAATGCCGAGTGTCGAGAGGGCAAGTTCGCTTGCCCTCAATTAATCAAGATCATCTAAATATTGCAGTAGGCGCCCCCTGTGGTGCTTTTTGTGGAGAAGTATTATGGCTAGCAATTCGGGCGTCACCAATAAACCGACAACAAAGACGCAAGGAGAGGTGTTGCTGAAGATAGAGAGAGTCAGCAAGCTATTTGACGATGTTCGTGCTGTTGACGACGTCTCGCTAAATATTAATCGTGGGGAAATTTTTGCTTTGCTTGGCGGTTCGGGTTCAGGGAAATCCACACTGCTTCGCATGCTGGCAGGCTTTGAAAAGCCGACCGAGGGGCGTATCTACCTCGATGGCCAGGATATTACCGATATGCCGCCCTATGAGCGTCCTATCAACATGATGTTCCAATCTTATGCTCTGTTTCCACATATGACAGTGGCACAAAATATCGCCTTCGGTCTCAAGCAGGATAAGATGCCAAAGGAAGAGATAGAGCAAAGAGTTAATGAGATGCTCAAGCTGGTGCATATGGAAGCTTATGCAAAGCGTAAGCCTAACCAGCTTTCTGGCGGTCAGCGCCAGCGTGTCGCCTTAGCGCGTTCACTGGCTAAGCGTCCGAAACTCTTACTGCTCGATGAGCCCATGGGCGCACTCGATAAAAAACTTCGTACCCAGATGCAACTGGAAGTGGTCGATATTCTTGAGGCCGTTGGGGTGACCTGTGTGATGGTAACTCACGATCAGGAAGAGGCCATGACCATGGCCGAGCGTATTGCCATTATGAGTGACGGCTGGATAGTGCAGACCGGTTCACCTATGGATATCTATGAGAGCCCGGCGAACCGCATGGTGGCTGAGTTTATTGGCAGTGTTAACCTGTTTGAAGGGGATATTGTCGAGGATGAGGTTGACCATGTGGTGATCAAAGCCCCCAACCTTCCTCAGCCTTTCTATGTGGGCTACGGGGTATCAACCAGCGTCGATACCACCAAGGTTTGGGTCGCTATCCGCCCCGAGAAGACCCATATCAGCCGCGAGCAACCCCAGGAGTCTTACAACTGGTGTGCTGGGGAGGTTGAAGATATCGCCTACCTCGGGGGGATCTCGGTTTACTACATACGTCTGAGCAATGGTCAGTTGATTCAGTCTGTCATGACTAACAGCGATCGCCGTGCCGACTCGCCAACCTGGGAAGAGCATGTCTTCGTGAGTTGGGAAGCGACCAGTGCCGTTGTATTGAGATCTTAACGGGGGCGTTATGAAGAAGAAATCATTGAGGTTCCGCTTGCCCAAGGGGCAATGCTGGACCATAGGTGTGCCCTATTTTTGGCTGTTGATGTTCTTTGCCTTGCCTTTTGCCATCGTATTGAAGATCAGTTTATCGACGCCAGCTGTGTCGATTCCGCCTTATGAGGCCTTGTATCAGTATGCTGATGAGTCACTGCAGATCATGCTGAATCTGGGCAACTACATATTGATTTTCCAAGATAGTCTCTATGTAAATGCCTATTTGGGCTCCCTTAAGATGGCCTTTATCACCACGTTAGGTTGTCTGCTGATTGGTTACCCTATGGCCTATGCCATTGCCAGGGCGCCTAAACAGCACCAAACCGTGCTGATCCTCTTGGTGATGTTGCCCTCCTGGACCTCGTTTCTTATCCGTGTTTATGCCTGGATGGGGATACTGAGTAACAATGGGGTGATCAATAATGTGCTGATGTGGCTTGGGGTGATCTCTGAGCCGATTCAGATGCTGAACACTAACTTTGCCGTCTATGTGGGTATTATCTATACCTATCTGCCCTTTATGATCTTGCCCCTGTACGCCAACTTGTCTCAGCTTGATGGTAGCCTGCTAGAGGCTGCAGCGGATCTGGGCTCACGTAGCCTGAATACCTTCTGGAAGGTCACTTTGCCTTTGTCTAAGGGCGGGGTGATAGCCGGTTCCATGTTGGTGTTTATTCCTGTGGTCGGGGAGTTTGTTATCCCTGAACTGTTGGGCGGTCCTGACTCGCTCATGATAGGTAAGGTGCTTTGGCAGGAGTTCTTCAACAATCGTGATTGGCCGGTTGCTTCGTCGCTCGCCATCGTGATGTTAGCGCTCTTGATCATTCCTATTACCTTATTCCATCGTTATCAGTCCAGAAGTATGGAGAAGACGATATGAGCAACAGATTACGTAAGATGAGTTTCTCCACTCTGATGCTGTGGGGTGGCATGGCTTTCCTCTATGCGCCCATGTTTATTCTGGTCTTCTACTCTTTTAACGAGTCTAAGCTGGTAACGGTATGGGGTGGTTTTTCGGCTAAATGGTATGGCGAACTGTTTCGTGACGAGCAGATCCTCGATGCGGTGGCAACCAGTTTGAAGGTGGCGTTTTTCGCTTCGACCATGGCCGTGATTTTGGGCACCATGGCGGCATTTGTGATGACACGTTTTGCTCGCTCCTGGGGCAAGATGACACTGTCAAACATGATCACCGCGCCGCTGGTAATGCCAGAAGTGATCACGGGTCTCTCTCTGTTGCTGCTGTTTGTGCATATGGCCGACCTACTGGGTTGGCCGGCAGAGCGAGGGATGTTGACCGTGTGGATTGCCCACTCCACCTTCTGTGCGGCTTATGTTGCCGTGGTGGTGTCATCTAGGCTACGCGAGCTGGACCTCTCTATCGAAGAGGCGGCGCAAGATCTGGGGGCTACGCCTCTCAAGACCTTCTTCCATATCACAGTGCCTATGATATCGCCTGCGCTGATCGCAGGGTGGCTGCTGTCATTTAGCTTATCGCTCGATGACTTAGTGATCGCCAGCTTTGCCTCTGGGCCGGGCGCGACGACACTGCCTATGGTGGTTTTCTCCTCGGTACGTATGGGGGTTTCGCCAAAAATCAACGCACTAGCGACCTTGATCATATTGATCGTTTCGCTTATCGCCTTTATCTCTTGGTATATGGCAAGACGCGCCGATAAACGCAGTCGTATGGCTAGCGACTAGGCTCGCCACTTTCGTGTTTCGCTCAAGATAACAGGTCGCCGCGCCGCGGCGCCTGTCAAATGCAACCCATTAATTATAACGATTCAGGGTGAATGATATGACCTGTACACCTCACGCAAATTCCTATTATGCGGCGTCAGCCAATAACAAACAGTTGCGGGACAAACTCAGCGACAACATAGAGACGGATGTCTGTATTATCGGCGCCGGTTACACCGGGCTTTCCTCGGCGATACATCTACTGGAGGCGGGCTTTAAGGTCACAGTACTGGAGGCCGCCAGAGTCGGTTTTGGCGCCTCTGGACGAAACGGTGGCCAGATAGTTAACAGCTTCAGTCGCGATATCGACACCATAGAAAAGGTGGTTGGGACTGAACAAGCCAAGCTGTTTGGTCAGATGGCCTTTGAAGGGGGGCGTATCCTCAAAGGGCTGGTAGCAAAATATAATATCCAGTGCGATCTGAAAGATGGCGGCGTGTTTGCGGCGCTGAACAAGAAGCAGATGGGCCACCTCGAGGCTCAAAAAGCCCTGTGGGAGAAGCATGGACACCTTGGTCACCTGGAGATGCTCGATGCTAACGCTATTCGCGGTGTGGTGGATACCGAGCGTTACGTGGGTGGCCTGCTAGACAAGAGTGGCGGCCACATTCACCCGCTTAATCTGGCGCTGGGTGAGGCCGATGCGGTGGAATCCTTAGGTGGTCAGATTTTTGAAGACTCAGCGGTTATTCGCGTCGATCAGGGCGATAGTCCTGTGGTGCATACTCAAGAGGGCTCTGTGAAGTGCAAGTTTGTTATCGTTGCCGGTAACGCCTATCTCAAGGGGCTGCTGCCAGAGTTACAAGCTAAGTCAATGCCTTGCGGTACTCAGGTGATCACCACTGAACCTTTGGGTGATGAGCTGGCGCATTCGCTTTTACCACAAGATTACTGTGTGGAAGATTGTAATTATCTGCTGGATTATTTTAGGCTTTCTGGCGACAAACGTCTCATCTATGGCGGTGGTGTGGTTTATGGTGCCCGGGATCCTGCCGATATCGAGGCGATTATCCGCCCTAAGATGCTGGCAACCTTCCCACAGCTTAAAGATGTGAAGATAGATTTTACCTGGACGGGTAACTTCCTGCTGACACTGTCGCGCCTGCCACAGGTTGGGCGTATCGGCGGTAATATCTATTACTCTCAGGGCTGCAGTGGCCATGGGGTGACTTATACCCATCTGGCGGGGCAGATTCTAGCAGAGACCATCAATGGTCAGGCTAAGCGTTTCGATGCCTTTGCGCAGCTACCTCACTATCCTTTCCCAGGTGGTCACTTGTTGCAGGTGCCCTTCTCGGCTATTGGTGCCTGGTACTACACTATGCGCGATAAATTAGGCGTTTAGCCTGAGTAATAAAAAGCCCGCATCTAGCGGGCTTTTTGTTGTCAGGTTAACCCTTTTCACGGGATTAGAGTGAAGGGCTGTCATTAATGTGAGCGGCACGGCGTGTGGTTTTCGGAGGACCTAATGCGCTTGGGGAGTCAGTATTTGCTTTAGATTGATGATGAAAGGGCATGTACCTGTGGGGTCAAGCTTGTGACAGCTGCTGGTATGCTTATCATAGTAAGCTATTGAACTCATCGAGGGGCAGCGGCTTACTAAACAGATAACCCTGTCCTTGCTCGCATTCCAGTTCGATCAGTTTCTCCAGCTGTTTGCTATTCTCTATGCCTTCGGCGATCAGTTTAAGCTTGAGGGACTTACCCAGACGAATTACGGCTCTGACGATATCCAGGCTCTGATCGTCTTCAAACATATCTTTGACGAAGGACTGATCTATCTTCAAGGTGTTGACTGGGAAAAACTTAAGGTAGCTTAGGCTTGAATAGCCTGTGCCAAAATCATCGATGGCGATAGTTAATCCTAAGGCGGAGAGAGTATTGAGTACGCTAAGGGCCTCGTCAAAATCATACATTAAGGCGCTTTCTGTCACCTCCAGTTCCAAGTAGCGACTTAATAGCCCTGTCTCTTCCAACACTTTGGCGACTTCATCACAGAAGTTGGGATTGGTAAATTGCTTAGCGGCAATATTTACTGCTACTTGCATAGGTCTCCCTCTGTCTTGCCAAGCTTTCGCGGCAACACAACTCTTTTTTAAGATGATCTCACCGAGCTGGTTGATAAGCCCGGTCTCTTCAGCCAGTGGGATAAAGTCGAGAGGGGAGATGAGCTTGCCGCTAGGATCGCGCAATCTGGCTAGGGCTTCGGCGCCAATGATCTCTTGGGTCTGTAAATCGACCTTAGGCTGTAAGTAGACCTCTATCGATTCAGTGTCGATGGCATTTCGCACTAGGGTGATCAGTTTGTGGCGCTTGAGTAGTTCACGCTCCAAATCTTCAGAAAAATAACAGAAGCGATTGCGGCCCAGATCTTTGGCGCGGTACATGGCGGCATCGACATGGGTCATTAATTCCTCAGGCCTGAGGGCATCTGAGGGGTAGATGCTAATACCGACACTGGCCGAGAGGGTATATTCCTGGCCCTCGATTCGAAATGGCGTATTGAGGCTATGGACAATGTCGGTGGCGATGGAATCGACCTGGCTGGTGGAGGTCAGAGAGGGCAGTAGCAGGATAAACTCATCCCCGCCTATTCTGCCTAAGGTGGCATTGGGATCGATTAAGGATTGCAGGCGTTTGGCCACCTGCTTTATCACCTGATCGCCATAGCTATGACCCAGCGAATCGTTAAGGTATTTAAAGTGGTCAATATCGATAAGCAGCAGCGCCACACTCATATTGTAGGAGTCGGCTACCGCACAGGCGTGATTTACCCTGTCATGGAGCAAGATACGATTGGGAAGATCCGTTAACTGGTCATGGTTGGCCAGATGGCTCATCTTGAGTGACATGGCCACAGATTCGCTACAGTCGTGAAACACCATGATACCGCCAGTGACATTGCCTTCGCTATCTGTGATAGGGGCGGCGGAATCCTCAATATGGAAGGTCGTGCCATCTAAGCTTGTTAGCTGGCAGTTGAGTGCCATGGCGACATTGCGTTTTTCTTTGATGGCTATGGTCACAGGGTTGGCGCCACGATACTTGGTCTTAGCGTCACACTGGTCCATCACCTGATCTATGTGCAGGCCAATAGCATCGCGACATACCCAGCCCGTTAGCCGCTCGGCGATGGGGTTCATAAAGGTGATTATTGAATCGCAGTCTGTAGCAATGACGGCATCACCAATGGCGTTAAGCATGATCTTAAAACGACGGTTTTCTATGTCGAGTTGGTTTTTGGCGCGTTTAATGGAACTGATGTCTGTCAGGGTCAAGAGTAGGCCAACAAGCTGCCCCTCATGCTTTCGTATCGTAAGATGTGCTTGGGCATCGGTGATCTCATGCTGGTTGTTTGGGAGGCTGACCTCAAATTGATGTTTCAGTTTGCCGCTGTTGATGCACGAGAGCATCTTCTCATAGAGGTTTTTGGGCAGCAGGCTTGAGGCGGGTTTGCCCAGAGCGTCATGAGGGGTAATTTCAAACCATTTGCCATTGTAGTCATTATGAAAACGATTATGCAGATCCTTTGACCAGTAGGAGATAAAGGAAGGGATCTGATTCACCAGTGCCTGCATATCCTGGCGTGCCTCTATGATGGCTTGTTCCTGGCGTTTTAGTAACAAGTGGTTTTTGATTCGTAATCGACAGTTATCGAGATTGATAGGCTTACTGATAAAGTCGATACCACCTAAACTGAGCGATTTATATTCGAAACTGCTCTCACTATGGGCGGTGACAAAGATCACCGCGCTATTGCAGGTTTTAGGATTGTTTTTGAGCCGCTTACACATCTCAAAGCCGTTTATCTGCGGCATTTCGATATCTAATAGTATGATGGCAGGCTGGTGTTGCTCGGCTTTGTCCAGCGCGTCCTGGCCGCCAGTACTGCAGATGATTTCGGCAAGATCGGTGAGGGCTTGCTCTAGGAGATGTAGATTTGGCCCCTCATCATCAACAACTAATATTTTTTGTCGGGTTGCTATGTCGGTGCCGAAAAGCATAGAAGAATTCCTTTTCAAATCTGCCGCCTATATCTATATTAGCTGACTATAATCAATTTACTTAGGAAATTTACCGCACAGCAGCAAAACGAGTATAAATACTACCTTAGGCTGATTTATAGACAGGGAGATGCCTATTATCTCACTGATTATATGCGGTATCTTTTAGCCCTTTAACTGGGACAAAAGTTAGCCTCATTATAGTAGCCCTCGGCTGAAGCATTGGATGATTAAAAGGAGTTAGTTCCATGGTGCGACAGATCTCTCGAATATCATCCCTGTTTGGCGCCCGTTCACTGCTCCCCCTCTCTTTAGTCGCCGTCTTAATGGTGGCGCTGATCATCATTGTCTTGTTTGAGTCCCGGTTAAATAGCAATGTCATCGGTGGTGTGCGCGCCAACTTGTCGGATATTAGCGAGCAGGTCAATAATCAAGCGCAAGGTAGGCTGACAAGTTATATCAATAGTTTACGGTTTTTATTTGAGACGCCGCCCATCTCAGGCCTGTCCAGGGCAAAGGCAAATCAAGGTGTCGATCCTGTGGATGGCACTCAATACGGCCAGTGGCGTCGCCGCCTCGAGACAATCTTTGTCGCCTTCTTACAAAATAATCGTGAATATGAGCAGTTGAGGGTGCTAAATGCCGAGGGGATGGAGCTGGTGAGGGTCGACAGGCACGCAGGAGGGGTACATGTGATACCTGATGCAAGCCTTCAGAATAAGCGCGATAGAGACTATTTTAAGGCGAGTCAGACACTGCAAAAAGGCGAGATCTATACGTCTCCTATCACCCTAAATAGAGAGTTTGGCAAGATTGATTACCCCTATCGACCTATGCTGCGTCTGGCAAAACCGATATTTGACGATGCGGGGCAGCGCTTTGGTTTCTTAATCGTCAATATAAACGCCTATAACCTGCTGGAAACGTTTGAAGCATTTGTGCCAACACCCTATGAACTGATTTTGACCGACAGCCAAGGGTATTTTTTACTACATCCCGATAGTGAGATGCGCTTTAGCCGTGACCTTAACCCCGAGCAGGTTTGGTCTAAGCATTATCAAGTGGCTAAGGCGTTATCACGTCAATTTGAACTCGTGGTAGACACTTATCATGAGGATAAGCTCTACTATGCTTTTAACCGAACCATTAGTTTATCAAATGATGCCCTGAGTGGGCGCCTAACGGCCACTTTGATGGCCCCTCGGAGCTATGTAAAGGAGCTGGCTATTGGCCGGCGCGTCAGTGTCTATTCTTTCATGTTGATCATCGGGGTGCTGTTTCTTTTTGTGGTGTCTATCTTGGGACGCAGTGCGCGAAACAGTATGGCGCTGGCTAAAGAGAAGGCGCAGTCCGCGGCGATTATTCATGGCTCTCAAGATGCCATCATAGGGGTGAGTAATAGTGGTCATATCAACAACTGGAACCGAGCGGCGGAGTTACTGTTTGGCTATGATGTTGATTATGCTAAAAGGCACTCTATCAACGAGTTGACGTTAGTGCCTGAGCATGATTTGAAGGACTTAGTTGCCAAGGCTAATCACGGCAATAACACCCTAACCTTTGATGCTAAATTGCCCATGAGTGAGGGGGAAAGTCGGGAGTTGTTTGTCTCTGTTTCGCCAATCATAGGGGAGAATAAGCAGGCGCTGGGGGTCGCGTTTATTTTTCGTGATGTCTCCATTGAGAAGCAGGCGGCCAGGAAGATCCGACAGGCCAATGCCGAGTTGGAAAAGAAAGTTGCCATTCGCACCCAAGAGTTGCAAAAGGCTAGCCATGTGAAGAGTACCTTTATCTCTAACATTAGTCATGAGATGAGAACACCGCTTAACGGTATTGTCGGCACCTTAAACTTGATGAGAAAGGAGCCGCTGAGCGAGCGTCAGAAGCGTTATCTGGAGATGGCTGAGGTTAGTGTTAATGGCCTCTCTAGCTTAATTAACGATGTTTTGGACCTCTCCAAGATTGAGGCTGGCAAACTTGATTTGGATATCAGTAGCTTTAACCCCATAAATTTGGTTGAAAGTATCTGTAGCAGTATGGCGGTAAAGGTTCAAGAGAAGGGCGTAGAGTTCATCATAGATGTGATTGACCTGCGCTGCCAGAGTGTAGTGAGCGATCCTCATAGGCTCTCGCAGATATTAACCAATCTGGTTAATAACGCGATCAAGTTTACTGACCGTGGCTATATCAAGGTAAAGGCCTATAGCCGACTCAAAGAGACGGGCGAGCTTGAGTTTATCTGTGAGGTGTCAGATACAGGTATAGGGATTGCCAAAGAGAATCAAGCTAAGCTCTTTAGTGCTTTTTCCCAGGCAACTTCCAGTATCGCCGCTCAGTACGGTGGCAGCGGACTCGGTTTATCTATCTGTAAGGAGTTGAGTGAACTCTTACATGGCAAAATGAGTTTCGAGTCGACGGTGGGGAAGGGAAGTTGCTTTACCTTTTCCATGCTACTTGGGCAGCAGGACTACCAGCTGATGGCCACGGAACCCGTGCTCCAAGATGTACCCTGCTGCGTGCTATTGGAGCATCCTGAGCAGCAGGCTTGTGTCGAGGCTGCAATCTCGCGGCTTGGCGGCACGCTGGTCTCCCAGGAGATCTTTAAAGAAAGCCTTAACCAACAGGGCACAGAGACGCACAACTTGCCTCAGGTGCTTATTCTTGAACAGTGCCACGCTTTGTTGATGGAACTCGATAGCCGATGGCCTGAGCTCGCCGAAAATCATGAAAGTCTCCCCCGGGTGTTGGCATTTCAAAAGAGTGCTGAGCAAAATAAGTCGCTGGATAATATCGTGCTCGAATACCTCAATAATCCGCTGCTTTTTTCCGAGTTAATGCAGAAATTTGGCGGTGGGAAAAGCTTGGTATTGATTGAGAAATATCAAAATGTGGATGAGCAGCGTAGCTTAGGCGAAGAGGAGATGAAGCGTCTTCAAGGCGCACGGGTGTTAGTGGTCGACGATAATGAGATCAATATCGAAGTGGCCATCGGGATCCTGTCTGACTTACCGCTTGAGTTTATTAAAGCCACCAATGGTCAGGAGGCCCTTGAGCAGCTCGCTCAATGCGGTGAGGGGCATCAGGTGGATTGCATCTTAATGGATTGTCAGATGCCGGTACTCAATGGCTATGACTGCACCAGGGCTATCCGCGCAGGAAAGGCCGGCGATCTGTTTATCAATATCCCCATCATCGCCATGACTGCCAGCGCCATGATGGGAGAGCGCGACAAGTGTATCAAGGCGGGGATGAATGATTACATCACTAAGCCTATTGAGGCTCAGCGCCTGTTTGAAAAGGTGTGTGACTGGCTTTTGTCCACCACAGGTGGGGAGGGGAAACCTCCTAAGCTGGTGGCATCTGAATTGCCAGATAAGGTGTCCAATAAGGATGAAGAGTATGTCTGGAATCGCAAGCAGGCGCTCAATCGCCTAATGAATAACGAAGTGCTGTTTGGCGAGATCTGTCAGATGTATTGTGAGAGTACACCGACACAATTGGATGAACTGGAAGCTGCCATTGATGCCAAGGCTTTTGAGCAGGTGAGACAGTTGAGTCACAGTCTTAAGGGGCTATCGAGTAGCATAGGCGCGATACAGTTGCAGGAGTTGTTTCTTAGCCTTGAAACGGAGGCGAAAATGAAAAACAGTGACAAGCTAAATCAACTGTTTAAGGGAGTGAACCCCTGTTATCAAGCCTTAATAAGCCGCTTGCAAGATGAACCTATATCCAACAACGAGGCGAAGAATGCGTCATTGTAGGCATCTGTACAATTTGGGAGTAAAGGATTTCGATGGAGTTAAATAATGATTTGTACCCATTAGTTTTTTCTCGAAAGGGACGCATACTGATCGTCGATGATATGCAGGTTAATATCATCATTTTACGGCAGCTGCTGAGCCAGACCAATGAAATTGCCACAGCGTTAAATGGCGAGGAGGCGTTAAGCCTGTGCCAAAGCTTTAAGCCGGATCTGATTCTGTTAGATATTGAGATGCCCGGAATGTCGGGCTTTGAGGTGTGCCAGCGCTTAAAAGCCGATCCCAATACTCAAGGAATTGCCGTAGTGTTTGTTTCGGCCCATCACGATGAAGAGCAGGAGATGCGCGGTTTTGAGTTAGGGGGCGTTGATTTTATTCACAAGCCGATCAATGGGGTGATCACCCAGGCGAGAGTGAATAATCAGCTGATGTTGAAACGCCAATCTGAGCTGTTGAAGTCTATGTTACAGCCGGAGAAGAGTGCTAAGGATCCGGATTAAAAAAGAGTGGCAAAAATGGGAAACAAAAAAGCCTGCATAGGATGCAGGCTTTTTTGTTTTAAATTGGTGGCCCCTCACAGACTTGAACTGTGGACCTAACGATTATGAGTCGTGTGCTCTAACCAACTGAGCTAAGGGGCCGACTTAGGATAGTCGTCACTATCGAAAGCGCAAAGAAGTATACGAGGTTTAAAAGCGCTTGTCACCACTGATTTGGCAAGAATTCTAAACTTTGAATTCAACTGCTTATCTGTTGTTCAATCAGCTTTCGCTGTTGGTTGAAAAATAGAAAAGCCAGCCCTAGGGCTGGCTTTCATCGAGAAAGAACTCAGGTCAATCTGGTTTATTCATCCAAGAAAGACTTAAGGATCTCTGAGCGAGAAGGATGACGTAACTTACGCAGTGCCTTAGCTTCAATCTGACGAATACGCTCACGGGTCACATCGAACTGCTTGCCCACTTCCTCTAGGGTGTGGTCTGTGTTCATGTCGATACCGAAACGCATACGCAGTACTTTAGCTTCGCGAGCCGTTAGGCCGGCAAGCACTTCGTGGGTCGCATTCTTCAGACTCTCACCTGTAGCGCTGTCTAATGGCAGCTCGAGGGTGGTATCCTCGATAAAATCACCTAAATGCGAATCTTCATCATCGCCGATAGGGGTTTCCATTGAGATAGGCTCTTTGGCAATCTTCAGCACCTTGCGAATCTTGTCTTCCGGCATCAACATACGCTCGGCCAGCTCTTCAGGTGAAGGCTCGCGTCCCATCTCTTGCAGCATCTGACGAGAGATACGGTTAAGTTTGTTGATGGTTTCGATCATATGAACCGGAATACGAATGGTTCTGGCCTGGTCGGCAATCGAACGCGTGATCGCCTGACGGATCCACCATGTCGCATAGGTCGAGAACTTGTAACCACGACGGTATTCAAACTTATCCACCGCCTTCATCAGGCCGATGTTACCTTCCTGGATCAGATCCAGGAATTGCAGACCACGGTTGGTGTACTTCTTGGCGATAGAAATAACCAGACGCAGGTTAGCCTCAACCATCTCTTTCTTAGCGCGGCGAGCCTTGGCTTCACCGATAGACATACGACGGTTGATATCTTTAATAGCCGCAATTGCCAGACCGGTTTCATTCTCGATAGCATCGAGTTTAGCACGGCAGCGTTGTACATCTTCTGCAACCATCTGCAGGCCTTCAGAATAAGGCTTCTTGGCCGCGATCTCGTCGTTGAACCATTCGATGCTGCTTTCGTTAGTGGTGTAAACCTTAACGAAGTTTTTCTTTGGCATCTTAGCTTGTTCAACACATAGCTTCATGATGAGACGCTCTTGAATACGCACCTTATCCATCATTTCACGCATGCTCTTAACTAAGCGGTCAAACTGCTTAGGTACCAGGCGGAACTCTTTGAAGATTTCACCAATCTGGAATAGGGCTGCGGTCGATTCAGGGTGCTCGCGTCCTTTCTGCTCAATCACTTTCAGGGCGTTTTCATGGGCCTGGCGTAGCTGAGTGAAACGCTCTCGCGCCTCTTCTGGATCCGGTCCCTTTGGCGAATCGTCTTCATCGCTATCGTCATCTTCGTCTTCGTCATCGTCTTCGTCGTCGAGATCGTCATCCGAAAGTTCCGAGCCGATGTGAGTGGCCGTTGGGGCAACATCTTCAGCGTTGGGGTCAACAAATCCAGAGATAATGTCTGATAGTCTGACTTCTTCAGCTTCATAGCGATCATATTGCTCAAGGATCATGGCGATCGCTTGAGGATATTCGGCTACAGAGGCTTGAACCGTGTTGATCCCTTCTTCAATTCGCTTGGCAATAACGATTTCGCCTTCGCGGGTCAGAAGTTCAACCGTACCCATTTCACGCATGTACATACGTACGGGATCTGTGGTACGCCCTAGCTCAGCTTCAACCGTAGCCAGTGCTGCGGCAGCTTCTTCGGCAGCATCTTCATCGGTGCTGTCTTCAGACATCATGATCTCATCGGCATCCGGCGCCTGCTCATAGACGCGAATACCCATGTCATTAATCATCTGGATAATATCTTCGATCTGATCTGAATCGACCATATCTGCAGGCAAGTGATCATTCACTTCTGCATAGGTTAAATAACCTTGCTCTTTACCTTTGGCAAGCAACAATTTAAGTTGCGACTGCGGAGTCTGCTCCATAGATATCATCCAAGTTGGGTAACTGTTACAACGACGGGCAACGAGTGCCGCACAAATCGTCAATTATAGCCGTGTGCACTGTGCTGTGCTAGTCCAAGTGTTTACTTTTGCGAGATAAATTATGCTCTAAGTTTGTCCTTGGATTACTGCTATGAGCTTTTTAAGTTGCATCCGCTCTTCTTTAGTATGGTGCTGTTTTAAGCTCAATTCCTGATAACGTTGCTCAATATATTGATTATTCAACCATATCAGGGCTTTTTTGAACTCTTGCTGAAGGTTTTCATCCGCCACTTGATGCTCCCATTGGGCTAGTTTTTTCAAGGTGGCGAGTTGTTCATCGCCCCTGAACTGTTCAAGTAGTTGTGCGCTGTTAACCTTCTCCGCGCGAGTTCTGTCGAGTAAGAGGGTGAGCAAATCTATGCCCGCCATCTTGATATGTTTTAGCGCTGGCTGCACCGGCAGGTTATTGCCTAGGTGCGGGTGCTGTACCAACAGGGCGATGGCTAATCGCAATGGGGTACCGCGTCCTTTGAGCGCTTTGTTTTGCAGAGGCTTTTTCGCATCAATGCGTTTGAAGCCCAGTTTTCGCTGCAATTCTTCCGCACTGTTCATGCCGAGTTTATAGGCCAGATTTTCCAGCAGTAAACTCTGCAGCACAGTGTCTTGTACTTTTTCAATCAGGCTCATGGCTTGTTTGGCCAGGGTGCCCTTATCTGTGCCATAGCGCGTGGCTAAGGTGTCAAACAGAAACTCGGGCAGCAGTTTTGCCTTTTCGATAAGCTGTTCAAAAGCTGGTTTGCCAATTTGGCGAACCAGTGAATCAGGGTCTTCACCTTCAGGTAAAAACATAAACTTGACCTGATCGCCTGGTTTGAGCAGTGGCAGGGCAGTTTCCAATGCGCGCCAAGCAGCTTCGGTGCCGGCCTTATCGCCGTCATAACAACAGACGACCTCTTTGGCGCTGCGTAGCAGCAGCTGAAATTGATCTGCTGTGGTCGAGGTGCCCAGTGATGCTACCGCATAGTCGACCCCAAATTGTGCCAGTGCTACGACGTCCATATAGCCTTCAACAATCAGGATCTGATTCGGCTCCCTGTGTCTCTGTTTGAGTTCATACAGGCCGTAGAGTTCATAGCCCTTATGAAATATGGGCGTTTCAGGCGAATTCAAGTACTTTGGCTTACCATCGCCCAAGACCCTGCCGCCAAATCCTATGACTCTGCCACGACGGTCTCGAATGGGGAACATAAGGCGATCACGAAATCTGTCGTAGCGTTTGCCACCCTCGTTTTCGATCACCATGCCCGCGGTCAGTAGCTTGTCCTGGGCATCCTGACTCTGGCGATAACGGCTGAGCAGGCCATCCCAACCCTCGGGGGCAAAACCGATATTAAAGTGTTCTATCACTTCGTTTGACAGGCCACGATGCTCGAGATAATCGAGCACTTTTTGTTTATCTGTATGTTGCTTAAGCTGATTTTGGAAAAAGCGACTTGCCTCTTCCATTAATTGGTAAAGATCTCGGCTTAAGCCTTCGTCACGGCGTTTACCCGTGCCTTTCTCTCTCGGTACATCCAGACCCAAACGGCCGGCCAACTCTTCAATGGCGTCGACAAAGTCCAGTCGCTCATATTCCATGACAAAATCGATGGCATTACCATGGGCGCCACAACCGAAGCAGTGGTAAAACTGTTTATCTCGACTAACAGTAAATGAGGGTGACTTTTCGCTATGAAAGGGGCAACAGGCAGAGTGATTTTTGCCCGCCTTTTTCAGGGGGACCTTAGCATCGATAAGATCGACTATATCGGTGCGAGCTACAAGCTCATTGATAAACTCACGAGGTATCGCCATTGCTGTATAAATGCCGCCTTTTCGCGAAATTAAACCGAAAGAGTAGAAACAAACAAGCCGTGCGTAGGCACGGCTCATTCATACATTGGACTTAAGGTTACTTGAGTTTTGCCTTGATCAGAGCGCCTATTGACGCCATATCAGCTCGCCCTTGTACCTTAGGTTTCAATGCTCCCATTACTTTGCCCATATCCGCCATGGATGATGCGCCTACCGCTTGGATAGTCTCATCAACTAGCGTGGCAACTTCCTCTTCAGAAAGCGGCTTAGGCAGGAAAGTCTCGAGGACTCGAATCTCTCCGGCTTCAGCTTGCGCTAGTTCGTCTCGGCCTGCCGCTTCATATTGAGCGATAGAGTCGCGACGTTGTTTTACCATTTTGGTTAAGACCGCTATGGCTTGCTCATCATTCAGCGTCTCGCGGCTATCCACTTCGATCTGTTTGATGGCAGCCAGTGCCATACGAATAGTCCCAAGGCGCACCTTATCTTTGGCGCGCATGGCTTCTTTCATCTGGTCTTTTAGCTGATCAACTAGGCTCATAAGAGATTAGTATAAACGTACGCGACGCGCGTTTTCACGAGAAAGCTTCTTAGCAAGACGCTTTACTGCAGCAGCTTTAGCGCGCTTACGTGCAGTAGTTGGCTTCTCGTAGAATTCACGAGCACGAACGTCGGCTAAGATACCAGCTTTTTCACAAGAGCGCTTGAAACGACGTAAAGCTACGTCAAATGGTTCATTTTCACGTACTTTAATAATTGGCATACGCCATCACCCCTTAGGTGTAGTTTGTATTGAGTTAATTTCTTAACCCAAGTTAATTTAAAAATGGTGCGGAATTCTATACCGACCGTCGACCTTTTGTAAACCCCTTTGTCGCGATCCTTTTTGGGATCTTTTGCAGAGGTACAGGTTAAAGTTTAGCATTCTCTGCTATTGATATCATGGTCGGTTTGCCTGAGGAGGTGTGTGATTGCCTGTACCTGTGGGGCTTTGCCGAGGTTTTACTTGATGTTAGAGGCAAAAACTAAGTCGATTGGTATTTCCGTCGGCGAGCAGGTAAAATTGTCCGCCACTTTATTCAGGTAGATTTGGAAAAATGCGAGTTATAGGTATAGAGACATCTTGTGATGAGACGGGTATCGCCGTGTATGACGACGAAAAAGGCCTGTTATCTCATACGCTTTACAGTCAAGTGAAACTACATGCCGACTACGGCGGTGTAGTGCCTGAGCTCGCGTCGCGCGATCATGTGCGTAAGATCATTCCCCTTATTAAGCAGGCGCTGAAAGACGCTGATTCAACTCAGGATGATATCGACGCCATTGCCTATACCAAAGGGCCCGGATTAGTGGGAGCACTACTTGTCGGCGCCTGTGTTGGCCGCTCATTGGCCTTTGCTTGGGGGAAACCCGCGGTGGGCGTACATCATATGGAAGGTCACTTGCTGGCGCCTATGCTGGAAGATGACGTACCTGAATTTCCTTTCTTGGCCCTGTTGGTCTCTGGTGGTCACTCTATGATGGTGGCTGTTGAGGGCATTGGGCGCTATGAGGTGCTGGGAGAGTCTGTGGATGATGCCGCAGGTGAAGCCTTCGATAAGACGGCTAAGCTGATGGGGCTCGATTATCCAGGTGGGCCGAGACTCTCTAAGCTTGCCGCTAAGGGCGAGCCCAACTGTTACCGCTTCCCGCGGCCGATGACAGATCGCCCTGGGTTGGACTTTAGTTTCTCTGGTCTGAAAACCTTTGCCGCTAATACCATCGCCGATGAGCCAGATGATGAGCAGACGCGCGCTAATATCGCCCGCGCTTTCGAAGAGGCCGTGGTCGATACCTTGGCCATTAAATGTAAGCGCGCCTTGAAACAGACGGGCTATAACCGTTTGGTGATTGCCGGTGGCGTGAGTGCGAATACCCGCCTGCGTGAGAGCCTGGCCGAGATGATGCAGTCTTTAGGCGGCAAGGTTTACTACCCAAGGGGCGAGTTTTGTACCGACAATGGCGCCATGATTGCCTATGCGGGCATGGCGCGCCTTAAGGCCGGACAGGTTGAGCCTTTGGCGGTTAAAGGGATGCCGCGCTGGCCGCTGGACTCCTTACCACCAGTATAAATGACATGAAAAAGGCGACTGTGAGGTCGCCTTTTTTCTCTTTGTATTTTGGCCTGTCACCAGCTATTTGCGCTTGGTGGGGACTGAAGTTATCTGCACTGAACTCAAGGGCACGGATTTGCGGCTGTCGATAGTCATTGGTGAGTATCAGTCTGAGTGATATCAGAGATCGACAAGGCCCTTTGGCTATTCGTCGCTGGCTCGTTTTTTACGCGACAGCTTAGATTCTTCGCCCTTACGCAGCCGATGGATATTTTCCCTGTGACGTATGACGATGAGCAAGGAGAGCATGGCGACGGGCAGGGTAAAGCGCTCGTCAAAATACCAGGTGTAGATTGGCGCCAGCAGGGCGGTAATAATCGCCGCCAGTGAAGAGTAGCGACAGATGAGTACCAATATGACCCAGGTCGCGATAAGGGCCAGCGACAGATCGGCGCCTATGGGGGCCATGGCACCGAACGCGGTGGCAACCCCTTTGCCACCCTTAAACTTAAAGAAGATAGGAAAGATATGGCCCAAGCAGGCCGCGATGGCGATTAAACCGAGAGAAACGGCATCTACACCGAGGCGAAAGGCTAAATAGGCAGGCGCAGCACCTTTGAGCATATCGAAGAATAACACCATGGCCGCGGCACTGGCGCCACCGATACGTAGTACATTAGTTGCCCCTGGGTTACCTGAGCCTTGGCTACGGGGGTCTGGTAATCCCCTGAGTCGACAAACTAGCACGGCACTGGATATCGACCCCGCCAGATAGGCAGTCAATATCAGCGCTAGAGTCAGCAGCGTTAAGCTCAAATTGGTTTCCTTATCCTTCTTAAGGTATTATCCCGCCCTAGTTATTGAGGCGACCGGCTAAACCTTGTATTTTACGCACAGGTTGATTGGGCTTATGTAGTGACAACGGGCTTGACGCGACCGTTTTCTTATCCCTGTTTCGTTGTCATTACAGTCGCTTATCCTACTTGGGTTTTTGGCTGTACGAAAGGGGAAATCACAGATATCTGTGTAATCACGCCATTATAACCATATTGGTCGTTGTAGCTTATTAGACCTCTTCTATTACCTAATTTTGTTGCCTATCGGGAGGCATTATGGACAAGGTGCTTATTTCACAGCTTAAAGTCGAAACCGTTATCGGTATTTATGAGTGGGAAAAGCAGATCCATCAGAACCTGCTGATCGATCTCGAAATGGCTTGGGACAACAGTTTAGCGGCGGCCAATGATGATTATCAGCATGCCCTGTGTTACGAGACTGTCTCTAACCGTCTGACCGCGCTAATTACCGAAAAGCCGATAGAACTGATTGAAACCGTGGCGCAGATTTGTGCCGACTGTGTGATGAAGGAGTTCGATGTGCCCTGGGTGAAGGTGAGGGTGATGAAACCCGGTGCAGTGCCCAGTGCTCAGGCGGTGGGTGTCGAGATAGAGCGAGGTCATCTGTAGACTCATGGCTCGTATTTTTATCAGTATCGGCAGTAATATTCATCCAGAGCGTTACTTTAACGCGGCCTTAAAGGCGCTGGCTGAGCATTTCGATAACCTGTGTCTCTCCAGCGTGTTTGAAAGTGAAGCAGTTGGCTTTGATGGTAGCAATTTTCTCAACATGGTAGTTGGCGCCGACACGCAACTTAGCATTGCTCAGGTGGTCGCTCTGTTTAAGCAGATAGAGTCAGACAATGGCCGCCTGCCAGGCGCGAAAAAGTTTAGCCCCCGTACCTTAGATTTGGATCTGCTGCTCTATGACGACTTGGTGACCGCATCGCCCATCGTGCTGCCAAGAGCTGAGATCACCACCAATGCCTTCGTGCTCTGGCCGCTGGCGGAGATTGCCCCTGAGAGGGTGCATCCGGTCGCACAGCTTTCCTACCAGACTCTGTGGGATAATTATGATAAGTCACAGCAGAAGCTCTGGCCTATCGAGTTTCAATGGTCCTATTAATTTCATTACCCGACCTAAACCTTAAAGGATAATCATGGATATTTTTCAGGTAATTGTTTTGGCCCTGATCCAAGGCCTGACTGAGTTTTTACCTATTTCGAGTTCGGCGCATCTTATTTTGCCGGCGCAGTTACTGGACTGGCAGGACCAAGGACTGACCTTTGACGTGGCAGTCAATACAGGTTCTCTGTTAGCCGTAGTGATCTACTTTCGCCGTGAGTTATTTTCCATGTTTACCGCCTGGACCGGCAGCCTAGTGTCACGGGAGCAGACCCAGGAGAGCAAGCTTGCCTGGTGGATCATCTTAGCCACCATACCGGCGGTGATTGTCGGCTTTACCGCCAAAGACTTTATCTCGACTCATCTGCGTAATATCGAGGTGATCGCCACCACGACCATAGTGTTTGGTTTGCTGCTGTGGTGGGCCGATAAGCTTAATCGTGAAGGATTTAACGAGTTTCAGGTGGGCTGGAAGAAGGCGCTGCTTATTGGTATCGCCCAGGCGATGGCATTGATCCCTGGAACCTCTCGCTCTGGGGCAACCATTACCGCGGCGCTGGCGTTGGGGCTAAGCCGTGAAGCAGCAGCGCGTTTCTCATTTTTGATGTCTGTGCCTGTGAGTCTGGGGGCGGCGATCTTAGTGGTTAAAGATCTGCTTTCCAGTCAGGAAGCGATAGATTATCAGGCGCTAATCATCGGGACTGTGCTCTCCTTTGTTGCGGCCTATCTTTGTATCCACTACTTTTTGAAGATCATCAGTCGTATGGGGATGACACCTTTTGTCATCTATCGTTTAGCCTTAGGCGCCGTATTGTGTGTCGTTATTTTTGCCTGATCGCCTAGGCCATAAGAGATCATCATGAAGAGTCATTATTTGTGCCCCCTTTGTCACAGCCCATTGCATGTTCATAAGGCATCCGAGGGACTGCACTGCGCCAACAAGCATCATTTCGATAAGGGAGAGCAAGGTTACTGGGTCTTTAGCCAAGCCAAGAAGCCGCATCTGGATAGTCGTCAGTTAATGCGCGCAAAACACTTCCTGTTGGAATCTGGCATTTTCACGCCGGTTGTTGAGGCGATGCAGCGTCAGTTGAGTGCGTTGACTCCGGCAGAGACAACCCTTAGTCATCTCGATTTCGATTGCGGCGAAGGCTATTACCTAAGGGCGCTGGCAGCTGTTTTCGAAGCCCTATCCCTCACGGTATCGCAAACCGGCATCGCAGAAGCGGAGAACGCCCTGTTTGTGGCGGCTAAGGCGCAATCGGGGGCTAGCCTGATCCAGAGTCAGTTAAAAAAACTCCCTTTTGAAGATGCCAGTTTCGACTTGGTGACCTTGATTGATAAGCCGCTTAAGGGTAAAGAACTGCTTAGAGTGTTAAAGCCGGGCGGGCATCTGATGTGGTTGTCGCCTGGGCCGCGGCATCTGTGGCAGATAAGAGAGTTTATCTACCCTAATTTAGTCGAGAAAGGCGGTGAGCCGCAGCAGCCCAGTGGTTTGACCTTAGTGGCAAGCGAACACATTCGCTTTAATTTGGACATTAACGGTGAGCAGGCGCTAACGCTACTTGAAATGACGCCTTATGCCTGGCGCGCAAACGATAAGGTCAAGCGGCAAATCGCCCAGCATGACTTTGCGCAGCTTGAGATCGATCTCTACCTCACCTTAGCGACTAAGGATGCCTAGTGGGGCGGGTGACATTAACCGCCACTAGAAAATCGCCACGGCTCGGGTTACTCTTTGAGCCAATCATTCACTTAACTTTTGGAAACCAGTATTGATGATGCGTAAATTGCTGTTGCTCATCTTGAGTCTCGCACCACTGCAGTTACTTGCCAATGTTTATTCCCTGCCAGCCGACGGTGGACGTCTTATCGGCGAGCTGCAAACCCATGTGGTGCAGAAGGGGGATTACTTCAAGACCATCGCCGATAAATACAATATTGGGATCTTAGAGTTGATGGAAACCAATCCTGGTGTGGACCCCTTTCTGCCGACACCAGGCACAGAACTGGTGATCCCTACTCAGATGTTGCTGCCGGATGTACCGCGTAAAGGGATAGTGATTAACTTGCCAGAGTTGCGCCTCTACTATTACCCCAAAAATGGTCGCGAGGTGCATGTCTTCCCTGTGGGCATAGGTCGTATCGGCCGTGAGACCCCCGAGATGACCACTAAGATCAAGGCGCGTATTCCAAATCCAAGCTGGACTCCGCCGGCGAGTCTGCGCGCCGAACATCTGCGCGAGCGCGGTGAGGTCTTACCGAGAGTGGTGCCAGCAGGTCCTGACAATCCGCTTGGAAAGTATGCGATGCAGCTTTCTTATGGTGATGGTAGCTATCTTATTCACGGTACTAATAAAGATTTTGGTATCGGCATGCGGGTAAGCGCCGGCTGTATCAGGCTGAATCCAGATGATATTGAGTGGTTATTCCACCAGTCTAAATATGGCGACAGTGTAAGAGTGATTAACCAAACGGTTAAGATCTCCTCAGAGCCAGATGGCCGTCAGATCATCGAGGTACATTCGCCGTTATCTGAGTCAGAAGATCAGCCGCGAGAGAAGGTGATTAGCCTGAGCAGTAAGATTGTGAAGTTTATTAGCCAAGAAGGGGTCGACAACACTAAGGCCAATGATGCCCTGTTGACTCAAAACGGTATTCCTATGGTAATTTCCGCACCATCGTTAACCGCATCGCAAGAGACTGATATTACGCCAGAAGGCTGATAGCCAGAGCTAAAATGATTTTATTAAGGCGTCCTCAGGGGCGCTTTTTTTATGTTTAGAAACGATATCGTTTACTGACATTGATGGCGCTGAAGAGATTTGAGATTCAGAAAGTAAAGCTGGAGAGATTCGAGAATTAGCGGTTTGAAGCAGAAGGGAAAATATATCGGCAACACAGAAGTGTTGCCGATACAGACAAATTACTTCTTGTAAGAAGAAGCGATGTTGTCGATGCGATCGTTAGCACGCTTAGCTTCAGCTTGTGCGTCCATAGCAGCAGCTTTTGCATCTTTAACGTCTGCAGAAAGAGCGCCTTGCTCAGACTTAAGAGAGCTAACTTCAGCTGACAATTGATCAACCTTGTTGCCTAGGTTCGCAACGCTTTCTTCTAGAGCAGTAGTGTTCGCGCAACCACCAAGAAGGGCAGTCATTGCTACGCCAGCAATCATCAGTACTTTTTTGTTCATTGGGAAATCCCTTTAAATAAGTTGGATTGAGTTGGAGCAGCCGAAAAGTACAACTGCAACTGGTTAATTATGTCATAGCTATTTTATTTTGCTATGAATTTCCACCCTAAGGCCGTAATACAATATCTCATGAGTATCCAAAATCAAGTTTGTCGAGCTTTTTTGCCTAAATTTTGGCTAGTCGTCACTAAATATTAACTTTCCTTTATCGTTACATTTGCTTTCTAGGGCAGGCTGGCCTTGTGCTCACTAATCAGAGTGACGCGGCGTTTTTGTAATTCGGCTTTGATTTCAGCACCTTTAAATCCGGCCTCTATGATGGGTTTGATCTCGACGCCCTGAGCGAGTGTAAAACAGTACCGAATATAGTCAGCTTGGGGGTATGGCATCTGCTCCAGCCCTGTGCGTCCTTTGATATCAGCTTCACAGGCCAGTAGCAGTTGCTCCAGTCGCTCAGGCTTACGCCACAGGTCTGCCTTGTCGAATAGCTTGACTAAGGTCTCAGGCCTTAGTTCGAAGGCTTTGTGGACATTCTGATGCTGATCGCTCACCAAGAGCGCCAGATCCCGGTAGTCGTTGGGGACGCGAATGCGCTCGCACAGGGCCCTGATGAGCGGCAGTCCCTTCTGTCCATGACCATGGTGCTTAGGAAGTTGATCCTTGGGTGACAAGGCCTTACCAAGATCATGCACTAAGGCCGCGAAACGCACGCGTTTATCTTGGCTGAGGTGCGCTGCCTGCTCCAGTACCATCAGGGTGTGAATGCCGGTATCTATTTCTGGATGCCACTTTTCGGGCTGGGGGATACCGAACAGCGCCTCTAGCTCGGGAAAAAGGATGCCCAGGGCGCCCGCCTCTCTGAGCACCTCGAAAAACACCTGAGGCGCTTCTGTACTCAGGGCTTTGTCCAGCTCCTGAAAAATTCGCTCCGCGGTCAGGGCTTCTAACTCACCACTCTTGGCTATTTCTTGCATCAAGGCCAGGGTTTCGGGAGCAACACTAAAGTCTAAAGAGTGAAAGCGGGCGGCGAAACGGGCCACTCGCAGTACTCGTAGAGGGTCTTCAACGAATGCCTGGGAGACATGTCTGAGTAGGCGCTTGTCGATGTCGGCCTGACCGTCGTAGGGGTCATACAGTTGGCCCTGCTCGTCCTGAGCGATGGCGTTAATGGTGAGATCCCGTCTGAGCAGATCTTCTTCTAAGGTAACATCCGGCGCTGCATAGACGCTAAAGCCGCCATAGCCTAGCCCTGTCTTACGCTCGGTGCGCGCCAGGGCATATTCCTGCTGGGTCTTAGGATGGAGAAAAACAGGGAAGTCTTTGCCCACCTGTTTATAGCCTTTGGCAAGCATCTCTTCTGGGGTCGCGCCTACCACCATGTAGTCACGATCTTTTATGGGAATGTTGAGTAACTGGTCGCGGACGGCGCCGCCAACTAAATAGGTCTTCACGTATCACCAAAGCGTCTCTTTAAATCTATGTGGTTAGCTTATCATGGCATGGCAGCTAAGCCTTACTGTTTCGCCTCTGCGTGGCCGCAATTATTTGGGGGGAAGTTTTGACAACGTCTCCCCTAGGGATTAATTTGAACCGTCATTATTATTTTAGGACTGAGGCTGCATGTACAAGGCGTTTTACGGACTAAGCGATAACCCGTTTTCGATCGCACCCAATCCTCACTATCTGTTCTTAAGTGACAGACATCGCGAGGCGTTGGCACACTTAACCTATGGATTGGGTGAAACAGGCGGATTTGTGTTGTTGACCGGCGAGGTGGGTACTGGCAAAACCACTGTCTCCCGCAGCCTGCTCAATCAACTGCCTGACAATACCGATACAGCCTTTATCCTCAATCCTTCACTGACCGAGCTTGAGCTGCTGGCCACCTTGTGTGATGAACTCGGGGTGCATTATGGCGAGTCGCCAACCCTGAAACAGCTGACCGATCAGTTAAGCCAGTTTTTACTCGCCAATCATGAGAAAGGGCGTAATACCGTGCTGATCATCGACGAGGCGCAGCACCTGCGCGCCGAGGTGTTAGAGCAGCTCAGGCTATTGACCAATCTGGAAACAGATACCAAGAAGCTGTTACAGGTGATCCTTATTGGGCAGCCCGAGCTGCAACAGCTGCTCAAGCGTCAGGAGCTGAGGCAGCTGGCTCAGCGTATTACCGCCCGTTATCATCTGTTACCTTTAACTCAGGATGAGATCGCCCTCTATGTGCAACACAGGTTGCAGGTGGCCGGCCGCCATGAACCACTGTTCCATCGCAGTGCCATTAAGGCGCTGCATCAATACAGTGGCGGTATTCCGCGGCTGATTAACCTACTGTGTGAGCGCGCCTTGATGGCGGGCTATGCTCAGTCTAAGGTGCCTATCGATGCCAATATGGTGAGAACCGCCGCCAGCGAAGTCTTGGGCGAGGAGATTAAGCCACGCAAGTTTTTCTGGCCAGCCACGGCGGCGACTCTGGTTGTGGCAACTTTTGCCGGGGCTTTTTACCTGTTTAACTTGCAGGGACAGGCGGGCAGCGTGCAGGCAAGTGAACCGTCTGCTGCCGCAAACACGACTCAGGAGCCGGTTAAGACTCAGGTGGCTAGTCAGGTCACTCGCCAGCAAAATGAAGCCAAGGATGCAGCCTTGAGTGCAGATCAACGCATACTGCGCCAGGCGATAGCCCAGAGCCGTGATATCGATACCGCCTACGCCAGTATTCTGGGGGTGTGGGATAAGGCGCCTTATGTTGGTTTGACCGCTTGTCAGTCAGCCAAGCAGCAGGGGCTAGATTGTTTCCAGCAGCAGGGCAACTGGCACTCCTTGGTGAGGCTCAATTATCCGGCAGTGGTCTATCTTCAAGATCAACAGGGTGAACCTTTCTATGGCACTGTGGTTGCCCGTCAGGGAGAGCAGTTGCTGTTGCAATTGGCGGAGCAGCAGTTATGGGTCGACAGAGACTGGTTTACCCGCCATTTTAGCGGCACCTTTGAGATCCTATGGCAGGCGCCGAGTTATCAACCTAAGGAGATAGGCCGCACAGCTTCAGCGGCGCAGATCCAGTGGCTGGAAAATGCCTTGGCGCAGATCCAACACAAGCCGCCTCGGCTGGTGGAATATTTCGATGCCGAGCTTGAGCAATCTCTGATGGAATTTCAGCGTCAGCACGGTCTGCGAGCCGATGCCATTGCGGGCAGCCAGACCTTAGTGCAACTGAATCTCTACCTCAGCGACAAAGGCCCTAGATTGCAAGAGGGATTGCAAGGCGAGGGACGTTACTAATGTCTATCTTACTCGATGCTGTGACACGGGCGAAACAGCAAGAGCAGCCGCTGGATCCTGTGATAACCCCTAGGGCTCAGTATCAGGCGATGCAGCCTAAATGGCCTTTGGCGCTAAAGTTTGGCCTGCTGGGTACGGCTCTGGGCGGCGCTGTTGCGCTGGCTTGGCTCTTTAGTAGCCAGGGTCCCTTCTCCTCATCACAGGGGGTTAAGCTGAGCAGTGAAAGTGCGCTGCAACCAGCTGCAATGCAGACTCAGGCAGCGCCTAAGCCTACGAGCGAATCCCAGAGCATGACTCAGCCTTTGCCAATAACGCAAAGTAGGTCGCCGAATCCTGGTGTTAAGCTGGCCGGTAAGGTGGCCCTGCCTGTGCCCCTTGAGCGCCCACTTGCTCAGCCGCCAATATCGAGCCGTCCAAGTGTGACTGCTCAAAGCTCTGCAGTGGAGCCTTCGGTTATCAGAGAAGCCGAGCCGGTTAATTCGCTGGCACAAGTCAGTGCTGAAGAACCCATTATGTTAGGGGCCAACACCAATCAGCGTGGCCGTGAGCTGCTTAATTCTCTTAAGGCCCAGGTTGATGAAGCCGCCGCCGATGTTGGACTCGAGGTTGAACCAGCGCCGCAGCAGGAGTCTGAAGTGATTAAGCCTCGTCAGGCGGTGAAAGACAGCAGCAAGTTGGTGGCAGCCTTTGAGGCGGCGCTTAAAGAGGTTGAGAAGGAAAACGCGATTGCCACCCCGGTGACTGAGCCCAAGCTCGACCCTATCCCTGCGGATAAACCTGATGACCTGCCTAAATATGGCCAATTGCCAGCAGGGGTTCAGCTGCAGGTGCCAGAGTTTAATATTCTGGCTCATGTGTATGCCAACGATCCTAATAATCGCTGGTTGAATGTGGATGGCGCCGAGTTGCAACAGGGTGACATGATTGGCGGTAAACTTAAGATTGTCGAGATACGGCCAAGAGATGTCGTGCTGGAAGTGGCCGGTACCGAGTTTAAGGTGCCTGCTATTTAGTGAGCTCCTATGCTGACATCACAGGGCCATTATGGTTGTGAGAATCCTAATAAAAAGGCGATGATATATTCATCGCCTTTTTTATGTCTTGCCTTAACGCTTGGGATCAACCAAAGAATTCATAGGCCAGTAGCAGGGTTAACCCATAACCACAGGTGTAACATAGCGCCAGTGCAGGGACATACTTGAGATAGGTGACAAAGGTTAGTTCTTTGACCTTACTCATGGCGATAATCCCTGCCGCGCTGCCAATCACCAGCAGTGAACCGCCGACACCCACAGAGTAGGTGAGCCCCAACCACTCTGGCGTGGTCAGTACAGGTTCGGCTTTCAGCAAGGCGGCGGTCAGCGGCACGTTATCTAAGATGGCCGAGCCGATACCTGCAACGAAGTTAGAGACGTTAGGATCAAACTTGGCGTAAACCTCGGTCAGCAGATGCAGAGTGCCTATCTCTTTGAGCATACCGACCAACAGCAAGATCCCCAGGAAAAAGAGCAGGGTATCAAACTCCACCTGACGGATATATTCGAGGATCTGTAGCTCCTCCTTGTTGCTGCGCTGCAGTGTGCCCATGAGGAACATCACCGATAGGCCAGACAGGAAGGTCAACACTGGTGGGATACCAAAGAAAATGTTAAGCACCATGGTCATTATGATGGTGATCAGGAAGATAAGGGCGATCAGCATATCAAGGCCAGTGTATTGACGCTTGATAGGAGTGGTGCTCACATGGCCTTCGGCTTTTAGTGAGAAGAGTACTGCCAGTAACATCACGCTGATCGCTGCCGGAATGAAAAGGATCAACAGCTGCGAGATATGCACATGGCCCCCAAGGAAGATCATCAATGTGGTCACATCGCCGGTGATCAAGGCGACACCGCCTGAGTTGACCGCGAAGATGATGAGTACCGACATGCGGCGTTTCATCTGGCTTTCTAGCTGGAAGGTGGTCAACAAGCCCAGTGAAACTAGGGTCGCGGTGACGTTATCACAGATGGCCGACAGCACCAGTGAGAAGAGGGCCACCTGAATCATCAGCATGCGTACCGAGACTTTCTGCGGGAACAATTTCTGCACCAGGATTTGAATCATTCCTTTGGCGTTGAGGTAGGCCACAAAAGTCATGGTGGACATCAGGAACAGCCAGAGGGTCGCGATTTCCAACAGGTTATGGTCGAGCTCCTCTGCCACCAGATGCTGGTGGCTGGGATCCCGCGCCGCAACAAATAGCGTGATCCAGGCAATACAGCCGAAAAAGAGAGTGGTTTTAGCCTTATTGATGTGAGTAACTTCTTCAAAAATAATGCTTAACAGCGCTAGCACAGCAAGGGTTATGAGGAAAATGTTGAGCATACATTTGTTCCGACAGCAGATATTAATCGCCGTCCGGATAAGGTGAGACGGTATGATTTATATCAAGGTTTAATTAAGGTTGTTGTGTTAGGCCGCGATCTGACCATAGGATGAGATAATACGCAAGCGTTACCTTAGTCTAATTTCGGCCAAAAATGCGATCTCGCTCACCCATAGGCTTATGAACTAGCGTAAAATTTTTCTATTCGCTCGATCTGTGGTGAAAGCTGCTAAATCGCTTGATCTGGCTTTATCGGTTTTGGGGTTTTCTGCTGGCAATGGCTTTTTGTGCAATAGTCTCTACTGGATATAAGGGGCTGCCTGGAATAAATTGTTTACGATAGGCCGTCAGCTAGCTGGATTGATGTTAGGGGGAGGAGCTTAGTTGAATGGCGGTTAACTAAAGCCATTTTAGGGTGAGTGATATCAGCTAAGGGGATGTTAGGTATTAAGGTATTAAGGTATTAAGGGGTTAAGTATTAAGGGCAGATTAAGTATTAAGGCTGACTGAGAGTGGGTCATTGGTTGCCAATATTTGTCTGTGCTAAAAACCTGACAATAAAAAAGGACGCCAGGGCGTCCTTTTCTGATTTCTTGCCAGAATTTCTGGTTTGAACTATTGACTATAACTACTTAGCCATGCGGGCGAAGACGCGATCGGCGGCGGCCAGAGTCTCTTCTAGCTCCTTCTCGCCGTGTGCCATAGAGAGGAAGCCTGCCTCATACGCGCTAGGCGCCAGGTAAACCCCTTCGTCCAGCATGCCGTGGTAGAAGATGCGGAAGGCTTCGGCATCACACTGGGTGACTTGGTCAAAACGGGTGACCTGCTCTAGCTCGGTAAAGAAGAAACCGAACATACCGCCCACATAGTTGATGCTAAGTGGAATACCATGCTTGTTCGCTGCAGCTTTAAAGCCCTCGGCGATACGCTTGGTTTTAGCTGCCAGCTCTTCATACAGACCTTCGGCGCACAGCTCTTCCATCTGCGCTAGACCTGCCGACATGGCGATAGGGTTACCCGACAATGTACCTGCCTGGTAGACAGGGCCGGTAGGGGCGATAAATTGCATCACCTCTTTACGGCCGCCGAAGGCACCTACAGGCATACCGCCGCCAATCACCTTACCAAGCGTTGTCAGGTCAGGAGTAATGCCGTAGTGGCCTTGTGCACCGCTCTTAGAGACGCGGAAACCTGTCATCACCTCATCGATGATCAGCAGGGCACCATACTGGTCACACAGTGCTCGCAGACCTTCCAGGAAGCCTGGGATAGGTGGGATACAGTTCATGTTGCCGGCAACTGGCTCAAGAATGATACAGGCGATCTCTTCTGGGTACTGTTCAAACAACGCCTTCACAGATTCCAGCTCGTTATATACGGCTGTCAGTGTGTGCTTGGCAAAATCTTCAGGGATACCTGGAGAGCTTGGTTGACCTAAGGTCAGCGCGCCAGAGCCAGCTTTCACCAACAGACAGTCGGCGTGGCCGTGGTAGCAGCCTTCAAACTTTAAGATCTTGTCGCGATTAGTAAAGCCGCGTGCCAAGCGAATAGCGCTCATGGTGGCTTCAGTACCTGAGCTGACCATACGGACCTGCTCCATCGAAGGTACCATCTCGATAACTTTCTCGGCCATCTGCACTTCAAGC
Organism: Shewanella marisflavi; assembly: GCF_023283925.1. GTDB lineage: Bacteria > Pseudomonadota > Gammaproteobacteria > Enterobacterales > Shewanellaceae > Shewanella > Shewanella marisflavi. Next base: position 603,389 of record NZ_JAKIKX010000001.1, read on the forward strand.
TCGGTTGGTGCGCCGAAAGAGAGACCATTTTCTACCGCATCTAACACGGCTTGACGGATCTTTGGATGATTGTGACCCAAGATCATCGGCCCCCAAGAGCCAACATAGTCGATATAGGCCTTGCCGTCGGCATCATAGATGTAAGCGCCATCGGCCTTTTCGATGAAACGTGGTGAACCACCGACGCCGTTGAAGGCACGTACTGGTGAGTTAACGCCACCAGGGATAGTTTTCTTAGCCTGCTCAAATAGGGTTTCAGAACGGGTCATTCTAGATCCTTTAAAGTCGTCGCCAGATTAAAAATCGGCTTTTTGTGAATACCAATTTACCGGACATTCGTGTTGCTCTAGTTGCGAATCAACACCTAATGTCAGCGCAAACAGTGCCATGCGAATAAGCAATCCGTTGTCTGCCTGCCTAAAGATGGCCAAGTTTGGATGACTATTGAGGTCATTGTCCAGCTCGTTGGCCTGCTCTCGCGAGTCGCGGGGCAGCGGATGCATGATCACTGTATTTGATTTGCAATGCTGTGTGTAAATATTGTGGTTTAAGCGGAACTTACCACGATACTTGTTGGCCTCTTCCTGCGAAGGAAAACGCTCTTCTTGAATACGCGTCAGGTAGAGTATATCAGCCTGCACTAAATTGCCTTCAAGTTGATCTGTTATTGTGATCTTATGCCCAGCATTTTCAATGTCATTGATCACATAGTCTGGCATTGCCAGCTCTTTCGGTGAGATCAAAGTGAAGGTTACATCTTTGTACATACACAAGAGGCGCGACAATGAGTGTACCGTGCGACCAAATTTAAGGTCACCCACCATGGCAATGTGCATGCCGCTGATGCTGCGCCCGCCGGCGGCCAGCTCTTTCTGAATGGTGAAGAGATCCAGCAATGCCTGAGTCGGGTGTTCATTGGGGCCGTCGCCGCCGTTGATCACAGGGACCCGGCTGCCTTCAGCAAACTCACGTACCGAGTAGGCGTCAGGGTGACGCATAGCGATCACATCTGAGTAGCTAGATAGTACGCGGGCGGTGTCGTAAAGCGATTCACCCTTAGAGAGGGATGAAGTGGCTATGCCGACGGTTTCGTTGACCTTACCGCCAAGCAGATTAAAGGCACTGCCAAAGCTGACTCGGGTGCGGGTACTGGGTTCGAAAAACAGATTTCCCAGAATCGCGCCATCGAGCACTGTGGTACGTTTTTGCCTAAGGGCATAGGGGGTCATTCGGGTGGCAACACTAAAGATCTCTTGAACGGCATCTAGGTTGAGTTGGTTTACCGAGAGGATGTGTGAACCTTGAAACTGAGTCATCAGCCTTTATTTCCAATTTCGGGGGACTAAATGGCCTAAGTGCGTGGTCATTAAGCCCTAAGTTATGTAGGGTGGCTGAGGCGACACTATACCAGACATAGTAGGGCGGTGGAATAACCCGCAGGGCATATTTAACGGGGGAGTTGTCGATATCTTGGTCATCTCACAAATTGTTCTGTCCCATGGGATTATGGCCTGCTCCAGCCGCCGCATTTTTAGCTCAATTGGATGGCGGCATGGGAGAATTTGGGGCTTGGTTGAGGCATTGATTAAATCTGCCCTTGGTTGATCTCTTTTTGTAGCATCACCCAGCTTATCACCCCCACGACATTGTCTGGCCTGTCTTGATAGATAAACACCTCGCCGCGGCGCTCTTTTGAGAGAATATCGTAGACCTCTTTAAGGGTTGCTGTGTCGACTAGGCCCTCTATGGGGTGGCGAGTCAATGTGCTTACCTCGTCGCTTGCCTGTAGCTCAAGTTGCAGCATCTCCATCTTGCCCTGATTATTGCGCATCAATACCGAGCGCCCTTCGGCGCGTTTAAGCACCTCAAGCAGCAGCTCATCGTTGTCTTTAACGATGACGAAACGTTTGTCCATCACGGCGCGAACCCCCTTCTTTTGCAGGCCAAGCTTCACCGAGGAGATTTTATAGTCCAGCCCCATTAGCTCTATCTGTTTATAAAACAGTGATTTTGTGTTGAATGCCTGATGGGCAATCAAGAATGCCGGTATGGTCACGAACATAGAGGGTAAGATGATGGCGGCGTTATTGGTCAGCTCCAGTAGGGCGACCAGAGCGGCCAGAGGCGCGCTAAGGCAGACCCCCATCATGGCTGTCATGCCGATGACGGTATAGAGGCCGACATAGGGGGTGATGGTGGGAAATAACATGGCGCTGACCACAGCCAGTATGGCGCCAATAAGTGCGCCTATGCCAAACAATGGGCCTATGATGCCACCGGGGATCCCTAGGCCAATGGCGGCGATGGTGGCGATTATCTTGCCAAGCAACAAGCCAATGAGCAGCACAAGGCTGGGATGCTCGCTAATGGCATGGCTGATGGCCAGGTCGCCACTGCCGAGTGCCTGGGGCAGAAAGAAGCCGATAAGCGTGGTGATAAGTCCGGCGAGCAATAGCCGTAAGATAAGTGGATGTTGCTGCCCCATTGCGGTGACTTTCAGCAGGGTGTGATTAAACAGCGCCGCGATGCAGCCCAAAGTGATACCGCATAGGGCCAGTACAGGATACTGAGATAGGGGAATATGACTTACTCCTATCTGCTCATATTCGTGAATATTGCCAAACACCAACTGACTGGAGAGGGCGCCGCAGATGGCGGAGAGCATAATGGGGAAGAAGTAGTGCACCTTGTATTCCCGCAGGATCACCTCGAACACGAAGATCACCGCCGCCAGCGGGGCGTTGAAAGTCGCGGCAATACCGGCGGCGATGCCACTGGCACACATGATGCGCACGCTATTGTCGGGCAGCTTAAATTTTTCCGCCATCACGCTGGCACTCACCGCGCCCAAGTGAATCGCAGGCCCTTCGCGGCCTACCGAGAAGTTGGTGGCCAGGGCAAAGAGCGCCTGAAAGAACTGGCCGGGTGCCGATTGTAATGGGATCTTGCCGTAGTGCAGTTTCATTCGTTGCATCACATAGGCGATCCCCATGCGCTTGTAACGCTTAGATCCCAAAACGGCCACAAACCAGATTAAGATCGCGCCTAAAAGGGGTAATAGGACTCGCCAGTCGCCCCAGTTGTCAGTAAACTGCCACTCTTGGGTCTGGGTGAGCTGGTTAAGCCATTGCAGCAAGAGACGAAATAGGATGATCACTCCGGACGCCACCAGAGCAAAAGCAAGCGCCAGGCCGCATAGCTGAACACTGATCTTGGCCTGGGCCAATTTATCTTTGAGGTCGGTATTGAGGTATTTCTGGCATTGCTGTATTGCGCTATTTATTTTGAGCTGCACAGTAACCTTCCGGATCAGTCGTAAAGAGCTTCGCTGGGCGAATAAAAAATTATTATAAGGGGCTTGTACTTAATGCCAAATTATCATCGTTGGATCGATCGCATGCAAGTGCTCGAACGAAAAATTAGACCTTCGAGCGTTTATCTGTTTTGTTTAGTGATCGTGGCCTTTTTTATTGGTGTGTTGACCTGGGATCTTTGGTCATCACACAATGCCGTCAGGCCGGCGCAATCCAACGGGCGTGAGGCCGAGCTGCGTCAGGCGCTCAAAGAGCAGGCCGAGGTGCTGGCGTCGCGAAATCTGGAGCTTTCTCTCGAGCGCGAAGCCAACAGCAATATGCAGAAGATGTTTTTAGAGCAACATCAAAAACAGAAGGCGCTCGACAGAGAGTTGGCCTTCTACCGCAGCATCATGGCGCCGGAGCATCAGGCCGATGGTGTGGCCATTCATGGCTTGGAGATGACTCCTGGGCCACTGGCTAATCAGTATAGGGTCAAGTTAGTGCTTACTCAGCTGCAAAAGCGCAAGCAGGCACTGAAGGGGCAGGCAAAAATTGCTTTTATCGGTGTGCAACAAGGGAAGATGGTGACCTTGCCGCTTGCCTCACTGACCGATACTAAGTTCGCTTTTAGTTTTCGCTATTTCCAAACTCTGGAAGCCGAGATCACCCTACCTGCCGATTTTGAACTTTCGAGGGTTGAGGCTGAGGTGATAGTGCCGGCGAGCCGCTGGAGCAAAGGAGCTAAGGCGCAGCAGAGTTTCACCGCTCAGGAATTACTGGTTACCCCAGATAGCGAAACCGATGTAGGCACTCGCTCTGATGGTGAGCCAGATGCTCCCGAGGAGCCCCTAGCTGATGAGGCTTACGCCCCGGCCGAAGAGGGCGAAACGTCACAGATTTCAACCGATCCACGACTATTACTTGAACAAAACAGTCAGGTATCGGATAATTCCGCTCAGCAAACCGATGTAAGAGGTAGTAATGACTGAACAAGCTGAAGATACAATGCCAATTCGTTTTACCGACGCGGCAGCGGCCAAGGTTAAAACCTTATTGGAGGAAGAGCAAAACGACGCACTTAAGTTACGTGTTTACGTAACGGGCGGCGGATGTTCAGGTTTTCAGTATGGCTTTACATTCGATGAGAAGGTCAACGAAGGTGACTTTACCGTTGAGAAGCAAGGGGTTCAACTTGTGGTTGACCCAATGAGCCTACAATACTTAGTAGGCGGCGAAGTGGATTACACCTCGGGACTGGAAGGGTCGCGTTTCTTCGTTAAAAACCCGAATGCTACGACGACCTGTGGTTGTGGTGCCAGCTTCTCGGTATAAGCCCATCGCAGCTTAAGCACCGATAAGTGATAAATAAAAAGCCAGCAATGCTGGCTTTTTTTGTGCTTGTTTTTGGGACTTAGTTGAAAGCCGAGTGCCTTAGGCTACTTCATGATATTCATGCTGTTCTTAATATGACAGTAGGCCTTCACCTTTGGGGTAAAGGCTATCCAGACCTGCAGCAGAGCAAGCAGTATCAGTACAGTGAACACTAACCAATCTGGCAATTTGCCTTGCCACTCTCCCAGATGAAAAGTTGATGGACCTGCCACCAGGTTGTCTGGGTCATATAAGATCACCGGCAGCAGACTCACCAGGCCCAGCTGGATAAGGGTGTAGCCCCTGAGCATATAGAGCCCTGCTTTCTGACGGCCTAGAACGGCTATCACCATCAGCAGGGTGAGCATGCAAAACAGTACCCCTTGCTTAGCCATCAAACCACTGATGGAGGCGAGCGTTAGTAGCGCCAGCAGCGCCATTAAGCGCTTAGGTAACTTGGCCTTTGCAGGCTGTGCGCTGGCAGTTTGCTCTGTAGCGGCTTGAGAGGCGTCTATTTGGGCCTTTGTCTCTGTTATCTCTGGCGTCGACAACTTGTTCTCTCCCATGAGCTAATTGGTGAGCCTATTAGTGACGCGCCTTGGGCGTCAGGCGCTGCTCTAGTTCATAGGGTGGGATCACCACGCCAAGATCTTCCTGTACCGGGAAGACGGCGACAAACAGATCGTCATCTTGCATGCCTGGTACCCAGCGTTCCAGCCACTCGTCCAGCGCGATAGCCAAGGGAATACAGTCGGCCCAATCATCGACCGCCCACATTTTGGCTGTTTCTTCGCAGGGCCACATAGGGATGCAATCTTCGTCTTCTGTGGTCAGCATGACGCAGCCGTCGGCGTCTTGTAGGGTCCATAGGGTTTTGGTCTCCTTGGCCTGCTCGACGAGGTAGTCGTAACGCGCCTCTGGGGTCATCTGGCTGGCTTGTTGTGCACTCTTGGTCATTGTGGTCTCTTTCATCATTTAGTGGCTGGGCCGATTGGCCGCCATAATAGCAATCTGCGCCGCCCTAGGCTAACAGTTTTGTTGCCGGGTCGGGCGGTGCGCAGCGCCTTGGATAGTGTTAGCTGTCGTGATCAGTTACCGGGAAAGAGGCCGCCGAGGACTGTCTCGCGGCTGGCACCAGTGACGGCGGGCAGGTTACCGGGTAAGCCAAGCTTATGGCGCATCGCCAGCCAGGCGAAGGCGATCCCCTCGACCCATTGTGGAGCGATACCTAGGCTGGCAGTCGTATTAACCTGGTAGTTAGGCAGTAACTCACTTAGACGCTTGAGTAGCTCAGTGTTAAAGGCGCCGCCTCCGCAGACATAAAGCTCGGCCTTATCGGTGAGCTTAAGGCAGTCGTTGGCTATGCTGTGGCAGGTCAAATCGAGCAGGGAAGATTGAATATCCGCTTCATCCAGGTAACCAAAGTCGGCGGTTTGCTGCTCTAGCCATGCCTGGTTAAACAGCTCGCGTCCTGTGCTTTTTGGGGCGCTGAGTGAGAAATAGGAGTGAGACAGCATCTGCTTAAGCAGCTGCTCGTCTGTCTTGCCGCTAGCCGCCCAGGCACCGTCCTTATCGTAAGCCTCGCCCTGTACCTGTTTAATCCAGGTGTCGATCAGGGTATTGCCCGGACCATTATCAAACCCTATCACAGCGCTGGCATCGCCAGGTAGATAGGTGATATTAGAGATGCCGCCGATATTAAGGATCATTCGCTGATGGCCAGGCTTGGCAAACAGCTCCTGGTGAAAGGCGGGCACAAGAGGTGCGCCCTGACCACCGAGGGCGATATCTTTACGGCGAAAATCGGCGATAACATCTATGCCTGTGAGGGCGGCGATGGTGTTAGGGTCGCCAATTTGTAGGGTAAACCCCAGCTCCAGGTTAGGCATGTGACGCACCGTTTGGCCGTGACTGCCAATGGCGGTGATCTGATGTCTGTCTACGCCACTCTTGGCCAGCAAGCCTTCTACGGCCTGGGCAAACAGCTTGCCGACGCTGCGGTCCAGTATGCCCATACGGTTGATCTCATCTGAGCCCGACTGGCAAAGGCGTTGTAGGCCGCTGAGCAGATGACTGGGAAGGGGCTCAGTATAGGTATCGACCAGAGTGATCTTGTTATCGGTGAAGTCGACTAGCACGGCATCGACACCGTCCATGCTGGTGCCCGACATCAGACCGATATAGTAATGTTTGCTCATCAAGGTGTCCTGGGGTCTGTTGACCTAAAAAGAGAGACTAATGGGAGGCTAATTGCACTTGCTTGTTCTGTTCAAGTTTAGCCATCAATTGTTTGCTTAGGGCGAGGAAAGTAGATTTTTCCTTGTTATCGATGGGCAGTGATTGTGGCAGCTTGACCGTGCGTGGGTTGCGGTGCACGCCGTTGACGATAAATTCGTAATGCAGGTGGGCGCCAGTTACCCGGCCGGTAGCGCCCAGGGTGCCGATGATCTGCCCCTGTTTCACCGTCTGCCCTTGTTTCACCTTGCGCTGCTTGAGATGCAAGTATTTGGTGGTATAGGTTTCGTTATGCTTAATAAAGACATAGTTGCCATTGTACTGGTTATAACCTGACTTGGTGACTCGCCCCTTACCGGCGGCCTTGATCGGCGTTCCCACGGCGGCGACATAGTCTACCCCTCTATGGGCTTTTACCTGGCCTGTCACAGGATGCAGGCGGCGCGGGTTGAAGCTTGAGCTAACATACTTAAAGTCGACCGGTGAGCGCAGGAAGGCCTTACGCATGCTGCGTCCTTCCTCTGAGTAGTAGTTACCATCTTTGTAGCGCACCGCCGTATAGCGATCGCCCTGGTTGTAGAACTCGGCGGCTAAGATATTACCATTACGCAAAAACTCACCGTCGGCGTACTCCTCTTCAAACAAAATGGCGAAGTTGTCGCCTTGGCGTAGATCCAGGGCAAAGTCGATATCCCAGCCGAAGATGGTAGCCAGCTGCATGATCTGGTTCGGCGTTAATCCTGCGCCCACCCCAGCGTTCCAAAAGTTGCTGTTGATGGTGGCGCTGGCGAATTTGGTGCGCTGCTCTACCTGCTTCTTGATGATCTCTTCGCTGTAGCTCTTGGCATCTTTGCTGATCTTCAGGGTAGAGATAGGGTCTAAATGGTAGACCACTCGCTTGAGCTGACCCGCATCATCTTTGACGATAATGATTTCTTCACCAGGTAGTATCTTCAGTAGGTTCTTTTTGGCCTTGGGGAGTAAGGTTATCTCATAGACATCGCGGGCGCTCAGGCCGGCGCGTTTAAACAGCGCCGCCAGGGTATCGCCTCGGCGTACGGTAAACTCTTCGCTGCTCTCTCTTTCCGCTTCAGGGGCTGCGTCTGCAATGCTCACCTGAGTCAGGGCATTGTCATTGAGATCTAGGTTATCGCTCGCTTGGGTATCACGGGCTATTTCATCGGCGCTTGGAGGTTCTGGCGTGCGAAAGGCGAGCGGGACAGGGTAAGCATGAGACTTAGCGTCGCTGCCTGTGTCATCTTTGCTGGCGGGCGAGTTGTCGCGATCACCAAAGGTGATTTTACCCGATAGCGCAGTATTGGTTGAGCGGGAGGCTTCAGCATCTTCTGAGGGAATAAATATCACGCTTAGGGTGATGATCACTAAGGCACTCAATATGATTTGGTGCAATCTGGGTAATAGTTTTAAGAGTGTGATGATCTTTCCCATTGACTCCGATACCAATTTCTAACACTTAAGCCGATCCTGTTAGTGTACACTCTTTCATTTGTGCTGGCTAACAAGTAACATTAGTCCCCATTATTTACTTACCGGCTCTCAGGAGTAGCTGCCAAGATGGCTGATTTAGACCAAGCATTAGCAGAAATTAAACGTGGTACCGACGAGATCTTGCTCGAATCGGATCTGCTGGAAAAACTCAAAGAGGGACGTCCTCTGCGCATCAAGTTGGGGGCAGACCCTACTGCGCCAGATATCCATCTTGGCCATACGGTGATCCTTAATAAGATGCGTGCCTTCCAGGAGCTGGGGCATGAAGTGATCTTCCTGATCGGTGATTTCACCGGCATGGTAGGTGACCCGAGTGGTAAAAACAGCACGCGTCCACCGCTGACCCGCGAGCAGGTATTGGCGAATGCCGAAACCTATAAGGAGCAGGTCTATAAGATTTTGGACCCAGCCAAGACGCGTATCGAATTCAACTCAAGCTGGCTAGAGCCGCTGGGCGCTGCGGGCATGATACGTCTGGCGTCACAACAAACTGTGGCACGTATGATGGAGCGCGACGACTTTAAGAAGCGTTACGCCTCGGGACAGTCGATTGCTATCCACGAATTTATGTACCCACTACTACAGGGCTATGACTCGGTGGCGTTAGAGTCCGATGTCGAGCTGGGTGGTACGGATCAGAAGTTCAACCTGTTGATGGGCCGTGAGCTGCAAAAAGCCGCGGGTCAGAAGCCACAAACGGTTATCATGATGCCGCTACTGGAAGGTCTGGACGGCGTGAAGAAGATGTCTAAGTCTGCCAACAACTATATCGGTGTGAGTGAGCCTGCCGGTGAGATGTTTGGTAAGATCATGTCTATCTCTGACGACCTGATGTGGCGTTACTTCGAACTGCTCTCTTTCCGTCCACTGGAAGAGATTGCTCAGCTCAAGAGCGATGTCGAAAATGGCACTAACCCAAGAGATGTGAAGATCGCCCTGGCTAAAGAGATCATCGCCCGTTTCCACGATGAGGCGGCGGCAGAAGCGGCGCATCAGGAGTTCATCAATCGCTTCCAAAAAGGCGCGATTCCCGATGATATCCAAGAGATTGAGATTGTTGCCGGTGAGGGTATCGGTATCGCCAACGTGTTGAAAGACGCCGGTTTGGTGAGCTCGACCTCTGAAGCGATGCGTATGATCAAGCAAGGCGCCGCCAAGCTTGATGGCGAAAAGATTGAAGACAGCCGCCTAGTGCTAAATTCTGGCATGACAGGTGTGTTCCAGGTAGGTAAGCGCAAGTTTGCCAAGATCACCCTGGTTTAACCGCTTACCGGTTAATACTGAGAAGTATTAATGTAAAGAGGCCTGCAGATGCAGGCCTTTTTTTATGTATGCAGCAAAATGTATTCAGGAAAGCTCAAAACCGACTGGGGTGGTGGCGTCTACTGGGTGGCGAGCTGGTCTTGCATGGTCTGATAATCCATTAGATCTTCATGCTCTTTGACCCTGTGATTGGCCAGATCCAGCCTGACGGTGGTGACGCCAGGGATAGCCAGCTCGATCACCTTGCCCGGTTTGCCAAACAGACTACCCGGACCACGGTAATGGTAGTTACCTATCATCACCACCAAAGAGCCTGAGTTATACATATGTTCTATGTTGAAATCATATTCCAGTACGCCGCGATGGGCGCGTTCGAAAAACTCGATAATATCGCGCTGCCCTGTGTAGGTTTTGCTGGCAGTGCGGTCTTTAAAGATGCTCTCGCGATTATAGAAAGAGGCCAGGGTGCGATAGTCGTGATCGGTCAGCGCTTGGATATATTTGATCGCCATCTGTTGCTCGGCGGGCATATCGCCGGGTGCCGCCTGGGATGCCAGGGGCAATATCATCAGAATGCTAACTAAAAACTGCTTGATCATCTTATGTTTTCTTTAAGTCGAACGCCGGAAGTCGTAGGTGCCACTTGATGGCGGCCAGTCGTATGACTAACGCGCTTATCATGGCGACGGCCAAGGCCACCTTATCTGCCAAGCCCCAGGCGATGGCACAGGTATAGCTGATCCCACCAAAAATCGAGGCAGTCGCATAGATTTCGGTGCGTAATATCATGGGAACCTGGCGACAGAGTATGTCACGAATAATGCCGCCTCCCACGCCAGTTATCAAGCCCATTACCACGGCAATCATACCGCTGAGGCCAAGATTGAGTGCTTTTTCTGCACCGATCACGGTAAAAAGCGCCAGACCTAAGGCATCGGCTACCGGCAGTGTGTATTGCGGCACCTTCTTGGGTTTACGAATAAAGATCAGTGTCAGCAGTACGGTTGCCAGGATCACTATGATGTAGTTAGGGTCGCGGATCCAAAATACCGGTGTGGTTCCCAGCAGGGCATCGCGTATGCTGCCGCCGCCGATGGCGGTGACCGAGGCCAGTACTATGACTCCGAAAGGGTCCATACGGTGACGTCCTGCCGCTAGCGCGCCAGAGAGGGCAAAGACTGCGGTGCCGCACAGGTCGAAAAAGTAGATCCACTCCTTCATTGATCTAGCTCTTGCAGGTGATAGTTCAGGGCATCGACCGAGATACGGATCTCAATCACAGACAGTACCAGAGAATAGAGCAGCAGTAGCAGGCTTGAGCCGAAGATGATAGACCCTGTTTTATTAAAACCGATATAGATGAAGATCATACACAAAACACAAAGGGCGAAGCTGGAAACGCCCGCCTCCTGCATGCGGCGAATGATGACGATGCGCCTGCGCAGGTTTTTCAGCTGACCAGAGTGTACTGGCTTTCCCTCGGCGCTCAGACTGCGGATTAAGGCCGCTAGTGAGAAAAATCGGTTGGTATAGGCTAGCAATAACAATGAGATAGCCGGAAATAGCAGCGCCGGTGTGGTCAGTGAAATATGGAGGTTATCAAACAAAGTCGTTATGCCTATAGGGTCATGATGTTGCGGCCAGAAGAGAATAATACCAAGCGGTTGAAGCTTGTCTAGTCAAAAGCACGGGCCGCGATACCTGAGATGTAGCGATTATGCGTGTGCCAGCAGCCTCAAGATAGCCCAGAGGCAGGGGAGTAAAAGCAGCGAGAGTATCCAGATGCCTTTGCTGAGCCGGGCCAGTTTTAGGGCGGCGCTGATGGTGTGGGGGGTTGGCTTGGAACCTGTACCTATGCGCATAAGCGCCACCTTTTGACCGGCAAACTTTTGTGGGCCGCCAAGCTCTGTATTAAGCACCTTAGCCGCCAAGGCGCAGGTAGGCAGGTAATTGTTGACCGGCTGTGGGCTCTTAGGTGGTCTTAACAGCTGCATCAGGGCGCCAGGGCCTCCCTGGATAGCCAAGGTGAAGTTCCAGGCCTGAGTGGGCAGCCAATAGATTAAAGAGCTCAGCAGATAGGCTGGGCGGCCAAACTCACGATACTCAGGATTGAGCGCCGGCCAGGTGTACTCCAGCTGTTTGATCATTCTCGCCCCCAGGACTAAAGGCGCGCCGCCGATGGCGAAAAAGAGTATGGTGGCGACCGTGCCATAGATGGAGGTGGTAAGCAGTTTTTCGATAACTGTCTTACAGAGTCCAACCTCGGAAAGCTCGCGGGTGTCACGATAAACCCAGTGACTCAGCAGCTGGCGCGCTTGCTGTTTATCCTGACGGCTGAGCGCCTGAGCGGTTTCTTCGGCCACCTTATGAAACTGCTCATCGCACAGACAGAGATAAAGAAACACGCACTCGAAGAACCAGGGAAAAGCAGCAAGCTCCAGCAGAAAGCTTAAGATGAGCCAGAAGGGCACAACTAATAGCAGTATAGAGAGGCTGCCCGCCAGTCGCTGCTGACCCGCATCGCGGTCGCTCCGAGCTACCTTGGCCGACAGGCTTTTGGCCAGGTGAGAAAACCAGTAGAAGGCCTGGTATTCCCGGGGAAGCGGCGCAAGTAGCGCCATCACTATTGCCACCAACAAGATGACAGCCCCTTGGTAAAAGGGGCTGTCCGTCAGTAACTGCTGAATAAGATCCTGCATCTTGCGGTGTCAGCCTTAAGGCGTAATGTTTAAAGCTGTTTTAGCAGGGCGATCACCATCAGCGCCGAGTGATGACCCGCCTTGACCAGATAGCTGTCAAAGTCGACCGGTGAGTCGTTGTTGGCGTTGTCTGACAGTGAGCGGATCACAACGAAGGGTACCTTGAACTGGTGACAAACTTGAGCAATCGCAGCGCCTTCCATCTCACAGGCGGCCATGGTGGGGAAGTTTTTCAACATCACCTTAGTGCGCTCAGGATCGCAGATGAAGCTGTCGCCGGTGCAGATAAGGCCTTCAATTGCCTTCACCTCACCCAGGCTTGCCACGGCTTGCTTAGCGGCATCAACCAGCTTGGCATCGGGAATAAAGGCGGCGGGTTGCTGCGCCATCTGGCCAATTTCATAGCCAAAGGCGGTGACATCCACGTCATGGTGGCGCACCTCTGAGGAGATAACGATGTCGCCGATGGCCAGACTGTCGACGAAGCCGCCAGCAGAACCTGTGTTGATCACGTAATCTGGGGCATATTTCTCAATCAGCAGGGTAGTGGCGACACTGGCGGTGACCTTACCTATGCCAGAGCGGGTGACGATTACCTCTTTGCCCTCAAGCTGTCCAGCAACAAATTCTATGCCGGCGATGGTTTGGGTCTGAGTGTCTGTCATAGACGCGATAAGATGAGCGACTTCTGGCTCCATGGCGCCGATAATACCAATTTTCATTGAATGCCCTTTATGGTGGAGGTGGATCTGGCCGCGCCCGTGGCGCAGCTTGTCATAGATAATGGCCGCTAATATAGCAATAAAGTGGTGTTGTGGCGAGATAGGGGGACTCACGCCGAGACATCAGGCGTTATTTTGAATTGCTTGCAGCAATTCGTTTTCGCTTCTTTAGCATCTACCGTAAATAGTATTTGAAGATTTAATTATAACCATGACTTCATGGTTTACCTAATGCCTGCGGCAGGTGCAGTGCATGGATGCACCAATGTCGTGATCACAGGGATGTGAATAAACGACCTCATGTGCAGATACGCCTGTGAGACGCCGTGAATACATTCCCTGTAGGCTCTACCGAAACATCCCTGTTTCGGAAGCTCACCGGCGTATCTACACCAGGTCATCCATCTCTTCGATTTAGCCGCATCTGGTATCCAATACCTGTCAAAGCTATATCATTCTTGGATAGGTATGAGTTTGCGAAGAAACATTAATACCTTAAATTCAGGTTCTGAAATCTGTCGAATTAACGCTCGGAAAAGCCTGAAACGTAGCGAGTAGGATGCTTGCGCTTGTTAACTGTCACTCTGTTCACGGTGCGTTTCAACTAAAAATACTGCCAATGTTGATGCGGCTCCAACCGCGAGCTTTGCATGACGCGAGCTCAATCCTTTAGCATTTCCTTCTTTACCATGGCCTGTTCCGTATTTATTTCTTAGTTCAGCTACTCCACTCGCAACCGTTGCTAAATTGCTCAAAAGCTTTCTAATAGAGTCAGCAGCTTTAGCTTCATCCGGGATATCACTTGGTGTAAGTTTTAGCTCCTTAACAGTTCTTTCACAAGTTTTGGCGCGTCATCAGAATTTCCCACAGCGATATTTCTTTCCGCGAGAATCGTTTTACAACAACTTTCTATCAATTCTTTGGCTGTACCAATAGCTAAGCTAGGATCATTATTAACCGCAGCCTCCATGCGAGTAATCTGTTGAGCAACATATACTAAGTCTGTACCACTAAGAACTTCTTTAGCTGATGACATTCCCGGCATTGAAGCCGTGCCGACATTTCTTCCTATGTAAATGGGCTTCCCTGAAATACGTGTTTTTTCCGCCAGCTCAAAGCCGTCATTTCGTAAGAACTCGTTATATAGCTGTACTAATCGTTGCGACTCAGTTGCATCTGACCGAACGATTGGGTGAACTGTTTCAGCTAGAAACCTAAGTAATATTTCGTCATCTCCATTCATGAGCTGAAATCGAGAGTCGTGAAAAATCCAATGATCTTCCCAGTCATAGTTATTGACTCTATGCTGCCAAATATCTCCGGCTGCATCTGGAAATCTTTGATCCGTTGAGCTGATCTCCTGAAGATTGTAAATACGTGCCAAAAACTCAGGCTCTTCAAGTGAGCCCGCCCAATCTATTTTCTCTACGATAATTGCATCGAAGAGGTCTCTTCTCGTTATTTGAGTAATCTTCATAGTTCGATCGCAACAGTTAAGGCTTATTAGCGAGAATGTCGGAAATGTAAATCGTCATCACCTCATGCATCTCGTAATAAAAACCTTTAAGTGTATGAAATTTATACCAATAATATAGTTGCATAACAAGGAGAATGTGAGCTGGTCCAAAAAAAGGCGAGCAATCTAAAGAGTGCTGATTTAGTTTTCCTAAACGTTATCAAGAGCGGCCAAATCGAAGAGACGTTAGATACCGGGTGTAGATGCATCTGCGGACGTCGATGGCAGGGATGCCATCGTCGAGCCTCCACGGATGGATTCACGGCGTGTAGCAGATGTATCTGCACATAAGCCTGCTGCAAGCAATTAATTACCATGAAGGTGAGGTTTTCAACAATCCACCCAATACTCAAACTGGTAGACGCTGCAACCCGAAAGTATTACCACATTCCCCCGCCGGGCAGGCGTTAGGTTGCATTGAAGGTGCGGCCTTCAATAATCCATCAAATAACAACAGAGCCAGACACTACAATTTTAAACTAATCCAACATTCCCCGCCGGGCAGGCGCTAGGTAGCCATGAAGGTGTGACCTTCAACACCCCACCAAATACCAACATAGCCAGAAGCAACAAAAGCCAAAAAACCAGCCTGGTTTTCCCCAGGCAAAAAAAAGCGCTTTAACTCTCACTCAAAGTTAAAGCGCCAATCACAAGCCAAACGGTTGAAGTTTAGATTCTCAAGTTAACGAACCTAAGCTTCGAAGGTGTTTAAGATCCCTAATGCTGCATCACGGCCTTCGGCGATGGCTGTGACCACAAGATCTGAGCCGCGAACCATGTCGCCACCGGCGAACACTTTAGGGTTGCTGGTCTGGAACGGATTGTCGGCGACCTTAGGGGCGACCACGCGCTCCCACTGATCCAGCTCAATACCATAGTCGGCAAACCACTTGGCAGGGCTCGGCTGGAAGCCGAATGCGATGATGATGGCATCGGCCTCGATGAGCTGCTCGCTGCCTGCAATCGGCTCAGGGCGTCGACGCCCCGACTCGTCAGGCTCACCCAGAGCGGTCTCGACACATTCGATACCGCTGACAACACCATCATGAGTCTTGATAGCCGTCGGCTGGCGGTTGAACAGGAAGTTGACCCCCTCTTCACGAGCATTTTGCACCTCGCGGCGCGAACCTGGCATGTTGGCTTCGTCGCGGCGATAGACACAGGTCACCTCGCTGGCGCCTTGTCTAACGGCTGTGCGTACACAGTCCATGGCGGTGTCGCCACCACCGAGTACCACCACCTTCTGACCGGCCAGGCTCAGATAAGGGGCTTCATCGTCTGTGGTGCCCATGACGTTGTGGGTGTTGCCAATCAGATAGGGCAGGGCCTGGTAGACACCCTGGGCATCTTCGTTTTCCAGTCCGGCCTTCATCGGGGTGTAGGTGCCCATGCCGAGGAAGACGGCATCATATTCGTCCAGCAGGGTATCGAAGCCGATATCCTCGCCTACGGTAACGCCGAGTCTGAACTCTATCCCCATCCCTTCGAGGACGGTGCGGCGGGTCGCCATAACAGATTTATCCAGCTTGAAGGCGGGAATACCATAGGTGAGCAGGCCGCCTATCTGAGGATGCTTGTCGAACACCACCGCCTTGACGCCGTTGCGGGCGAGGATGTCGGCGCAGCCAAGGCCAGCTGGGCCCGCGCCTATGATGGCGACGCGCTCCTTACGTTCGACCACCTTGCTCATATCCGGGCGCCAGCCCTGAGCGATAGCGGTGTCGGTAATGTATTTCTCTACGTTGCCTATGGTGACGGCGCCAAACTCGTCGTTGAGGGTACAGGCACCTTCACACAGTCTGTCCTGGGGACAGACGCGGCCACAGATCTCCGGCAGTGTGTTGGTCTCATGGACCAACTCAGCCGCCTCGAGAATGCGTCCTTGTTTGGCCAGTTGCAGCCAGTTGGGGATATAGTTGTGCAGCGGACATTTCCACTCACAGTAGGGGTTACCACAGTCTAGGCATCGGTCAGCCTGCTCTTTCACTTGAGGCTGTGCAAAGGGCTGATAGATCTCGATAAACTGCGTTGCGCGTTTCTTGGCGTCGTGTTTGGTCGGATCCTTACGGCCTACTTCAATAAATTGAAAATCGTTACTCATGGCCATTACCCCGCTACCACTGCTAATGCAGGTTCAGATTGTTCCAGACGCAAGAGATCATCGAGCGCCACATTCTTAGGCTTGATCAGGACGAAACAATCGATCCAGTTTTCAAAATCGTTTAACAACATCTTGGCGTGCTCACTGCCGGTCTCGGCTACATGCTCTTCAATCAATCCTTTTAGATGCTGTTGCTGTATCGGCGCCGTCACCTTCTGCATATCCACCATCTCAGTATTGAGGCGGCGGTTGAAGTGGCCGAAGCGGTCGAATACATAGGCGAAGCCGCCTGTCATACCTGCGCCGAAGTTAACGCCTGTCTTGCCCAGCACTACGACGATGCCGCCAGTCATATACTCACAGCCGTTATCGCCCAGTCCTTCGACCACGGCGATGGCGCCTGAGTTACGCACGGCGAAACGCTCGCCTGCCTGACCGGCTGCAAACAGCTTACCGCCGCTGGCGCCGTAGAGGCAGGTGTTGCCCAGGATCACGCTCTTCTCGCTCTGGAACATGCTGCCCACTGGCGGATAGAGGGTGATCTTGCCGCCCGACATGCCTTTACCCACATAATCGTTGGCATCGCCGCAGAGGTTCAGGGACAGACCTGGTGCATTCCATACGCCAAAGCTCTGACCCGCGCTGCCGCTAAAGTTAAGCTGTATCGGTGCCTTGGCACCCTGACGGCCAACCTTGGTGGCGATATAACCAGACAGGGCAGCGCCCACTGAGCGGTCTGTATTGTTGATCTCAAAGCGTGCCTCTAAGGCTTCGCCCTGATCTACTGCCTGCTGACAATGGCTCAGAATTTTCTGGTTAAGTTCGCCCTTGTCATCGGTTGGGTTGATCTCACGCCAGGTGAGGGCGCAGCCTTCTGGTACTTCCGGCTTATAGAGAATGGTCGACAGATCCAGCTGCTGCTGTTTATCTGTAGTGCCTTCTAAGGCCGATAGCCAGTCGCTGCGACCGACCAGTTGTTCAAACTCGGTAACGCCCAGTGCCGCCATCCACTCACGGATCTCGCGGGCCATAAACTCGAAGTAGGTCATCACGCGCTCGGGCAGGCCGTGGTAATGATTGTCTCTGAGTTGCTTATTCTGGGTCGCGACACCTGTGGCGCAGTTGTTGAGGTGACAGATACGCAGGTATTTACAGCCAAGGGCGATCATAGGCACGGTACCGAAGCCGAAGCTCTCGGCGCCTAGCAGGGCCGCCTTGATCACGTCGGTGCCAGTCTTAAGGCCACCGTCCACCTGCAGGCGGATCTTATGGCGCAGTCCGTTAGCCACCAGTGATTGGTGTACTTCGGCTAGACCCAGCTCCCACGGGCTACCGGCATATTTCACCGAGGTGATAGGGCTAGCGCCCGTACCGCCGTCGTAACCTGAGATGGTGATCATGTCGGCATAGGCCTTGGCCACGCCGGTGGCAATGGTGCCCACGCCGGGCTCAGATACCAGCTTGACCGAGATCATCGCCTTAGGATTGATCTGCTTAAGGTCGAAGATCAGCTGAGCCAAGTCTTCAATAGAGTAGATATCATGGTGTGGCGGCGGTGAGATCAGGGTGACGCCTGGGCGTGCGTTACGCAGCGCGGCGATCTCTACGCTCACCTTGTCGCCAGGCAGCTGACCGCCTTCACCGGGCTTAGCGCCTTGGGCGACCTTGATCTGCAGTACCTCGGCGTTTACCAGATAGTGCGCCGTGACGCCGAAGCGGCCCGAGGCGATCTGCTTGATGGCCGAATTACGCTCAGAATTAAAGCGACGCGGATCTTCCCCGCCTTCGCCCGAGTTTGAGCGACCGCCGAGGCGGTTCATGGCAACAGCCAGTGCCTCGTGAGCCTCTGGGCTGAGGGCGCCGATACTCATGGCGGCGCTGTCAAATCTTGGGTAAAGGGTCTCGGCGGCTTCAACCTTATCAAGTTCGACAGCCTTATTGTCAGCCTTAACGGTGAAGAGATCCCTCAGGGTTGCCACGGGTCTGTCGTCCACCAATTCTGTGAAGCGCTTGTAGACGCCATAGTCCTGGTCTCGTAGGCTCTGCTGCAGGGTGTTAACCACATCCGGGTTGAAGCAGTGGTACTCACCGCCTTCAACATACTTCAGCAGACCGCCCTGAGGTAGCGGCTGATGGGCCTGGAAGGCCAGCTTCTGCAGCGCCTGTTGATCTTTCTCTAGTAGGGCAAAGTTCGCGCCCTCGATGCGGCTGACCACACCCTTGAAGCAGAGTTCGACCACATCTGATGAGAGGCCGATGGCTTCAAACTGCTGGCTACAACGGTAAGAGGCAACGGTACTGATCCCCATCTTGGACATGATCTTACGTAGCCCCTTGTCGATGCCCTGACGGAAGTTGAGCATCAGCTGCTGGGTTTCGCGTACGCCATGACGGCTGGCCAGCGCAGAGATACTCTCGTAGGCCAGGTAAGGGTAGATGGCGGTAGCACCAAAGCCCAGCAGCACGGCGAAGTGGTGCGGGTCTCTGGCCGAGGCGGTCTCGACTATGATGTTGGTGTCACATCTTAGGCTCTTATCGACGAGCACCTGCTGCACGGCGCCCACGGCCATGGCGGCGGGGATCACTTGCTTGCGCTTGTCGGTGGCTCGGTCGGACAGGATCAGCAGAGTGGTACCGGTGCGCGCCAGGCGCTCGGCTTCGTCGCAGACGCGGCGAATCGCCGCCTCTAGCCCTTCGCTGAGATCGTAATTGAGATCCACCGTATTAGCGCGGTAGTAGGTCGAATCCAGCGCCAGCAGCTGATTGAAATCGCTGTAGAGCAGGATAGGCGAGTTAAACATCACTCGGTAGGCGTGGCCCGTGGTCTCATTAAACAGGTTCTGTTCGCGGCCGACACATGTGGCCAGCGACATCACATGTTTCTCCCGTAGGGGATCGATAGGAGGGTTGGTTACCTGAGCGAATTTCTGGCGGAAGTAGTCGTACAGAGTACGAGACTTTTTCGACAGCACCGCCATAGGCGTATCGTCGCCCATGGATCCTGTGGCTTCTTCGCCTTTCTCGGCCAGCACCCAGATCACTTGCTCTAACTCTTCGCGAGAGTAGCCAAATTGCTTCTGGTATTGCACTAAGGTGTCAGCAGAGAACTCGCATACGCCCTGGGCCTCGCTAGGCATCTGCTCGGCGGGGATCAGGGTTTGACTGTTCTTGGCCATCCACTCTTTATAGGGGTGGCGGCGTTTAAGATCGTTATCAATCTCGAACGAGGAGTAGAGCTGACCGTTAAGGGTGTCGAGCACCAATAGCTCACCTGGGCCAACACGGCCTTTTTCGAGTACCTCGTCCGGTCCATAGTCCCAGATGCCGATCTCTGAAGCCAGGGTCAGGATTCTGTCTTTGGTGATCACATAGCGTGACGGACGCAGGCCATTACGGTCCACCGCGCAGGCCACATGGCGACCATTGGTCATCACGATCCCCGCTGGACCATCCCAAGGCTCCATATGCATGGAGTTGAAGTCGTAGAAGGCCTTTAACTCATCATCCATCTCTGGGTTACTCTGCCATGCAGGCGGAATAAGCAAACGCATGGCGCGGTACAGATCCATACCGCCGGCAAGTAGCATCTCCAGCATGTTATCCAGCGATGAGGAGTCAGAACCGCTTTCATTCACAAAGGGAGCGGCTTGCTGCAGATCCGGGAGTAGCGGTGCATTAAACTTGTAGGCACGTGCGCGGGCCCACTGGCGGTTGCCCGTGATAGTGTTGATCTCACCATTGTGGGCGAGATAGCGAAACGGCTGCGCCAAAGGCCACTTGGGCGAAGTGTTGGTTGAGAAACGCTGGTGGAATAAGCAGATAGAGCTTTGCAGGCGAATATCGGCCAGATCCGGATAGAAGGCTGGCAGATCGGCGGGCATCATTAGCCCTTTATAGACGATCACCTGGCCGGAGAGACTGGCGACATAGAAGTCTTTACAGTCTGTCATCTGTTGTTCGAGACGGCGACGCGCCATATAGAGGCGACGCTCGAGATCTTTCTCTCGCCAACCGATAGGGGCATTAATCAATACTTGCCAGATCTTAGGTTGGCTGGCCTGACCGATAGGGCCAAGCACCTCAGGATTAACCGGGACTTCACGCCAACCGGCTACGCTTAAGGTTTCTTTTTCTAACTCACGCTCAAGGGTGCGCTTGGTATAGTCTGCTACCGCCTCATCTTGGCTTAAAAACAGCATGCCCACGGCAAACTTGCGGCTCAGGTGCCAGTCGTTTTCATTGGCGACGGCTTCGAAGAATTTAATGGGGAGTTGCATAAGCAGGCCGCAACCATCGCCGGTACGGCCATCGGCAGCAATACCACCACGGTGTTTCATGCGATCCAGGCCATGAATGGCAGTACGTACAATTCTATGGCTGGCTTCGCCATCCATTTGGGCGATTAAGCCAAAACCACAGTTATCCCGTTCAAAACTGGGGTGATACAAGCTCATATAAAAACTCCCTAATACTAACCAATACTTCGTCGGGGAAATTCATGCGATTGATGTGCACCCGAACCATCCAAATTAACTTTTGCCCAGCAAAAGGTCAATTCAAATTTATGCATAAAATGTGACTGGTAAGGCGTGTTTTATACGCTTTCAAATTTAACCTTACGTTAACGTAAACTGTTTTTGGTGCGCTATAACATTATGAATAAAAAGAATTTTGATTTAAGTCTCAAAAGCCTTTTACCAAAATGTAACAAATGGGGTTATTGTCTTTTAATCTAAAAAAATGATTTTTATTGCAGATACAGTGAATTTTTTAACAAATCTAAGACCAATGTATTAGCCAGAGTGTGCAGCGGGGCTAAGTTTAGCTTCAGTTTGTGATGTGGGGCACGGGTTAAGGGGCTAAACATTGATGTAGCGCCAAGAACTCCTTTTTAGGGCCAGTTACAATCCCTGCCTTTTATTTTTCGAGAGAGAACCCCGTGGGACTGGATAGTCACGTCAATACCTTTGGTCTGCATTGCAAAGCCAAATATGGCCAGCGCCTAAAGAAGCTGACCTTAGATGCTAAATTTACCTGTCCAAACCGAGACGGCAGTCTGGGGCGAGGTGGCTGTACCTTCTGTAACGTGGCTTCTTTTAGTCATGAGCATGGCACTGTCGACTCCATTGCGGTGCAACTGGCGAAGGGACGCGAGCGTGCTCAAGGCAAGACCACAAAGTTTATCGCTTACTTTCAGGCTTATACCAGTACCTATGATGAGTATCGATTACTTAAGCAGCGCTATGATGAGGCGGTGGCGGATAAAGATATTGTCGGCTTGTGTGTCGGTACGCGTCCCGACTGCGTCAGTGATGAAGTGATTGAGTTACTGGCGGGCTATCAGGCGCGCGGCCTTGAGGTCTGGCTGGAACTTGGGTTGCAAAGTGCCAATATAGAGACGCTAAAGCGAATCAACCGTGGTCATGGGTTTGAGGAGTATAGAGACACAGTGACGCGGGCTAGAAAGGCGGGGTTAAAGGTCTGTACCCACCTTATTTTGGGGCTACCCGGTGAAACGCATGAGAATTTTTTAGCCAGCCACCAAGCGGTACTCGCCGCGGGTGTCGATGGATTAAAAATTCATCCATTACATATTGTCGAAGGCAGTACCATGGCTAAGGCTTGGCGCGCTGGGCGGATGACATTATTGTCCCAGCAAGCCTATGCCGACAGTGTCGGAGAGTTGATACGCCATACGCCTAAAGAGGTGATTTTTCATCGTGTTACTGCTTATGCTAAGAAGCCTATCTTGTTGGCACCCGATTGGTGCGCCTATCGGTGGGAGGGGTTAGTTGCGATAGTGAAGAACCTCGAATCTCTCGGGGGACAAGGGTATTATTTGACCCGATAAGCTAAGTGATCAATTTTCAATTTAGGGGCTAAAAAAGTGAATAATTGGGCAACTAATTTAATATGTGGTTAATGAAAGGTTAAATAAGAGCCTATTTAACTTGCATATGCTTCAATTAGTTGCGCCCACCATTCTAGGCGCTATTATGGGGTAAATTTTATTCTTGTCCCGTCAGCATTTTTTCGAGAGGTGCCTTAATATGGCAACAGCCGAGTTAGAATCAATATTGGATCTCAATACCCTTGAGCAGTACTGCAGCGCTATTGGTGCAGGTACCTTGCTTAAGAGTGTTGTCTTGTTTGAGCAGTTGATGCCTGAGTATGTTGGCAACCTGGTGAATGCTAAAGAAGCACAAGACAAAGATACCTTATGTTCTGAAGCGCACAAATTTAAGGGCGCAGCCGGTTCTGTTGGCTTAAAGCGTATCCAGCAGTATGCTCAGTTATTACAACATGGCGAAGCGCCAGAGTGGGCGGCCGAGCACGCTAATTGGTTACAGGTGATTGTCGATAATGCTAGCAACGACTTGGCTGAGCTTAAAGCTTACTTAGAGTCGAAAGCCTAAGCCCTAAGCCCTAAGCGCTAAGCTTAAGCAACTGAGTTTACCAACGCCCCTGATGAGTGATCATCGGGGGCGTTTTAGTTTGTGCGTTAATTAGCCGCTTTTGGGTAGCGCTTCACACTTCTGGCATAAGAGTGGGTTAATCCTAATGGTGCTTGTGCTAGAGTTAGATAGAGTATTTGAATGTAAATGGAAGCTGGTAATCGATTTTATGAAACAACTGCCAAGTCTAAAGAACCTTTACTACCTGGTGAACCTTTATCAGGAACAGAATTTTAATCGCGCGGCCAAGCTGTGCCATGTCAGCCAGTCTACCCTGTCGAGTGGCATTCAAAATCTGGAAGAGCAACTCGGCCATCAATTGATCGAGCGGGATCATAAATCTTTTATCTTTACCGCCATTGGCGAAGAGGTGGTTCAGCGTTCACGCAAGCTACTGACCGATGTCGATGATCTGGTGGAACTGGTCAAGCACCAGGGGCAACCCATGACAGGTGATATTCGTCTGGGCTGCATCCCTACCATAGCGCCGTTTCTGCTAAGCCGGGTGGTGAAACATTGTCAGCAGGAATATCCAGAGCTGACCCTGTTTTTAAAAGAAGATACCACAGAGCGGTTACTTGATGCGCTAGGGAAGGGCGAGCTGGATCTTTTACTGTTAGCGTTACCGGTCGATACCAGCGGATACCACAGCATGAAAGTGGGCATAGATCCCTTTAAGCTGGTGATGCATAAGGAGCTGAGCAGCGAGGTACAACAGCCGATAGATTATAAAGCGCTGCCCGATGAGAGTATTTTCCTGCTGCAATCTGAGCACTGTATTACCGGTCATGCCATCAGTGCCTGTCGTCTGGCCGACAGTGATAAGATCAACCCCTTTGCCGCTACGAGTCTGCATACCTTAGTGCAGATGGTAAACAGCAAGTTAGGCACCACTTTCTTGCCACAGATGGCGATAGATGCAGGGATTTTGAACGACACAGATCTGATCGCATTGACCCCACCTGGTGAGGCGCCCTATCGAGACATAGGTTTAGTGTGGCGCCAGACTTCCAGCCGTATCATGACCTTTAGAACCTTGGGCAAGGCGATTCAAAGTTTGTTGGAGCAGGCGGAAAGCTAAGGGCTGTTGATCTTTGTTGTTTGTTTTTGCGAAAGTTTGTAGGTGATTTGTATTTAGCAGAGTCGGTGACCTGTAGTGAGCGACATAAACCGGCGATAATGCAGTAGCAAAGGCCTACAAGCGTTGCCCCATAAATACTGCGTAAGGGTATTCTTCTAAACGCACCCTGTTGATTATGAAATGGCCTGCAAAGCTGTTAGAGATCGTTTCAGACAATTTCTTAGGTGCTCGTTCTTAGGTGCTTGCAATTCACATATTACAAATATGCATCATTACTCATGTTTCGAGACTCATGCCTCGAGACTCATGCCTCGAGACTCATGCCTCGAGCAAAACGGGTTTAGATTGAACAAAAATGAAATCTGAAAGGAAAACAGGTCCTAATTATTGCTACCCTTGGGGGAAACGCCATATACCTCGATAGAGTGTTGTTTCCCCTTGAGCTTAATCGGCCCGAGATTGGCGAAGTCGTAGTGACTTTTACTGGTATCTATGAGGGCTTGCAAGGAGCCTGAGATCAACATGCGTTGACCCATAGGGTTACACTGATCTTGCAATCTTGCCAGGGTGTTGAGCACGTCGCTAAAGAAGCTAATCTCTTGCTTTTGCACACCCACGACTGCCGCGACCACTTGCCCACAGTGAGCTGCGGCCTTAAATTTAGGCACAAAACCATACTGCTCTTCGAAATATTTGCGCTGCCAGTTGAGTTGCTGACTGAATTCATAGTAAATGTTGAAGCTGCGATCTTCTATGATGCCGTTTTCCAGTGGCCAGTGTATCAACACAGCATCGCCCATGTAGCGATAGATCTCGGCATCATTATTCACCACGGTATCCGACAGTAGGCTAAAACAGTCCTGGATCAGACGACTGAAGCGGTAATCTCCCAGAGACTCGGCATGGGTGGTCGAGGCTACCATGTCCAGATAGAGAAACAGACGCTGCTCATATCTGGGTCTGTGATATTTCCCCAAGCCAATATTGAGTAGGATTCGAGGGCCAACCAGCAGTGCCATCTGCTCGATAAAGGCAAGACCCACACGTACCGCGACAAGATAGATGATAAGTGCCTGAAATGCGGGACTGTATAGAATATGGGCGGTCAGCATCTGTCTGAGGGTCGACATATGGTTTTCGATGGCCCACATGTTAAGGAATTGGGTCATATAGGCCAGCGTTGTGGCCCCAAGCAGAAGGAAGAGTCCCTTAAAGATCACCGAAAACAGATAGGGCAGGCGGTTGATGGCGCTATAGTCTGCGATGAGATTCGACATCCAATGCAGGCTACCAAAGATGATCCCCATGTAGATTGCCAGCGTCGCGAGATCGGCAGTCCCTACCGCCCATTGCGGTAGCTCTGGTGTTTGGGCATAGCGGAAAAAGACGAACGCCGCCATGGCGATAGCCCAAGCGAAAATGGCAAATATGAGCTTCTTTGCTTGAATGCGTGCTCTCACGGTGACAGATAATTCCTAAATGCTGCACAAATCTCAGGATGCGCTAGTGTATAGAAAACACCCCTACAATTTCCAGTGATATTTGTGATCTAGGTCAAATGAAGTCTAGATGTGCCAAAAAAGCGACAATTTTATGTTTCTAAATTGTTAAGTTACCGTGTTTGTTGTTTTTTCTTAGCGTTTGCTGATGTAAATTTAGCCAGCCTGCCCATTGCTTATAAGTCTAGTTGAGGATCAACACACTCGGTTTTGGCGTTGATTAAGGACAGATATAACGGTTAAGGATCTGCTGAGTAAAAGGGATCTTGAGGTAGAAGCCTCTGGGATTGGTCAGTTTTATTTGGCCATTGCTGGCGATACTTTGAGTGAGGGCTCGGCTGTTAGCCCCCTTGGGTCTTAGCTGTAGTACTTCGCCGTGGCGGGCTGTGATCTGCTCTACCTTGCCTAGCGCGATTAGCTCCATTATCTCCTCCCAGTCCTGGCGGATCTGCGACAGCTCCTCTTCGTTTGGGGTCCAGAGGATAGGCGTACCTATGCGTCTTTCGCTTACGGCTTTATGGCGAATTCCTTCTACCGGTATCCACAGCACCCGCTGTAGCTTATGAAAGACCAGACTGTCTTGCCATCTGAGGCCGCTGATGTTCACAAGTGGCGCCACAGTGACATAGGTGGTTTCAAGAGGTTTACCTGACGCATCCACAGGAATCGTTTTCAGCTCTACGCCAAGGTGCAAGAAATCTTGTTCAGGTTTTGAGCCTGCGGTAGCACCCAGCTCAAGCTCAATGAGTTGGCCTATCCAGCCTTTATCACGTTTGAGATTGTCGGGCACAGCAATGGCGTGTAGTTCGGCCAGTTGGCCTAAGGTAAGGCCTGCCATATCTTGGGCCCGAGACATGAGTTCGTCGACGGAGGCCGGTGGTAAGGATCTGCTTTTCATAGGGAGGATTCTACCCGAGTTATACACTTTAGCAATCACGGTTAAAATTTGCCCGAAATTTTTGGGCTGAGTTAATCACAGCTGAAGCTTTGCTTAAGTTAATGAAATTTAACTATTAACTCTTATTTGATCTTGATAACTTCTGGTCGCTTATCGAGTTACTCCGTGATTTCCCCACTCTTTCCAACATACTTATCCACAGAATTATTGGATAACTGTGAGTGTTGATCGGCAAGATGAACAAAAAGGCTCATGTCAAGGGGATTTAGCGGGCTGTTTAGCGCCGCAATATCACATAATTGCTTTTATCTGTGAATAACCTTAAATAACTGCAAGTGTCTTTTTATTCCATTCACCCTTTGGGTGTTTTTTGTGCGATCGCAGTTTGTGAACAAATGATCCTATGGTTTTTACAAAAACTTTCTATTTTTATTCAGTATTTTAGCTTTGTATTTTGTCAGCCTCAAATGAAGGCTTTTGATCTTCATTTAGGCTAAATTGACAATTTTAACTGAGTTTCAAACAGAGATATCCACAGATTTTGTGGATATCCTCGGTTGATATCGAGAGTGTCTGTTGATAAAAGCAAAAAAATTGGTTTTTTATCCAATCAATATCTGTTAACGGGGAATTGCCGCCGACGCCGCTTTGTGAAACAATCGATTCATTAGAATATTTCAATTTGGAGTCCATGTGATTGATAGTGACGGCTTTCGTGCAAATGTAGGCATCATTATCTGTAATCGCTTTGGGCAGGTGATGTGGGCCAGACGCTTTGGTCAACATTCCTGGCAATTTCCGCAAGGTGGCGTGGATGAAGGCGAAAGTGCCGAACAAGCCATGTATCGGGAGTTGTATGAAGAGGTTGGGTTAAAGCCTGAGCATGTACAGGTGTTAACCTCAACTCGTTCCTGGTTGCGTTATAGATTACCAAAACGGTTAATTAGGCAAGACAGTAAACCCTTATGTATCGGTCAGAAGCAGAAGTGGTTTTTATTACAATTAAAGAGTCAGGAGTCGGCTATCGATCTGGCGGCCACGGGGCATCCTGAGTTTGATGATTGGCGGTGGGTCAGTTACTGGTATCCTGTCAGGCAGGTGGTATCCTTTAAACGTGATGTTTACCGCAAGGTGATGAAAGAGTTTGCGCCGACGACGTTAGCGTTTCAGGCGCAGGAAAATACCCATAGTGGCAGAAGGCGAGGTCGCCGCAGGTAAGATTAAGATGGAGAGATAGGCTGTGTTAAAAACGCTCAGGGATATTACTCAGGCCGTAGCCGCAGCCGAAGATCTTCAATCTGCCTTATCGCTACTCGTTAGCCAAACTAAATCGGCAATGGAAACCCAATGCTGCTCTATCTATATCTTAGAGGAGCAGGAGTTGGTGCTTTCTGCGACCGATGGTCTGGACCCCAGGGCCGTTGGCCGAGTCAAGATGCCCATGAGCCAAGGCTTGGTCGGACTAGTGGCCGAGCGCGAAGAACCCGTTAACCTGGCCGATGCCCAGCAACACCCCAGATTCAAGTTGTTTACCGAAGTCGACGAGGAAGATTTTCGTGCCTTTCTCGCCGTTCCCATCATCTTTCAAAAATTGATCTTAGGCGTGCTGGTTGTGCAGCAGGCCGATGCCCGCCAGTTTAGTGAGGCCGAAGAGGCCTTCCTGATGACCCTGGCTGCCCAGTTAGCGGTAGCCGTGCGTGAGCAGCGTAAGAAGGCCGAGGTGAAATCGGCGCCAGATAAGTGTCTTTATACCGGGACTTCAGCGGCCAGTGGCGTGGTGATTGCCCATGCTATGGTGCTAGGTGGTGAAATAGCCTTAGATCAACAGCAGCATCAGACCCAGGATATCGAAACTGAGCTACAGGCATTGAGTCAGGCGTTAGATGCTTGTCGCAATACCCTAAGTGCCCTGTCGCAACGTTTCGATGGCGAGAATGAGAAAGAGGTGCAATCTATCTTCTCGGCGTTGCTTTTACTGCTTGATGATACCAGCTTAGGCGGTGAGTATGTGCGGGAGATCCAAGCGGGCTGGACGGCGATCTCTGCGGTGAGCCGTGTGTCGCTGCGCTACATCGACCACTTCCTTAAGATGCAAGACCCCTATATGCAAGAGCGCGCCACCGACATTCGTGACTTAGGTCAGCGTGTTCTGCGTGAATTGATTGAGCCGCAAAAGATGCAGCTGGAACTCGATGTGCCGGTGATCTTGGTGACTAAGGAAGCCACGGCGACCATGTTGGCGGAATTTCCCCAGCATAAGCTCGTAGGGATTGTCACTGAGCAGGGGGGCGTAAACTCCCATGCCGCGATTTTGGCGCGCGCCTTTGGTGTTCCGGCGGTGATTGGGGTAGAGGGGATCCTTAATGCGGGGATTGATGGTAAGCAGTTAATTCTCAACGCCAATCGGGGGCAGGTGCTCATCTCGCCAACGCCGACTCTGATTAGTGAATATCGCAGTCTGATTTCGGCCGAGAAGGCGTTGCAAAAGCGGTATGCGGCTGAGCTTTCACAACCCGCCACAACTCTCGATGAGCGCCGTATTCATCTCTATCTTAACGCCGGACTGTTGAGCAGCTTGGCTTCGGAAATAGCCGAAGGGGCTGATGGTATTGGCCTGTATCGTACCGAGATCCCATTTATGTTGCAGACTCGCTTTCCCAGTGAGGCTGAGCAGGTCGAGGTGTATCGCCAGGTATTAGATGCGGCGGTTGGCCGACCGGTGGTGATGCGTACCTTAGATGTCGGTGGTGATAAGCCGCTTTCTTATCTGCCTATCACCGAAGAGAATCCCTTCCTAGGATGGCGAGGAATACGCCTAAGCCTAGATCATCCAGAGCTTTTCCTGGTGCAACTAAGAGCTATGTTAAATGCATCCGGTGGGCGCGATCAGTTACATATTTTGCTACCAATGGTTTGTTGCCTCGATGAGATCGATCAGGCTATCGCCTATCTTGAGCAGGCCTATCTTGAGGTGAAGCAAGATGTTCATCCGGATCTACAGCGACCTAAGCTAGGGATCATGCTGGAAGTGCCAGCGCTCTTGTTCCAGCTGGAAGAGGTAGCTAAACGGGTCGATTTTATCTCAGTAGGATCCAACGACCTGACACAATATTTACTGGCGGTCGACCGTAACAACCCCAGAGTCAGCACCCTTTACGATTGCTACCATCCAGGTATTTTACGGGCCTTGAAGCAGGCGAGATTGGCCTGTAAGCACTATCGACTGCCAATCAGTGTTTGTGGTGAGCTGGCGGGGGAGGCGATAGGTGTCCTTTTGCTCGTGGCTATGGGCTACACCCAGTTGAGTATGAACCAGGGTAGCCTTGCCAAGATCAATTATTTGATCCGCAGAGTCTCCTATAGCGATCTCAGTGCCATCCTCAATGAGGCACTATCGCTCAGCAATGGAGCCGAGGTGAGGCAGCTATTGACTCAATACCTTAAAGATAACGAATTGGATGAGTTCTTATAACTGGGCTTGGGTAATTTCAATCTGCCATTATTTCCATTAAGCTAATGCCTCATTTTGCCATCGCGATAGAGGTTTCATGTTCACCATAGTTGTTAGCTGCATTGCTTTAGGTGCCTTTATTGGCTTTATGGCAGGTCTGTTAGGCATAGGGGGCGGTGTGATCGCTGTGCCTGTACTGCTGTTTTTGTTACCTAAGGCGGGCGTGGTACCCGAGCATCTGACCCATGTGGCGATAGCAACCTCCCTGGCGGCGATTATTTTAACCTCACTCTCCTCAGCCAGGGCACATCATAGCCGTGGTAATATTCCCTGGCATTTACTGACTATTATGTTGCCGGGTTTTATCATTGGTGCTCTGTCGGCAGGCTTTATCTCTTCACTCTTTTCCGCCGAGTTGCTTAAGCAGATCTTTGCTGGTTTCTTGGTGCTTATGGCTGTGCAGATGGTTTTTCCCGTTAAGGCTACAGAGGTAGAGCGCTCCTTACCCCCTGCGCCCTACTTATTCCTTGCGGCCTGTATTATTGCAGTGATTGCGGCGCTGATGGGAATTGGTGGCGGTATCTTGTTGATCCCTTTCCTGACTTGGGCTGGCGTGCAGATGCGCCATGCTATCGGCTTTTCATCGGTCACAGGTCTGATGATTGCGTTGTTTGGTAGCCTGAGTTATGTCTTTGCTGGCTGGGCGACCCAAGGCCTGCCTGAGTACACCTTAGGGTATATCTATTTGCCGGCTTTGCTGGGCATAGTCTGCACCTCAATGTTGACGGCGCCCTTGGGGGCGAAAGCTGCCAGTATTTGGCCGACGGCAAGACTGAAAAAGATCTTCGCCGTCATGTTATTCTTTACGGGAATCAAGATAGCCCTGACCTAATCGGCAAATGGGGAAGGATGAACAAGCAGTGGGCGTCTTGCGCGCACTTATAAGTAACAATAAAAAGTAGGACAAGATGAAACAGTATTTGGCGTTATGTGAGCGAATCATCAATGAGGGCGTTTGGGTCGAGAACGAACGTACGGGCAAGCGCTGCTTAACCGTGATTAATGCCGATCTGGAATATAATGTGGCTGGTAATGAGTTTCCCTTGATCACCACACGCAAAAGCTTTTGGAAAGGGGCTATCGCTGAGCTTTTGGGTTATCTCAGAGGTTATGACAACGCCGCTGACTTTAGAAAGTTAGGTGCCAAGACTTGGGATGCTAACGCTAACGAAAATGCCGCTTGGCTTAACAATCCCCACCGTAAAGGTCATGATGATATGGGCCGGGTCTATGGTGTTCAGGGCAGAGCTTGGGCAAAACCTGATGGCGGCACAGTGGATCAGCTTCGAAAAATTATCGATAACCTCTCCAGGGGAATAGATGATCGCGGTGAGATCTTAAGCTTTTATAATCCTGGTGAATTCCATATGGGCTGTCTGCGCCCTTGTATGCACACCCATAACTTTTCCTTGCTAGGTGACACTCTCTATCTCAATAGTTTCCAGCGCTCATGCGATGTCCCTCTTGGACTTAACTTTAATCAGGTGCAGGTGTTTACCCTGTTGGCCATTGTCGCTCAGATCACTGGCCATAAACCGGGTAAGGCTTACCACAAGATAGTCAACGCTCATATTTACGAAGATCAGTTGCCTTTAATGCAAGAAGTGCAGCTCAAGCGTCAGCCCTTCCCATCGCCTCAGCTACATATCAATCCTGAAATCAAGTCGCTCGAAGATCTTGAAACCTGGGTCACTATGGATGATTTCGAAGTGACAGGTTACCAGCATCATGACGCGATCCAGTACCCTTTCTCTGTATAACCTACAGTCATAAGACTGAGGAATTTCTGAGGTAAAGCTCCAGCGGCGGATTATCGTCACTGGAGCTTTATTAATTTATTCTGCATAAAAAAACCTCTATTTATCGAGTATATGCCAGTATGTGTTGTCACATAAAGGTTTAGGCTTGGTGAACAAGCTGTCAAATTGCATTATGTTGATTAGTCTCGATAGAGAGTCTACACTTGATACTTCGGAATTACCGATGTTTAATGCTGATGCAAACGATTATTCAGTTAGGTTGCATTCCGCTAGACTCGATCCATTAAGTGTTTTTTGGAGTTTAATTTATGGAAAAGGCGATTAGAAATTTTCTAAGCCAAGAATCAGCTGGCGGCATCCTCTTGATGGCCGCAGTGCTACTAGCCATGATCATGGCCAACTCTCCCTTGTCTGGTTTGTACCAGGGGTTCTTGCATACAGAAATGCAGGTGAGAGTCGGTAGCCTAGATATCGATAAGACTCTCATTCATTGGATTAATGATGGCTTGATGGCCCTGTTCTTTATGCTGATCGGCTTGGAAGTGAAGCGTGAACTGCTTGAAGGCGCATTGTCGAGCCGTGAGCAGGCGTCTCTGCCCACTTTTGCTGCCATCGGTGGCATGATCTTTCCGGCGGCGATCTATCTCATCTTTAACTATTCCGACCCCATCACTCAGGTGGGCTGGGCGATTCCTGCTGCAACAGATATTGCCTTTGCATTGGGTATCATGGCCCTGTTGGGTAGCCGAGTACCGGTAGCGCTTAAGGTCTTTCTGCTTGCGTTAGCCATTATCGATGACTTAGGCGTGGTGGTGATCATTGCCATGTTCTACAGCACAGATTTGTCGACCATCAGCCTGGTGGTGGCAGCGCTGGCGATAGTGATTCTGGTTGGGCTCAACCGTAAGGGGGTCACCTCATTGGCGCCTTATGGCGTAGTGGGCCTGATACTGTGGATCGCCGTGCTCAAATCTGGGGTCCATGCGACTTTGGCGGGCGTTATTATTGCTTTCTGTATTCCACTGCGGGCGAAAGACGGTAGCTCACCCTCTGAAAATTTAGAGCATAGTCTGCATCCTTGGAGCACCTTTATGATCTTGCCTATCTTCGCCTTTGCCAATGCGGGCGTGGATCTGTCGGGTATGAGTTTAGGGGATTTGCTATCGCCTGTACCAGTAGGGATCGCCTTGGGACTCTTGCTCGGTAAGCCGCTTGGAGTACTGCTATTTAGTTTTGTGGCCGTGAAGCTCAAACTTGCCGCGCTGCCAGATGGTATGGGCTGGCGTCATATTGCGCCCGTAGCCTTAATGTGTGGTATCGGTTTTACTATGTCGATGTTTATCTCGTCCCTGGCCTTTATCGGTGAAGGTGAAGCCTATGGCGATTTAGCAAGATTGGGCATATTGACAGGATCTATCGCGTCGGCGGTAATAGGGTATTTTTGGTTATCTAAAGTGCTGCCAGAGAAAGGAGAAAAATCATGAAAAAAATCGTCGTGACACTCATGCTCTCGTTGGGATTAGCTGGGGGCGCCTCGGCTAGCCAACTGGCCGCCTGTAATCAGGATATCAATAGCGAGTCTTGTCAGCACTATCTTGAAGGGGTGGTTGACGGTGCGCTGATGTATAAGCCCAATGCTATGGGGAAAAGAGTCGAGAGTAATGGTTATGAGTCTCGCGCTCTTAAGTATCGCAGTGGTAAACGCTTCGAAGAAGCAAACCGTACCTATTGCGAGAGCCGTCTACCAGAGAGAGAAACCTTGGTACAGGGACTCGCTGAGGCGTTTGAGATGGGCAAAATCGATTCTGTCGATTCCCTCAGCGAAGTGATGTACGACCTGATGGATTGCCAGCGTCTGAAATAGGACGGGAGATTCGCAAACCTTGATGTCCCATCTTAATTACAACCATCTCTACTATTTTTGGATGGTGCACAAAAAAGGCTCGGTGGCTAAGGCCGCCGAGACCTTATGTTTGACCCCGCAGACGGTAACTGGACAGATACGCGTATTGGAGCAGCGTCTCAACGGCACGCTATTTAAGCGGGTAGGGCGTAACCTTGAGCCCACTGAGCTGGGTGAGCTGGTATTCCGTTATGCGGACAAGATGTTTAGTCTGAGTTATGAGATGTTAGATATCCTTAACTATCAAAAGGATAATAACATCTTATTTGAGGTAGGCATCGCCGATGCCTTGTCCAAGGCGTTGGCCAGCCGCGTGTTACTTTCTGTTGTCCCCAGCGATGGCTCTATGCACCTGGCTTGCTACGAGGCGACTCACGAGAGCCTGATGGAACGCCTAAGAGCCCACAAGCTGGATATGATCTTGTCCGACTGTGCCGGCGAGTCACTTAAATATCCCGAGATCTTATCTAAGAAGCTCGGGGAGTGCGGCGTGGCATTTTTCTCATCGACTACTTATGAGCAACCCTTTCCCGCCTGTCTGGAGCAGGGCAAGCTGTTGATCCCGGGCAAACGTACTTCGCTTGGCCAGCAGCTGCACCATTGGTTTGATGAGAATGGCCTGGATGTGACCATTCTTGGAGAGTTCGATGATGCTGCTATGATGAAAGCCTTCGGTTTCTTTAAGAAGGGGATCTTTGTGGCGCCCTCTATCTATAAGCAAGATATTCTCGCCCATGATATTCATCTTTTAGGGGAAACCAATGATATTAAAGAGGTTTATCATGTAATGTTTGCCGAGCGGATGATTCAGCATCCGGCGGTGAAATCATTGCTGGAAACCGATTTTAGTGATCTGTTTGCCGGTAAAGATCTTGAGGTGGAACGCTTATAAAAACGGTGTGAAGCCGTTAGCCTAACTGGTACACTATCGCCAATTAAAAATAAGGGAGTAGTTGTGTGTCAGAGCCAATGAACATTGCCAGAGTGAGATGGGCGTGCCGACGCGGCATGTTAGAGCTTGATGTATTGTTTCAACCCTTTGTTGAAACGCAATATGAGCATCTTTCTAATGATGACAAAGCTGTTTTTGTTCGTTTGTTAGAGTGTGAAGATCCCGAGTTGTTTGCCTGGTTTATGGGTCATGAAGTGTGTCCCGATCCTCTGCTTGCCGATATGGTCGTAAAAGTTCGTGGCCGGGCGGCGCCATAAGTTTCACCTTATCGCTTCATTTGATCAGCGACTCTCGCTGATATGTTTTGCGGCCGTTTGTCTAAGTTCATTCTTGGTCTGGCCGCCAATTTCCCTTCTCTGGTTTGTTATCATCAAATACGCCCTGCTATCGGCAGTGGTCGGTTTCTTTGTTTATCAATTTTGGATGCTCAAACACTGGTCATTTGGCTTCTGGCTGGATGAGTCCGGTAAGATTGGGCTGGATGAAAAGTCGCAAGGCGCTGCGCAAACGGAAAACTGTGTGGCTCTGTATTATCGGCGGGTGTGGGTGAGTCCCTTTGCCGTACTCTTTTGGCTCTGTAGTGATGACAATAAGCGTTTGGTGATTCTGTGGCGGGATATGTTTGACGACACAGGCTATCGGCATCTGTGTCGTCTATTGCTCAGATTTGGTTAACTTAGGTTATTGCTCTGGGAGCAATATGGTAGGTAGCGGGTTATTGCCCTTATTCGGGTAATCGATATTGTAGTGCAGCCCACGGCTTTCTTTACGTTCCATGGCGCAGCGAATGATCAGCTCGGCAACCTGAACCAGATTACGCAGTTCAAGTAAGTTATTACTCACCTTGAAGTTGCTGTAATACTCCTGGATCTCCTGCTGTAGCATGGCGCAGCGACGCAGCGCGCGCTCAAGGCGTTTGTCTGAGCGTACGATCCCCACATAGTCCCACATGAAAAGACGCAGTTCATGCCAGTTGTGGGCAATCACCACCTCTTCATCTGAGTTGGATACTTTACTCTCATCCCAGGCGGGCAGCGCACCCGGCATAGGGATTTTAGTCAGTTGGCTCTCGATATCTTCGGCTGCGGCGCGGGCGAATACTAAACATTCCAGTAGTGAGTTACTGGCGAGGCGGTTGGCGCCATGCAGACCAGTATAAGCCACTTCACCTATGGCATAGAGGCCATTGAGATCGGTTTGGCCGTGGAGATCTGTCATCACGCCCCCACAGGTATAGTGAGCGGCAGGTACGACAGGGATAGGATCTTTAGTGATATCTATACCCAGCTCTAGACAACGTTTGTAGATAGTCGGGAAATGTTTGATCACAAAGTCAGCGGGTTTATGGGTGATATCCAGATAGACACAATCGGCGCCCAGACGCTTCATCTCATAGTCGATGGCACGAGCCACGATATCACGAGGGGCGAGTTCGCCACGCTCGTCGAAGTCGGGCATAAAGCGGGTGCCGTCCGGGCGTTTCAAATAGGCCCCTTCGCCCCTAAGCGCTTCGGTCAATAGGAAGTTGCGCGCATCGGCGTGGTAGAGACAAGTCGGATGGAACTGGTTGAACTCCATATTGGCCACACGGCAACCCGAGCGCCAGGCCATGGCTATACCGTCACCCGAAGCGATATCAGGATTTGAGGTGTATTGGTATACCTTTGAGCTACCACCTGTAGCCAGGGCAACAAAGCGTGCCTTGACGGTTTCCACATGCTCTTCGTCGCGGTTCCATACATAAGCACCGAGAACACGGTTGCCCGGTCGTTTGAGTTTACGGGTGGTGATCAGGTCAATGGCGTTGTAGCGCTCCAGTACCTTGATATTGGGGTGGGTGAGCGCGCGCTCTTGCAGCGTAACTTGTACCTCTTTGCCTGTGGCATCGGCCGCGTGCAAGATGCGTCTATGGCTATGGCCACCTTCACGGGTTAAGTGGTACGGCGCCTTGCTTTTATCACCGTCGGCGGTCTCTTCCTTATCGAAGGCAACACCGCAATGGATCAGCCATTCCATAGAGCTCTTGGCGTTTTCGGCAGTGAAGGTCACAACTTCTTCGTCGCATAACCCCGCCCCGGCAATCAGGGTATCGGTCACGTGAGATTCGATGGTATCCTCTTCATCGAATACTGAGGCGATGCCACCTTGTGCATAATAGGTGGAGCCTTCGCTGAGTGGACCTTTGGAGAGTAAGATAACGTTTGATTTTTCAGCCAGATGTAATGCTAAAGTCAAACCAGCAGCCCCGCTGCCGATAACCAAAACGTCAGATTGATGTTCAACTACTTGTTTCATCAGGTATCATGGTAAGTTATGCGAGTATTGTCTATGGTAAACCAAGACGGAATTTATGGATACAGATCTCGCGGTAGAAAATAAATTTGGATATCGCAATTTTTTTTAGAACTTTTTCGGTGTGGGCTAGTCTACATATGTGAATATGATTCGAGCGACTGAGAAATCAGCATTTTAGATTTAGGAGTAGTCGGCTCGGATGAGTGGACAGATAAGTGATCAACAACTCGTTGAGCGAGTGCAGCAAGGAGACAAAAACGCTTTTAACCTGCTGGTACAGAAATACCAGAGTAAAGTCATTAATCTGATTGCCCGTTATGTGCGGAATCAGGCGGATGTGGCGGATGTGGCACAGGAAGCCTTTATTAAAGCTTATCGTGCGCTGCCTAACTTTAGGGGTGAGAGTGCGTTTTACACTTGGTTGTATCGCATCGCGGTGAATACCGCGAAAAATCATTTAGTGGCACAGGGCAGGCGAGCGCCTGCCAATGATGTCGATGCAGAAGAAGCCGAATACTATGACGGCAGTGATGCGCTAAAGGAGTTCGCCTCCCCAGAGCGTCTTATGTTGTCAGATGAGATTCAGAAAGTGGTTTTCGATACGCTCGATACCTTGCCGGAAGAATTGAAGATGGCCATCTCTTTACGTGAACTCGATGGGATGAGTTATGAAGAGATTGCCAATGTGATGGAGTGCCCTGTGGGTACTGTGCGTTCTCGTATTTTTAGAGCGCGTGAAGCCATCGACAAGAAGTTGCAGCCTTTGCTGGAACGATAAAGCATTTAACTCGATACACTAAATTTATATGGGTGATAAATGGATAAATTAGGTCAGGAATGGGTCTCCGCTGCCGTTGACGGTGAAGTCGACGAGCAGGTATTGGCTGAATTGGCAGCCGATACGGATTCGCATGAAAAGTGGCGTGATTATCACATGATAGGTGATGCTATGCGTGGTGAGTTGCCAGCTGCGATCAATTTAGATCTCAGTGCCAATATCGCTGCGGCTATCGAGCATGAGCCTAGTATCCTGGTGCCTAAGCGTGTCGATACGCCTGAAGTCGCGCCCCAAAGTCAGTTTGCCAAGGTGGTCCCGCTATTTAAGCAGTTTGGTCAGTATGCCATTGCGGCCAGTGTGGCACTGGTAGCCGTGATTGGTGTACAAAATTATAATCAGACTGGTATCGAAGATGCGGCGCCTATGCCGGTACTCAATACCCGTCCTTTGATTGGTAGCGCATCACCGGTGAGTTTGCAGACGGGCCCTGTGCAGCAAAATCAAAGCTATACCAATGAGCGTGTGATGGAGCAGCGTCATCGCATTAACACCTATATTCAAGATCATATGCTGCAACAAAGATTGAACAACAGTGCCAATATAGACGACAATGGTGAGATGACACCGATCCCGGTTAATCACTAAAAGCTTTTTATACTGGTCACACTGTTACCCTATATGTGTCGATTAGTATGGTTAAGGAGTTAGCTTGCGTCTTATTTGGTTGGCCCTGTTAGTCCTGGTTTTTCCTGTCAGCGCGCAGGAAGAACTGTCCGCTAAGGCTTGGCTTGAAAATATGAGCCTTGCCTTGAAAGGGCAAGAATTCAAGATGTCCTTGATCCACCTTCAAGCGGATCACATTCGTCCCCTGGTTTATATTCACGGTATGGTCGATGATCAAGAGGTGGCTTTTCTCGAACACCTTAATGGTCCGCCGAAAAACGCCGTGCGTGTCGGCAATACCGTCACCTTTATCGAACATGACCAACCCGCCTATAGCGTGAGAGCTGATCGTATCCAAGGGGTATTACCTCCCGCCTTTGCTGGCTCTATCTCCAACCTGGAAGCTGGGTATCAGTTTGTGCTAGGCGGTCGTTCGCGACTTGCAGGGCGCCCCAGTCAGTTGGTGCGAATTATTCCTAATGATGACCATAGATACGGTTATCAGGTGTGGCTGGATATGGATACCTATCTGCCTCTACGTTATGACATGCTCAATCTTGAGAAGCAGTTACTCGAGCAGATACTGGTCGTAGAGCTGATTGTGCTAGATGACGCGCCAGCGATTTTGCATGAAGCCTATAAGCAGGATTGGCCCGAGATCATGCCGCAGCCCCAAAGGGAACAGGCCGATAACTGGCAATTCACTTGGTTGCCCCAAGGTTTTAAGATCTTGGTGAAGGATAATCACAGGCTGATTGGTAGCCATGAGGCGGTGGAGTACATTGCCCTAAGCGATGGTTTAGTCAATATCTCAGTGTATGTGGCCAGAGCCGGTGATACCGCGCTGCCCGATGAGTTGATGACACGTAACGGTTTGTCCTTAGCAACTGAAAGGGTGGGTAACGCCGAAGTCGTTGCGGTGGGCAAGGTGCCTGCAGAGACACTAAGCCGTATCGCAAAAAGCATCACTATAGAGTGATCTGATTATGATGGAAGAAACCGCCACAGTGATCAGGTGCCCGGGCGATGGCTGGGTTACTGTTGAAGTGAAAGTTAAAAATGCCTGTAATCATTGTGATAACAATGAGAGTTGTGGAACTTCTGCCGTATCCAAGGCTTTTTCTCCTAAAGTGCAGCGATTCTCGCTGCCCAGTAATACCCAATATGAAGCGGGCGAACTGCTTAAGCTTGGCCTGCCTGAAAGCGTGATCTTAAAGGCCGCTGCCATCGTCTATCTAATGCCGCTGGCGGGTTTATTTATCGGCGCAGGCATAGGCCATTTTATGGCGCAAAGTCTGGATCTCGCTGGCAATGATATACCGGCCATTATCACTGGTATTCTCGGGGCTGTTAGTGCCTGGATGGTCGGGCGCCGCCGGGCCAAGGCCATAGAGGTAAACAGTCAACCTGTTATCATCTCACGTCTGGGGCACCCCCTTAGCAAGGTGTCTTCAGTCAGCTAGTCTATTATTTTCACCGTCTGAATGATTCCAATTGGTATTAGGTTGTCGATCGGGTACAATTCGGCACTTTTAGATAATTTTCAATTTCGAGTTTAGTCATTTCGCACAATGAAGCATATTAGAAACTTTTCGATTATTGCCCATATTGATCACGGCAAATCAACCCTTTCTGACCGTCTTATTCAAGAGTGCGGTGGCTTGTCTGACCGCGAGATGGCGGCGCAAGTCTTGGACTCAATGGATCTCGAGCGTGAGCGCGGTATTACCATTAAAGCCCAGAGTGTGACACTCGACTATAAAGCCAAAGATGGTGAAACCTACCAGCTTAACTTCATCGATACTCCTGGCCACGTGGATTTCTCCTATGAAGTTTCGCGTTCTCTGGCGGCTTGTGAAGGCGCCTTGTTAGTGGTCGATGCCGGGCAAGGTGTTGAGGCCCAGACGCTGGCAAACTGCTATACCGCCCTCGAAATGGATCTCGACGTGGTGCCGGTACTCAACAAGATAGATCTACCTCAGGCCGACCCAGAGCGAGTCGCTGAAGAGATTGAAGATATTGTAGGTATCGAGGCCACTGACGCGGTGCGCTGTTCGGCGAAGACGGGTCTTGGTATTAGCGATGTGCTGGAAACGATTGTTGCGCAGATCCCGCCACCAAAAGGCGATCCTGATGCGCCGCTGCAGGCTTTGATTATCGATTCTTGGTTTGACAGTTACCTGGGCGTGGTTTCTTTGGTGCGCATCAAGAACGGCATGCTTAAGAAGGGTGACAAGTTTAAGGTGATGTCGACCGGCCAAACCCACACAGCCGATCGCGTCGGTATCTTCACGCCTAAGCAGACAGATACGACTCAGCTGAATACGGGTGAAGTGGGCTTCGTGATTGCGGGCATCAAAGAGATCCACGGCGCGCCAGTGGGCGATACTTTGACGCTGGCCAAGAATGGCGCCGACAAGCCTCTGCCTGGTTTTAAGAAGGTGAAGCCTCAGGTATATGCGGGCGTATTCCCTATCTCGACCGATGATTATGAAAATTTCCGTGATGCGCTCAACAAGCTGAGTCTTAATGATGCGTCGCTCTTCTTCGAGCCAGAAACCTCATCGGCACTGGGCTTTGGTTTCCGTATCGGTTACCTCGGCCTACTGCACATGGAGATCATTCAGGAGCGTCTGGAACGCGAATATAACCTGGATCTGATCACGACAGCACCTACGGTAGTTTATGAGGTGGTGACCACTAAGGGCGAGACAATCTATGTCGATAACCCATCGGATCTTCCACCGATGAATAATATCGAAGAGATGCGCGAGCCTATCGTGGAGACTAATATCCTGGTACCGAAAGAATACCTGGGTAATGTGATCACCCTTTGTGTCGAGAAACGTGGTGTACAGACCAACATGGTCTACCACGGCAATCAGGTGGCAATCACCTATGATATGCCGATGGCCGAAGTGGTGATGGACTTCTTTGATCGTCTGAAATCAACCAGTCGTGGTTATGCGTCGCTGGAATACAACTTTAAGCGTTTCGAGGCCGCCGACATGGTGCGTCTGGATGTGTTGATTAACGGCGATCGCGTCGATGCCCTAGCGATGATTCTGCATAAGGCTAACGTGCGTTACCAAGGTTTGGCCTTGGTCAACAAGATGAAAGAGCTTATTCCTAGACAGATGTTTGATATCGCAATTCAGGCCGCCGTTGGCAGTCAGATCATTGCCCGTTCTTCAGTGAAAGCACTGCGTAAAGACGTAACCGCTAAGTGTTATGGTGGTGACGTGTCGCGTAAGAAGAAGCTGCTGCAGAAGCAGAAAGAGGGTAAGAAGCGTATGAAGCAGGTGGGTAATGTTGAAGTGCCTCAAGAGGCCTTCCTGGCAGTGCTCAAGCTCAACGAGTAATCACTTTTTAGTTAATAATTGTTAATAGTGATCGATAATGAGCGCCGCGGTTTGCGGCGCTTTGTTTGTTACAGTATAAATGGGCTATTGACCTGCTCCCTAGGCAGGTACCGACAATCTCATTTCGCAGGAGTTAGTTAGCGTATGGCAGCTTATTTTTCCCTTATTTTGGTCTTGGTGACACTGGGCAGTGGCTTGATCTGGATGTTTGATGCCCTGGTGTTAGCGCCGAAGCGCCAACAGAAGCTGGCGATAGCTCAGGCCGCTAATCAGGAGATCAGTGAAGAGAGTGCTGAAAAAATCGTGCGTGAATCCGCCATAGTGGAAACCTCGCGCTCTATTTTTCCAGTTATCGCTTTCGTGTTGATCTTACGCTCTTTTCTTTATGAGCCGTTTCAAATTCCCTCAGGTTCTATGATGCCAACTCTGTTGGTGGGTGACTTTATCCTGGTAGAGAAGTTTAGCTATGGACTAAAAGACCCTGTGTGGCGCAGTAAACTGGTAGAAACTGGCAAGCCTGAGCGCGGTGATGTGGCGGTATTTAAATATCCGGAAAATCCACAAATTGACTATATCAAGCGAGTCATCGGCCTGCCGGGCGACCGCATCGTCTATCGTAACAAGGACCTCTATATTCAAAAAGCCTGCCCAGAGGGACAGAGTGAATGTCCAAAGCTTGAGAAGATAGCGCGCGTCGGGGTCAATCAGGGAGAGTTCACCCAAGATAATATTCCACTGCTACGTTACAAGGAGCAGTTAGGGGATGTGACCCATGATATCTTGATCAACCCAGGGCGCGGTGAGCCAACCTCTTACTACTTCCGTGAAGGCAATCTGGCAGTGGGTGAGTTTGTGGTGCCAGAGGGACAATATTTCATGATGGGCGACAACCGCGATAATAGTACCGACTCGCGCTTCTGGGGCTTTGTGCCTGAAGCGAACCTAGTCGGCAAGGCGGTAGCGATCTGGATTAGTTTTGAATTTGAGCGTAAGCCATCGGACTTTTTGCCCACTTGGGTACCGACAGGTGTACGTTTTAACCGTGTAGGCGGAATTGTGTAGATGGAACCCATTAAAAATCTGCCGCGTTTGGGTAGAACCTTAGGTTATCAGTTTCAGCAAATTGCCCTGCTAGAGCAGGCGCTGACCCACAGGAGTGCGGCCAGCAAGCATAATGAAAGACTTGAGTTTTTAGGTGACTCGATTCTCTCAATCGTGATCTCAGATGCCTTGTATCAACAGTTTCCCAAGGCGACCGAAGGCGATCTCAGCCGCATGCGTGCCACGCTTGTGTGTGGCAAGATGCTGGCAGAGATCGCCAAAGAGTTTAAGCTTGGCGACTATCTTAAGTTAGGCCCTGGCGAACTTAAGAGTGGCGGATTCCGCCGTGAATCTATTCTGGCCGATGCCATGGAAGCCATTATCGGCGCCATCTATCTTGATGCTGATATCGAGGCTTGTCGCACTTTAGTACTAAACTGGTATAAGAGCCGCTTGGCGGTGATAGAGCCGGTGAATCAGAAAGATCCAAAGACCCTGCTGCAGGAGCACCTGCAGGGATTTAAACAGCCACTACCTGTATACAAGGTGGTGAATATTAGCGGCGAAGCCCACGCGCAAACCTTTACCGTGGAATGCAAAGTGGAGCAGTTGAAAGAGGCCGTTGTTGGCGTGGCAAATTCCCGCAGAAAGGCAGAACAGATTGCCGCGGCAGAAGTATTGGAGCGTATTAAATCATGAGCGATAAACCCGAACAGGCACAAGAGCCCAGTTTAGATGAACTCTTGGCTCGAATGAACCAAGGGGCCAGTGGCACTCAATATGAAGTGACCTACTGCGGCATGGTGGCGATCGTTGGTCGTCCAAATGTGGGTAAGTCGACACTGCTAAATAAGCTGTTAGGCCAAAAGATTTCGATCACCTCCAAGAAACCGCAGACCACGCGTCATCGCATCATGGGGATCCATACCGATGGGCCGCGTCAGGTGGTGTTTATCGACACCCCAGGACTGCATATCGAAGAAAAACGTGCCATCAACCGCCTGATGAACCGCGCCGCGTCCAGCTCTCTGGCGGAGGTCAGTCTGGTGGTGTTTGTGGTCGATGGTCTTAACTGGACCGCCGACGATGAGATGGTGCTGAAGAAGCTCCAAAGCCGTGATGATGGTCGTAAGACGATTCTGGCGATCAACAAGGTGGATAACATCAAGGATAAGGAAGCGCTGTTTCCGCATCTGCAGAGCTTAGCTGCTAAATTTGAATTTGATGAGATTCTGCCTATCTCGGCCACCCATGGCACCAATGTGCAGCGCATCATGGATCTCGCGCTAGAGTCTGTGCCTGAGTCACCTCATTTCTTCCCGGAAGATTATGTGACCGACAGATCGCAGAAATTCATGGCATCTGAGATAGTGCGTGAGAAACTGATGCGCTTCTTAGGGGATGAACTGCCTTACGATGCCACGGTGGAGATCGAGCAATTTAAGATGATGGAAAATGGCGTCTATCAGATCAATGCTCTGATTCTGGTGGAGCGTGAGACCCAAAAACGCATGGTGATCGGTAACAAGGGTGAGCGCATCCGTACCATAGCCACCCAGGCCCGCCTGGATATGGAGGTCTTATTCGATAATAAGGTGTTCCTCGAGGTATGGGTTAAGGTCAAGTCGGGCTGGGCGGATGATGAGCGTGCCCTGCGCTCACTGGGTTATGGCGAAAGCTAGGCCAGCAGGATAAGATTGAGCCGA
Organism: Shewanella marisflavi; assembly: GCF_023283925.1. GTDB lineage: Bacteria > Pseudomonadota > Gammaproteobacteria > Enterobacterales > Shewanellaceae > Shewanella > Shewanella marisflavi. The sequence continues at coordinate 648,005 of NZ_JAKIKX010000001.1, forward strand.
GATGATGAAAGTGAGTACTTTTGTCATCTCGGCTTTTTTATGAGTATCGATTAAGGAAAAGGATACATGCAAAGGGGGTATGTACTACACACCCGCCCTTACAGGGAGTCGAGTGTGCTGGTTAATCTATTGGTGGATGGCCTCGGCCGGGTCGATGCCGTGGCGCGCCTTGGCAGCGGTAAATCGTCCATCAAGAGCATACTGCAACCTTTTCAGCCCCTATTGTTTCAACTGTCGGGTCGAAGCAGTCTTAAGAGCCTGTACCAGGTGGAAGCGGCCAGTCCGGCCGTGCCCTTAAGTGGCAGCGACAGCTTTGCTGGCCTCTATCTCAACGAGTTGATGGTACGCTGCCTGTCGGTTGAACATGGCGCCGAGCAGTTTTTCTTTACCTATCACAAGACGCTGATGGCCATGGCGGCAAGCTTTAGCGAGGCCCAGCTCAGACAGTTTGAGTTAGCACTGCTTAAAGAGCTTGGGGTGATGCCTTCTCTGAGCCGGGATATCGATGGTAGCCCTATCGAAGCCGATTACTATTATCGCCTGCTGTCTGAGGAGGGTTTTAGCACGGCGCTTGGGCCTAAGCCTAACCATTTTAGTGGCGAGATGCTGCTGGCGCTGGAGCAAGATAAGCTAGTCGCAGACCAATTTAAGCAGGCTAAGCTGTTGATGCGGCAGCTGCTGGCGCCGCTGTTAGGAGACAAGCCACTCAAGTCCCGGGCACTGTTTTTAAAGGGTAACCGTCCATCTCGCTACAGTAAGTAACGCTGCAGTCGCGGTGAGGGCGTAGACTTGAGTATTTTCATTTGGTGTTTTCCTTGTGGCCTTCCCTTAAGCTTGAGTAAAATAGGCACAAAATTCAAATCGCTAAACTCTACACTTAAGGAATCTCCATGAGCCGCATTCATCTAGGCGTTAATATTGATCACATTGCTACCTTACGTCAGGCCCGTGGGACCAGCTATCCAGATCCCGTGCATGCTGCAGCCGTTGCCGAGCATGCGGGCGCCGAAGGCATTACCGTGCATCTGCGTGAAGACAGACGTCATATCTGCGACCGCGATATCTATCTGTTGGCTAAGACCATCAAGACGCGCATGAATTTCGAGATGGCGGTGACCGAGGAGATGTTGGATATCGCCTGTGAGGTTAAGCCTGCCTATGTTTGTTTAGTGCCAGAGAAGCGCGAAGAGCTGACCACAGAAGGTGGTTTAGACGTAGCCGGTCAGCAGGAGAAGATCCGCGCCGCAGTTGAGCGTTTGACCGCCCTTGGCATCAAGGTATCGCTGTTTATCGACGCCGATCCCGTGCAGATTGATGCAACGGTCGCCGTGGGCGCCCCAGTTATCGAGCTTCACACAGGTTGCTATGCCGATGCCGAGACTGATGCAGAGCAGGCTAAAGAACTGGCGCGTATCACAGAGATGGCAACCTATGCCCATGGTAAAGGCTTAGTGGTTAACGCGGGTCATGGTCTGCACTATCACAATGTTAAGCCTATCGCGGCAATTCCTGAGCTCTATGAGCTTAATATTGGCCACGCCATTATTGCCCGCGCCGCTATCGACGGTTTAGATAAGGCCGTTCGCGACATGAAGCAGTTGATGGTCGAAGGCCGTAGCGGTCAGTAGTACATAGGCATGCGCCCTTATTGGGCGCGTGTCGAAGGAGAACTTATGATCGTAGGCTTAGGGACTGATATCGTCGAGATCGCGCGTATCGTCAACAAGGTGCCCGAGGCGGGTGATGAGTTAGCCTTGGCTAAATGTCCACTGGCCAAGCGAGTGCTGACCCAGACTGAGATGGCGATATTTGTTGCCTCCGCGCAGCCTGGGCGCTACCTGGCCAAACGCTTCGCCGCTAAGGAAGCTGCCGCCAAGGCATTGGGTACCGGAATAGGGCGCGGCGTCTCATTTCAACATATTGCCATCAGTAACGATGCCAATGGTGCTCCTTCAATCACTTTTAGCGATGGTGCGGCAGATAGACTGACAACACTTGGGGGCGCGCGCGCACATATCTCCATTGCTGATGAAAAGCATTATGCTACGGCAACCGTGATCCTGGAATCCTGCTAAGGCAGGATGCTAACCGCACCTTTTTTGTTTGAAATCTTCTTTCGGATTCGCGCGAGTACTCGGCTTGAGTGCTCTAGCGTGTTTGAGTCTTATATTCCTGATTTATAGAAACTTATGCTGCGCTGGTATCTGTTAATGAAATGTTTTAGCTTAGGTTGAATCAGACAAGCGTTGTGCTTCATCCCTTGAGTCTTAATGGCATGGTTGGGAAGAGTTGATGGAACGCTAAAAGCCATAAGATAATGGAGCTAAACATGAAATCTGCGATTGAGCAGTTATCCACCTATAAGAGCGTTCACCTCAATCCCACTAATATTAAGACGCATTTTGTGGGGATACCGCTGATCATCTGGGCGGCTTTTGTGATGTTAAACAGCATACCTGTGACCTTTTTTATCCATGAACCATCGGGTCTGATATTTAATGTCGCTGGGCTGTTTACTGTTTGTGTCTTGCTCTATTATTTCATCTTGCATGCGAGACTCGCCTTTGGGCTGATGTTGTTTATTCTTCCTGTGCTCTACACCTCCTATTTAGTGTCACTGCAGGATCAGGCTTGGCCTATCGCCATTAGTATCTTCGTGATTGGCTGGATCTTTCAGCTTATTGGCCACAAGTATGAGAAAGCTAAGCCGGCCTTTATCGACGACTTGAACCAGTTGCTTATTGGCCCCTTTTTCCTGATGGCTGAGCTCTATTTTATGCTAGGGCTGGAGAAGGAGCTGGACAAGGCGATAACGCCTCTGGCGATAGAGAAGCGCCGCGCCTTAACCCATGCCAGTAAGGGCGGCTAATAACAGTGTTCATATAAGTGATAATAAGCAAAAAGGCGCTTTAGAGCGCCTTTTTTTGTGAGTGGTGGAACACTATTTTCGACTGCCCTTGGGCGCCTTGTAGTGCTGGGGTATCACCCGTACCGTCTTGACCATGTTATCTGCAACTTCTACCACCTCGAGCGGATAGCCACACAGACGCATCGAAGTATTGGGCTCGGGGATCTCTTCCAGATATTCCAAGATCAGCCCGTTAAGTGTCTTAGGTCCGTCGATAGGAAAATGCCAATCCATCTCCTTGTTCAGATCACGGATGTTGATGGTGGCGTCAATCAAAAAGCTGCCGTCTTGCTGCTTGTTGATATCTTCGCTGGGTGTGGTGATCATCGAAGTGGTAAAGTCGCCGACGATCTCTTCGAGAATATCTTCCAGTGTCACCAGCCCCTGAATATCGCCATATTCATCCACTACTAGACCGATGCGCTCCTTATTGTGCTGAAAGTTAGCCAGCTGCACGTTAAGGGGCGTTCCTTCTGGAATAAAGTAGATCTCTTTTACTGCCCTTAGCAGTGAGGACTTACTGAATTGCTGCTTAGATTGCAGTCGCAGCGCATCTCTTAAGTGCACAAAGCCTACCGCATCATCTATGTTGTCGCGGTATAGCAATACCCGGGTATGGGGACTCTGAATCACCTGTCTATTGATGCGGCTAAAGTCATCGTTAATGTTGATGGCGTAGAGATCCGAGCGGGGGATCATGATGTCTTCGACCGTGACCTTTTCCAGATCCATGATAGACAGCAACATCTCCTGGTGGCGCTGAGGGATCAGGGCGCCCGCTTCGTGCACCACAGTGCGCAGCTCCTCCTGACTCAGGGCATCATCGGCCTTCACCGAACGAATTCCCAGTAAGCGCAGGAAAGTGGAGGTAATAAAGTTAACGATTTTCACCAGAGGTGATAGCACGACCAATAGCGCCTTGAGCAGTATGCTCGAAGGAAAAGCGATGCGTTCAGGATGCAAGGCCGCCACGGTTTTCGGCGTCACTTCGGCAAACACCAGCACCACTAAGGTAAGCACACCAGTGGCAATGGCGACCCCCAGATCGCCAAATAAGCGTATACCTAAGATGGTGGCAATGGCCGAGGCGAGAATATTCACCAGGTTGTTGCCGATCAGAATTAAACCTATCAAACGGTCAGGACGCTCTAACAGCTTGATGGCTCGCTTGGCGCCCTTGTGCCCGCTATTAGCCAGATGCCGTAAGCGATAGCGGTTGAGCGACATCATGGCGGTTTCTGAGCCAGAGAAGTAGGCGGAGATAATAATGAGTACAAATAGAAGTATTAGAAGTACGCTGGTGGATATAGCTTCCAATCAGTGGCCCCACTTTGGCGTTGATGAGTAAGAATAGCGTTAAGGCATAAGTAAATACAGCGGTTTGGACAAAGAGTCAAGTTCACCTGGGTAGCACTTTAGTCAATACTGACCCAGATGAATGTTAGTACTTAGCCTCTGCTGGGCTCACTATTGCAGGATTAACTCTTTAACGATACGGGCGCCGAAATAGGCGAGAGAGAGCAGAGTCGCTCCTATCAAGGTGTAGGCGACCGCGGTGCGGATCTTACAGCCTACCCAGTATTGTTGGCCCAACATGGCGATATAGGTAAACCAAGCCATGATAGAGAGAATAGCCTTATGGCCTTGGCCATTGGCAAACATATCGTCCAGGAAGATAAAGCCGGTTGCCAGCGATAGGCTTAACAGCACCACACCGATAATCACCAGATGATACAGCTGTTTTTCAACTGTCATTAGTGGGGGAATTGCCGGGCTGAGCATCAACTGTTTCTTTTTCAGCTTGTTTTGGATCATCGCCAGTTGAATGGCGTACAAGGCAGCAATCATCAGCGCACTGTATGCCATCAGTGACAGCACCACGTGGGCAAGGACTTCAGGATAGAGTTCGAAGTGGGTGATATATTCGGGCGGTAGTAGCCACAGCAAGGCGACAGAGATCACCGAGCAGGCATAGACAACCGGCACAACTACAATGACCTTAAGGCGGAACATCAAAATGGTAAAGGTGAAGGAGATGATCCAGTTCACCATGGAGATCACATTGGTCAGGCTAAAGTTTTGACCGTTACCGGTAAAGATGGCCTGATACAGTGCGGCGGCATGAAGTACCACGGCCACAGCGGCAACGGCCGCGACGGCTTTACGGTTAGGGCCATCAGCATGAAACAGTCGACTGACCACTAAGACGAGCGCGATACTGTAAAATAAAATGGCAGAAGCCGAAAAAATCACCATCGAAAATTAACCTACCGTTATGTTAGCTTTCTTGTTGTAAAACGGCTCGCACTAAGCGGCCGAGTTTGTCTCGTTAGTTGATTGTTAGAATAACACGACGGAGACTATTTTGGGCAGAGGGTTTACACACAAAAATTAGCACTTTCTGAGCGTTACTCCTAAGTTTTGACATTTTCTTGCCTGCAAAATAGTGCGATGTCCCAGCCATAACTTACGCTGTGCGGTAGCATAATATCTGTGCATCGCTATAATACGCCCCAATCATGTAAATTCTAACCGGTAAAGAACGCGATAATGTTTGAGAACCTAACCGACAGATTATCACGAACCCTGAAGAACATCAGTGGCCGTGGTCGCTTAACTGAAGACAATATTAAAGAAACGTTACGCGAAGTGCGCATGGCGCTACTGGAAGCAGACGTCGCTTTGCCCGTTGTACGTGCCTTCGTCAACAGCGTCAAGGAACGTGCCGTCGGCCAGGAAGTCTCTAAAAGTCTGAGTCCTGGCCAGGCCTTTATCAAAATCGTCCAGAGTGAACTGGAAAACGCCATGGGCGAAGCCAACGAGGCATTAAACCTCTCGGCGCAGCCTCCGGCGGTGATCATGATGGCGGGTCTGCAAGGTGCGGGTAAGACCACCAGTGTCGCCAAGCTATCTAAGTTCCTACGCGAAAGAGAGAAAAAATCGGTACTCGTGGTTAGTGCCGATGTTTATCGCCCCGCGGCGATAAAACAGTTGGAAACCTTGGCCGCCGAAGTCGAAGTTGAATTTTTCCCATCGGATGTTAGCCAGAAGCCTATCGATATCGTTAACGCAGCCATGGCTCACGCTAAGCTCAAGTTTATCGATGTGGTGATTGTCGATACCGCAGGTCGCCTGCATGTCGATGAAAGCATGATGGATGAGATCAAGGCATTACACGCTGCCGTTAAGCCTATCGAAACCCTGTTTGTGGTCGATGCCATGACAGGTCAGGATGCGGCCAATACCGCCAAGGCCTTTAATGAGGCGTTGCCACTGACTGGTGTGGTGTTGACTAAGGTCGACGGTGATGCCCGCGGTGGTGCGGCCTTGTCGATTCGTCATATCACCGGCAAGCCAATTAAGTTTTTAGGTGTCGGCGAGAAGACCGATGCGTTAGAGCCTTTCCATCCGGATCGTGTTGCTTCACGAATTCTTGGCATGGGCGATGTCCTCTCTTTGATCGAAGAGGTCGAACGCGGCGTCGACAAAGAGAAGGCGATGAAGCTGGCCTCTAAGGTCAAGAAGGGCGGCAGCTTTGACTTAGAAGATTTCCGCGAGCAACTGCAACAGATGAAAAACATGGGCGGCATGATGAATATGCTGGAGAAGCTACCCGGTGTGGGTCAGTTGCCGCCAGAAGCCTTGGCTCAGGTGCAAGACGGTAAGCTAACCGGGCAAATGGAGGCCATTATTAACTCTATGACGCCTGCTGAGCGTAAGCGCCCTGATATTATCAAAGGATCTCGCAAGCGTCGTATCGCCATGGGCTCGGGCACTCAGATCCAGGATGTGAACCGCCTGCTCAAGCAATTTACCCAGATGCAGAAGATGATGAAGAAAATGTCGGGTAAAGGTGGCATGAAGAAGATGATGCGCGGCATGAGTGGCATGCTGCCTCCTGGCATGAAGATGCCTGGCCGTTAATTAAGTCTTTTTAAAATTCGCAAATCATAAAGCTCAAGCAATACGCTTGAGCTTTTTTTTGCGATGTCGAAGAAAGCTGCAACTGAGGTTATTGACTGATTTTATGGTTTTTATCTTGCTGCTATTTGGTTGTTCTCTTGATGTTGTTGGATGTTAGCATTTACACTTATTCCTGCACACCACATCGTATTAACGTTGCTCATTGATTCGTTGAGTTTGAAATGGGCAGCCTTGTGCTGCGTGGTACGATTGATTAATTTAGGACATATTCATGATTAGAATAGTTTTTCCGGCAAAACACTTAGTCGTTGTCATTGTGGCATTAATTTCTTTAGTTGGCTGCGAGAAGACTGAGCCGAAAATCATTCCTAAGTTAGTTGTTGTTGAGAAAGTCAGTTCAACCAATGTGCCACTTTATGGCAACTACATTGGCGTGACACAAGCATCACTTGATGTAGAGGTTAGGGCACGTATTGATGGTTTTGTTGAAGAAAAAAGCTTCATCGAAGGTAGTGCGGTAAAAAAAGGTGCAGTGTTATATCGCATTGACAATCGACCTTATTTGGCAGTGGTAAATCGTTTAAAAGCCAATGTCGAATCACAGCAATCAGCTTTGGATAAAGCCAAGCGTGATGTGGACCGTTTAAGGCCTTTGTATGAGCAAGATGCTGCTAGTCAGCTCGATTTTGATAATGCGTTATCAGTGTTATCCCAAGCTAAATCAAGTCTTGCGGCAAGTATGGCTGAGTTGGAAGAAGCTCAGTTGGAGCTGAGTTATACAGAGATTAAATCGCCGATATCTGGTTTAGTTAGCCGTTCAGAGGTTGATATAGGTGCACTCGTTGGCAGTAATGGTCAATCTTTGCTTACTCGGGTAAAGCAAGTTAACCCCATCTATGTCACCTTCAATATGTCGGCTTTAGATTACCTTAATGCCCGTCGTCGCATGACGAGTTACTCTGACAAGAAAGAAGCCGAGACCGAAGGTAAAGCCGTCGAAGGTTTTGTGGCTATTACCTTACCCGACAATAGTGCTTACCCATATTTGGGGGATGTGCGCTTTACCGACCCGTCAGTTAATCCTGAAACGGGTACCTTTCAAGTAAGGGCTGAGCTACCCAATCCCAATAAAGAGCTGCTACCAGGTCAATATACCAATGTACGAATCAAGCTTGATGAGATAGATGACGCCGTAGTGATCCCACAAAAGGCTACCCAGGTCGAACAGGGCGGGGTATATGTCATGGTGGTGCAACCTGATAATAAGGTCGAGCGGCGTTTTATCGTGATAGAGCACCAGGGTAAGATGGGGGTAGTGGTTAAGAGTGGTTTACGCGCGGGTGAATTGGTGATTGTTGAAGGTATGCACCGCGTTCGTCACGGTCAACTGGCTGAGCCATTAACTCAACAAGAATATCAACAGCGCGAAGATCGAGCTCAAAAAGAACAGGCGCTTAAGCAGCAAGCGTTAGAACAAGAACAGGAGCAGTAACCATGGCACAATTTTTTGTGACTCGACCGGTTTATGCTTGTGTTATCTCCATTGTGATCGTGCTGCTTGGCTTAATTGCCATGTTTAAACTGCCGATAGATCAATATCCTTATATTACGCCGCCACAAGTTAAAGTGTCGGCTTCCTATCCTGGTGCCGCATCAACAACGGCTGCAGAGTCGGTTGCTACGCCGTTAGAGCAAGAATTAAACGGTTTACCGAACATGATTTATATGAGCTCTAAGAGCACTAACTCTGGCAGCACTAATGTCACCATTACCTTTGATGTTGGCACTAACCCTGACTTGGCTGCGGTTGATGTGCAAAACTCAACTCAACAAGCCGCTGGAAGCTTACCCATTGATGTGCAAACCGAAGGGGTGTCTGTATCGAAAGAAGCCTCGGTTGAGCTACTTAAATTGGCGTTAACATCGACCGATGATCGCTATGACGAAATTTATTTAAGTAACTACGCTACCATCAATATTCAAGCTGCCCTTAAACGTATCCCAGGCGTCGGGCGAGTGCGAAATACCGGGTCACGAAGCTATTCAATGCGAGTCTGGTTAAAGCCCGATATTATGGCTGGTTATGGCCTTACGACTAGCGACGTGATCGCAGCGGTAAAAGCACAGAATAAGGAGTCGCCCGCGGGGGCTATTGGTTCTCAGCCCAATGCAGAGTCCCTAAGTATGACAATGCCTATCACCGCAGAGGGGCGTATGAGCAGTGTGCCGCAATTTAAAGAGATTATTGTACGTGCCAATAGCGATGGTTCTCTTATCAGGTTGCGTGATATTGCGCGGGTGGAGTTAGGCTCGTCATCCTACACCCTACAGTCACAACTAAATGGGGTCAATGCGACCATTTTGCAGGTTTACCTGTTACCCGGCGCCAATGCCCTAGAGGTGACCAAAAAAGTTAAAAACGAAATGGCGACACTGGCAGAAAAGTTCCCTCAAGGTATGAACTGGGAAGTCTTTTTTGATGCCTCGATTTTTATTGAAAACTCGATTGAAGAAGTGGTTAAAACGTTAATTGAAGCGTTGATACTAGTGATATTGGTGGTCTATCTATTCCTGCAGAACTTGCGGGCAACCTTGATCCCTGCAATTGCGGTGCCAGTATCATTGATTGGCACGCTGGCGGCCATGCTGGCGTTTGGGTTTACAATCAACACTGTTAGTTTACTGGCCTTAGTGCTGGCGATCGGTATTGTGGTTGATGATGCCATTGTGGTCGTGGAAAACGTTGAGCGCTTAATGCATGAAAAGGGCTTAAACTCCGTTGAGGCGACCGGTGTTGCCATGAAAGAGCTTTCTGGCGCGCTGGTGGCAACAAGCTTAGTCTTGGCGGCGGTATTTGTACCTGTTTCTTTTTTATCGGGGATAACCGGGATCATGTACCGTGAGTTTGCCATAGCGATTACCGTGGCGGTGTTGATCTCTACGATCGTGGCGCTGACATTGTCGCCAGCCTTGTGTGCCTTATTGCTAAGGCCAGGAGATAAGGCCACCTCGGGTTTTTTCAAATGGATGAACGACAAGCTGGATATTTGTACCAGTAAATATGTCGCGATCGTTGCATTAACTGCTCGGCAGGCTACACGCAGTTATTTGGTGTTTGCCATTATGGTCGGTGGCGTTTATATGATCATGTCAAACCTACCGTCGAGTTTTATGCCTGATGAAGATCAAGGTCGCTTTTTTATCGATATGACCTTACCTGATGGCGCAACCGTGAATCGTTCACAAGCTGTGCTAAAGAAAGCCGAAGCCAAAGTGTTGGCCCATCCCGCTGTTGCATATTCGTTTACCTTGGCCGGAGAGAATCGTCGTTCAGGCTCTAACCAAGCAAATGGTCAATTCGAAATTATTCTTAAGCCTTGGTCTGAGCGGATGCAGAGTGATGCAACGGTTAAAAAAGTGATGAAAGAGATAGATCACGCGTTACTCGATATATTAGAAGCTGAGTTCAACGTGTATTTACCCTCGGCAGTACCAGGATTAGGTAATGGTTCTGGGGTTGAAATGGAGCTACAAGACACCTCTGGGACAAACTTTAAAGGCTTAATGGAAACCGCTGGTGAGCTGGTTGAACAACTTAAATTACAACCAGAAATTTCGACGGCAGGGCTGTCCCTTCAAAGTGCGATACCACAGCTGCACTTAACGGTTGATGAAGCCAAAGCGATGGCTATTGGCGTTAATGTGGCTGATATCTACAGTACGATAAAAACTTTTACAGATTCTTCTACGGTTAATGATTTCAATTTATTTGGCCGTGTGTATCGAGTAAAAGTGCAAGCCGAGGAGAGTTATCGTCAGTTTCCTGAGCAGATAAAAGATTACTATGTGCGTTCATCCAGCGGTGCTATGGTGCCTATCGGTGTGCTGGCGAAGTATGAGTATTCTGTTGGCCCTGCTGCGGTAACTCATTACAATTTATTTAGCAGCGCCTCTATTAATGCAACGCCGGCAGCGGGTTATGCCTCTGGTGATGTGATTAGAGCCATAGAGCGAGTTGCTAAACCCATTTTACCCAATGAGTTTAGTTACGAATGGACAGGAATCACCTATCAGGAGGTACAGTCAGCCAATCAAACCAGTATCGCTGTCGCGTTAGCCATGTTGTTTGTATTCTTATTCCTAGCTGCACTCTATGAGAGTTGGACTATCCCCATAGCGGTATTGCTCATCGCACCGATTGCTATGTTGGGGGCAGCCTTAGGCACTTGGGTCAGTGGCATGGAGAGTAATTTATTCTTCCAAGTCGCCTTTATTGCGCTGATTGGGATGGCGGCGAAGAACTCTATTTTGATTGTCGAGTTTGCCAATCAATTGCTTAAGGAAGGAAAAGGCTATCTTGAGGCCGCGCTAGAGGCAGCCAACATGCGTTTTCGCCCCATTCTGATGACCTCAATGGCATTCATTTTAGGCGTGTTGCCGCTAGTGTTATCTGTGGGGCCTGGCGCTGTGAGTCGCCAGAGCATTTCTATCCCTATTCTGTGCGGAATGGTGTTTGCGACCACTATAGGTATTATTATGGTGCCCCTCTTTTTCGTCACGACCGCAGGCTGGTTAAAGTCTAAAATAAACCCTACTGCAGCGAATGAACATCCTGCGCAGGAGGGCAATGCTCATGGCTAATCAACGTCTCGGAGATCAAGCTAGATTCGCGTTAAAGCTCGCTTTGGTTGCTAAGGCTAAGGTCATAGGAGTTACAGCGATGGTACTGGGCTTAGTGGGTTGTGCAATGGGGCCTAATTATCAGCGTCCAGACCTTGAGCTACCGGCGCAATATCATCACGAGTTGGTACAAGATACCATCGACAATGATGGTCTTGTGGCATGGCAGTCATTTTACCTTGACCCCAATGTGCGTAAGCTTATCTCTTATGCGTTAGCGCAAAACTTAGATCTTGAGGCGGTACGTTCTCGCCTCATCGCTGCTCGTTCGAAAGTGACAGTGACTGACGCGACGCTTTATCCGGAAATTGGCTTAGAGGCTAATGCAGAGCGTTCAATCGACAGTGGGATAATCAGCGCAGATCCCACTCACAGCAATGACTTCGATATTGCAGGTACAGTGTCTTGGGAACTTGATATTTGGGGAGCTAATCGGCGTCGCAGTGAAGCTGAATATGCACATTTTCTATCGGCACAAGAAGCGCTTAATTTGGCGGTTATTAGCCTAATAAGCGATGTTGCCAGTCGTTATTATGAATGGCTTGATATTGAGCAGCGTTATCAAATCTCTGTCAATACGGTTCAGTTGCGTAAAAAAGAGCGTGATTTGGCAAGGTTAAGAAAACAAAATGGGGTGATTTCAAGCTTGCAGGTTAAGCAAGCTGAAGTGGAATACCAGAGTGCTAAAGTCACCTTGCCGTCTCTCGATTTTGCACGTCAAGAAAAAGCTAATCAGTTAAGGGTTTTGCTCGGCGAATATGATTATCCGCTTAAAGTAGAGGGTGATTTAGCGTCACTCATTGCCGAAGTGCCATTTCCTTCTTCTTTTAGGGTGGGCATCCCGTCACAAATGCTGTCACAGAGGCCTGATGTCAAAGCTGCAGAGCTGGCATTAATTGCGGCCAACGCGAATGTGGGGTTGGCCAAAACGGCTTTTTTCCCTAAATTTAACATTACTGGTCGCTATGGCACGGAATCTGAGGATTTAGATAAGATCTTTGATAGTCAAGGAGTCACTTGGTCACTACTTGGAGGTATTACTGCGCCTATTTTCAATGCTGGCAGTATCGCGGCCCAATACGATATAGCCCTAGAGGAATCGAAGCAGGCTCTACTTGCTTATCGCAGCACAGTGTTGGCAGCATATTTTGAAGTTAACGATGCCATGAATAGTTTTCGGCGCTCTGAGTTAGCGATTGAAGCGCAAGAAGAGCTGGTCGAAGCAGCACGCGGATATACTCACCTAGCGATGTTACGATATCGCAATGGCGTATCGAGTTCGTTAGATCTTATGGATGCACAACGAAGCTTGTTTAATGCCGAGCTTAGCTTAAGTGAGGTGAGACGAGACAAATTGTTGGCGATGATCAAGCTATATCGCTCACTCGGTGGCGGTGTGCTTAAGGAAGAGCAACAGACGCAGACTTTGGCGGATAAGTCTTCTAGGGTGGGGGATGTTCAATAGCCGTCGAGTTGCCGTTGACCTTTTGGGTTACACTTACCATTAATTAGCTTTTTAAGCTTATTGCCTGCGGTTTGAGTTGCATATTCCCAATGATGAGTAAGTCATATGCTGTAGAGTATTGTCGTGTAAAAATGTTGCATTCGTCGCCGATTCAGGTAGAATCGTGCGGCTTTCTATCTGGGACTCTTCGCGAACACGGGGTTCCAGTTTTTATTTTTGCTTCATAACGAAGCAAATCATTAGAGGATAAAAGACGCATGGTTACCATTCGTTTAGCTCGAGGCGGCGCAAAAAAGCGTCCATTTTATAACATCGTTGTTGCTGATAGCCGTAACGCTCGTGATGGTCGTTTCATCGAACGTGTTGGCTTCTTCAACCCTGTTGCTCAAGGTCAAGAAGAAGCGCTTCGCTTAGATCTTGATCGTGTAGAACACTGGGTTGCTAACGGTGCTGCTACTACTGATCGTGTAGCGAAACTGATCAAAGACGCTCGTAAAGCTGCTGCTTAATAGCGTTAAGGTATAGATTGATGAGTAGTCACCAAGACCCAGTCGTACTAGGCAAATTAGGCGCTAGTCACGGCATTAAAGGTTGGTTGAAGATCACTAGCTATACCGATTCTGTCGAAGATATTTTTGACTATTCTCCTTGGTTGATTAAAGAGCAAGGTGAATGGCGCGAAGTCAAGGTTGAACAGTGGCGCTACCAAGGCAAGGCGATTATCGCCGTGTTAGAAGGTGTTACCACTCGAGACCAAGCGCAAATGCTCACTAACTGTGAGATTGCCATTCCCGCCGAGGCGATGAAAGAACTGCCAGAAGACGAGTTCTACTGGCGTGACCTTATCGGCTGTGACGTGGTGAATACGAAAGGCTATAACATGGGCAAGGTTGACCAGATCGTGGAAACAGGATCGAACGACGTGCTACTTGTGAAGGCCAACGCGAAAGATGGCTTTGGCAAAACGGAACGTATGATTCCTTTTGTTACCGAGCAGTTCATCCTTGAGGTGAACCTAACGGAAAAACAAATTTTGGTGGATTGGGATCCGGACTTCTAAGTCGAGGGACAACAGATGTGGTTAGGGGTAGTAACCCTGTTTCCAGAGATGTTTCGTGCCGTAACAGACTTTGGTGTAACGGGTCGGGCCGTAAGTAACGGTTTGTTAGAGTTGCAGACGTGGAATCCTCGAGATTTCACCCATGATAAACATAGAACAGTGGACGACAGGCCTTATGGCGGCGGACCTGGCATGTTGATGATGGTGCAGCCTCTACGCGATGCCATCCACGCTGCTAAAGCGGCGGCGGGTAACAAGGTAAAGGTGATTTATCTTTCTCCTCAGGGACGCAAGCTGACTCAGCAGGGCGTCGAAGAGTTAGCTAAATCGGAGCGTTTGATTCTAGTGTGTGGTCGCTACGAAGGTATCGATGAACGCATTATACAAACGGAAGTGGATGAAGAGTGGTCGATAGGGGATTACGTGCTTTCGGGCGGTGAACTCCCAGCGATGACCCTGATTGATTCGGTATCACGCTTGGTTCCAGGGGTTCTTGGAAAACAGGCATCGGCAGAGCAGGATTCCTTCTCTGACGGATTACTGGATTGCCCCCACTATACTCGCCCCGAAAGCCTTGATGGTATCGATGTACCGGCAGTATTACTTAGTGGCAACCACGAACATATTAGACGCTGGCGTTTGCAGCAGAGTCTCGGAAGAACTTTGTTACGACGACCAGAATTATTTGAAAATCTAGCTCTGACTGACGAACAAACCAAGCTATTAGCCGAGTTTGTTAATACCGCCCAAGCAGGCGAGTAAAAGTGGTCAGTTATTACTAGTATGGAGTTTATTCATGAATAACATCATTAAAATGCTCAACGATGAGCAAATGAAGCAAGACGTACCAGAATTTGGTGCAGGTGACACAGTAGTTGTAAAAGTACGTGTTGTTGAAGGCGGTAAAGAGCGTCTACAGGCGTTTGAAGGCGTTGTTATCGCTAAGCGTAACCGTGGTCTGCACTCTGCATTCACTGTACGTAAGATCTCTAATGGCGAAGGTGTTGAGCGTGCGTTCCAGACTCACAGCCCACTCATCTCTAGCATCGAAGTTAAGCGTCGCGGCCGTGTTCGTCGTGCTAAGCTTTACTACCTACGTGAGCGTTCAGGTAAGTCTGCACGTATCCGCGAGAAGCTTGCTAAGTAAGCACTCGTTAAAACGTAAAATAAGATGCAGTGTTCGCACAATGACCCGCCTAAATGGCGGGTTTTTGTTTTCTAGTAGTTTTCTAGTATTAGGCACCAAGTTCCTACTCCCTCATTTTCAGTGACAGTTAAAACCTATCTCCCAGCGTTTATGTAACCTCATATTGGTTTTGATCGTGAATTATGTTTGAAAAGCTAATTTCTGCTTGATTTAAATTTGGTCAACAGGCATAGTTACTCCATTGGTGTAATGGCGTAGCATTACAATATTACAGGTTGGTATGAGAAGAGACGTTAGGTTGGTGACAGGTATGCAGCAAGATACGATTAATAATGTTCACATCAGTTCAGAAAAAGTGCTGGTGACCCCGGAAGAGTTAAAGCAACAACTGCCCCTGTCGAATGCTGCCTATAATTACGTGCTTAATGCACGCAAAACGGTATCGGACATAGTGCACAAGCGTGATAACCGTGTATTGGTGGTGAGTGGACCTTGCTCTATTCACGATATCGCTTCGGCCAAAGAGTATGCGCTGCGACTAAAGACCTTACACGATGAACTTAAAGATGAGTTTTACATCCTGATGCGTGTCTACTTCGAGAAACCACGTACTACCGTGGGCTGGAAGGGGATGATCAATGACCCGGATATGGATGAATCTTTCGATGTCGAGAAAGGCTTACGCCAGGCTCGTGAGCTGATGATTTGGTTAGCAGAGCTTGGGCTGCCATTGGCCACCGAGGCACTTGATCCTATCAGCCCACAGTACATCTCTGAGCTAGTGACCTGGTCGGCCATTGGGGCGAGAACCACAGAGTCACAGACACACAGAGAGATGGCCTCAGGCCTCTCCATGCCTGTGGGCTTTAAAAATGGCACCGACGGTAAGTTAGGTGTGGCGATCAACGCGCTGCAATCGGCGGCCAGCAGTCATAGATTTATGGGGATTAACCAGGCAGGGCAGGTCGCACTACTGCAAACCGCGGGTAATCCTGATGGGCATGTGATCTTACGCGGTGGTAAGACGCCTAACTATGACGCCAAAAGTGTGGCCGAGAGTGAGCAGCAGTTACATGCGGCTAATCTCAATGCCAGATTGATAGTGGACTGCAGCCACGGCAACTCGAGTAAAGATCACACCAAGCAGCCCATGGTCTGCCAAGATGTGTTCGATCAGATCGCTAATGGTAACAAGTCGATTATCGGTGTCATGTTAGAGAGCCATTTAAATGGTGGTAATCAGAGTTGTGATAAGCCGATGAGTGAGCTGGCCTATGGGGTGTCGGTCACCGACGCCTGCATTGACTGGCAGACTACCGAACAGCTTTTACGTCAGGGCGCAGCGCAATTGGCATCGGTTTTACCCAAGAGATTTGATATGCTCAAGGCGGTCAATGCTTGATGGAACACGCGCAAATGAGTGAGAAAACCACCCAAGAACTGGAAAAATTGAGAGAACATATCGACAGCGTCGATCAGCAGCTGTTGCATCTGCTGCGTAAGCGTCTGGATCTGGTTGCCCAAGTGGGCGGCGTCAAGCATGCCGCCGGTGTGCCTATCTATGCGCCGCAGCGAGAGGCTTCCATGTTAGCCAAGCGTCGGGAAGAGGCGGCTAAGATGAATGTCTCGCCCCAGCTAATCGAAGATATTTTGCGCCGTTTGATGCGTGAGTCTTATCTCAACGAGAAAGATGTCGGTTTCAAACAGGTGAAGACAGATCTTGGCCATGTGGTGATCGTCGGTGGTGAGGGCAAGTTGGGCGGTCTGTTTGCGCAGATGCTCAGTTTGTCTGGCTACCAGGTGAAGTCACTTGATAAAGATGACTGGCAGCAGGCCGAGGCCATATTCGATGGGGCTGGGTTAGTGATAGTCACAGTGCCCATCAGTATCACCTGTGAGCTGATCCGTGACAAGTTAACCCGTTTACCAAGTCATTGTATCTTGGCCGATCTGACATCGGTCAAAGAGAAGCCGCTTGAGGCGATGCTCGCCAGCCATCCTGGCCCTGTTGTGGGGCTGCACCCCATGTTTGGTCCAGATGTGGGCAGCTTGGCAAAGCAAGTGGTAGTAGTGTGTCACGGCCGTGGTCGCGAGCAATATGAGTGGTTGCTGGAGCAGATAGGTATATGGGGCGCGCGGCTGGTTGAGGCCGATGCCCAGCAGCATGATAAGGCGATGCAGTTAGTGCAGGCGATGCGTCATTTCTCCTCTTTCGTTTATGGTTTGAATCTATACCGAGAGGCGGCCGATATCGACAATCTGTTGCAGTTTAGCTCGCCGATTTACCGGCTCGAACTGGCCATGGTTGGGCGCCTGTTTGCCCAGAGTCCTGAGCTGTATGCCGACATTATTTTCGCTCAGCAGGAGAGCCTAACGGCCATTGGGGATTACCTGGACAATTATGCTCAGGCACTCGAACTCTTGAAACGCGGTGACAGGCAGGGCTTTATCCGCGAGTTTGAAGAAGTCGCCGCCTGGTTTGGAGATTTCGCGCCGCAATTCCAGCGTGAGAGTAGAGCCATGCTGCAATCAGTCAACGATATGAAGACTGGCTAACCCTTATTAGCGATCAAACCTCCCTATGGGCGCCCAAGTGACTTTCACTAATGGCGCCATTTTTTTATGGGGAGATATCGAAGCAAGTAACTGTTTTAAAATTTTTTTACTCTTTAATTTGACGGTTTAGATTCGAAAATACTAATTTGATCTGCTTCATAGTTTCTCACATTGCTATCAAGATTCACTTTTGTCGTTGAAGCTACCACAGTAGACTGCCTCAAAACATGCAAAAAAAAAGCATGATTAAATAAAGGAGCAGTATTGTGTTTTGTATTCAGTGTGAGCAAACGATTCGAACCCCTGCCGGTAATGGTTGTAGTTATTCTCAAGGTATGTGTGGCAAGCTGGCCGCGACCTCAGATCTGCAAGATCTACTCATTTATATTCTGCAAGGCGTGTCTGCCTATGCTGAGAAAGCCCGTGAATTTGGCATTATTGACGAGGCTATCGACACCTTCGTTCCCAAGGCATTCTTCGCGACCCTAACCAATGTTAACTTTGATGATGCGCGTATCATAGCCTATACCCAGCAGGCATATGCCTATCGCACCCAACTGCAAACGGCCTATGAGACAGCGTGTAAGGCACAAGGTAAGACAGTTGAGACGCTTATCCCAGCAGCAAGTTTAGTACTTGCCAGTGTTAAGGAAGAGATGTTGGCGCAAGCGGCTCAGGCACTGCCTAATCGCGGTAAAGATCAGGTCGATGAAGATATTATGGGGCTGCGTTTACTCTGTCTCTATGGTCTTAAAGGCGCGGCCGCTTATATGGAGCATGCCCGCGTACTGGAGCAGACAGATAGCGATGTGGCGGCTAAGTTTCACCAGATCATGGCCTTCTTAGGTTCTGATTCTGTCGATGCCGACAAGTTGTTTGCTACTGCCATGGAGATTGGTCAGCTTAACTATCGCGTTATGGCGATGCTTGATGAAGGCGAGACCCAGGCCTTTGGACACCCTGAGCCGACTCAGGTCAATACGGTTGCGGTGAAGGGCAAGGCGATTTTAGTGTCGGGCCATGACATGAAAGATCTAGAGCTTATCTTGCAACAAACCCAAGGTAAGGGCATTAACGTCTTCACCCATGGTGAAATGCTGCCAGCGTTGGCCTATCCAGAATTGAAAAAGTATCCACACCTGGTCGGCAACTACGGCAGTGCGTGGCAAAACCAACAGAAAGAGTTCGCCAACTTCCCTGGTGCGGTGGTGATGACCTCTAACTGTATTATCGATCCTAATGTGGGCGACTACGCCGACCGTATCTTTACCCGCAGCATAGTGGGTTGGCCGGGCGTGACCCATATCGTGGGGGATGACTTCTCTGCGGTGATCGATAAGGCCTTATCCCTTGAGGGCTTTGCCTATGATGAGATCCCCCATCACATCACCATAGGTTTTGCCCGCAATGCGTTAATGGCCGCCGCGCCTGCCGTTGTCGAAAATGTTAAAAACGGTTCGATTAAGCACTTCTTCCTGGTTGGCGGTTGTGACGGTGACAAGGCTGAACGTAGCTACTTTACCGATATTGCCAAGGCGGCGCCTCAGGACTCTATCATCATGACCTTAGGTTGCGGTAAGTATAAGTTCAATAAGCTTTCCTTTGGCGATATCAATGGTATTCCGCGTCTGCTGGATATCGGTCAGTGTAACGATGCTTACTCTGCCATTCAGCTGGCGATCGCTTTATCAGAGGTATTTGAGTGTGAGATCAATGAGCTGCCACTGAGCCTGGTACTCTCTTGGTTTGAACAGAAGGCTATTGTCATCTTGTTGACCTTGTTGTCTCTGGGTGTGAAGAACATTCGCACTGGCCCAAGTGCACCGGCTTTCTTAACGCCGAATCTGCTAAAGGTGTTAGAAGATAAGTTCGGTTTGCGCAGCACCACAACGGTTGAACAAGACCTCAATGCCATTTTGAACGTTGCTTAAAAAATGCCTCTAAACGCCCGCGCTAATGTTGTGGGCGTTTCTTTTGTTTGGTAAGTCACCCATGAATCAACAAGATTATCTATCTCCCAACTGGCAGCGCGGCGAGGTGAGACTCGTCTGTGTCGAGCGCTGGCAGGAAACCCATGATGTCACCAGCTTTCGCTTTCAGGGGACTCAGCGGGTAAAGTTTCATTTTAAGCCTGGCCAGTTTATTACCTTCATGCTGGACATAGGTGGTGAGCGTGTTGCGCGCAGTTATACCATCTCTTCGTCGCCATCGCGTCCCTATTCGCTGGTCGTGACCATTAAGCGTATCTCCGGTGGGCGCGTCTCTAATTAT
The DNA here is from genome assembly GCF_023283925.1 of Shewanella marisflavi. Taxonomy (GTDB): domain Bacteria; phylum Pseudomonadota; class Gammaproteobacteria; order Enterobacterales; family Shewanellaceae; genus Shewanella; species Shewanella marisflavi. Next base: position 668,016 of record NZ_JAKIKX010000001.1, read on the forward strand.
CTTATCGATAATTTGAAGGTGGGTCACAGCGTTGATGTGACTGGTCCTGATGGCGCTTTTAACCTTATCGATATATCCGCCAGCCGCTATTTATTTTTGAGCGCAGGCAGCGGTATCACGCCCATGTATTCCATGTCGCGCTGGTTGACCGATACTCAGATTGGTAGCGACATCGCCTTTGTGCACAGTGCTAAATCAGTCAAAGATCTTATTTTCCATGACGAGCTAGCGACGATGGCCGAGCGTCATCAGGCCATGGACCTCTTCTATGCTATAGAGTCTGGAGAGCGGCTTGAAGCGTTCGCGAGCGTTGCGGGTAGGTTAACTTTAGCGGCCTTGTCAGAGGCAGTACCCGACTATCTTGAGCGTACTGTATTTGTGTGTGGGCCTGCGCCTTACATGCAAGCCGTGAAGACTATGCTGCATGATGCGGGTTTCGACATGAGTCGCTACCATGAAGAGAGCTTTGGTGCGCCAGCGGCCTCGGCTGAGATAAGCGCTCAAGACGGGACGGATTTTACTCTACAAATAGGTGATGTAACCGCTGGCCTAAATGAGGGGCAGACGATACTAGAGGGGATTGAAGCTAAAGGATTGCCTATTATTGCCGCCTGTCGCTCCGGCGTCTGTGGCGCCTGCAAGTGTCAGGTATTAAGCGGTGAGACAGAATCCAGCAGTGAGATGACGTTAACGCCGATGGAGATAGAGCAAGGTTTCGTATTGGCTTGTTCGACGCGGTTGAAATCGGATGTAACTCTGTCCCTTTAATCAAATCAGCTCGCAAATTTGCGCTATGGGCAATGACACAGTATGGTTAATAATGAAGGCACGGTATTGCGTCTTTCTACCATTAGTTTAACCCCTATTGATTGCTTGGAGCTGCCCTTATGGTATCGACTACGTCACAGCCTGTCGTCTTGGACGACCATAGCCTTGGGCATCTGCTCTATGCTTTGATGTCGGCATTCCCTTTGTTGCTGCTACCACCGCTGTTTGCGCTATTGATCAGCCTTGGGCAGAAGAGCGATAAGATGAGCAGTTTGCTCTATTCTCACATTCGATGGCAGCGTTGGTCTATCGTGTCGCTACTGTCGATGTTGCTACTGGCGTATCTGGTGCCCCAGGGCTGGTTGACGATCAGCCTTTCCTTATTGGCACTCTTGTGGTTTTGTCATCGCACCATTAAGGGTTGGATGAGCCTGCTCGATGGTCATGCGATTTAGCGCAGTTTAATTAAAAAAGAGGATCTAAGGTCCTCTTTTTTGTGGGTGATAGATGATTAGTCACCCCGATAAAGACGGCTTAGGATCTCGCTATGGGTTTGCAGTTGCTGCGCCAGTAGAGCGTCACTAATCCCAAGTATAAGACCATCGGCCTTTAGAGCTCTTGCTGCGCTCGCCTGACTCGCCAGTTCATCATCTACGCAGGCGTAGCGAGTGTTGATTAGGACAGGCAGATGCGTGCTGTGTTTAAGGCTGATCAATCCTGAGAAATCTAACGTCGGTCGCTGCTCGTTAAAGGTGCGAATGCCGGCTTCACTAAGTACCAGCTGCTGATTACCCGCCGCCAATATGGTTTCGGCCGCATCGAGCCATTCATCCAGGCTTGCCATGGTATTGCGCTCTAAGATCACCGGAATATGTAGGGCGCCAACGCGCTCTAAAAGGTGCTTGTTGTGCATCTGCTTACCGCTGATCATCAAGAGGTCGGCATAGTCACAGGCTAGTGCTAGCTCGGTCTCGTATTCGATGGCAATAATACAGGCGAGATCGAATTGATTGAGGGCTCTTCTCATTTCACTCAGTTGCTGTTTGGCATCTGGGCTGGTGTTGAACTCGCTAACGGAGACCGCTTGAAACCCTGCTTCTTTAATCTGTTTGGCCACTTGACTGAACTGACTGGGATCTATGCCTAGGGCGAGCTGGGCAATGGCGCCAAATTGACCATCTCCAATGTGCAGCTGGCCTGTGACGACTTGGGTTGCCTGTGGATGTTGCGAGAGCTCATGGCGTTTATGTCCGGTATCCGAGCTTTCTTTGGCCTGCTGGGCCTCTCGGCTAGTGGTAGGCTCTATCGCCAGCTGGCTATTACTTAGCTGAGTTGGGTTTACGGTTTCGCAGGGGTAACACCCGAGGACTTTGATGAAGCGAGTAATGCGCTCGAGCTCTTTCAATGCCTGTTGCATCTCCTTGCTGGCCAGATTGGCATCGAGATCCAGATAGAACATCTCTTCCCAAGGCGTACCCGGGATAGGCCGGGATTCAAGCTTGCTCATGTTGAGGTTATGGGCTTTTAACACCAAGAGTGCTTCCACCAGTGCGCCTGGCTTCTGGCCGGTAGCCATGATCAGCGTAGTCTTGGCTGGCAGTTGTTCGGGCACAGCGATGGCTTTGCGGGCTACCACGATAAAACGGCTCTGGTTGATCTTTTGATTGGCCAGCTCACGTTCAATGGCCTCGAGTTGATACAAGGCTCCCCCTTCGGCACTGCCGATCGCGGCGACACTGTCATCATTAGCTTCGAGCACTCGCTCCATGGCCTCGGCGCTGCTGGAGCAGTACTCTAATTTGAATTCAGGGTGCTGACTTAAGTAGCGGCTGCATTGGCTAATAGGTTGGGGGTGGGCATAGATGGTTTTTATCTGTTTTGAGTTGCTGCCAGGTTTGGCTAGCAGGCAATGACCAACTTCAATGGTGGTTTCGCCAACGATGGCTAGGCTGGTGTGTTGTAGCACATCATAGACTTCATTGATTGAGCCAGAGGAGGTATTTTCTATCGGTAAAAATCCATAATCGGCGTGGCCTGATTCCACTGCCTGGACAATTTCATCGAAGCTCTTACAGCCGAGATCTTGCATACCAACTTGTCTTCGCTCGCAGTAACGGGTGGCGGCAAGGTAGGAGTAGGAGCCTCGCGCGCCCAAGTAAGCTATGTTGTATTGCTGTTTCTGAAAGTCTGGATTGGCTCGGCCTTGCAGATAGGCCTGCTGGTTTAATACAGAATCTTCAATGATGCTCTGATAGAGAGATAATACATAGTGAGCGTCTAAACCTTGCTCGCGTCCTTGTTTTACCAGGCGTGCCAGCAACTCTTTTTCTCTTTGAGTATCGCGAATGGGGCGAATATCGACCTCTTTGCTGCGAGCAACATCTAAGCTTAGTGCCCTTCGTTTGGACAATAGTGCCAGCAGTTCATTGTCGAGCGCGGTGATCTGTTCCCGTGTGTGGCTAAGGGGCTGTGGTTTGGTCATGCTGTCCTCTGTCGTTGAACGCTTCTTGCTGTATTCATCAAATAAAAAAGCCTCCCATAAAGGGAGGCTTTGGAATTCTTACTTTCGTTTTTACACCGAAATTCCGCCTCCCTAGAAGGGTGGAATAAAAAAGAAAGTAAAAAAAGCGTTAGTGATCGTTTTCATAGTCATCAAATTAAATCTTGCTCCCAGACCTGTCAATCAAAAAAAGGACAAAGTGAGAATTTATCCTTTTCGTCGCTTGGCATATTGTCTCGGGTCTAAGAGTTTGGGCGCTTGTAATAGAAAGCGCACCTAAATAAGGTGCGCCGAGAGAGCAAAAAGATCTGAATCTAAAATGGGTCATCCTCCTTTTCTGTCAGCCTGCAGTTATAAATAAGCTGCGGCAAGTGATAAGGAAGAGGCAGCGGGCTAATCGACTAGCGGTGATCCAATGGCCTGTTAACGTCTATTACGTTGGTTTGCCTTTATTGGCTTTCAGGCTGCCTCAATTACGGAAAAAGAACTCAATGTTAAAATGGGATTGCGCTCCTCTTTATCTGCTCAGGATGGCTGTTTGCTAATTGGTTTTAGCAAGGCGATCCTTTTGACCTTCAGGGGACGACTAGTTTGGCGTTATGCCTGTTTCCTATTGCGGGCTTATCAAAAGCCTTAGGTTGTGTGAGTCGTCAGTAAAAATCAAAGCTAACGGTATAACGTTTCGTTCTAGATTGATTTGACCTTTTACTCCTGTGTTATTTTTATTTTGACGTCTAAAAACAGGACTTATTGTAAGTATAACAAGGGCGGACAACATAGCTAGTTTGTTAGCTTAATTCCACTGCCTTATTTATGGCATCTGTGGCTTACTGATTGTGCGTCCCCGTTACCCTTTGCCTGACTATAGACCTCTAGATTGGTGGCGATTCACCAAAGTCGGGTAAGTGGCTTTTGTGCCTGTTCGTTGGCGTTCGTTCCTCGGTATCTCACCTGAGGCGATGATTCGCCACTTACCGTTAAATAAAACTGTTAAGCTGCGTAGTCCTTATCTAAAGTCTCTTCATACTCATCGTCGATGTCGACGCTATCAGGTGTTGGCTCCATCACCGGAGCGGTATAGCGTGCTCCTTCTGGTTTGTGGCTGAGGCGATTTAGCTGTTTCTCCAATTTTTGACCCATTGCATTAATTGCTGCATAGAGATCTTTGTCTTTCGCCTGAGCAAATAAGGTGTTACTTGGTATACCGACTGAAGCTTCTATTTTAAACCCTTGCTTCTCTTGACCTATGATTACATGTGGATTGATGAGCTGCACATCGTGTCTGCTCAATTTCTCTAAACGGCTCTCGATACGTTCACGGATAGGTGCTGTGACTTCGAAATCTTTACTTGTAATCTTTATCATATGTCGAACCTTTCGTTGTTTCCTTGACTTCAGATTACCAATTTACCCCCTTTAAAACGTGATCTAGATCAACTTTTTGAGGCCTATTATATCCGTTCGTTGGTTATTTGAGCCCTTAGACAAAATTGCAAAATAAACATTAGGATTGGCTTGTATTTCTCAATTTTAGTGGGCATATTTGACTGGATAACACTGCTTACATAAATCTATTTGCCTCCCCACCACGCTTCAAATATCATCGATTTCATTATTTTCTAACGTGATGAGTAATCGGATGTCCTCAGAAAAACACGCTATAGAATCCAAAGTTAAAATTAAGGTGTGGGATCTGCCTACTCGCCTGTTTCATTGGTTGATGATCTGCTTGTTAGCGGCTTTATGGTGGAGCGCAGACGTGGGAGAGATGCAGTGGCACCAGGTATTTGCCTATAGCCTGCTTGTCCTGATTGTATTTCGTGTACTTTGGGGACTTATAGGCAGTGAGACCTCGCGCTTTAGCCATTTTGTTAAACCGCCTTCTCAGGTGCTGGCCTATGTTAAGCAGCCCGAAAAGCACAGTATTGGTCACAATCCTCTCGGTGGCTATATGGTGGTTGCCATGATCCTGGTGCTGGTTGTGCAACTGACTACCGGACTGTTTTCGACCGATGAGATCTTTACCGAAGGCCCTTTGTACACTTATGTCAGCAGCGAAGTGGCCAGTAGTTTGACCTGGCTACATAAGCAAAATTTCAATTTACTCTTGCTTCTCGCACTATTGCATATTCTTGCAGTGGTCTGGCACGGCATTAAGGGAGATAAATTGGTTGGTGCGATGATAACTGGCTATAAGCGTGTGAGTCGTGATCATGTTACTCAGTTTGAGTTTCGCTCTAGTCTGGTGGCGTTAACCTTAGTAGGGGTCTTGGCGGGATTGGTGGTGAACTATTTAATTTGGCCTATTGCAGCCATGTTATAAGGCTCATTTGAGATAGAAGATGGGGAGCTTAACTGGCTCCCCTTTTTCATTCGTCTTTTATTAATCTTTCTTGTAGACGTCGTGGCAACCTTTACAGCTTTTTCCTGTGTTCATAAAGGCTTGTTTTATAGCATTTTGATCATCAGATTGCGCGGCAACGGCGAGCTTGGCTGCATTATCTTGAAATGCGCTCATCTTGCTATCAAAGTCTGCTTTATCGCTCCAAATCTTTGCCAGAGCACCAGTGTCTCCCTTGTCAGAACCGGCGACAAATCCCTCTGCAGGGAGTTTGCTCAAGGCGGCAACATTTTGTGCGCGCATGGCAAAGACTTCGGCATCGAAAGGCTTTTTGCCTTTTAACATGGCACCCATGTCGCCAAAGTTGTGAGCGATTAGGCCAAACGCAGATTGACGGTAGTGAATGGCATCGTCAGTCTCTTTAAAATTATTGGCTTGTACCGCTGAAGCAAGTAGGGCACTACCTGTTATGGCTAGCAGGCTAAGTTTGAGCTGTTTTTTCATGGCGTTCATTCTCACTACTTTGTTGGTTTATGTGATCTTGCGCAAGCATTCTAATCTTATTTAACTATCAGATACTATAGATTTTTCTCTAATATGCTCATCAAAATGTTGCCGAATGTGTCTAACTCCTATACGGCTCGCTAAATGCTGGCGAATCCTTCATAGCCAGAGTAGGTCAATTCTTGGTACACTTTCGTGTAATGGTAAACAAGTACAGTTTAGGGGGCTATGTGCGCGCAAGTTGGGATCTGGTATTAGAGAAGGTGGTTAATCATCAAGATCATGAAGCCTTGATCGATCTTTTTGAGTTGTTACTAACCGAAGAAGAGCGCAGTGCCATTGCTGGACGTTTGAAGGTGTTTCAGGCTTTGCTTATCGGCGAGATGAGTCAGCGACAGATTGCCGCTGAGTTTGAAATCAGTATTGCCACCATTACTCGCTGCTCGAATTACTTAAAGCATATGCCTGAGCCCCAACGCGATAGAATTAAGGCGTTGATCCTCTAGCTATATGACTCTAATAGCCTGTGGCAGCTGGTGTTTGCGATAGTGGCTTCGTTGAGCTAGGCGAAATAGTGAGTAACAGCCTAATGCTCCCGCAACCAGTAACAAGGTGTTAGAAGAAGCATGGCGAAAGACAAATATTGCCGCCAGCAGATAACCATAGGGCAGCAGATTATAGAGGGCATCTGGCCAAAGACCACTCTTGCGGCGTTTAGGATTGTCGCTACGACGATTCTGTGAGCGTAGATTAAATATGTGGGCGCCGAGCATGAAGACCAATATAGCTAAGAGCTTCGGGGTGGTGCCATCGCTCAGTAGTATGGTTGCAGTACCGATAGTCAGATACAGGGTAGGGAGTTTTTCATAAACTGGCTTAGCTAACATTATCGATATCCTTATCGTATACAGGCTTCTATCACTTTCCTTTGCAGCATAAAGTAAAAAAGCTGGCATCACCTAGTAAAAGGTGGCCAACTTTGTTCATATTACTACCTGAGTTTGACTCTCTGGAGGCAATGTAACGCTTTAGGTTAAGAGATTGAGCAGTTAGTGGCGACAGCCACATCCACCGTTACCGTCACAGCCTTCTTTGGCTGGTTTTTCAGTATCTTCGCTGCAGCAACCGCCATGGCTATGGCTTTCGCCGCCACAACAACCACCTTCGTGGCTATGCTCGTGTCCACCGCAGCCGCCTGCAGCATGGATATGACCGTGGGCAATCTCTTCTTCGCTTGCTTCACGAACAGATAATACTTCAACACTGAAGTTAAGCGTTTGGCCCGCCAGTGGATGGTTGCCGTCAACGACAACCACATCATCTTTCACTTCGGTGACTTGTACTGGACGCTGACCCATTTCTGTTTCGGCAATAAAGCGCATGCCAGGAACGATATCTTCGATATCACCAAAGGCCGCTAAAGGAACGTCTTGGCGTAAACCATCGTGGTAAGGACCGTAAGCGTCTTCTGCTTCAACGGTGACTTCGAGTTTGTCGCCAACACTTTTACCTTCGAGCGCTTTTTCTAGGCCGGGGATCATGTTTTCCGCACCATGAAGATATAGCATTGGCTCACCTTCAAAAGAACTCTCGATCAATTCGCCTTGTTGATTCGTTAAGCTGTAATGGATGCTAACAGCTGTGTGTTGGGTGATTATCATATCGCCTCCAATTCAGAATGTGGCGGCATTTTAGCTCGGTTTTCCTCACTTGGCGATGACCTAACACTGCTTCTTAGAGGTAAATCGATAAATTTTTGATCTGATAGATGCAGCGTGGGAGGTAGAGTTCGGCTACCTCAATCTATTTTTGTATTTTTATTCACTATAGGTGAAAAAATATTGTTGTTTAGAGGGGTGGGTTTAACGCCCTTCTATAGTCGTTTTTGAGGCTTTTAATTGATTTATCAGCTTAACCTTATTTTTAGAGCGCTTGGGCTTGTGATGTTTTTATTTTATTGTTTTTAAATGAAAATTTTTGATGCTGGGTTGAGCTGTGTCTTCTGTGGGATAGCGTGGGTTGCGCTTTGTCTATGGTTTAGATGTCGTGGGGTATAGGTTTTTGCGCTCTTGGCTGCCATGCTTGTTGAAACTGTATTTTTATAAAGTTTCGTTTCAGGGGTTGACACCTGAGGGCAAAAAAGGCAATTCTGTAACGACATGATGCAAACTCATTGAATGTGACCGAATAGAATTTATATGTTTAGCCTAAACCGAGTAGTAACCACCATTATTACCACCACCACGATTACCAGCGTGGGGGCCGGCTAAGCATACTCGAAAGAAACGATTTGAAATGACTAAGCCCGCTCCCCATCAAGGAGCGGGTTTTTTTGTTTCTGGGGCGCGGTACTAAGGAGAGAATATGAAGGTAATGAAGTTTGGCGGTACCTCGCTGGCCAATTGGCAGAGGTTTAACAGTGCGGCGCAGATCGTATTGGCCTCGGCCTGTGAACAACCTACGGCAGTGGTGTTAAGTGCTCCAGCAACAGTGACTAACGGTTTGTTGGAAATGGTGGATCTGGCGGTGGCAGGGGATGATTTCTCTTCGGTCTTGGGTCAGGTACATGGGGTGTTTAAGACCTTATATGGTCAGGCTGCGCTTGAATCCTTAAGTGCCGAACAAACCGCTGGACTCGAAGAGGTTTTGGCCGGTCAGCTTAAACACTGGCAAGATAAGCTTCAAGGTGTGGTATTACTGGGTGAGTGTCCCGATTTTGTTCGCGCCGAAATCGTGGTGGGTGGCGAGCGTCTCTCTGCCGCCCTGATGGAACAGCTGATGCTTGCTCAAGGTGTATCGGCCAACCAGTTGGTACCACAGCAGTTATTTGTAGCTAACGGCCCTGCGCTGGAATCGGTGGTCGATATCGGCTTGAGCAAACAGCGCTTTGCCCAGCTTTCTCTCGATGCTCACCAAGTCTGGGTAATGCCTGGTTTTACCGCTGGCGATAAAAATGGTCGTATCGTGACCTTAGGTCGTAATGGTTCAGACTATTCCGCTGCCGTCTTATCTGCGTGTATCGATGCCAGTTGCTGTGAGATCTGGACTGACGTCGATGGCGTGTATAACACTGACCCGCGCGTGGTTGCCGATGCTAAGCTGCTAACTCAGCTCAGTTATCAAGAGGCGATGGAGTTATCCTATTTTGGGGCCAAGGTGTTACATCCAAAAACCATCGCCCCTATCGCTCAATATCATATCCCTTGCTATATACGTAACAGTTTCAATCCTCAGGCCCCTGGCACTTTAGTTTCTAACCAAGCCGATGAAACCGGCCTGAACGTCAAGGCGATCTCAAACCTTGATGATCAAACCATGTTTGATATTGCAGGTCCTGGCATGAAGGGGATGGTGGGTATGGCGAGCCGCACATTGGGCGCCATCTCTCGCTCCGGGGTGTCAGTATCTTTGATCACTCAGAGTTCATCTGAATACAGCATCAGCTTCTGTGTGGCGACACAAGATGCCGAGCGGGTGCGTTTGGCACTTGAGCAGGAGTTTGAGCTGGAGCTTAAGAGTGAAATCCTCGAAGAGATCGCCATGCGTCATCATCTGGCTATCGTTTCTTTGATAGGCGACGGTATGCGCACCCACAAAGGCGTTGCGGGTAAGTTTTTCCAGGCGTTGGCGCAGGCCAATGTCAACATAGTGGCCATTGCCCAGGGATCTTCTGAGCGTTCTATTTCGGCGGTAATTGAGCTGCGTAAGACCAAGCATGCCATCGCCGCTTGTCATCAGAGTTTCTTCGATGTGCAGCATTATCTGGACGTCTTCCTGGTAGGTTGCGGCAATGTCGGTGCTGGTCTGCTTGAGCAGGTTAAGCAGCAATCTGAAATGCTTAAGGCGCAGCATATTACGGTGCGCGTCTGTGGCGTGGCCAACTCGCGTAATATGCTGCTCGATGCCAAGGGGATAGACCTTAATCATTGGCAAGGCTTGCTAAGTGACAGTCAAGAAGCGTGCGATCTGGATAAGATGCTCGCCTGGGCCAAAGATCAACAGCTACTCAATCCTGTGCTGGTGGATTGCACCTCTAGCGAAGCCGTGTCGGACCAATATGTTGCAGTAATGAATGCCGGACTGCATGTGGTCACACCTAATAAGAAGGCCAATACTCGTGATTTTGACTACTACCGGGCACTCAGACAGACGGCGCTGCATCAGCGTCGCCAGTTCCTCTATGAGACGACTGTCGGTGCCGGTTTGCCAGTTATCGACAACCTGAAGAAATTGCTGTTTGCCGGTGATAAGCTACAGAAATTCAATGGCATACTCTCTGGTTCGCTGTCATATATCTTCGGTATGCTCGATGAGGGGATGAGCCTGTCTGAGGCGACACGTATCGCACGCGAAAAGTGCTTTACCGAGCCAGATCCTCGAGACGATTTAAGCGGCATGGACGTTGCGCGAAAGGTGCTGATCCTTGCCCGTGAAGTTGGCATGCAGATAGAGCTGAGTGATATCGAGGTTGAGTCAGTGTTGCCAAGTCACTTTGATGCCACTGGTGATGTCGAAACCTTTATGGCGAATCTGAGTAGGTTAGATGACGAGCTGGCCCAGCGCGTTGCTAGCGCCAAGGCGGAGGGCAAGGTGCTGCGTTATGTCGGTCAAATTGATGAGGTTGGCTGCCGGGTGAAGATCGCCGAGGTCGATGCCAATGATCCGCTTTACAGCGTTAAAGGTGGGGAGAATGCGCTGGCCTTCTACAGCCGTTATTATCAACCGATCCCATTTGTGCTGCGTGGTTATGGCGCGGGTACCGAAGTCACGGCGGCAGGTGTGTTTGCCGATCTATTGAGAACCCTTAACTGGACGCGGGAGATGGGCGTATGAGTTTAACGGTTTATGCGCCGGCCTCTATGGGCAACGTCGGGGTCGGATTTGACCTGCTTGGCGCCGCCTTGGCGCCTGTTGATGGTAGCTTGCTTGGAGACCGCGTCGCCATTACATCTGCGCCCCACGGAGTGTCTTTGACCTTAGCGGGTCACTGGGCCGATAAACTGCCTGCTGCCAGCGAAGAGAATATTGTTTTCCAATGTGCGACCTTTTTTCTTGAGCAGCTCGGCAGCCATGCGGGCGTCGCCTTGACGTTAGAGAAAAACCTGCCGGTGGGCAGTGGTCTTGGCTCGAGTGCCAGTTCAGTGGTTGCCGCCCTGTACGCCCTAAACGAGCACTTTGACCGTCCCTATGACAGTGATGCTCTGCTAAGGCTGATGGGGGAGTTTGAGGGCAAGATCAGCGGTTCGGTTCACTATGATAATGTGGCGCCTTGTTACCTTGGTGGCATGCAGTTGATGCTGGATACCCCAAGTGTCGTGTGTCAGGGACTACCCGTATTTACAGACTGGTATTGGGTGGTGGCTTACCCTGGGATCTCCCTCTCTACCGCCAAAATGCGGGCACTGTTGCCGGCGCAATATGATAAATCTGTGGCGATTGATTTTGGTCGTTACCTGAGTGCATTTGTACATGCCAGCTACCGCCAAGATGCCAAGTTGGCCATCGAGGTATTAAAGGATGTATTGGCGGAGCCTTACCGCGCCTCTGAAATTCCCGGCTATGAAGAGGCGCGCGCTGCACTGGCCGAACTCGGTATGGCAACGACAGGTATTTCAGGAAGCGGACCCACGCTCTTTTCGGTTACCGATAACCTGCAAACGGCTCAGCAGGCCAAGGCCTGGCTGGACGCGCATTATGTAACTTCTGGCGCAGGTTTTTCCCACATATGTCAAATCGATATGCTCGGCACGCGCCGCGTAGACGAATCAATTTTAGATCAATAGGCGGATCAAGATGGAACTCTATAACTTAAAACACCCTTCGCAGAAGGTCAGTTTCACCCAGGCAGTTAAATTAGGGCTAGGGAAGGACCGCGGCCTGTTTTTCCCTGCGAGTATCCCTAGATTGGAAGATATCGACGCGCTGCTGGCGATGGATTTTGTCGAGCGCTCTAAGGCGATCCTTGGTGCCTGGCTGGCCGAGGAGCTGGGTCAGGAGATGGTGAATAAGCTGGTGGAACGCGCCTTTAACTTTGCGTTGCCACTGACCAAGGCAGATGACAAGCGCTATTGTCTGGAGTTGTTTCATGGCCCAACCTTGGCCTTTAAGGACTTTGGCGCGCGGTTTATGGCCCAGTGTCTCAATAGCCAGGCACAGGACGATAAGCTCACCATATTGACCGCCACCTCCGGTGACACGGGCGCCGCAGTGGCCGATGCCTTTTATGGATTGGATAAGGTGCAGGTAGTGGTGCTCTATCCAAAGGGCAAGATCAGCCTGTTGCAGGAGAAGATGTTTACCACTCTGGGTGACAATATTCATACCGTGGCGGTACAGGCCGATTTTGATGCCTGCCAGGAGATGGTTAAGGCTGCCTTTGAAGATAGCGATGTGCGTGATGGCTTGCACCTTAACTCAGCGAACTCAATCAATATCAGTCGTTTATTGGCGCAGATATGTTACTACTTTGAGGCGGTCGCCCAATTTAAGCAGAGCAATCAAGGTGATCCCGTAATCGCTGTGCCCAGTGGTAACTTCGGTAACCTCACGGCGGGCCTATTTGCCAAGGCGATGGGGCTGCCGGTGAAGCGTTTCGTTGCAGCCACCAATAGTAATGATACTGTGCCACGTTATTTGGCCGAGGGGGAATGGTCGCCTAAGGCGACAGTGGCGACCCTATCAAACGCCATGGATGTAGCTGAGCCAAGCAACTGGCCTAGAGTCGAGGCCATTATGCAGGTGATGAACTGGCCGTTGAGTGAGCTTGTGGGAGTTGGACTGTCTGAGCAAGATACGGTCGAGGCATTGGCTGAACTTCATCAAGGTGGTTATCTATCTGAGCCCCATGCAGCCATTGCGGCTAAAGCCCTCTCTTTAACCCTGTCAGCAGACGAGCAAGGGATCTTCCTCGGTACGGCTCATCCGGCAAAATTTAAAGAGGTTGTCGAAGAGGCGCTGGCAATCACACTTCCTCTGCCACCAGAGTTGCAGGCGGTAAAGGATAAGCCGATCTTGTCGGCAGAGCTGCCCTCAGACTTCGCTAAGCTTAAGGCGCATCTGTTTGAGGTGTTAGCCTAGTCGGTACTATTGATAAAGGGGTGAGATAGGTCGTTGATTAGCCGAGTCTTTTCCCTTATTGAAAACTTAGCAGTGTATCAAACCAAGGCCTCGCGCCTTGGTTTTTCTTTTTCTGTTCTGGGCCTGCTTTAGCCGGGGTGGGGAGTCAATTCGAAAGTGCTAATAAGATAGGTAACACTAAGGTCGCCTGTCGTTTGCCTAAATGGTTATTCATTTCATCTTTTGGTCAGTCAGCCTGAGATACTAAATGTAACAATCGGCCTATATCAGGCGTGATAGCCGTCACAATCAAAGTGATGTAAATAACTTATCTTTCAGCCCTTTTTCATAAAGTTGAGTCATAAGGTGTTGCCTTTGAGATTGATGTTACTTGCCCTGGTGGGCCTATCGGCCTGTGCATCGAACGAACCTGTATTGCAATCGCGTATAAATGAAGCCTATGACTTTGAGGTGACTCATTGTGATAGTTTCGCGATGGTGACGGGCATGGGAGCAGGCAATGCGCCGCTCAGGGCGGCGAAAGAGAGCGCTAAAACGCAGGGCGAGTCGCTGCAAGGCACCCATATTGTTTGGTTACAGGAGGACCAATTTGATCATGGCAATCGCGCCAGGGTGATTGCCATAGTGTACAAATGCTTACAATGACTTAGCCTGACTTCGTAGCCAGTTGATCTCCTGGGGCCAGATCTCCGGCTCTATGGTTTCCAATATGAGTGGAATATGGCGAGTGGCCGGGTGCTGCATGATAAAGCTAAAGGCTTGCATGCCAATATAACCGGCGCCGAGTGAGTGGTGCCTGTCGACTCGACTGTTAAGCGGCGTCTTGCTGTCGTTCAGATGCATCGCTTTAAGATAGCGGTTACCCACTATGGCGTCGAACTGCTTGAAGCTCTCTTCGCAGGCGGCTTGGGTGGTTAGATCATAGCCTGCGGCAAACATGTGGCAGGTGTTGATACAAACGCCCACACGGGATTTATCTTCGACCTTATCGATGATCTGCGCCAATTGCTCAAAGCTATGGCCCAGGTTTGACCCTTGACCTGCGGTATTTTCAATGATGGCACTTACGCCTTGGGTTTTGTCCAGTGCCAGGTTTATCGACTCACTGATTCGAGCGAGACAATCATCTATCCCTATCTTGTTGAGATGACTGCCAGGATGAAAGTTAAGCAGCTTAAGCCCCATCTGCTCACAGCGCTGCATCTCATCTAAAAAGGCTTCTCTTGAGCGCTGCAGTTGGGCCTCATCAGGGTGGCCTAAGTTAATCAGGTAACTGTCATGGGGCAGTATGGCTTCGGGTTTGATATTGGCCTGTTGGCAGTTGGTTTTAAAGTCACGGATCTGTTTCTGGCTTAGAGGAGCCGCCTGCCAACGTCTTTGGTTTTTAGTAAACAGAGCAAAGGCGTTGGCCCCGATCTTCTGTGCGTTTAGTGGTGCATTGGCGATACCGCCGGCGGCGCTAACATGGGCACCAACCCAATGGCTTTCTGACATGTTTCCCTCATGGATATCGAACAAGTTCATAAATTGTTTAAGATTTTTAAGCGATTTTCCGGGGCTGGACTATGCTCAATAAATGGGAATTTTCCCCTAAACCATCAATAGTCATTATCGGAATGGACTCTATCGTGTTTAAGGCTCTCTCACAATCTGAATTTATGGACTTTGGCCCGGCGCTGATTGCTGAGCTGGGAAAGTTACAAGGGCAGTTTATTCGTGGAGACGATGTGCTACTGCCTTTGTGCCGTATCTTAGCCGAAAGTAGCGGCGCTGAGTCTGTGATGATCTTGTCTCGGCGCTTGCTGGATAGTGACGAGATGCCCGCGGATGTGACCTGTTGGTGTCGCGACTCTATTCGTTATATCACCCTTTGGCGACAGGTAAAGGATTGGCCTTTTCTTGATGACCATATGGGCGCGCATCAATGGCAGAGCTTTACCGTATGGCCTGTAGAAGGGCTTGACGTCAATATCTTCTTCTACCGGCCAGCGAAGGGCTGGCTCTCTTTTCTCACCTCTTATCAGCCTTTTATTGCTGACAGTATCAGCGGCATGTTGCAGCAACAGAGTCAGGATTGGTTACAGAGCCGCAATGCGCAGATCATTAAGTCAATCGATACCCAGATGTATCAATCTATCGTCAGTAATAGTGAAGATATGATAGTGGTGGCGTCGCGCCAGAAAGGCATGGCGCCCGTTGTTATGTATGCCAATGCGGCGGCCACGGCGATCAGTCATTATCCCCGAAGTCAGCTGATTGGTAAGTCTATCGAGCTTTTCTTCGGTGATGATGAAAAGGCGCAAGAGCTGCTTGAGGCGATTGAGTTGAGGCGGGAGTTTGCGGGTGAGCTGGAGTGTGCGACAGCGACAGGGGAAAAGGTAATTTTACATACCCATCTGATCGCCCTTAACGAACCATTTGAAGATGGCAGTCTGTTTACCTTGGTTGGCCGCGATATTACCCAGCAAAAGCTATTACAAAATACCATGGCACGGTCCCAAAAGATGCAGGCCATGGGGCAGTTGGTAGGTGGTGTCGCCCATGATTTCAATAATATCTTAGGTGTGCTGAAAGGCAATTTAGAACTAATGGAATTAAAGGGCAAGGATGATTCCATTGGCCGTTATTTGGCCACGGCGCTAAAGGCTTGCCAGCGCGGTACGGATCTTACTCGGCGTTTGCTGCAATTTTCCAGACAGGAACAGTTTAGCGCCCAGCCTCTGCAGGTGAATGAGGTGATTGAGGGGCTTGAGGAGCTGCTGGGTAAGTCGTTAACCACTCAGGTTGAACTGTG
The DNA here is from genome assembly GCF_023283925.1 of Shewanella marisflavi. Classification (GTDB taxonomy): domain Bacteria; phylum Pseudomonadota; class Gammaproteobacteria; order Enterobacterales; family Shewanellaceae; genus Shewanella; species Shewanella marisflavi. The sequence continues at coordinate 684,000 of NZ_JAKIKX010000001.1, forward strand.
CGTCAAGATGGCGGATCAAATGCGTGATATCTGCGTCGATCGTGGCGATCTTGAAGATGCGTTGATCAATCTGGTCCTTAATGCCAAGGATGCCATGAATGGCGAGGGACTAATCACTATAGAGACCGGCGAGCAGTATTTGTCGGGCTATCTGCCTGGAGTGGGAAATACCGTCAGTACAGAAAGTCGGGACTATGTGTGGGTGTCGGTGATCGACCAGGGCAGCGGTATCGCCCATCACGTGCTGGATAAGATTTTTGAACCCTTTTTTACCACCAAGGATAAGAGTAAGGGCACGGGGCTTGGCCTTTCTATGGTGTATGGGTTTGTTAAACGCTCTAACGGTTACATGAGCATTATACGAACTGGCCCCGAGGGCACAGAGATCCGTCTCTGGTTTCCCGCTATTAAGCCTGTGGCTCGCTCGGTTGAGCGAGAGCGCAGCTCGCTGGACTATCCTCAAGTGACGCAGCCTGTCAGGGTATTGATTGTTGATGATGAGCCAGATCTGCTCGAGGTGCTTTGTGACTATTGTCAGATGATGGGGATGGAGGTGTTGGCCTATACCGATCCCTTGTTAGTAAAAGAGCAATACAAAGAGGGGATAGACAATATCGATTTAATCATCTCGGATCTGCTGATGCCCGGCGGGATCAACGGTTATGAGCTGGTCACAGACTTAAACAAGCACAAGACCATCCCTGTGTTGTTGATTTCTGGCTATGTGGGGGAGGTGGGGATCAGCAGCCGGGAAGATTTACCTTTTCAGGTGTTACAAAAACCCTTTGATCTTCGCGCTTTCGTGAGGGGACTTGAAGGGGTTGGAATTGAGTTCGTTCAAGGAGATTTAAGATGACCAACATGGAGATCTGGGTAGTCGATGATGACAGGGATTACTGTGAGTTAATCGTCGAAATGTTGCAGGATGACTTCAAGGTGCGGCCTTTTTATGGTGCTGGCGAGTTTCGCGCCGCGCTGCAAGCGCAAACACCCGATATGCTCTTGATGGACATTAATCTGCCCGACACCGATGGTATTACCCTTTGCAGCGAATTGCTGGCGTCTAACCAGGATGTGGCAGTGTTGTTTGTTTCTGGGATGAATACGCTGGAAGAGCGCTTAAAGGCCTATGAAGTTAATGCGGTTGATTTTATCGCTAAGCCTTTTGAGCTTAAAGAGTTACTTGCCAAGGTACATAGCGTCGCGAATTATCAACTTAAACAGCGAGAGTTGATCAAGGCGGAATCTGTTTCTCGTAATATGGCGTTTCAGTCTATGACTGAGTCATCTCAGTATGGCAGCGTGCTGCAGTTTTTCCGCCAATGTTTTCTGTGTAACGACCACCAGTCATTGGCTGATGCCTTTTTTGATCTGATGGCGCAGCTAAATCTCAATACCTGCTTGGAGATCCGCGGCGAATGTGTCGAGTATTTTGCGCCTAAACATGCCGCTATTAGTCCAATTGAATCAAATATTCTTGAGCTGCTGGATAAGCATGGCCGCTTGTTTGATTTTGGTTGTCGCACTATATGTAACGATAAACATGTCTCTTTTTTGATTAAAAACATGCCGATTAAAGATGAAGTCATGTACGGCCGGTTACGTGACATCATCGCGGTCGTGGTCGAAGGCCTTGAGGCAAGAGTCTTAGATATCAATCGGCAGCAGACCTTGAAAAAGGTATTTGTCGATATCGAATCCCTGATTGCGGATATCAATGCGGCGACCTTGGAGCATGATGAGCGATTTAGTTCGGCGCTTATCAACATGAATACCGAGATCCGGGGTAGCTTTCATGTGTTGGATATGACCATAGAGCAGGAAGATTACTTTACGGGCTTGATTGAGCGTAATTTAAAAGAGGTGAATTCGGCCAGTGTCGCCTTTACACGCCTGCAGTCTTCTCTGGCGAAGGTGATGGATGTTTTAGGAGCAAGTGTTCCTAAGTGACTATTTTATGTTCACTTTACTTGATCTGAGTCACGTCATCATGACGGCTTACATATTAGTGTGAGTAAAAGTTCAACAATTTACTATAGTAACTAAAGGCGCCAAGAAGGTTGGAGGTGACGATGTTAGCGAGACTTCATAATGACCATAAACATATCGCGATACTGTTAAATGTTCTTAAAAATAAGCAGCAAAGGCTGCAAAATGGCGAAGCCGTCAACTTTAACCTGATCAGAGATATCGTCGAGTACATGCAGAGCTATGCCGAACATAGTCATCATCCGCTCGAAGATTTAATCAATGAGTTTTATATCAAGACTCACCCCGGTGAGGAGTTGGAGAAGCAGTTAGGTGAAGAACATCATCAATTGATTGATAATTCTTCAAGCTTGATGTCCAGCCTGAATTTAGTATTAAGTGATGTACCTGTTCAGAATGAGATTTTGAGCCAGGCCTTAAAAGATTATGTGGAAGCGCAACGAAAACACATGATGTATGAAGAAGCTAAATTGTTTCCCATTTGGGAAGCTGGGATGACGCCGGCGCAATGGGAAGAGGTGGCCGATATGTGCCAGGAGAAATTAATTAGTGATCCCCTGTTTAGTGACGACGACAACTTACTCTTCGAGGAACTAAAAGAGTATCTTGCTAGAGCAGAAGATTAGATGAAAAACAGACATAAAAATAGCGCCAGTGGCGCTATTTTTTCATCTCTTTACATCAGAAGGTTATCTAAGTCGTATTCGAAACTACTATCGATATCCTGAAGCTCTTTAATCAAACGTTGTTTCTCTTTGATAGCTTCTATTTCACGCCATTTTCGCTTCTTATTGGAGCTTCGCGAACGACTGTTTGGTCTTTCAATGACGGTATCATCTAGCGCACTACCATAATCTAAACGATTCATGGCAACCTCCTGTTGTTGTATTTTTTCTCAACAATTAAATATCACACTTCCAATTTATGGTGCAAGAGAAATGTTTCAGCAATGTTAACTTTGGGTGAATTGTTTATGGCGTCATCACGGTCTCTCTGTTTGTGGTTGACGTACAAAATAGGAAGAGGTGTGGTGATATTTGCTGCAGAGAATAAAAAAGCCAGTGAAAACTGGCTTTTTTATCGAGACGAGTTAGATGGTGCTTCGTCTATAGAGGTTGATGAGGGCATTGCTCGAGGCATCTAAAGCTGTTGCCTCTTGCTGACTCTGAAGTCTTGCTAACACATCATTGCCCAGGGTCTTGCCAAGCTCGACGCCCCACTGATCGAAAGAGTTGATATCCCATAGCGCACCTTGAACAAAAGTTCTGTGCTCGTATAGGGCAATTAAGGCACCGAGTGTCTCAGGCGTTAATTTATTCATCAATAGGGTGTTGCTTGGTTTATTGCCTTCCATCACCTTATGTTTGGCGATTAGCGCTTTTTCATCCTGGCTTAGCGAGCTGCCTTCAAGTTCGGCAAGTGCCTCGTCGAAGGTTCTGCCTTGCATCAGTGCCTGAGTCTGTCCAATACAGTTGGACGCTAGCTGGACGTGATGCTCCCCAAGAGGGTTGTGGCTTTGCAAGGGTAAAATGAAATCCGCTGGGATAAGCGCAGTGCCTTGATGCAATAACTGATGGTAGGCATGTTGGCCGTTAGTGCCTTCGCCGCCCCAGATAACTGGACCTGTGGAGTGATCAACCTTATCACCGTTAAGGGTGACAGATTTACCATTACTCTCCATATCGAGCTGTTGGAAGTAAGCTGGTAGGCCTCTGAGGTAATGATCATAGGTCAATACCACGTGAGACTGTGCCTGGTAAAAGTTGCCATACAGCAATGAAAATAGCCCCATGATCACCGGCATATTGCTTTCCAGAGGAGCCTCAACAAAGTGCTTGTCCATGGCCTTAGCCCCAGCAAGCAACTCGTAGAAATTATCCATACCAATCAGCAGAGCGATAGGAAGACCAATAGCCGACCAGAGCGAGTAGCGTCCGCCTACCCAGTCCCACATAGGGAAGATATTGTCCGCATCCATGCCAAATTCTGTGGCTTTGGCGACATTGGAGGTCACAGCGACGAAATGCTTGGCGATATCGGCCTGAGCGCCGCCGTTTTCCAAGAACCAAGCTTTGGCGCTCAGTGTGTTGGTCAGCGTTTCTTGCGTGCCGAAAGACTTAGACGACATCACGAATAGGGTGGTTTCAGGATCGACCAGACGTAGTTTCTCACACAGAGAGGTCGCATCGACGTTGGCCACAAAGTGGCATTTTAACGCAGGGTTCCAGTAAGGTCTTAGGGCCTGGGTAACGATTTTGGGGCCCAAGAAAGAGCCGCCAATGCCGATGCTGACGATATCTGTGATCGCCTTACCCGTGTAACCTTTCCATTTACCTGAGGTTACTGCTTGGACAAATTTGGCCATCTTGGCCTGAGTCTGTTTGACTTCTGGCACGATATTGACGCCGTCGACCAGAATAACTTCGTCGGCGTTAGCTCTAAGCGCTGTGTGCAGCACGGCGCGCTTTTCGGTGTTGTTAATGATCTCGCCATTGAACATGGCGCGAATTTTTTCGCTAAGGCCTGCAGTCTTGGCAAGATCAAACAGCAGGTTCAAGGTCTGTTCGTCGGCCCTGTTTTTAGAATAATCCAGCAGTAAGCCGCAAGCTGACAAGGACATCTTGTCGAAGCGTTTGGGATCGGCATTAAATAGCGCGCGCATATGGGGCAGCTGTTTAGTCTGAGCCTCGAGCTGAGCCCAGGCTGCTTGCTGAGTAAGCTTAGTCATAACGTAATTACCTTTTAAGCTTCCAGTTCTGCTTTTAACATCTCTTCAAGTTTGCCTTGGTCGACGGCAAAGTTGCGGATACCTTCGGCAAGTTTCTCTACGGCCATTGGGTCTTGGTTAAACTCCCAGCGGAACTCGGCTTCGGTTAGCGGAGCACCAGGTGCTTGGATATCTGTGGTCGGTTTCAGTTTTTGCACCACTTGGGTGTTGCTGTTGGCCATCTCTTCCAGTAGCGCTGGGCCTATGGTGAGGCGATCACAACCAGCCAGTTCGATGATCTCACCCGTATTACGGAAGCTAGCACCCATGACGACAGTTTTGTAATCGTGGCGCTTATAGTAGTTGTAGATGTTGGTGACAGAGACAACGCCTGGATCTTCTTCTGCGCAGTACTCTTTACCTGTGTCTTTTTTGTACCAATCCAGGATGCGACCCACAAAAGGTGAGATAAGGTAAACGCCCGCTTCGGCACAGGCTCTGGCCTGAGCGAAACAGAAAAGCAGTGTTAGGTTGCAGTTAATACCTTCTTTTTCTAGTTCTTTTGCGGCGCAAATACCTTCCCAGGTTGAAGCAAGTTTGATCAAGATGCGCGACTTGTCGATACCGGCTTCTTCATAAAGTTTGATCAGCTTGTGAGCCTTTTCAATGGAGCCGGCTTTATCGAAAGAGAGTCTGGCGTCGACTTCAGTGGAGATGCGGCCAGGAACAATTTTCAGGATCTCTAAGCCAATGTTGACCGCGAGTTTGTCACCTGCGTCTTCGACTTGTTGCGCCAGATCGTCGCTCTGGGTCTTGGCCCATTCTATAGCGTTAGTGATCAGGTGTTTATATTCTGGTATTTGAGCTGCTTTTAAGATGAGAGAGGGGTTGGTGGTAGCGTCTTGCGGTTGATAACGCTTGATGGCTTCGATATCCCCGGTATCGGCGACTATGGTAGTGATCGATTTGAATTGCTCTAGTGTATTAGCCATGAAAATTACATCCTTCTTAAGAAGCAGCTTAAGTGTGTGGTTTGCTAACGGCTATTAGACGCGATTTTGCCGATATTTCCAACCGTGAATGAAAAAAAATTACAGAAAAGTTGCTAAATATCAGTAAAAGGCATTCTAACCGTAGCCATTTAGTGAGGCTGACGTTTTCCCTAAACGGATTTAGAGTATAACCATTAAATTATGACAGGAAAAAAAATCGCTGCCTAAGCAGCGATTTTAGTGAAGAAGATCTCAGTGAATCCTTATCGATTTACTTTAATACCGCTTCTTTTTGTACGCCTGTTACGTGTGCTTCGATGCGGCGGTTAGCCTTGTTTGCTTCAGGGCTATTACCTTCGATTAGCGGCTCAGTGATACCATAACCCTTAGCACTTACGCGCTGCTGGTTAATACCATATTTGCTAACTAATAGCTCGGCAACGGCGTTGGCACGACGCTCAGACAGCTCCATGTTGTAATCTGGATTACCTACGTTAGAGGCGTGGCCAGCAATTACCACGGTTGAGCGTGGGTGCGTGTTCATGTAGTTAGCCAGTTTTTCGATTTGATCATAAGATGCCGAGTTTACAACGGCTGAATTATTGGCAAAACGAATGGTGCCCAGTTCATGCTTTTCAGTGACTTCGCGATAGATGGTGCAACCATTGGCGTCAACCTTGTGGTTGCTTGGGGTGTCTGCACACTGGTCTTTATCGTCAGTGACTCCATCATTGTCTGAATCTTTTGGTGCGACAACGACAGGGGCTACTGCAGCGGCAGGCGCTGTACGACCAAAGCGGTAGCTGAGTTCAAGACCCCAGTAATTACTCTCCATTTCGAGTGTGTTCCACTCGTTTTCATCGAGATTTTCATAACGACGATACTTGGCTTGCAACTTGAGGTTCTCTGTGAAGTTGTAGCCGATACCAGCGCCAAAGTATGGCGCTACACCGCTATCGCTGTAGTACTCGCTTCCCCACTGTTTGTTGTTTGAAAGCAGGTAGTTCATTGCCCCCGCTTCAAAAGACATGCTCCAGTGGTTGGCAAATGGCCAGAAACCGACAAGGCCTAGTGTCATTCCTCGTGCACCAGCGTCGTTAAGTTTGTTGGCATAGTCGACCCATTCGGCGCGGCCCAGGTCGCGATAACCTAGTTCAATACCGAAGTAGTCGTTAAACAGATAACCACCAAATACATCCCAAGCATAAGGATCATCTTCACCACACTCTTTCATGGTTTTCTGATCGCAGTTAGGTTCGTAGTTGTTTACGCCTAAACCACCACCGACGTACCAAGGAGTAAGTTCTTGTGCTGCATTAGCTGCAAATGGGAGCATTGATGTAAGCAGAATAGCTTTCAATGTATTGTTCATCATTTTCCAATTCCTTTGTTTTTTATCGTCCCCCATGCTGTTTCTACCCTGTAAAAACATGCCAGCACTTTGTGGGGGGATTCCTTTGGTATTATCGCTAGCCTTTTTATTATCTTACGGGGATATAGAAATTGCCATGTATAACAGGTAATTTTTTTATGATTAGTGGTTATATGGTAATAAAAAAGGCGTTTCCTCTGGGAAGCGCCTTTTTTCTAGTCGAATGATTAATGTGGCGTTAATCTAGTCTTAACGTGTCCACACCCAGTTTTCGATGTTTTCTGGGTCAACACCGTTCGCTTTAATATAGTTACGGTGATCGACTAAGCGTTGTAGCATGTCGGTGGTGATGGCCACATGTTGGGTCTCATCGATAACACCTTGCTGGAATAGCTTGTAAGCCATGTCGATAACCAAGTGGTAGCGAGAGGTACCGTTACGTACACCCATGTCGAAAGGCGTAGTGGTTGAGCCTTCTTCTTCATAGCCTTTAATGCGGAATCTGTGGCTACCTTTGTAATCAAATACCAGTTTCTTAATGGTGTTTGGATAACCATGGTAGTTAAATACTACTCCCTTATCGGCGGTGAAGATCTCATCCATCATCCAAGGTTTGCTTTGGAACTTACGGCTACCCAGGCCGCTGCTGGTCAACTCTGTTACGCTGACGAAGCGTACGCGCACTCTTGGTAACAGTTCGCGTAGGATAACCAGAGATGCCATACACTCTTGCGTGACATAGTCACCACAGCCTGCCAGCACCACATCAGGATTATCATCTGAGGCAAAATCCCACACCATGACACCATCTTTGGCCTGTTGACGTGCTTCGTCCAACGTTAGCCACTGTGGTAGTTCTTTCTTACCTGCGGCAATGATGTTGAGTTTATCGCGGTCGGCGAAGGCGCGCTCAGTGTAGACCAGTGTAGAGTTTGCATCGGCAGGTAGATAAGCCGAGATGATCTCTGGGTGTTTCTCAAGCATAGCGCCCAAGAATGATGGATTCTGGTGAGAATAACCGTTGTGATCTTGACGCTCGAGCAGTGAAGAGAGCACGACGTTACAAGCAGGAACCGGCTTACGGAAGTGTACGCCTTGGCTGGCATAGACATATTTACAGTATTGGTCGGCCATAGACGACACCACTTGCGAGAAGGACTCATAAGTGGGGAACATGCCGTGACGACCTGTTACTGTGTAGCCGTGCAGCATACCAAAGAGCAAGTTTTCTGATAGCAACTCGAGTACGCGGCCATCGCGAGACATATCTTCGTCCCAGCTTTCAATTGGCCATTGCCATGCACGATCTGTCTCTTCAAACACAGCCTGAAGCTGGTTAGAATAAGTTTCATCTGGACTGAAGATACGCAGGTTACGCTGGTCTCTGTTGAGCTTGAAGGCGTCACGCATCCATTGACCCATCTTCAGCATAGAGTAACCACGCTGGCCTCTTGGTGTTTCTGCGCCGTAGGCCAGATCTTCCAGCTTAGGATTGTTCAGTGAACGTACCACTTCACCGCCATAGCTCAAGTGTTGACGACCACAGCAAAGCTCTTTTGGTGGGAGCAGTGATTGGATATCTTTGTCAAAGACGATCTGGTTTTGCTCGTTGATGCTATAGAGTTCACTGAACTTGTAGCTGGCAAGCCATTGATCCAGTGCTTCCAGGTGCTGTTTATCTTTAGCACACTTGTTAACGATAACCTGATGCGATTCGCAGTTACCTTCTAGCTTCTTACCGTTATCTTCGGCGACACCTGTCCAGCCTTTGGCTGTGCGCATCAGGATCACTGGCCAGCGAGGCTTAACGACATCTTCGCCACTGCGAGCTTTGGTCTGAATCGCGTCGATCATGGCATAGGCATCATCCATGGCTTTGGTCATCTGCAGATAGACATCTTCTTCAAGATCACTGTCGACAATGATTGGATGGTAGCCAAGGCCTTTAAATTCAAGTTCAAGCTCTTCGTGGCTCATGCGACCCATACGGGTTGGGCCTGAGATCTTGTAGCCGTTAATGTGTACGATTGGCAGTACGGCACCATTGTTGGCTGGCGAAACCAGACGGTTTGCATACCAAGATGCCGCCAATGGGCCGGTTTCAGACTCGCCGTCACCGATAAGTACGGTAGCGATTAGGTTAGGGTTATCCAGTACAGCGCCCCAGGCCACTGATAATGAGTAACCCAGTTCACCACCTTCTAGGATCTGACCCGGTGCTTCAGGGTTAGCATGTGATGGATAACCATAGGCGGCTGAAAATTTCTTACAGATATCTTCGATACCTGTCTCGTTGTAAGGGATGGTCTCAGGATAGAAATGGCTTAACGATCCTTCCATAAACAGGTTAGCTTGCACTGCTGGGAAGCCGTGGCCTGGGCCGACAAGGTAAAGGAAAGGGCGATTGGTTTTCTTGATGAGACGATTAACGTTGGCGTAGACGAAGTTGATACCTGGGCAAGTTCCCCAGTGACCTAGCAGTCTGGGCTTGATATCGCTATGTTCTAACGGACGTTTATGCAGAACGTTCTGCTTTAAGTAAATTTGCGAGGTAGCCAAGAAGTTGGTTGCTCTTACAAATTTCTTGAGTGCGGTGATCTCTTGCTGTTGTGACATAAATAACCCCATTTATAGTAAGCAAAAAGTTAATCAAAGCTTATGTGAGGCACTATATTTGTAATTTTATTACAAAAACGTGTTCAATATCTTATTTTTGCAAAGTGATAAAATTTACAGAATGTTAAATTTTTGGTCGTAAATACTATGTTATCCACGTTAATACAGTAGCTTGTTTGTTTCTGGTTGCGTGATGCCAATGTCATGCAAATGGGTAAGCGTGATCTATGTCACATGGTGATTTTTTGATGGTATGCTATTTTGGCGTGTCGGATTCGGCAGGCATGTTGCTTTAGCATCATGAAAGGATAATTCGAAAAGATAATCCTGCCGAAAATATTCGATCAAATTGGGAAGGAAATTCAACAACGATGGCGACCTGTTTTACTATGGCGCCGTAAACGTCCTAAGGGTTATAGAAGTTCTATGTTTGAATCTGTATTAAATTTAATCGACTCTGCGATTAATGCGGTTAACGGCATGTTGTGGGGTAGCGTGCTGATTTACGTGCTGGTCGCTGCGGGCGTGTTGTTTACATTAAGATTGGGCTTTATTCAGCTCAGAATGTTTGGTCATGGCACTAAGCTAGTGTTACAGGGCCGTGAGAAAACTAACGGTATTTCATCCTTTCAGGTGTTTTGTACCTCTATGGCTGCAAGGGTGGGTACCGGAAACATGGCCGGTGTGGCCGTGGCGATCACTGTCGGTGGTGCGGGTGCCGTTTTTTGGATGTGGCTCATTGCGTTGCTGGGGATGGCGACCGCCTTTATTGAATCAACCTTAGCACAAGTCTATAAAATCAAAGACAGCGATGGCCAGTATCGTGGTGGTCCTGCTTACTATATGGAAAAAGGCTTAGGTAAGCGTTGGATGGGAACTCTGTTTTCTATTTTGCTGATCATTGCCTTCGGTTTTGCCTTTAACGCCGCCCAGGCTAATACCATGACAGACGCGCTTAACAATGCCTTTGGTTTCGATAAGACCATGGTTGGCTTAGTCATAGTTGCTGCATCGGCCTATATCATTAGCGGAGGCCTTAAGAAAGTGGCTAAGGCTTCTGAGCTTATCGTGCCTATCATGGCGGTGGCTTATCTGGCGATTGCGCTGGTGGTGCTTGCGATGAACATTGAGCAAGTTCCTGCGGCGATTGCCTACATAGTAAAAAGTGCTTTTGGTTGGGAAGAAGCCGCCGGCGGTGCGATGGGCGCTATGATGGCGGGTATCGCCCGGGGGCTATTTTCAAACGAAGCCGGTATGGGTAGCGCAGCCAACATTGCAGCATCGGCTTCGCCGAATCCTAATCACCCGGCATCACAGGGCTTTGTGCAGATGATAGGGGTCTTTGTTGATACTATCGTGATCTGTAGCGCAACGGCAGCCATTATCTTGCTGTCCGGAGTGTTAGATGCGCCTGGCGAGCAGAAAGGCATAGGCTTGCTGCAGCTAGCCTTGACCAATGAAGTGGGTGGATGGGCCGCCTATTTTGTGGCATTTGCGATTATCTTATTCTGTTTCTCCTCGATCATTGCTAACTATAGTTATGCCGAGAGCAACATCCTGTTCCTCAGTAAGAGTAAGAAGATACTGTATAGCTTCCGTGTTGCAGTGCTAGCTATGGTTATGGCGGGCTCCGTTGCTTCACTGCAGTTGGTATGGAACTTTGCCGACGTGTCTATGGGCTTGATGGCGCTGGTCAACATTGCTGCGATTGTCATGCTCTCTAAGGTCGCCTATGCGGTGATTAAAGATTACGAAGTACAGCTGAAGGCAGGCAAGGTGCCTACCTTTGATGCGGCGCAGTTCCCAGAGTTAAATGGGCTCGATGAGCAGATCTGGAAAGGTAAGCCTAACGCGGCGGTACTGACTAAAGATCAAGATAAGTCGATAGCCGTGCCTGAGGTGTAGGCTAATACCTCGACGCTAATAGCCAATATCTATTAGTACCATCTAAAAAACCACGTCCTATGGGCGTGGTTTTTTTATGTCAGCGTCAGTATGATAGACATCTCGTTGATCGTTAGAAATAAGGACAATTTATGCTGATTTTAGTCTCTCCGGCTAAAACCCTGGATTATGAAACACCAGCAAGTACTCAAACCTTTACCATGCCGACACTGCTTGAGCACAGTGAAGCGCTGATCGAGGTATGTCGAGAGCTAACACCAGCAGATATCGCCTCTTTAATGAAGGTAAGTGACAAGATAGCCGGTTTGAATGCGGCGCGTTTTGCCGAGTGGAACAAGGATTTTAATCTGGACAATGCTAAACAGGCCTTGTTTGCATTTCGTGGCGATGTTTATACCGGACTGGATGCCGATACTTTGTCGGCGCAAAGTCTTGAACGAGCACAAAAGCATTTACGTATCTTATCTGGCTTGTACGGCTTGCTACGCCCATTGGATCTGATGCAGGCTTATCGACTGGAGATGGGCACTAAGCTGGCAAACCCAAGAGGAGCGAACTTGTATCAGTTTTGGGGCGATATTGTCACCACAGAGGTCAATAAAGCCCTTGCCGAGCAGGGGGATGACATTCTGGTCAATCTTGCTTCAAATGAATATTTTAAGGCGGTTAAGCCTAAGCAGATCCAAGGTCAGGTGATAACGCCTATTTTCAAGGATAAGAAGAATGGCCAGTACAAGGTCATTAGTTTCTTCGCAAAGAAGGCGCGCGGCATGATGGTGCGTTATATGCTGGACAATAATGTCAGCCGTTATGAAGATCTCCTTAAGTTTGATATGGCCGGCTACTATTACAGTGAAGCGGATTCAGGCGTTAATGAGCCTGTATTCCTCAGAGAAGAGCAAGCCTAGCGAATGCCAGAGCCACAACGGCTCAACCCCATGAAAAAAGCAGCCATCGGCTGCTTTTTTTGTCTGAAACTAAGGTTGGAATTTAGACTATCGCTTAACTGAGATTGTCTACTTGGTCTTAGACGTTAGCGGTCTAAGCTCAATCTCTGATTGCGCCATCAGGTAAGCAAACTGCGCATAGGCGGCGGCATTTTGTGCCAGGGCCTTGGGATCGATTTTGTCTAAGGTATCGTTTGGCGTGTGGTGATAGTCAAAGTAATCGGTGCCATCTTGTCTAAGTGATGCGACCGGAACGCCATGGTTAGGCAGCATAGAGACATCGGGCCCGCCTGAAGCCTGGTTGTTACCCATGGCAACGCCGTTGGCTTGCATTGAGGCTGTATGGGCTTGTATGGCCGCAAAGGCGCTGTCAGCGACGTTAAAGTCTAGCTGGTAGATATATCCTGCGCCGAAGTCAGATTCGGCGGCAATATAGTGTTTATCCAGCTCATGTTGATGTGCTTTAGCGTAGCTCTTACCACCAATCAACCCCAACTCTTCTGCGGCATAGAGTACAACCCGAACCGTGCGGGCTGGCCGTTGTGGTAGCTGGGAGATAAGATGCCCAGCCGTAGTGACAATTGCGACACCAGCACCATCATCAATAGCCCCCGTGCCTTCGTCCCATGAGTCCAGGTGCGCGCCGATAAGCACTATTTCATCAGGTTTACTGCTGCCAGTGACTTCGGCGATAACATTATATGAGGTGGCATAGCCCAGGTTTTTAGGGGTCAGCTTAAGGTGGAGTATGACATTGGGATCGCGCTTTAGCATCAAGGCAATGAGATCGGCATCGGGGTTAGACATAGCGGCCGCAGGGATCTTCTCAACCCCTTCTTGGTAACGCATCATACCCGTGTGTGCCATCCTGTCATGATCTGTGCCGATAGAGCGAATGACAATGGCCAGGGCGCCCTTTTCGGCTGCGGCAATGGCGCCGCGTGAACGACCACCAACTGTGATGCCATAGCCTTTACCTGTCTTAAACCTAGGGGTGATGTGATCGATAAACACGATTTTCCCCGATACCTGGCTAGGCTCGGCGAGTTTTAGCGCTTCAAGGGACTCAAAGCGTACGATAGGGGCATTGATGCCTTCTTCTGGCGTGCCCACACTGCCACCGAGGGCTGTGATCACTAAAGGTTGGGCGAAAGGGGAGACAATGCTGGCCTTAGCCTCTCCACGTTGCCAGACGGGAACCTTAACGGCTTCTTTATAGACCTTGTCAAAACCGAGTGAGTTAAGCTTGTTCTCGGCCCACTGAACGGCGATTAGGTCTTTCTCGCTACCAGCGAGTCTTGGGCCAACCTCAACCGTCAATGACTCGACAATATCGTAAGATAAGCTGGACTCGAGTGCTTTTTGTTGTAGTTGCGCGCTAACATTTTGATTTGTGTCTGCTGTTGTCGTGCTTTGACAACCTACTAGCCCGGTAAAAAAGAGGGTGAATAAGAGAGGGAGAGGGGAGCTTTTCATGAGTTTCCTTTATTTTTATTACGTATGTCCCATTTTTGAAAACAATCTAGCAAAAAGTGTGCTTTATGTCCCGACTATATCTTTAAGTCAACGCTATATTAGTGCCGGGGTTTGTTTTAGGAGAAATTGCTCGTAATGAATATAGAATTGATGCAGCAACGAGCGGATAATGCTGTTGTATTGCTAAAGGCTCTGGCAAATGAACGCCGACTGTTCATCTTATGCTACTTGTTGAGCGAAGGTGAGATGTGTGTCGGTGAGATGAATAAAAAGCTCGGGCTTAGCCAATCTGCGCTATCGCAACACTTAGCATGGCTTCGTAAAGACAACTTAGTTGAAACGCGAAAAGAAGCGCAAACGGTATTTTATTCGCTAAAAAGCAAGGAAGTATCCGAGATTATTAAGTTACTCAATACCATCTATTGCCACTAGGTAGAGATGATATAGTGCAGGGAGAAAAGCTGATAGGCAGTATGCTGTCAGCTTTTTTTTTCGGGCGCGAGATTGAGCGGCTTTTAGCAGCCCCACTATATTTTAGATACAAAAAAACCGGCCTAAGCCGGTTTTTTTATATCGCGACAGATTAAGCAGCCAGTGCTTTGATCTTAGCGTTTAGACGAGCCTTATGACGAGCAGCTTTATTCTTGTGAATAAGGCCTTTAGTCGCCATACGGTCAACAATTGGTTGTGCAGCATTGAATGCTTCAGTTGCCGCTTTGTGATCGCCAGTGTTGATCGCAGCGATAACTTTCTTAACGTAAGAACGTAGCATAGAACGACGGCTAGCGTTGTGCTGACGACGTTTTTCAGATTGAAGCGCGCGCTTCTTTGCAGACTTGCTATTAGCCAAGGTGCAACTCCTAAAAGGGTTAGATATTTTTAAAGGTCGAGGAATATGCCTTTTTTTAGTCAGTTTGTCAATGACAATGATCGGATCTTTATCTTAAAGATAAATAATCAGAGCAGACTTGGCGTTCTTCAACCTAACTCGTGTAATATGGTGCGCAATTCTAGCAGTATTTGCTGCTTGGTGACAGGGGGTAAGTCGACTTTTTAACTTGCTCGACACACCTGTGGTGCTCGTTTCAGGGGGAGCTTTGAGCAAGAAACTTTTTAAGTCAGGCATGATCGTGAGTGCTATGACGCTGATTTCTCGTGTTTTAGGTTTAGTGAGAGACGTTGTAATTGCAAACCTAATGGGGGCTGGGAGCAGCGCAGACGTTTTCTTTTTCGCTAATAAAATTCCTAATTTTTTACGTCGACTATTTGCCGAAGGAGCATTCGCTCAAGCGTTCGTGCCTGTATTAACCGAATACCAAGAGAAGCATGATGACGAGGCGGTAAGGCTGTTGCTGGCTAAAGTGGCCGGCACGCTCGGAGTAGTAGTGACCCTGGTGACCTTGATTGGAGTGATCGCCTCTCCGGTATTGACGGCGCTATTTGGTGGCGGCTGGTTTTTGGCTTGGTTGAACGATGAGCCCAATGGTCAAAAATTTGAGCTAGCCTCGCTGATGCTGAAGATCACCTTTCCTTACCTCTGGTTTATTACCTTTACTGCGCTGGCCGGATCTATCCTAAATACTCGGGGGCGGTTTGCCGTGTCGGCTTTTACGCCGGTATTTTTGAATGTAGCAATTATCAGCGCTGCCATTTTCCTGGCCCCCAGGCTCGAACAGCCGGAAATAGGCTTGGCGTGGGGCGTCTTTGCTGGTGGTTTAATTCAGTTTCTGTTTCAAATTCCATTCTTGATGCGAGAAAAGGCTTTGGTTAAGCCCTCGTGGGGATGGCATCATCCCGGCGTGGTGAAGATTCGCACCTTGATGCTGCCGGCGCTGTTTGGGGTGTCGGTGTCGCAAATCAATCTACTGCTCGATACTTTTATCGCCAGTTTCTTGATGACAGGCTCGATCAGTTGGCTCTATTACTCTGACCGTTTGTTGGAGTTTCCCTTGGGCTTGTTTGGTATCGCGATTGCGACTGTGATCTTACCCGCGCTGTCGAAGAAATATGTAAATGCCGAGGGAGATGGCTTTGCCAAGACTATGGACTGGGGCATTAAAGCGATATTACTGATGGGCGTACCAGCGATGTGCGGCTTGATTTTGTTAGCCAAGCCTATGCTGATGGTGCTGTTTATGCGCGGCGCCTTTACTGTCGATGATGTCTATATGGCCTCATACAGTTTGATGGCTTATGGGTCGGGACTGTTAAGTTTCATGCTGATTAAAGTGTTAGCGCCTGGGTATTACTCTCGTCAGGATACTAAGACGCCCGTGCGTTATGGCATTATCGCCATGGTGAGCAACATGGTGTTTAATCTTATCTTTGTATTTCCCTTTGGCTATGTGGGATTGGCGATTGCGACCTCTCTGTCGGCGCTGCTTAATGCTTGTTTGCTCTATCGCGGTTTACATCGCGCCGGTGTTTATCAAGTGCCAAAGCAAACCTTTGTCTTTATGGGTAAAACCATTACCGCCGCAGTGCTAATGATGTCGGTGCTCTATTACTTGATGCCGAGCATGGACGACTGGTTGAATTTTACCTTTGTGGGACGGGCGACAGAACTGGCCTTGTTGATCGGTTCGGGGGCTGTGGTGTACCTGTTGGTTATGTTATTGTTAGGAATTCGCCCTTGGAGGATGAAAGCTGGCTTTTGAGTGCTGATTATCCTTCTCAGCTAGTATATAATCCGCGAACTTATGCTTGCTAGTTATTGAATGTAATGGAACTGATCCGCGGTATACATAATATTTTACCCAGACACCAGGGTTGCGTGCTGACTATTGGTAACTTTGATGGCGTGCACCGTGGTCATGCCGAAGTCATTGCTGCCCTTGTGAAAAAGGCAAAGCAACTCAAGGTTCCTGCGACACTGATGACCTTCGAGCCACAGCCTCAAGAGCTGTTTAGAGGGGAGAATGCCCCTGCCAGGCTGAGTTTGCTGCGCGATAAAATTGTCTTGCTCGATGAGCTCGGCATAGATCGTCTGCTATGTGTCAATTTCAATCAGAAGTTTGCCTCGATGCCCGCCGAAGCCTTTATCGAAGATCTCTTGGTTAAGCAGCTTGGTGTTAAGTATCTGGTGGTCGGTGATGATTTCTGTTTTGGCAAGCAGCGACGTGGAAATTTTGAGATGCTGAAAGCCGCCGGCGAGCGATATGGCTTTGCTGTGGTCAATACCCATAGTTTTATCATTGGCGATAAGCGGGTGAGTTCCACCGAGATCCGCTCTCAGTTAGCCAAAGGTAATCTGGAGCAGGCAAGGCGCCTATTGGGACATCCCTATGCGCTCAGTGGCAAGGTGGCTCACGGGGAAAAAATTGGCCGAACCATAGGTTTTCCAACGGCGAACATCGCCTTAAAACGCAAGGTCTCTCCGGTGAGAGGTGTCTTTGCGGTGAAACTGTATTGGGACGGCAGCGATATTTACGAAGGCGTTGCCAATGTGGGTTTCAGGCCCACAGTCAATGGACAAAATTGTCAGTTAGAAGTCCATCTGTTTGATTTCGATGGTGACCTTTATGGCCGCACAGTTGAAGTCGAGTTGGTGGCAAAGATTAGGGATGAACAGCCATTTAAGTCATTAGATGCGCTGAAGCTTCAAATTAAAGATGATGCTGACAGAGCCAAGGCTCTGCTTGGCTTAGATGCAGGCTGAGCTCTATTAGCTAAATTAACGGTATAGGATCAATGAGCGACTATAAATCTACTTTAAACTTGCCGGAAACTGAGTTTCCGATGCGTGGTAACCTGGCAAAGCGCGAGCCAGAGATGTTGAAATCTTGGACAGAGAACAAGCTGTACCAAAAGATTCGTGAAAGCCGCACAGGTGCCAAGCCCTTCATTTTGCACGACGGCCCGCCGTATGCGAACGGTAGTATTCATATTGGTCACTCAGTAAATAAGATTTTAAAAGACATCATTATTAAGTCTAAAACCTTGTCGGGTTTCGATGCGCCTTATATTCCGGGTTGGGACTGTCACGGTCTGCCGATCGAACTTAAGGTTGAGCAGAAAGTGGGTAAGCCTGGACAGAAGGTAACCGCAGCCGAGTTTCGTCAGAAGTGTCGTGAATATGCGGCGCAGCAGGTTGACGGCCAGCGCGAAGACTTTATCCGTCTTGGTGTGTTTGGGGATTGGCAAAATCCTTACCTGACCATGAATTTTGATACCGAAGCCAACATTGTTCGCTCACTGGCTAAGGTTATTGATAATGGTCACCTGCACAAAGGGGTTAAGCCAGTACACTGGTGTACCGATTGTGGCTCGGCGTTAGCGGAAGCTGAAGTTGAATATGAAGATAAGACCTCACCTGCCATTGATGTTGCCTTCTTGGCGGTAGATAAGGCTGCAGTGCTGGCTAAATTCGGTGTCGAGCAATGTGACGCCGATGTCGCGACCGTTATCTGGACCACGACCCCTTGGACCTTGCCTGCGAACCGTGGCCTCTCAATGGCCGGTGATATCGATTACGATTTGGTTGAGTTCACTAAAGAAGACAAGCAGCTTGCCATCATAGTGGCGCAGGAGTTGGTTGAGTCTTGCGTTGAGCGTTATGGCGCCGAGTCGCACCGTGTACTTGGCAGTGTTAAAGGTCAGGCATTAGAGCTACTTCGCTTTAAGCATCCTTTCTACGATTTCGATGTACCTGTCATTATTGGCGATCACGTGACTGTCGATTCGGGTACAGGTGTGGTGCATACAGCCCCTGGCCATGGTCAGGATGACTTCGTGATTGGTCAAAAGTATGGTCTGGAAGTGGCTAACCCTGTGGGAGACAATGGTGTTTATAAGCCAGACACTGAGTTCTTTGCTGGTCAACATGTCTTTAAAGCGAACGATAACGTTGTTGCGCTGCTTGAAGAGAAAGGCGCGCTACTGAATCATGTGGCCTATCGTCACAGCTACCCACACTGCTGGCGTCATAAGACACCTATCATCTTCCGCGCGACGCCGCAGTGGTTTATCTCTATGGATCAAAAGGGGCTGCGTAGTCAGTCACTGAGTGAGATCGAGAAGACGCAATGGATCCCTGACTGGGGACAGAGCCGCATCGAGAAGATGGTTGAAAACCGTCCAGATTGGTGTATCTCGCGTCAGCGTACCTGGGGTGTACCTATTACCCTGTTTGTACACAGAGAGACCGAAGAGCTACACCCTGATAGCGTTTCCTTAATGGAGCGTGTAGCCCACAGAATTGAGCAAGAAGGCATTCAGGCTTGGTGGGATCTTGACGCAGCAGAGCTGTTAGGCGAAGAGGCCGACCAATACCGTAAGGTCACAGATACCTTAGATGTGTGGTATGACTCAGGTTCTACCTTCTCGTCTGTGGTTGCCGCGCGTCCAGAATATAATGGTCACCCTGTCGATCTTTACCTTGAGGGTAGTGACCAGCACCGTGGCTGGTTTATGTCGTCTCTGATGATCTCTACCGCCATGAGTGGCAAGGCGCCGTACAAGCAGGTATTAACCCATGGTTTCACCGTGGATGGTCAGGGCCGTAAGATGTCTAAATCTATCGGCAACGTGATCGCCCCGCTACAAGTCACCAATAAACTTGGCGCCGACATATTGCGTCTTTGGGTAGCGGCGACAGATTATAGCGGTGAGATGACCGTCTCTGACGAGATCCTTAAGCGTAGTGCCGATGCCTATCGCCGTATCCGTAACACAGCGCGTTTCTTGCTTGCAAACCTCAATGGTTTTGACCCTGTTAAGGATACCGTTGCCGTTGAAGATATGGTGGCATTGGATCGCTGGGTGGTACGCCGTGCAGCAGCCTTGCAAGCTGAGATCTTAGAGGCTTACGAGCAATATAACTTCCATTTGGTGACGCAGAAACTGATGCAATTCTGCTCTGTCGAACTGGGTAGTTTCTATCTGGACATCATCAAAGACAGACAATATACGGCTAAGGGCGATAGCTTAGCTCGTCGCAGCTGTCAGAGTGCACTCTACTTGATTGCCGAAGCCATGGTGCGCTGGATTGCGCCTATTCTAAGCTTCACTGCCGATGAGGTATGGCAATCTCTGCCGGGTGAGCGCGACGAGTTTGTGTTTACTCAGACCTGGTTTGAAGGCTTAGCGTCAGTGACCCTAGATAGCGACCTGAGCGATGAGTACTGGACAAACCTCATCACGGTACGTGACGAAGTGAACAAGGCGATTGAACAAGCGCGTCGTGAACAACGCGTTGGTGGTTCTTTAGAGGCTGAAGTCACGCTTTACGCTGATGAGTCCCTAACCGAGTCTTTAGCATTGTTAGGTGATGAGCTGCGTTTTGTGCTACTGACCTCTAACACCCAGATTGCGCCGCTGGCGAGTGCGGGTGATGATGCAGTAGCTACTGAGCTTGCCGGTCTAAAACTGTTAGTTGCTAAGACCGAGGCGGCTAAGTGTGACCGCTGCTGGCACCATAGAGAAGATGTGGGCCAGGTTGCTGAGCACCCACTGCTTTGTACACGCTGCGTCACCAATATTGAAGGTGACGGCGAAGTACGTCAGTTCGCATAAGGGAATAGAATGCCATCTAGCTGGAAAGAGAGTGGCTTACGTTGGTATTGGGTAGTTGTATTGGTGTTTATCGCCGATCAACTATCCAAACAATGGGTGTTAGCCAATTTTGACCTGAGAGAGTCAATTAACTTATTGCCATTTTTTAATTTCACCTATGTGAGAAATTATGGCGCTGCCTTTAGCTTTTTAAGCGATGCCGGTGGCTGGCAGCGTTGGCTGTTTACCATTGTGGCTGTCGGTTTTAGTACCTTGTTGACTGTTTGGCTGCGTAAGCAACCAAACGCTATGTGGCGACTAAATCTGGCCTATACCTTAGTCATAGGTGGGGCGCTGGGTAATCTTATCGACCGGCTGCAACATGGCTTTGTGGTTGATTTTCTCGATTTTTATTGGAAGACGAGCCATTTCCCTGCTTTTAATATTGCCGATTCGGCGATTTGTGTTGGTGCCGGGCTGATTATCTTGGATTCGTTTATCTCAGAGAGTAAACCAGACGGCAAAGATGTCGCAAAGGGGTAGTATTAAGTGACTGTTACGCGTTCATTATTATGTCATATGAATATAGTGCTAGAAGATGGCTCTACCGCCGATAGTACTAAAGCTTCAGGTAAGCCTGCCAAGTTAAACATAGGCGATAAAACCTTGAGTCCTGCTTTTGAAGCAGAGTTGAAGGGCCTGAAGCAAGGGGACAAGCACAGTTTTACCCTAGAGGCCGCAGATGCCTTTGGGGAGTCGAATCCCGATGCGATTCATCATATGGACAGGAGCAAGTTTCCTGCCGATATGCAACTCGAAGCCGGGGTTATCCTAAGTTTCGCAGGTCCTGGCGGCAGTGAGATCCCAGGTATCGTTCGCGATGTACTTGGTGACTCTGTTACTGTCGATCTCAATCATCCGTTAGCGGGTCGTACAGTGACATTTGAATTGGAAGTGATTCAGGAGCTCTAATTATGACTCAACCTCCACAAAGCTTGCAGATCAAGCTGGCTAATCCTCGTGGTTTTTGTGCCGGTGTCGACAGGGCGATTAGCATTGTCGAAAGGGCTCTTGAGTTGTTTTCACCGCCTATCTATGTGCGTCACGAAGTGGTGCACAACAGGTACGTGGTACAAAACCTCAAAGACAGAGGCGCAGTTTTTGTCGATGAGCTGGATCAAGTACCTGACGATAGCATAGTGATCTTCAGTGCCCACGGCGTATCTCAGGCGGTACGCGCCGAAGCGAAAAAACGCGGACTACGTGTGTTTGATGCGACCTGCCCCTTAGTCACTAAGGTGCATCTTCAGGTTACTCGTGCGAGCCGCAAAGGGATCGAATGTATCTTAATCGGTCATGCGGGACACCCTGAAGTCGAGGGCACCATGGGGCAGTATGATAACCCTGAAGGGGGCGTGCTCTTGGTGGAGTCTCCGGCGGATGTTGAAGCTTTGGTTGTTAAAGATCCAGAAAACCTCTGCTTTGTTACTCAGACCACTTTGTCGATGGACGATACTGCCGATGTGATCGCGGCGCTGCAGAAACGTTTTCCGTCTATCCAGGGACCGCGTAAAGATGATATTTGTTACGCGACTCAAAATAGACAAGACGCGGTACGTAATGTTGCCGATGACGTTGACCTTTTTATTGTCGTGGGCTCGAAAAACAGCTCTAACTCTAACCGTTTGATGGAGCTGGCTATCAAGAAGGGAACTCAGTCTTACCTTGTCGATAATGCCGATGACATAAACTCTGAATGGTTTAACGGTATCGAAAAGGTTGCCGTTACAGCGGGTGCATCAGCTCCTGAAGTCCTAGTAAAACAGGTTATAGATGCCATTGCCAAGTTGGCACCGAGCGTTATTACCGAGGTTGAGGGACGAAAAGAAGATACGGTGTTTGCCGTTCCGGCGGAATTGCGTTAGCTATATCTGATTGTTTTGATGAGAAAAGGAGGCCAAGGCCTCCTTTTTTGTTGTTTAAAAATCATCCTGGCTATATGGAGATACATTTTTAGACTTAATATTACTAGCGCGTAATATTCGACTAATCTATGATTAACTAGTATAGTTTAAAGTTATGCTAACATTCAGATTTTTAAAGACTAAACAACTGAAACGACTGTCAAAAGTATGGCTATTATCGGAGATTTGACATCATGGTAAAACGTGGGAAAGGGTTTTCCCTAATTGAGGTGATGGTATCACTCGTCATTTTAGTTATTGGCTTAATCGGCATTTTCAATCTTCACGTTGTCTCTAAACGAGGCAGCTTCGAGTCTTTTCAGCAAACCCAGGCTTCATACTACGCCAACGATATTATCAATCGTATGAAGTTAAATCCTACCCAGTTAGCCACTTATGCAGGTACCTATAGTGGAATACCAAGTTCGGTAAGTAAGCAATGCCAGGGGGCTGCAATCTGTTCATCTTCGGAGATGGCAGCTTGGGATCTATATGAGTGGCGAACATTATTCAATGGTGGCGCTGAGACAGTAGGAACTCAGAATGTTGGAGGGCTAGATACCCCAACAGCCTGCGTCGTGGTAAGCGGTAATAGCGTTACAGTTAGCATGGCGTGGAAGGGGATTCGTGAAACATCTATTGAATCGGCCTCCTCTGATTGTGGCTCTACCACAACCCATCGACGCTTATTTACAGTACAGACGGTGATTTGAACAGAATGAAGATTTTAACTATACGTGCTCAGTCTGGAATGTCACTCGTCGAGTTGATGGTGGCTTTGGTCATTAGCCTATTCTTATCTGCTGGCATATTTACTATGTTTAGCATGTCATCATCTAACGTAACGACAACCAGTCAGTTTAATCAATTGCAAGAAAATGGACGTATTGCCTTAGCAATTATGGAGCGTGATTTAACCCAGTTGGCCTTTATGGGAGATATGACTGGAACAGATTTTGTGGTTGGGAGTAATACGACAATATCATCCGCAGCTGTTCCAAATGATTGTGTAGGTGGAGGAGTTAATAACGCAACGCTGCCAAATGGTACAGCGTCCCATTTTAGGCGGATTTGGGGGTATGAAGCGGGTGTTAGTGGCGTTGCTTTTGGCTGCCTTACTGGAGTGAATGCGAATACAGATGTATTGCAGATAAAACGACTGGTTGGTCCTAATACATTGTCTCCGAATGTTGGCACAAATCATTATGTTGCTACAACTTCGAGCCAGGCAATATTTTTTACTGGTAATCAAGTGACGCCAGTTTTAACTAATAGTCGATTTTGGGAATATCAACATCATATTTACTTTATAAAAAATGATGGGACGGTACCTGTGCTAAGACGACGAACTTTGTCGGTTGCCAATGGAATGAATAACGAGGAGCAACTCGTAGAAGGTATTGAAAATTTAAGAGTTTTGTATGGTGTTGATGATAATGGGGATGATATACCGAATCGATATGTTCCTGTTGGAAGCGTAAATACCGTGATGTGGGATAATCAGTCCTTTCAGAGGATTGTGGCCTTGAAAGTCTTTTTGCTTGTGCGTTCGGTTGAAGAAGATCCTAGCTATACTAATGAAACTCAATATTCGCTGGGTGATAAAACAATTGTAGCGCCACAAGATCATTTTAGGCGGAAAGTGATGTCAACCACTGTAATGCTTGAAAACCCTGTTTTGATTAGGAATTAGTAGAGGGGCACATGAAAAAACAACAAGGAGTCGTGCTATTTTTTGCCTTAATCGTTTTGATTCTTATGACGGTTATTGGTGTTGCATTGGCTGTAAACTCTACTCAATCACTCCGAATGGCTGGCGCAGGGGCCGAACGAATAGAGGCAAAAGCCTTGGCTGATGGTGGAATTGCAGCTGTTCTGTTAAATAAGACGCCAGCATTTTTAGCAACTATGTCAGCTATTGATGCTCAGAACTCATTTTCTGGCGGTAAGCAAGTACTCACCCCTTTGCCATTAGTCGATGATGGAGCAGGGAATTTAGTCGTTCAGCCTAAGAATGTGTCTTGTCAGAGAAGTGCTGCTGCCAGCGGAACAGATTTGTTTAAATGTCGCCGTATTGAAATATCCAGCCAGGTTAGTTTCGGACGAGATAATCTAGGTCAAGTAATGGTTGTAACAGGTATTGAGCAGGAAGTGCTCAGCGGGAGCGGGTCATGAAGTTTAATAAAATTTTATTTGCAAGCCTAGTTACAGCATTGGCTTTGCCTGTACAGTCTTTTGCGGATGATACAGATCTTTATCTTAACCCAGCGGAAAATAATGTACGGCCTCAAGTGCTGATAATTTTCGACAACTCAGGCAGTATGGACACCATTGTTGAAGGTTTGCCGGGAGGGTACGTTAATGATCCAAATAATCCCTATGAGCCACTAGATAGCGCTAACTCCTATGACGATGGCATGGTTTATTTTGCGATCGGTGTTGGTATTGATGAGGCGGGTTTAGGTATTCCAGATAGCCCTTCAGAAACTAATAGATTTAATGATTTGCTTAATGGGTGCTCTGTTGCCAGAGAGGCATTAAATAAATACGGACGATTTACTGGTTATATTCGAGAGTACATTACAAGTGGAAATGGTAAAGGTACTTGGCAACCGATAAAGAATAACTCGGGCAAAGATCAAAATAATCCTGTTGATTGTTGGGAAGATATTCCTGCACAAAAAACTGATAATAATAACGATATAACATCGTTTGCTCCAGGTTACCCAGTTGATAGTCTTAAGAGTGGTAATGGAAGTAATGCTG
Source organism: Shewanella marisflavi (assembly GCF_023283925.1). Classification (GTDB taxonomy): domain Bacteria; phylum Pseudomonadota; class Gammaproteobacteria; order Enterobacterales; family Shewanellaceae; genus Shewanella; species Shewanella marisflavi. The sequence goes on from NZ_JAKIKX010000001.1 coordinate 709,226, forward strand.
TATATCTTCCTTGGGGGTCAACTCCTGGTGTTAATGGTTTCAATACAGGGGAGCTGGTTACGCTTTATTCGGCTAACTATTTACGTTGGTATCGTCATTATCAGAAAGATGTTGCGGAAGGGACTAACCCTGATTTTCCAGATCAAACGCGCTTGGCTATTGCAAAAACTGCCATTTCGAGTGTGATAAGTACGGTTCCATCTGTAGATTTTGGTTTAGCAGTGTTTAATTTGAACTTTCCAAATGAGGGCGACAGTGATGGTGGGCGAATCGTCGCTGGAATAAAACAGCGAACAGCTTCTGAAAAGGAAGCATTAATTAATACCATTACTAACCTACCAGCAGAAACCAACACGCCCTTATGCGAAACCTTATACGAGGCCTACCGTTACTTTAGTGGTGGCGCAATACATTTTGGCCATTCAGATAGAGATTATAACGGTAACAGTGACGGTACCAATATTAAATATGATGCTAACAAGCCTATGTATGATACCAGTATTGAAAGCGGTGGGAATTATATTTCGCCGTTGTCAAAGTGTAATCGGCTCGCGCATGTCATCTACATTACTGACGGGGCACCTGTATTAGATAAATCAGCTGATAATTTAATTATTTCCTTGGGGGGGACGCCATTTACTTATCGTCCAGCAGAGGGAGATCAACCCGCTAAAGAAAGTTATCTGCCAGCGTTAGCTGAGTATATGTTTAATGAAGATATGTCTCCTGCCGATGGTTTTCAACGTGTTATCACACACACCATAGGCTTTAGCTTGGGTGAGGATGAAGAGGCTGCTGAGCCTTTGCTTATAGAAACGGCCAGACGTTCAAATGATCCAAAAAATGGACTAAGAGGCACTTATTCTAGGGCTGATAATACAGTTCAATTGATTGAAGCTATTACTAAACTCATTGGTGAGATTGATAGTACAGGACAGCGTTTTTCTGCCCCTGGTGTAGCGTTTAGTAGTGCAGACCCCACTCGAACTTTAGATGCTGCTTATTATGCGCTTTTTGAACCTTCGCAAAGCCCTAAATGGACAGGTAATCTTAAGAAGTTAAAAGTCAACTCTAGCGGAGGGTTAGTAGATGCTAACGGGGATCCGGCAATTGACTCTTCAGGCAGTATTGCTAATACGGCTTGTACTATATGGAGTGATTGCAGTACCAACGGAGATAAAAGTGGATATTTAGATGAAAAAGGGGATCCTGTAGATGGCGGTAATATCGTTGCCGCAGGGGGAGCTACGAGAAGTATAGATCCTAGTGGGCGAAGCCTTTATAGCGACCTTGGGGGGTTGAAATTATTTTCCGCGAGTAATTTTAATGATGTTTCATTAAAAGCAGGTGGGAAAAGTAATTTAGCTGCCTATATGGGATTGCCGATTGATAATGTCGATGTAGAGTTAGAGAAAGCTTTTAAGTGGATTGAAGGCTGGAATGTTGATGTTGCTTCTTACAAAGATACTGGAGAGGTGGACGAGTACACCTCGATTGACATCAATGGTGTTAGAGCTGACATCATGGGAGATCCTCTGCATTCTCAGCCTTTAGCTATTGATTACGGTGACCATACTATGATTTTTGTGGGTACAAATCATGGTCTAATGCATGCGTTTAAAGATACAGGTAACGCTGTATCCGAAAGTTGGGCTTTTATGCCATATGAATTGCTGCCAAATGTTAGTGTTATTAGGCGAAATGATTATTCCGCAGGGCACAGTGTTTATGGGGTGGATGGTTCCCCTGTAGCTTATGTGCAAAGAAATGGTGCGACGATAGAAGAAGCTTGGTTGTTTTTCGGTTTACGCAGAGGTGGCCAATCTTATTATGCATTGGATGTTAAAGGCGATGTCCCTAGTCTGAAGTGGCAAATATCCAATACAACAGTAGGCTTTGAAGATTTAGGACAGACTTGGTCAACTCCCGTCGTGACAAGGATCCCAGGTTTTGATGGACCCGTGATTATCTTCGGCGGCGGATATAACACTGGTTATGATAGCGGCGGAGGTCAAAATGCTTCAGGAAGGATGGTGTATATTGTAAATGCTGCGAATGGTCAGCTTATTCATTCTTTCGGCGCGTCAGGTAATACATCGCTACCTAACATTGAAGATTCTATAGTTGGCTCAATTGCAACATTAGATAGTAACAGTGATGGTGTAACAGACAGATTGTACGCAGCAGATCTTGGAGGAAATGTTTGGCGTATTGACATGCCTTCAGAGGATAAAACTACTTGGAGTGGGTTTAAATTTGCACAAGTTGGTGGTGCATTAAGTAATAGTGATAGGAGATTTTTTTATGAACCTACTGTCGCTCAAACTTATTTTACGAATACTTCAAGAGTCACTGTTACAGATGAATCTGGTACCACGACCACAGTGGCTTATCAGAATGTTCCATATGATGCGGTGACTTTAGGTTCTGGTAACCGAGCCAATCCATTGGGTACCGCCACAGAAGATATGTTTTTTGTTTTTCAAGATAGGAATGTGATTACACAGCAGTTTGGTGTAGGAGGTACAGCTGTACCAACTCCGTTGAGCTATCCAGATAATCTTTACAACATTACATCAGGAGCTCCTTCCACAGAGAGTGAAAATATCGCCTTTGGGGAGAAAAGAGGTTGGTATTACGATTTTGCTGGAGCCGGAGAGAAAAGCTTGTCACCGTCAGTGATCATAAGCGGTAAAGTATATTTCACTTCGTTTACGCCGACAGGCCCTGCCCCAGATCCAGATTCATGTTCGCTTCAATCTGTAGGGAAGTTATATACGTTAGATCTGCATAAGGGGGGAAGGTATTCAGAAGAGTATGTCATTGATGTGTGTGACAACTGTATTCCTCAGCCACCAAAAATTATAACTCCGCCAGAATCGGATGACCCAAATGATCCCGATAATCCCGATGCTGTACTTATCATTGGTCGAGGAAAATGTGATGAAAAAGGCGAGAATTGCTCAGGGACTGTAGATATTGAATCGGGCTTGAACACAAACAAAATTTATTACCACATAGATGAGTAGCGTTTTAATGAAGAAGAGTTCACTACTTGGGTTTACCCTGATTGAGTTAATGATAACAGTCGCTATTGTCGGAATATTGGCGGCAATAGCCTATCCTTCATATATCAATTATGTGACTAAGAGTGGCCGCTCTGAAGGGGTAGCGGCGGTAATGCGAGTCGCCAATTTACAGGAGCAGTATTATCTTGATAATCGTGCCTATGCTACGGATATGACGAAGCTCGGATTGGGAGCGAGTCCATTTGTAACTGAACATGGTCATTATAGTGTGGCTTCATCGGGTACTAGCTCGTTCACTATTACTGCAACTGCTCAAGGTGCACAAGCTAGCAGAGACTCGACATGTGGAACCATTACTATGACATCTGCAGGTGTTAAAGGACCTTCGGCGGAGTGTTGGAAATGAATAAATTAGTAGTCAGCGTATTATGCTTCGCACTATCAAGTGTAGCCAGCTCAGCATTTGCGGCTAAGCAGGATTATAAGTGCTTTATCAATAGTACTAAAAAAGGCGAGCAAGTCGTTTTTTATCGCTGGAACGAGAAAGATCTTCAGTTAAGAGTTGCCAGTTTACCAGGAAAACAATTAACAGATAATAAAGGTAAGAAGTACTTTATTAAAAGTGTTGAAGAATGTGTGCCTTTGGGGCATGAGTTCTCAAGCACTAATGCAAAAAGAATAGATAAACAAACGCTTAGATAGGATTTAGGTGATAAGTTTCAAAGGCCCCATTTTAGTGGGGCTTTTTATTTTTATAAAAGTAATGATTATTAGCAGGCATTTCCGTCAGTGCCATAAGAAACTAATCCACTTGTACTAATGAGGACTCTTTGCGAGTTTGAGGCTTTGCCATTCGGGCAGTAGGTTACATTTCCACCTGAAGATAATCCGTCTGGTGAAAAAGTCATTGAGATTGCTGATGCTTTAACTTTGTCTTGGCTATTAAAACTGTCAATAGCTTTTAACTCATGATCGTTATTGTCGGCATCAGTAATATAGACTCTAATACCTCCACTCCAATCAGTGTCTGTTCCGCATGAGGTTGCCGACGCAAAAGAACAAACGTTTACGGTTGCTCCGTAGCTAATTGCTTGATTGCGAGCGAAAGCAAAGAGATTGTGAATCTTTTCAACGTTATTGTTTACTCGCACTTGTTCATACACTGACGTTAAAGAAGGGACACCAATCGTCAAAAGTATCGCTGCCACGGCAACTGTCACCATTAATTCTACTAGGGTAAAACCTTTCTTGTTCTTACGCATTTAAGGATCCTCACTGCTACTGTTACAAAGTATAAGCGAGAAGCTTTAGGATTTCAGTATATATAAGCTATTCTTTTTAATGCCAATAATTTGTCAGCTTGATTAAATTTGGCATCTACTGCTAGCTAGGGGATAGTTACTAATTGCAGCTGATATTTTTCTCCTTTGAAAAGCGTACTCTACCTGCTTGATTGACGACTACCGCTTTAGAATGAGGGCTATCGGCCGAGCTTGGGCAATACCTTAATGTTCCGTTGCTAGCCGATGCTAGACCATCAGGCTGAAAGCGCGCCGCAGCGCGGTTGTAGTAAACGAAGTCATCGCGATCGAATGAGGCTGTTTGCATCAATAGTTTGTCATTACCATCGAGTTGATTGCTGGTTCCTGAGTCAGTAAAAACACTGAGTCCTAAGTGCCAATCATTAGTGCATTGATTATCTTTGATTGGGCATACAGTTACCCGCACACCATAATTAATGGCGGCATTTCGAGCAAACTGAAGTGTTTGTTGGATGATTCTTATCGCTGCATCGGCGCGATATGCCTGATGTAGGCTGGATAAGTTGGGTACCGCTATGGAGAGGAGTATGGTAGCGACCGACAGGGTCACCATTAGCTCAATGAGCGTAAATCCATTTTTAAGTTTCATGGCATTTCCTTGCGATTGTTGAGTCTATGCGTCCTGCAATGACTTGCCCCAGCTTTTTACGGCGGGTTTATAGAGTATAGATAAGCAGATGCTGGTTGATGGGGGACTGATATATTGTTCTGTTCTATGAATATTGAATCGTTTTACCTCTCGATATAATCATCTTTGGCGGATTAATTGGACGTGGTAAGCTAGTACTTCATAAACTTAAGGTTAACGTAATATTAGGGAGCGTTTGATGAAGAAGGTCGAGGCCATTATTAAGCCGTTTAAGTTAGATGATGTGCGTGAATCTCTGGCGGAGATCGGTATTACCGGCATGACGGTTTCTGAAGTCAAAGGTTTCGGTCGCCAGAAAGGGCATACTGAGCTCTATCGCGGCGCCGAGTATATGGTTGATTTTTTGCCTAAGGTTAAAATTGAGTTAGTGATCCAAGATGAACAATTGGAGCAAGCCTTAGAGGTTATCGTTGATACCGCCAAAACAGGTAAAATCGGGGATGGTAAGATCTTCGTTACCGAAGTGGAGCGTGTGATTCGTATTCGCACCGGTGAAGAGAACGAAGAAGCCGTTTAAGGTGAAGATTAAAAAAGCCGTTGATTAATATCAGCGGCTTTTTTATGGAATAGGCTAATCTTACCAAGTTATCTAGGACTCGATGAGGAGTCTCTGATCACAGGTTGAGGAATAAAGACCTGGTAAGTCAGTTCGCTTTGTTTATTACCTTGATTCTCAATAAGCAGTTCGGTGGCGGTTTGTGCAATCAGCTTATTGGGCTGATGGACTGTGGTTAGTTTGGGCCATGTTTGTCTGGAAAAGGGGCTGTCTTCAAACCCGACAATTGAGAGCTCTTCGGGGATGGCCACGCCCTCTAATCTAGCCGCAAAGAGCGCGCCAGCTGCGATTTCATCGTTACAGGCCACAATGGCAGTAGGGCGCTCTGCTTTAGCCAAGAGTTGTTTGGCACCTTGCACACCTGACTCGAAAGAATATTGGCCATTAATAATGTTTGATGGGTCAACCTCTAATTGATTGTTCTCCATAGCGAGTGTAAAGCCTGCCAGGCGGGCTTTAGTCGACTCGTGTTGATGATCGCCACTTAAGAAGGCGATTTTTTTATGGCCTAAATCAATCAGATGTTGGGTTATTGAGATGGCACCATGCTTGTCGTTTACCATAATCGATAAACCCGTATCATAATCCGCCTCTTCCCCGGCGATGATTCGGACATAGTTAGCCCCAATTTTGTCTAGCGCCGCCAAGACTTTTGGGTCTTCAGATAGCGGTGGCGTCAGCACTAATCCTGACAGTCTTGCATGGCGCACCATATCGACCAGTTCTTGGCAAATATTGTCTGATTTGGCATCACAAGGATGGATAAGCAGTTCATATCCGCGTTGTTTGCATGATGACAAAATACCATTTTGCATATCAATGACATAGTAAGCGTTTGGATTGTCATAGACGAAGGCAATTACATAGGATTTAGTTCCTGCTAGATTTCGGGCGGCGACATTGGGTTGGTAATTCAATGCCGCAATAGCTTGATTTACCTTATCTATGGTCGTCTGACGCACTGACGGTTCGTTATTCGTGACCCTTGAAACCGTTTTTATCGAAACGCCGGCATGTTTTGCGACATCGTTTATGGTGACTTTCATCTAGCGGATACTCGTTGTGTCTGTGCAGTTTTAGCTGCAACAGAAAATAAATATGTCTCAAACGATATACTGTATGGTTAGACAGCAAATCTCACTTCCCCTGGCGACAATATTGCTAACTTTTACCCTATTAAGCAATCATCAAATTGATTTCCTTAGTTAACTCTCGTTTGGTAACACGAATTCAATATTGAATTTGTTGATAATAATCAGCAGCTTAAATCGTTACCGTGTTTCTTAAATTTGTTTGGTAAATGTATAAAACCGAAGAATTTTCCGCTTTTGGTTATTTTGTTGTGGCACATCTGTTAATTGTTGTGTAATCTTTGTACTCACATGACAGCGTTGTCATTCCTTCGGGGATGGTTATGAATACGAATAAAGATAATAAAGTTATGGAAGGGAAACGAGATGCGACCATCTACTTTTAAGAAAAGTGTACTAGCTACAAACATTGCATTGCTCATGAGTGGTGCTGTGTCTGTTTCTGCAATGGCGGCCGAAGCCGATGCAGAAGCTGTCAATACGGATAATATTGAAAAAATTGAAGTGCGTGGTTTACGTGCGTCGATGAAGGCGTCGATCAACGCTAAAAGATTCTCTGATGCTGTTGTTGATGCAGTAACAGCTGAAGATATTGGTAAGTTTCCTGACGGAGACGTAGGTGAATCACTGGGTCGTATCCCAGGGGTGTCTGTTAACCGTCAATTTGGTCAGGGACAGCAGGTGTCTATCCGTGGTGCTTCGGCGCAATTAACACGCACCTTACTAAATGGCCACTCGGTAGCCTCAACCGGTTGGTTCGATCAGCAGGCTATCGACCGTAGCTTTAACTACTCTTTGCTGCCACCTGAGATGATCAGCGGTATTGAAGTGTATAAATCTTCTCAAGCCGATATCACAGAAGGTGGTATTGGTGGTACTGTCGTTGTTAAGACGCGCAAGCCATTAGATTTGGACGCTAACACGCTGTTTTTAAGCGCTAAAGGCGACTACGGTACGGTTTCTGAAGCAACAGATCCTGCGCTATCTGGTCTTTACAGCTGGACCAACGAAAGTGAAAACTTTGGTATCTTGGTTTCTGCTGCCGGTTCGCAAACCGAGTATCAGCGTAACGGTATTGAAACTTTGCTTGGTTGGGGCGAGATAGTGCCAACAACCTTCCAACAAGATCGTGAGCGTACCGCTTACAACGTTGCCCTACAGTATCGTCCAACCGATAACCTAGAGTTTGGCTTTACTGCAACTAGCCTGGATCTTAAGGCAAACAACGCTAACACCTCTATTTTCCTTTTCCCAACACAGCAGGGTGTTAGTACCTGTAATGAGACAAATGCTGCAGGTGTATGTGTTGATATCACTCACACAGGTGAAGGCGGATTTGCATGGGCGCAAACTTGGGCTCGTGAAGCCGAGATGTCATCTGATACCTATGACTTTGACTTCAAATACGAAGGTGACAGATTCACCATGGAAGGCCGTGTAGGTAATACCAAGGCTGATGGTGGCACTAGCTTAACCTCTAACTATGGTAACTCTATTGGCCAGCCAGGTGATTTTGCCGGTCGTTACGATGCTACTGGTGAGAAAATCCTGATTGATATCGCCAAAAAGTCATTCGACGCGGGTGATTTTAACAGCGAATTAGCTACTGCGGGCTGGGCGCTGAAGAAGCAACCTAACACAGACGAAGAGACCTATGCTCAGGTTGATTTCACCGTGCCTGTCGATTTTGGGGCTATCACCTCAATTAAGGCCGGGGTGCGCTACGCCGATCATGATGTGACTCAGGAAACTGATGCTGCTATCGTCGGTGACATAGTATCCAGAGATGCTTCTGAATACTATTCAGGAACTATCTCAGCGGGCGCTGGTTTCACTCTGCCTAAGCCTAATTTTGATGCCATGATCCGCGATGCTAAAGCCTCTGTCGATGGCTTTACCCGTGACAAGTCTGGCTACGGTACACTGAACGAGAAGAACCTGGCGGCATACGCCATGGCAAACTTCGAAGGCGAAGGTATTCGCGGTAACTTTGGTCTACGTTTCATCTCAACTGATATCGAGTCTGATTACTATGCACTGAGTTCAACCGGTGAGTTTGCCGATGAACTGAGCACTGACAAGTCTAGCTATAGCGACGTGTTGCCTAGCATCAACGTGACTTTCGATCTGACACCTGATCTATTACTGCGTACCACTGCGGCGCAGGTAATGTCTCGACCAAACTATGCCGATCTGTTTGCGACTTCTACGCTGCCAGGTTTGAACGATGGTACACCAGGCAACGAGAAATTGAACCGCGGCTCTGTGGCACTAGACCCATTTAAGGCGACTCAAGCTGATGTGAGCCTGGAGTGGTACTTCGGTGGTGAAGGTTTGGCATCTTTGACTTACTTCATCAAGGACGTAAGCTCATTTATTACCACTCGTCAAAAGCTTAACCAGCAGATCGGTATTGAAGATCCTAATCTGATTGAGCAAGGTGGCAGTGCTTGTGGTGAGGGAGTTTATGACTGCTGGACTGTGAGTGAGAAGTACAATGCTAACGGTGGCCGTATTGAAGGGGTGGAATTGCAGCTGCAAGACTCTTTCGATAATGGTTTAGGTTACTCAGTTAACTATACCTTTGCCGATGCCGGCTCACCTGCTGAGAACTATCCTGACAAAGTCGGTGTATTCTCTGACTCTTCTAAGCACACAGTTAACCTAGTGGGCTACTACGAGATGGAGAGCTTCTCTGCTCGTCTGGCTTACAACTGGCGCAGTGAGTATATGATGCGTGAACTGCCTGGTTTCTACGGCAACCGTCAGCATCAGGACTATGGCTCACTGGATCTGAGCATGAACTACAGTGTGACAGAGTGGTTGGATCTGACCTTTGAAGCGGTTAACCTGACCGAAGAAGACAGCATCCAGATTGGTGTGTCACCAATAGATAACCCAGATGTGATTAACGAGTTCAAGGATAACTACCCAGTATGGAGCTTCGATGGTGAAGCAAGATACAAGGTCGGTATTGCACTAAGATTCTAATCTTAAAGTAACATCTAAAGAAGCCCGGCATTTGCTGGGCTTTTTATTAGCAGCAAGCCCAATGACACATTAGCGTAGGTGGTTTATGGACATTAAACGTATCATTATTCTGGGTGGCGGAACGGCAGGCTGGTTAGCGGCCAATCATTTAGGCAAGGCGTTAGCGCATAGAGAGGACGTTCTAATCAGTCTGGTGGAGTCGCCCGATATTCCCATTATCGGTGTTGGCGAAGGCACAGTGCCGGCCATTCGTCAGAGCCTGAAGCGTTTTGGGATCAGTGAGTCAGAGTTTATTCGCCGCTGTGATGTGACCTTTAAACAGTCCATTAAGTTTGTTAATTGGATGGATAAGGGCCGTCATGGAGAGGGCAATTTTTACCATCATCTTTTCGACATGCCAAGCCCACTTGGTGAGGATCTGACTCAACATTGGCTGACCAATTCAGAGCTGGCCTATGGCGATCTGGTTTCGCCCCAGCACAAAGTGTGTGAAGCGGGCAGGGCGCCAAAACAGATCACCCATAGCGAGTATGAAGGGGCATTAGGTTATGCCTATCACCTCAATGCGGCTAAGTTTGCCAAGTTGTTGGCCGAGAATGCCATTTGCCGTTTTAATGTTGAGCATATTATGGCGAATGTTCTCGATGTTTCGCTAACGGGCAGTGGCGATATAGGCTCCCTTGAAACCGATAGCCGAGGCAGTATCAGCGCTGACTTCTATATCGATTGCAGTGGTTTTGAATCGCTGCTGATCGATAAAACACTCAAGGTGCCTTTTGTCGATAAATCCCATCAGCTCTTCGCCGATAAGGCGATAGCTGTGCAGGTGCCCATTGCTGCCGATGCGTCGATTCCGCCTTATACCTTGGCTACCGCTCATCAGGCGGGATGGATATGGGACATAGCCCTAACTAACAGACGCGGGGTAGGATTTGTCTATTCGTCTGAATATATGGATGACGACGAGGCGTTAAATAAGTTATCTCGCTATTTGGGACAAGATCTGGCGCAGTATAAGTACCGAGTGCTGCCAATGAAGCTCGGTTATCGTAAGGAGTTCTTGCACAAAAACTGCCTCTCTCTGGGGTTAGCCCAAGGTTTTCTCGAGCCACTAGAGGCCACCTCTATTTTACTGACCGATTTTGCCGCAGGATTCATTGCCAACCGTTTCCCTGCCGATAGGGATGCCCTCGACCTACTTGGACAGCAGTTTAATCAGGTGATGACCTATGCCTGGGAGCGGGTGGTTGAATTTATCAAGATGCACTATTACTTGTCAGATAGAGAGGATTCCGCCTTCTGGCGAGATAATCGTGCGCCTTCGGGGTTGCCGAGTGAATTGGCCAACAGGTTAGCCCTATGGCGCAACCATGTGCCTATCAGACAAGACTTCTTTAGTAAGTTTGAGGTGTTTGATTTAGAAAACTATCTTTATGTCCTCTATGGCATGCATTACCCGACGGCGAAAGCTGCGCCTCAGGCTGAGCAAACTGAGGCTAGTCAAGCGCAGGCCCAGCAAATAGCTAAGGTTGCACAGCATCTGGTGAGTGAGCTGCCCGATCACAGAGAATTGCTAGAAAAAATCGCAGCTTATGGCTTACAAAAGTGCTGAGTTGAGAAGCTCTAAGATGGGTAATTTTTGTGTGAGGTAAATCGATTTGGCGGGGCGCTGTTTATTCCAGCGTCCCGCCATTAGCTTAAAGCGGATGCTTATTGCAGCTTATCGAACTGGTTTTGTTTGGCGATAAGACGCGACAGCTGATTGAGCGAGGCTCTATGGGCGTAGATGATGGGTAGCAGGCCCTTCTTTCTCAGTTCGAGGAACTCTTCATCGCTAAGTTCATTTAAGGTTTTATCATCAATTAAATAGACGCCATTGATGTTGATCTTCTGCTCCGATTTTTCCAACTTGATGGTTAATTGCTGCGGGGTAAGTAAGTTTTTATCGGCAAGATATTGGCAAATGGCTTGGGTTTGTTGGTGCATTGCCGCCACGTCCAATAGGGCGTTAGTTCTGGCAGTTAGGTACTCGCTTCGCTCGCCATCATCGGTAAACAGGCGATTACCTTCCTCTTGAGAAACCATGTGGCTCTCTTCATCTATGCATACGATCACATTGTCACCCTCGGCTGAGGTTTTGGCGATAGAGAGTGGCGCATTGCTAAAGCCGATAGGACTAATTGGCGCATCCCACTGGTTGTTTTGACAGTACAGGTTGACCTCTGGCTCAATTCCCATGATGGCCACAGGGATGAAGTGGCCCGTTTCACCATTTTTTACAAAAACGATCGGAAACTCAGAGGCAAGGCCGGGGATCTCTCGAGCCAGTACTGGGATCAGATGTTCTTTGCTGAAACGGCTGAAATCGTTTGAGTGAGTTAGCTTAGTGTTTAAATGCTTTTCCGTTGAAAGAGGGACTATCTTGGCCATCTTGATACCTTAATTAATTTTAGTTTGTGGCGATTACCTGAGATGTGAACACAATTGTCAGGTAACTACTGGTCTATCTTTTACCGTCTGAATGGGGCCAAGTGCAAGTGATAACGTCTTAAGGTTACGTTTTTTCACAGATCCCCAAATCGAGCCTATCTCATCATTTACCTAAACCATGTCAGTTTGACGCTAACAAGAGCTTATGGCTTTGGCGAAGCAGGCGGCTTTTAAAATGAGCGCATGAGATGTTAGCAAGAGTTGACAGCGTTGTCACACAGATGTGACTTAATGAAGCGCTCTAGTTAGGCAGAAACAACCACAGACAGGCGCTTTGTTATCATCGGCAGAAAAAATTGCCTCAAAATGTCAAAAAAATGTAGAAATTCTGTTCTTTCTTAGGTAGATTAACTAATGACAGCGTTGTCATTTGCTTGTGTGACACGTTCGTTTTGTAAGGTTTGCATTGTTAGGGAGAGGTCTCCTAACGCTTGCATTGGCAGTAGCCATTTACTTTATGGTTATTGTGTTTGTTTTTTCCTATAGTCTCTCCCCAGATACTAGAGATGGCTAGATGTGTTATTGAGTCAAAGATTTGCTGTTTGTTCGGCGTCGATGAAGCATGGCACATCTAGCATTTTTTTCTTGGGAGGCTAAATGCAAACTTTACACAGCTACTGGTGGAAGCTGACCTCATTGGCTAAATTCACCGGTCGTGATGAGGAAGTCTGCTGAGTTTCAGGCATATTTTGCCCGGTAAAAGCGCTAGGCCTTATTAAAAATCAAAGTGGTGGCGATCTCAGATCTTGCAATATAAAGGATGTTTATTGCCGATACTGAAAGGGGAAAGGTGGCCGCAAGAAGACTTGAAGCTTCAAGTTGTATAAAGATGTGAGGATAACAATGAATAATAAGCTCATCCCATTGGCGCTGCTGTTTAGCCTTGGATTACCAGCCTGTAGTCAGCAGGCCAGTCTCGAAGCGTCAAAGCCCGAATCTGCGCAGACTCAAATTTCAGTTAAAGCCCCGGCGCAGCAAACACTACATCAATTTGCCACAAGTCTGGACGTCACCTACAGCACCTTAACTAATTACCCCGAGCAATGCACCTCGGCAGGTGTCGACGGCCGCTGCTTTGCGGCGCAAATTCGATTGCTCCCAGGTACTGATTTTGCCGAGAAGGACTGGGCAATCTATTACAGCCAGATGCGTCCGGTAAAAGAAGTATTGACCGACGAGTTTGAGCTGATACAAGTTAAAGGCGATCTACACAGGATCTCGCCGACAGATAAGTTTGCAGGCTTTCAAAAAGGTCAGCCAGTTGATATCACCTTTTTAGGTGAGCTGTGGCAGCTGTCTGAAACCGATGCCATGCCCAATTACTATATTATCGTACCCGGTCTTGAACCTGAGGTGATTGCCAGTACCCAATTAAGCAAAGATGCTGCAACAGGTATGGAGCAGCGTCCCTATGTCGAAGCCTATGTTAGCGCTGAGACCCAATATAAGCGCAGCGATACCGATAAGTTGAAATGGGCAACACCTCAGGTGTTGTTCGATGCCAATCAAGATATCGAAAACCGTCCCGAACTTGCCGTTAACAGCATTATTCCCACCCCTAAAAAGCAGATCATAGACAGCCAGAGTGCACCCATTTCACTGGCAGCCGGCTATCGATTGATGCTGGGCGATGTCTCTATGGCATCGGTGCAGGCTGCGTTCGATAGGCTATCTCGGTTGGGCGTTAACGCTTCACCCGAGGGGATTTTACTCAAGCTCACTACTCTGCCATCTGCGGTCAGCGAGGGGAGTTACCAGCTTACGATTAGTCAAGACGGCATCACTATTGCCGCGGCCGATGACGCCGGCTTCTCTTATGGTCTGTCATCACTTGCGAGTCTTATCGATTTAAATACTCTATCGATAAGTGCCATGCATATTGAAGATGAGCCAAGGTATGAGTTTCGTGGCATGCATGTGGATGTGGCGCGTAACTTTCACAGTAAGCAGTTTATCCTGAATCTGCTGGATCAGATGGCAGCGTACAAACTTAATAAGTTGCACCTGCATATGGCAGACGATGAGGGGTGGCGCCTGGAGATAGAGGGGTTGCCAGAGCTGACAGAGGTGGGGAGTCGCCGCTGTCATGATCTGCAAGAAAACACCTGCCTCTTACCTCAGTTGGGAAGTGGCCCTGATGCAACCAGTAAGGTCAACGGTTTCTATTCTAAGGCCGATTATATTGAGATCCTCAAATACGCCAGTGCCAGACAGATCCAGGTGATCCCATCAATGGACATGCCAGGGCATTCTCGCGCCGCCATTAAGTCGATGGAAGCCAGATATCGCAAGCTTATGGCTAAGGGGGATGAGGCCGGCGCTAATGAATATCGCCTGATCGATCCGCTGGATACGACGCAATATGCCTCTATTCAATATTATGACGACAACACGCTCAACGTTTGTATGGCCTCAAGCTATCACTTTGTCGATAAGGTGGTTAGCGAGATAGCCAAGTTGCATCAGGCGGCTGGGCAAACATTGACCTTGTATCATATCGGTGCCGATGAGACTGCAGGCGCCTGGGTTGAATCGCCAGTATGTCAGGCACTGCTCAAAGAGAAAGGTAATGGTCTAGACAATGAGGCAGATTTTGGCGCGTACTTTATCGAGCGAGTTGCCAACATGCTGGCAGCTAAAGGCATAGAAGCGGCAGGTTGGAGTGATGGCATGAGCCATACCCGTCCTGAGCGTATGCCGAAGAAGAATCAAACCAATATTTGGGACGTAGTGGCACACGGCGGCCATAAACGTGCCCATGCTCAGGCCAATTTGGGTTGGGATACAGTATTAAGTAATCCCGAGGTGCTTTATTTCGATTTTCCCTACGAGGCAGATCCTAAAGAGCATGGTTATTACTGGGCGAGTCGCAGCACTAATGAACGTAAGCTATTTAGCTTTATGCCGGATAACCTGCCTGCCAACGCCGAGCAGTGGACTGATATCGAAGGTAACACCTTCGAAGCCGACGATACCCTAAAGCTTGATGAGCAGGGTAATCGTATCAGTGGACCGCTCGATGCTGGTGTACGGTTCAAGGGGATCCAGGGACAGCTTTGGAGTGAGACCGTACGTAGCGATCAAGTGGTCGAGTATCTGGTGTTTCCGCGACTGTTAGTCTTGGCCGAAAGGGCTTGGCACAAGGCTGATTGGGAAGTGCCTTACCAATATCAAGGGGCCAAATATGGCCCAGAGTCTAACTTTTTCACCCCTGAGATGCGGGCTGCGCAAACCGCTCAGTGGCAAGTTTTTGCCAATACTCTAGGGCACAAGGAGCTGGCTAAGTTAGACAAGGCTGGCATCGCCTATCGAGTGCCGACAGTCGGGGCCAAGATCAAAGAGGGTTACCTGCACACCAATATTATCTATCCAGGCCTTGGCGTTGAGTATCGCGTCGACGACGGCCCTTGGCAGACCTATACCGAAGCGGTGAAGGTATCGGGCAAGGTTGAGGTCAGAGCGGTGGCCGCCGATGGTGTTCGCAAGGGGCGGATTCTTAGAGTCAATTAACACTTCATCTAGCTTGAGAGTCGCTTTTAGGCTCTCAAGCTACGCTTTCTAATTTGCCAGTTTAAAGGACTTAAGTTCAGTTGAAGACGCCTTATTTTTACAGGTGCTAATTAGCTTTAAGGCGATTAAAAAATATTAAATGACAGCGTTGTCATTTTTGGTGTAACATGGCATTAACTTAGTCAGTGGACAGGGCGGTTTTAGATCTCGCCCTGGATAATAAAACTGTGAAAGAGGTCCGTGATGGGATTTAACCAGACAGAGGAACAAGCCCTGTTCATAGGCATAGACGGCGGTGGCAGCAAATGCCGTGCAACGATTTATGCCAGCGATGATAGCGTCGTGGGTACAGGTGTGGCAGGGCGTGCTAATCCGCTTTACGGTCTAACACACACCTTTGATTCTATCATTGGGGCGACTGAGTTAGCGCTGAAAGATGCGGGATTGGCGCCAGGTGATAGCAAGCAACTTATCGCGGGTGTCGGTCTTGCCGGCGTCAATGTACAGCACCTCTATAATGAAATTACCAGCTGGCAACACCCGTTTGCGAAGATGTATGTCACCACAGATCTGCACACGGCCTGTATTGGGGCTCATAGAGGCGGCGACGGCGCTGTGATCATTACTGGCACAGGCTCTTGTGGATATGCCCATGTCGGTGATAAATCTCTGAGCTTGGGCGGCCATGGTTTCGCACTGGGTGATAAAGGTAGTGGCGCATGGCTGGGCCTGCAGGCGGCTCAGCAGGTGCTTCTACATCTCGACGGCTTCGGCCCTGCTACACAACTTACCGAACGATTACTGTCTCATTTCAAGGTGAGCGACGCCATGGGAATAGTCGAGCATCTGGCTGGTCAATCTTCAGGTTGTTATGCCACCTTGGCTCGTACGGTGTTATCTTGTGCCCAGGAGCAAGATCCGGTCGCTAAAGCCATTGTGATGGAAGGCGCAGAATATATCAGTGCCTTGGCTAAGAGGTTGTTTGAGGTTAAGCCACCGCGTTTTTCTATGATAGGTGGACTTGCGGAGCCTTTAGCACCCTGGTTAGACAAGGGAGTGGTTGAGAAGATCTCTCCTATATTGGCGCCACCAGAATTAGGTGCCGCTTATTTTGCGCGTCAGCGTCACGGCATCAGCCAAGATTAAACCATCATTGTATGACCATGTTTTGCCAGGAATTGAGTATATGAAACAGACACTGATCGCCGAGCAAGTATTCGATGGCGAGCACTATCATCATAACCAAGCCATTACCCTAGAGGCTGGCCATATAATCGCGTTTGAAAAGGCGCCTGGTATCGAGCCCATCTATCTGGCTGGAACCTTAGTGCCCGGCTTTATCGACGTGCAGGTGAACGGCGGGGGCGGCGCACTCTTTAATGCCGCGCCAAGTGTCGAGTGTCTTAAAACCATTGGCCAGGCCCACGCAAGGTTTGGTACCACGGGCTTTCTACCTACTCTGATCACAGATGATCTTGGTGTGATGCAAGCGGCGGCAGACACAGTTGCCGAGGCATTAGCGGCTAATACACCAGGTGTGTTAGGTATACATTTTGAAGGGCCTCACCTCTCCGTCCCCAAAAAAGGGGTGCACCCGGCTAATTTTATTCGCCATATCTCAGAGGCTGAGCTTGCTATCTTTGCTAGAGAAGATCTGGGCACTAAAGTGGTAACCTTGGCGCCTGAAAATGTGGCGCCTGAGGTGATTCGTACCTTAGTTGATTCAGGTGTTCGCGTCTGTCTTGGCCATTCCAATGCCGACTATGACACTGTGATCAAAGCACTTGAGGCTGGTGCGAGCGGTTTTACCCATCTGTTTAATGCCATGTCTCCCATGGATTCAAGAGCGCCTGGAATGGTAGGTGCAGCTCTTGAGAGCCAAAGCGCATGGTGCGGATTGATTGTCGATGGTCATCATGTGCACCCAGCGTCTGCCAAGGTGGCTATTGCTGCCAAGCCAAAAGGCAAGGTGATGCTGGTGACTGATGCCATGCCGCCGGTGGGCATGGATGATAACGCCAGTTTCGAGCTATTTGGCACCCAGGTCATCCGTAAAGGAGACAGACTCAATGCGGTGACGGGTGAGCTGGCAGGTTGTGTGCTGGATATGGTGGGCGCGGTAAACAATAGTGTGGCCATGCTGGGTGTTTCAAGGGAAGAGGCGCTTAGAATGGCGGCTAAGTATCCTGCCGAGTTTATCGGTCATCGCCAGCGTGGTGTCTTTAGAGTGGGCGCCAAGGCAGATATGGTGCTGCTCGACCAGGATAATCGAGTAGCTCAAACCTATATCGATGGCCATCTGGTGTATCAGGCCTAAATAAGTAGGTCAGCAGTCTCGAGCCCTGAAAGCTAGCTTTCGGGGCTTTAATCTATAAGAACAATGATAAGAGATCCCCTGATGGATTCAATGAATAAGACAAGTCCAAAACCTACAGTTAAACCTAGGCTTAAGTCACTCGATGCCCTGCGCGGCTTCGATATGTTCTGGATCTTGGGCGGTGAGGCACTGTTTGCCGCGCTACTTGTCTGGACTGGCTGGCAGGGCTGGCGTATCGCCGATGCCCAGATGCACCATAGTCAGTGGCATGGTTTTACCTTCTACGACCTTATCTTTCCGTTATTTATCTTCCTCTCTGGTGTTGCCTTAGGTCTCTCTCCTAAACGCATCGACAGCCTTGCCTGGAATGAGCGGCTACCGCTCTACCGTCACGCAATAAAACGTTTGTTTTTGCTACTTGTGTTTGGTGTGCTTTATAACCATGGTTGGGGCGTTGGCGTCCCCATGGCTGGCGATGAGGTAAGGTATGCTAGCGTGCTTGGCCGCATAGCCTTTGCCTGGTTCTTTGCTGCCTTGTTGGTATGGCATACAAGCCTGCGTACCCAGATATTGCTGGCGTTTGGCATCTTGTTTGGCTATGGCGCGCTGCAGTTATGGTTGCCGGTTCCTGGTGGTGTGGCCGGCGATCTGTCTATGTCTGGCTCTATTAACGCCTATGTAGATAGTCATTTTCTCCCCGGTATAACGTATCAGGGGAGGGCAACCGACCCCGAAGGGATCCTCTCGACTTTTCCCGCCATAGTAAATGCCTTGGCAGGCGTATTTACCGGTCACTTTATCGTTAAGGCTCATCCCAAAGGGGAGTGGGCCAAGGTGATTACCTTGTTATTAGCGGGCGTCCTTTGCGTTGCTCTTGGCTGGTTGATAGACCCTTACCTGCCGGTAAATAAAGATCTCTGGACCAGCAGCTTTGTCTTGGTGACTGCGGGCTGGAGCTTAATACTACTGGCTATCTTCTACGCGCTGGTGGATGTGATAAAGCTACATCGCCTCTCGTTTGTATTTGTCGTGATAGGGTGCAACGCCATCATCATCTATTTGGCATCAAGCCTGGTCAAATGGGAATATCTGGCTAGTAGTTTGTTTGGTGGTTTGATCCATGCACTGCCTTTTGATATGCAGCCACTGGCTTCGGCGGCTGCCCTATTGTTAGTGCAGTGGCTGTTACTCTATTGGATGTATAAGCGCGGCATATTCATCAAGGTTTAAGCCTGGGTGTGAATAATGGCCTGACATTTTGATAACTAAAACGCAGGGTTATGTCTTCCTGTTAAAAACACAAAATGACAGCGTTGTCTTTTTTGTGTTTATGTTTTAACATCGATGAAACAATGGAGCAGAGTAAGGCAATGCTTTCGCCGCTTTGCTCTCTTGTTGCAGTAGCCGTAAATGTAACGAGCCGATATCAGCAAACTGATATCCAAAGATTAATTACTATAAGAAAACAGGCTTATGGAAATGACATTAAATAGTGAAAGTAAGCGCAGCAGCGTGATCCCTATGGCGATCGTGGCAGGGCTCTTCTTTATTTTGGGCTTTGCGACCTGGCTGAACGGGTCCTTGATGCCTTACCTTAAACAGATCCTGCAACTCACCCCTCTGCAAGCCTCCCTCATCCTCTTCTCCTTCTATATCGCCGTAACCTTTACCGCTTTGCCCTCTGCATGGGTGATCCGCAAGGTAGGTTATAAAACCGGTATGGCAATGGGGATGGGGATCATGATGATTGCCGGTCTGTTGTTTATTCCTGCGGCTAAGACTCAGATATTTGCACTGTTTCTCTTCGCTCAGTTGGTCATGGGCACAGGGCAAACGCTGCTACAAACTGCGGTGAACCCCTATGTGGTCAGAATTGGCCCCGAAGAATCGGCCGCAGCCCGTGTAAGCGTAATGGGGATCCTCAATAAAGGTGCTGGGGTTATCGCGCCGCTAGTATTTACCGCACTTATCCTAGATAGCTTTAAAGATCGTGTGGGCACAGAGCTTACTCAGGCTCAGATAGATGAGATGGCTAATGGTTTGGTTTTCCCTTATCTGGGAATGGCCATTTTTATCGGGGTATTGGCTGTGCTGGTGAAGAAGTCGCCACTGCCTGAGCTTGAAAATGAGGATGAGCCAGAAGAAGGCAGCAAAGGCCATACTCGTGAGGCATTATCGCATCCCAACCTGGCGCTTGGCGTGGTTGCGCTCTTTTTCTATGTCGCCGTCGAGGTGATTGCCGGTGATACCATAGGCACCTTCGCACTCTCTTTGGGGGTCGAGAACTATGGTGTGATGACCTCCTATACCATGATCTGTATGGTTCTGGGTTATTCGCTTGGTATTCTGACGATTCCTCGCTTTATCTCTCAGCCTAAAGCGTTGATGATCTCTGCGATATTGGGGCTCTTGCTGACCTTAGGTATCCTGTTTGGCGACAACGAATCTTATACCATTGCAAATATACTTTTGGTGCCTTTCGGTGGTGCCATGTTGCCCGACACTCTGCTGATGATCGCCTTCTTAGGTTTGGCTAACGCCATCGTCTGGCCTGCGGTGTGGCCTCTGGCGCTCTCAGGCATGGGCAAACTGACCAGTACTGGCTCAGCGCTCTTGGTGATGGGGATTGCAGGCGGCGCCTTCGGCCCGCTTTTCTGGGGACTCACTAGCTCGGCGACCTCTCTGGGTCAGCAGGGCGGCTATATGGTGATGTTGCCATGCTACCTGTTTATTCTCTTTTATGCCGTAAAAGGCTATAAGATGCGTAGCTGGAAGTAATATTCAAAAATATACTTAACCACAAAAGGAGCCTAGTGCTCCTTTTTTGTTGCCTAGTATCAAGGGGCAACTCGTTAATGACGGCTTTATTAAGAGAGGGGAGGTTGGCATCAGGAGTGCAATGAATCCCATCAAGGGGCGGTAAATTACAGATATAAAAAAGCCCCGACAATGTCGAGGCTGATTTATATGGTGCCGGCACCAAGAGTCGAACTCGGGACCTACTGATTACAAGTCAGTTGCTCTACCAACTGAGCTATGCCGGCTAAATTGTGGTGCCCGAACCCGGAATCGAACCAGGGACACGAGGATTTTCAATCCTCTGCTCTACCGACTGAGCTATTCGGGCAACTAAACTAAGTGTCTAGTTAACTACTTCAAACCAGGTCTTTGTGACCCGTCCCGTTTGGAGTGCGCGTATAATATAGCGCTGATATTTATCCTGCAAGTGCTTTTTTGGATAATTTTAACCGCATGGCTAGTTAATGCTCAAAGTGCTGGCTTTTTAGCAATGATGTCGGTTTTTAGTACAAATTGAGAGATGAAATCTGACTTTTTACTCTGTTTCGTCTTGAAGAGACCATATCTGTTCCTAGCTTACCTCTGTTTCCCCCGATATAAGGCTTCTATGGTTGAAACCTTTCTAAAATCTAGAAGTTAATTGGCGAAATTACGCGATATTTATCTAGATAAACCGAAGTTAACATGGTGTTAAGTCGTTAATGAGGATGAATCGTGTTTAAAAATACTCAGAGCCGCTATGGGGTTATCAGTATCGCCTTGCATTGGTTGTCGGCCATTGCCGTATTGGTGCTGTTTGCCCTTGGTGTATGGATGGTTGAGTTGACCTATTACAGCCCTTGGTACAAGCAGGCGCCGGATCTGCATAAGAGTATCGGTGTCCTGTTGTTAGTCGCCACCCTGTGTCGTTTGCTTTGGCGTGGATTTAACCCGGCCCCCAAGGCGTTAACAGAGCATAAAAAGTGGGAGCAGGTATCGGCGGCCATAGTTCATCGCCTGCTATACCTGTTGCTGATTGCCATTTTAATCACCGGCTATCTGATATCTACGGCCGACGGCCGTGCGATTGGTGTGTTTTCGCTGGTTGAGTTACCCAGTCTAGGGCGTTTGTTCGAGGGGCAGGCGGATATTGCCGGTTGGCTGCACCAATATTTAGCCTATGGCTTTATCGCTTTGGTATCTCTGCATGCCTTGGGCGCCATAAAACATCACCTCATAGACAGAGACGCAACATTAAAACGCATGTTAAACATTAAGGAGACACAATGAAGAAGGCTTTATTAGGCGCCACACTCTTAAGCGCAATAGGTGCAGGTGCAATCATGCTTCCTATGACGGCATCAGCCGCCGATTATGTAATAGATACCCAAGGTGCTCATGCCTCGATACAGTTTAAGGTGAGTCATCTGGGCTACAGCTTTGTCGTTGGGCGTTTTAACGACTTTGAAGGTAACTTTAGCTTCGATAGCAAGCAGATCGGCGATGCAAAGGTTAATGTTGAAATCGACACTGCAAGCCTAGATTCAAACCACGCCGAACGTGACAAGCACTTAAGAAGCGAAGATTTCCTTAATGTTGCCAAGCACCCCAAGGCTAGCTTTGTTTCAAGCTCGGTGGAAGATTTAGGCCAGGGTAAGTTCGTGCTTAATGGCAATCTGACTCTTAATGGTGTCACTAAGCCGGTGGCGATAGATGCTAAGTTTATCGGTGAGGGGCAAGACCCGTGGGGTGGCTATCGCGCCGGTTTTGTTGGACAGACAGAATTTGCCCTGAAAGATTATGATATCAAGATGGACCTTGGACCAGCCTCTAGCCATGTAACCCTGGATCTTGTGGTCGAAGGTATCCGCCAGTAATCTCTTTTTGAAGTAAAGAGTATCTGCCAGACACAAAAAAGCGCCTTTCGGCGCTTTTTTATTATTCGTCATCTTTTTGCGGCACATAGCCTTCAATCTCGACCTCTTTGCCCTCAAACAGAAAGTTTACCATCTGCTCTTCGAGGAACTTGCGATCGTCAACATTCATCATGTTGAGTTTTTTCTCATTGATAAGCATGGTCTGCTTCGCCTGCCAGAGTGACCAGGCTTCCTGACTGATGTTGTCAAAAATACGCTTACCGAGTTCACCCGGGTATAGCTGAAAGGCTAGGCCGTCTGCCTCTTTCTTTAGATACTGGCAGTTAACTGTACGCGCCATGATTACTCCTTATTTAATACTGAACCTAAGTTAGACAGTAGCCGCTCCGTTGCAGCGGCGAGTCCAACCTTGGGTGGCTTGGCTATGTTATACCAGAGAGATGCCGCTTCTTCCATGATCTCATGTGGAGTTGTGGTTTTCTCGGCAATATAGGCACTGATATCCAGATGGAAATGGCTGAAGGTATGGCGAAAGCTGTCAAAGGGGTCACGACTCTTGAGGGTAAGCCCCTTAGCCTTGGCAAACTCCTCGAGTGCACTTTGACTGTCAAACTGAGGAAAACACCAGAGGCCGCCCCATATTCCCGCGGGGGGCCTCTTACTCATCAGTACTTGATCGCCTTCTTTAATGACCAGCATAAAGGCTAGCTTCTCTGGGATTGATTTTTTCGGCTTCTTACCGGGAAAATCCGTTTGACGACCCATTAGCTGTGCCTTGCAGTCGATGGCAACAGGGCAGAGCTCGCACTTAGGTTTTGAGCGGGTACAGATGCTGGCGCCAATATCCATCATCGCCTGATTGTATTTGGTTACGCCCTCTTGCGGCGTCAATGTTTGGGTGAGTTGCCACAGCTGCTCTTCGACCTCACGTTTTCCAGGCCAACCGGCGATGGCGCCATGCCTGGCCAGCACTCGCTTGACGTTACCATCTAAGATGGGGTGATGCTGACCAAGAGATAGTGAGAGTATTGCACCTGCGGTGGAGCGACCAATTCCTGGCAAGGCGAGCACCTGCTCAAATTCTGTGGGGAATTGCCCTTGATAGTCGTTAGCCACTATCTGAGCACTCTTGTGCAGGTTGCGGGCCCTGGCGTAATAGCCAAGGCCTGTCCAGTGGTGCAACACCTCATCCTGATCGGCGTTTGCCAGATCCACTATGGTTGGGAAGCGCTTCATAAAGGCTTCGAAGTAGGGGATAACGGTTGCTACCTGAGTCTGCTGCAACATGATCTCAGATACCCAAACTTTGTAGGGGGTCTTATCTTGTTGCCAGGGAAGGTGTTTGCGCCCATGTTCGTCATACCAGGAGACGATGCGCTGGTGAAATTGCTCTGTTTTCATGGCGCTCAGTGTATAGACGGGTAAGGTTTTTCTCAACCTAAATGGCATCCTTGTAAAGGCACAATTCGCGCCTGTCGGGATTATTGGTATACTTTGGCAACATAGGGCTTGCCTTAGCGCAGTAACTTTGGATAATGCCCTTCTTTTTATAATTTTCCAATCATATAAGTGTCAGGATCCAGGTCGGATCAAATGAGTTTGTGAGTCGAGCCTTGAGATGCTTGACGCTTACTTTTTCTCGGCGCTATATGGCCAATTAATGGCAGAGCAGAGGCTGAAAAATAATGAGCGAAGTAACCACAGCAGAGTTTAACGAAGAGGGTAAGTACCTTCGTAAAGTTAGAAGCTTTGTATTACGTGAAGGACGTCTGACCAAAGGCCAGGCGCAGGCCATGGAGCAGCAATGGCCTATCATGGGATTGGATTACTCTCCCGAGCCGCTGGATCTGGCTAAGGTGTTTGGCCGTGAGGCTGATACTGTGCTTGAGATTGGCTTTGGTATGGGGGCCTCACTGGTCGAGATGGCTAAGGCGGCGCCAGAGCTTAACTTTATCGGCATCGAAGTGCATAAGCCTGGCGTGGGCGCCTGCTTGGCCGATGCGGCAGAAGCGGGTGTTACAAACCTGCGCGTGTTTCACCATGATGCCATCGAAGTATTGGAAAATAGCATTCAAAGCGGTAGTTTAGCCAGGGTGCAGCTGTTCTTCCCCGATCCTTGGCATAAGAAGCGTCATCATAAGCGTCGTATCGTGCAGCCTGAGTTTGCTCAGCTTATTCGCCGCTGCCTGAAAGTGGGTGGTGTGTTCCACCTTGCGACCGATTGGGAAAACTACAGTGAGCATATGTTAGAGGTGATGAGCGCGGCACCAGGTTATAAAAACCAATCTGCCAGTGGCGATTTTGTGCCTCGCCCCGATCATCGCCCTTTGACCAAATTTGAGGCCAGAGGCCATCGCTTAGGCCATGGTGTCTGGGATCTGATGTTTGAGCGTACCGAGTAAGCTGAATTTCTATAAAGAGAGGGTATACACATGGCAACACGTAGTCGTCGTTTACGCAAGAAATTACGCATCGATGAATTTCAAGAGTTAGGTTTCGACGTAAACTGGACCTTCGAAGACTCGGTAAGCGAAGAACAGATCGATGACATTGTCGATCAGTTTATCGATCAGGTGATTGAAGCCAGAAAACTGGGTTTTCATGGTGGCGGTCATAAAGAGTGGGAAGGGATCATCGCGACCCAGACCATAGGCAAGTGCACCGAAGAAGATCGCCAAGCCGTGAGCGATTTTTGGAAGAATCAGCCAGCTAAAGATGTTGTGGTTAGCGAACTGTACGATATTTGGTGGAACTAATGCCGCAAAAGGCACTGCTCGAAAATATTATCGAGCAGGTTCGTCCGCTGCTGGGCAAGGGTAAGGTTGCCGATTATATTCCAGCCTTAGCCGAGGTGGATCCCCAAAAATTGGGGATCGCCGTCACCACAGTTGATGGTCAAACGATAGGGGCTGGAGATTATCTCGAGCCCTTTTCGATTCAGAGTATCTCTAAAGTATTTAGCCTCACGCTGGCCTTAACCCTTTATGAAGAGAGGGAGATCTGGTCTCGTGTCGGTAAAGAGCCTTCTGGGCAGTCCTTTAACTCTCTGGTTCAGATTGAACTTGAGCGCGGCGTGCCGCGAAACCCCTTTATTAATGCTGGCGCCCTGATCATTGCCGATCTCTTGCAAAGCCGTTTGGGCGCGCCCAAGCATCATATGCTAGAGGTGGTGAGAAAACTGAGCACCAATCCCCATGTGATTTACGATAAGCGTGTCGCAGCCTCTGAATATGAACACAGCGCCCGCAACGCGGCCATCGCCTATCTGATGAAGTCTTTCGGCAACTTTAATAACGATGTCGATAAGGTGCTAAAAAACTACTTTCATTACTGCGCCCTTAAGATGAGCTGCGCCGATCTGTCAAAGGCGATGCTCTACCTGGCAAACGCTGGCAAGAGCATAGACGGTAAGCCTGTGGTATCACCCATCCAGACCCGTAAACTTAATGCCCTACTGGCGACATCTGGCCTGTATGATGGGGCTGGAGAGTTTGCCTATCGGGTAGGTATGCCAGGTAAGAGTGGCGTCGGGGGCGGTATTATTGCCGTGATCCCAGGTGATATGAGTGTCTGTGTCTGGTCACCCGAACTAGATAAGAATGGCAACTCATTAGCGGGAACCGCCGCACTTGAACATCTCTCCCAGGCCTTGGGCCGTTCTATCTTTTAAAGGCTGCGATCGCCGCTTTATCAGTTAGTAAAATTCACTAAAAACTGGTTGGAGAGTTAACTTTTCTCACTAGGTCTATCCTATCGAATATGGCTATCCTTTTGATTGTATTGAATTAGTTAATTTTGGCACGATATCTGTATTCTCTGTAATCAACGACACATGGTGCCCCTTGAGCTACACATCATGTGAATCATCGACGACTTAAGGAATAAGAACATGAAGAAACTGACAGCATCTCTTGGACTGACTGCATTTGTACTAGCGACAACGAGTTCGGCTTGGGCCGGCGAGGGTAAAGATAACCAGATCTCCTTTGGCCGTGACGACAAGCAGTGCGAGGTGAGTCTCAATTATGATGTCTCGGTGGAGCCGAGCAAGTTGGTTGTCAGTAAATCAAAAAAAGAGGTCTATCGTATCGAGCTGGGTCAGCTCTATGTCGATGGCGACAGAGTCCAGCTTAATGACAAACAGCAGGCACTGGTTAATCAGTATGCGGGGGAGGTGTCTAAGCAACTTCCTGAGGTGATCGATGTGGTACATGACGCCGTGGATATCGCCTCTACCGCCGTAAGCATGGCATTAACGCCGCTACTCGGTGATGCCGCCGGTGCTAAGATTGATGAGATGATGGACAGCCTGGCTAAGCGTATCGATACCGTAGCCTATCAAAATGGCGATAAGTTTTACCTTGGCGCAACCGAGTCCTCTCTGGAAGACACCTTTGGTAAGGAGTTTGAAAAAGAGATGGAGCAGGTCGTTCAAAGTTCAATCGGTAGCATGATGATGACCCTGGGCAGCGAGATGATGAACGGCGATGGTGATACCTTCGAAGAGAAGATGAACGCCTTTTCTGCCAAGATGGAGCGAGTCGGTGATGATATCGAAGCCCAAATCGAGCAACAGGCAACAGATTTAGAAGTGCGCGCCGACAAGCTGTGTGACAACTTTCAGCATCTGGTTATGATTGAGTCACAGCTGCGCAGCGAAATCCCCGCACTGAGCGATTTCCCATTAGTGAGCGCTAAACAGCAGCCGCTGCGCGAGTAATTCGCAAGTTAATTCCTCTGGCATCGCAAGATCCACATTTCCCTGCACTTACCTTGGGTGCAGGGCTTTTTTTTGCCTTCAGGTTGCTTTTTGTTATTGGCTTTTCCTAATGTCCTATCTGGGTGTATAGTGACTAAAAAATAGGTATTAGAATCAAAGTGCAAATCTTTGGTATACTTGTAAAAATAATAACAATGCTGGCTAAATTTCGATAACGAAATTGAAATGGCTAACAGTCTGACTCTACTCTTAAAATAATCTGCATAGTCAAGGGGATAACTCTAAACCGTTGAGGTATCTCTATGATTTATAATTGGTATTTATAGTGTCGCATACACCTTAAGGCTATTTAAATGTTAGAACTTTTAGAACCTATTGCAATTTTTACTCATGTTGCTCGCGCCGGGAGTTTTAGCTCTGCAGCGCGAAAATTGGGGATTTCTAAGTCAAAAGTCAGTACTCAGGTTGCCGATCTTGAGCATAAATTAGGTGTTCAGCTGATACAGCGTACCACTCGAAGCCTGAGTTTAACCGAAGCCGGACAGCTACTTTATGCACAAGGTGAGGAGTTACTTCGCGACGCAGACCAGGCGGTTGCCAGTGTGCATAATCTCAACGATGCGACACGTGGTGTACTCAAGGTGGGGATTTCGCAGTCTTTCGGTACCATGCATATCATTCCTGCATTGCCTGATTTTATGGCCAGACATCCTGAGTTGGAGTTGCAGGTCAGTTTGCTGGATCATAAGGTCGATGTGGTCAGCGAAGGGCTAGATCTTTTACTAACCATGTCAGAGCAGTTGCCGCTGGGCATGGTTGCCAGACCTTTGATGAAGTGTCAGTTTCTGTTAGCCGCATCGCCAGACTATGTAGCTAAGCATGGTTATCCTGATCGCCCCGAGCAGTTGGTGGATCATAACTGTCTCGTTTACCAAGGTGAGTGGCACGAACATAGCGTGTGGCAGTTTAAGAAGGGCGATGATTACTGCGAGATAGGTGTGTCGGGTAATTTCAGAGTCGACAATGCCCCAGCACTTAAGTCTGCCGCTGTGAGCGGTTTAGGTGTCGTCTATTTGGCCAGTTACCTGCTCGAAGATGAGATAGAGAAGGGGACTTTGGTGCCATTATTGCCTGAGTGGCAATTGACTCATCACCTGCCTCTGCAGGCGGTTTACCCAAGACGTAAGCACTTGGCGCCAAAGGTCAGTGCCTTTATCGATTTTATTAAAGACCATATTGGCTCGCCTCCATATTGGGATGAACCATATGCAGCGCTGTATGCTCAGCGTAAATAACCTGAAGTGACTGAAAAAGCAGCATTTTGTCCATGTCAGCGTCAAGGTTATTGCTACTTTCAGTTATCAATAACTTAAAAACATTGTTCTCTTAACAAGACGATAACCCTGGGCGTGAGAAATGCCCAGGGTTATTTTTTTAAAATCATATAGTTAAAAAAGTATTGCCTATCTGATTTGCAATGGCTTATTTAGGTTGAGCTAATCCTTGAACAGAATTCACGTTGCAGTCTGTTCTTTATTTAATACAATAGTTGCAGTTGATATCGGGATGACCTGATTCAGATAGCTGAGGATGAGAATGACCCCTCTCATGTTTGGTTACACAGGTCGGCGTTACTGCAATCTTGGATCAATGCTGGCAGCGGTTTAAGAACTAAAACAATGCTAGCCTTAAAACCATCATCCTAGTTTTGGTTTACCCCAGCAATTATTGCTGGGGTATTTTTCTTTTAAGCGTCCTCATTTTTTCCCCCTCTCAATTCGGCCGCTATTTCGTCATGCGATGCTATCTCTTCACTTCTTTTTTGCGCAGGCTTACCTAAGTTTGTGGTGAAATATAGCTGTCTAATAAAGATTATTTAATTTATCTATTATGGTACTGGATTAAAACTCAGGGTATTGTGCTGTGAATGTTCGCATGTTTATGCCCATGGCAGTTAAAGGGATGTTTATGGTTAAAAAAATTGTATTACTTATTGCCGCATTGATTGGTCTTGTTATCCTCGCCGGGATCTACCGGTTTAACTTTACTGACGATGATCTCTATGTCGTACAGCAAGATGGTACTGTGGTTCCCCTTAATGAAGACAGGGATAATGTCATTCTGACTCTGTTTAGTATCAAGACTCATAAGCACTGGGTTATCCAATTGCCTGAGTCTGATGCAGAGGCACAATTAACCAGAGTTGGCCTAGGCGACAGCCCTTTTGTCA
This sequence comes from Shewanella marisflavi, assembly GCF_023283925.1. Taxonomy (GTDB): domain Bacteria; phylum Pseudomonadota; class Gammaproteobacteria; order Enterobacterales; family Shewanellaceae; genus Shewanella; species Shewanella marisflavi. Next base: position 738,786 of record NZ_JAKIKX010000001.1, read on the forward strand.
GTGGTGACTACCAGGATGGCCCAGAGCGTGGCAGCGTAAACCTGGATTATCAAAAGATTCTGCCGATTAATGGCGCAGGCATTGATGCAAGCAAGAATATGCTATTTGTCGCGCCCTTTTTTGTTTCCAATCAGGGCAGTGGCGTGTTTTATTATTTGGGCTTGTTTAGCCTGAATCATCAAAGTGGTGAAATAAAACAGCTTGGCACGCATCTGCTTGGCGACAGAATCGAGATAAAGTCGCTTACAATCGATGAGCCATTCGATGTTACCTCAAGCCTGGTTGTCAGTTACCTGACCCATGGCGATGAGCAGAGCATGGCTCAGCAGCCAGCGAAAGTAATGCAAGAAAGCATTAAGGTGTCAGATAAAGGCTTTGAGGCTGATTAATAGCTGCTTCAAAGCTATGCGGTAATTTCCATCCTTCATCGCCCAAGTACTGCTGTACTCAAAATGACACTTAAGATGCCACTTAAGATAGCACTTAGATAAAAAGGCCGCTCAATGGAGCGGCCTTTTTAATGAGGCTCTGAAACATTGTTCAACAAATCATTGGCGATTTAAGCTATTGGTGACTTAAGTATTAGTGACTTAAGTATTAGCGACTTAAGTATTAGCGACTTAGGCATTGTTGGCCCAGTTCATCACCTTAGATTCCAATATATCCAAGGGTAGCGGACCGTTCTTAAGCACTAAGGTGTGGAACTCACGAATATCGAACTTGTCTCCCATGATCTCCTTGGCCTTCTCGCGAATATTGACAATCTTCAGCATACCAATCTTGTAGGCCGTGGCTTGAGATGGCATCACAATATGGCGCTCGACCATCTTAACCGCATCAGACTCGGCGTTAGGGGTATTATTCATGTAATACTGAATGCCCTGCTCACGGGTCCACTTCTTAGCGTGTATACCGGTATCGACGACCAGACGGCATGAGCGCCACAGCTCCATGGCCAAGCGACCAAAATCAGAGTAAGGGTCTTGATACAGGCCCATCTCCTTAGGGAAGTACTCACTGTAGAGTCCCCAGCCTTCTATGTAGGCTGTATAGCCGCCAAACTTTCTGAACTTGGGAATGCTCTCCAATTCCTGGGCGATGGCTATCTGCATGTGGTGGCCAGGGGTACCTTCATGATAGGCCAGTGCCTCCATCTGATACTTGGGCATGGCCTCCATGTCGTAAAGGTTGGCGTAGTAGGTGCCTGGGCGGCTGCCGTCTGGGGTAGGTTGGTTGTAGAAGGCCTTACCCGCCGATTTCTCTCTAAAGGCTTCGACGCGCTTGACTATCATGGGCGCCTTGGGCTTAACATAAAACACCTCATCCAGACGGGAAGAGATGTTATCGATCAGCGTCTTGGCGTCATTTAAGTAGGCGCTGCGACCTTCTTCAGTATCTGAATAGTAGAACTGTTTATCTTCGCGCATAAATTTAAAGAAGGCCTTAAGATCGCCTTCAAAGCCGACCTTCTTCATGATGGCGCGCATCTCTTGGTGGATACGATCGACCTCGGCAAGACCCAGCTGGTGGATATTATCGGCTGTCATATCTGTGGTTGTGGTGCGTGCCAAGGCATTGTTATAGAAGGCTTCACCATCTCTGAACTTCCACACCCCATCTTTGGTATTGGCGCGCTTCTCAAGGGTTTCTATGTAAGCGATCAGCTTGTCATAGGCAGGCTTAACCTGAGCGGTGAGAGCTTGTTTGGCTTCATCAAGTAGCTGCTGTTGCTCGCTTTCAGTTATGGCTAACTTGGCGACTTTACGCTGAAAGTCTGCCCAGATGGCGCTATCCTCTCCCTGGTTAAAGGGAGTGCCATTGATGATATTACGGCTGTCGGATAACACATAGGCGAAGACAAACTTAGGCGCGATGATCCCCACCTTGGCGCGCTCTTCCAGCGCAGCCTCTAGCTGCTGCATATAGCGAGGCACACCATTGAGTCGACTGATATAGGCCTTGGCATCTGAGACGCTGTCTATCTGGTGTTGGTTAATCAGGAAAGAGGCCACCATAGAGTGACCACCGTACATCTGGTTTACCGGGTAGCTGTACAGGCGCCATTTATAATCGCTGATGCTGTTTTCAAGCTTTTGGGTCAGCAGGTCATAGCTTAAGCGAGTTTGTGCATCGAGTTTAGCGATATCTAGCTGCTTAAGTTGAACAAGGTGTTTCTTGTTACGTGCCAGGCTCTCCTTATCGGCGGCTTCACCACGCTCATCCCACTTGTCGTAGTCTTTCTTAATCCCCAGGTGTGTCTGGCGGATGGGGCTGGCCATCACATTCTCCATGAAGATGGCTTCAAACAGTTGATTGGCTTTTAATGATTCCTGAGTGCTCAACTGGGCGCTTGGCTCAGAGGCACTATGTAATAGAGAGATAGGAGCGGCGTGAAGGGCGCCGGAAATAAGGGTCGCCAGAGAGAAGGCGATAATTGTCGTTTTTGTTTTTATAGGCATAAGTAGGGCTTCCGTTGTTTGGTGCCCATTATCCTAATAAAGCTGACGATTAAATATGCGAACTAAGTGTTAGAAAATGTTTCTATTCCCCTCTGATGAGGGGAAAGATTATTCGCAAAAGAGTCCAAGGAGTTCATTGACGAACATGTTGCCTTTGGCGGTGAGTTGCCAATGTTCCTCGCCGATAATGACCAGGCCTTTGGCGGCGCCGCGTGCCATACCTTCATCGAGCACCTGGGCGGACAAGCCGGTGCGGCTTTCAAATTCACTTTTGGGAATAGGTGACATTAGCCTGAGGCGGTTCATCAGATATTCCAATGCCCTGTCTTCTGGCAATACCTCGCTCTTATCGAACAGGTAATCACTGGCACCAAGGTAGCCCTTGGGGTGCTTTATTTTGACCGTGCGCCAGATACGCTGATCTTGGGCAGTGGTTATCTTGCCATGGGCGCCACAGCCAATGCCCAGATAGTCACCAAATTGCCAATAGTTGAGGTTGTGGCGACAACGATATCCCGGCTTGGCGTAGGCGGAGATCTCATACTGTTCATAGCCGAGTGCCTTGAGGCGCTGCTGGCCCTGCTCATAGATCTGCCAAAGATCTTCATCGTCAGGCAGCTGAGGGGGCTTAGAGTGAAACAGGGTATTGGGCTCTATGGTGAGCTGATACCAGGAGAGGTGAGGCGGATTAAGCGCCGCCGCCGTGTCGATATCACGCATCGCCTCTTCAAAGCTTTGGTTTGGCAGGCCATGCATCAGATCGAGATTAAAGCTTTGATAGCCAGCCTCGGCCGCCTTGCTTGCCGCGACTTCAGCCTCCTGCTTATCGTGTATCCTGCCCAAGAGGTTGAGCTTATCGCTGGAAAAACTCTGGACTCCGATGGAGAGGCGAGTGACGCCGGCGGCGCGATAAGCGCTAAAGTCGTCATGTTCCAGCGTGCCTGGGTTGGCCTCCATGGTGATCTCTATATCCGCTGCGAAAGGGATCTGCTCAGCGACCCCTTCGAGCAGACGCTTAATCTGACTGGCATCAAACAAAGACGGCGTACCGCCACCGATAAAGATGGAGTGCAGGTTACGTCCCTGAACATAAGCGGCATCGGCAGCTAAGTCCGCCAGTAGCGCATCGACATACTCTTGCTGCGGCAGCTCACCATGCTGTCCATGGGAGTTGAAGTCACAGTAGGGACATTTCTGCACGCACCAGGGAATATGAATATAGAGGCTGAGCGGAGGTAGCTGTAGCATTAACCTAATACACCCTTAGCCTTAAGTTCGCTTAGCAGCAGTTGCATCGCCTTGCCCCTGTGGCTGAGGGCATTTTTCTCATCGCTGCTCAGTTCGGCGGCGCTGCACTCATGCTCAGCGGGAATAAAGATAGGGTCGTAGCCGTGGCCATTGTCACCCTTAGGCTCGAAACCTACGGTGCCTTCCCAGGACGCCTGGCAGATGATGGGAGTAGGATCTTTGGCATGGCGCATATAGACCAAGATACACTGAAAGCGTGCGCGGCGCTGGTCTGAATCTCCTAGGGCGCCGAGCAACTTAGTGTAGTTGTCGCTGTCGCTTGCCCCTTCGCCGCCGTAACGGGCGGAGTAGATCCCTGGTGCGCCTTCAAGGGCATCCACCTCTAAACCTGAGTCGTCGGCGATGGCGGCAAGGCCGGTGACCTCGGCGGCATGACGCGCCTTGATGATCGCATTCTCAACGAAGGTGGTGCCTGTCTCCGGTACCTCTTCGACATTGAATTGGCTCTGAGGCAGGACCTCTATGCCATATTCGGCGAGGATCTCGGCAAACTCTTTCAGTTTCCCCTTGTTGCCGCTGGCTAGTACGATTTGATTCATGTTTAGTGACTCATTGTGGCAGGTTTCATTGGCGGCAATGATACCCAAGCTGGGCGGGAAACGATAGAGCAAAGCCAGCAAAAATAACGCCGCGAACCTAAGTGCGCGGCGTTATTGAGAGCTATCGGTTTTGACTGATTAATCGACGTAGAATTTCTGCTTAAACTTCAGCTGAGTGTTGAGCTTATTGCCATGCTTGATGGCGATCTGAAAGTTGATCTCTTGATCGTCACGGTAGGGTACTTCGGCAATATAGTAGATAGCATCACCTTCACGGATCTCTTTAAATGACAGTTCAACCCTGGCATCGAGCAGGTTGTTAGCGATCCCTGAGATCTCCACTGGCACGGCCGGATTGCCCTCGGCATTGGTATCCAGCACCGAGATGTTAATCAGCCCGGTATAGCTACTGCGTGTGATGCCATAGGTCTTAGCAATCGATGGCGTAATAAAGGTGCTGCCCAGGGCAACATAGTGAATATCGAAATTACCGACTGTCTGTTTTTGCTCTGCAAAGGCATTGCTCATGGGAAGCAGCATAAGCGCCAAGGCACAGAAAAGGGTACGTATCATGGTGGACTCCTGTCACGGAACAATTGATTCTAGTATAGCTATTAAAGTCTTAACCTGGGGCCACTGGCTTTATTTGCTTACACATTTCATGGGATTAAGGTCGTAATCACCTCTGGGATCGCCTTGGGCATCACCACGCGGATCTGCTTGTGGCGCCCCAGCTCCCCCTTTTCGATAAGGATATTGCCCTTGGCAGTTTTAAACTGCTTTGCCAGAAACTTGCAAAGGTGGGCATTAGCCTTACCGTCGATGGGAGGAGCGGTAATGGCAACCTTAAGCTCGTCGCCATGGGGACCAATGATCTGGTCCCGGCTGGCTTTCGGCTGAATATAGAGCCTGATTAATAGATCTTCCTGCTCTCGTGTTACGGGTGGCATCTAGACGTTGGCCCAGAAGGGAACGTATTGAGACAGCAACTTGTTGATAAAGATCAGGCCGAACATAAAGATCATTACAGAGAAGTCCAGGCCGCCCATGGGGGGAATGATTCGGCGTATTGGAGCAACCAGTGGCTCAGTCAATTGCGCCATTACCATCTCAATCGGGTTATGTCCCTGGCTGACCCAGCTAAGAATCGCCCGCAGGATAAGCATCCAAAACAGCAAGACGCCTGCCTGCTTAATCACAGAGACCAGGGCTACCAGGAGTATGATCGGCAGGTTTATATCAGCGCCCGCCATCAGGCTGAGGATCACAAACTTAATCACGACCACAGCAAGCGCGAGTACCACAGAAGCCGTATCTAAACTGCCCAATGGCGGCAGGACGCGACGCATAGGGCCGACGATAGGATGGGTCGCCTTCACGACAAACTGACTGAAGGGGTTGTAAAAATCGGCGCGGGCAAGCTGCAGCCAGATACGAATAATGACCACCATAAGGTACAGGTCAAACAGGGTGTTCACTAAAAAGCTAAATGCATCCATTGTGTTTCTCTACTTATATGTATCGAATGAATCTGTTCGAATAAAAAAGGGCTAGACCTAAAACTGTTTTGCCATCTCCTGGGCTCTGTCCATGCAGTCATGCATGGCGGTGCGCACTATCTCTCTCAGACCTGCGCGTTCGAACGCCGCCAGCGCCTGCGCCGTGGTGCCGCCCTTAGAGGTGACATTTTCTCTTAACTGCGCCGGAGAAAGCTGCGGATTTTGCTTTACCATAGAGGCCGCGCCTAAGGCTGCCTGCTGCACCATCTCTCTGGCAGTTTGCTCATCGACGCCATCTTGTTTGGCACTGTCAATCATAGCCTCCATCATAAGGAAAAAATAGGCCGGAGAGCTGCCTGCCAGGGCGATAACTTGATTGAGATCATCTTCCTTTTCGACCCAGACTACTTCGCCACCCGTCTTCATGATCTGCTCACACAGTTGGCGATCGGCTTCACTTACCCCTGGCTGGGCATAGAGGCCTGTCATGCCAAGGCCGATTTGAGTGGGAGTGTTGGGCATGGTGCGGATAAGCTTTATTGGCTGCTTAAAGAAGCTATGGTAACGCTCGGCCGTGACACCTGCGGCGATGGTGACAATCAGCTTATCTTTGAGATCTAGGCCGCTCATCTCTTCACACACCTGCTGCATCAGCTGAGGTTTCACCGCTAGCACGATAACATCGGCATTTTTGGCCGCGTTAAGATTGTCGTGGGAGACTATGATGCCTAAATCATTTTTCAGGGCGACCAGCTTGGCCTCGCTGGGGTTGGTGGCATGAATCAGCTGCGGCGCATAGCCGCCTTTTACCAAACCACTGGTGATACTGCGGGTCATGTTTCCTGCGCCGATAAAGCAAATCTTCTTCTGTGTCATAAGGCTCTCTATTTATTCGTCTAATTATCTATATTTGGGCACTGGGTTAAATTACAAGGCCAAAGCTTAAGCTTTGGCCTAGTCACGCTCGCCAAAGATGGCGCTGCCGATACGCACCATGGTCGAGCCCGAGGCGATAGCCAGTTCCAGATCTTGGCTCATTCCCATGGAGAGGGTATCAATTGCCGGATAGCTCTGTTGTAGCTGTTTAAACAGGGTTTGCATTTGGCGAAACTCAGCCTGCTGTACCGATTGATCAGAGGTGGCGGTCGGAATGGCCATTAGCCCTCTGAGTGTCAGCTTGGGCAGGGCCGAGATAGCATCGGCCAGCGGCGCTATCTCCTCTGGCGAGACTCCAGACTTACTCTCTTCCTGGCTGATATTCACCTGAATACAGACCTGAAGCGGCGGCAGATCCTCTGGGCGCTGCTCGCTCAGGCGTCTGGCGATTTTTTCTCGGCTCAGGGTATGCATCCAATCAAAATGTTCGGCGATACTCTTGCTCTTGTTCGATTGCAGTGGGCCGATAAAATGCCACTCTATGTCACCGTGGCTTTCACGTAGGGCTTTAACCTTCTCTTCCCCTTCCTGGACATAGTTTTCACCAAAAAGCCGTTGCCCGGCATCATATGCCGCTACTATCTGCGAAATAGGCTTGGTTTTACTGACTGCCAGCAGCTGTATGTCCTTGCTGTCACGTGATGAATTTTGCGCCGCTTGAGCGATTCTTTGGTGGGCGTCAGCCAGTCTGTCTGCTATTGTTGTCATGTTGTAAGTTTTTGGTTGAATGGATATCCCATACTATGGAAATCACAGAGTTACTTGCCTTTAGTGTAAAACACAACGCGTCGGATCTACACCTTTCAGCGGGAGTATCTCCCATGATACGTGTTGATGGCGAGGTCAGAAAGATTAATCTGCCGGCCCTGGATCATCAAGGCGTACATAGCCTCGTTTATGACATCATGAACGACAAACAGCGTAAAGATTATGAAGAGCACTTAGAGATAGATTTCTCGTTCGAAGTGCCCAATTTAGCTCGCTTCCGTGTGAACGCCTTTAACCAATCGCGTGGCGCCGCGGCGGTGTTTCGTACTATTCCCAGCGAGATCTTAAGCCTAGAAAAACTCGGTGCCCCCGATATTTTCAAAAAGATTGCCAGCTTCCCTCGTGGCCTGGTGCTGGTAACCGGCCCCACAGGTTCGGGTAAGAGTACCACCCTGGCGGGCATGATAGATTATGTGAACGAAAACCGTCACGACCATATCCTGACCATCGAAGACCCTATCGAATTCGTACACCAGAATAAGCAATGTCTGATCAACCAGAGGGAAGTGCACAGACACACCCACAGCTTCAACGCGGCGCTACGTAGCGCACTGCGTGAAGACCCGGACGTGATCCTGGTGGGTGAGATGCGTGACCTTGAAACCATTCGTCTGGCCATGACGGCGGCGGAAACCGGTCACTTAGTATTCGGTACCCTGCACACCACCTCGGCGGCGAAAACCATTGACCGTGTGGTCGACGTTTTCCCTGAAGGTGAAAAGAGTATGGTTCGTACCATGTTGTCTGAATCACTGCAGGCGGTTATCTCGCAAACCCTGATCAAGAAGGTAGGCGGCGGCCGTGTGGCAGCTCACGAGATCATGATGGGTACCCCGGCTATCCGTAACCTGATCCGTGAAGACAAGGTGGCCCAGATGTACTCGGCCATTCAAACGGGTATGGCTCACGGGATGCAGACTCTTGATCAATGCTTGCAGAATCTGGTTAATCGCGGCCTGATCACCCGTGAAGATGCAATGTCTAAGAGTTCTAATAAAAACGCTAGTTTCTAGTAAGGTTTGATTATGGAAGTTCGTCCATTTTTAAAGGTGATGGTAGAGCGTAAGGCATCGGATCTATTCATCACGGCTGGTTTTCCTCCCAGCGCCAAGGTTGATGGTGAGGTGAGACCCCTTGCCGAAAATCCCTTTACGCCGGCTCAGTCACTGGAGTTTGTCGAAGCCTTGATGACAGAGGCTCAGCGCAAAGAGTTTCATGAGACCCGCGAATGTAACTTCGCCTATGGCGAGAAGGATCTGGGGCGTTTCCGTGTTAGCGCCTTCTGGCAGCGAGAGTCGCCAGGTTGCGTTATGCGTCGCATCGAGACCAAGATCCCGCTAGTCGAAGATCTTCATCTGCCGCCAATTTTGAAAGACTTAGTGATGAGTAAGCGCGGTCTTATCATCATGGTGGGTGGTACGGGTACGGGTAAGTCGACTTCGCTCGCGGCCCTGGTGGGCTATCGCAATGCCCATGCTCGCGGTCATATTCTGACCATCGAAGATCCGGTGGAATTTGTCCATGACCATCGCAAGAGCATCATCACTCAGCGAGAGGTGGGCATAGATACTGACTCTTTCGATGCTGCGCTAAAGAGCTCCTTGCGTCAGGCACCAGATGTCATTCTGATCGGTGAGATCCGAACCCAGGAAACCATGGAGTTTGCCCTGTCGTTCGCTGAAACCGGTCACCTCTGTATGGCAACCTTGCACGCCAACAACGCTAACCAGGCGCTGGACCGCATCATGCACCTGGTGCCAGAGAGTAAGCACCAGCAGTTACTGTTCGATTTGTCGTTAAACCTGCGCGGCATTGTGGCGCAGCAGTTGGTGCCAAAGAGTGACGGTACCGGTCGCCGTGCGGCGATCGAGGTATTGATTAACACCCCAAGGGTTTCCAGCATTATCCAGAAGAACGAGCTGCATCTGCTTAAGGAAACCATGGCGAAATCCAATGAGCAGGGGATGCAGACCTTTGACCAGGCGCTACTCAAGCTCTATGTGGAAGGTGAGATCAGCTACTCGGATGCATTGCATCACGCCGACTCGCCAAACGATCTGCGCTTGATGATTAAGCTGCAAAGCTCAGAGTCTGCAAGTTCAGGCTTTATGGAAGGTGTGACGCTGGATCTCGACTAGGTGTTATTGCCTTCGCGAAAAACCGATAAAGTATTTATCGGTTTTTTTATGTGCCAGCCTTGATCCTCACAGGTCTTGGCTGCGTACATTGGCAGGGTATAAGGTCAGCCATGGTTAAAGTGGGACCTAATTCGAGTAATTTAAATTTTGGTATTCACCCAGGTGCCTGTTCACAATAAAGTAATTGGCATCTTAGCGTAAAAACAAGGAAGCAAATTGGCTAACTATTTTGGATTGAGCAAACAGCAGGGTCATGGCGCTCGCGGCAAGACCACAGTGCTGCTGATGAACCTGGGCACCCCAGATGCGCTAACCACAGGCGCCGTACGCCGTTATCTGGCGGAGTTTTTATCAGATCCCAGAGTGGTGGAGATCCCTAAGCTGCTATGGATGCTGATATTGCACGGCATCATACTCAGAGTGCGCCCGGCCAAGTCTGCTGCCCTGTATCAATCTATTTGGACAGAGCAGGGCTCACCCTTGATGGCGATCACTAAGGCGCAAAGGGATAAACTCGCGCAGCAATTGAGTGGCAGTGACGTCAATGTGGCGTTCTGCATGCGTTACGGTCAGCCAAGCGTCAAGGAGACCTTGAGACGTTTGCATAGTGAGGGCACAGACAAGCTTATTGTCTTGCCGCTTTACCCTCAGTACGCAGCGCCCACAACGGCCTCAGCCTTCGATGCCCTGACCAAAGAGCTTGCCCAGTGGCGCTACCTTCCATCGCTGCACTTTATCAACACTTATCATGATCATCCCGACTATATTGCGGCGCTGGCGGACTCTATCGCTAATGATTTTGAGCAACATGGTAAGCCGAAGAAGTTAGTGCTCTCTTACCACGGTATGCCCGAGCGTAACCTGCACCTTGGTGATCCCTATTACTGCTTGTGTCAGAAGACGACCCGTTTGGTAGTGGAGCGTCTAGGACTCACCGATGGCGACTATATCACCACCTTCCAGTCGCGCTTTGGTAAGGCCAAGTGGCTTGGACCCTACACGGATGCCACCTTAGAAGCCTTGGCAAAAGAAGGCGTCGATGATATTGCCATTGCCTGTCCGGCCTTTAGCGCCGACTGTCTGGAAACCCTCGAAGAGATTGAACACGAGAATCGGGATGTGTTCATTCAGGCGGGGGGCGAAAAGTATCGTTACATTGCCTGTCTCAATGATAGGGATGATCATATTGAGATGATGGCGAATCTCGTGAGGCCTTATCTTTAACTGGGAAGGTTAAAGGGGGATTCTTGGTTGCCTCAAGGTGGCCATTGGTGAAATGCTGAGTCTTTAAAAGGACTCGGCATTTTTGTTTTTGAAGATTGAGTCTTCACTTTTCTCTCGTTTCGAGAGTCATTGCTATAGGAAGTTTCGCTGCCTTTCTTCGAGGGAGTGGCTGCAATTTTTTGAAGCTTTCGGCTTCATTTCAATTTATGGCAGTGATTGCAACACTGAGCGTCAATGTCATCAATAGCCTGCGGCTCGCTCTTGTGCAGATACATCTGCTACACGCCGTGCATCCGTCCGTGGAGGCTCGACGATGGCATCCCTGCCATCGACGTTCGCAGATGCATCTACACCGGGTTAATTATCTCTTCGATTTGACAGTGTTTAGAGTCAAAAGCTAACAGGTTTTTGCCCCAAAATGAGTTAACAAGTTGTCGGTTGGCCAGTAACGAACCAACTTTCTAGCCTAGAAGTTTTTATCGCTACACTTCTCCCCATCAAAAAACTGGATCAGTATACAGTCATATTAAAATCATAAGGATTTTGAACGATTTCCATCCGGTATCTGTGCGCTTTTTCACATTCTTTTTTAAGTTAATGTGATTAAAATCAACCGTTTAATCTATTCGTTAAATAGATAATAGGTTTGGAAAACGCGCATGCACATTTTTGCAGATGGTATATTTGGAAAAATGCTGATAAGTTCATTACATACAGATAGTTAGCTGTGCGCGTTTTCACTAGTCGAATGAGGTAAACGCGCATGCGCACTAATAAGCTGTTAACTGCCACCGAAGTAAGGAAGCATCGTGAAAAATTTTGAGCTAGAATCTCTCTCAGAAAAAATCCATTTCGGAAAAACAAAAGAGTATTTCGGTGAAGTAGTGACTTCATATCAAAACCAATGTTACCGCTCTTCTGTTGTGATGCTATGGTCTGTAATCATTTCTGATCTCGTCTATAAACTGCAAAATTTAGTTGATCAATATGGTGATACTACAGCATCTCGAATTTTAGCAGGCATTAAAAAAGCTCAAGATGATGATCCTAAATCTCCTAATTGGGAGCTAAAGCTTCTCGATGACGTTTACAATAAAACAGATTTTATTGATAGTTCGGAATACGAAAATTTAAGATATCTTCAAAAACAAAGACACCTATCGGCTCACCCTGTTTTAAGACAAAATTTAGAGCTTTATAAACCGAACAAAGAAACTGTTCGATCACTTATCCGAAATGCTTTGGAAGGCGTTTTAATAAAACCACCATTTTACACACAAAAAGTGATAGCAGAGTTTCTTGAAGATCTCGACGAGGCTAAAGTAGCTACCAACTCTTTCTCTAAGTTAAAAAGATACATTTCTAGTCGATATTTAGAACGTTTATCCCAAGATGTTGAGTTAGTTATTTTTAAAACTGTTTGGAGATTAACATTCAAGCTAACGGACGATAAGTGTAAAGAAAACAGGCAAGTTAACCTTTGGGTAATTCGTGCAATTACTGAAAGGCATTCCACACGCATTGTTGAGGAAATAAAAGGAAACGTTGAAGCATATAGTAATATCGCCGCTAGCGGTGAACCAATGGGTTTTTTGATGTTTTATTTGGCTTATAACCCAGAGGTTTATTCTTGTTTAAGTGAAGATGCAAAGTTAAAAATAAAACATGCAAAAGATTCAACTGTGTTGGGTAAATTGTATGGCTGGTTTATAGATGGAGATTTAAATAAACATTTTGACTTTCTCTGTACATGGTTTGCTAGTGACGAATACCCAACAATCTCTGATCAACAATGGGAGCACTTATTAGAGCTTTCTGATTCTGATGAATGGGAGGAACGTTTTTCTAAGTTAATTACTGTTTATTACTGTACATGCCGAAACTTCGATAACGCAGATCGTGTTTTTGTACAAATCGTCTTGCCTTATTTGAAGTATTTCACAAAAGACTCAGCAGTATTTATGCTTGAAAAAATAGAAACGAATAGGCAAGTTTGGGATCGAAGCCGTGCTGTTGCAGATCACCCTAAATTAAAAGATAGGTTTGATAAGCTGTTAGGTGATGATTTTGACTATAAAAAATACCCGAAGTTTTATAGTAATATTCAAACGGAAGAGTAATTGGCAGTTAACAAGTTGCTCAAACGGACAAAAAACAGCTGGCTTTTGCTCGTTCCTCGCTAACTTTAGCCAGCTATTTTATTGCCGCTTAGCAAAGCGTTATCCCAAAGACGTTTCTGTTCTAAAGCCAAATTTTAGATCTGTAAGCCTAACGGCTTTTTGTCCAGAACTTTCCCATACCGTCCAATCGAAGAGATGGATAACTGGGTGTAGATACGCCGGTGAGCTTCCGAAACAGGGATGTTTCGGCAGAGCCTACATGGAAGTATTTACGGCGTCTCACAGGCGTATCTGCACAAAAAAGCCTGCTGCCAAGCAATTCAAAACAGTGACGGTTAACGCTACAGTTAGCTTTACTAAGAGACGGACCAAGTTAGATGCTAGGTTTAGAAATCTCCGCCACCATTATCCCACTTACTGTTAGCAATCCAAGAACAACAGCGAATAGTGCTAGTTGGGTAAATGCTAACTACCCTTTGGGAATAGGTTAAAAAGGGAAAGTCTAACTCTAGGCAATAAAAGTCGCGCAGCAAAAAGCGGCCTTGTTTGGCCGCCATTTAACTATCAAATCTTAATAGAGATTCTCGAAATAGCTTTCGATGATGAGCACCGCCGACATGGAGTCGACCTGGCCCTTCGACAGGGCCTTGTAGCCCCCCATTTCAAACAGCCTGGCCTTGGCGTCGGCGGTGGTGAGGCGTTCATCCTGGGTGGCGGTCTTGACGCCGAAGCGGCCGTTGATGCGGTTGGCAAACTTGCGGGCCCTTTGGGTCATCTCCTGCTCTGTACCATCCATATTGAGGGGCAGGCCGACGACGATAAGGTCGGGTTTCCACTCGTTAATCAGTGCTTCTATCTCTTCCCATCTGGGAATGCCGTCGTTGGCCTTGAGAGAGGCGAGGGGCGTGGCGCTGCCGGTGATCTGCTGGCCGATGGCGACGCCTATGCTCTTGGTGCCAAAGTCGAAGCCCAAGACACTTGCTGAACTCATAACGAATTTTATCCTTTGTTTTTAGGCGTGACCTGTCTGGGATGAGAGTTGCCAGATATCAAAGCCCAATGATTCGGTGGCCTTTTGCCAGCGCTGATCGTGCTCAGTGTTGAACATAAGATCTGTATTGGCGGGGATGGAGAGCCAGGTGTTGTCGGCCAGTTCCTGTTCAAGCTGGTGGCGTCCCCAACCCGCGTAGCCCAGGGCGACGATAAACTGCTCCGGCGCCTCTTTGCTGCCCAATGAGGTGAGCACGTCTCTTGAGGTAGTGAGCATAAGATCGTCACTGATCTGCTGGCTGTTGCTCCATTGATTTTGCGGCGTGTGCAGCACAAAGCCTTTCTCTTGCCCCACGGGGCCGCCCACCACAACCTTACTGTTAATGCTGTCTATGGTGTGAAAATCATCCAGCTCCATCTGTCTGAGCAGCTCATTGACATCGACCCCTATAGGGCGATTGATCATCAGCCCCATCGCACCTTGCTCATTGTGTTCGCACAGGTAGATCACGCTTCGCTCGAAGAAAGTATCTTTGAGCGATGGCATGGCAATGAGTAAATGATTTTGCAAACTATCCATCTAGCACTCCAATGGGTTATCCACCCGCCAGTTTGACCTGATAATTGAGTTTTTCCAGTAAGGTTTTCAGCAGCTCTCTGTTATCTGTCTGCACCTCTATGTTGAACTCTTTTACTGTGCCGCCGCAGCCACACTGTTTTTTGAGTTTCTGTGCTAACGCTTTAAGCTCTTTCTCATCTAGGCCCAAGCCCTTGATGACAGAGACGCCTTTGCCTTTACGGCCCTTACTGTCTTTATGGATTCTGACTATGCCGTCGCCCTGGGGCACGGCTTTGGTTTCTTTGGGTTGGTCGATTTTGCCGCCATCTGTGCTGTACACCAGGGCGATATTGGGATCGATTCTCATCATCTATCACACGCTTAACTAAGATACCCTGAGTTTACCAAATTGAAACTCCCTTGTGGGAGGAGTAATCGTTAGATACAAAAAAAAGACCACCCTAAGGTGGTCATGGATAGAAACAGATACCAAATGCAGGGAGGTATCCCAAGGCGACAGGCGTGCTGACGCAATTAGTGAGCAAAACTGTTCATGCAAAAATTAGAGATATTGCAGCGCCAACATCACTAGCGACAGGCCGGTATAGGCGGCGCAGGGCAGAATAAAGCGGTGAAAACGGCTGATGGCTACGCTGCAGCCAGTTAGGGCGAAGCCTATGGCTATGCTGGCATGGCTTGAGGTATAGCCTAATGCCAGGGCAATCATCAAGATGATGAGTGCCAGCAAGGGCAGAGTAAAAAGCAGCCACTGTGACGGCTGAATTTTGGCATTGTCGGCTATGGGAGCTGCCAACGTTTTTGGGGCAAACATAAAGATGGCGCTGGCGATAATAAATGCAGTGATAAACCAAGTCATGGCTAAAACCTCTATAACCTTAATTGATAATCATTATCATTTAGGCGTTTATTGAAGTCAAGCTGAATGAATTGTTATTTACAATAAAGAAGAGTTGTAGAACAGAGGTTTGCTATGTAAGCTTTAGGATAAATCCTGATATTAGTCATGTCTAAAACATGCTGGAGAGTTTATGAAAAAGGTGATTATCTTAGCCGCCGCACTGGCCTTATCTGGGTGTAGCACACTAAAAACTAGCTCTGATTACGATCCCAAAGTCAATTTCGATGAGGTAAAGAGCTATGCATGGGTGGTTAAGAAGACTGATGACACCACCTATAACTTAGATGGCTTGATGGATCAGCGTGTCCGTGAGGCGGTTAATCGTGAGCTGCAGATGAAGGGCCTAAGTCAGGTTGAAGCCGATAGCGCCGATATACTGGTGAACTACTTCACCAAGGTGGACAAGAAGATTAATGTCGATACCTTTAATACCAATTTTGGTTATGACCCCTATTACTATGGCCCGGGTTGGGGCTGGGGCAGCAGTGTACGCACCCAGACCACAGTGCGAGAGTACGAGGTGGGTACCCTAGTGCTGGATATGATCAATAGAGAATCAGGAAAGTTGATTTGGCGCGGCTCGGTAGCCGATACCATAAGGGATAAGAGTACGCCAGAAGAGCGTGTCGAAGTGGTTAACAAGGCGGTAGCGGCTATGATGCTCAACTACCCACCACAGAAAGAGGCTAAATAGCCCATCGTCTTGCGATAAAAGCGGCCTGTAGGTCGCTTTTTTTTATCTCTTTTTCTTCGATAAAAGTGCAGCGCCCTCGAGGATTCGACCAAAGTCCAAGTTATTCGAGTACAGCCCAGGTGTTATGCTGCCTCGGCCAAGACTTTTTAAACTCATGATTTAATCGTATCTAGGGGGCAGCGTGGAACAGTTTTTACAGCAGTGGTTTCAGCACTATGAGAAGGGCGAGGGTGTCGAGGCGAAAGAGCTAAGTCAGGAGACACTCACTCATTGGCAACAGCTATTGAGCGGTGCCAAGTCGGGCGAGCTTGAGCATTGGCAGAAGAATCCGCCAGGACGCCTAGCGTTAATTCTTCTCATGGGACCGGTCGCTCACTTGCTGGAAGACGAGGCGGCGCTGTCACTGCAACTTAAGGCACGCGACCTTTGCGTCTCAGGTGTGGATCGCGGCTTCGACACTCAGTTAGAGCCGCTGCAACGTCGCTGCTTCTATGATCCCCTGTTTTATTCAGCTAAGAGTGAAGACAGGGCATTATTGATTCGTTTGCTTGAAGGCTTGCAATCTCAGTTGGCCACTTCATCAAGGCCTGCCTGGAGCCACTGGTATCAACAGGCGTCACTGAGCCACTAAAAAGATACAATAGGCGGGCGATAGGCTCGCCTCATTCAGCTCACTTATCATCACTGGATGAACCGCAAATGCTCTACCTGACAGGGTAAGCGGATTCGGCTTATCTACTTTATAGGCGTTAGGCGATGGCCGCCCGCAAGATTTGACGAAACACCTGACTCACCTCTTGGTTGACACTGCTGTGCTGAATCAAATCCACGTTGGCTATCCAGCCCATCTGTTCCATGTCGAGCGGAATATGGCGCAATTGCCCTTTGGCCAAGGCTTCCTGCGCCAGATGCTCTGGCAGTAGCGCCCAACCGAAACCCGACTTTGCCAAATCGAGCAGGGCATAATAATTGTCTGCCAGCCAGAGCTGCGGCGAGTGCTCCGCCTGAAAACTCCACTCTTGACCCTGCTTGCTGCCAATGGTGAGCTGACGGTAGAGCTTTAAGCTGTCGAGATTATTCATTTTCTCCTGGGCCAGCGGATGATGTGGGCTGACCACAGGTTCAAATTTCACCGACCCCAGAGATTCAAAATCTATCTGCTGTGGGTAAATCTCTTCACTAAAAATCACCCCCATATCGACACTTTGCTGTCTCACCTGCTCGATGATTTCCCGACTGGGCAGGGTGCGAAGCTCAAGCTGGATCAAGGGATATTTATCGGCAAATAGATTCAGGTGCTGGCTAAGTTCAGAGAAGGGCACCCCTTCATCGATCGCCAGACGGAACTGCTGTGGCAAGCCAGCGTCAAGCGAGGTGACAAGTGATTGCAGCCTAAGGTGCTGGGCGATCACTGCCTTGGCCTGAGGCAACAGGGCCTCTCCAGCCGCTGTGAGTATTGGATAGCGACCAGAGCGATCGAACAGCTCATGGCCACAGTCTATCTCCATGTTGATGATCTGCTGGCTCACGGCAGATTGCACCTTGTTAAGGTGCCTGGCGGCGGCCGAGAAGGAGCCTGTCTCCACCGTCGCTAAGAAGAGCTGCAGTTGTTCCAGTGTCGGCATATCGTAAAACCAGATGGTACCTACCTTTTACCTATCTTATTTAGGGATGAAAATAGGTGCAAGTTAATATGTTGGAGGTCAGATAATGTCTACTACAGAAAGAATCCTACATGCTGCGCTGTTTGAGCTCTTTGCCTTGGCATTTGTGGTGCCTATTGCTATCTGGTTTACTGGTCACAGCTTGGGTGAGATGGCGGCGGTCGGTGTAGGTCTTAGCCTATATACCATGATATGGAACTATGGCTATAACCTTTGGTTTGATCGGTATTTGGGGGATGAGCGCACCAAGCGCTCGCTTAAGCTGCGTGTGGTTCACGCACTGGGTTTCGAAGGCGGCCTGGTGTTTGTCTCTGTACCTGCGGTGGCCTGGTTTCTGGGCATCGCTATTTGGCAGGCACTGATGCTGGAAGCGGTATTTCTCGTGGTGTTTTTCTTCTATGCCATTATTTTTAACTGGCTTTTTGATTGGGCAAGATCTAAGTTTTATGGGCAACGTCTTAACTCGGAAGCATAAGCTGGCATTAACTGGCTAAGTAATGGCTAAAATGATAATTAATTTCATTAGATAGATATTCTTATATTGGAGATGCAGGCAGAAGGATATAAAATGTATTCCTGTCTGCATCTTTATATTTGATTGTTTTTCATGCCTTTTGAGGTACCTTCGGCATGAGTAACTTAAAAGTGGCTAGGCTTGAAATGAGCAAGACTTCTACCCGTAAGCTAAAACGCTTGATGCTAAGTCTGCTTGGCAGCTTGTGGTTCACTGGCGCCATCGCCGCTCAAGGGGTCATTGACAGTGACCTTGATGGCGTGCCCGACGGTAAAGATGCTTGCCCTAAGACGCGTGCGAATGTGGCGGTCGATGCCAGAGGCTGTGAGATACAAGAGGCTGATAGCCAGTGCCTTATGGCTAAGGGGCAGTTACTTACCGACTGTGATAAGGGGACTGTGAGCATCTATTTCGCCTTTGCCAGCGCCGAGATAGCAATATCCCAGTGGTCGCAGCTGGCCCGAGTGAAAACTTTTTTGCAGCACAAGAATGCACGGCTTATCTTGGTGGGGCATACGGATAATATAGGCTCAGAAGCCTTCAATCTTGCGCTGTCGCGTCAGAGAGCCGAGCGGGTAAAACAGATTTTAGTAGAAGATTATGGATTTCAGGCGGAGCGATTTTCAATCGTCGCCAAAGGCGCCAGCGAGCCCATCAGTAATAATGAAGGGGAGAGCGGGAGAGCCTTGAACCGCCGCGTTGAGTTTATGGTTGAGGCCAGATAATGACTGGCCCGTATAATTAGGGAGCGTTACATGGAAAATTTGGATAAGTATATCGAGCAGGCGCCTGATCTGATCGTGACCTATGGTCTTAAGGTGGTCTTCGCCATTATCATCTTTATTATTGGTAAGTATCTGGCCAATGTGGCTAAGAAGCTTACCACTAAGTTGATGAATAAGCGTAAGATTGACAAAACCGTGGTCTCTTTCGTGGCCAACATGGCCTGGGCCTTGGTGTTTGTGTTTACCGTGATCGCCACACTGGGTCAGATTGGCGTGCAAACGGCTTCTTTGGTTGCCGTTATCGGTGCCGCCGGCTTGGCTGTTGGCTTGGCGCTGCAAGGCTCGCTATCTAACTTCGCCTCAGGCGTGCTTATGGTTCTGTTTCGTCCATGCCGCGTTGGTGATTATATTGAGGCTGCAGGTATTGCCGGTACGGTGGATGAGATCACCATCTTCTCAACCAAGCTGCGCACCCCAGACAACAAGGTGATCGTGGCGCCTAACTCATCAATCATGAACGGCACCATCACCAACTACTCTGCTATGGAGACACGCCGCATCGATTTAGTGATTGGTGTGTCTTACGATGCCGATCTTAAGCAGACCAAAGAAGTGCTCAAGCATGTACTCGATAACAATGCTTACATCCTTAAAGATCCCGCTTACACTGTGGCATTGACCGAATTGGCTGACTCTTCGGTTAACTTCGTGGTGCGTCCTTGGGTGAAAGGTAGCGACTACTGGCCAGCCCGTTTTGAGATCTTAGAGCAGATCAAGTTGGCACTGGACGAGAACAACATAGGTATTCCATATCCACAGATGGATATCTATGTCAAAGAGACGCCAGCGGCATAAGCCTGATGGTTTGATATGAGAAAGGTCGGCAATTGCCGACCTTTTTTGTGCCTGAATGTAGGCGCTCCAGGCTGAGCGCAATCCCATTTAGTGGGCCTGACTGTCCTGGTTGCCATGCTGATAGTCGAACTTAGGCATACCCCAGTGGTAGCGAATGGCCAGCATGCGGAAGCTAAAGCCGACACTCAGGCTGATGGCCAGGTTAATCCACTCGGCGACCTCATAGTTGCGCAGTAAGATATAGAGGCTAGCCGTGGTCAGCGCGACCAAGGCGTAGAGCTCCTTTTTAAAGATCAGCGGCACCTGATTACAGAGAATGTCGCGGATCACGCCACCGAAGACGCCCGTTACGACGCCCATGACGATGGCCAACGTCGGACTATAGCCTAACATCAAGGTCTTCTGGGCGCCGATAATGGAAAACACCGCTAGCCCCAGCGCATCTATGGTAAGAAATAGCTTGGAGAGGTAGCGCATTACGGGCGAGATAATTACAGTCAACAGCGAAGCGAAGGCGATGGCCAGCAGGTAGTGAATATTCTCTACCCAGATAAGGGGATAATTGCCCAGGAGAATGTCCCGCAGGGTTCCGCCACCTATGGCTGTGGCGCAGCCTATGATGACCACACCAAACAGATCCATCTGTTTTCTGCCGGCGCATAGGGCGCCTGTCATGGCCTCGGCCAGTATGCCGATGAGCCAGAGTAGGGTGATAAATTCAGCTTCTTGCATTGTCGATTCAGTCGGAAAAAAAGAGAGCGCATATTGCCAGTGAGCAATGACAAAGAACAGCGAGATTTTTTGAGAATTTAGGATTAGATTTTTTAATCTTTTACCTGTTGCTTAGAACTCTTGGTTGCCGATTTCTTGCCGTTTTGGCACTTGCTGGAGAAAGTAGCCGGATTAGTTTATTCAGGTTAACTGGCCCGTCTTTAGGCTTTAGATAAGAATTTTTGTTGTTGGTGCTAGCGAGCCCCGTCGGTGAAGAGTACTATTTCAGCTCTGTGTAGCAGTTTAAGATGAGTAGGACGGGGGAAAAT
The DNA here is from genome assembly GCF_023283925.1 of Shewanella marisflavi. Taxonomy (GTDB): domain Bacteria; phylum Pseudomonadota; class Gammaproteobacteria; order Enterobacterales; family Shewanellaceae; genus Shewanella; species Shewanella marisflavi. The sequence continues at coordinate 759,737 of NZ_JAKIKX010000001.1, forward strand.
GATCGATTTTCGAAGTGATACGGTAACCCAGCCAACGGCCGCAATGCGCCGTGCGATGGCAGATGCCCAGGTGGGCGATGATGTATATGGTGACGACCCCAGTGTAAATCGTCTCGAGGCGATGGCCGCCGAGCGTTTTGGTTTCGAAAGTGCCCTGTTTACCTCGTCGGGCACCCAAGCTAACCTGCTGGCGTTGATGTCCCATTGTGACCGAGGCGACGAGTATCTCTGTGGTCAGCAGGCGCATAACTATAAGTTTGAAGGTGGTGGCGCCGCCGTGCTGGGCAGTATTCAACCCCAGCCACTTACTAATCAGGCCGATGGCAGCATCTTGCTGTCTGATATCGAGGCGGCCATTAAGCCGGACGATTTCCACTTTGCCCGCACTCGTTTGTTGAGCCTGGAAAACACCATAGGTGGCAAGGTGTTGCCCCAGTCTTATCTGGCCGATGCTCAGGCACTGGCCTTTAATAAGCGACTCAAGATCCATTTAGATGGTGCCCGTGTTGCCAATGCCGCTGTGGCGCAGAATCTGGATATTGCCGACATTACCCAACACTTCGACTCAGTTTCGATCTGCCTATCAAAAGGGTTGTGCGCCCCGGTAGGCTCGCTGCTACTTGGCGATGAACGACTGATCAACAAGGCCCGTCGCTGGCGTAAGATGCTCGGCGGCGGGATGCGTCAGGCGGGGATTCTGGCGGTTGCCGGTGAGATTGCCCTGAACGATCAGGTATCACGCTTGGCAATCGATCATGAAAACGCCCGTAATCTGGCTGAACGGCTAAGCACCCTCGATGAGTTTGAGGTGGACCTTAATGAAGTGCAGACCAATATGTTGTTTGCCCGGGTGGCCGACGGGGTCGCTATCGATAGCTTAGCTAAGTCGTTGAAGCAACATGGCATCTTGATTAGTCCTGGTAAGACGCTGAGGTTGGTCACCCACGCCGATATCCGCCGCGAAGATATCGATTTCTTTATCGATAAGCTCAAGGCGCTGCTCTAAGTCAGAATTTGTGCTTGTACCACAATGCAAAAAGCCATCCTTGAGATGGCTTTTTTACCTAAGCACTTTTTACTTAAGCAATGGTCGACTTGCTGTTAGGCATGATTAATGCTGATGGCCGTGGCCGCCTTCAAGCTGCTGGCCGTCTGCTGAGTAGAAGCCTGAGCTGCCATGCTGAATAAAGCCCTGGGTGATCATCTTGGCGATGAAAGGGTCGGCTTCGCTGTCGCCCACATCGGCAAAGTCGAGATCCTGATACCCCGAGGTTAAGCTGGCAAAATGTTCCTGGCTAACCTGAGTTAGCTTGGTCAGCTGGTAGTGAACCACTTGCTCGCCCTGAGTGATGGTTAGGCTGGCGGGCAGTTTGAGGTCGCTTATCCAGTCGAGAGTCAAGGATTGTTGCTCACCTTGATGCTGGTAGGCTTGGCGCGAGAAGCAGGCATCTTGATGTTGCTCGCCCTTATCGAATTGGTTCACTGCGGCAGGTGAGAGCAGGTGAAACTGTTTGTCGAGATCCGTGTGGATATTGAGTGCTAGCAGATCGCTACGGCGATAGCTGATAGAGCGCTTATGCTCGGGAAAGTAGCGCACATACTCGCCGTTCTTCTGCCAGGCTTCATAGCTGATGGGGCCTCGTTGGTAGATGATGGTGTCATCGAAGCGTGTCAGGGTTAGCTGATGCTGCTGAGCCTTGTCGCCTGTGCCAATAGTGATTTGATAGTTGGCCTGAAAGCGTGTGGCCTGAGTGGCGCTGTCACAGATAAAAGCGCCGCTTTGGGCATGAGCATGCCCCTGACTGTGTGCCAAAGTGGGTAGGCTGAAGGCCAAAGTGCAGGCAACGCCTAGGAAGAGTGAGACAGACTTGAGTGTTGTGCGAGACATATTAGACCTACTGATGTTTCTCTAAAATCAAATAAGCAGCCTGATACCTTAGTGTCTAAAAGGGCATCAGGCTGCGGGGCGTAGCGCCTTATTGCGCTGCGGCGGTTTCTGCCTTGTTGACTAGGTCACCGGCGAAGTTCATCACATGGAAGATGTGATTCTGCTCGACTGTGCCTTCCACTAAGCTGGCGCCAGGGCCACGAGCGAAGATGGCCACATCTTCACCGGCGTGGGTTTCACTTCCTAGTGGTACCAGAGCTTCCTGATGGAAACCTGCACTCTGGGTGTCGACATAGTTCAGATCCACACGACCAGGCGCTGCGGCGTAGTTGTATCGCTCGTCACCACCGGTTGTCAGTGAGCCAAAGCCCAGACCGTTGGCATAGCCCACTGTGGTGTAGGGCAGGCCGTTGGCATCGGTAGAGTTAGTGACCGAGGGTTGACCGTTGGCATCGTTACTCTTCACTAAGCCAAGGATTGGGTTACCTCGGGTTGGATAGCCTGCGATTGTGAACACATGGCTGTGGTCAGCGGTAACCATCAGCAGAGTGTCTTTAGCCGAAGTTTTTTCCATAGCGACACGTACCGCTTCAGAGAGCGCTATGGTGTCGTACAGGGCTCTAGCCGCATTACCTGCGTGGTGAGCATGGTCGATACGACCCGCTTCGACGATCAGCACGAAACCTTTGTCGTTCTTGCTCAGAATGTCGATACTCTTGGCCGTCATCTCTGCCAGTGAAGGTTCGCCATTAACGCCAGCTTCGACTCTGTCGTAGTCATATTCCATGTGAGATGAGTTAAACAGACCTAAGGCGTGCTCTGTGGTGCTTGTATCCATCGCCAGGAAGCTATCACGGTCGGTAACATAGCTGGCGTTAGGATACTGCGCTAGCCACTCGGCCGTTAGATCGCGACCATCATTACGCTTCCCCGACTTACCTTCTGGATCCACCACAGTATTGGGGATAAAGGCACGGCGACCGCCGCCCATGACCACGTTGATCCCTTTGCCGTTGTTAAAGTCCAGCATCTGGGCGGCAATATCTTTACAGCCGTTGGTCACAGCTTCGGCCGGTAGATTGCTGTCGGCTTCCCAGTTACGCTCTGGTACGTGGGCATAGGTTGCTGCCGGTGTCGCATGAGTAACGCGAGCAGTTGATACCACACCAGTAGACATGCCCGCCATGGCGGCCAGTTCCAGTGAGGTGACCAGGTCTTGTCCTGAGGTCGTTGAACAGACACCGCGCTCGACGCCTTCGGCCTGGGAGATCACCCCTACGTCAGTCTTCACACCTGTGACCATAGCAGTCATGGTGCCGGCAGAGTCAGGTGTCTGACCGTCGACGTTATAGGTTTTGGCTAGACCCAGGTGAGGCAGGGTTTCGAAAGAGAGCGAGTTCTCTTCACCGGTTTGCCCCTTAAGCTGACCATCTAAGATACGTGCCGCCGTCACGGTTGATACGCCCATGCCGTCACCCACGAAAAGAATGATGTTCTTGGCTGCGCCCGCTTGGTTGTTCTTGGCCATGTCTGCCGCCTTGGTGACGCGGTTTTGACCATCGACATACCATTGATTCACGCCGGTCCAATCTTTACCATCTGCGCCGTTGCCACCGTCTGTGCCTGGTGTTCCGGCTACGCCGTCTTTGCCGTTGTCACCGTCGCTACCACAAGCCCCTAGGCCGAGAATGGCGGCTAAAGACAGTACAAGTAATTTCTTATTCATTTTATTGCTCCCAATTAATACTTAGTACCGCCAAGCGCTTGGGCTTGGTTGATAATGTGGAAAATGACGTTCTGTTCCATCACGCCTTGAACCAGATTTGCGCCTGGGCCTGTGGCATGCAGGCTGATGTCTTCACCAGCGTGGGTTTCGCTACCCATAGGGACAAGTGCCTGTTGCATGAAGTCTTTGTCTTGGGTATCGACAGAGGAGAGATCGTCACGATTACCCACAACGGCGCCTGGGCCATTGGTATAGCCCAAGGTGGTGTATGGTTTGCCATCCAGGGCGGTCGAAACAGTGCCGTCAACGCCGTGTACTAAGCCAAGGATAGGGTTACCACGCTTTGGATAACCTGCGATGGTGAACACATGGCTGTGGTCGGCGGTCACCAGGATCAGTGTCTCTTCAGGGTCGGTATTTTCTACCGCAGCCTTAACGGCGTTAGAGAGTTCGACGGCATCGGCTAAAGCGCGCTTGGCGTTACCCGCATGGTGAGCGTGGTCGATACGACCCGACTCGACAATCAGCAGGTAGCCGTTGTCGTTCTTCTTCAAAATCTCAAGCGATTTCTCTGTCATCTCGGTCAGTGAAGGTTCGCCGCCCACATCGTCGGCGCGATCGGCTTCATATTCCATGTGAGAGGAGTTGAACAGGCCTAGCAGGTGATCTGTGGTGCTGGCATCGATGGCGTCAAATGCTTCGCTGTTCCACACATAGGCGGCGTTGTCGAAGTTCTCGACCCAGGCCTTAGTGAGATCCAGACCATCCTTACGCTTACCTGTTTTGTTTTCACCATCGGTAACGGTTTCAGGAATAAAGGCGCGGCGACCGCCACCCAGGGCGACAGACAGGGCATTGTCCTTATCACGCATTACCATCTGATAGGCGATATCTTTACATTCGTTGGCAACGGCCTCGGCTGGTAGGTTACTGTCGGCTTCCCAGTTACGCTCAGGGCTGTTGGCATAGGTAGCAGCAGGCGTTGCGTGGGTGATACGTGCGGTACTCACCACACCGGTAGATAGGCCTTTGGCATTAGCGAGATCAACCAGGGTGACTAATTCGTTGCCCTTAGATGACAGGCAGTTACCACGTAGCGCTTGATCAGATACCGAGAGTACGCCCGCCTTAGACTTAACGCCTGTGGCGATGGCTGTCATGGTGCCGGCGCTGTCTGGGGTCTGTTGGTTGGTGTTATAAGTCTTTATTAGGGCGGTATGGTCGAACTTCTCGAAGCTTAAGAAGTTCTCTTCGCCGCCCTGGTTACCTGCCTGCTGCTGGCCTTGGTAGATACGCGCGGCGGTCAGGGTAGAGATCCCCATGCCATCGCCCACAAACAGAATGACGTTTTTGGCCTTAGCTTTGGTTTCTAGTGTGGCCTTGTCTGACACCCGCTCGGCACTTTCTTTATACCAATGGCTATCAGTTTGAACGCTGGGTAACACGGCGCTATTGGCGGCCATGGTTACTAGGCTGCAAGAGATCAACGCAGCTAATCTTTTTATCATCATCACTTTCATCATCCGTATTGGGTTGAAGTAAATTGTTCGCTATTTGAGATAAAGCGGCCTGATTGTCAGGGATGCAGATGACAGAACTGATGAATTTTGATTGCAATTATATGAAGCTAAGATGTAAGCCAAGGCGCTACCTTTGAATTAACTTGGTGCACCAAGCACTAAAATAGTGAGTTGGTTATTCAGTGTGAGTTTTTAAGTTGTTGTTTGTATTTGTTTTTGTTTGTTGGTCTGTTTCTTGTACGGCTAAAGGGTGAATTCAGAAGGGAGAGCCTGAAATGAAATATTACAGCCGTCGGTTTATTAAACCTGAACATTTAAACCCCGCCAATGCATTGTTCGGCGGACAGCTATTAAGTTGGATCGACGAGGAGGCGGCTATCTTTGCTGCCTGTCAGATGAACAGTCAAAGCATAGTGACCAAATTGATCTCTGAGATAAACTTTATGACCCCGGCCCGTCAGGGTGATGTGATTGAGTTTGGCTTAGAGTTGATTAGTGCAGGGGTGAGCTCTATTACCGTCTGTTGTGAGGTGCGCAACAAGGTGACACGACTGCCTGTGGTGACTATAAACAAGATGATATTCGTCAATGTGGATGAGAGCGGCTTGCCTAAGCCCCACGGTATACGTGCTAACGCCGCCTAATAAAAAAGGGCATTAACTGCCCTTTGTTATCTTTTCTTTTGCTAGCGCTGGTACTTATGCCGGCGCTAGTTTTCTTTGCTGAGATCTTCTTTTACCGATTTAACCGCATCGCGTGAGGCGTGACCAATAGCCTTAGTGGTGTCGCGGGTGGCGTGGCCGATATCTGTGGTGACTTCTTTGGTCGTCTGACCTATGGTACGACCGGCGTCTTTAAGTTCGGCACAAGCCGAGAGGGCGCCAAGGATCATAATAGCGCTAATAATTTTTTTCATAATGATCTCTTAGTTACAAATGCAACCCTATTTTAACCTGTAAGCGCTAAGAGTAACAGCCTCCCATGAGGGAGGCCATTGGTGGTCATTGGTGCATAGTGCTTGATACCTTACTGTTGGATACTTAGTGCAGCTTGAGGTGGGGGTGAATGATGCGGCTGATCCCCTTGGCGAACATCAGCAGAGTGCCTTTAAAAATCCCATGCAGCTCAATCAGGTGACGTCTGTAGAGCGAGGTGTAGACGAAGCGGGCTATCTTACCTTCAACCAGAACACCGCCACCGATAAAGGACATTAAATTCCCAACGGTATGAAACTTAGACAGGTTGACCAGAGAGCCGAGATCTTTGTACAGATACTCCTTGCTAGGCGTTTTTCCGCCTAACATCAAACAGATATTATCGGCGGTCATTAGCGCCATCTGGCGCGCCGACTGGCCTCTTGGTGGTACCCAGGAGCCGTCTGGTTGTGGGCAGGCGGCGCAATCGCCGATGGCGAAGATATAGGGATCTCGGGTAGTTTGCATATTGGGCTTCACCATCACCTGGTTAATCTGGTTGCTTTCCAGACCGCCGATGTCGCGCATAAAGTCCGGTGCCTTGACCCCGGTAGACCAGATAGTCATGTCGCTGGCAATGGTCTGGCCGTCGCAGGTATGCAGTTGATTTTCTTCGACCCTGTCTATGCGCGTACCTGTCATGACCCGAACACCTATCTGGTTGAGCTGCTTGGTCACCGCCAGTGAGATCTCCTGTTTCTCTACCTTGGGCAGAATGCGCGAGTCCGCCTCGATCAGCGTGACCTCTAATAGGCTGGTATCTATCTTGTAGCCGAAGCCGCTAAGCTGTTCCACGGCGTGGTGCATCTCGGCCGACATCTCGACCCCGGTTGCGCCAGCACCGACTACGGCAATCTTGATCTTATCGTCCAGCTGATGATGGCTGGCATAGCGCATGAACTTGTTAAGCAACATGGTGCGTATCTGCATCGCCTGTTCGGTGTTGTCGAGAAAGACGCAGTGTTCCCTTACACCTGGGATATTAAAGTCGTTGGCAATACTGCCGATGGCCAGCACCAGGTAATCGTAGTCGATGCGTCTTGCCGGTAGGAGTTCGTTACCCTTGTCATCGCTAATCGGCGCCAGGATCACCTGTTTGTGCTCGCGGTCGATATCTGTCATGGCACCTTGTTGAAAGTGGTAGCCATGGGCGGCGGCGTGGCTGCGATAGCTGATGGCGTCTATGCCGATATCCAATGCGCCTGTGGCGACCTCGTGGAGCAGGGGTTTCCAGATGTGACTGTCGGCGCAATCGATAAGGGTGATCTTTGCCTTGCCCTTACGACCGAGTTTACGACCCAGTTTGGTTGCGATCTCCATTCCACCTGCACCACCGCCGACGATGACGATATTGGCCACTGCACCCATGAGGTTGTTGCTCCCATTTTAAACTTAAGTTGAGACTAGGTTGACGTAATACGCCAGAAATAACTGTTTCAATTTCAGAAAAGTGTAAGCTTGTGGTGATATTTTGGCAATTAGCCTGGAATGGTGGGGATAACGGGCCAAAAATAAAGTTTTTGTTGGGTATGTTATTGTATTTTAATATTTTGTGTTTTTTAGTTTTTTCGCTTTATAGCGGTGTGTATCACATTCTGGCGCACGATAAATGTGATCTAGATTGTTTTGTAACCAGAAAAATGTGAGCCAGATCTTGTGCGGTCTGGCTCTGGAGGGATGGCTAAGCGATGGAGTTTAGCTTAGATAACCTCTGATGATAGTCTTTGATAAGATGCACCATGATCTCCTGCACCGAGCTGTCCTTGGTCGCATCGTCCATGAAGATCTTAAAGGTCACCAAAATGTGGCCATCATTTTTCAGTCGGTCACTCTGCATGGAGAAGTAGGCGCTTTCACCATCGGCTTCTCTCACGATAAAGCCATCTTGTTCGAAGATTCGGTGGCCAGATCTATCGTGCCACTTGGTGATGCGATTGAGGCCTATTTCGCATGACTGATTGAATTCGATATGGTTTTGCCAGGTAGTTGGGTGGGCGGGATCCTTAACGTGCGGGCATCTAACTGTGTAGTTATAGACATGGGAAATGGCTGTCATAAATTACCTTCCTGATTATGGATACAAGGGCCATCATAGGCACTGCATTTCTTTAGGGTCAAGATTTATTCGCCAGGCCTGTCCGGATACACTTTGTCTAGTGGAGAGACCCTTAACCTGTTGTAGCACGATGGGCTAAGGCATAACCTTGTGCTGTGTCTCACTTTTAAGCGCGTTTTGCCATTTGCTTAATAAAGCATCAGCTAATGGAGTCTGCTCCTCTTTCCCTGCTATGCCAGTTGCTGTTTCAATCACCCATGATGGCTTGTCATACCCAGTCGAAAACTTGATGAAAATGCTAACTAGGTCAGCTAATTGCACTTGCTATTCCTGGTTAAAGCATTAGCTTGTTACTAATATGATAAGCAGTTGTAAGACTTTAATTTGGCAATCTAACCTGTCTGCCGTCTGATAGACGTTATTCGTGGTTTGTCGCTTGGTGCTCTGGAGGCCCTAATGTTTGCTAGAAATGTATCATCTTTTTCTTGGTTTGCTCTGGTGACAGGGGCACTGCTGCTGACCGGTTGTGGCAAGGCGCCAGCTCCCGGTCCCGCGGTATTGCCCAGTGTGGTGGTGAATACTGCAGAGCTGAAGGAGATCAGGGCTAAGACAGAGATAGTGGGGCGCACGCGCGCCTCGGAAGATGTGGTGATCAAATCCCAGATCCAGGGGCAGTTGTTAAAGCGGACCTTTGTCGAAGGGGACGACGTGCAGGCGGGGGATCTTTTGTTTGAGATAGACCCCTCTACTTTTGAAGCTGAGCTGGCGCAGAAAAAGGCGCTACTAAAACAGGCTGTTGCCTCGCGAGACGTGGCAGTGATGAATTGGGAGCGAGGAAGTCGCCTGTTGCCCGATGGCATGATCAGCGCCCAGGATATGGATGAGCTCACCAGTCGAAAATTGACCACAGCGGCGGGCGTCGTTCAGGCAGAGGCCGCAGTGAAAGCCGCCGAGTTACAGCTAAGCTATACCAAGGTGTATGCGCCAATCTCTGGTCGCATCAGTGGTGCCAAAGTGAGTCAGGGCGATATCATTACGCCACAATCTGAGCTGGCCAGTCTGGTGCAGTTACAACCCATGTGGGTTAATTTTCAGGTCGCCGAAAAAACCATCATTTCCGCTAAACAGAATTTTGCCAAGGCGGCCAAGCATGAGGTTGAGTTGTCGGATATTGTCATAAGGTTACGTTTGCCCAATGGCACCATGTTTGAAGAGACAGGTTATATCGATTTTGTCAGTAACCGAGTCGACGCCGCGACCGGCACGCTAGAACTTAGAGCCACCTTTAAGAATGACAGCACATTGTTGCTGCCAGGTCTGTTTGTCACCTTAGTGATAGAGTCGCCCATCAGTGAGCAGGCCATTTTGATCCCACAGGCAGCAGTGCAGGAAGATCAGCAAGGCCGATTTGTGATGGTACTGGATGATGAAAATAAGGTGCAGAAGCGGGTCGTTGAACTGGGTAATCGTTTCGGTGTCGATTGGCGTGTCCTGAGTGGTCTCAATGAGGGAGAGCGTATCGTGGTGGATGGTCTACAGAAGATCCGCCCCGGGATTGAGGTCAATGCCGTTGAACAAGAGGTTGTGCCTTTTCAAGATGTCAACAATGGCTAATCGGGAGTCATTATGATCAGTGAGTTTTTTATTCATAGGCCAAAGTTTGCCTTCGTGATCTCGACCGTGTTGACCTTGGTAGGTTTAATCTCTATTCCTATCTTGTCGGTCGCCGAATTTCCTGAGATAGCGCCGCCTCAGGTTAATGTGAGCACTAGCTATTCGGGGGCCAGCGCCGATATTGTCAAAGATACCATAGCTCAGCCAATTGAGGCAGAAGTCAACGGCGTCGAAGGCATGCTCTATATGCAGTCCAAGAGCGCCAACGACGGTAGCTATTCACTTAATGTCACCTTCGATGTGGGCACCGATGCCGATATGGCGCAGGTGAAAGTGCAAAACCGGGTGCAGCAGGCCATGCCCAGACTGCCCGAGGAGGTTAAGCGCCAGGGCGTTAAAGTCGAAAAGCAAAGTCCCAACATTTTAATGGTGGTAAACCTGGTATCACCCAATGAGACCTTTGATTCCCTTTTTATTACTAACTATGCCGGCCTGAACGTTAAAGATGCGCTGGCGAGGCAAAATGGTGTCTCTAAGGTACAGGTGATTGGCGCGCTGGATTACGCCATGCGTATCTGGCTGGATCCTAATAATATGGCCAGCTTTGGCGTGACAGCCAGCGATGTGATTGCCGCCCTGAAAGAGCAAAATATTCAGGTTGCGGCCGGTCGTATCGGCGCCGCGCCTGTGGATCCCGATCAGCAGTTTCAATATACCCTGCAGACTAAGGGACGCCTTAAGGATCCCAAGGAGTTTGGCCGGGTGATGATTCGTGCTAACCCCGATGGCTCTAAGGTGATCGTTTCCGACGTCGCTCGGGTCGAGCTGGGTTCGCAAACCTATGACGCACAGGGCAAGCTGAACAATAAACCGTCGGCCATTATCGCCATCTATCAGGCTCCTGACGCTAATGCGCTGGATGTGGCCGCGGCGATCAAGGACGAGATGGAGAACCTGGCTAGCCGTTTCCCGGACGATCTGGAATACAAGGTGCTCTATGACACCACTGAATTTGTTCAGACTTCAATTACAGAGGTGATTCAGACGCTCTTTATCTCCATCGCTCTGGTTGTCTTTGTGGTGTTTATCTTCCTGCAAGATGGGCGTTCAACCTTAGTGCCAGGCATCGCGATTCCCGTTTCCTTGGTGGGTACCTTTGCGTTTCTTCTGCTCTTTGGCATGAGTATCAATACCGTCTCTTTGTTCGCGTTGATCTTGGCCATTGGTATCGTGGTGGATGACGCCATCGTGGTGGTGGAGAACGTGACCCGTCTGATGCAAGATGAAGGACTCTCGCCAGCAGAAGCGACCTCTAAGGCGATGAAAGAGGTGACAGGACCGATTATCGCCACCACCTTAGTGCTGCTGGCGGTGTTTGCGCCCACGGCTGTGATGCCGGGGATCACGGGGCAGATGTATGCCCAGTTTTCGGTGACCATCTGTATTTCTGTGCTGATCTCCTCGGTCAATGCGCTTACCCTGAGTCCGGCACTGTGTGCCTCCTTGTTGAAGCCGCCCAAGACACATACACAAGGTTTTCACTATCTGTTTAACCGCTATTTCGAGCGCTTTACCGGCAGCTATATGAAGCTGGTTTCCTCTCTGGTGCGTAAATTGGTGTTGGTCGGTGTAGCCTATGTTTGTCTTATCGGCCTGACGGGGGGGATTGCCAAGGTGTTGCCTTCAGGCTTTGTACCCATGGAAGATAAGAAAGCCTTTATGGTGGACATTCAACTACCCGATGGGGCATCGCTCAACCGTACCGAGGAGGTGATGCGTGAGCTGGTAACACAGACGCTTGCCGAGCCCGGGGTTGAAAATGTGATTCATGCCAGTGGCTTTAGTATCTTAACCGGTTCTGTCTCTTCCAACGGTGGTTTGATGATTGTGACCCTGTCCACCTGGGAGGAGCGCAGCTCGCCTGATATGGTCGAGGCCGCTATTGTGGCCAGACTACAGGCAAAATATGCCGCCAATCCTTCGGTGAAGGCGATGGCCTTCTCTCTGCCACCTATTCCCGGGGTGGGGAGCGTCGGTGGCTTTGAGTTTGTGCTGCAAGATACACAAGGACGCTCACCACAGGAGCTGGCTGCCGTGATGCGGGCCTTGATCATGAAGGCCAACGAGCAGAGCGAAATCGCCATGGCATTCAGTAATTTCCGTGCCGATGTACCGCAGATGTTTGTGGATGTGGATCGTGACAAGGCAAAGGCGCTGGGGATCTCATTAAACGAGATCTTCGCGACCATGCAGACCATGCTGGGCTCTATGTATGTCAACGATTTCAATCGGTTTGGTAAGGTATTTAGGGTGATATTGCAAGCTGAAGGGGAGTTTCGAAATTCTGACAAGGATATCGCTAATTTTTATGTGCGCTCCGCCACTGGTGAGATGGTGCCCCTCAGTACCTTGGTTAAGGTGACGCCTATCTTGGGGCCGGATGTGATGAACGCCTACAATATGTTTAGTTCGACCACCATCAATGGTTTCCCTGCGCCCGGTTATAGCTCGGGTGACGCCATTGCTGCGATGGAACGAGCGGCGCAGCAATCTCTGCCTTCGGGCTATAAGTTTGAGTGGACAGGGCAGACTTATCAGGAGATCAAGGCGGGTAACCTGGCGCCGGTGATCTTCGCCTTAGCTCTGGTGTTTACCTACCTGTTCTTGGTGGCGCAATATGAGAGTTGGAGTATTCCCTTTGCGGTGATGTTGGCGGTGCCTATTGCCATCTTAGGGGCTTTCCTCAATATCTTGTTAGTGGGAAGCGAGCTCAACCTCTATGCTCAGATAGGCTTAGTGCTCTTGATCGGCCTGGCCTGTAAAAATGCCATCTTGATCGTCGAGTTTGCCAAGCAACTCAGGGAAGAGGGCAAGAGTATTTTGGATGCGGCAGAAACTGCGGCCAGATTGCGTTTTCGCGCGGTGCTGATGACGGCCTTCTCTTTCTTGCTGGGGGTATTGCCTTTGGTGATTGCCACTGGTGCCGGAGCGGGGAGTCGCCGGGCGTTGGGTTACTCAGTCTTTGGTGGCATGATGGCGGCAACATTGGTAGGTACCCTGTTAGTACCTGTGTTTTATGTGATTATGCAGAGATTGCGTGAACGCTTGAAAGGGGAACATCAGGCGAGCCAGTAGCTAAAATCTGGGCACAAAAAAGGCGACCTAAGGTCGCCTTTTTTCATCAAGCAGTCAATTAAGCTGGAACTACGTTCGTCGCTTGCAAGCCTTTTTGACCCTGTTCAACATCGAAAGAAACCTTTTGGCCTTCGGCTAAGGTTTTGTATCCTTCAGATACGATAGCACGGAAATGTACGAACACGTCTGCGCCGCCATTTGCCTGCTCGATGAAACCAAAACCTTTATCCTCGTTAAACCACTTAACTGTACCAGTTGTATTAGACATATTTGTCCCTTATTTAATTCATTTAAAAACCGCGACGTTGCGGTATGCCGAGCCGTTGAATTATTAAGTATTACGATGAAGCTAAGGGAAAACTGAGGACAAAAATGTAGCAGATTTGACTAAGGTTTTGACTTTTACTTGATACTTTTAACTAATAACCCTGAACAACAGAGCCCGGCTACGATAACACACTTTAGCCATTTACCTAGGGTTTATTTTCATTATCAGAGTGGTTATTTGCTACGTTAAACTTATATCGCAATGCTTTCATTGGCTTATGGTAATAAAAAAGTTACGTCCTTGTTGGTATTGATAGCGAAGCTTAGTGCCATGATTCGTAATAGTTCCCCATAAGACAAAGGCTCGTCGCCCAATTTGGGCAGCGAGCCTTTTAGCTAGCTGAATCTTTGCAGGGAAAAAGCGAGCTGACATCAGTTTATAACAGATGTATCCAAATGGACTAGTCCGAAAGTGTGACGTAAAAAGAGCATTTAGCTATTAGTGCTGATTTTTTATATTTAAAACATCGAAAAAGCTGACTTTTTGCGTCTATTAGTAAACTTAGCTGTATCGGCACGCTTTATTGCGCTTAAAGCCACCATTTGCCATCGCCATTAAAAAGGCCCACCAATGGTGGGCCTTGGCAGAATTTCAGTTTGCAGGGAGAAATTCTAAACCGTTGGACTAGCTATAGTGCGTTAGTAAAGATCTGGCAGATCTCTTCGTGGGTCGCCTGTTTCGGATTCGTCAGGCCGCAGGCATCTTTCAATGCGTTGTCGGCTAATGTTGGAATATCTTCGGCTTTAACGCCCAGCATGGTTAGGTTTTCAGGGATCTTCACCGCGACAGACAGCGCCTTGATTGCTTCGATAGCGGCAGCTGCGCCTTGCTCATCAGTCATTCCGGCAACATCGACCCCCATGGCTTTGGCAACATCCTTTAGACGTGGCGCGGCCACTTGCGCGTTGTAGGCCTGAACGTGTGGCAGCAGCAGGGCATTACAGACACCGTGTGGCAGGTCATAGAAGCCGCCTAACTGGTGGGCCATAGCATGAACATAACCTAAGCTGGCGTTGTTAAAGGCCATACCCGCTAGGAATTGGGCGTAGGCCATCTGATCGCGGGCTTCAAGGCTCTGACCATTTTCTACCGCTTCCACCAGGTTAGCTTTAATCAGCTCAATCGCCTTAATGGCACACGCATCTGTGATAGGGTTGGCCGCGATAGACACATAGGCCTCGATGGCGTGGGTCAGGGCGTCCATACCTGTTGCGGCGGTCAGGCCTGCAGGTTTGAGCAGCATAAGTTCAGGATCATTGACCGACAGTATAGGTGTGGTGTGCTTGTCGACAATGGCCATCTTAATGTGACGCGACTCGTCGGTGATGATGCAAAAACGTGTCATCTCACTGGCGGTACCTGCCGTGGTATTGATGGCAACCAGTGGCAGTTGAGGTTTTGCCGACATATCCAGACCCTCATAGTCTTTGATATTGCCGCCATTAGTCGCGACCAGGGCGATACCCTTGGCGCAGTCATGTGGTGAGCCGCCGCCCAGAGATACCACGAAGTCACAGTCGTTTGCCTTAAGTAGCGCCAGACCCGCCTCGACATTACCTACGGTCGGGTTAGGTTGCACGCCATCGAAGATAGTCGATGTAATACCCGCCGCGCCGAATTTCTCGACGATCTGGCCAACCAGGCCTATCTCTACCAGTGGCTTGTCGGTGACGATCAGCGCACGCTGAAAGCCCAGGGTTTTAATATCACCAATGGCGTCGTCAACTGCATTTTGTCCTAATACGTTAACGGATGGGATAAAAAATTTAGCAGCCATAAAATCACCTTTTTATGCTTAAAGTTAAAAGTTGTTATCTTTTTCTGGTAACTAAAGTACCAATCAGGTTGCTCTAAAGGTGTGATCTATCTCGTAAAAAGGGGTTGGATAGCCTAAAGGATGGCGAGAACTTAGATCTGTACAACTAAAATTGTAAATTTATGACAAATACGAAATTTGATGGATTTTCAGTTTTGAAAATCTATAACTGT
This sequence comes from Shewanella marisflavi, assembly GCF_023283925.1. Taxonomy (GTDB): domain Bacteria; phylum Pseudomonadota; class Gammaproteobacteria; order Enterobacterales; family Shewanellaceae; genus Shewanella; species Shewanella marisflavi. The sequence continues at coordinate 774,967 of NZ_JAKIKX010000001.1, forward strand.
GACTTTCAAAGGTTGAAATAAGGTCAATTTACCTGTTCAGCGTTATTTTGGGTTAAACCGGATTGACCAAGATTTGCTGCATCGAATTAGTTCGCTTGCACAATATTTGTGCAAGCATTGCTGTCGATTCATTCATCACTTCCAGGTTACTTTGCGCGAATGTGTGGAGTGTATTCTATTAACTTTATGATTTTTATCGCTTAAAACGCTTCACCTGATTGACATAAATCTGTCGTCAACTTGTTACCTGTGTTTGGCATGTTTACTGCTCAGGATATTAGGGCGGTTTGATGACGTGCAGGGAAATCGGCGATGAGCTTAGATAAGTTACTCTATATGCAGGGCGTGGGCGCAAGCTATACCGACTACTCTGGACGGACAGTGCAGCATAGTTTGACCGATCGTATCGGTATACTGGCCTGCATGTTGAGTACGTGCCAGCAGCCTAAGTTTAACTGTGAAGAACTCAGTCCAGAGGCGTTTGTTCGTGCCAATCAGGACGCCATCAATCAGCGTAATTATGACTTGGATGTCGCGCCATGGCAGCGGCCGCTAGCGCCGTTTCAATATGCCAGCCTGTCGGCGCCAAGTTTTATTATCTCCCTGCCAAGTCATTGGTCGCGGGAGCTTAGGGTGCGTATCATCACTGAGGCGGGCACGCCTATCGAACTGACTATTCCCTTCGCAGATCTTGAGCTGGTCGGTGATTATTTTTACGACTCACATGCCTATTATCGCTATCGTGTCTCGCTAGCCGCCTTTATCAGTGCTGAGCGGCCGCTTCCCATGGGCTATCACAGATTATCCGTCTGCTGCACCGAGACAGGGGCGCAGCCCGTAGATTGGGATAGCGAAGCACACCATGGCACCTTGCTGCTGGCGCCGCCTAAGGCCAAGCAGCTTAGCGAGGGGAGTAAGCCTTGGGGGATCAGCATTGCCCTATATAGCCTGCGCAGTGAGAGCCAGTGGGGGATAGGCGATTTTGGCGATCTTAACAGTCTGATCGCCTGGTTGAGTGATTATGGCTGTGACTTTATTCAACTCAATCCGCTACACGCCTTAGGCGATTCCTTTAATAAGGAGGAGGCCTATATCAGCCCCTATAGCCCCAGTGACAGACGCAGGCTTAACCCGCTCTATATTCATATTGAATCGGTGGCGGAGGCGGACGAGATCACTGCCTTATTACAAACCTGTGCCTTAGATAGAGAGCGGCTTAACCGCGATGACTGGCTCGATTACCCCAAATTAACTCAGCTGAAATACCGTTTGTTTAACGCCCTTTATCGGGTGTTTTGCCGCGATGTGCTCGGCAGTGGCGGAGCGCGTGAAAAGGCCTTTAAGCAGTTTATTGCGCAGGAGGGAGAGGCGCTTTTGAGTTTCTGCGAGCTAGAGGCGACTAAGGCAGAGTCCCATGGGGCAAGTGAGGCGGCAAAGGTAGGTTTTCATCAGTATTTGCAGTTTGTTGCTCACGGCCAGCTTATCGATTGCCAGCGCCATGCCATTGCCGTAGGCATGAGCATAGGGCTGATAGGCGATATGGCGGTAGGTGTGCGCGGCGATGGCGCCGAGGTGAATCATAAAGCTTCACTCTATTGTCAGCAGGCCAGCATAGGCGCACCGCCAGATGATTTTGCGCCCAAAGGGCAAAATTGGGGGCTGACACCGCCCGATCCTATCGCCATGGCTCAGTCTGGCTTTAATCAGTTTATTGCGCTGATCCGCAGCAACATGCGTTATTACGGCGCACTCAGATTAGATCATGTAATGGGGCTTTTGCGACTCTGGTGGTGGCCGAGCCAGCAATCCGATGGCGCTGGCGCCTATGTGTTTTATCCGTTGGATACCTTGTTGGCGATTGTGCGCCTTGAGAGCATGCGCCGCAACTGTGTGGTGATAGGTGAAGACTTAGGCATAGTGCCCGATGAGGTGCGCGCCAAACTCGGCGAGGCGGGGATCTATGCCAACGAGCTCTTCTATTTTTGCCGTCATGGGGACAGCTTTAAGCCGCCCGGTGAACACAAGGTGGCCAGTTTAATGATGCTGGCCAATCATGATGTGCCCAATCTGCAGGCCTGGTGGTCAAAGAGCGACCTGCAACTAAAACGCCAGCTGGGGCTCATCGACAGTGATCAGGCGTTAGCGCAGGCGATTGGTTTGCGAGACGAAGAGCGTCAGCAGCTGCTCAGTTGGCTAACCGTCAATGGCGCCAAGGGGCAGCTAGAGGAAGATTATCTGCAGCTATTGGCCGCCTGGGTTGAGGTGGCGGCGCAGTCTGCTTCAAGCCTCTTTAGCGTGCAGCTGGCGGATCTCTGCTGTGAAAGCCATGGGGTCAATATTCCCGGTACCTGGCAGGAATATGCCAACTGGCAGCGTCGTCTGCCCTACAGCCTGACCAGCTTGAGACAGTCGCCCTCGATTAAACGGTTACTGGGATTGATCGTTCAAGGGCGCACCGCAGAGCAAGCTCAAGCTAAGGCCACATTTCGCCAGGCGGACGAGCAGCTGCGTCAGTCTAATTTCAGCCGATGATACAAACAAGCAAAGGGATAACAGATGACTATGCCGATTATGCCAACACCACTGATTGCGCCAAGTGACATTGAAGCTCTGCTGGCTGCCAACTATGTCGATATCTTTGCCTTGTTGGGCATGCATCCCATTGAGGTGGCTTCTATGGCTAAGGGCAGCAAGACACCTAAAACCCCAGGGGCAAGCATGGTCAAACGTCTGGTGGTGCGCTGTTTCTTGCCCGGCGCGCAGCGAGTCGAGCTGATCGCTGCCCAGGATGGTCGCAAAGTAGCCGAGTTGACCCCATATGGTGACCAGGGCGTCTTTGCCGGGCTGGCAGGACGGCGAGTGAATTCGTTTGCGTACCGCCTCAGAGTGCATTATCCCTTTAGCGTCGAGGAGCGCAGCGACCCTTATCAATATGCCAGCCAGCTCAGTGAGGAGGCCTTATACCTGTTCAGCGAAGGGCGTCAGGAGCAGGCCTATCGTTTCATGGGGGCGAACTGGCGTGAGGTCGATGGTGTTAACGGCGTGCAGTTTTGTGTCTGGGCGCCCAATGCCAAGCGGGTGTCGCTGGTGCACGATGCAATTGATTGGGACGGCAGGCGTCAGGTGATGCGCCATCATCCGGCCAATGGTGTGTGGGAGATCTTTATCCCAGAGATGAAGGCGCTGACCCACTATAAATATGAGATTGTGACTCAAGAGGGTGAGCGGGTCCTTAAGGCCGATCCCTTTGGCCGCGCCATGCAGGGGGCGCCGGGTAATGCCTCTATTGTGCCACCGCAGCTCGATTATGCCTGGCAGGACAAGTCCTGGTTGGCCAAACGCGCCAAGCAGGCGTGGCATGCTGAGCCCGTCTCCATCTATGAGGTGCACCTGGGCTCTTGGCGCCGTCAGGGGGAGAGCGGCGAGCAATATCTCAGCTATATCCAGCTGATTGATGAGCTGATCCCTTATGTCGTCGAGATGGGCTATACCCATGTGCAACTTATGCCACTGAGTGAATACCCCTTCGATGGTTCCTGGGGATACCAACCCGTGGGACTGTATGCACCGACTCACAGGTTTGGTCAGCCCCATGAGCTTAAGGCCTTTGTCGATGCCTGTCATCAGGCCGGCATTGGGGTGATCCTCGATTGGGTGGCGGCGCATTTTCCAAAGGATCCTCACGGCCTGATGCGTTTCGATGGGTCTTGCCTGTATGAACACCAAGATCCCCGTCAGGGGGAGCATCCCGACTGGGATACTCTGATCTACAACTATGGCCGCGGCGAGGTGCAGAGCTATCTGCTTAGCAATGCCCACTACTGGTTGCAGGAGTTTCATCTCGATGGTCTGAGGCTGGATGCTGTCTCATCTATGCTCTACCTCGATTACAGTCGCGAGCCCCATCAGTGGCTGCCCAATGTCCATGGCGGTCGCGAAAATCTCGATGCCATCGCTTTCTTGCAAGATCTCAACACCCGTCTGTACCAAGGATTTCCCGGCATCATGATGATTGCTGAGGAGTCGACCGCCTGGCCCGGTGTTACTAAGCGGGTGGAAGAGGGCGGCCTGGGCTTTGGTTTTAAATGGAACATGGGCTGGATGAATGACAGCCTGAGCTATCTTAGCCGTGACCCCATTTACCGCAGTCATCATCATAATGAGTTGACCTTCAGTCTCATGTATTGCTTCACCGAGCAGTTTATTTTGGCGCTCAGTCATGACGAGGTGGTTCATGGTAAGGGCTCTTTGCTACATAAGATCCCAGGCGATGACTGGCAGAAATTTGCCACTCTAAGAGCCTACCTGGGCTTTATGTGGGGTCATCCAGGTAAGAAGCTGCTCTTTATGGGGGACGATTTTGCCCAGCGAGATGAGTGGGATCATCAACGTAGCCTGGATTGGCATCTGTTAGCCTATGCCCCGCATCAGGGGATGCAGCATTGGGTGAAAGATCTCAATAACCTTTACCGGCAGAGTGTTGCCCTCTATGGCGATGATCATCATGGTGAGGGCTTTCGCTGGCTCGATTGCGACAACGCCAGCGCCGGAGTGCTTAGCTTTATCCGTCAAAGTGGCGATAAGCAATTGGTGTTCATCGTTAATATGACCCCTGAGGTTTACCGCGAGTTTCGTATCGGCCTGCCTCGACCTGGCGATTACCGCGAGCGGCTTAATAGCGACAGTCACTATTACGGTGGTAGCGATGTGGGCAATCAGGGGATGATCCACAGTGAGCCACTTGCCTATCAGGGCCAGGCCCAAAGCGCTTGTATCAGCGTGCCGCCATTGGCTTGTCTGGTGCTGGAGCTTGATGAGAGCGTGTCATGCGACTGACCCAAGGCAAGCCCTATCCCTTAGGAGCCACTCTGGACAGTGACGGGGTTAACTTCGCGCTGTTTTCGGCCCATGCCAGCGCCGTCTATCTTTGTCTGTTTGATGAGGCAGAGACTGAGATAGCCCGTTTTCGTCTGGAGCGTCAGACTCAGCAGATCTGGCATGGCCATGTGTCTGAACTGAAGGCGGGCTGTCGTTATGGCTATCGGGTCGATGGCCCCTATCAGCCACTTATTGGTCATAGATTTAACGTCAACAAGCTGCTGCTCGATCCCTATGCCAAGCAGTTGTCGGGGCCGATCATTGACCACAAATCTCACTATGGTTATCAGTTTGGTCATGAGCTGGAGGATTTAAGCTTCTGCGAGCTGGATAACGCCGCTGAAATGCCCAAGTGTGTGGTGGTTGACCTTGAGGGCTTAGCGCCTATTGCGCCGCTAATGAATCCCGGTGAGCAGCGAGAGAGCCCGCTGTCGCTTAGACGCGGCGTCATCTATGAGTTGCATGTCAAAGGTTTTAGCCAGCAAAACCCAGAGGTGCCAGAGGAAAACAGAGGCCGTTTTGCCGGCCTTGGGGATCCGGCCAGTATTGGCTATCTCAATCACCTTGGGATCACGGCGGTGGAGCTGTTACCTGTGCAGCAGTTTGTCTCTGAGGCTTTCTTGCTGCAGAAGGGACTGACTAACTACTGGGGCTATAACAGCATAGGTTTTTTCGCGCCCCATCATGGCTATCTCAGCAGTATCGCAGCAGCGGGGGGACAACACGGCTTCGCCGGGATCAATGAGTTTCGTGACATGGTCAGCGCCCTGCACCGCGCCGGTATCGAGGTGATACTGGATGTGGTCTACAACCATAGCGCCGAGGGCAACCGCCTGGGGCCAACCTATAGCTTTAAGGGGATCGATAACCTCAGCTATTACCGTTTGCACCCAATTGAGCCACGCTACTACATCAATGATACCGGTTGTGGTAACACCCTGAATCTGTCCCATCCCAGAGTATTGCAGCTGGTGATGGACTCGCTGCGTTATTGGGTTGAGGTGATGGGGGTCGACGGCTTTAGGTTCGATCTGGCCACCACCTTAGGCCGAGAAGAACATGGCTTCGATGTTGGCTCTGGCTTTTTCGATGCCATAGGTCAAGACCCTGTGCTCAGCCAGGTGCGTCTCATCGCCGAGCCCTGGGATATCGGCCCCGGAGGCTATCAGCTGGGACAGTTCCCCATTGGCTGGAGCGAGTGGAATGACAGGTATCGCGATACGGTGCGTCGTTTCTGGCGGGGCGATGCTGGCATGTTGCCCGAGTTTGCGACTCGCTTTCACGGCTCCAGTGACCTGTTTGAACATGCGGGGCGCAAACCCGCTGCCAGCATCAATTTTATCACCAGCCACGACGGCTTTACCCTGATGGATCTGGTGAGCTATCGCCATAAGCATAACCAGGCCAATGGTGAGCAGAATCGTGACGGGCACAACGAAAACTATAGCCACAACTATGGCCATGAAGGGCAGAGCGATGAGGTGGAGCTTAAGTCACTGAGGGCCCGTCAGTGTCGCAACATGCTCACCACACTCTTTATGTCTCAAGGGGTGCCCATGCTGCTGGCTGGTGACGAGGTGGGCCATAGTCAGCACGGCAACAACAACGCCTATTGTCAGGATAACCCCAGTAGTTGGCTCGACTGGCGCAAGGATATCGCCAGCGATGAACTGCTGAGCTTCACCATGAATTTGATCAAGTTGCGCCGCCGTTTTCCCATGCTCTGCCACAGAGACTATATCCACGAGAGCGCCAATTTTGCCTCACCAGGTCTCGACTGGTTCTGCCGTCAGGGAGAGCCCATGACTAAGGCGCATTGGGGCGAGGCACAGACCCGTACCCTGAGCCTGGTGATCAGCGGCGAGCTGGAGGCGCAGACCGGTTGCCGTCAGGCGTTACTCTTGATGTTCAATGCCGACGACAGACCACAGCAGTTCACCCTGCCAAGTCTTGAGGGGATAGTGCAGTGGCAATGCCTGCTCAGCACCCAGGACTGTCCTCAAGATGGTAAGGCCACTAACAGGCAGGGCTTGTTGCAGGGGGCCAGCCTGGTCTTGCAAGACAGAAGCCTGATGATCTATTACGCGCAATTTACTTCAGCGCCCCAAGCGACAGGAGAGTCTAGATGAGTTCAACTAAGACGACTAAGTCAGTTAGGACGAATAAGTCAGTTAGGACCAATAAGCCAGTTAGGACCAGTAAGCCAGAGACCACGAACAAGGCTAGTGAACGTAAGGTGAAAGCGACAAGCACCAGTGATGAGCCGGTGGCGCCCGTCAGTCTCATCTGCGATCCCTGTGAGACCTTAGGAGCCTGCTTTGAGCGCCATATCGATAAGAGTCTGGCCCCCAAGGAGCGGGACGATCAGGAGCTGTTTTATGCGTTTGCGTTGAGCGTAAAAGATCAGATGCTGCCCAAGTGGCGCGCCACCCGCCAGCAGGATCGTGAGGCGGGCAATAAGCGGGTGGCTTATCTGTCGCTTGAGTTTCTTATGGGACGAGCCCTGAGCAATGCCTTGCTGAATCTGGACATGAATCAGGAAACGGAGCAGGTACTGAAGGACTATGCCGTGGCGCTCGAACAATTGGAGGAGCAGGAGCATGATGCTGGCTTGGGCAACGGTGGTCTTGGGCGCTTGGCGGCGTGTTTTCTCGATAGTTGTGCCAGCCTGGATCTCAATGTCACCGGCTATGGCATCAGGTATGAGTACGGCATGTTCGCCCAGAAGCTGTGGGATGGCTATCAGGTAGAGCGTCCCGATCGCTGGCTGCGCGATGGTAATCCCTGGGAGGTGCGTGTGCCCAGCCATAATGTGACCGTGCCTTTCTTCGGTCATACCGAGTCCTATATCGACCGCGATGGTAAGCGCCAATACACCTGGGTGGAGACTCAGGATGTGCTGGCGGTGGCCTATGATATGCCTGTGCCCGGCTACCGTAACGAGCGGATCAATACCCTTAGGTTGTGGAAGTCGGAGGCCACGGACGACTTCGATCTCGAAGAGTTTAACCAAGGGGATTATACCGAGGCGGTTGCCCGTAAAAACTTAGCCGAGCAGATCACTATGGTGCTTTATCCCAATGATGCCAGCGAGAACGGCAAAGAGCTGAGGCTGCGTCAGCAGTACTTTCTCTCCTCTGCCAGCCTGCAGGATCTGCTCAATACCTGGGTGAGTCAGCATGGTGCAGATTTCACCGATTTTGCCCGTCAGCATGTGATGCAGCTTAACGACACTCATCCCAGTGTGGCGATCCCTGAGCTGATGCGCCTCTTGATGGACAAGTATGGCCTGGGCTGGGATCAGGCCTGGACAATCACCAGCCAGACTATGGCCTACACCAACCATACATTGCTGCCCGAGGCGCTGGAGCGTTGGCCGGTGCGCATGTTTGCTCACATGTTGCCCAGGCTGCTGGATATCATCTATGAGATCAACGCCCGTTACCTAGATATGGTGGCTCATCACTGGCCAGGTGACGGCGACAAGCTGCGCGCCATGTCCATTATCGAAGAGGGAGATGAGCCTCATATTCGCATGGCTTATCTGGCGATTGTGGCCAGCTTCTCGGTGAACGGCGTCGCTGGCTTGCATACCCAGTTGTTGACCTCTGGCCTGTTTAAGGACTTCTACGCCCTGTGGCCCGAGAAGTTTAACAACAAGACTAATGGCGTGACCCCAAGGCGCTGGCTGGCCCAGAGCAACCCAGCATTGGCGCAGCTACTCAATAAGCGATTAGGGGAGGGCTGGGTGAAAGATCTTAGTCGGCTCAGCGCCCTCAATGCCTTTACCGATGATAAGGAGCTTATCAAGGCCTGGCAGGCGGCGAAACAGAGTAACAAGCGCCAGTTGGCGGCTCTGGTGAAACAAGAATGCGGCGTGAGCTTTGACCCTAAAATGATGTTTGATGTGCAGGTGAAACGCATTCATGAGTATAAGCGCCAGCTGCTCAATATTTTGCATGTGATCCATCTGTATCACCTGATCCAGCAGGGCAAGCTTACCGATATTACCCCAAGATGTGTGTTGATTGGTGGCAAGGCAGCTCCGGGTTATGCCATGGCCAAGCTGCTGATCAAGCTCGCTAATAATGTGGCCCATATGGTCAACTCAGACCCTCTTGTGACCCCTTACCTGCGCTTTGCTTTCTATCCCAACTATAACGTCAGCGCCATGGAGCGTATCTGCCCAGCGACGGATCTCTCCGAGCAGATCTCCACCGCCGGCAAGGAGGCCTCGGGCACGGGCAACATGAAGTTTATGATGAATGGCGCCCTCACCATAGGCACCTTAGATGGCGCCAATATCGAGATGCTCGAAGAGGTCGGCGAAGATAACTTCTTTCTTTTTGGCCTCACCGCCGACGAGGTGGAGGCGTTGAAACCTCACTACGATCCTCAGCACTTTATCGCCAAGTCTCAGGCGCTAAGCGAGGTGATGAGCCTGCTGGAAAGCGGCCACTTTAATCTGCTTGAGCCGGGGATCTTCGATCCCATCATCGACAGCATTCGCTGTCCCAAGGATCCCTGGATGATCGCCGCCGATTTTGAGTCCTACCGGCTCGCCCAAGTGCAGGCTGCCAAGGCCTATCGAGATCCCCATCATTGGACACAGATGAGCATACGCAATACCGCCGCCAGTGGTCGCTTTTCCAGCGATGTCACCATTGGTCAATACCGAGACGAGATTTGGGGGATAGCCTAATGAAATCTTATAGGGTCAATCGCGCCGCTATGGCGGTCAAACAACAGGTGTGTTTTTTATCTCAAGGAGTGAGTACTTATGCCTAACATGAATCCTAGCCCACGATATATCAGTAACTTAACCCGGGAAACCTATGCATTAATCTTGGCGGGAGGGCGAGGTTCACGTTTACATGAATTGACCGACTGGCGCGCTAAGCCTTCGCTCTATTTCGGCGGCAAGTTCCGCATCATCGATTTTCCGCTGTCGAACTGCATCAACTCGGGCATCCGTCGTATCGGTGTGGTGACGCAGTATAAATCCCATTCCTTGATCCGCCACGTGATGCGCGGCTGGGGGCACTTTAAGAAGGAGCTGGGGGAGTCGGTGGAGATCTTGCCTGCCTCTCAGCGCTACTCTGAAAGCTGGTATAAGGGCACCGCCGATGCCGTGTTCCAGAATATCGACATCATACGCCACGAGCTGCCCAAGTATGTGATGATCCTCTCGGGGGATCATGTGTACCGCATGGACTATGCCGGTTTGCTGGCAGCCCATGCCGAGTCGGGCGCCGACATGACGGTCTCTTGTCTCGAGGTGCCTGTGGCCGAGGCCGCCGGTGCCTTTGGGGTGGTAGAGGTGGATCAGCGGAATAAGATCTTGGGGTTCGAAGAGAAGCCGGAGGTGCCTAAACATCTGCCAGAACAGCCCGAGATGTGCCTGGCCTCCATGGGTAACTATGTGTTTAACACTGAGTTTCTGTTTGAGCAGCTTAAGAAAGATGCCATGAACGAGAACTCAGATCGCGACTTTGGCAAGGATATCATCCCCTCTATCATCGAGGAGCATGAGGTCTACGCCCATCCCTTCAGAAGCGGCTTCACCGACGAGGAGGCTTACTGGCGCGATGTGGGAACCTTGGACTCTTTCTGGCAGGCCAACATGGAGCTGCTGTCACCCACTCCGGCGCTTAACCTCTATGATGCCAAGTGGCCCATCTGGACCTTCCAGGAGCAGATGCCGCCAGCCAAGTTTGTGTTTGACGATGACGATCGCCGCGGCATGGCGGTGGACTCTATCGTTTCAGGTGGCTGTATCATCTCAGGCTCAACCGTGCGGCGCAGCGTGCTGTTTAACGAGGTGCAGGTCTGCTCTTACTCTACGGTGGAAAACTCCGTGGTGCTCCCCGATGTGGTGGTGCTGCGTAACTGTCAGATTAAGAATGCTATCTTAGATCGCGGTTGCATCATTCCAGAGGGGACTGTTATCGGTCATTGCCACGACCATGACAGGGCGCGTGGCTTTAGGGTCTCGGAAGGGGGGATCACCTTAGTGACCCGCGACATGTTGGGGCTACCGGTGGGCTATGAATAAAACGCATGAAGAAGGCGCCATGAAGCGCGTGTTGATGGTTGCCGCCGAAAATGGTGCGCTTAAGGGCGCCAAGGTGGGCGGCATGGCCGATGTGATCCGTGACCTGCCGGCGGCGCTCTATCCACTTGGGGTTTGCAGCGACGTGATCATGCCAAGCTATGGCTTCTTGCATCGTCAGCAGGGAGCCGAGTTTTTGGGGGAGCTGGTGGTGAACTTCTACGGTGAACCTCACTGGCTGGGGCTTTACCGGGCCGTTCATCCGAGTCTGCCTGAAGTGAATCTGTATCTGCTGGATCACCCCCTGTTTGACCAGGGGGGGAAGATCTATACCCCAGGCAGCAGTGAGCGCCCCTTTGCCGAGGATGCCAATAAGTTTGCTCTGTTTGGATTAGGGGTTGGAAAGGCAATAGTCTCAGCGCTTCTGCCTCGGCCCGATTATCTGCACCTGCATGACTGGCATTGTGGCGTGCTGGCGCTGCTGCGCGCCTTTGCCCCCGACTATGAGGCGTTGCGGGCCATTCCGGCTATCTTGTCTATTCATAATCTGGCCATACAGGGGACCCGGCCTTTGTGTCAGGAGCACTCCTCTTTGCAGGCCTGGTTGCCGCAGCTGTTTGACGGCCTTGGTGCTGAGGCGCTGGCTAAGGTGACAGATCCCAGATACCCCCAATGTTTTAACCCGCTACGCGCGGCAATTGTACTTTGCGATCGGGTGCATCTGGTCTCACCCAGTTATGCCCAGGAGGTGCTGCGCCCCTCATCGGCACCTGATGGCTTTGTCGGCGGCGAAGGGCTGGAGGACGATCTCCAGCACAAGCAGCAGGAGGGCGCGCTGTTTGGCATCCTAAATGGCTGCGAATACCCGAGCCAGCCCAGACGAGCAGGTCAGCTAACCAAGCGTCAGGCACTGCTCAAGGGCAGCATAGATACCTTGTTACCCCTCATCGACAGCGCCGAGCGCGCCATTCAAGGTTGGCTGAGCGCCACGCCTTGGGTGCGCAGCGTGGATCAACTGGCGCTGCTTACCCTGGCAAGGTTAAGACGCCAAGCCGAAGGGCAAGATCTTCCCTGCTTATTGCTGACCTCTGTGGGGCGACTGACGGATCAGAAGATGGCGATCCTCTGCTACCGTGATGCTCAGGGGATTAGCACCCTGGAACATCTGCTTAAGATGTTGGCCCAGTATGCGCCTAACGGCTTGGTGGCCATCCTGGGCAGCGGCGATGAGGCGCTCGAGCGGCAACTGGCTGAGCTGGCGGGGCGATATTCAAATCTTCTATTTATCAATGGCTTTGACTTGCCGTTATCGGAAACCCTCTACGAGAAGGGGAACCTGTTTGTTATGCCGAGCTCCTTTGAGCCCTGCGGGATTAGTCAGATGTTGGCGATGCGCGCCGCCCAGCCCTGTTTGGTGCATGGGGTTGGCGGGCTTAAGGATACCGTGATTCACGGCGAGGATGGTTTTGTCTTCTATGGTGATAATCTGGCGGAGCAGGCTAAATCGCTTTTGAGTACGCTTAAAGAGGTGCTGCCTATGATAGGCACCGAACCTTGGCAAGCGATCTGTAAGCGGGCCAGTCAAAAACGTTTTAGCTGGGCGGACTCGGCCAAGGCTTATTGCCAACAGCTCTATCGCCTCTCTTGATAGCGGCTAAGCCATAGAAAAATAGCGGCTTGGTCTTAGCAAAGTAGCGGGGAGGCTATGGGATGGAACTTTGTCGCGGCCTCCATCAGCGCCTTGGCGGTCAGCTCTGGCACGCCGTAGACTTGGGTCTCTACCGGATGTTTGCGAGCGACATGTTCAAGCAGCATAGCGAAGTCGCCATCCCCCGAGAGTAAGATCACTGTGTCGACCTTGGCGGCAGATTCCATGATATCTATGGTGATCCCCACATCCCAGTCGCCTTTAGCGCTGCCGTCACTGCGCTGAATAAAGGGCTTTAACTTGACCTCGAAGCCAATATGTTTGAGCGCATCCTGAAACTTTAGCTGGCCGTCATCGCCTCTGTGAATGGCATAGGCGTTTGCCTGCACTATCTCGCCCTCCTGACTCAGCCGCTGCCACAGCTCACGGTAATTGAACTGGCGGCCATAGGCTTGCTTACAGGTGTAATAGATGTTTTGCACATCGACGAACAGGGCGATACGTTTCACGCAGACTCACTGGCAAAGAGATGATGTACTGACCATAACTCAGCAGTGCAAAGAGACAAAGGCTTTTACGGCAAAAGATGAGATTGTTATCACTTCGTTGCTTTTGCATCTGGGCGGTGTTTAGAATAGGCCTGCCAACATCAGTAGTTAGAATAACAATAACAACAGGAGTTTGAGTTGAGCCGAGAAGCGCGATATTTAGAGGAAGCCAAAGATTTCTATCAGAGCGGAAAATTTTCCTCTGCCGGTATTTATGTTCGTAAGGTGCTGAGACGAGATCCTGATAATGTTGAGGCCCAGGTGCTATCGGGGCACCTCGCCTTTCGAAATGGCGAGTTTTTCCAGGCGATGAGTGCCTACCTTAAGGCGCTGCAGCTGGGTTATCAGGCTGATGAGTCGACGATGCTCAATCTGGTGAGTTTGTATGAACGCCAGGAGGCCTTCTTCGATGCGGTGAAGCTGCTTAAGCCATTGGTAGCAAAGGCCCCCGAGGCCCTGAGCCTGCAGTTTAGATTAGGGATGAATGCCAGCAAAACCGGTGACATGGCCTTGGCTGAGTCGGGGTTGCTCAGGGCGTTATCCAGCACTGAGCATGCGGCGCAGGCCTGTCTCAACCTGGGGCATGTCTACAAGGCCAAGGGTGATACAGACAAGGCCGCGGCTTATTATCATGACTACATTCGTCTCGCGCCGAGCCAGCAGGCCACAGCCTACTGGAGTCTGGCGGATCTGAAAAACTATCGTTTTACCGAGCAGGATGAAGCCGCGCTCAAGGCCAATATCGCCTCAGAGGCATTTTCTCAAGCCAGTCAGTCACTGTTTCACTTTGCCCTCAATCGCGTTTATGAGCAGCAACAAGCAACCGAGCAGGCCTTTAAAGCGGTGCGAGTCGCTAATCAACTGATGCGACCTCAGCGTCCTTTCAAAAAGGAGGCCTTTACTCAGCTGGTCGCCAGCCTGAAGTCGGCTAAGGTGACGCCGCGCTTAGAGGAGACTAGCGGACCTTGGACGCCTATCTTTATCGTCGGTATGCCGCGCTCGGGCACAACCTTGTGTGAACAGATCCTGGCGAGTCACACTCAGGTGGCGGCCACCGACGAGCTGCCCTTCATCGAGCGCTTGGCGCTGAGTCTTGAGATGAAGGGGGGCTATGGCACCATGTTACCTCAGCTCTCAGGTGAGCTGATTGCCGAGATGCGCCAACGCTATATCGAGCAGGTGAATCAATATCTTGAGGCGCAAGGCATCGAGTCACCGACTCTAGTAATAGACAAGAATCCCAATAATTTTCTTCATATCGGGCTGATTAAAACCTTGTTCCCCGAGGCCAAGGTTATCAATGTGATCCGCGATGCCAGAGATAATGCCATGGGGGTCTATAAGCAGCACTTTAGCCATGGTCACGATTACTCTTACCATCTGGACGATATCTGTCATTACTGGCAGCAATACCTGGAGTTGATGCAGCACTGGCAACAAGTTTATGGCGACAGTCTCTACCATCTGTGTTTCGAGGCGTTGGTGAAGCAGCCTGATCAGCAGATCCCGGCCATGCTAGATTATGCCGGTTTAGGGTTTGAGCCAGCTTGTCTTAAGTTTTATGAGTCAAAGCGCAGCGTGTTAACGCCCAGCGCCAGCCAGGTAAGACGACCGATGAATGTTAAGGCGATAGGTCAGAGCGAGGTGTACGCGAGCTTTATCCCTAATGCTTATCGCACCCTGACTGAGATTGCCGATAACGCCCGCCATACCTTTTTGAGTTAATCACTCTAATATAAAAAGGGCGACTTTCATGTCGCCCTTTTTTGAGTCCAAACTTGGCGTCCCAGCCCATTATTAGCTAGTTAAGCTGTCCATGGCACTGTTTATATTTTTTGCCTGAGCCGCAGGGACAGGGGCTGTTGCGAGTCAGTCCCGCTTCTGTCTGTGGCGCTTTTATCGGGCCGCTTGACTGCTCTAATCGAGAATCGCTTGGCTGTCTTGTCGCTAGAGGCTGTGTTCTTGCCCCTAGAGGCTGTGGTGAAGCTTCTGGCGGCGTCGATTGCGACCTTGATTGAGGCGCGGGCGTGTTTGCCTGGGCCAATTCCGGGCTCATGGCTGGCCCCATGATGAGGTGTATCAGCACCTTCATCGCCGATGTCTGGCTGTCCACCTTCACCCGATCCTCTAGCGGCGCCGCCTGTGCCAGCGTCTGTTGTCTTAAGCGATGGAAGGCGTCCCACCCGGCTTTATCGTCACCAAATTGTGACCAAAGCCCCTGCCAGTCTAAGGCGAAATCATTGAGTAACTTGATAAAGCGCTGGCTCGCCTCGGGGTTATTCTTTGTTGCGCTCTGGATTTGAGCGCTGAGCTCCTGAGTCAGCAGGCGCACTTCGCTCGGGGGCATCACCAAGGGGAAGTTCACTTTCTCTGTGATGATATCAACCTGTTTATTTGGGATGAAACTCAGGTGCTCAGGCGTAAAGCTTGGATTATCTAAATCGCCGTAGGCCAGTGAGGCGTCATTGATCATCTGCCAGAAGCGACTCGAGCCCATGGTGTCTATTACCAAGTGTACCCGCATCTTATCGCTGTTGTTTACCACCTTGTGATACTTCCAGGAATCGAATATCCAGCATTCTCCCTCGCCCATATGCACTTGCTTATCGTCGCAGTGAAACTGCACCGCCTCGTCTGTGACTATGGGGATATGAATACGCACCCGGTTGTGCCAATGATAGTTGATGTCACTATGCAGGGGCACTTCGCAGCCAGGGGCCAGACGCATCAGGCGCGAGCGGCCGATCACCTCACCGAAAGAGGCGATCACCTGTTGCAGATAAGGGCTTTGTTGCAGCGCTGGGGTTGGGCTCATGGGGCCTTTAAATTCGTTGTTAAAGCTGCCGCCTACCGAGATAAGGGCGATAGCCGAATTGCCCTTAAAGCTCTCGTGATGAGCTCGCCAATCGGCTTCACTAAATGCCGCTAACTCTTGCTGGAGGCGCTCGATATCGAAGCTGAGGGGAAGACGATAGAACTCTTTTGCTAACTTCATAATCTGTTAATCCCTAGGCCAATTTGCCGTGGCATTCTTTATAACGTTTCGCTGCGCCGCAGGGGCAGGGGGCGTTGCGTGGAGTGTTGGGATAGCCTTGCTGCGCTGAATCTGCAGTCCTCGGCGCTAATGGCGTTTCAATATCCTTTGGCGGCGTGGGCAACTCGGTATCAAATGGGCGCATGCCACGAGCGGTGAGCAGGTGATTTATCTTGTTAAGGCATGCTTGTGCCTCTGGCCAGATGGCGGCGATAGCCGGGTAGTTGGCCAGCCATTTATCTGCCTTGGGCGCCGAGACGGTATAGCGCGAATGGGGCAGCTCGCCACTACTGCACTTGCTCAGCGAGTCATCCATGGGGATCTGACAAAAGTCGACAATCTTTTGGGTGGTGCCTTGAGGATCGCTGACCAGATCATGGTAGCTCACCAGGTGCCAGCGCTCGTCGGGTAACTTGCTTAACGAGGTCATGATGTGTTCGTTGGCCTGACGCCATTGAAAGCTGGCGACCTTTTCTAATGGCGCACCCCTGAGCGCTTGCCAATTAGGTGGCAGAAGGAGAGACCAGTCACCATTCCAGCCCGGGAGTCCGGGATAGGTACGAAAACGGCCGCTGCGCCAGGCTTGCATTATGCTGGCGACATTTTCTTTGGGATCCCGCACCAGATAGATAAAGCGCGCGTCGGGAAATACCTTGTTGAGAAAATCGATACGCAGGCTATTTTTTGGGGTTTTCTCCAGAAAACGCACGGGGCCCATATCGTCATGATAGGGCTGGCCCCGGTTATCGATCAATGCCGCTTTAAAGTCATTTTTCAATTGGCGGTTGATCTCAAGATCCCAGTCAGATTCATCCAGGGCATTTGAAGCAAACCCCTTGGCGGTAATGTTGAGCTGTCTATGCTTCTCAATCACGCCATGGCTCTCGCCGCCAATGGTCCAAAGCGACTCGCTATGGCTAAGGAGTTCAAAGAGCAGGGTGCTGCCGGATCTCGGTGCTGAGATGATGATAATAGGTCTATCGAAACAAGATTGATGCAACAAGGCCACCTTCTGTCGGGTGTTTAGGTATTGTTATAGTGGCTTTACTTTAATGTTATTGCAGAAAAACTCAAGTTAGCTTGGGGTCTTATCAAGGTATTGCATCAGCTGAAGCGGTTTACCTTGTTCTTGATAGCGGCGCTGAAGCTGTGACAATTCGGCTGGTGGGTGTTGAGGCGGCGCGAATCCATGCCTTTGATAAAATTTGCAAAGCGCGGCTTCACATAGCAGAAAGCTGGGGGCGCGACCAAGTTCTGGTTTTAGCGCGTGCATCAGTTGAGACCCAAGCCCCTGCTCTTGAAGCTTGGGATGAATCAACACGCCGGTGAGCAGGCGATAGGGACCTATGGGGCGCAGGCGCGCCGCAGCGATAACCTCGCCGGCCATAAGCTGCCCTGCATTTGCATCAAGATAGGCGACGCATAGCGCCTCTTTTTTGCTGATCCTGGCGTGGGGCATGAATGCTTTGTAAAAGCTAAAGGCTGCCCTGCGACGCTCCGGCTCAAGCCAGTCGAGTTGTATCCTCATCTGCTCACTATCTCGCATTTTGGCGCTTAATCTCCCTTGCCAGGCTTGGCCGACATATCTGCTTGCACTCTTTCGATTAAAACCTTGCGCCGCTTTGCTCAGCTTTACATTGCTTTACCCTTTAAGTGAAGGCGTCATTTTACAATAGCGCCTCTCAATAATCCCATAGAATAAGATACCGCCTTCATGGACAAGAAATATTTGCCTCTCATTTTTACCGCGCTGGCTTTGCTACTCACCTTAGGCGTTGCCCTTGCTAATAGCGGAAAAAGTGACCATGCCTCGGCAAAGCGTGCCCCAAGTGCGGCGCAGCGGACTGTGCCTGTGGCCAGTGCTTTAGTGGCAGAGCATCAGGTTTCTCAGCATCTCTCCTTGATTGGGAAATTGGCGGCGAATCGCTCGGTGCAGATCGCCTCAGAGGTGCCGGGTAAAATTCAGCAGATCGATCTGACCGATAATCAAGAGGTCGCCCAGGGACAGATAGTCGTGCGTCTGGCCGATGCCAAAGTCAAGGCCAATCTGGCAGAGGCGAAAGCCTATCTGAAAGATGAGCAGCGAAAGTTGAGCGAGTTTAACCGTCTTATCGGCCAGCACGCCATCACCCAGACTGAGATAGATGCTCAGCTGGCCAGTGTCGATATTGCCAAGGCGCGTCTGGCGGCTGCGCAGGCGGATCTGGATTATCACACTCTGAGGGCGCCCTTTGCCGGAGTCGTGGGGCTGGTGGATTTTAGTCTGGGTAAGATGGTTAGCGCCGGCAGTGAACTGGTGAGTCTGGATGATCTCGCCACCATGCGTTTGGATCTGCAGATCCCAGAGCGCTATCTGTCGCAGATCTATCTTGGTATGCCGGTTGCGGCGAGCAGCAGCGCCTGGCCGGGGGAGCTATTTCACGGCAAGGTGGTCGCCATTGCCCCCAGGATTAATCCCGAAACACTCAATCTTAAGGTGCGGGTGAATTTCGACAATCCCCGTCGCCAGCTCAGGCCGGGGATGCTGGTATCGGCCAGGTTAAACTTTGCCCCAGTCACCCAGGCCGTCGTGCCGGTGCAGGCGCTGGAATATTCGGGCACTAAGCGTTTTGTCTATGTGGTTGACGATAACCAGATTGCCCGCCGCACTCTGGTAACGCTGGGGGCGCGTATCGATGATCAGGTGTTGATCGCCAGTGGCCTTGAGTTAGGGCAGAGAATTGTGGTTAAGGGATTAGTCAATATGCGTGATGGCATCAAGGTTGAAGATGTTGAGGGCGCGCAGCTCGCCGACGGTGGCTCAGTGAGTGAATCGGCTGGGGAGCAAGGCTAATGTTGCTGTCGGATATATCGGTTAAACGTCCGGTTGTGGCGATTGTGCTCAGTCTGCTGCTGTCTGTTTTCGGCTTGGTGAGTTTCTCTAAACTAGCGGTGCGAGAGATGCCGGATGTTGAGAGCCCTGTGGTGACAGTGATGACCACCTATAGCGGCGCCTCCGCCAGCATCATGGAGAGTCAGATCACCACAGCGTTAGAAGATGAGCTGACCGGTATCAGTGGTATAGATGAGATCACATCTGTGACTCGCAATGGCATGTCCCGTATTACCATTAGCTTCGATTTAGATTGGGATCTGACCGAAGGGGTGAGCGATGTGCGCGATGCGGTCGCTCGGGCGCAGCGACGTCTGCCCGATGAGGCCGATGAGCCCATCGTCTCTAAGGATAATGGTTCCGGCGAGCCCTCGGTCTATATCAATTTAAGTTCCAGCACCATGGACAGAACCCAGCTGACCGATTATGCCCAGCGGGTGTTGGAGGACAGGTTTAGCCTGATCACCGGGGTGAGTTCGGTCAACCTCTCCGGCGGCCTGTACAAGGTGATGTATGTGCAGCTGGATCCTGAGTTGATGGCCGGGCGCGGGGTGACTACTACAGATATTATCAACGCGCTGCGCAGCGAGAACCTGGAGAGCCCTGGCGGCGAGGTGCGTAACGACACGACAGTAATGACGGTGCGCACCGCCAGACTCTATCTGCATCCTGAAGATTTCGATTACTTAGTGGTGCGTAGCGCCAGCGATGGCAGCCCCATCTATCTTAAAGATGTAGCCTCGGTGTTTATTGGCGCCGAGAATGAAAACTCGACCTTTAAGAGCGATGGTGTGCCCAACCTGAGCTTAGGAATCGTGGCTCAGTCAGATGCTAACCCACTGCTGGTGGCACAGCGGGTACATCAGGAAGTGGACAAGCTGCAGAAATTCCTGCCAGAAGGAACTCAGCTGTCGGTCGATTATGACTCGACCGTGTTTATCGACCAATCTATCGGTGAAGTCTATAACACCCTCTATATCACAGGTGCCTTAGTGGTCTTGGTGCTCTATCTGTTTATCGGTCAGGCGCGGGCGACCCTGATCCCGGCGGTCACTGTGCCTGTGTCGCTGATCTCGGCCTTTATCGCCGCCAACTATTTGGGTTATTCCATCAATCTGTTGACCTTGATGGCGCTCATTTTAGCCATCGGCCTGGTGGTGGATGATGCCATCGTGGTTGTTGAAAACATCTTTCACCATATCGAGCGGGGTGAACCAGCGATTCTGGCGGCCTATAAAGGCGCGAGAGAGGTGGGGTTTGCTGTGGTGGCGACGACGGCAGTACTTGTGATGGTGTTTCTACCCATCTCATTTATGGATGGCATGGTGGGTCGACTCTTTACCGAGTTTTCCGTGATGCTTGCCGTGGCAGTGATCTTCTCATCCATTATCGCGCTAACCCTGACCCCGGTACTGGGCAGTAAGCTGCTCAAGCATAAGCACCAGCCCAATGGTCTCAATCGGCTCATGGACAAGGGATTTTCCCGCCTGGAAGCGGTTTATCGTCGCTGCGTAGCCTGGGCGGTGCGCTATCGACTGGCGGCGCCTGTGGTCATTATCGCCTGCGTGGTTGGTAGCGCTTTCTTGATGCGCCAAGTACCCGCGCAGCTGGCACCGCAGGAAGACAGGGGAGTTATCTTCGCCTTTGTTAAAGGGGCAGAGGGGACCAGTTACAACCGAATGACCGCCAATATGGATATCGTCGAGCAGCGTTTGATGCCCTTGCTCAGTCAGGGGGTGATCAAATCTTTTAGCATCCAGGCGCCAGCTTTTGGTGGCCGAGCCGGAGATCAAACCGGTTTTGTTATCATGCAGCTCGAAGATTGGAAGATGCGTGATATTAATGCGCAGCAGGCGCTAGGTATCGTTGCTAAGGCCTTAAAAGGCATACCAGATGTGATGGTCAGGCCCATGTTGCCAGGCTTTAGAGGGCAGTCCAGTGAGCCGGTGCAGTTTGTTCTGGGGGGCACAGATTATGATGAGCTGTTTCAGTGGGCCAGTGAGCTTAAGGCCATCGCTGATGCATCGCCTGTGCTGACCGGCGCCGATCTCGATTATGCCGAAACCACACCCGAGCTGCTGGTGAGTGTGGACAGGCAGCGCGCCGCCGAGCTTGGGATCAGTGTCTCTCAGGTGTCTCAGACCCTGGAGGTGATGCTGGGTGGGCGCAGCGAGACCAGCTTCATTGAGCGTGGAGAAGAGTATGATGTCTATCTGCGGGGCCGGGAGGAGAGCTTTAACAGCATGGCAGATCTGAGTCAGATCTATATGCGCGCCGCCAACGGTGAGTTAGTGACCCTAGATGCCATCACCCATGTGGAGGAGGTCGCCTCGGCCCATAAGCTCAGCCACACCAATAAACAGAAGTCTATCACCCTTAAGGCCAATCTCGGTGAGGGTTATACCTTAGGTCAGGCATTGGATTTTCTCGATGCCAAGGCGATCGACCTGCTGCCTGGGGATATCAGTATCAGCTATACGGGTGAATCCAAAGAGTTTAAGGAAAATCAAAGTAGCGTCATGCTGGTCTTTGCATTAGCTCTGCTGGTGGCTTATCTGGTGCTTGCGGCGCAATTTGAAAGTTTTATCAATCCCTTAGTGGTAATGTTAACTGTACCTATGGGGATCTTGGGCGGCTTTATCGGCCTCTATATGATGGGGCTTGGGCTTAACATCTATAGTCAGATTGGCATGATCATGTTGATCGGCATGGTGACCAAGAACGGCATATTAATCGTCGAGTTTGCTAATCAGTTGCGGGATCGAGGAGTGTCGCTGGATCAGGCGATTATCGATGCCTCGGCGCGGCGACTGCGACCAATTTTAATGACAGCCGTTACCACGCTTATTGGCGCTGTTCCCTTGATCTTATCCACTGGCGCCGGCGCAGAGAGCCGTGTCGCCGTCGGTACAGTCGTCTTCTTCGGGATGGCGTTTGCGACCTTGGTTACTCTGTTGGTGATCCCTGCCATGTATCGTCTGATCTCGGGGCGCACCCGTTCACCAGGCTTTGTGGCCCAGCAGCTCGATGAGGCCATTGCTAAGCAAGAAGCCCTTAGCTAGGTAAGAAGCCCTTAGCTAAGCAAAGAGCCATTTGCGAACGGAGAAATGCTTAAGTTAAGTCGTTAGTTCTATTTTTCAGCCTAGTCCTAAAGCAGGGCTAGGCTGGTATAAGCCCCTATAGTCCTGTCGTAATCGCTAATTGCTCATTGCAAAAAACAACGGGGGGAATCGACGCCTGTTAACGACTTAAAGTACCAAGTCGGCGTTAAGCTGTTTTGCTAGAAATATCTCATTAGCCAAACTATGAGTTATTAGCGTTAAACCTTGATTGTTCTATTAGATTTATTTCATGTTTTTCATTTGTGGGTATTTCACTTTCAAGTTGAAAATTTTGCATAGTGTTTAGGATATGAATATTTCTTGCGATATGTTGATTAAAAATTCATCTTTAATCCTTTTGTCGGCTGAGTGTCATTTATACGACGACATACTTAAGTATGAGTTCATTTCACTATCTGTTTAATTAAATAATCTGTTATCAATATAAGTGATTGATAATAAGTGGTTTAATTTCATATTGAGCTTTTACTTTAGTTGCGCCTTGTTTATTTATTGAGCTGTTCATTGCAGTGTCAATTAAATAGCATTATGGCGCGCTAAGTAACCTATTCACTAAAAGCTCGACGATCCTCCTGTTTACGCGTATCAAATTAGTTAAAGATGTTGCATTTTGTATCAATGGCGTGTTAAATCCGCTTTCTATCACACTTTAGTCTCACTTTAAGCTGCCAAAGTTAATTCCTCTGGTTAGGTGTTTCTTTGCCTGGATTTCTTTGGTAGCAATATAGGGAACACATTTATTGTGAGATGAAAGTGGAGTATGGGGTCATTTAAAAAATAAAAAATTTTAGTCATAGGTTTAGTGAAATGGATATTTTGCGTGCTGGTCAGTCTGGTTTGGTCAATATCATAGTGCGGCGAAAGGGAGGGTTGGCTCAAGGCCTTGTCGCCTTGTTGACTGCCATCATGAGTCTTCTCTCGGCAGCTTCTTGGGCCGATGATACCGAGCTGTATGTTTATGAGGCCAGTGCCCGAACGGGCGCCAGGCCGCAGATCCTGATCATCTTCGATAACTCTGGCAGTATGAGCACCACTGTCTATGACGTGGATAAGCCTTATACACCGGGGGCCGGTGGTGGTGCTAAAGTCAATAACGGCAAGAAAGGAATGCTCTACTATGTCAAAGGCGATCAGGGCAAGAATAAGCTGCCCAACCCCGATGATCCCAACGAGCGACGTAAGTTTTCTGGCACCATTAACAGCTGTGGCAGTTCTTGGGAGTTTCTTAACGAGTACGGGGTGTTTACCGGCTTCTTTCGCAAGTATACCTTTAGCGGCGCCAACGGTGCCTGGCGTGAGTTTGGTGATAACAATGGCCTGAATGCCAAGGCGGTGGATTGCTATGAAGACATTCAAGAAGGCAATTATCTCAACGCTAAGGGACTAACCTCAGGCCTGCCTGTCGATAGTTTGGGTTCTCCCACAACACCTATCATGTATAACAATGTCACGAGTAGTTCGAGTGACAGCATCAAGAAAACGGCCAAGGAGCAGGCGCAGCTCACGGGCTTTGGTACCGGGCGGGTTTTGACCGTCTATACCGAGGACTATCTGCGTTGGCACCACAATAACAAAAAGAAGAAAGAAGATAAGACTCGATTAGAGCTGGCTAAAGACGCAATCAAAAACGTCATCTTAACGACCCCCGGGGTGGATTTTGGTCTGGCGATTTTTAACATGAATGGTCCAGACGACACTCTGGTTAATGGTCGTAACGGCGGCCGTATCATCAAAGCGATTCAGACCCTGTCTCCTGGGCAAAAAAAGACACTGCTCAATGGTGTAAAAGATATTGAGTATGGCTGGAATACCCCGCTGTGCGAAACCCTTTATGAAGCCTATCGTTACTTTGCCGGTAAATCTGTGCTGTTTGGTGATGATGATAAGGATTATACCTACAAGTCATGGGGGCGATGGGTCACTTATAGAGCCAGAAATAATGATAGTTTGGACAAGGACGCGCTAGATAAGAACAACACTTCTCTTTATCAGTCGCCCTTTAAGAAGTGCCAAAACAACGCCTATATCGTTTTTATCACAGATGGAGAACCGACCCTAGATAGCGCTGCAGATAAGGATGTGATTGCATTGACCGGCGGTGTTGACAAGCACAGCACCAGCTACATGAGTGCACTTTCAAGCTGGATGTACCGCCAAGATGTCAATCCTAACTTGGATGGGGATCAGCATGTGATCACTCACACCATAGGTTTCAGTGAAGGTGCAAAAAAGGCCGAAGATCTGCTCAAGAAGGTGGCGAGCAAGGGGGGCGGAAGCTATTTTGATGCCACCGACGCCACTAAGTTACAAGGCTCGATTCAGCAGGCGGTGAATGAGGTGTTGGCAAATAGCGCTAGTTTTACTTCGCCCTCTGTAGCCAGTAATAACTTCAACCGCACCCAGACATTCAACTATGCCTATTACTCCATGTTTCTGCCCGACAGAGGACCGCGCTGGACTGGGAATATCAAAAAATTCAGGGTTGCCGCAGATGGTACAGTCTTGGACGCCGAGGATAAGTTAGCGATAGGCGATGACGGCAATATTAAAGATGATGCCTGCTCCTTTTGGACGCCCAAGACGCTTTGTGGTGACGGCAACGATGTGCGTAAGGGCGGGGTGCTGTCTGCCATGCAGAGTGCCGATAGCCGAACTCTTTACAGCAACCTGGGTGGCGGCATGGACAAGCTCGGCCTGTCCGCGGCGGCCACGAAGGCGGGTGGTCAGGATGCGCTGGCAAGTTACATGGGCGTAGATAAGAGTCAGCTCAAGGATCTATTTGACTGGGCCAAGGGGCTGGATGTCGACAATGACAAGAACCAGACGGCCGTTGCCGATCCCGCCAAAAACTGGCGTAGTGACATCATGGGCGATGCCTTGCATTCAAAGCCCTTGGCCCTCAATTTCGGCAGTAAGTCCAGCCCGGATATTCGTATCCTGGTGGGCACTAACCATGGCTTCATGCATATGTTCAAGGATGACACCAGTGCCAATGAAGTTAGCGAAAGCTGGGCCTTCATGCCCTATGAAGTGCTGCCAAATATTCAGACCCTGAGAAACAATGTGCCAACGGGCGTGCATTCGGTTTACGGCGTCGATGGCTCTCCTGTTGCCTATGTGAAAAATGGCGCCTCAGGCATAGAAAAAGCCTGGCTCTTCTTCGGCATGCGCCGGGGCGGTGACAGTTACTATGCCCTGGACATCAGTAACCCTGATTCGCCAAGCTTTAAGTGGCGTATCGATGCCAGCTCACCGGGCATGGGCGAGTTGGGTCAATCTTGGTCGACGCCAGTGGTGACCACGATCCGTAGCTCCAGCGGCCCGGAAAAGCCTGTACTTATCTTCGGCGCCGGATACTCGCCTGCGGGTAAAGATA
Organism: Shewanella marisflavi; assembly: GCF_023283925.1. GTDB lineage: Bacteria > Pseudomonadota > Gammaproteobacteria > Enterobacterales > Shewanellaceae > Shewanella > Shewanella marisflavi. Next base: position 800,497 of record NZ_JAKIKX010000001.1, read on the forward strand.
GCAAGAGTGTCGGCAAGAAAGACAGCAAGGGACGCGGCGTATTCATCGTCGATGCCGACACCGGCAAGCTTATTCATCAGTTTGGCGTAGGTGGAGGAACCGCCCTGTCTGGTATTCAGGACAGTATTCCAAGCAGTGTGGCCGTGCTTGATGCCAGCGGTGATGGCAATACTGATCGTATCTATGCGGTCGATACTGGCGGCAGTGTCTGGCGCATGGATATGCCAAAAGCAGATAAGAGCAGTTGGTCGGCCTTTAAGTTTGCCGACCTGGGTGGCAAGTCACTCCTGCAGAATCGCCGCTTTTATTCAGCCCCTGTGGTGGCGCAGACCATGTTTAATAATGTCTCTGTAGTGGATTATGTGTCCAACGGCCAGACAACACGGGTGACCACCAGTCAGAATGTGCCCTACGATGCGGTGGTGGTGGGAAGCGGCCATAGGGCTGCGCCGTCCGATACCTCGCGCCAAGATATGTTTTTTACCCTGCAAGACAGAAACGTGGTGACCCAGACCTTTGGTGGTACGGGCAGACCTAAGGCGCCCAAGCCTTTGACTATCAGCGATCTCTATGAAACAACCGAGTTAAAGGCGAATCAAGCGCCAGACAAAATTGCTATTGGTGAAAAGCGTGGGTGGTATTTTAACCTTCCCAGGATAGGTGAGAAGAATCTATCACCGGCGACCATTATTAATGGTCAGGTGTTCTTTACGACATTCGTGCCAGGCACAGCTGCCAGCAACAATCAGTGTTTAACCTCAGGCATGGGCTTCTTGTATCCCTTTAATCTGCACTATGGCACGAGTAACTATACCTCGCTCTCCCTAGAGGCGGGTAACTTGGTATTAGATACGCCTCAGTTGGTGATTCCTGCTGACAACAAAGGCGGTCAAGGCAATGATGGTGATGCCTACATGTACCTGATCGGTATAGGTAACGCCGCCGAGAAGATGGAGAAGCTTAAGCCTGATGATGATTGCCCTGCCGGGGATAACCGCTGTATCGGCGGTCGCCTGCGCGCCCATAAGATCTACTACTATAGCGAGTAGTCAGTAGCAAAAAATAAGTTACATAAATGAATAAGAGATGCTGAGTGGAAAGTGAGTTCAGCTAATGAGAGAGGAAGAATGTGAATAAATTAACTTTGCTGGTGTTACTGGCATGCAGTGTGATGGCTGGGCCGCTGAGGGCCGAACCTCGCGAAGACTATAAGTGTTTTATTGAAACCAATAAGGGGCAGACCTTGGTGCGTTTCTCTTGGCAGCCCAGCAAGGTGCCACAATATAAAAAGCAGCTTATCGGTCGTCAGCTGCCCGCATTGCCGCACACAGATGGTAAACCCATGATGGTGAAACGTGTCTACGAGTGTGTCAAAAAAGAGGAGGCGTTCAGCACCAGTCAGGGGCGTATACTAGAGCATAGTGAGCCCATGGAGGGCTAATTGCCATCAAGAGTACCATCGAGAGCGCTATCGAGTCGTTATCGAAAAAGCCGGGTTATCACCCGGCTTTTTTATCTTATCAGGCCTTGGCCAAGCTTTCTTTCGTGCCTCGTTTGCCTGGGGTGTCTTTGGCTTGCTTTCCATGGCGCCGTTTTTGCGGTTTGCGCCGCGCCCGCCACATCAGATAACCGGAAAGGGCCATCATGCTCGGGAAAAAGCCCACCACACACCAGATAATTTTGCTGATAAGCCCGCCAAAGTGACCGTAATGCAGTGGGCGGAAGCTGTCGACAAACTGATAAAGTGCGCCCGCCTGGGTGGCATCGACGCTGGCTGTGAGCTGACCGGTTTTATCATCAAAACTGACGATAGAGCCATAGTCGCTGCGAAACGCGCCGCGATCGCTAGCGGCGCCAAATAGATGGATGCCAGCATAACTCTTGTCGGGGAAGCGAACATAGTGAGTCTCGAAACCTGGGATCACCTGGCTAGCCTGGGTCAATAGTCCATCGACATCCAGCTGCTTGTTGTAATAGCTTTGGGTGATGGTGAGGGTCTTAGGATCCGGCTCGTGCCACTCCTCTATCAGATGCGCTATGTTCCACCAGGCGCCGGTGAAGCCTAAGATAAGAAACAGCGGCGCGCCGACGATCCCCAGCATCTTGTGGCTATCGCTGAGAAAGAGTCGCAGACTCTTGCCCCACCTCAGGGTGAAGAAGGTTCTCCAGAACTGACGATGTAGAATAAACCCAGAAAGTGACAGTAAGATCAGCAAGATAGACACTATCGCCGTGAGGACAAGCCCCAGATGATCCGCCAGCAGGGTGTAATGTAGCTCCAGCAGCCAATCCAGCAAGTAGTGACTCAAGCCGACGGGTTGGCTCAGTAGTTCGCCTCGGCTTGGGTCGACAAACAGTATCTGCCAGTTGTAGGTGCCTTGTTTGGCCACATAGACCTTGTCTGCCTCGCCGGCGTGAGCCGCAAACTGCCAACCAAGGATCTCATGCTGTGGTAACGACTCATCAGCTGTTCTGAGGAGCTCTGTGAAACTCAGGCGAGTCTCGTTGGCGGCGAGCACCTTTTCAGGCATCAACAGATGTTCAAGTTCATTTTTGAACACCAGCACACTGCCGGTCAGAGCGATAATAAACAGTGGCAGGGCGGCGACAAGTCCGAGCCAGCCATGCCATTTCCATAGGAGACGACGCATAGGATTTAATGCCTTTAGTGATCTGGCGCCTTAGTCTTCTCCCTCGGAGGGGACAAGCTTGGCTAACAAATAAAATTAGCTATGAATCTTAATGAGAATCAATTTCATTATCAACTTGTGTAATGTAAAACGGGTCACATTTATGGCAAAAGGGCTTAGCAAAGGCTTGCCGTAAGATTTGGGAGAGGTGAGGTCAGCGTTTTAGGTGAGAGGAGGTCGGCGTTTCAGGAGGGACTTTAGTTCGAATCAACAAAGTACAAGGATAGCGTGGGGTTATCGTTCTGACGTATATGTATCACTGGTTCACTGGAGCATTAGTGGGAAATCATCTCGTCCTCAGGCTAGGCGTTTAGCCCGAGGACTGCGGCGATAGTTAGCGGCTTGTCAGTTTAAGCATGCTAGTTTTTTACAGCGGCGTTTGTGTCCCGTCATAGTGACCGCGAATGAGCGTGTCTTCTTCCATGAGCAGCAGCTCACCGGACTGCCCCAGTTTGATGCTACTGTCGATGGCGATAACCCGGTTGTCGAACAGACCAAGCACGCGTGTTTGTGAGGTGTGTCCCACTACAATCCGTTTGACCTTAAAGTAGTCTAGGATGCTGGCCAGTTCCTGGGTATCGAAATTTGGCTTAAAGTAGCCGCGATACCAGGTGGGGCCATTGCCAAAGAAGAGAAAGTTCAGCAGATCATCTTGTTTCAACTCAGGCTTAGATTTGTCGACGTTGTCCCGGTAGAGTCGATTGGCCCTGGCGAGTGTTAACCCGCGGTCGACCCACTCTTTGCTGATGCCACCGTGTAGAAACAGGGTATCGTTTATTTTCACGATAGTGTGCTTACTCCTCAGCCATTGGCCGAGTTCGCTATCTTGGCCGTAGAGAGCATCATAGCTGCGATTAAGCAGCGAGCTGGCTGTTTGGTATTTCTCGTTGATATAGCGCAGATCGCCGCGCATCACCATCTGCTCGTGGTTACCCATCAAGAGGTGCAGTTGACCACCTGCGGCCTTGGCCTGTTTGTCGAGCTTATACATCAGCCAGAGCACTTCGTTGACCTGAGGGCCACGGTCGAACATATCCCCTGTCATCACCATATGGCCCTTACCAAAGGACCAGTCGTTATTTTTATCTATGATTTTGTGCTGTTGCAGCAGCTGAATGAGCACCTCATATTGACCATGAACATCGCTGAGCGCCGCTATCTTATCGACGCCTCGGTAGCTGTCGGCCAGTATCTCAGTGGCATGTGGATTTAGCTCGGGCTCGGGTAGCTGGCCACAATGGTCGGGGCGGTGTAATTTACCTTGGTTGACGCGTGTCTGCTTGTGCTCGCCTTTACAGATCCAATCGGCCATCCCGGCCTTGGGGTTGAGAAATAGGTAGGGGCCGTCACTAATGCTTGAATTAGTAATCGTTTGAGTCACTGCGTTTGTATCTTGCGCAACTTGAGTCTCGGCGTATGCGGTCTGTAGGGGCAGCAAACTGGTCAGGCACCAGATAGCAGTCTTTAGCGCTGAGTTTACAGGCATTAGCCAGAGTGATCTTTTCAAGACAAATCCTTTTATTATTCTGATGTTGTGGGCGGATAAGCGTTCAATCCTACCACGCTTTTACCTAGGTGCCAGAGAGTTTTGAATGGCCTGTCGGGGGAGGGAAGATCTAGTCAAAGGCGATAAAAAAACGGAGGCTTCTGCCTCCGTTTGTCTGGATTTTTGCTCGACTTAACTCGCTTGACTTACTTTTGTAAGACTTTGCGAATTAGCTGATGCGCTTGTACTTAAGACGGTGCGGCTCAATCACATCCGTGCCCAGGGTCTCTTTCAGCCAAGTCGAGTATTCGGTGTAGTTACCTTCGTAGAAGTTCACCTGACCCTCATCGCGGTAATCCAGGATGTGGGTAGCGATTCTGTCGAGGAACCAACGGTCGTGCGAGATCACCATGGCACAGCCTGGGAATTCCAGCAGGGCTTCTTCCAGGGCGCGTAGTGTTTCGACGTCGAGATCGTTGGTTGGCTCATCGAGAAGCAGCACGTTGCCGCCCGCCTGGAGCAGTTTGGCCAGATGCACACGGTTGCGCTCACCACCCGATAGAGTGCCGATGATCTTCTGCTGATCGCCGCCGCGGAAGTTGAAACGACCCACATAGGCGCGGCTTGGGATCTCTGTGTTGTTGATGCGCATGATATCCTGACCGCCTGAGATCTCTTCCCACACTGTGTGCTTGTCATTCATCGAGTCGCGGAACTGATCCACAGAGGCGATCTGCACCGAATCACCTATTTCGATGCTACCGCTATCGGGTTGCTCTGTACCGGATATCATCTTGAACAGGGTCGATTTACCGGCACCGTTGGCACCGATAATGCCGACGATAGCGCCCTTAGGTACGCTGAAACTCAGATTGTCGATCAGCACGCGATCGCCATATGACTTAGTGAGGTTGTTTACCTCGATCACCTTATCGCCCAGGCGTGGTCCTGGCGGAATAAACAGCTCGTTGGTTTCGTTACGCTTCTGGTAGTCGTTGGTGTTGAGCTCTTCGAAGCGCGCCATACGGGCCTTGCCCTTTGACTGACGGCCCTTAGCACCTTGGCGAACCCACTCAAGCTCCTTAGCAATCGTCTTTTGACGAGCGCTCTCGGCAGCAGATTCCTGTTGCAGACGCGCATCCTTCTGTTCCAGCCAAGAAGAGTAGTTGCCTTCCCATGGGATACCCTCACCACGGTCGAGTTCTAAGATCCAACCTGCGGCGTTGTCGAGGAAGTATCTATCGTGGGTAATGGCCACAACTGTGCCTGTGTATTCCTGCAGGAAGCGTTCAAGCCAGGCCACAGACTCTGCATCCAAGTGGTTGGTCGGCTCGTCCAGTAGCAGCATGTCTGGCTTTTCTAGCAGCAGACGGCAGATGGCGACACGGCGACGTTCACCCCCTGAGAGTACCTCAATCTTCTCGTCCCAGTCTGGTAGACGCAGGGCGTTGGCGGCGCGCTCAAGAATGTTGTCAAGGTTATGGGCATCCTGTGCCTGAATGATGGCTTCCAGTTCTCCCTGCTCCTTGGCCAGCGCATCGAAGTCAGCATCAGGCTCGGCGTACAGGGCGTAGACTTCATCGAGACGGGTCAGGGCGTTCTTGGCCTCGCTGACGGCCTCTTCGATGGCTTCGCGCACGGTTTGATTCGGATCTAGCTTAGGCTCCTGAGGCAGGTAACCTATCTTAAGATCTTGCATCGGACGCGCTTCACCCTCAATTTCGGTATCGATACCGGCCATGATGCGCAGTAAGGTGGATTTACCCGAGCCGTTGAGGCCCAAGACACCAATCTTAGCGCCGGGGAAAAAGCTTAAGGAAATATCTTTGAGGATCTGCTTCTTGGGCGGGACTATCTTGCCCACGCGTAGCATGCTGTATACAAACTGAGCCATAAAATTTACTCACTGACGAAACAATGGGGGCAATTCTACTGCAATCGAGTTTGAACTTAAATCGGATTTTTGACGGCTTTAGTACCTGATTCGATGGCGGCAAACTTTTGTTTCGAGCCTCAATGTCGCATTTGTTCATCAGGACGTAATAACACTGCGATTAATGAACTGAGTTCGCGTTTAATTGGCGTTGACTATTCACCACAACTTGGGCCTGAAACTGCGTGGTGAATGAAATAATTGCAGCGGAGCAAGCTGCTGCATAGATACGCATATCGCTTAAGAGAGGTCGATGGCCGCGAGCAAGGCTGTTGGCTGCAACTTTTTGACCATTACGCAGACGAAATGGCCGTTAGTGACCAGCTTTGTTGTTAAGTTTTTAAAACAGTGTTTTCGTACAAAAGGCTGTAATCGCGCCTTTTTATCCCTCATCAAAGAGTAATTGTTGCAAAACAAGGCGTCAGTGGCGTTATTTTGCCTTAAGGGCCAATTTGATGAGCATTTCTCAGTCTTAATCGCAACTATTTTCATGTCGCAAATGCTGGGATTGTGATCGAATGCACTGTAGAATACCGCGCAACCCTACCTTATAAGACTTTCACAGCTGGAGTGACCAATGCTGAAAAAAGAGATGAACATCGCTGACTTTGATCCGCAACTGTTTCAAGCGATCCAGGAAGAGACTCGTCGTCAAGAAGAGCACATCGAGCTTATCGCTTCGGAGAACTACACTTCTCCTCGCGTGATGGAGGCTCAAGGTTCTCAGCTGACCAACAAGTACGCCGAAGGCTATCCTGGCAAGCGTTACTATGGCGGTTGTGAGCATGTTGACATCGTTGAAAACCTGGCCATCGAACGTGCCAAGGAACTGTTTGGCGCGACATACGCCAACGTTCAGCCTCACTCCGGCTCACAAGCCAACAGCGCAGTTTACATGGCGCTACTGCAACCAGGCGATACCGTACTGGGTATGAACCTGGCTCACGGTGGTCACCTGACTCACGGCTCTCCAGTTAACTTCTCTGGTAAGCTATACAACATCGTTCCTTACGGTATCGACGAGTCTGGCAAGATAGACTACGATGAGATGGAGCGTCTGGCCCTTGAGCACAAGCCTAAGATGATGATTGGTGGTTTCTCTGCCTATTCTGGCATCGTCGATTGGGCACGTATGCGTGAAATCGCCGACAAGATTGGTGCTTACCTGTTTGTCGATATGGCCCACGTTGCTGGCCTGATCGCCGCCGGTGTTTATCCAAACCCAGTGCCACATGCACACGTAGTAACTTCTACTACCCATAAGACCCTAGCTGGTCCTCGCGGCGGTATCATTTTGTCTGCGGCGAATGACGAAGACCTATACAAGAAGCTGAACTCTGCGGTATTCCCTGGTGGTCAGGGTGGCCCATTGATGCACGTTATCGCCGGTAAGGCGGTAGCCTTTAAGGAAGCACTGTCTCCTGAGTTCAAGGAATATCAACAGCAAGTCGTTGTGAACGCTAAGGCGATGGCTAACACCTTCATCGAGCGTGGTTTCGATGTGGTATCTGGCGGCACAGAAAACCACTTGTTCCTGCTGGATCTGATCGCTAAAGATATCACAGGCAAAGATGCTGATGCGGCGCTGGGCCGTGCCAACATCACGGTAAACAAGAACTCAGTACCTAATGACCCACGCTCACCTTTCGTGACTTCAGGTCTGCGTATCGGTTCTCCAGCCATCACTCGTCGCGGCTTCAAAGAAGCAGAAGCGGTTGAGCTGACTAACTGGATCTGTGACATTCTTGATGACATCAGCAATGAAGCCACTATCGAGCGCGTGAAGAACCAGGTGCTTGAATTGTGCGCTAAGTACCCTGTTTACGGTTAACCTTAAGGGTTAAATCGGGTAAACTTCGATGGCCGCTACTGATGTTAATATTAGTAGCGGCCATTTTTGTATCTATTGCAAGGGAAAACTCTCTGAGATACTGATTAGCATTTGCTGGAGGCTCAATGCATTGTCCGTTTTGCAGCGCAACCGACACTAAGGTGATCGATTCTCGTCTGGTGGCCGATGGTCATCAAGTACGTCGTCGCCGCGAGTGTCTGCTTTGCCATGAAAGATTTACCACCTTCGAAGGCGCCGAACTGGTGATGCCCAGAGTGATTAAACAAGACGGTAGTCGCCAACCCTTCGACGAAGATAAGTTACGCGGCGGTATGCTGAGGGCGGTAGAGAAGCGCCCCGTGTCCATGGATGAGATAGAGCAGGCCCTGAGCAAGATTAAATCGACCCTGAGAGCCACAGGCGAGCGTGAGGTGACCTCTAAGATGATAGGTAACCTGATGATGGATCATCTGGTGAATCTCGATAAGGTGGCTTATATCCGCTTTGCCTCTGTATACCGCGCTTTCGAAGATGTGTCCGAATTTGGCGAGGCGATTGCCAAGTTGCAAAACGATAAGGCCAAACCGGCCAAGTAGGACAAATGCGTATCTGGGGCTTCCCCCTTTTTCTGACGAGATGGCGAGCGACACATGGCCTGGTCCAAATTTGATTCCCAGATGATGGCGCGCGCCATCCAATTGGCCCGCAAGGGGCAATACACCACAAGCCCCAATCCCAATGTCGGCTGTGTGATAGTACAAGGGGAAACCCTGGTGGGTGAAGGTTTTCATATCGCCGCTGGTGGTCCCCACGCCGAGGTGCATGCCCTGCGCATGGCAGGTGAAAAAGCTAAAGGTGCCACCGCCTATGTGACCCTAGAGCCTTGCAGCCATTATGGGCGAACACCGCCCTGCGCCGAGGCGCTGATAAAGGCTCAAGTGGCCCGCGTCGTGGTGGCGGTAACCGATCCCAACCCCCAAGTTTCTGGCCGTGGCATCAAGATGCTTGAAGAGGCTGGCATTCAGGTTGAGGTTGGCTTGCAACAAGAAGAGGCCGCCGCTCTCAACCCTGGTTTCATGAAACGTATGCGTACCGGCCTCCCTTGGGTCAGCATCAAGCTGGCGGCGAGTCTCGACGGCAAGACGGCGCTCTCTAACGGCGTCTCTAAATGGATAACCGGTCCAGAGGCGCGCCGTGATGTGCAGCGTATGCGTGCCCGTTTTGATGCCGTCGTGACCGGCATAGAGACGGTACTGGCCGATGACCCAAGTCTGAATGTTCGCCATCAGGAGCTGGGTGGCTTGGGTGAGCAACTAACCGATGCCGACATTCGTCAACCACTGAGAGTCGTGCTCGATTCCCGCGCGCGTCTTGGCGCTAAGCCAAAGCTGTTTGACACAGATTCGCCCGTGCTACTGGTGAGCTGCCAGCCCTATCCTGACGCCGTAGTGAGCGCCTGGCCTGAGCAGGTGAGTCAGTTGCAACTGCCGAGCGATAATGGACAGGTGCCGTTAAACGCGCTGCTGGAACATCTGGGCACTCAGGTCAACAGCGTGATGGTCGAGGCCGGGGCGACCCTGGCTGGCGCCTTTATGGCACAAGGGCTTGCCGATGAATTGGTGCTGTATCAGGCACCGAAAATCTTAGGTGGCCATGGGCGAAATCTATTGGCATTGCCAGACTATACTGAGATGGCGCAGTTGCCTGCCCTAAAGCTTTGCGATGAAAGGCGCGTCGGAGCCGATAGACGTTTTACCTTTCAATTGAGTCACAATCATTTACCTAGCGATAAGAGTAGTTAGTCATGTTTACTGGGATCATTGAGGCTGTAGGCAGCCTGAGAAAAATTGAACGTCGCGGCGATGATATTCGCCTGACGGTGGCTAGCGGCAAGCTGGACTTAAGTGACGTTAAGCTGGGCGACAGCATAGCGACCAACGGCGTGTGTCTAACCGTGGTTGAGCAGATGGCCGATGGCTATGTGGCCGATATTTCTGCCGAAACCGTTGCGCTTACCGGCTTTGCCCACTATCAGGTGGGACAAAAGGTTAACCTGGAAAAGGCGGTTACCCCCACAACGCGTCTTGGTGGCCATATGGTGAGTGGTCATGTCGATGGTGTGGCTAGCGTGGATGACAGACAGTATCGCGGCAAGGCGATCGAATTCTGGCTGACCCCGCCCAAGGGATTGGCACGCTATATCGCCCATAAAGGTTCTATCACCATAGATGGCGTCAGCCTGACAGTAAACGAGGTGGACGGTGAGCGTTTTCGTTTGACCATAGTGCCCCATACCGCCAGCGAAACGACACTCATCGATCTTAAGGCGGGTGACAGGGTCAATATCGAGGTGGATCTGATCGCCCGGCATCTGGAGCGCTTGCTAAGTTTTCAGTCGGCAGAGGAAAATCCAGCCAAAAGCTCAGCAGTCACTATGGATCTGTTAGCTCGCTCCGGCTTTTTAAGATAGACGCTGGCAATCCCAGCCAATAGCAGATTAAATAACTCCTACTATAAAAATATTTCAAGGTCTAACAATTCAAGGTCTAACAATGGCACTACACAGTATAGAAGCGATTATCGAAGATATCCGTCTGGGTAAGATGGTTATCTTGATGGATGACGAAGATAGAGAGAACGAAGGCGATTTGATCATGGCCGCCAACCTGGTGACGCCCGAGGCGATCAATTTTATGGCCACCTATGGCCGCGGCCTCATCTGTCAGACCATGACCAAGGCCCGCTGCGAGCAGCTTAACCTGCCGCTGATGGTAACTAACAACAATGCTCAGTTCTCCACTAACTTCACCGTGTCTATCGAGGCGGCTGAAGGTGTGACCACGGGTATCTCTGCCCATGACAGAGCCGTCACCGTTCAGGCGGCGGTTGCCCGCGACGCTAAGCCATCTGATATCGTGCAGCCAGGGCATATTTTCCCTCTGATGGCCCAAGAGGGCGGAGTACTGATCCGCGCTGGTCATACCGAGGCCGGTTGCGACCTGGCTCGTTTGGCTGGTCATGAGCCGTCTGCCGTGATCGTTGAAATCCTTAACGAAGATGGCACCATGGCCCGTCGCCCAGATCTTGAGGTGTTTGCCGAGAAGCATGGCCTTAAGATAGGCACCATTGCGGACCTGATTGAATACCGTAACACCAAAGAAACCACAGTGGTGCGTGAGGCCAAGTGCAAGCTACCGACTCGTTTCGGTGAGTTTGACATGATCACCTACCGCGACACCATAGATAACCAGTTGCACTATGTGCTGGTGAAGGGCGAAGTACAGCCTAATGCCTTGGTGCGTGTGCATCTGCAAAACACTTTTAATGATTTGTTGCATTCAGAGCGTGATGAGAAGCGCAGCTGGCCGCTGGAAAAAGCCATGGCGCGTATTGCTGAAGAAGGCGGCGTGCTAGTAGTACTTGGCCATCAGCAGAGTAACGAAGAGTTGGTTGCTAAGGTAAAAGCCTTTGAAGCTGAAGATAAGGGCGAGGCGGCAGCGCCAGCTCAGTGGCAGGGCACTTCACGCCAAGTGGGTGTGGGATCGCAGATCCTGGCCGATGTTGGTGTCACCAGTATGCGTCTGCTCAGCTCGCCTAAGCGTTATCATTCACTATCGGGCTTCGGTTTAGAAGTGACTGAATATATTGCAGAATAATTCACACGGATAGGATTTCACCTATTTGATATAAATTGCATGGGGATCAACGCCGTAGGCTGTGGTATTATACCGCCTCTTTTTTCCCGTGCCGGGTTTGTTAAGCTAATTTAGGTAAGATAAATGAACGTAGTTCAAGGTAATATCGAGTCGAAAAATGCCAAAGTGGCAATCGTGGTATCACGTTTTAACAGCTTTGTGGTTGAGAGTCTGCTAGAAGGCGCGGTGGATACATTGAAGCGCTTCGGTCAGGTTGCCGATGACAACATTACTGTTGTTCGTGTACCTGGTGCCGTAGAGCTGCCACTTGCGGCACGTCGTGTTGCAGCAAGCGGTAAATTTGACGGCATCATAGCGCTGGGCGCCGTGATCCGTGGTGGTACGCCACACTTTGATTTTGTTGCAGGCGAATGTAACAAGGGATTGGCTCAGGTAGCGCTTGAGTTCGATCTTCCTGTGTCATTCGGTGTTTTGACCACAGATACCATTGAACAAGCTATCGAGCGTTCTGGGACTAAAGCAGGTAACAAGGGCGGCGAAGCGGCACTTGGTCTGTTAGAGATGGTCAATGTTCTGCAAGAACTAGAACAGCAGTTGTAAGATTAGGAACCAAAATGAAACCTTCAGAGCGCCGTAAAGCCCGTCGTTTAGCGGTACAAGCTATCTATTCATGGCAGCTAAGCGGTAATAATGTTGCCGATGTGGAGCATGAATTTCTCACCGAGCAGAAGATCGATGGTGTCGACGTTAGCTATTTCCGTGAATTGCTATCAGGCACCACGACTAAATCGGCTCAGTTGGATGAGTTGATTATCCCTCACCTCGAGCGCCCATTCGATGAGGTTTCGCCTATCGAGAAAGCAGTGCTGCGCATTGCTGCCTATGAGCTGACTTTCCGTAAGGATGTGCCTTACAAGGTGGCGATTAACGAGGCGATTGAACTAGCTAAGGCCTTCGGGGCTGAAGATGGTCACAAGTTCGTTAACGGCATTCTCGACAAGATAGTCGCTAAAAAGTGATACAGTAAACGGCGTCCCAGGATGCCGTTTTTTATGTACAGGTTTAGCCTCGACACCTCCCTCGTCAAAAAGTGTGCTAGCTGATTAACCCTTACTATGGTTCTTAAGACTGTGAAAGAGTTTAAACTAATAGATCATTTCTTTGCCAACCTTGGTCAGACCCGCCGGGACGTTCATCTTGGTATTGGTGATGACTGCGCCCTCGTCCAGCCTGCCGAAAACAAGGCGATAGCCATCTCCTGTGATACCTTGGTTGAAAACGTGCACTTTTATGCAGACATGCCTGCCAAGGCATTGGGTTATAAGGCGCTGGCGGTTAACCTGTCAGACTTAGCTTCTATGGGGGCTGAGCCCGCCTGGATGACGCTCGCGCTTACCTTGCCCGAGGTAGATGAGAGCTGGCTCGAGGAGTTTAGCCAGGGGCTTAATGAGGCGGCGGAGTATTATGGCGTTGCGTTAGTGGGTGGCGATACCACTCGCGGCCCTAAGTCGATCACTATCACGATTAATGGTCAGGTGCCAGAGGGCAAGGCGTTAACCCGAGGCGGTGCCAAGAATGGCGATTGGATCTATGTTACCGGTTCGCTGGGTGATTCGGCCGTCGGACTGGCTATTTTAGGCGATAAGCTGGCCATTTCGGGCGCGGCGCGGGAGCACTTTATTCAGCGTCACTATTTCCCCACCCCTAGGGTATTGGCGGGGCAGTCGCTACGGGGCTTGGCCTCAAGCGCCATCGACCTGTCAGATGGCTTTGTTTCAGACATAGGTCATATTCTTAAGCGTTCGGCGGTGGGCGCCGTGGTGGATGTGAATCGTTTGCCTTTATCGGCCCAGATGCGCGAGTCTCTTGATGAGGCCGAAGCATTGGGTTATGCCCTGACTGGTGGTGAAGACTACGAGCTATTGTTTACCGTTCCCGAGGCCCAGCGCGGCGCATTGGAAACGGCGCTGGCTCACGCTGGCGTGAGCTTTAGCCAAGTTGGCCAGATTGCTACAGGTGATAAGCTGCGCCTTATCAAAGATGGCGAGCCTTACGCACCGACAAATTTTGGTTTTGAGCACTTTTAAGCATGCAGTTATGGTCAACCGATCCGGTTCTTAAAAAACTTTCGTTAGCAAATCCTATTCATTTTTTGGCATTGGGATTTGGCTCAGGTCTTGCGGCCAAGGCGCCAGGGACCTTTGGTACCTTGGCGGCTTTCCCCCTCTACTTCTTGATGGTAGGACTGCCGCTCAGTTGGTATCTGGGACTGACCCTGCTTTGCGTACTCGCCGGTTTCTACATCTGTGAAAGGGCGTCTAAAGATATGGGAGTGCATGATCACGGCGCTATTGTCTGGGATGAGGTGGCAGGGCTGCTTATCACCCTCATCGCCGCGCCAGCAGGCTGGACCTGGTTGGCAGTTGGTTTTGTGCTATTTCGCTTCTTCGATATCCTCAAGCCTTGGCCTATCAAGGTATTGGATGCCAAGGTCCATGGCGGTATCGGCATTATGATAGACGATGTGCTCGCCGGGGTGTTTGCGTTTTTGTGCTTGCAGGGGATTGTCTATCTGGTTGCATAGTGATTGGCTTGCCCAATTGTCATTGAGTTCAAATTAAATCCCGTGTGTCGAAGACCAGAGTGTCAAGACAATCGGGATTTTTGTTTTTAGCACAGCAGGGAAAATTTGATTTGTTGTGGGGCATAAATATATGCTCAGTTTTAGTTGCTGTCAGGCAAGAGGAGACAGGTTATGGATGATGAGAGCCCTAATCAAAACAAGTCGGACGTTGAGTTCAGTGGCAGTTGCCTTTGTGGCGGCGTGGCCTTTAGCTTAGTGGGTCGTTTCGATGCATTTTATTTGTGTCACTGTAGCCGCTGTCAGAAGGGCACAGGCTCGCTTCATGGAGCCAATCTGTTTTCCAATCATTTAGCCCTCAGCTGGCGGCGAGGGGAGGCGTTAGTTCAACATTTTCAACTGGCGAACAGTCGGCATAGCCGTTGTTTCTGTAAGGTGTGTGGCTCGCCTATGCCTTACCGGCTGGAGGCGTTAAATCTGATTGTGGTCCCAGCTGGTTGTCTGGATGTCGAGGTGCCTATTGCGCCGACAGCAAAGCTTTTTATGGCCGAGCGAGCAACCTGGGGTCAGGATCTATTAGCTGTGCCCGGTTTCGATTGCATACCGGAATAAACTTATGCGTTAAAGATCCCCTGATATATGTCAGGGGATGAGAGTAAGACGAAGATCGAATCAGAAGGCTTATTCTTCTGGCGAGTTCTGCCTAGCGTCTTCACTAACCTCAGTTTCCATCTCAGCTGAATTGGCAGGGTTAGCGGTTAAGCGTCTAATAAGCTCCTGGCGCTGTGATTCCAGGTTATTAGTGCGGGCCTGGTAACCCTCAAATGGTGGCACGCTGGAGCAGAGGATAAATTTCCCCATGGGATTGTAAGCGTACCCAATTAGAGTCGATAGCGAGAGTTCATTGGGGCACTGCTTGATGCTTGTCTTGCCAATTAAGATATCCGCGTAGCGGTTGGCGGTATCCTGTGGCTGCATCAGTGGCATCAGGAGTGCCTCGACTATTTGAGTGGTGATGTCTGCCTTGTCGTCAACGCCAGAGGCAGCCTTAGATATTTTGGTAAAGTAATGCCATTCACCTCTCTTGACGCGTTCAAGGGATAAGACGCCCTTGGGCATAGGCCGTTGCCAAAGGCTGGGCAACAAATAGTCTTCGCTCTCTCTATTCATCTGTTCGATGAGCGCTTCACCCAGCTTCATGTTTTGTTGGAGTATCGAGATGGCCATGAGTTTGTTGTGGAGCAAGTTTATTTGTGTAGATGCCTGCAGCCAGAATCGCATATCCTGATCTATATCCGCCAGAAACATGCTAGGTTCGTGGCGGTTTTTCAGAAAGCTATTGAGGATATATAGATGCTGCGCTGCTATAAGGCGGGCTCCGGGGATTGGATTGATAAACAGGTTAAAGTGCGTGTCATCTTGCCAGTGCCTAAGGGAGATTAGAGTACGGTAACGCTCAATCAACCAGGCATAGTCTTTAATAGTGAGTTGTAGTTCGTTTGATTCGGTGAGTAAGTTTATACATTCGCTCAGATAACCTTCTTGACTGCGACAAGTCGGAAGTATTGACTTAGGCAGCTCAAAGGGATGGGGAAAGGCCTTTTCGGGCTGCTGCATCACATCCAACTGTTTGAGCGCTTGATAGCGTTTAAGCCCGAGAGCCATTGGGTCATCATCTTTCGGCGCATCGAAACCCATGGCATAAAGATAGGGGTTGTTTTCAAGATGCTGACTCAAGGCGGTCTCTTCGGCGTTCACCTGCTCAAGGAAGGCGCTGGCCTGTGCTGATGGCTCGCTATCTTGCAGATTGACCAAGAGTAAGATGAGATAGCCGCCGACGGGAATGAGCAGTAGGGTGAATAAGATCCATTTCAAAGCATGGAAAAAATGACGCATTTCAAATCCTTGTGGTGTTCGATGCCGTATCGACAGTAGAGCAACTCAGTCTATCAGAGTCAGCTTTTTTTGTGCAAATAGCTGTGCGTTGGCGAGACCTCCTATCGGACACAAATAAAAAAGCGCGGCTAGAATATTGCCGCGCTTTGCTTGCTAACCAGCCTAATGGTGGCCAATTTTTTGATCTTACGGGCTTAGCCCTGTAGTAACTCTTTGGCATTGGCCAGGGTGTTGTTGGTGATGACATCGCCGCCCAGCAGGCGAGCCAACTCTTCGATACGTTGGTGCTTGTCTAGTGGCACCATAGAGGTCTCGGTTTGACCTGCCTTGCTCTGTTTGTTGACGAACATATGTTGGTGACCATTACCGGCGACTTGGGGCAGGTGAGTCACACAGAGCACCTGAGTCGATTCGCCCAAGCTGCGCAGCATCTTGCCGACCACGGCGGCGGTAGGACCTGAGATCCCCACATCGACCTCATCAAATATAAGTGTTGGCGTCGCTACCTTCTTGGCGGTGATCACCTGAATACCCAGACCGATACGAGACAACTCGCCGCCCGAGGCCACTTTGGCGATGGGCTGCAGCGGCTGCCCAGGGTTAGTGGTTACCTGAAACTCCACCGTGTCGCAGCCGTTGGGCGACATCATTTCGGGGTTAAACTGCACGTCGATGACAAACTTGCCCTTGGGCATGCTGAGTTCGTGAATCGAGCGGGTTACCTGCTTGTCTAGCTCCTTGGCGTAACGCTGGCGGCTCTGGCTGAGTTTTTGGGCATGAGCGATAAAGCTCTCGCGGCAACTTTCAAGCTGCTGAGCGATCTCATCGAGTTTCTCTTCATCCGAGTCCAGTTCGCTCAGCTCCTGGCTCAGTGCCTGATGGTGCTGATAGAGATCTTTGGGGCTTACATGGTGCTTACGTGCCAGCATCATGATTTTCGATAGGCGCTGCTCCAGGGCGGCAAAATGATCTGGGTCCAGCTCCAATCTATCTAAGTAACGTTGTAGTTCGCTGCTGCTCTCCTGAACCTGGATCAAGGCGTCATTGAGCATGTTACCCACCCCTTTAAGCTCAGGATCGTAACCTTCGAGCTCCTGGGCTTGATCTAGGCTCATGTTGAGCAAAGATTCGATAGCGCCCTCTTCGCTATCCTGCAAGAGGTAAAGGGTGCGCTGACAGGCCTGGATCAGCGCTGTGCCGTTGGCGAGTTTCTTATGCTCGGCCTCTATTTCGTCAAACTCTTCTTCGCCCAGGGCGAATTCGTTCAGCTCTTCAACCTGATATTGCAGTAGTTGTTTGCGGGCGATGCGCTCATGTTGCGACTGCTGCAGTTGGCTCAGCTCCTTTTGGATCAGCTTAAAGCGCTGGTAGCTGGAGCTGCAGGCTTCGAGCAGCATCTTATGGTTGGCGTAACTGTCGAGCAGGGTAAGTTGATGCTCACTCTTTAACATAGCGTGATGAGCATGTTGGCCGTGGATGCCGATAAGCAGCTGGCCTAAGGCGCGCATCTGATTAAGAGGCACTGGATTACCATTGATGTAGGCGCGTGAGCGTCCATCGCTGCCAATGGTGCGGCGCAGTATGCATTCGTCGTCAAGCTCAAGATCATTGTCTTCTAACCAACGTCTGGCCAATGGGATATCGTTGAGGGCGAAGCGAGCACTGACTTCTGCCTTGGTGGCGCCCGGTCTGACTGTGTTGGCATCGGCGCGGTTACCCAGGCAAAGCCCTAAGGCATCGATGGCGATGGATTTACCTGCGCCAGTTTCACCGGTAATGCTGGTCATACCGGACTTAAAGTCGAGTTCTAAAAAGCGGACAATGGCAAAGTTATTGATGCTGAGCTGACAAAGCATGATGACATCCTTTTACAAAGTACTGTATTCATGCACAGTATATACTGATTTTTTATACAGTAAATACCTGTGTGCTTTTTACCCGTCAAAATAGATTTTCACCGCCATAGAGTAACCAGTGGTGCAGTAAGGGAATGGTGATAAAGCTAATGACTATCCCCAGACTGATGGTTTGTGCGCTACTGGTGGCGCCCACGTTAAACCTGTGTGCCAGCAGATAGACGCTGGCGGCGGTGGGCAGCGCCGCCAAGAGCACTCCCATCTGCAGTAGTGGCCCTGAGATGCCAAGGGCGCTGAGCAGTAGATAGGCCAGCAGGGGCTGCAGTAGGAGTTTGCTTAGGTTAAGCATAGTCAGTTCGACAATGCGCGACTGGCTTCCTGCAGCGTTGCGGCTTCCTTGATTGGCTTTACACAGCACCATGCCGATGGCAAACAGAGCGCAGGGGCTAGAAGTCATACCAAACTGCCTGATGATATCGGCGATGGGGCGATACAGCTCTATGTGGGCCGCCGATAAAGCAACCCCCGCTAAACTACCCAATATGATGGGGTTTTGGATCAGGGCGAAGAACACTGTCTTCAGCGCACTGTCGGTTTGTCCCTGAAACAGCGCCAGCTGGGCCAGTACAATGGCAAATACCGTAACCGACAATAGACTGGCCAGCGCAGCGGCGGCCAGGGCCAGTTGGTCGCCGGGAAATAGCATCATCATCAGCGGTATACCGATAAACGAGGTGTTGCCAAAGGTAGTGTTGAGGGCGCGAATGGCGGCTAAGGGTTTGTCTTTGGGCTGCATCCAGAGGGAAAATAAGCCGGTGATCAGATAGATAACGGCCATCGCCAGACTGTAGCCGCCGATAAAGCCCCAGTTAGTGATCGCTTCAATTGGGGTTTCGGCCAGCACTATCATCATGATCGCGGGAAAGGCGATGTAGTACACATATTGGTTGAGCACATTGTCGCTGCCCTCGGGCAGTAGCCGGGCTTTCTGTACTATAAAGCCGGTGATCATGATGCCGAACACCACTATCAGTGGCGAGAGAGTGGGTAACATAGACAGGCTGCTTCCTTGGCGTGAGTCTAGCGGGGGGAATATCCGCTTTAGCTTAATACTGACCTTAAGGTTAACACTTAGCCTGGCGAGTCCCTATAACGCGAAAGTCTAATGCTGGGGGCCTGGTCGCCTTTGTAGAGGCTTGGGTGGCGGTAAGATGCCAAGTTCCTGATAGAAATGGATCTGGCGTCTGAGTTCAAATAGGGAGCCGACGCGTCGCTGCTCCCCGATAGTCAGACACCAGGTATTAGTTAACCCATCCGGGTTAGTGAGCACAAATCCTTGGTAGATAAGTTTGCGCATCACGCACCCACGGAGATCCCTATGTTGGAAACGCCTGACTGCACTATCTCTTTGCGCAGTGCCTTGACGAAGTCGGCAGTGATTTTAGGATTTTCTTCGATGATTTCCAGTAATGATGCCTGCAGGGTTTTCTCTTCCTGCATCACCTCATGATTGAAGATGAACTCATCCAGCGCTTCTTCATCCATCTCCTCATCGACTGTTGCCTCGATGTAGTTGGCTACGGTACTTGAGGAGAGTTTGCTGATATTGGTGATATCGTCTTCTACCTTGCTTTGAATGGCGCTTAGCAAGGAGGTTAGGGCAACGGCGGCATCCATGGCCGGGTAGACGCCATAAACATCGAAATCGGCAGGCTCAGGCGTGTTGAGATCCAGACGCTCCAGGTAGAGTTCGATATTGAGCTTAAGCTTTTGATCGTACATAGATTGCCACAGCAGGTTAAGCAGGGTGTCTAGCACTTGAGGATCGCCAAATTCGCACACTTCGCTAAACAACTGATAGTTGGGATACATGCGCTGACACAGGGCGATGGCGAAGAGCTTCTTCTGCTCCAGTTCGAGGGCCTTAAGGCGTTTAAAAAAACCGGGTTTATTACTCATCGATCACATCCATAGATAACTGGGCTATTACTTGATTTGCGGCAGATTCTACCTTAGAAAGCTCGTCAAGTAACTCAAGTATTTCCGGCTCGACCAGATCGACACCGGCATTTTGCTTGAGTGACTGTTCAATCTCTCGACAGAGCCGCTGAGTGGTAGGTACGCCGCAATAGCAGCTGGCGCCGTGGAGCTTATGAACATGGGCTATCATCGCCTCACTGTCCTGATGTTCCAAGGCGGTTGAGATATTCTCTCTGGTTTCGGGCAGCGAATCGATCAGCATCTGCAACATCTCTAGTGCCAGACTGGTTTTCTGGTTGGCCTGGGTCAGGCAGAGTTCCCAATTAAGGGTGTGCTGATCGAAGTGGGTAAACTGAGGCCTTGTCTTCCAGCGGCTGATCACGCTTTTAAGCGCGGCCTCGTCAATAGGCTTTGGCAGGTAGCCGTCCATACCGCTCTGGTCGATACGTTCTCGTTCTTCGGCAATCGCGTGGGCAGTCACCGCCACTATGGGAGTATTGCGGTTGAGCGAATACTCGCGTATCTGCTTGGTGGCGCTAAATCCGTCTGTGCCGGGCATCTGAATATCCATAAAGATAAGATCGAAGCTCTTTGCCTTAGCAAGCTCTACCGCCGCCTGGCCGTTGTTGGCCACAGTCACTTTGGTGACCAGCTCCTTGAGCAGGGTATCAATGAGTTTCAGGTTGGCCGGATTATCATCCACCGCCAACACGCTCATGGGCTCACGAACCTGGCTTGCCTTCACCGCTTCTTTAAAGGGCATGGCTTCATATTGAGCGCGGTGGGGATTAATTAGGGTCACGGCCAGGGCGCGCTCGCCTACAGGCGCCTGCATCACCTTGTCGACGTTTGGCTGGATAAGGTTCATCTTGGTGGCGCTATCGCTGCTACTACATATATAGAGGGTGTAGTCGCTGATTTGGGCAATCTTGTTGAGTACCTCTAGCAGTTCTGGGCTGCTGGCCAGATCGTTGCAGCTGATGATGGCGTAGTCGAAGTGACGTTCCTCTTCACCGGCAATACGGGCCAAGTCCTCGGGCGTGGTGATGCTGACACTCTGCATCCCCCAATGCTGCAGTAAGTTTTCGTGTACCTTGCGTGAAAGCTTGCGTGGCTCGAATAACAATACTGTCTTATCGATAAGCTTGTCGGTTTCCAGCGCCTGACTAATAGGGTATTGGCTTAACTTAAGTGGCAGTGTGAACCAGAAGGTGGAGCCTTTATCCGGTGCCGAGATACAACCAATCTGGCCACCCATACGATTGATCAGTCGCTTGGTGATGATGAGACCAAGACCCGTGCCGCCAAAACGGCGCGAGATAGAGGAGTCAGCCTGACCAAATGCCTGGAATAGCTGGGCCTGATGCAGTTTGTCTATGCCTATACCTGTATCTGTCACTTCACAGCGAATATTGATCTTTTCCGGCTCCTCACTGGTGAGGCGTATCTTAAGGTGAACGCTGCCGCTGTCGGTGAACTTGATGGCATTACCCACCAGATTAGTGATCACCTGGCTAACCCGCAGGGCGTCACCCGAGACGTTATCGTTGATGCTAGGTTCTATGTCGACCACGAGTTCGAGGTCTTTGTCCTTGGCGCTATTGGCCAGCAGAGAGATGGTATCGTCAATCACCTCGCGTAGGGCAAAAGGCATGTTCTCCAGTTCCATCTTGCCCGCTTCCAACTTGGAGAAGTCGAGAATGTCGTTGATGATCCCCAGCAGGTTAGTCGCGCTCTTTTCTATGGTCTTAATATAGTCCTGCTGACTGGCATGCAGTGGCGTTTTGAGCAGCTGTTTGGCAAAACCTATCACTCCGTTGAGCGGCGTACGTAGTTCGTGGGACATGTTGGCTAAGAACTCAGACTTGATACGGCTGGCCTCGAGGGCGCGCTTTTTGGCCAGATCCAGCTCGACGTTTTGGATCTCAATCTGCTCTAGGGTTTCCCGCAGATCTGAGGTCGCCTGGTCAATATTTTGCTGCATCTCCTCATGGTATTCCGACAGGGAGCTTGCCATGGCATTGATACCACGTTTGAGCAGATCCAACTCACCGATTAGGTTGCCATCGACCCTTGTGTCTAGCTTGCCCTCACGGATCTTGGCCACTACGCGCACCATTTCAGTGATGGGGTGAGTGACGTTTTTTACCAGGCGGAAGGTAAACAGTAGGTTCAGCTGTACGCCGATCAGCACTATGATGAAGGCGGCTACGGCTGCTCTGTGCTGTTCCAGCAGAGCGTTTTCTTTGTTGAGCAACACGGCAATATAGCCAAGCTTGGCAGAGTTAACTTGCTGGGCCATGGTGTTGCTGTCGTAGGGGCTGACCAAGAGCTCGCGCTGGCTGGAGAAGATGGGACTGCGCATAATGATGCTGTCGCCAAAGGGTTCAATCGCTGTGGTCTGCAACGAATCTATGGGCTCGTTATAGCGCATAAACTCATGATTTTTATAGTGGTGCGAGGTCACTATTACCCGGTTGTTGGTGTCGAAAATGGCGATAAACTGCACCAGATTAGACTTGTTGAGTTGCACCGAGGTGATCAGGCGTTTGGTGGTTTCGAAATTTTTGGTTTCCAGGCCAATTTCAGCGGAAATGGCCAGGGGCTCGATGATATTGCTGCCCCTTTCGATTAAGCTTTCTTCCAGTTCATAGAAACGATTTATGGTAAAATAGCTGCCAAGCAAAATACCAACCAAAATAGTGGGCGCTAATGCCAGCACGAGAACCCAGGCTCTCAGGCTGTATTTAGTCATATTATCTGCACTATTCATGGAGTTGGTTTTATTCGTCTGCGTTGGTTATAGGTTACATTAGACTGCCAGACTTTGTGCAGTCTTTACTAGTATTTTTATTGTTTTAGAGGCCTAGATGGCACAATTTTATAAAGCTAAACCCCGAAAAACTCAGCGAACTCTCGCCAAGCAAAGTTTCGATGTTACCCAGCTCGACCATCTGGGGGCAGGGATAGCAGATGGCGAGGGAAAAATTGTCTTTATTCCTGGTGCCTTGCCCGGTGAGAGAGTGACGGCGCAGATAACAGAACAGAAGAAGCGTCACGCCAAAGCCAAGCTCATAAAGGTTGAGAGCGCAAGCACTGCGCGTATCGAGCCCAACTGTCCCTATTATGGTCGCTGCGGCGGCTGCGACCTGCAGCATCTGGCGCTGGATTCACAGCGTGATGCCAAGCAAGCTGCCCTGGTGAATCTTATTGAGAAGATGGGGCGTACCCAGGCCCAGCATATCAGTGCGCCGCTGTCGGGTGAGGGCTGGCATTATCGCCGCCGCGCTCGTATGGCAACGCAATATCAGCGAGATAGCAAGCAGCTCAATTTAGGCTTTCGCGCCTTGGCCAGTAGCGATGTGGTCAATATCGATGCTTGCCCTGTGCTGGCTAAGTCGCTATCGGATCTGCTGCAACCTTTAAACCTTTGTCTGAATCAACTCAGTGGCAAACGCACTCTGGGTCATGTGGAGCTCTTGTCGGTGGACTCGGGCGATGGTGTGGTGGTGCGTATCACTACTGCGCTAAATGATAAGGATAAGGCGCTGTTAATCGCCTTTGGACAGGCCCATCAGGTCAGCGTCACCCTGCTGGACGACGATGGTCAGTTAGAGACTGTAACTGGTGAATCGGGTTTACCTTATTACCGCCTGAATGATGGAAGTCAGCTTGGCTTCTCGCCGGGTAACTTTATTCAGGTCAATGGCGAGATCAATCAGCAGATGATCACTCAGGCGATCGACTGGCTCCAAGTCGAGCCGGGCGAGCGGGTGCTCGACCTTTTCTGCGGCGTGGGTAACTTTACCCTGCCGCTGGCCAAGGCTGGCGCTAAGCTAGTGGGGGTCGAAGGAGTCGAGGCTATGGTTACCCAGGCTAAACGCAATGCCGAGGCGAGCGGTGTCGAAGGCACCGAGTTTTACCATGCCGACTTGAGTGCCGATCTCTCTAATGCGGCCTGGCTTGGGCGGATTGATAAGTTATTGCTGGATCCCGCAAGAGCCGGCGCCTTTGAGAGTCTACAATGGTTAAAGAAGATGAAGCCCAAGGCGATTGTCTATATCTCCTGTAACCCAGTGAGCCTGGCCAGAGATTGTGAGCCGCTACTGGCACAGGGATATGTACTGAGCCGTCTCGGGCTTATCGATATGTTTCCCCAGACTCATCATATCGAGGCCATGGCATTGTTTGAGTTGGATAAATAACTCGATTAAGCGGCCAAATAGTCGACGCATATCAATTGACATTGGCGGGGGAATCCCCAAGATAGTGGGTTCGGTATTGGCTATGTCATGTGACACTTTCAGGATGACAGAACAGGTCGAGCAATTTAGGGGCAATAACTTAAGTTATAAAGGACATGCAGTAGATGGTATCTGTTAGAGAAGCACATTTTAAAGACACAGATTTTCAATTAACCGAATGGGTTAATCGTTATCTGAGTGACGCCGAAGAGGCCAGCACCTTACTCGCTCTGATCAAACAGGTCGAGGATTTGGTGGCGAAACATGATGCTAACGATACCCTGCTGATCGGTCGTGCCCGCGAGTTGATCGAGATCCTAGCCCCACTCAACATGGATATCGAAACCCTACAAGCGGCAGTGATCTTCGTGGTGTTTGATGCCGGCCTGCTGACTGAGGAGCAGATGCTTGAGCTGTTTGGCGACAAGTTAACTACCTTAGTGAACAGCGTAGTGACCATGGATGCCATAGGTGCGCTAAAGGTCAATGAGCAGAGCCGCAACGCCGAACCTCAAATCGATAACATTCGGAAGATGCTGCTGGCCATGGTGGAAGATGTCCGCGCCGTGGTGATCAAGCTGGCCGAACGTATCTGTTTGCTGCGGGAAGTGAAAAATGCCGACGAGGAGACTCGGGTGCTGTTGGCCCGTGAGATCGCCGATATCTATGCGCCGCTAGCCAACCGTCTGGGGATAGGTCAGCTCAAATGGGAACTGGAAGATATCTCGTTTCGCTATCTGCACCCTGAGGTCTACAAGGATATTGCCAAGCAGCTTGATGGCAAGCGGGTGGATCGTGAGATCTATATCGAGAATTTCGTTAACCAGCTGCAGCAGCGGCTGGATGAGGAGCAGATCCGCGCCAAGGTCTATGGCAGACCTAAGCATATCTATAGTATTTGGAAGAAGATGCGCGGCAAAGATCTCACCTTCGATGAGCTGTTTGATGTGCGCGCCGTGCGTATCGTCACCGAGCGCTTACAAGACTGCTATGGCGCTTTAGGTGTGGTGCACACCCTTTGGCATCATATCCCGCGCGAATTCGATGATTATGTTGCTAACCCTAAGCCTAACGGTTATCAATCTATTCATACCATAGTGGTGGGCCCAGAGGGCAAGACGGTAGAGATACAGATCCGTACCGAGCAGATGCATGAAGATGCCGAGCTTGGGGTAGCTGCTCACTGGAAATATAAAGAGGGCACCACGGGTAAGCAGAGCGGCTACGAAGAGAAGATCAATTGGCTGCGTAAGATCCTGCAGTGGCAGGAAGATGTGGCCGAGAGTGGCAATTTGGTGGATGAAGTCCGCAGCCAGGTGTTTGAGGACAGGGTCTATGTCTTCACCCCTAACGGTGACGTAGTGGATCTGCCTATGGGCTCAACCGTGCTCGATTTTGCCTACTATATTCACTCTCAGGTGGGGCATAAGTGTATTGGTGCCAAGGTCGATGGTCGTATCGTCCCCTTTACCTATCAGGTGGAAACCGGTGAGCGGGTGGAGATCATTACCTCTAAGCATCCCAACCCTAAGCGGGATTGGCTGAACCCTAACCTAGGCTATATCAAGACCTCGCGCACCCGCTCTAAGATTCAGCATTGGTTTAAGCAGCAAGACAGAGACAAGAATATTGTCGCCGGCCGCGAGATGCTCGAGACCGAGCTGGCGCGCTCAGGCCTGACTCTCAAAGATGCCCAAAGCGCGGTGGAACGTTTCAACATGGTGGGCATGGATGATCTGCTGGCCGGAATCGGCGGTGGTGATGTCAGGCTTAATCAGGTGGTTAACCATGTTCAGAGCCGGATGCGCATCAATGAGGTGTCTGAAGAGGAAGCCCTTGAAGATCTGCTGAAGAAGAATCAGGCGCGCTCAACCGGAAAAGGCAAAGGCCAGGTTGAGGTTAATGGTGTCGGTAACCTGCTTAGTCATATCGCAAAATGCTGTCAGCCTGTGCCTGGGGATGAGATCTTTGGTTTTATCACTAAGGGTAGGGGGATCTCTGTGCATAGGGCCGATTGTGAGCAGGTCAAAGAGCTGATGCGAGTGCATCCAGAGCGCAGCGTCGATGTGGTCTGGGGCGAGAACTATTCTGGTGGTTATAAATTAAAGCTTAAGGTATTGGCCAATGATCGCAGCGGTCTGCTCAGGGACCTTACCTCAGTGTTAGCGGCCGAGAAATCGAACGTACTGGCCATGAGTTCATCTTCCGATGTGAAGACCCAGACCGCCGCCATCGAGCTGGAGCTTGAGCTGTATAATCTCGAGGGCTTGTCGCGAGTTATCGCCAAGCTGTCTCAGGTGAGCGGCGTTATCGAGGCGAGACGTCTTTAAGCCATTCGCTAATCGCTGAAACGATAAACTAAGAGGCGGCCTAGGTCGCCTTTTTGATAGGGAAGACGATGCAGAGTAAATCCGATATCCAGCAGCTGCTGACCATCATGGAGCGGCTTCGAGACCCAGAGACCGGTTGCCCCTGGGATAAGGCGCAGAGCTATCAGACCATAGTGCCTTTTACCTTGGAGGAAGCCTTCGAGGTGGCCGACACCATAGAGCGCGGCGCTCTCGATGAGCTGCCGGGGGAGCTTGGGGATCTACTGTTTCAGGTGATCTTCTATTGTCAGCTGGGTAAGGAGCAGGGGCGGTTCGATTTTGAGCAGGTGGTGGAAAAGATCTGCACTAAGCTCACCGAGCGTCATCCCCATGTGTTTGGCGAGATGAACCAGGCCTCTAGTGAGACGGTACGCGAAACCTGGGAGAGCATCAAAGCCAAAGAACGTGCCGGTCGCTCACTGCATTCAGTGCTCGATGATATTCCCAAAGCCCTGCCGGCCCTTTCCCGCGCGGCCAAGGTGCAGCGAAGAGTAGCGACGGTCGGGTTCGATTGGAATGATTTAGCGCCTGTGGTGGCCAAGATCCATGAGGAGATCGACGAAGTAATGGTCGAGGTTGCTGCCCAGGATAGAGACAAGATGGAAGATGAGCTCGGGGATCTGCTGTTTGCCGTAGTGAATCTGGCAAGGCATCTTAAGCTGGATCCTGAGCAGGCGCTGCGCCGGGCAACCCATAAATTTGAGCATCGCTTTCGCGGCGTCGAGGCCTTGGCTGCCCAGTCGGATAGATCGATGCAGGAGCATACGCTCGCTGAACTGGACGCTTATTGGGAGCAAGTCAAGCGAAATGATCCCCTAAAAGACTAAAATAGTTGCCGTTACCTATTTGTCGAAACCGATGGGCTTTGGTATAATAACGCCCCGTCCTAGTGCTTTCATACAAGCACATATTTCCAACTCATTTTCTCAGGTTCAGCATGACTACAAGGTATATCTTCGTTACTGGTGGCGTGGTTTCATCACTAGGTAAAGGCATTGCAGCAGCATCATTGGCGGCAATTTTAGAGGCTAGAGGCCTTAATGTAACCATTATGAAGTTGGATCCTTATATTAACTTGGATCCAGGTACCATGAGCCCAACTCAGCACGGTGAAGTATTCGTGACTGAAGATGGGGCTGAAACTGACCTCGACTTGGGTCATTACGAGCGTTTCATCCGTACTAAGATGAATCGTCGTAACAACTTCACCACGGGTCGTATCTACGAAGAAGTGCTGCGCAAAGAGCGTCGTGGCGACTATCTGGGCGCCACCATTCAGGTGATCCCACATATTACCAATGCAATTAAAGAGAAAGTGCTTGAGGGCGGAGAAGGGCACGACGTGGCGATCGTTGAGATTGGCGGTACCGTTGGTGATATCGAGTCATTGCCTTTCCTTGAGTCAATTCGTCAGTTGGGTGTAGAACTAGGCCGTGATCGTACCCTATTTATGCATTTGACCCTGGTGCCTTTCCTTGGCGCGGCGGGCGAAGTTAAAACTAAGCCGACACAGCACTCTGTGAAGGAGCTGCGTTCTATCGGTATCGCACCAGACGTATTGGTTTGCCGTGGTGATCGCGCGATTCCATCTAACGAGAAGGCGAAGATTTCGCTTTTCTGTAACGTTGAAGAGCGTGCGGTGATTTCACTGAAAGATGTCGATAGTATCTACAAGATCCCTGCACTGCTGAAGGCGCAAGGTTTGGATGATCTGGTCACCAAGCGTTTCGGTCTTGACTGTAAAGAAGCCGATCTGTCTGAGTGGGAAAACGTTATCTACCAAGAAGCCAACCCAACAGGCGAAGTCACTATTGGTATGGTGGGCAAGTACACCGAACTGCCAGATGCCTATAAGTCGGTTAACGAAGCACTAAAACATGCCGGCCTATTCAACCGCGTATCGGTGAACATTAAGTATATCGATTCACAAAATATCGAAGCCAAAGGCACAGAAGTACTGGAAGGCCTTGACGGTATCCTGGTACCGGGCGGCTTTGGTGAGCGCGGCGTCGAAGGTAAGATCATGGCGGCTCAGTATGCCCGTGAAAATAACCTACCTTATTTCGGTATCTGTCTAGGTATGCAAGTGGCACTGATTGAATTCGCTCGCCACGTGGCTGGTTTAGAAAATGCGCATTCAACCGAGTTCAACAAAGACACGCCGTATCCAGTTGTGGGCTTGATCACAGAATGGATTGACGAACAAGGTAATATCGAGCAACGTCATGAAGAATCAGATCTCGGTGGCACCATGCGTCTAGGCGCACAGCTGTGTCATCTGATCGAAGGTACTAAGGCGGCCGAAGCCTACAAGGGCCTAACCTGTGTAGAGCGTCACCGTCACCGTTACGAAGTGAACAACACATACAGAGAACGTTTAGAGAAAGCTGGCTTGGTATTTAGCGGTCTGTCAACAGATCGTCAGCTGGTTGAAATGATTGAACTCCCTAACCACCCTTGGTTTGTGGCGGGTCAGTTCCACCCTGAATTTACATCAACACCTCGCGATGGTCAGCCATTGTTCCAAGGTTTTGTTGCTGCAGCCGTAGCGTACCAAAAACGCGATTTAGGCTAATCTATATACAAGGGCCGCTTCCGACTCTCGGAGGCGGCTTTTTTGTTTCAGATGATGTAAATTTAGCGATAAGAATTTTAGTTTTGCATTAACTTTTTAAACTTAAATCTTAAACTTAAAGTCGAGGAAATTATGGCTAAAATTATCAATGTCATTGGTCGCGAGATCATGGATTCACGCGGTAACCCAACGGTTGAAGCGGAAGTACATCTAGATGGTGGTTTTGTTGGTATGGCTGCTGCGCCATCGGGTGCCTCTACCGGTAGCCGTGAAGCACTAGAACTGCGTGACGGTGACAAGAGCCGTTACATGGGTAAAGGTGTATTGACTGCTGTCGCTAACATCAACGGCCAGATCCGTGACGCCCTAATGGGTAAAGATGCAACGGCGCAGGCCGAGCTGGATCAGATCATGATCGACCTGGATGGCACTGAGAACAAAGACAAGCTAGGCGCTAACGCTATCCTGGCCGTGTCTCTGGCTGCTGCTAAAGCCGCTGCTGCTTTTAAAGGTATGCCTTTGTATGCACACATCGCCGAGCTAAACGGTACTCCTGGCCAGTACTCTATGCCTGTGCCTATGATGAACATCCTTAACGGTGGTGAGCACGCCGACAACAACGTTGATATCCAAGAGTTCATGGTTCAGCCTGTTGGTGCTAAGAGCTTCCGTGAAGCACTGCGCATGGGCGCCGAAATCTTCCACAACCTGAAGAAGGTTCTGCAAGAGAAGGGTCTTAACACTGCTGTGGGTGATGAAGGTGGTTTTGCGCCTAACTTAGCGTCTAACGCCGATGCTTTGGCTGTGATTAAGATTGCGGTAGAAAAAGCAGGTTACAAGCTGGGTGAAGATGTAACTCTGGCTCTTGATTGTGCAGCATCTGAGTTCTATAAAGATGGTCAGTATGATCTATCTGGCGAGGGTAAGGTATTTGACTCAAACGGCTTCTCTGACTTCCTTAAGTCACTGACCGAAGAGTACCCAATCGTGTCTATCGAAGATGGTTTGGACGAGTCAGATTGGGATGGCTGGGCATACCAGACACAAATCCTTGGCGACAAGATCCAGCTGGTCGGTGATGACCTGTTTGTTACCAACACTAAGATCCTAAGCCGTGGTATCGAGAACAAGATCGCTAACTCTATTCTGATCAAGTTCAACCAAATCGGTTCTCTGACTGAAACCTTAGCGGCAATTCGCATGGCGAAAGACGCAGGTTACACAGTGGTTATCTCTCACCGTAGTGGTGAGACCGAAGATGCGACTATCGCGGATCTTGCGGTAGCGACTGCAGCGGGTCAAATCAAGACTGGTTCACTGTGTCGTAGTGACCGTGTGGCTAAGTACAACCAACTGCTACGTATCGAAGAGCAGTTAGGTGAAAAAGCGCCATATAAGGGTCGTAGCGAGATTAAAGGCCAAGCATAACCGAGTTTTTTGCGGTTAAATTGGTAAAAGGCCACCACTTGGTGGCCTTTTTTGTTGTAATATCAGTTCAGCCTTTTAACAGAGATAAAGCCCATTAAGGATGAAGCGACTTCTTATCGCCATGTTTGCGCTGCTTGGCCTGCTCCAGTATCGACTCTGGTGGGGGCAAAATAGTTTACCCGAATCTTTTCAGCTGCAAGAACAGATCCAGTTGCAGCGTGAGAGCAACGCCAAATTAATCGAACGCAATCAGGTACTCAAAGAAGAGATCCTCGATCTTCGTCGCGGCACTGAGGCCCTTGAAGAGCGGGCTCGTAATGAGCTGGGTATGGTTAAACAGGGCGAAACTTTCTTTCGTGTAGTGGGCGAGCCTCAGCGTAAAGCCGAGATAGGCGAGCAGTAGGTAATGGCTCCCGCCATGGCCTTGAAACCTGACATGAGTTCAAATCAATGACAAGTTCCATCAAAGATCTCGTTGCCATCGTTCCCGCCGCCGGTATTGGTGCGCGCATGGGCGCTGAGATCCCTAAGCAGTATTTGATGTTAAATCATCAAGCTATTCTGGCGCATACCCTAGATCGCCTATTGGAACATCCGCGTATAACGCAGGTGATCCTAGCCCTGAGCCCAGAAGATACTCATTTTGCCAAGCTGACTCAGGCAACGCATCCCAAACTCATGACTGTCGTGGGCGGTAAAGAGCGTGCCGATTCTGTGCTGAGCGCGCTCAATGTGGCGCCAGATTCTGCCTGGGCGCTCGTTCACGACGCGGCTCGTCCCTGTCTAAGTCATGCCGATATCGATAAGCTGATCGCCGCCTGTGAAACCGAAGCTGGTAAGCACCAGGGCGCCATCTTAGCCATGCCAGTGCGAGACACCATGAAGCGCTCAACGGCCGATGGCAAGATAGCGAATACGGTTTGCCGAGAAAACCTTTGGCATGCTCTGACCCCGCAGTTGTTTCCTGTGGTGTCTTTGCGACAAAATCTTGCCCAGGCACTGGCGTCTGGAGTGGCTATTACCGATGAGGCCTCGGCGATGGAGTGGGCTGGTGGTCAGCCACTACTGGTAAGTGGCCGCTTTGACAACATTAAGGTAACCCATCCAGACGATTTGCAATTGGCTGCACTGTTTCTACAGGCGGCCCAGGCAGATGACCCAGATTCAACTAAAGGTGACTGAAAGATGAATATACGTATCGGCCACGGTTTCGACGTACACAAGTTTGGTGGTGAGTTGCCGCTGATTTTAGGCGGTGTTGAAGTGCCTTATGATACCGGTTTGGTTGCCCATTCCGATGGGGATGTGGTGCTGCATGCCATCTCAGATGCCATTCTTGGCGCCATGGCGCTGGGGGATATCGGCAAACATTTTCCCGATACCGACCCTGAGTTCAAAGGTGCTGACAGCCGAGTGTTACTGCGCCACTGTTATCAGCTCGCGCGGGATAAAGGCTACCAGCTAGGCAACCTTGATGTGACCATTATTGCCCAGGCACCTAAGATGCTGCCGCATATTGATGCCATACGCCAGTGCTTGAGTGAAGACTTAGCCAGCGATATTGAGGCTATTAATGTTAAGGCTACCACAACCGAGAAGCTTGGTTTTACTGGCCGAAAAGAGGGCATCGCCGTAGAAGCCGTGGTGCTCATGTGCGCTGAGCCAAGATAAGAGAGAGTTATGACCCCATTGCATTATTTGTTTGGCCAGCCTCAGGCGAGTGCCGATTTGAGAACCCATAACAGTGATTTTATCGTGCAGGAGATCCTGCCCTTTCTACCCACTGGTGAGGGGGAGCATCATATGCTGCATATTCGCAAGTCGGGGCTTAATACCGCCGATGTGGCACGTATGCTCTCTAGCTTTGCCGGTGTGCACCCGAAAGAAGTGACCTTTGCGGGGCAGAAAGACAGACACGCTATCACAGAGCAATGGTTTGGGATAAGGATCCCGGGTAAGAGCATGCCCGACTGGCAATCGCTAAACAGTGAACAGCTAACTGTGCTTTCCAGTGCCCGTCACGGTAAGAAGCTGCGCACCGGCGCACTTGCAGGCAATCGTTTTACCCTGACGCTCAGAGCCGTCTCCGATATGGATGAAGTGGTCAGGCGTCTTGAGCTGATTAAACACACAGGTGTGCCCAACTACTTTGGTGAGCAGCGATTTGGTCATGACGGTAAAAATTTGATTTTTGGCCGTCAGATGCTCAACGGCAGCAAGAAGGTCAAGGATAGAAATAAGCGCAGTATCTATCTGTCAGCAGTGCGCTCACATCTCTTTAATCAAGTGGTCAGCGAGCGTTTACGTCAGTTCGAGCTTAAGGTGCTCGAGGGGGATTGCGTGATGCTGGCGGGCAGTAAGAGTTACTTTGTCGCCAACCCTTGGGATGAGGCGCTACACAAGCGATTGGATGAGCAAGATATTTTGCTCTCGGCGCCCTTATGGGGGCGTGGTCAGGCGCTGTGTGAAGCCGAGGCTCTGACGTTTGAGCAGAGTGTGTGTGAGCCCTTTGCTGAAGATTGTGCTGGCCTTGAGCAGGCGGGATTGAATCAAGAACGTCGCCCGCTTATCTTGCTACCCCAGCAACTCAGTTACGAGATTAACGACGATACCTTGGTCCTCAAGTTTGCACTACCAGCGGGCAGCTTTGCCACTTCTGTACTGCGGGAACTGGTGGATTATCAGGATGTCAAAGAGCGAGAGTTTCAGGCTCGTCGAGCCGCAGCGAGTGAACAAGCCCATGATTAAAATATTAGTCAGCAATGACGATGGTATAGCGGCACCTGGAATTGCCGCACTGTCTAACGCCTTGGCAAAACAATATGAGGTGATGACGGTAGGGCCAGATCGTAACTGCTCTGGCGCCAGTAACTCATTGACCTTGACTAACCCTTTGCGAATTAATAAGTTAGAAAATGGTTATATTTCAGTCAGTGGCACGCCAACCGACTGTGTCCATTTGGCGATTCGTGAATTTTATGTTGAGGAGCCAGACATAGTGGTTTCTGGCATCAATGCCGGTGCCAATATGGGCGACGATACCCTTTATTCAGGGACGGTTGCCGCCGCGATGGAAGGGCGCTTTTTAGGCTTACCCGCCATTGCTATCTCTTTGGTAGGCCGAGAGTTGAAACATTATGATAGCGCCGCCTACTATGCCTGTAAGATAGTGGCAGGGCTTATTGAAAGCCCTATTGCATCGGACCAAATTTTAAATGTGAATGTGCCGGATCTGCCGCTGGATGAAATTAAAGGAATAAGGGTGACACGCCTTGGGGCGCGGCACAGGGCAGAGGGGATGGTGCGCATGCAAGATCCTGCCGGACGTGAAATATTTTGGCTCGGCCCTCCGGGTGAAGAGCAAGATGCTAGTGAAGGGACAGACTTTCACGCGGTTGCTAATGGCTATGTATCTGTGACGCCTTTAACTGTCGATCTGACGGCCTTTGAACAAGTTCCAAAAATAAAGCAATGGGTAGAGCAATTATGAATGGGGTAACCACCACGGCGGCACTGAATCTGGCACATAGCCTTCAGCGAGCTGGTATTAACAATACTG
Organism: Shewanella marisflavi; assembly: GCF_023283925.1. Lineage (GTDB taxonomy): Bacteria > Pseudomonadota > Gammaproteobacteria > Enterobacterales > Shewanellaceae > Shewanella > Shewanella marisflavi. Next base: position 834,581 of record NZ_JAKIKX010000001.1, read on the forward strand.
ATGTATTATCTGTGGTGGCTAACACGCCAAGAGAACTTTTTCTTGATGCGGCTTTGGGGCACAAGGCTTATGAAAATACTGCCTTGCCTATCGGCCAGGGTCAGACGATCTCTCAGCCCTATATTGTCGCGCGGATGACAGAGTTGTTATTGGAAACCAAGCCCAAGCGGGTATTGGAGATTGGCACAGGCTCGGGTTACCAGGCAGCCATTCTCGCCCAGTTGGTTGACGAGTTGTGTACTGTTGAGCGGATTAAGAGTTTACAGATCCAGGCGCGTCAACGTTTAAAGCGACTCGATCTTCATAATGTTTCCTTTAAATATGGTGATGGCTGGAAAGGCTGGGCCAATAAGGGGCCTTTCGATGCCATCATGGTGACAGCCGCGGCAAGCAGTGTTCCCGAAGCACTGCTGGAGCAGCTGGTAGATGGTGGTGTGCTGGTGATCCCCGTAGGGGAAGAGACTCAGCAATTGATGCGAGTCAGTCGCCAGGGCAATCAATTTTTCTCGAAAACCATAGAAATGGTCAAATTTGTCCCTCTGGTTAATGGTGAATTGGCTTAGTGGTTGTGACACGTATAGAAAGGCCTTTGCCTTGGAGCAGAGGGCTGGCGCTATGATGAAAGTCTTGTCAAAGAGCGTCGTTCATTTTGTTATATTATTCTTCTTGTCGATCTGGATGACGGGTTGTAGCTTTCAGGCCCATACACCAGCACCTGTCGTTAACGTAAACACTCCGGTGAAGACTGCCTATAAAAGAGGTGGCCTCACATCCGACCACTATAAGGTCAAGCGTGGAGATACCCTGTACTCGATCTCCTGGGCTGCCAATAAAGATTTTGCCGAAATCGCCCGATATAACGGGCTTCGCAAGCCATATACCATCTATCCCGGACAGGTGTTAAAGCTAAAATCGACAAAGACTGTTACAAATGCCAAAACAAAGCAAAGCAGTCAAGTATTAGCGAGTAATAGGCAGCAAGACACTCACAAAGATATTAATAAACAACCAGTTAAGCAAAGCCAGGCGCCGACCGTCAGTAAAATGGCACCGGTGAAAAAATCACTTGATCGGGGCGATAAATCAGCATACGCTGTTACAACTGACCAACAAGATGTTAACGTTGTTATCCACAAGCCGAGTAGTACTCTACCTAAGAAGGTGCAGCGGTGGCATTGGCCCGTTAAGGGCAAGTTGATCGGAAAATTCTCTACCAAGGAACAAGGTAATAAAGGAATTAAGATCGCAGGATCTCGGGGCGATCGCATACAGGCTGCGGCTGATGGGCGGGTAGTGTATGCAGGTAGTGCGCTGAGGGGATATGGCAATTTGGTGATTATTAAGCATAGCGATGACTATCTCAGTGCTTACGCCCATGCCGATAAGATCTTAGTTGAAGAGAAGCAATTCGTTACTGCAGGACAAACGGTAGCGAGTATGGGACAGACGGGCACCAACCAGGTGATGCTGCATTTTGAAATTCGGTATCATGGAAAATCCGTTGACCCACTTAAATTTTTGCCTAAATCATAATTTTTATAGGCGCCATTTTGGCAATTGGAGGATAGCAAAGTGCAGTAAATTAGCATGTAAAATTTGGGAGAGTATATTATGGGTCGTAAACAATCTACCGCCGTCGCGGAGCCCTTGGTTGACTTGTCTAAGAACGAGTCTGATCTATCAGTGACTAACAGCAAGAAGGTGATCAAAGACGCAGAACTAGAACAGCAAGTACAAGATGACTTACAAAAGAACTTAGATGCGACACAGCTGTATTTAAGTGAAATCGGATTTTCCCCCCTATTGAGTGCGGAAGAAGAGGTATATTTCTCACGTAAAGCCCTAAAAGGCTGTGATAAATCTCGCAACCGTATGATTGAGAGTAATCTCAGACTCGTCGTAAAAATTGCACGTCGTTATAACAATCGTGGTTTGGCATTACTGGATTTGATTGAAGAAGGTAATTTAGGTTTGATCCGTGCGGTCGAAAAGTTCGATCCCGAACGCGGCTTTAGATTTTCAACCTATGCCACCTGGTGGATCCGCCAGACAATAGAACGTGCGATCATGAATCAAACTCGCACCATTCGCCTACCTATTCATGTGGTCAAGGAGCTTAATGTCTACCTTCGTACTGCCAGGGAGCTTGCGCACAAATTAGATCATGAGCCAACGGCAGAAGAGATTGCCGAGCAACTAGACTTGCCAAGTAGTGACGTGAGCAAGATGCTAAAGCTTAATGAGCGTATCACCTCAGTCGATACTCCACTTGGTGGCGACAACGACAAAGCCTTGCTCGATGTGCTGGCCGATGATGATAGCGTAGGGCCAGATTACAAGGTACAAGACGATGATATGTCTAAGTCTGTAGTGCGTTGGTTAGATGAGCTAAACAGCAAACAAAGAGAAGTGCTTGCCCGTCGTTTTGGTCTGCTGGGTTATGAGCCTTCGACCCTGGAAAATGTGGGTAAAGAGATAGGACTCACTCGTGAAAGAGTTCGCCAAATTCAGGTTGAAGCCCTGAAGCGTCTGAAGGATCTCCTCAGCGCACAAGGACTATCGGTAGAAGCGATATTCCGAGTTTAACAAAAGCAAGTGGGGTGTAGGCTTAGTGGTTCAAAGTTGATGCCTCTTCAAAGGTGTTGAGCCTGGAAGAGCCATGCTAGTGTGTTATGGTAATTTGAAGCCCAAGGAAGATATTCTTTGTTTTGAGAGTCGACCCCATACCTTATTTAAAAAAGCGCACCTTAAGGTGCGCTTTTTGCTGTTTAACGAAGTTGTTTTAGCTCATAAAGGAGATCAAGCGCCTGTCTGGGGGTGAGACTATCAGGGTCGATAGTGTCTAATCTGTCCAGTGCTTTTGAAGATTCAGGCATGGCGAGGCTTAGCTGTGCTTGTCTTAGCTCAGGCAATCTCTCTTCTCTGTCTCGGCTTTCCAAGTGATGTAGCTTATGCTTGGCTGCTTGCACGACCTTGGCGGGCACGCCAGCCAGCGCGGCGACCTGTAGGCCATAGCTTTTGCTTGCCGCTCCCTCTTGTACTGCATGCATAAAGGCGATGGTATCGTCATGTTCTATGGCATCTAGATGTACGTTGGCCACATTCTCGATTTGTTCGGGTAGCTGAGTTAGCTCGAAATAGTGGGTGGCGAACAATGTCATCGACCTGAGGCTTTGCGCCAGATGCTCGGCAGCCGACCAAGCGAGCGATAAGCCATCATAGGTTGAGGTGCCGCGGCCAATTTCATCCATGAGCACTAAGCTTTCTGGCGTGGCATTGTGGAGTATGTTGGCGGTTTCAGTCATCTCCACCATGAAGGTTGAGCGCCCCGAGGCGAGATCGTCTGCAGCGCCAATACGGGTAAAGATGCGATCGACCGGCCCTATCGCGGCCTTTTGTGCCGGCACAAAGCTGCCGATGTGCGCCATTAAGGTGATCAGGGCGACCTGGCGCATATAGGTTGATTTACCACCCATGTTGGGGCCGGTGACAATTAGCATGCGTCTTGCGGGATTAAGTGACACTGGGTTAGCGATAAACGGGCTTTGACTGACGCGCTCGACCACAGGGTGCCTCCCTGCCTCGATATGAATGCCGCTCTCGGCCGTCAGTTCGGGCCTGTGATAGTCAAGCTGCTCTGCGCGCTCGGCAAAGTTAGTGATCACATCCAGTTCTGCCGCCGCCCGAGCAAACTCTTGCAACTCATGCAGGCGAGGCATCAGCAGGTCAAACAGTTCTTCCCACAGCTGTTTCTCGAGCGCCAGCGCTTTACCTTGGCTGGAGAGCACTTTTTCTTCATGCTCTTTAAGCTCGGCAACGATATAACGCTCGGTATTTTTAAGAGTTTGTCTGCGTTGATAACTCATTGGGACGAGATCTGACTCACGCCGACTCACCTCGATATAGTAACCGTGCACCCGGTTATAGCCCACTTTTAAGGTGGAGGCGCCAGTGGCGGCTTTCTCACGGGCTTCGAGTTCGGCAAGGTAATCGGTCGCCCCTTGGCTGAGTTTGCGCCACTCATCCAGCTCGGCATGGTAGCCCTCTTTGATCACGCCGCCATCGCGGATCAGCATTGGGGGATTGTCGACGATAGCGCGGCTGAGCAGGGCATGTTCCTGTGGGAACTCACCCATTGACTGCGATAGCGTGCTTAGATGAGCGCTGTGACATTGGCTCAGTGTCTGTTGAATGTCAGGTAACAGGGTTAATGCCTGGCGCAGACGGGCGAAATCTCTTGGCCGAGCACTGCGTATTGCCAGACGTGCCGTAATGCGTTCAATGTCGCCAAGGGCTTTTAACTGTTCGTGTAGCGGCTCATGAAAGCCATTGTTTAACAGCTCGTCGATAGCATCGTGGCGGGCATTGATGATGTTGTGGTTACGCAGTGGTTCATGGATCCACCTTTGTAACATGCGACTTCCCATAGGTGTCGCCGTGTTATCTAGTACCGACGCGAGTGTGTTTTCACTGCCCCCTTGAAGGTTACGAGTAAGCTCGAGGTTCTTACGAGTCGCGGCGTCGAGTACTATGCTGTCACACTGGTTAAAACGGGTGATCGCATTGATATGGGGCAGGGCGGTGCGCTGGGTATCTTTGACATATTGGATAAGGCAGCCCGCCGCCTGCAGCGACAGGCGCACTTCTCCCAGGCCAAAACCGTACAGATCTTTGGTACCGAACTGTTCGAGCAGTAACTTGTAGCTGGTGTCATAATCGAACTCCCACTCTGGACGGCGGCGTTTGCCGGACAGGGAGTTAATCAGGCTCAGTTCGTTAAAATCTTCGCTATAGAGGAGCTCGGCGGGATTAGTACGCTGCAACTCCGCTTCCAGTGCCTCGCGACTAGCGAGTTCTGTCACGACGAATCTACCCGAGGAGACGTCTAGCGTCGCGTAGCCAAAGCCCACTTTCCCGTGGTAAACGGCCGCTAACAGGTTATCTTGCCGTTCCTGAAGTAGGGCTTCATCGGTCAAAGTGCCGGGAGTGACGATGCGAACAATTTTTCGCTCCACCGGTCCCTTGGTAGTTGCCGGATCGCCTATCTGTTCGCAGATAGCCACAGAGACTCTTAATTGCACCAGCTTAGCCAGATAGCCCTCCACTGCGTGGTAGGGAATGCCCGCCATTGGGATGGGGTCGCCGCCGCTCTTGCCCCGGGCCGTAAGGGAGATCCCTAACAGCTCTGATGCACGCTTTGCATCGTCATAAAATAGCTCGTAAAAATCTCCCATACGATAAAAAAGCAGCATATCAGGCGTTTCGGCTTTCAACGTCAGGTATTGACGCATCATAGGGGTGTGCTTTTCAAGGTGTTGAGTATCGACGGCGTTCATGAATTAACCAAGGTTTCCTGCTGCGAAAAGAGTCTGTAATAGCGTGCAGATTATTACAGAATGAATGGCGTCAATACTAACAATAAATTTAGACTGGTTGCGCATTTATCCCGCTCGTTTGGGTAAATTTAGCGCGAATAAACCAGTAATGTCTCTAGCAGGTCTGAACCGATTTAGGCAAAAATAATCGCATACAGTACTTGATACTGTATGATTGTACAGTATACTAGGTTGCATATTCAGATAGCCTAAAACGATGCAGTTGCCGTTTCCCAGGCTTAACCATAACGGATACCCCACAGCGCAGCGTCTGTGATTGAGAGGAAAGCAGAATGAAGATTGATGCGAATAAAGAGAAAGCCCTGAGCGCGGTCCTTGGCCAGATTGAAAAGCAGTTCGGTAAAGGTTCCATCATGAAGTTAGGTGAAAACCGCTCTATGGATGTTGAAACCATTTCAACAGGTTCTCTGTCGCTGGACGTTGCATTGGGTGCCGGCGGTTTGCCTCTTGGTCGTATCGTTGAGATCTATGGCCCTGAATCTTCTGGTAAAACGACACTGACACTGGAAGTGATTGCTGCGGCACAGCGCGAGGGTAAGGTTTGTGCCTTTATCGACGCCGAGCATGCACTGGATCCTATCTATGCTCAGAAACTCGGTGTAGATATTGATAACCTCTTGTGTTCACAGCCTGATACTGGTGAGCAGGCCCTTGAGATCTGTGACGCCCTGACTCGCTCTGGTGCGGTTGATGTGATCATCGTTGACTCGGTAGCGGCTCTGACGCCTAAGGCTGAGATTGAAGGTGAAATTGGTGATTCTCACATGGGTCTTGCGGCGCGTATGATGAGTCAGGCGATGCGTAAGCTCGCGGGTAACCTCAAGCAATCGAATACCTTGCTGATCTTCATTAACCAAATTCGTATGAAGATTGGTGTAATGTTTGGTAACCCAGAAACGACTACGGGTGGTAACGCACTTAAGTTCTACGCATCTGTTCGTCTGGATATTCGTCGTACCGGCGCCATCAAAGATCGTGAAGAAGTCATAGGTAACGAAACCCGGGTGAAAGTGGTTAAGAACAAGATTGCTGCGCCATTTAAACAGGCTGAGTTCCAGATTCTATATGGTGAAGGCATTAACCGTACTGGCGAGCTGGTGGATCTGGGTGTTACACATAAGCTGATTGAGAAGTCAGGTGCTTGGTATAGCTACAAAGGTGACAAGATTGGTCAAGGCCGTGCCAACGCAGGTAAGTATCTGGTTGAAAACCCAGAGGTGGCCGCAGAGATCGATCATGCGCTGCGTGCCATGTTACTTGGCGGTGGTGAAGTGGTCGCAAAATCGGCGACGGGCGATGAAAATATCGACCTGGAAACTGGCGAAGTATTTTAAGCCTTAGTCATAAGCTACACGTTTCCTTATGAGCATGTCGGCCATGCAAGTTGCGGTGGGTCTTTTGGCCCGCCGCGATTATTCTCGCTACCAGATTAAGAGTAAGTTGGCGCAAAAAGGCTTTATCGATAGTGAGATAGAGGCGGTTTTGACCCAGTGCGAAAGTCAAGGTTATCTGGATGACGCCAGATTTGCTGCATTACTATTACGTTCTCATATTGCTAAGGGGCATGGGCAGAACAAGATACGCCAATCGATGGCGCAGAAGGGGCTGGCTAAAGAGATTATTCAAGATACGCTTAATGCAAGTGACTGCGACTGGTTCGAGTTGGCGAAACAGAAAGCGGCCAAGAAATATGCTGCCAGCGGCCCGATAGAAGATCAAAAAGAGCGCGCTAAACGCGTTCGTTATCTACTTTCTCAAGGTTTCGCCTTTGACCAGGTGGCCTATGCGTTAGAGGTCGAACCCGACCTATAATTCGCTCTTAATGACTAGACCTTTTTAGCTATGCCCCTGGGGCAAACGCACGCTTTTTAGGGTTTCTTTAGTTATCCTCAGTTAAACCTCTGGTTGTTCACTAATAGACTGCTTATAATGCTTGGCTAACTAGAGCTGTCGGTGGAGCTCGAGCCTTCACCGCGAAAATAATCTAATTCAGGATGATTTCATGTATCAAACCACTGCAGCGCTGAGAAGTGCTTTCTTGGAGTTTTTCCGCAGAAACAGTCACCAGGTTGTGGACAGCAGTTCACTGGTACCTGGTAATGATCCCACCTTGCTATTTACCAATGCTGGTATGAACCAGTTTAAAGATGTTTTCCTGGGCGAAGACAAGCGCGATTACAGCCGTGCCACGACTGCCCAGCGCTGTGTGCGCGCCGGTGGTAAACATAATGACCTGGATAATGTTGGTTATACTGCCCGTCACCATACTTTCTTCGAGATGCTGGGTAACTTCAGCTTTGGTGACTATTTTAAGCACGACGCGATTCGTTTCGCTTGGACCTTCCTTACCGAAGAACTCAAGCTGCCCAAAGAGCGCCTGTGTGTCACGATTTATGAGACTGACGACGAAGCCTTTGAGATCTGGAACAAAGAGATTGGCGTAGCTGCTGAAAACATCATACGTATCGGTGATAACAAAGGGGCCGCCTTCGCCTCAGATAACTTCTGGCAGATGGGTGATACAGGTCCTTGTGGTCCCTGTACTGAGATCTTTTACGATCACGGCGAACATATCTGGGGTGGTCGCCCTGGCACGCCAGAGGAGGACGGTGACAGATTCATCGAGATCTGGAACATCGTTTTCATGCAATATAACCGTCAAGCCGACGGTACCATGGAACCGCTTCCAAAGCCCTCTGTTGATACAGGTATGGGCATAGAGCGTATTGCTGCGATCATGCAGGGTGTGCACTCTAACTATGAGATTGATATCTTCCAGTCGCTCATCAAGAAGACGGCTGAGATCCTCGGCGTGACAGACTTGGAAAACAAGTCACTGCGCGTAATTGCTGACCATATCCGTTCTTGTGCCTTTTTAGTGGCCGATGGCGTGATGCCATCTAATGAAGGCCGTGGCTATGTGTTACGCCGTATTATTCGCCGCGCCGTGCGTCATGGTAACAAGTTAGGGGCTACTGAGTCTTTCTTTTATAAACTGGTACCAACCCTGATTGAAGTGATGGGCGACGCCGCCAAAGAGTTGGTGGCCACCCAAGCGATCGTCGAGAAGGCACTTAAAGCCGAAGAGGAGCAGTTTGCGCGTACCCTAGAGCGCGGTCTTGGTATTCTGGACAATGCCCTTAGCCAGCTTGAAGGTAAGGTACTCGATGGTGAAACCGCGTTTAAACTTTATGACACCTATGGTTTCCCTGTTGATCTCACTGCAGACGTGTGCCGCGAGCGTAATATCACGGTAGATGAAGCCGGTTTTGAAGCCGCGATGGCCGAGCAGCGCAGTCGTGCTCAGGCAGCAGGTCAGTTTGATACTGACTATAACGACAGCCTTAAGATCGATGCCGAGACAGAGTTTTGTGGCTACAACAATCTGAACGGTGAAGCTAAGGTCGTTGCCCTCTACGCCGATGGTCAGGCAGTCGATGCCTTAGCTGAAGGTGAACAAGGCGTTATCGTACTTGAAAGTACGCCTTTCTATGGTGAGTCTGGTGGCCAGTGTGGTGATAAAGGGCTTCTTAACGCCGACGGCATTGAGTTTACCGTTACAGACACGCAAAAGTATGGCCAGGCCGTTGGCCATATTGGTCAGGTGAAGAGTGGTCGCATCAGCTTAGGTCAGTCCCTTAACGCAGCAGTTGATAAGAAGCTGAGACATCGCACTGAGCTTAACCATTCTGTGACACACTTGCTTCACGCCGCCTTGCGTCAGGTTCTTGGTAGTCATGTCAGTCAAAAAGGTTCTTTGGTTGAAGCTGATCGCTTACGTTTCGACTTTTCTCATTTCGAAGCCGTGAAGCGTGAAGAGCTAAAACAGGTTGAAGATCTGGTGAACACTCAGATCCGTCGTAACCATGAGCTTAAGGCTGAGGTGATGGATATCGACCAGGCTAAAGAAAAAGGTGCCATGGCCCTGTTTGGAGAGAAATATGACTCTCAGGTGCGCGTTGTCACTATGGGTGATTTCTCTATCGAACTCTGTGGTGGTACTCACGTGGGTCGCACTGGTGACATAGGTCTGTTTAAGATCACCTCAGAAGGGGGGATCGCAGCAGGGATTCGCCGTATTGAAGCCGTGACAGGTGCTGCAGCAATGGCCTATGTGGCTGAGCAGCAGGCACAGCTTGAACAAGCTGCCGCGCTACTTAAAGGCGACAGTGCCTCAGTGGTAACCAAGCTGAAGGCGCAGCTGGATAAGACCAAGCAGTTAGAGAAAGAGTTGTCACAACTTAAAGATAAGCTTGCTGCGGCAACCAGTGCCGATCTGGCTGGTGAAGCGCAAGAGCTTGGTGGTGTAAAGGTACTAGTGAAGCAGCTTGAAGGCGTTGAAGCTGGAGCGCTGCGTGGGCTACAGGATGAACTTAAGCAGAAGCTGCAGTCAGGCATAGTCGTATTGGGTATTGCAGGTGATGCTAAGGTGAACCTAATTGTCGGTGTGACCAAAGATCTGACCGCTAAGGTGAAGGCCGGTGAACTGGTGGCCATGGTTGCCGCTCAGGTGGGTGGCAAGGGCGGTGGACGTCCTGATATGGCACAGGCTGGCGGTAGCGAACCTGAAAACTTAAGTGCAGCGCTTGATTCTGTTATCCCTTGGTTATCAGAACGTTTGGCATAAGTTGTCTAATGAAAAAAAGCGCTCTTTGAGCGCTTTTTTTGTGTCAAATTGATGCTCTCTTAAGCTAAGGTACAGTTTAAAGTGCTAAATTTAATGCTGGTTTAATTGATCGTCCTTACTATCCCATTTATCTCTTATGCTCATATCTGATAAATCAGCGATGTGTGGCACATTTAAACGAATTAACATGCAATAAATGGGTGTTTTTTGTCAGAACACTATTAATTTGTACTAAGCTGACCGTATAATAAGGTTATAACGGAATAGTGCCGTAAAAGCAGAATTAGGAACTAAAGGAGCAAAAAAATGCTGATATTGACTCGTCGTGTTGGTGAAACACTGATGATTGGTGATGAAGTTACTGTCACCGTTTTAGGCGTAAAGGGCAATCAAGTTCGTATTGGTGTCAATGCACCAAAAGAAGTTTCGGTTCATCGTGAAGAGATTTATCAGCGTATCCAGTCTGAAAAGTCAGGTGGCTCTTCTGAAGGCGGCAATTTTTAAGCGAAAGATTTAACCAGTGTAACATGATAAGAGTCAGCAATTTTGCTGGCTTTTTTGTTTTTCATTGTAAGCTTTTTAACCATTACGGCGACATAGCATACAGGGCTGTAGGATAATCAGGGGTAACTGCTTAAAAACAGCTCAAACAGTATTTGTTTAGGAGAAATGGTTTGACTTATTTTCTTCAAACAGTAATATGTGCGCCAAGAAAACGGAGAGGTGGCCGAGTGGCCGAAGGCGCTCCCCTGCTAAGGGAGTATGGGCTTTAACTCCCATCGAGGGTTCGAATCCCTCCTTCTCCGCCATTTCTTAACTGACAAAACAGGGCGCGTGTAGCTCAGCTGGATAGAGTACCTGGCTACGAACCAGGCGGTCAGAGGTTCGAATCCTCTCACGCGTACCATTTGTTTTTCAGTGAAAGTAGGTTTATAGATATAAGATGCGCGTGTAGCTCAGCTGGATAGAGTACCTGGCTACGAACCAGGCGGTCAGAGGTTCGAATCCTCTCACGCGTACCATCTATTTCTTCTACTGTTTTATTCTGTGCGCGTGTAGCTCAGCTGGATAGAGTACCTGGCTACGAACCAGGCGGTCAGAGGTTCGAATCCTCTCACGCGTACCATATTTAAAAAATCGACGGTTTTTACCGTCGTTTTGTTTGTAAGACTAGAATTTGCGCGTGTAGCTCAGCTGGATAGAGTACCTGGCTACGAACCAGGCGGTCAGAGGTTCGAATCCTCTCACGCGTACCATTTTAGACGGAGAGGTGGCCGAGTGGCCGAAGGCGCTCCCCTGCTAAGGGAGTATGGGCTTTAACTCCCATCGAGGGTTCGAATCCCTCCTTCTCCGCCATTATTAAAACCCGCAACTTAGGTTGCGGGTTTTTTTATGTCTTGATTTTCCCTGCTCATTTATCCAGTCTTGCCTAGATAGTCCTTTGTTTACTGTTTTTTATGCATAAACTTGCATATTCAACTATGCCTTGTTCTTTTTTGTGAATTCAATTTTTAACTCATTTCTAGGTTTTTAACGTAAATCTAGTCTTGGTGCCTAAATTTCTGATGAATCGCTAAAATTACAGTTAATTTATTATGGAATGTAAGACGGTCTATCATCAATTAGTCTTATTATGGTAAGACCAATTTACAATGTGCTCGCCTTTTTGTTATAGATTGGTTAAGGTTTCCTGGTCGCAGGAGAGCTTTTTGCGCTTAACCGGTCGACACCTGTAGCGACTTGTGTTTATTTAAATGCGCATATTGTGAATAAATAGCTTGTAGATGGCTGAATCGTCAATCTAAAAGCGCGATTAACCTGAGAGGACTGTATGGATTCAATGGCTCAACAGATAATGGAAGCGTTGATGATCATGGGGCTAGGTATGGGATTGGTGTTTATATTCCTCACTATACTCATTGGGGTTGTGAAATTGGTTGCTTGGAAATTTGCACCAGAGGCCCATGTACCGCCTGTATCAGACGCTTCTGACGAAGGTGTACCCCATTTTACTGGTGTAGATCCTAAAATGGTCGCCGTAATTTCTGCAGCCATACATCAATACCGCGCCAAAGCATAATAAAGAGTAGGGAGTTTTTATGAGCAAGCCACTTGCATTAACCGATGTTGTTCTAAGAGATGCACACCAATCGATTCTTGCCACACGTCTTCGTATCGAAGATATGCTTCCTATCGCCGCCCAATTAGACAAAGTTGGGTTTTGGTCATTGGAGTCTTGGGGGGGCGCGACTTTTGATGCCTGTATTCGTTACCTGGGAGAGGATCCTTGGGAGCGTATTCGTGAATTAAAGAAAGCTATGCCTAACACGCCGCAGCAGATGCTGCTTCGAGGCCAGAACCTTTTGGGCTACCGCCACTATGGTGATGATCTAGTGCATCGTTTCGTTGAGCGAGCCCATGACAATGGTGTGGATGTCTTCCGTATTTTCGATGCCATGAATGATGTGCGCAATCTTGAGGCTGCAGTTAAATCTGTGGTCGACGTTGGCGCCCACGCTCAGGGGACTATCTCTTACACCACTAGCCCGGTCCACACCTTAAAGACCTGGGTCGATATGGCGAAACGCCTCGAAGATATGGGCTGCCATTCACTCTGTATCAAAGATATGGCAGGTCTGCTGAAGCCATTTGACGCCTATGAGTTGATTAGCCAGCTAAAGGCGCAGACCAATCTGATCGTTTCCATGCAGTGTCATGCGACCACAGGGTTAAGTACAGCGACCTATCAGAAGGCTATTGAGGCCGGTATTGATGTGCTAGATACCGCTATCTCCTCTATGAGCCAAACCTACGGTCATAGCGCTACTGAGACCTTAGTGGCCATGGTGGAAGACACAGACAGAGCCACAGGTTATGACATGGCGCTGCTCGAAGAGATCGCAGCCTATTTCAGAGAGGTACGCAAGAAATACGCGGCCTTTGAAGGGGAACTAAAGGGAATCGATTCGCGCATTTTGCGTGCTCAAGTGCCTGGTGGCATGCTCACTAATATGGAAAATCAGCTGAGAGAGCAGGGAGCTACAGACAAGTTAGATCTCGTGCTGGAGGAGATCCCTAAGGTTCGTGAAGACCTTGGCTTTATTCCGTTGGTGACCCCTACCTCACAGATTGTCGGCACACAGGCAGTGATTAACGTACTCACAGGTGAGCGTTATAAATCACTGACTAAAGAGACAGAAGGTGTACTCAAGGGTGAATACGGCGCTACGCCGGCGCCAGTGAACAGTGAGCTGCAGGCTAAAGTATTGGCCGGTGGTGAGGCGATCACTTGTCGTCCTGCCGACCTGCTGCCAGCCGAGCTAGACAGCCTTAGGGCTGAATTGAGGGACAAAGCCAGTAGCGAGCAGATAAGCTTGGCTGCAGAATTGGACGATGACGTGCTGACTTACGCACTCTTTCCACAAATCGGTCTTAAGTTCCTTAAAAACCGCAATAACCCAGATGCCTTTGAGCCTAAGCCAGAAGCGCTTCAGCCGTCGATTAGCAACGATGTACAGCAGGCAGCTCCATCGAAAGGTAAAGAGACCTATACGGTCAATGTACAAGGTCAGAGCTTTGTGGTTGAGGTCTCACAGGGTGGCGATATCAGTCAAATAGTGCCTAGCGAGAATGTCGTGCCTTTTGCGGCGCCAGAACCCGCTGCAACCAGTGTTGGTGAGGGTTCGCCCATGAATGCGCCGTTGTCGGGCAATATTTTCAAGGTGAATGTGCAGCCAGGCGATGCCGTTAAGGCGGGGGATGTGGTGATCATTCTCGAAGCCATGAAGATGGAAACCGAAATCCGCGCCGAATCAGATGGTGTGGTTGCCAAGGTTTGCGTTAAGGAAGGTGACTCTGTTGCCGTTGGCAATCAACTGCTTGCCATAGCTTAGGAGCCACAATGGACGGATTAATTGCCTTTTGGGCGGAATCGGGGATCGCCAATTTCACCTCTGGCCAGCTATTTATGATGGCGGTTGGCGTGGTGTTACTCTATCTGGCTATCGCCAGAGGATTTGAGCCGCTGTTGCTGTTGCCGATAGGCTTTGGTGCCATCTTGGCTAACATCCCTAATGGGGGCTTCACCGAAGAGGGCGGCATGCTTTACTACGCCTATCATGTGGGGATTGAAACCGGCGTCTTTCCGCTATTGATCTTCATGGGGGTCGGCGCCTTGACCGATTTCGGTGCCCTTATCGCTAACCCTAAGATGTTGCTTCTGGGGGCGGCGGCGCAGTTTGGCATCTTTGCCACCTTAATTGGTGCTATCGCTCTCAATGCCGTACCTGGTTTTGAGTTCTCGATGCAAGATGCGGCGGCGATTGCCATCATCGGCGGCGCTGATGGGCCAACGGCTATTTTCTTAGCCTCTAAGCTGGCGCCAGATCTGCTTGGTGCAATTGCGGTAGCGGCATACTCTTATATGGCTCTGGTACCTATTATCCAGCCGCCTATCATGAAGCTGCTGACGACAGAGGCCGAGCGTCAGATCAAGATGGAGCAACTGCGTGAGGTGAGTAAGAAAGAGAAAATCATCTTTCCTTTGTCGGTACTAGGGTTGACCATACTCTTCTTGCCCGCTGCAACACCTTTGGTGGGCATGTTCTGTCTGGGTAACCTAATGCGCGAGTCTGGTGTGGTCGACAGGTTATCTAGTACGGCGCAGAATGAGCTGATTAACTTAGTCACTATCTTCCTGGGTTTGGCGGTCGGCTCTAAGCTATCGGCGGATAAATTTCTCCAGGTGGAAACCTTAGGTATTTTAGTCTTGGGCGCCGTGGCTTTTGGTATTGGTACGGCGACCGGAGTGTTGATGGCCAAACTGATGAGCAAGTTGTCTGGAGGCACGATCAATCCTCTGATTGGTGCGGCCGGTGTATCGGCTGTGCCTATGGCCGCTCGGGTGGTCAATAAAGTAGGGCTGCAGGCTAATCAGCAGAACTTCCTCTTGATGCACGCCATGGGGCCCAATGTAGCGGGTGTCCTGGGCTCCGCCGTTGCCGCCGGGGTCCTCTTAGCGGTATTGGGTGGCTAATCGCTAAAGTTTTACTCGGTCTTGAACGGTCAGCCTGCGTGCTGGCCGTTTTACGTTTGGTCTATGCGATATAACTTAATCAAGCTAATGCTAAAGCAATTGATGCAGATCAACGCCTAGTGTGTCGTTTTAGTGTTTTATAAGTGTGATCTGGTTCGCATTCGCTGTGTTTTAGTGAGCCTAAGCCCATTTTGAGAGAGGATCGAATGATGGAGTTACGACCTAATTGCTATACCGATATCTGTGTTAACGGTAAATGGTTTCATTATGATCACGGTGAGCATTCAGTGTTTATGTTGAATGGCGGCCATCCATTGACCTTTGAGTTAAGCGAACTGCCCACCACAGAAGCAGAGTTGGAAGCGCACTTAGCGGCATTCACTGACCAGAAGTAAGTGTTGTCATAAAAGTCGTGCCTGTACTCGGCATTGCTGTTTTAGCCCCGTAGATTTTGTTCGGCGGTAAGCCAGAGCAGGAAGCCGAGTGACAGCATCAGGGTTGCACTGATTGCTATGATATAGATGAAGCCTTTCTTGCCTTGTCGTAACGGCACGCCGTTAAGATAGAGAAAGAGTGCCCAGAATAGACTTAAGATGATCGGCAGTAAAAACATGCGAGCCATAATGGTTTATCAGTACCTTATTGCTAGAGGCGAGTCTTATATGATTTAAACCCAGTATTTCTGTTTTAACAAGCAATTAGCAATAAAAAAGCCGCATTAAGCGGCTTATTGTTTTCTGGGGAGTGGGTAAGGCTTAGCCTGTGGCCTTTGAAGTTTCCACTTCATCATTGCGGTAGAACTGCTCTTCATCTAGCTGACCTTCAGACTTACCAACCACCACGGCAGTCATCATGTCGCCCGTCACATTGGTCGCTGTGCGCATCATATCGATCACTCGGTCGATGGCGGCGATAAAGGCGATTCCCTCAAGTGGCAGACCAACTACGCCTAAGGTTACCGAGAGCATGACCATGGCACTACCAGGTACACCGGCTGTGCCCACTGAAGCAACCGTTGCGGTGACCGCAATCAGCATGTAGTCGGTCATCTCTAGCGGAATACCGTAGATTTGTGCGATGAAAATAGCCGCGATTGCCGGGTAGATACCGCCACAACCATCCATGTTCATGGTGGCACCTAACGGCAGTACAAAGGCGCCATATTTTTTGGATACGCCCATGGTTTCTGTGGCGCGGGTACTGGCTGGCAGAGTGCCGAAGCTAGAGGCCGTGGTAAAGGCCACCAACTGAGCTGGCATCGCCTTTCTGAAAAATTGGACTGGGCTTAGCCCTGCCGCGAATTTAACCAGGCCGCCATAAACGAACAGTATGTGGATTAAGGCGGCAATGTAGATGGCGCCAATAAACTTACCTAGCGGCAGCAGGGTCGATAAACCATATTCGCCAACCACCCAGGCCATCAGACCAAATACGCCGATAGGCGTTAGTTGCAGCACCATACGGGTAAGCTGGAACATCACCTCTGCACCGGCTTCAATCGTACGTTTCAAAGGCTCGGCTTTTTCGCCAATCTTGTTGATGGCAATACCGACTAAGGCAGCAAAGACGATGATCTGCAGTACTTTACCTTCGGCAAGAGAAGCAAAAGGGTTAACGGGGATCATATCCAGTAGCACCTGGGCAAAGCCAGGCACGTTGCGTTCACGCACCTCTGTAGTGGCTAGCTCCATTGAGCCGCCCATGTCGATCAGACTACCCACGGTGAGGCCAATGAGCGAGGCGATAGTGCCGGTTAGCATAAACATTGCCAGTGTCTTAAAGCTTAGGCGTTTAAGACTGACATCATTACCCAGTGAGGTGATACTGACGACAATAGCGCAGAAGATGAGCGGGGCAACCAACATCTTGATGGCTGCGATGAAAAGATCGCCCAAAGGCTTAAGATGTGTTGCTTGTTCGCCCAGAATAATGCCCAGACTCACCCCTAAAATAAAACCGGCGAGAACTTTTTGCCAAAAGGGGATCTGTTTAATTGTTTGCCACATGGGTTTGTTCCAAATTTTTTAAGTTGTTATTGTGGATGGCGTTTTTTATCAATCGTGAATTGCTTGTTCTAGCATGAGCCATCCAGGTATTTCAACCTTAACGAGAGAGCCTGACATTGTATCTGGGCTTTACCTTGCTTACCAAAGCGATTTTGTTATAACTTATTGTGATATAAGAGTTTGTTTTAATAAGATTAAATTTTCACTTTTAGGTAACATTATTATTTTGAATAGATTGCACATAAAAATTTACTTTTTTTCATTAGGTAGCGAATTATGACCGCGTTATGGTTGATCTTTAGTGGCGCCTTTTTCGCCGCAACCTTGCTACCTGGAGGTTCTGAGGTTTTGTTGGTGGCGCTGATCGATCAGGCGCCTGATACCTGGCTTGCTCTGGTAATCGCGGCCACCCTGGGGAACACATTAGGTTCCTTGACCAGTTATTATCTGGGGGCTTTGGGCCGTGTGGCCAAGACGCCTGAGGAGCTGGCCAGTGGTCGGTATCGTCATAGCGTTAAATTGATTGAGCGTTATGGCTACTGGAGCCTGTTGCTCGCCTGGACGCCGCTTATCGGCGATATCTTGTGTCTACTTGCGGGCTGGATGAAGATGCCTTTGGTTAAATCCAGTCTGATGATTTTGATAGGGAAAGGGTTGCGTTATCTGCTAGTTGCGGCATTAGCGCTACATTGGTTGTAAGCTATTTGGCTGCTACCCTGGGTCGTTAACCTCGGCAGTAAACCTTGGTTGTTTCTTGTAGGAGTAATAAATGAAAAAATGGATATTGGCCGCGGCTATCTCAGCGGCATTGAGCGCCTGCGCGACTGCGCCTGTGCAAACGGCGCTCCCTCAGGGCGTCTCCCTGATTGAGAATGTGGCCTTAGCCGAATCAGGTGTCGGCATCCCCTATAAAAAATATCAACTGGCCAACGGCCTGACGGTTATCTTGCATCAAGATCGTTCAGATCCATTGGTTCACGTCGATGTGACCTACCATGTGGGGTCGGCAAGGGAGTTGCCTGGACGTTCAGGTTTTGCACATCTCTTTGAACATATGATGTTCCAGGGCTCTAAACATGTAGGCGATGAGCAGCATTTTAAGACGGTGACGGAAGCCGGAGGCACCCTTAACGGTACCACCAACACAGATCGAACCAACTATTTTGAGACTGTACCCAGCAATCAGCTGGAAAAGATGCTCTGGTTGGAGTCGGATCGCATGGGCTATTTCTTGCCAGCCTTGACCGAGAACAAGTTTGAGGTGCAGCGTGAAACCGTGAAGAACGAGCGGGCACAACGTATCGATAACCAGCCCTATGGTCGGATGAACGAGCGCTTCAATCAGGCGCTCTATCCGTCGGGTCATCAATACTCTTGGCCGGTGATTGGTTGGCCAGAAGATCTTGACCGCGCCGAGCTCGATGATGTGAAACATTTCTTCCAGCGTTGGTATGGACCTAACAATGCCACCTTGACCATAGGTGGTGATTTTGACGAGATGCAGGCCCTTGCTTGGGTGAACAAGTATTTTGGTGAGATCCCAAGAGGCCCAGAGGTGAAACCTGAGCCCAAGCAACTTGTGACCTTGGACAAGACACGTTATATCTCGATGGAAGACAGGGTACATTTGCCGCTGCTGCGCATGGCTTTTCCAACCGTCTATGCCAGCCATGAAGATGAAGCGGCGCTGGACCTATTAGCCAACATTATCGGCGGCGGCCCCACATCACTGGTTTATAAAAACTTAGTCAAAGATGGTTATGCTGTGCAGGCTGGTGTTAGCCATCCTTGCCAAGAGCTGGCGTGTCAGTTCTCTATCTACGCCTTGGCCAATCCAGCACGAGGTGGTCAGCTGGCTGATGTGGAGCAGCGTATCAAGGAGTCTATCGCCGAATTTGAACAGCGGGGCGTAACAGACGATGATCTGCAAAAAGTAAAGGTTCAGTTCGAGGCCAGCACTATCTTTGGCCTGCAAAGCGTCAAGGGTAAGGTATCGACACTTGCGCTGAATCAAACCTTCTTTGGTAATCCCGATATGATAGCGCACGATCTTAAGCGCTATGCCAGCGTGACCAAAGAAGATGTGATGCGGGTGTTTAACACCTATATCAAGGACAAACCTATGGTTGTGATGAGTGTAGTGCCCCAGGGGCAGAAGCAGCTGATCGCCCATGAGGATAACTTTGTGCCGCCTGCGCCGCGAGTGGCTGCTGAGGCGGTAACAGGCGTAACAGAGGTGGCTGAGGCCCACAGCAGTTTCGATCGTAGTCAAATGCCAAGCGCTCAACAGGCGCCGGTGATCACTGCGCCGAGTCTGTGGACAGATACATTGAGTAACGGTATCGCAGTAATGGGAACTGAAAGCGACGAGACCCCCACGGTCGAGCTGCTTATCTACCTCAATGGCGGGCATCGTCTTGTTGACGTTAAACAGGCGGGACTTGCCAGCCTGACGGCAGCCATGCTCAATGAGTCGAGCGAGCAGCGCAGCACCGAGGAATTAGCACAGGCACTGGAGATGATAGGCAGTAGCGTCAGCTTTGGTAGCAGTGTTTATCAAAGCTATATCAAAGTCTCAGCGCTAACCTCGCACCTTGATGAGACCTTGGCCATAGTGGAGGAGAAACTGTTTCACCCAGGGTTTAAAGAGCAAGATTTTACCCGCGTGATTGGGCAACACATGCAGAGCCTGCAGCATATGCAGTCCGACCCTAACTATCTCGCCGATACTCGGTTTGACGCCTTACTCTATGGTGGTGACACAGCACTGGGTGTGAGCGCCATGGGCACCCCGGATACTGTGTCTCAGCTGACACTCGATGATGTTAAGGCTTTCTACGACAAGCAATATCGCGCCGGTAACGCCCAGATAGTGGCCGTGACTAATTTGTCACAGTCAGAGCTGATGCCTAAGTTAACAGGCTTATCAAAGTGGACTGGAGAGGCGAGTAAACTGCCAGCTCTGGCGGAGCTGCCTAAACTCGATGCCGGTACTGTCTACATTCTCGATAAGCCGGGCGCGGCGCAATCTGTGATTAAAATCGGTAAGCGCGCCATGGCATTTGACGCCACCGGCGAGTTCTTTAAGTCCTATTTGATGAACTATCCCTTAGGCGGTGCCTTTAACAGCCGAATTAACCTTAATCTGCGTGAAGATAAGGGCTATACCTATGGTGCTCGTAGCTACTTTAGTGGCGGCAGCGAGCAAGGCTTGTTCGAGGCTTCAGCCAGTGTACGCAGTGATGTGACGGCTAAGGCACTAGTTGAATTTGCCAAAGAGATTGAGGGCTATCAGGCCACAGGCATGACGGACAAAGAACTGGCCTTTATGCGCAGCTCGATCTCACAGGGACAGGCGCTAGATTATGAAACCCCCTATCAAAAGGCGGGTTTCATGCGTAAGATCCAGCGCTATAATCTGTCACCCGACTATACCGAGCAGCAGGCAAAGATCATCAAGCAAATAGGAAAAGATGAACTTAATCGCCTGGCAAAGGAAAAACTCGAAATGGACAATATGATAGTGTTAATCGTCGGTGATAGCGCTAAAATCGAGACCGAGATTAAAGCCTTAGGCTACAAGGTGAGTCATTTGGAGTTGTAATTTCGATATTACGCCCATATATAAGGCATCAGCGGTGAGCATTAACTCTGCTCACCGCTTTATTTTTTCCCTTGCCAAGGATCTAGCACAGCGGCTATTTTGTGGTGATGGCGAAAGCAAACGCGCTTATTGCAGGTCTGACTTGCAAGGCAAACGGTTGAAGCAATGAGAGACAAAGATATTGAACTCTTTCAATGAAGTGATTGGCCTACTCGATAATGAGCAGGGACGAGCCGCACTGGCGGGGATGATACGGGGCATAGAGCGCGAGGCATTACGTATCGAACCATCTGGTCATCTGGCAACAGATAAGCACCCAAAGGCATTAGGAGCAGCGCTAACGAATTCGCGGATCACCACTGATTATAGCGAGTCGTTGCTCGAGTTCATTACACCCGTGTATCAAGACATTGACGCACTGCTGACGGATCTTACTCAAACCCACGCTTTCACTGTTCGTCATCTGGGAGAGCAACAGCTCTGGCCGGTTAGCATGCCCTGTTATGTCGGTGATGTGGCCGATATCCCCATTGCTGACTATGGCAGCTCTAACACTGGCAAACTTAAGCGTTTGTATCGTAAAGGGCTAACCTACAGATATGGTGCGCAGATGCAGATCATCTCTGGGGTACATTTTAATTTTTCAGTATCCGATGACCTGTGGCAAAAGCTTTATCAAGTGTCAGACAAGCGTCTGAGCCTTGGCGATTTTATTTCAGAGTCCTATTTCGGATTGATTCGAAATTACCGCCGTCTGGTGTGGGTACTCCCTTATCTATTTGGCGCCTCTCCGGCATTGTGTAGCTCCTTTATCAAGGATCAGAAAACCGATCTGGCTTTTGAAAAGCTAGGCAAGGGCACGCTTTATCTACCTTATGCCACCTCGCTGCGCATGAGTGACCTTGGTTACACCAACAAGGAGCAGGAACGGCTTAATATCAGTTACAACTCCCTCGGCGAATATCTGTCGGGGATCAATGCTGCCATTAAGATGCCGTCAGCCCATTTTGAGAAAATAGGCGTTAAGGTTGATGGTGAGTTTCGCCAGTTAAATTCTAATGTATTGCAGATAGAGAATGAGTTTTACTCGCCTATTCGTGCTAAGCGCGTGACCCAGGCGGGAGAGAAACCCTCACAGGCGCTCGCCCGTGCTGGGGTTGAATATATCGAGGTGCGCGCGCTGGATGTCAATCCATTTAGCCCGGTAGGTATCGATGCCGACCAGGTGCGTTTTCTCGATCTCTTCTTGCTCTACTGCCTGCTTACGCCATCGCCTAAGAGTGATGCTCAAGATGAGGCGGCGATTAGCGAGAACCTGAATCGAGTGATCACCCATGGGCGTCAACCTGGGCTCACCTTGTGTAAGGCAGGAGATGAGATAGGGTTGAAAGACTGGCTCGAATCGCTATTTGGCGAGCTAGAAACCTTAGCTAAGCTGCTCGATGGCGAGGAAGATGCGTATCAACAGAGTTTGGCTCATTGGTATGAGGCGGTTCAAGACCCTGCTAAGACACTGTCTGGCAGAGTGATGTCGGCCTTGATGGCTAAAGGCGTCGATCACAGTCTATGGGTTAAGGAGCTGGCTAAAGAGTATTATCACGCCTTGTTGGATTACCCCTTGAGCCCTAAGGTAGCATCGGATTATGAAGCGGCGGCCGAGCAGTCTCTGCAGGACCAGGCTCAGCTTGAAGCCGAGTCGGTGCAGGACTTTGAACAGTACCTAGCCGATTACTTTGCCGAGGCGCCGCAGCCAATAGAACAAGTGGTATAAGGTTAAGGCGAGTGACATGAGAGTCGGTTCAGCTTGTAGGAAAGTCAGTTGTTATCTTGCGGCGCTCGCTATCTTGTCAGGGTGCGCCTCTGGGCCTGACGAAGACGCCTTATGTGCAACTGTGTCCGGCTATCAGATGCCGGATGAATCCCTGGGGCTTTATCGCGCCGTGGTGACACACCTTAATGGTAAGCCGGTGATCTCAAGGCCAAATTACCGCCTGGCGCCAGGGGAGTATCAATTTACCCTGGCCGAGCTTATCGACTCGCCGCGATTGAAAGTGAAACTCGCGGCGCGTCAAACCAAGACTTTGACCCTGCACCTTGAAGCCAACCAACGCTATCATCTGGCGGCCCAATTTAATCAGGATAAGATCTATCGAGGTTTAGATACCGATTACTGGCAGCCTGTCGTTTGGGCGCAGGAACCCCATGAATGTGAGTTTATTAGCGAAACCAATTAGTAAACAGCCTCTTGGCGTTAAATTTGACCGCTGCCGATTGCTTCTCGTGGGTAAGGATGTGAAACTAAGCTCTGTTGAGCTTTGAAGTTTACTTCTGTTTGATCTAAACGCATTTTGAGCCAAGCGCGAACCTTGAAGTACTGTTTCGCGATGTTAATGGCAACAAACAAGCAATCGCCGATAAACGGACGCAGAAACTAACGACAAAGATTAATAGCCCCTATTTTGAATCGCTTATTGTTTTGGGTCTTTTTGATGACAAGAATTTCCGCCCTAGTTACCGCCATGTTATTGCTCTCCCTTGGAGGCTGTGCCACCTCACCGCCTAAGGATCCAGAAAATCTTTGCGCCATCTACCAGGAGAACCGTGACTGGTATGAGGCCGCGGTCGATACCCGTGAAAAGTGGGGCGTGCCCGTGCATGTGCCCTTAGCCATGATGTACCAGGAAAGCTCATTCAAACATAACGCTGCTCCGCCGATGGAATATTTCCTCGGCTTTATCCCTATTGGGCGAGCCAGTGACGCCTATGGCTATGCACAAGCCAAAACCATGACCTGGGATGATTATGTCCGTGAGACAGGTAACTCCTGGTCCAGTCGCAGTAACTTCGATGATGCGATGGATTTCATGGGGTGGTTCATCTATAAGACCCAGAAGATCAACGGCGTGTCTAAGTGGGATGCTCGCAATCAATATCTTAACTATCACGAAGGTTGGGGAGGCTATAAGCGTGGTACTTATAGGCAAAAGCCCTGGCTGATTAAGGTGGCCGACAAGGTGGATAAGCGTGCTAAGCGCTATGCGGCTCAGTATCGCACTTGTCAGGAAAACTTAGATTCTTCCTGGTTGTGGCGGTTGTTTTTTGGGTAAGCAACAGGTCAGAACTCACTGTTTTATCAGCGGTACAATATTTTTAAGGTAAATTTAAGCTAAGCTTTTGCTGCTTATGCTTTTTTTCTTTGGTCGAGTTAATCCGCTCGGCCCCTGTTATCTGCATTTAAAAATGACTATAATGCGCGCAAAACAATAGCCTTACCTACAAAAAGGATAAAAGATGACTAAGCCATTTGTTGCCGTATTAATGGGATCAGATTCTGATCTCCCAACAATGCAAGCCACCTTAGATGTGTTAAAAACCTTCGGTATTCAATTTGAAGCTAAAGTTACCTCGGCGCACCGCACGCCAGCGGCAACTCACGCTTACGTTACCGATGCCGAAGCGCGTGGTTGTAAAGTCTTTATCTGCGCAGCGGGTCTGGCTGCTCACCTGGCAGGTGCTGTCGCGGGTATCACTACTCGCCCAGTGATTGGTGTGCCGGTTGATTGTGGTCCATTGCAGGGACACGATGCCCTACTATCAACAGTTATGATGCCAGGCGGTGTACCGGTTGCGACAGTGGCGATTGGTAGCGCAGGTGCGAAGAACGCAGGTTACCTGGCAGCGCAAATGCTTGCAGTTGGTGACGATGCCTTGGCGCTAGCAGTAAAAGAAGAACGTGCCAAATCGGCAGAAGCCGTACAAGCCAAAGATGCCAAGCTGCAAGAGAAGCTAGCTCAAGCATAATTGCGCAACTTATCGAAAATAAACCGCGAGCCTTAGGTTCGCGGTTTTTTTATGGGCAGCAATAACCCCTTTTGCTAGCTGATACGTTTACATCACTAAAGGCTTACCTAAAACTCAGTACGCGAAGCACTGAAATTTGGTGCGTTAGTTAGCCATATAGTTGAATTAACTCGCAAGTTATTGGCTAAGCATGGACAAACCACGTCGGGCGATGCAAACTCACTATTGCATCCGTTTCTCTCCGCTGAAGGAGCTGACATGAGGGAGTCCCAGCGTGGAACAAGTATCTGAAATCGAGACAGATAGTGATCAGGCTTTAATGGCGCAGTATGCCCAAGGAGATCAGAAGGCCTTTGAGCTGCTTTACCATAAGCATAAGGGTGGCCTGTATCGTTATTTCATGCGTCAGATAGGTGACAGTGCCCTGGCTGAGGATCTTTATCAAGAGACCTGGAGCCGAGTGATAAAGGCGGCCAGTGGTTATCAGCAAAGAGCCAAGTTCACCACCTGGCTCTATCGAATCGCTCATAATTTGCTGATCGATCACGTCAGAGCCCTTAAACCGGTAGACAGCTTAAGTGAGCCTATAGGGGAAGAGCAGACATTAGAGTCACTGTTAACAAGTGATGTGGC
Organism: Shewanella marisflavi; assembly: GCF_023283925.1. GTDB lineage: Bacteria > Pseudomonadota > Gammaproteobacteria > Enterobacterales > Shewanellaceae > Shewanella > Shewanella marisflavi. Next base: position 859,683 of record NZ_JAKIKX010000001.1, read on the forward strand.
GGTGCCCGATAGTCAGCTTGAAGAAGAACAGAAGGCGATAATTTTAAAGCATTGCATTAGCCAGCTTCCCCATGTGCAGAAGGAGGCTTTCTTGCTCAATGTGGAGATGGGATTTACGGCGGCAGTGATCGGCGAAATAGCCGGTGCGGGCATGGAGGCGACCAAGAGCCGTATTCGTTATGCCAGTCAGGCGCTCAAAGCCTGTGTGCAACAGAAATGGCAGGAGCACGCGAATGTCAGATAGAAGCGAACAGGAGATCTCGGATCTTCAGCTAAAAGCCCTGTATCAGGCTAAGGCTAACGAAGAGCCTTCGGCCGAACTCGACGCGCGTATATTGGCTATGGCGAGCCAACATCAAAGCCAGCCTAATGAGTCGGCGGGCAAGGGGGATGTTAAGGTCGTCAGTTTTTGGCGTCAATATCGCTGGCCATTATCATCGGCCGCCTCTGTCTTATTGCTCTCAAGCTTGTTACTGCTTAATTTAAATCAGCCACAGCCACCCATTACTGAGCAGATGATGCCTATGATGGCCAGCGATCAAGCCGTCGAGTCGATGAGAGCCGTCAAGCCGTCAGACGGTGCGAGTCAGATGCAGCCGCGGATAATGTCGCAGCAAGCACCAGAATCTAGTGAGCAGCAGGGACCTGCTGCGCAAAGCGAAAAGAGTCATAAGCTGGCAGCACCGATAAAGGCGGATGGGCAAGCTAAGGCGAATATTTCAGATATTCAGGCGGTAAATCATCTACAGCAGCTGGTCGATAGTGAGCTGTGGCGCGATGCTGATACCCTGTACCAGCGACTGTTAAAGGAGCGTCCAAGATTGCAAGACAGCAGCCATCCTCAGCATGAGCAGTGGTTAGCGCTTGTAGATAAAATTAAGGCCCATCGGCAGGGGAAAGAGTGACTTAAGCTGAAGCATTAGCATGATAAACGGGGCCTTAGCGCCCCGTTTTGCTTATGCAATCAAGTATGTTATCGGATCCATAATCCCCTGAGCCCCCGAATAGATTGATCCCAAGGAGCAATATCTAGTCAAAATGCCAGATGATAAAAGAGGGAGAAGGGATAAAAGGGATGAAAAAGGTGCCTAGGCTGTCTATGGCGTGTCGCTGCCAGGCCTTATCTATCAAAGTTGTGCCTGACTATCGCTTTCCGCCAGCGCCTCAGGCTGGCTCGAGAAAAACTACCCAATGCGCTTACTCTGTCCGCAGAAGCTGAAACCTTAGCCGTTACCTTATTATCCATATATTGTCCTCTAGCGACTTCAGGTCAGGAGTTGTTACGCCTCAGTAAACTTGTACACATTTGCTAATACTTCTTTGGTTATAAATTACTGTAGATTTAAGGAAAGTTTGCTACCTTGTTGCCCCATAAGAATAAATTTGATCTTACTTTGAGCGTATTATGAAACTTTCTCATCTTTTTGCCTGTTGCGTCTTGGCATTGGGCACGGCTTCATCCTCTCCGCTTTTTGCTTCTCAGACCAACAATATTCAGACTGTCAATTCAACCGCGTCAGAGAATATTGGCTATTACCGCTCTCCAGCCCTACATGACGATACCTTGGTCTTTACCGCCGAAGGCGATCTTTGGCTGCAGCAACTGGGTGATCCCCAGGCCAGGCGTTTAACCAGTCTTCCGGCAGAGGAGCTCGGGGCTGCCATTTCAAACGACGGTCGCCAGCTGGCTTTTGTCGCCAACTATGAGGGAGCGAGTGAGGTCTATGTGATGCCGCTTAAGGGCGGCGTGGCCAAACGAGTCAGTTTCGAAAATAGCCGAGTGCGGGTTCAAGGCTGGACTCATGATGATCAGGTGCTGTACGCCACCGATAATGCCTTTGGCCCGGCGAACTACTGGGTGCTGCGCAGCGTCGAGCCTAAGACACTTAAGACGCAAGATTTGCCATTGGCGGATGCCATCGAGGGCGTGATTGATAGTGTAGGGCAATATGTCTACTTTACCCGCTTCGGTCTGCAGGCCACGGGCGATAACGCTAAGGTTTATCGCGGCGGCGCCAAAGGAGAGTTGTGGCGCTTTAAGTTGGGTAGCGAGCAGGAAGCGGAGCCGTTAACCGCGGGTCATGACGGCTCTGTTCGTCAGCCTATGCTGTGGCAAGAGCGTCTTTATTTTGTCAGTGATAGCAGTGGCAACGATAACATCTGGTCGATGACGCTCGATGGGAAAGATTTGCGTCAACACACACAATTTGATGCCTGGCAGGTGCGCGGTGCCCGATTGGATAATGGCCGTATCGTGTTTCAGCAAGGCGCCGACATCAAGCTTTTTGATATTGCCAGCAATCGCCTCACCACAGAGGAGATCCACTTAACCTCAGATTTTGCCGAGCGTCGTGAGCACTGGGTCAACCAACCCATGAAGTTCGCCACCTCTACGCACTTGGCTCCTAAGGGTGACAAGGTGGTGATCACTGCTCGCAGCCATGTTGCTGTGGCGGGCACAGATGGGTCGCGGCTGGTGGAGCTGGCCTTGCCAGGGGATTACCGGGTGCGCGGCGCCGTGATGAGCCCAGATGGCAAGTGGGTCTATGGTATCAGTGACGCCTCTGGCGAACAGGAGATCTGGCGCTACGCGGCCGATGGCAGTGCGTCGGCTAAGCAGTTGACTCAGGATGCCAGCGCCTTGCGCATGGGGCTGAGCCTGTCACCCGATGGCCGCTATATTGCCCATGATGATTACAACGGCGATCTCTGGTTATTGGATCTCAAGAAGGGTGGCAACACTAAGATCATGACCAATGGTCAGGGACTTGGCCCCTATGGTGATGTGGTCTGGTCTAACGATAGCCGTTTTATCGCCGTGACCAAGGATGAACGTGGCCAGCTTAGACCACAAATTGTGCTCTATTCGCTGGAGGAAGGTAAAGCCCAGGCGCTGACCAGCGACAAGTATGAATCTTTCTCGCCAGCCTTCAGCACTGATGGCCAATGGCTCTATTTCATTTCAAACCGTGCCTTTAACGCCACGCCGACATCGCCTTGGGGCGATCGCAACATGGGCCCGGTATTTGACAAGCGTGGGCAGATCTTTGCCCTGGCGCTTACACCTGAGGCGCGCTTTCCCTTCAGTAAGCCGAATGAGCTCAGCCTGACAGCTGAGAAAAAGGACGAAGCGGATGACACAAAGATACAGGTGCAGTGGCAGGGGCTCAGCGAGCGCCTGTGGCAGGTGCCTGTCGCTTCGGGGAATTACAGTAAGCTACAGGTGACAGACAAAGGCCTTTATCTCATCTCGCGGTCGGTGGATGCTAACCAGGCACCTAAGCTCGATTGGATTAAATTTGATCCACTGGCGCCTAAGGTGGAGACCTTCAGCGAAGATGTCGCCAGCTATGCGCTTTCGGCCGATGACAGCAAGTTATTTTTGCGTCGTCACAGTAAAGGCGGCGAAGAGATGCTGATTGTCGATGCGGGTGATGCCTTGCCGAAAGATCTGGCCCACGCCAGAGTGCAGACCGAGCAGTGGCAACTGGCCATTTCGCCTCAGCTAGAGTGGCAACAGATGTTTGAAGATGCCTGGCTGATGCACAGAGACTCCTTCTTCGATAAGCAGATGCGCGGTCTCGACTGGCAGGCGACCAAGGCCAAGTATCAGCCGCTGTTGGCTAGGCTGACAGATCGCCATGAGCTTAATGATATCTTCAAACAGATGATGGGTGAGCTGGATGCCTTGCACTCGCAGGTGCGTGGCGGCGATCTGCCGCAAAACCCTAACCTTCCTCAGGGGGCCAATCTAGGGGCTCGTCTGTTGCAGACAGAAAATGGGGTCAAGATTGCACATATCTATCAAAACGATAGTGAGCTGCCTGAGTTGGCTGCGCCGCTGGCAAAGGTGGATGTGAATGCCAAGGTGGGCGATCTCATCCTTGCGATTAATGGTAAGCCGGTGACTAGCGTTGCCGATGTGGCGCGTTATCTGCGCAATCAGGCTAGTAAGCAGGTGTTGCTGACGCTCAAGCGTGGACGCAGTGAGATCAAGACCATAGTGTTGCCTGTATCGAATCGCAACGATGCCAAGCTGAGATACCTGGATTGGGTCAGTAACAATAACCAGAAGGTGACTAAGGCGGGTGACGGCGAGATAGGTTACCTGCATCTTTATGCCATGGGCGCGGGTGATATAGCCAGCTTTGCCCGCGAGTTCTACGCCAATATCGATAAGAAAGGCCTAATTATTGATGTGCGCCGTAATCGCGGCGGCAATATAGATAGCTGGGTGATCGAAAAACTGCTGCGCCGTGCCTGGATGTTCTGGCAGCCGACCCAAGGCACGCCAAACACCAATATGCAGCAGACCTTCCGTGGTCATCTTGTGGTGCTTACAGATCAGCTAACCTATTCAGACGGTGAGACCTTCTCTGCTGGCATCAAGGCCTTAGGCTTGGCGCCGCTTATCGGTAAGCAAACCGCAGGCGCAGGCGTTTGGTTGTCTGGACGTAACGCTCTGACCGATAAGGGGATGGCGCGAGTTGCCGAGTATCCGCAATATGCGATGGATGGTCGCTGGATTGTCGAGGGACGTGGTATCAGTCCGGATATCGAGGTGGATAACCTGCCCCATGCCACCTTCAAGGGACAAGATGCCCAGCTGACCAAGGCGATCAACTACCTTAAGCAGAAATTGGAAGTTGAACCTGTGTTGCCGATCAAGGCACAGCCTATGCCTGCAAAAGGGATGGCCCAAGACATTAAATAAACAGTGCATTAACGCCTTGTGTTAACTAAGTAAGTTTTAGGGGGTTACCGACCAAGCAGTTCCCAGGTCGGTAACCTCCATTTTTATTGAAAGATGGCTTGATTTGAAACGATTGGTTGTCGCGTGGCAGATATCAATCGAAAAGAGCGAAGGCCAAATGAATGGCTAATGGATTGCCATAGCCTCGCTTATCTGCCTGTCTTGACTCGATGTATCGGGGGATGGAACTCAATCCGGACAGCAATGCTGGTTATGTGGATTCTAGCTAGGTGTTATCTTTATCATCAGCTCTTTGGTTAAGGAGTTGGCAATAAAGCAATGTTTATGAGCCAAAGCATGCAGCTTGGCTAACGTCTCTTCGCTCTGCTCTGTGTTAAATATCACTTTAGGATTTAGCGTGATTTGCGTGATTGCCGTGCGCCCCTGGCTATTGCGGCCAAGCTCGGCGCTGGCACAGTCTTGGTAGCTAATTACCTCAAGGCGTTTCTTCTGCGCTATGGTTAGAAAGCTCAACATATGACAGGCAGCAAGTGCGCTAAGCAGGCTCTCCTCTGGATTGACCTTATCCTGGCTGCCTTGATACTCAGGAGCCGCAGAACCTTCAAGTGTTTGGCCACTGGCAAAATCGAGTTGATGATCTTTGCTGCGTTGAGCTTGATCTCTGGTTTGCGGCCAAGAGATGGTGACTGAAAAAGACATCTGGCTTGGGAGTTAGTGACTGAGATGGCCAATATAGCAAAGATTGCTGGCTTTGCCCTCAGCAAAATCTATTGAACCTAAAAGGTTAGATTTGCAAGGCGCCTTTGCGCTGCCAGAGCTCGCTTGGGTTCTCAGTTTTTTTGATGTGCCTGAGCACTTAACTGCAGCGCCAATGGCGACAGTGTGACTTTGTCTTGGGTATGGTCTGCGGCGTTAGCCAATTGCCGATAAAGCCCTACTTGAGCCTTGGACTTAGTTTTTCCATTTGCGCTGGAATCGTGACGCATCCACTTTTGGTAAGCCGTCGCTTTTGAAATTCGCACCTAGATGCCTGTTAATATCTGCCTGAGTATAAGCAGATGATAAACAACAACGACTGAATCCAGGCTGAATGAAATTTGTGCAAACAGGCGATTTAAGTTTAGAGGCTTAAGTTAATCGGCTTAAGTTAACAAGCTTAAGTTAACCGGCTTAAGTTAATAGCTTTAGTTGAAGTGTCTATCAATCGAAACTGATTCTGTGCACTCTGCTTTGTAAACTCAGCTTTGTAAACTAATCCCCTAGCTCCTTTTTAACCTAGCTTGTTATCTCAGAAAACGAGGTTACCTAACGCAATAACTGTCGCGGTTATCATGGCGGTGGGCAGGGTTTTGGCTTGATAGCTGAGTAGCAAGATAACGCCCAGCGCTGCGCCGCTCATGACACCAAAGAAGGTGATACTGGCATAAGCGATATCATACTCTTGAATCAATAGGCTAAAGCTGAGTGCTAATAAGCCCCAGCCCAGCAAGGTGAATATCCTTTGCTGTTTACTGCTGGGGGCCTTATTAAAACAGCTCTTAAAATGAGTGAACATGGCCAGCGCCAGTGCGCCAAAGGCGGTAAAAGTCAGTGACAGCGCTGCGATCATGGGCGTACCTCCTTCATCTTGCCAGTGTGCTTAGCAGGCATAGAGCGCTCAATCAGACCCGGAGCTTGAGATACTCGCTTGGCGGCAAAGCCAGCGATTAGGGCAAACAGCAAACAAGCGATGTCTACTCCGGCCAAGGTCCATTGACCGGCGACGATGTTGCCGACAAGATGCTGTCCTGAGGTCACCGCGTTGAGTAGTGGCACTGCCCCAAACGCAAAGGCGGTCAGCATTAGCCATTGTCGCCAGCGTGCCAAGGATTGTTGGTTTCGTATTGCGTCCCAGATGGCGATACAGGCGATAACCGCTATGGTGATAAAGAAGCTATCGACTTCGCGCTGGGCTCTGTCGCTCAGGTCGACGGACAGTAAACGGTTAGCGTAGAGAAACACAGCACTAGCCAGCGGCAACCCGCAGATGACGCTGATATTGAGGACATTGACTAGCTTAAGACCCACCGAAGGCTTGGCGCCTGCCAGTATCGCTTTTTGCTGTTTCTGAGCAATCTTTACCGCCCAAAGCAGTGTGCCTGTGGCGATCATGGCGCAGCCCATCAGTCCGCAGAGGAAGAACAGCCCCCTTAGTGCCCAGTCGGCAAAGCGCGCGGTATGCAAGGCCATCAGGGTATCATAGGTCTGATAGGTCGCCGTTTTGAGATCTTCTTTAAAGAGTGGCTGGCCGGTGACGCCATCGAAGCTAAGCATAGTGCGGCTGTCTGTCACCTTATGGGCGCTATTGAGGGTGAAGCTGATGCGGCTGTTATCACGTCCTGGCGCGTTTATGGTCACCTGCTTTAATGGCGCCAAGCCCCACTGCTGCTCTACTTGTGGTAATAGCTGCTTTGCTTGAACCAACTCGGCGGATACTTGGCTTGGTTTAATCTGCATGCGGGCGGGATTGAGGTCGGCGCGAAAGGCGCGTACATCGCCATCATATTGAGTTAAGGCGCCCCAAGGCATGAACATAAACATCAGGGTGATGAGGCCTGTATAGGTGATGATCAGGTGGTAGGGCAGCGCCATGACGGCACTCACATTGTGGGCGTCTAGCCAGGAGCGGCTTCCCTTGGCACGTCTGAAACTGAAGAAGTCTTTAAAGATGCGTTTATGGATCACCACGCCGCTGATCAGGGCGATAAGCATCGCCATAGTGGCCAGGCCTACAATCCAGCGCGCAGTCGCTACCGGAAGGTAATGAAGATCAAAGTGTAAGCGATAGAAGAAGTTGCCCCCTTTCGAATCGCGTATTTCGGTGATCATCTGCTGACTATTCTGACTGACCACATGTTCGTGATATCTGCCGCGGCGCTCGCCTTTAAGCGGGGCATCTTGCCAGGCAAAGCTTAGGTAAGGTTTACGCTCGGTAGGCAGACTGATGATCCAGCTATTAGCATCGGGTGCGACTTCGGCCAAGTAGTTCTGGCCTTGTGCGATCTGTTTGTTTAGTAGCTTTTGAGAGTAGCTTTGAAATACTTCCTGGTGTAGCTCAGGTTTGCTCCAAAGGGTGATCTCATGGCGAAAGTAGCTCAAGCTACCCGCAAAGAAGATAAGCAAGAGTAGCCAGCAGACGGCTAAACCCGCCCAAGTATGCAGCCAGGTCATAGAGCGGAAAAAGGTTTCTTTCATGGTATCAACCCAAAGCTAAGGTGAGGCAATAGAGCGCTAAGCAAACTGTCAGGGGTTCCAGTACCACGCGTTTGTGGGATCTCAGGCTAAAAAGTCGAATGATCATGGCAGCAAACAGGCTAAAAGAACTCATGGTTGCAATCAGTACCGCATCGATTCGGCTAAGGGGTAATAACTCTGTCAATAAGACGCAGGCGAGTGCTGCAGTGCCGTAACCGCCGAGAAGAGAGCAGAGTAAACGTATAATGACGGAAGCTGTGGGAGAGAGGTCTCGCTCAAACAGCGACTGATACTTGGCTATGGCGCTATTCACTATCGGTTATGTCATGGTGTGTTAGGTATCCGGTATCTTACCCTTGTTGACATGAATTCTCATTCGCATTTACATGTAAAGCTAACAGATCATCATGAGTGTGGTAGATAAAAGACAAATTGATTAAATTTTGTTTACTTTGTGGGATTTATGCTCGATATACCCCATTTGTGCCTGATATTCTGTTTTGCCTGCTTGCTTTTAACCTCTATGGGGAGTACACATTAGTAGACACTGAATGGATATTTACTTGGATTTCGCCCATGCTTAAATAGGCGTTAAATGAAAAAAAAAGCGTTTCACCCCTTGTTTTTTCTTTCACTCATCCCAAGTTCATTATTGAAGTCATCCTAAAAAGGAAAACCTATGAAAATAAATCTTTCTGGTCACCACGTAGACATTACCGATTCAATAAAAGAGCATGTGAATCAAAAGTTTTCCAAAATCGCGACCCATTTCCCCACGTTAATCTCACTCGATGTCATCATTGCCAAAGAGCATGGAGAGTATCAGGTCGAACTTAGTACGAATTATGAAGGTAGTCGGATATCAGCCTCTGGGAGTGACGATGTTATGTATCCGGCTATAGCGGCTGCAGCCAAAAAACTTGATGCGGCGCTAAAGCATAGAAAAGGTCAGTTGAAGGCAGATTTACATCAAAAGCCAGTAAGTACGACACCAGAGATAGCCCATGAGATCATCCAAGAGATGAAATTGGTCTAATCGGTGTCGAGTTTCATTGATAAAAAACCACCCTCTGGGTGGTTTTTTTATGTCTGAAGATCAGGGCAGACTTATTAATAAGCTGGGGCATTCAAGGTAAGTTGCATCTTCTTTATGGGCCAAACTTTGGATTAGATGCAAAGTCTTGAGCGATATCCGATACTCGCCAGGTGCGATAACGTAGGCCTGAGAAAGCTGCAGCGATGCGGTTAACGGTTTATCCGTTGGTAACAGCAGGTATTCATCGTCACTGGGCTGGCCGCGCTTGGCCAGTGCGCCTTGATACTCGAGAACTGTCTGGCGCTGAGTATCGGTTAGGGTCAAAAATTCACTAAACCAGGCATCGAAAGGTGTGGCACGGCTAAGCAGGTACCATTGGCTATCTGGCGGCGCGCTGATCTCAAAGGTGAGGCTATTTGCCTGGTCTGCCTTATATAGGCGACAGCTGGGCATGGCTTGCTGAGCAAGACTATTCATACTGACCATCCAAAGCATCAAGAGGCTAACTGATAAGTATCCTAAGGGATTTGACATAAGCATTTATCGAACAGACATCTATTGAACTTAAGTTTATTGGAACTGGTGAGAACAAAAAAGGGCGGAAACTTCCGCCCATAATGACAAGAAAGAGTACAACCAGATTAGTTCAAGTTAGGTGTGTTTTCAGCAAAATATTCATGGCTGTCAGCATTTTGTATTGCTTTAGCTGGATCGCTGATCGCCAATGATTTTGCACCACTTTGGCCATAGACAATATCGTCGGTACCGGCCACGACATTAAAATGGCTGGTTTCATGGATAATAGTACCGCCTTTAGAGTCGGTACCTGTTGTCGGGGCAGACCAGAAGGCATTACACATGTAGATCTTATATGGCTGCGTTGGGTAAACATAAGCAAAGTATTGCTTCTTACAGCTGCAGTCGAAGGTGAGGGGCTCGTTGTTTAGCGCGTTATCAATTTTGCTGAAATTGTTGCTCACCGTGTTCCAGCGAGATGAGCTGTAAGCTCCAAACCAGGTGCTGTAACGCTGTGAATTGCTGCTGGCAGTGGCTAGGTGCTGGTTCGCATCGGCTGACATGTTTTTTGCCGCGGCTAGACCCGCCAGAATATCGCTTTGTTGTGAGTTGCTGCAGCGTCCAGTGAAAGAGATGCCGTCTGGCGTCGTACCACCGCCATCACCAGTGCCGGGTTTACCTTTATTGGCACCGCCCTTAAACTCACGACCTTCCAAATAGAAACTGGCAGATTCAGACTGTATCCCTTCGATACCGAGACGAGCCAGTTTTTTCGCCTGACCAGGGTTAGGAGAAAACAGTTGCATAGAGCTGACATCATAACTGATCTCATAGTTGGCGGTTGCCGACATGTCATATAGTGAAGACAGCTCTACTTGGTAAGAGATACTCTCACCCGCTTTTAGCTTGATGTAGTCCTTATGGCTTGGTGCTGGGCGCTTGTAGTGAGCGCCTAAATAAGGACGAGCTTGACCATCTGCTGTGACTTTAAAGAGCGACTCTTCAACACCCTCTGCCGCCGTAAACCACTTAAGTAGTTTTACCGGTACATTCTCTTCGTTGGTTAACGTCAGGGTCACCATGACGTCTTGATCGCTACTAAAGCTGTCTTGGCTCATTTGAAGTTTAGCGGCGATCCCATCGGCAAGAGCCGATTGACTTAGTAAGGTGGTTGCGATGGCGAGTGTTGATAATTTGAATAGTTTGCTCATCAATTTTTCCTTTTGATTGAGGTTATTTTTATTGGTGTTAACAAATGTTACTCAGTTGTTACAATTTCGGAGTTTAATCTTATTAAGGTTTGAATAGCAAGCATTTATTGGTGCTTTATTTTGTATAACACCAATTGGGTAGAGTATTGGTCTTTATCTTTTGGGGTGGGGAGAGGTTCAGTTTGAAGTCAGCTAACTTTTAGAGGTATGGGATGGTTTGCGGTGGGTTATGAAGGTGAGGTTAGTGGTCATTAGCGCCTGTTATCGTTTTCTCTCACAGTACGGTTTTTAGGTTTTCATATTCATCTCATTCAGGGCATCGACTGGGTCTTTCAACTTGGCGTTGTGCAAGCGCTTTGTCGCAGGAATTATAATTTAAGTTGCACACAACTTAATTTGGGGGTATAACTTGGGTCAAATGAATTGCGCGCAATTTAAATTTATCTTTTGAAGTGATCTTAGGAGTTAACATGAAAACCTTATATGAAACCCAAGCAACAGCCAGTGCAGGGCGTAATGGCCAGGTAGCAACCGATGATGGCAAGCTATCTATTGCTCTTAGCTACCCTAAAGAGATGGGCGGAACTGGCGAGGCGAGCAACCCGGAACAGTTATTTGCGGCGGGCTACAGCGCTTGTTTCTCAAATGCCATTTTGCATGTTGCCAAAGAAGCAAAAGTCAAATTGTCTCAGGCGCCAGTCACCGCTAAGGTCGGTATAGGGCCTCGCGCCGAAGGCGGTTTTGCCTTGACTGTGGCCCTAAGTGTCGAGCTGGATTTGCCGCAGGAGCAAGCTTCTGAATTGGTTAAAACGGCTCACCAGATTTGTCCTTACTCTAACGCCGTACGCAACAACATTGACGTAGGACTAATGGTTAATGGTGAGTCTTTGTAAGTGCAAGTTATGAATACTCATTCGATGGATGAACGATTCGCTTCTGCGGGTATCATAGTTGGGCGTATCATGCTTGCGCTCTATTTTCTTGTCCCTGGGCTCATGAAGTTTGTCAGTTGGGATATGCATGTAGCCTTAATGGAGCGACATCAGATGGTGCTAATTCCGCTGCTGCTTGCCAGTGCCGGCGTTAGCCAGATTGTGGCGGGCATTTGTTTAATATTAAACCGTTATACGTCAGTGATTGCTTCGCTGTTAGCTATGATGGTGTTACTGATTAACGTTACACTGCATGATTTTTGGCATTTCGAAGGGCTTGAAGCGGCACATGAGATGCAAAATTTCATTAAGAATCTAGGTATATTCGCAGGTTTACTGGTGTTGGCTGGCCACAGTCACCTTAAGCACCGGGGTAACAAGGGGTTTCGCTAGGTCTAGTATAGATAATCCGTAAGCCTGAATTTGTCAGCCATTGCCTATGGGGGTCAGTTATTGTAACGTTCCCTAATGACCTGGCTTGTATAAATGTCTGCAAAATGGCGCATAGATAAGCTAGATCTTCACCAGGACACAATGAAAGGCCCCATCCTATGGGGCTTTTTTATAGCTTGTGTTTGGCGAGCTCGGTCAGCAACATTTCGCGTCCCTCGCTTTCCACATGGGTCAAAAAGGCCTGGGCGATTGCCGAGGGACGTTTAGATTTTAGCCAGAGGAAATACCAGTTGGAGTTGATCGGCAGCTCCTTAACATTTAGCTGAGCCAATCCGGTATTACCACCAAAGGCGAGGGTATGGGCCGAGAGTATGCTGACGCCTAGCCCTGACATTACAGAGTGCTTGATCGCTTCGTTGCTCTCTATGGTCATCTTGACGTTGAGTTTAACGCCCTGTTTAGCCATAAAGCGCTCGATGGCCAAGCGAGTGCCCGAGCCATTTTCACGCATCAAGAAGGGCGCCTCGCAGAGCTCTGCCAGAGAGACGCCTTCCTGACTGACGAAGGGATGATTCTCGGGGGCTATGGCCACCAGGGGATTGTTGAAAAATTCTATGCTCTCGGTATTGAGCTCTCCTGGCGGGTGACTGAACACATAAAAGTCATCAATCCCTTGTTTGAGTCGCTCGATGATCTGTTGTCGGTTACCCACATTTAGCTGAACGGCGACATTGGGGTAACGCTCGCAAAAGGGGCCCAGCAGATGGGGAATAAAGTACTTTGAGGTGGTCACCACGGCCAGACGCAGGGTGCCCGACTTTAACTCTCCCATATCGGAAAGGGACATTTCTAGCCGCGCAAAACTGTCGAGGATTTCGGTCGCTGCCTTAACGACCTCCAATCCCGCTTCGGTAAATACCACCTTACGCCCGACAATGTTATACAGCGGAAAACCTATCACTTCAGCCAGTTTTTTTAGCTGCATAGAGATGGTGGGCTGAGTGAGGTGCAGTGTTTCTGCCGCGCCACTGACACTGCCACAGTCATAGACAGCCAATAAGATCTCCATCTGTCTGAGGGTGCCTAAGTGTGCCTGTAGCCTAAGAGACATAGTCGTCACTCCATGTATAGATTTTTATCTATATAAAAACATAAAAATATCTATTTTTATATATAAATTATTTTTGGCAAGATCGTCTCTATTGAAAGAACACCGAAAACATTGCGGTATCAGTCGTAAACGGGGGATCTTATGAAACACCTATTTCAATTTGTTTTGGCAGAGAAACAATCACTTTTCAGTATCTTTGTTGGCTTAATGGTTGCGGCACTCGCCTTTGCCACCATGAATGAAGGTCACAACGGTATGGGACTGCTTATTGTTGGCATCAGTCTGATTTCACTGAGTCTAGTGTCAATTGCCATCAAGATGTCATCTAAGCGTCGTGCCGTAAAACCTGCGCCTAGCCTGCAAGTCAAGGGCGCATAAGATGCAGCTCGATATCACGATAGCCTTTTTTATCCTCGGCGCCTTGGCAACGTTATTGAGATCTGACATCCAGTTTCCAAAGGCGCTGTATCAGAGTCTGACTCTATTTCTTATGTTGGCCATCGGTCTTAAAGGTGGCGTGGCGTTGTCTAAATACGGCTCGATAGCCCTTTTGCCTCAGTCACTTTTGGTGATTGGGCTTGGTTTGGTTCTTCCTCTGATCGCCTTTCCCATTCTGCGTTTTATCGGCCAGCTTAAGCTTGAAGATGCGGCCTCTATCGCCGCTCACTACGGCTCTGTCAGTATAGGCACCTATGCAGTGGCCGTGGCCTTTCTCGAGACGCAAAACATCAGTTATGAAGCCTATTTCCCGCTATTTGTGGTGTTGCTGGAGGTCCCAGCCATTGCGGTAGGTATCGCCCTTGCTAGACGTTCGGGTACTAATGTTAAGTGGCGCGAGCTGATTCATGAAGTGTTTTGCAATCAAAGCTTAGTACTGCTCGTCGGTGCCCTAATCATTGGCTACTTGTGGGCTGAGCGTATTGAAGGGATCACGCCGCTCTTCTTCAACCTGTTTCATGGCATATTGGCACTCTTCTTACTTGAGATGGGCATGCTCGCGGCCAGCAGGCTTAAAGATCTCAAGCATATGGGCAACTTTATGCTGGCGTTCGGCGTATTTATGCCGCTGCTCGGCGGTTTATTGGGCTGTATTTTAGGTTTGCAGATGGGGCTGTCGAACGGCGGCGCAACTTTACTGGCTGTACTGGGGGCTAGCGCGTCTTATATCGCGGTGCCGGCGGCCATGCGGGTCGCTATTCCCGAAGCCAACCAGAGTCTGTCGATCACCTATTCATTAGCAATTACATTTCCGTTCAACGTATTGGTGGGCATACCTACCTATGCGCTGTTCACAAATTGGTTATCAAATTAAGAGGCACGTATGAGTAAAGCAAGAGTAGCAATCATCATGGGTTCACAGAGCGATTGGCCGACCATGAAAAATGCCACCACAGTCCTGGATGCCCTGGGTATCGCTTACAGTAAACAGGTGGTTTCGGCCCATCGCACGCCTGAGCGTCTGGTGAGCTTTAGCCATGGCGCAGCAGACGAGGGGATTGAGGTGATTATCGCTGGTGCCGGCGGCGCGGCGCATCTGCCGGGCATGACGGCGGCCATGACACATCTCCCGGTGATCGCTGTACCCGTAATGAGTAAGGCCCTAAAAGGAATGGATAGCCTGCTGTCTATCGTGCAGATGCCAAAAGGAGTCGCGGTAGCCACTCAGGCAATTGGCGATTCAGGCGCCTTTAACGCCGGCCTAATGGCAGCGCAAATCTTGGCGCTGGGCGATGCAGAACTGACCAAGCGTCTATGTGACTGGCGCGCTAGCCAAACCTCAGGTGTGCCGCTGGAGGTAGAATAATGCGCATTGGCATCATAGGTTGTGGTCAGCTGGCGCGTATGATGGCACTAGCGGGCATTCCCTTAGGCCTTAAATTTAGCTTTGTGGCCGATGGTGGCCCTGATACGGATCTCAGTTGTGTCGAAGGCCTGGGTCCTGTGGTTCCCTGGCAGCCAGGACAGAGTGTAAGCGAACTCTTTAAGGCCTTGGGAAATCCGGACGTTATCACGGTCGAGAAGGAGCAGGTGGATCTGGATTTAGTGCGAGCACTCGAAGCACATTGCACTATTAGGCCCAATGTTGACAGTATTGCCAAGTGCAAGAGTCGTATTCATGAAAAGCAGCTGTTAGCCCAGCTTGATATTCCTTGCGCGCCTTTTACCTATGACGTCAGCCTCGAAGAGAGTGCCAAGACATTAGGTTACCCCATGGTGATCAAGTCGCTCGATGAAGGTTATGACGGCAAAAATCAGTGGGTAGTGCGTAGCGATGAGGATCTTGCCAAGGTGTCGCCTGAGCTGAAAGCAGGTCATTATTTGGCTGAGCAATGGATCCCCTTTGACGCCGAGGTATCTATTATCGGTGTGCGTAGTGCAAGTGGTGAGGTGAGCTGTTATCCCCTAACCGAGAACCAACATCAGAACGGTATTCTGGTGCGCTCAATGGCACCGGCTAGAGGGTTAAGTGCCGAGATGGTGCTGCAAGCGCAAACTTATATGAGCAGGTTGCTGGAAGCACAGCAGTATGTGGGCGTACTTGCCATGGAGCTGTTTGTGGTGGGTGATAAGCTGCTGGTCAACGAGTTGGCGCCAAGGGTGCACAATAGCGGTCACTGGACCCAGCTCGGCGCTCAGACTTGCCAGTTTGAGAACCATATACGCGCCGTCGCCGGACTCGCCCTAGGGGCCACTTCGGCCATAGGTAAGACGGGCATGCTCAACCTGTTAGGGGTTGCTGCACCACCTATGGACGCCCTGAGTGCCAACGCTAGCCTGCACTGGTACAACAAGGTCGCCAAGCCCAACCGCAAGCTAGGACACATCAACTTCATGATGGATGATTACGGTCAACTCGCTAGCCAGATGCAAAGCGTCGAACAGTCGCTGGTGAAGTGCTAAGTTAAGTGCCAACGGCTAGCTAAGTGGATTAGGATTGAGAGTCTTAAACCGTTAATGTCAAAAGCCCCGACAAAATATGCCGGGGCTTTTTTGTGTCTTAACATCTGAATTTAAATACTTTATTTGGCTTTAGTGGGTAATGTAAAAGCCGACAGATACAAAAAAGCCGCTAAACCCGTCTGGTAAGGGTTTAGCGGCCTTTGAAGGTCATTGCTAACCTTTGTATTGGTGGGGCGGCGTCACCTGAATTTGAATGATATTTAATTGATATTTAATATTTTTAACGCCAATAAAAATAAAATGTGTACCAATTGGTGTATCTAAAATTTTAATTGCATGGGAATTGCGCTAAATGCGCGCAAACATCTTATTAAAATTTTTGCCCTCCTGATGGAATCTTAGGTGACCTTTGCGATTCAGTTTAACCTTACCTGTAAACGGGTGAGTGATATAGCCCCATTGACCGAACCTGGAAAAGTACAGCACATAATCGATATCGACCCCATCCCACTGTGATTGAACTAGGACGTTTTCATCACAAGTATCGAGAGACTTTACTTGGATTCGATAAAATGAGTTCCCATCCGAAATAAGCAAGTCTGTCTTACTGCCATGGTCGGCCATAGGGAGAAACACTTCCCAACCATCCATCTGGAACCACGAGGCTGCAAGTGTTTCGAAAGAGATGCTTTTGTAAAATTTAGCGGTTTCGGGTTTAGCCTGAGTTTGTTTGATAGGCATAATTATGATCCTGAATTTATGCCACTTGTCTGCTATTGGCTGCATGACTAGGGCCGAAAGCTTCCACGTGGAAATGCTTTCAATCAGGATTCACAACTACTCCATGTGGAATGTAGTCCATAGCAAAGCGGCCAAGCTTGGTTTTCGGACTTTTGCCCATACTACCCATTAATGCCAATTCAGTATATTTTACTGGTGAATCGCGTTCAGATATAACCTAGTTATTGCTTAGCCCTTTGTCAATTACTTGTGATTGCTTCAACTAATCATCTATTCAAATCTACCTAGCATAACTTCCGCGCAAGTTCGCGCAGGTACGTTAAGTGCTATTGCTGTCTTATTCTTTTGTTACTAAAACCGCTAGCTAAAAATATGCTTAGCTTACCTTCGATGCCGGTAACTGTTTGTTCGACTTATCTTGATCCAAATCCTGTGTTTTCTCACATCGTTGTGGCACAATCCTGAGAGGTATTAAACCGTCTGTAAGTGTTTGTTATCTTCTAAGAAGGACCTGGATTGACAATGAGCATCAACAAAGCAAAACTGACTGAAACGGACATCATCACCAAATTCATTATGCCAGCCATTACCAGTGCGGGTTGGGATGATATGACGCAGATACGCCAAGAGGTGAAATTGCGTGATGGCAAGGTGATTGTACGTGGTCAATTAGGCGTCCGTAAGACCGTAAAGTCAGCCGATATAGTGCTCTATCATAAACCCAGTATGCCGCTTGCCGTTATCGAGGCGAAAGCCAATAAGCATGAAGTGGGTAAGGGGATGCAGCAAGGGCTAGATTATGCCCGTTTGCTAGAAGTGCCCTTCATCTTTGCATCAAACGGTGATGGCTTTATCTTTCACGATAAGACCAAGCTTGGAACGTCCGAAGAGCACAACCTAGAGTCCGAAATCCGTTTAGAAGATTTTCCATCACCACAAGATTTATGGGCTAAATACTGTGCCTGGAAAGGTTATACCCAAGCGCAGCTTCCAATAATCAATCAAGAATACTATGACGACGGCAGTGGTAAACATCCTCGTTATTATCAACTGCAAGCTATCAATAAAACCGTAGAAGCAATTTCATCGGGTAAAGACCGCGTGCTATTGGTCATGGCTACTGGAACGGGTAAAACCTATACCGCATTTCAAATCATCTGGCGTTTATGGAAGTCTCGCGCGAAGAAACGTATTTTGTTCTTGGCCGACCGCAATATTCTGGTTGATCAAACCCGTATAAATGATTTTCAACCCTTTGAAACATCAATGACCAAGGTAACAGGTAGAACTGTTGACCCAGCCTATGAGATTCACTTAGCACTATATCAAGCGCTCACTGGCCCAGAAGAAAGCCAAAAAGCCTATAAACAAGTCGATCCAGACTTCTTTGATTTAATCATCATCGATGAGTGCCATAGAGGAAGCGCCGCTGACGATAGCGCCTGGCGTGAAATTCTCGAGTATTTCAAAAGTGCGACCCAAGTCGGATTAACGGCTACCCCCAAAGAAACTGAGGAAGTGTCAAATTCAGACTATTTCGGTGATCCTGTTTATACCTATTCATTAAAGGAAGGTATTGAAGATGGCTTCTTGGCACCCTACAAAGTTGTACGGGTAGATATAGATATCGATCTACAAGGCTGGAGGCCTACTAAAGGCCAAATTGATAACAATGGTGAAGTGATTGAAGATCGTATCTATAACCAAAAAGATTTCGACCGCACCATGGTTATTGATGAACGTACTCAGCTAGTGGCAGAGACCATTACTAACTACTTAAAGCGCACCGACCCCATGGCAAAAACCATAGTGTTCTGTAATGACATTGACCATGCAGAGCGTATGCGCCGCGCGATTGCTAATCTCAACCCAGATCAGATGGCTAAAAGCGACAAGTACGTGATGAAAATTACAGGGGACGATGAAATAGGAAAAGCTCAGCTTGATAATTTTATAAACCCTAAGAAGGCCTATCCTGTCATTGCCACAACCTCAGAGCTCATGACAACTGGAGTCGATGCGAAAACCTGTAAGCTGGTGGTACTTGACCAAAATATTCAGTCAATGACGAAGTTTAAACAGATCATAGGTCGCGGCACCCGTATCGATGACAAATATGGCAAGCTTTGGTTTACCATTCTTGATTTCAAAAAGGCCACTGAGCTATTTGCTGACGAACGATTCGACGGCAGCCCCGAAAAAGTCATTAAAGTCACGCCGACCGATATTGAAGATGAAGATGTTGATATCGATACAATTGGCGATGAATTTCCTAGCGACGATACTGATATTTCTGATGAGGTGCCTGACGATACCATTAATGATTCCATTGACGAAAATGACACTGGCAATGCTGGTTTTGACGATGGTGAATGGAGTGAGGGCGATGATGAGCCACGCAAAGTACATAAATACCGTGTATCAGGTGTTACTGTCAGTAAAGTTGCCGAGCGAGTGCAATATTATGATAGCGACGGCAAATTAGTTACCGAATCTTTTAAAGATTACACTCGAAAAACCATGGCGAAGCAGTTTGCTTCACTCGATGAGTTTGTAAAGCGCTGGAATGAATCTGACCGTAAACAAGCCATCATAGATGAGCTCGCCAACGAAGGTATCATCTGGCAAGCACTAGAGGAAGAAGTAGGCAAAGAGCTAGACCCCTTCGATATGATTTGTCATGTGGTTTACGGCCAACCACCATTAACGCGCAAGGAGCGCGCAAACAACGTCAAAAAGCGTAATTATTTCACTAAATACTCTGAAACAGCGCAAGCCGTATTAGATAATCTTCTGGTAAAGTATGCCGACGTTGGCGTGCAAGAAATCGAGTCCATGCAAGTGCTTAAAGTGCAGCCATTTAACGAAATTGGAAGCTTAAGCGAAATCGTTAAAAAAGGCTTCGGTGGTAAAAAACAATACGAGCAAGCCATTAGTGAATTAGAAGCTGAGATTTATCAAATCCAACAGAAATCTGCTTAACATTACAGCAGGTAAAGCGCCAACCAAAGTCGATATTTTATAGGGCTGATTAACCACTAACTCAGCCAGTTTTTAAATAAGAGAATACTATGTCAATCAGTTCAGTTATCAAATCTATCCAAGATATTATGCGTAAAGATGCCGGTGTCGATGGCGATGCCCAGCGTCTGGGGCAAATGTCATGGTTGCTCTTCTTAAAAGTGTTTGATGCCCAGGAGGAAGAGTTAGAGCTTGAACTGGATGATTACCGAGAGCCAATCCCAAGCCAATACCTATGGCGCAATTGGGCGGCAGATAGCCAGGGCATTACCGGCGATGAACTACTTGAGTTTGTTAACGATGACCTATTCCCAACACTGAAAAACTTAACCGTACCAAGCGATACCAACCCTCGCGGTTTTGTGGTGAAAGAAGCCTTTAGTGATGCCTTCAACTACATGAAAAATGGCACACTGCTTCGCCAGGTGATTAACAAGCTCAACGAAATCGACTTTACTGACTCTAAAGAACGTCACCTGTTTGGTGATATCTACGAGCAAATCCTACGCGACCTGCAAAGTGCAGGTAACGCGGGTGAGTTCTATACCCCTCGCGCGGTGACTCGCTTTATCGTCAATCGTCTTGACCCTAAACTGGGTGAGCAGATTATGGATCCCGCCTGCGGTACGGGCGGATTCCTGGCTTGCTCGTTCGATCACGTCAAAGATAACTACGTAAAGAGCGCTAGCGACCACCAAACACTGCAAAAGCAAATTCATGGTGTAGAGAAGAAACAGCTTCCACACTTACTGTGCATCACCAATATGATGCTCCACGGCATCGAAGTCCCTGTACAAATCAAACACGGCAATACGCTTAACAAGCCGCTTTCAAACTGGGACAGCAATATCAATGTGATTGCGACTAACCCACCGTTTGGCGGCACAGAAGAGGACGGGATTGAAAAGAACTTCCCTGCCGAAATGCAAACTCGTGAAACGGCTGATCTATTCTTGCAGCTTATTGTGGAAGTATTGGATAAAGATGGTCGCGCTGGCGTGGTGTTGCCAGATGGCACACTGTTTGGTGAAGGAGTTAAGAGTAAGATTAAAGAAAAGCTCACCGACGAGTGTAACCTGCACACAATTGTTCGTTTACCAAATGGCGTTTTTAATCCATATACAGGGATTAAAACCAATATCCTATTCTTCACCAAAGGCCAACCAACACAAAATATCTGGGTATATGAGCATCCTTATCCCGAAGGCACTAAGAGCTACAGTAAAACTAAGCCGATGAAGTTTGATGAGTTCCAGCAAGAGATAGAGTGGTGGGGAGATGAGGCTACAGGCTTCGCAGAGCGTCAGGAAAATCAGTTTGCATGGAAGGTAGACTTTCAGGCTATGAAAGACGATGCCAACATGAAAGCAGAACCACATCGTCAAAAAGCCATAGAATTTAAGCAGCAAGAAGATCTACTGAAGTACGATATTGCGAGCTTGAAGGAACGGCGGACAAAGGAACAACTGGATGACAAGCAATTAGAACATATTGAAAAAGAAATTAAATCTTTGCAAAAGAAGGCTAAAAAAGCGTCTGAGTCAGCTAAGGCTGAAGAAAAATCAGCAAGCGATATCTATTACGCCATTTTCAATTTTGATTTTAAAAATCCATATCAGGACGAAGTAGCCAGCCATGACCCTGAAGAGTTGCTGGCGAGCTATCAACAACAGCAACAAGACATTAAAGCACTCCGTGACCAACTGAAAGGCATTCTTGGTGATGCTCTTAGCTCTGCTGTGAAAAGTGGAGAGCAATAATGGCTGTGGACCAATCTCCTATGAATAAGTTAATTACCGAACATCTTGATATTTGGACTTCAGCAGTTAAGACCAAATCAACCTCTGGACGCGGTAGCAGCAAGAAGCTAGAGCTTTACGGTGTTAAAAAGCTGCGAGAGCTAATTCTGGAGTTGGCTGTGCGAGGAAAGCTTGTTCCTCAAGATCCTAATGATGAGCCTGCTTCTATGTTGCTTGAGCGTATCGCGCAAGAAAAGGCTCAATTGGTAAAAGAAAAGAAGATTAAAAAGCCTAAAACACTTCAAACTCTGTCATCAGAGAGTCTTCCGAGACTTCCTGAAAGCTGGACTTGGTCCCACATGCAAGATATCACCGAGTATGTGCAACGAGGGAAAGGCCCAAAGTATGCGGAAGAAGGTAGTGTTCGAGTCATATCTCAAAAGTGCGTGCAAAATTCTGGATTTGATATTGAACCAGCTAGATATATAGAAGAAGAAAGCTTGAAGAAGTATCAAGATGAGCGCTTTTTGAAAGAAAACGATCTACTATGGAATTCAACTGGAACAGGTACTGTTGGTCGAGTTAATGTCCTACCAAGTATCAAGCAAAAGTCTCTTGTTGCTGACTCTCATGTGACCGTTGTAAGACCTCTTATTATGAATAGTCGATATATTTGGTGCATTCTTATGGCTCCTGGAGTTCAAGCGAGAATCGACCCTTTTCATGAACAATCTTTAGTATCAGGTTCAACCAAACAAGTAGAATTAAATACAAGCTCTGTAGTTACGTTGCCTATACCAGTTGCTCCAATCGCTGAACAACACCGTATCGACGCCAAAGTCGATGAGCTAATGGCGCTTTGCGACCAGCTAGAGCAACAAACCGAAGCCAGTATCGAAGCGCATCAAGTGCTGGTAACGACTCTGTTGGACACACTCACCAACTCTGCCAATGCTGACGAGTTGATGCAAAACTGGGCGCGAATCAGCGAGCATTTCGATACCTTATTCACCACTGAAGAGAGTATCGACCAGCTCAAGCAAACCATTCTACAATTGGCGGTGATGGGTAAGTTGGTTCCACAAGATCCAAGTGATGAACCTGCGGCTGAGTTACTGAAAAGAATTGCGGAAGAAAAAGCACAGTTAGTCAAAGAGAAGAAAATCAAAAAGGAAAAAGTGCTACCGCCGATTTCTGAAGATGAAAAGCCGTTTACTCTGCCTAGTGGATGGGAGTGGTGTCGTGTTGGCTCAATTTCTAACTTAAAAGGTGGATTTGCTTTTAAGAGCAAAGACTTCGTTACAAATAGTATCTACCAGGTAATCAGAATGGGAAACATTCGTCCTGATAACTTGAGGCTAAGTGAATCCCCAGCATATATACCTCAGCAAATAGCCGAGGAGGCTAAAGATTATAAACTTGTATCAGGTGACATTTTATTAACCATGACGGGTACTAAAGGAAAAAGAGATTATCTGTATTCTTTACTAATTAATGAGAAGGATATTGTAAGTAATCAGCTATTTCTAAATCAGCGGCTATGCAATATACAACCTATATTTGTGGCACCTAGCTTCGTTAATATGGTAATAAAAGCAGATATAGTCTTAGATGCTATTTTTACTAAATCCACAGGCACAGCAAATCAAGCAAATATCGGTATGGATGCAATCAAGAACTGGGTTTTACCAGTAGCTCCATTAGCTGAGCAGCATCGAATTAATGATATGGTCAACGAACTTATGGATGTATGTGATCATATTAAAACTCGGTTAGTTGATTTACAGGCTACCCAATTGAAGCTAACTGACACTATTATTGAACAGGCTGTGTAGTCATGAGCCTATACAATATCGCCAATAAAAACCTCACCGCACTGACACCAACCACCTTTGCAGCCGAAGGGCTGCAAGAACGGCACGATTTACAAGAAGCGCTGAAAGGCTGTATTGATGCCATCGCACCTGATTGTTTGGTGATATCAGAAGAGTTTTCAGACTGGGAAGACAGCCGTCGCCGTATCGACCTGTTAGCCATCGACAAGAATGCCAACTTAGTCGTCATCGAGCTTAAACGGGATGAAATCGGTGCGCATATGGAACTTCAAGCGCTACGCTATGCCGCAATGATCTCTACCATGACTTTCGATAAAGCATGTGACTACTATGCCCAGTACCTGAAGAAAGAAGGTCAAGAGATTGATGCCCACGAAGCCATTCTGGAGTTTGTTGATCTTGATGAAAACAGCTTGGATGACTTTGGTAACGATGTTCGAATCGTTCTAGCCTCAGCAGACTTCGGTAAAGAACTCACCACTTCTGTCTTGTGGTTGCGTGACAAAGGCATCGATATCAGTTGTGTGCGCCTCACACCCTACCGTTTCAAAGAAGATGTACTGATCAATGCTGAACAGATCATCCCTGTACCCGAGGTGGAAGAGTACCAGGTGAAGTTCCGAGAAAAGCGGGCTGAGCAACGGAGTAGTCAGGCTGGGGGGCGTGATTATTCTCGATTTATGTATAGAGGGCAGGTGTACAACAAAAGAAACCTCGCTTTGGCGTTACTGACTGATTGGATTAAAGCTCATAATCCAAATGCTCTTTCCGATTTATTTGAGGTATTTGGGAAGGGGATTCATCGTAGAATAGCCTTGTCTGTAGCAGACATCAGTGATGGGCAAATAAAGCGATATCATATCAGTGATGATGACCTCATAGAGCTTGACTCTGGTGAAGTAATTGCCATATCTAATCAATGGAGTATTGGTAGCATTACTCGTTTAATAGAGTTGGTTAGGCAGTATGGTTTTGAAGTCATTAAAGCTGATATCTAACACTTAAGACAAAAGACGCATTTAGGAAAAGTATCCATGGTTGGATTAGGTGATATTGAGGCATTCTTTTCATCAATAAAACGCTTCAAGAAGTGGAAATCCTTAACTTGAAGTTATTGCGTGTTATTAGGTTTTTGTAACGTACAGTGTCTTTCGAGCGTGTTGTTATGGTAATAAAAATGGATATTAAAGAACAAATGGATTTTTCTTATTATATTAAATTGCAAGAAGATGTTATCAGTCAAAAAGTAAAACCTATTTATCACCAATATATTCAAGAAGGCATAAGGCTGACTGATGCGGTTGATGACAAGGATTCATTGAAAAAAACGTTACGGTACTTTGAAAAGGCTTTAGCGTTAGCGTCTAAAAATGAATATACAAAGGCTTCTGCATGCCATGAGTTAGGAGTATTTTATTTTACTCATTTTGCGCATTTACCCGGAGCACCTCACTCTAATTTAAATAAAGCGGTTTCATTTTTTTCTCGTGCAATTGAAAGCAAGCAACGACAACAATTTCCAGACAAACATGCATCAAGTTTGTCGCAATTAGGGGCGGCATATCGAAGAGCTGCAAATGAGCATTTGTTTTCTTTAAGCAAGCAGGCTTGCCTAATAAAGTCACAACAGTTACATGAGTCTGCTATTAGGGTATTAGAGGGAGATATCCCGTTATTTTTTCGATTAAATCAGCTTTCTATCGCCTACTATAATTTAGCTGCAACTCTAATCGATGCCGAAAAAGTTGCTGAAGCTTGTGATACTCAAGCTAAGGCTTTCCATTGCTTCATAGGGGCTATTGAGTGGGCTCAAGAAAATGCCCCTCATCTCGGCTTAGAGGGCTCAATGTCCTTAAAACTTGATCAAATATTACCTATGACCTTTGCTCGCTTGTTTCATTTTTCCAACAATGAGGAGCACAAACAGCTTTGTCATTTTATTGGAGAAATAGCACCGTCGTTTGGCCTAGACCCTTTAGATTTTATGAGGGTAAATCCATATTCAGATCTCTCAAATCCTATTGTTGAAATTCAACAACTTGTAATTGAGGCAGAGAGAAGCTGCACTGCTGCTAATATTGAAAAGTTACAAGTAAAGCTACATTCATTGATGGCGAGTAGGCAGTCTACCGAGACGGATCAGGAGTCTGATAGAGTCAGTGTGCTAATTCAACAGGCAAGCTCAGGCTTAGCTCGTATATTAGTAAACAGAGAAGACTATTTACGAGCATTTATCACGCTTGAAAATACCAGTGGAATGCGATTTTGCGAAAGCGCCAGTTCGTGCTGGCTCCATTCTAAAAATCCAGTCAATCAAGTGTTATTGGATGCTTTGAGAAAACTGGGTAGTACGTATTATAGTTTGAATGAACTTGCACTTATGGTTGGTGTTGTGGACAAGGAAAAATTACATCAATCTCTTGCTGAGAGTGCTCATTTACTTAAATCACAAGGCATCCCAAAACTGACTAATATTAATGAGCATGTATTTGATGAAAATCGATATGCAAGAATCGTTGAAATGGCGAGTCAAGCCAGAGACCCAATTAATTATTTACACGAACAAGCAAACTTGTGTTTAGATGATTTCAAAACATTAGGTGAATATACAGACAGATTAGACCCTGATTACTTCAACGCTAGGCAACGTACTTATCAAATTACCTTTGATGATTTAACCGAGGCCGTTCATGCCCATCCCGAGCAAGTACTCGTTAAGATAGATATTGAAGATCACTATGATGATGCTCTGATTATCGTTGTCTATTTGCAAAATGAGGAGATAATTGCTAACGGTTATTCCTTCAACCTACCCCAAAATCTTATTAATAATGTTGCAGCATTTGTGGCTAATAACAAAGAAGCCAATACAGAGTGGGAATTAGATTTTATCGATTGGGCATCTATTATTCCTAACCATTTGGATAAAGTTTCTCTACTACCTTCATTTTTTGCTTCGCATATACCTTGGGTAGCAACTGGTAAAGCGGGAGAGAAGCTGTATCAATTAGTCAGCGAGATCAATTGGCTACCTTCGCTGATATATTTATATCAACAAGTAAAATACTCAGATGAAAAAAGCCAGCGTACTAGCATATGTGGTGGTGACACGTTATTTGAAAAACTCGCGGTGCAAGCCTGTTCAGAAGTTAATGTTACTCAATCTATGGATGACGTTGTTAATCAGTTAACTCACTCTAGTGTTTTTAGTTTCTATGGGCACTGCGAACATAAGCATCCAGACAGACCTTCGTTATTATTTAAAGATTTTGTTATTCGGGACGTTGAGATGCGTTTTGGTGTGAGAGGGGCTGAGCGCATTGAGTTGTGGGCGTGCCAAAGTGGTTCAAACATTCCTCTGCACTTTTTACCCAGCCAAGTGAATGAAGCCTTCGGTATGGATATGAGGATGCTAGAGTATGGCGCTAAAACTGCTATTGGTTCGTTGTGGGCTGTTCCCGAGCTAGTGACGGCACATATTAAGGCTGAATACGATAAGCTTGTTATAAGCGGTTTAGGGGCATCTGAAGCACTGCTTAGCGCTCAATGTTGGTGGGTTGAAAGTGGTGCCGATGAGGAGTTGCGTAAAATCACGGCTGTTGGTGAAAAAGAGTATCTTAAAACGCTTGGTTGCCATTATACCAAAAAACAAGCATTGGAAGCGCTTATGGGTCCAGTGCTTGCGAGTAGTGCTAATAAATCCAAGTTTGATGTAAGTGTTTTGGAGGGTTCATTTAAACATCCTTCAGCTTGGTCAGGCATGCGTTTTTGTGGTTTAAGCGAGCAGCAAAACGTTTTTATTCCTAGAGTAGAGTTGTCTTCGGCTCAAAAGCAGGAGATGAGAGATTTAATTTTAAAAATGAATTTACAGTCAGGCTTTGTAAAAAATGCGTGATAGCGACTTACCCATTACTGATTGGTCTATGATTGGTCGTCAAAACTATGTTGATGAAAATCGATTAGTTATTGAATTGGTCATTGAACAGGCGCTTGAGGAGTTTGAAGAGAAAACAATCTCTGTTACGTTTGGTCATCAAGACACAGCTGTAGATAAGATTATAAACTTATTTTTGCTTAGTCATTTTTGTGTTGAACGGTTGCCAACAGCGATACCCAAAGATATTACATTGTTTAGTGAGTTGTCATTCTGGGTTAGCTTAAAAACAGCAGGGAATGTCAATGCTGGGGGGAAGGCTTATAAGCAAGCTTTCGTTGAAAGCGAGCATGAACTTCCGGATTCTAAAGTCGCTGATATCGATAGGCATGTGCAACCGTTGGCAAGAAACCTGAAAAAACTTAGTAAAAAGGTTGCCCCTGATTTGATTGGTTATTGGCTACAAGCTAATAAAAAACTTTTAAATGAATTAGCTGTATCTGATGATTTATCGTGGGACATCGAAATAGAAAACGAGGTGTCAGCCCCTCAAATAACCCGCTATAAGGTAGATGCCTCCTTTCGGTACTTGTATCAGTTCCTCAATATTAAAGAACACATAAATTCTGTGGAACTCTATGAAAATAAATACTTTGTCAAAGGCCTTAATCGTCCCCAGTATGTCGCAGAACAGTCAGAGACCCATCAAACTAAGCATCAAGTCAGGCAGAAAATTAAGCAAATAATCAATCGATTTCATTCAATCCACACTCAGACAGGTGATAATGATTTTCTAACTCGAGCATTGTTTAAGGCCATTGCCAAAAAAGCAGTGCTTGATGTGTATGAGATAAATAAGAATGAGCCATACTATTCAGATTATGCTCACAAGCTGAAGCAACTAAAAAATAAGCCATCAACAATATTGGAGCAAGTATCATGACATTGGATAAGTTATCACTCGATGAAATGGTCCAAGGTGTAGATAGTTCTGATGAAAACTGGGTTAAGTTGTTACAACATCCAGATGCTGAAAGGGTTTGGGCTGATGCAGTTAAGCGGCGGGAGAGTTTGAATGCGTTTTGCAGTCTAGCGGCAAGATGGCCTGCGATAGTTCATCAATATAAAAAATTAAAATCTTTTACTAAAAAAAGCACCACCTCCCCACAAATTAGTCTTTTTAGTGATAGCTACCAACCATTTAGTGCTGCTTTGAGTAGCAAATCAGATGAAGATCAAGCCTTTTCACTTGACGTTAAATGGGGGGAACAACAGATAGTGGAGCTAGATAAAGACATTCTGATTCAGTTCAATGGGGGCAGGGATATTAATGTCTACTACTCTTTTACTGGCGGTGATGGAGTTATTGGTATGGGTGACTCATGGGCCTTTAAGCTTGACGAGGGGGCTGTATTGCTCACTTTTGTTGAAGGTGAGCGTTTAAGCAATGATTTTGAGTCGATGTTAAGCAATGCAGAATCAGTTGGGAGTGTTGTACTGCTACCGTCAAAATAAAAAGCGAAAAAAAATTAATTAACCTGCGTATAGAAGCACCCATAACAAAAAAGGTGCTTCAAAATGTCAACAAAACAATATGCTTTTCCCTTCACAGAACAGTCTGCTCAAGCGAATACAATTTCATCGCTAGTGTGTCGTATAAACGCTAGAGTGTGGCAAAGTTTATCTTCGAATCAACAGGTTCAAACTATGAGCCTGATTAATGAGATTGCATCAGGTAAACCTTATCCGCTTTTAGGTGGTCGAAAGGTTAAATGTAACAACTCTCTAGTTCGTTTTCGTATAGGCCGAAATCATCGACTTATATTGAGCCTTACTTCAACGAATTTCATTTTTCAGCTATTTAACCGACAAAATTATGAGCGAAACTTTAATAAAAAGTTCAGTTCATTAACTGTTGAAGGTTAAGGGGCTGAGTCATGACATTTATCAATGAAGAAAATAAAAATATTAAAGAATTGGTCATCAACTGGCATATCACAGAAGTGTGCAACTATGACTGCAAGTACTGCTTTGCAAAGTGGGGCCGCCCCAAAGAATTGCATCGTTCTCTTGAGGAACTTGAAAAGCTGCTTGATAACTTAGCTTCATATTTTATCAAAGGCCACTCACCGTTAAAGAGTGAACTCGGTTACGACACTGTACGCCTTAATTTAGCTGGCGGAGAGCCAATGATGCTTGGCAGTACGTTTTTTATTGTACTGATGCTGGCGAAACAAAAAGGCTTTAAAACCTCAATCATTACTAATGGGCATTACCTAATCAATAGCCGCTTAGATTTCCCTAAAAATGTGCTGGATATGGTTGGTATCAGCTTTGATAGTCAGGACTTAAGCACTCGAAAGGCGATTGGCCGAATTGATCGTAAAGGCAATTCGCTGAGCGCTGATGATTTAAAAATTGCGTTAGGGGGTCTAATAGGAACTCAAAAAGGCATCAAAACCAAGATCAATACTGTTGTTAATAGCTTAAATTATGAGGAGGACTTTTCATCACTGATTGGCGAGTTAAAACCTTATAAATGGAAAGTCTTACAAGTGATGCCCTATGGTGATGATGAATTACTGATTTCAGATGACGAATTTAACCAGTTTGTTGAGCGCCACAGTGGTCTGGGGCTCCCAATATTTGCTGAATCGAATTCAACGATGACCGAGTCATATTTGATGATCGACCCTTTGGGACGCTTCTATCAGAACTCAAAAAATGCCAGCGGTTATCAATACAGTAGCAGCATTAACCTGTGTGGTGTAGAAAGTGCGCTTGCACAGATAGCCTTTAATCCTAAAACATTTTTATCAAGATATCGTCCAATT
This sequence comes from Shewanella marisflavi, assembly GCF_023283925.1. GTDB lineage: Bacteria > Pseudomonadota > Gammaproteobacteria > Enterobacterales > Shewanellaceae > Shewanella > Shewanella marisflavi. The sequence goes on from NZ_JAKIKX010000001.1 coordinate 889,775, forward strand.
GATATCGATGTTGTTGAGTCTTAGGAGGCCAATGTGAAAAGTGAAACTTGTTTTGGAAAGGCCTCCGGTAAGCCACTAACACAATATTACTCTGAGGAAGAAGCACAAGATGCTGCTTATTTCTCTAAAGAATATTATGGTAATGATTTAAGTCCGTATCATTGCAGTAAATGTGATTTATGGCACTTATCACCCAAAAGTAGACAAACGCCGAGCCAAAAATGCACTCGTTGCACTGGTGGGTATGGCGTCGAAAAAGCATCATATCGCTCTAAAAGCGAGGCGCGTTTACGAGCTGATATCATTTATGATGAACAGGGCGTTAGTTTGCGAGTTTATAAATGCAAGTACGGTTTGGGGTGGCATTTGACTAAGAGTCAATTCTAATCAATTCGCGATAGGTATCGATTAAGCATAGAGCAGCTAGCTCGAAAGAATCTGTAATTTAAACGACGACAATACCAGCTCATCAACTAGTTTTTTGCTCACTAGTTGATGAGTTTGGGTGTTGAGATGATCAAAATTAAGTCTTGTAACTGATTTGTTATCGTCAGAAAATGAAGGTTTTTTTGGGCAAGCCCTTTGATGTTGAGTTATCTATGCTATCGAGTAAATGGGCTGGTTTTGATGGATATTTCATACAAAAAACTTAACAAGATTTGTTGCCAATGAGCTTTCATTATTGTTTGTTATCATTGGCTGAAAGCCCCTTGAAAGCCCCTTGAAAGCCCCTTGAAAGCCCCTTGAAAGCCCCTTGAAAGCCCCTTGAAAGCCCCTTGAAAGCCCCTTGAAAGCCCCTTGAAAGCCCCTTTGTAGCGGCGATTTAATCTAACCTTTCCAGTTGTTAGCTTTAATGCCATTGGCGGCTCATCGAGGTTGTCGAGAAGTGTTGTTTTAGAAGGGCCAGATTTCAATTCTAACCCTTGGTAATGCTTTAGTGCTTTGGTAATAATTACGCAGATGTAGCGAGTCATCCTAATGCGCGCGGGTCATATCTTTTAGTGGCGATACTGATTTTGGATTCGCGGCGATTCGGCTTGAACCATAGTTTTTGGTTTGAGGCGACTTTTTATCTTTGCCACGTGTTTTTGCAAGATAACTTAAGCGATAAATTACCTCGCCAATGATTTGATGATTATGTCGGTGGCTTAGGTAAAAGCAATTATCTGGTCGCCAGTATGAACCGCTCATGTTCGCCCAGACTTCTTCACACATAGCCGAAACGGTTGAAGGGTAGTTGACGCACTTGCCGTCGATAAATAGCACACAATGGTAATGCTGTGCTTTAGCGCTATCTTGTTCACGAGTCCAAAAATAACCCAGTTGCTGTAGCTTATACTTTGCTATTAATCGACGATTGAGTCGCCTGAAAAAGCGAGTGATGCGCTGGTTGCAGTCGGTAAAACTGGGTTGTCTTAAATCAAACCTAAAGACTAGAAGTCGTGCGTGGTAGCTGTGCATATTAAAGAAAAGCTGACAGATTGATCTCAGCATTGGTGTGTAACAGCCAGATGGTGCGCTTTGTATTTTCCAGAACATCCCTTGATACTCATAGTACTTAGACGTTGTTGAATACATAGCAATACCTACCTACAAGTATTTGGAAATTAAAAAGCTTAACTAGATATTATCAATATCCCCCAAGCCCAGGCTCTATTTAATAGCGCTAATGCCTATTGAGTCGAGGACCTACTGCAAACGTGTTTGAAATTAGGGGGTGAAAAACCCGCAATTTTCATCCAGCGTCGTCTAGCGTAAGTCATAGAGCGCCAACAATAACTTGGTGTTTGCTAATAAAAGTCACTGATGTGGCCGTTGGGCTACATCAGTGACATAATCGGTTATGCATCTCGTTTTTCTATACGTTGCTGGATCCAATCTTGGATTTCGTGCTCAAGCCAACCAACTGCTCGTTCACCAAGATCTATCGGCTTAGGGAATTGCTTTTTGGCTATGTAGTCATAAATTGTTGAACGCGCTAAGCCCGTTAACTGAATGACATCTCTCAATCTTAATACTTTCATGGTCTTCTCCGTATGTTAGCAATTTTGCTTGGACGGATGAAGAATACGCTGGACATATCGCTGATTTCTGACAGTATTTATTTAGTTTCTGAAACTAAATTAGTGTCAGATTTTTAATGCTTTATCTAATATCTTTTAATGCTTTACCTAATAATTTTTCAATGGTTGCTCTTGCAAGAGGAGGTTCAGCAGTGTCAGGCCACTTTAGTTGAGCTTTTTCGTCTATGGTTTGTGCCCATTTTGCCGCAGATTCACATTGGTCAGGAAACTTCTTGATTACGTAGAGTGCGAATTCGAGTACCTCTTCTCGAACTTTATTATTTCGTAGTGCATTGCCATGAGGTTTATGTGAAAGCCCATTATCATCCGTCACACCATTTTTTCCTTGGGGCATGATAAGTTTGGCGTAGTTGGGTTTGTCATTTTGTCTAAAAAAAGTAGCGAGGCTTTGTTTTGATGCTTGAGCATCTGAGACCCCCAAGGTTGGTGGTAGGCTTATCTTAATTATGCTGTTTTCAGCACAATTGATGGCAATTTCATATTCTTCAATTAAACATTCATATAGTTCATGTGCCGTTTTATAATCAGGGTCGTTTCTTAATATTGAGTCGAAGTCTCTATCCAATATTAATTCAACTGCCTGAAGGGCTGTAAGCGTTGTTTTAAGTTGATATCTAGCCATGAAATCCCTCTTTAATTGGCAATTAATCGCAAGTTTGTGTTGTTTTGAGCAAGGCTTAAATTACCTTGCGCAGCTTGAGTGATATGCTCACTCCACCAAGCCATCATGACTTTTCTTCTTTCCAAATAAACGCTGCGGTTATAAGCACTGCGAACCTGGTTTTTATCTGTATGCGCTAGTGCGGCCTCTATAACATCAGGATCGAAACCTTGTTCGTTAAGCGTTGTACTCGCAAGCGACCTAAAACCATGAGCGGTTGTGCGACCTTTGAGTTGCATACGAATCAAAGAAGCGTTTGCTGTTTGCTCGCTGTAATGAGTTTTGGGATTACGAGCTGCCGGAAACAGATATTCGCGATGCCCACTTATTGGTCTGAGTATTTCAAGTAACGTAATGGTTTCATCGGTTAGTGGGATTTGATGAGCACGGCGCATTTTCATTTTGCTGGCAGGAATAGTCCAAAGCCGATTTTCCAGGTCAATTTCATCCCATCTTGCGCTAGCGGCTTCGTTAGGTCTGGTCATAGTATGAAGTTGCCATTCAAGTAACAGCCTAGTTAACCTTTGAATACTCGCGTTTGCTATGGCTTGCATTAGCTCGGGTAGTTCATGAGGCTGCATCGCCGATAGGTGATTTTTCTTCGGCTGCTTAAATACCGCTTTAATACCACTTAACGGGTTCGCGTGGATCAAGCCTGTGTTTACTGCAAATACCATTATCTCATTAAGCCTCTGGCATAAGCGTTTCACTGTATCTAAATGTCCTTTGGCTTCTATCGTCCGAAGGATTGTAATGACTTTCGGTGCCGTAATTTGACTGATGGGTAATTTGCCAAGATCGGAAAAAATATGCAGTTCGAGAGAGCTCCAAGTCTTCGCTGCATGTTTTTCAGTTACAGCTTCTTTTTTACACTCCATCCAATCTTTGGCGACATTGATAAGTGTGTGCTCTATGATTGCTGCTTTTTTAGCTATTTGGTCTTCGCGATGAGCTTTTGGATCTATATCTTCAGCTAGCAGTTCTCTGGCTGAAACGGCTTTTTTTCGCGCAAGAGCAAGCGACACTGTGGGATAGGAGCCTAGGCCTAAATTATTACGTTTCTTAGTAAGAGGGTGGGTGTAGTTGAAAAGCCAAAGTTTCGAGCCGTTCGGTTTAATGCGCAATCTTAAACCATGACCATCGAATAGGTGATATTCCTTATCTCGAGGTTTCGCGTTCTTAACTTCTGTGTCACTTAATTGGGTAGTCTGCTTAGCCATATTAGGTACACCGTAGAGTGTGTGTACCTTCAGTGTACCCGCCGATGTATCTATTGCAACCGGATATAATCGGACTAAAAAAGTCCTTACTGGAAGGGCGGGTATTGATAAGTGGTTGATTTTACTTTCTTAAAGGCAGAAAAAAAGACGTCCTAGGACGTCTTCGTTTCTGTTATTGGTGGAGGCGGCGGGGCTCGAACCCGCGTCCAAAAAGCCTACATCCTCGGCGCTACATGCTTAGTCTCTCTTTTGGTTAACCAAGTACACTCCGAAAGACAGGATTGCAATTGGCGAGTTCAGTACTGTTTCGCGGTTCACCCCTGAACGTGGTTCCCTCGCTATCAAATGTAAAGGTGACCATCTTAATACTCTGCCCATTTGAGAAACGTGAGCAAGATGGCTAGCTAGCCTAAGCTGCTAGAGCGTAGTTATCGTCGTTTGCAACTATAACTGTGCGGCTTTTTACGAGGCCAACCGCCCCTCGGCATGCTCCTAGGGTTTCGTGAATCTTGTCGAATCCAGAATCGCCCCCAGTACAATGTTGATTGTAACCTGCTAAATCCTCTAACACCAAGGATAAATCATGTTGTTACAATTGATTGTTCGTTATCCGACCATTTTACCTGTTTAAACAGTAAGCTTACGCTAATTACTGTTGAACGGCTTTTTTCATGGTACGAGATTTTTCAATCTTCCACTCGCGCTCTTTGGTATCGTCGCGCTTATCGTGTTCTTTCTTACCTTTACCCAAACCTATCTCAATTTTAACCCAAGCGCCTTTGCGCCAGTACATTGAGATCGGCACAATTGAGTAGCCTTGACGGTCTACCAGACCTTGCAACTTATCCAGCTCTCTGCGGTTAAGCAGTAGCTTGCGATCGCGCATAGGGTCGCACACCACATGGGTCGATGCGGTGTTTAGAGGTGTGATAGTGCAGCCAAATAGGTAGGCTTCACCGTCTCTGAGAAACACATAGCTTTCAGATAGGTTGACCTTACCGACTCGGATCGATTTCACTTCCCATCCCATCAGGGACAAGCCGGCTTCAAACTTTTCTTCAAATTTATAGTCGAAGTTTGCACGTTTATTACGAGCAATCGTTGCCGGTGGGTTCTTTGATTTTTTTGCGTTTTTCTTTGCCATAGGTGGGCTATTATACGCGCGCTTGATCAATTTGGAATTGGCTACCGCGATTATTTGTTTAATTTGCCCACTTTAAGTGGTCGAGGTGGCGTTTTTTTGTTCGAGGCAAGCTTAATGGTTGAGGTGACCCGCCATGGCTAGCATGTTAAAATCATTTTTTTGCTTTATGGTGTAAAGGCCAAGGTTTCAGGTTAAACAGTCATATGCCCAAGATTTCCCGCAGTGTGTTAGTCCGCTTTAGTGCTATGCAGATGTACGAGTTAGTCAATGATGTTGAATCCTACAAGGAGTTTTTGCCTGGCTGTGTCGGTGGTAAGGTGCTCGAGTTTGATGGCAAAACTATGTTGGCTTCGGTCGATGTGTCTAAGGCGGGGATTAGTAAGACATTTACTACGCGCAATCAGGTGATCCCTGGTAAGCGAATTGAGTTGGAGCTTGAAAATGGGCCTTTTAAACACCTACATGGCCGGTGGGAGTTTACTGAATTAACCGAAGATGCCTGTAAGGTGGACTTTGAGCTTAGCTTTGAATTCTCCAGCCCGATTGCAGATATGGCATTTGGTAAGGTTTTTAAAGAATTGATGTCATCTATGGTTACTGCGTTTACCAGTCGTGCCAAAGTGGTATACAGCCAATAGCGATTTTTAAGATTCCTAGGAAGTAAGATGAGCGATCAAGATAAGTTTGCCGTTGAGGTTATTTACGCTTTGCCCTCGCAGCAAAAGCGTATCAATGTGATGGTGGAGCCTGGCACCACTTGTATCGAGGCAGTTAGACAGAGCGGTATGTGTCGTTTTTTCCCTGAGATAGACCTGGAGACGGTCAAATTGGGAATATTTAGCCGCGCGGTTAAGCATAATGAAGTGTTGCACCCTGGTCAGCGGGTAGAGATTTATCGTCCCTTGATCGCCGATCCTAAGGATGTACGCCGTCAACGTGCTGAAAAGGCTAAAAATGAGGGGCGAGCCAATAAAACCACAGGGGCTAAGGTGAGCTAGCCGAGTGAGTTATCATTAAAAAAGGGTCTAAAGCTAAGCTTTAGACCCTTTTTTAATGTATGCGTAACGCTTCAAGCAATGTTATTCAAACTCTTTGACTTCGTTGAGTTCCTGCGTCTTTTTCTCTTCTACGAGCGGCTTGGTATCTGGACGCTGCTCAGGGTTAAGCGGCACTAGGTCACCTTTGGGGGCGCTAAGTTCAGGTAATTCACTTTGATCAAGCGGCGTATTAAAGTCGGCGGCCAGTTCATAGTCGCCATCGACTTGAGTCAATTTGTCGCCAGTGAAGTGCAGCACGAGTTCTTTGTGGGTAATGCTGGCATCACGTCCATTTTTGTAGTGGTAGACATAGTACCAGGTATCATCTGAGAAGCTGTCTCTAAGAACCGGACGCCCCAAGATATATTCGACCTGCTCTTTGGTCATCTGGATTCTGAGCTTTTCTACTTGCTGGGTTTCCATATAGTTGCCTTGCGGCACGTCAGGTTTGTAAACCAGCCAGTCAAAAGCGCCACATCCGCTTAATGAAAGAGACAGCGCCGCAGCGCCTAATAGAGTCATACTATGTTTTTTTATGGTCATTGAAATGCGCTACTTCCCTAAAAATCTGTCGGCCATGATACCCAAGCATTCCCTATGCTGACAAGCGCTATCGACTTTTTATACGTCTCCTTGCGCTGTCGGTGTCAGCCTGGTGTTAGCCTTGCTAATTGACTAAGGCAGCTTGTGTGAATAGGTCAGACAGATGGTTTGGCATTAAGTTTCTTGTCTAGCGGATAAATTGATATGTAGAAAAGGGCGAGAAGATCAATTTAGTGTTGAAAATTGATTGGGATATTAACTGTTAGTGTTTGTTTTATCCCGAATTGTGGTAAGTTAATTTGGTTTACCCCTCTACGGTATAGCCAGTCGACGCCGTGGTTAAAAAAGGAACAGCAAGTCTGATATCAATGGGTGGTTGTCACAGCGTATGGCACAAGTTGGAAATACATAAATGAATGAAGCCTGTAAAAAAGGTAGTTTAGTTTGTGTCGGCACTGGATTAAACCTAGGCGGTCAGATAACTGTGCTTAGTAAGAGTTATATCGAACTAGCCGATGTCGTGTTTTCCTTGGTACCCGATGCCTTCGCGCTGCAGTGGTTAACAACCCTGAATAGCGACGTCCGTTCATTGCATGGTTACTATGCTCAAGGCGATGAGGTTAAGAGTCGGCGAGATACCTATCAGCAGATGGTTGAGGCAATACTCACTCAGGTGCGAGCGGGAAAGCGAGTAGTGTGCGCCTTGTATGGCCATCCTGGTGTGTTTGCCTGTGTTTCACATCTTGCTATTAAACGGGCTCGGCAAGAGGGCTTTGATGCTAAGATGGAGCCTGGGATCTCGGCAGAAGCCTGTTTGTGGGCCGATGTTGGGATAGATCCTGGTCAATCGGGCCATCAAAGTTTCGAAGCCAGTCAGTTCATGTTTTATTGTCACACACCAGATCCCTCCACCCACTTATTACTATGGCAGATTAGCATTGCCGGTGAGCACACCTTAACCAAGTTTCATACTAACGCCGATTGTTTGCAGGTGTTAGTCGAGCAGCTTAATGAGTGGTATCCCTTAGAGCATGAGGTCATTCTGTACGAGGCGCCGAATTTGCCGGTGCAGTCGCCGAGAATCGATAGGCTATTACTCAAAGATCTGCCTCATGCGAAGTTGACGGCGATAACAACACTGCTGATTCCGCCGTCGCAGTCGTTAAAAGTGAATCATAAAATTTTGGCAAAACTGGGGATTTCTGAAGACTTACTGGGTTAAAAAGCAAATTAAGTTTGATTAGCTGCAAGTGGTCAAACATTTTTCTAGCAACTAGTGTTATTACATAACAATGGAGAATGATATGTCGAAGCTAAGTGATTTTTTTCAAAAATTAGGATCGGATGCCGCGCTATTAGAGGCTTATAAGGCCGATCCTGAAGGGGTGATGCAGGACTATGGATTGTCGGATGAAGAGATTGCAGCTGTTATGTCTGGTGATAAAGAACAGATAGATTCGCTATCAGGTGACAGCAGTGACACGCAAGCTTACTTGATTGTCACTAATCCAGATGACAGCAACTAAGCTGTAGTTAACGGCCATGTATTACCTCAGACTCATATTGGTTTCTCTTTTCGCTCTGTTTGCCAGCTATCAAGCAGTGGCGGACGATGTAGATTATGATGCGGTTATTGATGAGCTAAAAGCCTCGCTGATTGCCGAACCAACCAAATCGTCTGAGGTCATTGCCTACCTCAATGAAAATAGTCAGCACTTGACTAGAGAGCAGCGAGCTAGGGTCTTGACCCTAGAAAGTAATAAAGAAGTTTATAACGGCAACTATCAGCGTGCATTTGAGTTGCTTAAACAGGCCGAACAACTTAGCCAATCCCCTGAGACCCTCAATTCTATCTACCTTTACCAAGCCACCTCACTGATCGCCATGAAAGAGTATCAAGGTGCGTTGGATGCGATGGCAAAAAATCTGGATAGGATAGAACAGATAGATGATGTCACCATCAAGATGACCTCCTATTTAAGATTGGCCAATCTGTACCTGGATCTTGAAGTCTATGATGAATCCAAACGCTATGGGTTAATGGCTTTTGGACTTAGCCAGGGAACATCGCCCAAAGAGCAGTGTTATGCCCAATTACTGTTGGCAGCGGCCGAATTAAAACTTTTAAATTATGAACTTGCAAAACAGCAGTTTACTGACACTCATATTTTTTGTGAAGAGCATAATATTCCATTAATTGTTGCCATGGCAGATAAAGGCAAAGGCACTTCACACCTTAGACTCGGCGAGCTTAAACAGGCACAGACCCTGTTGTTGTCTGCACTCTCTGAATATGAAAAATTTAAATTTAAGCTAGAGATCATCGATGTTAACGCCTTATTGGCGGAAACATATTTAAGTCAGAAAGAGATTGATAGCGCCAAACAATATGCCCAGCGAGTGATTGACGAGCCAGATGAGCCTAGCGTACTTGAAGAGAGAAAACGCGCCATAAAGGTCATGGCCGATGCATTGGCAATGGAGGGGAGCTATCAGCAAGCCTATCAATATCTCGATCAATATATGAAGCTGAGTGAGGCGAGCATAGATGAGACTAAGGCCAAAGCTTATGCTTACCAAATGGCTAAATTTGAAAATGCCGAGAAGACTCGTGAAATTAAGATGCTAAATCAGGATCGGGCACTCTACACCGCACAACAAAAGGTGGTCGAACTCGAAAGATACAATGAAAGTATGGCCTTAACGATCGCCTTGGGCTGTTCCGTGGGGCTTATCATCTTTGGCGCCACCATGTTTGTGCAAAGGCGTAAATATAAGCGTATCTCTCAGCTTGATCCGTTAACCGGGGTGTTAAATCGTGGCACAGGGCAAGATTTTGCTGAGAATCTGTTTATTGATGTGCTAGCCCACCGAAGTGTGTTTAGTGTGATTATGTTCGATCTAGACCATTTTAAGAGCATTAATGATAACTACGGTCATAGCGCTGGAGATTGGGCGCTAAGACGTGTCGTTGAAGCTGTGTCTCCCCACTTGAAGAGCAAAGATCTTTTTGTTCGAATGGGGGGCGAAGAGTTTGCCATTTTCTTACCTTATGTGGGGGAGCAGGAGGCTTTAAAGATCGCCAAGCAGTGCTGCAATGCAATAGAGGCTATTCAAACTCGCCCTCATTATAATGATTTAAGTATCACGGCCAGTTTCGGTGTCTGTAGCAGTCTCGAAGCTGATCTCAGTTTGGATCCCCTGATGAAACGAGTGGATCTGGCTATGTATCAGGCTAAGCGAAATGGTCGAAATTGTGTGGTGACCTATCGTCCTAGTATGGACAGGGTGCTAGAGCAGGCTGCCAACGCTTAACCTTTGGCAGATGAAGCGTAATAAACAAAGTCAAACTGTCACTCTGTCTCGCAGCCGAAATATAAGTCCTAACCTTCGCCTTCTGTTGTAAGCCTTGAGTTTGCTCAAGGCTTACATCTATTCACTTTATTTTTTACTGTGCCTCAGTGATTTTGATTAGGTGGAAAGGGAAATTAAGGTGTTTTAGTTGAGTTAAGTCAGATTGGTGACTCAAGCGTCTAATCTTATTAAACCGTCTCAGATTGATTGCGTTTACCGTTACCATTTTTGCTTTTTCGCTATTAGCTATTAGCTATTAGCTATTGGCTATTGAGGTGAGGGCCTTTGTGCTGACCTTATCACTTACCCTTCTTTTTAAATCACGGCTTTGCTCTGCCGTTTATGCTTCAGACCGTTATATCCCTGGCATGATCTCTTGTTTACCTTGGTTCATTTCTCCCTACCTGCGGGACAGCTTGGATGGAGTTTGTCGCTGAACAGCGGCGATTACCTTTGATGCTATCTATATCGAGCCTCTAAATAGCAACCGGGGAGAGCGTCTCGATAAGAGATTAAGCTCATCACTCGGATAAATATGCAATAACGATGGTTTTTTCTAATTATTTTCGCAGCTAACCAAAAAAAATCGTGATGTTGATCGACAAACGTTACCAATTTGTGACGGACAATTGGAATGGCTTTGAGTGTCGTTAACGTAAACGTAAAATTAAAACGCTTGTTTGATTTTTGTGTTTGTGCATTTTTTGTCAAAGTATTGTTTTTAATGCCTTTTGTGGTGTTGACTGGCGGGGAAAGCAAAACGTAGTAGAGTTTAATTTCTTAGGGGTTAAAGCATTATTTGTGTAATTTTAAATTTACAATACGTATTTAAATTACGTAATAACTTTCAATGGTGGGTGATTGGTTAATTTGTCAGACAACTTTAGTTGCTAGGTGGCGTTTATAAAGTTTGTGATATTTTAAAGTGTTATAAATCAATTATTTAAGTTGTTATTCCTAGCTTGGTATTACCAATTTTTTATCTTGTTTATTGTTATTTTTTGCTGCTTTTATAGACGTTGGTATTGTTGCAATCACAACTGTTTGTTAGTAGGTTTTGTTCAAAACGTACATTTGGAACTTTTAAGACAGTGTTTCAAGGTGTATGACCCACAAGGGTATGGTTCACAGCAGATTAATTGGCTTTATGCGGTAAATAAGCGCTTGGGAGATATCGGGATGACTGAACAAGTAATGAATGAACATCAGCAAGATACGGGATTATCTATCCTAGGGGCGCCTGTCGAGGGTCAAGAGCTTGTGCTTAATGAAGGTGCACTGAGTCTGCTCGACGTCTTGTGTAGCCAGTTTGCGGCAGAGGTTCCGAAACTGCTTGAAATGCGTAAGCAAAAGCAAGCGCTGATCGATGCAGGCGCCTTGCCTGACTTTTTACCAGAAACCCGTGCTATCAGAGACGGTGAATGGCAGATCCGTAGCATCCCAGAGGATCTACAGGACAGACGGGTAGAGATCACCGGACCTGTCGACCGCAAGATGATCATCAACGCGCTCAATGCCAACGTAAAGGTCTTTATGGCCGATTTTGAGGATTCTCTTGCACCTAGCTGGCCTAAGGTGATTCAGGGGCAGATCAATTTGCGTGATGCTGTACGTGGCGATATCGAATACACAGCGCCTGAAACAGGTAAGCACTACGCCTTGAATGACGATCCCGCAGTGCTTATTGCGCGTGTTCGTGGTCTGCACCTTAAAGAAAAGCATGTGACCTTCAATGGTGAAGCGATTCCAGGGTCACTGTTCGACTTCTGCCTCTACTTTTACCACAACTACCGTCAGTTGTTGGAGAAGGGTAGCGGCCCATACTTCTATATTCCTAAGTTAGAGAGCCATGTTGAGGCGCGTTGGTGGGCCAAGGTATTTGCCTTTGTTGAAGAACGCTTCTGCCTTGCACCTGGCACCATTAAATGTACTTGTTTGATTGAGACATTACCTGCGGTGTTTGAGATGGAGGAGATCCTCTATGAGCTGCGCTCTAACATCGTCGCGCTCAACTGTGGTCGTTGGGATTACATCTTTAGCTATATCAAAACGTTGAAAAAACATAGTGAACGTATCTTGCCAGACCGTCAGGCGGTGACCATGGACAAGCCGTTTTTAAGTGCTTACTCGCGTCTACTTATTAAGACCTGCCACAAGCGTGGCGCCTTGGCGATGGGCGGCATGGCTGCCTTTATTCCCGCCAAAGATGAGGCGCAAAACGAAGCTGTATTAGTCAAGGTGCGTGGCGATAAAGAGCTAGAGGCGCGAAATGGTCATGACGGCACCTGGGTGGCACATCCTGGGCTGGCCGACACTGCCATGGGGATCTTCAACGAATATATAGGTGAAGATCACGTTAATCAGCTGCATATCACCCGTGATGTGGATGCACCGATTCTGGCCAGGGACTTGCTGATGCCTTGTGACGGTGAGCGTACCGAATCAGGCATGCGTCTGAATATTCGTATCGCGCTGCAATATGTCGAGGCGTGGATTCGCGGCAATGGCTGTGTGCCCATCTATGGATTAATGGAAGATGCGGCGACTGCAGAGATCTCCCGAACCTCTATCTGGCAGTGGATCCAACATGAGCAGAAGCTGTCAAACGGCAAGTTGGTGACCAAGGAATTGTTTAAAGAGATGCTGGTAGAAGAGTTAGCCAATGTGAAGTTAGAAGTTGGCCCAGATCGCTTTACCCACGGTAGATATACCCAAGCGGCGGTGTTGCTAGAAGAGATAACAACGGCCGATGAGTTGGTGGATTTTCTCACCCTACCAGGCTACGAGATTTTGACCCAGGCCGAAGAGGCTTAACACCTGATTGATTACACAATTGAAAAGGGTCTTTGACCCCTACTTATTTAGCGCCTTTGAATGTGAGTGGTATTAAGGGAGCTGGATGTAAACACCTGAGATGGAGAAGATTATGACTAAGGCAACTACACAAAATTCACGTCAAGCACAGATTGATGCGTTAAAAAAGGATTGGGCTGAAAATCCACGTTGGGCAGGCGTTCGCCGTCCCTATTCAGCAGAGGACGTAGTGGCCTTACGCGGTTCAATTGTCCCGGAAAACACCATAGCGACTCGCGGCGCTGAGAAATTATGGCAACTGGTTAATGGCGGTGCCAAGAAGGGCTATGTCAACTCGCTGGGCGCCCTGACGGGGGGCCAGGCGGTGCAACAAGCTAAGGCAGGTATCGAAGCTATCTATCTGTCGGGCTGGCAGGTTGCCGCAGACGCTAACCTGGCCGGTACCATGTATCCCGATCAGTCTCTCTATCCGGCGAACTCAGTGCCAGCTGTTGTACAGCGCATCAATAACTCGTTCCGCCGTGCTGACCAGATCCAGTGGAGCAACCAGGTAGATCCGCAAGATGAAGGTTACACCGACTACTTCTTGCCAATTGTTGCCGATGCCGAAGCGGGCTTTGGTGGTGTACTTAACGCCTATGAACTGATGAAGAATATGATCGATGCCGGCGCCGCAGGTGTGCATTTTGAAGATCAGCTAGCTTCGGTGAAGAAGTGTGGTCACATGGGCGGTAAGGTGTTAGTGCCGACACAAGAAGCTGTGCAAAAGCTGGTATCCGCACGTTTGGCAGCCGATGTAAGTGGCGTAGAGACTCTGGTTATCGCCCGTACCGATGCAAACGCAGCGGATCTGCTGACCTCAGACTGCGACCCATATGATCGTGACTTCATCACTGGAGAGCGCACTTCTGAAGGTTTCTACCGCGTAAACGCTGGCTTAGACCAGGCAATCTCTCGTGGCTTGGCTTATGCTCCTTACGCCGACCTCATTTGGTGTGAAACTGCCAAGCCAGATCTTGAAGAGGCACGTCGTTTCGCCGAGGCGATTCATGCCCAGTACCCAGATCAGTTGCTGGCTTATAACTGCTCACCTTCTTTCAACTGGAAGAAGAATCTGGATGATGCCACTATCGCTCGCTTCCAACAGGAGCTGTCGGACATGGGCTATAAGTACCAGTTCATCACCTTAGCCGGTATCCATAACATGTGGTACAACATGTTCGACCTAGCCTATGACTATGCTCGTGGTGAAGGTATGAAGCATTATGTTGAGAAGGTGCAGGAAGTTGAGTTTGCGGCGGCTAAGAAGGGGTATACCTTTGTGGCGCACCAACAAGAGGTGGGTACAGGCTACTTCGACAAGGTCACCAACGTGATTCAAGGTGGTCAGTCATCGGTGACAGCACTGACTGGCTCGACCGAAGAGGATCAGTTCTAAAGTTTCGACTTGCTGTCCTTTAGCAGCGGTTGTTCCTCGCACTGTGTTCCTACGTGCAGTGCGAGGTTTTTCTTTCCTTTCAACACTTTTTTATTTTGCTTGCCTTGGCGGTCCCTCTTGAGCCGCCTTTTTTATTTTGTGCTCATCAAATTACCTGCAATGTCGATATAAAGGTGAAATCCTCGCCAAGTAACAGAGCATTGTGGACTAAACACGATTTGCGACTGGCGACTGATGTAATTGTTATGTTATAAGTTTTTCTGCCTATAATTCATCAATCGCGCCGTTTTTCGTTGGCGTATTTGCAAACCCTTCATTAAGAGTAAAAACGCATTGAATAGTGCAACGTCAGGAAAAGGTGCCGAATACTGGACTAAACGCATCAGCGAACAGGAGATGCCGGCGCTGAGCTCGACGGTTAAGACCCTGGAGCAGTTGGCTAAAGATGATGTGTCATCTTTGGCGATATTAGGCCGCAGTGTAATGCATGATAATGCCTTGACCTCGCGTATTCTTAAGGTGGCTAACAGCGCCATCTATAACAAGGGGATCTCCCATGTCACTACGGTGAGCCGCGCGGCGGTAGTCTTGGGTTTCGATACTATTCGCAACATCTGTATTACGGCAAAGCTGCTTAGTAGCCTTCTGGAAAACAAAGGTTTGTCTGAACCTGTTTATCATAGACTACTGACCCTGATGGCCAGAGCATTTCAGGCAGCCATGCTCGCTAAGATGATGCTAAGGGATCACGACGAGGAGTTGCAGGAGGAGGTGTTTATTGCCGCGCTTCTGTATCACCTGGGTGAGAGCGCTTTTTGGAGCATGGGGGGCGAGACCACTGAGAGGCTCGATGCCCGCCTGAATCAGGTAGATGCTAAAGAGGCCAGCGCCGTGGTCAGAGAGGTGCTGGGAACCTCCTTTACTCAACTTTCGATGGGGATCGCCAAAAACTGGGGCCTAGGTGAGGTGCTGGTCAAGTCACTGTCTAATCCTAATGAACGAACCCCTGAGATCCGCTCTATATTCCTTGCTAATAAGATCAGCGAGTTAATGGCTAGTGACGCTAAGGATGATATCGAAGAGCTACACCGCAGAATTAAGCAAGCGGCCGATATGTTGGAACTTGAAGTGGATGAATTCAAGGGGCGTATGATCCAGTGCAGTCACGCCACCAGAAAGCTGGCCGATACCTATGGCGCAAAAGTGTTGGTGGCATTTTTGCCCGATACTCATCAACTTACCTTGGCACCATCGCAACAAGATGAGCCGATAAAGGTACGCGAGTTCAATGTGAGTCTGCAGCTTAAAAAACTGCGTGAATTGACCGATTGCGCCATCAACAAGGCGAACTTCAATGAAGTGATCACTATTACCCTAAGTGGTCTACTCGATGGTATCGGCATGGATCGCTGCGCCGTAATGTTGCTGTCGCCAAATCGGAAACGCATACAACCAAGAGTCGTCCTTGGTGATAATGTCGACAAAATGAAAAATGAATTTATTGTCGAGTTGTATCAGGGCAAGAATGTGTTTGCCGAAAGTATAGATCTTAAGAAGCCGCTGTTTATCGACAATCCACAATCTGAAAAATGGCGCTTGTACCTGGATGAAGAGTTAAAGAAACACACCTCATCCCAGGGCTTTATGTTGGCGCCCATATTGGTTGATTACAAGGTGATCGGCTTGTTATATGCCGACAGACACAGTTCTGAGCGTAAGCTAGCCGATGAAGATTTCGAGCGTTTTACTCACTTTGCCCAGCTGACGAATCTCTGCCTGTCGGTGTCGGTACACTAAGGTCATTTACCCTGAGTCGCCTTAATCTGCGCCGTGATCCGTTTGGCCATGGCGTTGGGGATAGGAAAGCTCAGGTGGTATTGCAGTACCTTCCAGCCAGTATCGGTAAGCACTAAGGTGCCTGTACCCCGGCAGTTACCGTAGGAATTGCTGCTCAGATGCTCATCAAACACAATCACATCACCGTGCTGTTGAAGACTTCTAGAGATTAAGCTATAGCGCCAGCCCTTGGTGGGACGGGCGTACTCGGCAAATTGTGTCATGGTCCAATTTTCACTGGCGTCAGTGCCGATGAAGTGGGCATCTTCCGTGTAGAGATCAAAATACCTGTCCCAGTCGGCGCTCGCCGCGTAGCGATGTAAATTATCTAGGGTCTCGGTTGCCGCCGCTGGAATTTCGGCCCGGCACAGGCTGGAAAATAGTAGGGCACAGCTTGCTAAGAGCAGAGAAAAATGGGGTAGCCTTGCGGTCATGGTGCAACTCCTTTTTGCGAATATTAGTGCCAGTTTACCGGATCTAATTTGAAAAAATGACTCATCTGTTGATAAAGCGCTTGATGTTGCTGGTAAAACTCATGGGGACGTTCGAAGAAGGTTTCAGTGATCACCGCAAAAAACTCGGCCTCATTGGTGGCACCATAGTAGTTGAATAAGCTGGGGAGCTGCCATTTTGCATCGTGGCAAAGCTGCTCAAATTCCTGGGTCATGACGACAGACCAGCTTTGATAATCATGGGGGCTTGCCAGGATAGGTGCACCGTTGGAATGACCGTCCTCCTGGTCTAACTGGTGAGCGAACTCGTGGATCACCACATTATGGCCATCATAGGGTTGGGCGGCATCTTCCTTAGTATTATGCCAAGAGAGGATCACCTTGCCATACTCCCAAGACTCCCCCGAGAGAATGTTTTGCCGCTCCCAAAGCACGCCATCACTGTTTTGTTGATGATGAGTGACAATAAATAGGCTGGGATAGACAAGGATCTGCCTTAACTTTGGATAGTAGTCTGTATCGCGGTTAAGCAGCAGCAAGCACGCCTGAGCGGCAATGGTCACTCGAATCTCATCATCTATCTCTATCCCCTGACAGCCGACAAACTCCTTTTCGGCGATAAAGATTTGAATATGGCGCTTGAGCTGCAATTGTAGATCACTTGGCAAGGCGCGAAAGTAGGGCATGCGGTGCTTTAATATTGCTCGCCAACTGGTGGGAAACGGCCGCTTGGCGATCTGGGCGCGTCTGTGCCTGATATAACTTGGTTTAAACAGTATGTAGCCGATGGCCGCACAACTCACCAAGGCAATAATAAAGAGCGCCAACATAAAAATCTCCTAATGATATAGCAAGATATGTGGCCGTGTGGCAGGAATTCAATCGTAAAGCCGTAAGAAAAAAAAGCTGGCAGCCAGTAAATTTGGACAAATGAAATCTGTCGCTGCCAGAAAAGGGTTGGGAGATTGGAATGAAACTTAGGTCGCACTGGGTGATGCGCAGCCCAGTGCGAGGGGGAAGCGAGATCAGTCGACTATGATGGATTGCTCCTTCTGTTGTCGCTCACCTTCCGACAAGGAATAATGGTGCTCAATCAGAAATCTGATCAGCTTAGATTTGGCCACATCACAGCCACTTGCCAACTCAGCGAGGTGCGCAATGGCTGACTCGCTCAAGGTAAAAGTGGCCTTGCGGTAGGGCCCAGTACCTTTTGGCACCACCTTAGGGGCCGCCTTTATTTGATGACGAGCTTTAAACTCGCCGTCAAATCCGGTTTCTAAAGCAATAATCTCGGCCATCTGCTGAACTTGCGCAGGTTGCCCGGCCGCATAGTGGGTCGCATCGTCGATGAAGTCATCGATTAAGGTGTCGAGCGAAATGTTCAGCAGCTTTCGATTCTGCCTTGCTGCGCTAGACTGCGTAGAGTTTTTCTTGAGATCGGCCAGACCCATAATTACCCCTTAACTTATCCATCTGTTTTTCAGCGAGACGATTACGAATCTCAGTGGCATTGGCTGCCTGAAGCATTTCGCAAGCGATTGCTCGGATTTCATCGGCCGCCTTTCCTTTAGGCTGAGTTTCCATCACAGATAAACCCGACTCTTCGCTGTCGTCATAAATGTTACGGCTATAGGTGATAGCGTCGAGTACGTTGATATCATAAGTTTTACAGACTTCTTTCGCTTCAAAAATGCGGTTGGCCTGATTTGGCAAGCTTGGGCATTGAGTGATAACGAAAGAGGCGCGCATCTTAGGGTTAATCATCATACAGGTGGCGACGATGTCATCCATGTGGCTAACAGTCTTTAAATCTCTGCGCTTAGGACGCAGTGGCATCAAGACGTGAGAGGCAACAGACATGGTTGCACGTAGCGCCAGGTTATCCTGACCACCACAATCGACCAGTACATAGTCATAGTGTTGCTCTAGGCTGAGCAGATCGTTGCGGATCTTACCGTAAAGCTGAACACAGTTGATGCTGGCCAGGGTGCCGTTGTTGTTACGTGCTTGAATCCAATCTGAGGTGGTCCGCTGGGGATCGCAATCGACCATGATGACTGAGGCGCCGCATTCTACTGTGAGAAATACCGCTATGTTTTGGGCTAGACAGCTTTTACCGCTGCCGCCTTTTTCACCGCCAACTAAAATGATCATTCTATTTCCTCTCGACTGCCAATGATTGCCGATGTTTGTTATTAGGTTCCCAAGTGATGTACTTCAGTCTTGTGACTTCACCTGTTTGGGTATGTGCTCAATTTAGGTGTTAATTAATTGTTGGTCAACTACATGAAATTTGACGTTTTTTTTGATTATGGCGCTTGTCATTAACTTGACGTTTTTGGTGTTTTGGCAGATATTTGACGCTACTGGCTTTTAATTAAGCAAAAAGATTTTAAGTTTAATAAAAACAATTGGTTATTGTTGTTTTATGAGTTTTTTGGAGGGGGTTTACGTTCCATGACCTTAAAAGCGTAAGACTTTTATCTTATCGTTATTTCATTTATTGATTAAAAATATGTTGTATAGTTAAAAATGTTATAAGTGTAATAACTAAAACTTTGAACTTGGTTGGCCTACCGCAACAGAAAATTGTCTTATGTTTCAAAGGCACTTATAAAAAAATAACAAGTATTAGGCAATGTCCGCTGTCAGGGCTTGGCCTGGTGGACGCTGTCACGTAAGCTTGGGTTAACAGAGTAACTCCCAGCCATTTAGGATGAGCAGATGGATCAACAGGCCTTAATTGAGGCAATTAATCAAAAAATGCCTTTTGGTAAATATGCCGGATTGCGACTCTTAGAGCTGCCTGAGCCCTATTTAGTCTGGTTTCATGGGAAGGGGTTTCCCGAAGGTAAGTTGGGCCAACAACTGGCGCTGATCTATGAAGTGAAGCTTAATGGATTAGAAGGCATGTTAAAGCCGTTATTAGTTCCGCGGACTCAGGGATAAAAGTCGGTAATGAGAGCTTGATCTAAAACTGATTCATTGATTGCTGTTTTAGAGGGTCTTGGTAGAGATTTATGGTTAACGCCATGTTTTAATGCAGGGGTTAAAGGCAAACACTTAAGGAATGACAATGATAACTAAATTAGTTCGTTTAGCCGCTGCGGCTACATTGGCACTGGGGATTTCAAGTGCCTGGGCTGCTGGTGTTGTGCATCAGGGCACTGTGGTCGATACCATGAACGGTGGCGGTTATACCTATGTTCAGATCAAAGAGGCCGATAAGACTTTCTGGGCTGCTGGTCCTCAGGTTGAGGTCAAAAAAGGCGACGTTGTTGTGGTACAAGAGCAGATGTGGATGAATGATTTTACCAGCAAGACGCTTAATCGTACCTTCGATGAACTCTTGTTTGTGGGTCGCATCGACAAGAAATAAACATAGCGCTGATCGTTCAGCCAGGTTGACGAATAAAGATATAGTGCCGCTAAGTAATTATCGGCACTATTTTTTTGCCTAATCAGCCACTAATATAAGCAGCTATTGGCGGGCCGCATTTTTTCGCTGGCTCATAACATTTTCATGCATTTAGCGATGATTAAAATAATTCCCTATCACAAGGGTTATGCGACTGCAGTGAGTCACCTGTATCATCAGGCGGTACAGGCTATAGATGAGACCCATTACTCAAAGGCGCAGAAACATGCTTGGTCACAGGCCCCGCGCTCTGGCTATCATTGGCATAAACGCCTGACGCGTTCGCAAGCCTGGCTGGCTGTGGATACCCAGCGATTGCTGGGAGGGATGCCGCTTTGTGTGGGGTTTGTGAATGTTGAGACTCACTATCGCTCACGAGGTTATATCGACAGTCTTTATGTGCATCCTGACTATCAGGGACTGGGAGTGGGCACCGAGTTAGTGCGTCATCTAGAAGATTGGGCCTACTCCCAGGCGATAGAAACCTTGAGTGTGGATGCTTCCTGCCTGTCACGCCCCCTATTTATCGCCCGAGGTTTTACCCTGCGCCACAAATGTTATCAGGAGAAATTGGGCCAGGTGTTTATGGCCTATTACCTGGTAAAATCCATGAGTCATGGAGTTTAGGCATTATAAGAACTCTAGGTGACTCGTGTACTGGATATGGGGCGGCATGGCGCCGTGCAATCCCTGTTCTCGCTGCATGAAGCGAATAAAAGCCTCTGGTAGGGTCAGCGAGGCTATCGACTGCTGCTCTTCGGCGCTAAGCAGATCTTGATAACCTTCCTTGCCAGATGCCGTGTAGGCCGATGAGACGCCGCAATACAGTCTGTTGGGCACTACGCTGTGCCATTGCATCTCACCGGAGATTTCGGTCAATACCTCCAGCTGTAGGATCCGTGAGCCCTGAGGTTGCCTGCCGTCATAGCAATATTTAAGACCATAAGTATAGGGAAAACTGCCTGCGCCGGTTCCTGTGATGCTGTTGTTGGTGGCAGAGTTAATGGCCGACTCCAGGGTTTGATAGAGGAAACGACCTAAAATCTTATATCTGACCAAAGGCAGGGCAAAAGGAAGCAGACGGCCAAGCACGTCGGCCATGGTGACCGCGCCTTTATTCAGTGATTGTCTCACGCCGCCGGCATTGTGCAGGGCAAAATCGACCTGAAGATCCAGCTGGCGCGTCTCGTGGTAGATGCTCTTACACACCCAGGGCGCAATTTCACTGCCATGGGGAAGTGCCTTACTGGGCAGACGTGTATGAATAAGGTTTCTTGGGACAAAGCCCAGTACCTGATGTTCCAGTGCACTGATAGCGGGCTGGTATTGCTCTCTGATCACTTGGTTGATCTCTGTCAGCTCTTCGTCCCACAAGACCCCTGGGTGTTCACTGAGTTGCTGCTGTAGTGCTGCGTAGGTCGTGCTGGAGATCTGTTGCTCGCCTTCGATAATTAGATGCTTATCGAGCATGAAGTAGTTGTGTCCGGCTAAGTGAGTGACACGGCCTTGCTGGTCAAATTCGATATCGCACAAGCCTAAGGTTTCGGCATATTTTCCCGCATGCAGTATGGGCGTGTGATTGACGCTTTCACCATAGGGCAGGGCGCTGTGGCCAAGCTGGCTAAATTCTCCCTGCAAGGTGTGAGAGTGACCGCCGACGATAAGGCTGATCCCTGAGACCTCACGGGCTAACACCTTATCTTTGTCCCAACCTAGGTGACTCAACACTAGGATATGATCTATCCCCTCAGCTTTGAGCTTGGCCACAGTATTGGCGGTGGTTTCCATTGCGTTGGCAAAGTGGGTATCTTCATCGGGCCGGGCGATCTCCTTCATCTGATCTAAGGTGATGCCTATGATAGCTAATTGCTTGTCGCCAAGGGGTTTAAACAGCACCTTGGCCGTTTGGCTTTGGGAGCAGTAGTCTAAGAGCCTCGGGTGCCCCGCAAGTCTGGCTTGTTTATGAAGATCTTCCTGGCTGAGATCCATATTACCCGCCAGCAGAGGGAAATTGATGTTATCGAGAAACTGCTTAACAGGTTGATTGCCCGCATCTATCTCATGGTTACCGAGTACCATGGCATCTGGCGCGAGGCGGTTGAGCAGATCGGCGTTGGCCACGCCTTTAAACTGGTTAAAGTAGAGGGTGCCTTGAAAGCTGTCGCCTCCATGCAGAAACAGAAAATCTTGCTCGGCATCTGCCGCTTGCTGACGCGCCTTGGCCACCTGATAGCCGATCCTGGCATAGCCACCACTATGGCAGTAGACCTCATAGCTTTGATGCTGGTGAGTCAGCAGAAATTGAACGCGTGAGGGATCGAAGTGGGAGTGGGTGTCGTTGATATGTGCAAGCTTGAGCGAGTATCTGTTGGTCATGTAGGCCTCATATTGTGAAGCGGGCTAGTATACCTCAGCGGCACTAAATGAAAAAGGGAAGCATTTGCTTCCCTTTATAAACTCATCTTAAGTTATTTACTTATTTTACCCAGAGGTTGAGCCTCTGTGACGCTGCTTTCCTGTGGGTCACTTCTTGGGAGATCATCCTCTTCTGCCGAGCCCTCATCAGAGATGCGTATACCCTTGTGGGTCATGCGGCGCTTCCACAAACGTCGAGCTAACTGCTGCATGTCAGTCACAGGATCGTTGCTGTCGACAATTTCAAGTCCCAATAGCGACTCAATAATGTCTTCCAGAGTGACTATGCCCAGACCACTACCGTATTCATCTACCACCATGGCAATCTTAGTATTGCGCTTAATCATCAGCTGAAATAGGGGTAAGATTTTGGCTGTTTCTGGCACTATGACCAGATTGCGTTTCACCGCCGAGATAGGTGCCTGGGGCGTTTCACGCTCAGATAACAAGATAGTATTACGGTTGACATAACCGACTATATTGTCGCGATCACCATCGAAAACCGGAATGCGGGTGAAGGGGCTCTTCTTGTGCGCCTTGGCAAATGCTGACTGGGTCATGCTTGCTGGTACGCTAAACATCACGGTTCTTGGGGTCATGATGGCAGTTACCGGCATCTCTTTTACCGACAGCATCTGGGTCAGAATCATAGATTCCTGCTCGTCCAGCTCGCCTGATTCATGGCCAATCTTTGCCATGGCGCTCATCTCTTGACGAATATATTGCCCCTCATCGCCTTTACCCAATTTATGGGTTACCTGCTGAGACATCCAAATTAGCGGCCTAGTGATGCGCTCCATCCATAGCAGTGCTAAGGACACGCTTGGTGCCAGGCTACGCCAATAGTTAGCGCCTAGGGTCTTAGGGATGATCTCTGAGAAGAAGAGGATCAAGAAGGTGAGCACACCCGAGAAAACACCCAGCATCTCATCACCGAATACTTTCGCAGCTTGCGCACCGGCAACGGCGGCGCCAACGGTATGGGCAATCGTGTTTAGGGTCAAAATAGAGACCAGTGGCGATTCCACATTCTCTTTTTGACGGCTTAAACGCTCGGCCGCAACGGGGTGAGATTCTTTTAGATTCGCAATAAAGCTAGGTGTAACAGATAGAAGCACAGCTTCAAACACACTACATAGGAAAGAGATCCCAATAGCGACAAAGACAATAACAATAAGGGTTATCATGAGGGAGGTAAAACAACTCCGAGTAGCAAGCCAATATTAGCTTGAGGGCGATTCTAGCATAGTCTATTTCGTTACTGGCTAAAATTTATTGATATCTGTATAATTCGCCGCCCTGTTGCAGGTTTTGGTGTTGAGGTTAGTCAAAATGAGTGAAAAAAAGATCAATTTATTGGATCTCGATCGTAAAGGATTGAGAGCATTGTTTACCGAGATGGGTGAAAAGCCATTTCGTGCCGATCAATTGATGAAGTGGCTATATCATTTTGGCGTAAGCGACTTCGAACAGATGACCAACATCAATAAGGTGCTGCGGGCAAAATTAGCAGAGCGTTGTGAGGTGGTGGCGCCTGAGATCTCTAGCTATCAGAAGTCTGCCGACGGTACCATTAAGTTTGCTATCAACGTAGGCAATGGTCAGGAAGTTGAAACGGTTTATATTCCAGAAGAAGACCGCGCCACCTTGTGTGTGTCATCTCAGGTGGGCTGTGCGCTGGAATGTACTTTCTGCTCTACCGCCCAGCAGGGCTTTAACCGTAACCTCACAGTCTCTGAAATTGTCGGTCAAATCTGGCGCGTGTCGCATTTTCTCGGTTTTCAGAAAGAAACCGGTGAGCGACCTATCTCTAATGTCGTGATGATGGGCATGGGCGAGCCGCTGCTTAACCTCAAGAACGTCATGCCTGCTATCGATATCATGCTGGACGATTTTGGCTTTAGCCTCTCTAAGCGCCGCGTGACGGTATCGACTTCGGGTGTTGTGCCTGCCTTGGATATCTTGGGTGATAACTTGGATGTGGCCTTGGCTGTGAGTATTCACGCGCCTAATGATGAGCTACGTGATGTGCTGGTGCCGGTGAACAAGAAGTATCCGCTGCAGGATTTCCTGGCGGCGATTCGTCGTTACTTAGCTAAGTCTAACGCTAACCGCGGCCGTGTGACGCTAGAGTATGTGATGTTAGATCATATTAACGACAGCACAGATCAGGCTCACGAGCTGGCAAAGTTGATGAAGGATACTCCTTGTAAGATCAACTTGATTCCTTTCAACCCCTATCCGGGTTCTCCCTATGGGCGCTCGTCGAACTCTCGTATCGACAGATTCTCTAAAGTCTTGATGGAATATGGCTTGACCGTGATAGTGCGTAAGACCCGCGGAGACGATATTGACGCGGCCTGTGGCCAGTTAGCCGGAGATATTCGCGACAGAACCAAACGTTTAGCGAAAAAACGCATGCAAGATAGTCAGATTTCAGTCACAATAAACTAACTTATTGTATCTGCTACTAGATAGGCTTGCGTATGTTAAGCAAAAAGCCCACATTGACCCTGTTAGTCATTCTGACTTCTGCGCTGATGTCGGGATGTGTAACCGAAAGAACCTATAGCGGCACAGATGTGCCTGTTACCGAGCGCACTTTTGATAACGTGGCCGCTGCGCGTCAACGGGTGCAGCTCGGCTTGACCTATCTGCAAAAAGGCAATAGTGAACAAGCCAAATACAATCTGGATAAGGCGCTTGAGTTTGCGCCCAACATCGAAGATGTACATGTGGCATTAGCCTATTATTATCAATCGGTTGGTGAGTTCGAATTGACAGAAAAGGCATATCGTAATGCCATTAGTGTCAACGACGCCACCGGTGATTCAATGAACAATTTCGGTGTGTTTCTCTGCCAGCAGGGGAAATACGATGAGTCCGAAAAGATGTTTCTTCGGGCAGTAAAGATGCCCAAATATACCCGCTCTGCCTCTAGCTACGAGAACCTAGGGATCTGTAGCCGCAAGTCGGGTGATCTTCAAAAAGCACAACGCTACTTCGAGATGGCACTTAATTATGACCCCCGTCGTGCCAACTCCCTAATAGAACTGTCTGAGATCGAACTGGATCTGGGGAACTACTCCGCCGCTAAGAAAGGCTTGGCGCGTTACCATAGAGTGGTGCCCGAATCGGCTCAGAGTCTGGCGTTGGGAATTAAAATTGAGCAAGGCCTAAATGACCCAGAAGCGGTGAGAAAGTTTGGTATTCTTCTCCTGGCTAAGTTTCCCGCTTCCAATGAGGCTAAGCAGTATAGAGCAAGTTTGCACTAATGACTGAAAATCAAATTGATATGCTCAAGGATGATGCAGAAAAACCAAAGGAAACCAGTGAAACATTGGGCCAGTGGCTAAAGGCTGAGCGTGAAGCACGTCAGATGACGCTGACCAGCGTTGCTGAGCAGTTAAATCTACGTCCCTCCATTGTCAGCGATATCGAAGCTGATAATTATGACAACATCGCCTCTGTCACCTATGTCAAAGGCTATGTGAAAAATTACGCCCGTATTCTTGGCTTGGATAAGGCCAAGGTCGATACCTATCTTGCAGAGAGCTTTCCTGTGGTCGCCGCGCCGACCATGCAGAGCTTCTCGCGTAAGACCACTCGTCAGGCCAGAGATGGTCGCCTGATGTTAGTGACCTATCTAATCGTCTTCGTGTTGCTTGCCCTACTCGTACTTTGGTGGGTGCAGAAATCGGCCTTGGTGGCCGATGTAGATCTCTCTCAGCCATCGGTTGAAGAGGCTGCCGAGTTATCGATGCTGAGCAGTGATTTGCCTTTGGGTGAGGATCCTCAAGCGATGACAGGTATAGAAGAAGATCGCGAGCCGATAGTCCAAGAGCCACAAGGTGATATAGCCCTGGCGTCACAAGTATCGACACAGAGCGCTAAGGTTTTAGAGCCAACGGCGAGTGAGTCATTGCCGCAACTATCTGACGAACAAGTTAAACCTGCCCAAGCGGTGCAGACCGAGCAGGTAAGCGCAGAGGCTGAGTTAGCCTTGAGCCTCAGCGGTGATTGCTGGATAAAAATCACCGATGCCGAGGGCAAAGTATTGGTTAACGGACTTAAGCAGGCTGGCAAGGAGATGAATCTCTTTGGTCAGGAGCCGTTTAAGGTTATATTGGGCGCTCCCCAGTCGCTGACCATGCGACTTAACGGTGAAGATATCGATCTGGCCAAGTACCCCAGTGGCCGTGTTGCCAGGCTGACGGTAAGTTCCGCCAATCTTTGAAGTAAAAGAGTGAATTAAAGATGTACAACGAGTCTCCAATCATCCGCCGCCCTTCGACACGTATCTATGTGGGTGATGTTCCTATTGGTGATGGTGCCCCCATCGCTGTGCAATCTATGACCAACACTCGCACCACGGATGTGGAGGCGACAGTCGCACAGATCCGCGCGCTGGAAAATGTTGGCGCCGATATAGTACGTGTCTCAGTGCCTACCATGGACGCCGCCGAGGCGTTTAAGCTCATCAAGCAACAGACTAAGATCCCGCTGATCGCCGATATTCACTTCGATTACCGTATTGCATTAAAGGTGGCTGAATATGGCGTGGATTGCTTGCGTATCAACCCAGGTAACATAGGTAACGAAGAGCGCATCCGTAACGTGGTGGAATGCGCCCGTGATAAGAATATTCCTATCCGCATCGGGGTGAACGGTGGTTCATTAGAGAAAGATCTGATGGACAAGTATAAGGAGCCAACCCCTGAAGCGCTGCTAGAGTCCGCTATGCGTCACGTGGATATTCTCGACAGACTCAATTTCGACCAGTTTAAGGTGAGCGTGAAGGCGTCAGATGTTTTCCTGGCGGTGGAGTCTTATCGTTTGCTGGCCAAACAGATTAAACAGCCACTGCACCTTGGGATCACTGAGGCTGGTGGTGCTCGCGCGGGCGCGGTGAAATCCGCGGTTGGCCTAGGCATGTTGCTGGCCGAAGGAATAGGCGATACCCTGCGAGTCTCGTTGGCGGCTGACCCGGTCGAGGAGATCAAAGTTGGCTTCGATATCCTAAAATCGCTGCGAATTCGCTCACGCGGTATCAACTTCATCGCCTGTCCATCATGTTCTCGTCAGGAGTTTGATGTGATTGCCACGGTCAACGAGCTAGAGCGTCGTTTAGAAGATGTCGTGACCCCTATGGACGTCTCTATCATTGGCTGTGTGGTCAATGGTCCCGGCGAAGCCTTAGTGTCAGATATCGGTCTGACAGGTGGCAACCGTAAGAGTGGCTACTACGACGATGGCGTTCGTCAAAAAGAGCGTTTCGACAACGAGCATATTGTCGATCAGCTTGAGGCAAAGATCCGCGCCAAGGTGGCCAGTGTTGA
The DNA here is from genome assembly GCF_023283925.1 of Shewanella marisflavi. Classification (GTDB taxonomy): domain Bacteria; phylum Pseudomonadota; class Gammaproteobacteria; order Enterobacterales; family Shewanellaceae; genus Shewanella; species Shewanella marisflavi. Next base: position 917,530 of record NZ_JAKIKX010000001.1, read on the forward strand.
CGCACGTATTACCGCCAAAGATATCACTGAATAAAGGGTAAGTTGCTGCGCACAAGATGAGGTGAATAACTTCATTTGTGGCGCAGTTCACTGGCGCATAGCGCCGGTTTTGCGTTTATTGATGATGCGCCTATAATGCGAGGCGCTTTTTTATTTTTTACAGCTAAATTCGGACGAGTTGATACAGTGGCAAAACAGATTCAAGCGATTCGCGGAATGAACGATATTCTGCCGACCCAGAGCCCTCTATGGCAAAAATTAGAAGCCGTGCTGCGTGATACCGTAGCCGCCTATGGTTACAGCGAGATCCGTACCCCCATCGTCGAGAGTACCGACCTGTTCAAACGTTCTATCGGTGAAGTGACAGACATTGTCGAGAAAGAGATGTATACCTTTGCCGACCGCAATGGCGACCTCTTAACTCTGCGTCCTGAAGGCACCGCCTCGACCGTACGCGCGGGTAACGAGCATGGTTTACTGTACAACCAAGAGCAGCGCCTCTGGTATATGGGCCCTATGTTCCGTCATGAGCGTCCTCAGAAGGGCCGTTACCGCCAATTTAACCAGTTTGGTGTTGAGGTTTATGGTATCGCCTCGGCCGATATCGATGCCGAAGTCTTGATGATGTCAGCTCGCCTGTGGCAGAAGCTGGGGATCAGCGAGCATGTCAAACTCGAGCTGAATACCTTAGGCGATGCCGATGAGCGCGCCGCCTACCGTGATGCCCTGGTCGCTTTCCTTGAGCAGCATAAAGAGAAGCTTGATGAAGACAGCCAGCGCCGTATGTACTCTAATCCGCTGCGCGTATTAGACAGCAAGAACCCGGATGTGCAGGCGCTTCTGGGAGATGCTCCAGCGCTGATGGACTATCTGGGCGAAGAAAGTCGCGGCCATTTTTCACATTTATGTGAACTACTTGATGCCGTTGGCATCAAATACGAAATTAACCCTCGCCTGGTGCGCGGTTTAGATTACTATAACCGCACAGTGTTCGAGTGGGTCACCGATAGCTTAGGGGCTCAGGGGACCGTTTTGGCGGGGGGGCGTTATGACGGCCTGGTTGGTCAGCTTGGTGGCAAAGATACCCCAGCTGTGGGGTTTGCCATGGGACTTGAGCGCATCGTGCTGATGCTGGAAACACTCAGCCTGACCGATGACGTATCTGGACCGGTTGACGTTTATGTTACCGCCATGGGTGATGATTGCCGCGTTGCTGCCATTAAGGTGGCGCAGCAGTTAAGAGAAGTTGACGGCCTCAAGGTGATGAGCCATTGTGGCGGCGGAAACTTTAAGAAGCAGATGAAGCGTGCCGACAAGAGTGGCGCTAAGCTCGCGATAGTGATCGGTGAAACCGAACTGGCCAATGGCCAGGTGGCGCTGAAATATCTGCGCGAAGATAAAGAACAAGAATTAGTTGCACAGGATTCGTTAGCAGCTTACGTTGCAGAACTGATTTAAAGAGGAAGAGAAACGTGGAAATTTATAGCACAGAAGAACAACAAGTCGATGCTATCAAACAGTTCTGGAAAGACTATGGCAGCTCGATTGTCATAGGTGCAGTAGTGGGCCTGGGTGGCCTGTATAGCTGGAACTACTATTCAGATTATAAAGTGGCTCAGGCCGAACAAGCCTCTGAAGCTTTCCAAACTATTAGCAATTCGGTGAAGGCCGATTCAAGCATGTTGGCTGCGGCCGAGAGCTTTGCTAAAGATCATGGTAGCCAGCAAGGCTATCAAGCTTTGTTACAACTGATTGTAGCTAAAGCGGCTGTAGAAGCCGGTGAGCTGGAGAAGGCTGAGCAGGCGCTTAAGCAGATCCTGGCCGACAAGCCAGAAGAGGGGCTTGTGGCACTGGCGGCTTTGCGTCTTGCTCGTGTACAAGCTGAGCAAGGTCAGTTGGCCACTGCGCTGGCAACCCTTGAGCAGATCAATACCCCAGCCTTTAGCGTACAACGCGACGAGTTAAAAGGTGATTTCCTGGTACGTCAAGGCGAAGCCGACAAGGCCAAGAGCGCCTATCAATCAGCCCTAGATAATGGCGGTGCGACTTCAAGCCCAGCATTACAGATGAAGCTAGATAACCTGAACAAGGCATAAGGAAGCTGCCCATGAAGTCTTGGTGCAAAACATTACTGGCGTGTAGCCTGAGCCTGGGTTTGCTGTCGGCCTGTTCTTCCAATGATGTCGAAGAAGAGCCGGTCAGTCCGCTGCCGGAGATCGAAGCAAGTGTCTTTCCTGAGGTGAGCTGGAGTACCTCTGTCGGTAAGGGAGTGGGAGATTACTACTCCAATATCCGTCCGGCGGTGCGATACGACAAGTTGTTTGTGATGGATCGTCATGGCGAAGTGGCCGCCTATGATGAGGCCTCTGGCGAGCAGGTATGGTCTATTGATATCAGCTCCTGGTTTAAAGAGCGGGCGCTGGCCAAAAATAAAGGCGCGCGTCTCTCTTCTGGCATCACCGCCGCTCGTAACAAGGTGTTTTTTGGCGGTGAGAGTGGTTTGCTCGCTGCTGCCGATGCTGAAACTGGCGAGATGATTTGGCATGTTATTGCTGGCGGTGAGCTGTTATCTGCACCGACCGTCGGTGAAGATGTGGTCGTGGTTCACACCAGTACAGGTAGCCTAGAAGCCTACAATGTCGACAATGGCGAGAAGCTCTGGGTTTATGAGAATAAGCTACCGACACTGACCCTTAGAGGCACTGGTGCCGCGGCTTATGAAGCTGGTGGTTTCTTCGTTGGTACTGCCGATGGCAAAGTTGCTGTGATAGTGAAAGCCAATGGTCAGGCCGCATGGGAGCAGCCTATCTATACGCCCAAAGGCGGTAACGAGTTTACTCGCATGGCTGATGTGGATATGAAGCCGCTGATCGTGGGCGATAACATCTATGCCGTGAGTTACAATGGTAACCTGGTGTCGATGGAACTACGCACCGGACGTATTGTTTGGAGCCGCAAGTATTCAAGCTTCAATGAGCTGGACTCTGCTGGTCTGAACCTTTATCTGGTGGATGATCACAGCCGTATCTATGCGGTCGACAAGCGCAACGGTCTGGAAAGCTGGAGCAACAGCGAGCTGACTAACCGTGAATTGACCTCACCTATGGTCTATAAAGACTATTTAGTTGTGGGAGATTTTGAAGGTTATCTGCATTTCATCGATCGCGCCTCAGGTAAGCTTGTGGGGCGGGTTGAAGTGGATAATTCAGGTTTGTTTAGCCAGCCACTGGTAATAGATGATAAGATCTACGTCCAGAGTCGCGATGGCAAGGTAGCAAGAATTACGCTTCCCTAAGGCGAGCTTTAACAGTTTTTAAAGCCCCTGGACCTTGTGCTGGGGGCTTTTTATTTAAGATATTCAGATAGATTTGTAAATTAGAGGCAAGAAAATGATTCCAGTTGTGGCCTTGGTTGGCCGACCAAACGTAGGTAAGTCGACCCTGTTTAATCGTCTTACGCGCACCAGAGACGCCTTGGTAGCTGACTACCCAGGTCTGACTCGGGATCGTAAGTATGGTCGTGCACATCTATCTGGTTATGAATTCATCGTAGTAGATACCGGTGGTATCGATGGCACCGAAGAGGGGATCGAAACCCGCATGGCTGAGCAGTCGCTGGCGGCGATCGAAGAGGCCGATGTGGTGCTGTTTTTAACCGACGCCCGCGCCGGTTTGACCGCTGCCGATGAGGCGATTGCCGAGCATCTGCGCCGCCGTGAAAAAACCACCTTCGTCGTTGCTAACAAGGTCGATGGTATCGACGCCGATTCGTCTTGCGCCGAGTTTTGGGCGCTGGGATTGGGTGAGGTCTACCAGATGGCTGCCGCTCAAGGTCGTGGCGTGACTAATATGATCGAATATGCTCTGACCCCTTATGCCGAAGCCTTAGGCCTCACACGCGACGATGAGGGCGATGAGGAAAGCGACGAGCGTGAGTACACAGAGGAAGAAGCCGAAGCCGAACAGAAGCGTCTGCAGGATCTGCCGATCAAACTGGCGATTATCGGTAAGCCAAACGTAGGTAAGTCGACGCTGACTAACCGTATCCTGGGCGAAGAGCGCGTTGTCGTGTATGACGAGCCAGGTACGACGCGTGACAGCATCTATATTCCACTGGAACGCGATGGCCAGGAATATGTGATTATCGACACTGCCGGTGTGCGTCGTCGTAGCAAGGTACATGAAACCGTTGAGAAGTTTTCGGTGATCAAGACCCTTAAAGCGGTGGAAGATGCCAACGTGGTGCTCTTGGTGGTCGATGCCCGTGAAGGGATCGCCGAGCAAGATCTTGGCCTGCTGGGCTTTGCCCTGAACGCAGGTCGCGCGCTGGTGATCGCTGTCAACAAGTGGGACGGTATCGATCAAGAAATTAAAGAGCGGGTGAAGAGCGAGCTCGACCGTCGTTTGGGCTTTATCGATTTTGCCCGTATTCACTTCATCTCGGCGTTACATGGCACTGGGGTGGGGCATCTGTTTGAATCTGTGCAGGAAGCGTACGAGAGTGCGACTTGCCGCGTCAGCACTTCAATGCTGACCCGCATCATGCAGATGGCGCAGGAAGATCATCAGCCGCCATTGGTTAACGGTCGCCGAGTGAAGCTTAAGTACGCTCATGCTGGCGGATATAACCCGCCTATCGTGGTGATCCATGGTAATCAGGTGAAGAAGCTGCCGGACTCTTACAAGCGCTTCATGATGAACTACTATCGCCGCTCGCTCAAGGTGATGGGGACGCCAATTCAGGTGCGCTTCCAGGAAGGGGGCAACCCGTTCGATGGCCTCAACACTAAGAAGTTGACTGTGAGTCAGGAGCGTCGTCGTAAGCGTATGATGAGCCACATCAAAGACAAGAAGAAGTAATCTTCCTTGTCGTTATCTAAGGTCAGCCATTGTGCTGGCCTTTTTTATTGGTCATGCCTGATTGTTTAAAATCGTTGTCTGGGTGTTTTGGTATATTTCGCTGCTTTGTGTTTTGTTCTTGGTTTTACATGCTGTATAAGGTGGTTTTGGCGAGTCTTTGTGGTGATGGCGACTATACTTAAAGTGCAGTATTTAAGGTAGTTAAACTCACCTAAGGATATGTTATGAAACACCAACAACCCCTGTTGCTTGCTATTTTTCTGGCATTTTTGGCTAGCGCCGCTCAAGCAGCAGATAAACAGGCCTTATTGGCGGATGCTCTCAGCGCCGCTCCGCCGACCCTGAGGGATAAGGTCACAGTGATGGATTGGGACAAGAATGTCCTGCAACAAGGCAGCAGCAACTATACCTGCTTTCCAACGCCACCAAGCTTAAAAGGTACGGCGCCTATGTGTATGGATGGCCCCTAGATGGAGTGGGCCGATGCCTGGAGTAACAAGAAGCCGTTTCAAGCCAAGGCGGTAGGTATCTCCTACATGCTGGCTGGTGATGGTGGAGCGAGCAACACAGATCCCTACGCCGAAGGCGAAACCCAAGATAATCAATGGATTGTTGAAGGGCCGCACCTGATGATCATCATGCCTGATCCGGCATTACTCGATAGTCTACCAACCGATCCCTATGCGGGAGGTCCCTATGTGATGTGGAAGGGCACGCCCTATGCTCATATCATGGTGCCGGTTGGCCCGAGAAAGTAAAAGACTCACTGTCTGACTCAAACGCCCGCAAGGGCGTTTTTTGATCTTAACCTGACTCAATTGACCGTAGAGTAAACTTCGCCATCGAGCAGCTTAGTGGTGAGGCGATCGCCTGCTTTAACATCTGAGCAGCGCTGTAGTACCTTGCCCTTGGCATCTAAGGTGATGCTGTAGCCACGGCTTAGGGTCGCTAAGGGGCTGACGGTTTCTAGCTGATGGGCGGCATACTCTAGGGAGCGCTGGGCATCGTTAAGCCTTGCCTGCATGGCGCTATGCAGTCTTTGCTCCTGGTTGGTTAGGCGGTTGCTGGCCAAGGCGAGCTGATGGCTGGGTGAGACCCGATGTAATCTAGCGTGTAGCTGTTGTTGGTTACGCTCTAGTTTATGTAATTTTGAATTTAGCGCGGCGCAAAGCTTAAGCTGCATCTCATCGAAGCGCTGCTCATACACTTGTAAGCGACGCTTGGGATCTTGTCGTTGTAGCCTATGCTCGAGTTGCGAAAAGCGCTGCGCCTGTTTGAGGCCGTAATGCTGCCAGCCCTGTCTGAGGCGGGTCATGGCCATCTTGAGCTTATCAGCCTTACTTAAGGCATCTTGGGATAACAGTTCAGCCGCCGCCGAAGGCGTTGGGGCACGTAGGTCGGCCACATAATCGCTGATGGTGGTATCCACTTCATGACCCACCGCCGAGACCACAGGTAGTGCGCTGTTGTAGATGGTATGAGCCAAGGCCTCGCTGTTAAAGCTCCAGAGATCTTCCAGGGATCCGCCCCCTCGGGTAAGCAGCAATACATCGACCTCCATCCTGTCGTTAGCCTGCATGATGGCGTGACATAAAGATTTGTCGGCATACTCCCCCTGTACCTGGCTCGGATAGATAATCACCTCAATGGAGGGATCACGCCGTTTAAGTACATGGAGAACATCTCTGATGGCGGCACCTGTGGCCGAGGTAACCACGCCGATACGCTGAATATTGCTTGGTAATGGTCGCTTAGTGTCGGCAGCAAAGAGTCCTTCAGCGGCCAGCTTCAGCTTAAGGGCTTCATATTGCTGGGCGAGCAGGCCATCACCTGCGGGTAACATGGAGTCGATAATCAGTTGATAATCGCCTCTGGGTTCGTAGACGCTGATGGCGCCCTTAACTAATACCTGTTGACCATTGGCCGGACGAAAGGTGACAGCACGGTTGCGTCCCTTAAACATGGCGGCGCGGATTTGGGCATAATTATCTTTTAAGGTGAGATACCAATGGCCTGAACTGGGGGCCGAAAAATTGGATATTTCTGCTTCAAGCCAGACTTTACCCAGTTCACCTTCGAGCAATTGCCTGACTTCGCCATTGAGGCGCGAGACGGTGTAAACATTATTTTTCGGCATTTTCATAGATATTTTGCAACTAAAGCGACTTTTTTACTATTTTCCATTTACCAAGCCCAATATGCAAGGTATAATCCCGCCGCAATATTTTACCTCTTATATCACCTACATGGGGAGATGTTGCCATGCTACGTTTAAAAAAAGAAGCACTAACCTTTGATGATGTGTTGCTTGTTCCTGCACACTCGACCGTACTCCCTAACACTGCCGTTCTCAAGACTCGTTTAACCCAAAAGATAGAACTCAATATGCCAATTGTGTCTGCAGCCATGGATACCGTGACTGAAGCGCGCCTTGCCATTGCGATGGCACAGGAAGGTGGTATTGGTTTTATCCATAAAAATATGAGCATAGAGCAGCAGGCCGAGCAAGTTCGCCAAGTGAAGATCTATGAAGCCGGTATCGTTCAGCAACCTGTAACGGTCACGCCAAATACCACACTTGAGCAACTGAAAGTGTTGACGGAGAAAAACGGCTTTGCCGGTTATCCTGTAGTCGATGAAGCCAATGAGTTGGTGGGTATCATCACAGGTCGTGATGTGCGCTTCATTACCGATTGGTCTCGTACCGTCGACCAGGTGATGACGCCTAAAGAGCGCCTGGTAACAGTACCAGAAGGCACTCCGCTGGATGAAGTGCAGAAGTTGATGCATGCTCACCGCGTCGAGAAAGTCCTGGTGGTTGACGCTGACTTTAGACTCAAAGGTCTTATTACCGTAAAAGATTTCCAAAAAGCAGAAGAGAAGCCAAACGCTTGTAAAGACGAATTTGGTCGCTTGCGTGTTGGTGCCGCTGTCGGTGCCGGTGCCGGTAACGAAGCGCGTGTCGATGCACTGGTAAAAGCCGGTATCGACGTCTTGCTTATCGATTCATCTCACGGCCACTCTGAAGGTGTGCTACAGCGTATTCGTGACACCCGCGCCAAGTACCCAGATCTACAGATTGTTGGTGGTAACGTGGCGACAGCCGAAGGTGCTCTGGCACTGGTTGAAGCCGGTGTGAACGCCGTTAAGGTGGGTATTGGCCCTGGCTCTATCTGTACTACTCGTATCGTCACTGGTGTGGGCGTGCCGCAAATCACCGCAGTATCAGATGCCGCCGCAGCGGTTAAGCATCTGGATATTCCTGTTATCGCCGATGGCGGTATCCGCTTCTCAGGCGACTTAGCTAAAGCGCTGGCCGCAGGTGCATCATGCATCATGGCAGGCTCGATGTTTGCCGGTACCGATGAGGCGCCAGGTGAAACTGAGCTATACAATGGTCGCGCTTATAAGTCTTATCGCGGCATGGGCTCTCTGGGCGCCATGACTCAAGGCTCTTCTGACCGTTACTTCCAAAGCGATAACGCCGCCGACAAACTGGTACCTGAGGGTATTGAAGGTCGCGTACCATACAAGGGTAAGCTAAAAGAGATCATCCACCAGTACATGGGTGGCCTGCGTTCATGCATGGGCCTCACAGGTTGTCCTACTATTAAAGATCTTAACGAGAAGGCGGAGTTTGTGAAGGTGACCTCGGCGGGTATGGGTGAATCCCACGTCCATGATGTGACCATCAGCAAAGAAGCGCCTAACTATCGTAGCCGTTCTTAATTATTGAAATCAGGCAGTGTCATTGAAAAATACACTGCCTTTTCTTAAGCCAGGTATCGATAAATGTCGAACATTGGCGAAAATTCTGAAAGATAAAAGGTAAAGCATGAGCAACATTCATGATCATAAGATCCTCATTCTCGATTTTGGATCTCAGTACACGCAATTGATTGCCCGCCGTATCCGTGAGATCGGTGTTTACTGTGAGCTTTGGGCCTGGGATGTGTCTGAAGAGCAGATCAAGGGCTTTGCGCCTAACGGTATTATTCTGGCTGGTGGCCCAGAGAGTGTCACTGCCGACAACTCACCTCGTGCTCCTGAATATGTCTTTAATGCAGGCGTGCCTGTACTGGGGATCTGCTACGGTATGCAGACCATGTCAGAGCAGCTGGGCGGCAAGGTGATCCAGGGGATTGGCGAAGGCGAATTCGGTTATGCCCAGATTGAAATACAGTCTCCTTCAGAGCTGTTCAAGAGCATCGAAGATGCGGTCAGCGATAGTGGCAAGGCGCTGCTTGACGTCTGGATGAGCCATGGCGATAAGGTTTCTGAGATCCCTGAAGGTTTCGTGACTGTGGCTAAGACAGACACCTGTCCTTACGCGGCAATGGCCAACGAAGAGAAGCGTTTCTACGGTGTTCAGTTCCACCCAGAAGTGACTCACACCCGTCAGGGTAAGCGTATGCTTGAGCATTTCGCCCTGGATATCTGCCAATGTGAAGCCAACTGGAAACCTTCTTCTATCATCGAAGACGCGGTTGCTCGTATCAAGGAGCAGGTTGGGGATGACGAGGTTATCCTGGGTCTATCTGGTGGTGTTGACTCATCGGTAGTGGCCATGCTGCTGCACCGCGCTATTGGCAGCAAACTGACCTGTGTGTTTGTTGATAACGGTCTGCTGCGCCTGAATGAAGCCGACCAGGTACTAGAGATGTTTGGCGACCACTTTGGTCTCAACATCGTTCATGTAGACGCCGAAAACCGTTTCCTCGACGCCCTAGCTGGTGAAGCCGAGCCAGAAGCCAAGCGTAAGATCATCGGCAAGGTATTTGTCGATATCTTCGATGAAGAGTCACGTAAGTGTGTGAACGCCAAGTGGCTGGCCCAAGGCACCATCTACCCAGATGTTATCGAATCGGCAGGCAGTGCCACCGGTAAGGCCCATGTGATCAAGTCACACCATAACGTCGGCGGTCTGCCTGATGATATGGAGCTGGGTCTGGTTGAGCCGCTGCGTGAACTGTTTAAAGATGAAGTACGTAAGATAGGTCTGGAACTTGGCCTGCCTTATAACATGCTTTACCGTCACCCATTCCCAGGACCAGGTCTGGGGGTACGTGTACTGGGTGAAGTGAAGAAAGAGTACTGCGATCTACTGCGCCGTGCCGATGCCATCTTCATCGAAGAGCTGCATAAAGCCGATCTGTACAACAAGGTGAGCCAAGCCTTTACTGTCTTCCTGCCTGTGCGCAGCGTAGGTGTAATGGGTGATGGCCGTAAGTACGACTGGGTTGTATCGCTACGTGCGGTAGAGACCATCGACTTTATGACGGCGCATTGGGCGCACCTGCCATATGATTTCCTTGGCAGAGTGTCAAACCGCATCATCAATGAGATCGACGGTATCTCTCGTGTGGTTTACGATATCTCAGGTAAGCCACCGGCAACTATCGAGTGGGAATAATCCTGCGATAGCTTGTAAGCAATAATGGAAGGGGCATAGTGATATGCCCCTTTTTTATCTAAGAGACATTTCTGACACAGGCCATTATCCTAATAGCGTTAGTGACTAAAGATCGACAAAGATGAGTAATCCATTGGAAACCCCTGTCAGCCTGGATGAACAGGCGCTAAAAGATGAAGACTATATGCGTCAAGCCATGACGCTGGCGGCCGAGGCTGAGCTGCAAGGTGAGGTGCCGGTCGGCGCCCTGCTGGTTAAGGATGATAAGGTGATAGCGACAGGCTATAACCTCAGCATCTGTCGTCATGATGCCAGTGCTCACGCCGAGATGGAGTGTATTCGCGCCGCGGGGCAGATGGTGGAGAATTATCGTCTGCTCGATACCACCTTGTATGTCACCCTAGAGCCTTGCGCCATGTGCGCCGGCGCTATGGTGCACGCCAGAATCGGCCGTCTGGTGTATGGCGCCGACGATCTTAAAACTGGCGCGGCCGGAAGTGTGCTGGATCTGGTGAGAAACAGCGCCTTTAATCATCAGCTGAGTGTCACCTCAGGGGTACTCGCAACAGAGTGCGGCGAGCAGCTTAGCGCTTTTTTTCGCCGCCGACGTAAAGAGAAGAAGGCCTTGAAGCAGGCAGAAAAGCAACAAGGGCAATAAGCCCTTGTTTTTGTTGTTTAGCTATCGATTGCTTAAGTTAGCCTAGTCCAGTGAGTTATCGCTGCTGGGCTGCTTGATAAAGGTGAAGAACTGCTTCTGTCGGTTTATCGTGTGTTGATGGCGTATCTTAAGTAGCGTGCGTCGCCGTGAAGACAGATTGTTTAAGGATTTTTTTCTCATTTTGAACCTCCTCTAGGCCTATCACTCTTCTATACCACAAGCCTGTGACTTTTACTCGGGCTGTGCTCCGGAAATCTCGCTTTGTGATTGCTTTTCGGCCGTTTGTTGTTGCGCTTCCATTATGTCATCTTGTAATTCCTGATGCTGGTTGTCAATCCACACTAGGGTGTCGTAATAACGTCTGATGTTATCCACATAATGCACCGCTTCGCTGCCTCGGGCATAGCCATAGCGGGTATGTTTGTAATATTTACGCTTCTGTAGCAGGGGTAGAACTTTTTTTAGGTCCCGCCAGGCACTGGGGTTAAGTCCCATAGACTGCGCCAGCTTGCGAGCATCTTCTACATGACCATAGCCTATGTTGTATGAGGCCAAGGCAAACCACATCCGCTGATTTTCCGGGATCGATTCCGGCAGGCGATTGAGGATGTCGCTTAAGTATTTAGCGCCGCCGCGGATACTCTGCTCAGGGTCGAGGCGGTTATCGATCCCCATCTGTTTTGCTGTCGGCAGGGTGAGCATCATCAGGCCGCGTACCCCGGTCGGCGAGCGGGCATTGGGATTCCAGTGGGATTCCTGATAGGCGGTCGCTGCCAGCTTGCGCCAGTCGAGATCGCCAGCATAATGGACAAAGTCGTCGCGATATTTGGGCAGCTTAGTATCTATGGCGCGCAGGAAGGCGCGGGTATCGACATAATCGAAGCGCTTCACATGGGCGAAATATTTCTCATTGAGGTGAGCCAGAGTGCCGGCGCGTTTCTCTTGATGCCAAAAGCTCAGCAGATCGCTCATCAGTTGATCGCTACCTGTGGGCGGTAACAGCCAGACTACCGCCTGTTCCTCTCTTAGCACTGGGCCGGCTCTAAGCTCAGGCATGTAGCGGCGATTGATCTCAAAGGTGGTTGAGTCGGCGATGGTATAGCTGATCTCATCACGGGCGATCATCGCCAGCAGCTCTTCGCTGTCTTTGTCGCCATGCTGATCCCACACCAGCTCAGGGTAGAGCTTTTGCAGATCCGCCAGCGTCTCGATAAAGGAGGAGTCAGAGATCACCGTAATGTTGTCATCAAGCTGGCTGATATCTGTAGGGTATTTTACCCCCTGCTTGTAGACCAATACCTGATTAACATAATAGAGCGGTGGGCCGAGTCTAAACTGTTCGCGTCGGCTTTGGGTATCGCCCAGCCCAGCGGCGATAAGATCTATCTCACCCGCTTGCATGGCGCGGTAGAGCTCACCTATGGTGGAGTAGGGCTGCATGTTGAGCTCAAGCCCCTGATGGTTAGCAAATCGCTCAGCCATCTCATAGTCGAAGCCGGCTACGCCCTGACCCGTGGTGACATAGATCTGCGCGCCATAGAGGGTGCCGACATTAAGTTGCGTTTTCGGTGCAGGCGTAGAGACTTTTGCTGCGTCCACGCGCTCGCCCTGACAGCCAGTCAGTAGCGAAACACAGAATAGAATCAGCAGGAAAACTCTCATTAAGTTACTATTTTTTAATCCGTTTTATAAAACGCGGCCGACGATTATATCACAAGGTGAACAAACGCAATAATGACGATTTTTTCGGCCGTGAATGGCTTATATTTGTTGGATGATTTTTGCTTTCTGGCAGCTTAATTATGGGGCATGAAATTAGGGCCGCGCCAGTTTCTTTGTTACGTAAAGCTGTTTTCGCGCTATGGTGATAATAAATCGAGGGAAACTCGGTTTTGAAGCGACTCTACGGATGATTTGTGCCCCACATTTCCCTATAATAGCGCCAGATCTGACCCTGCAATTATAATTAATAAGGTGAATAGACGTGATGGAGATCATCCGCGGAGCCCCTGCATTATCAGCGTTTAGAGTTCAAAAGTTAATGGAAGCCTGTAAGAGTGCGGCGCTTCCTGTACAGGACATCTATGCTGAGTTCATTCATTTAGCCGATTTGACAGAGGCGTTGGATGCTGGTGAAACCCAGCAGCTAGCCAAGTTGTTAACCTATGGACCTGCAATCGAAGCACATGCGCCTCAAGGCACTTTGTATTTCGTGACGCCACGTCCGGGCACCATCTCTCCATGGTCGTCGAAAGCGACCGATATCGCACATAACTGTGGTTTGAATAAGGTTAAGCGCCTAGAGCGCGGCATTGCCTATTATGTTCAGGCCGATAATCTGGATGAGTCTCAACAAAAACAGTTAGTCGGTTTACTCCACGACCGTATGGTCGAAGTGATCCTGTCTGATTTCGAACAGGCTGCCAGTCTGTTTGCCCGCACCGAGCCTGCGGTCTTCACCAGCGTCGATGTGCTGGGTGAAGGCAAGGCAGCGCTCGAGGCCGCTAACCTTAAGTTAGGCTTAGCCCTGGCGCCGGATGAAATTGACTATCTGGTTGAAAATTTTACTCGTTTGGGCCGTAACCCTAACGATGTTGAATTGATGATGTTTGCCCAGGCAAACTCAGAGCACTGTCGTCACAAGATCTTCAATGCCGACTGGACCATCGATGGCGAAGTGCAGCCTAAATCATTGTTCAAGATGATTAAAAACACCTTTGAAAAGACCCCGGACCACGTGCTATCTGCCTATAAAGATAACGCTGCCGTAATGGAAGGTTCTGTTGCCGGTCGTTTCTTCCCAGAGCCAAATGGTGTTTATGCTTATCACACCGAGCCGATGCATATCCTGATGAAGGTGGAGACACACAACCACCCGACAGCGATTAGCCCATACCCAGGTGCGGCCACAGGTTCAGGTGGTGAGATCCGTGATGAAGGCGCAACCGGTCGTGGTTCTAAGCCAAAGGCGGGTCTGACAGGCTTTAGCGTATCTAACCTTAAGATCCCTGGTTTTGTTCAGCCATGGGAAGGAGATTACGGTAAGCCAGATCGTATCGTGACTGCACTGGACATCATGACCGAAGGCCCACTGGGCGGCGCGGCATTTAACAACGAATTTGGTCGTCCGGCTCTTTTGGGTTACTTCCGTACCTACGAGCAGGAAGTGTCGAGCCACAACGGTGTCGAAGTACGTGGTTACCATAAGCCCATCATGCTGGCTGGTGGCCTGGGGAATATCCGCGAAGAGCATGTCCAAAAAGGTGAGATCACCGTTGGTGCCAAGCTTATCGTACTTGGTGGCCCTGCGATGAATATCGGCCTGGGCGGCGGCGCGGCATCTTCAATGGCTTCAGGCCAATCAAGTGAAGATCTCGACTTTGCCTCGGTACAGCGTGACAACCCAGAGATGGAGCGTCGCTGTCAGGAAGTGATCGATCGCTGCTGGCAGATGGGTGAAGATAACCCGATCCAATTTATTCACGATGTGGGCGCAGGTGGTCTGTCGAACGCCTTCCCTGAACTGGTTGACGATGGTGGACGTGGTGGCCGTTTCGAGCTGCGTAACGTACCGTCAGACGAGCCAGGCATGAGCCCGCTGGAGATCTGGTGTAACGAGTCGCAAGAGCGTTATGTACTGTCTGTTGCGCCGGAAAATCTTGAGCTATTTACTGCCATCTGTGAGCGTGAGCGCGCGCCATTTGCCGTTGTTGGTGAGGCGACCGAAGAGCGTCATCTGACCCTGTCAGACGAGCACTTCGACAACAAGCCGATCGACCTGCCGCTGGAAGTGCTATTAGGCAAGGCGCCTAAGATGAGCCGTGACGTCGTGTCACAAAAGGCTGATTCGCCAGCTCTGGCACAAGAGACCATTGAGCTAAAAGAAGCGGTGCGCCGCGTACTGCGTCTGCCAACTGTCGCCGAGAAGACCTTCCTGATCACCATTGGTGACCGCACGGTTACCGGTTTGGTGAATCGCGACCAGATGGTCGGTCCTTGGCAGGTGCCAGTCGCCGATTGCGCCGTGACCGCATCAAGCTTTGACTCATACACGGGTGAAGCCATGTCTATGGGTGAGCGTACGCCATTGGCACTGCTAGACTTTGGCGCCTCGGCGCGCATGGCGGTGGCCGAGTCTATTATGAACATCGCAGGCAGTGATATTGGTTCGCTTAAGCGCATCAAGCTGTCGGCCAACTGGATGTCAGCGGCAGGTCACCCTGGTGAAGATGCCGGTCTGTATGAAGCGGTCAAGGCCGTGGGTGAAGAGTTATGTCCTGAGCTGGATCTCACCATCCCAGTAGGAAAAGACTCGATGTCGATGAAGACCGCCTGGCAAGATGGTAGCGAAGAGAAGGCGGTAACCTCGCCAATGTCGCTGGTGATCACAGCCTTTGGTGCGGTGCAAGATATTCGTAAGACGGTAACCCCTGAGCTGAGAAGCGATAAGGGTGATACCGAGCTGTTACTGGTTGACTTAAGTCAGGGTGAACAGCGTCTGGGTGGCTCATGTCTGGCGCAGGTTTACGGTCAGCTGGGCGACAAGGCGCCAGATTTAGCCGATGCGGCGCTGCTGCGTGGCTTCTTCGAGGTGACTCAGTCGCTGGTGGCCGATAAGGCGCTACTGGCGTATCACGACCGTAGTGACGGTGGTTTGTTCACGACTCTGGTTGAGATGGCCTTTGCCGGCAACACAGGTTTAGATGTGGATCTCAGCGCGCTTACGGGCACTCACCTAGAGCGTCTGTTTAACGAAGAGCTGGGCGCCGTCATTCAGGTACGTGCCGCCGATAGCGAAGCGATCAAGGCGCAATACCAAGCGGCCGGTGTGGCTTGTCACTTCGTTGCTAAGCCGGTAGCCGGTGACAGCATTATCATTCGCGATGCATCGAATGAGGTATTGGCCGAGTCTCGTACCGAGCTGCGTACCATCTGGGCCGAAACCACTTACCGCATGCAGGCGATGCGTGATAACCCAGAGTGTGCAGAGGAAGAGTTTAAGCTTAAGCAGGTGGCCGACGCGCCAGGTCTGACGGTGGATCTCAAGTTCGATCCAAGTGAAGACATTGCCGCGCCTTACATTCTCAAGGGTGCTGCACCTAAGATGGCGATTCTGCGCGAGCAAGGGGTTAACTCACACCTTGAGATGGCTGCAGCCTTCGATCGCGCAGGTTTCGAGAGCCGTGACGTACATATGTCTGACATCCTCTCTGGCCGTATCAGCCTAGAAGAGTTCCAGGGCCTGGCGGCCTGTGGTGGCTTCTCTTACGGTGACGTACTTGGCGCCGGTGAAGGTTGGGCTAAGTCGATTCTGTTTAATGCCCGCGCCCGTGAACAGTTTAGTCAGTTCTTTGAGCGCAGCGACAGCTTTGCCCTTGGTGTGTGTAACGGTTGTCAGATGCTCTCTAACCTGAAAGATATCATTCCAGGCACTGAGCATTGGCCACACTTCGTGCGTAACCGCTCTGAGCGCTTCGAGGCACGTTTCAGCCTGGTCGAAGTGCAGAAGAGTCCGTCACTCTTCTTTGAAGGCATGGAAGGCTCACGTATGCCGATCGCTGTGTCTCACGGTGAAGGTCGCGCCGAGTTCGCATCGCCTGAGGCGCTAGCCGCCGCAGAAGCCTCTGGTACTATCGCACTGCGTTTCGTCGATGGTCATGGCCAAATAGCGACTCAGTACCCAGAGAACCCTAACGGTTCTCCGAATGCACTGACAGGGATCTGTAGCACTGATGGTCGTGTGACTATTATGATGCCACACCCTGAGCGCGTATTTAGAACCGTTGCTAACTCATGGCATCCTGACGAGTGGGGCGAAGATAGCCCATGGATGAGAATGTTCAGAAACGTCAGAGCTAAATTAGGCTAACCTAAGTCAGCACGGTTTAGTGACACAAAAAGGGCCTCGAAATTTCGAGGCCCTTTTTTTATAGCCATAAAGGGGTAGATTAAACCGTCTTATATACATGCACTTATTTGTATATCACTACATCTTGAACTACTAAATAGCAATAAAAACGACTTTATTAGAGTTTTTACCTTAAGTGCCAGCAAAGTAGGGCATTAGCTAACTAAAGGTGAAAAGGAGGAATTTAGCCCTTCATTTGTTTAGCTTCTGCTAAACTAAATTCAAACCAACAGTAATGATGCGTTAGATAGTAAAAAGCCACCGCTTTCGAGGAGAAAACGGTGGCCGTTTTGCGCTAACAAAACTTCAAGTAATTAGGGCAGAAGCGCTATTTACAACTCTCTTGCAGTATAGAGTTCAACAAAAGTGCGCTTGTAGCAGTTAACTAGACGTTCAAATAGGTTTTTCATATTGGATTCTCCACACAGTGATTAATGATGTGAGCGGAGTCTTGGCCTACTGGGCTACGTCACCGGGTTGATTGAGGCGTCTCCTTAACACAGGGATATAGTAAGCAAATGTGCTCTTGTCGACAAACGATTAAAATTAGAGCTAACCATTAGTTTTTCTAATTAACTGTGCTTGATTTGATTGTGGTGTCAGTTATTTTAATTATTTAAGTGCATATTTTTATTTGTTTATTTATTTGGCTGCTTGTATTTTGTGTTGAGATATATTGACTCAACATTTGTTAAAACTTGTTAAATATTGGGTTTGGTGTGAATTTGGTTTAAATGTGTAGAAACTATTGGTTTTATCTTGGTTATATTTTCCCCTACCACGTTTTTGGTATTTAGGCAAGCGTGTTGCGGGGTGAAGTGTGGCGCTGTCCGCAAAACCCACTATCCCCGCCGGGATTGATTGATTTGAATCAAATTTGAATGGTATAAAATGGCCAGGGTACGTTTGGTACGCCTTAATGTAAGTTTATGAAAAAAATAATTTAAATTGATTGTGCTGGCTGATTTTTGAGACGCGTGTTCAAAAAGTGTTGGGTTTTGTGAGCCCTGTCTCGAAATTGTTGGTAAGCGTGCTTTTTTTGAGCGTCAGAGACGTTTGAGAAAGGCAAAAAGTTTAATTTTGGCGGTTTGTGAGATTCAGGTCTGACAAATTACTTGAATGATAAAATTCCTAATTAGGCATTTTTCGGGGTTGATGGGGATCTTACCTTGAAGAATGATCGCACCACCTAAGGAGTCACTGATGATTGTTGAAGAGGTTGTAGAGCTCTCGCGCTTGCAGTTTGCGCTGACGGCTATGTATCACTTCTTGTTTGTACCTTTGACCTTGGGGCTGGCGTTCTTGCTGGCCATTATGGAATCACTCTATGTGATGACCAATAAGCAGATCTATAAAGATATGACCAAGTTCTGGGGTAAGCTATTTGGTATTAACTTTGCCCTGGGTGTTACTACAGGTTTGGCGATGGAGTTCCAGTTTGGTACTAACTGGTCATACTATTCGCACTATGTTGGTGACATCTTCGGAGCACCGCTGGCTATTGAAGGTTTGATGGCCTTCTTCCTGGAATCGACCCTAGTGGGTATGTTCTTCTTCGGTTGGGACAGATTCAGTAAGCGTCAACACTTGGCGGTTACCTGGCTGGTGGCGCTGGGCTCTAACATGTCTGCGCTGTGGATCCTGGTCGCTAACGGTTGGATGCAACACCCAGTGGGTAGCGTGTTCAATTACGAAACCATGCGTATGGAGATGACAAGCTTCGCAGAAGTCTTGTTTAACCCTGTTGCTCAGGTGAAATTTGTTCACACTGTGGCTTCTGGTTATGTAGCTGGCGCCATGTTTGTACTGGCCATCAGTTCATACTACATCCTCAAAAAGCGTGACCTGCCATTTGCCCGTCGCTCTTTTGCTATCGCAGCAAGCTTCGGTATGGCGTCTATCCTGTCGGTTATCGTACTGGGTGATGAGTCTGGCTATAAGGTGGGTGAGGCGCAGCGCGTTAAGCTCGCGGCTATCGAAGCCGAATGGCACACAGAACCTGCTCCTGCGGCCTTTACTGCCGTTGGTTTCCCAAATCAGGAAACCATGCACACAGATTATGCCATTAAGATCCCATATGCTATGGGTATCATCGCGACTCGTTCTCTCGATGAAGAGGTTACCGGTATCCGTGACCTAATCGTTGAACACGAAGAGCGTATCCGCAAAGGCATGAAGGCGTACGCCATGTTGACCGAGCTACGTGCCGGCAACGAAACGCCAGAGCTTCGTGCAGCGTTTGAAGAGGCGAAAGTCGACCTGGGTTATGGTTTGCTGCTTAAGCGTTACACAGACAATGTAGTTGATGCTACCGAAGAGCAGATCAAGGCCGCGGCTAAAGATTCTATTCCATCGGTTGCGCCTATGTTCTGGAGCTTCCGTGTGATGGTTGGCCTGGGTGTTGTCATGCTGTTCGTGTTTGCTGCTGCCTTCTGGCAGAGTACACGTCATCAGATCGAAGAGAAGCCATGGGTACTTAAGGCCGCGCTATACAGCCTACCACTGCCTTGGATTGCCATCGAGTGTGGTTGGTTCGTCGCCGAATACGGTCGTCAGCCTTGGACCATCTCTGAGGTGCTGCCAACCTTCATGTCAGCTTCTAGCCTAACGGTGGCAGATCTATGGTTCAGTATCATCTCTATCACGCTGTTCTACACAGTCCTGTTGGTGATTGAGCTTTACCTGATGATCAAGTTTGCACGTAAGGGACCGAGTAGTCTTAAGACGGGCCGCTATCACTTTGAAAATCTAGAAGCTTAAGCCGGAGATCTCATTATGTTTGATTATGAAATATTAAGATTTATCTGGTGGGCGCTGATTGGTGTGCTGTTCATCGGATTCGCCGTTACCGACGGTTTTGACATGGGCGTAGGTGCCTTGCTACCTATCATAGGTAAGGACGATACCGAACGCCGTATTATGATTAACTCTATTGCCCCCCATTGGGATGGCAACCAGGTATGGTTGATCACCGCAGGTGGCGCCCTGTTTGCTGCCTGGCCTATGGTGTATGCGGTATCCTTCTCAGGCTTCTATGTCGCCATGATGTTGGTGCTGTTTGCCTTGTTCCTGCGTCCTGTTGGCTTCGATTACCGTTCTAAAATCGAAGATCCAAGATGGCGTAAGACCTGGGATTGGGCACTGTTTGTGGGTGGCTTCGTACCCCCGCTCATCATAGGTGTTGCCTTTGGTAACTTATTGCAAGGTGTACCGTTTAACTTTGACGAGTACCTGCGTGCAACTTACCACGGTGGTCTGCTTGGTCTGCTCAATCCATTCGGTCTGCTGGCTGGCCTGGTGAGCGTATCTATGATCATCATGCAAGGTGCCTCTTGGTTACAGATGAAGACAGAAGGCGAGCTGCGCGTTCGTGCGGCGACAGCTACCCAAGTGGCTGCGGCTTTAGTCGCTGTGCTCTTTACCCTGGCGGGCGTTTGGTTAGCCAATGGTATCGACGGTTATGTGATTACCTCGACTATCGACACCCACGGTGCATCTAACCCAGCTCTTAAGACGGTTGCTGTAGAGGCGGGCGCATGGCTGGCTAACTACGACAAGTATCCAGTGACTATGCTGTTCCCTATCTTGGGTGTTGCTATGCCGATACTGGCGCTTCTGGCGAGCCGCTTTAACCGCTCTGGCTTTGCCTTCCTGTTCAGTTCGCTGGCAGTGGCTATGGTGATTCTAACTTGTGGTGCAGCAATGTTCCCATTCGTGATGCCATCTTCACTTGAGCCTAACGTGAGCCTGACTATGTGGGATGCGACAGCCAGTCACATGACCCTAACGGTCATGACTTGGGCGGCCGCTATTTTCGTACCTATCGTGCTAAGCTACACCATCTGGACTTACTTCAAGATGTTTGGTCGCTTAAGCCGTAGCTACATCGAAGACAACAAGACGTCACTTTACTAATAGGAGCCGACATTATGTGGTATTTTGCTTGGATATTAGGCATTTTGCTGGCGTGTTCTTTCGGTATTATTAACGCCTTGTGGTTAGAGAATACTGAGAACATGGATAGGGATTCAGAGCATAAAGATTAAGCTTTGAATTCGCAGTCGAAAAACCCCGTATGAGAATACGGGGTTTTTTATTGCCCGTGTTTGGGGCGCACGGGCAAGCGGTTGGGGAATCGGCGTTGAGCTTTTGGCTGCATGGGGATTTAGTAGGGGATTGAAGGTCGTACCTTCACTGTTATTTATCGCCTCCCCGGCGGGGGAATGTGTAAACACGTTTTTGGCACGCTGTGAATATATCCCTATACGCTCCACGGCGGCGTCCATGCCGCCGAGGGCCAAAAACCTGTTTACACTGGTGTCTCAACGTCTCTTCGATTTGGCGGTATTTGGTGCTAGTTGTGAGTTAAAGCGCTAAAATTTACACTTTTGACTAGATATTAATACTCGCCTTTCAACTTATTCATACTCGTTTATCTAGGACGACTCTGTTAGAGTTGTGATTAATCAATAGCTTCTTTGTAGAGAGGCTTAAGATATGGGTTTGTTAGATGCGCATGCGCACTATTAAAATTTTAGGCCAATGGAGTCGTACTATTGACTGAGCAACATATTCAAACGGATTTTAACTCACCTCTATTGTTTCGAACTACGTCTGAGAGCTTGTATCTGAGCACTCTTGAAACTGGTGAGCTATGGCTAAGATCTAACAAATACTATCAGCATATTGAGGATGCTGCGCGAGTAGATAAAGGAGAAGGTGTTAATTCATCAAAAGTTGATTTTCCGTTATCATTGAAAACTGACAATGACTTAACTATCAACATTTTTGGTGATGGAAGAGTGGGTCAAGAAATAGTACCTCACTACATTATCTCCTTACATGGGACTAGTATTTCTAATTCACAAAGAATGGATTTTGGAGGCAATACATATGGCATTAGATCACTATCGAAGCTCAGTGCACAAATTCTTTATGAAGCATCAAAAGTAACTGATGTCATTGGTTATAAATATGGGCAAGTAGCCTATCAAAATACAGCTCTCATGCAAACTCAAAATAAAAATGGTGCAATATTAGGCTTAACCGAAGTTCCACCTCATTATTTAAACGCTTTAAATACAGACGTATTAAGAAAAGAGCCAGTGCTACCGTTCATTGAGCAAGACGAGTGGCGTATTGTTATCTTTACAAATGGTTTTATAGATAATGATTTTGACAAGCCATTAATAGTCAAAGTAGATACAGCACACTTTTACCCGTATATCAGAATAACACCTGGTAATCGGTAAGAATTGTGCACACCAGAACTAAAGAATTAGTTTCACTAAGTAACAATTGAGACATGATGAAAATATTAAAAGAGTTTATATCATCCCTAGTTCAAAATTTGTTTATAACTGTGGTTGTTGCTTTAATAACAGTTCCGGTTCTCGTGTCCTGGATTACAGATTCCTTTGACGTATTACTGAGAGTCTTGGGTCAAGAGTCACCCGTCTGGTTGCTAATGCTTTGCACCGGTGGTTGCGTTATTTATACCAAGTACAAAAAAAATAGCAAAATTGACAGATATGTGCCTGAAGTAGATCGATTCCTTATCGAGGATTCAGGTTTCAAGTGGCGTGTTGTTGATCATAAAAATGGGTATGCCTCAGTCGATCAAATTCCACTGTGTAGCGTTCATGAATCAGATTATGTCTTAACTTCCGGTAAACAATACAAATGCAGGGAATCAGTAAATTCAGAGTGTGACTCAGAAGCTATTGATCATTTGCAGCTTACATTTTACTGGGAGTTGGCGAAGTCAAAAGCCAATTCAATTATTAATAAATACGAAACAAAAAGCTAACCAATTCAGTATTTTTACTGAGGTGTGCTGCGAACAGGCTATCCTTGCAAGGACTGTGTTAGCTGCGTTAGTTGTATACCTTGTCTCTGCTCATGAGGTCGAATTTTGACTGATGTCTCGTTTAAAAAAGTCTATTCAGTGGATCAAATAACTGTACCATTGCTGTGTATTCTGGCTTTCTTACCTTTTTATATTTTTTTAGAAAGATTTCCACCAGATCTAGTGGGTAAAGCTATTGTTATCTCTCTCTATATTCCGATTTTTTTTATTTGGTTATCTTACAGAATTTACAGGATGTATAGCGATCCAAGCCTTGTAGTTTTGAAGCCGGATATGAACAGTGTTGAGATTGATGGTGTTTGTCATGGCGTTGAACGCCTTAAATACCTCAATGTTGTCTTTGAAAATGATCATTTTAAGCTGGAATGGGAGCTACGAAGCGCCAAACAAATTTGGCAAGCTCAAATCATGAAAACTCGCGCGCACTATGTTACCGACGCCCCTTTAAGTGAAATCAAGAGTTTGACCGAATCTTCTAACAAACTGTCTTACTTCGATAATTCGAGTAAGCTGCAATACGGCTAACAAACGCATTAGATTGTATGCTTGGGCAGTCTTAGGGTACCAAAAGGCGCCAAATCGAAGAGACGATAGATACTGGTGTAAACACATTTGTGACCTTCCGAGGCATGGATGCCGAGGTAGAGCTCACAGGGAGGTGCTCGTAGCGTGTCACAAATGTGTTTGCACATAAGGCCTGCGGCAGGCAATTGATACACTATGAAGCCATGGTTAAGGCTTCCTTGCCGATGGCTATGCCGGCAAACGTTAAACATCCATTCCAAGCCACAGCGCTTCAATCGTTAAACTACCTGGGCAATAAATTTCCAAGAGTCGACACCTCGCTACGCAAACTCAGCTACTGCTATGTCAGCCAGACATAAAAAAGCCGCTTTGAAGCGGCTTTTTTCGTTGAGATGAGCGTTAGCCAGAAGCTATGACTTAAACACGCTGATCTTCTGTTTGATGTCGGAGGCGATGAGCGAGAGGCTCTGGGCGGCGTCGACGGTGTCGCTGGCGCGCTGATCACCCTCGCGGGCGAGCTCTGTTATCTCGTGAAGGTTGCGGGTGATCTCATCGGCCACGGCGCTTTGTTGCTCGGTGGCACTGGCGATGCTGCTTGAGGCGACAGCCAGTTCACCTATGCTGACGGTGATCTGGTTGAGCTTGGTTGCAGCCTCCTGGCCTTGGGTGGCCGAGGCTGTACCCAGCTGATGACTTTGCCCCATCTGCTCGGCGGTGACCTTGATCTGCTGCTGCAGCTGAGTGATGGTCTGGCTGATCTCTGCAATCGAGGTTTGGGTACGCTGGGCCAGGGTTCTCACCTCGTCGGCAACCACGGCGAAGCCGCGGCCTTGTTCGCCGGCGCGGGCGGCTTCGATGGCGGCGTTGAGTGCTAGCAGGTTGGTCTGCTCGGCAATGCTGTTGATCACTTCGGTGACCTGGCTGATCGCCTCGCTCTCTTTGCTGACGTTTTCAACGCTCAGGTGGCTGGCATCGAGTTGCTCGCTAAGTCTGCCCAGTCCCTGGACCAGTTGATCTAGTTGTTGATGACCTTCGCGGGAGGCATTGTCGACCTGTTGGCTCTGGGTCGCACCTTCGCTGGCATGGTTGGCCACATCCCGCACCGAGGCAGACATCTCTTCGATGGCGGTGGCGATTTGATCTGTTTGTGCCATTAGCGATTGAGCTTCTTCGCCGTTGAGGCGCGCCACTTCCTGGGCATTTTGGGCTTGCTCTTCTAGGGTATCGACCGAGGTGCGCAGCGCATTGACCAGTTCTCTTAGGCTGATGGCCATCTGGCGGGCACCTAGGGTGATCTTATCGACTTCATTGTTGGAGTCGACGCTGACTTCGTCAAATTCTTGGGTCAGGTTGCCTTGACCCAGCTCGGTGAGCTGATGCTGTAGCTGACGCAGTGGTCGCAGGGTTTTGATCAGCACCATAGAGAGGAGTGTGGTAATGAGCAACACTCCCATGGCCGCGACACCCACGTTGATGGTCAAGAGTTTCAGGCTCTCTTCGTTAAGTTCGCTCTTTTTCACTTGGCCAAGCAAGGTCCATTGCCAACCCGGGATGCTGACGGCGTAGCTATACATGGGTTCGTTGTTACTGTTTAAGTATTCGCTTTCCTGGTCGTTGCGCTTGGCTTGCTCTAAAGGTAAACCATCGAGTAGAGCCTCGGTCAGTTGGGTGCCTGACGCTTGATTCGGGCGTGCGATGATTGAGTTGGAGGCAGTGTGGATAAGGGTAAAGAAACCGGTTTCTTCCAGTTGCAGTTGGTTCATCGAGCTTTGCAGCTCGGTTAAGGCTTCAGAGATATCGAAACCGATATAGAGTATGCCTATGATATCGCCCTGAGGTCCGGTAATGGGGCGATAGACTGTCATATAGTCTTTGCCAAATAATCTGGCATATCCTTCATATTCTTTGCCTGCAATTAACGCGGCATAGCCAGGGTGTTTCTTGCCCAGGTAGGTGCCCAGGGCTCGCTTACCATCGGCTTTTTTTAGCGAAGTAGAGATACGGATAAAGTCATCGCCATCACGGACGAAGACGGTGGCATTGCCGCCGGTGAGGTTAGAGTAGCGATCGACTTTACTCTTGGAAGCATTGATCTGCTCGCGTTCATGAGCCAGGGCGGGTGTTGGTTTACCCAATACCATCACGGTTTTATCGGGTTTAAAAAACTGCCCTGGATACATGGCTCTGAGTACGTCAGCGTTGCGTCTGGCTAGAGATAACAGGCTGTTATATTCCAGCTCAATGAGGTCGGCTGTACTGTGCATCTGCGCCTTAACGGCGGTCATGGCTTTTTCTTCCAACACCTTAGCCGCAGTGAAGTAGGATACGCTGCTGATGATGGCGAATACGATTATGGTTAGGATCAGGGCGAGGGTGCCTATCTGCTTGGCTATAGGCCAATTTTTATAATTCATCTTGTTAATCCACCTTGTGGTTATACTGTCGCTAAATGTAACCAAGGCGATGTAAGATTGTTTTGACGTAGGTCTATTTAAGTAAAGGAAAATATGAGGTCGATGTCGGCAATTAGTCTAAATATGCGCTGGATCACCCATAGCTGGGCGAGCCTGCGCATCTAAGTGTTCACGGCTTAGCTTGGCTGAAAAACGGCGGCTGGCGTGGTATGGCGTTTGGTCATCAGCAGCTGATACATAGTAGGTACCCAGACCAGCGAGAGCAGGGTAGTTAGTGCGGTGCCACCTGCGATGGCGATGGCAAATGGCGGCCAAAATCCGCCGCCTGCGATGATCAGTGGCAGGAAGCCGCCTATGGTCGTGATGGTGGTGGAACCTATATGTCGGCCGCAGCTGCTCACGACTGTTACTATGGCATCGATAGGCGCCTCACGTTTATTGGGCATATCTTCCAGTTCGGCCAAGATAACGATGGCGGCATTAATCGCCAGTCCCATAAGGCCTAATAGACCGATGATCACGGTAAAGCCAAAAGGATAGTTAAACAGGTAAACGGCCAGCAGCCCGAGGCCCGCCGACTGCACCGCGCTGAGTAAGATGATGCCGGTGAGACGGAAGGAGTTAAACGATAGCACCACGGTGGCAAGTAGCAAGGTGATCACCAAGACGATGTTTGATAGCAGGTTGCCCACGGCTTCGTTGCGCTTGGCACTCTCGCCGCCCACTTCGATACGATAGCCCGCTGGAAGCGATAGGGCATCGATTCTAGTCTTGGCCTGATCCAGCACTTGCTGCGGCAATACATCACTTTCAAGGTAAGCTTCTACTGTGTTAACACGCTGACCGTCACGCCTAGGAATAGCGCCCAGGCTGACATCGATGCGGCTGGTGGACAGCGCCGATAATGGAATGCCGACGCCACTGGTGGACAATAGATTGAGCTGCGATAGCTGGGTTTGCTGCTCGCGCATCAGATCTTGGGTGCGCACCCGTATCGGCAGCGATTCGGTTTGCTCCAAGATGCTGCCGCCATTGATCCCTGTGGTGGCCATCTGGATCTGGCTGGCGATATCGGTGAGGCTCAGACCACTCATCTTGCTGGCATCTTCGTCGATTTGAAACCATACCTTAGGCGCGCCGGCGCTCAATGTGGCGCGGGTGTGGATCACATGTTCTGTGGTGATCAGTATGCGTCTCACTTCATCGCCAATTTTACGTAAGGTATCTAAGTTGTGGCCATAGATTCGCAGCTCAACGGGGGCATTAAAGGGAGGCCCTTGCTCGAGTTTACGTACCAGGATCTGCGCCTCGGGGAACTCGGCATCGAGCTCAATTTGAAGCCTGGGGATCAGCTGGTTGGCGCGCTCAAAATTGGCCACTTTAATCATGGCCTGGGCGTAATTAGCAGCGCCTTGTTGACGCTGTAGCAAGTTATAGTAAAAAGAGGGCGCATTACCGCCTATCACCCAGTCAAGCCTTTGCATCTGCCCTGTGGCTCTGAGTTTGGCGTCGATACGCTCCACCAGGGCGCGGGTATTGTCTATGCTGGAGTGCGGCGCTAGATGCACCTCTATCTGAAACATATCTCTGTCAGAAGGCGGAAAAAACTGCTCAGTCATCTGCCCCGAGGCGATAAACCCGCTTACCGGTAGGATGCCGATGATCACACCGGCCAGCAGAGGGCGCTTTAGGGCGATATCCAGGGTCTTGCTAAACGCGCTGGCGATAATGGGAAAGTTGATCCCGCGCTGATACCAATGGCTGGCATCTCCTTTGGCGCCAAAACGGCCGGCAAATCCGGCGATCAGCGTATGGGAGATGAGATAAGAACCCAGCAGGGCGAAGATCACCGAAATGGCGATGCCACTGACAAACTCCCCGGCGGCTCCGGGCATAAGGATGATGGGGGTAAAGGCTAGCATGGTGGTGATAGTTGAGCCTGCCAGCGGCAGCCAGAGATGTTTAAGGGTTTCACCAACGGCGCTGAGGCGATCGAGTCCTTGGCGACGGCGCTGGGCGATGGCGTCGACGATGACGATGGCGTTATCGACCATGATCCCAAGAGCCACCACTAAGCCTGTCACCGACATCTGATGTATCGGTAGCCCGACATATTTCATGCAGGCTAAGGTAAAGAGGGCGGTCAGTGGCAGTGAAAGCGAGACGATCACCGCATTGCGCAGTCCCAGGGTCAGCATAAGTACGACGAGAATGATCACAAAGCCCATTAACAGGCTGGCGATAAGATCGCTAAGGCGGGTGGTGGTGTAGCCTTCTTGATCGAACAGCCACTGGATCTCCACATTTGCCGACAGCTCTCCCTGTACCTGCTCGACCACCTGATGGACTTTTTGCAGCCAGAGATCGACCCTAGTGTTATTGAGCATGCGCGCCGCCACCATGATCCCTTGTGCCTGCTCAATAAGGGCAATGCTGGTCGCCGGTGTCTTGGGCTGCCTGAGTACACTGGCTACCTCGCTAAGGCGAATAATTTGGCCATTGGCGTCGACCTTGAGCGGCACCTGTTTGATACGACTAACCGAGTCCAACTCGCCGGACACTTCGACCAGGGCGCGAAAGCTGTCGTTGGTGATCTCGCCCGCAGAGACTTTAGTGTCGGCACTGGCCAAGATCTGGGCGATGGCCGCAGCGCTCAGGCCAATGCGATTGACCTTCATGCTATCTATCTGCACCAAGATCTCTTCGGTGGGCGCGCCGTAGAGTTTCACAAAGTCTGTGCCAGGGATCAGCCTGAGCTGGCTTTGAAGCTCTTTAGCGTAGCGGTTGAGGATATCCTGGCGCGGATCGCCCGGGCCTTGCCAGACTATGCCTAAGATGGCGGTATTGGCGTAGCCGAGCTGATCATCAAGCAGGGCATCTTGGGCGCCGGGGGGAAGAATATTTTTGGCATCGTTAATCAGATCCCTGGCCCGAGACCAGACGGGGTCTGTGTCGGTTATCCTATCTTTTAGCTCGAGCTGGATGACTGAGATCCCGGGGCGCGAGGTGGATTGCACCAGTTTAAGTTCTTCCAGGCGTCTAAGCTGATTTTCCAGTACCTCGGTAACCAAGGCCTCGACCCGCTCTGCCGAAGCGCCAGGGTAATGGGTGACCACAGAGGCGAATCGGTTGGTGATGCTGGGGTCTTCCATACGCGGCAAACTATTAATGGCGCCAAGGCCAGCGACAATCAGCAGGGCGATGACTAGGCTAGCCAGGCGGCCATTTTCCACTAGAGCTTTAATCATCACTTACCTCGTCGCGACTTGCGTGTTGAGGGTGACCAG
This sequence comes from Shewanella marisflavi, assembly GCF_023283925.1. Lineage (GTDB taxonomy): Bacteria > Pseudomonadota > Gammaproteobacteria > Enterobacterales > Shewanellaceae > Shewanella > Shewanella marisflavi. Next base: position 946,463 of record NZ_JAKIKX010000001.1, read on the forward strand.
CTCGCCGACCACTACCTTGTGTAAGCCTTGGGTGACAAAGTGCTCCTGCGCATTGAGGGCGCCTGTGATATAAGCTTGGTCACCATGGGCGTAGAGGATCTCTATATCGCGCCGCTCGATAAGGTATTGATTTGGGCCTTGCTCGACCAGCACATAGAGGTTCCATAGGCCGCGCAGTCCGTCGGTGAGTGACGAGATGGGTACCCAAAAGCCTTGGGCGGTAACGGTTTTGTTGTGGTGCAGATAGGCTAGCTCACCATTGAGCACCTTGGCATCGGGGGGCAGGGTGAGGCGCACAGGCACGGTGCGGGTTATAGGGTTAACCTCGGCGCCGATACCGGCAACGGTGGCGAGATATGGGCTGTCATTGACCGTAAGCTGCAGCTCCTGCCGATCTTGCAGGCTTTGTGCAAGACTCACAGGCACGCCGACAATCGCTTGAGGATTGTTATGCTGGATCAGGGTAAACAGCGGCGCGCCTAAGGCAACCACTTCGCCTAAATTGTTGTTGCGTTTAGCGATAACGCCATCGAAGGGCGCCACCAATGTCGATTTTTCGATGCGCAGCGCGTTGGCTTCGATAGCCGCTCTTAGCCGCTGCTCGGCGGCTTGCAGGCTGCTTAGCTGTCCTTTGAGCTCGTCAATTTGTTGATCCGAGGCGTAGCCTTGTTGCTTCAGGGCTTGAGTCCGCTTAAGTGTACTCTGTGCCAGTTCTCTATCGGCCTTGTTTTGGGCCAGGTTGGCCATTAACTCACGCTTTTCGGCCTCAAGTAGTGAGGTGTCGAGTTTGGCCAGCAGCTCTCCCTGCTTAACATGGTTACCACTGTCGACCGCCAGTTGTTTGATCTTGCCCGCCAGCTCGAAGCCGATGGCGGTCGTGTTGCCCGCGCGTATGCTGCCGGTAAAGACCTGAGTGGTGTCGTATCCATCGGAGGGGATCAGGCGCTGACTGGAGACTTTGGGAAAATGTTCGCTGCTGGCGCTGGGGTCACTGTCAGGCGTCGGCGCCTGCTGACAACCTGTGATGATGGCGGTGAGGCTGCTCCATAACAAGATGCCCGTGAGGGATTTAGCAGAAAACAAAGTCATACTGATACGCTTCCGTGGTTAACAGCTGGTGAATAAAACGTTAAACTAGACTTGTTAGTCTAATTTGATAAAACTGGACTGTCTAGTCTAGTTTGTGTATAAATTATCTTGTAATAAAAAAGAAACCTTATACGGAGTTTCAATGGCACAAGCCCCCCTTAGCCGCAGCGAACAGAAGAAGGCGCAGATCTTAAACGCCGCGATAGATCTCTTCTGTGGGCAAGGTTTTCCCAATACCAGCATGGATGAGGTCGCAAAACTGGCGGGCGTCTCTAAGCAGACCGTCTATTCACATTTTGGTAGCAAGGATGATCTGTTCGTCGCATCAATCGAATCTAAGTGTGTTGTACATCAGGTAACGGCAGAGTTGTTTACCAGCCCAGAACAGCCCGAGCAGGCGCTGTTGAATTTCGGCAACTACTTTGGCGAGATGATTGTTTCACCCGAGGCGATTGAAGTATTTAAGACCTGCGTGGCTCAGGCCGACACCCACCCGGAAATTTCTGAGCTCTTTTTTAATGCCGGTCCCGAATTTTTATTGAAACTGCTGGAAGCGTATTTCGAACAGGTTGAGAAGCTAGGTCAATATCATTTTGGCGATCTGCGCAGTGCTGCGGTAAGGCTGTGTATGATGTTGTTTGGTGAGATGCGTCTTAAGCTTGAGTTAGGCTTACCTGTGGATGATTTAATCGCGAATCGGTCCAGCTATATTCAAGAGACTGTGACTATGTTCTTGCGTGCCTATCGCTGCCAACCTTTTGCTGACAAACGATAGTTGCCAAGTTTGATGCTCAGTTATAAATGGCAGACTAAGTGATCTTTTAAACGCTTTGTTCGTACTAAGCTATAGAGAGTAAATTGGCGCAACGATATCAAATAGATGTTAGCCAAAATTTAATCCCATCTAAGTATCCCCAGGGAGAGGGTATGAAGCATAGTATTAGCTCTATCATTAAGATTAACACCTTGTTAGTGACTGTTGCCCTAATGGCGAGTGTATCAGCCGAGGCGGCAGAGCGCCGCTATTCGCCGCTGACACTGTCAGTATCGGGGATTGGGGTCGGTGCGGCCGATGTGGGTGATAGCGGACTGGATCTGCAGCGTGATACCTGGCTGTTCAGCGCGCAGACAAGTTATCCCTTGAGCCGTAAGTTGTCTATCAGTGCCAGTCTGAATTACGACAGGTTAGACTTTGACTGGGGCGGACGGGGCGCGACCCTACTCGATGGTGTCCAGCCTTGGTCAAGTGTGGACAGATATGGAGTCGGAATAGGGCTTAGCTACCGTCCTACCGATCGTTGGCTGTTACTGTTTGCACCTAAGCTTCAATATGCCTACGCCGATGGTGCGTCCGGCTCTAATGCCCAGAGCTATGGTCTGGTTGCTTCGGGAATGTACCGCTTTGACGGCGGTAGCATGTTGGGGTTAGGGGTTGCCTACCTAAACGATATCTCAGAGGTGAGAACCATTCCTTACTTGGCGGTGAATTGGCAGATAACCGACAAACTGAAATTGGCTAACCCTTTCTCTGCTGGCTTTAGCGGCCCAGCGGGCTTGGAGTTAAGTTATCAGTGGTATGAGTCTATCGATATCGGTATTGGCAGTTCGAAGCGCACTCAGCGCTTTTTGGTAGAAGATGACGATGTCACTATAGAGATTGACGAGTGGGTTGGTTTTGTCAGGGCCGGTTGGCAAGCCAGTAAGCCGCTGAGTTTTAATGCCTACTTAGGTTATTACTTTAACAGCGAGATAGAGCTCTCGGCGCCCCAGACCCAAGAGTCGCTTGATAACCAAGTCGCACTGGCTTTTTCTGCCCAGTACCGATTCTAGTATGTTGATATTTAATATAAAAATGGCCTGAACATTCGTTGCAGGCCATTTTGGTATCTCAAACTTTTTTACTTAACTTTTTACTTAACTTTTTACTTACCTAGCATAGCTTTCTTTAGGCTTTTTTGGGCCGGCTTGTCGCCCAGCCAGATCTTCAGAAGTGCTTGGCGAAAGGCTTCCCCTTCAACCGTGGCTTGTTTTACGCCATTCTTGTAGGCGGTGACGCCAAGATCTTTGTTTGCTTCCAGAGTAAATTGATCGCCTTTTTCGATAGGTGCCGAAAAGAGGGCCATAAAGGCATCGATCTCAGCTTGAATGCCTTGGGGGCTGCCATTTGTAGCATCATCGAATCCCTCGATAATGGCATCTTGCATCTTCTCTGAAGTGATCATGCCTGAGATGATGTTTAAGCGAATGGCCACCTTAGGAGCTTCTAGGACACTTTGTAGCGAGGTGCTAGGACTCGGGGTGTAGAGGCTACCGACATAGAGATCCATAAAAAACTTGCTACGAACCCCTGCGCCATTTAGTTGCAGACTCTGGTCGCTCAGGGTGAGCTGCTCGTCAAGTGAGACATCGGCGACCGTCTTGGCGGCCAGCGGCATGCTAAAGCAAAGTGAAACGAATAGCAGACTGCGGATGAGTGACTTCATAAAACCTCAAGTTATTGTAAAAGATGATTAGCCGCGTTGGCCGACTTGATATTGACCACTTTGATGAAAGAAAGCCGCTTGTTTTTTCTTAGGGGAGATCAGCAGTGGGCCGTCATCGAAGAAGAGAAAACATTTCCAGTTGCGTACGAAAATGTCCCAGCGAGTTTCTATTATCTGATATTTGTCGTAGCAGAAATAAACCTGAGTATCATCACTCCAATCGAAATGGCCTTGAAACAGTTCAGGTAATGCCGGAGATTCGCTGTCCCAGGCGCTTTGCCAGTGGTCGGTTTCCAGCCAAGCATCGCCTTTTGCGGGCCACTCGCCTTTGGTAAATTGATCGCTTCGGCTGCTCTTATTGCTCACCCACTGATTCCAGACCGTCATCGATGATTTTTGATCAAGTGGCTTGATATGCGCCTTATCTTCATCAGTGACAGGCAGATCTTTATGGTTAAAGATCCATTTACGTTTGTATTGTTCGAGTGGGATATAGGTGTGCGCCACAGGACCTCGCTATCGGCAATAAAATTGGTTAACGGGCGCTATTATACGGTTTGCCGGGGACAAGGGAAACGGCGCCTAGGATAAATTTACCCGAGGCGCCTAAATATTCCTTAGGGCTTTATTTGTTTGAGATAACTGAGCGCTGCTTGATTATTCTCATCCAACATGAGTACGTTTTCGAAGCAGGAGGCTGCGCCGTCGATCTGACCCGCCTGCGCCAGAAATATGCCTAACTTCAACATGACAGGAATATCCTGAGGGTACTTGTCCAGGTAGTCGAGATAGATACCCAGCGCCGCTTGCGGATCGCCACTTAGGCTCAATGCATGGGCATATTGCGGCAGATACTCGTCGCTGTACTCGATTATCTTGGCGTAATGCTCAAGCGCTAGGGGTAACTTGTTAAGCTGTAATGAGAGTTGGATAATCTGTTTTAGCTCCGCCTCTTGTCGATCGGCCAAAGGCGTTTCGAGCACGGCATCCAGAGAGGCCTGTAACTGATTCTCTAGCAGATAGCGATAGCTTAGCGCGAGGTTGTGTAAACGGGCTATCTGAGGATCTTCGCCGGTATAGGGGGCCGTATATTGAATCATCTTGGTGATCCCCAGCAGGTGTTTTTGTTGTCTGAGTACCTGTAGTTTCTTAAAGGCGTTTTCCATCAAAGGGGCGGCGCGATCTGTCGAATCATCGATATACTCTTTGACAGTGAAGAGCTCCTCAAACGCCTGTTGACACTCGAAAAGAGTTTGGCGTTCAGATGCCGATAACTTCTGATATTGCTCGGGGTGCCTCTCTTGCCAAAGTAGGGCGCGTCCCCACTGCTTGTCTTCTTTCCATTTTTGACAAAGGGCATTTATGTCTACATTGTCCTCATACTCTGCTAATCGTAATTCGACCCTAGTGAGTGCCGAATGAACCAATTCGAGTAGCTGCTCCCCCATCTCTTTGAAGGCGCCGTAGTAGATACGGGTGTGTTTGTTAATATCTTCTTGAGACCAGTCATCCAATTTTTGTGTGGACAGGAAATGACTGAATTCGTAATAACCGTAGAATTTGATTAGGTTGGCAAGATCTCCATGCTCTTTGTTGATACTCTGTTCTATTTTTTCCAATTTGTTGGCAAGGGTGGCGATTCGCTCACCAGTTGGTTTTTTTTCCAGTTTGCAGATGATATCGAGTGCGTCGGTATTCTTACGATTAAGTTGTATGAACTCTTTCTGAGCGGCTTTTAGTTTCTCATGAGTATCAGTTAAGTGAGCAACCCACTCGTTATCACTTGCTAGGTGTACTTCAGGTGCTAACAGACTTCGTTGGGCGGCATCGATCGGCGATAAGCAGATAGTATCTGCCGGGTGATAATCGACGCCTTTAACCTTGGCGGCATCGGCAGCGAGATTGATATAGTGAATTTTTTGAGTGTGAGAGGCGATGAGATCCTCCGTGGCGCCTATAGCTTGCAATAACTGCATTGGAGTCTCAGCCATCTGCCCCGAATAGGTTTCAACCCATTCCATGATGGCTCCGAGATTCGGCCCTAAGCTGGCGGCATAAGTGCCTGAGGTGTGGCTGGCACCGCTTTGTGAATGACAAAAATCGACGCCGCTGAATAATATCTGACTGAACCCCATTTCCCGCGCTATTTCCATCGCACTATTGGTCACAGTCGGGCCGACAGATTGAATGTTTCTGTTATCTGCATCATCACTCCAGGGATAGCGGGGCCCTGTATATAGTGCTGCACCTCGCCATTGGCTTAAGATTTGAGGGGTCACATGGTATGAGCATACGAGTAGGGTGTCATGGGGAAGCGACATCATATCCTTGTTAACATCGAAACTAACAGACTGAGGGTCAACGGAGACAACAATATCTGGCTTGATGGCCAATCGATGGAGTTTACCTATGATGCGTGATACGGCAATGATGACTAGGTTGTCACTGTTTGCCTTTATCCATTGCGCATGGGAATCCAGCGAGGGGCCACCGCCTAAGATGATGCAGCTCTTGCCGTTAAAGTGGTCTCTTAAAATGGAAGCAGGTTTAAAGGTTTCACCGACATTTTCCAGTTGAGTTTTGACAAAGATTTTTTGGGTAAAACCAATACTATTTTCAAAATAAGCCTGTCTGACTGTGTTGTCTATCTGAGCGTGGAGCCTGCCATAGTCATCGAGATGATTACCGTCTGCTGCAACGGATCTGTGTAATTTAAACTGCTGTTTTACTATGAACAGATTGTTCTCATAGGATTGAATAAGTGTCGAGAACTCATCGATGGAGACCACCTGTATAGAATCGGATAGGGATGAGGGCAGGTCGATAGACAGTAAAGATAAGATCTCGTCGAGTTCGACAAAGATATATTTGCTACCCGAAGGGATGGGCTGCTCCATCACATAGTTTGCCAGTAGGCCTGAGTCTAACCCTGTGATGATATGAAGCGTGTCCTTTGTTGATAGGGCTTTTTTTAGCTTATTATCGTAGAGGGTTGCCGAATCGATTTTTTCGAAGGTGTGTCGGTTGACGCTCGGTAAATAACATTCGCCAAACTGGCTGACGGCAAAGGTCTTGGTAATTTCAGATTGATTGTTCAGCATTTCACCCTCAATTCAATGTTCTTAGACAATTAATTGACACTCTAGCCGACTATTTGCCCATATGATTTGTCCCATGCCATAAAGTCTGACTTAAATGGGGGATGAGTGCGATACTCATCCTGCATAAATCTAATGTGAATGCGATTTTTGTGCCAGTTAGCTTATTGGTAAGTAGCTGACCTTTAAAAGGAATAAAATTTACGCAAAATGAGGCCACTTAAGGCACAGTTGAAAAATAAGGTTAGACATTAGATATTAAGTTACTAAGATTGAAGGTGTTTATTACATATTGATCGGGGCTGGCCTTTTTGGGGGCGAAAGTCAGTTGGATGTCTGAGTTCTGATAAGTATGGTATGAAATTTGCCTTACATGATTGGCTAATTAATTTAGTCGCAGGCTCGTAACCAACGGCGTGCTTAAATAATTCTTTATTTTAGTGATGCTGCTTTTAATGTGAATATGGAGCGTTAATGTTCGATAATAAATCTATCCTGATCACAGGTGGCACCGGTTCTTTTGGTCAGAAATACACTAAGACCATATTAGAGCGATACAAGCCAAAGCGTTTAATCATTTTATCTCGTGATGAATTAAAACAATATGAGATGCAGCAGAGGTTTAACGCACCTTGTATGCGTTACTTTCTCGGTGATGTACGTGATGGCGACAGGTTGATGCAGGCATTTAAAGAGGTCGACTATGTCATTCATGCTGCGGCGATAAAGCAGGTTCCTGCCGCCGAGTACAATCCGACCGAATGCATCAAGACAAATATTCATGGCGCCGAAAACGTTATCCGAGCGGCGATAGCCAATAATGTTAGTAAAGTGATCGCTTTGTCGACGGATAAGGCTGCAAATCCGATTAACCTCTATGGCGCAACCAAGCTTGCTTCCGATAAGCTATTTATTGCGGCCAATAATATGGTTGGGAGTGGTAAGACACGTTTTGCGGCGGTGCGCTACGGTAATGTTGTCGGTTCTCGAGGTTCAGTGGTTCCGTTTTTTAAGCAGCTGATTGCCGAGGGGGCAACGTCGCTCCCCATTACTCATCCGGATATGACGCGGTTTTGGATCACCTTGCAAGATGGGGTCGATTTTGTACTGAAAAATTTCGAGCGCATGCAGGGGGGGGAGATCTTTGTGCCTAAGATTCCTTCTGTACGAATCGCCGATCTCGCTAAGGCTTATGGTTCTGAGCTAGAACACGATATCGTTGGTATCAGGCCGGGTGAAAAGATGCATGAGATCATGTGTCCAGCCGATGACTCACACCATACCTTAGAGTTTGATGATCATTTTGTTATTACTCCAAGCATTCGATTTTTTGGGCGTGAAACCGATTTTTGTACTAATGCCTTAGGAGAGAAAGGCCAGTTGGTTGAGATGGGCTTTGAGTACAATTCAGGCACGAACCCACATTTCCTCAACGGTGATGACATCATTAAGCTGGATAGCCAGGCATGATCCCTTACGGAAGACAAGATATCAACCAACATGATGTTGATGCGGTTGTCGAGGTGTTGTCATCCAATTGGCTGACTCAAGGGCCTACAGTACCAGCCTTCGAGCAGGCTGTATGTGACTATACCGGCGCTAAGTTTGCGGTTGCGGTAAACAGTGCTACTTCGGCTTTGCATATCGCTTGCCTCGCTTTAGGAGTCGGTCCTGGCGACAGGGTGTGGACCTCGCCCATTACATTCGTAGCGTCGGCTAACTGTGCCCTATATTGCGGTGCCCAAGTCGATTTTGTCGACGTTAATCCCGAAACAGGTAACATGTCTCCCGAGGTGTTGAGGGCTAAGCTCATAGAGGCTAAGCGTCAGGGGACCTTGCCTAAGGTGGTGATCCCAGTCCATCTCTGTGGCCACAGCTGCGATATGGCGGCCATCGCCGCGCTGGGTGATGAATATGGCTTTAAGATCATCGAAGATGCGGCTCATGCCATAGGCAGTCGCCACGGTGGGCATAGGTTAGGTAGCTGTCACTACTCGGATATTACCGTGTTTAGTTTTCACCCCGTCAAGGTGATCACCAGCGCAGAAGGGGGGATGGCAATGACCAGCTGCGCAGACATTGCGGCAAAGCTAGTGGCGTATCGCAGCCATGGTATCGTCAAGGGCCCTAATGAAATGGTGCGTCCCGATGAAGGTGGTTGGTACTACGAGCAGCACGAGTTGGGATTCAATTATCGCATGACGGATCTCCATGCGGCGCTGGGCTTGTCACAGCTGAGCCGACTTGAGCACTTCGTTGCCGAGCGTAATCGTCTAGCGGTTTTCTATGACTGTAAGTTTAGTGATCTCCCCTTAACGCCAGTCGATCCCTTACCGGGCTCAGAGAGTGCCCGACATCTCTACATGATACGTCTACATCAGAGTGAAAGGCGACGTGAAATCTTCGATACCCTGCGCGCCAAAGGGATTCAGGTGCACGTGCATTACTTCCCTGTGCACCTGCAGCCCTATTATCTGGAACGCGGTTTCAAGGAAGGAGATTTTGTTCATGCCGAGGCTTTCTACCAGCAAATTTTAACCTTGCCACTCTATCCAACGCTGACAGAAAAGGAAATGGATTATATATGCTCGAGTGTTACCGATATTATGAGGGCGGATAATTTATGAAAGTGGTGATTTTAGCGGGGGGATTTGGTACCCGTCTGAGCGAGGAAACCGCTATACGCCCTAAGCCTATGGTAGAAATTGGTGGTAAGCCATTACTATGGCACATCATGAAAATCTATTCGGCTCACGGTTTGAATGAATTCATCATATTGTGTGGTTATAAGGCAGAGGTTATTAAGCAGTACTTCAATAATTACCATTTGCTAGGGTGTGATCTTACGCTCGATTTTGCCACTGGTGAGCGTATTGTTCATGACGCGGCTCCGGTACCTTGGCGTGTTACTTTGGTTGATACAGGTATAGACACTATGACAGGTGGTCGTCTAAAGAGGATTGCCCCATTATTGAGTGAAGAAGAAGCTTTTTGTATGACCTATGGTGATGGGCTTGCCGATATAGATATTTCGGCAGCAATTAGCTTTCATCGGGAGCATAAAAAGTTGGCGACACTTAGTGCAGTCGTTCCTCCTCCCCGCTTTGGCGGGTTGAGTTTAGATGGTGATCAAGTGACTCGATTCGATGAGAAGCCAGCCAATGAAGGAGGACGTATAAATGGCGGCTTCTTTGTATTGTCCCCTAAAGTGCTGCAATTTATAGAAGGTGATGAGACTTCGTGGGAACAGGAGCCACTTAGACATCTTACGGAAATTGGAGAGTTGATGGCTTATACCCACAATGGCTTTTGGCAACCCGTTGATACGCTTCGAGATCGAATGCATCTGGAAAATTTGTGGAACTCTGGTGCCGCCCCTTGGAAGGTATGGTAGATGGATAGAGATTTTTGGCAAGGGAAACGCGTGCTTGTTACCGGGCATACTGGCTTTAAAGGAAGTTGGTTAACCCTGTTGTTACACTACTTAGGTGCCGAAGTTTTTGGATTCTCGGATAGAGTAGAGCCTGGCGGGCTATTTGATCTCGCTGAATTATCTAGGGTTTGTCATCATCAGTTAGGGAATATCAATGATGAGGAGCTGTTAAGTAAGAGGGTGCAACAAGTAAGGCCTGACGTCGTGTTTCATTTAGCAGCTCAGCCTTTGGTATCCGAGGGATATAAGTATCCCCTCTTAACGTTGGAAACTAATATCCTTGGAACGGCTCGGTTGCTGGAAAACTTCCGTCAATGGCAGTCTAGGCTGGCGATAGTGGTGATTAGCTCAGACAAGTGTTACCGACCGGACAATGAGACTTTAGGGTTTATAGAGTCAGACCCTTTGGGGGGGCATGATCCTTATTCTTGCTCTAAGGCAGGATGTGAGATGGTCGTTGAGTCTTATAATGCCTCATATTTTTCGCAACAACCTTTGATTGGCTTAGCATCGGCTAGGGCTGGAAATGTCATAGGTGGTGGGGATTACGCCGAAAATCGAATTGTGCCTGATGTTATGGCTGCCATTATTGCTAATGAGCCAGTAGCACTTCGTCATCCAACCGCTGTACGCCCCTGGCAACACGTTCTTGACGCCCTTTACGGATATCTATTGCTAGCAGAAAATCTGTATGCAAATCCGGATGAGTATTCAGGCCCTTGGAATTTCGGGCCCTCAGGCAAAGATGCCTGTAGTGTTGGAGAACTTGTTGCTCGTTGCTATTCGCAGATGGGGCTTAGTTTTCGCTCTGAGAAACAAATGCTTGGATTCAGCGAAACCCAGGTGCTGCTGTTGGACAGCGGTAAATCGAGCAGCAAGCTGCAATGGAAGCCGCGTTGGACTCTAGATATGACGATAAAGCGCCTATTAGAATGGTATGTCGGGGTAGCAAATGATATGGAGCCCAGATTACTCACTGAGCAACAGATTATCGATTTTCTTGAAATAGAGGGTACTCAGTATGAGTAGGTTGGATGAGCTACAGAAGAATATCCTGGCGTTGACTCAGGAGTATGCGAAGATCAAGTATCAGGAGCAGTTATTTATTGGCGGTGAAACCTATGTGCCTGTTTCAGGTAAGGCCTTAGATGGTGCTGAAATGAGTGCTATGGTTGAATCTTGTCTCGATGGCTGGTTGACCGCTGGTAGATTTAACGAAGAGTTTCAGTCTCGACTGGCAAATTGGATAGGTGTCGAGCATCTTTTGACAACCGCATCGGGTTCGGCTGCAAATTTGTTAGCGTTTGCAGCCCTCACTTCGCCAAAGTTAGGTGATAGAGCTATTAAACCTGGTGATGAAGTCATAACGGTTGCAGCGGGCTTTCCTACCACTGTCAATCCTATAGTGCAAAATAAAGCCGTTCCCGTCTTTATCGATATCGAACCGGATACATTGAATATTGATGTCGGCTTATTAGAAGAGGCATTAAGCTCTAGGACAAGAGCTGTGATGATAGCTCATACCTTGGGTAATCCATTTGATCTTTCCGCGGTAAGTCATTTTTGTGAGCAACATGGCCTTTGGCTGATAGAAGATTGTTGTGATGCTCTAGGTAGTAAATATCAAGGGCGGCACGTTGGAACCTTTGGAGATCTGGCTACATTAAGTTTTTATCCCGCTCATCACATCACCATGGGGGAGGGGGGAGCCGTTTTTACCCGCTCTAAAAAATTGGCCAAAATAGTCGAGTCTTTTAGAGATTGGGGCAGAGATTGTTACTGTGCTCCTGGGGCGGACAATAGCTGCAAAAGACGGTTTGATTGGCAACTAGGAGAGCTGCCTCATGGTTATGATCATAAGTATATCTATAGTCATATGGGTTATAACCTTAAAATTACAGATATGCAGGCAGCCTGTGGGTTGGCGCAATTGGATAAGTTGGATGCGTTTTGTGAAACACGTCGACGAAACTATACCTTTCTTGCTCAAAAACTGGCGTCTATTCCTGGGATTGAGATTGGTAAGGCGACGGTTGAAAGTGATCCGTCTTGGTTTGGTCTCCCTGTCACGCTAAAAGGCTCCTTATCGGATCGTCGTCAGGAATTTGTGCAGGCGCTTGAAAATGCCAGAATTGGAACCAGATTGTTGTTTGCGGGGAATTTGACAAAACAACCTTATTTTAAAGACGTGAATTACCGTGTTGCCACGAGCCTGAAATATACGGATGAGGTCATGAATAGTACTTTTTGGCTAGGGGTTCACCCGAGCCTTAGTGAAAGCATGCTTGAATATATGGTTGAAACAGTGACAAATCTATCTAGGAGGCTAATTGTCTAAGCGTTTGGTTATCACTGGTGCCAACGGGTTTTTAGGTCGCCACTTGGTCAGTGCAGCTAAGGGGCTAGGATATCAGGTGCTGGCTATTCAGCGTCAGCAAACCTGTGATGCGTTAGCATTTGATTGCCCAGAACTGGAAGTCACCTTGTCTGATTTTTGTCCCGATGTCGTGATTCATTTGGCGGCAGCTTATGGCGAAGAGGCTAAGGGCGTTGGCTTGAATGCCAATTTTCTATTACCTTTGAGGCTCTTGAATTGGGCGAGTACTCAGGTCGACCTCAAATTTATCACCACAGGTAGTTTTTGGCAGTTTGGCGACCAGAAGCACGCAGCACCCGTCGATTATTACAGTGCCAGTAAACAAGCGTTGGCAGTGTACCTGGAATACTTCCGGCAAAGGGAGAAGCTTGAAGTATATCAGTTAGTTTTATCATCTACTTATGGACCGAACGATACCCGAGGAAAACTAGTCGATTATTTGATAGAGCAGGGTCATAGTGACCTTCCGGCCTATTTAGGTGATGCCAGTAAACGTTTTTCGCTGACGGATGTCAGAGATGTGGTTAGCGCTATCATGATGTTGATAAACTCCTCAACCTGCTTACCTCATGTTAGCTATAGGATCAGGCAAGAACACCTTTATAGTTTCGCTGAGTTATCGACCTTGTTTGCAGAGCTGGGTTGTCCTCTTAAGCTGAATTTCAATGTCAACCAAGATGAGATTGTTGGGATCACTCAACCAGTAGACGACTTGCTTCCAACACTTCCAGGTTGGCATCCTCAATATCAGCTTAAAGACTATGTTAAACAAAGGCTTTGGGAGTTGAGCGCTTTAGCGCCATAGGGCAGAGGATAAGGCGCACCAGTACTTTTAGTCTTGGAGTTCGATCCCAGTTCTCGCAGCTGCTTCTCGAGTATGGCTGTTTGGTGTTGATAATGGCTTGCGGCTTTCGTAATTCCCTGCGAGATCATTTGACTGGCGTAGTGTTTAGCTAGTTTGAGGTTGTTTGCACACGCGGCATGAAGAACATCCTTATTTGTAGTTGCGTATTCAGCCATGAAATCCGTTTTCATGGCGATGACTTCTTCTAATGCCACCAAGTCCCGAACACATCTATGAGTTTCATTTGCGGCATGATGACGGTATAGCAATAGTGGTTCTTTTATGTAGAGTACCTGGTTGGCTGCCGCGCTCATGTGCAGCCAGGCGTGCCAATCAGTACAAAATTGCTTGCCCTCATCGAACCAGCCTATTTTTTCTATTAGATCACGTTTAAACATACAGGCTGACAAAGGGAAATTATTCCCTTTGAGGAATATTTCGGCCTGTTGTTTTCCAGAAATGATGGCGCTAGATTCGTAAAAAGGGGTTTTAGTGACTCTTTTTTGATCGATGAGAAAGTCATATTCAAAGAATATGGCTTGTACATCCGGATTCTGTGCAGCCTTCATTAATTTACTTATTGCACCCGGAAGCAGAACGTCGTCTGAACATAGCATTACAATCCAAGGAGTATCAGCCGATTTGGCCACGGCATTCCAATGTGACGCCATGGGGATTGTCGAATCTTGATGTAATACTTTTAATTGCGCTTGACCACTGAATTTGTTGATCTTGGTAACGCTGTTATCGTTCGAGGCATTATCTGATACTAATACCTGTATGCCTTCGAGTTCTTGAGCGAACACTGCATCGAGTGTTTGTTCGAGCAGGTCTCCATGGTTAAAGTTTGGAATGCAGATAGTAAGGCTTGGGGACATTAGATGATACCTGTGCCGATTTTTCGATTTGACGTAGCATAGACAGGGGCGCACCATTGCCTATCATAAGATGAGTAATGTACGCCATTTTCCTGGTTCTTTTGGTTTATTCGAGCACGGATTTTTGAACCGTACTCAAATGCAGCATCTACTAGTGAAGCGGGATAATCAGGTAAATCTACCATAGAGCCGTAACTGCCATCATAATCGGAAGATGTCGCTATGAGCCAATTGGCTTTCTTGGCCTTGTCAAAAAAAGGAGTGCCTTGTAAAGGGGTATTTATTGACAAGGAAAACTCTTGTATATATCCCTGAGCGTGTAATTTTTCTATTGTGTTTAAAGATTCAATATCAGATTGGTAGTTTGCACCGACAGTACCGACAGACATGGTGCCGTATACTTTAATGCCAAGTTCTTTACAATCATGCAAAACATCCAAAAGCCGGCTGACATTACTTTTGGACCTGAATTTAGAAATGTGTTGCATCACCGATTCGTCAAGGCTCTCAAGGCCAATACGGATCTTGTAATAGCCCGCAGCCTTCATAAGCTTAAGTGTTTCGGTATCGAGGGTGTCATAGTTACCCATGCAATTGAATTTCAATGTATCATTTAATCCTTCATCTATAAGACGTTGGCACAAGGCTCTGAGATAATTTCTATTAATCGTATGTGCCTCTTCATTGAAGAAAATACCCTGTAAATTGGGAATGGTTTTCTGCAGGTATTTGATTTCCGCAATCACACTTTCTAGGTCACGAACCCTGTGGTTGGGTTTGCCATAATAAACATTAGCGACGACACAAAAATTGCACATAACTGGACAACCTCGGGTCACCCACATTTCAACTTCATTGTATTCCGAGCCATATAGACGGCAATAATCCCTTCGCTTTACATCTTCGTTTTCGGGAAAGGGCAAGGAGTTGACGTCTAATAGTTTTCTGCGGTTGTTTGGGTAAATACCTTCCACATTTTTGGATAGGCCAGAAATAATAAGCTCTGTAATTGATTCTTCGAACTCGCCTATAGCCACAAAGTCGGCTCCCTGTGCCAAAGCATCTTCGGGAGTCGCTGTGGCTTGGGGGCCACAGATAACAATTTTCAATGACGGTAGGCTCTGTTTCAGTTCCCGAAAGATCGCCATCTGTTTCCGATAGATAATTGAATCGACTTCCACTATCAGAAAATCAGGCTTGAGTTGCTTGACCAGAGCTAGGTATTCATCACTGTCTACACCATAGTAGTTCATATCTACAAAACGGACTCGGTGCTTGCTGTCTCGTTTTAACATAGCAGTAAGGTAGGCTAGGTTAAAAGGATAGAAGGTTGTTACTTTATACTGACCAGAGCTGCCACTCCATCTGCTGGGAAAGTAGTCTATTTGATCTCCTGTTTCGGTTCGGCCCACGGGAGTTGTTACTAGAATGAACATAATAAATCCTCAGATGCGTTGATCAGCAGGTAGCAGTGCTTTGATTTTTTTTATCATAATTGACACTCCATCTACACCAGCAAAAAGTGAGCCAGCTCTCTCGGAGAGCTGTTTGATCTGCTCAGGTGATGATTGCAATCTAGTTAGGGAGTCAACGGCATCCTCTATGGTATTAGTGATGAGGCAGGAGTTCGTTTCGGTGAGACATGCCAATTCATCTTTTTCACAAAGTTGCAGGGTGGGGAGTAGGATAACAGCAGCTTTTCTGCTCATTGATTCGAATAAGGAGAGTCCGTAGCAGGTTACCACTATCTTTGCTCTTGCTATGAGCTCAGCAAGATCGGGCGGGTTAAGAGCGAGCTCTATATTTTCAGTGCCCGTTAAATCAGGTGTCGGTGCGAGAGGCCCTTGAACCCAGATGTAGTGCCACTCAGGTCGCAACGATTTCTGTATCGCTTTTGTCAGTGACTTTCCAAAGCCTAGCGCGTCACTGCCACCCGTTAAAAACAGTACCAAATTCTCCTTTGGTAAATGAGGTACGGATTCAAAGAGGAAATGATCCCAACCGAAACTCAACTTGGGGTCGTTTAAACGAGTGAAAAAACTGGGCACAAATAAAAGTTTGGCAAAGGGAAGTAGGGAAGACATTTTATCCATGGCCACTATAGATTTGCCTCTTTGCTGTAATTGCTGGCAGATAGGTAGTAGCGCTGCTTCATTGATAAAAGATGGGTGAAAGTCCAATATTAATAGCTGGTTGTCATCATTTTTTAGCAGAGACAACATTTGTGATTCGTCTTTTAACCAGCAAACTTTAGTGTGTAGCCAAGGCAATTCACAGGCTTGGCCTATTACGAAAATTTCGGTGCCAGTTCCCAGTTGCTCCTGAAGGGCTTCCGCGATGAGAGCACAGCGCTTTAAGTGGCCTAAACCTATTGATGGCCCTATGTGGCAAAACAGACTGATTTTGGCATAGTGTTTTTCTGGGAGTTTTTGTTGTACATGACTGTTGATTGCTTGCAATTCAGGGGTGTCGAGCAGTAATTGCTGGACCCAAAGGAGGTTGACTATGGAATTGGTATCATGATCTTGGTACCAACGCTGATACGTCTCGCTCATAAACCGATAGTCTGCCTGAGTATCCACAGATATTCTATGTTTCATTTGGGAGTAATCTGCGCTGTCTTCAATTGCAAGCGTATCGAGTATCGGACTTATCTTGTCGGCATAACCGACGTGCTCTCTGGACATGACGCACTGGCTAGCAGCCATTAATTTGCTCCACCCCGCTCGGCTGTAAAAG
This sequence comes from Shewanella marisflavi, assembly GCF_023283925.1. Taxonomy (GTDB): domain Bacteria; phylum Pseudomonadota; class Gammaproteobacteria; order Enterobacterales; family Shewanellaceae; genus Shewanella; species Shewanella marisflavi. The sequence continues at coordinate 963,404 of NZ_JAKIKX010000001.1, forward strand.
GCCAAACCTTCATGTAGACTCTCGATTCCTTCCTTTAATTTGATACTGTCTTTGCCAGATGATTTTAGTGCTTTTAGCCCATGATCGATAAATACGGGATCGATCAGCGGGCAATCACCGCAGACGTAGAGAATATAGTCTGGGTCTTGCCTTTGAATGATCTTATCCAGCCTCGCCATCAGGTCGTTGACGTCTCCTTCAAAGGGGTGACAAGTGATCTGCCGCTCTCTTGCCCAGTCGACAAGTGGCTGGTTGAAACTGTCGGCTGTTGTGGCTAGCTCGCTGCAATCTATTTCCTTGCATCGTTCTAGGCGACGCCAGATGTGGGCAATCATAGGCTCGCCAGCTAACGGCAGCAGATGCTTTCCTGCGAGGCGACTCGAATTGAGCCGGGCACCAACAAGGGCGAGAGTCTTAGTCACTACTTAGGCTCCTTTGTGGGGGTGATGCAAAACTTGAAATCGAGTAACTTTCCGTCTGGTTTAAGGGTTTCATCGGCTTCGGCGAGTGAAAACCAGAGGCGATTTAAATACTGAGAATCTATCTGTTTCGAGGAGAACATAGGTAAGGCTGCGCAATGTGCCGGATCCCAGCAAAGTTGTATTCCTCGATTTTGATTGCCAAAGCGGATCATTCCTTTGGTGGCTCCCAGGGCGCTGCAGCTGGAGACGATAGAGGAGATTGGCGCCCCTTGATCTATATCTTGGTTAAGCTGGAAGAACTCTGCATCCTTGCCGCCGAGGTGAGTCTGATACCAAGCGCGCTGCTGACAATCGAGTAGGGTCATGTATCCAAGGCGTATCGAGGCTTCAGGCCTTCCTGTATCGCCGAAATGAATGCCTGTGTGAAGGCTTTCGCCATCGAGACGATACCATTTCAGTATGCTACCACTCTTGAGTGTTTGTCGGCAGAAGATAACCAGACAGCCGTTTTGTTCGCCTAACTGGTACTCCACTCGGTTAAGATCAGCCACCCTGTCGCGATCTCTAAAACGTTCGAGTAGCAGATGATTACTATAGAAATCGGCGCCATAGCTGATGTGATCGAAGTAACCATGGGACAGGGTCCCTATTACGGGGACAAATTGGTGGCTAGCAAATGCAAGAGAATCGATGGTCAATCCCCGGTGACCATTGAGTGTTAATTTGATCCGTGGCGTGGTGACATGCAGCCTACGGCGTTCATCATCGTACTGAATGTCGATATCCGCTTGGGACTGCCAAGGGGCAAACTCGGGCGCGGTACTTTGAACGGGAGGCAAGGGCAATTCCTGGTAGCGGCACTGGGTCAGATGAGTTCGCAGATCGCTTGCCCAGAAGCGACACAAGTCCCGCCATTGATTGTCATCACTTTGGTTTGCTTCTAATTGCTTTAATCGGCGATGACATAAGGTGTTAAGCAGTAGATCGTTACGACCGCTGATGCCCCAACGGCAGATATTGTATTTTGCCTGTTTTTTCACCGAGATCGGGTGTTGGGCATTAGTTATTGCCAGGGGGTCACCGTTACGCCACAGAGACAGTATCTGTGAAGGGGTTTTCCAGCTATAGACTTTCTGGCTCGACAGATAGATAAAGAGTTGTTTTATTCTTTGCCATTCACCACTTATTTTTTCTGCTTCGGTATGGTATCGACCAGGTCTAAAGTCGAAGACTTCGGCGTCGCTGCCGTAGACGGGAAATGCGAGAGTGTCTGGCTGGAGAATTTTCTCAAGATAATGGCCGTAGTCGGCGAGAGTCAATTCACCATGGACATAGCGCTGAAATTTTTGAAAGGCGATGGCATGGTTCCAGATAGCCTTGATCTTGCGACCGCTGGCACTCTTTAAGGTTTGTGGCCTGTGTAGTAGTTCGGCTTGCCAGTCGCTGTTATGGGAGTAGGGGTTATCCCACTCGACGACGACCGCATCAAAGCCCGTATCTATGTATATATCCAATAGTCCTGCCGAGACGGCCTGTTCATTGATATAGGCTATCTTAGGTGTGATACCCAATACCGATTGATAAGCGGCCTGACCCAGTCTGAGGTTGGCTTGATTCACGCTTACCGGGATCAGGGGGCCGATGATTTGGCTATCACCACTGGCGACTAACTCGCACTTGCCTTGATGCAGTAGCTGTTTAAACCTTTCGACCCAAGCTTCATCGACCGCCTGAATCGACTCCAGCGTATAGGCGGTCATCTCTATACCCAGAGGAATACCTGCGTCGACAATTTCGAGCAGCGGCCAGTAACAGGCGGTGACCACCTCTCTATGGCTGTCGGTATCGATGGACGAAAAGGCCAGGTTGAGGTGAAACACTGTGTAAAGTGAAGAACTCATTGAGTGACAGCCTCATATTTTACCTGGATCTTGCTTAGGGCGTCGCAAGCTCTATCTATGGCTGTTTGCTTGTCATCGGCGCAGGCGATGACAAACCCGGCTCTTTGGGTGTGATTGGCCAATGGCTGAATGTTGCTGCCGGGCTCGATAAAGAGTGTTAGCATCTCGATACCTTCAGCATTCCTAGCCTCTGCTTCTCCGCTTATGGTCTCAATTTTTCCTGGAGGTAAATCTAAGTAACGTATGGCGACGGCTCTGTCTTTTGTTGGCGTAACCTCATGTTCACCTAATGCCTCTCCCAGTGCCAGCTTAATCGCTTTCTCGACAAAATTGACTCCTGTTGCCAGTGGAATTTGAGTGGTGGAAAAGAAGCCGCCAGAAAGCCTCCCAGCTATCTCGATTACTTTGGCACCCTGTTGGGTATATACCATGTCTCCCTTGGCCACGCCTTGCTGAATATTGAGTGCTGCGGCCGCTCGCTCTACTGTAGCTATCACTTCAGTCTTAATATTTGGGCTAACGCCAGTGGGGGCATCACCGCCGTTTTCTATGATAAATGGCTTGGTACGTTGCAGCCATTCGTAGTTGCGATCGGCAAAACCTAAGGTGTGGCAATGTCCCTTATCTATCAAGGTTTCTGTGCTGAACTGTGGCCCTGGCAAATATTCTTCTAGCATCACTCTGCCAGTGGGTGACTCCTTGGATGCCAGTGTCCAGGCTTGCTTTAGTGTATTGAGGTCCTCGATTAGCTGAACGCCTCGGGCACCTCGGCTGTCTACTGGCTTGATGATGAGCGGGAAGCCGATGGCCTTAGCCTTTTCGTTCAGTGATGTGATGTCAGATACATCTGCGAAGCGGGGAATAGGGATACCCTGATCGGCGAGTCTTGTCTTCATGGCAAGCTTGTCTGAGACCCAGAACGCGGACTCCAGTGACAGCCCGGGTAACTTAAGGGCATTGCTTATGGTTGCAACGCTGAGTGGTACATCGGCGCACATGGCGATGACACCATCCACGGCAATACCTTGGGCTATCAGATGTTTAACCTTGGCAAGTATTGCTTCACCGTCGTAGGTGCTTGCGATAATGGACCAGTCGGCCATGGCAAGTCCAGGTGCCTTAGGATTTCCATCGGTAATGATGAGTTTAAGACCCATGGACTTGGCAATGTTAATGCCCTCACAGGCTTCGATCCCTGCCCCTATGATGAGCAAATGTTTGTGTGTATTTGACATTAATGAGCCCGGGTATCGTCGACGTTATGTAGTCTGAGGGTAGCAACGCCTTTTTCTCTCAACCAGGTGAGGGCGTCAAAGATCTCTTTTTCAGAGGCATAGGAGGAGATCAGCACAGTATCTCCCGGTTGCCAGTCGATACTTGCCGGATCTTGGCAAACCCAATCTCCCTGTTTGAGGCCCCATTTTAGTGAAGATGTGTCTGTTAAACCTGTTATGTGACAAGAAGTAATTAGGTTGGTATTGGCTACCAACTGACAGGTATGGATCCCGGCCCCCCAAAGGTAGATGCGTCGGCTCTGTTGCAATCTATCAAGTAAAGTATCCAAACAGCCTTGCCAATAGCCGACTTCTTTGGCCCGGTAGTGGCTTAACCACTGGCGGTTAAGATTGGGATCAACCTGATAGTTTCCGTAATGCGGCTGGGATTTAGTACTGGCAAGTATTCCTATGATGGGAGACAGGTTGCTGTTGAAGTGTTCCACCACTGAGACTGGCGAATAGCCAGCCTGTTGCAGGCTTTGGAGTAGGTTTTCTTTGGTGTAATAGTTGATGTGTTCGAAAGAGAAAAAACCCGGGCATAGACTTTCAGGCTGCGCCATAAGTGGAACTTCTACATAGATAAAGCCTTCGTCGACGCCTTGTTGAAGCGCGCGGCATTTTTCTAGTGTGGTTTGAGGTTGGTACAAGTGCTCGAGTACATGGGTCAAGAGTATCAGTTCGAAGGTCTCATCGGTTTGAAAGTCTTCTGCCGAACCGTGAATACAGTCTATCTGATAGAGTCGCTTGGCAAGCTCTACCGAGGCGTTACCAGGCTCTACTCCCAGCACTCGCTTAACCCCCGCATCGCGAAACCGCGATAGGGTATAACCATCGGAGCAGCCTATTTGTAATATTGAATTTGGCAATTGACCTATGCCGCGTTTGATGAACTGGATTTGCTCATCAAGATCTCTGATCTTGGCTTCGGAGGGTTTTTCCGCCCTGCCAGGGTTAGTGTACACCGCCATTGAGCTGTAGAAGGTCATCATTTCATCAAAACTGACCGTGGGACTTTGGCATACAGAACCGCAATCAGGGCAGACGGAGAATCCAATTTCTCTAGGTGCAAGGCCTGGTAGTGCCCAAGTGGTGGAAAAAACAACCTCGGTGGGGGAATTACAGAGAAAACAGTTTCGAATCATGCTAATACCTTTAACCGAAATACATGCCGCCATTGGCATTGATCGTTTGACCACTCAAGTAGTCGCTCTTAGGGGACGCAAGAAACAGCGCTATGCCACCGATATCTTCCGCGGTGCCGAGTCGCCCGACGGGTATGGCGGCTACTTTTTCTTTGCCTGCCTGGGTATCGAGTTCATTGGCGGTCATCTCAGTGGCGACCAGACCTATGGATATGGTGTTGGCGCGGATGCCATCTCCCGAATATATCTTGGCGATGGACTGCGTCAGGTTGATGAGGCCAGCTTTGGCCGCCGCATAGTGCACCTGATTAAAGCCTCCCCATTGGCCACCTATTGAACCTATATTAATGATTCGACCAAAGCCTGCGTCGATCATGGATGGGATACAGGCTTGCGCCAACAGAAAAGGCCCCCTGAGATTCGTGTCCAACATGTGGCTGAAATCTTCTGGGCTGATTTCGGCAAATGGCTTTTCCTGGGCGATGGCTCCATTGTTGATTAGTACATCTATACCTGTGCCAAAATGTGCCTCGACGGCGCTAAGGCACCTTTTGACGCTTTGAGGGTCTGCTTGGTCCAGTTTAAAGGCCTCGACCCGTTCACCGAGTTCTTTAGCCAAGGCCTCGGCCGCTTGTTTGTGATGGCAGTAACTCAGGGCAACCCGATAGCCGTCATCGGCAAAAGCCCTTGCGAGGCCGGCTCCAATTCCGCGGCTACCTCCACTGATAAATACGAGTTTACTCATTGCCCGGCTCCACTGGATTGCCATGCATGTCGAAATAGGGCCACATCTTGTCTGTGGTCTGACCGCCCAGTAGCATGGGTAATACATCGTGCCTAGCGTCAATTTCTAGGTGCAGCAGCATAGGTGCATCAGATTTGACAAATGTGCTGAGGGCAGACTGAATGTCATCTTTTACGCCACAGTGTATGGCCTTTATGCCATAGCCCTTGGCTATGGTGGCAAAGTCAGGTGAGCATTTGTTACCACATGCCGTATCCGTTTCCCAGTTCATTAACTGGAACTGGGAAACTAGCCCCAGCCTGTGATTGTCGAGCACCAGAATTTTCACCTTGAGCCCGAGCTCCGCTATCATACCGAGTTCTTGAATATTCATCTGTAGTGAGCCGTCTCCGGCAACACAGAGTACAGTGCTTTGTGGCGAATGAATCGCGGCGCCTATGGCTGTTGGGAGATCATATCCCATGGTGCCGTGACCTGCTGAGGTCATCAGACGCCGTCCTGGTAAGACAAAGCGGAAATGTCTGGCGACCCAGTGCTGGTGCGCGCCAACGCCTGTGGTCACAATAGTCTCTCTAGGCAGAGTTTCGCTCAGGTATTCCAGTACCGCCTTAGGGGCCGCCCCGGGATATTCTGGGTATGGCCAGCATAGGTTTTTTCGCCAGTTGCAGATTTTCTCCTGCCAAGGGGAAATATCGGCAATTTCGCAGCTCGGCAAGGCCTGCACTAATGCCTGTAACACTGGCGCAAGTTCAGAACATAGCCCCTGATGATGGGCAATACGGCTATGGGCAAGCTCATTTTCATCAAGATCGATCCTGAAAATTTGTGCCTGCTTGGCAAATTCGGATTTCAGCGTGCCCGTTTGGCGAACATCTAGGCGTGAGCCGAGAACTAATAGAAGATCTGACTCAGCTATGGCATTACCCGCAAGCTGGCTGCCGGTGTGCCCATGAAATCCAAGACAGCCTGGATCTTCTGAGTCGAGCGTTCCAACTCCCAGCAGGCTATGACTTACCGGTGCGGGCCAATAGCTACGAATTTTCTTAAGTAAGTCAGCGTGCTTGCCACTGGCCATGCCATTACCACATATGATGACAGGCTGGTGAGCCGATTTGATGGCTTCGAGTAGCTTGTTGAGGTAACTCTCAATCGGCACGCTGGCCGTTGGTAGAGCAGAACGAGGCAGAATAATACTTTCAAATGCGCTTCGTTGAACATCCATTGGAAGGTCAATTGACACAGGTCCCATGCGACCATTGCTGGCAATCTGCCAGGCTTGCGGGAGAACCTCGACTAATTCAGCGACAGTTTTGGGTTGGAACTGCGCCTTGGTTATGGGCTTCATTAGTGAAGGAGTATCTACCTCCTGAAAACCGGACTGGCGCACCGGCTTACTGCCGTTTAAATCACCGGTACCGACCTGGCCGGTAAAGACCAAGAGAGGAATGCCGTCGAAGTAGGCATCAGCAACAGGGGTGAGTACATTGGTAACCCCAGGACCCGAGGTGACGGCCACTATGCCGGGTAAACCTGTTAACTTAGCCTGAGCCAGTGCGGCGTAACCAGCTCCCTGTTCGTGTCTCGAGGTATAAACCCTGACATTAAAACGGCCGCAAGCATCCAGCAATGGTGCTATGGTGCCGCCGGGATAATTGTGCAGCGAACGTATCCCTTGGCTGGCCAAGAACTGAATAACGGCGTCTGCTGCAACCTTGATGACAGGGTGGTTCATTCATTAACTCCAAAAGTATCTCTGATATGTTTTAGCGGTCTCAAACCATCTTTGGGATCGGCGCGCCAGTCACGATCCGGGGCTTCACTGGGTACCAGTCGTTTTTCCGCTTGGCCATCGATAAACTGGGCTTCTCGGCATTCTGCTATTACCGGTTGTATTTGTTGAGGTAACCAGCAGTGCCCGGCGGCATATTCGGCCCCTTGTTCGTCGAGATCGATGTGAAATTCAATGCAATCAGCTTGCCAACGATTGACGGCGCGGCGGATGACGGCCGGCTGCACACTATGATCGGACCAGCCGACCTTGACGCCATAGCGTTCCCGGAAAGTGCCTAGTACGGCAAGGTTACAGTCTGCCATTGGTGTAGGGTAAGCTGAAACGCAGTGAAGCAGGGTGATCTGCTGACATCCTGCCTCTTGTAGGGTCGCGATGGCGTGATCGATCTCCTCTAGGTTTGCCATGCCGGCAGAGATGACCACAGGCTTACCGGTCTTTGCACAGGCGATAAGTAAGTCGTCCCATAACAATTCATAAGAGGCAATTTTGTAAAAATCGACATAGGGTGCCAGTTCTTTGACTGCATCTAGGTAAAAGGGCGTACAGGAAAATTGGATGCCATAGCTGTCACAACACCGTTTAAGCTCGGGTAAAAAACTAACGGGCAATTCCCATTGTTTTCGTGCTCTATGCATCTCGCTTCTAGCAAGAATTTCAGGGGCAAACAGTTGATCGATTTTAAACAGCTGAAATTTTACTGCATCGCAGCCTATGTCTGCCGATGCCTTGATAAATTCGAAACACCTGTCCAGATCTCTATGATGGTTACTCGAAACCTCGGCAATGAATATAGGTGCTTGTGTTGTCATAATTGCCCACAATATCTTGGTTAAAGTTAATAATGTAATTGCTGATAATAACTGCTTTTAAATGGGGGTTAACTATTAAAAGAGTTGAGGTAACTCATATTCTAAATAATCTGCCAGTGCGAGCCAGTCCTGCCTTTCCTGAGCTTGTAGCATAGGTGAGATTATCTGGCCAAATGATGCCTGTCGAATAATTTCAGGATATTGCTTCTCTATCTCGTCGATGCATTGGCGCAGTGCTGCCGAGCCCTCGGCTTCGTGGCCTAATCGGTATAGATGCGCCGTGTTAATAAAAGATTCAATTATATTCATACACTAGGATCCTTGTATTCGGTTCCCTGTATATCGGCCCCTGAGAGGCTGGCGCGATAGAAGGTAATTTCGGGGTGCCTAGCGATATAGAGTTCTAAATATCTCAGATAGGCTCTTAGATTCAGATCAGTTGCTATTCGATTACCATGGCCATCGAGCACCCAGTGTTGGGCGGATTTCCTTATGTTATCGATTGCCGACACCCAAGCTCGCGTTTCACCATCCTCTTGCTTGAATGAGTGAGAGCTCCAAAAAGCATGGCTCTTGCCGTGGCAATAGCCGAAGTCGCAGCCAAATAAGGTGATCTGCTTAGCCTTCAAATTAACCGCTAAATCTATGGCAGGGTGGATTACGCTACCACTGATATAGAGTCTCAATTTTGGATATTGCTGAGCCAAGGCGTCGTAGACACTGCTCTCACCATAGGCAATGAACCTAGGTCCTCGCCAGGTTTCTAAAACCCTTGGGTTTGCCTTGGGAAAATACACCAGCTTAATGTCGTCAGTGTCCTCGAGCGGAAGATGATAGCTATCGATGAGGCTGTCGATGGTGACGATAATATCGGGTCTGATATCGTTGTGGATTAGCCCCTTGAGCGCCGTATCGGCCGCAATCATCACAGGCTTATTGGGCTGTTTACAGAGTGCTCTGAGGTAATTGTAGTGCTCTTCAAGCGAGGGGCCGCTACCTATCACAATAGCCTCTTCGGTTCTCATCGTCTCAATCAGCGAGGCGGCATCGGGATCTTTGATGATCAGCGCCTCGTTGCACTTAAATCTTTCCTGGGTTAAAGGGTCATCAAACCTATGTCGCTTATTGGCAAAATCTTGGTTTAGCTCTATGACCAATAGATCCCTAAGCCTAGCGTGGGCCTCGTCGCAAAGTGATAGTTCGGGGGTAATCGCGACATAGGGATAATCCAGTCTGGCATCGGGGTTAAGGGATAGGCTCACACTTGGGTGATTTAACCATTCACTCTGATCCGTATAGGCTAACACTAAGGCCAATACCGCTAAGTTCAAGATGCAAACTTTGATCTGGCTATATTGAGGATTGTCAATCAGTAAGCTAGGTACATCGCCCATGCCTATACCGTACACAGTGACTTGCTTGCAGTCGTTAGGAAGTTGCTCGATAAATAGACGTGCTTCAGCCATTCTGTTGTGGCGGCTACTGAGCTGTATGCCGTTAACGCTAATGGTTTGATTTTGGCCGGTAACGAGAGCTGCGTCTAAATGATCAAAAGATGCGTGTTGAAGTGCAGAGGCAATAATTGGCCAACGCTGGCTGATGATGTTGAGATTTGCATTAAAAAGCTCAGTCATTGACACTGTCCCTTGAAGTCATGCTTCATATTATAGGTAAGTTCACTAACTGGTCTCCCCACAGGGACTCGAACCCCGATCGATCGCTTAGGAGGCGACTGCTCTATCCTGTTGAGCTATAGGGAGACGCAAGTGATTATACTGTTTTTCATCACGATGAAAAGGCTTTAGATTTAGTTGCTTAATTAGTGCGCTAAACCAAGCTAGATTTTAATCGCGATGTCGTTAATTTGTATGTTGATGGCCCCATTGGCACCTTGCAACAGTGCGGTAGCGCTCTCTTGGGTGACCTGTTCTATGGTTATTTTTGCGCGAGATTCGCTGGCAACCGCGCGCATATTATCCAGGCGGTCTGGCAGATTTTGCTGAAGTACCAATTGGAACTTATCACCGACTTTAACGCCATGGTTACGGCCCAGATTGATGATCACCCGGTTATCGACGCGTGAAACCACTTGTCCCAATAAGGGACGGCAGTTGAGCACCTTGTCGATATCCTCACCGGCTTGGCTCAATAGGGTTTCGATATTCTTGCCATAGCTAGAGGCCCAGAAACGATTGCTTTGGGCCGGTACTGTGGCCTGACGCTCAAATTCCCATGGCGCTGGAGCATCATAGTACTCACTCCAGATTTGTTCGCCGCTGATACCATGGTAAAGAGAAAGCCTTAGCTGAAATTGACGCTGAGGGTAGTTGTTCCACATTCCAAAAAGACCGCTTTCTACAGGCTCTGTTGATATATCAAGAATTTCGGGTAGCAATATATATTGGCTGTCGGTGATCTCGCTGAGCCAGCTGGGGAGTCGGTAGCCACGAATGTCGATCAAAGACTGCTCAATATCGAGTCGCTCATTGGCATGAACATGGGCAAAGCTTGCTTTACCTTCACGATCTATAATGGTGCCAAGTTTTTCAGACAGCGCCTTTTCAAAGTTTCCCAAATTGCCATACCTTAATTGGGTTCGATCGGCGATTTGTGCCTGAGGCACTAAAATTGCAGCTTTAAGCTGTGGTTGACAGCTGGGGAGGTCATTGTTTTGCATCACGTCGACGCGCAGCTTCAGGGTCAGTTTGTCGCCTTGGATCTGCTCGCTGATCAGCTCGACCTGACCCTGCTGGCTCAGGGAAAGCTCGGTTTGAGTGAGTTGACCATTTTGGGTGCGCTGCACGCTGGTAAACTGGCCGCCAGAGCGTAATGTGACATAGCTTAGAGCCTGTGCAATGGCATCTTCGCGGGCCTTAGTAATATTGCCGTTGATGATTTTGGCTTCGCCCTCAGCCTCTAGCCACTGCGCCATCACATGAGTGTGAAAGCTGGCAAGTAACAGCAATATTAAGTGGAGTCGTTTCATTGTATCGTCTCAATTGAGCAGATTAATCCAGTACGGGGTGCCAAAATGCTGACAGTTTCGCACCCTTTTTCATGTTCCTGATTGATGAATAAGCTCAAAGCAATATCCGTGCCTGAGTTTAACCTCTCTGTCGGAGAGGTTATGCCATTCGATAGTACCTAGGCTTATGACTACGTCACTATGGGTTAATCTTGTATGAGCCAAAGTCGAGCAAGTCTTTGCGCGTAAGGAGAGCATCCATAGGTTATGGCATATATATTGCTGCATAATTGCCAATAGGTTTGGCTGGTCGAATATATGACGCCGCCAAGTTGGTATATTGGTTCACGCCAATATCGAGAAACCATGGGACATCAAGATGCGAAACGCTTTGATAATATCTTCCCTCATGCTGTTAGCAGCCTGTGCGGCAAATGAGAGTGATACGCCGACTTTACAGAGCGGCAATAGTTTGCCTGCCAGTTCGGCAGTGATTCATTTGACCCAGCAGCTGGCTAATGAGCTGGTGCGTCAAAACGATCAGCTGACGCCCAAGCAGCCCCTGTTGGTTGCGACACCTGTATTATTGGACAACCTCAAGAGAACCAATGCACTGGGGTTACAGATACAGCAGGGATTGATCGCGGCCATGCACGACCATCAGTTTAATCTGGTGGATATTAACGTAGGTGAGAACCTGCGGGTGACTGAGCAGGGAGAGCTTATCTTGACCCGTGATTGGCGTCAGCTGCCGACGGATCTGCCCGTAGAGCATGTATTGGCCTCGACCATGAGCCTTAACCCCAATGGGGTGGTGATTAATAGTCGCATAGTGAATGTGACCAATAATCGCGTTGTTTCTGTGGCTGGCGCGAGTGTGGGTCAGTCAGAGCTGGCAGATTATCTTAGCCTGTCAGAAAAGGTGACTTCCCAAGGCGGTGTGCTTTTTCGTTACAGCGCCGAAGGGCAGGCTGATGTGCAGATTAAGGGGGTTAACCAATGAGAATCATGATAGTGGCATTGCTGCTTATGCTAGGTGGATGTGCCTCTCAAGATAGATATATCCAATGGGAAACCCAGGCGCCGGAGAGTTTTCCTAAATTAACCGCTATTGGTTATGCGCCGCTGGCGACCCAGCCAGCAAAAGAGGCCTCTCAACGGGTATTGATGGCTATGCAGGCGTCTAAGATAGCTGCCTACCGAGAGCTGGCCGAGCAGGTGTATGGCCAGCAGTTGTCAGCCTCGAGCAATGTAAAAGATTGGATGTTATCCGATGACAATATTCAGGCCTCGGTGAGCGGGGTGATTCGCGGCGCGAAGGTAGTGAAGAGTTATCCGGCTGGCGATCATTATGTCACTGAGCTTGAGCTTGATTTTCAGCAGGTTTGGGCCTTATACCAACAGCAGAATCGGCCGCAAACAGTGAAGGAAGTGACCTATTTTTAAGTGCGATAGGGAACTGAATTAGTCAACTACATCAGCCAAATAAAAAAGCCTCTTTAAAGAGGCTTTTTTATGTCTTCAGATTTACTATGAGCCGAGACTTTTTGGAAATCTGGCTTCAGAGCAATAACTAGGCTTTCAGGTTATTGCCAAGCGTCGAGATGGTCGAGGTCTTCCCCTTACCATCATAGGTCAGGCTGTTGGCGTTGCGACTTGCCTGTAGGGCCTGTGAGAATCGATTGACACTGGCCATGCTGTGTTCGATAAGCGCGGCATTTTGCTCATTAAGCTGTTTACATTCGGCCAATGCCTGCTTGGCGTCGTCAACTAACGCAATAAGCGCAGGCTCTTGAGTGAGCCTGCCTAGTTCAGGATGCGCAGCTAATTCGGTATCACCTAGTTTGATCTCATTTAACAACTCGGCTTTTTCATTAGCCAGACGCAACAGTTGATCGGCATCTTGCGCGATCAAGGCAGCTTTCTCTGACTCAATGGTTTGCTTTAAGTTGTCTAGCAATTTGTGTTGATTGGCGATGATATCGGTTATCTGCGTCATAACGTCTTAGTTAAGATCCTGGAGTTCCTTTTCAAACTGGGCAATATTGCTGGCCAGTTTATCGGCATCTATTTTATAGCGCCCCTCAGCGATGGCGGTTTTGATCTGCTCAACCTTTTTAATATCGATTTCAGGAATATCGTTTAATTTGGCCTGTGCACTCTGGAGCTGCTGCGCCTGAGAGGTGATAGAGACAGAGTCACCCTTTATCGTATTTGATTGAGTGCTAGCAGTTGCAGCTGAGTCTTTGCCCAGTGACGCTTTGCTTGAATTGGCGCTGCCAATTCGACTGTTAGTATTTGTATTTACGTGTTTTATATCTATAGGCATTTTGGGGTCCAACTTACATAAATGAGATCAACATACTTGTCTATCGGCACTCATGGTCAAAGCTTTAGCAATAAGTTTCAAAAAACAGTATAAATTTTTGCGTGTTAAAGGTCATCAAGATCACATCCTGACTTCCACTTCACCAATGCCTATAACGTGTGCATCAACGCTCTTGTGTGAGCGGCTGTTGCGTACTTGAATCCTGTCACCAAGGTTACCATCATTTAGCGCTTCGCCGTTGGTTTTTATCTCGAAATTATCTGAACGCGCAAAAATTGCCACGCTATCGCCTTTGCAGACGAAACAGAGATTACTGCTAAAAAGAGGCTGGTTGATGGGGATTCTGCGTTTAACTCGGGTCCCGGCAACGCTTGCTGGGTCATCAAATTGTTGGCCTCTGAGTTGGCTCTGCTCGACATAGTCGAGGCGGATCTGATCGGCTTCGATGAGCTCGCCCGGTCCCAATGTCTGGTTGGCGACAACCACGGGAAAAAGAATTTCGACCCGAACCGAAATGAATATCTGCCAGGGATAATCGAGATCTGGGCTGCTGCAACTGATCTTGACAGTGTTGTTTTTACTGATGGCGCGATCACTGGCAATCTCGGCCTTAGGCATACCCAGGCAGGCTGGTGGTGATAGCCTGGTGTCCAAGCTTTGTGGCGTGATGATCAGCTTGGCATCCTTGGGTAAGGTGATTTTTTCTTGCACCACCTCTGTTGCTAATCTTGCTATGGTCGAGACGGAGGGTACGCTGGCTGGCTCCGCTGCCATTGTCGGCAGAGAGGTGAGTAACAAAAACAGAAAATATGCAAAATTTACTTTCATATTGAATTGACTAGCTTGATTAGCCAGATTACACCTATACTTCGTTTGAAGGCTCAGACTTTGCCATTTTTTGTGAGAAATTAGAGTCATAAATTTGACAAAGTAGAGGTCTGGTTGTCATATAACTAGATAAAGCAATTACTATGCCTATACTCATACTTATCATGGGAACGGCTTCGCATTCACCCGACAACAGGGCAAAGGCATTATGTCGAGTATTCTTGAATCAGTTAATAAACGCACCCAACTTGTAGGACAAAACCGCTTAGAGCTGCTGCTGTTTAAGTTAAATGGGCGGCAAAGGTTTGGCATTAACGTATTTAAGGTGAAAGAAGTACTGCAGTGTCCGCCGTTAACCGCACTACCTAAGTTGAATCCTTTTGTGAGAGGCGTGGCCCATATACGTGGGCAAACCATTTCTGTGATTGATCTTAGCGCGGCAACAGGCGGCAAGCCGTTAGAGAATACCGAAGGTTGTTTCATTATTATTTCTGAGTACAACCGTAGCGTGCAGGGATTCTTGGTCAAGTCGGTCGAGCGTATCATTAATATGAACTGGGAAGCTATCATGCCGCCGCCACAAGGTGCGGGGCGTTATTCTTATCTCACTGCGGTTACCGAGATAGAAGGTGAGCTGGTGGAAATTTTAGATGTCGAGAAGATCCTTGATGAGATTTCGCCAGTGAAAACCCAGATCAGTCAGGAAGTGGATGAGCAGCTTACTATCGACAGAGATCGCCATTATCACATCATGGTGATTGATGATTCGGCGGTGGCGCGCAAGCAGATCATTCGTGCCCTAGAGTCCTTGAGCCTGCAGATAGATACCGCAAAAGATGGGCGTGAAGCTTTAGAAAAATTGGTGAGTGTCGCGGCGGAGATGGACAATGTCGCAACCGAAATTCCTCTAATCATCTCAGATATTGAGATGCCAGAGATGGATGGTTATACCCTGACGGCGGAGATTCGTGATAACCCTAAACTGAAAGATATTAAGGTTGTACTGCACACCTCGCTCAGCGGTGTATTCAATCAGGCGATGGTGGAGAAGGTGGGCGCTAATGATTTTATTGCGAAATTTAATCCTGATGAGTTAGCGGCTGCGGTTAACAAGCATCTTAGTTTGTAATTTGACCTAAGTCGGTCCTAAGCCTAAGTTTGATAAGTTTAAACTTGTATCAGTGACTTAGCTAATGTATAACGCTGAGCTCTGTCATGCTTGCTATAGTGTATGTTGTAGCCTGTTTTATTTTTTGATATTGGGATATCAAGGTGCCGAATAAATCACTTGCCGAAGCTGAGTACAACCAATTTAAATTGTTTCTGGAGCAACACAGCGGCATCGTGTTGGGTGACAATAAGCAATATTTGGTTCGTAGCCGACTCGCACCTTTGATGGGTAAGTACAACCTTCCTTCCTTGTCTGAGGTGGTTAAGCATTCCATGAAGCCCACCGAGCGTCAGCTTAGGGCTGAAGTGATCGATGCTATGACCACCAACGAAACCTTGTGGTTTCGCGATCGTTATCCTTTTGAGCTGTTAGGCAATAGTTTACTCCCTGAATATGCCCGTTTAGGGCGGCCGCTTAAGATCTGGTCTGCCGCCTGTTCATCTGGACAAGAGCCTTATTCATTGGCGATGACTATCTTGGAATATCAGCAGCGTAAGCCAGGAGCCTTACCTGGCAGTGCGACCATATTAGCGACAGACTTGTCCCCCTCCATGCTAGAGCGTTGTAAAGCCGCGGAATACGATAACCTGGCCTTGGGACGAGGATTATCTGATGAGCGCAAGCGTCAGTTTTTTGAACCAGGAGCCAACGGCTCTATGGTGGTGAAGGCTAATGTTAAGCGTTTGGTGAATTTTAGAGCCCACAACCTGCTGGAAAGCTACACTCTGCTCGGCAAGTTCGACATTATTTTTTGCCGTAATGTGCTTATCTATTTTGCCCCAGAGGCAAAGGCCAAGATATTGCGGCAATTTGCTGCCGCCCTTAATCCTAAAGGGATACTGTTTTTGGGGGCATCTGAGTCGATTGCCGGTTTGACCGACGAGTTTGATATGGTGCGATGTAATCCCGGGATCTACTATCAAAAGCGTACTTAAGACGCTAATTACCTGAGTTAGCAATAAACCTCTCTAATGCCAGCCTCTGCTGGCATTTTTTATGCCTCGCCTTTATCTCTGCTTTTCGTTTGAATGGTTTTTATTGGCACAAGTATTGCTTTGTTTATGGCATTCGTGTGAGGAGGCAATTTTATGGCGATTAGTTTCGATAAGGCATTGGGGGTACATCAGTATACGCTGGGTATACGCTCGGCGCGTGCCGAGGTGATCTCATCTAACATAGCAAATGCCGATACCCCTCATTACAAAGCTAAAGATCTGGATTTTGATAAGGCACTTCAAGCGGCTCGCACGGCTCAAGGTGGGCTGGAGATGAGTCGCAGCGACGTAAAGCATTTCGACTTGGCGGCCTTATCAAAGCAACACATTAGTTATCGGGTGCCTAACCAACCCGACACAGGCGACGGCAATACCGTAGATATCCAGCAGGAGCAGTCTGAGTTTATGCAGAATGCCCTCGAGTATCAAATGTCGTTGGGTTTTCTTGACGGTAAGTTTTCCGGCTTGAAAAAAGCACTTAAAGGAACCTAATCATGAGCCTCTTTAATATATTCAATGTGGCGGGCTCAGGCATGTCAGCGCAGTCGGTAAGACTAAATACCACTGCCAGCAACATTGCCAACGCCGATTCAGTCTCTAGTAGCATAGATAAGACCTATCGTGCTCGTCACCCTGTGTTTGAGGCTGAGCTGGCCAAGGCAAGCCATGAGCAGCAAACCAGTCAGTCCGTTAAAGTCGCCGGCATAGTGGAGAGCGATAAACCGTTACAGAAAGAGTATTCACCCGATCATCCATTAGCCGATGCTGACGGTTTTATTTATAAGCCTAACGTCAATGTGATGGAGGAGATGGCCAACATGATCTCAGCCTCACGTTCCTATCAGATGAACGTACAGGTGGCTGAAGCGGCAAAATCTATGCTGCAACAGACCTTACGCATTGGCAAATCCTAGGGGGTAGGTTGTGAGCCTAGTTAATCCATTAAATAGCCAGGTTTCTCAGAGCTCAGCTGCGCAGAGCAGTAAATCTGTGTCGCCCCAGGCGTCGAGTAGTCAACAGGCTACTCAGACCACGGGTAATCCGTTTCTTGACAGTATGCGTCTGCAAGAGAAGTCATCAATTCCTGAAGCTAAGAGCCAGGAGCTGACTCAAGAGGATTTCTTCTCCTTACTCAGTCAGCAGCTATCGATGCAAGATCCTTTTAAGCCGGTGGATAACGACCAGATGATCGCGCAGATGGCCTCGTTCTCGACCGTAGATGGCATCAGCAAGCTTAATGAAGAGATTGTTAACCTCAATACTGTGATGACCTCGAGTCAGGCACTGCAGGCATCTGGGTTGGTCGGACAGAAGGTATTGATCCCCTCTGATACCGGGCATATCTCAGCCGAAGACCCGGTATTGAAAGGGGTGATCAGTACCCCAGAGCCGATCGAGTCAATCACGGTACGCATCGAAGATGAAAAGGGGCAACTGATTAAGACCTTTACCGTCGATGGCAGTGATGGCGGCAATATCGATGTAGCCTGGGATGGTCTTGATAAGAATGGCGAACCTGTTGCTAGCGGCAATTACGCCATCAAGGCATCGGGCAAGGTAGATGGTAAGAGTGAAGATTTAGCCGTATCGACTTACGCTCATGTGACGAGTGTTTCCCTAGGAACGGCAAGTACCGGGGCGATTCTCAATCTCAGAGGCATAGGCGGTATCAAACTCGGTGATGTTCTGGCCGTGTCTGAAACCTAGACAAAGCAGAGCGTTAGGGCATTCGGTCCAGAACAGATTACAAATTTTTAGTGAGGTGATTTATGTCATTTAACATTGCATTGAGTGGTATCGCGGCGGCGCAAAAAGATCTCAATACCACGGCGAATAACATAGCCAACGTCAACACCACAGGTTTTAAAGAGTCGCGCGCAGAGTTTGCCGACGTCTATGCCAGTTCAATTTTTGCCAACAGCAAAACGACAGTCGGTGGCGGTGTTACTACGGCGCAGGTGGCGCAGCAATTCCAGCAGGGGAGTCTGCAATTTACCAGTAACGCGCTGGATATGGCGATCAATGGCGGCGGTTTCTTTGTGACCTCCTCTGAAGTGGGTTCACAAGATCTCTCATACACACGTGCAGGGGCCTTTAAGGTCGATGCCGATAGCTATCTGGTTAACTCGGCCGGTAATTATCTGCAAACCTTCCCGGTGGATAAAGATGGTAACTCGACGTCGGTGAGTTTAACCACCACTCAGCCGGTTAAGATCCCTGACACTGCCGGCAGTCCGCAGAAAACTGACAACATTGGCATTCAGATGAACCTTAATGCGGGTGAGTCAACCTTAGATCCTGCGGCCTTTGATCCAAACGATCCCGACACCTACAACAACTCGACTTCGGTGACCATGTATGACTCACTGGGTGAGCCACATATTCTGACGACTTATTTCGTACGTCCACCGCAAGCCGCTTATACCGGCACCAGTAACTGGGTGGCCTTCTACGCGGTAGACGGCAAGCAGGTCGACTTGGCAGGCGCTGCGGGTACATACGGTCGTGATACCACTGGTGATGGCGTAGCAGATTCAAGTGGTACAGCCGTTAATGCCGGTGGTTGGAAAGGTTCAGTGCTCTCGTTCAATGATACGGGCGCCTATACAGGTAGCGATCCGGCCGTCATTACCACTGAGCAGCTGGGCGTGAGCGGCGCCAACGTCTTGGGTCCAGGTACTGACGGCACCCAGACTCTCACGCTTAACTTTAACAGCCCGACTCAATACGCATCGCCGTTTGAGGTCACTGAGTTAAGCCAAGACGGCACCACAGTAGGTCGTTTGACTAACGTGGAAGTCGGCGCGGATGGTTTGATCAACGCCAGCTATAGCAATGGTTCTACTGTTCCTTTGGCACGCGTTGCATTAGCGAGATTCTCAAATGAGCAGGGACTGACCCAAGTCGGCAATACTTCTTGGAAGGAGAGCCTGGACTCTGGCCCGGCACTGGCGGGTGAAGCCAACAGTGGTACCTTTGGTAGCATACGCTCATCGGCGCTAGAGCAGTCAAACGTCGATCTGACGACAGAGCTGGTGGACCTTATTTCGGCTCAGCGTAATTTCCAGGCGAACTCACGTACGCTAGAAGTAAACAACACGCTACAGCAGACGGTACTGCAGATCCGTTAATCTTACCCCGAGAAATGTGTTGCCAAGCGGCAACACATTTCCGCCTCTTTTGCCGCTTTCTCTTATTTGTCCTTTCTTTGCATTTAACTGCTTGATCTTCCCCCTACAACGAATCCTATTGCTTGGCATGATGTTTGCTTTGTTCTGTTATTAGACAGTTTTAGTTGAAACATTGACGGAGCAGCAAGTGGATAAATTACTCTACGTCGCCATGAGTGGTGCCAAGCAGAATATGCATTCGCTGGCGGTGCGTGCCAACAACCTTGCTAACGCCAACACAGATGGCTTTAAGTCAGATATGGAGCAAGCCAGATCCATGCAGGCCTTTGGTGAAGGGTTGCCAACGCGGGTGTTTTCCATGACAGAGAATCCGTCGGCCAACTATGCCGCCGGACCGATAAAGACCACGGGGCGTGATCTTGATATCGCGGTAAAAGGTGATGGCTGGATAGCCGTGCAGGCTGTCGATGGCAGCGAGGCTTATACCCGTTCAGGTAGCTTGAGTTTCGATACCACAGGCCTACTACGTAATGACAGAGGCAACCCTATTATGGGTGACGCAGGTCCTATCGTATTACCGCTTCCTATCGAAAAAATCGAGATCGCCCAAGACGGCACTATTTCGGTGAGACCGCTTGGCTCAACGGCCGAGGTGATCGAAGAGGTCGGTCGTATCAAATTAGTTAACCCTGGTAATCAAAACCTGATGCGCGGCGAGGATGGTTTGTTCCGTCAAATGTCTGGCGTTGTCGCCGCAGCCGATCCCAATGTCAGTGTGGAGAGCGGCGCTATCGAAGGCAGTAATGTTAATGCCGTCGATGAGATGGTCTCTTTAATCGATCTGCAACGACAGTTTGAGATGCAGGTCAAGATGATGAAAACCGCCGAAGAGATGGATCGTGCCTCTTCGTCATTAATGCGCATTAGTTAGGAGATAGATTATGCATCCGGCGTTATGGATTAGTAAGACTGGCTTAGATGCCCAGCAAACAGATATCTCGGTGATCTCCAACAATGTTGCCAATGCCAGCACTGTTGGTTACAAAAAAAGCCGAGCCGTTTTCGAAGACCTGCTCTATCAAACTGTGAATCAGGCGGGCGGGATCAGTGCCTCCAATACCAAGTTGCCCAATGGTTTAAACATAGGCGCAGGTACTAAGGTGGTCGCGACTCAGAAGATGTTTACCCAAGGTAATATGCTGACCACAGATAACTCACTGGATCTGATGATTGAGGGCCCAGGATTCTTCGAGGTGCAGTTGCCAGATGGCACAACGGCCTATACCCGAAATGGACAGTTTACCTTAGATGATACCGGGCAAATCGTGACTCCAGGCTCAGGCTATGTACTGCAACCTGCTATCACTATTCCCGATGATGCGACCAGCATTACGGTGTCCGCCGAAGGGGAAGTCTCGGTGAAGACACCCGGCGCGGCTGAAAACCAAGTGGTGGGTCAACTGAGTATGTCTGATTTCATCAATCCGAGTGGCCTGGATCCTATGGGGCAGAACCTCTACTTAGAAACGGGCGCCAGTGGCACACCTATTCAGGGGACAGCATCACTGGATGGTATGGGCGCTATACGTCAAGGGGCGCTGGAAACCTCTAACGTTAACGTGACCGAAGAGCTGGTCAATCTGATTGAGAGTCAGAGAATCTATGAGATGAACTCTAAGGTGATCTCGGCCGTCGACCAAATGCTCTCTTACGTCAATCAGAATTTGTAGAGGTTTGAGATGACTAAGTCGCTTATTTTAGTGGTCGCCATGGCGCTGGTGGGTTGTAGCTCAACCATTCAGAAGCCGATTGCCGATGACCCTTATTATGCGCCAGTGTATCCCGAGGCGCCGCCGACAAAAATTGCGGCAACTGGCTCCATGTATCAAGACAGCCAAGCATCTAGCCTCTATTCAGACATCAAGGCGCTTAAGGTTGGCGATATCATTACCGTGATATTGCAAGAGTCGACTCAGGCGAAAAAGAGCGCCAACAATGAGATCAAGAAGGGCTCGGATCTGAGTTTAGATCCCATCTATGCCGGTGGCGGCAATGTGACCATAGGCGGTACGCCTATCGATCTGCGCTACAAAGACAGCATGAATACCAAGCGTGAGTCAGATGCGGATCAGAGCAACAGCCTGTCTGGTAGCATCTCCGCCAATGTGATGCAGGTGCTTAACAACGGTAACTTGGTGATCCGCGGCGAAAAGTGGATCACCATCAATAATGGCGATGAGTTTGTCAGGGTAACCGGGATAGTGCGCTCACAAGATATTCGCCCCGATAACACTATTGATTCTCAACGCGTGGCCAATGCCCGTATTCAATACAGTGGTACAGGCACCTTTGCCGATGCTCAGAAAGTGGGCTGGCTAAGCCAGTTCTTTATGAGTGACTGGTGGCCCTTCTAAGGAGCGATGCCATGAAGATCAAAATAATTTTGGCCTGTGCCCTGATGGTGTTTTCAAGCGTCAGTTCGGCCCAGCGCATTAAAGATATTGCTAATGTACAAGGGGTGCGTAGCAATCAGCTGATTGGCTACGGCTTAGTGGTGGGTTTGCCTGGTACGGGTGAGAAGACGCGTTATACCGAGCAGACCTTTAAGACCATGCTGAAGAACTTCGGCATCAATTTGCCCGATAACTTCCGCCCTAAGATTAAAAACGTCGCCGTTGTCGCGGTGCACGCTAATATGCCGGCGTTTATCAAGCCGGGTCAGACCTTGGATGTGACCGTCTCAAGTCTTGGTGAAGCCAAGAGCCTGCGCGGTGGCACCTTGCTGCAGACTTTCTTAAAAGGGGTCGATGGTAATGTCTATGCCATAGCACAGGGCAGTATGGTGGTCAGTGGCTTTAGCGCCGAAGGGCTAGATGGCTCAAAGGTGATTCAAAATACCCCCACTGTCGGCCGAATTCCTAATGGCGCCATTGTAGAGCGCACTGTCGCGACTCCATTTTCGACCGGGGATCATCTGACCTTTAACCTACGCCGCGCCGATTTTTCGACCGCAAAACGTCTGGCCGACTCTATTAACGAGCTGTTAGGTCCAGGCATGGCCCGTCCGTTAGATGCCGCCTCTGTGCAGGTGAGCGCGCCGCGTGATGTCTCTCAGCGTGTGGCATTTTTGGCGACACTTGAAAATATCGAAGTAGAGCCCGCCTCTGAGTCGGCAAAGGTGATAGTGAATTCCCGCACCGGCACCATAGTGGTGGGTAAAGATGTACGACTACTCCCAGCGGCTGTGACCCATGGCGGCCTAACCGTAACCATTGCCGAGGCGACTCAGGTATCTCAGCCTAATCCGCTGGCGGGAGGCAATACAGTCGTGACCACTGACAGCACCATAGATGTCTCTCAAGAGGATAACCGTATGTTCCTGTTCAATCCCGGCACTACGCTGGATGAGTTGGTTCGTGCGGTGAATCTGGTTGGCGCCGCGCCTTCAGATGTGTTGGCGATACTTGAGGCGTTAAAGGTGGCAGGTGCTTTGCATGGTGAACTTATCATCATCTAAATTTTGTCACAGACGATTTAGTCGTCGCAAAGGCATCGGGACTCAACATGGATAAGCTGTCAAACGCATCGCATTTCTTGGACATAGGGGGCTTGGACTCCCTACGTGCCAAGGCGCAAAAAGATGACAAGGCAGCGCTTAAAGAGGTGGCGCAGCAGTTCGAAGGTATCTTTGTGCAGATGCTGATGAAAAGCATGCGTGACGCCAATGCCGTGTTTGAGTCCGATAGCCCCATGAATAGCCAATACACCAAGTTTTACGAGCAGATGCACGACCAGCAGATGTCGGTCAACCTGTCGGACAAGGGGATGCTGGGCCTTGCTGATCTCATGGTGCAGCAACTTTCGCCGCAGACCAGTCAGCTGACGCCGGCTTCTGTGCTGCGTGGTGGCATGGTGAGTCCGATTGCCAATAGTACTCAACAAGCAGTGCCTCAACCTGAGCCTCAGAGCAAGGCATCGAGTGCCGACAAGCCTCTGCCTCACATATTTGATGAGCTAGTGAGCGGCAAAGTATTGCCGTCGCAGGCACCGACTGTTCTGGCAAATCAGGGCTTTGAGAGCCGCGAGGCGTTTGTGAAGGCGATTTATCCCCATGCCGAGCAGGCTGCGAAAGCGCTGGGTACCAGCCCAGAGGTATTGATTGCCCAGTCGGCACTGGAAACCGGTTGGGGACAGAAAATGGTGCGCCGCGCCGATGGTCAGCCCAGCAATAATCTATTCAATATTAAGGCCGATCGCCGCTGGGATGGCGAACGCGCCGGTGTGAGTACCCTGGAGTTTGAACATGGGGTTGCGGTGAAACAGCGCGCCGACTTTAGGGTGTACCAGGATATTAAACAAAGTTTTGACGATTTCGTCTCATTCATTTCCGAGGGCGCTCGTTATCAAGAGGCGATGGAGCAGGCCGCTAATCCGGCTGCCTTTATCCGTGGCCTGCAAGACGCCGGTTATGCCACAGATCCAGATTACGCCGATAAGGTGATCAAGGTGATGCAGGCCGTAACCAAAGAACTCGGCGCAGCCATGCTTGGCGAGTAATGAGCGGAGAGTGATAGGTGATGAATTCTCAATTAACAACAGGTGAAACAAGGGGTAAAGCATAATGTCGATGGATCTGCTTAATATCGCCCGTACCGGCGTGCTTGCCTCACAGTCACAGCTGGCGGTGACCAGTAACAATATCACTAACGCCAATACGCATGGTTATCATCGTCAGGTGGCAGAGCAATCTAGCCTGGAATCTCAACGTCTGGGCAATAGCTTTTATGGTGCCGGTACCTATATTACCGACGTGAAACGTATCTATAACGAATACGCTGCGCGTGAGCTGCGCATCGGTCAGACGGCGATGAGTCAGGCGCAGACGACACAGACCAAGATGAGCGAGCTTGATCAGCTGTTTTCTCAGATAGGCAAGGCAGTGCCTCAGAGCCTTAACGATCTCTTTGCCGGGCTGAATAGTTTGGCGGATTTACCTGATGACATGGGTATTCGTGGCAGTTTGCTGGGCAATGCCGATCAGATCGCCAAGGCGCTAAACCAGATGCAGTCGCATCTCGATGGTCAGATGAAACAGACCAACGACCAGATCTCGGCGATGACAGATAGGATTAACGAGATCAGCACTGAGCTTGGTCATATCAACCAAGAGTTGATGAAGTCCCAGGGTGCTGATATGCAGTTGCTCGACAAGCAAGATTCCTTGATCCAGGAGCTCAGCGAATACGCTCAGGTTAACGTGATCCCACTCGAATCTGGCGCTAAGAGCATCATGCTGGGCGGCGCTGTGATGCTGGTGTCTGGTGAGGTTTCGATGCAGATGGGCTCAACCACTGGCGATCCTTATCCTGGCGAGTTGCGCATCACCAGCACCGCTGGCAGCCAGACGTTAGTTGTCGACCCTAGCAAGATGGGTGGCAGCCTAGGGGCATTGTTTCAATTTCGTGATGACACTTTAATTCCGTCTCAGCTGGAGATGGGGCAGTTAGCCTTAGGGATCGCCGACAGTTTTAATCAAGCCCAGTCTCAAGGCTTCGATCTTAATGGTGAGGTGGGGAGCGATCTCTTCTTGGATATCAATGATCCCGCCATGTCCGTGGGCCGTGTCGGGGCTTATGAGAACAACACAGGCAATGCAGCACTTAGGGTCAACATTGATGATGTCAGTGCCCTGTCTGGCGGCAGCTATGAGCTGAGCTTTACTGCGCCAGCTACCTATGAACTCAGGGATCAAGAAACCGGCACTGTGACGCCATTGACCTTAAATGGCACTCAGTTGACCGGCGGCGATGGCTTTAGCATTAATATCGATTCTGGTGCCATGGCGTCGGGTGACAGATTTGAGATACGTCCAACATCAGGCGCCGCAGCCGGTATCAAGGTGGTGATGACAGATCCTAAGGGGATTGCCGCTGCCGCACCCAAGATAACAGAAGATGCCAGTAACTCTGGTAATACTCAGGTGAAACTGGTGAGTATCGATAATCGCAATGCGGCTAATTTTCCGTTAACCGGCAGTGAGCTGACCTTTGCGATAGATACTACGGCAAATACCTTTGAAGTGTTTGATGCAGCGGGAAATTCTCTTGGTACGGCAGCCTTTACTCCGCCGTCTATCAGCGCTTATGGCTTCACCTTTGAGGTGGATGCCAGTGCGCCAGCCACAGATAGATTTACCTTCGATCTCAGCTTTGCCGAAGGGGATAACACCAATGTGGTCGCCATGGCTAAGCTTGCGGAAACCAAGCTGATGAACAATGGCGGTTCGACCCTTGCCGATGTCTATGAAGGCACCAAGTTGCAGGTTGGCGGCAAGGCAAAAGCTGCCGAGGTCGCTCTAGGGTCAGCCGAAGCGGTTTACTCCCAAGCTTATACCCGAGTGCAGAGTGAATCAGGGGTCAACCTGGATGAAGAAGCTGCCAACTTGATGCGTTTTCAACAGTCATATCAGGCATCGGCTCGTATTATGACCACGGCCACTGAAATTTTCGACACCTTATTTAGTTCGGTGAGATAGGAGCTTTTATTATGCGGATCTCAACGGCGCAGATGTTTAATCAAAACATTAATAGCGTGCTTAACAAGCAATCGGCAACCAGCAAGATCATCGATCAGATCGCCAGCGGCAAGCGAGTCAATACAGCGGGTGACGATCCTGTGGCGGCGATTGGTATCGATAACCTCAATCAGCAAAATGCCTTGGTCGATCAGTTTATGAAGAATATCGACTATGCCACCAATCGCCTGGCCTTGACCGAGAGCAAGCTAGGCAGTGCCGAGACATTAACGGGATCTGTTCGAGAGCAAATTTTGCGTGCAGTGAATGGCAGCTTGTCAGAGTCGGAGCGGCAAATGATTGCCGATGAGCTCAAGGGGACATTGGAAGAGTTGATTTCGGTGGCTAATACCCAAGATGAATCGGGCAACTATATGTTTGCCGGTTATGAAACCGATAAGCAGCCTTTTGCTTTCGATGCCGCCGGTAATGTGGTGTATAGCGGTGACAGCGGTGTACGCCAGGCCATAGTGGCATCAGGGGTGACCTTAGGAACTAATATCCCCGGTGATCTTGCCTTTATGAATGCACCTGCTGGCCTTGGAGACTTTGGCGCCAATTATTCGGCGGGTCAGGCCGGGGATTTTCGGGTGCTGAGCGCTACCAACAGTAACCCAGCTGCACTCGATACGTATAGCTTTACCATGAATGGTGCCAATCTTGAAATCCGAGATTCGTCCGCGACCCTGGTAACGACTGTTCCTAATTTTGACGCCGCCGATCCCATTAACTTCAACGGTATCGAGGTGAAACTCGACGGTCAGCCAGCCCCAGGGGATAGCTTTAGCATTATGCCGCAAGCTGAGGTCAGTATTTTCGACACCATCAATCAGGCAATTACTCTGCTTGAAGATCCTAACAAGGTGAATACCCCACAAGGTAAAGCTGAGTTGGCACAGATGTTGAATAATATCGACAGTGGTGTCAATCAGTTGAGCATTGCCCGTGGTGAAGCCGGTAATAGCTTAAAGCAGATCGAGCGTTACAGTTCGACCCATGTGGAAGAGAAGTTAGTTAACAGTTCGGCGCTCTCACTGCTTGAAGATTTAGATTATGCCTCGGCGATAACTGAGCTCGAGAAACAACAGTTGGCCTTGAATGCCGTATCGAGCGTGTTTAGCAAAGTCGGGTCGACGACACTATTTGATTATATCTAAACGGGCTCAGGCCCCTGACTAACTTAACTTTGAATTTATTAGCCAAGCTCAACGTCTTGGCAGTGCAACCAAGAAGAGGAAAACACAATGGCTATTAATGTTAATACCAATGTCACATCAATGAAGGCGCAGAAGAACTTAAATACATCTTCTCAAAACCTGGCAACCTCTATGGAGCGTTTGTCTAGCGGTCTTCGCATTAACAGTGCGAAAGATGATGCTGCAGGTCTAGCAATCTCAAACCGTTTGAACTCTCAGGTTCGTGGTCTTGAGGTGGGAATGCGTAACGCTAACGATGCAATCTCTATCGCCCAGATCTCAGAAGGTGCGATGCAAGAGCAGACCAACATGCTGCAGCGTATGCGTGACCTGGCTATTCAATCTGAAAACGGCGCCAACAGCACTGCCGATTTACAAGCGTTGAAAGATGAGATGGATCAGCTGGCAGAAGAGATCACAGCGATCGGTAACAGCACTGCCTTTGGTAATACTAAGTTGTTAACGGGTGAATTTTCTGCGGGTAAGTTGTTCCAAGTAGGTCACCAAGATGGTGAAGATATCACTATCTCTGTAGGCACATTGAATGCCGGCGTACTATCGGTAAATTCGTTAACGGTATTGACGTCAGCCGGTCGAGATGCTGCTATCGGTCAGATTGATGACGCGATCAAGGTTATCGATACTCAACGTGCTAAGTTAGGTGCGGTGCAAAACCGTTTGGCACATAACATTAGTAACAGTGCTAATACTCAGGCCAACGTTGCCGATGCCAAGAGCCGTATTGTGGATGTCGATTTCGCCAAAGAAACCTCGACTATGACAAAGAATCAGGTACTACAACAAACTGGTTCTGCCATGTTGGCACAGGCTAATCAATTACCTCAGGTTGCCTTGTCATTACTGGGATAAGAACTTGCTCTTAGTCGATAAGAACGGTGCAAACTCTGTTGTTGCACCGTTTTTCTATTGTCTATCTAAAAATAAGCTAATGATTTTTATGGTTTATTTAAAATAGTCTATTTTTTATAAAAAATTTTCTAAAGATCGAAAACCCTCTGCCGCTAAATATACTGTAACCCAGTAAGACCGGCCTGGCTTAAGTAGACAGGCTTAGTTTTAAGCCAGGTATAAAGAGGAATCGATTATGGCTATTACAGTAAACACCAACGTAACATCTCTAAAAGCACAGAAAAACCTAAACGCTTCAGGTAGCAACTTAGCGACTTCTATGGAACGTCTGTCTAGTGGTCTTCGCATTAACAGTGCAAAAGATGACGCCGCTGGTCTTGCGATTTCTAACCGTTTGAACTCTCAGGTCCGTGGTCTGGAAGTGGGTATGCGTAACGCTAACGATGCTATCTCTATCGCTCAGATCTCTGAAGGTGCGATGCAGGAGCAGACTAACATGCTGCAACGTATGCGTGACCTGACTATCCAGTCTGAAAACGGCGCCAACAGCACTGCAGACTTGCAAGCTCTGAAGGCTGAGATGGATGAGTTAGCCCTAGAGATCACCGAAATTGGTGATAACACAGCTTTTGGTAACACTAAGCTGCTAAATGGAGACTTTGCTGCTGGTAAAACATTCCAGGTGGGTCACCAAGATGGTGAAGATATCACAGTTTCAGTGGCTAAATCTGACGCGACATCACTTGGTGTTAATGCATTGAATAACTCAACTGCTGCAAATCGTGGTTCGGCGCTTGCAGCTATCGATGCGGCAATTACCTCAATCGATACACAGCGTGCAAAACTTGGTGCGATTCAGAACCGTCTGTCTCACAATATTAGCAACAGCGCTAACACTCAGGCTAACGTGGCTGACGCTAAGAGCCGTATCGTAGATGTGGATTTCGCGAAAGAAACCTCTACTATGACTAAGAACCAAGTACTTCAACAAACTGGTTCAGCTATGTTAGCTCAGGCTAACCAGCTACCTCAGGTCGCCCTATCACTACTCTAATAGAGTAATGGGATAGACTGAGTTTGATGAAGACAAGGGAGGTTCGGTGACGGATCTCCCTTTCGTGATTTTAAGGATAAATTAACGAAGTAGAGGTATAGGTCATGGATATTAATACTGTTAATTCATCCAATGCTACAGCTGCTAAAATTGATATAGGCATGACGCCTGTTAAAGCAAATGCTGCAGAGGATGTTGAGCTGAGTAAACGTGCTGCGATAAAGGCGGTTGAGCAGAGTAACCAAGCTGAAGCAGAGCAGGCGAAAGAGCAAGAACAGTCGCCTGAAGAGATGCAGAAGTTAGTCGACGAATTATCGAATATGATGGCGGTAATGCGTAAAGGCTTAGCTTTTAAAATTGATGAAGATTCTGGCACAAATATTGTTAGCGTAATGGACATTGATTCGGGTGATATTATTCGTCAAATTCCAAACGAAGAAGCGCTGAAATTGGCGCAGAAACTTTCTGAAGTCACTGGATTATTAATGAAAACTGAAGCCTAGGTTTCAGCTGGCGTTTTAGTAGAGGTTATTATGGCATTAACGGCAACAGGCATAGGTTCAGGGCTTGATATCAACACGATTGTGGGGGTGCTGGTTGATGCTGAAAAGGTGCCTAAAGAAGCGATCTTTAATAAAACAGAAGACACCATAGATGCGAAAGTCTCCGCTATGGGCTCGCTTAAGAGTGCGCTTTCTACTTTCCAAGATGCGCTTGAAAAGCTTAAAGATGGTGAAAGCTTAAACCAACGTCAGGTGTCTACAGGTGATAGCAGTTTCTTTACTGCTACTGCCGATAAGAATGCCCAGACGGGTAGCTATAATATAGTGGTTGAACAACTCGCTCAGCGTCACAAAGTTGCAGGGGCCTTCACGGCCGATGCCAGCGCCGCAGTGGGTGAGGGCAGTTTAGGTTTCACCGTTAATGGTCAAAATTTCTCGGTCGATGTAGCCGCTGGCGATTCTCTGTCAGCCATTGCCGATAAGATTAATAACGCCGATGATAACGTCGGGGTTACTGCAACTATAGTGACTACCGATGGCGGTAGTCGTTTGGTGATCAGTTCCGATACCGAAGGGCCGGACAACAATATCAGTGTCACCGCCACGGATACCACAGGTACCGGCCTTAGCGATATGTTCGGCGCAGGAAATCTGAGCGAAGTTCAAGCCGCAAAAGAGTCTATCGTCTATATCGACGGTCAGAAGTTACAATCTCAAACCAATGAAATCAAAAATGCGATTGCAGGTGTCACCCTAAATTTGACCGATGCCGATCTGAATAAGACCTCTGTGCTTAAGATTGAGTTAGATGAGGATGCAGTAAAAGAGAACGTTCAGGGATTTGTTGACGCCTATAACAGCCTGATGAGCACCATAGACAAGGTGTCATCCTATGATGCGGATAAAGAAAAGGCCTCAGCACTGCAGGGTGACTCTATGATTCGCTCTATAGAATCTCAGATGCGTAATATGATCTCTACGCGCGTCGATCTTGGTGGCGGTCAGTCGGTTGCCCTTTACGATATCGGAATCGAAGCAGATCGCTACGGTAAACTATCAGTCAATAGCACCAAGTTAGATAAAGCTATCAGTGAAGATATGAGCAGTATCGAAGGCCTGTTTGCTACTGATACCACAGGCTTAGCAAATAGATTAGATACTTTAGTCGAAGGGTATGTAAAAAGCGGCGGACTGATCGACTCCCGTAATAATGCCTACACTGCGGATAAGAAACGCTTAGATGCACAGCGGGAAGCTTTTTCTCTGAAAATGGAACAGTTAGAAGCTCGTTTGTTTAAGCAATTTAATGCGATGGATTTAGTTGTCGGCAAGTTAAACCAGCAGTCGATAGGTATAGTTAATGGACTTAACTCCTTACCGGGAGTGGTTTCTCAAAAAGGCTAATGGCCAATTGGATGTAAAGGAAAGGTATTGGAATCCTTAGATAAACTAAATCAAGAAATTAACCAGGTAATGCATCAACTGCAGCAGATGCCTGCTGAACAGGATGATGCAGATGAGTTGGTATCAAAATTGCTTGATTTAGTTGGAAAGCGTCAACTTTTGCTTGATGAGGTGCTTGCCTCGCCCAGTGAGGAAGACAGAGCATTGTTACAGTCTCAACTGGAACTGACCACAAGTTTTACAACGCAGGCAGTTAGCCTGCTGAAACATCGTCAGGAACTGCTGCATTTGGGACGTAAAAGTCAGCGCCAACTTAATGTTTATAAGTCTATAGATTCAGATAGGTAGGTTATTATGAGAAGTTCACTGCAGTCGTATCGAAAAGTGTCATTGGAGAGCGAAATCTCAGTCGCTTCACCGCACCGAATTATTCAGATGATGTTTGAAGGGGCTTTACAGCGCCTCGCACAAAGCCGTTATGCCATTGAAAATAATGATATCGAAAATAAGGGAATCTACATAGGCAAAGCGATTGGCATTATTACCGGATTGAACAACAGCCTGAATATGGAAGCGGGTGGTGAGATAGCCAATAACCTTAGTGACCTCTATGACTTTATGCTGCGCAAGATATCTGAGGCCAATTTAAACAATGATGTACAGGCCATTGACGATGTCAGTGAGATCATTCGTACCATCAAAGAAGGTTGGGATGCGATTCCTCAAAATGAGCATCATTTGGCATCGCACACAGAAGCAATTTAGCCTTAGTTACTACCTTTCTGAACAATAACTTTTTGGCAGGCGTCAATTGATTGGCGCCTGTTGCTTGATACGTTGAGAATTTGCTCTAAAATCAGATGAGTTTGTCAGAAAATGAATCTGATACTTGCTAATATGCTGCTGATAATACACTATTCCGTGTGATAGTCGTTTTTTGCAAAATTGAATTAAAACGATTATCTCGCTTTCGAAGCAACTAACACTAATAATTAATGCGAATAACACTGAGTGCTTTACGGCCTTCTTAAATGATGCATACAGATCAACGAATTCTACTTGTCGGTAATCAGTCAGAGCGAATTAATCGCTTATCTTGTGTTTTTGAGTTTCTTGGTGAGCAAGTCGAATTGCTTCCTGTCGATAAACTCGAATCTCGAATGTCGAATACCCGCTATAGAGCGCTTGTCATTGCACAAGAGGCTCAGTCTAAGACCTTGTTGCAATCTATTGCTACTTCCATGCCTTGGCAGCCGATTTTATTGCTGGGTGCTAACGGTGATGTCTCAGCAAGTAATATTTTAGGTTGTATCGAAGAGCCGCTGAACTATCCCCAGCTGACAGAGTTATTGCATTTTTGTCAGGTGTTTGTGCACACCAAGCGTCCCGATGTGCCAACCAGTGGTAATCAGACCAAGTTATTTCGTAGCTTAGTGGGCCGCAGTGAAGGTATTGCTCAGGTTCGCCATCTGATTAATCAGGTCGCGGGTTCAGATGCCACAGTATTAGTTTTAGGCCAGTCTGGTACGGGAAAAGAGGTCGTTGCCCGTAATATTCATTATATTTCTGATCGCCGCGATGGCCCATTTATTCCAGTGAACTGTGGCGCTATACCGCCAGAGCTGCTGGAGAGTGAGCTATTTGGTCATGAGAAGGGCTCGTTTACTGGCGCTATCAGCGCCCGTAAGGGGCGTTTTGAACTTGCCGAAGGTGGCACTCTATTTCTCGATGAGATAGGCGATATGCCGCTGCAGATGCAGGTTAAGCTGCTCAGGGTTTTGCAAGAGCGCGTGTTTGAAAGGGTTGGTGGCAGTAAGCCCATACATACCAATGTGCGTGTTATCGCCGCGACCCACAGAGAGCTAGAGACCATGATCGCCAATGGCGAGTTTAGAGAAGATCTCTTCTATCGCCTCAATGTCTTCCCTGTAGAGATGCCGGCTCTGTGTGAGCGCAAAGACGATATTCCATTACTGTTGCAAGAGTTAGTCAGCCGCGTCTACAACGAAGGTCGTGGCAAGGTGCGTTTTACCCAGCGGGCTATTGAGTCTCTTAAAGAACATAGCTGGTCGGGTAATGTGCGTGAGCTGTCTAACTTGGTTGAGCGTCTTACCATCCTTTATCCTGGTGGCTTGGTCGATGTGAACGATCTGCCGTTGAAATACCGCCATATTGATGTGCCGGAATATCAGGTGCAGGTCAGCGAAGAGGAGCTGGAGCGCGATGCGTTGGCGTCTATCTTTAGTGATGAGGTAGCGGTCGATATTCCAGAGAGCCGTTTCCCTAGCGAGTTGCCGCCGGAAGGCGTTAACCTTAAAGATCTGCTGGCAGAGCTTGAGATAGACATGATTCGCCAGGCATTGGATCAACAAGACAACGTCGTTGCCCGCGCTGCTGAAATGCTTGGTATCCGCCGCACCACGCTGGTTGAGAAGATGCGTAAGTACGGCATGAGTAAAGATTAATTCCAGCTCGCCACAATGCAACAAACAAAGGCCCATTTCAGGGCCTTTGTCGTTTCTTAACTATAATTCTTTGTTAATTATGATTTTTTAATTGGCATATTATCTGCATTCACTCGGTTAGCAGCAATTTATTGACGGAGTGGTTATGGCCGCAAATCCCAAGGTGGCATATTCAGCACAGGCGCAGGCAACACGGGGACCTTCTATGGTCGCCGGTGTCGTTGCCAATGATGCTATGTCCAGTCGCATGGAGCATATCTTACAGGCCATGCCTTCAGGCGTAGTGATCATCAATGGGGATGGTGTAGTTACCGATGCCAATCCTGTCGCCGTGCAACTGTTGGGACAGCCCTTAACTGGAATTCGCTGGTTGCAGATCATCAATCGCGCCTTTTCTCCACAGGATGATGATGGCCACGAGGTATCATTGAAAAATGGTCGCCGAGTTAAACTGGCTATCACCCCACTAACGCCAGAACCCGGTCAGCTTATTGTTTTGACAGACTTGACCGAAACCCGCTTGCTACAAAAAAATCTCTCCCATCTGCAGCGACTCTCAGCTCTTGGCAAAATGGTGGCCAGTTTAGCTCATCAAGTTCGCACGCCTTTATCGGCGGCGCTGTTATATGCGGCTAATCTCGGAAGTCCTAGTTTGGCACAACCGGCCAGAGAACGTTTCCAAGGTAAGCTGATTGATAGGCTCAACGAGTTGTCACAGCAGGTAGATGATATGTTGCTGATGGCCAAGGGGCGTCAGCAGGAGTTGAGCGAGGTCTGTGATATGCAGCAAGTCATGGGCCCTGTGATGGCAAACTGCGAGCCCATTGCCGAGCGAAAATCTTGTCAGTTGCATTTAAATCTTGCATCCACTCAGTTATTTAAAGCTAATCCTGCCGCGCTTAGCTCAGCGATTAATAATTTGGTGATCAATGCCATAGAAGCCGGCGCCAGTCAGGTATGGCTAAATGCCGTCGATGATGGGCAGGCGATAGCCTTTGAAGTCGTCGATAACGGAAAAGGGTTAGACACTGCAATGCAGGAGAAGGTGCTTGAGCCTTTCTTCACGACCAAGGCGCAAGGTACAGGTCTTGGCTTGGCGGTTGTGCAAACTGTGGTTGCTAACCACCAAGGGCGCCTGCAGCTCAATTGTATTGCGGGGAAGGGATGCCGCGCCTCATTTAATTTGCCAGCGGTCCAAGCCGAGTCGACCCCGGAGGTGAGCCATGGCTGAAGCCAAGATACTACTCGTTGAAGATGATGCTTCGCTGCGCGAAGCATTAGTGGATACTCTGTTACTTGCTCAATATGAATGTGTCGATGTCGAGTCGGCCGAAGCGGCGATAATCGCGCTCAAGGGGCACGATTTCGATATGGTGATCAGTGATGTGCAGATGGAAGGCATAGGTGGCCTGGGTTTAGTGGCTTACCTACAGCAGCACTGCTCACAGATCCCCATCTTGCTCATGACAGCCTATGCGACCATAGACAGCGCCGTCAGCGCAATTAAATTAGGGGCGGTGGATTATCTCGCCAAACCCTTTGCTCCTGAGGTGCTGCTTAATCAGGTCTCTCGTTACCTCAAGCCTAAACTCATTGAGGATCAACCCGTGGTCGCCGATGAGCGCAGCCTAGCGCTACTCTCGTTGGCGCAGAAAGTGGCCCAGTCCGACGCTTCTGTGATGATCATGGGACCAAGTGGATCGGGTAAAGAGGTACTTGCACGCTACATACATCAGCACAGTCAAAGGGCTGAGCAGCCGTTTGTGGCGATAAACTGCGCCGCGATCCCTGAGAATATGTTAGAAGCTACGCTATTTGGCTATGAGAAAGGAGCCTTTACCGGGGCTTATCAGGCGTGTCCGGGTAAATTTGAACAGGCTCAGGGCGGCACCTTGCTTCTCGATGAGATCTCAGAGATGGATCTGGGGTTGCAAGCCAAATTACTGCGGGTGTTGCAAGAGCGTGAAGTTGAGCGCCTCGGTGGGCGTAAGACCATTAAGCTTGATGTGCGCGTTTTAGCAACGTCGAACCGAGATCTCAAGTCGATGGCCACTAAAGGAGATTTTAGGGAAGATCTCTATTATCGCATCAATGTGTTCCCTTTGACTTGGCCAGCCTTGCATCAACGTCCGGCCGATATTTTACCTTTAGCGCGGCACTTAGTGTTGCGTCATGCTAAAACGGCGGGCTTGGCTCAGGCACCAACCTTGGACGATCAGGCGTGTCGGCGTTTGTTAGGACATAGGTGGCCTGGCAACGTACGTGAACTGGATAACGTGGTACAGCGCGCGCTGATTTTACAGTCAGGTGATGCCATTGGTGCCAAGGATATCATTATCGATACACAGGATGTGATGCTGGAACCACTGAGTGACAGTGAGCATAAGCAAACGGAGCCCGATGGTCTCGGAGATGAGCTTAAGGCCCAAGAGCATGTGATCATTCTTGAAACTCTTAACCAGTGTAATGGCAGTCGTAAGCAGGTGGCTGAAAAGTTGGGGATCAGTGCCCGGACGTTAAGGTATAAGATGGCGCGAATGCGTGATATGGGGATTCAGATCCCCGCATGAAGTCGATAAAAGCGTAAAAAGAGAAAAGCGAAATGCTCACCTAGTGCCTGCATTTCGCTTTTCTTGTTGCCCATCATTTTCTCTATTTCTCTCCTTATTGTCTGTTTCATTCTCGCCTATGCCCTTGTTTAAAGGTGCTGGCGTCACGCTATTTCCATTTTTGGCAAACATATTGCATTGGACTGAATAAGAATAGATTTCGTCAAATTCACGACGATAGCGGAGGCCAATATGCAGATAGGTGCCAATTCATTACTGCAAGAGATGCAGTCACTCACAGGCGAGATTAAGCCTGGTGCGATCACGCCCAATATCACTCAACAAGTGGCTAATACCAGTGGCAGTGACTTCGGTAACTTGCTGTCGCAGGCTGTCGGAAACGTTAATGCCCTGCAGGCAGCCTCTTCCTCGTTACAGACACGTCTCGACATGGGGGACACTCGTGTGACCTTGTCTGATACCGTTATCGCTCGCGAAAAGTCCAGCGTTGCCTTTGAAGCGACCGTTCAGGTGCGTAATAAGTTGGTCGAAGCCTATAAAGAGATCATGAGTATGCCTGTCTAGGCATGGCTGGTGACTATCACCCTAAGATGATTCAAAACAGCAGGTATTTATCGTGAGTACAGATATGGTAGTCGGAACAGGCGCTGGCACAGCACAGGATATGTTGGCTGGCGGCGTACAAGAAGAGCATAAGCCAAGCGGCGGCATGTTTGGCGGTGTCGATATGCTTAGGCAGATCACCATGATCCTGGCGCTGGCTATCTGTTTAGCATTGGCGGTTTTCGTCATGCTGTGGGCACAGGAGCCTGAATACCGTCCTCTGGGCAAGATGGATACCCAAGAGATGGTGCAGGTGCTTGATGTGCTGGACAAGAACAAAGTCAATTACCAAATTGACGTCGATGTGCTTAAGGTGCCTGAAGATCAGTATCAAGACGTCAAGATGATGCTCAGCCGCGCAGGCATCGACAACTCGCCTGGTCGTGATGATTTTCTTACTAAAGACAGTGGTTTTGGCGTTAGCCAGCGGATGGAAGCGGCGAGACTGAAGAACAGTCAGGAGCAAAATCTGGCGCGCACTATCGAAGAGCTTAAGAGTGTCAGCCGCGCCAAGGTGATCCTGGCGATTCCTAAAGAAAATGTTTTTGCCCGTAATCGTTCTAAGCCAAGCGCAACTGTGGTCGTCAATGCCCGTCGCGGTGGACTAGGTCAAGAAGAGGTTGACTCGATTGTTGATATCGTCGCTTCAGCCGTTCATGGTTTGGAGCCGACCCGTGTGACAGTGACTGATTCTAACGGTCGCTTGCTAAACTCGGGAAGTCAGACGGCAGTATCCGCCCGAGCGCGCCGCGAACTTGAGCTAGTACAGCAAAAGGAAGCCGAGTATCGCAACAAGGTTGAATCGATTTTGATGCCTATTTTGGGACCAGAAAACTTTACCGCTCAGGTGGATGTCAATATGGACTTCACTGCCGTCGAGCAGACCGCCAAGCGTTATAACCCTGACCTTCCTGCAGTACGCAGTGAAATGACGGTGGAGAATAACTCAACCGGCGCCAGCACTGGCGGTATTGCCGGAGCGCTGAGCAATCAGCCGCCAATGGAAGCCAATATTCCTCAGCAAGCCACTGGAAGCTCTCAGGAAAAAATCCTGCCAGGATCCAGTCATAAAGAGGCAACTCGTAACTATGAGTTAGACACCACTATTAGCCATACCCGTCAGCAGATAGGTGTGGTTAGACGTGTGAGCGTTTCGGTGGCGGTCGACTTCAAGACTGGGCCTGCTGGAGAAGATGGTCAGGTGACGCGCGTTGCCCGTACCGAGCAGGAGCTGAGCAATATTCGTCGCTTGCTTGAAGGCGCTGTGGGCTTCAATACCCAGCGCGGTGATATGATTGAGGTTGTGACAGTGCCCTTTATGGATCAGCTGGTCGAAGAAGCGCCTGCGCTTGCTATCTACGAAGAGCCTTGGTTCTGGCGAGCGATCAAATTGGTGATGGGCGGCTTAATCATTCTGGCGCTTATCCTCTTCGTCGTGAGGCCAATGCTGAAGCGTCTCATCTACCCAGATGGACAGAAGATGCCTGACGCACCAACACTGGGTGATGAATTGGCCGAGATTGAAGATCAATACGCCGCCGATACGCTGGGTATGCTCAATCGTCCCGATGCGGAATACAGCTATGCCGACGATGGCTCGATTTTGATACCGGATCTGCATAAAGACGATGATATGATAAAGGCGATACGTGCATTGGTAGCTAACGAGCCTGAGCTCTCTACCCAAGTCGTCAAGGGATGGTTACAAGAAAATGAGTAATGATAAAGAGATCGACACAGCCAGTGGTGAGTTCAATACCAAAGATCTTACTGGCATCGAGAAGACTGCCATCCTACTACTTAGCCTGAGTGAGGCCGATGCAGCCTCGATTCTAAAACACCTCGAGCCTAAACAGGTTCAGAAGGTGGGCATGGCAATGGCCGCCATGAAAGACTTTGGGCAAAGTAAGGTGATCGGTGTGCACAAGCTGTTTCTGGAGGAGGTACAAAAATACTCCTCTATCGGCTTTAACAGTGAAGAGTTTGTGCGTAATGCCCTTACTGCGGCCCTGGGTGAAGACAAGGCCGGCAACCTGATCGAACAGATCATCATGGGCGGTGGCGCCAAGGGGCTAGAGTCGCTCAAATGGATGGACGCCCGTCAGGTGGCGACTATCATTCAAAACGAACACCCACAAATTCAGACCATAGTGCTCTCATATCTGGAGCCGGATCAGGCCGCCGAGATTTTTGCTCAGGCGCCAGAGAATACCCGTCTCGATTTGATGATGCGTATCGCCAACCTTGAAGAGGTGCAACCGGCAGCGCTGCAAGAGCTTAATGACATCATGGAGAAACAGTTTGCCGGTCAAGGCGGCGCACAGGCGGCTAAGATGGGCGGCTTGAAGGCGGCGGCCAATATCATGAACTATCTCGACACAGGTGTTGAGAGTCAGTTGATGGAGACGTTGCGCGAAAGCGACGAAGAGATGGCGCAGCAGATCCAAGATCTTATGTTCGTATTTGAAAACCTTGCAGATGTTGACGATATGGGTATTCAAACCTTGCTGCGTGAAGTGCAGCAGGATGTCTTGATGAAAGCGCTTAAAGGCGCCGACGACCAACTTAAAGAGAAGATACTGGGTAACATGTCAAAACGTGCCGCCGAGCTGCTTAAAGATGACCTTGAGGCCATGGGGCCAATACGGATCAGCGAAGTGGAAGTGGCTCAGAAAGAGATCTTATCGATTGCACGTCGTTTGAGTGATGCCGGTGAGATCATCCTCGGTGGTAGCGGCGGAGATGAGTTCCTCTAATGAGTAATGCCGACGATAAGAAAACCCCGCATGCTAGTGGCTCATCCCAGGCCGATTTTAGCCATTGGCAGTTGCCCGATGTCACTCCTGTTATCGAAGAGCCCAAAGAGAATATGTTTGGGCGTTTCGATGCACAAAAAGAGAAGAAACCGCTCGATGAGCCTGTGATGCCGCCAACCCTGGAGGAGATAGAGTCGATTCGCGCCGAGGCCGAAGCTGAAGGCTTTGCCCAGGGGAAAGAGGCCGGTTTTGCCCAAGGGCTCGAAGAGGGACGACTGCTAGGGTTAGAGCAGGGGCATCAAGAAGGTTATCGCCAGGGAGAAGAGCAGGGTTTAGCTTCGGGATTGGCGCAGGCGGAGCAAAATGTTGCCCAGTTTGAAGCCATAATGCAGCAATTATCGGCGCCCTTGTCCTTGCTGGATACCGAAATAGAACAAGCCCTGGTGCAGCTCAGTATGACCTTAGCCAAGGCGGTGATAGGTCACGAACTACACACACATCCCGAGCATATTCTCGCCGCCCTGCGTCAAGGGGTTGATGCCTTGCCACTTAAAGAGCAAGGGGCGCATCTGCGTTTGCACCCTGAGGATATCGCCATCGTCGAGCGACTCTACGAGAGTACGCAATTAACCAAGAATCACTGGGAACTAGAGTCCGATCCAACTCTTAGCCGCGGTGAGTGCATCGTCAGCAATAGCCGCAGCAGGATAGATATGGGGCTGGAGCATCGCATCAAAGCCGTATTCGAAGGTTTAGTGCAGAGTGAGCAGCGTCTCGAGCAGCAAAGATTACAACAGATAGCCGCGATGGAGAAAATGCCAGAGGCGGACTCAGCAGAGTCTGGGTCGCAGCCTTCAGTCACTGAGCCAAGCGATAGCGAGTCGGCAGACGATACTGCTTCAAGCGATGCACCACAAGAGACCAGTCAAGATGAAGACCCGCCAAAGCCGACTGCTTGATAAGCTAAGGCAGCACACCCATAGCGTTGTCCCATTTATGCCAGAGGCCAGTGGTCAACTGGTGCGCGTTGTCGGTCTCACCCTTGAGGCGACGGGTTGCAAGGCACCGGTGGGGAGTCTGTGTAGCATAGCCACCATGGCAGGAGATCTTGTTGCCGAGGTGATAGGCTTTGACGATAAATTGCTGTATCTCATGCCCATCGAAGAGCTAAATGGCGTGATGCCAGGGGCCAAGGTCACCCCGCTTGGTGAGCAGGCAGGAATTAATGTCGGTATGGGGCTGCTTGGCCGCGTGCTTGACGGCAATGGCGCCCCAATCGATGGTTTGGGGCAATTGCACACAGATCAGAAAGCGACTCGTCGTGCTCCTATGTTAAACCCTCTGGCTCGCCGCGCCATTAGCGAGCCGTTGGACGTTGGGGTAAGGGCTATTAACGCCATGTTAACCGTGGGTAAGGGGCAGCGTATGGGCCTGTTTGCCGGTTCAGGCGTGGGTAAGAGTGTGCTTCTGGGGATGATGACTCGCGGCACCACCGCCGATGTGATTGTGGTGGGGCTGGTTGGTGAGCGTGGCCGCGAAGTGAAAGAATTTATCGAAGAGATCCTGGGGGAAGAGGGCCGCGCCCGCAGCGTGGTGGTGGCGGCGCCAGCCGATACATCGCCCTTGATGAGGCTAAGGGCTTGTGAAACCTCGACCCGTATCGCCGAGTATTTTCGTGACCTTGGCTATAACGTGTTGCTTCTGATGGACAGCCTGACCCGCTATGCTCAGGCGCAGCGAGAGATCGCGTTGGCCGTTGGTGAGCCGCCAGCAACCAAAGGTTATCCGCCTTCGGTGTTTGCCAAATTGCCTAAGCTGGTGGAGCGTGCCGGTAACGGCGGCGCGGGCCAAGGTTCAATTACCGCTTTTTATACCGTATTAACCGAAGGCGACGATCTGCAAGATCCCATCGCCGATGCAGCGAGGGCGATCCTCGACGGCCATATCGTACTGTCGCGTACGTTGGCCGATTCGGGTCATTACCCGGCGATCGATGTCGAAGCGTCTATTAGCCGTGTGGCACCCATGGTGATCAGCGAGGCGCATCTGGAAGCGACACGACGAGTAAAGCAGATGTACTCTCTGTATCAACAGAACCGGGATCTTATCTCCATCGGCGCCTACACTCAGGGCAGCGACCCGCGTATCGATAACGCGATTCGGTTGCAGCCGGCCATGAATGCCTTCCTACGGCAAACCATGAAAGAGGCGATCAGTTTCGATTCCAGTGCCTTGATGTTGGGGCAGTTAAGTGCCCAGTGTCAGGTTTAGCGCTAAGTTGACCGGAGAGATTAACGCTTATGGCAAAACATGATCCCCTGGAGACTGTGCTTAAGTTGGCGCTTGAGGCCGAAGAACAGGCGGCAATTCAGCTTAGAACGGCACAATTGACGCTCAATAAATGTCGTCAGCAGCTTGATGCCTTGCAGCAATATCGTCTCGATTATATGAAGCAGAT
This sequence comes from Shewanella marisflavi, assembly GCF_023283925.1. Lineage (GTDB taxonomy): Bacteria > Pseudomonadota > Gammaproteobacteria > Enterobacterales > Shewanellaceae > Shewanella > Shewanella marisflavi. The sequence goes on from NZ_JAKIKX010000001.1 coordinate 1,005,364, forward strand.
GGAAGGTCAGCAGGGGCAAGTGATTGCCGCTAGTAGTTATCATCAATTTCATCAATTTATTCGCCAGATCGATGATGCTATCGAAAAGCAGTTATTTGCCGTGTCAGAGACAGACAAGCAGCGGCTGAAAGCACAGCAGTTTTGGCAGACTAAGCAGCAAAAGCGAAAGGCGGTGGAACTCCTGCTCAGTCACAAGGCGGAAGCGAAACAAAAGTTTGAGGCTAAACAGGAACAGAAGATGATTGACGAATTTGCCTCGCAGCAGTTTTTCCGCCAGTCCAGTCGTTAACCCCATTGGCTTTCGCCTGGCGCAACTCCTAGCGCTAGTCTCCTATCTAATCCCTTATTTCCTGCTTGCTGAGCTTAACTTGGCATTTTTATTGCTTTGTAATTAATAATGAGTTTATCGCGACAGCGAATAATTGACGCTTAGGTGTAGCCGCATAATGTTGGCTCCCGCGACGAGTGTTGGAGGAAGCATGCCACAGATGACCCAAATACTCCTCTCTAAAGCCGAGTCAGGCAGAGACAAAGGTGGAGTAAAGCCTAACCCGTCAGATGTTAGTTTGGTAGGTGAGTCAAAGTCAGAAAATAACGATTTTTCAGAGGCTTTGGCGAAAGCCAGTACAAAAGAGATTGAGCATAGTCAGGCCAAAAAGGGAGCGGATACCCAGGTTGAGCTGAGCCAAGGTGCGGACAATAGCGCCAAGGGTTCGAGTTCCGACCAAGTACAGTCTCAGGACAAGGCCAATGAAAGTGGTGATGTCGCCAATGTGTTGGCGCAGATTGACCTTGCCTCTAAGCTCGGCGTTGATGCTGAAACGGGCTCTGAGATTGCCGCTGGCGGCGCCATTTTGCCGCCGGATGAGAGTGAAGCTGATATGGCTGGCGACGATGAGCTGATGCCCAGCATAGTAAAGGGGCAGGCAGATAAATTTGAGATGAGAGATGGCGAACTGGAAGAGGGGGAGCTGAAAGAGATAGTGGCGCTCGTCCCTCCCATTGTTACACCACCCGAGATCTTACCTGTGATCACACCAAATGGCCAAGGCTTAGGAAGTGAGGCCGGATTAGGCAGCGAGGCCATAGTCGCCCAGTTGCCCGAGGCATCACTCGATCAGATCATGGCGCAAAGCGGATTGACCAAGGAGGAGTTAATCGCCTTGCCGCCGCAGATGCTACAAGCCATTATTCATGGTATTGAAGGTCTTGGTTCACAGGCCGCTAATGGCCAAAGCGCTGCTAGCCAGAATGATAATGCACTGACAAGCGCTCAGCAGGATATTAAAGCTCTGATTGCTCAAGCAAAACAGTATTTGGCAGCCAATAGTGTGCAATCTGGTACTGTTTCCATCGCGCCGAGTTCGCAACATGGTGACTTAGCAGGGCAGGATAAAACCTTTGCTGCAGGTCTTGCCGCCGGTAAAGAGGCGCAATCTATATTGGCTGATGCAAAGCCAGAGATTAAACCAAGCGCAGAGCAGAGTCGTCAGACTGAGTTTATCGCGGCGACTTCAATGCAAACTCGCGGCGTTAAGGCCGCAGTCGATGCGCTAAAGGATGCCAATCTCGCGGTGAGTATGACGCCTAAAGCGGGTGAGGGCTCTGATATCTCTGGTTTGGATAAATCAGGGCTCATTTCTGCTCAGTCGTTAACAGGGCTCAGGGCCGAGAGTGCGCCTCAGTACCAGCTATCCATCAAACCCCAGGGTGAGCCTGCCGCCCAGATGCAGGAGATGATTCAAAAGTTCTCTCCTGTGATGCGGCAGCAGTTGGTGGCTATGGTGAGTCAAGGGGTGCAACAGGCAGAGATCAGGCTCGATCCTCCAGAGCTTGGGCATATGATGGTGCGAGTGCAGGTACAGGGTGAGCATACTCAGGTGCAATTTCATGTGACCCAGACCCAGACTCGGGATCTGGTCGAACAGGCTATTCCCCGTTTACGCGAGATGCTTGCCGAGCAAGGGATGCAACTGACCGATAGTAATGTCTCCCAAGGTGGCCAAGAGCAAGGTGATGGTTCAGAGCAGGGGGAAGCTTCAGGCCAAGGTTTATCTGATATGGATGAAATTTCGGCAGAAGAAAGCCTGCTAGCGTCGAATAACGCAACAAGTTACCGTTCGGGTATAGATTATTACGCATAAGCAGGTAACCTATAGGCAGAGATGATTGCTCAATCGTTTGATATGCGCTAAAAAATCATGACGATGCAGCGTGTTATAGGGATAAGAGATGGCTGAAGAAGAATCGTTAGAACTTGAAGAAAATGTAGAGCCCAAGAGCAAGAAAAAGCTCATTATCTTCGCCGCGATCGGTGCAGTGTTGGTGATCTTATTGGCTGTTGGTGCCTGGTTTATGTTTTCGGGTAGTGAGCCCAGTGAAGAGGTGGGCGCCGAAGGCGAGCAAACCGAGCAGAGTGAGCCGGTCAATAACCGCGAAGCCTTCTATGTGGGGATGCCCAGACCATTTTTGTTTAATCTGCCGGGGCAGAATCGCTCGCGTTTGGTGGAGATCAAGGTGCAGCTCATGGTACGTGGTTCGGACGACGATGTTTTGATTAAGAAACATATTCCGCTGATTGAAGATGCGCTGCTGACTACCTTTAGTAGTGCCGACGTGCAGAAACTCAGTTCCCTGGCGGGTAAAGATGAGCTGCGTCAACTGGCTTTGCTGAATGTACAAAATACCTTGCAGCCAGTGACCGGGCGTAAAGTGGTTGAAAAGGTGCTCTTTACCGGTTTTGTAATGCAATAAGCCGGCGCCATCGAGGGTAATAAGTATGATAGGACGATATTGTGAGTGATCTATTAAGCCAAGACGAAATTGATGCGCTGCTTCATGGTGTCGACGATGTCGAAGAGGAAGAGCTAAGCGATTCCGCTTTAGATGCCCGCTCTTACGACTTTTCGTCACAAGATCGTATTGTCCGTGGGCGCATGCCGACCCTGGAGATCGTCAACGAACGCTTCGCGCGGCATCTGAGGATCAGCATGTTTAACATGATGCGTCGTGCTGCCGAGGTGTCGATTAACGGCGTGCAGATGCTCAAGTTTGGCGAATATGTGCATACGCTGTTTGTGCCGACCAGCCTAAACATGGTGCGTTTTAGTCCCTTAAAAGGCACGGCACTTATCACCATGGAAGCCCGTTTGGTGTTTATCTTGGTGGATAACTTTTTCGGCGGCGATGGCCGTTTTCATGCCAAGATTGAAGGACGCGAGTTTACCCCGACTGAGCGACGTATCGTTCAGCTGCTGCTGAAGATTATCTTCGAAGATTATAAAGAAGCCTGGGCGCCAGTGATGGACGTGGAGTTTGATTACCTAGACTCTGAGGTCAACCCCGCCATGGCTAACATAGTGAGTCCGACAGAGGTGGTGGTAGTAAGTTCGTTCCACATTGAGGTCGATGGTGGTGGCGGCGATTTTCATATCACCATGCCGTACTCCATGATAGAGCCAATCCGTGAACTGCTCGATGCCGGGGTACAAAGCGATACCCAAGACACCGACATGCGTTGGTCCCAGGCCCTTAAAGATGAGATCATGGATGTCGAGGTGGGGCTTGACGCCACCATAGTCGAGAAACAGATCTCGCTAAAAGAGGTGATGAACTTTAAGGCGGGTGACATTATTCCGGTGGAGATGCCCGAATATATCGTGCTGCGGGTAGAGGATTTGCCGACCTACCGCTGTAAGCTTGGCCGTTCACGAGAGAATTTGGCACTCAATATCCGTGAGAAAATTCCAAGACCTGAGACGGTAAAGACAGAATTACAACTGGTGACTAAGAAGAGTAAGTCTCGGGATCTCAACAATATTTAACCAAAGCGTTTAAGGTAAAAATCAATGAGCAAAGAAGATACAGGTGACGATTGGGCCGCAGCCATGGCCGAACAGGCGCTGGAGGAGGCTCAGGCTGTCGAACTCGATGAGCTGGCCGATAGCGGCAAACCGCTGACCGAAGAGGAAGCGGCCAAACTCGATACTATCATGGATATTCCTGTAACCATCTCCATGGAAGTGGGTCGCAGTTTTATTAATATCCGTAACCTGCTGCAACTGAACCAAGGCTCAGTAGTGGAGCTGGATCGTGTTGCCGGTGAGCCATTAGATGTGATGGTCAATGGTACCCTGATCGCCCACGGTGAGGTGGTCGTGGTCAACGATAAGTTTGGTATCCGTCTGACCGACGTTATCAGCCAAACTGAGCGGATTAAGAAACTCAAATAAGGAAGGTCTATGGGGATCTCATCCTTGATGGTCGTTGCGGCCGCCGCGACGACTACTCAGGCGAGCATAGAGCGAGAGCCGGCGTTAACCACCATGACCAATATGCTGGGTGGATTGATCTTGGTCATTGCCTTGATCTTTCTGCTCGCTTATCTGGTGAAGCGCTTGAAGTTGGTTCCTAGTTCACACGGGGTGTTGAAAACCCTGGCCGTTACACCTTTGGGGCAGAGGGAAAAGATGGTGTTGGTCGAAGTCGACGGTCAACAATATCTGTTGGGAGTAACGCCGCAGCAAGTCTCACTTATCGATAAGCTCGATAATCCAATCACCATAGAACAGGACTCCTTTGCCAGCCGTCTGCGCCAGGCAAAGTCATCACAGTCATGAACCTAATTAAAAACATGAAACGGATCTTGACCTCATTCTTGCTACTCCTGGCCGTGATGGCGCCGCAACTGGCGCTGGCGCAGGACGGGATACTCCCAGCGGTAACCGTAACTACAGGCGCCGATGGCTCGACTCAATATTCTGTCACTATGCAGATATTGCTGCTAATGACGGCGCTAAGCTTCCTGCCTGCCATGGTGATCATGCTAACCTCTTTTACCCGCATCATAGTGGTATTGTCGATTTTGCGACAAGCCATTGGTTTGCAGCAGACACCGTCAAACCAGGTGTTGATCGGCATGAGTCTGTTTATGACTTTCTTCATCATGGCGCCGGTGTTTGACAAAATTTATGATCAGGCGGTCAAACCCTATATCGATGACGGCATGACCATAGAGCAGGCCTATGACAAGGGCAAAGAGCCGCTGCGGGCCTTTATGTTGGCGCAGACGCGACTGACTGATCTGGAAACCTTTGTCGAGATCTCTGGCTATCAGAATATTCAGTCGCCGGAAGAGGCGCCGATGAGCGTGTTGATCCCAGCCTTTATCACTAGCGAACTTAAGACCGCCTTTCAGATAGGCTTTATGCTGTTTGTGCCTTTTTTGGTGTTGGATTTAGTGGTGGCCAGTATCTTAATGGCCATGGGTATGATGATGTTGTCGCCAATGATTGTTTCACTGCCATTTAAGATCATGCTATTCGTGCTGGTGGATGGCTGGAGCCTGGTTATGGGCACCCTAGCCAATAGTTTTGGGATTTAGGAGCGCTTATGTCACCCGAAGCCCTCGTCGACATCTTTCGTGAAGCACTCTCGGTTATCGTGACCATAGTGTCGATGATCATTGTGCCTGGGCTGGTGATTGGTCTGGTGGTGGCTGTGTTTCAGGCGGCGACCTCGATCAACGAGCAGACCTTGAGCTTCTTGCCGCGCCTGCTGACGACACTCTTTGCCCTGATGTTCTTAGGTCACCTGCTGATACAGACCATGATGGAGTTTTTCCTAGAGATGGTAAATCTGATCCCTCAGGTGGTGGGCTAGCCATGAATAGCCAGGCGTTGCTGAGCGGCGAGTCTCACTGAGATGGAGATCTTGCTGTCGACCATAATGCAGACGCTGTCGGCCTATATGTGGCCCTTGTTCAGGGTGTCTAGCATGTTGATGGTGATGGCGGTGTTTGGCGCTAACACCACACCGACCCGAGTGCGTTTACTGCTGTCTGTCGCGATCACCTTCGCCATAGCGCCAGTGTTACCCGTTAATACCGAGATAGAGCTGTTTTCCTTGGGCGCAGTTTTCGTGACCGCGCAGCAAATCTTGATCGGTGTCGCCATGGGGTTTGTCACTCTACTTATCATGCAGACGTTCGTCTTGACCGGTCAGATCATAGGTATGCAGACCAGTTTAGGTTTCGCTTCCATGGTCGACCCAGGCTCAGGGCAACAAACTCCGGTGATTGGTAACTTTTTTCTGTTGCTGACCACCATGATTTTTCTGGCAGTCGATGGGCACCTGGTGCTTATCCGGATGCTAGTAGCCAGCTTTGACACCATTCCAGTGTCTCTACAGGGGATCAGCATTGCCAGTTATCGCCGTTTGGCGGAGTGGGGCGCCTATATGTTTGGCGCGGCATTGACTATGTCTATCTCCGCAATCGTCGCTTTATTATTGATTAACCTCTCTTTTGGTGTGATGACGCGAGCATCGCCCCAGCTTAATATCTTCGCCATCGGTTTCCCTGTGACCATGGTGAGTGGCTTGATTATTCTTTGGCTAACGCTCACGCCTATTATGGCTCATTTCGATGAGGTTTGGCGTTCGGCCCAGTTGTTGCTATGCGATCTGGTGCAGCTGCAATGTAGTACAGACGGGAGCTTCTGATGGCAGATAATGATACCAGTCAGGAGAAGACCGAAGAGGCGACCCCCAGGCGACGCGAACAAGCGCGAGAAAAAGGTCAGGTCGCCCGTTCTAAGGAGTTAGGAACCTCTGCCGTATTGATGTCGGCGGCGGTCGGCTTCGCTATCGTAGGGCCCAGTTTGGGTCAGTCGCTGATGGTTGTGATGAGCAACCTGTTTACCATGGACAGAAGCGAGATCTTCGACACCAATAGCATGTTTAATATCTGGCAGATGGTGCTCAGTGAACTGGCGATCCCTATGGGCAGCTTTGTGCTGTTTCTGGCTTTTATTGCCTTTTTGGGGAACGTGGTACTGGGGGGGATCACCTTCTCGGTTAAGGCCTTTATGCCCAAGGGCAGCAAGATGAATCCTGTCAGTGGCTTTAAGCGGATGTTTGGCGTGCAGGCGTTAGTGGAGTTGACTAAGGGGATCGCCAAGTTTTCTGTTGTCGCCATCATGGCTTATCTGCTGCTGAGTTATTATTTTGTCGATATTCTCACGCTCTCCCAGGGCCATCTTCCTGGGAATGTCTATAACGCGTTAGATCTGTTGGTGTGGATGTTTATTATCCTCTGCTCTTCAACGGTCATCATAGTGGTAATTGATGTGCCATTTCAGATCTGGAACCACAACAAGCAACTGAGAATGACCAAGCAAGAGATCAAGGATGAATATAAAGATACCGAGGGTCAGCCGGAGGTGAAAGGTCGGGTGCGCCAAATGCAGCGTGAGATGGCTCAGCGTCGCATGATGGCAGAGGTGCCCAATGCCGACGTGATAGTCGTGAACCCTGAACACTATGCGGTGGCGGTTAAGTATGACGTCACCAAAGCGGCTGCGCCTTATGTGCTGGCGAAAGGAGTCGATGATGTGGCCTTTAAGATCAGGGAGATAGCACGTGAACATGATGTGGCGATTGTGTCGGCGCCGCCGCTTGCCAGGGCTATCTATCATACTACCAAGATAGATCAGGAGATCCCCGAGGGGCTATTTACCGCCGTGGCTCAGGTGCTGGCCTATGTATTCCAGCTAAGACAGTACCAACAAAAGGGGGGCAAACGCCCGACGCCTATCCCGCTTAATCAGCCAATCCCAGACGACCTCAAGTATTAATGGGCGGCTTTCTTGGTTGAACATCATTTTATGGCGACCTGTGTTTAATCTTTAAGCGATTGTTGTTGCCTTGTTTAATCACCTCTTAAGTTGGCGTATTTTTTGCTGAACCATCACTAGATGTCAAAGTTCAGGCGCTAGATTGATGGATTTGAAAGCAACGCTCGGTCAGATTAAACAGGTAAAACCTGCCAACTTCAAAGGTATAGGTACTCCTATACTGGTGCTGGCTGCATTGGCGATGATTGTTTTGCCTATGCCAGCTTTCCTGTTGGATATTCTGTTCTCTTTTAATATTGCCTTGGCTTTAGTGGTGCTCTTGGTGGCCATTTACACCGACCGTCCATTAGATTTTGCCGCATTCCCGACCGTACTTTTGGTAGCGACCTTGCTGCGCTTGGCGCTCAACGTTGCCTCGACCCGTATCGTCTTGCTCGAAGGTCATAATGGTGGCGACGCCGCCGGTAAGGTGATTGAGGCCTTTGGTTCAGTGGTCATTGGCGGTAACTATGCCGTGGGTTTGGTGGTGTTCTTGATCCTCATCATCATTAACTTTGCCGTGGTCACTAAGGGCGCCGGACGAATCTCAGAAGTGAGTGCTCGTTTTACCTTGGATGCTATGCCGGGTAAGCAGATGGCGATCGATGCCGACCTTAATGCTGGCGTGCTGAATCAAGATCAGGCGCGTATTCGCCGCGCCGAAGTGACCAAAGAAGCCGACTTCTATGGCGCGATGGATGGTGCCTCTAAGTTTGTGAAAGGCGATGCTATCGCGGGCATCATGATCTTAGTGATCAATATCTTAGGTGGTTTCGTTATCGGTATGGTCCAGCATGGGCTGGACTTTTCCTCGGCAGTTGAGATCTACACCCTGCTAACCATAGGTGATGGCTTGGTGGCGCAGATCCCAGGCCTCTTGCTGTCGATCGCGGCGGCCCTCATGGTGACACGCCAAAATGAATCTGGGGATATGGGACAGATGGTGATGAGCCAGATGTTCGATAATCCTAAGTCGCTGATCATTGCTTCTGGCGTGTTATTGATAATGGGTATAGTGCCCGGCATGCCCCATTTTGCTTTTCTCAGTTTTGGCTTGATCACTGCGGCAGGCGCCTATTTTCTGCATCGTAAAAAAGATCTCGACAGACAACGCGCCTTGGAGATTGCCAAGACCTCACCTGTCACGCCGGGTGATGCTAAGCCCAAAGAGCTTAGCTGGGACGATGTGCAGCAGGTTGATACCATTGGTCTGGAAGTGGGTTACCGTCTGATCCCCTTGGTCGATAAGGGGCAGGGTGGTGAACTGCTTGGACGTATCAAGGGCGTCCGCAAAAAACTGTCACAAGAACTGGGCTTTTTGGTGCCGGCGGTGCATATTCGCGACAATTTAGATTTGGCGCCAAACACCTATCGCATCTCTTTGATGGGAGTGGCCTCGGGTGAAGCTGAGATCCGTCATGACTGTGAACTGGCGATTAACCCTGGTCAGGTCTACGGCAAGCTCGATGGTGTAGAGACAACAGATCCCGCTTTCGGGTTAGAGGCTGTGTGGATCGCTCCAGAGCTCAGAGAGCATGCTCAAACCTTAGGTTACACCGTGGTAGATGCCGCGACCGTAGTGGCCACTCACCTGAGTCAGCTGCTAACCAATAACGCCTCTAAGCTGCTGGGTTACGAAGAGGTACAACAGCTGATGGATATGCTTGCCAAGCACTCGCCTAAGCTGGTCAGTGGCTTTATTCCCGATGTCTTGCCGCTGGGTACTGTGGTGAAGGTGATGCAAAACCTGCTCAATGAAGGCGTGTCGATACGCGATCTTAAGACCATAGTTCAGACCTTGCTTGAGTATGGGCCTAAGAGCAATGATACCGAGGTGTTGACAGCAGCAGTGCGCATCGCACTTAAACGCATGATTGTACAAGAGATAAGCGGTCCAGAGCCGGAAATCCCTGTCATAACTTTGGCGCCCGAATTGGAACAGATGTTGCATCAGTCTATGCAGGCAACGGGAGGCGAGGGGCCGAATATAGAACCTAGCCTTGCCGAGAGGATGCAAAAGTCGTTACTTGACGCATCCCAGCGTCAGGAGATGGTGGGTCAGCCAGCCATCTTACTGACTTCGGGTATGTTACGTTCGACGCTGTCGCGTTTTGTTAAACATACGATTCCAAACTTAAGGGTGATCTCTTATCAAGAGGTACCCGATGAGAAACAAATTCGTATCGTATCAGCGGTCGGCCAGTAGAGGGTATTTAAGTGAAAATTAAACGTTTTTTGGCAAAAGATATGCGCTCTGCATTGGCCCAGGTTAAAGAAACATTAGGCTCAGATGCGGTGATCATGTCTAACAAGAAGGTCACTGGCGGCATCGAAATTGTGGCGGCGGTCGATTATGACGAGCCTAAGAAAGCTAGCGTAACTAAGCCTAGTGTGTCCTTGGCAAGTGAAGCCAGTGCTATTCCCCCCAGTTTTCTCGACCTGGCTGAAGAGAAGGTTTCTATTGGTCGTCAGCCCATTAAGGCGGAGTCAAAAAAACAACCTGCACCGGTGGCTGATTCGCTGCAGGCTCTATTAGAGCGTCAACAAAATCGCGTCAGTCAGCAATTGAATCAGTCAAGCGACGAGCTCGAGATGCCTGCATGGGCACAAGGTTTGAAGGCGCCAAAAGCAGAGGCTACCGCTCCCTCTCAGGTTGAAACCCAAAGCCGACCTAAGCGTGATAAGCATAGTGTCGCCAGTGGTGAGATTGAATCTATGCGCGAAGAGCTGGCATCTTTGCGTAACCTATTGACCGATCAGGTCACCTCTTTGCTCTCTGAGCAGAAGAGACGTTTGGACCCTGTGGGTGCCATGTTAGAGAGCCGCCTGCTCGATGCTGAGTTTAGTCCAGAGGTCGCCGCTAAGTTATCGGCCTTGAGTGAACATTACACCCCTGCCGATTTGGTGAAAGCGCTGCCCCGTAGTCTGGCTAACCTGCTGGATAACCAGGGAGATGACATTGTTCGTCAGGGAGGCGTCGTTGCGTTTGTGGGTCCTACAGGTGTGGGCAAGACCACAAGTGTTGCAAAATTAGCCGCTCGATTTGCTGCACATCATGGTTCAGATCAAGTTGCGTTAATAACAACGGATCATTATCGCATTGGAGCCTATGAGCAGCTGGCAACCTATGGCAAAATAATGGGGTGCCCGGTCAAGCAAGCACATGATCTCAATGAGTTGGAACAAATTCTTTATCAGTTTCGCAATCGCAAGCTAGTATTGATAGATACGGCGGGAATGGGACAAAGAGATGTGAGATTGTTCCAACAACTTGATAATTTAACTGCAAATAGCAGATTACCTATTCGCAGTTATCTGGTACTGTCATCTACAAGTCAAAGAAGAGTGCTTGAAGATGCCGTCGCGCAGTTTACCCGGATCCCATTGTCCGGCGCGATTTTAACCAAATTAGACGAATCAGTGGCCTTGGCTCCGGCATTAAGTGTTTTGATTCAAAGTGGGTTACCATTGAGTTATGTCACTGATGGACAAAGAGTTCCAGAAGATATGCAAGTCGCCGACACCTTAGCCCTGGCCAACAAGGCGTTGTCGGTACTCGAAAAGAAAGTGCAACCAATACAGAATAACGAAAGGTCATATGAACGGGCCTACGCATTTGAGTAATATAATGAGTCGGGATCAAGCAAGCGGTTTACGTATGATGAATCAACCATATAACGAAAAAGTAAAAGTAATTGCCGTAACCGGTGGTAAGGGTGGCGTGGGTAAAACCAGCGTTTCGATCAATACCGCGGTCTCCCTGGCTGAGAAGGGCAAGCGCGTGCTTGTACTTGATGCTGACCTAGGTTTAGCGAACGTCGACGTCATGTTGGGGCTCAGAGCTGAACGCAATCTCTCCCACGTATTATCGGGCGATGCAGACCTTGACGATATTATCGTTCGTGGGCCTAAGGGAATTGGTATTATTCCTGCCACCTCAGGCACTCAGGCTATGGTCGAATTAACACCAGCGCAACACGCGGGTCTTATTCGTGCCTTTAGTGAGATGAGAACTCAGTTTGATATTCTTGTCGTCGATACGGCTGCCGGGATCTCAGATATGGTGCTAAGCTTTTCTCGCGCCTCACAAGATGTCCTGGTGGTTGTGTGTGATGAGCCTACCTCAATTACCGATGCCTATGCTTTAATTAAGATTCTTAGCCGAGAGCATGGTGTATTCAGATTTAAGATTGTGGCCAATATGGTCAGAAGTTTACGAGAAGGAATGGAGTTATTTGCTAAACTTAGCAAAGTAACCGACCGTTTTCTCGACGTGGCGTTGGAGCTGGTTGCGACAATCCCCTTCGATGAAAACCTTCGCAAATCAGTTCGTAAACAAAAATTGATTGTCGAGGCATTTCCTAAGTCGCCGGCATCAATTGCTTACCATGGTTTAGCTAACAAGATTATTAGCTGGCCAGTGCCGCAACAGCCCGGCGGACACCTAGAGTTCTTTGTGGAAAGATTAGTTCAACGCCCAGAATATCAAGAGGATCGTACGAGTGAGTAAAGCCGCTGCGTATACTTGTTTAGATAACAAAGCTTCTATTGTCGAACAGTATGCACCGTTGGTTAAAAGGATTGCTCACCATTTACTTGCTCGTCTGCCCGCTTCGGTGCAATTGGATGATCTTATACAAGCAGGTATGATGGGCCTGCTTGAGGCCTCAACCAAGTTCGACGGCAGCAAGGGCGCCAAGTTTGAAACCTTTGCTGGTATTCGTATCCGTGGCTCCATGTTGGATGAGATTCGTCGTGGTGACTGGGTGCCCAGGTCAGTACATCGTAATCAGAGACGTGTTGCCCAGGTGATAGATGAGCTAGAACAAGAGCTTGGGCGAGATGCAAAAGACAATGAAATTGCAGATCGACTTGATATGACGCTCGATGAGTACCATCATATTCTTAATGATGTTTCTGTCGGGAAAGTAGTTGGAATTGAAGATCTTGGTGTATCGGTCGATGTAGTAAGAGACGAAGACGATCATCAAGACGATGCTTTTGAAGCACTGGCAGAGACACAGTTTCATGAGGCCCTTGTGGAGGCGATTAAGTTACTGCCAGAAAGAGATGGATTAGTTTTGTCGTTATATTATGACGAAGCATTAAATTTAAAAGAGATCGGTGCCGTACTTGATGTCAGCGAATCCAGAGTTAGCCAGATTCATAGCCAGGCGATGCTCAGACTCAAAGCGAAACTCAAGCATTGGACCAAAATATAACGATTACATGAGCAATATAAAAACAGCTCCGCGGAGGAAACCTTGGACAAGAATATGAAGATTCTCGTTGTTGACGACTTCTCAACAATGAGACGCATCATCAAGAACTTGTTGAGAGACTTGGGTTTTAATAACACTCAGGAAGCAGATGACGGTTCGACAGCCCTGCCTATGTTGCAAAAGGGTGATTTTGACTTTGTCGTAACCGATTGGAACATGCCAGGTATGCAGGGGATCGACCTGTTAAAGGCTATCCGTGCTGATGACGACCTGAAACACATTCCAGTGTTAATGGTCACTGCGGAAGCAAAAAGGGAACAGATCATTGCGGCGGCTCAGGCTGGTGTGAATGGCTATGTAGTTAAACCTTTTACTGCGGCGACATTGAAAGAGAAGTTAGACAAAATTTTCGAACGACTCGGTTAATCAAGGTTGGGCTATGCAGGCAGATACTTCAGGGCTGATCAATCTAGCACAGGCTAAGGAGCTTGTGGACTTCCTAGAAGCTGGTCAACAAGAGCAGGCCGACGAACTCATACGTGATATCGCCAGCCCGATTCAGAAAGAGCTGTTTGATGAGGTAGGTCGTCTTACCCGTCAGCTTCACAGTGCCATTGTGGACTTTCAAGTGGATGGTCGCCTCATTGAGTTGGCGAACAGTGAAATCCCCGATGCAAAAGAGCGCCTCAATTATGTCATTGATATGACAGAGCAGGCCGCTAACAAAACCATGGACGCCGTTGAAGAGTCTCTGCCCCTTGCAGATGCCCTCACCATGAATGTTCAGTCGGTGAAACCCTCATGGGATCGCTTGATGAGACGTGATATTGAGCTGCATGAATTTAAGGCGCTTTGTCACGATGTTCAGCAGTTTATCGAGCGAAGCGAATCGGATTCTAATCGGTTAAAAGAGTTACTCAATAACATCCTGCTTGCCCAAGATTTCCAAGATCTGACCGGACAGATGATCCGTCGGGTCATTGAGTTGGTGCGAGAGGTAGAGAGCAACTTGGTCTCTATGTTAACCGTGTTTGGCGAACAGCCAGCAACGGACAAGCCTCGTGCGTCAGAGAAGTGTGTCGAAGCAGAAGGTCCTATTATGAACGCTGATCAGCGTGATGATGTCGTGACAGGGCAAGATGAAGTCGATGACTTGCTTTCGAGTCTGGGTTTCTAAGTAGGAGTCATATGAATGTCCTTTGATGTTGATGAAGAGATACTGCAGGACTTTTTGATTGAAGCGGGTGAGATTCTTGAGCTTCTCTCTGAACAGTTGGTGGCGTTAGAAAATAATCCTGACGATACCGAACTACTCAATGCCATTTTCCGCGGATTCCATACCGTAAAGGGCGGGGCAGGCTTCCTTAGTTTGACGCCCATGGTAGATGTCTGCCATGAAGCAGAAAATACCTTCGATCTGCTGCGCACCGGTAAGCGCAGTGTTTCTGCCGAGCTGATGGATATCATTCTTCAGGCGGTAGACTCCATCAACTCAATGTTTGCCGAAACCCAAGCGGGTGTTGAGCAGAGCCCTGCCGATGACGCCTTGTTGGCTAACTTAAAGTTATTAAGTTCAGGTGAATTATTGCCTTCAGAGCAGGGCGGTACAGCGTCGCAGGCCAGTAGTGACAGTACTCCTGTCGCTGATGCACCTGTTGACGATGGCATTGAACTGTTTGACCAACCCGTCGATGACGGCGTCGAACTCTTTGACGAGCCAGTTAGCGATACCCCTGTGACTTCCATCGCCGGTGAAGGCGATATCGATGAGATTGACGAATCTGAATTCGAAGCCCTTTTAGATGCACTGCATGGCAGCGGTAAGGGGCCGTCAACGGCATCAAATGGTGAGAGTACGCCAGTAGCGGCCAGCGACAGCGATGACATCACTGACGATGAGTTTGAATCACTACTTGATGAACTTCATGGATCTGGGAAATTTAAGGCACCATCGGCCCCCATTGCCAAGGTCCCAGAGCCAAGCGCACCGCCGGTTGACGCAGATGAGATCACCGACGATGAATTTGAAAAACTGTTAGATGAATTACATGGTAGCGGCGCGGGTCCTGGTAAGGAAAACAGTAAAGCGGTAACCGCTCCTGCGGCGAAAGCCCCTCAAGCGTCCCCAGCCAAAGCCAGTACTCCTCCTCCAAGTGTGCCTAAAGCTCAGCCTGCCGAGGCGCCAGCAGCTAAACCTGTGGTAAAAGAGAAAGTGGCTGCTAAAGCCCCAGCTGCCAACATGCCACAAGCTGAAACCACAGTGCGTGTTGATACGGCAAGACTCGATCAGATCATGAATATGGTGGGCGAGCTGGTATTGGTGCGTAATCGCCTGCTTAGCTTAGGGATCTCCCGTGATGACGAGGATATGTCTAAAGCGCTGGCTAACCTGGATCTGGTGACGGCGGATCTTCAAGGCGCGGTGATGAAGACCCGTATGCAGCCAATCAAGAAAGTGTTTGGCCGCTTCCCTCGAGTGGTACGCGATTTAGCCCGTAGTCTGAATAAAGAGATCGATCTTCGCATGATAGGCGAAGATACAGATCTGGATAAGAATTTGGTCGAAGCGCTTGCCGACCCGTTAGTGCACTTGGTGCGTAACTCGGTGGATCATGGTATCGAGATGCCTGACGAGCGTGAGGCCAACGGTAAATCCCGTACCGGTACCATTACACTGTCGGCGAGTCAGGAAGGCGATCATATCCTGCTTAAGATCGAGGATGATGGCGCCGGGATGGACCCTGAAAAGCTTAAGCAGATCGCCATTAGCCGTGGTGTTTTAGATGAAGACGCTGCTGCGCGCATGTCTGATGCAGAAGCCTACAATCTTATCTTCGCGCCAGGCTTTTCCACTAAGGTTGAGATCTCTGATATCTCGGGCCGTGGCGTAGGTATGGATGTGGTCAAGACACGCATTACCCAGCTAAACGGTACTGTGCATATTGACTCCATGAAAGGTAAGGGAACTTGCCTCGAGATTAAGGTGCCACTCACGTTGGCGATTATGCCGACCCTGATGGTGGAAGTGGCGCAGCAAGTGTTTGCCCTGCCGTTATCCAGTGTTAGCGAAATCTTCCACCTGGATCTTACCAAGACCAATATCGTCGATGGTCAATTAACTGTGATCGTTAGAGATAAGGCCGTGCCGCTCTTCTATCTAGAGCATTGGCTAAGCCGTAAGGCGGTGACCTTTAAGCATGGTGACAAGCAACATGGTCACGTGGTGATTGTTCAGTTAGGTACCATGCAGATCGGTTTTGTGGTCGATGCTCTGATTGGTCAGGAAGAGGTGGTCATTAAGCCGCTGGGAACCTTGTTACATGGAACTCCCGGTATGGCGGGCGCCACCATTACCTCGGACGGTGGCATTGCACTGATTTTAGACGTGCCTGGATTATTAAAGCATTACGCCAAAAACAAAAAATAACAGTTAGTGATACAGTGACGTATAGGAGCAGCGTGATGCCATATGGCGTCACGCTTTGTTTCGGCAAAGGTCCTGCTCTTCATAGGAATTTGAATGGCCATAAAAGTATTAGTTGTCGATGATTCAAGCTTTTTTCGTCGCAGAGTCAGTGAAATAGTCACTAAGGATGCGGATCTTGAAGTCATTGGTACAGCCTCTAATGGCGCCGAAGCTGTCAAGTTGGCGCAGCAACTTAAACCACAAGTGATCACCATGGACATCGAGATGCCTGTGATGGACGGTATCAGCGCCGTACGTGAGATCATGGCAAAATGTCCAACTCCCATCTTGATGTTTTCATCGCTGACCCACGACGGGGCGCAAGCGACACTGGATGCTCTGGAAGCCGGAGCACTGGATTTCCTCCCTAAGCGTTTCGAAGATATTGCCACTAATAAGGATGACGCGATATCGCTGCTGCAGCAGCGCATTAAGGCATTGGGTCGCCGTCGTTTGTTCAGGCCCATTTTGCCGAGAACGCCCCAGCCTAAAGCTACCACGGCACCGACGAGAGAGTTGGCTCAGCCCCAGCGGCCAGCACCGCGTTCGAGCGCGCCGGTAACCAGAGCCAGCGGTAAGAAGTATAAAATGCTCGTCATTGGTACCTCTACCGGCGGACCGGTTGCCTTGCAGCGCATATTGACCAAGTTTCCTGCAAATTACCCTCATCCTATTCTGCTCATTCAACATATGCCGGCAGCCTTTACGCCCGCCTTTGCCACTCGTTTAAATGGCTTGTGTGCCATAGAGGTTAAAGAGGCGCAAAATGGCGACCAACTCAGGGCTGGTTGTGCCTATCTGGCTCCGGGTGGCATGCAGATGATGCTTGAGCGCGGCGGTACCTACGGGCGCATTAAGATAGTGGCGGGCAGTGCCGATATGAATTATAAGCCCTGCGTTGATATCACCTTTGCATCTGCGTCTAAATTGAGTGGCGGCGAGACGCTTGCCGTGGTCTTAACCGGTATGGGTGCGGACGGTCGTGAAGGGGCGCGTATGCTGAAAAATGTTGGCGCAACCATTTGGGCACAAGATGAAGCCAGCTGCGTGGTTTATGGTATGCCTCAGGCAGTGACTGCCGCTGGAATAGCCAGCCAGTCGATCGCGCTTGATGACATGGCCGAGTCTATCTTACGTGAGAGCGGCCGTGGCTAAGCAACGACAGGGCGTCAGTAGCATAGTCTTGCTGCTGTTTTTCTTGTTGTTGGTTTGTAGTTTTACTACTGGCTTGCTTTATCTGGAGTTACGCCACAAAAACGCGCTGCTCGAAGAGAAGATAGCCGAGCTGGAAAAGAGTCAGGTTCTGCTAATGGTACCCGACGAGCAGGCACAGGCACTCGCTGACTGGATGGAGTCTAACCCTGAGTTTACCCAATCTTTGCTTAAACAGGCAGAGCCTGGAGCCGAGGTGAGGGTGCAGATAGGACCTGAGGAGGCTGAAGTGCCAGAAGCGATTGCGCTGACGGCGACGGAGGTTCAGCCCAATCTGTCGCCACTGCTCCCTATGGGAGATGATGAGCAAGCGAGTAATGAAATTAAAGCACCACAAAAGGTGGTGAGCGCCGCAAATAACGGCGATCAGGATAGTCAAACGCCGTCTCAAGCGGTTAAGCTGTCAGAAAATAAAGATGGTGTTAAAGTAATAAGTCTGCCCCATGGCGGCATTCGAGTCACGACTCGCGAAGATAACTAAAACAATAACCTGATGGCGATAAGCTTGCGGATTTAAGGGGTTTTTCTTGAAGATCTGGACCATTGCAAATCAAAAAGGGGGCGTTGGTAAGACGACCACAGTGGCGAGTCTGGCTGGCGCTTTGGCTAAGCGGGGCAAACGTGTCTTGATGATAGACACAGATCCCCATGCTTCCCTTGGATATTACCTAGGTATAGATTCGGAAGAGGTACCAGCGTCACTCTATGATCTCTTTTTGAAACACAAGAGCCTGACCCGAGAGCTGGTGCTTGACCATATAGTGCCGACTAAGGTTGAAGGTATCCATCTGTTGCCAGCAACCATGGCGCTCGCCACACTTGACCGTTCTTTAGGTCATCAAGAAGGGATGGGGCTGATCCTCAAGCGGCTACTTAATCTGGTTGCCGACCAATATGATGTCGCGTTAATCGATTGCCCACCCGTGCTGGGTGTCTTAATGGTCAATGCTTTGGCAGCCAGCGAGCATATCATTATTCCGGTGCAGACAGAGTTTTTGGCGATTAAGGGATTAGATCGCATGGTTAAAACCATGACCCTGATGGGACGATCAAAAAATACCACTTACAGCTACACCATTATTCCAACCATGTACGATCGACGAACCAAGGCCTCTCCGGCGGCTTTGCAACAACTTGGCGAGGACTACGGTGACGTTCTCTGGCCCGATGTTATTCCCGTCGATACTAAGTTTCGTGATGCCAGCTTGGCGCATCTTCCGGCCTCCCATTACGCCAGCCACACTCGCGGTGTAAAAGCCTATGAGAGGTTACTCGATCATCTGCTGAGTAAGGAGTTTGCCCATGTCAAACTCGGCTGATGAGGCGGTTTTTGATTATTTTGCGCTTCTTTTATCAGAAGGTCCTGAAGATGAGGTCAAAGAGGCGCCATCGGTCCAACAACCAAAGAGTGAGCCACAAGTAAAATTGCAGCCGCAATCTCGTCAGGCAGAGGCGCGTCCGGTCAATACCCAGGCATTACCCGCTACGACGTCGTTAAATAAGCGAGCTCTTGAGCAGCTCCTTGCCCCGGTTGCCGAGGCCGATGCTAAGACAGAGACTCAAGTACAGACAGAGACGGCCGCGCTTGAACAGCTAAAGGCTGCAACTCATGTCAAATCGACTCATATCAAACCAACAACGGCTAAACCGACTCAAGTTAAAACCGAAACTAGCACAGTTACATCGACGCAAGTAAAGGCAAAAATAGAAGAAAAATTAGAAACTTCGGCTAATATTAAGCTAAAGGATAAGACAGTCGAAGAACTTGATTTAACCAAGGCGCCACAGACACAAGTTGGGGCGACACCGCCCGGTGTGACTGAGCAGTTGGTTGAGCAGCTGGATGATGAGTTCCAGGTGCTGTTTTTCAAGGTCGCCGGACTGACTCTGGCGGTTCCCTTAGTGAGCTTGGGCGGCATAGTGAAGGTGGAGCGCATCAACCATATTATGGGGCGACCTGCTTGGTATCTTGGGGTGCAGACCCATAGGGATTCACAACTTAATGTTGTCGATTCCGGCGCCTGGGTGATGCCGGAAAAATATGACGATAAACTGGCGCAATCTGTTGATTACCAATATATTGTACTCTTAGAGGACAGCAATTGGGGACTGGCCTGTGAGTCCTTGGTTAATTCGGTAAAAATTTTAAAGTCAGAAGTAAATTGGCGCACCAAAGCGGGCAAACGCCCTTGGCTGGCCGGCGTCGTAAAAGAACAGATGTGCGGCATATTACATGTGCAGGCATTGATTGAGTTGTTAAATTTGGGTTTAGGTAGTCAGGACTCTATTGGCTGAGGTTTATATGGCAGATGCAAAAAACGTCGCGGCAGTTGCCGCAGGTAAAGATGATGAAGTGTTACAGTGGGTCACTTTTCGTTTAGATAACGAAACCTATGGCATCAATGTCATGCAGGTGCAAGAGGTGTTACGTTACACTGAAATAGCGCCTGTACCAGGGGCTCCTCACTATGTATTGGGTATCATCAACCTTCGCGGTAATGTGGTGACTGTGATTGATACCCGATCTCGCTTTGGTCTACCTTCTGCCGAAGTGGATGACTCTACCCGTATTGTGATCATTGAGGCTGAAAAGCAAGTGATCGGTATCTTGGTCGATAGTGTGGCAGAGGTGGTTTATCTGCGCGGTTCTGAGATTGATAATGCGCCGAACGTGGGTACCGAAGAGAGTGCCAAGTTTATTCAAGGCGTCAGCAACCGTGATAATGAGCTGCTCATTTTGGTGGATCTTGATAAGTTACTCTCAGATGAAGAGTGGATGGAACTGGCGCAGCTTTAAACTATCTACTGTTAAGTTGTAAAAAAGCCGTCGCTGGATTCGATGGCTTTTTTAATGGTGAAAGTAAAATATTGCTTATAGCGACCTTTGGCTCAAAGGATATCGGAGTAGCGCATCTATGATAGGTGATGAGATCTTAATTGCGGCATTACTGTATGTGGTTGCTTGTCTTGGTTTGGTGTTGTATCAGCAGAAACAGACCAATAAGCTCAGGGCGAAGATTGACGCCTTAACCTTGCTGGTAAAAGAAAATGATCGCCAGCGCGAGGCTGTTAAACAAGAGTTACAGGAACTAAGATCAGGCACCATAGGGGTGGGGCGTCGTATGCTTGAGCTTGAGAAGCGGGTGACGAAACAAGAGGCCCGCATCGACGAGTCGGTTGCCGACGAGCCTCAAGCCAGGCTCTATACCCGCGCCATGAAGATGGTGGAGCTGGGTGCCGATATCGATGAGTTAGTTAAAGAGTGTGAACTGCCAAAAGCCGAGGCAGAGTTATTGCTAAGACTGCATGGCAAGGGGCGTTAACGCGCACCTAGGCTTGATTATACCTCCTGCATGATACGTTTATGCATGTTATCCCACCGCTCGGGGAATTTTCCATCGAGCATATAAACGAAGGCGATGAGCTCTGCAATGAGCAGATATAACTCCTTGGGGATCTCTTCGCCAATCTCGAGTTTCTGTAAAAAGTTACTCAAGTTAGCATCCTGATGAATATAGATCCCCGCCTCTTTGGCGATGGCGATGATCTCTTCGGCAACTAGGTCTTCGCCTTTAGCGGTGATCTGTGGCGCCGTTTTCCCGTCATACTGTAAGGCGACAGCCTGTGTGGGTCTATGGTCCTTGTCTGATATCGTCATCATTAAGCCTTTACTTTAACCAAATAGTGATCGCCTGGGAGCAGTGACGCCGGGACCTGAGAGGCCTTTGTGTGAATATGCTCTGGTGTTAAGCCGATGGCGATTATCTTCTGTTCCAGGGCGGTAAGCCTTTTCGCTATGCTATCAAGTAGGGTCTGACTCTCTGAGGTAAACCCTAAATTCAGCCTACCTTGCTTCACCTCGGCATTGATCAACAGACTAGCGTCTGACAGGTTAAACTTGAGCTGCAGCCGCCAACGAGTTTGAGTGTCTTTGTCTTGATGTTCTTGTTCAAAATGCCCCTCTAGCTCCTCATGCCTGTGCTCTATCAAATAGGGGAGGGTGAAGTACCAGTTAGTCGACTGAGGTGTATCGCCACTTGCCTGCTGGTATAAAGAGAGGTTTGAGAGCAATTTACCCATTAACTCTAAGCCTCCGGCCTTTTCCAGTATGCCGAGCAGTTGGCTACCCGAGGCAAGCTTTTGTAGTCCCTGTAAACTTGCTGGCGTCTTTGCAGACGTATTTGTTTGTACCTGCCTGCCCAGGAGTAATTGAAACAGCACCCCTATGGTACCCGCATGACTACTAATACTGGATAGTGAGGAGACGGGCGCGGCGCCATTGGTGATGCCCGCAAGGCTATCGATGAGTTCCTGCTTTAAAAAGCTAGGACTTGCTAACTGGCTGAGAGGGCGGGGAAAGGCTAGCGGTAGCATTTGCTGCATTAGATTGAGCAGGGAAAGTTTTCCGCCCATCGCTTTTTGGGCGACCAGCGCCTTATCGGCCAACTGCCCGAGTGCTAGGTTAAGGCCTCTATGATTAAGACCTTTGTCATTAAGTCCCAGTTGGTTAAGGGACATATCCGCTTGGCTCTCTTTTATGCCTACTGCTTGCAGTGAGGTTAAATTGGCATTTTGGCCTAAGTTTGCTTTCACGCCAGTACCTCGCTGGCTGGTTAAATCGGTTTGCAGTTTGATACCGGTTTGCATGCTTGCTATCTGTTTAAAGAGCAAGCTTTGACGGATCTCGCTGACGTTTGCTAATGCCTGAGTATTGATGCGAGTCTCGCTTAACCGTAAAGCGCTTTCAGGGCTGTTGATGGGCATTTTGGCTAGCGCGGTTAATCCCAGACTATCCCTCTTGTTTGGTGTTTGATTGCTAACAGGCCCAAGGGTTTGAAGGGAGCTATCTGGCTGTTTGTTTATTAGCGGCTTTTCAACAAGTGGGGGGAGACTCTGTTGCACAGCTTGTTTAATTGACTCCACAGCTGGCGATTGCGGCGTGGTCGTTGTTTTGATTGAGGTTAACTCTCGCGCTAGTGCTTGATACATCTCCCGGCCTAAGGCTTGCCCAGATAACTTTTGGGTAAGCATCTGGTAAGCACTTGCTAACTCAGGTTTACTCACCAGGGTTTGGGTCAGCAGTGATTCAATCGCCTGAGCACTGGTTGCCGTGGTTGTGTTAGTCACGAGAGCCGATGTAGCTGAAAGCTGCAGATTAGCCTGAGCAAGTTTTGGTGTAAGCGTTAAGGCTAACTGACCTTGGTGCAGCTCTATTTTGGCTATGTACTGGCCTGCGGGTAATTGCGCGCCCATTAACCTGACGAGTTGTGACTCATTAAAATAGAGGTTATTTGCCGATACCCGCACCTCTCCTAACGGATAGCCCTGAGGGCGGGAAGCGAATGCGGTGAGTTGCTCTAGGCTTATTTGATTACCATGAATGTAGGCGAGTAATCCCTTGGGGATTGTCATGGTCTGGGCTTCACCTAAAGCCATGACTTGCCCACTAAATTGGCTGGTTGAATTCGCGGCGGCGCTTAATTGGGTCAATACTGTAAGACGAATGGCATCTTGGCTAAGTCGCTGTTGGTCTTTAGCATCGATATAGGTGATGAGCAGTTCACGACCATTGAGCCTGAGTCTATCGCCAGCGGGGGAGGGCAATATTTCAACGGGGATATTTTGCGCTTCCACCTTAGCCGCAGGCACAGGCGAGGCATTGGCAGCTAGACCATTGGCTGTGGGTAAATCGATACGATTATGAGTCAAGCGTTACCTCAAAATTGATGCGCTGTGAATGTCTTATTACAAATTTCAATTTGACCTACAGTTATAGCTGAGTATCCTTAGCGAACTGAAAAGGAAAACCAAACTGTGTAGTCTAGTATTGATACTTTATCGTCAACCTAGGGTTGGGACTTTAGCCGTGATCAATACTAATTAGGAAACTAATTTATATGAAGTGTAAATGGATTGCGTTGAGTCTGCTATTGGTTGGTCCCCTGGCGATGGCCCAGGCAGAGACAAACAGCGAGGGTGCAACGGACGGCACTACAGCAGATGTGAAGATTATCTACAATGATGAGCGAGATCCCTGGGAAGGTTTTAACCGCGCCATGTGGGATTTTAACTATCTCTATCTGGATAGGTACTTTTACCGCCCAGTGGCTCATGGTTATAACGATATTCTACCTAGGCCGGTAAAGACGGGTGTTAATAATTTTGTGCTCAACTTCGAAGAGCCTAGCTCAATGGTGAATAACGCCTTACAAGGCAAGTGGGGTTGGGCTGCAAATGCCGGTGGACGATTTACCATTAACACCACCATAGGTTTGCTGGGAGTGATCGATGTCGCCGACATGATGGGCCTGCCGCGCAAACAGGATGCTTTTAACGAGGTGTTAGGTTATTACGGCGTGCCCAATGGTCCCTATTTTATGGCGCCGTTTTTAGGGCCTTACGTTACCCGAGAGATCGCCTCGGATTGGGTAGATGGTCTCTATTTCCCCTTGTCTGAGTTAACCCTGTGGCAATCGCTAGCCAAGTGGGGGTTAAAGAACCTGCATAATCGTGCTTCAGCTATCGACCAAGAAAGACTTGTCGATAATGCACTTGACCCCTACACTTTTGTTAAGGAAGCGTATTTTCAGCATCTTGACTATAAAGTGTATGACGGCGATATACCTGAATCGACAGATGACGATGAATTGCTCGACGAGTATATGACTGAGCTTGATTAACATCAGTGTTTCGCATAACCCATTGTTTTATATTAGGCGAGTAAATAAGTGATAAGATGTTGCTTATCTAGGCGTATAGGGATGTACTAGATTTTTCGGCTTAGCCAGAGTGCAAGCCCGGGGAAGCTTAATGGCGTTAGAAGATCTAGTGATTTTGTTGGTGGAAGACGATCCGGTATTTCGGAGCATTGTGGCTGCCTTTCTGGTCAATCGCGGCGCAACCGTGGTGGAGGCCGATGACGGTCAGCAGGGGTTAGAAAAGTTTAGCCAGCAGGATTTCGACATTGTCCTCGCCGATTTGAGTATGCCTATTTTGGGTGGATTAGATATGCTCAAACAGATGATCAAGCGTAAACCGGACACCCTTTCTATTGTGATTTCAGGCAACCAGGTGATGGCCGATGTCGTTGAGGCGCTGCGAGTCGGTGCCAGTGACTATTTGGTAAAGCCGGTCAACGATCTTTGTCTTATCGAAAACGCTATCCGCCAGTGTGTGGGTGGCTCGAGTCAACAAGATGTGCAGCTTGAAGAGTTCGATGAATTATCCTATCAAGAGTTAGAGGAGCACTTGAGCCTTCTTGAGCAAAATGCCGAGGCTGCCAGGAGTGTTCAACAACAGCTTTTCCCCCCATCGGTGATTGATTACCCCAAAGCTAAAATAGATTACAGCTTGTTCAAGCATGATGAAGTGAGCGCCTATTTTATTGATAGCGTCAATGTAGGCGAACAGTATTTGATCATGTATATGGCTCATTTTCATCCTCAGGACAACCGCTGCGCCTTTGCCAGCGTGCTACTGAAGAGCTTCGTCAACCAGAAACTAAAACGTTTTCGCAGTGGTGAAACAGAGACCATCATTGAGCCCTTTAACATGCTCAGTTATCTCAACGAGCGGATGAGTAAGTCGGGTTTAGATATCTATGTCGATATCGTCTACGCCGTGGTTGAATTGACGCACTATCGAGCATCTATTGCTCAGGCAGGTAAGGGACTGAGATGTTATATCCGTAACGAGGAAGGCTTAATGCCTCTGGCATTACCTGATGCGCTGCAACTGGGGATTTTAGAGTGGGGCCAACCCAGTACGCAGTTTCGTAATTTAATGCCGGGAGAGAGCCTGTGTGTGGTTTCCAGTATCGCCGAGCATAGAGACATGTTATTGAATAATGAGTTTGTTGGTTTGAGCTACAGTCCTGAGGTCGCCGCCGGTGGCTATATTCAGATGAGCTTTTAGTCGTCTTCACCAATCGCGAATAGCCGGTTAAGCAATGGGCTGAAAGCATCAAGCTTGTGATTCGAAATTCAAAAATAAAAAAGCCTGGCAAATCATTGCCAGGCTTTTTTAGTAACGTTTGTCTCGTCCTGAAATGTGTTTACACATTGAGGACTAATTATGGCTACTTATCGCTTAATTGCTTCATGTTCAGCAGTCACAGCGATCTCTTCTTCTAAAGCTTCTTCTTCAGTGTGATGTTGGCTATCTTCAGCACCGTGCATCCAGTCAACCAGCTTGTCAGCCATGAAGTAAAGGATGATACCTGATAGCGCAGCTGTGACCGCGATACCTGCGAAGATAGACATAGCGTTAGCTAGCTGCTCTTCTTTCGCGCCGCCATGGCCGATGAAAGAACCGATGATGCCACCAATCTTGTTAGCTGCGGCAACAAACAGGAACCAAGCACCCATCATAAGTGATGCAATGCGAAGTGGAGCCAGCTTGGTCACCATAGACAGACCGATAGGAGACAGACATAGCTCACCCATGGTGTGGAAGAAATAAGCACCAACCAACCACCACATGCTTGATTTAGCATTGGCGTCGCCACCCATTTCAAGTACTGCACCGATCATGAATAGGAAGCCAATGCCCAGTAATACCAGACCTAAGGCGAACTTAACCGGAGAGTTTGGCTCTCTAGCGCCTAAACGTACCCAAATAGAGGCCACGACTGGGGCGAAGATCACGATGAACATGGCGTTCAAAGATTGGAACCAAGTGGTTGGCACTTCCCAGCCGCCTATCATACGGTCGGTGAAGTCGTTGGTGAATAGGTTCATCAGGCCGCCGGCCTGCTCAAAGCCTGCCCAGAAGATGATGGTGAAAAGACCCATTATCATGATCACCTTGATGCGATCACGCTCAACTTTAGTTAGTGGCTCTTTACGGATTTCACCTTTTTCTGCCGCTCTTTGCTTTTCAAGCTGGGCTGCCGGCGTACGACCGATATCGCCAAGTAGCTTTTGGGCAAACATGAACTGAATAATTAGCGAGATAACCATACCGATACCGGCACAGATGAAACCTGCTTGGAAGTTACCATCGAAGTAGGCTACGACTGAACCCACTATGATACCCGACAGGAAAGCACCTACGTTGATACCCATGTAGAAGATGGTGAATGCACCGTCACGGCGATGATCGCCTTCTTCATACAGGTCACCTACCATGGTAGAGATGTTTGGCTTGAATAGGCCGTTACCTAAGATAAGCACACCTAAACCTACATAAAAGACTTCGGTTTCCATGCCCTGCACCCAAGCATGGGGTGTACCTAGGATAAATTGACCAGCGGCCATAAGCGCACCACCAATTATGATGGCTTTACGTTGACCGAGGAAAGCATCGGCTAGCCAGCCACCGATGAGAGGGGTTAAATAAACAAGACCTGTGAATGTTCCGTAGAGGTTAAGGGCGTCGGCCTGGGTCCAACCTAGACCATGGCCCCCTTGGGATTGTACTGCGTCGACGAGATAAAGTACCAAAATGGCTCGCATCGCATAGTAACTGAAACGTTCCCATAACTCTGTTGTAAATAACAGGAACAGTCCCTTAGGATGCCCGAGCATCGTACCTTGGGGTTTTGCTGCGCTCATGTAAGTCTTCCACCTTCAGCTTGTGATTGCCTACATAACAAAAACTATGTAGAAAAATGGTTGTTGCTAATATTCATCGCTTTATGGATAGAACAGCCAGTTTTTACTTAACCATATGATAATGTTGATTAATATGGTTGGCGGCGTTCTACATGTGTTGCGAGAATTTATTATTTTTTAATATTTAGCGTATTAAATTTTATCAAACCCACCTTATATACCCTTTTAATCGCCTAAAAGTCAATTTAGCTGGCCTAAGTGACTAACAAATCGCCACTGGAATTACCACTCGTTGAAAGCCAGGCTGCCTGAATCTATATCAGTCTCTAGTGAAAATTTGCATCTTGAACTGATTACAAAATGGGTACACCAAAAAGAGTGTATTTGCTCTTTTCTTTGCACTAGAGTATTTGCTATGATTTCGGCCGTGAATTGGATGTCACCTGAATTATCTCGTTATCTTTGCATTACGCGTTAATCTGATGCGTCTTGCAAAACACTCTCAGAGTGTAAAGTAAGACCACTGTGGATCCTGCCACAGCGGAAACTAACCTGTTAGCTAACGATAAAACTAGGTCCTTAAGGAAATTATGAAGTCTTGGTATCTTGTATATTGCAAACCTCGCGGTGAAACCCGCGCGCAGCAAAATCTTGCAATGCAACAGATAGAGACTTACTTACCTACGCTTCCCCAACAGATCACCAAGGCCGGCAAAACCAGCGTTAAGCGTTTGCCCCTATTTCCCTGTTACCTGTTTATCTATTTTGATCCACTTGAGGTTAGCGTGAGCAAAATCCACTCTACTCGTGGTGTTTCGCGCATCATTGGCTGCCGAGAAGAGATGACAGCGATCGACGATGCCATCATTCATTCGATTAAGATGCGTGAGGCTAAGATGCTTAACGCCTTACAACTGCCCAGTGATGATCTGCTTGATGAAAATGCTGAACCTAAGTTAGCAGTTGGTGACAAGGTGAAGTTTGTCGAAGGACCGTTTGTAGATCTGGAAGGGATTTTCGAGGAGCAGAACGGCGATAAGCGTTGTCATATTTTGTTTGAAATCATGGGGCAACAAAAAAGGGTGTCAGTACCCAGAGCCAGTATTAAGGGGATTTGATCTAATTTAGGCAAATGAAGCTTCATTTAGCAGTAAGAAGTAGGTTGTTGACGCTAATGTTTGTAAGAGATCTGCCATAAGACTATGCAAAATGCATTTTTATTTGTGGGATTTGTTGACATCTTGCTCTGAAAAGTAACGCAAGAGTAGGACTGAGTGGCAATGTTGTACAGCTTTTGTATTGATACATTTCTCGCAATCACTTTTTAGCGTCGACTGGTGCATATATAAGCAGTATTTGTCTCATCGTTCTATTACAATGAGTCGCTTTGCTACAAGGTAGTACAAAATACTTTGATTAGTATGTCAGCTTTCTGGGCATCTTAATCAAAGTGTTTTAGACAAGACGAAGTTTAAATTTGATGTTTCGCGAGAGCGAAGGGCATGTTGGGAGCCGCAACCTATGGGCGGTAGCGTGCCCGCAGGGCATCGAATGAAAAGTTTCATTCGTTAAGCGATAGCCGAAGGCCTCTGGCCGCCACGCGGGTCGGTAGCGTGCCTGAAAGGCAAAGGACAGAACAGTTTCTGTCCTTTAGTGGAAGCCGAAAATGATTGTCGGGAACAATCATGAACAGCTTAAGCTGGCTCGAAGAGCGAAGTACAGGATGTACTAGTCAGGTCGCCACCACGCGAGCGTCCCTTAAAGCAACTGCTTGGAAGTATGGGGCTGGCACATTGACTGATCGCCAGCGTTGCCTTGAATTCTTGAATTGAGCCCTGAGTCTTAAAACTTATCGCTTCATACGTACAGATTAAAAATTTAAAACTCGAATCAATATTTAAACCTTGCCTTTATCAACGGAGATTATCGGTGTTACAACGAACCAAAAAAATCATAATAACGGCGGTTGCAGCCCTATTTTTGATGGGGACGCAGGCGCAGGCGATCACTCCTTCGCCGCAAATGATAGAGCAGTTTAAAAATCTGCCTGCTTCTGAGCAGCAACGATTAGCACGTCAGTACGGCATAGATCCCTCTATTCTAGGAGGCGCTAATGCTTCGCAGCAGAAGCTTGATAACCCCCAGGTAGTGCAGCCTCGAGCGACCAATGATGTGGTTGACCACTCTGCTGAGGCTGAGAGTGCATTTAACTTTTCACAAGATAAACAGAAAAGTGAGTTAAAGCGCTTCGGTTATGAGCTTTTTCAAGGTGAACCAACCACCTTTGCGCCAGTTTCCGATGTCCCCGTGCCTAGTGAGTACCTAGTGGGTCCTGGTGACGGCATTAAGGTGCAGCTTTTTGGTAAAGAGAATAAAGAGTATGACCTAGTCATTAATCGTGAAGGGGTTATTCAATTTCCCGAGCTGGGGCCTATTTCTGTTGCCGGTTTAAGCTTTGCTGAGCTAAGAGAGACACTCAGTTATCGCATTTCGCAGCAGATGATTGGTATCGAGTCAAATATCACTATGGGTGAGCTGCGTTCTATTCGTATATTTATTGCCGGTGATGCTTATAAGCCTGGTTCTTATACTGTTTCTAGCTTGTCTACTATTACTCAAGCATTATTTGTTGCCGGTGGCGTAAATGAAATTGGTTCACTACGTAACATTCAGGTCAAGCGCAACGGTCAGTTAGTCGGCAGCATGGATCTTTATGATCTCTTGATGCGCGGTGACGCGTCGGGTGATATTCGTCTGCGTTCTGGCGATGTGGTGTTTGTTCCTCCAGTAGGTGGATTAGTTAGCATTACGGGTGAAGTGCGCCGCCCAGCCATTTATGAGTTAAAACGCAATGAAACGATTGCCGATATTGTTGCTATGGCAGCTGGCGTAAAACCCGGTGCCTATCCAAAGAGCAGCAGCATTGAGCGCTACAATAGCAATGGTCTTCGTAGCATCGTTAATGTTGATCTGACTTCCTCAAAAGGAAAATCAACTAAGGCGCAGGCTGGCGATTTCATTCGCGTTAAAAACGCCTCGGGTCAGTTTGAAGAAGCTATTACCGTTGTTGGCGCGGTAGTTCGTCCTGGAAAGTACCAATGGTTTGACGGCCAAAAAATCAGTGATCTTTTGCCGTCTCTTTGGGGTGATCTATCAATATCGGCCGATCTTAACTACGCCATTGTCGTGCGAGAGGTCAATCGCTACGGCAAGGTCAAGGTATTACAGTTTTCGCCAAGTCGCGCTATTGCTGAGAAAGACGTCACTCAAGACTTGCGATTAGCGCCTCGTGATAAGGTGATGCTATTTAACTATAGCGATGACACCCAAAACCGTTATGAGTTAAATAAGTTAGTAAAGCAGAGAGTTAAAAAGGTCACCTCTCTCACGGGTGACAGCCTGGTGGGTAACGATCTGTTTAAAGCGGGATTTTCTCAGTTAGACAAGATGCAGTTATCAAAGCGTAGCCAACTTGGTGGCGTGGTGATTGCTAAAGAAGCACCCGATGATAAAGAGCAATTAATCAAAGGTGAAGTTAGTAAGATGTTGGCCAACTTGTTCGACGACAAGGAGCTTATTAAGCTCAGTGGCGTTATGAACCGCAGTGAACTGTTGTATCCGGTTGTTGCTCAGTTGGCCTCACAAGGCAACTCAGATAACGGCACGCAAGTTGTTGCGATAAGCGGCAAGGTGCGTCATCCAGGTGTGTATCCGCTTACGCAAGGCGCCAAGGTTAAGGATTTAGTTGCCGCAGCCGGCGGACTGGTAGAAGGTGCCTATACTGCGCGAGCAGAGTTAACCTCGACTGTATTGGGTAATGAGGAGTCGACTGTTAGTCATTCGAGTATCAATTTGGATGAAGCTTTAGCTGAAAGTGCTGAAGCCAATGTGCTTCTTAGTCCGAGAGATATCCTCACAGTGATGACAACGCCTGACTGGCAGGAAAGCAAAGCGGTAGAAATCCGTGGTGAAGTGAAATTCCCTGGTGTTTATAGTATTCGCCGAGGTGAGACGCTAGCCGATGTTATCGACCGTGCGGGTGGCTTTACTCAGTACGCCTATCTGCCTTCCTCAGTCTTTGTGCGTGAATCAGTGCGTCAGCAAGAGCAGTTAGAAATTAAAAAGTTAGCCGATCAACTTAGACGTGATATTGCAACCCGCGGAGTATCGAAAGATGGATCTGTGGTGAACTATAGCGATGCTAAGATGATGCTAGATGATCTAGAAAACATCAAAGCAGTAGGGCGTTTAGTTGTTGATTTATCCGCCATATCAATTGGTATTGAACAGGCAGATCTTCAACTTGAAGATCAAGATATTCTTTATGTGCCGTCAGTTAAGCAGACGATTGCCGTAATGGGCGAAGTGCAACACGCTGCTACCCACAGGTTTAAGGAAGGTCTAACGTTAGATCAATACCTTGAAATGTCAGGTGGCGCCAGAGAACGTGCCGATGAAGATAGAACTTATATTGTTAAGGCTAATGGGTCAGTGCAGATCCCTAATCGCTCTGTGTGGTTTAGCAATAAGACTGAGCTTAATCCTGGTGACACGATTATTGTGCCATTAGATACAGAGTATAAAGATAACCTAACACTCTGGACGCAAGTGACAGGTATTATTTATAACAGCGCCGTTGCGTTAGCGACTATTGCCAATTTATAGCCCTTATATATGAGCACTTTGATGAGCATCTCATTAAAGTGCTTAGTTTCTTTTTAGGATAATGAGACTCCGAGACACAAAATCTATGTCCACCGAGATAAAAAACTACGGCGATGCCCAATTTTCCGATATGCGCGCCCAAGTACAACAAGCAGATGATGAAATCGACCTTCGAGAGTTGTTTTCCGTTATCTGGCAAGGCAAATGGCTAATAATTGCGATAACCGCCATATTTGCCATTGGCTCAGTTATTTTTGCCATTAAACAGCCTAATATCTACAAGTCTGAAGCGCTTTTAGCACCAGCCAGTGAGGAGCAAGGCGGCGGCTTAAGTGCTTTAGCTTCTCAGTTTGGCGGCTTAGCGAGTATGGCTGGTATTAACTTAGGTAGCGGTGGTGGTGTTGATAAAACTCAGATGGCCATTGAGGTCATGAAATCACGCCAATTTGCGAGTGATTTTATTAAAAAGCACAATCTTTTACCTGATTTGATGGCCGTAGAAAAATGGAACATGGGCGATAACAGCATTGTATATAACGCTGAGCTTTATGATGCAGCATCAAAAAAATGGGTGAGAGAAGTTAAAGCACCTTTTAAGCCTGAACCATCGATGCAGGAAGCCTACAAAGAGTTTAGTAAGATGGTTAGCGTTAATTCTGCAAAGGATACTGGCATGGTAACCATATCTGTTGAGCATTTGTCGCCAGCTATAGCTCAGCAGTGGGTTAATTGGCTAGTTGAAGATATCAACAAAGTCATGAAAGAGCGTGATGTCGCAGAGGCTATCCGAAGCAGTGACTTTTTAAACAAGCAAATTGCACAAACTAACGTAGCTGATATCCGAACAATTTTGTACAAGCTGATTGAAGAGCAAGCTAAAACCATCATGTTCGCTGAAGTTCGTGACGAATACGTTTTTAAAACAATAGATCCTGCATTGGCGCCTGAAGAAAAGGCTAAACCAAAACGTGCACTCATTTGCGTACTCGGTACCATGTTAGGCGGTATGTTAGCTGTAATGCTGGTTCTTATAAGATATTTTGTAAGAAAAGAAAGTTAGAGCGAAAATTTTAAGGGCCTATTGGGACCGTTTGCGAAAAAACGGTAAAACCTAGGTTCTACAAGGGATAACGAATTTTCGATTGTCTCAAATTGGACGAACAGTGGCTCAGCTAGGTTCAAAAGGCTGAGATGAAAATGTGAAATACAACGATTTGAATATAGTTAAATCGTCAGAAAAAGGCCAGATGTAATGACAAAAAAGAAAGTGCTTACCGTTTTTGGCACCCGTCCAGAAGCAATTAAAATGGCCCCTCTAGTTCATGCTTTAGCATCCGATGACCGTTTTGAAGCAAAGTGTTGCGTAACAGCTCAACACAGGGAAATGCTCGATCAAGTACTTGAATTGTTCGAAATAACACCTGATTACGATCTTGATTTGATGAAAGCGGGGCAGACACTTAATGATGTCACCGCCGGTATTATTCAAAAATTAAAACCAGTCCTTCAAGACTTTAAGCCTGATGTCGTGCTTGTGCATGGTGATACCGCAACCACTTTTGCTGCGAGTCTTGCCGCTTACTATGAACAAATTGCTGTAGGGCACGTAGAGGCTGGCCTTCGTACTGGCAATATTTACTCTCCTTGGCCAGAAGAAGCAAACCGCCGCTTGACGGGAGTGCTGACTAAGTATCATTTCGCCCCGACAGAAACATCTAAGCAGAATCTTCTCAAAGAAAACTTTGAACCAAGCAATATCATAGTAACAGGTAATACTGTTATTGATGCGTTATTGATGGTGAAAGACAAAATTGACTCAGACATAGATCTTAACAATACGATAGCCGAACAGTTTCCTTTCTTAGATGAAAACAAAAAGCTGATCTTGGTCACTGGCCATCGCAGGGAAAGTTTTGGTGGTGGATTTGAGCGTATTTGTGAAGCGTTGGCAACTGTAGCTAAAATGCATCCTGACGTACAAATTCTATATCCAATGCATTTGAATCCCAATGTAAGAGAACCAGTAAATCGTATTTTGGGTGATATCGACAATATTTTGTTGATTGAACCTCAGCAGTATCTTCCTTTCATTTACCTCATGGACAAGGCGCACATCATTCTTACGGATTCTGGCGGAATTCAGGAAGAAGCGCCTTCATTAGGTAAGCCAGTTTTAGTCATGCGGGATACGACAGAGCGCCCAGAAGCCGTTGAGGCAGGGACAGTTAAGTTGGTTGGTACTGACGTTAACCAAATAGTGACTAACCTAGATGAGCTCCTGAGTGATGCAGATGCATACCAAAAGATGAGTTATGCGCATAATCCCTATGGTGACGGTAAAGCCTGCCAAAGAATTTTAGAAGAATTAGTTAAATAAGAATTTAGGAAAAGAAATGTCATTCGAAACGATTTCAGTCATTGGACTTGGTTATATCGGTTTACCTACTGCTGCAATGTTTGCTTCTCGCAAGAAGAAGGTTATTGGTGTTGATGTTAACCAACATGCAGTAGATACAATCAATCAGGGGAAAATTCATATCGTAGAACCTGATTTAGATATGATTGTGCATTCAGCTGTAACTGAAGGCTATTTGAAGGCCGTAACGACTGCTGAACCAGCGGATGCATTCCTTATTGCAGTGCCTACACCATTTCTACCATGTGAAGAAGGCGAGATTCCTGAGCCCGACTTAAGCTATATTCAATCTGCTTGTAATGGAATTGCGCCTGTATTGAAAAAGGGGGATTTAGTTATTTTGGAATCAACTTCCCCTGTTGGTGCGACAGAGCAAGTTGCTGAGTGGTTGGCTGATGCTCGACCAGATTTATCTTTCCCACAAACAGCAGGTAATGAAGCAGATGTAAACGTGGCTCATTGTCCTGAACGTGTTTTACCTGGTCATGTGGTTCGTGAGCTTGTAGACAATGATCGTGTGATTGGTGGAATGTCTTCTCGTTGCTCTAAGCGTTCAGTTGAGCTTTACAAAACATTTGTTCAAGGTGATTGTGTAATCACGAATGCGCGTACAGCAGAAATGGCAAAGCTTACTGAAAATAGCTGTCGTGATGTACAGATTGCATTTGCTAATGAGTTATCGGTTATTTGCGATAAATTAGATATTGATGTGTGGGAGTTGATTGCTTTAGCTAATCGTCATCCTCGTATCAATATTTTGCAGCCAGGTCCAGGCGTGGGCGGTCATTGTATTGCTGTTGACCCTTGGTTCATAGTGTCTAAGACTCCTGATGAAGCCCAATTAATTCATACAGCGCGTAAAGTGAATGATGCAAAACCTGATTGGGTAATTAATAGAGTAAAATTAGCTGTCGCAGATTTTTTACAAGAAAATCCAACTAAAACAGCATGCGAGATAAGAATTACTTGTTTTGGATTAGCTTTTAAGGCAGATATTGATGATTTAAGAGAAAGTCCAGCTCTAGATATCACAAGAAAAATTGCAAATTCACATCCAAGACCTATAAATTGTGTTGAACCAAATATATCAAAGCTACCTAATATAGAAAATGCAGCGCTTATAGATTTAACTGATGCACTAAAGGAAACTGATATAGCGGTACTATTAGTAGATCATAAAGAGTTTAAAGGCTTGAACCTAACGTTTGAATTTTTGATTGACACAAAAGGATGCTGGAAATGAGTGTAAAATATGACTACATTATCGTAGGTTCAGGATTGTTTGGTGCGGTATGTGCAAATGAGCTTAAGAAATTAAATAAAAAAATTCTAGTATTAGAAAAACGCAATCATATTGCTGGTAATATTTATACGGAAAATAACAACGGCATACAAGTTCATAAATATGGCGCTCATATATTTCATACTAACAACGAAAGAGTCTGGAATTATGTGAATTCGATTGTAGAATTCAATAGGTTTACTAATTCGCCATTAGCGAAATATAAAGGTGAGTTATATAATTTACCTTTTAATATGAATACATTTTATAAGCTTTGGGGGCTAACAACTCCTGATGAAGTGAGAGAGAAACTTGAAGAGCAAAGATCGGAATTAGACGGAAAAGAACCTGAAAACCTAGAAGAGCAAGCAATTAGCTTAGTAGGTCGTGATATATATGAAATACTAATTAAAGGTTATACAGAAAAACAGTGGGGCAGAAAAGCTACAGATTTACCGTCTTTTATTATAAAAAGATTACCAGTTAGAATGACCTATGATAATAATTACTTTCAAGATCGTTTTCAGGGAGTTCCGATAGGTGGGTATACAAAACTTATAGAAAAAATGTTAGATGGTGTTGAGGTTCAATTAAATACGGATTTTTTGTTGAACATTGAAAAGTATAAAGCAATGGCCAATAATATTATCTATACAGGTGCTATAGATGAATACTTCGGATATGAATTAGGTATGTTAGAGTATAGGTCTCTTAGGTTTGAATCAGAAACGCTAAGCTGTTCTAACTTTCAGGGTAACGCTGTAATTAATTATACTGAATCAACTATTCCTTACACTCGAATCATTGAACATAAACATTTCGATACTGTTGATACTAAACATACAGTAATAACAAAAGAGTATCCAGTAGAGTGGAAGTTAGGAGATGAAAGATATTATCCTGTTAACGATGAAAGGAATTCAGCTTTGTTCAAAAAATATAGGGAAAAATCAAAATCTGAGAAAAATGTTATTTTCGGCGGGAGGCTAGCTGAGTATAAGTATTATGATATGCATCAAGTCATTGCGTCAGCATTACATCAAGTTGAAAAATTAAAATAAAATAAAATAATAGGATTGGTTTTGAAAGTAATTAACTACTTCGGTTATCTACGTCCTGGTGGAGGACCGTCAGGATATCTTTATAATTTAAATTCAGCAATAGAAAAAAACGGAAGCAAAAAAGTTATTGTCTTGTGTGATTCGATTGGTGATGTTAGAACTGTAAAAAATGGGGCTGTACAGAAGTATAAACTTTTTGCGTCTGTATTTTTTCTGTTTAAAACAATATTAAGACAATTCAGACCCATGTCTGTTGAGTTGCGAAATAAATTAAAATCTTTTGATTCAGATGATATCTTGGTTTTTCATTCAGTTCCGGATGTTACTAAATATAGAGCGACTAGGAAAATTAACAATAAATACCTTTTGATGATTCATTCACCAAAAGAACCGAATTTAGAAACGTTTGATTTGGTTAAAAATACCTACGGTAACAATATATTTATTAGACTTGCGCAGCGATTAGTTAAGCATGAAGAGTTTAATGCTATTAAAAATGCACATGCTATAAATATTCCAGCCGAAGGTGCAATGGATGCTTATTACAGGGAAGATGAAAGAATGAGGGAATTACTTTTATCTAAAAAAATAAATAAGGTTGTTAGCGGTGTACCTAATGTCGAACCAACCGTACATAAAAAAATAGTACGAAAAGAACTTTCTTTGCCTGAAAATAAACGAATAGTCGGCTATTTTGGGCGGTATAACGAAGATAAAGGTTATGACCGCTACTTAAAATATACCGATGCATTTAGTAAAGATGATGATTTGTTTTTTATTTCAGCTGGCGCAGGAAGTTTGAAACCTGTAACAACAAATAGAAACTATTTAGATTTAGGTTGGCGAACAGATGCTATTAACTTAATAAATGCTTGTGACTTTATTCTTGTTCCTAATAAAATTTCATACTTTGACTTGATTATTCTTGAAGCTTTATCTTTAGGCAAAGAAGTGATTACAACTAATGTCGGTGGTGCAAAAGGACTTGTAAGAGATAGTGTTCAATACGTTAATTTAAGTGGTGATATTGAAAATGAAATTCATGAACTGTCAGTAATTCTTCGTGGCGAAATTAGGTGTAGTGAAGAGATAAAAAGTATTTATAATAAAAATTATAGTATGGATGCTTTTTTACTAGAGTACGAGTCTCTGTCAATTAAACTTTCTAAAGAAATTTTAAATGAAGATTAGCGATGTTGTTTACTTATTTATTCAGTATTTTTGCAAGTTAGGAGTCCCTTTAGCTACAATCCCTATTCTTTCTCGTACTTTATCTGTTGAGCAGTTTTCTATAAACTTAACTTTCCAATCAATTGTTTTATGGTTAAGCATAATTGTAGAGTTTGGATTTATTTACACTGCTACACGCGATATAGCACAAAGCAATAGAGTTGAAAATGTTATAAGTAAAGTGCTCTCTGCTCAAGTACTTTTATTTATATTATCGTCCATTCTAATGCTTTTTTGTGTATTTTTAATGGAGAGTGTTCAAGGATTATGGCTTGAAGCATGTTTCGCATTATTGACTTTGTTCTTTTTTTCAATCACACCAAATTATGTATTCCATGGTTTAAGTGATTTTAAACGTATTACGCAGTTTGATATTGTTGGAGCTATAATATTTCTTATTTTAGTTATAGCAATCTACTATTTTAAACTAGATCGTGCTTATTATGCACTTGGGGCTTTCGCTATCGGGAGAATGTTTACATTCCTGTTAAGTTTTTATTCTATTAGGCGGTATCTGAATTTTAAAGAAATATCTATTGCAAATGGTATTTCGCAAATAAAAAGTGGGTTATCAGCATTTTTATTTAAAGCTGGAGCAAGCCTATATGGTAGTGCTGCTGTTATTATCATGGGAGCAAGTTTACCTGTTAAACAGGTTGCTTTATATCTAGCAGCTGAAAGAATGGTAAGGGCTTATCAAGGGTTATTAGGGCCTTTATCTCAGGTTTTGTATCCGATGGTTGTCAAATCAAAAAACGCGACAGATAAAAGCTTCAGTACTGCGCTAGTTATTCAGTTACTTATAGGGTTTATTGGTGTAGTTACTTTTTATTATTTAATTGATAAGGTTATTTTACTTTTCTATGGTGAAGCATTTTCTCATAGTGCCAAAATTGCCATGTTGTTAATATGGATTGTTCCTATAATAGCTTGTAGCAATATGTATGGCATAAATGGGCTACTTGCTAGAGGATTTGACAGGGTTTTTACCAATATAATTCTATTTTGTGGAATAGTTTCAATTCCAATGTCTATAGTATTTGTGAACTATAAAGGAGCATTTGGAATGGCATTATCTATTGTATTAACGGAACTTGTAATTTTACTGCTCTTAAGAGTCAGCTACTCAAAATGTATCAAATGAAGGGAGGCGGATTTGAACAATCTTATTTTAGTTGGTAAAAGTCAGTTTGGTTACCACCTTGATTCATATAAATACTGTCAATATCTCTCTTCAATGTATAATATAACGTTTATATGTTTTGACCTAGGGAAAAGGAAAATAGAGCTTGAAGGAGTAGATGTCATCTATGTTAATTATAAAGGAGGTAAAATATCTAGGATTCTGGATTTGATAAAGATCGTATTAGTTCAAATTGCAGGAAAGAATGATTGCTTCGTCTTTGTTAATTACTTTTTGGGGTGTTCTTTATTACCTCTTATAAGTTTTTTTTCCAGAAATAAATGTATTCTTCATTGCGATATACGAACTTTGCAAGTAAATGCTGGCTGGCTTCAAACTACTATTTCAAATTCTATTCTTAATATTGAGTTGCTTTTATTTTCGTCGAAGTCAGTTATTTCTCAAGGTATAAAAAGAAAACTTTTTTTCATCGGTGATGCATCAATCCTTCCGTTAGGTGGAGATGCTATTAGCCATAAGGTTACTTTAGAGGGGAGACCTACTCTCTGTTATATAGGCACTTTTAATGGAAGGCATCTTATTGAAACTGTTAAAGGCTTTCATAAGCTGATATTAAAAGAAAAAAATCGTGGTTTGACTTATGACATTATTGGTTCTGGGGATCCCATAGAGGAAGAAGTATTAACGAGCTATATATCACAAAATAATCTATCTAATGTTATTAGATTGCATGGCTATTTAACTCATGAAGATTGTTCAAAAATAATTGAAAAAGCTACAATTGGAGTATGTTTTTATCCTATAAATGACTCATATCAACACCAACCTCCAACCAAGCTTTTTGAATATATACTTAGCGGTTTACCATGTGTATCTGTAGAAACTGTTGAAACTAGAAAATATATTAATAAATATAATGGCGTTTTAATAAAAGACAATGCTGAGTCATTTAGTAGTGGAGTCCAGGAAATACTTGATTATCGCGATTGGGATACTGAAGTGATTAAATCATCTCTAAAACACTGTATGTGGAAAAGAATAGTAGAATCTAAATTATTGCCTATATTAGGCTCGGCTTTCAAAAATAGATAAGTTATGACTCCTGCATTTAACCATCAGTATCTCAAGTGGTCAATTTATACTCTCGTTGTTTTTATATTTTTACAAAGTGTATTATCTTTTTCTTTTGGGAATGATTTTTTATCGATACACGGTTTTCTGCATCTATTTGTGCTCGTACTTTATTTTGTTTTGGTTTATTTGTCTTTAAAGTCAAATGTCCAGGTTTCAATATTTTATATAGTAATCTATCAAATATATTTTACTTTAGCCTTATATTTCTATTACTCCGCTTTAGGTACACCTTTAGGTATCGGAATACCTGATGCACTTTTTTATGACCAATTGGCAAGGGAAAGTGTAGATTTAAGTATTTACGATTCAATTATAGGTACCCTAAGTAGTCACGATTTAGGTGATCTTGGTTTTACGCAGTTAACTCGTATTATTTATATGTTCCCTGGTGAACCAGTAATAAATATGAAACTGGTAAACGTATTTTTACATATCCTATCTGGCATATTCTTATTTAAAACCGCGAGGTTGCTTAAGTTTGATATCACAAGTGCTAAGTTTATAACTGTCCTGTTTTGTTTGAATCCTGCTTCTTTATATTTTAATTCAACGGGTTTGAAAGAGGCATCTTTTCTATTCGTAGTAACGATTTCTATTTATTTATGTTATGCTGCAGTTCATAAAAAATCATTAATATGTGGTGCGTTAGGCATTATTTCTATAGTATCAACGGCATTTTTTCGTGTTCCATACCCGTTGTTTTTACTATTTGGGTTTAGTGTATATTTTTATGGAGTTACCTCCGGTAGATTTAAAATAGTAATCAAGCTTTTAATTATTATATTGTTGCCATTTGTTTTAGCGATACTCTGGTCACTTTTAAAATCAAGTCTTGAACTTTGGTTTGCACTAGATTTAGGGAGGTTACAAGCACATAGACTGGGCAAAGAAAGTGTAGGTTTAGTTGAATATATCCTTCTGATCTTAGTCGGTTTAATTGGTCCAATTCCATCGTTTAATTATGAACTATCTCAGTCTAGTAGTATCCTATTAACAATACCAAACTTTATAAAAATGTGTCTTTCGGGCTACTTCATAATATCAATTTTTGAAGTGGTAAAGTTTAGGGAGTTTCAGTGGTATCCACTGTTGATTGTTTTTTTTATTAATTTTTTAATGTTAGTAATTGCAGCTTCTACTTTTGATATGCGATATGTTTATCCAATAATGCCTGTTTTTTACCTACTGGCTGGTAGGAAGTTGATAGATGGTTTTGAATTGAAATCACCTTTGTTTTTAGGTTATATGCTTTTGTGTACACTTTTGATTGTATTATACAATCTCCGATAGTTGTCGAATTGTGGTTAACAGTTTAAGGAAAGATTTACTGGTGAAGATCTTAATTAACACTCCCGATACATCACAGTTAGGAGGAGTCGCAAGTCATTATAATGGTTTGTTTAAACATTGGAACTCAAGCGTTAAGTATAATTTTATTTCAGGTAGAAATGGTGTTCCTGGTGTCATACTTTTACCTTATGATTTATTGGCTTTTTTCCTTCGGTTGTTATTTGGAACATATGACGTAGTTATACTAAATCCGTCTTTGAGAAATAAAGCTCTAAAAAGAGATGCACTATTTTTATTGTTGGCTTCATTTTTCAATGTGAAAAAAGTTGTTTTTTTTCATGGTTGGAGTGATGAGCTTTCTTCTAGAATTGATGATAATCCAATATGGTTTAATAAATTTTATGGTAAAGCTGATTGTTTTTTTGTTCTTTCTCGAAGATTTAAATTAAAATTAAATCAATGGGGGGTGAATAAGCCAGTTTATTTGACGAGTACAAAAGTAGATACTACTTTGTTGGAATATGATTTAATAAAAAAAAATGCTGATTTCTTTACGGTTTTATTTCTTGGTAGAGTTGAGGAATATAAAGGGATATTTATAGTTTTAGACACATTTAAACTTCTTAAAGAAAGTTTTCCTACTCTAAAATTAATCATCGCTGGTGATGGTTCGTCATTAAAAAACTGTATAGATAAAGTACACGAAGAAAACATTTTGGATGTTACATTTCTAGGGGAGATTAAAGGAAAGGAAGTTGCTGATGTATATACTAATGCGGACCTTTATATTCTACCTAGTTATAGTGAAGGGATGCCAACTTCTATGTTAGAGGCTATGGCTTTTGGTTTACCAATAATCACTACACCCGTAGGTGGTATCCCTGATTTTTTTGATACTAATAATATGGGATCGTTAGTTGATAGTAGAGAACCCCTAGATTTTTTTATTGCAAGTAAAAAATATTTGGATGCTCCTGATGAAATGAAGCGTATTTCAAATTTTAACAAAGAGTATGCGCAAAGTCATTTTCTCGCGTCTGCAGTTGCTTTAGATATTGAAAGGAAATTAGAAAGTTTATTTCAGGGTTCTGTTTAAAGAGTTTACCTGGTGATGGTCCATGTTCTTCAGTTAGAATCGTTGTCTTTTTGTTAAATTTTTATGGCTGTTCTAGAGGTTTGTATTGAAAAAAAATTTATTTTGGTATCTAAACCGCTTGCGTAAAATGAGTGTTCTTGAATTGTTGTCTAGAATTCAAGAGTCAATATTATTATATATAGATTCCTTCCTTGTTTATAATCACTCCATTGATTTTGGTGGTGTCGATTCGGTACGAATTGAAAATATAAAAAGCTCTCTTGGCAATGATGTTTTAAATAATACAAGTGGAATATTATCGGTGCTTTCAGATGTTGAGCAGTCTACTTTGAATTTCGATAATACTAAGCATTTTAAAAAAATACAACTTCCGCTGGAATTTGATTTGCGTGCTTATTGGGAATCCCAAAGGTTTAATCAAGTTATCATAATGGCATTGTCCGATGATTGTTCGAATCGTATTTTTGATTTTGTTTCAACGTGGATGAAAGACAATCCTCCATTGAAAGGATGCAACTACATATCTACTATGGAATGTGCGATTCGGTGTATAAATTTATATTCATCACTGGCTGTTTTAAAAGAGAAAGGGACTTTGACAGACAATTTATTACAGTTAAGTTATGATTTTTTTAATGTTAACTATAAATTGATTAAGCATAGGATTTCAAAATTTTCTTCACGAGGTAATCATACTATTTTTGAATATGCTGGCTTGGCAGTATGTTGCGAAGCTATGTCCTTGGAGAATAAAAATGAATGGGTGAAAAAAGCAATAGATGAATTTGATGCTCAAACAAATTTAGACGGTTCTGGAATCGAGCAAAGTACAGCATATCATTTATTTAATATAGAAGTTATATGGTTTATTCAACAATACTTTTCATTGAATGACTATAAATCACTTAGAATTAGTCAAGCTATAAACTTTTGTTCGTATTTCCTCCTAAAGGATAAGCTTCTTCGGATCGGCGATAGTGATAGCAGCTGTCTTTTTTCACACGTTTTTATAAAAAATAGTCTTGCAAGGAATCATACCCCAAATACCTTATTACATTTTAATGATTCAGGTATAATTATCATGTCTAACCAGAAAGCGAGCATGTATAATAAATATGGTAAACTTGGTTTGAGACCTCTTTATGGCCATGGGCATTACGATTTTTTAAGCCTTGTCATTGTTGATGAATATGGGGAGCTAATTACTGCTGATTCACAAACATATTTATATAATTCATCTAGACGCAGTAAGATGAGATCATCATATTACCATTCAATGCCAATTTGTGGTGTAGACGATTTGAAACAGGTAAGTGCTTTTTCATGGGATAGAAGCGGTTGCGGTCAGTTAGTGAGCTTAAATAAGTATTCTTTTATTGTAAAATACGTTAGGAACGACAGTGTGGAAATTGTTCGCGAAGTTCACTCTGGTAAAGATTTTTTCGTGGTCGTAGATTATGTAATTAATAGTAAGAAACCATTTTCAAGTAGTTTTTTAGTGATCCAAGATGTTTCATTGTTTAAGTTTTACTCTTTAGAGCAGAACTTTGATCTTTCCTTAACTTCATATGATAGTATAGCAGTAGAATATTCGGAAAGTTATGGCTCTATAAGTGAGAACCCTATTAGTAGAATAGAAGTAAAA
Source organism: Shewanella marisflavi (assembly GCF_023283925.1). GTDB lineage: Bacteria > Pseudomonadota > Gammaproteobacteria > Enterobacterales > Shewanellaceae > Shewanella > Shewanella marisflavi. The sequence continues at coordinate 1,049,454 of NZ_JAKIKX010000001.1, forward strand.
TCTCAGCCAAATTGCAAGTTAGTAACAGTAATTAATTTCCGAGATCAAAATATATCTAAGGGCGAAATAGTTAATTTGTTAAAAAGTAATTGAGTCAGAGAGTTTAGAGGGGGGGCGATGTATAAGGTTAATATAGCAGGACTGCCAATAGATTGTTTTAAAAGCATGGAGCAAATAGTAAATTATATTTTTGAGGATGGCAAAGGTAAAACTGCAGTAGCAATCAATCCTGAGAAAATTTTGGCATCACTAGAAGATATTAATGTTAGAAATGCTATATTAGATTCAGATATAAGGTACTTAGATGGTATTGGAGCTGTAAAATTAGCTGAGTCAAAATCAAATATGAAGTTAGTAAGAATTCCCGGTTGCGAACTATGGGAAAGGTTAATGGAGGTAGCTGGTAGTAGGCAAGCTTCAGTTTTTTTATTAGGATCTTCTTTGGATGTTGTTGTTGAAACTAAGAAAAAACTAGAATCGCAATATAATGTCAATGTGGTTGGCTTCAATGATGGATATTTTAAAGATGATACATTAATTATAAAAAAGCTTTTGCTTTTACAGCCCGATATAATAACAGTTGCGATGGGATCACCTCGCCAAGAACTCTTCATGAAGCTTTGTAGGGATGCGGGCGTTAATTCTTTTATGATGGGGGTCGGGGGAACTTATAACGTTTTTGTTGGCTCAGTCAGAAGAGCTCCAAAAGTTTTTTGTGATCTTCATTTAGAGTGGTTCTATCGTTTAATATCTGAACCCTCGAGGATCTTTCGACAGCTGCGATTACTCAAATTTGTAAAGCTTGCGATATTAAGGAAATTGTAAAGTAATTTTCGTCTGTAAGGAGTTTTCAGTGAATGCTTTTCTTTTAAATTACCATAGATTTGTTTGTTTTTTGCACGAAAAAAAAATTCCGGTTATTCCTTTTTTATTAAACAAACTCGTGTTTAGATTTTTGCTGAGTTGTCAAATAGGTATAAATACAAAGCTAGGTCGTGGTGTAGTCTTAGGCTATGGTGGCTTAGGTACTGTTATTCACGATAGAGCAATAATAGGTGATAATGTAAATATTGGTACCGGAGTGACTATCGGTGGCACTTCAAATAAGGTCGGAGCTCCAGTAATAGGTGATAATACAATACTTTCTACAGGTTCAAAAGTTATTGGCCCTATAAAGGTGGGGCGTAATTGTGTCGTAGGTGCAAATTGTGTGGTTATTTCTGATATACCTGATAATTCTTTAGTTGTCGGCGTGCCTGGTGTAATCAAGAAATGTAATATTAATATCTCTGACTACAATTAATGCTGAATCTATGTATTTGTCTGGGCTTTGTTTCTTAAGTCGATTGATCTAAACCTTTGTCTGATGTTCAGAAACGTATCAGTTACGGACTCTAAAACCAACTAAGCTATAAATCAACCAAGGCTTGCTGAACTTCTTGATTGGCGAGAAAGCCATCACCACCTTGAAAGCGACAACCTAAAAAGGAAAATAGGATAGGTCGCTTTTCTTTAGTGACTTAGCTATTACCACCTCGCTTATAGAAAAATGAACTTTTCTCTGCCACTGCGGGGCTACAAGGTTTTATAAATCCGGTGTTTCGACTTGCATAAGTGCATTAATGCTATAAAGTTTCACTTGTATCAGTAGTGCGTCAAGGTTGTTAAAAATTTATTTAAAGCTAAGACTTGGAGCGCCATCAATAACTTGGCCATTGATGCCACAGAGTAAAGTTTATGGCGAAGAATAACGGAAAGTGAAGTAAGTATGGTACAGATGGTGAACGTCGAATTTTGTACAAACTTCACATTGCAATCGATACACATAGTCACATTATCATAGCGGCTGAGCCAGTTTATAGAATTAGAGTCACGCTTAAGTGCTGCTCAATTTATAGAAACTAAGTCATCTAATAATCCACACTAATTCTGGTTAAAGCTCCTATGACCCATAACCGTACCATGAAATTATCCGTCGAAAATGTGCTTTTAATTTTTTTTAGCCACGCGAAGGCGTAGTTTATGGGTATCAAAGGGATTTATGCAATGTGGTGGCGAGCTTCCGAAAATTACAATGTAGGTAAACGCTATAGCTACCTTCGTTGTTCCATCTAGGAAACTGTTATGTATAGAAAAAGTGAGTACTGGCTGGAGGGGGGAGCAAGAAGAAATTATAACATTCAAGTAGTGAAAGGGATACCATGGTAAAAAAATTAAACAAAACAACTGGGCTAGGTATTCCTGAATTCCATCTTCTTGCTCGATATTGAATAACTTAAACTGGGGCGACTGATTCGATTTAGGAAACAAATCCTTTTTATCTTTGCTATCGTGTGAGCATCGGCGTCATCAATAGGAACATCATCGAGTATAAAACTATTGCTTTTTAATATATGAAAATTTCCATTAGCCTGTTTTGTGACCATTAATCAATGGGATGCCGAACTAATGAGACGGTTTAGAGACACAATCTCACGACTGTCTCATTTTTGTGCAAATCACGGTTACTTGATTATTTTGTTAGACTTTTCTGCGTTATAATCGCCTAGTTATCTATTGGGATGTCATTGCATTACAGCTTTTTTTGTTTGTTGTGAAGCCCTCTCAGTATTGACTAACTGATTGAAATTAAAGACATGGATGTTTTGTTCAGTATGCTTTTCGTGCTGGTATAGAGCATGCTTTGTAACCGAGCATGATGAGTCCTACTTTTAATTATCATTTTGGTTTAGAAAACCATCGAGTTTAGTATGTCGACCAGTTTATCCGTAGTCAGTGTATTTTTAAGTTCGTTTGTCTTTTTGTTTGTATACCGTAAGTTAGCTAAAAAAATTGGCTTGGTCGACAAGCCTAATGAGCGCAAGTTACATGTAGGCCAAGTGCCATTGATTGGTGGCATTTCAATCTTTACCGCTATCATGCTGAACATCTGTTTGGTGTTCGATGTGACGAGTAATGTGATGCTTTACATGGTTTGCTCCACGGTACTGATTGTACTAGGTGTGCTTGATGATCGATTTGATCTCAGCTTTAAAGCCCGTTTGTTGGTGCAGGCAGTGATTTCGATGGCGATGATTTTGATCGGTTATAAGAGTCTATATTACTTAGGCTTTATTGCTGGTGATGATGCGTTGATCCTACCAACTTTTGTCAGTTATGTCGTGACTATTTTTGCCGTGATCGGGGCCATTAACGCCTTTAATATGGTTGATGGCATTGATGGTTTGTTAGGTGGATTAGCTTTGGTGACCTTTGCTGCACTGGGTTATATGTTTTATGGTGCAGGGCAGATAGAGTTAGCACACTTTTGTTTATTGCTCATGGTGGCGATGCTGCCTTATATCCTGCTGAATTTAGGTTTTCCATTTGGTCGCCGTTTTAAAGTGTTTATGGGCGATGCCGGCAGTATGTTTATAGGTTTTACCGTTATTTGGTTGTTGATTGAAGCGAGTCAGGATCAACAAGAGGTCGTCATTCGTCCAGTTACTGCTTTGTGGTTTATCGGGCTGCCGTTAATGGATATGGTGTGTATCATGTCGCGCCGAATCAAGAAAGGTCAATCACCGTTTAAGCCCGATAGAGAGCATTTGCATCACATCTGCCAACGTGTCGGCATGTCGCCAAGAGTATCATTATTGGTGATTTGTTTGATTGCGACCATGATGGCGGCTGTAGGCGTTTGGTCCGAGTATCTCGAGATTAATGAAACTGTGATGTTTGTCTCATTTTTGTTGGTATTTGCTTTGTACTATCTCGCGATAAGTTATGTCTGGCGCATTACTGCATTCATGCATCGATGGTTTAAATTCACAAAGCCATCGTAAAATATACCTGACTTCAGTTACAAAGTTACAGTGTTTTATGTTGAACCGTTTTTACCTTGTCATATAGAGGTTATACTGTATGACTGGTAGTTGTTGGCGGTAGGGATCGGTATGGATCCTCGTCATTCTGTATTGGCTTAGGGAAGAGAGTTTATGGAATACTTTATACCGTTTGTGACGGTGTTTTGCTTAACGTGTGCTGCGATTAAGTTGTTTCACCCAATTGCGGAAAAAGTCGGCTTAGTAGATTTACCCAATGAAAGGAAAACACATGTTGGCGCCATACCGTTAATTGGTGGGGTGGCTATTTATTGTAGTGTCCTGCTTGTTTCCAGTATTGTGTTTGAACAAAATCAGGTATTTAACCTTTACTTGATTTCTGCTGCACTGATATTGTTTTTGGGGGTACTGGACGACAAATATGATTTGTCTGTCCGCGTTAGAATCGTGGCGCAAGTGATCACAGCTTCGATCCTGGTCTTTGGTGCAGGGTTTTATCTTACATCACTGGGTCACATCACTTATTTCTTTGAGTTAAAGCTTGGATATTTAGGTGTTTTTGTCACCATATTGGCTGTTATTGGTGCAATTAATGCCTTCAATATGGTGGATGGTATCGATGGCTTAGCTGGCATGTTGAGTCTCGTCACTTTTACCTCACTCGCATTGCTGTTTTACGCTGCTGGTAATGACTGGTTTATTCTTCCTTTACTTTTTATTGGCGCAATAATCGGTTACTTGATATTTAATTTGAGATGGCCTTTTGAAACCGTTCAAAAAATCTTTATGGGTGATGCAGGGAGTATGCTGATTGGGTTGACTGTCGTATGGCTGCTCGTGTTGGGGGTTGAAGCGGATGTTCGGGTATTTGCACCCGTTACTGCCCTGTATCTGATTGGTATACCGTTAATGGACATGGCTGCAATCATGTACCGCCGAGTTAAAAAAGGGATGTCACCTTTTAAGCCTGACCGGGATCACCTCCATCATATATTTGAAAGAGCGGGTTATAGTCGAAAACAAACCCTGCTACGGATCTCTCTGGCTTCTATAGCGCTGGCTGCACTAGGTATTTCGGGAGAATGGTTGCATGCACCTGAATGGATTATGTTTTTGGGTTTTGTCGGGATTTTTGTGGCCTATAACTGGGCATTAGCACACATTTGGCAAATATTGACCTGGCTTCGTAAAGCTTAGCTTATTGAGTTATTGGGGAAAAATCCTCTCATGAGGATTTTTTTGTGCGTTTTATATAACCGGAATGTTTATGAAAGTTGTTATTCCCGTAGCGGGCCTTGGTACCCGTATGCTTCCTGCTACCAAGGCTATCCCGAAAGAGATGCTGCCATTAGTAGATAAACCGCTTATTCAATATATAGTGAATGAGTGTGTTGCTGCTGGTGTGAAAGAGATTGTGTTGGTGACTCACGCCAGTAAGAACGCTATCGAAAACCACTTTGATACCTCCTATGAGCTAGAGTCGACGCTTGAGAAGCGTGTAAAGCGTCAGCTGCTTGAAGAGGTGCAATCAATTTGTCCTAAAGACGTGACAATTATGCATGTACGTCAGGGGGAAGCTAAGGGGTTAGGTCATGCGGTGCTTTGCGCTAAACCTTGTATTGGCAATAACCCTTTCGCTGTCGTATTGCCGGATGTGATCTTGGATGAGTACAGTGCCGATCAAAGCTCCGAAAACCTGGCTGCGATGATCAAACATTATAAAGCGACTCAAGCTAGCCAAATCATGGTAGCGCCAGTGGCTCTAGATGAAGTAAACAAATACGGGATTGCCGATTGTGGCGGAGTGGATATCGCACCTGGTAAATCATCAGTCATTAAGGCTATGGTTGAAAAGCCGGCCATCGATGAAGCTCCATCTAATCTTGCTGTTGTAGGTCGTTACGTTTTGTCTGAAAAAATCTGGGACTTGCTGGCAAAAACTCCCGCAGGTGCAGGTGATGAGATTCAATTGACAGATGCAATCGACATGTTGATTGAATCTGACACAGTCGAAGCCTTCAATATGACAGGTAAGTCTCATGATTGTGGTGATAAGCTTGGTTATATGACCGCTTTTGTTGAATATGGCCTGCGTAATGAAAAGCTGGGCGCGGAGTTTGCTAAACAGATTAAGAAACTGATTTAGTTTGTAGCTGCAATTTTGGTAAACGATTTTTAATTGGTATTTAGGTTTTATATGTCCCGTAAATATTTTGGAACCGATGGCGTCCGCGGCAAAGTCGGTGAGTTTCCTATAACCCCTGATTTTGCCATGAAGCTAGGTTGGGCTGCCGGTACTGTTTTAGCTTCATCTGGCACTAAAGAAGTATTAATAGGCAAGGATACTCGTATCAGTGGCTATATGTTAGAAACCGCTATGGAAGCAGGTTTATCTGCGGCAGGAATTGATGTGGCTTTGGTTGGCCCAATGCCGACACCAGCTGTTGCCTATCTAGCCTCAACTTTCCGAGCTGATGCGGGTGTTGTGATTAGCGCCTCTCATAATCCGTACTATGACAACGGCATTAAATTCTTCTCAAATTCGGGTACCAAGCTCAATGATCAGCAAGAGCTTGAAATCGAAGCTTTACTTGAGCAAGCACTTAACCACAATGCTATGCAATGTGTGCCCTCTGCTGAGTTAGGTAAGGTTCGCAGGATTAATGATGCCGCTGGTCGTTACATTGAATTCTGCAAGGGCGTTTTTGCAAAAGATCTCAGCCTGTCTGGACTTAAAATTGTTGTAGATAGTGCTAACGGCGCCGCTTATCACATTGCGCCTAACGTATATCGTGAACTTGGTGCAGAAGTTATCAGCATCAATGAAAAGCCTGATGGTTTAAATATTAATGAACATTGTGGCGCGACCAGTCTCGATAGTTTGCAGACCGCAGTGATGGTGCATGAGGCAGATTTAGGCATTGCGCTAGATGGTGACGCTGATAGGGTTATGTTCGTTGACCATAACGGGCATGTTGTTGATGGTGACCAAATTCTCTTTATTCTAGCGAGTGCCGGCAAAGCCAATGGTACCTTTGAAGGTGGTGTCGTTGGCACTTTGATGTCAAACCTGGGTCTTGAGCTCGCGTTAAAAGAGCTAAATATTCCGTTTGTTCGGGCCAAAGTGGGTGACCGCTACGTGGTTGAGCAACTTAAAGAAACGGGCTGGAAGCTTGGTGGAGAAGGTTCTGGTCATATTTTAGATCTTAACTATGCTTCAACCGGTGACGGGATTGTAGCTTCGTTATTAGTATTGCAAGCCGTTTTGAAAGCACAAACCAGTTTGGCTGAAGTTGCATCGGGTATGAAAAAACTGCCGCAGGTGTTAATTAATGTTCGTTTGACACAAAACAATGCCGATCAAATCATCGAGTCTCAAAGTGTTAAACAAGCTGTTGCTGAGTCAGAAGCCATTTTGGCTGAAAATGGTCGCGTGCTATTACGTAAGTCGGGCACAGAGCCATTAATTCGCGTTATGGTCGAGTCCACTGATGTTGAAATGAGTCAACAGCAAGCTGAAGCGATTGCACAGGCTGTATCTACGGCAGGTGTTTAAAAAGCTTAATTTTTACTAGTTGTAGACCTATTGATGCCACTATCCTCTAAGGTAGTGGCATTTTTTATTTTAAACTCATTTTTTACACGGCTGTTGTTCTGGGTTTGCTTGGTCAATTCAGTTTTAAAGCTTATTGAAGAGAGCGTACTTTGAAAGGTATTTTACTCGCCGGTGGCACTGGCACGCGGTTGTATCCCATCACACGTGGCGTATCTAAGCAGCTGCTGCCTGTGTATGACAAGCCAATGATCTATTATCCGCTCTCTGTTCTTATGCTAGCGGGGATCCGCGATATTTTGATCATCACGACTCCAGATGAGCAGATGTTGTTTCAACGTTTACTCGGCGATGGCAGTGATTTTGGTATTTCGCTTTCCTATCAAGTACAGCCAAAACCTGGAGGGATAGCACAGGCCTTTATTATTGCCGAGGAGTTTATTGGTACCGACAGCGTGTGTTTAGTGCTGGGAGATAATGTTTTTTATGGGCTGGGGTTCAGTCTCACGCTGAAACAGACTGTAGCTGACCTTAGTAATGCAGATTCAGTAGGAGCGACTATCTTTTCCTATCAGGTCGACCATGCAGAAAGGTTTGGCGTGGTGGAGTTTGATGCTGATTTCACCCCCTTGGCAATCGATGAAAAACCAGCTTTCCCTAAATCTAACTGGGCGGTAACCGGACTCTATTTTTATGACAATCAAGTCATCGACATCGCTAAAGAGTTAAAGCCATCAAAACGTGGCGAGCTTGAAATTACTGAAATCAATCAATCCTATTTAGAGTGCGGGCAGCTAAAGGTTGAATTATTGGGACGGGGTTTTGCCTGGCTCGATACCGGTACGTTCGACAGTCTGCAGCAGGCTTCATCTTTTGTTCAAACCATAGAAACTGTGCAGGGTCTAAAAGTGGCTTGTCTTGAGGAGATAGCCTGGCGTAATGGCTGGCTGACTAATGAGGATATTTATCGTCTTGCCAAGCCTATGTTGAATAACAGCTATGGTCAGTACTTACGTTCACTCGTGACCCCATAGGGCTTAGTAAAGGAAAGGTGTGCTAGGTTTGTATTAGTCATGAGGGAGCTGAGAAAGCGACTGGCTAAGACTACTGACAATGGATATCAGTGCTTGCTTCAATGTTTTGCATAGGACTCGTTGAACAGTCAGCTTTGTCGGTTGCGCCACCCAAGTACAAGCCACTCATTTAGTGTTCGATGGGAGAGAGGAACCAACTGGAACAATTGCCCACTCAATTTCAGTGAGCAATTGAATAAACCAGTTGATTGCGGATTTACGACGCGACGGCTTCTGAGCTCATGAGTTGATCAAAAGCATTTCCGTCATTGCGAGACGCATTAGCGACATAAGGGGCATAGACGTCAAACAGTAACCGTGTATCACTGTGGCCCAGTAGCTGAGATATGTAGAGTGGGTTTTCAAGGGCTGCGATATGTAATACCGCAGCCGTATGACGGGTTTCATAGGGGCGGCGCTTTTTTAACCCCGCGCTTTTCAATGTCGGGTACCATAATTTTCGACTGACATAGTGGGTTTGCAGTGGTGTACCTGAAGGCCCTGTGAACACAAAATTACTGCCTGAGCGATTGGCGGCTTTGATCCGCTTAAATGCATCATACACAGTGTCGCACATTTTCAGATCTCGACGCGATTTCGGTGTTTTCACATCACATACCACCCCGTTGACCCAGTTTTGTCGAATACGGATCAATCGGTGCTCAAAATCGATATGTTCCCATTCCAATCCATGCACCTCACAGCTTCGCATGCCAGTCCAAAACCGGATAATGAAATAGTCTTTCCACTGCTCAGGGACCACAGAAAGAAAGCAGCGCACTTCGGCAATGGTCATGGGGTAAGACTCTGCCTTTTCTTCTTTCAAGGAGCGGTAGCGCCGTAATGGGTACTCAAACTTAAACTCTTCAGATGCTAGGCTGGTAATGGCGATGAGTGGCCACAGAATGTTATTCACGCGGCGATTGGAGAGTTGCCGAGTTCCATCTTCCTTCTTTATATCCAGTAATTTCTGACGAAAGAAATCAATTTGAGTCAGACTGACTTCATTGACTAAGGTATTGCCAAACTCTGGGATGAGATATTTTGTCAGCGCTGTTCGAACACTGCCTTGATAACTTTGCTTCCACTTGGCCTTTTGGCGTTCAAACCATTGGTTGGCGTAGTTATCAAAGAAAGGGTACTGACGGTCGGGATGTCGCGTTCGTTGCAGTTGTTCAAACAGAGCGACCTTTTTACTGTTGGGGAAGTAGTCTCGGTACTGAAAGCTACCTAAGTCTATCTCAGCATTCATCTGCTTTAGGGTGGCTTTAGCGCTGGCCAAGTTTTTCGGGGTGGCCATCATTTTAGTGCCTTCACGAAAGCGTTGGCCGTAAAGGTGTAGGTCGAACTGAATACGCCCATTAGGGCGAATACGAATATGAGCCATAATCGTCTCCATCAAATAGATCTGTCCCTATCCGATGGAATTCGTTAAGATCTCGCCATCGGCTGGGGGTGCTTAATAGTCCGTCGCAGCCGGTACGGGGCAGGGTGGTTGCCGCCATCCTGTCCCAACTGCTTCTTTACCAGGTTAACCGGGTTATGAAAACCCGCAACTGAACCTGAAACGCCTCATTTCCCAATAGTCCGCACATTGCAAGTATTGGTTAAAAAGACAGCTACCAATATATCAACCACTGGTTTTTTGTCCAGTGGTTTCTGCTTGAATTCATCACTTCATAATGACTTTTCTAATATCGAAACGGTGCTAAAGATCAGCACTTGAAAATAAGCTTAAGTAAACGCCCTTCGATGACTTGAGTACTGGCTTACAGACCCTAACAGAAGCGATGAAGTGCCTCTTGCCCTCAATCATGACCCTATCGCTGCTGCAATTTAAAGAAACGAAGGGATGACGTTTCATTTCTGAGCGGTAAACGCTGGTCAACTAGCATCTGATTTTATTCTTGCTGGTGCAGTACACTCGCTGGTAAACCGTATACCGCAATCACATCCAATACTTTAAGGGAGTACTTGGTTTCATATACTGCCCTACCCATCAGTTTGCCGTACATGGTGCCAGCCTCATTGGAAGATAAGCCGCTTTTTGAGAAGTCGAAGTTATTGATGGGCATTTGTCTTATTTGTTCGATATAAAGCTGGTCTATCACTTTTTGGCTTTCACTGCGTAGGTCCTCTTTTTTATAACCCCAGCTTTCTTTTGCTATCACGCCAACGGGTAGGTTGGATAGGTCGTATATTTTTCTATCTCTAAGAAAGATCTCTGCTTGTTTCAATTTATAATCGCGGTGTTCATAGTTGAGTGGTATAGCACCGTTCATGAGAGCGTTCGCTAAAAAGACTGTGGCTAGACTGAGCATGGTCGGATCCTTTTAAGTTCATAAACATTGCGATTTCAATCATAGAGGCAAGTCAAGATCCGGCAACTGTGTGGAAAGTCAACCAGCTCACGTAGGATACGCAGAGAGTTTAATGATGTGGCTGGCGCATTTAGTAAAAACGTTCTTTGGAGTCGTAGCTATTTCACAGGAACGTGCGGGGGGGCGCCATTAACGGTGATCAAGCAATACATCGAGCAACAGGATAGACCGTATTAAGATCCTACGCATCTTTGGCTATTCCCCTCCCTGCTGCTTCGCAGGGAGGGGAATAGCCATTTAGGATGGCAGCGATTGAAAAGTGTACAGCGCTATACATCCCCAAAGCCAAACATATCACCTTGGCTATCTTCATCGCCTGCTGCATCTTGTTGTTTAAGCTTTGTTTCTAACTTATTTTTTGATTGCTGTACCAGATCCATTTGGGGGGAGGCGTATTCGATATCAGTGACACTTTGACAAGGAGCTGTATTATCTCGGTTGTTATAAAAACCCAGCTTTAGCTCACCTTGAGCATTCACAAGTACCGCGATTTTCATGTGGTCAGCACTGGTAATATCTTTGATCTTCACCTTGCTCAGCTGGCTTAGATTGATACTGTATAACATGGGCTTGTCACATTCGATATGCTTAGTACGGATAAAACGGTTACTACCAGTTTCTTCAACTAAACTAGCAAGCATGACATAGTCTTCATTGACATAGAGTAGGGCCTGATTGGCTTTTTTTAACGGCGTAATTGACAAGTATTTTTCGAGATCTTCCTTAAAATCATAAATGTTGATGGTCATTTTCGCCTCTGTGCGATAAGAGGTTGCTTTTTTTAATCGATATTCGCGTAACGATGCCAGTGAGCTTGAGCTCACGAAGTTGTCGTTACTAAATATCGCACGCTCATCATCAAGGTAATACAGGATCTGTTCAGCATCCGTGGTGTGGCAGATCCTATCTAGTTGTAGCATGCTTTGTTTGTTGAGCAATATCCCATCCGTTACTTGCATATTCTCAGGCAGTGCACTGATTTGGATGTTATTGTCACGCTCAATGCGGACTTTTTGTTGTTCTTTATTGAGCTCAAACACGTCGAAAGGTCGATGCGCATCAGCTACCTCAAGGATCATCCTGGCGGAATTTGTGGGTAAAGCTTGATAAGCTAGATTTTTATGTTGTTCAAGAAAAGTGAGATGTTTCTCTATTGGCGGTTTAGCTTGAATATATATAAGTGATACTTGTGCCATCAGACCGTTGAGCAAAGGTAACTTTGGCTGTTTACCGTACTCAACTTCTAGGTTCATTGGCGGGTGGTCTTCGGTGTTTTTTAGCTCAGCCAGCCACCAAGTTTTAAAACTACTGGCACATAATGACCATTGACCCTTTTTGAGCCCCCAGTTGCTGTTAAGGGGTAACTTAACTAGCATGGGGAAGTCGCTCGGGCCACCGATCAAATAGCCTTCCTCTCGGCTTTCTATCACAACCGTGACATACGCAATAGGATCTTTATGGCTGATCGCATCGACGAGGTAGCTTATGCTTTTTTTACTGTCAGCATGAAATTCAAGTTTTGCCATGATGTTTTCCTTTTTTTAAGCGGTGATAGTTAATCAATCTGCAAAATACTGAGCGAGTGGGCCCTGAAATATTGCTGCGGATAAGGGAGTGTGCAGTGTGATGTTAAGGCTGGTGTCACCAGTCGGTATCACGTTATGCAACACGGTGTCTTGTTTGCGAGCAAAACAGCTTTTAACTAATGCGAGCTTATGACTATTAAGACTTTTCCGGTTGTGAATTAAAGTCAGTGTCGCAGCGAAATATTTAAGTGGGCCGTGATGGCATAAAGTCTGAAATGCTTTAAGCGTGCGTTGGTTACAAGGGCAGTTAAATACAATATCCAGCTGGCGTGGTTCGGTGCGTCTTGCCGCGTTTTCACTCGTGAGCGCTTCAACGAACGTTGCTCCGCCGAGGTGATTAATCGCTGTACGCTGCTTTTTATTCACAACCAACCGCTGATGTTGTCCTAAGAGTTGCCATGCTTGGCTAAGGGCCTTCATCGTAAGCTCACCAGTTGTTAGCATGCGCAAAGCCTGAGCATTCATAAGTTGAAATGCTTGACCGCTATACCATTGCTTTGGTGTGTGAGTTGTCCATTGCTTCAGCCACTCATCGTCATTCCAATGCTGCTTATGACGAGATGCAGGTAGGTTGGGAACGATCCTTTGTAGTAGTTGCGCCTCGCTGAAGTAGGGTTGATAAGACTTTTTGTCTTGTTCCGACAATGCAGCATAGTCCGGGCTGAGCTCCGCAAGCACTCTGGATACATCATTAGATCCTGCAGGCATATCCAACAGATAGCGCAACTCGTCGCGGCTATAGTGACGTTTGTGTGGTTTAAACAGCAGAATGATCCGTTCAAGCCCATGCAAATAATGGCGACGTGTGGTTGCATAGTGTGCATGACCAAATTGGGCGCTGATCACATCAAGAAGCAAGCTGTCGTTGACCTGGCTAAAATCGCGGCCCTCGAGCCAAAATTGAAAGCGTGCCAAGCAACTCTTTTCAGTCAGCATGGTTTGCATTACTTTGTCATTAAGTATTGAAGCCAAATGGTTATCTTCACGTTCATATGCCAAATGCAACCCTTGCAGGTAGGTAAGTTCAACACCTGAATGACGTAAATGATGAAAACGTACTTGTTGTCCGAACAACCCTTTCAGTACTTGGGTCACGGGGTATAAATAGTGATTTGCGCGTGAAGTGATAGACTCACCGCACAATGCCAAAAGTGGTTGGGCGTTATCACTCTCTGCATGGACCTTCAGCACAATACGTACAAGTTTTGCCGCAACTTCGGGCATGACGACATATAAGTGACGTGTTTTCCGGTCTTTTGTTTCCCCCTCTATCGTCCCGGTGATCGTCAGCTGAAAATGGTTTGTCTGATTGACGACTTGACGAATATCCCCCACTCGAAGACGTAATACCTCTCCTCGGCGTAAGGCGCCGTAAAATCCGAGTAAAGCGGCGACACTCGCAAACAGTCTTTGCAAAGGATGACCATTGCTAGATGACAGTAAATAGTCGACAACGTGATGTACCTGGGAGACGCTGAGTCTGAAAGCGTCAATTCGTGCGGGTAAACTTGGCTTTTCAAATTGACTCAAATCGAGATGATCGGTTAAAGGCTGTTGTGCCACGCTGCGTAAAAATTGGTAGAAATGCCACTGCTGAGAATCTTTGGCATTAAGCGTTTCAAATGCTTGTTGCGCCCAGGTGGCTAATTTTTCTGGCTCACAGGCCGCTTGATACGATAAGGGAGCAAGGTTTTTATAAAAATTGCTGTAGCGGTCGACCGTATCCGCTGGAAGGTTGTCACGTTTAATTCCGCCTTCGATGAACAACGACTCACAAAAGTGAAACAGCAGTTTGGACAGGATGTTATCTTGACGCCAACAGGGCTCCGCTGGCACTACGGCAGATGTGTTGTTTTTACTGCGGTAATACTTGATTAACGCTTTGTGCGGCCAATAAGTTTTGCCAGATTTTGATTGACTACCATCCTGCTTTTCTTGCGTATGGAATACGATCGGTTGATAGAGTGTTTTTTTGATTGCGAGTGGCAGCTTGGGGCTGCAATGTTGAGGTAACGTTGCGACATGCCGTTGCGGATCGGAAATATCGCGCAGCAACTCGACTGGTACTTGATAGTAGTGGTGCCACAGTGATTGAAATGTGCGCTGCCATTTCGCCGCTGTGCGTGCAGCGAGATAATAAGGCTGTGCTGATAATGCATGATTTAACGTTTGTAACAGTGCATTCGTCGTTGGCCCTTGAGTTTGCTGCTGCAAATATTGGTGTAATAGTCGATAAGCAAACAGCGGCAGTGGCAAACGAGTAAAGCTTGGATGAGTGTTGCTAGCAAAGGCGGCGATAGGCGTTGGGTGCGGTACCTTAAGGGTATATTGACCTTCAAAAAATTCAATCGGCTCAGCACTACTGAGAACCGCTTGCCAGTAGCTCAATGGCAGTGGCGCGACTTCGATGTAGAGCGCGGTAAGTAACCAAGCAAGGTCATTTTTAAGTTCGTTTTTTGGGTCAGCGATAAAGCGTCGGCGAAGTTGTTGGTAGCTTCGTACTAACTTGCCAGCATCGTCGTTGAACACTTGTATTTCGCGGTTCCATTTGAGTGCACTATCTTGACAACGTGACTCTTGCTTTGGTGGCAGGGTCCAATCACAGACATCATAAAGATATTGTAAGACTTGATCTCGTGCTTGCTTAAGTCGACGTTGTCGCCCAGTGGGAATGCTGCTTATCGCATGATTAATTTGCTTGAGACTTTCTTCACTGAGTTGGCGTTGGCTTGAGTGTTGCTTAAGCTGCAGACATACCCATTTGATATCAGTCCGAGCTTCTATCGTTACTCCCAGATCGTCAAGATAGCGTTGTAGCGTGTTGTGATCGAGCATATCAGTACTCCTCCGTGACTGGTGCTAGCTGTAAGAAATCACTAATGTCGTTAAGGTGTTTAGTGAGTTTTCTTTGCGACGCTGGGAAATGCATGTCACTGCCAAGGTGCTCACCAAAAGAAGAATGCCCCATAAGTTGATCTACATCTTGAGTCGATAACACGGGATCGAGCGCCGCTCTCGCATGCTGAGCAAAAAAGTGGCGTAGCTGGTATGGCACCACATGATCGTTTGGGAAGCATTCAGACCAGTGTTGCATCATAAATTGACGTAGTGATTTTGCGTTGAGTGGCAACGGCTCACCCTGTTCATTGATTTGAAACCACAGTAATTCAGAGGGGATATACTTTGGAAAAAGTTGATTAACTTGATGTTTGAGCCGTTCAAATCGTTGGACTGCTTGCTGAAGATAGTCAGGTAGCAACACACTGCGCCAGCGCCCTTTGTCTCTAACAATAGCGTGTTGAAAGTTAAAGCAATAAGTTTGTTCAAGCGTAATAGCATGAGTAGGGCGAACCCCCGTTAATGCGATGAACAATAATGCGAGTTCATTTGCACGAAAATTAAATAACTCGCGCAAGGTTGCTGCGGTGTACTGTGCATGACTCAGTTGCAACCCGTGTTGATGTAAATGTCGGAAAAACTGCCGTAGATGGTCTACATCCAGCATACGCTGTGAGCCAATTTCGAGCGCTGAGAGTTTGATATAGGTTTTAGTTGCTTTAGTCAGATCAAGGTGGAGCGCTGTAATTCGACCAGCTACCTGTAAATGTTCCGGCATTGGATCATTTTTATGTAACAGTGAACGCTCATTTGCTGTGATTGGAAGTGGCACGTTGAGCATCGGTGCGAGTTTTGGGTCCATTAGTACTTGACGCAGTCTGTCTAGATATCGCGTTTGTGCGTGAAAGATCTCATAACGTAGTTGATCGCTGTCTTGAGATTGATAAGCACTGGCTGAGTGATGATGCAAGCCTTCTTCACCGAGCAGTACCCGTTTACTAAGTGTTGACAGACTATTATCAAGATTGGCCAAGGTGTTGAAGTAGCCAAACAGTCCATCACGGCGCATGCGATATCGTCCGAATAATGATGTAGGTGTGCGCCACTTTGTCGTCAACCAATCAATGAAAGCCACTTTTTCTTGGATAGACAGTTCCCAATGCTCGGTAGACTGGGTTAATGCATGGCTAAAGTAGGCATTGAGTCCATTTGGCAAAGGCTGCCACTGCCATTTAATACCATAAGGAGTCTCGTGCATTAATGCATACTCTACCCAAGAGATATTATTCATACGGACTCGTCGCAGTGCATTTGCTTGGCACGGTTCACTGCCCGTGAGGATGGCTATTGTGGGGATATCTGCAGTAGTTCGGCAATCAACAAGCTCGCCTTTTAGCCAGAGATAAACAAAATAAAACAGGTGTCGATCGTACGAGTTAATCTTTTTGCTAATGCTCTGTTTTACGTGCGACTTTAATCGCGACAAAGCAGTAAGTAGTGTTAACGCTACGCTCATAGCCTCTGGGTATACACCGCCGCTATTACGGTGTCGCGCTTTACGTTTAATGGCACTTAATTTACTCATGCTTTGTCCTCAACTTTACTGTTAGCTAACTTGCTGTTGTCAGAACGGATTGCCGCTGGTGATACGCCAGCGAATAATGCTAATAGTTTTTTTTTAGGGAGCGATTGAGTGGTTAGCTTAGGGCTGGATTTAGCCGCAGTGAGCCGGGTGGCGAGCGTTTTTAGCGTTGAAGATTGATAGTTATATTGTAGAGCTGGGAACTTGAGCATTAATGTCAGAATAATCTGATCAATATTATCTGCTGAATCGTGATGCTCACAGAGTCTGATTTTTTGTTTTTGAACAAAGGGATGTTGTCGAAGTCTTGCAAACAGTGGGTCAGGCATTAAAAGCAGATAGCGCTCTGGAGCCGTAGGTATGACATGAAGAGTGATTGTCTGCAGTAAGAGCTGTATTTCGTGCTGCTGAAAATGTTCAAACACAATGGGGTTGAATCGTAGGGTTATCTCTTCGCTGAGCAAACGAGCAACTAGCGGGTGATACTCGAGGGTAAAACTGCAAATCAAACGTTGTGTTGTTTTCATATCTAGAGCCTAAAAATTACTGATTGCCCTCGATTGTATATTTAGAAAATTTTGGAATTTTGATTTTCAATGTACATTTTGAGCATTGAAAATATTTTTTCTGAGTTAGTAGGATTGATGGAAAACATGGGTAAGACTTTCGGCTACTGTGCGGGGAAGGGCTTGATTAGTGGTGATTATCATTGTCGCTAAAGCTTATTGAAGGAAGATTGGCCAAGGCCTCGTACGTAAATCAGGCTTTTAGGTGTCGCCTAGGTTGGGAGTTTTGGGTGTGGTTCAGTACTAGGAATAGGGGTAAGCGCGAATTCAACTCCGAAGTGCCCCACTCGCTAAATTAGCAATTGCGCCGTAAACCCTCGCCCGATAGGGCGGTGAGAAGTCACAAATAGACGGTACTGAGCAACCGTGACCAGCCGTCTGAGCTGTCGTTGATCAGTGCCTGACAGCAGATGACGCAACCTGGGCCATGCTAATCAGCGCCAGAATGAAGATTGAGTAGCTTAACGCCAGCTACCGTGATGATGTTTCTTTGGTGAGTAAAGAGGAGTAAACTGATTAAATAATCAACGAGGATTGTATGAAGTTCTTAGTCGCTTTTGGATTGTGTACCATGACTTTATTATACGCAGTACCTGCAAGTGCTGAGGTCTACCGCTGCGCCGATGGCGTATACCAAGCCGATCCCTGTGACGAACAAAGTAAACCCTTAGTATTGGAGAAAGGGTCAACGGTCGACATGGTGGTACCAACCCCAAGAGACCCCATCACGCCAGTGCCTGAGCAACCTCCCCAAGTTGTTGCTGTCGATGAACACCCATGTAAGCGAGTAAAAGTCGACAAAGATGCCATTCGCTTTCGTCGTCTCACGACTTGCATGACAGAGAGTCAGATGCTCAAAGCAGCGGGTCCGCAACAATATACTGTTTATGAATATTTTGATGAAGGTCGGCATTATCGAGAGTACCGTTTTACCGAACCGCGTGCAGGTTTTGGTTCTTATGCACTCGTAGAAGGGGGCTATGTCATCGATGCCGTTAGCCGTAAGAGTTATATCAACAACCAGTGAACCCAGATAGCCTTCCAACAGGCAGAATAGACATCATGGTCAGGGGCAAGTGCGTGACACAAAATTCATTTTCGCTTTTCTGTTCGAAGAGTTGGTCAATGGGGAAAAGTGTTAATATCGGAAGACATATCTGAAAAAGAGGTTGCGAGCGATGTTGGAAACAATAAGTGGCATGATGCCTTTTATCACCTTAGGGACCATTGTCGTTGGTGGTCTAGCGCTAGGGATTTACCACATTTTGACCTTCAACACTTCGAAAAAAAGCACGAAGTAGCAATAGCCCCAGAATAATTAATAGAAGCCCTAGGGTTATGCTGGTATCAGTCGTCTTATTTAGAGACAGCAAAACCTAGCCGAGCGCTAGGCGCTGTCTTTTCTCTCATGGTGTATGTTTATGGCAACATAAGAGCACCACGCTAAAGTGATCTCAGTAGTAATTTGAGATTGGAAACCCCAAGGGAATTGTCTAGTTTTGTTAAGTCTAGATACGACTAGAGCCACTATTGGTAAAAGGTGGTAAGTCATTAGATCAGGTGTTTGGGACGTCATTGGTGGTGTTCTTTCTAATTTGGCGACATAAACCCATTGTTAAACAACAGCTTTTAGGAATATTCGAAGGAGAATAATGAGGCAGCACCCTAGTCGTTTTCCTGTTTGGGTTGTTTTATTTTTTAAGAGGTTGTGTTTTTAGACGTAGTGTTATTGACTCGCTTCGGTAAATTGACCCGCTTTATTTAAGGTGTTAGTTAACCTAATGTTCCATATTGGGTACTTTATTTGTTTATTTCATCAATATGTAACCATTTGGGGTCTTTATATGTGGGTGGAGAGTCCGCGTCAGCGCCTGCGTACGATTTGGCTTACAGCTATAAACCTGGTAGCAAATGGGTTAACAATCATTGGATGAGTTTAAACGGCAAAAGGGATGGTTTTACACGCGCTGATTTCTGCAGTCTAGAAAAGCTAAGTCCATTATTCAGTAAAAATAAAATTGACGTTATCATCGATGAAACCATTGAGCATGTCGCTAGCTGGCCTGCATTAGCTAAAGAGTGGGGCGTGCCTAAAACGCTTATTGAAGAAATAAACTCGAATTTACGCCTAAGCATATAGATGTGTAGGAGTAACAAGATAAAAGAGCATTACTATAGCGTCGTCCCAGCGGATGGGCCTTGCTTGTTGCCAGTCAAAGATGTTGTGCGACTCCGAAAGTAGGCTGCTTTTGTTATAATGGATAGTGGGCTTAACATGGGGAGCGGCATTATGTCACCTGAAACATTCATATTGTGTTCGTTAGCAGTATTTACGCTAGCCACGTTATTCATTGTTGCAGTGAGTTACTTCGCTAGCAGGAAGAAGAAAGGTTAGCGATCAAAGTGGTGTCGTTCATTGTTTTTTCGGTGTTATGGGAATTAAGACAGAAGTGATAATCAAGAAGCTTTAGCGTGTTTATCACATTTCGCAGGATCCCTATCTAACCATGTGCGAATAACAGACAAACTTATCGATCAGCTACTCGTTGGCTGTAATTCTCCAGATGATATTTTCGGTGAAGCTGGATTACTCAAACAACTCACCAACAAGGTTGCTGAGCGTGCCTTAAATGCCGAAATGGAGCAGCATCTTGGCTATGCTAAACATGCATCAGAAGGTAAAAACTCCGGCAACTCACGTAATGGGATGTCCACGAAAACAGTACGCAGAGTTCACGGTGAAATCGACCTGGATATTCCTCGTGACCGCAACGGCAGCTTTATCCCGCAGCTGATAAAGAAAGGTGAAAAGCAATTAGGTGGTTTCGATGACCGCATCATTTCTCTCTATGCTCGAGGCATGACGACTCGCGATATTCAGGCTCATTTCGAGGAATCTTACGGTGTCGAAGTCTCTGCAACATTTATCTCGCAAGTCACCAATGAAGTGCTGGATGAAGTGAAGCAATGGCAACAGCGGCCCCTCGATTCAGTGTACCCTGTGGTGTATCTTGATTGCCTGGTTGTCCGTAGCCGCGATTCTGGCGCTGTACAGAATAAATCTGTGTACTTGGCCTTAGGTATCAACACAGAAGGCGAGAAGGAGTTACTTGGCCTTTGGATGGCGCAGACCGAGGGTGCGAAGTTCTGGTTGTCGGTGATGAACGAATTAAGAAACCGTGGTGTACAATATATCTTGATTGCCTGTGTCAATGGCCTCAAGGGCTTCCCGGAAGCTATCGAAGCCGTATTCCCTAAGACTCAAGTGCAATTGTGTATCGTCCATCAAATTCGCCACTCCCTGCGATATGTAAGCTGGAAACAACGCAAAGCCATCGCAGCCGATCTGAAACGGATTTACGGTGCAGCAACCTTAGCTGAGGCGGAAATAGCCCTGACTGAGTTTGCAGAGAAGTGGGATGATGAACATCCGACCATAAGCTTATCTTGGCGTAACAATTGGGAGCATCTAAGCGTGTTCTTCGATTATCCGCCGGAAATCCGCAAGGTGATTTACACCACGAACGCCATTGAATCGCTGAACGCCAGTCTGCGAAAAATCACCAAAACCCGACGCTCGTTCCCGACGGATGACGCTGTAATGAAGATACTGTATCTGGCACTTCACCAGATATCGAAGAAATGGACGATGCCCATAAGGGACTGGAAAGCGGCCATGAGCCAGTTTATGATTATATACAGTGACCGTGTATCACTAAGACAAACAGCCACTTACACAAAAGATCTTACAGTCTCATAATAGAAGCCTCAGGAATCTGTTCTGACGGATAACCTTCATACCCTTAGCGTGATTTTAGAGCGCTTGCCAGGTTAATCTATCTGAATCATTGGTTTATAATTTTTTGCAGTAGAGTTTTATTTACGAGTGAGCTAATGTTGCTTCGAGTTAGAAGTTTCTTAGGAATTTAAATGAAGATAGTGGTTGTAGGGACGGGTTATGTTGGTTTGTCGAATGCCGTTTTGTTGGCGCAGCACAATCAGGTTTGGTCGTTAGACATATCTTCGCATCGAGTGGCAATGGTGAATGCCGGGCGTTCACCTATCGCCGATGACCTTATTGAAGAATATCTGCAAAACAAAAAATTACAGTTAAAGGCTACCACTGACAAAGACGTCTATCGGGGGGCTGATTATGTCATTATCGCTACGCCAACAGACTATAACCCCAAGACCAACCACTTCGATACGACGACGGTCGATGAAGTCACACAAAACGTTTTTGCCGTAAATCCTTCAGCTTGTATCGTCATAAAGTCTACTGTCCCAGTAGGGTTTACCAGAGTGCTAAGGAAAAAATACAACTCATCTAATATCATATTCTCTCCCGAATTCTTAAGAGAGGGTAAGGCCTTGTACGATAACCTTTATCCATCAAGAATTGTCGTCGGTGAACGTTCAGAGCGCGCCGAACGCTTTGCTCAGTTACTCACCCAAGCTGCACTTAAACCTGATATTCCACTTCTTTTTACGGGAAGTACCGAGGCTGAGGCGATTAAGTTATTTGCTAATACTTATTTGGCTATGCGAGTCGCTTATTTTAATGAGCTTGATACCTATGCCGAAACTCATGGTTTAGATCCTCGACAAATCATTGATGGTGTATGCCATGATCCAAGAATAGGGGATCATTATAACAACCCCTCATTTGGTTATGGTGGATACTGTCTACCTAAAGACACTAAGCAACTTTTAGCTAACTATGATCAGGTTCCCAACAATTTGATTGCAGCTATTGTTGATGCAAATCGAACTCGTAAAGACTTTATCGCAGATGCCATTATTGCCAAAAAACCTCGAGTAGTTGGCGTATATCGGTTGATTATGAAAGTGGGCTCAGATAATTTTCGAGCCTCAGCAGTGCAAGGCGTGATGAAACGAATTAAGGCCAAAGGGATCGAAGTGGTAGTTTACGAGCCTGTGCTTGAGGAAGAAGAGTTTTTTCGCTCTCGAGTTATACGTGATTTAGCAGAGTTTAAAGCGACGTCTGATGTTATTATTTCCAATCGAATGGTTGACGAGTTACAGGATGTTAGCGAAAAAGTATATACCCGAGACCTTTTTGGTCAAGATTAAGCGCGTTGCGCACAGTGGCAAAGAAGTGTGAGAAGAATAATATGAAGTACTTGGTTACTGGTGCGGCGGGTTTTATCGGTGCACGTGTCTGCGAGCGTTTGTGCGAAGCAGGTTTTGAGGTCGAAGGTATAGATAATCTAAATGATTATTATGATGTTAGCTTGAAGCTGGCTAGGTTAGATAAATTGACTGATTTAACTAACTTTAAGTTTAATCGAGTTGATCTTGCTGATAGGGAAGCCATGGCTGAGCTTTTTGCTAACGGTGGTTTCACTAGGGTTATTCACTTAGGCGCGCAGGCTGGTGTTCGCTACTCAATCGAAAACCCATATGCCTATGCCGATAGTAACCTGGTTGGTACGCTTGCTGTGTTAGAGGGGTGTCGACAACATGATATAGAACATCTGGTTTTTGCCTCTTCCAGTTCTGTGTATGGTCTAAACAAGAAGATGCCCTTTGCAACGTCGGATTCTGTCGATCATCCTGTTTCTTTTTATGCTGCAACGAAAAAAGCTAACGAGATGATGGCCCATAGTTACGCCCACCTTTATGACCTTCCTACAACAGGGCTGAGATTTTTTACTGTGTATGGTCCTTGGGGACGTCCCGATATGGCGCCAATGTTATTTGCCGATGCCATTACCTCTGGCAAGCCTATTAAGGTGTTTAACCAAGGGGACATGAGTCGCGACTTTACCTTCATTGACGATATTGTCGAAGGCATTCTTCGGGTCGCCGATAAAGTGCCACAGAAGCAGATTGATTGGACCGTAGAAAAGGGCTCCGCTGCTACCAGTAGTGCCCCCTATCGAATTTATAACATAGGCAATGGTTGTCCAGTTCGCTTATTGGATTTCATTAGCGAGTTGGAGGATGCCCTTGGGCTAAAAGCAGAGAAGGTTATGTTGCCTATACAGGATGGCGATGTTCAAGCCACCTGGGCCGATACTCAAGACCTCTTTAGTGCTGTTGGTTATAAACCACAAGTTGGTATCAGTGAAGGGGTCAAAGCCTTTGCTGAATGGTTTAAAGGTTATTATAAAAAGTAAATGCAAACGGTTAATGGGGCTTAAGGGCTAAGATACTTTGTTTTAGGAGAGTTGTATGTGTGAGTCGCATTCTAAAAGACTAAGAACAAGTAGCAAGCCTCGCAGCGTTATGGAGTAATGCGGTTGAAATGAGTAGACTAGTCCCTCTATTGTCATTCTTCTTTAACCTGGCCCCATGCTAACGGATTCGCCGATGAAATTCCTTGTTGATGTTCATGCCCATACCATTGCCTCAACCCATGCCTATAGTACGGTCCATGATTATCTGGCTGTGGCAAAAGAGAAGGGCATTAAGCTGTTTGCTATCACTGATCATGGCCCAGATATGGCTGATGCACCTCACTTTTGGCATTTCGTCAACATGCGTGTATTGCCTCGGATTGTCGATGGTATCGGTGTGCTGAGAGGCATTGAAGCCAATATTAAAAACGACAAGGGTGATATTGATTTCTTTGGTGACTACCTTGATGAACTAGATATCGTGCTAGCCGGGTTTCATGAGCCCGTTTTTCCACCATCCACTCAAGCCGCCCACACTCAAGCATTAGTCAATTGCATTGAAAGTGGCAATGTAGACATCATCAGTCATCCGGGTAATCCTGCTTATCCCATCGATATCCAACGTGTTGCCAAAGCGGCGGCGACTCACAATGTTGCCCTTGAGATCAACAACTCCTCATTTTTGACGTCACGAAAAGGTAGCTTGAAAAACTGCACCGCGATTGCCCAGGCAGTCAAAGAAGCTGGAGGCTGTTTGGTTCTGGGATCAGACTCCCATGTTGCTTTCAGTTTGGGTGATTTCGAGAAAGCTATCGAGTTGATTCAAGCAGTTGATTTTCCGATTGAGCGGATCTTGAATCGCAGTCCCAAAGCGCTGCTAGATTTCTTAACTGCAAGAGGTCATAAAGGGCTGGATGAGTACGCGGGGATTGTTTAAGGGAGTATGCTTCAATTAATGAGAGTAGTCTCGTCATGAGTAAAAGCACAACTGCGCTATCACTTATGGTTAAGTGAGGCTGCCGACCGAAACTCCACGTTCCACGACCCAAGCCCCAAGACTCACGACCCAAGCCGCCACTCCTCGACATCTAGGTAGCAAACTCCTCGACTCCCCCATCTTCCCTTCGATTACTTGTTATTTCTTTTTGGTATAAATAAATTAATATTTATAACTTCTAAAAGGGCTCCGTGCTGGTATTATCCTGTTATATGCCGAATTTTGGTTAACCATGCTTAGATTTTATGTTGAATGAAATGTAGAGTAGGTTGGCGTATCGGTTAATAGCAAATTGATAACATTGGAATAAAACGGAAAGCCATATGTCGACACAGCAAACCCACCTTAAACAACTCGAGGCAGAATCGATTCAGATCATGCGTGAAGTTGCCGCAGAGTTTGAGAATCCCGTGATGCTATATTCCGTAGGCAAAGACTCCTCGGTGTTGCTGCATCTGGCGCGCAAGGCATTTTATCCTGGCAAAATTCCGTTTCCTTTACTGCATGTCGATACCAACTGGAAGTTCAGGGAGATGATTGAGTTTCGCGATCGCATGGCTAAGCAGCATGGTTTCGACCTTATCGTGCATAAGAATCCTCGCGGCCTGGAGATGAATATCTCGCCCTTTACCCATGGTAGCGCCAAACACACGGATATCATGAAGACACAAGCGCTTAAGCAGGCACTTGATATGCACGGCTTCGATGCCGCTTTTGGTGGCGCGCGCCGCGATGAAGAGAAATCTCGTGCCAAGGAGCGCGTCTACTCGTTTCGTGACAGCAAGCACCGCTGGGATCCTAAGAACCAGCGCCCTGAGCTTTGGAATATCTACAACGGTAAGGTCGACAAGGGCGAGAGTATCCGTGTATTCCCGCTGTCTAACTGGACCGAGCTGGATATTTGGCAATACATCTATTTGGAAAATATTGAGATCCCATCACTGTATCTTGCCGAGCCGCGTCCTGTGGTGAAGCGCGATGGGACGTTAATCATGGTCGACGATGATCGCATGGAGCTTGAACCCGGTGAAACCGCAGAACATAAGATGGTGCGTTTTAGAACCTTGGGCTGTTATCCGCTGACGGGCGCCGTCGAGTCTCAGGCAACCACGTTGCCGGAAATTATTCAGGAGATGTTGTTGTGTACTACCTCAGAGCGACAAGGACGGGTGATCGATAATGACTCCGCCGGCTCGATGGAAAAGAAGAAGATGGAAGGTTACTTCTAACTCAAGGCTTTGAGGTTTTAAGCATCGACGGCCCATAGGCCAGGTACGCAGCAGATAACGAATACGAGAAACACCATGACTACTGAAAACACATTATTGCAGACTGACATTGAAGGTTACCTAAAGCTTCACGAAAACAAAGATATGTTGCGTATCTTGACCTGTGGCAGCGTGGACGATGGTAAGTCGACCCTGATCGGACGCTTGTTGTTCGATAGCAAGATGATCTTCGAAGATCAGATGGCGGCCATTGAAAAAGATTCCAAGCGTTTTAACACCACAGATGAGGCCTTCGATTTGGCCTTGCTGGTTGATGGTTTGCAGTCAGAGCGAGAGCAGGGGATCACTATCGATGTGGCCTACCGCTACTTTGCCACCGAGCAGCGTAAATTCATCATTGCCGACACCCCAGGCCACGAGCAGTATACCCGCAACATGGCTACAGGTGCCTCAACCTCTGATCTGGCGATTATTCTGATCGACGCCCGTCACGGGGTGCAGGTACAAACGCGTCGTCACAGCTATATCTGCTCACAGCTGGGCATCAAGCATGTGATTATTGCCATCAATAAGATGGACGCCGTGGGCTATGACCAAGGTATCTATCAAGGGATCAAGAAGGCTTATCGTGAGTTTGCTAAAGATCTCGCCTTTACCGACGTGCGCTTTGTGCCGATCTCGGCGCTTAAGGGCGACAATGTGGTGAACGAAAGCGAGAACATGACCTGGTACCCGGGCTCAACGCTGATTAAACTGCTCAATACCGTTTCTGTGGAGCAGGACAGAAGCGAGTCATTCCGTTTTCAGGTGCAATATGTCAATCGTCCAAACCTCGACTTTAGAGGCTTCTGCGGCACGGTTGCGTCGGGCGAGATCCGTGTCGGCGATACGATTGCCGCCTTGCCATCAGGCAAAGAGAGCCGCATCAAGTCTATCGTCACCTTCGATGGTGAGCTGGAAAAAGCGGTAGCGGGGCAAGCGGTAACCCTTACGCTCACCGATGAGATAGATATCAGCCGCGGTGACATGTTGGTGCGTCCTCACGATAAACCCAATTCGACCACTCATTTTGAGGCCGATGTGGTGTGGATGACTGAAGAACCCTTGTGTGTCGACCGAGAGTATGCGCTCAAGTTAGGCAGCAAGGCGGTATACGGTTATGCCGATGCCATCAATTACAAGGTGGATATCAATCACCTGACCCAGCATAGTACCCAGCAACTGGCGCTGAACGAGATGGGTAACTGTCACTTCTCGGTCACCGAGCCGGTGCAGTTTGATGCCTATGACGACAATCGTGCAACGGGCGCCTTTATCATCATCGACAGGCTCACCAATGTGACAGTGGGCGCGGGAATGATCCGCAAGGCGATTGACGCTGGTAAGGGCAAGCAACGTGAGATCTCCGCCTTCGAGCTTGAGATGAACGCCTTAGTGCGTAAGCATTTCCCGCATTGGGGTGTTAAGGATATCTCCAAGGCATAAGCGAATCTAAACCGATGCTGCTCGCATTAGCGCAGCAGCATGTTGCCGGATTAAGATAGGACACTATGACATTAGGACACTATGACATTTAACGCTTATCTCACCATCGCCATCTTTGTCGCGACTATCGCGGGCTTGGTGCGCTTTCAAAACCGGCCTGCGCTGGTGTTTGGCGTGACCCTGCTGGTGTTGGTGGCGTTTAACCTGGTGACTAAAGAGCAGCTACTCTCCAGTATGTCGAACCCGGGTTTGGTGACCTTGGTGCTCTTGATCCTCTGCTCTTTTGCGCTAGAGAAGACCCGGCTATTGCGGGTCATCGCCTCTAAGGTGATCGTGAGCGGTTATCGTACCACCTGGCTGCGTCTGTTTGGCATGACGGCGCTGAGCTCTGCCTTGCTCAACAATACAGCTGTGGTGGCCACCTTGTTGTCGCCGATCCGCAATAACCCCCATCATGTGGCGAGTAAGTTATTACTACCGCTTTCTTATGCGGCAATTCTGGGGGGCACACTGACCCTGGTCGGTACCTCGACCAACTTAATCGTCAACAGTATGGTGATTGATGCATCAGGTCAGTCGCTCTCTTTCTTCTCTTTTACTGCGATAGGGGCCTTGCTGGTTTTGGGCTGTGGCCTGGTACTGCGTTTGGTGTCACGCTGGCTGCCGGATATCGCCCATCAGGAGACCTGCTCTAAAGGTTATTTCATCGATGCCAAGGTGGTCGAGGGCTCAGAGCTCATCGGCCGCTCGGTAGAAGATAATGGCCTAAGGCACCTCGAATCGCTGTTCTTAGTTGAGGTGGTGCGAAACGGGCGCCTTATCAGTCCGGTCACGCCTACCGAGGTACTACAACTCGACGACAGACTAATCTTCAGCGGCGATATCACTAAGGTGATGCAGCTCAGCCAGTTCTCTGGCCTTGAGATGTTTGCCGAAAAAAATGGTCTGCTTGACACTAACCTCACCGAAGTAGTGGTGAAACAGGAAAGTGTGCTGGTGGGCAAGACCATGAAGAAGGCTGGCTTTCGCGCCCTGTTTGACGCCGCTGCGGTGGCCATTCGCCGTGATGGCGAAGAGATCTCCGGTAAGCTCGGTGAGGTGCAGATTAAAGCCGGTGACTTTTTAGTGCTGGCGGTCGGTAAGGACTTCCTTACCCGCCACAATATCAGCAAGAACTTTATTGTGATCAGTGGCGTTGAGCCTGAGACCCGCATTAATGGCAAGAAAGCCTGGATCTCCATAGGCGGCTTTATGTTGACCTTGACCCTTGCCGCCACTGGCGTGGTCGAGATGCTACAAGGCATGTTATTACTGCTGGGCGTATTGATCTTCAGTCAGTGTCTCAATGTCAATGAGGTGGTGCGCCGTTTCCCTGTGGATATCTGGCTGGTGGTCGCTTCGGCCATCTTGCTGTCTCACGCGCTGGTTAATAGCGGCGTGGCAGAGTTAGTTGCCAACTGGGTAGAGAGTAGCGCAGATAGCGATCATCTGATGTTAGCGTTACTGCTGGTCTATCTGGCCACCTGGCTGATGACCGAGCTTGTGACCAATAACGCGGCGGCAGCTTTGATGTTTCCCATCGCCTACAGTATCGCCTTAGGCTTTGGAGTCGATTTTCTGCCCTTTGTCATGACGGTGGCCTTTGCGGCGAGCGGTAGCTTCATCAGCCCTTACGGTTATCAAACCAATCTCATGGTGTATAACGCCGGGCGTTATCGTCTGATGGACTTTGTCAAAGTAGGTGTTCCTGTGAGTTTGGCCTATGGTGCGATTGTTTTGTTAGCCGTGCCTGTGTTCTTCCCATTTTAGTCATGGGTTTGCTCAGTCTTAACTCACTGCCTAGCAGTAAAATTTGATTTTTAAGGAAAGCCGATGTCCCCCTATAAGACAGTCGATGTAAATGTGAAATCCAGCGATGTCCAATGGCATCAGGCCAGCGTGTCTCATGATGAGCGTACGCAGGCCAATGGTCATAAAGGTGCCGTGCTTTGGTTTACCGGTCTCAGTGGTTCAGGTAAATCCACCATTGCTAATGCGGTTGATCGTCTGCTGCATGACAAAGGCTGTAAGACCTATGTGCTCGACGGTGACAATGTGCGTCACGGACTTAATGGCGACTTGGGTTTTTCTGACGAGGACAGGGTTGAGAATATTCGCCGTATCGGTGAAGTGGCTAAGTTATTTGTCGATGCTGGCTTGTTGGTTTCAACCGCCTTTATCTCGCCTTTTAGCGCCGATCGTAAGATGGTGCGTGACCTGCTGGGCGCGGGGCAGTTTATCGAGATCTTCATCGATACGCCGCTTGATGTCTGTGAGCAGCGCGATCCAAAGGGGCTCTACAAAAAGGCCCGAGCAGGGGAGATTAAACACTTTACCGGCATAGACTCAGCCTACGAGGCGCCACTGTCGCCAGAGGTGCATGTCAACACTGCTGAGCAATCGGTGCAGCAGTGCGCCGAGCAGGTAGTGGATTATCTCGCCGAGCAGGGGCTGCTGAGCGCGGTTGCTACAGAGCTATAGCGTCCTAATACCGATTAACCAAGCGTCCAACTCCTACTCCGTATAAGAGTATGAACCTTATAACCTTTCCCTAGCTAAAAGTTATATAGTGCAGTAGCGGATATTCACAATGCTGCTTTCACTTCTACTCAAAGCTAAAAAACGGTCTTCTGTTGCCAGAAGACCGTGCCAACATGCTAATAATGTTTATTCACTATCGCAGTGATTGTCCTCATTGAATGCGGTATTGCTTGAACCTGCGCCAAATACTCTTATATCAGCTTTGCTTCCAATATTATCAAAGTCTGAGTTACTTAATGCTATACATTAGGGTACATCAAGTTGTCGTAAAGGTATCCAAAATAATACCTTATTGCCTACTAATTGTTGGTGGTGTACTATTAATATAAAGTAACTCCGATAATCGGGACAGATGATGAAAATTGATGGCGCGATTAATAAACTAGACAAATTCGATAAGAAAGGTATACACGTTTTTACTAAGCGAGATCTGCGTCGTCTGTTTTTTGAAGATACGGACACAGGCTTTAAACAGAGCGTCACTCGCCTCGTAAGACGCAATATTTTGGAACAACCCGTGAAAGGGGTTTACGTTTATGTGCTTAGCAAGAACAAAGGGCGCCGAATGATTGAGATGATCGCGAGTGCTCTTCGGAAGTACGATTACAACTACGTTTCTCTTGAATCAGCGTTGTCGCAATACGGAGCTATTTCACAAATTCCAATTGACCGTATCACTATCATGACTACTGGAAGAAAGGGCATTTTCAAAACGCCTTACGGTGTTATTGAGTTTACTCACACTAAGCGAGATCCGCTGGATATCATCGATAACACGATCAAAACTGATCACCCGTTGAGAATCGCGACGCCTGAAGCTGCGTTTAGGGACTTGAAGAGGGTAGGACGAAATATAAATATGGTGGATAGGAGAGTACTTAATGAATGAAAGTTTTTCGGCTTTAGTTCACCGAATTATGGAACAAGGCAATTTGTCTCAGATGCAACCAGTAGTCGAAAAAGAGCTGTTGCATTACGACATCATTTACTGCCTGGAGAAGAAAGGACTATTAGATGACTTGGTATTCCAGGGCGGGACATCTTTGCGTCTTTGTCGCGGTGGTAGTCGATTCAGTGAAGATTTAGACTTTGCGGGTGGCGTAGATTTTTCTGCGGATAAGCTTAAAGAAATCAAGACTTGTATCGAAGAGTACATTGGTAAGCGGTACGGACTTGAGGTTACCGTTAAAGAGCCTTCAACATTGAAGGAGCTTCCAGAGTATGCAGAGTTGCGTGTAGATAAATGGCAAGTCGTAGTGGTGACTGCACCAGGTCGAAAGGAATTGCCGAAGCAAAAGATTAAACTAGAGATTGCGAATGTTCCTGCTCATCAACCTGAGCCAGTTGCGCTAAATATTAACTACGAGTTTTTGCCCGAGGGCTACGCTCAAACTATCGTTGTAGCGGAGAGTATAAATGAGGTGTTTGCAGACAAAATTATCTCGTTACCAGCCACTCAAAACTACGTGCGCTATCGTGATATATGGGATTTAGTTTGGTTGACTCAACATAACGCTAAGTTCGATGAAGATTTGGTGCGACGTAAGATTGAGGATTACCGACTTGACAATTACCAAGCGATGTTAGACCGGGTTCTGGAACGTATCCCATCGATGATTGGTGATGCAGCTTTCAAAGAACAAATGGTTCGATTTTTACCGACTGACATCGTAGAAAGAACTTTGGAGTCATCGAAGTTCATTCAGTATCTTGAAGCAACGCTGATCAGTTTATTCAAGGATGTTAAGTCAACGTTGTTCGAAGCAAGACAAGAGTTCGAATTTAAGATGTAGCGCTGCAGCATTTAAGTACTCACAAAGATATCTAAAAAGATACCTTTGTGAGTACTTTGTACCTATGATCATCGCGCTCCAAAGGGCTCTACAAAAAGGCCCGAGCAGGGGAGATCAAACACTTTACCGGTATAGACTCAGCCTACGAGGCGCCCGGTTCGCCAGAGGTGCATGTCAATACCGCCGAGCAGTCGGTGCAGCAGTGCGCCGAGCAGGTAGTGGATTATCTATCCGAGCAGGGTCTGCTGAGCGCGGTTGTTACAGAGCTATAGCGTCCTAATACCGATTAACCAAGAGTCCAACTCCTACTCCGTATAAGAGTATGAACCTTATAACCTTTTCCTAGCTAAAAGTTTTATAGTGTAGTAGCGGATATTCATAATGCTGTTTTCACCTCTACTCAAAGCGAAAAAACGGTCTTCTGTTGCCAGAAGACCGTGCCAACATGCTAATAATGTTTATTCACTATCGCAGTGATTGTCCTCATTGAATGCTGTGACGGCTTGAATAAATGCCGAATACTCTGATCTATCCGCTTTGCTTACTACATCATTAAAGTCTTTCTCGAATAAGAAAGCTTCAGCGTCATTAAGTAACTGTACTGTGTAAGAATTATTTGTATTGAGTTTAGCCGCTATCAACTGGGCATAGAGCATGCTGTAGGTTTTACCTTTAGCACTCCAAAGTGATCCATTATAGGGTTTATCACCTTCCTCTTTATCACCGAAACGGCCAATGATTTCATCGATTAGCAAGCCGTTAATGGTAACCGTGGCGCCATTCCAAGCGTGGTTCTTCCAATATCCAATCGTTTTACTGCACATGACTAATGGGCCTGTAGTCATGTCACCATAAAGGTGATCAAATGGCAGATCATCTTTGTACATTGGATAATTACCGTTAGCTACGGCAGAAGCGTCAACGACGCTTAACTCTCTAATAGCGTTACCTATACCGTTTGAGCCTAAAAGGTTGCCCAGGCCTCCAGCACGAAATGCCAGCCCCGTGTAGCGGTCAGAAACAGGACCGATAAGTTCTACGCCTACTGTTTCTGAGGGAGGAATGGGAAGGGTAAGCTCGAAAAGACCATTCTGGTTGACCATATACAGTGTGCCGTATTGATCAAATGCGATATCACCACCATTACCTACGGTTAATATCCCGACTAAAGTAGCCTCTGCTGTAGACTTGTTTATTGAATAGAGTCCGCCTGTAGTCTTATTGGTAACATATAGCGTCCCATCTGGAGATACGGCAGCTTGATCAGAGTCTCCTGAAAAGTTCGCTAGTGAGCCTATTAGATCTACTGTAGCGGTGGCGACTTCATATTTAATGAGGGAATTGTTATCGATTAACCATATGATACTGCCGTCTTGTTCTGCGGCGAGTGAATCGACATGGTTGAAATCAACGATGCCGTCTGGCAACAACGACAGGTTTGCGTGCCCACTAACTGAGTCTATATCAACGCGATATAAGGCTGATTTTCCATCAGCAGGTCCCATGGTATCTGAAAGATAAATAACATCATTCACTGCGAGTGCGGAAAGCGAGAAACTCGCAATTACTGACGCTAGTAACACATTACTCTTTTTCATTTCTTTAGCTCCTTGCTTGTCCGAAAGCTATCGGTGCATATTACGCCGATAAAAAACGGGCTCCGTTATAATGTAGTTAACGGTAACCCGGCTATCTCGAACTTGGAGGAGACCCGTGGTTTTGCGTCTCTGTATTGCTACAGGTTTGCCTTTTCGTCCATAAGGTATAGCAGCAATTTGAACAAGTGCAATTTGTTTAGGATGGCTAAAAAGCGATAGCAGATGGTTGAGACCGAAATTACTCGACTGCTATCAGAAAGATATAGGTGCGCTAACTCTACTGGCGGCATCTCATTATATTGCCAACCATCCCCAACCAAGCTTCAGTTAAACTGCTATAGCCACAGCTGAAACGGTCATATCTTTTGTGTAAGTGGCAGTTGCTCAGCGTGATACATGATTAAATCGCTTATAGCATTATTAATAGCATCAGAGGCATGCCAATGGGGCAGTCACCACAATGCAATTGATTTTACAGATGCTTAGGGTTCTTTTATCTCGATACAGGCCTGATTGCGCCCGAGGCTTTTGGCACGGTAAAGTAGCTTGTCTGCCTCCCCAAGCAATGTCTCTTTGCTTTGGTAGTCATTGAGCCAAATCATTCCGCCAATACTCACTGTCAAAAAGCCGCTGGCCGATGCGGCGTGGTTAATCGCAAGCTTGGCGATGGCCTTTTGAATCCGCGCTATAACGTTTTCTACTCCGGCTCTTTGGGTATCGGGGAGCACTATCACAAACTCTTCGCCGCCATAGCGCGCCACTAAATCCGCAGGTCGTCGACAGCTTTCTCCCAAAGCCTGTGCCACTGAGCATAGCGCCTCATCTCCCATTTGATGTCCGAAGTTATCGTTGTATTGTTTGAAGTAGTCGATGTCCACCATCAGTACACAAATTGCGCTGGACTGGCGTTGTGCCAGGATCAGCTGGGTTTCAATATATTGGTCAAAGAAATGGCGATTCTTCACACCGGTTAGGCCGTCTAGAAAGGCAAGCCGACGTAATAAATCGCTCTGCCGCTTGAGCATCAAGTGGGCCTTGATACGGTTTTTCAAAGTATTGGCGTTAAATGGCTTGGCGATAAAGTCGACTCCACCGGCTTCCCAGCAGGCATTTTCGTCATTTTGCCCCTGCAGACCGGTGATAAAGATAACCGGGATATTTGTGAGGTTAGGATGCTGTTTCATCAATTTACAGGTAGCCAGACCATCCTGTTCGGGCATCATGACGTCCATCAATACTAGGTCTGGCAGCATCTCAAGGCATATTTCAATGGCTCGGCGACCAGAGGTGGCCATTAGCACCTGGTATTGGTTTTTGATAATGTGATTAACTATCTGAATGTTGGATGGTTTATCGTCAACGATCAGTATCTTAGCAGAGCTATCTTCGGAGTCGTTAAATGGCTGTTCCTGATTCATCATCCTATTTCCTCTACTCCTTGGAAGGCCGCCAGTAACACAAGTGATTGATTAAAATCCAAGCTATTAGCGGCATTCATTATTTTTTTTGTCAGCGCAGCATCCTGTTGTGCAAGTGATCCGCGCAGACTTTCAAGTAAATCCAGCGCTGCCATGTCAGATTGACTCAATAGCTGCTTTAACACATTGAGTTGTGCCGCCAGCTCTGCATTAGGTATTGAGGTGTGTGTTGTGACCTCAGGCTTTTGGGCGTGTGTCGAAAGTAACTGTTGCAATTGTTCCAGTTGTAAAATAGTCTCAGCGAGCGCTCTGACCACATCTCCATCGGGGGACACGTTCTGTTCACCTTCCTGACGGCTGCTGTCTTCGGCTTGCTTTAAGAGCTGAGCTAACGCTGTAAACCCACAGCTGGCTGCTCCACTTTTGAGGCTATGGTACTGAATTATAGCGTCTTTAATCGGTAACTGATGTAAGGATAGTCTAGTTTGTGTATGGCGAATATCCAGCAAAAATTGATTTATCACCTCGGTAAATAAAGCACGGTCGCCCAAACGCTTGCAGGCATATTTTAGATCTAGGCCATTGGCCTGTGAAAAGTGTATGACGGCTTTCGGCAATGCATCTTTCGGCAACTGAAACGGCTCGGCAGTGTCTAACGTTCCATCGTTCGTGTCCATTAAGGATGTCGTACTAATATGCTTCTCTTTTCCTGAAGAGCCATTTGGCATGCTCAGGTACTGGTGCAGTTGCTCCGCTACTCGTTCTATCTCAAAAGGTTTAGAAATATGATCATTCATGCCAGCATCTCGGCAAGCCTGCTTATCTTCCGGCATGGCGTTAGCTGTCATGGCGATAATAGGTAAGTCGGTCAGCTTGAGTGCTGTGCGAATATTTCGGGTAGTTTCGTAACCGTCCATTCCAGGCATCTGGATATCCATAAGTACCAAATCAAACTGTTGCCGAGTGAGGATTTCCAATGCCTGAAAACCATCAAAGGCCTCGGTGACATCGGCGCCAAGCTGACTCAACAGACTGGAGGCAACTAAGCGATTGGTGGCATTGTCTTCTACCAATAGCAACCGCCTGCCAACCAGACTGGGTGCCAATGGCAGGTGAGGTAACATATCCAAACAATCGTCGCTGTGATTGTCCAATACTCTTTGTAGGCAGACGCTCAACATATCACGGGTAACAGGTTTAATCAGAGTGGCATCAAACTCTTCTTCGCTGTGTTTAAGTTGCTCTTCTAGTACGGTTTGGCTATAAGCTGTCACAATTATGATGCCGGGCTGTTTGGCTAACGACTCTAGTCGTCTTATCTGTGACGCCAGCGTTAGCCCGTCCAACCCCGGCATCTGCCAATCAAGTAGCAAGACGTCAAAGGATTCCGGCGCCAGATCCTCGATGGCCTTCATGGCGGTTAAACCATTGTCGAGCGCAGTAACTTCGCAACCCATATTCTGCAGCAATTCTTTGATCACCAAGCGAGAAGTATCGTTATCTTCCACCAGTAATACTTTCACACCGCGAAAGCGGCTATCCTGACTAATGGAAGTATTGTTAAATCTTAGTTGTACGTCGATGAAAAAGGTACTGCCTACTCCAGGGCTACTGGTGACACGGATGTCACCACACATCAAGTACACCAGTTCACGGGTAATGGCAAGACCAAGCCCCGAGCCTCCGAAGCGCCTTGAAATTGATGAGTCTGCCTGAGAAAAACCCTTGAAAATGATTGCTTGCTGAGGGTCTGTCATACCAATTCCAGAGTCCTCGATTTCAATGTGTAAGTGACAAATGCCAGTCGGGTCAAGGTTGGCATCGATACGAATGATAATGTTACCCGTTTCGGTAAACTTAATAGCGTTGCTGGTGACGTTAAGTAAAATTTGCCTTAGTCTAAGACTGTCGCCAATCAGCTGGTCTGGCACAGACGGAGCAACCTGATATACCAATTCGATATCTTTTTCCTGCGCCTGTGAAGAAAGAATACTGCTCATTTCCCCCAGCAACTGTTGTAATGAAAAGTCTTGTTGCTCGAGTTCTATGCGGCCAGCTTCAATTTTGGAAAAGTCCAGAATGTCGTTTAATAGCGCCAACAGCGATTTGGCCGCTTGTTGGGTCTTTTGCAAATAGTCCCTAGAGCGGGGGGGCAGATCGGTTTGCAGCGTCATTTGTAACAGCCCAAGCACGGCATTCATGGGGGTACGAATTTCGTGGCTCATATTGGCCAGAAATTCTGATTTGGCCTGACTGGCTCGCAGCGCTTGTTCACGGGCATCAGCCAGCTCTTGCTCACGCTTCAGCTGGTCGGTTAGGTCGTAGGCAATCCCTAAATATCCCATGATGTCCTTGTCTTCACCGTATAGGGTGGTCACACTTAGTTTGACCGTAATATGGGTGCCAATTTTACTGACATAGGTCCAATTATTGGTGTCGACTTTGCCAATTCTCGCCTTGACGATAAAGGCATCAAAACCAGGCTCAACAAGGGTGCCCAATTCCTGAGAGAGCTGTGCCGCCCTACGTACCACTTCTTCTTCCAAATGGAAAATAGCTGGTGTCTGGAGTCCAATCATTTCCTTGGCACTGTAGCCAAGAAGTCGTTCGGCAGACGGATTAAACACGGTGATCATTCCATCGGGATCTGTGGCAATAATCGCGTAGGCTGCGGCGTCCAATATAGTTCGCTGCAATATGCCCATTTTTTCAAGCTGTGAAGTGCGCTCATGAACCAGTTGTTCAAGCTTGGCTTTAGCACTGAGTAAGGCTTTTTCTTCGGCGCTAGCCAGATCACGACGATGTTGTAAAACTGCTGCCCGGCGCATCCATGCAAGTTGGCCGGTGTATACTAGTACGGCAATCAAGAGGCTGACCAACCAGGAATTGATTAAGGAAGAGGAAGGTTCAGGCAAGCCCATTTGCTCTAGGAAAGTGGGATTCGGTGACAACCTTAAATGCCAGTCTCGCCCGAAAAGAGCGATATAGGCGTCTACTTGATATTGGGTTAGGGCTTCTTCATGGGCACCGCGCTGAAAAAATTGCTGGGTCGTTCCTTTGGTCACATCATTAATCGTTAATGTCAGATGTTCTTCCAAGCCTGAAATGGAGTTGAGTACCTCGTCAATGAGAATGGGAGCGTAGCTCCAGCCAATAAGGTTGGCCAAACCAAGATCTTTGGGAGCTTCAGGAGCAGCGGTTCGATAGATCGGCATTAGTATCAAAAAGCCCTGCAGACTTTTCTGAGTCGCCTGTACGAGTGTAATGGGGCCAGTTAGAGTAACGCTGTTTTCCCGTGCCGAACGCAGGGCGGCCTGACGACGGTTCTGCTCTGAGCCAATGTCTAGGCCAACCGCCTGCCTGTTACGGGATTCAGGCTCTATAAAACGGATAATAAAGAGGTCATCTTTGTGGGGACTAAGCTGACGAAGTTCAAAGCGTCTATCGGGGCGTTCTCTAGCACTGGTATCAAGAAACGTATCTAATGCCGAAACCGGTACATACTGAATAAAACCAAAACCGCGAGCCCCAGGAAACTCATAGCTGTAGTCTCGGCTTTGGGTGTACATCTGCATGCGAGTATAGTCAAATTTATCAACACCATAAGTGAGCATGGCGCCCCGCACACCTCTGAGGCCGTATTGATAGAGTGATACTTTTTCAGTCACGCCAGTGGTTATCTGTTTCAGCCTTTCCTGCATGACCTCTTGAACACGCTGCTGATTTTCAAGCTGTTGTCGTTCTGCTAATAGGCTGCCAACCACGTAACCAACGATTAGGATTAAAATGGGCACCCAGAGTGAGAACAATGACTGACGTGATAAAGATGGCTTCAACTAGTGACTCCCTGACATGCGTTCCTCTATTCGATGAGGCAGTGAAAAATCGCTGAAAAAACATGAGGTTTAAATAATAGTCCTATTCACAAAACATCGCTACTTTTCTCTTACTTGCATTGTGGATTATTAGGTGGACAAACAATGTTCTTAAGTGTGATTTTGCTTGTGTTCCTAAAAACATGGTTTGTAGCAAGGAAGGCGCAAAAGGTGGAAGGTTTAAGCCCTCCGATGAAGTGTTGAGAGGTCAGAACAAGCTGGCGCGTCCCCTAATCAATAGGTTGGCGCCAGTGTATGGAGGAGGTGGCTCACGGGGAAAGCCTTAATGCCTGTTGATGCTAAGGCTTAAAAACTTCTCTCCCACAGGGCATACAGTGTGGCGTCCCAATCGTCATTGCTTGCTCGTACAAACTCACGATAACTCACTGTGCCGCCAAGT
This sequence comes from Shewanella marisflavi, assembly GCF_023283925.1. Classification (GTDB taxonomy): domain Bacteria; phylum Pseudomonadota; class Gammaproteobacteria; order Enterobacterales; family Shewanellaceae; genus Shewanella; species Shewanella marisflavi. The sequence goes on from NZ_JAKIKX010000001.1 coordinate 1,088,375, forward strand.
TTTAGCGTGCCCTTTAGCAAAGGCCTATGGTAGCTGGTATCAAGTTGGTATACCCGCTCATATTCACCTGGCGAAACGGGGTTGCCGCCAGCCTCGTTGCCGGTATCGATTGCATCGGTGTTGAGTCTAAGCCAGCGCAATTTATTGGTAATACTGTGGCCGCGCCCTAACTGAGTGATCCCACCAATGACTAAGGTTTCAGAGTCATTGTCATAGGTACTGCCGAGGCTTTTGCCATAATAGCGGTAGCCGCTTTTATAAAAACCATGTTCATACAGACAGTTGTACGCATTGGGGTCAATGCCGCAGGCAACCTTGGTATTGGAATATTCAACAAAGAAGCGAGTATTAATTTCGCTAATCATAAAATCGACTCCACCCATGTTGGCGGCGTTGATCAACCTGTTTTTGCCGTGGTGGTAGTCTTCATGAATGCGTTCATAGTAGATACCATAGGGGATGCCAAAGGCGGTGTCTGACCAGCGAAAATCATAGCCAGCGAGCATGTTCTCTTGGCCATTTTCAATTTCGCCTTCCGATTGTCCGCCATTAAACAAGCCGTCCCACCAGTCACCCAGACTATTGCCATATCCTTCGCCGCCCCATTGCATGGTCCAGGAGAAGCCTACCTCGAGTTGAGAAATAGGTCTGAATGTGCCTCGAGCGCCCCAATGTTTGGTGTCAGGCACATAGCGGTCTCTCTCCATCTCACTGAAACTGGTGGTAAAGGTCCAAGGGCCTATCCAGTTAAGCCAAGGCGTCTCGAAGGCAGCGCTATTATGGCGACTAAAAGTAATGCCCGGCATAGGGCGAGCATTGGTCGTTTGGATTAGACCTGAATCCCAGCCCGGTCCCCAGTATTTCTGCTGAGCGCCGGCGCTGATAATCCAGTTACCTAGCATTACCGCAGCAAAGCTGTTGTCCAGTCGAGTGCTTTTACCATCTATTGGATCTTCATGGTAGCTGGCAGAGAGTCGGCCGCTAAACCATTCTTTAGTGACCTCGACATCTACCGTGGCTTGCGCCTTATCTCGGTAGTCATGGCCAAACCCCAAAAAGCGCGCGGTATCGGTTGCGGCGCTCAGGGTAAAGCTGGTATCTAAGCCTTGATGATCTTTGGCATAAGCGTTTATCACCCTGTCGTAGGCAGCAGCCTGAGCGGAAGTGAGCTTAGAGAGCTCAGCGCTATCGAGATCTTGTTTGATACCAGCCCACATCAAGGGATAGGTCGTCACAGGTTGCTTGATGATCCCGGTATCGGCAAGCAATTGAATGTCAGCGCGTAGCGGTAGATCTGTCGGCTCAATCCACCAAGCCGCTTGGCTGGAGAAACTGCACATAAGCAGTAGGCCTGCCGGGAGATATTTGTTCATATGAAGGCGAAATTTCTGTCATTTAATCATGGGCAGATTTTATAAGTAATCAATTAATATACAAGGTAATTGTACATTATTGTGCGATGAGAGCGTATTTGTCATTTAGCTGTTTCAAAGCAGTGGCCTATCGGTATTGTATTTGTGAGACTTGAGTTGGTGAGTCGTTGTCGGTATTACGTAGCAGAGTAGAAATGAAGCCGTGTATAAGCCAGCTTTAGCCCACAGCGACCATGCCTGAATACGAATGCAAGTCGTGTTAAAGGCTTTTCTTGGGGTAGTGGCTAGCTTAGTATCTTTTAAACAAAGTATGATCAAATTGTTATTAAATTCTTGGGATCAGAGATGGCATACTAAAAGGCATCGAGCAAAGAAGAGAATTCATATTGTGAGTCATACATTTAAGCAAGAATGGTTAGCCGAGTTGGTCGAGATTGCCAAACAAGCGGGCGAGGCAATTATGGCCGTTTACGGCACCGATGAGGTCGAAGTCACGGCCAAGGCTGATGATAGTCCTGTGACGGCTGCCGACCTGGCCAGTCACAAGGTGATTGTTGATGCGTTGGCGCGTTTAACCCCTGAGATCCCCGTGATGTCAGAGGAGGCGGCCGATATCCCTTGGGAGACCCGTCGTCAATGGCAGCAATATTGGCTAATAGACCCGCTTGATGGCACCAAAGAGTTTATTAAGCGTAATGGCGAGTTTACCGTCAATATCGCCTATATCGAAAATGGTCGCGCCGTGGCCGGTGTGGTTTACGCACCTGTATTGGATAAGTGCTATTACGGCGCTCTGCACCTGGGAGCCTGGTTAGCCCACGGCGATCAGCTGGTTGAGTTGACACAAGAGCAAGTTAAAGCGCCGAGTGTGCCAAGAGTCGTAGGAAGCCGCTCCCATGTGAGTCCTGGCTTAGCCGCCTATCTCGATGAGCTGGGCGAGCACACTATGACCAGTATCGGCAGCTCGCTTAAGTTCTGTCTGCTGGCAGAAGGTAAGGCAGATATCTATCCCAGATTGGGCCTCACCAGCGAATGGGATACTGCGGCGGCTCAGGCTGTATTAGAGAGTGTTGGCGGTAGTGTGATCAATGCTGATACGGGTCAGCCGCTGGATTACAACCAGAAAGAAGACATTTTAAATCCCTACTTTATTGCCACGGCGAAGCATTGGCTCGAAAAGTAAGATAAAGAGAATAAGATTGGAGCAGAGAATGATGAGAATGGGTGTTGATTTGGGCGGAACCAAGATAGAGCTGGTGGCCCTGAGCGAAGCGGGCAAGGAGCTGTTTAGAAAGCGGGTCCCCACACCACGAGAATACAATGCCACCCTGGATGCTATCGAGGCACTCGTCAACGAAGCTGAATCCACATTGGGCCAAAAGGGCACAGTGGGTGTCGGTATCCCTGGGGTGATCTCGCCTTTCTCTGGTCTGGTAAAGAATGCTAACTCTACCTGGATCAACGGCCATCCCCTCGATCTGGACTTAGGTGCACGCTTAGAGCGTGAGGTTCGCGTGGCCAATGACGCCAACTGTTTCGCCGTTTCCGAGGCTGTGGACGGCGCCGCGGCAGGTAAGGGATTAGTGTTTGGGGTGATCATAGGCACAGGCTGTGGCGGTGGTATTGCCATCAACGGCAAGGTGCATGGTGGCGGTAACGGTATCGGCGGCGAGTGGGGGCACAATCCGCTGCCTTGGATGACCCCTGATGAATTTAATTCGACCGAATGTTTCTGCGGTAACAAAGATTGTATTGAAACCTTTATCTCTGGTACCGGCTTTGTGCGCGACTATAAGGCCGCTGGCGGCGATGCCCCAAGCGGTATCGAGATTGCCCGTAGGATGGAGCAGGGCGAGGAGCTGGCAACTGCAGCATTTGAGCGCTTTATTGATCGTCTGGCGCGTTCACTGGCGCATATGATCAATATGCTCGACCCGGACATTATCGTGCTCGGTGGCGGTGTGTCTCACATTGAAGCCATCTACCCGAGACTACCAGCCGTACTGTCTAAGTATGTGCTTGGCGGCGAGTGTCGTACTCCTGTGGTGCAAAATATGTATGGCGGCTCATCTGGCGTGCGCGGCGCCGCTTGGCTGTGGTAATGACTTACGTCCGGCGCTAGGTTACACTTGCCCCCACTTTTCATTGGGGGCAAAGGATAGCCATGTTCTGGGTAAAAAAACTAATTTCACAACTGTTAATGCCGATCCCGTTATCGGTATTTCTTCTGTTTATCGCCATCGTAATACTCAGGCGACGTAAACTGGTCAAGACGCTGATTGCTTCATCCTTTACTATCCTCTTGCTGCTCAGCAGTCAGTGGGGCAGTTATCAGCTGGCCAATACCCTTGAGCAACAATATCCGGTGAATAATACGCCCATGGCGCAGGGCTGCGTGGTGATGGTGCTGGGTTCTGGCCATGACTCAAGCATCTCTGAGCGGGCAACGCTGCAGCTGTCGGCTACGGCGCTGGCTCGCCTAACAGAAGGCGTGAGGCAACTCGGTCTTGGTCAGCAATGTCAGCTGGTGGTTAGCGGTTGGGGAGGCAGCGACGCCATTCCTCAGGCTCAGGTAATGGCCAATGCAGCCATGGAGCTTGGGGTAAAGCCTGAGCAGATCATTCAGTTTCCGCTGGCAAAGGATACCCTGGAAGAGGCACAATTTCTCGAGTGGGAAATTGGTGATAGGCCCTTTAGGCTGGTGACCTCGGCGACTCATCTGCCTAGAGCTATGATGATATTTCACCAAGCAGGCATGCATCCTCAAGCGGCGCCTGCCGATTTTATTGCCCGTGGCGGCTATTGGTGGCAGTTAGATGCCCGTAATCTGTTGGCTTCTCAGCGGGCCATTCATGAGTATGTGGGACAGGTTTGGCTGAAGATTAAATTTGCCCTAGCAGATTAACGTTTGGAGATTATGGAACAAGAAGCTGTTGTCATTCGCGCAATGACTAAGCGCAATGCGCGTACATTCACCTTAGTTGGCATCATCGCCTTGGCCTGTGCTTTGGTGATGTTTATCCTCTCCAAGGCGCTTATGGGGCCGGGAATGGTATGTTTTATTTTCGGCATGATCTTTACTGTGCTGGGAGCGGCTAAGTGGTTGCAACCAGATGTGAGTATAGAGCTGCGCCGTAGAGGCTTGGTGTATCACCATCACAGGGGCACCATCTACATGGAGTGGCAGAACATACAGCGAGTCGATATTCCGCGAAGTATTCAGTCTTTTGATAGCCATGATCTCCCCTACATAGGGGTAAGGTTAAAGTCTTTGTGGCCGTTGATCGATGATATTCCGCCAAGACTGGCTACCGGGCTATTGAGTGAGCAGCGCCCGCTGTTAATGTCTTCGCTGACCTTAGATGGTGAGCTGGCGGATCTGGAGCGTTATCTTAACTCTGAGTTCACCCCATTTACCCTGGAAGGAGAGCAGCTTAAGGGGGTACAGGCAATGTTTGCCCGGCGCTGCGAGCAGCTCAACACGCAACTGGGTTACCATGTCTATCTGCCTGTGGATTGTTTAGACCGGGAGCCGAGGGAGTTTATCGCCCTGGTTCGGGAATATAAAAACAAGGCCACACAATAGTGTGGCCTTGTTACTCAAGCCATGCTGGGCTTTTATAGAAAGCTTGGAGTCTATGAAGAGGTTGTCAGTTCTTTAATATAATTATCTAGCTGAGACTCGCCTTGATGTTCTGTTTTGCTCTGAAAGTCTGTGTTGTCAGGCTCACTGGAGAGCAGGGCGACTTCTTCTCGCACTCGCATACCAATAAACTGGCCGCCTTCGAAGATCTCCATCGAGTTACAGGCAATCTCGCCTTCGACACTGCCCGTGCTGGTAATGTTAAGCTTTTCACACTTCATCTTACCCTTAAATACGCCAGAGACTTTAAGCTCTTTGCACTGCAGCTCGCCTTCGATATAACCATCGGCTTCAATGGTCAATTTACCGGTAGCACTGATCTTACCGTGCACTTCGCCGCCAATAAGGGCTTCGCCCGCAAAATGCGTTTCCCCGGATAATTTAGTCCCTTGTGCGATAAAAGTGAGACCCGCGTTGTTATTTTTCTTTCCAAACATAATGATTAACTTTTTGGCCCGTTTGGACCAATAGTACCCTTAAATTTTGTGCAGCAAAACCACTAATATTTGGCGCTCGCTGTCAGATTTTTGGCAACCTTGCCCAAGGCTCAAGCCAGCTTGATTGACTGGTTAGGGCAGGGGGCAACACAGGCGCCGCAGCCGGTACACAGCTCAGTGTCTATCTCAGGCTTGGGGGCTCGACCTATGCCTGGGGTAAAGGTGATCGCTCTGGGATCGCAGGCATCTTTACAGGTCTGACAATAGATGCCGCTATTGGCCAGACAGGTGTCGTTGACCGATGCCTTTATCTGCCATGGGCTTTGCTCAAGATCGGTGAACAGCGGCTCGGGACAGATCTTGGCGCACTCGCCGCAGAAGGTGCATTCGTCTCGACTGAAATTCACTTCAGGAAAACCACCATCACCGCGAAAGAGGATCTGGGTCTCGCACGCCTCGATACATTTGTCGCAGCGAGTGCAGATGTCGGTAAACTCTACATCGGTGCGGCTCCAAGGCGGACGGATCACCTGGTTCTTGCGGCGACTAAAGAGGTTACGGCGGCTTTGGTTGATGCGATTGCTCATAGCTTTACTCTGAGGTTTTAAGGGAGCCAAGGCTCCCTAAGTCTGATTTAGGCCTTGTAGCCGTTGGGATTGGACGACTGCCAATGCCAGCTACTGTTAGCCATATCTTCGATGCTGTGTGTCGCCTGCCAGTTGAGTTCACTCTGCGCCTTGTGTGGATCGGCGTAACAAGCGGCGATATCGCCAGGGCGACGGGGCGCGATCTGATAGGCGATGCTGCGGCCGCAAGCTTTTTCGAACGCCTTAACCATGTCCAGTACGCTATAGCCTTGACCTGTGCCCAGGTTATAGGTGACTAGCCCTGGTTGAGTATTGAGCTTTTCGAGCGCTTTGAGGTGACCTTTGGCGAGATCCACCACATGAATATAGTCGCGCACACCTGTGCCATCGTGGGTGTCATAGTCATCGCCAAACACGCTGAGCTTCTCACGTTGCCCAACAGCAACCTGGGCGATAAAGGGCATTAGGTTGTTGGGAATATCGTTGGGATCTTCGCCGATAAGGCCACTCTCGTGGGCGCCAACAGGGTTGAAGTAGCGCAATCTGGCGATGTTCCAGCTAGGATCTGAATGGTGTAGATCTTTAAGGATATGTTCGACCATGAGTTTTGACTGGCCGTAAGGGTTGGTCGCCCCCGTAGGGAAGTCTTCGGTGATGGGCAGTGAGGCAGGGTCGCCATAGACGGTGGCCGATGAGCTAAAGACCAGGTTTTTCACGTTAAACTCGGCCATCACCTCGCACAGCACTAGGGTGCCGGTGACATTGTTTTCATAGTATCTCAGTGGCTGAGCAACTGACTCACCGACCGCTTTAAGCCCGGCAAAATGGATCACAGAATCGATATTATGGTCGGTAAAGACCTTCTGCAGGAAGGCCTTGTTGAGTACATCTCCCTGATAGAAGGTGAACCCTTTACCAGTGATCTGTTCGACCCGTTTTAGCGCTTCGACGCTGGAGTTGCTCAGGTTGTCAATGATGACTACCTGTTGATCATCATTGAGTAGCTCAACGACAGTGTGGCTACCTATGTAGCCGGCTCCACCTGTGACTAAAATCGTCATTAATCTTTATCCTGTTATAAATCTGATACTAATGTTTTGAGGTAGTCGGCAAAATCCCTGCCCACTTCGTGATGGCGCAGCGCGTACTCTACGTTGGCGCGCATATAGCCGAGTTTGTTACCACAGTCATGGCTCTTGCCGTGCATATAGTAAGCGTTGACCGTTTGTTTCTCCATCAGCATGGCGATGGCATCGGTCAGTTGGATCTCATCCCCGGCGCCGGCTGGCGTCTTACTTAGCAGGGGCCAGATCTGTTTGGGCAACACATAGCGACCTACCACTGCCAGATTGGATGGCGCCTGGCTGACCTTAGGTTTTTCCACTAATTCATTGATTGGTTTAGATTGACCTACTTCGAGCTGATGGCCATTTACATCGGCGATACCATACTGATCGACACAGTTTTCGGGTACCCCTTCGACCATGATCTGGCCCTCTTGGGTTTCGTCAAACAGCTTGACCATTTCGGCGAGGTTGTCTTGAGTCAGATCGCAGCTGGCGTCGTCAATGATGACATCGGGCAGCAATACGGCAAATGGCTCATCGCCGACGACTTTCTGTGCACATAGGATGGCATGTCCCAATCCCTTGGCTTGGGACTGGCGTACGCTGATAACGGTTACGTCATTGGGACAGATGGCCTGTACCTCGGCCAGTAACTGGCGCTTTACCCTGCGCTCAAGCTGCGCCTCGAGTTCAAAACTCGAGTCGAAATGGTTTTCGATGGAATTCTTACTGGCATGGGTGACTAAGACGATTTCGTTGATCCCTGCGGCGATAGCCTCGTTGACTACGTATTGGATTAAGGGTCTATCCACTATGGGCAACATCTCCTTGGGGATAGCCTTAGTTGCCGGAAGCATGCGTGTGCCAAGACCCGCGACGGGAATGACCGCCTTACTAACTTTTTGCTGTTTCATCCTAATCCTAGTTGGCTGCGCAAATGCCTTTCTATTCTAATAAAAGCGCTCTGAAAAGTCAGGGGATTTAGGCCTATGTAAAGTGTGAAGCTTTATTAACCTCTGTTTGTCTGGTGATCTGAGGTCCTTGACTGTGTGGCGAGCCACCATAAGTGAAAAATGCCCTTACATAAATCTCGTCAGGGTTCGCTAAGCCAATGAGAATGGTCTAAAACTCAGCATTTGTTTCACAGTTGTTACATTTGTTTGTTTTTTATCTTGTTGATTTTATTTGTTTCTATAGGTTAGTTATCCATAAATGTAAATTTTGGATTACACAATGAGCCCTGTGTGGTCAAAACTATAAAGTGTGATCCTGTTAACAAAACATGGCGTTTAGTCAAATATGGAGGCAGGAGCAGTCAATTGTGTAGTATTTATCATGAGTAAACAAACCACTTATCAGGCGAGATTGCCTGATAGTCATGGGTTCATCGAATACCCTGACAATGAACATGAGATCTGGCAAGCACTGTATGACAGACAGAAGGGCAATTTGCCCCGCTATGCGTGTGATGCCTACCTGAAAGGGCTTGAGGATCTTGCCTTGGCTTCAGACAGGATCCCGCAGCTAGGCGAGATCGATGCTGTGCTACAACAGGCTACTGGTTGGAAGACCGCGGCCGTGCCGGCCTTGATCTCATTCGAGAAATTTTTCCAGTTGTTGGCGAACCAGGAGTTTCCGGTCGCGACCTTTATTCGTAGCAAAGAGGAGTTCGACTATCTGCAGGAGCCGGATATCTTTCATGAGATATTTGGTCATTGCCCATTGTTGACCAACCCCTCTTTTGCCCGTTTCTCTCACGAATACGGTAAGTTGGGTCTGGCCGCCTCGAAAGAGGAACGCGTGTTTCTAGCGCGTCTGTATTGGTTTACCGTAGAGTTTGGCTTGATCCGTCAGGCTAACGATGAGTTGAAGATTTATGGTGGCGGCATTTTGAGCTCGCCGGGTGAGACACTGTATGCCATGAGCGATACCCCTGTGGTTAAGCCTTTCGATTTGATCGATATCTTGCGCACGCCGTATCGTATAGACATCATGCAGCCGATTTATTACACCATTGAATCAATCGATTATTTAGATGAAATCGTCAAAATGGATATCATGGGTGCCGTGACTAAGGCGCGTCAGCTTGGGCTACATGCCCCGCTGTTTGAGCCAAAATCTAAAGCCAGTTAAGCAAGCCAGTTAAGAAAACGAGAAGGAAGAAGTATGACTGAATTAGCCCAAATGAAGTGTGAAGCCTGCCAAGCCGATGCGCCTAAGGTGACCGATGCCGAATTGGCCGAGCTGATCCGCATGATCCCAGATTGGGGCGTAGAAGTGCGTGACGGTATCATGCAGCTTGAGCGTGTCTATAAGTTTAAAAACTTTAAGCTGGCAATGGAATTTACCAACAAATTGGCAGACTTAGCGGAAGAGGAGTTTCATCATCCGGGGATCTTAACCGAATGGGGCAAGGTGACAGTGACCTGGTGGTCTCACTCGATTAAAGGGCTGCACCGTAATGATTTCATCATGGCTGCCAAGACAGACCAGTTATTAGACTAAGTAAAAACTAATATAAAATCAGCGTCATAGCCTAGCTATGGCGCTGTTTTTTTGGCAGCATCTATATTCTACTGTAAACAACTCTTGCCACAAATCTCATTACACTCTAACGTATAGGCGTTTTATCGGCATTTCTGCGTCGTGTGTCACACCTGTTTTGACATGATGCGCAACCATGCTCGCGATAATCCCAAAAACCGTGAAGTAATAAATATAAAAAGGGACGAAAGGGTATGCGCTTAGAAGTAAGTTGCATCGACCGCGTGGGTCTAGCAAAAGATATTCTGGAGATCCTCGAAGGCTATGGTATTAACCTGATAGCTATCGATGCCAGTAACCAGGGATTTCTCTATCTGCAGTTTGCTGAAGTTAACTTTGATGTGCTCAGCGAGCTGTTACCTTTGATCAGAAAGGTGGAGGGGGTGCACGACGTGCGCACCGTCTCTTTCATGCCATCGGAGCAGGAACATTATGCGCTTAAGACGCTGCTAAAAACCCTGCCAGATTCTGTGTTTTCCATCGACGTCAAGGGACGCATTCGTATCGTTAACGAATCGGCGTTGATGACGGTCAATATGGGCGAACATGAAGTTCTCGATGAACCGCTTAACCACTGGGTGCAAGGGTTTAATTTCAATCGTTGGCTCAGTGAACCTCTGGTGCTGGCTCAGGCAACTCGAGTCAATATTGGTCAGAGCGAGTACCTGGCTGAAATGCTGCCTATCTATCTACCCGATGAAAATGATAAGAGCATTTTGGCCGGCGCCGTGGTGTCGCTCAAGTCTCCCGCAAGAGTCGGTAAGCAATTTAATGCCCTTCAGAATCAGACTACTGGTTTTGAAAATGTGTTGGCGGTCAGCGATAAGATGAAAGAGGTGTTGGTTCAGGCTAGGCGTATGGCCCAGCTCGATGCGCCTCTGTTGATCACGGGTGAGACGGGCACAGGCAAGGAGTTGATGGCCCGAGCCTGCCACGATGCCAGCATGCGCCGCGAGCATCCCTTTATAGCGATTAACTGCGCCGCCATGCCAGATAGCGCCGCCGAAGAGGAACTCTTTGGTTACGTCAGTGGTGGCGAAGTGGTGAAGCGTGGCTTCTTCGAAGAGGCCAAGGGCGGTACTGTCTTTTTAGATGAGATAGCCGAGATGTCTAAGGCGGCGCAGGTTAAACTGCTGCGCCTGCTACAGGATGGCACCTTCCGCCGTGTGGGCGGTGATGTGGAAGTGCGCTCGGATGTGCGCATCATCTGCTCGACCCAGAAGAACCTGGCCGAGCTGTGTCAAAGCGGTGAATTCCGTGAAGATCTTTACTATCGCATCCATGTGCTGAGTTTCCATATGCCGTCGCTCAGAGAGCGCAAGGTGGATATCATCCCCTTGACCGAGATGTTCCTCGAGCACTACAGTCAGCAGCTTTCCATACCTATCCGTCGTATCTCGGCTCCGTGCCGTGAACATCTCTTGGGTTATGCCTGGCCGGGTAACGTGCGTCAGCTGAAAAATGCTATCTTCCGCGCGGTATCTATGTGGGATGGCTCGGCGGAATTGACGGTGGATCAACTTAAACTCCCTTCTTATGCCGAGGGTTTTGGCTACTTCGATCATCAGTTTGAGGGCAGCCTAGATCAGGCGATGAAACAGTTTGAGGCAAGTTTGCTTAGACGCCTCTATCCGGCGTACCCCAGCACCCGACAGTTGGCCAAGAAGCTTGGGGTGTCACATACTGCCATCGCCAACAAACTGAGAGAGTATAAGATCAACAAGCAAAAAGGGATGTAAAACCTTATTGCCAGTGAGTTGCTGCTTTTTCCGGCAGAGCTAAAGTGAAAACCCCATAGTGTTGGGGTTTTTACTTGCTGTAATTAAATGTTTACATATTGAGTAAGTGATAGGCTTAATGTGATTTGTGTCACGCTATTCCTATCTCGGCGCGCATAGGGTATTTCTATGCCAAATTGATTGCACCAGACCATTGACCTGTGTGTTTGTCTGGTCTGGCAGAATAAGATTTCGATAGGAGTGGGTATGAAGTTAGCAAGTTATAACAACGGCCGTCGTGACGGTCAGCTGATGCTTGTGAGTAAGGATTTAACCAAGGCCGTTGCGGTTCCGGCTATCGCGCACACCATGCAGCAACTGCTGGATGCCTGGGATCTGCTTCAGCCGCAACTGCAAGAGCTTTATGAGGCGCTTAACCAAGGTGTGCTTGAGAACACCGTCGATTTTGACGAAAACAAGTGCTTGTCACCTTTGCCGCGTGCCTATCAGTGGGCCGACGGCAGTGCCTATGTAAACCATGTTGAATTGGTACGTAAGGCGCGTGGCGCCGAGATGCCTGAAACTTTCTGGACAGATCCTTTGGTTTATCAAGGTGGTTCGGACTGTTTTATCGCTCCTAAGGCGGATATCGAGCTGGCTAGCGAAGAGTGGGGCATTGACTTCGAATCTGAAGTGGCAGTGATCACCGACGACGTGCCTATGGGTATAGATGAGGCGTCTGCAGAGAAGCATATCAAGCTACTGATGCTGGTGAACGATGTGTCGCTGCGTAACCTGATCCCTGCTGAATTGGCCAAGGGGTTCGGTTTCTTCCAGTCTAAGCCTTCAAGCAGCTTCTCACCTGTCGCTGTGACCCCGGATGAGCTGGGTGATAAGTGGCGTGAGTCTAAGGTGCATTTGCCATTGATCACTCATCTGAACAACGAGCTGTTCGGTAAGCCAAATTGTGGCATCGATATGACCTTTAACTTTAGCCAGTTGATAGCCCATTTCACTAAGACTCGTCCATTGGGCGCCGGCGCTATCATAGGTTCAGGTACCATCTCTAACTATGACCGCAGCGCTGGCTCTAGCTGTCTGGCGGAGACTCGTATGCTGGAGACCATCAGCGACGGTAAGCCATCGACTTCATTTATGCGTTTTGGCGATCGCGTGCGTATCGAGATGCTGGATGAAAACGAGCAATCAATCTTTGGTGCTATAGACCAGCAGGTAGTTGAGTACAAAGGTTAATTCTCAGATTTATTGAGACTTCGGGGCGGCTAAGGTTGCCCCGTTTTTGTAACTGCCGCCGGGCAATGGGCGGAAAGAGAAAAGGAGCCATGTGATGAAATTATTGGGTTATTGGCGCTCAAGTGCCGCTTACCGGGTTCGCATCGCATTCAATTTAAAAGGGCTGGATGCCACGCTCGAATCAGTGCATCTGGTTAAAGAGGGTGGCGAGCAGCACTTGCCTAAGTATGCAGCGCTTAATCCCCAGGAGTTGGTGCCAACGCTTGTCGAAGGTGACAACGAGTTTGTTCTGTCTCAGTCACTGGCGATCATCGAATATCTTGACGAGCAGTATGGTGGAACCTTGATGTTGCCAAAGGAGCCCAAGGCGAGAGCCGAGGTGCGTGCCATGGCGCTCTCAATCGCCTGTGAGGTGCATCCGCTGAATAACCTCAAGGTGTTGCAGTATCTGACGAATACCCTAGGTCTCGATGAAGAGGCTAAAAACGCCTGGTATCACCACTGGATCCATCAGGGCTTTAGTGCGTTTGAAAAGCAGCTGAAAAAGCACGCCGGTACCTATTGCTATGGCGATGAGGTCACGCTGGCGGATCTTTGCTTGATCCCTCAGGTCTATAACGCCAATCGCTTCAAAGTCGATTTGACCCCATATCCGAATATTCGCCGTATCTGGGATAATTGTCATCAGCTTGAAGCCTTTCAATTGGCGGCGCCCGAGAGTCAGGCCGATGCCAGTTAGATTAGCCTAATGAAGCCGTTAGCGGCTCGCTAGGGGTTATTCATTAAGAACTCGACGAACGCCCTGTCGGCCAGACCTATGGGGCGTTCTCTATTCCAGGCGATGTGCAGATCAAGGTGTACGGCCGGAGAGAAGGGGATGGCGCGGATAGGATCTCTTGCCTCGATCACCATCTCCAGCACACTGGTGATGGCAAAGCCCTGAGCGACGACCTGTTTGATGAGATTGATCAGGTTAGTTTCAAACGCGATATCGGCTTCAAGACCCAAGGCTTTGGCTTGTGACAGCATCCACTCCCGGTGAAAATAGCCCGGCTTAAACATCACCAGTTCCTGCTTAAAAAACTGCTCGAGCGTGATGGCTGCATGCTCGGCCAGCGGATGCTCTTCACCCACGGCTACCACCATCTGTTCTCTGAGCAGCAGATGGCTGTCGAAATTAGGCTGTAGGTCTTGCCCTGTGATGATGGCGATATCGACCTCTTCGTTTTGCAACATCCGCAAGCTGTCGCGGGTACCGCCTTCAAACAGTGACAGCTTGAGATCTGGATATCTGTGCCGAAAGGCCATCAGGCGCGACGGCAAGTAGTAGGAGCCCAGCATGCCAGGCACTGCGATACGTACCTCGCCTTTGGTCAGGTTGGCCATGGATTTAATATGGGCCTCAGCCTGTTTGACCTGCTTGAGGATCAGCCTGGCGTGTTGTGCCAGGGCCTCGCCTTCGGCGGTAAGGGTGAGACGACTGCCATCTTGACCACGATAGTGTTTGTTGCGATTGATCAGCGTGACTCCAAGCGTCTGCTCAAGGCGCTTTATTCCCTGGCTCAGGGCTGGCTGGGCAATGTTGAGTTGCTTGGCCGCCAGGGTAAAGCTGCCTTTGGTGGCGAGCGCCTCGAACTGCCTAAGCTGTTTGATATCCATCTTCAATCACCGAAGCTAATGCCTTGTTGTTTAAAGGCTCGTTTTAATGGGCTGATCTTCAAATTACCTATAACATCATCTTATCGACATCATAGTTATAATCTATTTTTGTTATGTTAGCGCCGGTGTTAGCCTGTGTCTATCGACTCCTTTGAACTCGCAGAAAATGACAGCCAGCCGTGCACTACAACTTCGTTTGATCTGGGGCCTCTCTTTGGCCTCCGTGGTGATCTACATCAACCTGTATATGGTGCAGGGGATGTTGCCGCTGATCGCGAGCAGTTTTAGTGTGTCACCGGCGCACGCCACCCTGTTGTTGTCGGTCACCAGTTTTTCCATGGCCTTTTCGCTACTCTTTTATGCGACCCTGTCGGACAAGCTGGGACGGCGTAAACCCTTGCTATGGAGCCTGGCTTTGCTGGTGGTGGCAGATTTCATGTTGATCTGGGTGCAGGACTTTTCAGCGCTGGTGGCGGTGCGTTTATTTCAAGGAGTGTTATTGGCGGCGGTGCCAGCCATCGCCATGGCGTATTTTAAGGATCTGCTCGATACCAGTGTGCTGCTCAAGGCGGGGGCCATCTACATAGGCGCCAACAGCCTTGGAGGGATTGCCGGGCGTCTGCTCGGTGGTTTGATGACAGAGTATTTAAACTGGGTAGAGGCCATGGGCCTGGTGACTGTGTTAACCCTGGCTGGTGTAATGGGGGTGCTGGCATTACTGCCGCGGCTCGACCGAGTGCGGATCCGTCGCCGTCAACATAAGAGTCGCTTCGGCCTTGCCGATCTGAAGGGCTTTGGCTTGCACCTTGGTGACAGCACCTTAGTGAAACTCTATCTGTTAGGCGCGCTCGCCTTTATGGTGATGGTCAATCAGTTTAGCTATATTCAGCTGCACCTGATGCAGGCGCCATTTTATTGGGGCAAGTTTCAGGTCACACTGATCTTCCTGTGTTACCTGAGTGGCACCTATGCCTCATTTCGCTCGGCGAAATGGGTGACACGCTTAGGGCGTCAACCACTATTTGTACTCTCGGCGGTGATGATGTGTGTCGGTAGCCTGATCACCCTAGGTGATACCAGCAGCGCCATCATCATAGGTTTCCTGCTGTCGAGTTTTGGCTTCTTTACCTTTCATAGCGTCTGCAATGCCTGGGTGGCCCAACGCGCTCAGCAGCACAGGGCGAAAGCCACGGCGCTCTACTTGTGTAGCTACTATTTAGGTGCGGCGCTCGGCGGGCCATTCCTGTTGCCGTTTTGGCAGCATTGGGGCTGGAGCGGTGTGGTGGCTGGCAGCCTGACATTGCTAAGTGGTGTGATTCTCATCGTGGCGATGCTAAAGCGCACCCACAGACCACGCTCGCCACTGCTTGATGCGGCGAGCTAATGGATGAAGGGTTAGCTTAGAAAGGTCTTTCGGCTGAGACCGAATTTTTGCATCTTGTCATAAAGCGTTTTGCGCGGCAGTTCGAGCTGCTCCATGGTGAGCTTTATACTGCCCTTGTTGTTACTCAGCGCTTCTTCAATCAATAATCGCTCAAAAAACTCTACCCGCTGCTGCAGGGACATATTGGCATTGAGCTGATTGCTTTGACCTAGTGAGGTGGCAAAGGCCGCTTCTGGGCCGAGTAACACATAGCGCTCGGCCAGGTTACGCAGTTCGCGTACATTACCGGGCCAGTCGTGGGAGACCAGCTGAGCCGTGTATTCCGCAGTGAGGGGGATCAGCGCCTTGTGGTAGCGCGCCGAGGCAATGCGGGCAAAGTGCAGAAACAGTAATCCGATATCCTCACGTCGCTCCCTAAGGGCCGGGATTGGCACTGTCACCAGGTTAAGACGGTAAAGAAGATCTTGGCGAAACTCACCGGTATCGCACAAGGTTTTCAGGTCTACCTTAGTCGCAGCTATGATGCGAATATCCAAATCTATGCTTTTGTTGGAGCCAAGGCGCTCCACCTTCCTGTCTTCCAATACCCTCAGCAGCTTGACCTGCAAGGACAAGGGGGTGCTCTCAATCTCATCGAGAAACAGTGTGCCTCCGTTGGCATACTCGAACTTGCCGATGCGGGTCTTATCGGCGCCGGTAAAAGCGCCTGATTCGGCGCCAAACAGCTCGCTCTCGATAATGGTTTCTGGAATGGCGCCGCAGTTGATGGCAACAAAGTTGGCCTCACTGCGAGGACTGTGATCGTGCAGATAACGGGCAACCAGCTCTTTGCCTGTGCCTGTTTCCCCCTCAATCAATACATCGGCGGGCATGTCGATCACCTGATGTATGATGTGGCGCATCTGCTTGATCCCCGGACTATGGCCCAAGATTCGCGGTCCAGGGGTGCTTTGGGATTCAAGCTCCCGCTTCAGGCTGCGGTTTTCCAGCGTCAGCGCGCGTTTTTCCAGGGCGCGCTTGGCGATATCCAGCATATGCTCGTTGTTAAAAGGTTTCTCAATAAAATCATAGGCACCTTGTTTGAGCGCCTGTACCGCCATGGCGATGTCACCGTGACCCGTGAGCAAGATGATAGGGATATCTTTGTCTTGGGAAAGCAGGGTGCGCATCAAGGCGAGGCCGTCGGTATCGGGCATGTTCACATCTGAGATCACTATGCCGGGCCAGTTATCTGGCAGTCCCTGGCCAATCTGCTTGGCGTCGGTTAAGGAGAGGGCGCGGTAGGATTCTAATTCAAACAGCTGTACCAGGGCCGAGCCTATCAAGGGCTCGTCGTCGACGATAAGGATATCGTATTGATTAAAATTTTGATTTTGCATGGCTAACCCGCTGCATGTATTGGAAGCGTAATATTAAAGATGGCGCCACCTTCGGCGCGATTCGCCACGCTGATTTTGCCTTGCATCGCCTCGACGATTCGCCTGGAGATAGAGAGGCCCAGTCCCAAACCCTGACGAGAGCTGGTGTAATAGGGGTCGAAAATTTTCTGCATCTGACTTTCATCTATGCCAGTGCCGGTATCTTCAATGGTGATCTCGACGCGGTCATTGAGGTTAACGCTGATGATTAACTGTTTTGGGCTGCTGGCGCGCATGGCCACCATGGCGTTGCTCATCAGATTAATCAATACCTGTTGTAAGCGGATGGGGTCGCCCCAGATCAGCGTCTCACAGTCAGTGTTTCTGAGCACAAGATTAATGCCTTGTTTATCGACTTCGGGCTGAACTATGGTCAGGGCATCTTTAATGCACTGAGCCACGCTGACCGCCTTATCGTTACCCTTACTCTTGCGGGTAAAGCTCTTAAATTGCGATACGATCGCGGCCAGGCGATCGGTCAGCTCTATGATGGTCATGATATTGCTAGAAACATCGTCCCACTTAGCCCGGGACAACAGCGTCTGGGTGTTTTGTGCGTAGCTGCGAATAGCGGCCAGCGGCTGGTTGATCTCATGGTTGATACTGGCCGAGAGACTACCAATAACCGTTAACTTCGCGGCCTGGATCAGCTCATCCTGCGTCTCTTTTAGCTCTTGGTGACTGGTTTCCAACGCTTGAGTCCGCTCTTTGACTCTCTGCTCAAGTTGTTCGTGCGCCTGTTGCATGCGGCGGATATTTTTGCGCCTTTCGATAGCAAACAGCAGCGCCAGGGCGCATAACAGGTAGAGGGCGCCGTAGAGCAAGAGCAGTGGCGGCAGTGATTGATAGATGGGGGCCATAGGGGAAAGTATATGCACACGCCAGCCAGCATCATTCATCATGGCGGCGTTATCCATATACTCTTTGCCATGCTTATCGCCGCCAATTTGATAGATTTGATAATCTTCCGTCATTGATGCGGTAAAGGGCGGTTCTATCTCTAGCGGATTAATGTCGCGGTTGGCGTAGCGCCGTGATGCGGTAATGTGCTGTTTGAGTTGACGGGTCACAGGCACCAGAGAGGTGAGGCGCCACTTGGGTTGACTGGAGAGGAAAATAATATTGTCGGGATCGCTGATGGCAAACTCATAGTTGCTACCTCTGGCCATGCCAGTACTTTGTTGTTCGATCTCCGTAACATCAACCTTGACGACGATAGCGCCGACAACCTTGGCATCGCCCTGATTCGGGGCAATCGGATAGCCCTGGTTGTAGATAGGGTAGGAGAAGTAGTAACCACGTTTGTTGGAGCTGGTTCCTACGGCGAAATAACGCCCCATTTTGCCGTTCATTGCGTCTTTGAAATAGGGGCGAAAGCCAAAGTTTTTGCCGATAAAGGAGTAGCTCTGTTGCCAGTTGCTGGCAGCGATAGCATCGCCATTGATATTGACCAGATAGATATCCAGTGCCTCTGTAATGCTTTGGATCTCCTCCAAATAGAGGTTGAGTGGCGTGATGGTTTCTGGATCGTCTTGTTGTGCCAAAGCGTTAGCCAGCAAGGGATTGGTTGATAGCACTTGAGGAATGCTTTCATAGCGACTAAGAGAGCCTGAGAGAAAGCTCAGTAGCTCTTTCATTTGCGCATTAGATTGTTGCCGCGTCATCTCATAGCCGTGTTCTAGATGAAACCAATAGGCGGCGCGTAGGATAAAGGCGAGGCCCAGCAAAATAATTAAGCCGATGCCGAGGTATTTTTTTCTTGTTATCGTTATTGACATAAAAGGCATGTCCAATTGAAAAGCGAGCCTGAAATAGTGGGAGCTTGTTCCCGTTTCAGACTCGCCCAATTGTTAAACAAAATCAAGTATTTTAATAACCGTTTAACTTATCTATATATTCCGGTAGAAACAGGGAGATCTGCGGAATATAGGTGATCAGTGCCAGGAAGAAGAGCAGCAACACTAGCCAAGGGATACAGGATTGAATCACCCACCCCATGCTGCGTCCAGTGATCCCGGCGGTCACAAATAGATTGAGCCCCACCGGTGGCGTCAACATACCTATCTCCATGTTCACCACCATGATAATACCCAGATGGATAGGATCTATGCCGAGTTGAGTTGCGATAGGGAACAAAATGGGCGCCATGATCAGCAAGATGGCCGATGGCTCCATAAAGTTACCCGCCGCCAGCAGCAGCAAGTTGACTATGATGAGGAAGCCCCAAACCGGCAGCCCCATACCCACTATGGTTTCTGCGATGATATGGGGGATCCGCTCTGTGGTTAACACATGAGCAAATAGCATGGCGTTGGCGATGATAAACAGCAACATGATGCTGACTTTCGCACCGTCACGTACTACGTGGCGGATCTCTTTGTCTGCTGGTGTTTTAATAACAGCCAACACCATAAAGGCGAGGTTGCGTGCTGTGGCCCTAAACAGAGGTTCATCGCTGTTACGCCAGCTGACGTTTTTCAGCGGCCCGATATCTCGATAGCCAAACACGGCAATAAAATAGGCGTACACACAGGCGACCGCCGCCGCTTCTGTGGGGCTGGCGATACCGCCATAGATGGAACCCAGAACGATGACAATAAGCGCAAGGCCACCCATTGCTTTAGCACTTGAAATAGCCAAGGGACGCACGCCAGGGAAGGGGCGAGAGGGTAGGTTTTTAATGCGGGCCACGATATAGATAGCCAGCATTAACAATAGCCCCATCATCAGGCCTGGGATAAGGCCTGCCATAAACATGCGCGCTGCAGAAACTTCGGTAGCGGCCGCATAAACCAGCATCACGATAGAGGGGGGGATCAAGATCCCTAAGGTGCCCGAGGTGGTGATCACCCCAGCGGCAAATTTTTCCGGATAACCGGCTCTTACCATGCCGACAATCACGATGGAGCCGATAGCGGCCACAGTTGCTGGCGATGAACCAGAGACTGCAGCAAACAGCATACAGGCCATTACTGAGGCCATCGCCAAGCCGCCACGTATATGGCCGACACTGTCCATGGCAAATTCGATGATACGCCTCGCGACGCCACCGGTGGAGAGAAACGCCGACGAAAGAATAAAGAAGGGGATCGCCAGCAGGGTATAGTGCTCTGAGGTGGACTCATAGAGTTTTAAGGCGACCGAGGCCAGTGAATCATCTGAGAACAGCAAGATGGTCAACATGCTGGAAAAACCCAGCGCAATGGCTATCGGCATGCCTAGGAGCATACAGAAAAACAGGCTGATAAACAGGGTTGCTATAGTCATTATTTTTTGTCTCCCGGCTGCTCGTTGTCGGCCTGAGCCTCTTGATCGATCAGGTGCATGCTCTCCTTAGCTTCATCAGCAAAGACAAAACCATCTGTCTTGTTGGTGATGATGGCGACACCCAACTGTAGGAACCGCCAAGTGAGTAACGCAAAGCCAAGTAGCAAAATACTTTGGGAGATCCACAAAGGCACGGCCGGTTCTTCCACGTCTATACGCAGGTATTCCCAGGCAGCGTCAGGGTCGAGGCCGCTGACTAAGAAATGGGGTAGGTCGATATCTTCCATCGGAACGCCAATTTGGTACATCTTGGCCAGATAATCCCAGCTACCCACCAGAAACATGCCGCAGTAGGCCAGACAGATAGCGACGGCCAAGGTGGCGGTATATTTACGCCCAGCTCTAGGGAGTTTCCTGACGAAAGCATCCACGCCAATATGAGCACCAACTTTCACACCGTAAGACATGCCAAAGAGAACGAACCAGCCGCAGATGGTAAGGGTGAGCTCCTGGATCCATAAGAAGCCTGTGTTGAAGAAGAAGCGGGCGATGACCTCTGCAAAGACCAGTAGGGTCATCGAAGTGATCAAGGTGTTGAGCACTAACTCTTCGATATGGGAAAAAAACCGAGATATCATCTCAAGAACTCCTTAAATAGGAATGAGGCCGATTGCCATTGGAAACGGCCTCAATATCTTCCTATTAAGTTAGGGGGTTAGCGCTTATTATTGGTTTGATGCAACTGCTGCATCGATAAGATCTTTACCTATCTTATCTTCGAACTGCGCCCATACAGGTTTCATAGCGTCGACCCATGCGGCGCGCTGTTCAGGTGTCAGATAGGTGATCTCTGAGCGCTTAGAGTCGATGATGGCTTGTTTGTCCTTGTTCACCTTCGCAGCGGCGATATCATTACCATAAGCAATCGCTTCATCCAGTGACGCTTTAATGACTTTACGCTTGTCTGCCGGGAGTGACTTCCAGAAGGTGTTTGAGGTGACTACCATGTAGTCCAGTACGCCGTGATTACTTTCAGTGATATTACTTTGTACTTCAAAAAACTTCTTAGAGTAGATGTTTGACCAGGTATTTTCCTGACCATCGATGGCACGGGTTTGCAGCAGGGTAAAGACTTCAGAGAAAGGCTTCTTTACTGGAATGGCATCGACAGCCTGGAACTGCGCCGCCAAGACATCAGATGCCATGATGCGGAACTTCTTACCTTCGGCATCTTTTGGCAACACTAGCGGGCTACTGGCTGAAAATTGCTTCATGCCGTTATGCAGATAGCCTAAGCCAACAACCCCTTTGCGTTTCATTGAGTTCAGCAGTTGCTGACCGGCTTCACTTTGTTGAAAGCGGTTGACGGCATCCATGTCTTTAAACAGGAAAGGAAGGTCGAATATCTGTAATTTCTTGGTGTAGCGTTCGAACTTCGACAGTGACGGTGCCACGAACTGCACATCGTTTAGCAGTAGTGCTGAAAGTTCGTTGTTATCACCAAATAGCTGCGAGTTAGGGAACACATTAACCTGATACTCGCCAGGTAAACGCTCTTCGACTAACGCTTTAAATTTTAGAGCCATTTGGCCTTTAGGCGTGTTTTCGGCGACCACATGTGAAAACTTAATTTCGGTTGGCGCCGCCCAGCTGTTGAGGCTGGCCCCCAATAGTGCGGCAATTGAGGTCATCTTGACGATCTGTTTGATAAAGGTACAGGTGTTGAGTTTGGTCATTTTGTTATCCCTTTTATTGTTAATCCTTCAGTGCCTTAGGGCGACTGCCGGTTCGCGAATTGATTAACTCATAGGAATTATAGGCAAGGACCAGGCCAAAGATGTTTAAATAATGTAAATCAAACTATATCAGCATGTTGCAAAACTCTTGGTGGGCGGCAATCGCCAGAGATGGGGAGGATGTCGCCCATTCGTCTTAGCCTGATGGGTGGAAAACCACCCATTTTAACAAGGTGAAGTTTGACCGCTATCTCATTGGTGTGCTGATTTGTGGGTAGGGCGATGTTGTGTTTTGAGGCGATTGTGACGCGGGTCGCTAGCTGGCACGCAAAGCGTGATCACTGGATTTTGGGTGAGTGTTCTATTGAAAGTGGCGGGAAGCTAAAGTTGTCGGTGTAAGCGGTTATTTTTCTCTGTGTTTTGCAAATTATTTGGCGGGATTAATGCGTTTGAGTATCGCCTCACTTGGCAGTAATTCGAGATGCCCCTGGGCGTCGAAGTACCAGCCTGTGATAAAGCCCTTTTGCCTCATTGAAACAAGGTTTTGCATCACCTCTTTGGCTTCGATCATAGCTTGCTGCTCATCACAATCATGGGTGAGCTTGAGGTATGCGGCAATGCTTGCGAGCGACGCAGATTGAGTGACATCGGCCATAGTCAACCACCTTTAATCATACTTGGTTTGAGCAAAGTCTTAATGAAGAATAGTTGAGGCTAAGGGAATCGCAATAGCGCATCTAAGCTGCAAAGGCTTGTTGCTAGGTTGTTTGATTATAAATAGGAGGATTAAGCGATGAAGAAGAAATATGGTGGTCGATACTGGGCTCGAACCAGTGACCCCCTCCTTGTAAGGGAGGTGCTCTCCCAGCTGAGCTAATCGACCTGGGATACTGACTGTGATTTTTCTTAGCCATACCTTGAAGATATGGTGGTCGATACTGGGCTCGAACCAGTGACCCCCTCCTTGTAAGGGAGGTGCTCTCCCAGCTGAGCTAATCGACCTGGGATAAATACAGTAGTCTTACAAATTGTGATAACAATGGTGGTCGATACTGGGCTCGAACCAGTGACCCCCTCCTTGTAAGGGAGGTGCTCTCCCAGCTGAGCTAATCGACCTGGGACATTATTATATTCGATACTCTCTCATTAAATGAGATGGTGGTCGATACTGGGCTCGAACCAGTGACCCCCTCCTTGTAAGGGAGGTGCTCTCCCAGCTGAGCTAATCGACCTGGGAATATCTCACAACGTTAATTTGAAGTGTTTATTTTAGTATTACCAAAATATGGTGGTCGATACTGGGCTCGAACCAGTGACCCCCTCCTTGTAAGGGAGGTGCTCTCCCAGCTGAGCTAATCGACCTGGGATACTTCAAATTGTTACAGCCATACAGTGTATGGTGGTCGATACTGGGCTCGAACCAGTGACCCCCTCCTTGTAAGGGAGGTGCTCTCCCAGCTGAGCTAATCGACCTCGCTGTGTGGGGCCGTATTATAGGGGGGAACGATCTACTGTCAACGCTTTTTTCGAGAAAATAATGAGTCCGGTTCAATTTTGTTCGGATTGACTTAATGTTAAACAAATCAGGATTATTTACTATCACCGTCTGACTAAAGCCTGCACAGAGGCGGGGATGCTGAGCGCAGCAATAGATGGTTTACCTGTTTGGTTTTAGGCTAATCGCTAGCCTTTGGTGGTTAGCTTGTTGAACAAAAGAAAAGGCTAGGGGAGGTGTTTGTGCTTTGTAGCAAGTATAAGCAGGCAGGTACATTCACTTAGCTTGTGGTTTGGGCGACGCCGAATCGTCATGTTTCTGCAATTGAAAAGCTGAGCGTTCGAGGATGCCTCTTTATTGGTTGAGAATAAGGATTGGTTTAGAATAACGATTGGTTGAGATGAACGAGCGCTCTAGCGTGTCTCTTTATAGAGTAAACAGAGGCGATACGCTGATTTGGCTCTAGCTAGACTGGATAAGCTACCAATTTGTGTAACTGCTTGGGGAAACCGTATCCTTGGTGGTTCTCTTTTATGAACGCTGTGCTTATCCCATATACTCTTTGCCAATAAAGGCACACAATTATTGCAGTGCGTCTAAACCCCCAGTGATAGGGGATCAACTTTTTATGCCTAGTGAGCCCAGGCAGCGGGCTAGCTATTTTCTCTTATCCCATTTGGCTGTTAGAATAGCCCCCACATTTAAATAGCTCAGTCTATATTTAGACGATTCGATAACAGGTTACTGTCCCATTATGACGATTAAGACGCGCTTTGCTCCAAGTCCTACCGGTTTTCTTCATGTAGGTGGTGCTCGTACGGCACTTTATTCATGGCTATATGCCCGCGCTAACCAAGGCGAATTTGTTTTACGTATCGAAGACACGGATCTCGAACGTTCAACCCCTGAGGCCTGTGCGGCAATTTTAGAAGGTATGGAGTGGTTGGGACTGAACTGGGATGAGGGTCCTTACTACCAGACCAAACGATTCGATCGTTACAACGAGATCATCGCGCAGATGTTAGAGCAGGGCACAGCCTATAAGTGTTACTGCAGCCGTGAGCGTATCGAAGCGATGCGTGAAGAGCAGGCGGCTAAAGGCGAACAGCAAAAGTATGATGGCTGTTGTCGTGATAAGGCGCCGCGTGATACCGATGAGCCTTTTGTGGTGCGTTTTAAAAACCCAACTGAAGGTAGTGTGGTTTTTGATGATTACGTGCGTGGTCGTATCGAGATCTCAAATGACTTACTCGATGACTTAATCATTGCCCGTACCGATGGCACGCCGACATATAACTTCTGTGTTGTGGTCGATGACTGGGATATGGGGATCACCTGTGTGGTACGTGGTGAAGATCATATCAACAATACGCCGCGTCAAATCAATATTCTGAAGGCGTTAAACGCCCCAGTACCAGAATACGCTCATGTAGCGATGATTTTGGGTGACGATGGCGCCAAATTGTCTAAGCGTCATGGTGCTGTAGGCGTTATGCAATATCGTGATGACGGTTACCTGCCTGAAGCGCTGCTTAACTACCTGGTGCGTCTAGGTTGGTCACACGGCGATCAAGAGGTCTTCTCTATTGACGAGATGAAGCAGCTATTTAAGCTAGATGATATCAATAAGGCGGCATCTGCCTTTAATACCGAAAAACTGATCTGGTTGAATCAGCACTATATGAAGGAGCTGGCACCTGAGTATGTAGCCAAGCATCTCGAGTGGCATATGCAAGATCAAAATATCGATACTTCAAACGGCCCAGCTTTGGCTGAAGTGGTTTCGGCACTGGCCGAGCGCGCCAAGACATTAAAAGAGTTGGCAGCCTCTAGCCGCTACTTCTATGAAGATTTTAATGATTTCGATGAAACCGCGGCTAAGAAACATCTGCGTGGCGTTGCATTAGAGCCGCTGCAGTTATTACAGAAGAAGTTTGCTGAGCTAAACGAATGGACTGTTGAAGCTATTCATCAAGCGATCGAAGCGACTGCTGAAGAGTTAGAAGTTGGCATGGGTAAGGTAGGTATGCCACTGCGTGTCGCCGTGACGGGTGCCGGTATGTCGCCTGCTGTAGATTTAACCGCATTTTTGGTTGGAAAGGCTCGTTGTGAGCAAAGAATCTCCAAAGCGATTGAATTTGTAGCAAATAGAATAAATTCCTAAAAAACGAGTTGACACTTTTGGGTGTGCTGCATAGAATGCGCCTCGCAGTTGAGACACAGCCGGCAGATGCTCGCGGTGCACTCAAAGGTGACAAGTTAGGTAAGGGGCCTTAGCTCAGCTGGGAGAGCGCAACACTGGCAGTGTTGAGGTCAGCGGTTCGATCCCGCTAGGCTCCACCATCTAATTTGAAAAGCGTTGAAGCAATAGCCTACTAGCTTTAACGAGTATTCACTCGGTACAGAGTATAAGGTACCAACAGTGTCCCATTCGTCTAGAGGCCTAGGACACCGCCCTTTCACGGCGGTAACAGGGGTTCGAATCCCCTATGGGATA
>NZ_JAKIKX010000002.1 GCF_023283925.1 Shewanella marisflavi
TTGTTTTGATTCTTGCTACAAAAGAAATTGGTTGCGGGAGCCGGATTTGAACCGACGACCTTCGGGTTATGAGCCCGACGAGCTACCAAACTGCTCCATCCCGCGTCCGTATTGAGAGCGATATTATCCTCTCTAACACACTTTGACTTTCGAACTTGATGCTAAGTTAACTCATGTTACCTGGGTTAAGTCAGTGCTCTCTGCGTCAAAGCGGGGCGAACTATATCGATATGAGGCGAGCAATGCAAGTAACAATCGAGGATTTGGTGTTAAGCGTTTATTTATCCAACAGAGTGCGGGCTTATTGATCACGCAGCGAAATTTTAGGCACTCATCTGACAGAACTTTTTATCATTTAATCTGTGGACAAGGTATAATGACGGATTGATTTTTGAAGTGTGTCTATCTATCCATGTTAAATTTTTTTGCTGCAGCCCCAAGAGGCTATGAATACGCGTTGTCCCTTGAGTTGGCAGAACTTGGCGCCACGGAAATAAAAGAAAGTGTTGCCGGCGTTTATTTTACAGCGCCGCTGGAATTAGCTTACCGCATTACGCTTTGGTCACGCCTGGCCAGCCGTATCATCTTAGTGATCTACAAAGGCCCGTGTGAAACACCTGAGCAGCTTTATAACGCGGCTTATTGCATAGACTGGCAAACACATTTTTCTAATAAGAGCAGCTTTAGCATAGATTTTCATGGTGTCGGTGGTTTTATTAAAAACTCACAATTTGGCGCGCTAAAGGTTAAAGATGCGGTAGTTGACCGTTTTCGTGACGATGGTTGCCCGCGACCAGATGTGGCTCGTGTCGATGCAGACTTCAAGATAGACGCCCATTTTCGCCGGGGTCAAATCACCTTAGGGGTTAACTTCTCTGGCCCTGCGTTGCATCAACGTGGTTATCGCGCGACAACAGGTGAGGCGCCCCTCAAGGAAAATCTGGCAGCAAATATGTTAGTTCGTAGTGGTTGGCAGCAAGCTCCTAAAGATCTGCTCGACCCCTTTTGTGGCAGCGGTACTATCTTGATTGAAGCGGCAATGATGGCCTGTGATATCGCACCGGCGCTGCAGCGTCGTCGTTTTGGTTTCGACCACTGGTTGCGCCATCAAGATGGCGTGTGGCAGGAACTGCTTAGTGAAGCCAAGGCTCGCGCCTCTATGGGTGTGAAGCGCTGTGACCTTAAATTTTATGGCTCGGATATCGATTCGCGCCTGGTGGCACTGGCTAAACGTAATGCCCAAAATGCAGGTGTGGCTGAGCTTATTGAGTTTTCGGTGTCCAATGCGCTTAATGTCACCCCACCTGTGGAGCAGGGCTATCTAATCACTAACCCTCCTTATGGTGAACGCCTTGGGAATGTCACCTCGCTTTTGCAGCTCTACTATCAGTTGGGCGACAAGCTAAAGGCCGAATTCGGTGGTTGGCAGGTGGCAGTACTCAATAGCGATATCGAGCTGTTATCAGCCCTTAAGCTCAAAGCTGACAAGCAGATGAAGATGTATAATGGCGCGCTCGAATGTGCTTTTAACCTTTATACGCTGCACGCCAATAGCACTCGACGCATCGACCCAGGTCAGGTATTGAGCCAAGGCGGTGAGGTAAGCGAGGTCGCCAGCGCGTTTGCTAACCGGATTAAGAAAAACCATAAACAGCTGAGCAAATGGGCGCAGCGAGAGGGCATAGACAGCTATCGTCTCTATGATGCGGACATCCCTGAGTATAATGTCGCCGTGGATATTTATCTGGATCATGTGGTGATTCAGGAGTATTCGGCGCCTAAGACGATTCCAGAGGCGGTGACGAAAAGGCGTCTAACCGATGTCCTCTTGGTGCTGCCGCAGGCGATTGGCGTCGACCCAGACAAGATCATTCTAAAGACCCGCGAGCGTCAAAAGGGAACCAATCAGTACCAAAAACTGGATGCCACCAAGCTTGAGCTAGTCACTACCGAATATGGCGCCAAGTTTAAGCTGAACTTGAAAGATTATCTGGATACAGGTTTGTTCCTGGATCACAGGCTAACCCGTAAACTCGTGGGCGAGAAAGCCAAAGACCGTGACGTACTGAACTTATTTGCCTACACAGGCAGTGCCTCTGTGCATGCCGCGCTGGGCGGCGCTAAGTCGGTGACCACCGTGGATATGTCTAATACCTATCTTAATTGGGCGCAAGACAACTTCGAATTAAATGGCCTTAAAGGCAAGCAATATCAGTTTATTCAAGGCGACTGCCTGCAGTGGATAGATGATTGCCAGGAGCAGTACGATCTTATCTTTATCGATCCGCCGACCTTCTCAAACTCTAAGCGGATGGAAGACTCCTTCGATGTACAGCGGGATCATGTCAAGCTGCTGAGCGCCTTGGTGAAGCTGCTTCGTCCGGGCGGAGAGATACTGTTTTCGAACAATAAGCGTAAGTTCAAGATGGAAATCGACGCCTTGTGTGCCCTTGGGGTCACGGTAAGCAACCTGGATAAGCAGACACTACCGCTGGATTACAAACGCAATCCCCATATTCATAATACTTGGTTGATCACCCATGCCTAAAGTGAGTGCCTATACCTTATTTCATACCGAGGCCTGCCACCTGTGTGAGCAGGCTCAGGCGATCATCGCCACTTTAGATATCGACTATGCCTTGCAGGATATTTGTGATGATGACGTTTTAGCCGAGCGTTACGGCGTTCGTATCCCGGTGCTGCGCAACCAAGAAGATGGCTCAGAGCTCGATTGGCCTTTCGATCGAGAGCAGCTGCAACAGTTTACAGGAGTATAAATTGAGTCTGGTTCGTATAAATAACGGCTCACTGGCCTATGGCTACACCCCCTTATTACAAAATGCCGATTTCACCATAGAAGCTGGCGAGCGAGTGTGTATTGTAGGGCGAAATGGCGCAGGTAAATCTAGCTTGATGAAGGTCATTGGTGGTGAAGTGCTGCTCGATGATGGCGAATTTAATATCGCAACAGATGTTAAGGTCAGCCGTTTACAGCAAGATCCACCTAAGGCAGAACAGGGGACGGTATATGCCTATATTTCGGCTGGTCTGCAAGAGGTCGGCGAAAAGCTAGAGCGCTATCATCAACTCTCCCATGACGTCGCTAGCGCCAGCGCTGATGAGATGGAGCGTATGCTCAAACAGATGGAACGTCTTCAGTCTGATCTTGACCACCTTAACGGCTGGCAGCTAGATACCCGCATTAATCAGACCTGTGAGATGCTCGGCCTGGACGCCGATGCCAGCCTAAACAGCCTATCGGGTGGTTGGCAACGTAAGGTTGCCTTGGCGAGAGCCTTGGTGAGCGAGCCCGATCTGCTGCTGCTTGATGAGCCGACTAACCATTTGGATATCGATACCATCGAATGGCTCGAAGAGTTTTTGCTCAGCTATCGTGGCGCGATTGTGTTTATCAGTCACGACCGTGGGTTTATTCAGCGCATGGCGACGCGTATCGTGGATCTTGATCGCGGCGTGGTCACCTCTTGGCCCGGCGACTATCAGACCTATCTTGATGGCAAGGCTGAATGGCTCAGGGTTGAGGAGGAGAAAAACGCTCAGTTCGACAAGAAACTTGCCGAAGAGGAAACCTGGATCCGTCAAGGGATTAAGGCGCGTCGAACACGTAATGAAGGACGCGTGCGGGCACTTAAGGCGCTACGTATGGAGCGCATGGCGCGTATTAACCGTCAGGGCGGGGCCAAGATGGCCGTCGCCGATACCGAGCGTTCGGGCAAGTTGGTGTTTGACATCAAAGATCTTAACTACAACCTGCCTGATAAAAACCTGGTCAAGAACTTTACCACCTCTGTGATGCGAGGCGATCGAATTGCACTTATCGGTCCTAATGGTTGCGGGAAATCGACGCTTATCAAGTTGTTGATTGGCCAACTTGAGGCCCAATCAGGAGAAGTTAAGGTTGGCACTAAGTTGGAAGTTGCCTATTTCGATCAGTATCGAGAGGCACTTGATCCAGAGAAAACTGTCGAAGACAACGTCGGCGAAGGTAAGAAAACCGTGACCATTAACGGTCAGGACAGACACATTCTTAGTTATCTGCAAGATTTCCTGTTTTCGCCTATGCGTGCCCGTACGCCAGTCAAGGCACTTTCGGGTGGAGAGAAAAACCGACTGCTTTTAGCTCGTCTCTTGCTAAGACCCGCCAACTTGATCATTCTCGATGAACCGACAAACGATCTTGATATTGAGACCTTAGAGTTGCTAGAGTCGCTACTGACCGATTATCAGGGGACCTTGCTGTTAGTCAGTCACGATCGTGCCTTTATCGATAACACAGTCACCAGTTCCTGGTGGTTTACCGGTAATGGCGGTTGGAGCGAGTACGTCGGCGGTTACCAAGATGCTGTTTCGCAAGGGGCAAAATTTTATTCTGAGGAACCAGTTGCCAAGGACGCTGTCCAACCCAAGGTTGCCGAGCCAGTCAAGCGCGAGACTAAGGCCGCAGCAAAGGCTGAGAAGAAGCTGTCTTATAAATTGCAAAGAGAACTGGATGCCTTGCCGGCTAAGATGGAGCAACTCGAAGCCGACATAGAAGCCTTACAAACTGTCATAAATGAGCCCGATTTCTATTCGCAGGCGCAAGAGGTGGTGAACAGTCGTTTAAGTGAGTTGGCGTCACTTGAGCAGGAATTAGAAGTTTGTTTCGAACGTTGGGAAGAGCTTGAAGCCCTCAAATAGACGATAGAATAATAGGAAAAATAAATGAAGTTGAAGTTTGATAGAGCCTTATCGTTAGTCGCTGCCGGGGTGATCACAGCGTTGCAAACGGCTCACGCAGCACCTGTCTATGAGATTCAGAATATTGAAGACTATGACTTAAATGGCACCTTAGAGTCGACCATTAATGGTTATGGTATGTTTGTGAATCAGCAAGATCAGCTGGTTGGGATCTCTAAGGGTAAGAAAAAGCTCGAAGTCGACGAAGACTCGGACGGCCCTATTGATATCGAA
Source organism: Shewanella marisflavi (assembly GCF_023283925.1). GTDB lineage: Bacteria > Pseudomonadota > Gammaproteobacteria > Enterobacterales > Shewanellaceae > Shewanella > Shewanella marisflavi. Next base: position 4,972 of record NZ_JAKIKX010000002.1, read on the forward strand.
GACGGGATTCCGCCTGAGCAGTTAGTCTCTTACTCAATCAATCTCCCTATTTTAGCCAACAACTTTACCTTTACTGCTGACGGTAACGGCGCAGCAGGTAGCTGGCTTCCCACCTTCGATTCCGTTTTTGGGACCACGCACCCTAAAGATACTAATGAAGAGCAACCTGAAACCATTAACTCAGTCAATGCCTATTACTACGGCATTAACAACAATGGTATCAAGGTGGGTACCTATACGGCACCGGAGCAAAAAACTGAATTTACCGGTGAGCGTAACGACAACAATCAAGATCAGGAATATTGGTACTACCGTGAGTTTGAGGAACGTGGTTTCTTAAAGGCAGCCGATGGTACAGATATCTCTTTGGTGCCGCCTTACACTGTATACACCAAAGATGATACCGATGTTGTCGTGGGCGGCGTCTCGGTGGCCGCGGCGATTAACGACAGTAACCTGGTGACAGGTTATGCCACTACTGATTTGGCCAAGAGCAGTAAGACTCGTGTCGATAACTGTATTACAGGCGACAAGTTCCCTATAGATGTGTGTGTGCAAAACGAACAATACCCAGATCGTAACAATGTCCGCCGTATTCTCTATCAGACACGCGCCTTTGTGTGGCAATTTGATGGCACAGATGTGACTCCAACCGAGCTGCCTCTGGGACTTGAATCGACTTCCGACAGTGTGTTTACTGCTCAGGGTTTAGGGATAAACAGTCAAGGTGTTGTTGCTGGTCGTTCTCACGTCTATCGTAACAATGACAAAGATAAGTTGGCGTTCGATGCGGCCTATTGGGCCAAGGACAGCGAAGGTCAATACCAGTACCACTGGGTGAAGATGACCAATGATCAGCTCTCCTCTGTGGCCTATGATATCAATGATAATGGTATCTTAGTGGGTAGCTATCGTCGTTATATAGAAGGTTATCAGCGCGACAAGTTCTTCTACTTAGACACCAATGCCGCGGACCCCACTTTTGTAACCCCGAATGATTTTTACCCTGTGATGTCCGATCGCAGCTCTCGTCCAAGGGATATCAACAATAAAGATCAGGTTGTCGGTTTTGTTGAAGTCACCAGTGAGAAGGAAAAGCCACGCATGAAAGGCGCCTTCTTGTATGACAAGAACAGTGATGAATTCAATGTTATCGACGATCTCTTGGTCTGTGAGTCAAAAGGCTATGTACAGGACGGCGAAGGTAAATGGGCTCGCAATAAGGTTGAAGTGGTCGATGGCAACGGCGATGTGCTCTTTTATGACAGTGAAATTCGTATCGTTGAGGCGAGCAGCATTAACGATGATGGCACCATAGTCGGCACGGCATTTATTCGTAAGCCTTCTTATCAGTTTGATACTGAAGGTAATCTGGTGATAGGTGAGAATGGTAAGCCTTTATTCTTGCTTAATGCTAATGGTCAGCCTGTGACGGCTTTTCTGCCACGTATGGTAGTACTTAAGCCAACCACTTCAGGCAGTGCTTGTGAAGTGGTAGAGGATGACAATTCAAGTGATGGTAACTATAAACGCCAAGGTGCGGCAAGTTTCGCTTGGTTATTTGTACTTCCACTCGTTTGGCTAAGGCGTCGTTTTAGAGGCTAATGCTCGTTAGAACATATCGAAATAAAAGTCGGGGTTTTTGCCCCGATTTTTTTTAAATAATGATCTCATGAGTTTAAAAAATAACCAGGCGTAAAGCGAAATTTTTGATTGATCTCGTGCTGAAAAAGTTCTATTTCTATCAATGAGGCTTCGGCCTTTAGGATTTAAGAACAGAGGATGCTTGCATGAAAAGACAAAAACGAGATCGTCTAGATAGAGCTTTTTCAAAGGGATTCCAGGCCGGGATAGGTGGCCGCTCTAAGGATAACTGTCCTTATTCTACATTGGACTCTAAATCACACTGGCTCGGAGGATGGCGCGAAGGTGTCGATGGCCGACTTAGCGGATTATTTAACAAGTGATTTAGATATTTGCCCTCTGTTAAGAGGGCATTTTCATATCTGGAACAGGCAAAATGTTTAGAAACTTGATGTGTCGGTGAAGATACCCACCTTTAGATCTGTCGCCGAATAGATCTCGCGGCCATCTACTTCCATCACGGCATCAGCGATGCCCATCACTAATTTGCGATAGACCTTGCGCTTGATAGTCAACTTGTAGGTGACTTTCTTGGCATCTGGCAGTACCTGACCGGTAAATTTCACTTCACCAACACCCAGTGCACGACCTTTACCTTCCGCACCTTCCCAGCCAAGGAAGAAGCCAACCAACTGCCACATGGCGTCTAGGCCCAGGCAACCTGGCATAACAGGATCGGTTTCGAAGTGGCAGCCAAAGAACCAAAGTGACGGGTCGATATCTAGCTCAGCAACAATTTCACCTTTACCAAACTCACCGCCGTTATCGTTAATTTTAGTGATGCGATCTATCATCAACATGTTGTCGATAGGCAGACGAGGCGAGTTGGCGCCAAATAGGTTACCGTGTCCACAGGCGACTAATTCTTCTTTACTGAAACTGTTAGCTTTATTCATTGTTAACTTCACTCTAGCAATTTGAGTCGCCAAGGTTAGCGAACACGTGTACGCCAAACAACTCCGATCAGCTAGAAAGTTTCAATTTATCGAGCAAGTTGGCAAAAAATGAGCGTTCCTCATCGGGATAGCCCGCCAAGCCTTCCAATCGCGCCTGCACCATGCCATAGAGGCTTTCTTCAGGAAACTGACCATTTTCATCACGGCTGCCGGCAGGTTTGTTCATTAGGATGGCCACGGCCTGATCGATATGTTCTACCTGGTACAGGTGGAACGCTTTATCTTCAACGGCTTTAATGACCTGGGGATCCAGGTTTAGCTGCTGTACGTTTGAGCTTGGGATGATAACCCCTTGGGTGCCCGTCAGGCCGCGTCGCTGACACAGGTCAAAAAAGCCCTCAATTTTTTCATTTACACCGCCGATGGCCTGCACCTGGCCAAATTGATCTATGGCGCCTGTGGCGGCAATGCCTTGTTCTATGGGGTGCTCGGCGATGGCAGACATTAGCGCGCAATATTCGGCCAGTGACGCGCTGTCACCATCGATCTCCTGATATGACTGTTCGAAAACAATATTAGCATTGAGGTGCAGCGGGGCATCTTTACCGAATATGCGATACAAACAAGAGGAGAGGATCATCAAACCCTTTGCGTGTATGTTTCCGCCCAGTTCTGACTTACGCTCGATATCGGCGACTTCACCGTCACCATAATGCACCGATGCAGTGATGCGCGCCGGTTCGCCATAGGTGTACTCGGCGGCGTCCAGCACGGTCAGGCCATTGATCTGGCCAATCATGGCGCCTTGGGTGGGCAGGTTAATGAAGTTATCGTCGAAGCTCTGCGCCGACAGACTCTGTGAGGCATTGTGCCTCGCCTTGTGGCGAGCCAGTGCCATCTCGATGCTGTCGCCACTCAGTTGAGAGCTCTTGCCATAAAGGCTGGCTTGTACCATCAGCTGACTAATGCCTATGGTTTCGAGGCTCAGGTGGCGTTGATGTTCGGCTAGACGTGCACTATGGGTAAACAGTGGCTGCAGGGCAGACTGATCTAAGGTGAGCTGGTTGGCGGCAGCGATAGTGACCAGCCAGTTGCCATAATCTTGCTCGCTAAACTCTGCCAATGAAATTTCATCTACTAGCTCACCCAGCAGGGGAAAGGCGGCGGGAAAGTTACGCTCTTCTAAATAACTGATGCTATAAAGCGTGCTGCTGCCCACTAAGATTATCTTGCTGTGCAGCGGAATTGAAGACCAGCGAGAATGTAGTTGATATTCACCCTTATGGGCGGCCTCCATTACAAGTTCCCACAGGCCCTCACGTTTCCAGAGAGATTCGGCGCAGATAAACAGGTAATCGCAGTCGGCTAGGGCGCCCGGATGGTAGACACTGGGATCATGGGCGTCGAGGTGGCCGATAAGATCGCGACGCTTTATGGCGCCACTCAGATAGCGATAGGGAGTGTTGGCAACACAGACGCAGTCTTCGCCGGCTTGTGTTTGCCATTGCAACTTAGCGTCTGGTGCCAGGCGGTTTAGGTAGTGGGCCGGTCTGTATCCCTGATGGTCAACTAAGGCCTTGAGCAGCTGCTCTCTATCTATGCCGCTGTGATCGGCAAGGTACATGTGTTGCCCCTGAGTATTAGCAAGCAGGTTAAACGCATCCAGGGTGCGTTCCTGACCCAGTAATCGGCTGTGTGGATTGGCGTTAAGCTGGTCTACCTGAGGTAACTGAAATTGAGGCGATAAAGCGGCAATGTCGATTGAGTGTGCGATCATTAATTGGGGCGAATTATGTAAACATGGCCTGATGTTAGCACAGTTTCGCTCAGCCTCTCTCTAAGTTTCGCTGTTTTTGGCTTATTCAAGCCAGTTTGTCGACAATCCTGGAGGCGGGCCGCTGTTTATTCGTTTGCTGAGTACGTCCTACTTGCTTTATGGCCCTATCAAGGCGTTTGTGCGCTTAGTCGACCTCAACTCGTTAGTTTCCGCTGAGAGGGGGCGAGCATTTGAGGCATAAAGATCGACTTTTTTAAGGTGGGCCACTTAAGACTTTAGTCGATAATCCAGTCTTTTTGTCGACAATTATCGGGTTTTGGCTTGAGAAAATCCTATTTCATGGCTATATTGTCGACAACCAAATGTTTGATGACGATCACATAATTCATGACGCGATACAGCCAAACGCCGGTCACCACGGCAGATAAAACCTTCTACCAACTTAGGCAGGATATTGTCGAAGGGGTGATCGCATCCGGGTCAAAACTCAGTGAGACTGAATTGTCGACAACTTATGGTGTGAGCCGAGCCGTGATCCGCGAAGCGATTAATCGTCTCGAGTCATGCCATATCGTCGAACGGCGCGCCAATGTCGGTGCCAGAGTCGTGGCACTGAGCGAAGAGGGCTTAATGGCCCTGTATGAGATCCGCGAATCCCTCGAAGGCATGGCGGCACGTCTGGCGGCCAAAAACATGAGTGATGAAGAGATTGCTGAGCTGGAAGCCCTGCTCAGAAGTCATTTTGACGACGTCAAACAGGGGGAGTCCTATTATCAGGAAGCCGGTGATGTGGATTTTCATTATCGCATCATACTCGGCAGCAAGAATAAGCACCTTATCTCTATGCTGTTCGAGGGTATCTATCATCTGGTGCGTATGTACCGCGTACAGCTTGGCATGGCGGGGCCTAGGGTCACCACAGCCTATGATGAGCATAGGCATATCGTCCAGGCGATCGCCAATCGAGACGAAGAGCTAGCCGAGATCTTGATGCGCAGGCATATCACCTATTCACGAAATAATATTCGAAACAAACTTTCACCCATTCAGTCATAAGAGGAAGCGAGCATGAGCGCAGGAAAGAAATTCCGTCAGGCATTGGCCGACAATAAGCCGTTGCAAATCGTCGGTACTATTAATGCCTACACGGCCATGATGGCCAAGCAGATCGGTCACAAGGCGATCTACCTCTCTGGCGGCGGCGTGGCAAATGCCTCTTATGGTCTGCCGGATCTGGGCATGACCTCATTAAACGATGTGATCGTGGATGTGCAGCGCATCACCTCGGCGTGTGATCTCCCACTACTTGTCGATATCGATACCGGTTGGGGTGGCGCATTTAATATTGCCAAGACCATCAAAGATATGGAAAAAGCCGGTGCCGCAGCCGTACATATGGAAGATCAGGTTGCTCAAAAGCGCTGTGGTCATCGCCCCAACAAAGAGATCGTCTCGGTAGATGAGATGGTGGATCGTATCAAGGCGGCAGTAGATGCACGAACGGATCCTGATTTCTTCATCATGGCCCGTACCGATGCCTTCGCGCAGGAAGGATTGGAAGCGGCTATCGAACGTGCCAAGGCCTATGTGGCAGCCGGCGCCGACGGTATCTTCGCCGAGGCGGTAAAGACTGAAGAGCATTACCGCGCCTTTGCCGAGGCGTTAGATGTGCCAATCCTGGCCAACATCACCGAATTTGGTCAAACCGAGCTGTGGAATCGTGAGCAACTTGGTCAGTGGGGCGCAGCCATGGTGCTTTACCCACTAAGTGCCTTCAGAGCCATGAATAAGGCGGCTGAGAACGTTTATCAAACTATCTTGCGCGATGGAGATCAGAAAGCGGTACTCGATACCATGCAGACCCGCATGGAGTTATACGACTATCTTGGTTATCACGAGTATGAGCAGAAGCTCGATAGCCTGTTTGCCGAAGGTAAGAATAAGTAATACAGCCAGGTGCCTCGGTAAAGGGGCATCCTAGACAGCACATTCACCCTACAACCTAGATGATGCAGTACTAGGGATAGACAAAAATATAATAGGAAGACGTTATGGTAGATAAGAAATTAGGCGGCGCCGGACTACGCGGACAGAGTGCGGGCGAAACAGCATTATGTACAGTGGGTAAATCAGGCTCAGGCTTAACCTACTGTGGTTACGATGTATCTGATCTGGCTGATAACGCCACCTTTGAAGAGGTCGCATACCTGCTATTTAATGGCGAACTGCCAACCGCGGCTCAGCTGGATGCCTACAAGAGCGAGCTGATGTCTATGCGTGACCTGCCTCAGTTACTTAAAGAGGTATTACAACGTATCCCAGCCGATGCCCACCCTATGGATGTGATGCGTACCGGCTGCTCTTTCCTGGGTAACCTAGAGCCAGAAACTGATTTTAGTCAACAGCATAAGGCAGCTAATCGTCTGCTGGCGGCGTTTCCGGCAATCATGTGTTACTGGTATCGCTACAGTCATGACGGTGTTGAGATCGACTGCGTCACCGATGAAGATTCATTAGGCGGTCATTTTCTGAAATTGCTTAATGGTAAGACGCCATCGGATCAACATCGCCGCGTCATGGATGTGTCCTTGATCCTTTATGCTGAGCATGAATTTAACGCGTCAACCTTCACTGCACGCGTTTGTGCTTCAACCCTGTCAGATATGTTCTCTTGCATTACCGGCGCTATCGGTTCGCTTCGCGGCCCACTTCACGGCGGCGCCAACGAGGCGGCGATGGAGATGATCCAAAAGTTCAGTTCGCCAGAAGATGCCAAGGTGCAGATGGCGGGTATGCTGGAGCGTAAAGAGAAGATCATGGGCTTTGGCCACGCCATCTATCGCGAATCCGATCCGCGTAACGTGATCATTAAGGCCTGGTCAGAAAAGCTGGCTAAAGAGTTTGGTGATACCTCGCTTTACGATATCTCTGTGGCCTGTGAAGAGTACATGTGGGACACCAAGAAGCTGTTTTGTAACGCCGACTTCTTCCATGCATCGGCTTATCACTTCATGGGGATCCCAACTAAGTTGTTTACCCCTATCTTTGTCTGCTCACGCCTTACTGGCTGGGCGGCTCACGTGATGGAGCAGCGTGCGAACAACCGCATCATCAGACCAAGCGCGGATTATATCGGTTCTGAGCCACGTAAAGTGGTTCCTATCAGCGAAAGATAAGCCTAGATATCAGCCCCTCTGTCTTTAAGGCTCAGGGGCTGTTTTTGGTTTGGTTGCTTTAATTCATAACACCGTGGATAACCCTATGAACTCTTTACACCGTAAACCGCTTCCCGGCAGCTCTCTTGATTATTTTGATACCCGCAGCGCCGTCGAAGCCTTGAGCACAGGTGCCTATGACAAACTGCCTTATACCGCTAAGGTGCTGGCAGAAAACCTAGTCAGGCGCTGCGAACCCGAATTACTTAACGATGCTTTGGGTCAGCTGATTGAACGCAAGCGCGATCTCGACTTTCCCTGGTATCCGGCGCGTGTGGTATGCCATGACATTCTCGGTCAGACTGCCTTAGTGGATCTGGCTGGTCTGCGTGATGCCATCGCCGAGAAGGGGGGCGATCCTGCCAAGGTGAACCCTGTGGTGCCGACTCAGTTAATTGTGGATCACTCGTTGGCGGTGGAGCATGCGGGCTTTGAAAAAGATGCCTTCGAGAAAAACCGCGCCATTGAGGATCGCCGCAACGAAGATAGATTCCATTTTATCAACTGGACCAAGACCGCCTTTAAAAACGTCGATGTGATCCAGCCCGGTAATGGCATCATGCATCAGATCAATCTGGAGAAGATGTCGCCTGTGATCCAGGCTCGTGACGGCGTGGCATTTCCAGATACTCTGGTGGGGACTGACAGCCATACGCCTCATGTGGATGCGCTGGGCGTTATCGCCATTGGTGTTGGCGGTCTGGAAGCCGAAAACGTCATGCTCGGGCGTCCTTCCTATATGCGTCTACCCGATATCGTTGGCGTGGAGCTGACCGGTAAGCGTCAAAGCGGCATTACGGCGACAGATATCGTGCTGGCACTGACAGAGTTTTTACGCAAAGAGAAGGTGGTTTCGGCTTATCTCGAATTCTTTGGTGAAGGCGCCGCGGATCTGACTCTTGGGGATCGCGCCACCATCTCCAACATGACGCCAGAATTTGGCGCTTCGGCCGGTATGTTCTATATCGATCAGCAAACCATAGACTATCTCACCATCACAGGCCGTGACAGCGAGCAGGTCAAACTGGTGGAAAATTACGCCAAGACGACGGGTCTGTGGGCCGATAGCCTGAAAGATGCTGAGTATGAGCGTGTGCTGACCTTCGATCTCTCAAGCGTTGTGCGTAACATCGCCGGGCCGTCTAACCCGCACCGCCGGGTGGCCACCAGTGAACTGGCCAGTCAAGGCATTGCCGGTGTGGTCGAGCAAGATGAGAAGCTGATGCCAGATGGCGCGGTGATCATCGCCGCCATCACCAGCTGTACTAATACCAGTAACCCAAGAAACGTGATTGCAGCGGGCCTCTTAGCCAAGAAGGCCAATGAGCTTGGCTTAGTGCGTAAGCCTTGGGTGAAAACCTCTTTTGCGCCAGGCTCCAAGGTGGCAGAGCTTTATCTTAAAGATGCCGAACTCCTGCCTGAACTGGAACAGCTGGGCTTTGGTATCGTCGGTTTTGCCTGCACCACCTGTAACGGCATGAGCGGCGCTCTGGATCCTGTGATCCAACAAGAGGTGATCGACCGAGACCTATACGCTACGGCGGTACTGTCGGGCAACCGTAATTTCGATGGCCGTATTCATCCTTACGCTAAGCAGGCGTTTTTGGCCTCGCCACCACTAGTCGTGGCCTATGCTATCGCCGGTACCATCAGGTTTGATATCGAAAAAGATATCTTAGGCCATGATGACAAGGGTGAGCCTATCCGTCTTAAGGATATCTGGCCAAGTGACGAAGAGATCGATGCTATCGTGAAGGCGAGCGTGAAGCCTCAGCAGTTTAGGGATATCTATACCCCTATGTTCGACCTAGCGGTGGACTATGGCGAGCAGGTTAGCCCACTGTATGACTGGCGTCCACAGAGCACCTATATTCGTCGTCCCCCTTATTGGGAAGGTGCTTTAGCTGGTGAACGTACCCTTAAAGGCATGCGTCCGTTGGCGGTTCTTGGGGATAACATCACCACAGATCATCTGTCGCCTTCAAACGCTATTCTGGCCAGCAGCGCCGCTGGTGAATACCTGGCGAAGATGGGGCTGCCCGAGGTGGACTTTAACTCTTATGCGACTCACAGGGGCGATCATTTGACGGCCCAGCGTGCGACCTTTGCTAACCCTAAGTTGCTCAACGAGATGGCGCTGGTGGATGGTGAGGTCAAGCAAGGCTCACTGACCCGCCTCGAGCCAGAAGGTGAGGTGATGCGTATGTGGGAAGCCATCGAGACCTATATGGATCGTAAGCAGCCACTGATCATCATTGCTGGAGCCGACTATGGTCAGGGTTCTTCTCGCGACTGGGCAGCCAAAGGCGTAAGACTGGCAGGTGTTGAGGCGATTGTTGCCGAAGGTTTCGAGCGCATTCATCGCACCAACCTAGTCGGCATGGGCGTGCTACCGCTGGAGTTTAAGGCCGGTGAAAACCGTCACACTTACGGTATCGACGGTAGCGAAACTTTCGATGTATTAGGCGAGCCGACGCCGAGGGCTGATCTCACCTTAGTGATCACCCGTCAAAACGGTGAGCGTATCGAAGTGCCTGTCACTTGTCGCCTAGACACTGCCGATGAGGTGTTGGTCTATCAGGCGGGCGGCGTGTTGCAGCGCTTCGCGCAGGACTTCCTCGAAGCGAACGCTTAGGGCAGTTAATGGCGGGTAGGGCAAGTGCGTCTTACCCGCTTTTTAAAGGATAACCCAATGAAACAGATGAAAATTCCGGCTACCTATATGCGCGGCGGCACCAGCAAGGGTGTCTTTTTCGCGTTAAAGGATCTGCCTAAAAATGCCCAGGAACCCGGACCGGCCCGTGACGCCTTACTGCTTCGCGTGATCGGCAGTCCAGATCCTTATGGTAAGCACACGGACGGCATGGGAGGTGCGACATCGAGCACCAGTAAGACAGTGATCCTTGCTAAGAGTGAGCGTAGTGATCATGACGTCGATTACCTTTTTGGTCAGGTGGCGATAGATAAGCCTTTTGTCGACTGGAGCGGTAACTGCGGTAACCTGACCGCGGCGGTTGGCGCCTTCGCGATCACTCAGGGCTTAGTGGATAGTGCCAAGGTGCCTAATAACGGTATCGCAATAGTACGTATCTGGCAGGCAAATATTCACAAGACCATCATCGCCCATGTGCCTATGGTGGATGGCGAGGTGCAGGAGCTGGGCGATTTTGAGCTCGATGGCGTTACGTTTCCTGCGGCAGAAGTGTTAGTGGATTTTGTCGATCCCGCCGATGGCGAGGGCGATATGTTCCCTACAGGTAATCTGGTCGATACCTTAGTTGTGCCAGGAGAGCCAGTATTTGATGCGACTTTTATCAATGCTGGGATCCCGACCATCTTTTTAAAGGCGGAGCAGCTAGGTTACGAAGGCACAGAACTTCAAGAGGCGATCAATGGTGATGCAGCCGCGCTTGAGCGTTTTGAAACCATTCGTGCCCACGGTGCCTTGCAGATGGGGCTGATCCAGTCGCTCGATGAGGCGGTAACACGCCAGCACACGCCAAAAATAGCCTTCGTGGCACCAGCTAAGGGGTATATTTCCTCTAGCGGTAAGCAGATCGCGGCCGATGAGATAGACCTGCATGTGCGCGCCCTGTCCATGGGGAAACTGCATCATGCCATGATGGGAACCGCCGCGGTGGCCATTGGCACGGCAGCAGCTATCCCCGGCACTTTAGTGAATCTGGCAGCCGGTGGCGGCGAGCGCGAAAGCGTGCGTTTCGGCCATCCTTCTGGGACGCTTAAGGTGGGTGCAAAGGCCATAGAACAAGCTGGCCGTTGGCAGGTAGAAAAGGTGAGCATGAGTCGCAGCGCCCGAGTCTTGATGCAGGGGTGGGTCTGTGTGCCTGAATCCCTAGGCTAAGCGCAACACAAGCTATAAAAAGGATGCAAGGCATCCTTTTTTACTTTTATTCGCTCATTCTTAAGTATGAGCGCTGATGACTATGGGAAGTAAAATAGCCGAATGTTCCCATTAGTGAGAAAGCGAGTAAAAATAGTTCACTTATAATTCATATGCTTAGTTGAATTTATTTTCCGCTTTCTTCTTTACCCCATTTGGGCTAAATTACAGAGTGTTCCTACGCGCCATTCATGTAGGTTAGGTATTCGCTGACAGGGTAGATTGAAGTTGATTTCTGTATATTTAGTTGATGACCACGAGTTAGTAAGAACAGGAATCCGCCGCATCTTAGAAGATGAGCGCGGGATCAAGGTTGTCGGCGAAGCAGGGGATGGTGAGTCAGCGGTGCAGTGGTGTCGAAACAATGAGGCTGACGTGATCCTGATGGACATGAATATGCCGGGTATTGGGGGCCTCGAGGCGACGCGCAAAATCTTACGCTATCAGTCCCATGCTAAAATCATCGTCTTGACCATACATACCGAAGATCCTTTTCCTACCAAGGTAATGCAAGCGGGGGCGTCTGGTTATCTGACCAAGGGAGCCACACCGCCCGAGGTGATCCAGGCCATTCGTCAGGTGGCTCACGGGCAACGCTATCTATCTCCAGAGATCGCTCAGCAGATGGCGCTGAGTCAGTTTAATCAGTCGGAAGAAAATCCGTTTAAGTCGTTATCTGAACGCGAACTGCAGATCATGATGATGATCACCAGCGGCGAGCGGGTGAGTGATATCTCTGAGCAACTCAACTTGAGTCCCAAGACAGTCAATAGCTATCGCTATCGTTTGTTTGCTAAGTTGGGGATCAGTGGCGATGTGGAACTAACCCGACTGGCGATTCGCTACAAGATGTTAGATACAGGCCAATTTTAGTGTGTTAACCCCTGTGTTATGGCCTTGATGTGACAGATACTTTTAATGCGTCCCAATTTCTAAAAACCGTTTCCTCTTCAGCCGGCGTCTATCGCATGTATGACGCTCAAGGCGTCGTTATCTATGTGGGTAAAGCAAAAGATCTTAAGAAGCGGCTGAGTTCCTATTTCAGGCGTAATTTGCCTAATGTGAAGACCCAGGCATTGGTGTCCCATATCGCCAATATCGATGTGACCCTGACGCCCAGTGAAACCGATGCACTGATCCTGGAAAACGATTACATCAAGCAGTATATGCCCAGATACAATGTGCTGCTGCGTGATGATAAGTCTTACCCCTATATCTTCTTAAGTGGTCACCGCCATCCTCGTCTGGCCTATCATCGTGGGCCTCAGCGGGAGAAGGGACTCTATTTCGGCCCCTATCCGAATGGCGGTGCAGTAAGAGAGAGCCTGCATCTGATGCAGAAGCTATTTCCTATTCGTCAGTGTGACGATCTTTACTATAAAGCGCGTTCGCGTCCTTGCCTGCAATATCAGATAGCCCGCTGCAGCGCGCCCTGTGTGGGCAAGATTAGCGATGAAGATTATGCCGAGCAGGTTAAGTTGGCAATGCTATTTCTTCGCGGTAAGGATCAACAGGTAATAGCGACTTTAGTGGCCAAGATGGAGCAGGCGGCGCAAGCGCTGCACTATGAAGAGGCGGCCCGCTTTCGCGATCAGATAAGTGCACTGCGCCGCGTGGCCGAGCAGCAGGAGGTGTCAAACGATTCGGGGGATATGGATGTCATTGGTGCCTATTACGCCTCGGGTATCGCCTGTTTTCATCTGCTGTTTATTCGAAACGGTAAGATCTTCGGTAGTCGCAGCTATTACCCGGCAGTACCTGATGAAACTGAAGTGAGTGAAGTGCTACGCGCCTTTATGTTGCAGTTTTACCTTAATCTGGATAGCCAGAGAACCCTGCCAAAAGAGATAATCGTCAGTCACGAGTTTGAGGATATCCATGAACTTGAGCAGGCGATCGAGCAGGCCTCAAACAGGCGACTGCTGATCAAGACTAAGGTGCGCAGCGAGCGTGCCAGCTTTTTGCGTATTGCCGATGCCAATGCCAAGAATGCAGTGGAAACCCGCCTGTCTCATCAAAATACCGTGGAAGAGCGTTTCTTGTTGCTAGAAGAGGCGCTTGAGCAGACTCAGGCTATTACTCGCATGGAGTGTTTCGATATCAGCCACACCATGGGCGAGAGTACCGTGGCCTCTTGTGTGGTATTTAATCGAGAAGGGCCAAGCAAAGGTGAGTATCGTCGCTATAATATTTCTGGGATCACCCCTGGGGATGATTACGCTGCAATGAAGCAAGCGATCAGTCGCCGTTTCGATAAGATTGAGGCCGATGGCAAGATCCCTGATATTTTGTTTATCGACGGCGGTATGGGTCAGCTCAGGATCGCTCAGAAAGTCGTTAATGAAAAGTTTGCGCACTTGGACGTAGCTCCCACGCTGATAGGTGTCGCCAAGGGGGAGGGACGTAAACCAGGACTTGAGACGCTCATCTATGGCGAAAATGAGATAGCCTTCCACCTGCCAGCAGATTCAGGGGCGCTGCATCTTATCCAACATATTCGCGACGAATCACATAGGTTTGCGATAACGGGTCATCGCAATAAACGCCAAAAGACGCGTAATACATCGACACTTGAAGCCATACCCGGTGTTGGACCAAAACGTCGCAAGGCCTTGTTGCAATACCTGGGGGGATTACAGCAAGTTAAAGGGGCCAGCGTAGCGCAATTGTCAAAAGTGCCGGGTATTAGCCTAGAAATGGCACAAACAATACATGATGCGTTGCGAGGGTGAGAAAATTAAGGCAAGATTGGCGCTGCTTTTAGATAATTGGTTTTCACATGCCGTTTAATGTACCGATAGCTCTCACGTTTTTTAGATTAATATTACTACCTGTTTTCGTAGTGCTTTTTTATGTGCCTTATTCTTGGTCACCCCTTGCGGCCGCTTTGGTGTTTTGGTTGGCTGCTGTGACTGACGCATTAGATGGCTATGCGGCTCGAAAATTAAAGCAATCGACCCGTTTTGGGGCCTTCCTCGATCCAGTAGCCGATAAGATCATGGTGACCACGGCGCTGGTGCTGCTCGTGGCTGAATATCAGAGTATCTGGTTAACCTTGCCTGCGCTGTTCATGATTGGTCGTGAGATAGTGATTTCTGCGCTAAGGGAATGGATGGCTGAAATAGGAAAAAGGGGCGCCGTTGCCGTTTCCTGGATCGGTAAATATAAGACGGCAGCTCAGATGATAGCTATCATAGGGCTTATTTGGCAGCCCAATCCCTTTTTGACCTATTTGGCATTTGCACTGTTTTATGTCGCGGCCGTGTTAACCTTCTGGTCGATGGTGAGTTATATCATGGCGGCTTGGTCTGATCTTACCGACGAATCGCACAATTAAAATGCAATGCGATCACTAAGTGTGCAAACGACAAATTAAGGTGAAATAGAGCGTTGACACTTGAGGGTAAATCGGTAGAATGCCAATCCGCAGTCAGGGGAAACAAGTTGTAAGACACTGACGCGAAATAAGATGAATAGGCGACATTAGCTCAGTTGGTAGAGCGATACCTTGCCAAGGTATAGGTCATCGGTTCGAACCCGATATGTCGCTCCAATCTTAGCCTAAGGCGCGATGGCAGAATGGCTATGCTGCGGATTGCAAATCCGTCGATCTCGGTTCGACTCCGGGTCGCGCCTCCACTTTATGTTTTAATGCAACTTTGCGATAAAACACACTTTGCCCGAGTGGTGGAATTGGTAGACACAAGGGATTTAAAATCCCTCGCTGGTAACAGCGTGCCGGTTCAAGTCCGGCCTCGGGTACCATCAATTGATGACAAAAAGGCCTCAACCTATGTTGAGGCCTTTTTGTTTGTTCTTATTCTATAAAAATCAATGTTCTATCTCATTTTATAACTTTAACCGATCGGCTTTTTACAACAAAGCTATACAATAGTTATCTGAGTCAGCTTAATAAGGATCATAAGCGAGATGCGTAAAGTAAGTGGGTTTACTCTGGTTGAATTAGTGGTGGTAATTGTCATTTTGGCGATTCTTGCTGTGGTTGCTGTGCCTAGATTTATTTCGGTCAGCCAGGATGCTCATGACAGTGCAGCTAAGGCAGCATTTGCCGCCTTTACTTCCGGTGTATCTCTTTATCACAGCTGTTGGGCCGCTTCGGGGGCCAGTGGTCATGTAGTGGATCTGGCCTGTTTTGGGGATGGCACTCTAGACTCGACCACGACAGGCTATCCTTTAGGGCAGGCAACTCAGACCGGTGGAAACAATGGCACACAGTTGCAAGGGGATTTTTGCCGTCAACTTTGGCAAGGCTTACTCGATAATAACGAATACCAGTTAGCCTTACATGGTGATGCAGCTTTTGGTGGCAGTAACGATATTGTTTACTGGTATTCAGGCGGAAAGATCGATGAGAGTAACACCTATTGCTACTTTAATTATATTCGTGACAACCGGGCCAAGGGTAGTGAGAATTGGCAGCTAAGATATTACCCTGGCACGGGAAAAACCTTAATAACACGCTCGACTCTCAGTTAACCAGCATCTCAAAAATACAGTTATGAGTGTCCGATTTGTTTGGATTGGGTATTAGCTTATAAAAAATCCGTCTTTAGTCGGCTAGGTTGGCGTTAAATCTATGAGCCATAATTACCCAAGGAGGTCATTATGGTTGTTAGACTGCTTTGCATATTGCTTTTATTAGGTCTGCCACCTCAAGCTTTTGCCGATGAGCGCCTTGCCGCGGCCAATGAATCACTGCTCAATCAGCTTGAGGTGATCACTTTGGCGAGTGGTAAAAGCCAGTTTTCAGCTTATCGTCAACAGCTAAGTGATGAGCAGTCATTATCTCCTGCACGTATTTATTCCATTGCCGAAGCTGTCTCTCAGTTCTGGCATCAACAAGGCATTGCTACAGGCATTCTGCCACTGACACAAAATGATCCCTATGCGGCGGTTATCGCCAGTGAGCCTCAAGTTCCTGACTATTTGATGTTAAGTAATCGAGTGCGCTATCTCTTATGGTTGGCTCAGCATCAGCCCTGGGGGATGATCTCTCCTCAAGGTTGGTTAAAACCCGGAGACACTCATGGAGCGATTAGTGAGATTAGAGGCCGTTTGCAGGCGTTAGGCGACTATCCTCAAGGGGAGACTGGTTCGTACTTTTATGATGCATTACTCGAAGAGGCGGTACTGAGGTTTCAGGCGCGCCATGGCCTCAAGCAAGATGGCATCATAGGCCCGGCAACCTTGAGATGGCTAAATCGCGACCCTAAGGCGCGCGCGCAGCTGTTGGCGTATAATTTTATTCGTCGCGCCGAATTTCTGGCCAATCTTGGCGACCGTTATCTGCTGATCAATATACCCGCCTACGAGATGCTACTGGTGGATGACAACAGAGTGGCCTTGCGCTCTAAGGTGATTGTCGGCAAACCTTATCGTCAAACGCCTATTATCAGCGGTGAGATAAAAAACTTGGTGCTCAACCCCAGTTGGCGGGTTCCGCGAAGGCTGTTAACCCATGATCTTTTACCTAAGGTGCGTGAAGATGGCAGTTATATCACCAGTCGAAATTTTGAGGTGTTTGACTATCAGGGGGATCGGGTTACCAAGTCCGATGATGAATGGGCGGATATTGCCAAAGGTAAGTTTCCCTATCGCTTGGTGCAAAAGCCAGGTGTAGGGAATACCCTTGGACGTTATAAGTTTTTCTTTCCCAATGAGTACAGTGTTTATCTCCACGATACGTCAGACAAGGAGCTGTTCGCCCGCAGCGATAGGGCGCTGTCATCGGGTTGTATTAGGGTTGAGAAGGTTGAGCAACTGGCCAACTGGATGGCGTCTCATTTAGTGCGAGATAAACAGACCTGGGTACGGATGCAGATAGAGCGCGAAAAAACACAGTGGTTTGCTTTTGACTCGGGTTTGCCTATCCACCTTGTCTATTGGACCTCTTGGGTTGATGGAAACAACATCGCCCAATTTAGAGAAGATATATATAAAAAGAATCAGAATTTTAGCCTCGATCTACAAGCCTCAAAATAGCCGCTAACCCAGTGTTTATCTGGCCTCCAGCAAAAACTAATACTTGATCTCCTTGGCAATAACGGGTAATTTGTCCGCTGTTTTGTTCAAAAAGTAATCGGTGGTGTTAATGTGACGATAGTTTGTCCTGCACGTAGGCAGTTGTTATTAGGCTTGGGTGGTGTAGCAATGTTTTCTATGGTGCCGTCTAAAGCACGAGCGAGTCGTTCGACTCAAGGTGTGAGGTCATTAGGGTTTTATAACCGGCATACTGGAGAGCGGGGGCAGGGAAGCTATTGGATCGATGGTGATTATCAAACAAATACCTTAAGTGATTTTAATCATTTATTGCGCGATCATCGTCAAAATGAAGCAGCGCCGATGGATAAGCGCCTGTTTGACCTGTTGTTTTCGTTAAAGCAAACATTGCAGGTCGATGAGGACTTTCATGTGATCTCTGGCTATCGCTCGCCCAGGACCAATCAGATGTTGGCCAACAAAAGCTCAGGTGTGGCGAAGAAGAGTTATCACATGAAGGGAATGGCGATGGATATTGCATTGCCTGACGTGAACCTTAAGGATTTACGTGATGCAGCGGTTTCTCTGAAACTTGGCGGTGTCGGCTATTATCCAAGCTCTGGTTTCGTTCATGTCGATACAGGCCCAGTGCGGACCTGGTAGTCAAAAGGACAGGCTTAACAACTTATGTTTGTTAAAGCCGATACACTGTGCTAGTATTCGCTCGCTTTAAATGAGGTCACTGTTGGTCGAAAACGGTGACCACCTACATTACTATTTATTAAGTGAGTAAATTATGTCTTACACAATTACCGCACAAACCCGTACTGAAATAGGGAAAGGTTCGAGCCGCCGCCTACGTCATGCTGGTAAAGTTCCTGCTGTTATTTATGGTGCGGGCAAAGAAGCCGTTTCTATTGAATTCGAACACCGTTCAATCATCAACATTCAAGCGAATGATGATTTTTACAACAGCGACATCACTATCGTTCTAGACGGTAAAGAAGTTAAAGTTCGTGTTCAAGCTATGCAACGTCACGCGTTCAAGCCTATGATTGAGCACGTGGATTTCGTTTACGCTTAATCGCGTATTTGAAATAAAAAAAAGCGCCCGAGAGGCGCTTTTTTTATGTCTGTAGCAAGTCTATTCGGTCTCTTTTGGCTTTACGGGGCAGCTCGCGATAACAATTGGCTCCCCTAGTTCATTGATCTCTTCCAAGGTGACATTAAAGCCCCATAACCTGTGTAGGTGTTTTACGACCTCATGACTGCTCTCATGTAGCGGGATACGATTGATTGGAATATACCTTAAGACTAAGGAGCGATCGCCGGAAATAGCTACGCTTTGCACCTGAATATTAGGTTCGATGTTCGATAAATTATACTGTTGCGACAGTGCCTGACGTATCTCTTGATAGCCGATATCATCATGTATCGCCGAGATACTGAGGTAGTTTTTCTTGTCATCGTCTAAGATACTGAAAAACTTGAACTGACGTATGATGTTGGGTGACAGGTACTGGCTAATAAAGCTCTCATCTTTAAAGTTTTCCATGGCAAAGTGAAGCGTGTCTAGCCAGTTGCTGCCGGCGATCTCCGGAAACCAACGCTTATCCTCTTCGGTTGGCGATTCACAGATACGACGTATGTCGACAAACATATTGAAGCCCAAGGCGTAGGGGTTGATGCCTGAGTAGTAGGGACTGTTATAACTGGGCTGAGCAATCACGTTAGTGTGGTTTTTTAAAAACTCTATCATAAACCTATCGGTGACCAGGCCATCATCGTAGAGGTGATTGAGTATGGTGTAGTGCCAGAAGGTCGCCCATCCCTCATTCATCACCTGAGTCTGTTTCTGGGGATAGAAATATTGTCCCATCTTACGTACGATACGGACGATCTCCCGTTGCCAGGGTTCGAGTAACGGTGCATTCTTCTCGATAAAATAAAGAATATTTTCCTGAGGTTCGGCTGGAAAGTTGGGCACATCCTTCTGCTTTTTGACATCAGGTGACAGCGGGATAGTGCGCCAGAGATCGTTGACCTGACTTTGAAGATAGGCTTCACGCTCTTTTTGGCGGACCTTCTCTTCCTTCAGGGATATCTCGCTGGGACGCTTATAGCGGTCGACGCCATAACTCATCAAGGCATGGCAGGAGTCGAGAATGATTTCCACCTGTTCGGCGCCGTATCTTTCTTCACACTCCCTGACATAGTTCTTGGCAAAGACCAGATAATCTATGATGGAGCCGGCGTCAGTCCAGGTTTTAAATAGGTAGTTGTTCTTAAAAAAGCTATTGTGACCGAAACTGGCGTGAGCCATGACCAGCGCCTGCATTGTGATGGTGTTTTCTTCCATTAGGTAGGCGATACAGGGATCGGAATTAATGACTATTTCGTAGGCTAACCCCATTTGGCCGCGTTTGTACCCCTGTTCAGTTTCGATGAATTTCTTTCCGAAAGACCAATGGGTATAGCCGATAGGCATACCTATGCCTGCATAGGCGTCCATCATCTGTTCTGCGGTGATCACCTCGATTTGATTCTTATAGGTATCGAGTCGATAGTGGCCCGCCACGCGTTCAATTTCGGTGAGGTAAGATTCCAGCAATTCGAACGTCCAATCTGGACCGTCATCTAATACAGTGCGCTTTTTTGAACTCATAAGGCCCCCTAAACAGCTTGTTTCTTAAACAGTTCTCTAAATACAGGGTAAATGTCTTCTGCCTGTTTGATGTGTTGAACTGCAATATTATCGTGAGTCTTTTGTAGTCCTTCATATTCGCGCCATAAGGTTTGATGGGCGCGATTAGTGATCTCTATATAGCTAAAATAGCGCACCACGGGCAGTAACTTCTTGTCTAGCAGTTGTCGGCAGGTTGGCGAGTCGTCCGCCCAATTGTCGCCGTCTGATGCCTGAGCCGCATAGATGTTCCATTCGCTTTCAGGGTAACGCTCTTGCTGGATCTCATGCATGAGTTTTAGCGCGCTGGAGACTATGGTGCCGCCGGTTTCCTGAGAGTAGAAAAACTCGTGCTCGTCTACCTCTTTAGCTTGGGTATGATGTCTGATATAGACCACCTCCAAATTTTTATAGGTACGGGTAAGAAACAGATAGAGCAAGATATAGAAGCGTTTAGCCATATCTTTGGTGGCTTGATCCATGGAGCCTGAAACATCCATGAGGCAGAACATGACTGCCTGGCTTGAGGGAACCTCGCGTTTGGCAAAATTGTTGTAACGTAGGTCAAAGGTATCGATAAAGGGTACCTTGGCGATCTTGGCTTCAAGTTCTGCTATTTGCTCTTTCAGCGCGATGATCTTTTCTGCCTGGGAACCCGGTGTTTGCTCCAGTAATTCAAGTTCGGCTTTCAACTCAGCCAGCAGGGCCTTTTTCGACGAGGACATGGCGATACGTCGAGCCAATGACGAGCGTAGCGAACGCACTATGTTGATGTTTGCGGGAACCCCATCATTGGTAAAACCTGCGCGATAGGTTTGATACTCCACTAGTTTATTGAGTCGATTGCGTTGCAGATTTGGCAGTTCAAGATCTTCAAAAAGCAGTTCCAAATATTCATCTTTCGAGATTTGAAATACGAAATCGTCCTGACCTTCACCAGAATCTGAAGCATCTCCCTGACCGCTGCCTTGCCCACCACCTTGGGGAGAGCGTTCCACTTTATCACCACGGGAGAATTGATCGTTTCCAGGATGCACGCGCTCACGCATCCCCCCTTGGCCTTGATGGAACGAAGGTTCGCTAATGTCCTTGGTCGGAATGCTGATCTTCTCGCCTTTATCTATGTCGGTGACACTGCGGCGAGTAACGGCATCGCTGACGGCCTTTTTGATCTGCTGCTTATATCGGTTAATGAATCGTTGACGATTGACTGTACTCTTTCCCTTAGTATTCAATCTTCTGTCTATAAAATTAGCCATGCGCACCTCCCAAGACTAGCGGGGAGCAAGCTCCCCGTTTACGGGTGATCAAGATGATTTACGAACCCGTAGATACCACTCAGACAAGAGTCTTACCTGTTTCTTGGTGTAGCCTTTCTCCATCATACGGTTAACGAAGTCATCGTGTTTACGCTGATCATCTGTAGATGTCTTGGTATTGAAGGAGATGACAGGGAGAAGATCTTCGGTATTAGAGAACATCTTCTTCTCGATGACGGTACGCAGCTTTTCATAGCTGGTCCAAAGTGGGTTGGACCCTTCATTGTTAGCTCTCGCCCGCAGCACGAAATTGACTATCTCATTTCTGAAGTCTTTAGGGTTGCTGATCCCGGCAGGCTTCTCGATCTTTTCCAGCTCGGCATTTAGGGCCGCGCGGTCGAACAGTTGGCCGGTTTCAGGATCCCGGTACTCCTGATCTTGGATCCAGAAGTCGGCATAGGTGACATAGCGGTCGAAAATATTCTGACCATATTCAGAGTAAGATTCTAAGTAGGCGGTTTGGATCTCCTTACCGATAAATTCAATATATTTAGGTGTTAGATAACCTTTGAGAAACTCCAGATAGCGCTCGGCAGTTTCGGGCGGGAACTGCTCTTGCTCAATCTGCCGTTCCAACACATAGAAGAGATGCACAGGGTTAGCGGCGATTTCACTGTGATCGAAGTTGAACACTTTAGAGAGGATCTTAAAGGCAAATCGGGTGGACAGCCCCTGCATTCCCTCATCGACACCGGCGTAGTCTCGATACTCCTGATAGGATTTCGCCTTAGGATCGGTATCTTTGAGGCTCTCGCCATCATAGACGCGCATCTTAGAGTAAATCGATGAGTTTTCTGGCGCCTTGATGCGCGACAACACGCTGAACTGTGCCAGTGTTTCTAAGGTGTAAGGGGCACAGGGCGCCTGGGATAGCTCTGAGTTGGTTAGCAGTTTCTCATAGATCTGGATCTCTTCAGAGACCCTGAGACAGTATGGCACCTTGACGATATAGACACGATCAAGGAAGGCTTCGTTAGTCTTATTGTTTCTAAATGTGGTCCATTCCGATTCGTTGGAGTGAGCCAAAATAATGCCGTTAAAGGGGAGGGCGGATAAACCTTCGGTACCGTTATAGTTACCTTCTTGGGTGGCCGTGAGTAGCGGGTGTAGCACCTTAATGGGCGCCTTAAACATCTCGACAAACTCCATCAAACCTTGGTTAGCGCGGCAAAGGGCGCCAGAATAGGAGTAGGCGTCAGCATCATGCTGGGCGAAGTGTTCTAGTTGACGAATATCGACTTTACCCACCAAGGAGGAGATATCCTGATTGTTTTCATCACCAGGCTCTGTCTTGGCGATACCTATCTGATCCAGAATGGCAGGGAAGACTTTAACCACCTTGAATTTGGAGATGTCTCCGCCAAACTCATGCAGACGCTTAACTGCCCAAGGGGACATGATGGTCTTCAGGTAACGCTCAGGAATATTATATTCGCTCTTAAGTAACTCGCCATCTTCCTCGGGATTGAACAGGCAAAATGGATGGTCATTGACTGGGCTACGTTGACCGTTGGCACTGAGGACATAGATGGGCACCTTTTGCATCAGAAACTTTAGCTTCTCAGCCAAAGAGGATTTACCACCACCTACAGGCCCAAGCAGGTAGAGGATCTGTTTGGACTCTTCCAACCCCTGAGCAGAATGCTTGAGGTAGGCGACTATCTGCTCGATAGCGTCTTCCATGCCATAGAAGTCTTTAAAGGCAGGGTAGCGGGAGATTAGCCGATTAGAGAAGATGCGGCTCAATACCGGATCTTTCGATGTGTCTACTACCTCTGGTTCACCGATCGCGGTTAATAGACGCTCTGCAGCTGAGGCGTAAGCGATCCTGTCTTCTTTACAAATAGACAGAAACTCTTGCAGTGAATACTCTTCGTCTAGTTTTTTTTCATAGCGCTGTTGGTAATGCTCGAAAATGCCCATGTTCCACCCCCTGAAAAGCCAACGATATGTCTTTAGGGACAACTGAAAATCAGTGACCTACTACTTATAATAGTCGCAATATGAGATCTGGGTATCAAAAAAGTACAATAAAAACAATGACAAATCATTGCAAATGCAATTGTTGCAACTGTAGTGAGCAGGTGACAGTGGATTGCTTTAGATAACAAGGCTTAGTCATAAGGCATGAAGAGTGCTTGAGGGAGCTTTAGTGAAACCGGGTTAGACCGATAGATAAAATCCCATAAAAAAAGGAGCCTAAGGCTCCTTAATTAAGGTAGTTAATGAGGATTAACCAGCGAAGTTGCTGTTTACGAAATCCCAGTTAACCAGGTTCCAGAACGCTGCCATGTAGTCTGGACGAACGTTACGGTAATCGATGTAGTAGGCATGTTCCCATACGTCTACAGTCAGCAGAGGTGTAACGCCTTCTTCTGTCAGAGGCGTTGCAGCATTGCTGGTGTTCACGATTGCAACGCTACCGTCAGCCTTCTTAACTAACCAAGTCCAAGCGCTACCGAAGTTATTAACAGCTGCGTCAGTGAACTGAGCCTTGAATGCATCGAATGAACCGAAAGCGGCATCGATTGCAGCAGCGATATCGCCAGTGGCTGCGCCGCCGCCATTAGGTGACAGACAGTTCCAGTAGAAAGTGTGGTTCCAGATTTGAGCTGCATTGTTGAAGATGCCGCCAGTAGAAGTCTTGATGATCTCTTCTAGGCTCTTCTCGGCAAGTTCAGTGCCTTCAACAAGACCATTTAGTTTCACTACATAGGTGTTGTGATGCTTACCATAGTGGTACTCGATGGTTTCTTGGGAAATATGGGGCTCGAGTGCGTTCTTCGCATAAGGCAGTGCTGGTAATTCAAAAGCCATGTTTTTTCTCCATTGACATTCAATTGTCTTTTTAGGTTTGCTCACAAGGGCACATTCTACCTGATAAAATTGTGATGTGAATCATTGTTTGGTTGATTTTTTAGATTAATTCAATCGGTAATCTAACTTAACCAATATCCCTGAAAAAAGTAGGTTTTTGTTATGATAGAACCTAGCGTACAATAGGCTAAATTTGTTGACGTAGCTTTGCTGCAAAATTTAGGAAAGAAGATGGACACAAACGAAACTGTAGAAAAAATCAAACAGCAAATCGCTGAAAATCCTATCATCCTCTACATGAAAGGTTCTCCTAAGCTACCTAGCTGCGGATTTTCTTCACAAGTGGCGCAGATCATGATCAACTGCGGTACACAATTTGCCTATGTTGATATTTTGCAGCATCCAGATATCCGTGCCGAGCTGCCTAAGTATGCTAACTGGCCAACTTTCCCACAACTGTGGGTTGAAGGCGAGCTGATTGGCGGTTGTGATATCCTGACTGAAATGTATCAAAAGGGTGAGTTACAAACCTTGATCGCCGATACCGCCGCGAAATACGCGAGCGAAGAAGGCGAAGCTTAATCAGCCTCAGGCCTAACCAAGCGATAGATAAAAGCCCTTCTTAAGAAGGGCTTTTTTGTGTCTAAAGCAAAAGGTTAGGCTACTTCTTGTTGTGGCTTACTCTGAGGAAGCAGGAGGTTCATGGTAATGGCCACAATCCCGCAAAGGCTGATACCTGTGAGGCTGAATGAACCAATACCAAATGCCATGCCACCAATGCCAAAGACCAGAGTGACACCAACGATGCAAAGGTTTCTTGGCTCGCTGAGATCAACATGATTTTTGATCAAGGAGTTCAGACCAACTGCGGCGATTGAACCAAACAGCAAACACATGATCCCACCCATCACAGGAACTGGAATGGTTTGCATCAGGGCACCAAGCTTACCAATAAAGGCCAGTAAGATGGCGGTAATCGCGGTCCAGGTCATGATCACAGGATTAAAGGATTTCGTTAGGGTAACGGCGCCAGTCACTTCAGAGTAGGTCGTGTTTGGCGGTCCACCTAAGGCTGATGCAGCGATAGTTGCAATGCCGTCACCGCTTAGGGTACGGTGCAGACCGGGCTTTTTCATGTAGTCTTTGCCTGTCACGTTAGATATAGCCAGAATATCGCCGATGTGCTCTACCGCTGGAGCAATAGCGACCGGGATCATGAAGGCGATCGCGTGCCAGTTAAATTCGGGGGCAACAAAGTTAGGCATGGCCAACCAACTTGCCTGGGCAACTGGAGAGAAGTCCACCACTCCGAAGAAGAGGCTTAGGCCGTAACCGACTATGATTCCAGCTAAAATTGGCATGAGTTTGACTATGCCTTTAGCAAAGATTGCCACGGCGATGGTGGTCAGCAGTGATGCTAAAGAGATGATTAGGGCATGTTCTGGATCCACCAAAACCAGCGAGCCGTCACCACTCTTTCCTAAGGCCATGTTAACGGCTACGGGGGCCAGACCCAGACCGATAACTATGATCACCGGGCCAACAACTACAGGGGGCAACAGGCGCTTAATAAAGCTGTCACCTCTTAATTTCACCAGACTGGCTAATATCAAATAGACACAGCCTGCCGCCATTAATCCGCCCATAGTGGCTGGAATCCCCCAGGTTTGTACGCCGTAGAGGATAGGAGCGATAAAGGCGAACGAGGAGGCAAGGAAGATGGGGATTTGACGCTTTGTGACCAGTTGAAATAGCAGGGTACCTATACCTGCGGTAAACAGGGCAACATTGGTGTCGAGTCCGGTAAGAAGCGGCATCAATACCAGTGCGCCAAAGGCGACAAATAGCATTTGTGCGCCCTGTAGGGGAATTGCTAAACGTTTCATTGTTATTCTCTTTTTAGGCTAAACCGTTCAATGTTATCGTTTTGCTAAGATGTTTGCACATATCTTGATCACATTCTGCGGCGAGCCTTTGCCAAAGAGGCAAAAAAAGCCTTTTTGACCCTTATCGAACACAGGCATGGCTAAGGCTTATGTGTTACACTCCCGCCATTGTGTTCGTCAATAGAATAGATACGGATGTTTAAGAGTCTTATTTCTGTCGTGATCTTTGCCCTTGTGTGTGCATCGAGTCTGAAGGCGTCTGCGGTTGAAGTGGCCGAGCTCGACAAGAGTGCGGTTAAGGTTGCCGATCGCAGCCAGCAAGAGAAAAATCAAGCCTTAAAACAGGCGATGCAAGATGTGGTATTGAAGAATACCGGTAATAGAGAGGCCCTCGACGCCCCCCTGGTTCAACAAGCTATTGCCGAGCCTACCGCCTATATACGTCAATTTGGTTATCAAGAACGGGAAGGCCAGCAATATCTGCAAGCATCGTTTGATCATACCAAGATCATCAATCTGTTAAGGCAAGCCCAGCTCCCAGTATGGGGTAAGCAGCGTCCGTTGACCTTGCTTTGGTTGGCACAAGAAAATGACGGTCAGCGTGAACTGTTAAATGACTCCTCCCTGTCAGAAAACCGCGCCTCGATAGCCGATTTTTCCCAGGCTCGAGGTTTACCTATGATGCTGCCTATTATGGATCTGGATGATTCAATGGCCATTAGTGTAAATGATGTCAGAGGCATGTTTGCCGATCAGGTCGCTAAGGCCAGTCAGCGTTATCACAGCGATTATTTTGCGATGGTCTCTCTTGATAGCACTCCAGACGGTCAGTTCAGTTATAACTTAACCTTATATCCGGCCAGTAGCGAACAGCCTCTGTTCAATCCATTGGTCACTCAAACGGCTCAAGTGGTGGATGTCGGTGCCGCGTTAAGCGCTATCTTTGAGGCCATTAGCCAGTATTATGTTGAGCGTTATGCCATTGCCGATAGCGGTGAGGCTAACACTACACAGGTGACCTTTATCGACATTACTGACCGCCAGCAGTTGCTGGATATTGAAAGCTATCTGCGCCAGCTCAGTGCTGTGAAGTCTGTTTCCCTGACTCGTTTGCAAGGGATCACCGCGGAGTTTTCATTGCAACTTTTTGGTAGTGAGGAAGATCTTTATCGTCTCATTAGCCTAGAGCCAAGGATCCATAGCCAGGATAAGTTGAATGCTGAGCCAATGTTAGATCCGTTATCATCGTCACAGACTCCGCCTCAGGAGTATATCTGGCAAGGCCGTTAATGTAAGCTGGGCGGCCATTGTTTGCTTGCCCATGCATAGTACTAATTACATCGAGATTGAGAATACGTGTCACCCCATTCACCGTTACAGCTATCTTTACCTGTTTATCTGCCCGACGATGAAACCTTTAACAGTTATTATCCGGCGGCAGGTAATGACGAGCTAATCCAGAGCCTGCAGGGGTGTGCCGAAGGGAGCGCCAATAATGCGGTATACCTCTGGGGACCGGTTAAGTCGGGCCGCACCCATTTAATGCATGCTACCTGTGCCAGAGCCAATGAGCTTAATCGCAACAGTTTCTATCTGCCGTTGGGGATACATGCCAGTATCTCTACTGAGCTTTTAGAAGGCTTGGAGCAGGTGGATCTTGTCTGTATTGACGATATCGATGCCATTGCCGGCCATCCGCTGTGGGAAGAAGCCCTATTTGATTTGTATAACCGAGTCGCAGAGCAGAAGAGTTGCGCCCTAGTGGTCAGCGCCAGCGCCTCGGCCAATGAGAGTGGTTTTGCCTTGCCAGATCTGGTATCGCGCATGCAGTGGGGGCTCACCTATCAACTGCAATCTATGGCCGATGAAGAGAAATTGGCTGCCTTGCAAAGGCGTGCCGCGATGAGAGGCCTGCAGTTACCAGAAGATGTGGGGCGCTTTTTGCTGAACCGCTTAGCCAGAGATCTACGCACCCTGTTTGATGTACTCGACCGCTTGGATAAAGCCTCTTTAGTTCATCAGCGTAAGTTAACCATCCCCTTTGTTAAAGAGATGCTTAGGTTATAACTGCAGCAGTAAAATGTTGCTGTTCATCAGGCATAAGAAAGGCACCTTAAGGTGCCTTTTTGCTGTCTGTATTACTGTGTTATTTGCTACCTGCTATTTTTGACGTTTCTTAAGGCCCAAGCCTAACTCACGGCCACGAATACGGGCGTAGAAGGGCAGAGTGACCATCAGCAGGCTCAGGAGCAGCACCTCTACCACGGCAAACAAACGGGCGGTCTCAGTGACATAGAGCAAGGTTAAGCCATGCAGCATATAGAGACAGATGATAAAGCTGGCCCAGGCATAGGTATATGGCTTGCCGGTTAAGATCCCCTTAAGCGGTGCTAACAGTGGCAAGATCCACAGTAGGCTAAAGATTAAGGAGTATTGTCCGGTGAGGCCCTGGTTGCCAAACCAAGCGATCATAAGTAAAAGCAGTGCAACATAAGCGGCGCGGCTGATCTGAAACAGTGTCTTTGAACTCATATCAGGAGGCACCTATAGGATAGCCAGCACGCTTTCAGGCGGTCTGCCGATGGCCGCTTTGTCATTGGCCAGTACGATAGGACGTTCAATCAGCTTAGGGGTATCGACCATGGCTTGGATAAGCGCCTCGTCCTCTTCGACTGTCGCCAGGTTTTGAGCTTTGTATTCCTCTTCTTTGGTACGCATCAATTCCCGTGGGGAGATCGCTAACTTATCCAAGATGCTGCGGATCTCAACCTTAGTCAGGGGGGTTTTTAGGTATTCGATGACTTGGATGTCGCAGCCTTGTTCTTCGAGTAGTGCCAGGGTTTGACGGCTTTTTGAACAACGAGGGTTATGAATAATGCTTACTTGCGTCATGACTGTTCGGTCCGTTAGAGAAATTTGCCGATATTCTACTTGAAAAGGTGAGCCGAGTCACAGGGAGTTGGCTCACCCTCCTGGGCTAAAGTAGATCAAGTGCCTTCTTGGACTGTTTAAATTGGCGAATTCTGGCCTCAATTTTTGCCAGTTGCAGCGGGTTTTGTTCGGATAAACGATAGGCAAAGTTGAGTTGATCGATCGCGCCGTCGTAGTCGGCGGCCAAGGCCATAGACTCGGCTTTAACAAAATGTTCCATGGCGCGATTACCCGTTTGCTTATAAGCATCACTGAGCAGTAGCAGTGGCAACTGATTTTGTTTGTCGAGGAAGATCATATCCTCCAGCAAGGGAATAGCCTTGCGAGCTTGATTCGCTTCAATCAGTGCATTGGCCAGGTTGATATTAATCACCTGCGAAGTGGGTTTTAACTTGCGTTCCTGAGTTAATAGATCAATCGCTTGCTGGTGCTGCTCCCTTTCAAGTAGCAGATCTGTCTTGGTATCGATATAGAAGAGATTGTGAGGGTCGTTCGTCAGAAGCTCATCAATGATCTTCTCAGACTCCTCGGCCTTATCGGCGCGAAGTAAGGCGAGGGCGAGGCCATATTGCGCCGCCTCTTTAAACTGATAGCTGTTCTTCCTCAATTGCCCCTTAAATAAGGCAAGTGCGGCCTCTTCACTGTAGCTGGAGAAGCGCACCTGAATACGGGCCTTGGCGAGTTGGAAGTCCAGATTATCGGCGATATATCTGTGGGGATACTGAGCGGCACGGTTTCTGGCTTCGGCGATACGAGACTCGGGGAGAGGGTGAGTCAATAACATTTGAGGTGGTTTAGTGGTAAAGCGGTATCGGGTCGCGAGTTTGGCAAAGAAATCTGACGCACCGTTAGGATCGAAACCGGCATCCACCAAGATCTGCATGCCGATGCGGTCGGCTTCTTTTTCATGCAGACGGGTATAGTTAATTTGCGCTTGGGTTGCTAAGGCTTGAGTGGTGGCCATGGCGGCCATACCGACTTGAGGTGCGGCGATAGTGAGCAGTATCGCCCCTAATAAACCCGCAATGGTGGCGGGTGAACTTTTCTGCTGCGCCTCTATCGATCGCGCTAAGTGCCTTTGAGTAACGTGGGTGATTTCGTGTCCCAACACCGAAGCTAGTTGGCTTTCGTTGTCGGCATTGAGAAATAGTCCCGTATGTACGCCAACATGTCCACCGAAGAAGGCGAAGGCGTTGATCTCATCATTACGCAGCATGAAAAAATAGAAGGGGGTCTTCACCCCTGTGGCGTGAGCCACCAGTCTGTTACCCAGTTCGGTGAGATATTGATTTAATACAGGATCGTTTAGCATGGGCGCCGAGGAGCGGATCACCCGCATATAAGCGTCACCATAACTGCTCTCTTTTTCCAAACTGAAGGTATTAACCGCTGCCGTGCCAAGATCTGGGAGGTCATTGTTGGCAAAACCTAAGGGCGGGTTAAAAAAAAGCGCCATTGACAGTGCACCGGCAACCAGGGATTTTGCTTTGTTTACTTTACTCAAACTTATCCTTAGCGGTTAATATGTAACTTACTTTGATTATTGGAGCCCAAAGCCACTAATTAGTTCAGCTTGCTGGCAAAATCTGACACTAGCGAGTCAGTACAGCATGTCGAGATTGTTAGCTTGTGGTTTCACTGGAGACTTAGGATAATAGCGCGAGTTTGCCTTTAGCAAGATCATTATGACTTTTATTGACTTAACCCACTACCGATGTCCCTTAGCCTTAGTTAAGCTAAAGATGGCGTTGAAACAGTTGCCAGATGAAGGTGAACTCAAGGTTTCCTTGGCTGATGCAGGCTCACGGCAAGATGTGCCCAGGTATCTGGTGAAGGCCCAGTGGCAATTTGCCGAGATACAAAATGATGCACAAGCTTTAGTGTTATCTATCAAGAAAGGCGCCTAATCTCATTTGGATGATAGGCATGAATGTAAGTTAAACCGTTTTTTATGGCGTCATTTAACAACAGAGGCTAGATAAGGCTCTGTTTGCAGTGGTTTCTAATTAGGAAGTGTAGATGTTTTCGATAATTACCAATTGGTATAAAGAGCGATTTAGCGATCCCCAGGCAGTGACCTTAGTACTTATTTTGCTAGGGATCGCCTTGACCATCTATTTTGCGGGGGGCTTATTGGCGCCGCTGCTAGTGGCATTAGTGTTGGCTTTTTTGCTTGAATGGCCCGTGGCACAAATGGTGAGAATAGGAATAAACCGCACGACGGGAGCCTCTTTGGTATTGGTGCTGTTTGTGGGAGTGATGTTGCTTATTACCTTCGGGCTGGTGCCTAGTATCTGGAAGCAGGGGGTCGCCTTGGTGACAGACCTACCCACCATGCTGGATAAAGGTTTTATTACACTCAAAGGTTTTGTCGAGCGCTACCCACAGTTTTTAAGTGTAGAACAGCTTGATGCCTCGGTTGGTGAGATTAAAAAGCTGCTTGATACCCAACATATTTTTGATCTGGGCAAACAACTCCTCGGCTACTCGGCCTCTCTGTTGGTGCTTATGGTGTACGCGATTCTAGTGCCGCTATTGGTGTTTTTCTTCTTAAAAGATAAAGATGAGCTGATAAAAGGCAGTAAGCGCTTTATTCCTTCCAACCGTCAATTGGCTCGTAAGGTATGGGTAGAGATGAATCAGCAGATCTTTAACTATATTCGCGGCAAGGTGATTGAGATAGTGATCATCGGCGCGGCCAGTTATATCTTCTTTGCGGTGATGGACCTGCGTTATGCAGCCCTGCTTGGCGTGTTAACGGGATTTTCTGTACTCATCCCTTATGTGGGCGCGACCTTGGTAACTCTGCCTATTGCGCTGGTGGCCTTTTTTCAGTGGGGCCTGAGTCCTGAGTTTGGTTACCTGATGTTGGGGTATGGCATCATTCAGGCGCTTGATGGCAACCTCTTAGTGCCTATCCTCTTCTCCGATGCGGTGGATCTGCACCCTGTGTTTATTATCGCTGCGGTATTGATATTTGGTGGTCTTTGGGGGGTATGGGGCGTCTTTTTTGCGATTCCGCTCGCCTCCCTGGTAAAGGCTGTGGTCAATGCCTGGCCTAAGGTCGATAAAGGTGACCAGAATACTGAGCAGACAGCCAGTTAGTCGCCGATTGACTAGACCTAAGAGGGAGCCAGTTGGCTCCCTTTTTGTATCTTAGGTTCCCTTTTACTTTAAGGCTTGTTTAGCGGTAGCCGCTAAGGCGCGATAGACGAGCGTGGTTTGTTTGGCCTTGATGTTCCAGTGCTGCCAGAAAAGGGGCACGCTCATGGCGCAATTTGGCGCTATAACCTTCAGAGCCCCGCTTTGTAGCAAAGGCTCAGCCTGCAGGTGGCCGACCAAACCATAACCCATGCCTTGTATGATGGCCTCAAGAAAACTCTCAGATGAGGGAATTTGATGTTCGCGCCACTGCTCTGGCTCGATGGCGAAAAATTCGCCGAGAAACTTCTCATGTAACTTGTCTTTAGTGGAAAACACCACCGCCGGTGCCTGTCGCAGACTCTGTGGGGTCACGCCATCGGCAAAGTAACGCTGGATAAACGCTTGGGTGGCAACACATTGATACTCCATTTGTCCCAGGTATTCGCTGGAGCAGCCCGCTAGCGGTGCCTCTGTAGTGGTGACACAGCCTACGGCTTCACCGCTTTTAAGCAAGTGATGGGTATAGGATTCGTCGTCGACGATCAACTCTAACAACCAACGGTGGCGCTTAAACAGTTCGGCAATGGCGGGTAGAAACCAGGTGGCCAGGCTATCGGCATTTACGGCTATCTTAACCACTGTGGGCAGGGACGGATCGTCGGCATCTATCTCGGCGCTAAGCTCACTCTCAAGCAGACTCACCTGAGCATAGTGGCGCAGCAGACGTTTACCCATGGGGGTTGCCTGCACCGGATTACTGCGGATCAGCAAGGTTTGTCCCACACGCTCTTCCAGAGCCTTGATTCGTTGTGATACCGCAGATTGGGTAATGAAGAGTACCTTGGCGGCGCGTTCGAATCCCCCTTCGGTGATCACCACACTCAGGGCTTTTAAATGAGCATAATCCAGCATAAATGATCTCAATAGGTTTAATAAGCGTTGCTAATGATACATTAAAATTATTAGCTGTGTTTATTTATCCAGACTGGCTATGCTTGCCGCCATTGAGCAGTGACAAATTGATGGAGTGTAAAAAGTGCAAGCCTTTATTCAGGGGATTGGCGTTGGCAGCAGCTTAATTATCGCCGTGGGGGCACAAAATGCCTTTGTGTTGAAACAAGGGTTAAAGCAGTCGCATTCGCTGCCTATTGCAGCCCTGTGTTCTTTTATTGATGCGGTGATGATCACCGCCGGGGTTGCTGGTCTGGGCCACCTTATCCTGGCATTTCCGTTAATTAAGGATATCGCTAGCATTGGCGGCGCCATTTTCTTACTGGCTTATGGAGCCCGGGCTTTACGATCTTCGTTTCATGCCCAGGGACTGGATACGGAGGCAACGCAAGGAGCAGATACTCTGAGGGCGGCGATTTTAACGACGCTCGGTATAAGCTTGCTTAATCCTCATCTCTATTTAGATACCGTGGTGCTGCTGGGTAGTATCAGTACTCAGTTTGAGCAAGAGGATAGGCAACTGTTTGGAGCCGGTGCGGTGCTGGCGTCATTTGTGTGGTTTTTCGGTCTGAGCCTGGGGGCGAGATATTTAAGTCCGCTATTTAAACAACCTAAGGCATGGTGTTACCTGGATCGTTTTATCTGTCTCACCATGTGGAGCATAGCGGCGGCGTTATTATGGCCATACATCAAATAATTTAATCTAAAAAAAGCCGGCATCGCCGGCTTTTTTGATTTTCGTAAGTCAATGATTAACTGTTTTGTTGAATATAGTTCAACACTACTTCATGGTGATCTTTGGTCTTAAACTTATCAAATACATGGGCCACCTTGCCATCTTGTCCGATGAGGAAACTAAGACGGTGAATTCCATCGTAGATTTTACCCATAAACTTCTTTTCTCCCCAAACGCCAAAGGCGTCGGCGACAGCGTGATCCTCATCGCTGAGCAGGCTAAAGTTAAGTTCATGCTTGTCAGCGAAACGGCCAAGTTTAGCAACAGGATCTGGGCTAATCCCAAATACGGTTACCTTAAGGTTGTCTAGCTCAGGCTTGGTATCTCGCAGGCCACAGGCCTGAACGGTGCAGCCAGGGGTGAGTGCCTTGGGGTAAAAATAGACAAGCACAGGGCCCTGTTTAAGGGCATCTGCCAAACTGATGGCCTGATCATTTTGATTGTGCAAGGTAAAGTTTGGCGCGACATCGCCTTTCATTAAGGTCTTCATAGATCATCCTTAGGTTGTGTTTCGATACCCTGCATACGTTCGATATGGCAGCTTAGGTTCATCTCTTCGGCGAGAGAGGCGATATTTTGTTCGAGTTTTTCGATATCGACCTTTTCTGGCACATTGATAGTGAGGAACACATTCTGCACAGGCTCGCCATCTGGCGTTTCTTCGGCGTGGGAGCGAACGGCGGCAAGATCGAGCGAACGATCCGCCAGGAACTGGGTGATTCGATTCATGGTGCCGCGTTGGTCTTTACCGTTGAAGGTGACTTCGAGACGAGAGATATAGTTAGGCGGCGTGTGTTGTGAACAACGCTTCATAACAGTCAGCAGGCCGAGTTCTACACTCAGGGCTGGCAAGCTGGCTTCCATCTTAGTGATCGATGCCCAGGCGCCCGAAATCATCATGATCAGTGTAAACTCGCCACCAAAGAGAGCCATTCGGCTATCGACAATATCGCAGTCACATTCGCTTGCGAGTCTGGCAAATTTACTGACGATACCAGGACGATCTGAACCCAGTGCGGTAACGACCAGATGATTGGACATGAAACTCCCCCGTTGATTGGTAACTCGTTGTACAAATAAACGTCGATTGAATAATTCGTCGTTTTTAAGGAGGGTTATGCTAACACATGTTATCAGTTTTGAGATCCCTGTCGTGATAAAGAGTCAAACAATTGACCTACAGCGCCTGCTGTTATCATTCTCAATGATCTTGGGATACTTATGCTTGTTTTTACCTGTTAGCATCAGTACCATAGCCAGTCCTGAATCCTTGGGGAAATCACATGATAAACGGAAGCATCGTAGCCTTAATCACTCCCATGAATAGTGATGGCTCTGTCGATTACGCCAGTCTCGAGAAGCTGGTTGAATACCATATTGAGCAAGGTACT
Source organism: Shewanella marisflavi (assembly GCF_023283925.1). GTDB lineage: Bacteria > Pseudomonadota > Gammaproteobacteria > Enterobacterales > Shewanellaceae > Shewanella > Shewanella marisflavi. Next base: position 40,263 of record NZ_JAKIKX010000002.1, read on the forward strand.
GACGCCATTGTTGCCGTTGGTACGACTGGCGAGTCTGCCACTTTACCTATTTCAGAACATATAGAGGTGGTTGCCCACACGGTTAAATTTGCCGCAGGAAGGGTACCCGTTATCGGCGGTAACGGTGCCAATGCGACCGCAGAAGCGATCGAACTGACCAAGGCTCAAGCCAACCTTGGGGTTGCGGCCATGTTAGGTGTAACGCCTTACTACAACAAACCCACGCCTAAGGGGCTTATCGCTCATTATCGTGCGGTAGCGGCGTCTACTGATATTCCGCAAATTCTTTACAATGTGCCCGGACGTACTGCAGTCGATATGCTGCCAGAAACCGTAGCTCAGTTGGTTGAAGTGCCCAATATCATTGGTGTTAAGGAAGCCACCGGCGACCTGAGTCGTGTCGCTAAGCTGCGTCAGCTTTGTGGTGACGACTTTATGCTTTACAGCGGTGATGATGCTACGGCGCGGGAATTTCTAACCTTAGGTGGTAATGGGGTTATTTCGGTGGCTAACAACATAGTGCCTAAGCAGTTTAAGTTAATGTGTGATGCTGCGCTAAAAGGTGATGTTGACGCTGCTCTGCAGGCAGAGGCACCGATGAAAGATCTGTTCAAAGCACTGTTTTGCGAAGCCAATCCCATTCCGGTTAAATGGGCCGCTCATCGTATGGGGTTGATTAGCCAAGGACATATTCGCTTGCCGTTAACGGAACTTTCTGATGAATATCATGGTCTGTTGCTAGAAGCGATGAAAAATGCCCGAATAGAGGTTCAATAATTAAATGCTAAAGCAAGTAACCCCAATCTTACTGGTTGCCGCCGTAACGGCTTGCAGTACACCTATCGACAGACGCCAGGCCAATGGCGATGACGACTATGCTAACGTGACTGTACAGCCTAAGCTGGTGATCCCGGCGGGATTGAATGAGCCTAAGTACAATACCGAATACGAGATCCCACAGGTCGGTCGCAAGGCTGATAAAAACCTGGTGGGTAAGAAGCTGGATATTCGTCCGCCGCTGCAAGTATTGCCTATGGCAGAAGGTACCCATGTAGAAGAATCCAGTGACAGCATTAAGATCGTGGTCGAGTCTATCGACAATGATATCGATCTGCGCACTGAAATTTTTGGTATCTTGGATGAATATTTTAATCAGCATAATATCAAGCTGGTAAAAGAAGACAGAGAAAGTGGCATCATCGAGACTGATTGGATAGAAAATCAAGAAGTTATTGAGACCTCTATGTGGGGCGCCGATGAGGTTTACTCTGTGCGTCAACGCTATCGATTCAGCGTAAATGTGCGTCCTCATGGCCGTAATGGTAATCTTGCTATCGAATTAATTGATCACGAAGAGAGCTTCGATGGTAAGGCGCAGGATATCTTGCTAACTGGTGAAGATAAGCGTCGTTACACCGTTGATATGCTTAACAGCACCATCGCCTACATGAGCATTAAGCGTGCTAAGGCGATTAAGGCCAAACGCTTACGTGATAGCCTGGGCATAGATGTTGAGATGGTGAAGGCGTCAGAAACGAGCGATGCTGAGACAGCCGAGATAAGTTACTGGTTAGCCGATGCTAGTTTCAGCCGTACTTGGGAGCGATTACGCCTGGTACTGCCAGAGATGGGCTTTGAAATTGTCGACATGGACAATAACAAGGGGCTTTACTATATCAATGTCAATGATGATTCAGGTTTCTGGAGCTCACTGTGGAGCGAGAAGAAGCTGCCGATAGAAGAGGGTTCTTATCGCTTGCAAATTGAGCAAGATAAAGTAGATGTGAGTAAGACACGCATCTATCTAAAAGATAAAGAAGATGAGCCTGTATCTAACGAGGTGGTCGAGGCCGTTTATAGCGGTTTAGCAGAGCTGATGAACGAAGATCGAAAAGTCAGATAATCCATTGCAGATATAAACTAGAAAAGAGGCCTTAGGCCTCTTTTTTTTGGGCCTGAAAAGGCTGTTGGCCGAAGGAAGCCAAGATTGCGGAAAACCTGATCCGTTAAGACAGAAACATAGTGAGTCGTTAGACGAAACAACTACCTCTTTGGTAGTGGCGAAAATGGCGGGTCAGCCATCTATGCCATATAGTTATTGAGATTGTCATTCATTAGTCTGATACCACAATAGCGCCGGAGTAGGCATGGGATCTAAGGTTCAACTGCAGGATGTCGAAGCTAAGTATTTAAAGGTGATTAGTGAATTTGCCATCGACATGCTTTCACTGAGTGGCGTGGAAGAGATCCTATGGCATTTGGCACAAAACGTGGTGTCACAACTTGGGTTCGATGATGTGGTGGTCTATCTATTGGATCAAGAGCGTGGATTGCTGGTGCAAAAGGCCACCTTCGGTGCGAAAAACCCCACAGCTCACGAGATCCTCGCGCCCATAGAGCTCAAAATCGGCGAGGGCGTTGTCGGCACTGTGGCCAAGACAAAGCAGCCTCTGATCGTCGCCGACACTCGCCAATTCCCTAATTATATTGTCGATGATGCCCCAAGGTTATCTGAGTTAGCCGTGCCCATGCTGGTAGACGGTGAGGTAATAGGAGTAATAGACACTGAGCATCCCAAGAAGAATTTCTACACGGCGCAGCATGAGCATATTTTATTTGCACTGGCGACTATCACGGCGCTGAAGATCCATCGAGCGAATAATCTGGTTAGCTTGCAAAAGCGGATAGAGGCGCTGGAGTACACCAGTAAGATCCAGGATACCCTGTTTGCGATCGCCGAGATCATCTTTGAGACAGATTCGATTAAACACTTCTATAGCAAGCTACATCAATGTATCTCTCGGCTTATTTTGGCGGACAATTTCTATGTCGCGCTAATGAGCGATGATGGTCACTTCTTACATTTCCCCTATCATGTGGATGAGTATGATGAGGTGCCTCAAGATGCCCAGTTCGCCATGTCGCCGGGGGAACTCGGTATCACAGGGTATGTGCTGCTGAAAAATAAGCCCTTGTTGGCAGATGAAAACAGGCTTAAGCAGATGGTGAGTGATGGGGATATAGTGATCAACGGCGCGCTCCCCCTTGCCTGGCTGGGTGTTCCTTTTGACAGTGATTCCTGTCGCGGCATTGTTGTGGTGCAGAGTTATCATGGTGATTACCGTTATCGTGAAGAGGATCTGCAGTTATTGGTTTTTGTCGCTAAACATATCTGTAACGCCATCGCCAGAATGCAGCTTAAGTCTCGTCTAACCGAATTAGCCCTGCAGGACAGTTTAACCAAGTTGCCTAATCGCAGTTTATTCATTGATCGTTTAGGCCAGGCGTTACGTACTATCACTCAGCCAGAAGAAAATGCGCCCCTTGGCTTCGGCCTGGTGTTCTTCGATATCGATCATTTTAAAGCGGTAAATGATGCTTACGGCCATCAAATTGGTGATGAGTTGCTTAAGTTGGTTGCTAATCGCGTCAGAGGGGCATTGCAAGCCCATGATACCCTCAGCCGCCTTGGGGGAGACCAGTTTGCGTTGCTGCTCGAAGGCATTAGCTCTCCCTCTGAATGCTATGACAGGGTTGAGGCGCTGCGCCAGCAGATGATGGAGGTGCATGATTTGGGGGGGATCTCTATTTCTCTCTCGTTTAGTTTGGGGATGGTGACCTGTTTTTCTCCGCACCAGAGTGAATCGTCGCTGATGCGCCAGGCCGACCAGGCGCTGCTAAGTGCTAAGTTGCAGGGGCGGGCGCAAATGTGTCAGTTTGACACGGAGCAGGAGAGTTGTGATGAGGAGCAATTGGCAGAAGCCTTCATGGAGGCAATTGCAAACGGTGAACTTTATTTGGAGTTTCAGCCCCTGTATCGCTTTAAGGATGGAAAACTGTTTGGCGCCGAGGCGCTGCTGCGTTGGCGACATCCTACACTTGGAATTATCTCGGCAAAGCGATTATTGCCTCAACTGAGGCACCAGGAAGGGTTAGATTCGTTAGATAACTATGTGGCGAAACAATTACTGGCGCTGCTGCAAGATCACCATGACGCTTTTCCGCAGGGTTTTAGGATCAGTCAGAATATTGCCTGTGATGGGCGCTATTTGCTCGACAGTTTAGAAGGGCAAGGCGAGCTGGGGGTTAAGCTTGCAAGCTTGTTAGCAATAGAAGTGGCTGAACCGAGTCTAGCCACCGAGATGGGGGAAGTGTCGGCGCTGATAGCCAGAGCGAAACGCCTTGGCATTCAAGTTAGTTTGGATGATGTTGGCGCAAGCCATGCAAGCCTTCATTATCTGCAGCGTTTCCGCTTCGATCGCCTAAAGATTGCGCGCAGCCTGATTAGTCCCATGGTGATGGCTTATGACAACAAGGTGATATTTGAAACCATTATTAACCTGGCCAATACACTCAATATTGAAACCGTAGCGCAAGGAATTGAAACACAAGAGCAGTATCAAACGATGCAGAGCTTAGGTTGCGACTATGGTCAGGGACAGTTTATGAATCCCTCTATGAGCGCAGAAAACCTATTGCTTATGCTGAAAGAGTCACCCTTTTATAGATGATATGTGCGAGTGTGACGAGGAATAGGGAATCCTCTCTGGTGTTGGAAAATCGCCCTGAGTGTAAACCAAGCGTTAAGTTTGTAAGCAAAAGTAAAACGCCTTGAAGCACTTAGATTACTAGGTAAACTACCGTTAACATAATGTGTATTCATTCGGAAGATTGATGAAAAAAACGATAATAATCTCAATACTTTTAGCGGCAGGCGCCGCCACCTACTATTTCAATCAACAGACGGAATCTACAACTAAACCACGTGCCAGGCCGACGCCAAATGTCGTGGTTGCTAAGGCTGAGATGCAGCCTATTCGCGACGAAGTCGAAGCCCTGGGTACGGGCAAGGCGAATGAGTCTATCACTGTGACGCCTAAGGTGACTGACATGGTCACCGAGTTAAATTTTGAAGACGGTCAACTGGTGGAAAAGGGCCAATTGCTGGTGCGTTTGCAAGATAGAGAGCAGATCGCCAGAGTGACAGTCGCCAAAGTTAAGATGAAAGATCATGAGCGCGAACTGGCTCGTATTAGTTCTTTGGTGACCAGCCAGACCGTTGCCGCCCTGGAGCGTGACAGGCTGCAAACCCTTATCGACACCGCTAAGGCAGAGCTGGAGCAGGCGGAGTCATCCCTTAAGGACAGACGGATCCGAGCGCCATTTTCGGGACGCTTGGGTCTACGGCAAGTGAGCCAGGGAAGCCTAGTGACACCTGGTACTGTGATCACCACCCTGGATGATATCTCCACCATCAAGCTCGACTTCTCGGTGCCTGAGCGTTTCTTACAGTCCTTGGCCATAGGCAAATCGGTTGAAGCCAGCGCTGTGGCTTTTGAGGGTGAACTCTTTACCGGCAAGGTTGTGTCGGTCGACAGCCGCGTTAATCCCATCACCCGCGCGGTGATGGTACGCGCTGAGATCGCTAACAAGGATCTACGTCTATTGCCGGGTATGTTGATGAAGGTGAAGCTTATTAAGCAGAGCCGAGATGCGCTCATTATTCCTGAAGCGGCGATTATTCCGATACAGAAGAATCATTTCGTCTACTTGGTTAATGATGAGAATGTGGTCGAGCGTCGTCAGGTACAAATCGGCTTGCGTAAACGCGGTTGGGTCGAGATTGTCGGCGGCGTAAACGTGGGTGAGCAGGTGATGGTGCGCGGTATTCTTAAAGTGCGTCCAGGCGATACCGTTAAGGTGCAGTTCAGCGAAAATTTTAGTTTTAGTCAACAAGCTAAGGTGGAGCCCCTAGTATGATCTTGACGGATTTGTCGGTAAAACGACCGGTTTTTGCGTCCGTCATCAGCATGTTATTGATCGCTTTTGGTCTGGTTTCTTTTGATAAACTGCCCTTAAGGGAATATCCCAATATCGATCCGCCGATAGTGTCGGTGCAAACAAACTACCGCGGCGCCAGTGCGGCCGTGGTAGAGAGTCGTATTACTCAATTGGTAGAGGACAGGATCAGTGGTGTTGAGGGGATCCGTAACATCAACTCTTCGAGTAGCGATGGTCGCTCCTCTGTAACCTTAGAGTTCGATGTGGGCCGCGATATTGAAGCGGCGGCTAACGATGTGCGAGACAGGATCTCAGGGCTACTCAACAACCTGCCAGAAGAGGCCGATCCACCAGAGGTGCAAAAGGCTAATGGTGGTGATGAGGTGATCATGTGGCTCAACCTGGTCTCAGATCAGATGAGTACCTTGCAGCTCACCGATTATGCCCGCCGTTATTTAGTCGACAGATTCTCGGTGATCGACGGCGTGGCAAACATCCGTATCGGCGGCGGCAAGGTTTACGCCATGCGGATCTGGATAGACCGTCAAGCCTTGGCAGCTCGTAACCTGACAGTGTCGGATATTGAATCTGTACTGAGATCAGAAAACGTCGAGCTGCCGGCCGGTTCGGTAGAGTCGAAAGACCGTCATTTCACCGTGCGTTTGGAGCGCACCTTTAAGACGGAAGAAGACTTTAGCAATCTGGTACTGGCTGAAGGGGAAGATGGCTATCTTATCAAACTTGGCGATGTGGCCAGGGTAGAGATTGGCTCAGAAGAGGAACGTATCACCTTCCGTGGTAACCGTGAGGCTATGATTGGTCTGGGGATCTCCAAGCAATCTACCTCTAATACCTTGGAAGTGGCCCGCGTCGCTAATGCACTGGTCGATAAGATCAACCCCACATTACCTGCTGGGATGGAGATCAAACGCTCTTACGACAGCTCTGTGTTTATCGAGGCCTCTATCAAGGAGGTGTATCAGACACTGTTTATCGCCATGTTCCTGGTGATAATCGTGATCTATCTGTTCCTTGGCAGTGTGCGCGCTATGTTGATCCCGGCGTTAACTGTGCCTGTGTCCTTAATGGCCACCTTTATCGTCCTCTATGCCTTGGGTTATACCATTAACCTGTTGACTCTGCTGGCGATGATCTTAGCCATCGGTATGGTGGTGGATGATGCCATCGTAGTGCTGGAGAACATTCACAGACGTATCGAAGAGGGCGACTCACCCCTCAAGGCCGCGTACTTGGGGTCCCGCGAAGTGGCGTTTGCCGTAGTGGCAACGACGCTAGTCCTCGTGGCCGTATTTATGCCGATCACTTTCCTTGAAGGGGATCTGGGCAAGCTCTTTAAAGAGTTTGCGGTAGCGATGAGCGCCGCGGTGATCTTCTCAAGCTTAGTGGCGCTGACCCTAAGCCCCATGATGTGTTCTAAGTTGCTTAAACCGGCAGGGCAAGACCCTTGGTTGGTGCGCAAAATCGATGCAGGGATGGACTGGCTGTCAAATGGTTATCAGGCGACCTTAAAGCGCGCCATGACCCATCCCTTTATCGTCAGTTCTCTGGTGGTTATTGCGTTAGGTCTCAGTGGCTACCTGATGACTAAGGTACCTCAGGAGTTTGCACCGAGGGAAGATAGGGGCTCTATGTTCCTGATCGTTAACGGTCCGCAGGGGGCGAGTTTTGAATATATCACGCCTTATATGGATGAGATTGAAGCACGCCTGATGCCGCTGGTAGAGAGTGGTGAGATTAAGCGACTGCTGATTCGTGCACCACGTGGTTTTGGTCGCAGCGCCAACTTCTCTAATGGTATGGCCATTATCGTGCTCGAAGACTGGGCAACACGTCGCAGTGCTTTTGAGATCATAGGCGATATACGCGGTCGCCTGTCTGATCTGGCTGGGGTGAGAGCATTCCCTGTCATGCGCCAGGCCTTCGGCCGAGGTGTGGGAAAACCTGTGCAGTTCGTTCTGGGCGGCCCAAGCTATGAAGAGATCGCCAAATGGCGTGATATCTTGCTGGAGAAGGCTAAGGAAAACCCTAACCTTGTCGGTTTAGATCATGACTATCAAGAAACCAAGCCACAGCTCAGGGTGGTGATCGATAAGGATAGAGCGGCGGATCTCGGGGTATCTATCTCTCACATCGGCCGAACCTTGGAGTCTATGCTGGGTTCGCGTCTGGTGACCACCTTCATGCGCGATGGTGAAGAGTATGACGTGATCATCGAGGGTAACCGGGATAATCAAAATACCGCCAGCGATCTGAGTAACATCTATGTTCGCTCTGACCGTAGTCGCGAGTTGATCCCGCTGGCAAACCTTGTCTCTGTTGAGGAGTTTGCCGACGCCAGCCAGCTGAATCGCTACAACCGTATGCGGGCGATCACCATAGAAGCCAACTTAGCCGATGGATATAGTTTGGGCGAGGCACTTAACTACCTCAACGATCTGGCTTACACCTATCTGCCAGCCGAAGCGGTGATCAGCTATAAGGGTCAGTCGCTCGATTATCAGGAATCGGGTAGCTCCATGTATTTCGTTTTCCTGTTAGCCTTGGGGATTGTCTTCTTGGTATTGGCGGCGCAATTTGAGAGCTACATTCACCCTATGGTGATCATGTTGACCGTGCCGTTGGCGACGCTGGGCGCACTGATTGGCCTTTGGTTAACTGGGCAGAGCCTAAATATCTATAGCCAGATAGGGATTATCATGTTGGTGGGCCTTGCAGCTAAAAATGGTATCTTGATTGTCGAATTTGCTAACCAATTAAGGGATAAAGGACTCGAGTTCGACAAGGCGATCATTCAGGCGGCCAGCCAGCGTCTGCGTCCTATCCTGATGACGGGGATCACGACGGCAGCGGGGGCCATACCTTTGGTTATGGCTCAGGGCGCCGGCGCAGAAACTCGTTTTGTGATCGGGGTAGTGGTGCTGTCGGGTATCATACTGGCGACCTTTTTTACACTCTTGGTGATCCCTGTCGCTTATGGCTTAATCGCCCGTAATACAGGTTCCCCAGAGGCGGTAAGTCAGCGCCTCGAAGAGGAGTTAAAACAGGATATGCGCAACTAGTTCTTAAAGGCCAATCGCAAGATTGGCCTTTTTATCGCTATCGTCTAGGAGTTTGACTTCAGGTGTTTAATTTCACCAACACCTAAGCATCGATAGACGACGGCATCGTATAGATGTGACAAAGCCTCTGTCAACCAAAGGCTTATTAACAAGGTGTACAGGCTATAGTAGAGTAGAGTGACACTTAGTTGCAGCAGGGAGATATGCAATGAGATTATCAATTGAGACTGAACAGCGACAGGTAACATCGAGCCCGGCGACGCTACAGAAGAATGCCATTCGAGTCGATGGACGTTTGAGCCTAAATCGAGAAACCCTCGATTTTAAGTCTTTTAGTGCCGACGGCCTCTATGGTCCTTATCATTTACCGCTCAAAGAGATAGTTAAGGTGGAGACCTGTTGGGGTAAGGGCGCGGGGATCTTGCCTATTACGCCAGATGGGATCCAGGTGAGTCTGAGTAATGGTGACAAATACCAGTTTATTGTGGCGAACCCCGAAACTTGGGTCGAGAGTCTCACGAGCTAATACGGATGATAACATCTGGCTACATGGGTAACCACAAGCGCCAATGTTTGGTTTCACAGTGATAAAAAAGGCTTACCTTGGTAAGCCTTTATCTTTTTTGGAAAGTCGATTATCGCTCATCTTATTGGCTGCGCTTAATTATCCTAGCTATTTGTCGCGTTTATCCGTATCAGCGGCGTCATCCCGATGCTTAGGGTCTGTCTGCTTCCCATCCGGATGAGAAGCGTCCTCAGGTTTTGGCACGCTTTGCTGCTTAGCACTCTTGTCTTCTGGTTTAGGTTTACCAAATGGCGGCAACTTAAACTTATTACTGTATTTGAGCACCGCCAAGTTGCTGGCGATGACACCAAGTACCAAGATGATTATGAGCCAAACTTCGAGACTCGACATCCGCTATCTCCCAGACGTTAGTTAGTCGACCGCCAGGCGGGCTTCGCAGATGCGAATATCTTCTGGAGTATCCACCTCTGGAGAGTCGAAGGCGCTGATCGCGACCTTGATCTTATAACCGTGTTCTAAGGCGCGTAATTGCTCCAACTTTTCGAGATCTTCCAGGCGACCTAGTGGTAATTTATTGAAGATGCGAACAAACTCACGGGTGTAAGCATAGACGCCAAGGTGCTTATACACAGGGTAATCCTGGGTATCGCGACCGAAAGGAATTCGTGCCCGTGAGAAATAAAGCGCGTTAAACTGGTTGTCGAACACCATCTTGACGTGTTTAGGGTCGTTAAGCTCATGCTCTTCGGTGATCTCATAGCCTAGGGTTGCCATGGCGAATTCGCCAGGGTGGCGCTCAAACAGGGTAATGATCTGTTCGATGGAGATAGGATCGATCAGCGGTTGATCGCCCTGAAGGTTGATCACCAGATCATCATCGGCCAAACCCAGTTGCGTGATAGCATCCTCAATCCTGTCGGTGCCTGATGCGGCGTTCTCATCTGTCATCACCACCTTACCACCGAAGGCTTCGACCGCCTCTTTAATACGCAGATCGTCGGTTGCCACATAAATGGCAGTTAAGCCTTTTGCCAGTGCCGCACGTTCGTATACGTGCTGGATCATGGGTTTACCGTTAATCGGCGCCAGTGGCTTCCCGGGAAATCGGCTTGAACCATAGCGAGCTGGGATTAACAGAGTCACATTCATTTGGATATACCTACCATTTACAGTTTCGCACAGTGTATATATAGAGAAGGGGCTCATTGAGAGCCCCTTACTCCTTGAGCTTACAGATTAGATACGACGGAACAGTTTAGTCAACATCTCGTCGGTAACTTTCTCTTCCCAGCCTTCGCCGTACACATTGGCCCATAGTGGTCCCATGCTCTTCGTAACGGCAACCATCTTAGCGATAGTTTCATCTGGCAGATCTTTACAGATGTTCTTTGGCAGAGTGATGTTGTGCTTGTCCATCATCTGACGGAACTCGGCAACGCCCTCAGGGTAGAACTCTTCCAGCACATCGAAGGCTAGGCAGTTACCGATACCGTGATGGTAACCCAGTACATAACCCAGACCGTAAGAGACCGCATGGCATGCACCGACTTGGCTATAAGCTATGCTCATGCCGCCCATGTAAGAGGCCATCATCAGCTTGTCATCTTTCTCTGGGTGATCGTCCAAGAAGACTTCACGGCATAGATCCATAGACTTTTCGGCGAAGGCCTTGGCAAACTCATTTAAGAAAGTACCTTGCAGTGACTCAACACAGTGGATGTAGCAGTCCATACCTGTGTAGAACCATTGGTCAGTCGGTACGCCGGCAATCAGCTCAGAGTCCATGATGATTTGGTCAAACACAGTATAATCTGAGTTTAAACCTAGCTTACGAACTGGGCCACATAGTACCGCGGTGCGAGACGCCTCGGCGCCGGTACCCGAAACGGTTGGGATTCCAATGTGGTGTACTGCAGGGTTCTTGATCAGATCCCAGCCTTGGTACATAGCGCTTCCGCCTGGGTTGGTCAGCATCAAAGAAACGGCTTTAGCAAGGTCCATGGTAGAACCGCCACCTAAACCGACTACGCTAACAGGTAGCTTGCCAGCAAAGGCTTGTACTTGTTCGGTTAACGAGTCAACCTGCTCTGTGGTTGGCTCTTCGTCCACATTGACGTAAATCACCAGATCATGGGGTTGGGCTGGAACGCGCTTGGCAAGCGGCTTATCTTGGTGAACATCATCAACCAGGAACACCACGAAATCGTCTGCTTGCTGACGTTCTTCACTCAGGACGGTATCTAGCTGAGCGAAAGAGCCACGACCAAAAATCATTTTTGGTACGCATTTGAAATTTTTAAAACTCATTACAACATTCTCCGTTGAGACTTCTACTGTAAAAAGTAACGTCGCGCGGCGTGTGGCCGACGCGACAGGTAAAATGAGTGACTTGAGACTTAGGCCGCAAAAGCACGCTTAATGTTTTCGATGCGCTGGGCGATCTCTTCTTCGCTCCAAGACAGCTTGATCAGCATCGAAATGGTGCGGCTCATGATGGCGTCTGACTTAGGCACGGACACCTGAGTATAATCAGGCTTGTCTTCGATTAATGTGATCGGTAGAGCAGCTGGTGACTTAAGCTCTTGAATGTGCTTCCAATTTGACAGGTAGTGCCAATTGTTTACATACCAGTAGAAGCAGCCGTCAACGCCATTTTCAGCCAGTTTTTTGCTGATCTCTTGGGTACGTTCTTCAGTTGGTAGCATAAAGCTTAGGAAGCCTGCTGAGTCGCCTTCAGGATCTGGGATCTCGCGGAAGCTGACTTCTGGCAGCTCTGCCATGGCATCTTTTAACAGCTTTTTGTTCTTACGCTGGATCTCGATAATGGTGTCTAGCTTACGCAGTTGGGCAAGACCCATAGCTGAGTTCATCTCAGAGATGCGGAAGTTCAGACCCATGATAGGGTGACCCTCGGCACCACGATCGTTACCAACATGATCGTGGCCATGATCTGAGAACATGTGGGCATGGTCATAGATGGTGTCGTTGTTGGTAATTACCGCGCCGCCTTCACCACAGGTGATGGTCTTGACCGAGTCAAACGAGTAGCATCCTACATCACCGATAGTGCCAAGAGCCTGACCCTTGTAGCTACCGCCGATCGCCTGACAGGCATCTTCGAGCAGCACTAAGTTATGCTTTTCACAGATGGCCTTGATCTCATCCATCTTGGCCATAGAACCACACATATGAACCAGGTTGATTGCTTTAGTGCGAGGTGTGATGGCGGCTTCGATACCTTCAGGCGACAGACACAAGGTTTCATCGATCTCAGCGAACACAGGAATGGCGCCAGCCATGAAGACAGCTTCGACAGAGGCGACGAAGGTAAAAGGAGGCACGATCACTTCATCGCCAGCACCAATGCCTGCAGCGGCCATCGCCGTTTGCAACGCAGCGGTACCGCTAGAGAGCAGGTGGGCGTGTTTGACATTCATCTTCTCGCAGAGCAGTTGCTCCATCTCACGCGTCTTCCAGCGGTCATTACGCATGTGATCAAAGTTGTAACGGAAGGTAAAACCGTTTTCCATTACGTCAGCAACTTCCTGTTTCTCTTCAGGACCAAATAATTCAAAACCAGGCATGGAATAGTTCCTTAGCATTCGCTGCGCCCGCGGCGCGAAAAATAAATCAATGCGAATTATAAACGCGATGGGTGTAAAACTGCGATGTTTATTAAGGAATATTTACTGAATTTAGCGGCTTTTTTTTGCTTTTGTTCGAGGGGAACTTAAGATAGCGCATGATTTAACCATCATGCGCCAAGCAGACGAGCTTTAGGAGCAAAAGCGGGTTAACGCTTACCTAAAGAATCGATATCTAGGGTGGCATCAAGATCTGTGAGTAGGCCGTTTTCGACACTGTAGATCCAGCCGTGTACTGATACATCCTGGCCTCGTTCCCAGGCATCTAGCACGATGGAGGTACTGGCGACATTGTGCACCTGCTCAACCACATTCAGTTCGCACAGGCGATCGAAGCGGGCTTTCTCATCCAGTTTGGCAAGTTCCTTTGAATGCAAGCGGTGGATATCACGAATGTGACCCAGCCAGTTGTCGATAAGCCCGAGTCTCTCATTGCCCATCGAGGCCTTAATGCCACCGCAACCATAGTGGCCCACCACCATGATATGTTTCACTTTGAGCACTTCCACCGCATACTGCAGCACTGACAGACAGTTAAGATCGGTATGAATCACCATATTGGCGATGTTGCGATGTACAAAAACCTCACCGGGCATAAGATCGATGATCTGGTTTGAAGGTACCCGACTGTCCGAACAGCCTATCCACAAATACTCGGGGTTTTGCTGCTGGGCGAGCTGTTGGAAGAAGTTAGGGTTCTCCTCCAGGATGCGGTTGGCCCAGCGGCGATTGTTGTCGAACAAAGGTTTAAGTAATTTCATTTAGTTAAAATCATGTCTATGAAGAAGATTTTGCAGGAACGCATTCTAGCACCAAAATTTTTCCCTGCTGGTCTACTCAGTATCGCTTGTCAGTCAGTGTTGTGAGTTAGCGCAAATGTTTTGCAAAAAAACTACTTAATTGCTGATTAATCCAGTCGCTCTGCTCTAAGGTCGAAATATGGCCGGCATCAGGAATATGCAAAAATTCACTGCCGTCGATGGCATCGTGCATCAAATAGGATTCCAGCACAGGTCTGGGTTTATCCTGAGTCCCTGTCATAATCAGTACGGGCAGGGTGAGTTGCTCGGCTTCTTCCATGATATCCCGGCGACCAAAGATAATGCGACCCAGGCGCGCTATGCTGTCGAGTCGCTCCGGTGGCAGGCTTGCCAGTGAGGCCTTAAAGCCGTCGATAAGTGCGGGTTGTTTGGCCTCAACATCGTCGGCGAAAAATAGCGGTGCTACCTGTTCGATGAGTGGCGTGGGTAGGTGTTTTGCGGCCACCATGGTATCTAAAATGCCATAGTATTTCGCTCGGCTAACCTCAGGCTCAAAACCGAGGAAACAGCCCATCATCACCAGTGTCTTTACGCGGCGCGGCGCCATCAGGGTCAGCTCTGCGCCCCACATACCGCCAACCGACAACCCCAAGATTGAAAACTCATCAATGCTCAGATTGTCCATTAGCGCCAGATAATGCTCGGCAAGATGTTTAAGAGAACGGCAGTCGCTTGGCAGGGGATCCGACGCTCCATGGCCCCAAAGTTCAGGCACGATACAGCGGTAGTGCTGACTAAGGTGGGCGATTTGCGGCGCCCACATGGCGCTGTCCCACAAATAGCTGTGGCCAAGCAGGAGTACCGGCCCTTGGCCGATATCCAGATAACTCATCTGCTGGCCTTTTAGGGTAAAACTGTGTCGGTAAGTTTCTAAATTCATTGATGATCACTCGTCAGTGTGCTTGCATTGAACCCATGAGGAGAGGGGGCTACATAATACACGTATTGGGCTACCAGCTCGTCAAGGCGAGCGAGAATAGCAGTTTTAAGAAGAATAGGTGCCTTTTGCAGTTGTGCCTCAAGCTTTTTTTTGTCGAAGGCTTTGAGGTATTGATCCGCAAGTGGAAAATAGCTCAGGTGCCAAGGCTCTGGGCTAACGCCACTCAGGCCTGCTTGATAGGGCAAATAGAAACCAAAGTCTGCTGCGTACTGCTTAAGCCAGAGATTCAGTTTGTGGCAAGGGCCTTGGGGGTCATATTCGCTGGCGATGAGCTGTAGCTTCTCACGGGTAATGGTATTGGCGTCGAATAGATCCAGATCTGTGCCCCAGTGATGGCGTGACATGCCAGGCAGCGCCGACCAGCAGAGAATGGCGTCAACAAGTTGAGCCTCGCTCAGGGCGTCGATGGCAATGGGCTGGGACTGGTGATTGAGTACCGGGCGCTGGCCACTGGCTTTAGCGTTCCAGATCCCAAGTTGACGCTCAAAGTCGCGGTAGCTAGAGCAGATGGCGATGGCGATATTGTCTTTGGCCGCCGCGGCCTGCATCTTAGCAAACTGCTCGGCGCACTCCGGGGCGAGTCTATGCCCCTGATAATCGTTCAGGGGCAATTCACCTTCGCCATAAAGTTTGTCACTTAACAAAGCAGTTTTTCCAAGATGCGTTCATAAACGAGGGCAAGTTGTTCGATATCATCAACCTTAACGCACTCATTGACCTTGTGGATGGTAGCATTGACTGGGCCTAACTCAATAACCTGGGCGCCTGTTGGGGCAATAAAGCGTCCATCTGAGGTGCCGCCTGAGGTTTGAGGGTCTGTGTCAGTGCCTGTGATCTCCTTGATCGCATCGCGAGTGGCATCGAGCAGCGGGCCTGCATCGGTGAGAAAAGGCAGGCCGTTGAAAATCCAGCTGATCTCATAATCCAGTCCGTGGGCATCGAGGATATTCAGCACACGTTGAATTAAGATCTCGGCGGTAACCTCTGTGGAATAACGGAAGTTAAACATCACCTCTAGGTTGCCCGGGATCACGTTAGAGGCACCGGTACCACCATTGATATTGGCTATCTGAAAACTGGTAGGCGGGAAAAACTCATTACCATTGTCCCACTTCATTTTCGCCAGTTCATCAAGGGCTGGCGCGGCCTTATGGATAGGGTTGTCGGCCAGGTGTGGATAGGCAACATGTCCCTGTATGCCTTTGACCGTCAGGTTGCCTGTCAGACTGCCGCGGCGACCATTTTTAACGATATCCCCCAGCTTATGGGTGGAGGAGGGTTCACCGACCAGCGACCAGGTGATCTTCTCATTGCGCGCTTCTAAGGTGTCTATCACTCGGGTCGTACCATTGATGAAAGGACCTTCCTCATCGCTGGTGATCAGAAAGGCGATAGAGCCCTTGTGATCAGGATGTTTATCGACAAATCGCTCTGTGGCCACCACCATGGCAGCAAGAGAGCCTTTCATATCGGCAGCGCCACGCCCATGAAGGTAACCGTCGATCACCACGGGATCGAATGGTGGTGTATGCCAGCGATTAAGATCGCCAACTGGCACTACATCTGTGTGACCGGCAAAGCAGAACACCGGGCCCTGATCGCCACGTCGTGCCCACATGTTGGTGGTGTCTTCAAACACCATAGATTCTATGTTGAACCCTTTTGCCTTAAGTCGATCAGCCATTAAAGGTTGACACCCTTCATCGAGGGGCGTTACTGAGGCTCTGGCAATAAGGTCTTGTGCCAGTGTAAGGACATCCTGACTCATTAGCGGAAGATCTCCTCATATTGCGCCGGTTTAAAACCGACACTCACCTTGCCTTGATGTTCCAGCACAGGACGTTTGATGAGAGTGGGATAGGTGAGCATGAGATCGATTGCTTTGGTTTGGTCGATATCGGCCTTTTCTGCGTCACTTAGATTACGAAAACTGGTGCTGCGCTTATTAAACAGGCTTTCCCAGCCGACTTGCTCAGTCCATGACTCAATCTGCTGCTGAGTTAATCCATCGACACGAAAATCGTGGAAGGTCACGCTCTGTTGATTGGCTTCAAGCCATTTGAGTGCCTTTTTTACTGTGTCGCAATTTTTAATGCCGTATAGGGTCACAATCTGATTCTCCTTGTTTGGGCCGTTTCGCTGTACGCCAAAGGCCAACATCACTTTGCCGTCATTGTGGCACCGAGTCGAGCCTGTCTCAAGTGACGGTTATGGGATGAGTGGTTATTTGAAAAAAAATCACTCAAGGGTATAAGTGATCCGGCGATAGCAAGGCTAAGCGCCGGTAACTGATGAAAGGGTTATAGCTGAACCGAGAAGATAACATCTTTACCGGCTTCGATGCTGCCGTGACGCTTATCTAGTCCCTGAATATCTTCCATGTTTGCCAGCACGACTGGGGTTAGCAGGCTTTCCACATGGGCCTTTAGGTACTCGAGATCAAACTCTAAGATGGGTTCACCGACTTTTACCTGCTGGCCTTCCTCGGCAAGGCGAGTAAAGCCATTACCTCTGAGTTCGACCGTACCAACACCAAAATGCACGAAAAGTTCTAGCCCTTGGGGCGACTCGATACTGAAGGCGTGGTTGGTCTCAAATATCTTGCCTATGGTGCCATCGATTGGGGCCACTATCTGCTTGCCCTTAGGTGCAATGGCAATACCGTCGCCGACAATTTTTTCGGCAAAAACCACATCCGGTACCTTTTCAATGGCCACGATTTCGCCTGAGACAGGGGCGAACACATCAATGCCACCTGTGACAGGCGGTTGACCAGAAATTAAACGTCTTATGCGGCTTAAAAATCCCATAGATTTGCCTCTGTGCTTCCACGCTGGTGAGTCATTTTTATTTTATGCTTAGCATACTCAAAAATTATGAAGAGTGACAGTGTGTTAATAATTGATTTAAGGCGTCTATCCGCGAAATTTGTAGGGCTTTTTGCGCCAAGGTCACACAATCTTGGTGGGACCAACGACTGAGTTCTTCTTTTACCTCAAGCAAAGACGCTAGGTTGACACTGAATTCATCTAGCCCAAGACCCACTAAAAGCGCCGCGGCTTTAGGGTTGCTGGCGAGCTCGCCACACATGGATACGCGGACGTTGGCCGCCTTGGCGCAGTCTATTGTCTGAGCGATAAGGCGTATGATCGCCGGTGACAGCACAGGGTATTGGTCAATCAGCAACGGATTGCTGCGATCGGCTGCCATGGTATATTGCGTAAGATCATTGGTGCCTATGCTGACAAAGTCGAGCAACGGCAGCATGGACTCCAGGTTAAAGACGGCAGCGGGTGTTTCTACCACTATGCCGATCTCCAATTCGCCATAACCTTTCTCTGCCTCAACGAGCGCCTGTTTACATTGTTCAAGCAAGGTGAGAATCGCCTCTAGTTCCTCTACTTGATTGACCATAGGGAACATCAAGCGGATGGGGCCATGGTTGGCGGCCCTTAAAATGGCGCGTAACTGGGCGGCAAAAAGCTCTGGATGGGCCAGGGTATAGCGTACACCTCTTAGCCCAAGTGCCGGATTTTCCTCTGCGGTCATGGCGAGGGTGGGCACCTCTTTATCGGCGCCAATATCCATACTTCTGATGGTCAGCGGCTTTCCATCGAGCAGTTGTAAGGCGTCACAGTAGAGTTGATACTGCCTGTTCTCGTCAGGGAGTTCATGATTATTCATGAACATAAACTCGGTGCGAAACAGGCCGACCCCTTCGGCGCCAACATCAGCTAAATGATTGACCTCGCTGATACAACCCACATTGGCAAGCAGTGGGATAGGGCGGCCATCGGCAGTTTGGGTCACATTGCCTTTGAGTGCCTGCAGCGCCGACTTGCGCTCATCGGCCTGTTGCTTTTGCGCCGCTAGATATTCAATTTGTTCCGGCTTGGGGGCGAGATAGAGTTCACCATTGATGGCATCAACCGCCAGCGCCTGACCATCGGTCACCTCCAAGGTTTGCCAGGGACAGCTCATCAGGGTCGGGATCCCGGCGCTGCGCGCTAAGATAGCCGTATGACTGGTCACCCCGCCAGTTTGTAATACTAAGGCACTGACGCGTTCCAGGGGCAGGGTGGCAAACTCTGCCGGGGTGATATCTTTTGCCAGTACGATGGCGTTTTCAGGTAGTCGACTGAGATTATCACAGTGACCCGTAAGCAAAATTCGGATCAATCGCTGGCCAAGGCTCAACACATCTTCTGCGCGCCTGGCCATATAAGGAGAGTCGATCTCTTGCATTGCCTGCGCCTGTTTGGCGAAAGTATGCTCGACTGCCAGGGCCGCTGAAAATTGTCGCTGGCCAATGGTATCGCTGAGTTCAGCCAATAACTCTTCATCTTCCAGTAACATCAAATCCGCTTGGATTAGCTGGTAGTTTTCTGAGTCGGGATCTAACTTATCGGCGCTGGACTGGCTCTGTTTTATCAGGGCTTTGAGCGCTCGGTTGAGACGTTGTTGTTCGCGGCTAAGTTGATCAGGAGGGAGAAGATGATAATCGAGTTTACTTTCTTGGGTACGTAGGACCTTTGCCTGTCCAAATGCGATGCCTGCTGATACCGCTATGCCTCGAATGGTCATCATGACTCCTGTTAGCTTAAGGTGATGAGGAGCTCTGCGACGGTATCCACCGCCGACTGTGCGTGCTCGCCGTTGGCACTGACCGTGACCTCAACACCCTGATATAGACCTAAAGTTTGCAGTTTAAACAGACTCTTAGCGCTAGCCTGCTTGCCTTGACATTCAACGATAATATCACAATCATAGGCTTTTGCTGCCTTAACCAGCAGGGCTGCTGGACGGGTATGAATGCCATGTTCGGCCATGATGGTGACAGTCTTTTGGTACATAAACGTGCTCTTAGATAAGACGGGTTTTACGCCTGATAATGAATGATTTGATAGTTGGTTTTTTTGAGCGCCGTAATGGCTTGTTGCAGCTTATCCTTTTTCACCAGTATATAGTCGGTATCGAACGTTGAGATGGCGAAAATACTGATCTTAGCTTCGGCCAGGGTGCCAGAGACACTGGCGAGGATCCCCGTCATGGAGAACCCTAGCGGACCGACGACCTCAAGACAGCGCCAATCGCTCTCTTCTTCCAGGCTGTCCAGAGGCAACTCGGCAGGGACCACCACAGAGAGTTCATCTTTGGTTTTACCGATGAAAAACATGGGCTGACTGAATACCTCTGGCGCTAACTCGCTGTCCGGGCTAAAGCTGTGAATACTGTATAGCTGAGGATGAACCGCTAACGTCATTCGAGCCATGGTAATGTGATCCCATCGATGCTGAAAATTCTAATGTCGTTAAGCTTATCACAGATTTAATCCCCGCTGTCGAGCTTTGCGCGTGGATTTTTACCGAACTGACCTTGATGAGTTGTTGATGTTAGAGGATTAAAAAGGGGAGCCGTTTGGCTCCCCTTAATTCAATCGTTACCGGTTAAGGTTACACCTTAAACTGGCCTAATATTTTGGCACTGGTTTGACTGATTTGGCGCAGAGATTCGGCGGCAAGACGATTGCTTTCATTGGCGGCGACTGACACTTCTGACAATTCGGTAATGCTGCAGATGTTGCGATTGATCTCTTCTGTTACCAGAGATTGCTCTTCGGTAGCACTGGCCAGTTGAGTATTCATATCGCTAATGTGGGCGATCAGTTCCAAGATGGTTGATAGTGACTCACCAACGGCCTGGGCTTGATGCTGTAGCTCAACCGATTGAGTTTGAGTATCGCTGTTGCTATGCATCACGTTGGCAACACCGTTTTGTATATCGGTAATGATCTTCTGGATCTCATTGGTGGAGTCTTGGGTGCGATTGGCCAGGGCGCGCACTTCGTCTGCTACCACGGCAAAGCCGCGACCATGGGTACCGGCGCGGGCGGCTTCGATGGCCGCATTCAAGGCTAATAGGTTAGTTTGATCGGCAATACCGCGGATCACATCTAAGATACTGCCTATCTGCTCAGAAGAGACGCCCAGATGTTGAGTGATACTTTCGGCATTTTTCAGCTCCTGTACCAGACGCTGAGTGTTCTGTACCGTGCCATCCATCTGCTTTTTACTTTCTTGTGCCTGCTGTTTGACACTGGTGGCGGCATCGGCAGCTTGTTGTGTGTTGGTGGCCATTTCATGGGTCGTAGACAGCATCTGATTGATGGCGGTTGCTACGCTGCTGGTTTCCTGGTGCAGATGGTCAACGCTGGCGTTGGATTCGCCAACGGCGTCAAACAGGCGGTCTGCATCTTGATTCAGTGATTGTCCAACAGGCTGTAGATCAGCCACCATCTTATTGATCTTGCTCACGAAACTATTGAAAGCGATGGCGAGAGAAACGACCTCATCTTTGCCTTTTGTCGGCAGTCTTTTAGTGAGGTCGCCTTCACCTTCTGCGATATCTTTCATGGCATCGATAGCCTGATTCAGTGGTGAACTGATGGAGTGATTTAGCACTAGGAAGAAGGCAAAGATAGGCGCCGAAATCAGGACCATGATACCTAAGTAATCAAACATCACACTGTAGGTGGTGTCGTTGACATCACTCATTTGGGAGGTTGTCACCAGTGTCCATTGCCATGCAGGGAAGGTGCGCGCTTCTACCAAGGCTTGTTCTTGTTTGCCTGTAATGGGATTGAGCATTTCTATGCTTTCTTTTGCGACGCCTTTTGCCTGAGCAGTATTCAAGAGTCTGTCAAAGGCTCTGCCTCCCATGCTATCGGCAAGGGATGAAGCCTTCATCCCGAGCCTATCTGGGCTGGCGCCATTGGCGAGCAGGGTATGGTCTTTATCAAATAGTAGGAAGTAACCAGTCGTGCCATATTGGATCTGGTTGACCAGATTGGCTGCCTCGGTTTTGGCCTCATCGGCAGACAGTTGCTGCTGCTCTACCTGCTTGTGATGGCTTGCGATGATACTTAAGAGTGTTGATAGCTGCGCATCGTTTTGTACCCATTTCTGCTCGATCAGGTTATTGCGTTGTTCGTTGATCGAAAAACTGGCAAATACAAAAGTGCCTATCGCGGCAAGCACTAACATAAAGATCAAACGTTGAAGTATGGTAAACCTTCTGAGGAGCTCTAGCATGTGACGTCCTACTTACGGTCCAGTTGAATGTTGCAAATATACAGGCTAACCAAGATGATTAGAATCAATAGTCAATCCATTGAATACCTAATGTTAATTAGTTGGACGTGGCTCACGCAAATATGTAAACAGAAGGTAATTTTTTAGCACTTTTATGATGTTTTTTTGACGTTTTTGTAATCAATTTACTGACGCCAACAGCGCCAGTTTCTAAGGCCATCTAAGGGGGCTAATGAGTCAATAAACTTGCGGTTTTTGTTACCTCTGAGTGAGAATCAACTAATCCTCTGTTTTGATTTTGATTTTTATCATAAGAGAGCGCAGAATGGAGTATGACTCTTTTTTACTTATTATGAGCTTATGACTTCACAAGTGATCACATCCGACGATATTTTACTTAAACTCTGTAACTCAGTGTGCCATGTGCTATCTAGTACGACTGCCAGTGAAGTGAGCCATGCGGCCATGGTGCAGAGTATCACCAAGACCTGTTTGAAGCCCGATTTAGGCTGCTTTTCCATCTTCGATGGTGGCTTCTCTGGTCTGGTGGTGATCAATTTCTCAGCCCCTGCGGCGGTCGAGATCTATCAGGCTTATATGAAACAGATGGGGATGCCTGAGTCTGAGCTGGCGTTTTCACATACCTCTGATGAGGTGGGTGACGTCATGGGCGAACTGATGAACCAGATCCTGGGGTATTTTATCGTTAAGATGAACAAGGAGCTGCAAACCTCGATTAATCAGAGTCAGCCTAAGATGCTGACCATCAACAAAGAGCTGACCATCTCTATTGATACTAACCTAGATGAAGCCGTGGCTCGCCGCGTCGCTTTTAAAACCGCTAGAAATCATATCTTCTATCTCGAGTTTGCCATGGATAAGACAGAGTTCATCAAACTGGCAGAGTTTGAGCATGAAGAGGATGATCCCGATGCTTTACTGGCCCAGCATGGTCAAGGCAGTAAGGCAAATGACAGCTCTTGGTCGGCTGCAGTGAATAGCGCCGTGGTGGTGGACGATTCAGATGATTTGATGAAGGAGCTTGGGATATAATTCAGGGTCTAAGGGGACGAGTCTTGGCTCGTCCTGCTGATTTTTTACAAGGTCGCCAATAATTATGACAACCAAAGCCACCTCTATCGATATCGCATACCGTGCGGGTGTGTCGCAATCAACCGTGTCACGCGCGCTAAGAAACAGCCCTCTGGTCAATGAAGAGACCCGCCTTAGGGTTCAGGCCATTGCCAAAGAACTCAATTATAAGGTCGATAAGAATGCCAGTAATTTGCGAACTCAAAGCAGCCTGACACTGGCCTTGTTGTTGTGTGAAGACCCTACCAACGATGATTCGTTAATCAATCCCTTTTTCCTCTCCATGCTAGGCTCCATTACCCGGGCCACCGCTCAGCAAGGCTATGACTTATTAGTTTCCTTTCAGCAGCTTAGCAGCGACTGGCATGCTGACTATGAGGACAGCAATAAAGCCGATGGCATTATCTTGCTGGGTTACGGTGATTACATGGACTATGAGGAGAAACTGGACAAACTCGCGGCGCAAAATACCCATTTTGTGATCTGGGGACCGGCGCAAAACAAGTCCTCAGTTCTCTCTATTGGCTGTGATAATCGTCAGGGGGGCATGCTCGCCACAGAACATCTGCTGGCTAAGGGCCGACGTCACATTGCCTTTATTGGCGATGCGTCCAGCCATAGCCCTGAGTTTCAGGCCAGATATCTTGGTCATCAACAGGCGCTTAAGGCGGCGGGTGTCACCTTGCAAAAAAGCCTACAGTTTGATGCCATCAGCACAGAAAGTTCTGGTTTCGAGGCGACCAATCAGCTGTTAGCGCAAAAGCGTCCCTTTGATGCCATCTTTGCCGCCAGCGATCTCATTGCTATAGGTGCCATACGTGCGCTTAAGGAAAAAGGACTTAGGGTGCCAGAGGATGTGGCCGTCGTAGGCTATGACGATATTCCCGTGGCAAGCTTTGCCAATCCGCCGCTGACCACCATCAAGCAAAATACCAAGTTGGCTGGTGAGATCTTGGTGGAGAGTCTGCTGAAGATGATCAAGGGCCAAGAGGTGAGTAACCAGTTGATCCCCACCAGCTTAATTGAACGGGAGTCTTGCGGCGAATCCCGTTAGCCCTGCCACCTACGCATAAATTGATCTAATTGTTGTTTAGGTTGGCGCTGAAGGGCTAGCATCAGCTCAAAACTGGGAGCAGGGCAACTCCATCTGTTTATGACCGCATCGTTGAGCGCCAGCCATAACGAGGCTGTGACCTCGGCATCATTGAGGGCGCGGTGAAACACCCCATCGTTTTCGATCGCGAGATAACTGACTAAGGTGCCAAGCTGATGGTTGGGTGAGTTTTGAAACAGGCGTCTTGCCAGCAGGAGTGAACAAGCAAATGGTTGGGATTGCTCTAGGTTAATGCGGGCAAGTTCTGCCGCCAAAAATTTCTGATCGAAACTGGCATTGTGAGCCACCAGGTGACTGCCATCAATAAAGTCGGCAAAGTCGCTCATGACACTGGCCACGCTTGGTGCCTGCTCCAACATCTGATTGCTGATCCCGGTATATTGTTCGATAAAACTGCTGATGCGAAACCCGGGATTCATCAACTCTTGAAACCTATCGACCACGACTCCTTGCTTGAGTTTTACCGCACCTATCTCGATGGCGCGATCGCCCTGTTGGGGGGAGAGACCTGTGGTTTCGAAATCCAGTACCACTATAGATGACGCGGCAGACATAACTGATCCTCTGATGGTGTCGAGCACGAAATAAGAAAAAACCCTAACAACTTACATTGTTAGGGTTTTTGGTAAAGAAGGTTTAGTTAAGCAGTAATATTACTTCTTAGCTTCTCTTTCTTTAACTTCAGCGATAACTTTCTCAGAAACACTGTTTGGACATGGTGAGTAGTGTGAGAACTCCATAGAGAACTGACCACGACCAGAGGTCATTGTACGTAGAGAACCGATGTAACCGAACATTTCTGAAAGCGGTACGTCAGCCTTGATACGAACACCAGTCACACCAGCTTGCTGATCTTTGATCATGCCGCGACGACGGTTAAGGTCACCAATTACGTCACCTACGTTGTCTTCTGGGCTGAATACGTCAACTTTCATGATAGGCTCAAGCAGTTGCGCGCCAGCTTTTGGCATAGATTGACGGAATGCGCCTTTAGCAGCGATTTCGAACGCGATAGCTGACGAGTCAACTGCGTGGAAAGCACCGTCAGTCAGTTCTAGTTCAACGTCTAGTACTGGGAAGCCAGCAACGGTACCAGTCTGCATCATGCTCTCGAAACCTTTTTCAACAGCAGGCCAGAATTCTTTAGGTACGTTACCACCAACAACAGATGACTTGAACGTGAAGCCAGAGTTTTGCTCACCAGGACGGATGGTGTAGTCGATCTTACCGAACTGACCAGAACCACCTGACTGCTTCTTGTGCGTGTAGCTATCAGAAATTTCTTGAGTGATAGTTTCACGGTATGCTACTTGAGGCTCACCAACGATTAGGTCAACGCCATAAGTACGCTTCAGGATGTCTACCTTAATGTCTAGGTGAAGTTCACCCATACCCTTAAGGATGGTTTCGCCTGAATCTTCGTCAGTTTCAACGCGGAATGATGGATCTTCTGCGATCATCTTACCGATAGCGATACCCATTTTCTCTGAGCCGCCTTTATCTTTTGGCGCAACAGCGATAGAGATAACTGGCTCTGGGAATACCATGGCTTCAAGAGTACAAGGGTGCTTAACATCACACAGAGTGTGACCAGTTTGCACGTTCTTCATACCTACGATAGCGATGATGTCACCAGCTTGAGCTG
This sequence comes from Shewanella marisflavi, assembly GCF_023283925.1. Lineage (GTDB taxonomy): Bacteria > Pseudomonadota > Gammaproteobacteria > Enterobacterales > Shewanellaceae > Shewanella > Shewanella marisflavi. Next base: position 65,997 of record NZ_JAKIKX010000002.1, read on the forward strand.
ATTCAAGTTCGTTACGCTCATCTGCTTGCATTTCACACATACGGCCGATACGTTCAGTCTTACCAGTTGCACTGTTAAGAATGGTATCGCCTTTGTTGATGCGACCAGAGTAGATACGTACGAAGGTCAGGGCACCGAAACGGTCATCCATGATCTTGAACGCAAGCGCTTTTAGTGGCTCGTCAGCTGAAACGATAGCGTGTTCGCCAGTTTCGTTACCTTCTTCGTCGGTCAGAGGCTGTGGATCAACTTCTTGTGGAGAAGGTAGGTAATCAACAACTGCGTCTAGTAGAAGCTGCATACCTTTGTTCTTAAACGCAGAACCACAGTATGTTGGGAAGAAGTGCATGGTACGAGTACCTGCACGGATACAACGCTTGATGTCTTCCATAGATGGCTCTTCGCCTTCCATGTAAGCTTCCATCAGGTCGTCGTCCATCTCAACGGCAGACTCGATCAGTTGCTCACGGTATTCTTCAACAAGGTCAACCATGTCAGCAGGTACATCTTCGATGCTGTAGTTTTCAGCTTGTCCAGTTTCGTCCCAAACCCATGCTTTACGGGTTAGTAGATCGACAACGCCCTTGAACTCATCTTCGATACCGATAGGCAGTACCATAACGAGTGGGTTAGCCGCAAGAACGTCTTTAGTTTGCTTAACAACGCGCAAGAAGTCTGCACCCATACGGTCCAGCTTGTTTACGAAGATGATACGCGCAACTTCAGATTCGTTTGCATAACGCCAGTTGGTTTCTGATTGTGGCTCAACACCACCAGAACCACAGAATACACCGATACCACCGTCTAGTACTTTTAGAGAACGATAAACTTCAACTGTGAAGTCAACGTGGCCAGGGGTGTCGATGACGTTGAAACGGTGATCGTTCCAGAAGCAACTTACAGCAGCAGACTGAATGGTAATACCACGCTCAGCTTCCTGTTCCATGAAGTCGGTTGTAGATTCACCATCATGAACTTCACCCAGCTTATGAATCTTGCCGGTTAGCTTTAGGATACGCTCTGTTGTGGTGGTCTTACCCGCATCAACGTGAGCGAAGATACCAATGTTTCTGTACTTTGATAAATCAGTCATTTTTCTACTCTATTGGAGTTACGTTCTAAAATTCGGGGGGAAGTATATCAATACTTTTCAAATTTTTTTATTCATTTTTATCAATTTTGCTGAAATATCATCTTTATCTCGAGAAATTACCCACTCTTTGATGTCTTCCCCCTGAAGCAAACCCATAGCGGGACTGGTTTTCGGTCATAAAAAGAACATGATGTTATAACCCGAAAATTCGTTATATCTTTTTATATGTTGCTGTGCTGTGCTGGGCAGAAAAAATCCGCGCCGGGTTTATTTTAAGAAAGACATTCTTCCCCAGCTTACTGCGGTATAGGATTAGATAGCCTGTGTTTGTGTGGGAGGGCTAAAACGAATTCAACCCTTTATGGGTTAAGCAAAGGTGTATTTGTCGTGCTAAGTTAATCAAGGTGAAGGCAAAAGTTTGGAGAAATGCATGGTAAATTCGTTGCTTAGGCGTTTGATGGCTCACAGCTTTGCGTTCCATAAGATCAAGGCTCACGTTTTATCTGCTTTCGTTTTTCAGGCGCAGGTTTTAAGAGCCAGTGTGTTAAATACCAGACATCTTATTATTCGCTGTGCAGCCTTTGGCATCTCATTTTTGTGGGTGATTAGCGCCGTACAGGCACAAGATCTTGAGCCGCGCAGCTATACGAATCTTCCGATTGGATTAAATTTTGCTGCCCTTGGTTATCTTCATTCTGAAGGGGAGGTATCGCCATCTCCCGGCGCAGCAATCTCAGATGCCAGTTTGACGATCGATACGCTCGTCTTAGCCTATGCCAGAACTTTTTCGCTGGCTGAACGAAGTGCCAAGTTGGATCTGGCTCTTGCTCGCAGCTGTTTTCAGGGCAGCGCCATGCTTAATGGTGAGCGCGTCGAGGCCGATCGCTGTGGCTATAACGATCCCAGTGTTAAGCTGACCTGGAACTTTTATGGTGCACCGGCCATGGACGCGAAAACCTTTGCCTCCTGGCAGCAGGGAATCGTGTTGGGCACAAGCCTAGAGATCACGGCACCCTTGGGCAGTTACCAGTCTGAGTATCTCCTTAATGCCGGCGCCAACCGCTGGATATTTCGCCCAGGGCTGGGCCTTTCCCATAAGCTAGGTCGCTGGTATTACAATCTAAGCGCTTCGGTTCGCCTCTATGGCGATAACGCATCCTATTTGGGCGATACAAGGTTAGCGCAGGAACCGCAGACCAACCTGCAAGCGCATCTTATCTATACTTTTTCGCCCGGGCACTGGCTGGCGTTAAACGCTAACTATTTTTTTGGCGGGGAAACCAGCAAAAACGGCTTATCCTCCGGGGATGGTCAAAATAATTCCCGCTTTGGCTTAACTTACTCCCTGGCCCTTACAGCGCGAAGCAGTATAAAGCTCAATGCCAGTACTGGTGTGCTCACTCGATTTGGTAACGACTTTGACTCCTTAGGCGCCTATTGGTTGTATCGCTTTTAATCTGACTGAATGTCATCGTCTATCAATAAGTGGCGGCAAAATAAAAAAGCCAGTCGATGAGACTGGCTTTTTTATGAATGGGTTTAAGGGTGAGAGGTAAGGGTATCGGTCACGCTTGGATAGTGGTCCCAGACTTTAGCATCGGTTAAGGAACGCACCATCTTGACGTATTCGGCGTGAGTCCAGGCTAGCGGCGTGGCTGAGTTGGTACCTTGGCCAAGCTGATAGTTAAAGCGGGTACTGTCGCCAACGCCATCCCAAACCTGTTCGGGAAGCATCAGGCCGTTGTTGGCAAAAGCTTCCATCCCTTTTACATAGGTGTCTATGAGTTGCTGTTTCTTAGCCGCATCCAGGCAGTCTGTTGCAATGGCCTTAGCCAGTTCAAAATGGGCGCGCTCGCCGGTAAAGAAAGGCCATACCCGGCCCCGTTGGCCAGGCGTATTGCTGCCATTTTCGGCGTAGTTGCCGCCGGTTTGCGTATCTTCACCATAGCCGTCATTGCCATAGCGGCGAAATCCTGGGAAGCGAGTACCATCTTTGGCGGTAAACTCGTAGCGCACCCTGAGGTTATCTTCGAGCTTTGTATTGTCAATAAGCTTAAGGGTGGCATTGATCCTGGCATCGGTCGCCGGTTTAACCCCATAGCGCACCATCTCCAGGAAACCACCATCTAATATGAGACGCTGATCCAGTCCGGCTCTGCCGTTGTTATCGGCAAGCTTATCGGCCTTATCCGGTGTGCCATTAGGCGCTAGGCGCAGATAGTAAGGTGCCTGGGTACCGTCACTTGCACTAAGCATGGGGCTTTGGGTCACCATAAGGGTGTCCAGCTTGGCGGCCATCTCTTTAGCGGTGGCCAGGTAGCGCTCGGCGGCGGCGAGATCTTGCGCCTGTTTGGCGATATCGCTGGCGCTAATTAAACCTGCAATCACGGCGGCGGCTGTCGAAGGCGAGTAGCCTTGCTGCTCTTCCCAGCGTTCCTGTTGTGTCTTAAGCGGGACTATCTGGGTATGGTTCCAGTCAAGGTTTACTTCACCGCCCGTTACCAGAAAATCGGCCGCAGGCTTCAGCATGGTTTGATACCACTGGCTAATTTCTTGATCGCTTAACACGCCGGCGTGCCAGAGTTTCCATCCCAGCATGATAGGCATCGCGGTTTGATCTAACTGTACGCCAACCCATTCGATTTGACCGTCGACATGAGTCTTTTGCAGGAACCAGCCTGGAACGCCTTCATAGCCAGGGGTCGCTTCGCTTACCTGCACTTTTTTAAGGTATTCAAAGGCGACCTTAGGGGTTTGGGTATCGCCCATGGCTAAGAAAGCCATGGCGCATTGGTAGAAGTCTCTTGGCCAGACGGCCTTGTAGCCGGTCGAGCCTTTGACCGCAGAGACAGTGTCGCCCCAAGGGTTAGACAAGGAGGCGATGAGGGCGCCGGCATGGGTTTTATCTTCCTGAGCCTTAAGAACAAGCGCGCTGGCATACAGGAGTTTCCCTGCATCGGCTGTGTTGGCTGTCATCGCCTCAAGCCCAGAGAGTTGCTGCAGATAGTCCTGCCAGCCAATGGTATCTCCCTCGCCGTTGTAGGCCGCCAGCACCGCATCATAGCCCGCATCAAGAGTTTTCTGGGCAGTTTGCTCGCTGCTAGCTTGATCTTGACCAAAGCCGAATACAAAGGTAGTGCTCAGGCTGATATTTTCGGCATCGCCGACCTTAAGCGTAGGCAGCGCCGCGGTCATGGCGACATTGCCCAAAGTCTGTTTGTCCGCACTGGTGTGGCTGTAAAGGTTGTTTAACTCACCGTTAGCCTTTAGATCGCTCAGGCCGTCAGATACGCCGACAAACCCGACGCTGGTCTGGCTAAAGGGGAGGTCGGCGCGCACGGTCAGCACGCTGGAATCCTGGTTGCCGGTATAGGCATAGAGACTATTGCCATCGGCGCTCACGCTGGCAATATCATTGGCGCCGCTATTATCGATATGCGGGTTGACATAAAGATAGGGGGTAATGCCCGGCTCAAAGGCGGTAAAGAACACCTTCATCACTAAGCTGTCACGATCGGGATCGGTAAAGAAGTGTTTCTCTATCTGATACTTGCCTTCGATATCCTTGTTAACCACCTTGTAGGCTAATGACAGGGGACGACCTGCGTCATCTTTATGCAGATAATCTATGCTGGTGATGGTGTTCTCTTTCTCGGTATCGACAAAGCCATTACCTGCGATGATAAATTGTGCCTCTTTTAGCTGGGCGTTATGGATAAGGCCATACATGGTTTCGGTCAGCACGCCTTGAGCCAGAGAAAACCAGACGCGGCTGACCGGGTTGGCCTGGGTGTCTAGATAGCGCCCGGCGCTTTGCTCTGTGGTGACATAGGGTTCATAGGATGTGCCTATGCCGGTTTTACCCGAGAAGGCCCAGGTTGGCTCGGCGCCAGGTGCACCTGGTGCTATGTTGAGGCTTGCGGCCGCAGCCACTTGCTTTGGCGCAGGCTGATCCGCACCGCCGCAGGCGCTTAGCAGAGTGCCTAAGGAGAGGGCGATTAAGGTGCGAGTAAAACGTGCAGGCTTAGACGTCATGATTAGGTTCTCATCTGTTTTATTGTTATGGGTAAATGCGGTTATGCTAGGCGGGATTGATTGCTCACGAAGAGCACGCTGATCCCGGATAAAATCATAAAGCAGCCGCCCATGATCAAGGCAAAGATAGGTTGGCCGTCGAAAAAGGTATTTAAGATCACCCCTAGTACGCTAGCAGCTAGCAACTGTGGGATCACGATAAAGAAGTTAAAAATCCCCATATAAACGCCCATTCGCGCCGCAGGCAGTGCATTGGACAGCAGTGCATAGGGAATAGAGAGGATAGATGCCCAGGCAATACCGACACCTATCATGGGCAGCCAAAGCAGAGCCGGATCCTGAATAAAGTAGAAGCTGATAAGGCCCAGCCCCCCGCAGCAAAGATTGATCAGGTGGGTCACCTTGAGGCCCACCGCCATTGCCAGCAACGGGATCACTAAGGCGGCTAGGGCGGCAAAGCCGTTATAAGAGGCAAATAAGATCCCGACCCAATCGGCGCCATCGTTATAGGCCTTAGACAGCACATCTTGAGTACCATAGTGATAGTCAGTGACCGCCGCCGTGGTGTAGATCCACATAGAAAACAGCGCAAACCATGAGAAGAACTGCACAACTGCCAGTTGACGCATCGCCTTTGGCATATGAAACAGCGCATCGACCACGCTGAATACCATGCCTTGCTTGTGTCTGGCCTCAGGCGCGATCCGCTTTAAAGTGACGGCGCAAAACCATTGCAACGGGCCGAAGGCAAATATGCCGATCGCCAGCAGATACAGCTGTTTATCCAAGGACTGTAGAAAGATCACTGCGGTAAACAGGGCGCCGAGCACAGTCCAGATGAGTGCGCCTTTTTGGTAAGCCTGCCAGCTGCGATCATGTTTAAGGGTTATCTGCTCGCTGCTTGACTGCTCAAAGCGGGCCAGTTCTTCTGGTGAATACTCTTTGCTGGTGAAGACGGTCCAACTGACCGCCAGTAGTAACACTGTGCCGCCGAAATAGAAGGCGTAACGGACAGAGTCGGCGATCTCACCTTCTGGCGCGGTATTGGCCACATCGAAGTAATTGGTCAGCAGATAAGGCAAGGCCGAGGCCACCACGGCGCCCACACCGATGAAGAAGCTTTGCATGGCATAACCAAGGGGACGTTGTCGACTCGGCAGGTTGTCACCCACAAAGGCGCGAAAAGGCTCCATGGCGATATTAATTGAGGCATCCATGATCCATAACATTCCTGCGGCAACCCAGAGCACAGGCGAGTGAGGCATGATAAAGATGGCCAGTGTGGTGAAGATAGCGCCAATCAGGAAATAGGGGCGACGGCGACCCAAACGGCCCCAGGTGTTGTCGCTCATATGACCGATTAGTGGCTGCACCAGCAAACCGGTCAGTGGCGCGGCGATCCACAGAATAGGGATATCATCGATAGAGGCGCCTAATGTTTGAAAGATACGGCTCACGTTGGCATTTTGCAGGGCAAAACCAAATTGGATGCCAAGGAATCCAAAACACATGTTGAAGATCTGCCAGAAACTTAAGGCCGGTTTGACAGTCAGGGGGCTTTGTACTGATGGGGCGTTCTGTGACATCCAATGTTTCTCTTTATAATTATTTATCGTTTTTGCCACGCCCGGAAAGGGTGGGTGCCAAATCTATTGTATGGAAGTCGGTCGAGTGAAAAAAGTGGCGAATACACGCTTCCCTCAAACGGGTATTCGCCTAAAGCTAGGGTTCTACTTCTCTAGGCTTATTCACTAAGCTTAAGCCCTGATGAGTAGATAGAGACTCTAGTGCTAACCTCATCATGCCTTCAGTGCCTGATGGGCTAGCGTCGACCTGGCCAATTTCATAGAGAGTTAACACATGAAATTAAACACCATGGCATGTTAACCCTGAGCCGATTTGACCTACAACCGATTACATACGTATTCATCAAGGCGTATTAACCTTTGCGTAGCTTGCTGTTAACCTACTGCGCGTCTTGGGGGTTAGGGTTTATTCTATAATTACCAGGGTGTTAGCTTAACTTTTCGCCTGGGTGGTTTTAGCGTGGATTCAGTTTTGTAACATAGCGCAGCGGAGGGGATAAAAAGGAAAACGCGAAAGTGTTTCTCCCGCGTTTTTCCCGGTTGAGGTGCTGTTCGATAAGGGCTTAAGGTTTGGCGTTCTCGGTCACTGGGCGAAAGAATGCGCCAGCTGCGCCGGGAAACACCACAGGGCTGGTGTTGCCGTTATAGCCGACAGCAGCCACCCCATAAAGGTAGTTATCGATCACCATATTGCTCAGGGTAAAGCTGTCGACCTTGCCGACAAAGCGGCTGTGGGTCCATTCTGGCTCAGTGGTTTTACGCCAGTAGATGCGGTATCCGGCGACTTCGGCGGTCGGATTAGCCTGCCAACTTATATTGGTATCGGCCGACACCTGGCCTGTGATCGCCACTTGGGTTGGCGGCGCTGGCGCCCAGGCCATAGCCGCCAGGCTAATGGCATTGAGAGCGGTTAACTTAGCCGCGTAGACCTCATCGACGCCCTCTATGACATCACCATAGGCGATACCATCTTCAACACGAATATCCTGGTGTTGGCGATGATAGTTCTCGTTGGTCTCCATGATACGCACTGCAGGGTATCCCGCCTTATTAAAGGGCAGGTGATGGCCACCGCGGCCGAAGCGATCGAGACGGTAGATGAGCTGCACATCTAGGTTGGTCATATATTGATCTGCCAGCTGCTTGATGTGCCTGGCTAAGTTGCGTGACGCCGAATCGTTCTCGCCACCGCTAAAATATCGCTCTTTGGCTTCCTTCTCTGTTTCGGCGATCCGCACGCCTTCAGAAAAGATCCGTACCGTATGGTTACTGACAACGCCATTAATCCCCGCAATGTTGCCTATCATGTCGTTGTTAAGCACGGCTTCGACCTGCCAGCCTTGCTTCTTGGCAAAATCGGCCAGACCCGCGCCGCCGTATAGCCCTTGTTCTTCACCTGAGAGCGCGGCATACACTATGGTGCCACCAAACTGATATTGACTCAGTACGCGCGCCGCTTCCAGGGTGCCTGCAACACCCGAGGCGTTATCGTTGGCGCCGGGGGCAATAGAGGTGGCATCCATGACATCACTGACACGCGAGTCGATGTCGCCGCTCATCATTACCACGCGATTAGGGTCTAGCGTTCCTTTTTGAATCGCAATGATGTTCACCACTTTGGTTGGATTTGGGATCCGTTTTCCCGATACCGTGACGCCCACTTCAATCACTTCCAGGCAGTGGCCGCAGTCGGCTGAGATACGTTCAAGTTCTGCCTTGATCCAGTTTCTGGCCGCACCTATTCCTTGCTGAGGATCGGTTTGGCTGGAGAGGGTATGACGAGTGCCGAAATCGACCAGGGTTTGTATATCTTTCAAGATCCTTGAGGCCTGGGGCGCGCTGGCAATATCGTACAGACGGAGATCTTCTTCTGAGGGCGCTGTGTAGCTGGCGGCATTTAAAGGCGTCGCTGCTGGCGGCGCGGCAAAGCTGCTGGCAGTCATTGTGGCAAGCAGCAAGAGCGGTAGCTTAAGGTAAGGAGTGGCTTTCATTGTCATCTCTTATTCTTTTTGTGGTTGTTAGGGCTTGAATGAGCTCATGGGGACGCCTTAGCGATAACCATGGAGAAAATACCTTAGCAGAATAACAGCACAGCTTGGGCGAGCAATGTCGGCTTTAGTCGTAAAAAAGTGGAGGAGAGGGCAAGAAAAAGGTAAATAAATGTTGCTGATAATCACTTGCAGATCCACCTGCATGGCGACGGCAATCGTGCGCCATGCAAGTGGGGGATTATACTGGGCTTACTTTTGCAACGCTTTGAAGCGAATTGCGGTACCGCCGCTGCTGGCGAGCTTGAGGGTCAGATGTTGCTGGCTGTCAACCTTCTGACTTTCAATCACATAGTCATAGGGATTGCTGCGCCAATTGGCCTTGTCGCCATCACGGTAGATCTCTGCCAGGTAGCTTGTTCCTGGGGTGAGAAAGTCAAGTGGGATGCTTACCACACGGGCGGTATCATCTGTGATAGCCCCTAGGTACCAATCTTCCCCCTTGCTCTTTCCGCCGCGTTCCTGACGGGCAAAGACCACATATTCACCGACTTCACCGGCCAGAGCGATGCTGCGCTGCCAATCGGTTGGGACATCCTGAATGAACTTAAAGGCATCGGGATGCTTTTTGTAGTTGCGCGGCAGGTCGGCCGCCATCTGGATTGGGCTGTAGAGTACCACGTACAGGGCAAGCTGCTTAGTCAGCGTGGTTTGTACCCGGTTGACGGCATCTAACCCTTTAGGTGCCAAGTCGAAGATCCCTGGCGTAAAGTCCATCGGACCTGCCAGCATGCGGGTGTAGGCAAGTGTGGTGGTATGAGATGGATTGTTGGGCGGCGTGCCCCAGGCGTTAAACTCTTGTCCGCGGGCGCCTTCGCGGCTGATCCAGTTTGGATAGGTGCGGCGCAGACCTGTGTCTTTAATGGGTTCGTGGGTATTGATGCTGATATGGCGCTTGGCGGCTTCGGTAACGCTATGCAGATATTCGTTTACCATAAATTGACCATCATGCCACTCGTGGCGGGTGTTCCCCTTATCGTCAACACGCTTGATATCGCCGCCATCGGCCACATAACCAGTTTTTACCTGAGTCACGCCATATTGCTGATAGAGATCGTAGGCATCACTCATCTGATTGCGGTAGTTGGTGACCGAGCCCGAGGTTTCATGGTGGCCGATAAGCCGCACCCCTTTGCTGGCGCCATAGGCGGAGATCGCCGGTAGATCGAAATCAGGGTAGGTCTGGGTAAAGCTAAACACATCACCATTATGGAACCAGCTGCCGTCCCAGCCGATGTTCCAGCCTTCGACCAGCACGCCTGCAAAACCATTGTCTGCGGCAAAGTCCATGTAGCGTTTGGTCTCGTCGGTGGTGGCGCCATGCTTGTCACCTGATCCCCAGGTCGTCTCGTTAAGGTGCATGCCCCACCAGATCCCGACATACTTGCCTGGCTCGACCCAGTCAACATCTCCCAGTTTGTTGGGTTCATTGAGATTAAGGATCAGATCTGAGTTCAGCAGTCCAGTGGCCTTATCGGCAATCTGAATGGTGCGCCAGGGCGTGGCAAAGCCCGCCTGTGTTTTCACCTTGATACCGTCAGACCATGGCGTGAGATCGGCTCTAAGTGTGCCATCACGGCGCTGATCGAGTGTCATGGCCGCATAGTCCACCAGCGCCGCCTCATGAATACTCATGTGTACCTGATTGTCCAGCTTAAAGGTGAAAGGCGTGTGTACCCGGTCAATCTGATTGAGCGGTGTCTTGTTATAAAGGTATTCGTAACGGTTCCAACCGCGGGCAGGGATCCACCAGGCGGTGGCTTTGTCAGCTTGCGGGATCACAAACTCGGTGAGTTCATTGGTGATATTGAGTTTATCCAGTGTGCCCTGCTTAGGTACCCGGTAGCGAAAGCCGATACCGTCATCAAAGGCTTTGATGTCGATAAGAAATTGATATTGGCCGTTGCTTAAGGTGGCGGTAAGGCCATTGTGTTTGTCTACTACCCATTCACGCTCGCCCCAAGGTTGCTGCCATTGGCTATCGACCTGAGTGCGCTTGATCTCGCTAATCTTAAAATCATGGCCAAATTCTCCAAGGGACTGAAACACTAGGCCGAGCTTGGACTCCTGAATAACCACTTTGTCATGAAAACTGACGCGATATTCGGGCCGCTGATTATCATCGCTTAGGCTCACGACAATCTGTTTATCTGGTGAGGCGACCGAAACGGTTTTCGCCATGGTGCTATTTGGCAGTGTCACGCCTGTGAGCGCGAGAGCCATTGCCAGTACCGATAAGCGTGGGTGGGCAGACGCCCTTGGGTGTGAAGGATTGCAAGACATTCCGTGTACCTTTTTATTCTAGGGTTTTGTTAGGGTTAAGGTGTTGCGTCAGCCATGGTAGAAGTTATAGGTAGGATGGGGCAATGTGCTGCATACGTATTCAACCTAAAGGTACGCTTGGCACATTTAGTTACCGAATTTAGCAATTTGTAGTGGAAAATAGTGCTGATTTGCCGCCACAACTTATGGCAGCATAGAGGCAGATTGCAATTGTGCAGTAACATAGAGTCGGATCAGGAAAATCATGTATCACGGAAGTTGTCTATGTGGTGGTATCAAAGTTGCCATCAGCGGCCCCATTAGTCAGATCATTCATTGCCACTGTTCTTTGTGTCGTAAATCGAGCGGCACTGCATTTGCCACTAATGGCTTTGTCGAACTGGTGGATTTTAACCTATCGGATGAAGCCGATTTCTTAGCCAGTTTTGAGTTTTCCCCTGGAAAGCGGCGTTATTTTTGTCGCCGCTGCGCCTCTCCCATTTACAGCGCCAATGAGCAGGATAGTCAGCGTATTCGTTTGCGCCTGGGCATATTGGACTCCGCGATAAGGGAGCGTCCCATCTCCCATAATTTTGTCACCTCCAAAGCTAATTGGGAGGAGATGGATGCTAAATTACCTTGGTATGAGGGTCATGAGCCTGGTAGGTAACTCTCTGCTCAGGCTCGCGGGCCAACATGAAAGCTCGCGAGCCTAAGACTCCTTTACACCTGTTAAACATGGAAAATAACAGCCTCGGCTGAATCACATAAGGAAAGGTGATGAATCACAGAAACGTTAAGGCATTACTGGGTACCGAGCTGGCAATCATTCAGGCGCCCATGGCGGGCGTACAAGATAGCAAGCTGGGCATTGCCGTTGCTAAGGCTGGTGGGCTCGGCTCTATTGCCTGCGGTATGTTAAATGCAGCGCAGATCACCTGTGAAATCCAAACCTTTAAGGCAGCATCTAGTGCGCCATTAAACCTTAATTTTTTCTGCCACCAGATGCCCAAGTGGGATGATAGGGCTCAGCAAGTCTGGCACAAGCAGCTATTACCCTATTTTCAGGAGCTTGAGATAACGGCCGAACTTGCCCCAGTGGGCGCCAGTCGCTTGCCGTTCAATCACGAGATAGCCGACGCCATAGAGCCCTTTAAACCCGAATTCATCAGCTTTCATTTTGGTTTACCTGCCAAAGATCTGCTCGATCGGGTGCGATCCTGGGGGACTAAGCTGGTCTCTAGCGCCACCACAGTGGCTGAAGCCATCTGGCTGAGTGAGCGTGGTGTCGATGGCATTATTGCCCAGGGACTGGAAGCGGGCGGCCATCGAGGCATGTTTCTCTCCAGCGACCTCAATACTCAGCTAGGGCTTGCTGCGCTGGTGCCTCAGATAGTCGACCGTGTCTCGGTGCCTGTCATAGCCGCTGGTGGCATAGGCGATGCTCGCGGCGTACAAGCCGCTTTTGCTCTGGGCGCTAGCGCCGTGCAGGTGGGTAGCGCGTACCTGTTATGCGATGAGGCCAATACCTCCAGGCTACACAGAGAGGCGATATTAGGCGCCACACCAGAAGAGACGGCACTGACGAACCTGTTTTCGGGGAGGCCAGCCAGAGGTTTGCGAAATCGAGCGATGAATGAGCTTGGCTGTTTGAGCGAACTGGCTCCCACCTTTCCCTATGCGACCCCCTTGATGGCGCAGCTTCGCCGGGAAGCTGAAGCAAGGGGAAAGGCCGACTTTACCCCGCTGTGGTGTGGTCAAAACCTTGGTGCATGTCGCCCCATCTCGGCTCAAGCGCTCACCTTGGCGCTGATGGAGCCCTAAGCGAACAAGAATCACTAAAGCAATCACAAAAAAACACAAACACAAATACTAAAAACATAAAAAAAGAGTAAATCGAATGCAGACAATAGATGACCGACAGAAAGTGGCTTTCAGCCAAATAGAGCAGGAGAATAGCGAGTTGGTCGACGCCTTAGTTGATGGCGTGCGTCAGTACAACATTGACAAGTTGGGCAAGGAGACGAGTCAGCCACTGACGATAGTGGCCTATGACCAGGCAGGTAAATTGATTGGCGGCGTCCATGGCCGAACCATATATAAAAACTTTTTGATCCATGTGTTATGGGTCGATGACAATCGCCGCGGGGCTGGGCTTGGGCGGCAGCTGATGATCCAAGCCGAGCAGCTGGCGAAGGCAAGGGGATGTTTGCAGGCTCAGGTCGATACTCTGGAGGTTCAGGCGCCCGATTTCTATCGAAAGCTGGGATTTAACCTAGCGGGACAAGTGCCAGCCTTTGAAGGGAGTCCTGCGCGCTATTTTATGGTTAAACGCTATGATACTTCTACGTTTAAAGGTGATGATACTTAAGCTTTTTTGATTGAGCTTTTTGGGATTAAACTATTTGGAACTAGGCCATTTTGGATTAGGGAAAAGTAAGTCAAAACAATACAAGGATGAATAATGAAACCCACTCTACTGATTGCCACCTTCTTTACCTTAGGTTTAGCCGCGTGTAGCCATACCAATAGCAGTACCAACACACCATCTGAACAAGCGCCAACGACTGAGACCTTGGCGGTGTTAAATCCTGTCGAGATTGGGGCCGATAACCTTTCTGCCTATTGGCAGGCAAAACCGACAAAGCCTGTCAAACGATATGGTCGCCCTAACTGGTTACCCAAAGGCGCTGGAAAATTCAGTTACCATGTGTTGATTGATGAACAGGGCCAAGAGGTCAGCAAGACGCTGGTTAGCTCGACCCCCGAAGGCTGGATGAGCCAGGCTAAGCTAGATAAGATGCCAAAGGCAAGCTATGTCGCTAGCGAGACTAACCCTGAACATAAGCCAGTTAAAGTCTTGATGACGGCTGAAGTCATTCGTATGGCGGGCAAGAGATGAAGTTGGTGGCATTGAAAGATAAAGGTTTATTGTTTGTCGGCAGAGTTCTTGCCGCGCTTGTATTGGCGTTGAGTGTAACGCTTTCGGTATCGGCGAATGATGCGCAGCTCAGTCAGGCTTTCGAGCAAAGGCAGAGTCAGCTGCAGATCCAAGGGCAAGGAGAGGTGGTGCGTCTACTTGCGGACGACACTCAAGGGAGTAAGCATCAAAGATTTATTTTGCGGCTGGCCAGTGGGCAAACCTTGCTGGTGGCGCACAATATCGATCTGGCGCCACGTATTGAGGATCTAAAGGTTGGCGATCGTGTGGGGTTCTATGGGGTCTATGAGTGGAATGCCAAGGGCGGCGTGATCCATTGGACTCATGATGATCCTAAAGGTCAGCACATAGATGGATGGCTCACCCATGGCGGTCGGCGCTATCAATAGCCAAGTCTGTTAATAGCTAAGCCAACGAATAGCCAAGTTAATTAATCGATTGGGTCCAAGTTTGGGCCATAATTAACTGGTTTTGTGCTTGGCTAACCAGAGTTTCCTAACCATTGTTTCCTTATCATTGTTTCCTAATCATTGCTTCTTAACAAATCTTGGTTAATCAGGAGCGCTAAAAGTCTAGCTGGTTTCCAAGCCGGGCTTTGTCACTAGTTGTGTAGGGGATCTGGTGATCTTGTCCGGCCGTATGTCATACAGAGAAGCCCTTGAGAGCAACTCGAACTTGTGATTGATCGTTAGAAAGCTCTCTACCAGTTTCGGGTCGAAGTGACTACCTTTGCCTTCGAGGATTATCTCTAGCGCTTCTTGGTGGCTAAAAGGTCGTTTATAACAGCGTGGTGAGGTCAGGGCGTCATACACATCCACTAAAGCCACTATTCGGGCGGAGAGTGGGATAGCTTCGCCCGATATTCTCTTTGGATAACCGCTACCGTCCCATCTTTCATGGTGCCCGCCCGCAATATCTCGTCCCATCTTTATAAAACGGCACTGCGGCGCATAATTGAGCAAGCTTTCCAGAACATTGGCGCCGATAACCGGGTGTGCCTTAATCTGCTCAAATTCCTCCTCGGTTAGGCGCCCTGGCTTTAACAATATCGCATCGGCAATGCCAACCTTGCCGATATCATGGACGATCGACGATAGAGAGATCTCCTGAATAAACTCATCGGTCAGCTCCTCAGGCGCATCTTCATCCTTTTGCCTTTGACTCGCCAGTATCTTGGCATAGTGCTGCATGCGAATAAGATGATCGCCGGTTTCGTTGTCTCGATATTCAGCTAATTTGGCCAGCCCCATTACTGTGGCTCGGCGCGAGGCTAAGGTAGAACGTAGCGATTGGGTGAGTTTTCCCAATAAGAAGGCGGTCGATTGGGTCACAATGGCGTTGGTGACAATAAAATTGATCGCGACCACAAACCAGATGCCAGTATTGTAACCTTGGGTCAGAGGCCAGCTAAACCATTGCTGTTGAAAGGCTAAGCCGATTGCCAATAGCGCCGCGGCGTTAAGCAACTGAGCATAAAGACTGGCGCGCTTGCCGATCAGTATGCTGGTGAGCGGGGCAAATATGAACAACCAGAAAAAGCCCGCACCCGTTGGGCCAATGGTGATCAGAAAGGCAACCCCTATGATAAAGAACATGATACAGCCGATGCAGTAGCGGCTTTGCTCACTTAACCCCTTAGCGAGCAGTATGTAGAGGAGTAACAGGTAAGCCAGGGTGTCAAACGCCGCCATGCTTAGCAGCCCCATCTGGATACAGAGGTAGATGCTGCTGAGGTATACCGGCACGCATAAGATGGCCAAGAGTCCAAATAGGCGTTTAAAGATCAACTCGCGCCATAGGGGAAGGGTATCGTTGAGATCATTGTGCTGTGAAAGTGAGAAAAAGTGCCCAGTCATAGTCAATCCTTTGCCATGCCAGAAGTGGGGCTAAATGCCGAGTTCCTACTACATTATTACCTTATCAGCTAGAAAAGAGCTAATTAACCTTTCGCTAAACTTGATCTTTCCTACGAAAATGTGACAGGTGGCATGCTTGAAAGGGGAGCTGAGTCTTTATGACTAGTGGTTTAGTCGCCTAACTACAAACCGCAATCTTGCTATTAAAGGTTTACCTTGCGGCTGACTACTACTGCAACACCGTGACGGAAATGGGCGTAACTAATAAATTTGTAATATCTTTCAGTATAATAGAGGGGGTAATTTTTAGGCAATTAAAGCTGACTATGGTGTAGGTAGTGCTATGCTGAACTTACCCGCTAAATGATGGCGAATGACTCAAGGGAATATATATGGGAACTATCAGGTTGAATCCTATTATTTTGGGATTGTTGGGAATGGTGTTGGCGCCAGCGTTTGCAGCAAATGATGACATGGTCAGTGATAGTGGAGAAAAACCTGGTGCTGCCAATGAGCCGAGTTCATTAGTGCCTAATTTAAAGGAAAACCAAGCCCCTTTAACTGTCAACAAAGGCAATTTTGTTGCCGCGCCAATTCCGTTTTCAAATCCCACCATTGATTCAGGTTTAGGTGGTGTGGTTGGTTATTTTTATCCCCAAACCGCTGAGCAAAAATCAGTTCAACCGCCATCAGTTACCGGGGTAGCGGGTTTTTACTCTAGCAATAAAAGTTGGGGCGCCGCAGTTGGCCACGCCAGTTATTGGGATAATAATAACTGGCATTTAAAAGGCGGAGTCGCCTATGCCGACCTTAAGTTGCCACTGGTATCAAGCGAGTTACTCGGCGTACCCCTTGATGTCGATTGGGACATTACCGGTTACGGCGCATTGTTAGAATTAGAGCGACGTATTAGTGGCAACTGGTTTGTCGGTGTTAATGGCATTTTCATTGATTTTGAACAAGATTTTAATGTAGACATCAGTTCGATCCATTTTGATTTACGCAACGAAATCGTCTCTGCTGGGCTGGGGGCAGGGATCATTTATGACACCCGTGATGTGCCGACAAACCCCTACGATGGCTACTATTTCAAGCTTAATGGCACAGTGTTTAATGACGCCATTGGTAGTGATACTGACTTTGAATCTTATTCTTTAGAGTTTGATGGTTACTTCCCGGTTAATGAATCTGTCACGGTTGCCTATAAATTAAAAGGGTGTCTAAAAGAGGGCGATGTACCCTTATGGGCCGCCTGTCGCTTAGGTCTGCGTGGTTTTTCTTCAACTGAATACATGGCGTTAGGCTCGGTAGAAACTGAGGCAGAAGCCCGTTGGCGTTTTCATAAACGTTGGGGATTGGTCGGTTTTGTTGGCGCAGGTAAGTTGGATGATGTAAATCACGTGGATAAATCCAATGATGTTATTCCGTCATACGGTATTGGTTTGCGTTTTATGCTGCAACCGGCCGAGCGAATTAACTTACGTTTAGATTATGCGCGTTCATCCAATAGCAATGATGCGCTTTATTTATCGGTCGGAGAGGCTTTTTAGCCTAGCTGAGTCAGGAGAAAGCCTAGACTCGTAAACAGCATAGGCGACAGGCTAATGACCAGGCTGCTAGCATAGCGGCGGGAAAGTCTTTGTCTGGCAAACCATTAAGTCTTATTTGAGTTATGTCGTGCTAGTCTTAGTAGTTAGCTCTGTTATACTAGCGCGCCTAAATTGCCTGTCGCCTGGCTCGGCGTCTGCATTTAGCCCTTCTTAGCCACCATTAGAGAGTACACATGACCTTTGCCAACCTTGGCCTGCCGGCCACCTTGTTATCCAATCTAGCCGAACTTGGGTATCAGCAAGCTACACCTATTCAGCAGGAAGCGATTCCGTTGGCGCTCAAGGGGAAAAACCTGATCGCGGCGGCGCAGACCGGCAGTGGTAAGACGGCCAGTTTTGTGTTGCCCATGTTGTCCAAGCTTATGCAAGGTGAGACTCAGCGTAAGAAGCGCGCCCGAGCCATCATTTTAGCGCCGACTCGCGAACTAGTGAGTCAGGTAAATGGCCGAATTAGCGAGTATGGTAAAGGTTCTGGTTTGGTCTCTATGGCCATCTATGGTGGCGTCGATGCCGCGGCGCAAAAACAGCAGTTGATAGAAGGGGTCGATATCGTGGTGGCGACGCCCGGACGTCTGCGGGATCTCTATACCCAAAGAGCGATTCGCTTCGATGAAGTTGAGTTCTTGGTGCTCGATGAAGCCGACCGCATGTTGGATATGGGCTTTATTGAAGATATTACTAAGATCATCGATACCCTGCCCGAAGAGAGACAAAACCTGCTGTTTTCTGCCACCTTGTCACGTCCGGTCCGAGAACTAGCAAAACAGGCGGTACCTAAGGCGATCCACCTGTCGGTGACTAGAAATGAAGAGAGTCAACCTGATATTGAGCAGTGGATCACCACAGTCGACAAGGATAAGAAGTCGGCGCTGCTTAGCCAGCTGATCAAAGAGAATGCCTGGCCTCAGGCACTGATCTTTATCGAGACCAAACATGGCGCCGCCAAGCTGGTGAGTCAGCTAGAGAAGCGGGGGATTCAGGCGGAGTGTATTCACAGCGGCCGCACTCAGGCGGTACGTGAGCAGATCCTGGCTGATTTTAAGGCCGGTAAGATCGCCTATCTTATCTCGACCGGGATCTCGGCGCGCGGTATCGATATCGATAACCTGCCACTGGTGATTAACTATGACCTGCCGTTTCCTGCGGACGAATATGTGCATCGTATCGGACGTACCGGCCGCGCTGGTGCCAAGGGGGAGGCGATCTCCCTGGTATCAAAAGATGACTTTAAGAACCTCTGCATGATTGAGAGTCGTCTCGATCATCTACTCGAGCGCCGTGAAATTGAGGGCTTTGCGCCAAGAAAGCCTGTACCAATCTCAATTCTCAATTATGTGCCTAAGGCCAGGCGTGAGCAGCAAGGTGAAAAGGGGCCTGATGCATCAACCAGCCGGGGTGAGAAGGTCCAAGATAAGGCAAGAGAGGATAAGCGCAGCGAGGTTAAGCCTAGCGGACAGTCTAAGCCTCAAGCTAAGGCATCATCCTATAAAGGTAATTTTACAGACAAGAGCATTAGGCCTGCTAAAGCTAAATCAGCAGCGCCTGATGACGGTGGGAAAGATCAAAATTCGGAGCGTAAGGTTGAACAAAAGCCAGCCTTTAATCCTTGGACGGATAGCAGGCCTCCGAAGGAGTAAGGTTAAAATAGAAAGCCCTCTAGTCGAGGGCTTTTTTGTGGCAGGTGGTTTTGTTATCTGCGCTGCGTAGATGTTTTAGGGGGTATTGAAGGTCAAACCTTCACTGTGATTTATCGCCTGCCCGGTGGGGGGATGTGCTGATACGCCTCTAACACTTAGTTCGTCTGACTTACATGGATGTTGGAAAGGGAATTGAAGGTCAAACCTTCCCTGTGATTTATCGCCTGCCCGGCGGGGGAATCTGCTGATACGCCTCTAACACTTAGTTCGTCTGACTTACATGGATGTTGGAAAGGGAATTGAAGGTCAAACCTTCACTGTGATTTATCGCCTGCCCGGCGGGGGAATGTGCAGATACACCTGTGACACGCTGTGCGCCATCCATGGCCGCTCTGCGGTTTCATCCCTGAAACCGAAGGTCACCGGCGTATCTACACTGGTATCTAAATGTCTCTTCGATTTGGCCGCATACTTAATTGCTGGAAACAACGAAGAGCAGTAACTTTGGCGCTTTTATGTAAAGTCTCGCTTTCTATGAGCACTTAGCAGTTGTTATCACATAAAAATCAATGCTAAGTTGTTGGCATTGAATTGACTATTTTCCTGTCAGTATTAGAAACGCATTAGTTTGTGATTGGGTTTTATTTGAAGTCTTAGTAATACATTTGATGGTGAAATCATTATTAGTTAAAGGTAAAGATTTAAGTCCATGCAAGCAAACGTAGTTTAGATGTTTATTACTTCCCACAAACATTGTGGTGAAAAATTTATGCGTTGATAAAGCACTTTTAAGGTATCAATATGTTAAGCACTATATGACATGGATAGCATGAAGACACTTCAACAAAAAAATGATGAACATTTAAGATTGGTTGCTAAAGAAAGGCATAGTGTTTTTCTGGTAGCTTTATCCCTAATCCCCATATTTGTCATTTTTAGCTACGATTTATATCAGTGGTTCATAGGTGGTGATTCGCTTGGCCATCATGCTGCTTCAATCACTTTGGGTACTTTAATTTTTGCCTTGCCGATTATGATTATGGGACAAATGCTTATTGCTCCCAATTGGTTAAAGTTACTGTTATATGTAGCCCTTCAATTATTGTTTACGTCATTATGGTTCATTGAGGGTTTATTATGGGTTGCTGTAATTCCAGTGGTTATAACTTTTGGTATTCTACAGTACCAACTTCCTGAGATTAGAAAGAGAGTGGAGCAGAATAAAAATGCCACTTAACAAGCCACTGAGTTAGGGTTCATCAAGGCTGTTCTACCTTTTGCAGTGTATATCGTAGGGTGTAACAAAGCTTACTAGTTAGTGTGAGACGTCAAAAAAAGGAATTTAAATGACAGTCTTGACTATGTTTTTACTTGTCATTCTTGCGTCTGGGTGTGCTTCAAAACCACAAGTTGACGATCAATCTTCTCAAAAGATCACAATAACGGGTACTAGAATAGAGCGGTCCGAAATGCCGCCAGGGCCAAAACTGACGATGAGATTAAATAAGCAAAATGGGTCTAGTAACTTTATGCAGGCTTTAGCGCGCTTACAGAGTCTTCCGCAACCCAAAGATATAGGTGACTGCAAAGGCTTACTGTCGGCTTTAACTGAAAGCAACTTAGCAATGCGCATAGTGGACAAAAATAATGTCGTTTTAGAGAGTGAACATGGTCTCTATCAATATTCTTTTGATGACAATAGTTGCCCGAGCGACGAAACATAGCAATCCAATTAAAACACAAGTTCTGCTTGGAGGCGCATCTCCACATCAAGCAACAAGCGCAAAAAAGCGAGCAGTTTGAGTATGCGGGGGTTGTACTTAATGACTACTCGCTTTGATATTTTGCAATTACCAGCCTACGCGGTTATTTATCTCCGACAAGGAGCACCTTAGATTCCAGTGGGGCTAGGGTCAGTGTGACTTGGGCTCCCTTTGCCGATAGTGTCAGCGGTGTTGTTGGCTTCTTATCACTTAGCATCTCTTTAAGCGGGTAAGTGCCGGGATTGAGTTGCCATTGGTTAACCAAGGTTTCAGGTAGTGCTAGTGTCAGGCTTTTTGTCTCAGTGGATGAGAAGTTGCTGACGATGATCAGCTTTTGCGTCTCGTCGAAGCGACTGAAGGCAAATAGATCTGTGTCATAACCCTTCTCTTGCGCGAGATTGGCCTTGTGCAGATCGCCATACTCACCGCTTAGGGCGCTGAGGCTGTGGCTAAGGTTTAGTAGCTTGGCGTAGTAAGCTCGCAGGCTCAACTCTTCTTCTGATGACTGACCGCCGTCAAATTTACCCATGTTCATAAAGCGCTGGTGGGCGGGCACACCAATATAATCGAAGATACTGGTGCGACTTGGCTTGCCAAAGCCTGCATCTTCACTGCCATCTTCGCCGACTTCCTGGCCAAAATAGATCAGAGTAGGTGCCCGGCTCAGGGTAGTGGATACCACCATGGCTGGGAGTGCCTTGGTGGGATCGCCAGCAAACTCCGGGCTGGCGATACGCTGCTCATCGTGGTTCTCCAAAAAGTGCAGCATATGCTCGGCGATGTCCGCAACACTTTTACGATCGCGCTCGATCGCCTGGGTGTCCGCCTTACCCTGAATGATCGCCTTGAGGCTGTCATAGAGCCCAACTTTGTCGTAGAGATAGTCCATCTTGCCAAGGTGAATATAGTCGCGATAACGACTCGGGGTGTAGACCTCGGCCAGAAGTAGGGCATCGGGATTGGTGTGCTTGATATGGCTATTCAGATAGCTCCAGAAGGCTACGGGTACCATCTCGGCCATATCGAAACGAAAGCCGTCTACGCCTTTGTCGAGCCAGTATTGGGCTATCTGGTTAAACTTATGCCAGGCGCCTGGGATCTCGCTGTCAGGCACCTGTTGCCAGAAGGCGTAGTGCTCAGCAACAGACTTCGTCTCATAGCCTGAGGGCAGCTGCGGGTAGTCGATGCGGCCGTCTGGCGTGATGCCATAGTTGATCTTTACTGTCTCATACCAGTCGTTGGCATCTGGCTGGGCGGCGCGGGCGCCGTTACCTGTCCATTTGGCGGGAAACTCATCAAACTTACCATCAGCCTGGGGATGGGACTCGCCGCCAAGGGGCTTTATCTCATCTGAAAGCAAGGGCACCTTGAAGGGAGTGTCGACCACATAGTAAAAGTCGTTGTGCTTCGCATAACTGACTTGGGTATTGTCATCTGCGCCGAAGTCTCTGACGCCTTTTGGCGCCGATAGCGATTTATAATGACGCGCCACATGGTTGGGCACTATGTCTATGATCACTTGCATGCCCGCCTCATGAGTTCGTGCAATAAGGGCTTCGAACTCCTGCAGACGCTTGGCGGGATCGTCTGCCAGATCCGGGTTGACATTATAGTAGTCTTTTACCGCGTAGGGAGAGCCTGCACGCCCCTTGACCACATCGGGATCATCATTGTCTATGCCGTATTGGGTATAATCACCCACCAAGGCATGGTGTGGGATCCCTGTATACCAGATGTGGCTTGCTCCTAATGACTTTATGCTATCAAGTGCCGCCGGGGTAAAGTCACTGAATTTACCGACACCATTTTGCGCTTTGGTGCCCCATGGAATATTGGCGGTTTGAGTGTTACCAAACAAACGGGTGAAGACCTGATAGATCACAGGCTTTTCACTCCTAACAAAAGCTTGCTGTGGCCCAGCAGTTGTTTGAGGCACAACGGCGTGCTGAGCGCCAAGTTCAGGCTGCAACGCCGATGGCAGCGCCGCCACCTGCGCCGATAACAGCAGTGCAGCGCTACTCAGTAGCAGTTGATAGGGCTGCTTGCAGCGTTTAACTAATGCATGTGTGGGCATCAATTGGTTTCCTCTATGGCAAGCAGGGTAACCCCTTGGCCGTTAAGTGTTAGTGTTTTCCCAAGTGCGACGGTCTCGCCACTGATCACATTGCGGGCACTGCCAGCGCTTGCGAGCAGATCGCGGTAGCGGACGAGGGGAAGCGTTACTGGTTTATCGTTTTTGTTGTACACCACCATGAGGCGCGCCTTGTCACTGCAATCTTGTTTGGCGCAGCGCATCTGCACATACACGCCATCTTGGGGCACATAGTGACGCAGCCCGCCATTGTGAATAAAGTCTGCCTGTTTGCGGTAATTTAGTAAGCTTCGGGTAAAGCTCAGCATAGAGGCTTGGTCATCACTTAGTCCTTTGTTATCAAAAACAGAGACAGCATCATCTTGCCACCCGCCAGGGAAATCAGAGCGTGTGATGCCGTCATTACGATCCTTAGTGGGACTTTGCATCAAAATTTCTGAGCCATAAAATATCTGTGGAATACGGTTACTGGTCAGCACATAGGCCAGGGCCATCTTAGTGAGGGCCAGATTGTCGCCTAGCAGGCTGTAGAGGCGGTTGGTGTCATGGTTACCCTCGAACAGTACCAGTTGGGTTGGGTCCGCATAGACCACATCGTTGGCCAGAAATTCGTATAGGTGTATCAGGCCTTCGCTCCAGCCTTCCTCTTCGCTAAGCGCTTTAAGCAGGGTTTCATATAGTGGAAAGTCCATCAGGCTGGGCAGCGCCGAGCGATAGCCATCTTTATTGTTCTTGCCTTTTTGCCAGTAAGAGATGGTGATCGGGTTACCCGTCCACTCTTCGCCGACAATGTTAAAGTGTGGATATTCGGCCATGATGGCCTGGGTCCAATCTACCAGAAACGCCTTGTCGGCGTAGGAGTAGGTGTCTTCGCGGATACCGCTTAGGTGACCATGCTCTACCCACCAGATGCTGTTTTGGATCAGATAATTAGCCAGAAGTGGTTGGCGCTGATTAAGGTCAGGCATCGACTCGACAAACCAGCCATCAGTGAACTCCTGTGTGTCCTTGTCTACAGAATAGGGGTCTTGTAAGGTTGTGCGTCTGTGGCTGGTAAAGGTAAGCGCCTTCGCATTGTCCTTGCTTTTCGCTAATGGAGATGAAGGCCGGTTGACCCAGTCGTTGGTCGGCAGATCTTGCATCCACCAGTGGTTAGAACCGATATGGTTAACCACCACATCGGCGATGATGCCAATGCCTTTCTCTTGTGCCTTCAGGGCTAGCTGACGATAGTCTTGATTGCTGCCAAATCTTGGGTCGATACGGTAATGGTCTGTCACTGAATAGCCATGATAGGAGTATTCGGCCTGGTTATTCTCCGTCAGCGGGTTGATCCACTGCTGCGTGACGCCGAGATCGGCCAGATAGTCCAAGCTGTTGATGATCCCCTGAATGTCACCGCCATGACGACCACCTGGGTTACTGCGATCGGCGCGCTCTATCATATCAGGATGATTGTCGTTGCCGGGATCGCCGTTGGCGAAGCGATCTGGGGTGATGAGATAGATAACATCTTTGTTGCTAAAGCCGAGGCGCTCTGCACTGCCTTTATCGCGCTTAAGGAGATCATAAGCCACGCTAATTTGCGCCTCGCCGTCTTGGTCAAATATCAGCTGAAAGGTCTGGGCCTTCGCGCCCTGGGTGTCCAGGTTGATAAACAGGTAGTTGGGGTTCTCTGTGGTTTCAACGCCTTTAAGGGCCACGCCATCGGCGGTGATGCTTACCTTGGCCTTGGCGATATTTTTGCCATAAACCATCAGCTGCAGCTGGCTATGGTGCATGTCTGCCCACCAGTTAAGGGGCTCGATACGAAGTGCTGTATCATGGTTTAAGGGAAGGGGAGCTGCCAAAGTGTGATGCGTGACTGGTGTTAACAGTATGAGTGATGTAGCAATGAGTGTGCTGGTAAACTTGCTATGAAGACGTCTCATGGGCTGTCCTTTCGCGCTTATTGGTTTCGCGCTTAAAAGTAGATTAGCGTTTGAAATTACATTAGGGCTTAAATCAGGTAGCGTTTAAGCTTAATCTGACCTTGCTGGTTTTTTATAGGGCAGATATAGAAACACCTGCTTTATTTGACTAAAGCAGGTGTTTATCAGCAATGACCTAAGATCACATAGTGTAGCTAAATCCTAGGAAGTACTGGCGACCAAAGCTTTGAATCGTACCTGTTTGATGGGTTTGACCAAAGTAAGTCTTGTTGGCTTCATCCGTTAGGTTGTTAACCTGGAACAGGAACTTAAGGCCGTTGTCCATCGCGTATGACGCCTGATAATCGAAGACTGTTTCAGCATCGAAGAAGGCCAGTTGAGATTCAACCGCAACCTGCTCAGACACATATTCACTACGATAGCGCATGCTTAAGCGAGTATCGAAACCATCTAAGGTGTAGAACAAGGTGGTATTCAACACATGCTCTGATAAGCCTGGCAGTGGTATTGATAACGATTGACCGCTTAAATCAGTTTCGAACTCAACTTCACTGTCTGAGTATGAGTAACTGCCTGTAAAGCCTAAGCCATTCAAAGCTCCGGGTAAGAAATCAAACACTTGAGTATATGCAAGCTCCACACCGCGAATGTAACCGCCGTTATCATTGTTGATTGCCGTTTGATACTGACCTTCATCTTTAACAACAGGGAACTCTACGCCGTTATCGACAATAGTGTCTGGCACGATAAAGCCCGCTTCTTCGAAGTCAAAAGGCTGAATGGTAAAGTTGTTGATGAAAGATTTAATATCTTTGTAGAACACGGCTAAAACAATCGCACCTTCAGACTCTTCAAAATAGTGCTCATACGACAGGTCATATTGATCGGCGTAGAAAGGATCCAGTAGCGGACTGGTGTTACCCCAAGCATTGTACTTCTTATAGCCAGGAGTCGACGCATCGTCATACCAAGAACCCATACCTGATTTTAGCTTGTCGATAGGTGGACGAGCCATAACCGATGCGGCGGCGAAACGGATTTGATCGTTCTGTGTCAGGTGGAAGTTTAAGTTGATTGAAGGTAGGTAGTCGGTATAAGACTTACCCACTTCGTTGCGGATATAGTCTGTGCTGACCACACCTTTCTCATCGACAATCTCTTCACCTAAACCAAAGCCAACTTGCTGCAAACCAGTGCTTGATTGGTCAGTGTTAACAACACGCAGGCCAATATTACCGGTCACAGGCAGATCGCCGATGGCAAAATCAAGGTTAGCTTGTACGTATCCAGCCAGTACATCTTCATTGACCGAACCGCTCTGGATCATGGTCCAGTTGTTTGCCCAATTAGCTGTCGGTGCAAAAGGATCTTGTCCGGTTGCGGCCAATTGTGCGTTAACCAGATCCACTGCCTTATCGAAATCGATAGCTAGGAAACTTGGGTATCCTGATAATTCACCGCCGAAATTAACGACACGTGTCATATCATCGGTAAGCGCTATTACAGGTTGATTCTCTGGGTTGGTACCAAACTCAAAGCCGTAACCCGCTTGAGAACGCTGGGCATTAAACTCACGCTGTGAATATCTCACGCCTACATCAATAGAAGAGAAGACGCTGTTGTCCAGTTGGTAGTTCAGGTCAAGTTTGTAGGCAATCAGATCGTTTTGCTGATCATATGGCCACATACCCACTTCTCTAAGACCTAATGTTGAGGTATCAGTGTAGTCTTTTGCGAAAGCGATATCCGCTGGGTTTAATCCATTAAGTTTGTAAGTAACAGACTCTGCCGATCTAACCTGATTGCCAATATCGTCATAGATAACCGCTCGGGTACCGCCGTTAACAAATTCACCGTCGGCAGAAGAGTAGCTAATGTCGGCCGCGATAGTCAGGTTTTCACCGTTATTCCATTCAATGTTGACAGCGCCAGAGGTCAGCTCAGAAAATTTAGAATCGTTGTCGTTTACCACAAATACGGCAAAGTTATCTGTGCCGTCGGTTGAAACTGTGCCGCCAACCATTGAGCCATCTTCTACGATAGCATCACTGATTTGACCATTTTTCAGTGATTTAACTCGGAAACCACGGGCAAAGTTTTCTGAATCGAACTTAGAATGGAAAATGTCGCCTTTGATGCTCCAGTTATCATTTGGTTGCCAGTGGATGGCACCCATATAACCGTCACGAGTATCGGTGCCGCCTTTCTGTTGCATCTCGAAGCCTTCACTGATGGACTCTAGATTGCCATCGCCGTTCACATCACGTCTGTCATCGTTAAAACGAAGACCAATGAACTGACTTGATACGTAAGGTTGATAAAGGTGGGCATAACCAACTGCAACACCTAGCGTTTCTTCAAGGAACTTACCTTGGTAAGAGAAGCTTAGGCGATTACCATACTCCTCAGCGTCAGACACTTCACCAGCACGGTCGTTAAAGCTACCACGGGCATTAACGGTGAAGTTGTGCTCTTTTGGTGCTTGTAGGGGATCGGCTGTTTTGAGTTCTACCGTACCGGCCACACCACCTTCGATTAGAGATGCTTTTGGTGATTTATAGACTTGCGCCTGGTTAATCAGCTCAGATGGATATTGATCGAATTCAATCGCTCGCTTACCACCTGTGGTCACTTGCTCGCGACCGTTTAAGGTTGCTGAAACAAAGTCACCGTCTAAACCACGAATATTAAGACCACTTGCCTGGCCACCGGTACGTACGGCAGTAACACCTGGCAAACGAGTAAGTGCATCGGCAATTGACTGATCTGGCAGGGCGCCTAAATCGTCAGCAGAAATAGTTTCTGATACCGTGTCAGCAAAGCGTTTGTTATTAAGCGATTTAATCACACTGGTACGAAAACCGCGTACTTCAATGACTTCAATCGATTCTTCTTGAGCCGTTGCAGTTGATTCAGTGTTAGCCACCTCATTGTCAGCTGCATAGACTTGGGTACAAACGCCAGCCGAAAGCAGGGCTAACGTGAGCAGGTTAGGTTTAAATTGAAACATCCATCTTCCCCTTTTTTCACTCTATTCATGCTGTATTACTTCTTGTGTGTGAATAAAGGGGGGTTCCCTTGTTCACAACTATATAGGTGAATGAGAGTGCTTGTTATTGTACTTGTTTCTAAGTTGTTATGTAGCAGACCCGATACTACTCTTGCACTTGTTGCTGTAACAATATTATGCATACGTATTCAAAAGTGACTCAGGCCTCATAAAGGGGATTGATTGGCCTGCTCAGGGTCACAAAATCGCCTTCAAAAATCTTACTATCTAATTGTTTTTTATGGAATACATATTGTCGCTTAAGAAGGTGCTTTGTACCTGTGGGTTTTGCATACGTATGCAGAGATGTTGAACCCGATTTCATGGATGACGTATGCTCGTTTCATTCTAATAACAATTGTTCGTCGACAACGATTGGGTAACAGGTATGCAACCCAGAGGCTTTACAGTCTTTAATATAGTCGTTGATGACATAGGGGCGATAATGAACCAACTCTCCTGGTGGCGCGGCGCCGTCATCTATCAGATCTATCCTCGCAGCTTAATGGACTCTAACGGCGATGGCGTTGGCGATCTTCAGGGTATCATCAGTAAGCTGGACTACATTGCCAGTTTGAATGTCGATGCCATCTGGATCTCACCTTTCTTTAAGTCGCCGATGAAAGATTTTGGCTACGACATCAGTGACTACCGTGCCATCGACCCACTGTTTGGCACCATGAATGACTTCGATGAGTTGATCGACAAGGCGCATCGCCTGGGTATTAAGGTGATTATCGACCAGGTGTTAAGCCACACCTCAGATCAACACGCTTGGTTTAGCGAGAGTCGCGAAAGTCGCGATAATGCAAAACAGGACTGGTATGTCTGGGTCGATCCTAAAGAAGATGGCACAGCGCCCAATAACTGGTTGGCTATTTTCGGTGGCTGCGCCTGGGAGTGGGAGCCACGTCGTCAGCAATACTATCTGCATAACTTCCTAGCCAGTCAGCCAGATCTTAACTTCCATAATCCTGAAGTCCGTCAGGCCGTGCTGGACAATGTTAAGTTCTGGCTAGACAAGGGCGTCGACGGCTTCCGCTTGGATGCGATCACCTTCTGTTACCACGATGAGCAGCTTAGAGACAATCCAGCTAAGCCAGCGGACAAGCGTCAGGGCAGGGGCTTTAGTGAAGATAACCCTTATGCCTATCAGTATCACTACTACAATAATACGCGTCCGCAGACCGTTGGCTTTATCGAGGAGCTGCGGGCACTGATTGATCAATATCCTGGTGTGGTTACATTAGGCGAGGTTTCGTCTGAAGACTCGCTTTCGACCATGGCTGAGTATACTCAGGGCGAAGAGCGGCTGCATATGGCCTATAGCTTTGAGCTGCTCACCGATGACTTTAGTCCTGGCTATATCCGCCAGACGGTAGAGGAACTGGAACAAAGCATAGGTGATGGCTGGCCTTGTTGGGCCATTGGTAATCACGATGTTCAGCGGGTTGCCACCCGTTGGGGGCGAGAAGCCTTTAATGGTGATATGGCCAAGATGCTTAATGGTTTGCTCTGTTCACTACGCGGCAGTGTCTGCAGCTATCAAGGGGAAGAGCTGGGGTTAGACGAAGTAGAAATTGCCTATGAGCAGCTGCAAGATCCGTTTGGTATCACCTTCTGGCCTATGTTTAAGGGACGTGATGGTTGTCGTACTCCTATGCCGTGGCAACATGACGCCGCTCATGCCGGCTTTAGCCCTAATACGCCTTGGTTGCCCGTTCCCCAAAGTCATAAAGCCTTGGCGGTGGATCTTCAGGATGCCGAGCCTACATCGATTTTAAATCACTACCGTCATATGTTGGCCTGGCGTAAACTGCATCCGATATTGGTCACGGGTGATATCAAATTTATCGATGCAACCGATGAAATTTTGCTATTTGAGCGCACCTTAGACGACAAGACGCTCTTGGTTGCCTTTAACTTAAGCAATCAGCCACAAGCCTATAGGCTATCCGAAGCCTGTGAACTGACACCGCTTGATGGACATGGGCTGCCGAATGCCGAGTGGCAAGCGCCGCAAATTCATTTCGAGGCCTTTGGTTGCTTCTATGGGTGGAAGCAGTAGGCGCTGGATGCAGTAAACTTTGATTGAAAATTTTAACAACAAAAATAACTGAGAACCTAAAGATGGCAATAATGCAGCAAACTAGCACGGCTACCGGGGTTGGCGGACAAAACGAAAATTATCGTTTTGCTCTAGTGTCACTCACTTCACTGTTCTTCATGTGGGGGTTTATCACCTGTCTGAACGATATCTTGATTCCACATCTCAAGGCGGCGTTTTCCCTTAGCTATGCCGAAGCGATGTTAATCCAGTTTTGCTTCTTCGGTGCTTACTTTCTGGTGTCTATGCCGGCTGGTAAGCTGGTAAAGGCGCTCGGTTATCAAAAGGGGATAGTAACCGGGCTGCTGATCGCCGCCTTAGGTTGTGCGCTTTTCTATCCGGCAGCGGCGCTGGCCACCTACGGTCTGTTTTTAGGCGCCTTGTTTGTACTGGCCTCTGGGATCACTATCTTGCAGGTGGCAGCCAACCCTTATGTGAACGCACTAGGCAGTGTTGAAACGGCTTCTAGTCGTTTGAACCTCACCCAGGCGTTTAATGCTCTGGGGACTACCGTGGCGCCATATTTTGGCGCGGTATTGATCCTCTCTGTGGCCGTGGAAGCGACCGAGACACTGAGCCAGGCTCAGGCTGAAGCCGAGGTGGTTAAACTGCCTTACTTAATCCTAGCTAGCGCCCTTGGTCTGCTTGCCCTGATCTTTGCTAAGTTGGATCTGCCACAGATCAAAGAGCACTGCCAAAGCAGCGAGCAGGGTGAGGTGGTACACAATGGCAAAACCAGTGCGCTGCAGTCGATTCACCTGGTGCTTGGCGCTGTGGGTATTTTCGTCTATGTGGGCGCTGAGGTGGCGATTGGTAGCTTCCTGGTCAACTTCTTGGCCCAGGATGACATTGCCGGATTGACCGAGGCGAGCGCCGCGGGCTATATCACTTACTACTGGGGCGGCGCCATGGTGGGACGCTTTATCGGTAGTGCCGTAATGCAGAAAGTACCTGCCGGTACTGTGCTCGGTTTCAATGCCATGATGGCTGCATTACTGGTGGCGCTGGCGATGACCAGTTCTGGTGCGGTCGCCATGTGGGCTATCTTAGGTGTTGGCTTGTTTAACTCTATCATGTTCCCAACTATCTTCAGTCTGGCACTGAGAGATCTTGGTCCGCACACCTCGCAGGGTTCAGGTGTCTTGTGTCTGGCCATTGTTGGCGGTGCTATCTTACCGCTCATACAAGGCGTATTAGCCGATAATATCGGGATCCAACAGGCTTTCTTCCTGCCGATCATCTGTTATCTCTTCATTCTGTTTTATGGCTTGAAGGGCTCTAAGCTCTAACAGCAAGCCCTAAGAATAGGAGGCAAGCAGCAATGCTTGCCTTTTTTATTGGCATATCTTTGGGTATCGCTTGCGTCACAGGGGTTTAACTCCTATGATCCGTGCGATTTTTACTATCTAGGCTTTATCATGATTAATGCGTCGCTGTCTCCAAGTTCAACCGAATTAGTTATCAATGTGCTTGCTATGGTACTCGAGCAGGGGAAACCCCTGGATCGCGCCTATTCGCACCACTTTTCCGGGCTGAAACTGGCGCCGTCTGAGCAAGCCAGAATCACGAGTGTCACCGGCGATATTTTGCGCCGTCTCAATCTCTATTGCTATCTAGCCGATATCAGCACCGAAGATATAGAGCGTATGGGCTCACGTCTGTTAAACGCCTGGCACATGTTTTACGAGTTGCCGATCCCTAAGTTGCAATACACCTTAGCTATCGATGAAGAAGATTTTGCCAAGCGTCTTGCCAGTGCTAAGGAAGATCCGGCGCTGTTTGATGGTTGTCCCGAGTGGCTGGATAAGTTGGGAGCTGCCCAGTTAGGTGATGCCTGGCCGAAAGAGCGTGCCGCATTGGCCCTGGCGCCGAAACGCTACCTAAGGGTAAATGCCTTAAAGACCACGGCAGCCGACCTGTTATCGCAACTCGCTAAGGAAGGCGTTGAGGCCCGCAAAGTGCCAGGAGTCCCGAGCGCGCTGGAAGTCATCTCAGATGCGGCGTTGTTTCGTACCGAGAGCTTTAAGCAGGGGCTATTTGAACAGCAAGATGCAGGCTCTCAGCATGTGGCGGCGGCGGTTGCAGCCGAGCCCGGCATGCGGGTGATCGATGCCTGCGCTGGCGCCGGTGGTAAGACGCTGGCCATTGCTGCCCAGATGCAGGGCAAGGGGCGCTTGCTGGCCATGGATGTGGAGCAGTGGAAATTAGACAATTTAAAGCAACGTGCGCGCCGCGCCGCTGCTCATAACGTTGAGACACGCATTATCGCCAGCAGTAAGACGATTAAACGTTTGAAGCTGAGCGCCGACAGAGTGTTGCTGGATGTCCCCTGTTCGGGTCTTGGGGTGCTTAAGCGCAACCCTGATGCGAAATGGCGCGATACCCCAGAGCGCTTGCCTGTGCTGGTTGCACTGCAAAAAGAGATCTTACAGAGCTATAGCCGTATGGTTAAGGTCGATGGCATCTTGATCTATGCGACCTGTTCTATCATGCCTGAGGAAAACCGCCAGCAGGTCGATGCCTTCCTCAGCGCGAATCCTAATTTCAGCTTTATTGATGACGAAACCGTCAGTGTTGCCGAGACAGGGTTCGATGGTTTCTACCTGGCGCGTATGAAACGTAATCAAGCCTAGGCTTGGGGCTAGTCTAAGTCGGCATTAGGCTCACAATTTTGAGTACTAAGCCGACACTTAGCTTAAGGCCGCTACACCATCCCCAATTAAAAGTGATATGATGGATCCTTTCGATCGTTTAATCAGGTCTAATTGCTTTTTCTCGGATGATGTTATTGCAAACGGCTGTACAAGAGTTCTCTCATCAGGAAAGATTTGCGGCGCTCCAACTCCTGCTTGCAGGGCGGTTGCTTGAGTGCCAGCTAACTGCCCATCAATTAAGTGGTAAATTTGCCGGTGATACGCCTATCGATTGCCGCGTTAACCTGAATGCTTGCGGGCAATTTAAGGCAAGCTGCAGTTGTGGCAAGGCAAACTGTGCCCATCAAGCCGCCTTGATTATCGAGCAAGCAGCGCGAAGCCAATTAGATAAACGTGAGCGTTCAAGACGTTCCGACACCGCCATCCGTCTGTTTCGTAGCGATCAAAACCAGAAGTTCGATCCTTTCCCCGCTATGGCGCGCCACCGTATTCTTTATCTGCTCGAGCCCATAGAAGAGGGCTTTCTGCTCAGGGTCGAGAAAGGGTATCTCAATAAGAATGGCCGCTATCATCTTAAAGGGCCGCTAGGCTTTGACCTGTTACAGAGTCAGCCCGTGCCCAAGTATGTCAGTCAGTCCGATCTCAAGTTGTTCCATCTGCTGCGCCAAGAGCTCTCTACAGAACAGTTGAGCCGTGCTCAGGACGCTATGGTGATCCCGCTGCCACGTGAAGGTCATAGCGAAAAGCTCGCCCTCGGCGCTGATTTCTATAGCTTGCTGCTTGCAACGGGTCGCTGCTTTTACGCTAAGGTGGGCGCCAAGCCACTGGAACTGGTGACCCATTATGATGAAGATTACTTAGATGAAGCCTACCTGGTTAATCTTTGCCCTGGCTGCTGGTTAGATACCTGCTCTGGTACAGGGATTGTCGATAAGCGCGCCGATAACAGGGTCAACCAGAGCCTGCTTCAGCAGGTAGATCTCGATGGCGACTGGCTGCCCAAGCTTGAGATCGTTCGAGAGTCGCTGGAATATGACTGGAGCGATGTCGTGATGGCGCCAATTGATGTGGCCCGTTTTAGCATGGTGCATCGCGGCGCCTCCTATGATTTTGAATCGTTGAGCTATCTTGGCGCTGGACATAAAGGGTTTATGGCCCAATTTGCCAAGTGTCAGTTGCTGCTTAATGGCTTTCCCTTGCTCACCAGCCAGTTTGAACCTGCGCTAACTCAGATGTTATCCGATGGGCTGCGCCTAATCCCTGGCGAGGTAAGCGAGCATGTGGTCTTGCTCCGTTATCTCTCTTTGCTCGGATGGCAGATAGAGCTGGTCGCCAAGCAGCGGTTTGTTAAGGTGGCGGCCAATGCCTGGTATGGAGAGGTTAATAGCGGCGATAAAGATTGGTTCGAGTTGAGTCTGGGCGTTGAGGTCGAAGGTAAGCGGGTAAACCTGCTGCCACTGCTGGTGAACCTTATTCGTCAAGGCAAACTCAGCCGTGACGGTATGACCAAAGAAGTGGCCTTAGAGCTGGAATCCGGCGCCATTTTGACCCTGCCCGCCGATCGGATACGACGTATTCTTGGGGTATTGGATGAGTTGTTTACGCTTCAGCCGCTGGATCAGCGCGAGCAGCTTAGATTAGCCAAGCACCATCTGGGGCGTCTGCCACTATTGGACGAAGCGATGGCGCCAAATGGCCAGGATAGCCAGTCGCTAAAATGGCTGGGGGAAGCCAAATTAAGACGCCATGCACTCGCCTTGGGTGAATATATCAAGCGCGTAGGCAGAGACCAGCAGACCTTTGTCGCGCCGACAGGGCTAAATGCCGTATTACGCCCCTACCAGGAGCAAGGCGTGATCTGGCTGCAATTTATCAAGCAGCAGGGCTTTGGCGGGATTTTAGCCGATGATATGGGACTGGGTAAGACCTTACAGACCCTGTGCAGCATCTTGCTTGATAAACAGGCCGGGGTGATTAAGGCGCCTGTCTTGGTGATAGCCCCCACCAGTTTGCTGAGTAACTGGCAGCGTGAGATCGCTCAGTTTACCCCCGAACTCAGTAGTTTTGTCTGGAGCGGTCGTCTGCGCCATGAAAATGAGCAGGCCCTTAGTGACGTGGATATTTTGATCACCAGCTATGGGATCTTAGCTCAGGACGCCGAGCGGCTGACCAAGCACAACTGGCACCAGGTGATCCTGGATGAAGCCCAGACCATTAAGAATAGCCGTAGTCGGGTGACTAAATTGGTTAATCGACTCCAGACACGCCACCGTCTTTGTTTGACCGGCACGCCGATGGAGAATCATCTGGGCGAGCTGTGGTCGCTGTTTCATTTCCTCATGCCGGGCTTTCTCGGCACGGCGACGCAGTTTCAGCGCCAGTTCAAGCAGCCCATAGAGAAAGATAACTGTGACACCAGTCGACAGCGCTTAGCTCAGCGTTTGGCGCCCTTTATGCTCAGACGCACCAAGAGCCAGGTGGCTACCGAGTTGCCGAAAAAGACGGTGATCAATACCCTGATTGAGCTCAGTCAGAGTCAGTCGGATCTCTATGAGACCATACGCCTGACGGTGGCTGAGCAGGTGCAACTGGCGCTTTTGCAAACCGGCGCCAAGGCGAATCGTTTGATGATCAGCAATGCGCTGCTCAAACTGCGTCAAGTCTGTTGCCATCCGGCGATGCTCAAACTTGGTCAGCAAGATGAAATCAAGGGGGCTGTCGAGGGCGCAGATACAATCGCGGATGTCGAAACCCAAAGTGAATCATCTAAGCTGGCCTGGTTAGAAAATAAGTTACCCAGCATGATAGAAGATGGGCGTAACATCTTAATCTTTTCATCATTTACCACTATGTTGGATCTGATTGCCGAGCAGCTGGATCGCCAGCAGATAGGGTATGAGATGCTCACCGGCCGTAGCCGACATAGAGATAAGATCATAGATCGCTTTCGCCGCGGGGAGGTTAATGTATTTCTGATCAGCCTCAAGGCAGGAGGGGCGGGGCTCAATCTTACCGAGGCAGATGTGGTGATCCATGTTGACCCATGGTGGAACCCTGCCGCCGAAGAGCAGGCCAGTGACAGAGCCTATCGTATCGGTCAGCAAAAGCCTGTGTTTGTCTACAAGTTGATCTGCCAAAACACGGTGGAAGAGCGAATTCAGCAGTTGCAGCAGAGCAAACATGCACTGGCCCAAAGTATGTATCAGACCGAGAGTTTGACGGCGGCAGAGATGGATAAGGATGATTGGCTGGCCCTGCTGCAACCTATCACAGAGCAGCCAATCACAGATTAAGCTGCTTTACTCGCCTTGAATGGTAAGAATAAGCGTGCGTGAGCTGGCGCGGTTTCGAGCCTCACACAGGTATACGCCTTGCCAGGTCCCGAGATTAAATTCGCCGTTTGTGATGGGCAAGGTAAGTTCACTGCCCAGTATGGATGATTTAAGGTGCGCAGGCATGTCATCTGAGCCCTCATAGGTGTGGGTGTAATAGGGCTCGTTTTCAGGCACTAGTCGATTGAAGAAACGTTCGAAATCTTCGCGCACACTGGGATCGGCGTTCTCGTTCAAGGTCAGTCCGGCCGAGGTGTGTTGCAGCAAGAGATGGGCGAGACCTATCTTTATCTGTTGCAATTGGGGAGCAGCGCGGTAGATCTCTTCGGTGATCAGATGAAATCCGCGGGGTTTGGCTGGTAAACTAATCTCAACTTGCATCCACATGTTAGGTTTTCCTACGCTATTTTATCGCCCAATCTGGGCACTTTTTGTTATCGTGCTAAGAGTGCGCTAACAGCCTCATCTTTGTAAAGCGACTTTTAAATCAATGACTGTATAAAATGTAAAAGTGCCGCAAAGGAGCTTTGCTCACACTCGATTGTCTCTTTAGGTAAGCATAGTTAGTGGGCGCGATAAAGGCAGAAAAAAAGCCTGGCGTCAGGGGCAGAAAGTCAGTGCAGGGCTGTTACGCCGACAGAGCAAAAGTATAGCGCCAGATCCCTAAGGTCTACAGCTAAATAAAGGGCTCAAGTAAACAAATTGGGTAATAGGAGTAATAAGGGGGACAGTGTGGTAAGCGAGGCAAAAGCCATGCTCATTAAGGCTCAACAAAGCGCAGAACCTGGTGATCAAACCGGGCAGGTAAATGCGCTAGGGCCCTACTATTATCTTGAGAATTTCAAGGCGATGTTGGTTGGGGTAGAGCAGCGCTATGGCGATCTACTCGATAAGGTTGAAAGTGACTTTATTCAGACGTTTAACCTGCTTCGCCGTGACGCTCAATGTCTATTAGTCAGGTTGATAACGCGCAAAGGCCCATGGTTTTGTCGCCCACAACTCAATTACCTTGAGATTAACGATACCGAAGGTGCCATACAGGCACTGCTTGAGACAGGTTTTATTCACTATGGTCAGCCTGAGCTGAGCTGGCTATTACAGCAAACGACCAAAACTGAACTTGTCAGGCATCTTGCTGAGGTGGGCCAAGAACACGAGTCAGACTCAGTAGCACAGCCACATTTAGTCGCACAGCCAGACTCAGTAGCACAGCCAGACTCAGGGGCGACGCGTGAAAACGTAATAGCATCTGAGCCAGGATCAGGCCAAGCCCAAACCCAAACCCAAGGCCAGGCCCAGGCATCTATCATCTCGCACCCACAGGATGGAGCCGCCAGACTCAGTGTAAAGCAGCTTAAGCGGCTTAAAAAGAGTGAGCTGGTCTCGCTGATAATGTCGTTGGCATGCGCCGATACGTCTGTCGCAAACCATGGTTTTACGCAGAATCAGCAGCACGAGGAACAGTCAGCCGCTGATGAGTTTATCGCCACACTCTTGCAGCGACTCGCGCCAGGTGAGCACTGGTTTAGCTTCACAGACAAGGCGCCGTATCGGCGTTTTGAACTCCTTTATTTCGAACGCTTAAGTCAGTCTCTCAGCCAGTTTATTTTGGCCGATTTAGGTATCCACCAATTTGATGCTTATTTGGTTAATTGCGCAAGCCGCAGCTTTAATACTCGAGAAGAAATAGAGGCTTTCTATCATTTAAATGATTTATATCAGCAGCTTGATGAATTGTCTTTAGATGTTAAACAGACGGACTTGTCTGTCAAAAAAATTGATGCTTTCTGTGTTGGTTTGACCGCTTTTGTCGGGTTAACCCATGAGAGATTAGTACGTCTGCACCAGGGACTCATGCTGCAGATAGCCCGCCAATATGAACGTTTGCACGAATTTGAAACCGCCTTAAACCTCTATGAGGTTTGTGATCGCCCGCCGAGCCGCGAGCGCCGCGTCCGCTGCCTGCAAAAGCTGGCAAAAGATCGGCAGGCACTTGAGCTGGTTGGCGAGATGATTGACTCGCCTCTTGAAGAGAGTGAGCGACTGGTGGCCAGGCGCATGCAAAAGGCGCTGCATAGAAACCTTAAGCTATCAGCGCCGGATAGATGGCAAGGCCAGTTTGAAACTTTGCATCTCGCCACTGAGCGCACAAGCCATAGGGTTGAGCAAAGCGCGGCGAAGCAGCTCGCTGTTGTGAATGACAAAAAGGCGGTTAATAGCGAGCGCGCGGAGATCACAGAGACGGTTTTTTGCTTTGAGGTTGAAAACCGCTTGTTTTGCAGCCTGTTTGGTCTGGCGTTTTGGGACATCATCTTCTCAGATGTTAAAGGCGCTTTTGCCAATCCATACCAGAGTCGGCCTAGCGACATGTATTACTCGAGTTTTTATCCTCAGCGCAGGGCGGCAATCGAGGCGCGTCTTGAGGAATTAAGCGCGGGTAACACAGAGTCAATCACCCGTCATTTTCATCAGAAATTTGGCCTCACTAACGACTGGGTTCACTGGCCGCTCTTCATGCCTTATGAGTATATTAATCAGGGTAGCTCGACAGTGGTTAAAAAACCGGGAGATGCTCAGGATGCCTCTCAGGTTGAACAAGGCATTGGTTATCTTGCGGGTCACCTTGTCGATAGTTTTGCATTTGAGGGAAAAGTCTCAAGTGTCACAGAAGGAGGGAGTCTAGCCTTGCCTATCGGTGACGATGCGCTGCCGCTGCTGCTTAACTTGGCGCTGCAGGCGTTTAGTGGGCCGATACTGGCCAAGCTATTTCGTCAGATGCTTTTCGATCTGCGTTACTACCGCGCAGGATTTCCCGATCTGATTCGCTTTCACTTGAAGACAGACCTTGATAGTGCCACAACTAACGTAGGCGCCATGGTGAGCGCCGAGCTTATTGAGGTCAAGGGGCCAGGCGACAGCCTGCGAGATAATCAGCTGATATGGCTAGATTGGTTTAATCGACACGGGATTAAGGCCAGTGTCTGCTATCTTTCCTGGGAAGGATAATGGAGCCGCTTTCAAGGCTATGCATTAAGTCTACTTATTTCGGCGATCAATTTTTTTGCTAATCCTGTGAATAAGATGCAGCATAGTAAGAGTTCAAAGCGTCTGGTCGCGTTATAGCGTTAAATGGCGCAGTAACAAAGAATCGCTCATACCCGGTGCAGGAGGATAAGATGACAAGCTTAATGGCAGAGACTAAGCAGCGACTGCTCGGTACCAGTCTGGCTGTATCGCTGCTTACGCTACTTGGCGCCTTACCTGTAGGAACCAGTTACGCCGAGCCGCGGTTAGATCTAAGCGCGAGAACCCTACAGGGTGAACTTCGCTCACTCAAGCAGTATGAAGGCAAGGTGGTCTATGTGGATTTTTGGGCATCTTGGTGCGCGCCATGTCGTGACTCTTTTCCCTGGATGGAACAGATGCACCAGCGTTATGTCAAGCAGGGGTTAGCGATCGTCGCGATCAATCTTGATAGCGACAGTGAGATGGCTAATCCCTTCCTAGCCGATTTCACCACCAGCTTCGATATTCTCTACGATCCTAAAGGTGAGGTCGCGGGCCATTTCAATCTGCAGGGGATGCCGAGCAGCTACCTGTTTGATGCCAAGGGACAACTGGTGAGTGAACATCTGGGCTTTTTTAAATCTAAACAGCCGGCAGTCGAACAGGAGATTAAGGCATTGCTGAAACAAAGGAATGCTAATGAAAAATAGTCAAAGCGCACTGTTTATCCTCGCGCTCTTATTATTGCCAGCATGTTCCAGCCTTGGCGTACAGCCATGGGAGCGCGGTCAGTTTGCCAGAGAGGATATGCAGCCTGATACCGATGAGATGGATATGTCGATAGAAGATCATATCTACTTCAGTAAGGAGGCGTCCAGTGGCGGCCGCACCCTGGCAGGTGGTGGTTGCGGCTGTAATTAGGGCATAAGCGAAGTCGGCGATAAGTCAGCTCGGTGAGACAGTGCAAGCAAAGGAATGATATAGCGTGAACCATAGGGTAAAACAACAGCGTCATCAGCCAACCGCTACCCAGCAGGGCGATACTGTGATGGCTTCACTCTTGATGGCCAGTAGCTTGTTTCTTGGCGTCGGAGATGTAAACGCCACAGAAGTATTAGTTAATGATGCTGGGGCCACTGAGTTAGGGGCTAACGAGACAGGCACAGACGAGACAGGCACAGATGAGATAGTCGCCAAAGAGCGAGAAGCGAGTCAAGCTCTGGTAAGTACAACCAAATATGAGAGCAGGTCAGAGACGGATCCGCTCGCTGGAGCCAAGATAGAGGCCGCCTTAGTCTACTACCAAGAGCGCGATCGGGTAACCGCAGCCGAAGGGATCATACATTATCGACAGGCCTTGGATGACAGCAATACCTTGAGGGCAAAGATAGCCCTAGATGCCCTAACCGGCGCCTCAGCCAATGGCGCGGTGATCCAGGCAAGGCCCCAGAGTTTTACCCGACCTTCAGGAACCGGCGTCTATCAGGCGCGAGCAGGCGAATTGCCCCTGGACGATACCTTTAAAGATACCCGCTTACAGTTAAGTGCCAACTGGCAGCATCTTTTTTCTGCGAAATGGCAAATGAATCTCGGTGGCTATCTGTCGCGGGAATACGACTATACCTCTATTGGCGTTAATGGCAGCGGCGAGCATTCCTTTAATCAAAGCAATACTCAAGTGTTCTTTGGCTCAGCCTATTACTTCGACATAGTGGATCCCGTCGGCGGCAGGCCTGTGGGACTTAGCGAGATGGTGTTTAGAAAGGACTTTGCCAGCGAGGAGGAGTTTAGACAGGCTTTTGATGCCACCCGCCGTTACGACAGCGCCCTTAAACGCACCTTAGATCTTAACCTTGGCGTGACACAGACTCTGAATACTCACTGGCAGGCCCAGCTGAGTTATAGCCTCTCTGCTGTGTCTGGGTATCTGAGTGATGCTTATAAGGTTGTCAGCCGTATCGATGGTGTTGGTCAGGCGCAGGGGTATCATTATGAAGCGCGTCCGGATCAGCGACTCAAACATAACCTGTTTGCCATGGCCAAGGGAGCATTAACCTCAGGCACGCTGACCTTTTCCTATCGCTATAGTGACGATGACTGGTCGATTCAGGCGCATACCCTAGATGCGCGTTACCGATACAATTTAACGGATGGTGGCTATTGGCAATGGCAGTTCAGAGCCTATCTTCAACAGGCCGCCGAATTTTATCGCCTCTATCTGAGTGAGGGAGAAGCCTTACCCGAGTTCGCCTCGGCCGATCATCGCCTCGGTAAGCTAGAGACCTATACCTTAGGGGTGAAATACGCGCACAAGTTAGATGCCGGTCAACTCGCCAGCATCAGATTAGCCTACTATCAACAGCGGCCACAAAACCCGGGTATCAGTTTACCTGGTGAGTTGGCAAGCTATGATCAATTCCCCCGTCTAGATGCCATAGTGCTGCAATTGGGAATGCGATTTTGAATCCGCAAACCTATGAGATCAGCCTGTCGCCACTGCCCGGCGCAGATAACCTTAAATATGGTCAGTATCAAGGCCAGCTTGCGCCCCTCGGGGTTAAAGCGGAATTTATCGCCATGGCGAGTCGCTGTGAAATCTTAGTCAGGCATAAGGTTGCTGCAGTTGAAGAGCAAGCTTATAGCAAAGCAAACTTAGAGATAGAGCGCGCCATCGTCGAGGCGACTGATGAGGTCAGGCGCATAGAGGCTAAATACAGCCGTTTTGACCGCGAAAGCCTGCTTAGCGAGATCAATCGCCGCGCCGGTGAGTGGCAAACCCTAGATGATGAAACTTTAGGTCTGTTAAAGTTTGCCGAGCATTGCTACCAATTGAGTCAGGGACAGTTTGATATCACCGCCGAGCCTGTGATTGCGCTTTGGCCATTTGGAGACCGTCATGCCAGCCCGCCAAGCAAGCAAGTTATTCAAGCCGCTCGCAAACGGGTAGGGTTTAACAATCTCGATATTCAAGATAAGCGTTTATGGCTACCTGAGGAGATGGGGATCGATTTTGGTGGGCTTGCAAAGGAGTACGCCTCCGATATAGCGATGGCGATTCTGACCAAGGCACTGCCTGATTGCGATCTGCTGGTGAATCTTGGCGGCGATATGATCACGTCACCAGCGCCCGCCCATGCCTGGCAGATAGGGATCGAAGATCCCAAGGCGCTGGATTCGGCTGAGCGGGTGGTGGCCCTTAACGAAGGCGCACTGGCTACCAGTGGTCATTCCCGGCGTTATCTTATTCATGAGGGCAAACGCTACGGCCACATTATCGACCCAAGTACAGGCTATCCCGTAAAGGGAGCGCCCTTGTCGGTCAGCGTGTTTGCACCTCAGTGTGTGGTCGCGGGCATGTTGGCCACCTTGGCTATGCTTCAGGGAGAAGAGGCTGAAGCCTTCCTCGCCAGTCAGGGCGTAGTCCATCATATTATTCGTGGCTAGCGTTTCATGGCTCGCTTTCATGGCTCGCTTTTCAGGTATTCGAGTTGCGGGAACGAGTCAATATTCACGCTCACTTTGCCCATTCTGGTGCTCGTTTATCCCTCAGGATTTTGGTAGAGTGGTTATAAATCAATGACTTTAGTTTAGTAAATCATCAATAATAGGTTTACTCAATGTGCATGCACGTTTTGCCAAATAGATGCGCATGCGCACTAATAAAATGTTATGAGCTTCAATGTAGGTGGAAATATTGAACTTTATAAGTAGATACATTTTAAAGTCCTTGCTGGATAAGCCGGCTCCTGACCGAATACCCAGGAGCGGAGAAAAAGCGCTTTCGGTGGACTGCAATGTTGTCTACTTCCGCTCGCCAAACAAAAGCTGGACGCTCCTTTGTGATGAAGTTCTTCCTGAAGGGGTTGCCGGAAAATATTGGTCCGATGGAGAGGA
This sequence comes from Shewanella marisflavi, assembly GCF_023283925.1. Classification (GTDB taxonomy): domain Bacteria; phylum Pseudomonadota; class Gammaproteobacteria; order Enterobacterales; family Shewanellaceae; genus Shewanella; species Shewanella marisflavi. The sequence continues at coordinate 108,893 of NZ_JAKIKX010000002.1, forward strand.
GGTTGGGCGCGTATCAATTCCCTTCCGCTTGATGGGCGACTATGAACTAGATATTACCCATTTTTATGGGCGTCATGATCTTCGTTATGGGTCTATTGCTCAATATTTCTGGGAGGGTATAGTTCCTCTTGATAAAACAAAGATCCTGATTGGAAAAGGAAGTCAGTTCCTTTTTAATAAGAAGGAGCTTGTACGGTCGGAGCGAATAGAAGTTCTTAAAATCATTTTAGAAAAAGAGCTTGAACAAAGGCAGTATGAAATTAGCTCGGTAGCACTTTCCTCACTACTTTACACAGAAAAATGGGTTTTTCACCCTGACAAGTCGCGCCAACTAAGATATAACGATTTGTTGTTGTCTTCACTTCATGACAGTGGCGACCTTGAGAAAACTCAGTACGGTTTCAGACTGTCTTCTAAAGCATTGGTTACCATTGCTCAGTACGAAGAAGACCAGAAAAAGCATCGCGAGAACATCTCTCAAGCAAAGTCAATGAAGTGGCTAACCCTAGCATTAATATTCGTTGGCCTCATTCAAGCTTTAGTAACCTTTTGGGGGCAGAATGCTGGCTCATAACAAAGCCAATCACGGTGACAGCTTTTCCGTTACGGCTTCGCCTACACTCCAAAGCTGCGCGTGTTGGCGGCGTTATCCCATAGAAATTGCTATCTGAAATCTGCGCCCATAAAAAAACGCCCCGTAGGGCGTTTTTTATTGCAGAACTTGTTTTAGAAGTTCGCAGACTTAGGTGCACGTGGGAATGGGATCACGTCGCGGATGTTTGATACGCCAGTCACGTATGAGACCAGACGCTCGAAGCCCAGACCGAAGCCTGAGTGTGGCACTGTGCCGTAACGGCGCAGGTCACGATACCACCAGTAATCTTCCTTGCTCAGACCCATCTCATCCAAGCGAGTATCTAGTACGTCCAGACGCTCTTCGCGCTGAGCACCACCGATGATTTCACCAATACCAGGTGCCAATACGTCCATGGCGGCAACTGTTTTGCCGTCTTCGTTAAGACGCATGTAGAAAGCTTTGATATCTTTCGGGTAGTTCTTCACGACGACTGGCGCCTTGAAGTGCTCTTCAGCCAGATAGCGTTCATGCTCAGACTGCAGGTCGATACCCCACTCAACGTCGAATTCGAACTGCTTGCCACATGCTTTTAGGATCTCGATGGCATCTGTGTAGTCAACTTGGGCGAAATCGCTGCTCACGAAGTTCTCTAGACGCTCGATAACTGTCTTGTCGACACGTTGGGCGAAGAACTCAAGATCGTCGCGGCGCTCATTAAGCACGGCGCGGAAACAGTACTTCAGCATACGCTCGGCCAGACCGGCAACATCGTTTAGATCGGCAAAAGCGACTTCTGGCTCAACCATCCAGAACTCTGCCAAGTGGCGGCTGGTGTTAGAGTTTTCGGCGCGGAATGTTGGGCCGAAGGTATAGATCTTAGACAAGGCACAAGCATAGGTTTCGCCGTTCAGCTGACCCGATACGGTGAGGAAAGATTCCTTACCGAAGAAGTCTTCGCTGAAATCGACTTTGCCGTCGTCGGTGCGTGGCAGGTTTTCAAGATCCAGTGTCGAGACACGGAACATCTCACCAGCACCTTCACAGTCAGAAGCAGTAATCAGAGGCGTTGAAACCCAGATAAAACCTTCTTCGTTGTAGAAGCGGTGAATCGCCTGAGACAAACAGTTACGCACGCGGGCTACCGCGCCGATAATGTTGGTACGTGGACGTAGATGAGCCAGTTCGCGCAAATGCTCAATAGAGTGGCGCTTAGCCGCCATCGGATAGGTATCAGGATCTTCAACCCAGCCAGTGACCTCAACCTTAGTCACTTGTAGCTCAAACGCTTGACCCTTACCCGGAGAGTCAACCACTTCACCTGTCATGATGACAGAGCAACCAGCGGTTAGGCGTAAGATTTCGTCATCGTAATTGTCTAAGCTATTTGGCACAACGCCCTGGATGGGATCAAAACAGGAACCATCATATACGGCAAGAAAAGAGATGCCGGCCTTGGAATCTCGGCGAGTTCTTACCCAACCGCGTACGGTAACTTGCGAACCGATCGCAAAATCACCTTTAAATACAGAAGCGACAGATGCAGTGCTCATTGTTGCTTAGTTCTCCAACGAAACGTTTTATTAAAAATTTTGGAGGTTTATATTACCTTGCTGGTGGCTTTTCTCAAGGGAAAAACAGCAGATAAACTGGCTTAAAAGCAAATAAAATGGGCATTTCCGCTAAGGCAGGCCCAAGCGCCATAAAAAAGCGGCCTTTATCGCTTACTTATCTGCTGTTGGTGCTAGGGTGGAAAGCTTGTTATGCTTAAAATATGGCCAGACAATTCAGTGGGCTAGATGTCAGTGGGCTAGATGTCAGAGGGCTAGATGAAAAAAGTCAAAATTTTCCAGATTTTTTTAGGCACCTTGTCGATCCTGGGTTGGTCCCTGGCGGTATATGCCTTGATACTCTTTGGTGAGGCCAGACCGGATCGGGCCGTGGGCTATTTTCTCAGTAAGGGCGCAAGCGTAAGGTTGACTTGGGACCCGACGATTACGTTAAGGCTTGAGTATGTGATCTGGACCTGCGCCGCGATCAGCTTGGTCAACTTAGCTTTCAACTTCTATGTGGCTCACCATAGCCGCATGGGCTATTGGTTTAATATCCCCTTGCTGCTGTTAACCTCAACCGCCGCCGGCCTCTATCTTAAGTTTTTTGTCTCTATCTAATCGGCTATCTGGCGGCAAAGCCTGTCTATCATGGCAGCTGTGGCGCCCCAGATAAAATAATCTTCGTAAGGAATAAAGTAGACGGGATAATACACGCCGCGGCGGGAGAACTGTTTCTTGATGCGGTTAGCCGGGTCCATCAGAAAGCTTAAAGGGACCCTAAAGAGCTCATCCACCTCGCCGGGATCTAATATCGGCTGAAACTCCTCCCTAACGACTCCTATGATGGGAGCGATAGCAAAACCGGTAAAGGTGTTAAACATGGGGTACTGACCTAACACCTCGACATTGTCTCTTGGCAGGGCGATCTCTTCAAAAGCCTCGCGCAGGGCTGTGTCGGTATAGTTGAGATCGCTTTGCTCCACCTTACCACCGGGAAAGCTTATCTGCCCTGGGTGGGCTCTGAGATGGTCGGGGCGGCGAGTGAGCAGCAACTCAAGTTCACTGCCAGTTTGTATCAAAGGGACGAGTACGGCAGCTTGCCGCAAAGAGCGATGGGTCTGCGGCCCAGTGTCAGTGGGCAACTGATGCAGATTATAGCGCTGTTTAAACTCGTCCAATCTCATAAAGCCTCTTCGTCACCTAACTAGCGACTCAGCACAGGTAATATTCTACTTACCTTATCATAGCTTTCCTGATATTCGGCATCGACCTGGGAGTCGGCCACTATGCCACCACCGGCCCAACAATAGAGGCGGGGGGCCTCGGCAACTAAGGTTCGTATGGTAATGCTGGTATCCATCTGGCCATCTTGGCTGATATAACCTATCGAGCCACAGTAAAGACTGCGACGTGATGGCTCAAGCTCTTCGATGATCTCCATGGCGCGTATTTTAGGTGCGCCCGTAATGGAGCCTCCGGGAAATGCAGCCCTGAGCAGATCGCAAGGGCTGTTTGGCGCAGCGAGCTTGGCGGTAACCGTGCTGACCAGGTGATGCACAGCCGGAAAACTTTCGATGGCAAATAGATGCGGCACTCGCACGCTACCTGGGCTCGCCACCTTACCGATATCGTTTCGCAGCAGATCCACGATCATCAGGTTTTCGGCGCGATCTTTCTCCGATGCAGCCAAGGCTTCGGCGGCGGCCTTATCTGCTACTGCATCACTTGCTCTGGCCATGGTGCCCTTGATGGGCTTAGTTTCTATGGCATCGCCCTTAAGCTTGATAAACCGCTCGGGCGAGATAGAGAGGATGGCGTGCTTTTCTAAACGCATAAAGGCAGAGAAGGGCGCCTTGTTGCTCGCCCTGAGTTTGAGGTAAGCCTGCCACTCATCGCCTTGATATTCGGCCTCGAAGCGCTGGGTCAGGTTGATCTGATAGCAATCGCCGCTGTGCAGATACTCCTGCACGCGATCAAACTTGTCTTTGTACGCTGCTTGAGTGATTTGCGCTTGCCAGTCACGGCTTAACCTAAATGCCTTACTTGGTTCTGTTTGAGCATTGAGAAAGGCGTTGACTGTGTTTAGTCGCTCGGCTAAGGCCTGCTCGCCAAGGTAGTGAACCAAAGACCATTCTTGCTTCTGGTAGCAAAAGATCAGCGCCCAATCGTAGAGGCCAACATTCATCTCGGGCAGGCTAATGTCTTTCTCAGCAATTTCAGGCAACTTTTCGATACGCCGACCCAGATCATAACTAAAGGCGCCTAGCGCTCCACCACTAAAGGGCAGGTCTGTGTCATATTGCTGTGGGAAATAGTGTGCAATGGCCCCTTGCAGTACCAAAAAGGGATCGCCACTGTGGGTTTCGTGAGCCTTGCTGCTCCCTTGTACCGATGAGCGCGTGTGATCTATTGCTGTGACACCGTCTTGGCTGGTGATGGTCGCAAGGGGATCGAAGCTGATGATGTCGTATTGGGCATCACAATGATCGGCGCTGGCAGAGTCTAAAAGTATGGCCCAGGGCAGGTGAGCGAAGCGGCCAAATACCTCAGTGGTGGTGAGTTGCCAGTCTAATTTTTGCGCTGCAACGCCTTGAGTCGACGAAAAATCCATCGATAACCCTTATCTAAAATGTGATGTTCCCCTAAAAGTCGCGAAAGAGTATCATATTGTGAACGGATTAAAAAAAAATACGCGACCCTGCAAAAGGGCGGTGAATAACCAAACTGTGAGTAAGGAAATGTCTGTGACTATAGAACAGCCCATCATCAAGCAAGCGGACCTCATCGAGAGTGTCGCCGACGCACTACAATATATCTCCTATTACCACCCTAAAGATTTCGTTGATGCCATGGCAGAAGCCTATGAGCGTGAAGAGAGTGCGGCGGCAAAAGATGCTATCGCGCAGATCTTGATTAACTCGCGCATGTCTGCCGAAGGCAAGCGTCCGCTATGTCAAGATACAGGTATTGTGACCTGTTTCGTTAAGATCGGCATGGGCGTTAAGTGGGATAAGACAGACATGACAGTGCAGCAGATGGTGGATGAAGGGGTAAGACGCGCCTACACCAACCCTGATAACCCGCTGCGCGCCTCTATCGTTGCCGACCCTGCCGGTGGCCGCAAGAACACCAAAGACAACACGCCATCTGTGGTACACGTCGAGATGGTGCCAGGCAACCATATTGAAGTCGCTATCGCTGCCAAGGGTGGCGGATCGGAAAACAAATCTAAGATGGTGATGCTAAACCCATCAGATGATATCGCCGAGTGGGTCGAGAAGACACTACCGACAATGGGCGCTGGCTGGTGTCCACCAGGCATGTTGGGCATAGGCATTGGCGGCACCGCCGAGAAAGCGGCCGTAATGGCCAAAGAAGCTCTGATGGACCCTGTCGATATTCATGAGCTGCAAGCCAAAGGCGCCGAAACCGCCGAAGAAAAGCTGCGTTTGGATATCTTCGAACGTGCCAACAAGCTGGGTATTGGTGCACAGGGCCTTGGCGGTCTGACAACCGTACTGGATATCAAGATCAAATCGGCGCCAACCCACGCGGCTTCAAAGCCTGTGGTGATGATCCCTAACTGCGCTGCAACGCGCCACGTTCATTTCCACCTCGATGGCTCAGGCCCAGCGGAGCTAGAAACACCTAAGCTGGAAGATTGGCCTGAGATCACGCGCGAAGCGGGCGAGGGCGTGCGCCGTGTCGACCTAAACACTGTGACTCAGGCGGATATCGAGCAGTGGAAGAGCGGTGACGTGCTGCTGCTAAACGGTAAGATGCTCACCGGTCGTGATGCGGCTCACAAGCGCATTCAAACTCTGATTGAGAGTGGCGAAGGCCTACCTGAGGGCGTCGATTTTACCGGTAAGTTTATCTACTACGTGGGTCCGGTCGATCCTGTGGGTGACGAAGTGGTTGGCCCGGCAGGCCCAACGACGGCGACCCGTATGGATAAGTTCACCGACCTGATGCTGGATAAGACAGGCCTGATGGGCATGATAGGTAAGGCCGAGCGCGGCCCAGCCACAGTTGAGTCTATTAAGAAGCACAAAGCAGTTTACCTAATGGCCGTGGGCGGCGCCGCCTACTTGGTTTCTAAGGCTATCAAGAAGTCTCGCGTGGTGGCCTTCGAAGACTTAGGTATGGAAGCCATCTATGAATTTGACGTGACCGATATGCCTGTCACCGTCGCCGTAGACAGCGAAGGGGTCAATGCTCATGAAACGGGCCCAGCGACCTGGCGTGTGAGACTTGCCTAACATAAAGTAAAGCATGAAGAATGGGTGGGTTTTAGGTGAGTCAGGCGACTTGCTTAAACCCCCATTTTTGTTTAGTGTCTGTTGCGATATTTTAGGTGATACTTTTTGGGCTTAGGCGTGTTCGCCTTGCCGTTCAACCACAAAGATGACAATAACAATGAAAAAAACTGCAATCATACTTGCCTTGGCGGCTGCCGGACTGGTCTCTGGCGCTCATGCCGCTACTCAAGAGCCTTTCAAGGTACAACATCTTGTTAAAATGAATAAACTGCATTCCAGTGCTTTGTCTAACGACGGCACAAAAATCGTCTATGCAGTCAAAAAATTTGATGATAAAGGTGAAGCACAATCTGACCTTTATCTTCAGTCACTAAGCGGTGAAGGCAAAGTAAAACGTCTGACCTCGGCAAAGGGTACAGAGCATAGCGTGGCCTTTAGCGCAGATGATAAGAAGATCTACTTCCTAGCCGCGCGCGATGGCAGTTCACAGCTGTATGAGTTGGCACTCGATGGTGGTGAAGCGGTCAAGATCTCTAATCTGCCGCTGGATGTTGAAGGCTTTAAGTTATCTCAAGATGGCGCTCAAGTTGTGATGAACATGCGTGTCTACCCTGAGTGTGACACCTTAAAGTGCACCGCAGACAAGCGCGATAATGAAGCCGAGCGTAAATCTACCGGCCGCGAATACAAGCAGTTGATGGTACGCCACTGGGATACCTGGAGCGATCACACTCGCAGCCATCTGTTTGTTGCCCAGCTTAACGGTACAATCATTAAGGATGCGGTAGATGTCACCAAGGGGCTGGATACCGAAACTCCGCCACTGCCATTTTCGGGTATGGAAGAAGTGACCTTTACCCCAGACGGTAAGTATGTGGTTTATAGCGCCAAGGCGCCAAGCAAATCACAGGCATGGGAAACCAACTATGACCTATGGCAGGTGTCAGTGCTCGGTGGTGAGGCAAAAAACCTGACCGAGAGCAACAAGGCGTGGGATGCGCAGCCTACTTTCTCGGCCGATGGCCGTTACTTGGCTTATCTTGCCATGACCAAGCCGGGCTTCGAGGCGGATCGTTACCGCGTCATGCTACGTGACACAGTTACAGGTCAAGAGAAAGAAGTCGCACCGCTTTGGGATCGCAGCCCAAGCTCGCTGACATTCGGCGCCGACAACCGCACGCTGTATGTAACAGCTCAAGATGTGGGTCAGGTCAGTATCTTCGAAATTAACACCCAGTTTGGCGATGTGAAGACGCTCAACAACGATGGCAGCAACAGCATTCTTGGTGTGACTGGCGACAAGATTGTCTTCAACCATAAGAGTTTGGTTGAGCCGGGCGATCTTTATACCATGTCTCTCGACGGTCAAAACCTAAATCGTCTGACCGAAGTGAACAAGGACAACCTAGCCAAGATCAAGTTTGGTGAGTTTGAGCAGTTCAGCTTCAAGGGTTGGAACAACGAAGAAGTTTACGGTTACTGGATAAAACCGGCTAACTACAAGCAAGGCAAGAAGTATCCTGTTGCCTTCCTGGTACACGGTGGTCCACAAGGCTCATTCGGTAACTCGTTCAGCAGCCGCTGGAACGCTCAGCTATGGGCTGGTGCCGGATACGGCGTGGTGATGATCGACTTCCACGGCTCAACCGGTTACGGCCAGGCCTTTACCGACTCTATCTCTAAGGATTGGGGCGGCAAGCCACTAGAAGATCTGCAGAAAGGCCTAGCAGCGGTAACGGCGCAGCAGAAGTGGCTTGACGGCGATCGTGCCTGTGCTCTGGGCGGTTCATACGGTGGCTACATGATGAACTGGATCCAAGGTAACTGGAACGACGGCTTCAAGTGTCTGGTGAACCATGCGGGTCTGTTCGACATGCGCTCTATGTACTATGTGACCGAAGAACTCTGGTTCCCAGAATTTGAATTTGGCGGTACGTACCAGGACAACAAGGAGCTGTTCGAGAAGTTTAACCCAGTTAACTATGTCGATAACTGGCAGACACCTATGCTGGTTATCCATGGTGAGAAGGACTTCCGTGTGCCTTACGGTCAAGGTCTTGCCGCATTTAGCTTCATGCAGCGTAAGGGCATTCCATCTGAACTGCTTATCTACCCGGATGAGAACCACTGGATCCTTAACCCAGATAACCTAGAGCAATGGTATGCCAACGTGCTAGGTTGGATGGATCGCTGGACAGAAAAGTAGTTTCGTCAGTGTCTTCAAAGAGCGGGTGATATTTTAGTCACCCGATCATAGAAATAAAAAGCCAGAACTGAGTTCTGGCTTTTTTGTGTGTGACTGTCTCGTCCTGAAATGTGTTTACTCTTTTAGGTCGAGCTATGACGGGTACTTGGCGCTGTGACTGAGCTTGAAAAATGCTCGAAAATAATCAACCACAAGATGGGCAATAATAGGATTTCAGTGAATATCCCTATTGAACCTATATCACCGAAAAATAGTGTTTGCTCAATAAACCTAACAAAGCCCATGGGATCCCAAGGTGCTGCATTGATATTACCGTGCAGCATCATGGAAAGGACGATAACAAGCCCAATGGCAAACCACTTTCTAGCGGGTTCATAGGTAGAGATCAGGTAGGCAGGGATCAACGCCGCCAAACCAATGCCAATGAAATTTTGCCCAATATGATAAAAGTCGAAGTTGTTGTTCCACTCAAGCCACCAAAACACCTTACGAGCCGCGGCGATACCGATAGCAGCAATGGTTAAGGCGTAGTAACAGGTCGCGATACACGCACTGAGTAGCAATAATCTTAGGTAACTCATCAATAATCATCCTTAAAATTTACAGCGTTCCCGATTCGGGTCAATCTTGAGCAGAGAAGAACAGGCATAAAAAGTGGCGCTCTCCCGATTAAATCTGTCCTTTAGATTGAGTCTATAAATTGAAAAACTACAGTTGTGTTACACCTTTTACAACTAAAACCGCAGCTTATTACAAAATGCTACTCGTCGCTGAATGGGCAGAGTGTCTGAGGCGTCAGGTTAACCAGGCGAGTGCATGTTTACCCTTTTTAATGACGAGCATGTTTTGCCATTTATGGATTAAGTGCTTAGACGTGGTGTTGCATTGAGCTGCTTAACGCAGCATGACTTATTAGCTGTTCACTAATCCCAAAAATCTGCGAGCTTTGCTTTTCAGGTATCGGTTTGTGATAACGACGCCGGCTTAATCAGCGTCGTTATTCATAGCTGAGATATCAATAAGTCAATCAGGCCAAGCAAGAGTACTTACTCTGGCCTTCATCTTTAATGTCCGGGCATGCCGTCGTTGATGCGGTACCAGGAAGTGAGGCTGTATCTGTCGTGGTGTGACAGTGAGACCTCGTGAGGGAAGAGTTCGCTTAAGAAGATCACCATGGTGCCAAATCTTGGCTCGACTACTTGGAAAGGTTCGGTTTCGTCTCCTTGATACATCAGGAGTTCACCACCGTGGCTCGGTTGCCAGTCGGGGTTGAGATAAAGAATGCTGGTGAGCCTACGGTTGGTCTGGCCGCGAAACGCATCGAGATGACGTTTATAGAAAGCGCCGGGAGCGTAATAGGCGAGCATAGCTTCTTGATCGAACAGACCCAGGTAGAGATAACGGTTAACTGCCAGGCGTAGTTGCTCTGACCAGGCGAAATAGTCTTGCGTAAAGTCCATTGATTCATTGAGCCAACAGATCTTATCCCGGCGAATCGACTCTATGACCTGTTGCTCTTGCAGACGACCAATGGCGGCGGCTTTAAAGTCTTCCTGAGAAAGCGCAGTGATGCCGTCCAATAGGGCTTGTAACACGGGCTGAGGCAAGAGGTTATGCAGCACCACATAGCCTTGGGTGGCGAGCTGGTCGCAGATGTCGGCAAATAGGGTGTCGTCTAGGGATAAATCTAATTGTGTAGTCAACGGCGTGAGATCTTAATAAGGGGTGAAGCCTTATATCCCTATGCTGACAGTCTGGCTAACTAATAATTTTTGTGGTTAAGATAAAAAGCTTTTCGTATGACTTTATTCAATTAAAAACAGATGGATACAGCTATTGGTGGGCTGACTGGATAAATAAAAAAGGTGCTCTGAGAGCACCTTTTAACACTGACTAATCATCTAGGAAATTAAGCGGGATCTTGATACTTCTTACCGTAGAAACTAGCGATAAGGATCGCTTTTAATTCTGCGATCAATGGGTATCTTGGGTTGGCCCCTGTACATTGGTCGTCGAAGGCGTCTTCGGCAAGTTCGTCGAGTTTGGCGAGGAAGTCGGCTTCGTTAACGCCGGCGTCTTTAATTGAAGCCGGAATGCCAATCGTCTTCTTGAGTTCATCGATTTTTTCGAGCAGCGCTTCCACTTTTTGTTCATCGCTAATACCTTCGCCAATAGCGCCTTTTAATTTGAGATGTTCAGCTATCTTTGCGTAACGACAAAGGGCTTTAGGGCGATCGTACTGACTGAAAGCTGCTTGCTTGGTCGGTAGATCGGTCGCGTTAAAGCGGATCACGTTAGAGATCAGCAGGGCATTTGCCAATCCGTGTGCCAGGTGGAATTCTGCGCCCAGTTTGTGTGCCATAGAGTGGCAGATCCCTAAGAAGGCGTTGGCAAAGGCGATACCCGCAATGGTCGCGCCATTATGCACTTTCTCGCGGGCGACAGGTGCCTTAGCGCCCAGAGTGTAAGCATCTGGCAGGTGTTTTACTAGCAGGTCCATCGCCTGTAGTGCCTGACCATCGCTGTACTCGTTGGCCATCACGCTGACATAGGCTTCCAGTGCATGGGTGATGGCATCGATACCGCCGAAGGCAGTAAGGGACTTTGGCATATCCATCACCAGGTTAGGGTCGACGATCGCCATGTTAGGTGTTAACTCATAGTCGGCAATCGGATACTTCATACCGGTTTGCTCGTCGGTCACGACCGCGAACGGCGTTACCTCTGAGCCTGTGCCTGAGGTAGTGGGGATTGCTACCATCTTGGCTTTCTTACCCAGTTTTGGAAACTTGTAGATACGCTTACGAATATCCATGAAGCGCAACGCCAGATCGGCAAAGTCGACATCGGGGTGTTCATACATTACCCAGATGATCTTGGCCGCATCCATTGGCGACCCACCGCCGAGGGCGATGATCACATCGGGCTGGAAGCTCTTTGCGACGCTAGCGCCTTGATTAACGATGGCCAGCGTCGGATCGGCCTCTACCTCGTAAAAGACTTCGGTTTCCAATCCCTGAGACTTTAGGATCTTAATGGTTTCATCACAGTAGCCGTTGTTGAACAGATACTTGTCTGTCACGATCAGGGCGCGTTTCTTATCACTTAACTCTTCTAGTGCGATGGGCAAGCTGCCGCGGCGGAAATAGATAGAAGAGGGGAGTTTATGCCACAACATATTTTCGGCTCGCTTAGCGACAGTTTTCTTGTTAATCAGATGGCTAGGGCCAACGTTTTCTGAGATGGAATTACCGCCCCAAGAGCCACAGCCGAGTGTAAGGGAAGGCGCTAACTTAAAGTTGTACAGATCGCCGATACCACCTTGAGAGGCTGGGGTGTCGATCAGAATACGGGCTGTTTTCATGCGATAGCCGAAGGTTTTCACCCTTTCTGTCTGCGTATCCTGATCGGTATAGAGGCCAGATGTATGGCCGATGCCGCCCAGTGTGACTAAGGCTTCTGCTTTGTCTAGCGCATCGTCAAAATCGCTGGCGCGGTACATGGCCAGTAGCGGAGAGAGTTTCTCGTGAGCAAAGGCTTCGCTTTCGTTGATCTCAGTTGCCTGACCAATCAATACTTTAGTGCTGGCAGGTACCTTGATGTTGGCCATGGCGGCGATGGTCGCTGCGCTTTGGCCTACGATGTCTGCATTGAGTGCACCATTTTTAAGGATCACCTTCTGCATCGCCTTGGCTTCTTTAGCTGACAGCATATAGGCGCCGTGGCTGGCGAAACGTTCTTTAACCGCGTCATAGACGGCATCGACTACGACGACAGCCTGCTCTGAAGCGCATACCACACCGTTATCGAAGGTCTTGGACATTAAGATAGAGCTGACTGCCCGCTTGATATCGGCGGTTTCGTCGATAACGATTGGTGTGTTGCCAGCACCCACGCCAATGGCAGGCTTACCAGAAGAGTAGGCCGCCTTCACCATACCTGGGCCGCCTGTGGCTAGGATCAGGTTGATCTTCTCATGGGTCATCAACTGATTAGAGAGGGCTACACTCGGTTCATCTATCCAGCCAATGATATCTTTTGGCGCGCCAGCCGCGACGGCGGCATCCAGCACTAGGCGAGCAGCGGTTGTGGTCGATACTTTTGCTCTAGGGTGAGGCGAGAAGATAATACCGTTGCGGGTCTTAAGGCTGATCAAGGCTTTAAATATCGCGGTAGAGGTTGGGTTGGTGGTGGGTACTATGCCGCAGATGAGGCCCACAGGCTCGGCGATGGTGATGGTGCCGAAGGTGGGGTCTTCCTCTAGGATGCCACAGGTCTTGTCATCCTTATACTTGTTGTAGATATATTCGGAGGCGAAGTGGTTTTTGATCACCTTGTCTTCCAGCACACCCATACCAGTCTCGTTAGCCGCCATCTTGGCTAGGGAGATTCGGGCATCGGCCGCTGCCAAGGCGGCGGCGCGGAATATTTTGTCGACCTGTTCCTGACTAAAGTTGGCAAACTCTGCCTGGGCCTTGGCGACCCGCTCTACCAGTAGATCGAGTTCCTGCTGGTTGCTTACTGTCATAATAAGTTCCTCGAAAAAAATTTAGCGAAAATCGGTTTTGGCTAAATTCTCTTTATGAAGGAAAATTACACTTTTATAGGGGCGTTAACCGTGATCCCTGCCACAAAGCCCCCTGTTAATGTAATAAAATAACATGGTGAACATGATGTGACCGACTTGGTAGGGTTAATTCTAGTCGGGTAAAAATAGAATAATTAATTCAAAGTTGTGAATTGTGATAGAAAATGTCGTTTTTCCCAACGTGAGCAATACTGTACAGTATGCGTTTTTCAACCATACTGCTTTTTAGCCGGCTATAAGCGTCACTTGAGGACATGACATTGGATTTAACACTCTATGTTAAATTTTTTCTAGGTTTGGTAGCGATCATTAACCCTATTGGGCTACTGCCCGTATTTGTAAGTCTCACCAGTCATCAGACTGAGGCGGAGCGTAATCATACTGGGAAGGTGGCAAACTTTGCCGTGGTGGTGATTCTGTTAGTGACCATTATTGCGGGGCAGCATATCCTCAATATGTTTAGTATCTCGCTATCGGCGTTTAGAATTGCAGGCGGTACTCTGATCGCCATTATCGCCATGTCGATGCTGCAAGGTAAACTGGGCGAAGTAAAGCGTAACCAAGAGGAAGATAGGGAAGCCTCTGGTATGGAGTCAGTTGCCGTGGTGCCCTTGGCATTGCCTTTGATGGCGGGGCCTGGTGCCATTAGCTCAGTGATTGTCTCGGCGGCGCAACACAATACGGTTAGCGACCTGATTGGTATGTCGATCACTGTAGTGATCTTCGGCTTGACCAGTTTTACCCTGTTCCGTATGGCGCCTGTAATTTTTAAGCTACTGGGTAAGACTGGGATCAACGTGATCACTCGTCTGATGGGTCTGCTGATGCTGTCTATCGGTATCGAGGTGATGGCAGCAGGCTTTAAGGGCTTGTTCCCCAGCCTTATTGGTGGCTAATAGAAATTCAATAAAAAACGCGCCTTGAGCGCGTTTTTTTATGCCTGTTTTTCTCGCTGCCTTTGTTGTTACTGTAGGTCGATCAAGGAGCCAGCTTTGGCACTAAAGAGGTGCTGGTGCAGACGGGCGGCGAACTCGTCAGTCATCCCCGAAATATAGTCTGCGATAACTCTATTGCAGTTGCCGCCTTGCAGGGACACCTGTTGCCAGCGCTCCTGGGTATTGAGTGGCAGCAGGCGCTCAGGATCTGACGCAAAGGCCTCAAACAGCTCCATCACAATCTGCTGGCCTTTGTATTCCAGCATCTGGATCTCTGGCTTGCGAATAACCCGCATGTAAACAAACTGCTTGAGCACATGCAACGCCTTGGCAAAAGGCGGCTCGAGGTTAGCGTTAAATCGCAACAGTGGCTCACTAAAGGCTGAATTTTCTTCTATCACTATGGCGGTAACGAACCCATTGACCAGGGTGCCTATTGCATCTTTTCTCAGGTGGTTTTCCAGTGCAAACAGCTTGCTACCAATGGTGGCGAACTCCTTTGCTATCCATTCATCATCACTCTGCGCGAGCTGATTGGCGACATCTTGTTGCCACATGGCCTCTGTGACTATGCCCATGACGATGGCATCTTCAAGATCATGAATGGCGTAGGCGGTGTCGTCGGCAATCTCCATAATCGAGCAGTCCAGCGACTTGTATTGGGTTCGCTTGTGCTGATCCTTGTCAGTGCTTTGAGCCGAAACAAACAGCGTTTTGTCTTCAACTGACAGCGGCGCTAATACCCAGTCCAGTATCGGCTTGTCTTCATCGAAAATGCCTTTCACCGGCCGCCATTGGCTAGGTTTAAGTTGGCGGTAACTGTCGACTTGCGGCCTGGGTGGCGACTGAAATAGCTCACTATGACAAGCGGGATACTTGAGGATCCCAAGCAGGGTACGCCGGGTGAGATTCATGCCAAAGTGCTGAGTATAGGGCTCCAGCGCCGTGAGGATCCTGAAGGTTTGACCGTTGCCCTCAAAGCCGCCATCGCTGCGCATCATGTAGTTGAGGGCCACTTCGCCGCCATGTCCAAAAGGGGGATGACCAATATCGTGGGCCAGGCAGAGGGACTCTATCAGACTCATGGAATCTAGCAGAGAATGAAGCTCAGGGTATTTTTGCTTAAGCTGAGCGCAGATCCCTGTGCCTATCTGCGAAACTTCCAGCGAATGGGTTAGGCGGGTGCGGTAGAAATCGTTCATGCCAACCCCCAATACCTGGGTCTTGGCTTGCAGGCGTCTAAAGGCCGCCGAATGCAGAATGCGGGCGCGATCGCGCTGATAAGGACTACGATGATCGTTGCGCCTGAGCTTATCTTCTCCTAAACGTCTTTCATGCCAGATGGCTGATGTCATAGCAGGTATCCTCTGTAGCGAGCCAAGTGCTTTAGAGCAGACGATTGATCTCGTCTAAGTTGAGCTCGAAGCTTGGAATATAGGTCTCGATAAAATAGCGCACTGCCGGATCCGGGTTTTGGTTTAGGGATTCGGTTAGGCGACGTTTGGCGGTATTAAACTCATGGTTGCCGGCAGATTGTTCCTCTAAGCATTTAAGGTAGGCGCAGAGGGTGTCCGCCGATTTGACGATCTGCTTATACTCTTCATCGACCTGATCGCTGAGGAGCAGCGAGCGATAATCCTCTTGAAACTCCTCTGGCACCATCTCCAGTAAGCGGCACTCAGCAATAGCCTCAATCTTCTTGTATTCGGCTTCTATCTCCTTGTTGAAGTACTTAACGGGCGTGGGGAGATCGCCAGTAAGGATCTCGCTGGCATCATGGAAAATGGCCAAGGTGGCGGCGCGCTCGGGACTGAGTTGCTTATCGAATTTTTTGTTGGCAATGATAACTAGGGCATGGGCGACCATGGCGACTTGGAGCGAGTGCTCCTGAACGTTTTCAGGGCGGACGTTGTACATCAGTGGCCAGCGTTGGATCAATTTCATCCTGGCCAGGTGGGCAAACAAATGACTCATACTGCTATCCGTGTTGACACTAAGATGAGATAACATTAACACAGGGCAAGTAAATAGAAACAGTGCCTTAAGAATAAAAAAAGCGATCCTAAGATCGCTTTGAATTATTGGCCTTGCTGGCAATTCATTACTGGCTATAGCTGGAAAGAAAGTCACCAAACTCCACCAGCGCTTTTTGCAGATCTTCTTTGTGGGGGAGGAAGACGACCCTGAGATGGTCGGGCTCCGGCCAGTTAAAGGCTGTGCCCTGTACCAACAGAATTTTCTTCTCCTTAAGTAGATCAAGCACCAGGCGCTCATCATCACGCAGATTAAACTTCTTGGCGTCAAGCTTAGGGAAAGCATATAGCGCGCCCTTGGGCTTTTTACAGCTAACCCCTGGGATCTGATTGAGCAGTTCATAACAGGTGTCGCGCTGAACGGTCAATCTGCCTTCAGGGGCGACCAGTTCATTAATGCTTTGATAGCCCCCAAGGGCGGTCTGAATGGCATGCTGATTAGGCACGTTAGAACACAGACGCATAGATGCCAGCATGTCTAAGCCTTCGATATAACTCTTGGCTGCCTTGAGGTTACCCGAGAGCATCATCCAGCCTACACGAAAACCTGCTGCGCGATAGGATTTAGACAAACCATTGAAGGTTACTGTTAAAATATCGTCTGACAGTGTGGCTGCGGGGATATGCACCGCGTCGTCATACAAGATCTTGTCGTAGATCTCATCGGCAAACAAAATGATGTCATGTTGGCGACACAGCTCGATGATCTCCAGCAGCAACTCTCGCGAATACACAGCGCCGGTGGGGTTGTTCGGGTTGATGAGCACTATGCCACGGGTGCGGCTGCTGATCTTGGATTTAATATCGTCAAGATCGGGAAACCAGTCTGACTCTTCGTCACAGCGATAATGTTGCGCCTTGCCACCAGAGAGATGCACCGCCGCCGTCCACAGAGGATAGTCAGGAGAGGGCACCAGTACCTCATCATCAGTGTTGAGCAGACCTTGCATCGCCATCACAATAAGCTCGGATACGCCGTTACCTATGTAGATATCTTCGATGTCGACACCAAATAGTCCTCGGCTCTGGTAATGCTGCACAATCGCCTTTCGGGCGGAGAACAGCCCTTTAGACTCGCTGTAGCCCTGTGCGCTGGGTAGGTTAAGGATGACGTCACGTACTATCTCTTCCGGGGCCTCGAAACCAAAGGGGGCCGGGTTACCGATATTGAGCTTAAGGATGCGATGTCCTTCATCTTCAAGGCGCCTTGCCTCTTTATGAACCGGGCCTCGGATGTCATAACAGACGGTATCGAGTTTGTTGGATTTAATGATAGGGCGCATCGAAACCTCGTGATTGCCAGTATGCAAAAAGAAAAGCTGATTATTTCAAAGCTCGTAAGTTATCGAACAATAACGAAAAAAAGTATTGTTTAAAAGGGGCTTTCGCGCAATTTTGGAAATATTTTTAGAGGAATGTTCTGTGTGGCTAACTTGTTAAATTGCTATTTGGTGTTTTACTCTGTCAGGGTGGTTTTCATAGGTGGTAAATACTGGTTTGGTGGCATAAAGGTATAAAAAAGCCAGCGATTAACGCTGGCTTTTATGATTAAGTTAACGGCTTGTTTAAGCGCGTTTCTTGAATTCGTGTGTACGAGTGTCGATCTCAATTAGATCGCCAGTCTTAACGAAGTCAGCAACACTCAGCGTTGCGCCGCCAGCAATTGTTGCAGGCTTCATCACTTTACCAGAGGTGTCGCCACGAGCCGAAGGCTCAGTGTAAGTCACTTCGCGTACTACAGTTGTTGGTAGCTCAACAGAGATAGCTTTACCTTCATAGAAGGTAACCTGGCACTGCTCTTCCATACCATCAACGATATAAGCCGCTGCATCGCCCAGGTTGTCAGCTTCAACGTCATACTGGTTGTATTCAGCATCCATGAAAACATACATAGGATCGGCAAAGTATGAATAGGTACAATCAAGACGGTCTAGAATGATATCTTCCATCTTGTCTTCACCCTTAAAGGTGGTTTCGGTAGATGAGTCTTGAAGTAGGTTCTTCAGTTTCATCTTAACGATAGCCGCGTTACGGCCTGAACGAGTTGTTTCAGTTTTTTGAACAACCCATGGGCTGCCATCTAACATGATCACGTTTCCAGGACGGATTTCATGAGCAGTTTTCATTTCTCTATTTCCTATATTTTAGGGTGTTTCTATTTCAACGCAGTATCTTAGCTATTTTTGACGAATTGAACTAGTCGTGTTGCAAGATCTGCATCATTTAATGCATCACTCGGCCAGTTTTGCGCGTGTTGCGTCAAGGCCGGGTGGGCGTTAGTCACGTGTTGCCACAGGGGAACGAGCTCTTCCTGGGCACCTTGGTTAAAGCCTAGATTGAGCATTTTCCAGGCCTTTGCAATTTCTGGGGCCAGATTATGACAATAAAGTGCCATAAAGGCTTCTAATTTTATCAGATGATAGTCTTCTTCCTGGGGATAGATGTGCCAGATAAAGGGGCGAGCCGCCCATTGTGCCCGGAGGAAAGAGTCTTCGCCGCGGACAATATTAAAATCGCAGCTCCATAGCAATCTATCGTAGCCTTGCTGATCTGTCATCGGCAGAATGTGTACCGTTAGCTTATCTAGGGTAAATTGCTCACCAGGCTGGCAAGCCGCCGTATCACCGATTAACGTTTTTAGGCTGTTTAGGCTTCTACCCAAGGGGACTAACAGGTGCACTTTTTGCTCGCCAGTGCGCCAAAGCTGACAAAGCGTCTCAAGGCTTGGCGTTTCATAACTAAAGAGGCTTATGACAGTATCATCAATATTTATGCCCCTAAGCCCTAACTGGTTAAAGTAATCAAGTCGTTGATTAGTGGTCTGCCAGTGCTCACGCTTGTTCAAAAGATCGGCTTCGCAGATGAGACCGCCTGTTTTGTGGGTAAAGCCGGGGAAATAAAAATGTTTTTTAAGGCCGCTACGCTGCAAAGAGGGCAGCCCATGACAACCTTCGACCCAATCTTCGGCGCTGAGGTACTCTAGGTTGAGCCAGACAGGAACCTTACCGCCACCTTGGTGCAGGGCTGTGATACTGTTTATGACCTTTGCAGGCAGCTCACAGGCAAAAGCTTCGATAAGCACTTTGCCAGGGACATAGGCTAAACTTAACGGCTCATCCCAATGTTTGATGCACACGCCTTCGAAGGATTGGTTAGGGCAGTTGGGATCAAGCTTTGGTAAGATATGCGCAAAGCTTGCAAGGTCATCGACCCAAAGGCGGATCTCAAGTCCGTATTCTTTGGCGAGCTGTTTCGCCAAGCGCCAGGTGACTCCAATATCGCCATAGTTATCGACGACGGCGCAAAAAATATCCCAGTGGCTGTGGTGGTCTTGATTTGACATGGAAAACTTGGCTGATCTCAGTTTATATCGTGGACGTCACGAGCAAGTTTGGATGAATCTGGCGTAGAGCTAAAAAAAGCGGCTGTTAGCCGCTTTTTATGCTGTTCAGGCCGGGAAGTTAGTCTTCCAGCTCTGCAAGGCACATCTCTTCGTAGATCTGTTTAACCCACGCATCGACACGCTCTTCGGTGAGCTCGGGTTGACGGTCTTCGTCAATTCCCAGACCGACGAAGTGTTTGTCGTCGGCAAGACCTTTAGAGGCTTCGAAGTCGTAGCCGTCTGTTGGCCAGTGACCGATAACAACGGCACCGCGCGCTTCGACGATCTCGTTGACCATGCCCATGGCATCGAGGAAATACTCGGCATAATCTTCCTGATCACCACAACCAAAGATAGCGACCAGTTTACCGTCGAAATCAATCTGCTCTAATTCAGGGAAGAAATCATCCCAATCACATTGGGCTTCACCGTAATACCAGGTAGGGATACCGAATAGCAGCAGATCATATTCTGCGATCTGTTCTTTGGTACTCTTGGCGATATCCTTGACGTCGACCATCTTCTTACCCAGCTTCTTCTGGATCATCTTGGCGACGGCTTCGGTATTACCCGTATCACTGCCGAAAAAAAGACCTACAGTTGCCATTGTCTTTCCTTTATCTAGTTCACTAATGTTTGTTTCAATACCAGTTAAGATCAGCGTGTAATCTGCTTAAGCAGTATCGATTCGATTAATTGGCTGCGGCTGATGTTACTGGCCAAAGCCTTTTCATTCAAGGCGTCATACAAATCTTGTGACACCTTTAACTCTATTCGTTTTAATCCGGCCGCACGGTCGCGCTGGATCTGATTTCGTTTGTTGACCTTTAGTTGTTGCTCTCTGGGGAGTGGATTACTGCGAGGACGTCCTCTGCGTTTTTCCGTAGCAAACAGGTCTATCGTTGTTCTATCTGAAGATTCTTTTGCCATCGAATGTTCATTTAACCTATGCCTGAGCTCTCCCAAGAGAGTTGGATCAAGCCCTTAGCTACAAACCCGGCACAGCCGAGAAATAATACTAACCAAACAATATAACGGCCAAATTTAGGGACATTTCCCTGTTTGAGCACGTCATGAATTGCCATACCTATAAAGAAGAATATCGCTGCAAAGAACAGGTTTAAGCCAACGGCTTCTATCTGTTCCATGTACTGAGATAACATGCTGCGTTCCCTCAGGCTAAAAAAAGAGGCGCGAATATACCATAGTTAAGCGTTATCTGCTACACGCTTTACAGACAAGATTTAGTCATTTTGTGCAATAAACTCGGCAACGATATGATTGAAAATCGCTGGCTTTTGTGCGTGTAACCAATGACCTGTGCCAGCCAATGTCTTTGACTGTATCTTAGGAAACTGAGAGACAAATGCCTGGCGATGGGCTGACGTGACGTAATCTGAGTCGGCGCCGCGAATACATAGGCTAGGGCCAGAGTATTGGTGCTCGCTCATGGGTAATGGCCAGCCTATTAGATGAGGGTAGCTAGTCTTAAGCCCGGCAAGATTCATTTTCCAGATAAATCCTTGATCGTTTTTGGCTAAGTTTTTAAGTAAAAACAGTGCCGTGCCTTCGTCAATGCCAGCATCAAGTAGTAGCTTTTGGGCCTCAGCACGATTACTCAGCGAGCTGAGATTGATGTGACTCAGTCCTTCAAATACCGTTTGATGTCTAGGCTGATAGGCTACCGGTGAGATGTCAGCGGCAACCAGACTCTTTACGCGATCGGCATAAAGCAGGGCGGTTGCCATGGCAATCTTACCGCCCATTGAGTGACCAACAAGGTGCGCCTTTTCGAGTTCGAGTTCATCCATCAGGCCAACTAATGCCTCGGCGACCATGGGGTAATCCATGTTCGGCCAGTGAGGGCTAAGGCCATGGTTAGGCACATCAATACGTATCACCTGATAACCATCTAGTGAGTTGCCTAAGGTTTTTAGGTTGTCTAGGTTACCAAAGAGTCCGTGGATAAGAATAACCGGGCTACCTTGCCCCGATTGGGTGTAATTTAAGCTGGTCATGGCGTTAACAACATCAGTGATCTTGGGCAAATTGTGCCTGTAAACTCGGCTAAATGACAGTACTAACCCAGGCGCTGGCAATTCTCTGCTGGGATTTTGTTCACTTAACGGCTAATTTATTGATCTTGTAACCAAGTTGTGGATTTTTAATGCGATCGGTCTTTATTCCTGTGGGAAAGATAGCATACACTTGAACGGATCTGGCATGAGTGGATCCGGATCGCGGCGCGCTAACAATAACCTAATTACCTTTACAGTCTAAGGAAGATTCTAGTCATGAAATATATTGAGATTGATGAAGAGCTATATCGCCATATTGCCAGCAAGACTGAGCGCATAGGAGAGAGTGCTTCAGAGATCCTGCGACGCTTACTCGGCCTAGACGTAGAGACAGTTGCCATGGAGGCGCCCAGCCAGATCAGCCAGCCGGGTCTGGATAAAGAGGTGGCAACCCAATCACAGCAACAATCACAGCAGGTCGCAGCGCTCGATGCCGATAGCTTGTTAGATAAGGCGGCACTGGCGCAGCAAAAGGGCGCAGTGGGTCGTTTCCTGTTTACCTTAGAGGCAATCTATAAAGTGACGCCTAATCAGTTTGACCAGGTGCTGCAGATCCAGGGGCGCGATCGTCTCTATTTTGCTACCTCAAAAGAGTCATTGCTTAAGGCCAGTAAGTCGGCGAATCCAAAAGAGATTGGTAACAGCGGCTTTTGGGTGACTACCAACAATAATACCGCCAAGAAGCGCACCATATTGAGGGAAGTGTTAGGACAGTTTGGGGTGCAAGAAAAACAGATTGAAACCATTATTGGTCATATTTAGGTGACACACTAAAGCTCAATTTATCCGATACTTAGGAGTACATTTTGGCGCTACATGAGCGAGCCGGTAAGGCGGCACAACAAAGGGACTTGGTTAATATTCCTAAACTGATGAGCCACTACTATCGGCTCTCACCGGATGTGACCAAAGATACACAAAAGGTCACATTTGGCACCTCGGGTCACAGAGGTTGTGCCTTTAATAAGAGTTTCAACGAAAAGCATATCTTGGCCATCGTCCAGGCGGTGGTCGATTATCGACTCGATGCCGGTATTTGCGGGCCTATGATAGTGGGCATCGATACCCACGCGCTGTCCCAAGCGGCTTATGTCACAGCACTTGAGGTGCTGACGGCCAATGGTGTAAAAGTGATTGTCGCAAAAGATGATGAATATACGCCAACGCCTGTAGTGTCGCATGCCATCATTGCGGCTAACAGAGAACAGGGGGCAGAGCTCACCGACGGTCTGATTATCACACCTTCCCATAATCCACCTCAGGATGGGGGAATCAAGTACAATCCGCCCCACGGTGGCCCGGCAGAAGGTCAGATCACAGCTTGGGTTGAGAAGCGTGCCAATGACTATTTGGCAAAACAGCTCGAAGGGGTGAAGCGACTGGCTTATTCGGTTGCGATTAACACAAGCCTTATCGAAGCACGGGATCTCATGGCTGCTTATGTCAAGGATCTCGAGCAAGTGATCGATATGCAGGCCATTAAAAATGCTGGTATTCGTATCGGGGTCGACCCCTTAGGCGGGTCAGGTATCCATTACTGGGCCAAGATTGCAGAGCTGTATGGTCTGGATATTACTTTAGTCAATGATCGTATCGATCCCACCTTTGGATTTATGCCGCTGGATAAGGATGGCAAGATCCGCATGGATTGCTCATCACCCTATGCGATGGCAGGGCTACTAGCTCATCAGGATGAGTTTGATATCTGCGTCGGTAACGACCCAGATTACGACAGACACGGTATCGTTTGTCCGGGTAGCGGGCTGATGAACCCAAATCACTATCTGGCGGTGGCGATCGAATATCTATTGTCTCATCGCCCGCAATGGTCGGCCGACCTTAAGATAGGTAAGACACTGGTCTCCAGCGCCATGATAGATAAGGTATGCATTGAGCAGTCTCGCAGTTTGTGTGAAGTGCCTGTGGGCTTTAAATGGTTTGTTGACGGTCTTGCCGAGGGCAGTTTCGCCTTTGGCGGCGAAGAGAGTGCCGGCGCCGCTTTTTTACGCCGTGATGGTGGCAGCTGGTGTACCGATAAAGATGGTTTTATCTTGGCATTGCTGTCAGCGGAGATCCTGGCGGTAACTGGTAACACACCTGCGCAGCTCTACGCTGAGATGGTTGAACGCCATGGTGAAAGCTTTTATAAGCGTATCGATTCACCCGTTAAACCAAAGCGTAAGGCCAAGTTTAATCAATTGGTCGCCGAAGGAGTGACGGCTGAGCATCTTGGTAGCCCAACCTTAGCAAATGATGAGATCCTGCAGGTGCTAACTCACGCACCAGGTAATGGCGCAGCCATTGGCGGCTTGAAAGTTGTGACCGCTAACGCCTGGTTTGCCGCGCGGCCATCGGGGACAGAAGCCCTGTTTAAGCTTTATGGTGAGAGTTTTGTTAGCGACGATCATCTTGAAAGCGTATTAGCACAGGCGCAGCAGATGATAGAGCACTTGCTATCAACTTAGGCTGTATTAAAAATATAGCCTGTATTGAATTTAGCCCCGGTAAAGCCAGTGTTTCACTGGCTTTTGTCGTTATAAAGAGGAGCAGCATGACGAAAACCGATAAGAAACGGGATAAGGCACTTCGTGAGCAGTTGACTCAGATGTGTGTCGAGGCTAAGGAGTGCTTTGCTGGATTTCAGTGGCTAACGCATCAGGTTGACTATGGTCGTTTTCCATCGAGCTTAAAGGTTATCTGCGTATTTGATAGTAAAGCGTCATTAGCGGAATTTAAGGCTGCTGGCCAAGAGGCACAACTCAAAGTAATGCTAGCGGATGCCCTAAGCGGTCTAAGCGGTCTAAGTGGTTTAAATGGTATAAGCGGTCTAAAGCTTTCATCCAAGCAATTGGACAGTGTGTTACAGCTTGATACTGAAGAGGCATGCGTTAGTAAAGGCCCTGGTCATTGGGCGAAACGCTTAAAATAAAAAACTGAGCGTCTAAATTAAACGCTCAGTTAAACGCTCAGTTAAACGCTCAGTTTTTGTGTGCTGACTCCTGAGAAAGTTCGGCTAGCTTGCTTAATAGGTTAGGTGACAGCTAGGTAGATCATTCTTTTCCAGATAGTTCTGATGATACTCTTCGGCCTTGTGGAAAGTTTGCACGGGCACTATCTCGGTCACGATTGGCCTTAATCCCCACTTGCCACTGCGAGCCAGAGCAAGTTTAGAAGCCTCTGCCTGCTCCTTTTGAATCTTATCGTGGAAGAAGATCGCGCTGCGGTATTGGCTGCCAATATCACCGCCCTGCATATTCAAAGTGGTGGGATTGTGGTTGCTCCAAAAGACGGCGAGCAGATCATCAAAGCTCACCTTAGTCTCATCAAACTCTACCTGGACCACCTCGGCATGGCCTGTGGTGCCGGTTTTGACTTCTTTATAGCTTGTGGCGCTGTCCTTACCACCCATATAGCCACAGGTGGCGGAAATAACGCCGTCTATTTGCTTGAAAAAATACTCAACACCCCAGAAACAGCCTGCGCCAAATGTTGCTAGTGCCATGTATGACCTCTTATTGATTAAACCTGTGTCCATCTCGCGTATCCGTTTAAACGTTTAGATGGCTAGACGGCCTTATTCTGTATTATCTGATTAACGAATGCAACCAGGAAAATCTTGTTGCTGGCATTGGCGCGCGTGGCCGATGGCGCCCTTAAGTGATACTATGCTTGCCAGTTGATAATAATGCTAATAAATCCAAGGAGTCGCCCCGCTAACTTGGCCACTTAAGTGACCTGGCACGGCGATGCAATAAAGGAGTTTTCTGTGCAAGACACCCTGATGTTGTCGAAAGACTTTTTGCAACTGACCCTAGACAACCCACATGGCCTTAATGCCCCCTTTGAGTTTTGCTTAGGGCAACACACCCAAGTCTCGGTATGGGATACAGGGGTGATACTGTTTGAGCCGCTAACTGAACTTAATGCAGATACCAAGAGTATCGTGCTTTCATCAGCAGTTCATGGCAACGAAACGGCACCTATCGAGCTGTGTGATCAACTGATCACAGCGCTCCTGTCAGAAAAACTTATCACCCGCCACCGGGTGTTGTTCTTAATCGGTAATCCGCCAGCCATTCTAAACGGTACACGTTTTGTTGAAGAGAATCTCAACCGCCTGTTTAGCGGCGCACATTCTAGAGGCGAAGGCCTAGTCAATCAGGAGCGTGAACGCGCGAAACAACTGGAGCAGTATGTGGACCGCTTCTTTAATGCAGGTCCCGAGGACGGCAGTCGTTACCACTACGATCTGCATACCGCGATTCGCGCTTCTAAGCATGAGAAGTTTGCCATCTATCCTTATCCCCATGGGAAGCCCTATAGCGGTGAACAGATCATGTTTCTGGCCGCCTGCGGCATTAAAACTGTGTTGTTTCATCACGAGCCGACGACCACCTTTAGCTATTTTTCTGCCCACGGTTATCAGGCCCACGCCTTTACAATTGAGCTGGGCAAGGTTATGCCATTTGGTCAGAATGATATGACTCGCTTTATTGAGGTGAAAGAGATGCTTACTCGCCTGGTGACGGGCAAGGCGTTAGAGCTTGGCGAGTTTGATGAAAGCCAGGTGAATCTGTATCAGGTGAATCGTTCAATCAACAAGCATTTTGATGATTTTAGTTTTACCTTTTCGGGTGATGTAGAGAATTTTACTGCTTTTCCAAAGGGTTATATATTAGCAAAAGAGGGAGGGACTGAGATTAAGGTCGAGGCAGACGCCGAGTCTATCGTTTTCCCTAACGCCAATGTACCCGTTGGTCAGCGTACTGTGCTGTGTTTAGTGCCAGCAAAAGATTATCGCGTGGTTTAGTGTACGGCTTGTAAAGCTAGCGATACATAAGGCAAGCTAGCTAGTTGACAGCACAAGGAGGCTTTAACTTGCTAGGTAGTTTACGTTAACGTAATTTTAAGGCCGCGTCATAAAAGAGAATAGTGGACAACTTAGGGTGTTCACAGTCAGATAACAAGAATACTCAGCTGATAAGAGAATAGTATGAGCAACGCAACGAGCAATACAGAGACTGTCCATCGCGTCAGTTTTCTCGATAAGGACTCATTATCGATCCCGATCTTGAAGATCCTCCAAGCCGATGGTACCACCTTCGAAAATGCTGTGTTACCTGTGATCGATCAGGCTTTGGCTGCCAAAATTTATGATACCTGTGTGTTTACACGGGTGTTAGACGAGCGGATGTTAGCCGCGCAACGTCAGGGACGGATCAGCTTCTATATGACCTGCACCGGGGAAGAAGCCGCCGTGGTTGGCAGTGTCGCCGCCTTAGAGCAAGACGATGTGATCTTGGCTCAGTATCGTGAGCATGCCGCCATCCGCTACCGTGGTTTTACCACCGAACAGTTTATGAACCAGATGTTCAGCAATGAGAAAGACCTGGGTAAAGGGCGCCAAATGCCTATTCACTATGGTAGTGAAGCGCTTAATTACCAGACTATCTCATCGCCGCTGGCCACACAGATCCCTCAAGCAACGGGTGTGGGTTATAGCCTCAAGATGCAGGGCAAGCGCAATGTTGCCATCTGCTATTTTGGCGAAGGTGCAGCCTCGGAAGGCGATTTTCATGCCGGTTTAAACATGGCGGCGGTGCTTAACTCGCCCACCATCTTCTTTTGCCGTAACAATGGCTATGCAATCTCGACCCCTACTAACGAGCAGTTTGCCGGTAATGGTATCGCTAGCCGCGGTGTGGGCTATGGCATGCATACTATACGCGTGGACGGTAACGATATGCTTGCCGTATTGGCTGCGACTCAGCAGGCGAGAGCCTATGCGCTGGAAAATAACAAGCCAGTACTGATTGAAGCCATGACCTATCGCCTGGGCGCTCACTCATCATCTGACGATCCATCTGGGTATCGCTCAAAAGATGAAGAGGCTAAGTGGCAGCAACACGATCCGGTGAAGCGTTTCAAGTTGTGGTTGATCAACAAAGGCTGGCTCGCCGAGAGCGATGATGTGATGCTGTACGAGAAATACCGTGAAGAGGTATTAGCAGCGGTGAAGGTGGCCGAAAAACTACCAGCGCCACGTATCGAGGAGATCATCGAAGATGTGTTGGATGAGCCTACGCCGAGACTGAAGCAGCAACTGAGCGAGCTTAAGCAGCACATCAAGAAATATCCTGATTCCTATCCACGCAGTGCAGGGAGAGATTAAATCGTGGCCAAGATTAATATGTTACAAGCCATCAACGATGCCTTGACCATCGCGATGGAGACTGACGATAAGGCGGTTATCTTTGGTGAAGACGTGGGCCATTTTGGTGGCGTTTTTCGAGCCACCTCAGGATTACAAGAGAAGTTTGGTCGCGATCGCTGCTTTAACACGCCGCTGACCGAGCAGGGCATTGCCGGTTTTGCCAATGGTCTAGCATCAAATGGTATGACGGCGATTGCCGAGATCCAGTTTGCCGATTACATCTTCCCAGCGTTCGACCAGATAGTGAACGAGTCGGCTAAGTTCAGATACCGTAGTGGTAATGAGTTCGATGTGGGTGGCATCACCTACCGTACCCCATATGGTGGTGGGATCGCCGGTGGTCACTACCACTCTCAGTCACCAGAGGCCTATTTTACTCAGACACCGGGTCTAAAGGTGGTTGTGCCGCGCAACGCGTATCAAGCCAAAGGGCTGCTATTAGCTTCCATTCGCGATAAAAACCCTGTGGTCTTCTTTGAACCTAAGCGTCTCTACCGCGCCAGTGTCGGCGAGGTGCCAGATGAAGCCTATGAAATTGAGTTAGGCAAGGCGGAAGTGGTTCAGGAAGGTACAGATATTACCGTACTGGCCTGGGGCGCACAGATGGAGATCGTCGAAGAAGCGGCTAAGATGGCGGCTAAGAAAGGGATCTCTTGCGAGGTGATTGACCTGCGTACTCTTGCACCATGGGATGTCGATACGGTTGCTGAGTCGGTGAAGAAGACTGGACGTTTGGTGATCAACCATGAGGCGCCATTGACCGGTGGTTTTGCGGGCGAGATCGCCGCTACCATTCAGCAGGAGTGTTTCCTCTACCTTGAATCACCCATTAGTCGTGTGTGTGGTTTAGACACGCCATATCCGCTGATCCATGAAAAAGAATATATGCCTGATGCGCTCAAGACCTTTGAAGCGATCAAAGCATCGATGAAATACTAGGAGCCCAGGCATGATTAAAGATTTTATTTTGCCCGATATCGGTGAGGGCGTGGTTGAGTGTGAGTTAGTCGAGTGGTTAGTGGCCGAAGGGGACACAGTCACTGAAGATCAGCCGATTGCCGATGTGATGACAGATAAGGCCTTAGTTCAGATCCCAGCTGTGCATGCTGGTGTCATCAAAAAACTTCACTATAAAAAAGGTGATATCGCCATCGTTCATGAGCCGCTTTATTCGGTTGAAATCGATGGAGAGGCCGCTGATGACGTAGCGTCAGAACCGGCCGATGAAAAAATCGTTCAATCTGATTCACAGCAAAACATTGCCGGTAAGCGTGTAGAAGAGTTCCTGCTGCCCGATATCGGCGAGGGGATTGTTGAGTGTGAACTGGTCGAGTGGCTAGTTCAAGAGGGCGACATGGTGGTCGAAGATCAGCCTATCGCCGATGTAATGACGGACAAGGCCTTGGTGCAGATCCCGGCAATTAAGAGCGGTAAGGTTGTCAAACTGCATTACCGTAAGGGACAACTTGCCCAGGTGCACACCCCGCTGTTTGCTATCGAAGTTGATGCTGAAGAAGGCGCTGTTGCTGCGCCAGTGACTGAGCAGGCGCCAGAGCAATCTGAGGTGGCCGAATCTGAACTGCATGCACCGGCAGCAAATGGTAAGGCGCTGGCAAGCCCGGCGGTACGTCGGTTAGCTCGTAGCTATGATATTGACCTAAGCCAGGTTCCTGGCACTGGCAAGCATGGTCGTGTCTACAAAGAAGATGTAGAGCGTTTCCGCAGCGGTGAGGCGGTTAAAGCAAAAGCCGCAAAAGAGCAGATACAAAGCGAGCCAAGCGCTGCGCCTGTAGTGGCCTCAGCCGGTGATCGCGTTGAGCCTATCCGCGGCGTGAAGGCGGTGATGGCCAAGATGATGACCGAATCTGTGTCTACCATTCCGCACTTTACTTACTGTGAAGAGTTGGATTTGACTGAATTAGTCGCGCTGCGAGAGTCGATGAAGGCGCGTTACTCGAGTGACGATCTTAAGCTCACCATGATGCCTTTCTTTATGAAGGCGATGTCTTTGGCGCTTACCCAGTTCCCTGGTATTAATAGCAGAGTGAACCAAGATTGCACCGAGCAGACTTTCGTCGCATCTCACAATATCGGCATGGCGGTAGATTCAAAAGTGGGTCTGTTGGTGCCAAACGTTAAAGATGTGCAGCAAAAGTCTATCCTTGAGGTGGCTAGCGAGATCACTCGTTTGACTAAAGATGCCCGAAGCGGACGTGTAAGCCCTGCGGATCTGAAAGGCGGTAGTATCTCTATCTCAAACATTGGCGCGCTCGGCGGCACAGTGGCCACACCTATCATCAACAAACCTGAGGTAGCCATTGTCGCACTGGGTAAGTTGCAGACTCTGCCACGCTTTAACGACAAGGGTGAGGTTGAGGCGCGTAAGATCATGCAGATCAGCTGGTCTGGCGATCACAGGGTGATTGATGGTGGTACCATTGCCCGCTTCTGTAATCTGTGGAAGCAATACCTTGAGTCTCCACAAGAGATGTTGCTGGCGATGCACTAATTGTTTCGTAATCTCATTAAGAAGGGCGCCGATGGCGCTCTTTTTTTTATCTGGAGTTAATCTTTCGCGCCAGATTAAGTATAATGCCGCTAATTAGTCCCACTCTTTGGTTTGAGCATGAGTCAAGTAGCACCAAGCATCGAAAATATTCAATACCCGTTTCCAGCAAAGCCCATTCCCCTAAGCGATAGTGAGAAGCAGGCCTATAAGGCGCGCATCAAGCAGCTATTGAAAGAGAAAGAGGCGGTATTGGTGGCGCATTACTACACAGACCCTGAGATCCAGGCTCTTGCTGAAGAGACTGGCGGCTGTGTGTCTGACTCGCTGGAGATGGCCCGTTTTGGACGCGACCATCCTGCCAAGACACTGATTGTGGCCGGTGTTAAATTTATGGGCGAGACCTCAAAGATCTTAAGCCCAGAAAAGACAGTGCTTATGCCCACCTTGGACGCGACCTGTTCTCTGGATGTAGGGTGTCCTATCGAGACCTTTAGCGCCTTCTGCGATGCTCACCCGGATCATACGGTTGTGGTGTATGCCAATACCTCTGCTGCCGTTAAGGCGCGCGCGGACTGGGTAGTGACCTCTAGTATTGCGCTTGAGATTGTTGAACATCTTGATAGTCAGGGTAAGAAGGTTATTTGGGGCCCGGATCGTCATCTTGGCAGTTATATCGCTAAGCAGACAGGTGCAGAGATGCTGATGTGGCAGGGCGAATGTATTGTCCACGATGAGTTTAAGGCCAAGGCACTGAAACAACTCAAAGAGCAGTATCCTGATGCAGCGGTGTTGGTTCACCCAGAGTCGCCAGCCAGCGTTGTAGAGATGGCCGATGCCGTTGGGTCAACCAGCCAGTTGATTAAGGCTGCGCAGACGCTAGAAAATGACACCTTTATCGTGGCGACAGATAAGGGGATCTTCTACAAAATGCAGCAGGCGGCGCCTAATAAGACGCTTATCGAGGCCCCTACAGGTGGAAATGGTGCGACCTGCCGTAGTTGCGCCCATTGTCCTTGGATGGCGATGAATGGTCTTAAGGCTATTGAAGCTGCGCTGTTAAATGATGGTAGTGAGCAGCATGAAATTTTTGTAGATGAGTCGCTCCGTGAGCGCGCCTTGCTACCACTTGATCGCATGTTGGATTTTGCGAAAACACTTAACATGCAGGTGAAAGGCAACGCCTAAAGGGGTGTGATCACATTCACACAACAGCATAAAAGCACCTAAAGGTGCTTTTTTTATATCCCTAACCATGTAAGCGACAGCCTATACTAGACTTTAAGCGCATTGTTAAGCCATACGAGTCATGCTAAAACAAAAGTTGCTAATATTTGATTCCTTTAGTACATGTTTTAACGCGACTTTTGCTTAAACATTATTTTTTTATGCTAGTGTTACTACTGTAAATATACGCTACTTGGAAAGCCTTAATTGGTTTTCGATATCGTCATATCAACCCGCTACGGTTAGGGATAACGTAAGATGAATATGCAATGGATCAGTGATCTCAAAATAAGAAACAAACTTTTGCTGGTGATTGTACCCCCTATTTTAGGGGCGACGTTTTTCGGTCTGTTTGTTGTGTATGGCCAATATCAACTGCATCAAGGGCTCCGTCAGGTTGAAACCCTGTCTGAGTTGGCGGTGGTTAACAGTGATTTTGTTCATGAATTGCAAAAAGAGCGTGGCATGAGTGCAGGGTTCCTTGGCTCTATGGGTAAGAACTTTGGCGATAAACTGCCAAGGCAGCGTCAGCTCAGTGATGAGCAACTCAATAACTTTAAGACCTTTACAGCCAATCATGATTTACCCAAAGCATTTACTCAGCAAATGAGCCAAGTCAATCAGATGATTGATCAGTTAAGTGAGATCCGCCGACGGGTTGATAGCTTGTCTATCACTGTGCCAGAAGAGGTGGCGTACTATTCTAAGCTCAACGCCTTGTTATTGGCCATTGTTGACCAAACCAGCCAGCAAGGCGCAAGTCGCCAAATTGCGGTCGAGTCGGCAAGTTTTGCAGCCTATTTGCAGATGAAAGAGCGTGCGGGTATCGAGCGTGCTGTGCTTAGTTCTACCTTCGGCAATAGCGCCTTTAAACCCGGCATGTACCTTAAGTTTGTCAATCTGGTCTCAGAGCAAAATACCTATCAGGAGCGTTTTTTGGCCCTCGCAAGCCAAGATGTTAAGGCTGATTATCAGCGAGTGGCCTCATCGCCTGCCTTTATGGCTGTCTCTGCGCTAAGAGAAACCGCTATGGGCCAAGATCCCAACGCGCTCAGCGCTCAAAGTTCTACCGATTGGTTCGCTAAGTCGACAGCCCGTATTGATGCACTTCGAGAGTTTGAGGGTAAGTTATCCAAAATTCTGATTAGCGATACCCGTGAATCATTATCCAAAGCCCAATCATTCATGGTTGGCGTGATTATTGTGATGTTGGTATCAGGCTTGGTTGTGATCTTGTTATCTCTCTCTATAGGGCGCTATCTGCATGGCTCACTCAGGCATCTCTACCATAAGGTGACAGAATCTCAGAAAAACTATGATCTCAGTGTGAGGGTTGATCTCAATGGTAAAGATGAGATTGGTGAACTTGGTGAAGCATTTAACCATATGATGGCCGATTTCGAACAAGTGATTGGTATGGTGCGAACCAATACGCAAGGCTTGCTTACCGCCTCTCAGGAGATGGAAGGCTGCGCGCGTGTTATGCGAGAAGATGTTGCTCGTGGTCATAGCGAAGTGGATCAGGTGGCTTCGGCGATGACAGAGATGAGCGCCACGGTACAAGAGATCGCACAAAACGCTGTGCAAGCTTCAGAAGCCTCGGCACTTGCCAACAAGGAGGCCAAAGAGGGCAGCCTGGAGGTAGAGCGCACCGCAGATTCGATCAATGAACTGGCACATGAAATAGCCGGTGCAGCCGAAGCCATTAACAACCTCGATGATGATATTAAGGGAATTGTCGATGTACTTGGCGTGATCAGCGGTATTGCGGAGCAGACCAACTTACTCGCGCTCAATGCGGCGATTGAAGCGGCGAGGGCAGGTGAGATGGGCCGAGGCTTTGCCGTGGTAGCCGATGAGGTGCGTAGCCTTGCACAAAGGGCGCAAACCTCAACCGAAGATATTCGTAGCATGACCGAGAGGTTAGAGCGTGGTGCGAAGATCGCGGTTAAGGCCATGGAAAGTGGCCGAAGTAAAGCACAGACAAGTGTACTTGAGTCTAAGCGAGCCGGTGAAGAACTGATCCGTATCGTCAGTGAGGTCAGCGTGATCGATAGCATGAACGAGCAGATTGCTGCCGCCACCCATGAGCAGTCGGCCGTATCAGAAGAGGTCAACCAAAATGCGATGAAGATCAGTGATATTTATCGCAATACCCATGAGGTCTCCGATCGTCTCAGCCAACTTAATGAGTCACTGCTTAACGATGTGAGCGCCATGTCTGATCTGGTAAGCAAATTTAAATAGCTCGCTTGGTCGACAAATTGGCTATCTATTACGCAAATGCCTGAGCAGACAGTTTTTTAACTTGACCCTGTTTAGTGATTTGCGTAAAGTACCGCTCCGTTGATGTGATTCCATTTGGAAAAGCAATGACGATTCGGTGAGTTGTCCGAGTGGCTGAAGGAGCACGCCTGGAAAGTGTGTATACGGCAACGTATCGAGAGTTCGAATCTCTCACTCACCGCCAAATTCAAAGAGAAAGACGCCTAAGGGCGTCTTTTTTTGTGTCTGTTTTTCCTATCTCTTCTTTATGACCTTATTTAATTGGAATGCTTAACTATAGGCAGAGATAGCCTTAATGATTATAATCAAATGATAATGTTTTTGTTTAAGGTATAGGTTATGGAAAATAAGACGGCACGCTTTACCGTACTACTCGATCCCAGTAAGAAACAGGCGTTTGAACAACTCTGCGCCTCTCAAGATCTAACCCCATCCCAGGTCGTTAGGCAGTTGATCCGCGGTTATCTTGAGCAACATGGGGTCAGTTATGGTCAGGCTGAACCTACTAAGAACCCCAAGGTGAAATTGTAGCCACTAGGGGCGCGCTAGAATCTTAGCTAGCCGATTCATGATAATTTTATTATAATACGATTATCATTTTGACCAGTTGTGTGTCATCACGGGTTGCACCACTTATAGTGAGTGGGCCAAATGCCACGACTGATCCTTACCTTTTTAATGAATAGAGAAAGAGTTATGAGCGATACAATTCCACCATGCCCAAAATGTGAGTCAACCTATGCTTACGAAGATGGCTCATTATTGATCTGTCCTGAGTGTGCTCATGAATGGAACCCTAATGAAGTGGTTGTCGATCCCGATGCCATCATCCTAAAAGACGCCGTAGGTAATCTGTTAGAAGAGGGTGATAAGGTTACTCTGATCAAAGATCTTAAGGTAAAAGGTACTTCGCTGACGCTTAAAGTGGGCACCAAAGCTGTGATTAACCGTTTTGTTGATGCCGACCATGATATCGACTGTAAGGTTGATGGCCACGGCCAGATGATGCTGAAATCTAAGTTTGTTAGAAAACAGAATTAACGCTTTTCACTGATCGCCTCTAAATACCTACCGTGTGTAGGTATTTTTTTATCTACTCTTTTCGAATCGATGGATAAACCCACACAGCGTGTCTAAAATTAACCCTAGATTAGATAACGGGTGAGTGTTATGAAGCACTACTGGGTTTACCTTTTGCTGCTTGTGTCGCTCATCGTCATTGAGGTGGGCAAACACTCTCGTGCTGACGAACAACTGCAACCACAGGTTATCCGCACCAGTGCGGCACAGTCCGCTAACGACACCGCACATTCCTATTTTACGGCATTAATTTCTTTAACACTGGATCTGACAGAGCCTGAATTTGGCCCGGCGCAACTGGTTGTGAGTACCGAGTCTATCACTCAGGGGCGTTGGTTTCGTCTGCTTGAAAATAGCCGCTATCTTGATGTTGTATGGGCTGGTGCACAGCCACAGCGAAATAGAGATTATCGCGCCATACCTATTGATATCCTTGGCGGGATCCTAGGGGTTCGTTCACTCATCATTCGTAAAGGCGATCGTTACAAGTTCACTCAAATACAAACAATCGAGGATCTTGCCAAATACACGGCATGTCAGGGGCAGCATTGGCCTGATACCGATATTTTAAAGTCTGCCGGGCTGCCTGTGTTAACCGTTAACCGTTTCGAATCTAACTTTTTGATGTTGTCCAAAGGACGCTGCGACTATTTTCCACGCGGGATACATGAAGGGTATAGCGAGATAGAACAGTACCATGTCATTAATGGTAATGATTTGGTGTTGTTTGATGATCTGCTGTTGGCCTATCCTTTTAATATGTTCTTCTACGTGGATAAAGCCAACGTTGATCTGGCTGAACGTTTGAAATTGGGCTTGGAGCGCGCCATCGACAGTGGTGAAATTCTTGAGTTAATGCGCCGTCATCCGGTAACTGGCCACCTATTTCCGCTAGCTAAATGGCATGAACCTGTATTGTTACAGATTGATAATCCGCTACATGTCGAGGTTAATGATGGCCGTCCTTGGTGGCTGTTGCCCTCTTTTGGTTTTTACCGCACGCTGTCTTGGGCTAACAATAACCCAGAGATCTCCAAGAACAAATGACCCTATAGCAATGGGCTGAACAGATAAAATAAGTGCTCGATGAAACGCTGATATAAGGGACGTTGTTGCCAGCGTTTGTAGTTAAGGGTCTCGGCATTCGCCATGTAATCTTGCTGCAGTGAATTGAGTGATTGGGCGAAAGCCTTATCATCTACTGCCAGCGTGAGTTCAAAATTGAGCCATAGGCTGCGCATATCCATATTCACTGTGCCGATGAGGCAGTGTTCCTGATCCACAACCACTGACTTAGTATGTAGCAGCCCACCTCTAAACCTATGGATTTTAACGCCCCCTTTAAGCAACTCGGAGAAGAAGGAGCGGCTGGCCCATTTGACCATGGTTGAGTCATTTTTCTGTGGGATCACTATGTTGACGTCGACACCGCGAGCCGCCGCAGTCACTAATGCATCTAACAGATTCTCGCTCGGGACAAAATAGGGGGTCGTTATCACTATCTTGTGCTGTGCCTGGTAAAGACTTTGCAGCAGCACCTGATGGATCACTTCTTCAGGCATACCCGGTCCAGAGGGGATCACCTGTACTAAAGAATCCGCGCCATTACACTGATGTGCTATTCCAGGAGCTTGTGGCAGTAGGCGCTGGCTAGTCTCTACCTCCCAATCCCAGGCGGCCACAGCGTTGACCACAGGTACCGCTGGCCCGGCCATACGCACCATGACATCTATCCATTGGCCAACGCCTTCACGTTGCTTAAAGAACCTTGGATCGACCAGGTTCATTGACCCGGTATAGGCAATGATATTATCGATCACCACTATCTTGCGATGTAGCCTCAGATCGAGCCGACGAAAGAACATCCTTAGTGGACTGACGGTGAGGGCCTGAGATAACTCGACACCTGTACTACGAAGCTGAGAAGGCCAAGAGGATTTAAAAAAGGTTCGGCTACCCGCCGCATCTAAGAGGAGTTTGACATGAACCCCTCTTTTGGCTGCAGCCATTACGGCCTTAGCAACATCGTCGGCCATACCACCAGGGTGCCAGATATAGAATTCCATCACGATACTGGTTTGTGCAGCGTTAATATCATCGATGATAGAGTGCAGAATATCGGCTGGTGTGTGTTGTAAGCAGAGTTGATTGCCACTTAGGGAGGGGATCCCCAATTGGGTGTCACATAATTGGCTGATGGCTCTGGCATAATTGCTTTGTCGCTCTGGTGTGTGCAAGGGGTGTTGGTAAAGGGCAGCAAACCATTTGCTATAAGGTTTAAACATTGCTTTAGAACGACTGGCACGGGTTTGTCCAAGATGCAGCTCACCGAAGAGGATATAGGCAATAATACCGACCAAGGGTAAGAAGTAGATCACCAGTAACCAGGAAAAAGAGACACCTATGGTGCGGCGCTTGATCACCAATCGCAGTGCTATAGCCGCCAGAAGCAACCAATAGATGAGAACGCCCACGATGGCGAGAAATTGATGTACATTTTCCATATACTTGGTTTGCGCCCAGATTGTCGTTGCCCAGGCCTGTGATAATCGCCTAGGGCTTTAATTTGCCTGTTTTATATCATAATGGCTATCTCGCTGGCACTAAAGCGCTATTTTCATTTCCAACAAGGTGAATATGTGACTCTGAACACAGGTCGGCCCCGAACATTTATCCGGCTAGGGGGAAAAACATTACTATTATTACTCGTAAGTGCGGCAGTTTATGGGTTTGTAGTGCGCTACCTAAATGGTGAGCCAGAGGTGATGATGAGTGAGGTTGAACCGGTTTTTGTCTCTCAATGTTTAGCTGCGGGTACGGCAAAGCCCTTAGATATAGATGGTCGCCTGAGGGTAGGTGTCTGGAACATCTATAAACAACAAAAGGCGGGTTGGCAGACCGATCTCAGTAAAATGACGCAGCGCAGCGACTTGCTTTTACTCCAAGAGGCTAAGCTTAACGATAAGTTGAGCCAATACCTGACACAAGGAGGTTTACACCTTGTAATGGCCAAAGCCTTTTCATTGCTTAAGTCACCCGTTGGCGTGATGAACCTTTCTACTGAGCAGGCCCATGATGCCTGTGCTTATCATGCGATTGAGCCTTGGATCCGTTTTGCTAAATCCACACTCATGTCACATTATCGTCTTTCTAATGGGCAAACCCTTTTGGTAGTCAATCTACATGGCATCAATTTCGACTGGCAACTGAAGAGCTTCCGGGGGCAGTGGCAGCAGATAGTGCGCAAGGTGAGTTCACATCATGGGCCGGTGATCATAGGCGGTGACTTTAATACCTGGCGAGGCCAACGTATGGCATATGTTGATCAATTGGCCCACAGCTTAAAGTTGAAAGAGGCGGTTTACGAAGTCGATCAACGCCATCGCGTGTTTGGCTTGCCGCTTGATCACCTCTATTATCGTGGCTTGAACTTGGTTGCCGCCGAGTCTCTTAATAGCCAGGCTTCCGATCATAATCCAATCTGGGCGGAGTTTAGACTCAAACCTTCGGTCCATTAAGGGTAGCTAAAACGACATTCGTTGGTGTAGCGGTTAAATTGACTGAGAAAGTCTGGGTATTTTTTCAGAAAATGTTTACCAAAATAGACCCCTAAATCAAAACGTATATTGCGGCGCATCACAAAGGTGTCCGATGCAATTCCCGTTTGGCGCAGATGTTCGTCAAACAAGAGGGCGTTTTCCATTACCGCATCAATACGCCTTGCCATCAGGAGTTTAACCAATTCAGTTATGCTCGGGTAAGTTTTAACTCGCTGAAATTTATGTTTTATTAACCAATGGGCACTGTTTGAGTGGATCCGAGCGCCAAAGATAGTATCGGTTTTCAGGCGTGAGTCAGTTTGGGGGATCTTATAATGCTTATGAAAGTAGAAATTCCATTCCTGCTGGATAAAAGTGTTACTGAGTACGGCAAACTGGTCACGCCATTCGTTTCGAGATGCCGAGAAGAAAGCATCATATTTTTGTTTCTTGACACTATTTTGTGCTCGGCCCCAAGGTAGAAAAATCACTTTATAAGGCTGATCCATTTTTGCCATCACACAATCCAGTGCTGTGATCCCATAGCCTTGGGTGTGTAGCTTGCCAGCATCATCTCTACGCTGGGTGTGATAGGGGGCCCACTCCTGAGTCGTGATAGTGATTAGGCTTGGTTGGCTGGTTTGTGATGAATTATTTTGATTGCCAAAAGCCCTTACCTTAAAAGGTATGGCCGTAGGCGCGCCGAGAGATAACGGCAAGATACAAAAAAATTGCACTACCCAATGGCGCCAATTAAACGATAACCAGCTAGGACCTAAGCTCATAAGTACCTCACTAGATCTATTATTTGAGTGTAGTGGTCAGCTATGGCTTGTCAAAGCGTGTCCTGAGGTTGGCCAAGGGAGTTTCTCAAGGTTTGTAACAAAGCTTGTCTAACTCTGTCACCTTACTGCATTTTGTTCTGCAACATGATTTACTATGGTCCAGCTTTACCACAAGAAAAACAATTAGGAAAAACGCGTTTAATCAAAGCGTGATAATAAGAATTAAGGGAATCTCATTATGAAAAAAAGCGTCATTGCCGCAGCCATAGTGTTTGGCTTGGGTGGTTTAACCGCATGTCAGACTCAGCAAGCCCAAGAAATTGTTGCGACTGAGGTACAAGCACAAAGCTTCCAGCAGTTTTCTACGCAATTTATCGACGCCTTTTGGCAACAGTCGCCAACTTGGGCGCTTTATAGCGGTTATCACAAGTATGATGGTGTGCTTAAGGTGCCAGATGCGCAAAGCCGTCAGCAATCACTCGAATTTGTTGCAGCTCAGCTAAGCGCTCTCAAGCGTTATGATCTCAATGCCCTAACGGCAAGCGAACTGATTGATTACAAGCTTATCGAAAACCTGTTGCTACAGGAACGATGGGACATAGAGACCTTTAAGTCCTGGCAGTGGAACCCCGCCAATTATAATGTAGCTGGTGGTTTCGCCCAGTTGATCAATGAGAATTTTGCGCCACTCGACGAGCGTCTGCGTTCTTTCTTAGCGCGTATGGAAAATGTGCCTGCCTATTATGCCGCGGCACAAGACAATATTGCTCAGCCAACACTTGAGCACACCCAGCTGGCGATCATGCAAAATAAGGGCGCCTTTAGTGTGTTTTCTGATGACTTACTAAAGCAGGTTACGGCGTCCGGTTTAACTCAGCAAGAGCAGGCACTGTTTAATGAACGTTTTAAGCTCGCTGTTGCCGCCATTGAGCAACATATTCAGTGGTTAACGGCCTTAGAGGCGAAATTGCAAAAAGAAGGCGCCCGTAGTTTCAGGATTGGCGAGGAACTCTATGAGCAAAAGTTCGCTTTCGATATTCAATCTGGCATGTCAGCCAAGGAACTGTATGAGAAGGCGCTAGCCGACAAGGCGAGAGTTCAGGGGGAGATGGCAAAGATCACTAAGCAGTTGTGGTCAAAATATTTTGACTCACAGATGCCAAGTGACAGCAAGGTGGCCACACGTCAGTTGATCGATAAGCTGTCATCTCGCCATGTGAAGCGTGAGGACTTTGTCGCTGAGGTGAGGGCGCAGATCCCAGAACTGGTTAAATTCGTTAATGAAAATCAGCTTATTACTCTGGACCCTAACAAGCCCCTAGTGGTGAGAGAAACACCTGAATTTATGCGTGGTTTTGCCGGGGCGTCCATTAGCGCACCTGGACCCTATGAAAAATCGGGTAACACCTATTACAACGTGACACCACTCGATGCTATGAGCGATGCTTCAGCTGAAAGTTACTTAAGAGAGTACAACCATTGGATCTTGCAGGTGCTCAATATTCATGAGGCGATCCCAGGGCATTACACACAATTAGTCTACTCCAACGAATCTCCAAGTCTTATTAAGAGCCTATTTGGCAATGGTGCCATGGTAGAAGGTTGGGCGGTTTATGCTGAGCGTATGATGCTGGAAGAGGGGTATGGTAATTTCGAGCCAGAGATGTGGCTTATGTATTACAAATGGAACCTCAGAGTGATTGCCAATACCCTTTTGGATTACAGCATTCAAGTGAAGGGGATGACAGAAGAGCAAGCCATAAAGCTGATGACAGAAGAAGCGTTTCAGCAGAC
The DNA here is from genome assembly GCF_023283925.1 of Shewanella marisflavi. Taxonomy (GTDB): domain Bacteria; phylum Pseudomonadota; class Gammaproteobacteria; order Enterobacterales; family Shewanellaceae; genus Shewanella; species Shewanella marisflavi. The sequence continues at coordinate 149,935 of NZ_JAKIKX010000002.1, forward strand.
GGCTGAGGCTGAAGGCAAATGGCGTCGAGCGACTTTGAGTCAGGTGCAGTTAACCAGTTACTATACCGGTTATCGTGAGATCTATGACTTCCGAGAAGAGCTTAAGGCGAAGCAAGGAGAGTCCTTTGACCTAAAAGCATTCCATGAGCAGTTCTTAAGTTACGGCAGTGCGCCGGTGAAATACATTCGCCAGTTAATGCTCAAAGAGTAAACAGGATTAAAGGGCTGCTTATGCGGCCCTTTTTCTTTTTTCTTTTTCTTGTAAGACTCTATTCCCCTCAATAAACGCTTAAAAGGCCCTTATTTATTTGCTGTTGCACTCACCGCGAACAGTGATATTCGTTTAGTCTGATCTTTTATGTGTCACGCTGCATCTTTCAAGAGGGTTAAGGTTTACGGCAGCTAAGGGGAGACAATTGCGATCATCGCGATCTAGTTCAAGATTTTATTCTTTAACGTCGAAAAGGCTGGATTGTGACAAAGGTTTAATATAACCTTAATGATAATCGTTATCATTAAGGTTTGTAAATGGAAAGAGTGTTACTGGTTGATGATGATCCTATGGCCCGGGAGATCATATATCAAGGGTTAGTCGCCCATGGCTATCAAGTCAGTTGTGCCAGCAATGGACAAGAGGCGCTTTTACTCCTTGGGGAGAAGGACATTGATCTCATCATTTTAGATATTGAGATGCCCCACCTCGATGGCTTTGCTTTTCTGCAAGCCCGCCGCGACAAGTTGCCTGTTATTCTCATCTCTGCCACAGATGATGAAGATCGACGCGTAACGGGTTTTCAACTTGGCGCAGATGACTTTTTACCTAAGCCTGTGAGCATTAGAGAGTTAGTGACAAGAATGGAGGCACTCAAGCGCAGGGTAGCTATCGCTAAGGCCGAAGTTGCTGAGCAAGAGTCCTTGCCCATCAAGGAGGTCACCTTTAATCATAATGATTTTAGCGTAGAGATCGCCGAGCGGCGTGTCGCCTTGACCCAAACCGAATTCAAGCTGTTTAAGTATTTGGTAGACCGTAAGGGCAAGGTGATCACTAAGCAGGAGCTCCAGCGCAGTGTACTGAAAAAAGATCTTGGTCAGTATGATCGCAATCTGGATATGCATATCAGTAACACACGGCGCAAATTGGCCAATATTAGTCTACCCAAATCTCTCATCAATACCGTTAGGGGTCAGGGTTACAGCTTTATCTGCTAGTCAAAAAGACAGTCGCAAATAAACTGAGTTTTATTTAGCTCTGGCGGTGCGAAAAAGGGGCAATTTAGTTTATCCTTAGGGGATCAGCAGACCCAAGACGTCTGCATTAACTCAATGAAGGAATGGATATGCTAATCAGTGCCAATTTTGACGGCGGTAATATTGAAGTTATCAATCAAGATGATATCAATGATGTTCAACTGGCCATTAGACCCGATGAAGGTGGTGAATTTTTTCAGTGGTTTAATTTTCGTTTACAAGGTGAAGTCGGTCAGCGCTATACCCTAAACATTGTTAATGCTGGTAGCGCCTCTTACACCAAAGGCTGGGAAGACTATCAAGCGGCCGCCACCTACGACAGACAGCAATGGTTTCGCCTGCCGACCCAATATCAAGATGGCAAGTTAACCATAGAAGTTGAGCTGGATTGCGAGATGATCCAGATTGCCTATTTTGCACCCTACAGCTACGAGCGCCATCAAGATTTGATCAGCGCTGTGCAGGTGCATCCTCTGGTCTCTATCGAACATCTGGGCCGTACCTTAGACGATCGCGACATGACTCTGGTCAAGGTTGGCGATGACGATGAAGAGAAGGCTAAAATCTGGATCACCGCTCGTCAACATCCGGGTGAAACCATGGCAGAATGGTTGGTTGAAGGTCTACTGAACAATCTGCTCGATGGTGATTGTCCTACCGCAAAGGCGCTGCTCGATAAAGCCAATTTTTATATAGTACCTAATATGAATCCAGATGGCGGCGTGCGCGGTCACCTAAGAACCAATGCTAAGGGCGTAAACCTTAACCGCGAGTGGCAGAGTCCATCGCTGGAGAAGAGCCCTGAGGTGTACCATGTGGTTAATAAGATGAAACAGACGGGCGTCGACCTCTATTATGATGTACATGGTGATGAAGGCTTGCCTTATGTGTTTCTTGCCGGTTGTGAAGGCGTACCGGGTTACACTCAGTCGATGGCTAATTTACAAGATGATTTTGTCAAAGCCCTGCTGATGGCGAGTGCCGATTTCCAAGATGAGTTTGGTTACGATAAGGATGAGCCAGGGCAAGCTAACTTAACCGTGGCATCAAACTGGGTCGCACAGACATTCGGTTGTCTCTCTAATACTCTGGAGATGCCTTTTAAAGATAACGCCAACATGCCAGACCCTATGTCGGGTTGGTCGCCAGAGCGTTGTATTTATCTAGGTGAAGCGTCACTACTGGCAATGCTCGCCGTGGTTGACAAGTTACGATAGGAGACGCCAATGGCCTTAGTAGAGTGTCCTAGTTGTCAAAAGCGCATATCGAGTGTGGCGAAATCTTGCCCCCATTGTGCGTCAGGGCTGACGGGTAATACAGAGTCATTGAATCGAATCAGCCATATTAAGCGAAGCAATCAGTTAATGAATCAGAGTTTCCTGGCCATGACACTGTTTATTGCCGGCGTCGTCATCTGGTTTTGGGGCGGCGAACCAGCGCAGGGGCTTAGAGCAACTGTCGCTGGCGGCTGTTTCGTCTTTGGCTTCGTGGGTTATCTGATTGCCAGAATACGAATCGTATTACATAAACGGAAAAGCATATGAGTGATATCAATAAAGTGATCGATGATATGCCTCAAGAGGTATATGAGAGATTGCTCAGCGCTGCTGAGCTAGGTAAGTGGGAAGATGGCAGTGTGTTGTCTGAAGAGCAAAAGGCATCGACGCTACAGCTTGTTATGCTTTACCAAGCAAGGCGACTGGATCAAAGAGATCATTTCACCATCAATAATCAAGGTGAAGTGAACGAGCTCTCCAAGGCCGAACTTAAACGGCAATTTAAAGGCGAGAGCATCGCCGCTTTTAAAGAGCAAGATTTGTAAAATGAAAGCCCCTGCATGCAGGGGCTTTTTTTAATCTTCGGTCAGTTCACCGCACAAATCCTGTTGCATTCTAATCCTGATGTCAGTCGCACTGAGATCGGTAGAGAGTAGATAGTGCAACTTGGTTAATGCCGCTTCGGTGGTCATATCGAAACCGCTGATCACCCCAGCCTTGGCGAGGGCATTTCCTGTCGCATAACCCCCCATATTGACCTTGCCTTGTAGACACTGAGTTAAGTTTACCAAGATGATACCGCGCTCATTGGCGCGGCGCAGGCAATCAAGTAGCTCAGGATTTTGCGGCGCATTACCTACACCATAGGTCAGCAAGATGAGGGCCTTGACCGGTTGCTGCAAAATATTGTCGATGATCTCAGTGGTGATCCCTGGGTACAGGGTCACAACCCCAATTGGCTGAGGACTGATCTTATTCACCGTCAGGGTGTTGGCTTTACTCTCGCTGATGCGACCGGCTTTTAGGCGAATTTTGATCCCCGCTTCTAAAAGCATCGGAAAGTTAGGTGAGGCGAAGGCATCAAAACCATCGGCATGGGCCTTAGTGGTACGATTGCCCCGAAACAACTTGTTATTAAAGAAGAGACAGACTTCAGCCACCGGATAGTTAGCGGCGATATAGAGGGCGTTAAGCAGGTTCGTCTGGCCATCAGAGCGAAGTTGCGCAAGAGGGATCTGCGAACCTGTGACGATAACCGGCTTAGTGAGTCCTTGTAACATGAAGGAGAGCGCTGAAGCGGTATAAGCCATGGTGTCTGTGCCATGGAGGATCACAAAGCCATCGTAATTGTCGTAGTTGGCTTTAATATCGTTGGCGATCATCTGCCAATCTGTCGGTGCCATGTTTGAGGAGTCGATCAATGGGTGATACTCATGGATCACAAAATCTGGCATCTCCTGGTGAAAAAACTCCGGCATTGCCTTAACACAGTCGGTGAGAAATCCTGGCACTGGTGCAAAACCATTATCGGTTTTTTGCATACCTATGGTGCCGCCAGTATAGGCGACATAGATTGAGGGTTTTTTCATTATTCTAATAGCTTTGTTGCTGCAGGTGTGGCGCGATTATACTGGGGATAGGCACAATAAAAAAGCCCGCTTATGCGGGCTTTATCGGCGATCAGTAGTTGCAGTTATCACAGTAGAGATAGACACCGTTAGGATCGTCAAATGCATTGAGTTCATCAACGACCTTAGTGACTTGTCCAAGTAACTGCTCGAGCACGCTGTTTTGAAAGCTGCTCTGCGGCAGGTAGCTGGCTGCCTGGGCAAACATCTGCTGAATAAATTGCTCTTGCGGTGATAGTTCCTGTTCGATCACCTTAGTATCGAATTTCTCTAACTTGGCCAGCTCAGCCGCCTTCGTGACAGCTTGTTGTAGATCCCCAAGTTCATCAACCAGCCCAATTTCCAAAGCGCGCTTACCTGACCAAACACGCCCTTGGGCTATTTTATCAACCTCTTTCAACTCAAGTCCGCGCTCTGTCGATACCAGAGTAATGAAGTCTTTATAACCACGTTCAATATGACGTTGAATGATGGCTTTAAGCTCTTCGCTGATCCCTTGTGTACTGGAGAAGTTAGTCCAGCCAGAGGTCGATACACCGTCGGTATGTATCCCAAGAGAGGCGAGAGAGTCTTCAAAAGTCGCCACCATGCCAAAGATGCCAATTGAACCTGTCAGCGTGGTCGGGGTAGCAAAGATGTAATCGGCGCTGGCTGAGATCCAGTAACCACCCGACGCAGCGTAGGTACCCATACTAACAACAACCGGTTTATTGGCGGCTTTGAGGGCAAGCACTTCTTGACGGATCTGTTCTGAGGCAAACGCGCTGCCGCCAGGGCTATCGACTCGCAGTACGACCGCTTTTACTTTGTCATCGAATCTGGCCTTGCGTAACAGGGCTGAAGTACTCTCTCCGCCAATCTGACCCGCAGGCTGATGACCGTTAAGAATATTCCCTTTGGCCACTATGATACCGACGGCATCATGCATCAGCATGGGCGGGAAGGTTTGGATCAAGTGGTTATAATCATAAAAGCTTATCTGCTTGAAGCTGTTGCCTTCACTCGCTTTACCTAATTGCTCCACCATATCCAGACGGAACTGTTCGGCTGAGGCCAGCTTATCGACCCAACCTAGATTGATGGCCATCTCAGCAGAGCGCCCATTGGCTTTATCTAACTCGGCGATATAACGATCGGCGCTGAGCATAATATCTTGCTGTTCGATGCTGCGGTTATGACTGACGGTATCTTCAAAACTGGTCCAAATGTCATCGAGTAGTTCACTATTGGCGGCTTTTGCTGCGTCAGACATATCATCGCGCATAAAGGGTTCGACCGCAGATTTGAACGTACCGACTCTAAACACATGGGCCTTAATTTTGAGCTTATCCAGGGCCGATTTAAAGTACTGACGGTAGCGATTTAGGCCTTCGATTTCCACTGAGCCTTGAGGATTGAGATAGATGGTATCGGCAAAGCTAGCCAGGAAATATTGATTCTGACCATACCAGTTACCTTTGGCAATCACTGGCTTACCCGAAGTTTTAAAGCGGGAAAGTGCATCACCGATGCTTTGTAACTTGCTGATCCCCGTCATTCTCAGATGGCCAATATCGAGTACGATGGCGGAGATGCGCTGATCGCTGGCCGCATTATCGATTGCGCTTAGTAGGTCTGCGAGTAAGATCTCGCCATCGCTATCTCCTCCATTTCCACTCTTCATTGCCGCTTCGATAGGATCGACCTGACGTTTTTGCTCAACCACACTGCCCGACAGGTTTAACACTAAGGCCGAACCGTTTTCTATCGTTGGCACATCGTCACCTGCCAATATCACCACGAGCAGGGCAATGAACCCGAAGAAGAATAGATTTAAGATCACCTTACGGGTGCCATTGAGCACCTTCCATAAGGTAGAAAAGATCCGTTTAAATATTGAGGGTTTAGCGGACATTATCCACTCCTTTATGACTCTGATCCCTCTATGCTAACTGAAAAGTACCAGAGGGGCGAAACACAATTGTAAATGAATCTTAAAGGCTGAAGTGGTTTGAGTATTGAGCTAAATCGAAACACGGGGTATGCTGATTTAAATCACTTGTTTAAAAAGGATGTTTAAATGTCGTTTCCGCATTTATTAGAACCCTTAGATCTCGGCTTTACGCAGCTTAAGAATCGGGTACTCATGGGCTCGATGCATACCGGGCTTGAAGAAGAAAAGGGCGGGTTTGAGAAACTGGCAGCATTTTACCAAGAGCGCGCCGCAGGGGGCGTTGGTCTGATTGTCACCGGTGGTATTTCGCCTAATTTAAGAGGCCGTTTGGCGCCAAATGCTTGTCAGCTGAGTTTTCCCTGGCAGGTGGCTAAACATAAGGTTGTGACTCAGGCGGTCCATCAGGCCGGCGGTAAGATCTGCATGCAGATCCTCCATGCGGGCCGCTACGGTTATCATCCATTTTCGCTGGCGCCCAGTAAGATTAAGTCACCTATCACGCCGTTTACGCCTTCGGCGATGTCGGCGCGTCAGGTAAAAGGAACCATTAAAGACTATGCCACTTCGGCCTCGCTGGCCAAGAAGGCGGGTTATGATGGTGTCGAGGTGATGGGCTCTGAAGGCTATCTTATCAACCAGTTTATCTGCAGTAGAACCAACAAGCGTAGCGATGAGTGGGGTGGTGACTTCAGCCAAAGAGCTAGGTTCCCCGTCGAGATAGTTAAAGCGATTCGCAGCAAGGTGGGCGATGATTTTATTATCATTTTCAGACTCTCTATGTTGGATCTGGTGGACAATGGTTCTTCATGGGAAGAGGTTGTGCAGCTGGCTAAATGGCTAGAAGCGGCTGGTGTAACCATTATCAACACCGGCATTGGCTGGCATGAGGCCAGAGTACCGACTATTGCCACCAGTGTTCCTCGCGGTGCCTTTGCCTGGGTGACGGAAAAGCTTAAAAAAGAGGTGATAGTGCCTCTTATTGCGACCAATCGTATCAACACACCAGAGATAGGTGAGCAGATCATCGCATCCGGTCAGGCCGACATGGTTTCTATGGCGCGCCCCTTCTTGGCCGATGCCGAGTTTGTCAATAAAGCCGCGGCGGACCAAAGCCAGCTGATTAATACCTGTATTGGTTGCAATCAGGCCTGCTTAGATCACACCTTTGCCCTTAAGCGTGCCACCTGCCTGGTGAACCCCAGAGCATGTTACGAGACAGAATTAAACTTCACGCCGGTCCTTAATAAGAAACGTATTGCCGTGATGGGCGCGGGCCCTGCGGGCATGGCGTTTTCTATATATGCCGCCAGTCGCGGGCATAAGGTTGTACTGTTTGAAGCTAAGTCCGAGGTAGGTGGGCAGTTTAATCTTGCCCGCAAGATCCCGGGAAAAGAGGAATTTGATGAGACCATTCGCTATTTTACCGAGCAGATGAAACAGCATCAGGTTGAATTGAGACTGAATACCCGCTTAGATGCTTCTGTGGTAAGAGATGAGCCTTTCGATGAAGTAGTGATTGCTTCTGGTGTTGTCCCTCGCACATTGACGCTGCCAGGTTTCGACGATCCTAAAGTTGTTAACTATCAGCAGGTGCTCAGTGGAGAGGTCGAAGTAGGTGAGCGCGTCGCCTTGATTGGCGCAGGTGGCATAGGATTCGATATGGCGCATTTCCTTGGTGAGCAGGAATCAACCACACTTAAGCCGGAGAAGTGGCTCAAGCAGTGGGGGATTGATAAAACCTATGGCGAGCGCGGCGGATTGACAGATCCTGAACTTGAGCATACGAGTCGTAAGATCTATCTGTTACAGCGTAAAACCAGCAAGATGGGTAAGGGCCTAGGCAAGACCACTGGCTGGATCCACCGCGCCGTTGCGAAACACCATCAGGTTGAGATGCTCAGCGGTGTGAGCTATGAGAAGTTTGATGAGCAGGGACTTCACATCAAGCTAGGTGATCAGGCGCAGATCCTTGAGGTCGATAATGTGGTGCTGTGCGCCGGTCAAGAGTCGAATCGTACTTTAGTTGATGAGATGGAAAGTACAGGCCTGCCAGTTCACCTCATCGGTGGGGTCGATGTGGCCGCAGAACTTGATGCGAAACGGGCGATTCGCCAAGGCGCCGAGCTTGCTGCCAAGATATAACATCATCTGGTTTAGGATAAAAAGCTAACTCAAGTGAGTTAGCTTTTTTTTCGCTCTTGACCTACCTTAGCCTTAATCTTTAAAGAACAAGGAAAAAGAACATGACAAAATTAATGAGTCTGGCACTTGGGATGGTGCTGAGTCTTGCTACGACGTCCCCCCTATATGCTGAGGATTACGATGCCGCTTTGGCTGAACGTGTAGGCGCCGATGAATATGGTATGAAGCTGTATGTGATGGCCTTTTTAAAGCGTGGCCCTAATCGCGGTCAATCAGAAGAAGAGGCCAAACGGTTACAGCGGGCACATCTAGATAACATTAAACACTTAGCCGAAGAAGGTAAATTGGTGCTTGCTGGACCCTTTATCGAAGAGGGCGAGCTTCGAGGGATCTATCTTTTTAATGTTATCAGTATCGAAGAGGCAAGAGTGCTGACTGCAACAGATCCGGCCATAAAAGCAGGTAGGTTGGTGATGGAGCTACATCCTTGGTATGGCAGTGCTGCCTTGATGGAAGTGAATAAACTGCATCACAAACTGGCCAAGAAAGCCATTTGATCAATCGGCAGAGCAATCAGCTAAAGCGTGTGGCGTCGATTTTACCACAACGTCAACCCCTTGGGGCGAGAGTGCGAGATCCAGATCGCCTTCTGGATGGCAACAGCAGGGCAGACACTCATCTGCCTCGAGCTCGACTAAAGGCTCAGTGTGATAGACAACTGACCCTTTGTTGATCTTGGTTTTACAGGCACCACAAAAGCCGTTACGGCACTCGGAAAAGATACGTACGCTCTTTTGCTCCAGTGCCTGTAACAGACTCTGATGTTCTTGGGTGTATAAGAGCACGGGTTGTCCTTGAAGGCTCACAATAGGAGCCTTCTTAAATACCGCGTCTTTATAAACCAGGTTTTTATAGATCAAAGTCGGCGAACTCACTTTCATCGACCGATGCGTCAATCTGTCCCACCAGGTAAGATGACACTTCCACTTCTTGTGGTGCGACTTGCACCGAATCACTCTCTAACCAGTTTTTCATCCAAGGCAGCGGGTTGCTCTGATCTGCGTATGGACTCGTCAGGTTGACCGACTTCATACGCTCATTGGTGATGTACTCAACGTACTGACATAAGATCTGTTCGTTCAGGCCAATCATAGAGCCATCTTTAAACAGGTACTTAGCCCATTCTTTTTCTTGCTCGGCCGCCTTTACGAAGATATCGATTGCCGTTTGTTCGCACTCTTTGGCGATCTCTGCCATTTCAGGATCGTCTTTGCCACCTTGCATTATCTTTAGGATATGCTGGGTGCTGTTTAGGTGCAGGGCTTCATCTCGTGCGATGAGACGGATGATCTTGGCGTTACCTTCCATCACCTTGCGCTCGGCAAAGGCAAAAGAACAGGCAAAGCTGACGTAGAAGCGGATCGCTTCTAACACGTTAACTGACATCATGCAGAGGTAGAGGGCTTTCTTTATCTCGCGCTTGCTGACGATAATGGTTTTACCATTGATCTCGTGGGTGCCTTCGCCGATCAGGTGATAGGCTTGGCTCAATTCAATCAGCTTGTCGTAATAATCGGCGATATCACTGGCGCGCTTAAGGATCTCTTCATTTTGCACTATGTCATCAAATACAACAGAAGGATCGTTGACGATATTACGAATGATATGAGTGTAAGAGCGTGAGTGAATGGTTTCAGAGAAAGACCAGGTCTCGATCCACGTTTCCAACTCAGGCAGTGACACAAGCGGCAGGAAAGCCACGTTTGGCGAGCGTCCCTGAATAGAATCCAGCAGCGTTTGATATTTAAGGTTCGAGATAAAGATATGCTTCTCATGATCCGGCAGCGCCGCATAGTCAATCTTATCTTTACTAACGTCTACCTCTTCGGGGCGCCAGAAGAAAGAAAGTTGCTTCTCGATAAGCTTTTCGAATACTTCATACTTTTGCAGGTCATAGCGAGCCACGTTAACCGGCTGACCGAGAAACATAGGTTCTAGCAGGGCATTATTAGGTGTTTGACAAAATGTAGAATAGGCCATTTTTCTATCTTCCGATAAAGGGGGCGCTTGCCCCCTGTTAAAAGGTTAAAACACTAAGAGTTAGATCTTACATGCGCCGCCTGCGCAACTGTCGTCTTCTTTCTCGATGGCGGTAATGTCGTCATATTTGTCTGACGCGCCATCACGTGTGTTGTGATAGTAAAGTGTCTTCACACCATATTTGTATGCAGTAAGCAGATCTTTGAGCAACACCTGCATAGGTACCTTAGAGCCAGGGAAGCGGCTAGGGTCATAATTGGTGTTGGCCGAGATAGACTGGTCAACAAACTTCTGCATTAAACCGACAAGTTGTAGGTAACCATCGTTGCTTGGCATCTGCCAAAGCAGCTCATAGCTGTATTGGTACTTGTCGAAATCAGGAACCACCTGTTTTAGCTGACCATCTTTACTGGCTTTAACACTGATCAAGCCGCGTGGTGGCTCGATACCGTTAGTGGCGTTAGAGATCTGCGAAGAGGTCTCAGATGGCATCAGTGCAGATAGAGTAGAGTTACGCAGGCCGTGAGTCTTAATCTCCTCACGTAGCGCGTCCCAATCCATGTGCAGTGGTTCGTCACAGATCTTGTCCAGGTCCCGCTTATAGGTATCGATTGGCAGGATACCCTTAGCGTAATTGGTTTCGTGGAAGGCTGGACATGCACCTTTTTCTTTCGCTAGGTTCATCGATGCCTTCAGCAGATAATACTGTATAGCTTCAAAAGTCTTATGGGTGATGCCGTTGGCGCTGCCGTCTGAGTAACGTACGCCTTCTTTAGCCAAGTAGTTGGCAAAGTTAATCACGCCTATGCCCAAGGTACGACGGTTCATCGAGCCTTTGTGCGCCGAAATGATGGGATAGTCTTGGTAATCGAGCAGGCTATCGAGTGCGCGCACCGCCAGATCTGACAGGTTTTCCAGCTCATCTAGGCTTTTTATCGCACCCAGGTTGAGGGCCGACAAGGTACAAAGTGCAATCTCTCCATCAGGATCGTCGATGTTGTTCAGTGGCTTAGTCGGCAGTGCTATCTCTAGACAGAGGTTTGACTGACGAACGGGCGCAACCTTGGAATCAAACGGGCTATGGGTATTACAGTGATCGACGTTCTGGATGTAGATACGGCCGGTTGAGGCACGCTCCTGCATCATTAGTGAAAACAGCTCGACAGCCTTGATCTGCTTCTTACGAATGCTCTCATCTTGCTCATATTGAAGGTATAGACGCTCGAATTCTGCCTGATCTTCGAAAAAGGCATCATATAGGCCCGGTACGTCAGATGGACTGAACAGGGTGATCATGCCGCCTTGGATCAGACGCTGATACATGAGCTTGTTAAGCTGCACGCCATAATCTAAGTGACGAATACGGTTATCATCGACACCGCGGTTGTTCTTCAATACCAGCAGAGATTCTACTTCAAGGTGCCACATAGGGTAGAAGAGGGTCGCTGCGCCGCCGCGAACGCCACCTTGTGAGCAAGACTTTACTGCGGTCTGGAAATACTTATAGAAAGGTAAACAACCCGTGTGGAAGGCTTCACCACCACGAATTGGACTACCTAAGGCGCGAATACGGCCAGCATTGACCCCGATACCTGCACGCTGTGATACATACTTCACAATAGATGAAGCGGTAGCATTGATTGAATCCAGGCTGTCTCCACACTCGATCAATACGCAGGAGCTGAACTGACGCGTAGGTGTACGCACGCCGGCCATAATAGGCGTAGGTAGCGAGATCTTAAAGGTAGAGGTCGCGTCATAGAAATCTTTCACATACTGAAGACGCGTTTCTTTGGGGTAGCCAGCGAACAGACAGGCCGCCACCAGAATATAGAGGAACTGAGCGCTCTCATAAACTTCGTGGGTGACGCGGTTTTGTACCAGATACTTGCCTTCTAGCTGCTTCACGGCGGCATAAGAGAAGTTCATATCTCGCCAATGATCGATATAGCTGTCTAGCTGGTCAAGTTCGTCGCGGCTATAGTCGTTCAGAATATGCGTGTCATACTTACCCATCTCCACCAGTCTTACAACATGATCATAAAGCTTTGGCGGCTCAAACTGGCCAAAGGCTTTTTTACGCAGGTGGAAGATTGCCAGGCGCGCAGAGAGGAACTGATAATCCGGCGACTCAGGAGAGATCAGATCGGCTGCAGCCTTAATGATGGTTTCATGAATCGCTTCGGTTGGGATCCCATCATAAAACTGAAGGTGAGAACGTAATTCGACTTCTGATACTGATACGTTATTCAGTCCTTTGGCCGCCCAAGTGATCACTCGGTGGATCTTATCGAGATCGATAGTTTCACGTTCGCCACTGCGCTTTGTGACTTGCATATTGCTGTTCATTGAAGATAAGCCTTGAATTAAATATCGCTATGGGTGAGCTGAGATGTTCACCCTACGTTTCCATGTAAAAACAATCGAAGATGTTAAAAAAGTACCTGAGCACTACAGCTGTTCTAGTGGCTTCGACCGCTGACCATACACAATATATGGTGTTTTTTATTTGATAGGATACAAGATAGTGAGGTTGGTGCGATATTGCAAGCGGGTTTTTAGGGGACAAGTTGTGGATATCTTGGGGGTAACGCATGGGGTTAGTAACGGCTTACCTTTAACCCTTGTTTTCAATTACGATAGCCTCGCTAGGTCAACTTTTAGGCGACTGATTTGATGTGCCCCGAAAGCTAAAATATTGCTCAGATCCTTGGGATCGATCGCCGTTAAAAAAGGATCTTAATCACATCCATAAGTTCAGATTTGGATAGACTCACACAACACAAGAGGGTGATGTGCGATTTGTCACCTTTTACAGCGACTTACTCTACTTTAGCAATTCAATCACTTCTATTGGGGTGGTAAACCCATAATCATGGGGCCAGAGCTCTGCTTGGTCATTGTTTGCGATATAACCCCAATGGGCGATCCCACCGAGCATCTGACTGTTGCACGCCGCTTCAAGGTCGCGCCTGGCATCTCCAAGATAGAGTATGCGATTGCAGTGTACGCCAAGTTGCTGGGCCGCTAAGCGCATCGGAGCGGGATTAGGTTTGCTCTGGGTTGTCGAGTCACCACTAATAATCGCTGGCATTAAATGGGCCAGTTCGAGACGGTGAAGCAAGGGGCGCGCAAAGCGTGCAGCCTTGTTGGTTACCACGCCAAAGGGGATATCTAGCTCACAAAGGTGGGTAAGCAGGGGGGCTATACCGTCAAATAACTGCGCTTGATCGCCATTGACTTGGTGATAATGGTGCAGCAGAGCTTGTTGAATTGCCGTCTTTTCTGCCTCATCAATGTGTGGTTCGGCGGCGTTCACCAGGGCAAGGCTGCCGTTAGAGGCGGCGTCTCTTACCTCTACCAAAGATTTAGTCGGATAGCCAAAGTCAGCCAGCGCCAAATTGAGCGCCTGAACAAGGTCGGGCGCCGTATCGACTAAGGTGCCGTCGAGATCGAACAGCACCCCTTTAATCAATTCTGGCTTAGTCATTCCGGCTTTAATTATTCCGGCTTTAGTCATCAAGTTGCTTAACCGTGGCAATCATATAGTTGACATCCAGGCTCTTGGTATAACGAAAGATATCGGTCAGCGGGTTATAGGTAATGCCAGTCGCGTCAGTGCATTCTAGATCCACCTTTTCGGCCATACCTATCAACTCGGCAGGTTTTATGTACTTCTTATGGTCATGGGTGCCGACAGGCAACATCTTTAATAGGTACTCAGCGCCAATAACCGTTTCGACATAGGCTCTTAGATTACGGTTAATGGTTGAGAAGAATACATAGCCGCCGGGCTTTACCATATCGCTACAAGCTTTGATCACAGAGGCTGGGTTGGGCACATGCTCTAACATCTCCATGCAGGTCACCACATCATACAAACCTTGATGGCTGTCTCTGTGATGCTCTGCGGTGGTCTGAATATAGTTGATCTCAACCCCTGTTTCTAAGGCATGGAGTTTCGCCACATCAAGGGGCTCGGCGCCCATATCAATTCCGTCTACCTTGGCACCAAGACGTGCCATGCTTTCAGAGAGAATCCCGCCGCCACAGCCAACATCCAGCACTGACTTGCCAAATAAGCCACCGACTGTCTGATCGATAAAATTCAACCTTAAGGGGTTTAGCTTATGAATCGGCTTAAATTCCCCTTCGGGATCCCACCAGGTAGCAGCCATCTTTTCAAATTTTGCAATTTCTTGTGGATCAACGTTGACATTGTGAGTCACAGATTGGTTAGGCACGGTCAAACCTCTGAAGGGGAAAGAATGTTAGGGCTATTATACTCATAGCCTTAGATAAACAAAGGAGATCCCATCGAAAATCTAACCGCTAGGGTGAGATTGCTGTTAAAGCGTTCATCTAAAGCTAAATCGAGCAGGCTTTACTGCGCTAATCAGATATTTGGCGGGAAATTTCAATAGGGTCTAGCACCTTTAAATATCTGTGTTAGAATGCCAAATCACGTTTTCAGGCTTGACGATATATTGCCTGGTTTTTAAGCAGTATTTTGTCAGCTAAATTTCAAGGGATCGAGCAGTTTATGACTGATCTGGCTTCATCTATAACACCAATTAATATTGAAGACGAATTAAAGAATTCATATTTAGATTACGCCATGAGCGTGATCGTTGGCCGAGCGTTACCCGATGTACGCGATGGCTTAAAGCCGGTTCATCGCCGCGTACTCTTTGCGATGAACGAGTTGAAGAACGATTGGAACAAGCCTTACAAGAAGTCGGCACGTGTTGTCGGTGACGTGATAGGTAAATATCACCCCCATGGCGACTCGGCGGTGTATGACACTATCGTGCGTATGGCGCAGCCTTTCTCAATGCGTTACACCTTAGTCGATGGCCAGGGTAACTTTGGTTCGGTCGATGGTGACGCTGCAGCGGCTATGCGTTATACCGAAATTCGTATGGATAAGTTAGCCCATCAGTTACTGGCTGACTTAGAAAAAGAAACCGTCGATTATGTGCCTAACTATGACGGCACTGAGCAGATCCCGGCCGTATTGCCCACCCGTATTCCAGCCCTGTTAGTTAACGGCTCATCGGGCATTGCCGTGGGTATGGCAACAAACATTCCCCCTCATAACCTATCAGAAGTGATCTCTGGCTGTTTGGCGCTTATCGATGAGCCAAGCCTGTCAATTGAGCAGCTGATGGAACATATTCCAGGTCCAGACTTCCCAACAGCCGCTATCGTTAATGGCCGTAAAGGGATAGAAGATGCTTATAAGACTGGTCGCGGTAAAGCGGTTATGCGCGCTCGTGCTTCAGTCGAAACCGAAGATAATGGTCGTGAGCGGATTATCGTTACCGAGATCCCTTATCAGGTTAACAAGGCTCGTCTGATCGAAAAGATCGCCGAACTGGTTAAAGATAAGAAGATTGAAGGCATTAGCGGTCTGCGCGATGAGTCTGATAAAGACGGTATGCGCATCGTTATCGAAGTGAAGCGTGGTGAAGTGGGTGAGGTGATCCTCAATAACCTTTACGCTCAGACGCAGTTACAAACCTCTTTCGGTATCAACATGGTGGCGTTGACCAATGGTCAACCTAAGCTATTCAACCTTAAAGAGATGCTGGAATGCTTTATTCTTCACCGTCGTGAAGTGGTAACGCGTCGTACAGTATTTGAATTGCGTAAAGCCCGTGATCGTGCCCATATCCTTGAAGCACTAGCCATTGCGCTGGCTAATATCGACCCTATTATCGCGCTGATCAAGGCATCGCCGACACCAGCCGAAGCTAAAGTGAAGTTGATCGAGCAAGGTTGGGCACTTGGCAATGTACAGGGCATGCTTGAAAAAGCGGGCGATGACGCCGCGCGTCCAGAATGGTTAGCCCCTGAGTATGGTATTCGTGATGGACTTTACTTCCTGACCGAACAACAAGCACAGGCTATCTTGGACCTGCGTCTGCACAAGCTGACCGGTCTGGAACATGAGAAGATTCTAGGCGAATATGAAGAGTTACTCGAACTTATCGCCGCGCTGCTTTATATCCTGCGCAGTCCAGAGCGCTTGATGGAAGTGATTAAAGAAGAACTTCAGGAAGTGCTGGAAAACTTCGGCGATGAGCGCCGCACCGAGCTGAATGCTTCGGCGGTGGATATCAGTCTTGAAGATCTGATTAATGAAGAAGATGTAGTTGTAACCCTATCACACCTGGGTTATGCCAAGTATCAACCGCTCAGCGATTACCAGGCCCAGCGACGTGGTGGTAAGGGTAAGGCGGCGACTAAGGTTAAAGACGAAGATTTCGTCGAAAAACTGCTAGTTGCTAACACTCATGACACCATCTTGTGTTTCTCTGACTTTGGTAAGATGTACTGGTTGAAGGTGTATCAACTGCCGCTGGCAAGCCGTCAAGCGCGTGGTCGTCCGATCATTAACCTGCTACCGCTCGCTGAAGGCGAACGTATTACCGCTATCTTGCCGGTCCGCGATTATGACGCCGATAAGTATGTGATCATGGCGACCTCTCACGGCACTGTGAAGAAGACATCCCTTGAGCAGTATTCTCGTCCAAGAGCAAACGGTATTATTGCCGTTAACCTTAAAGATGGCGATCAGCTGATCGGTGTTGATATCACCAACGGTGATAATGAAGTCATGCTCTTCTCTAACGAAGGCAAGGTGGTACGCTTTAGTGAAGATCAGGTTCGTGGTATGGGCCGTACGGCAACAGGTGTCCGCGGTATCAAGCTCGAAGATGGTCAGACAGTGGTATCACTCATTGTGCCTAAGAACGATGGCGATATTCTTACCGTGACTGAAAATGGTTATGGTAAGCGTACTGAGCTATCTGAATACCCGGCGAAGAGTCGTGCAACTAAGGGCGTGGTCTCTATCAAGGTCAGTGAACGTAACGGCGCCGTAGTCGGTGCTGTACAAGTTCAGGAAAACGATGAGATTATGCTGATCAGCGACAAAGGTACTCTGGTTCGAACTCCTGCAACAGGCGTATCGAGCATTGGTCGTAACACCCAAGGGGTGACCATTATCCGTACCTCGGCCGATGAAACTGTAGTGGGTTTGCAGCGTATCGATGAGATCCAAGACGACACCGAATACGACGAAGAGGGTAATCCTATCCTTGACGAGACGGTCGAAGAAACACAGGCTCCTGGTGATACGCCAGAGGCTGAGCCTACCGAATAAGGTTTAGGTATATAAACGGGCGTCCTTTTGGACGCTCGTTTTGTTTTAGCAAGTAAAACACCAACATATGATAAAACATTAAGTGGCACCTTATCTGACGCAATGCCGTTGACAATAAACGCAAAGGAGAAAGAAGTGAGCGCGACATATAATTTCTGTGCAGGGCCGGCCATGTTGCCGCAACCCGTGATGCAAAAGGCACAAAAGGAGTTATTAGATTGGAATGGGCAGGGCGTCTCCGTGATGGAGATCAGTCACCGCAGTAAGGAGTTTATCGCGCTTACCGAGCAGGCCGAGGCTGACATCAGAGAACTGATGAATATTCCGAGTAACTACCATGTGCTCTTTATGCATGGTGGGGGTCGTGGTCAGTTTGCTGCTGTTGTGAATAACTTTTTAGGTGAAGCCGGGCGAGCCCTTTATTTAGTTGATGGGAGTTGGTCATCGGCAGCTGTCGATGAAGCCAGAAAGTTAGCCGGTGATGAACAGATAGATACCCTGAATATTGTTGAAAAAGACAATGATATCAGCAGGATTGTATTGCCTAATTTAGAAGAAATAGAGCAAGATTATCGCTACCTGCACTACTGTCCGAATGAGACGGTAGATGGCATCGAAATTTTTGATGAGATTAACTCGCCTTGGCCGATTGTTGCCGATATGTCGTCGAATATTATGTCTCGCGAGATTGACGTTAGCCGCTATGGATTGATCTATGCTGGCGCACAGAAAAACATCGGCCCATCAGGGCTTAGCATAGTGATAGTACGTGATGATCTACTGGCCTATCCGCAGCTCAATCAGGCCTCGATTATGGATTATCGCCTAGCGGTAAAACATGACTCCATGTTTAATACACCGCCGACTTTCGCCTGGTACCTTGCCGCCGAAGTCTTTAAGTGGCTGAAATCCCAGGGCGGCGTAAGCAAGATGTCTGAAGTGAATCAGCTTAAGGCTAAGACTCTATATGATTTTATCGACAGCTGTGATCTCTATGAGAATCGTGTCGCTGAGCAAAACCGCTCGCAAATGAACGTCACTTTTTACTTAAAAGATGAGTCATTAAACGAGGCATTTCTAGCCGAAGCGAAAGCGGCAGGATTAGTTGCCTTAAAAGGACACCGCAGCGTCGGTGGTATGCGCGCCAGTCTTTATAATGCGATGCCACTTGCCGGTGTTGAGGCCTTGGTAAGCTTTATGCGCGCGTTTGCAAAGAAGCACTCAGTCTAACGTAAGCCGGTTAACTTTATCTGTGAGTAAAACAAAAAGGGGAGCCAAAGGTCCCCTTTATTTACGCAACTAATTCAATCAGCCCATGATTATGGTCATTACAGTACTTTTGCGATAGATTCCGCAAGGTAATCCACGTTACCTGTGCCTATACCTGCGATGCTGATACGGCTTGAGTCGACCATGTAGATGCTATGATCACTCTGTAGCTTGGCCACTTGTTCACGGGTGATCCCCAAGAATGAGAACATGCCTTTCTGCTCGGCTATGAAGCTGAAATCGCGTGTTACCCCTTTCTCGATCAGTTTATTGACTAGCATGGCGCGATTACCATTGATGCGATCGCGCATCTCCTTCAACTCTTCAAGCCATTGCTGCTTTAACTCCGCTGAGCCGAGAATCGTTTCGACTATGGCTGCGCCGTGTGCAGGTGGCATTGAGTAGATGCAGCGAACTACATACAAGAGTACCGAATAGGCGACATTAGCGGCTTGGCTGTCTTTCGCCACTAAAGAGCAGGCCCCGATCCGCTCGCGGTACAGGCCAAAGTTTTTAGAGCATGAGGTGCACAGGATCATATCATCGACCTGAGCCGCCATCTGACGCACACCGTAAGCATCTTCGTCTACGCCATCACCAAAGCCTTGGTAAGCCATGTCAATGAGTGGTGTAAAGCCCTGTTGCTTAGTTAAAGCAATCACCTTATCCCATTGTTCATTGGTGAGATCCATGCCGCTTGGGTTATGGCAGCAAGCATGAAATAGCACAACATCGTCTGAGCCTATGTTGGCTAGGGTAGCCATCATCTCGTCGAATTTTAAGGTCTTGTTTTCATGATCGTAGTAAGGGTAGGTCTTTACCTTAATGCCCGCCGCTTCAAATAAACCTGTGTGGTTAGCCCAGGTCGGGTCGCTGACCCAGATGACACTATTTGGGTTAATACGCTTGATGAAATCAGCGGCCACTCTGAGCGCGCCTGTGCCACCCGGTGTTGAGACGGTGCGAATGCGATCGGCAAGTAGCGCAGGGTTATCTTGGCCAAATGCCAGTTCACCGATGAGTTGGTTGAAGGTAGGGGAGCCCGTGGGACCTATGTAAACTTTTGTTTCCTCAGTGTCGATACGGTGCTGCTCAGCACGTTTAACACAGGCCAAAATAGGGGTGTTACCCGCTTCATCTTTAAATACACCCACACCAAGATCGACCTTATTGGCCTGAGGATCTTCGCGGTATTTAGCCATAAGCCCAAGAATAGGATCGGCGGGCATAGGGGAAAGTTTCTCGAACATAGTTCCAACTACCTTTATCTATTGTTATAGGCCGTAAATGGCCGGCGCTTTGCGTAGGCTAAGGATAAACTAAATTCATGACTAAATTACAGCGCTAATACAGATTTTATAATCTACCGCAGTTGGCAAATATTCATGCCAGCTACGTTAAATCGAGGGGACGGGCACCCTGATTTTGGAACATTTATAGGGGTTAGAAAGAAAATTACTCATTAAGCGCCCTAAAATGCAAAAAAGGGTTGAATAGTGGGCCTCAATCAGTAATTTTATAACCACGAGGCTCAGGTCGATTGAGCAGACGGCCATTTTGTCGTGATGGCAACACCAAGTATCAATAATTCGCAGCCAAAGATGGGTTGCTATCAATGAAGATGTGATTAATGAAACAACTACGACTCGATCCCATAACTAAGGTTCAAGGTACCGTCAATATTCCTGGTTCCAAGAGCATCTCAAACCGTGCCCTGTTATTGGCGACCTTAGCTGAAGGTAAAACCCGGCTGACCAATCTGCTCGATTCTGATGATATCCGCCATATGCTGACGTCACTGAAACAACTGGGCGTAAAATTTCAGTTATCAGACAATAATACAGTCTGTGAGCTTGAAGGCCTAAGCGGTCCAATCAGCAGTGATCAAGCGCAAAGCCTGTTCTTGGGTAATGCTGGCACAGCAATGCGGCCACTGTGCGCTGCTTTAACCTTAGGCCAAGGGGAATTTACCTTAACGGGTGAGCCTCGTATGGAAGAACGTCCTATTGGCGACCTGGTTGATGCCTTGAGCGCCCTAGGGGCCGATATACAATACCTTAAACAACCCGGTTTCCCGCCGTTAACGGTCAATGCTACTGGGCTAAATGGTGGTGATGTTGAGATCGCAGGTGATTTGTCGAGTCAGTTTTTAACTGCACTGCTCATGGTTGCACCACTGGCGAAAGAGCAGGTCAATATTAAGATTAAAGGCGAGTTAGTTTCTAAACCTTATATCGACATTACCGTTGCCCTGATGGCCCAGTTTGGGGTTAAGGTGATCAATCATGACTATGAACGCTTTGAGATCCCAGCAGGTCAACACTATGTTTCACCAGGTACTGTGTTAGTTGAAGGCGATGCCTCATCAGCCTCTTACTTCCTTGCCGCGGGTGCCATTCAAGGTGGTGAAGTCAAAGTCACTGGCGTAGGACTAAAAAGTATCCAGGGCGACGTAAAGTTTGCCGATGTGCTCGAAAAAATGGGCGCAGAAATAGAGTGGGGCGACGATTACATAATTGCCAGAAGTGCTGCGCTCAATGCCGTTGATCTGGATATGAATCATATCCCAGATGCCGCCATGACCATAGCGACAGCCGCGCTATTTGCTAAAGGCACAACCACTTTAAGAAACATCTATAACTGGCGTATCAAGGAAACTGACCGTTTAGCTGCCATGGCCACCGAACTGCGTAAAGTCGGCGCCATTGTCGAAGAAGGCCACGACTATATTAGCGTGACACCGCCGGCTAAGTTAAACACTGCCGATATCGACACCTATAACGATCATCGCATGGCTATGTGTTTTTCGCTGTTAGCCTTTGCCGATTGTGGGATCACAATCAACGACCCCGATTGCACATCGAAAACCTTTCCAAGTTATTTTGAGCAGTTTGCAGCTTTAGCCCAGTAGATTGCCACTGACAGCGGGCTGAATCCTTTGGCCCGCTTTGCCCCATGCTCCAATTGTGTTAATTCGTAACTTTTTGCCGCTTTCTAAACGCTTTTAGTTTATAATGCGCGCGCGGTTTTTTCGTGGACGACATTCAAGATCTTTAGGGACGATAGATTTAAATTGGAGAATCATATGTCACAACGGGCTCCCATCGTCACAATTGACGGCCCAAGCGGTGCAGGTAAAGGCACTATTAGTCAAATACTTGCTTCGCGTTTAGGATGGAAGCTGCTTGATAGCGGTGCCATATATCGTGTGTTGGCCCTGGCGGCAATTCACCACAACGTAGAGCTGGACAACGAAGCATCACTGGCGCTTTTAGCCGCACATCTGGATGTGCAATTCATTACGGCTAAAGCAAACGGCATTAAAGTTGTCTTAGAAGGTGAAGACGTCTCTCATGAGATTCGTAGCCAAGAGTGCTCAAATGCCGCCTCCAAAGTAGCCGCATTTCCTAGCGTTCGCGAGGCTTTACTGCGTCGCCAACGAGCGTTTGCAGAGGCACCTGGTCTTATCGCCGACGGTCGCGATATGGGCACTGTCGTCTTTCCGGCAACACCCGCTAAACTTTATTTAACGGCATCGGCTGAGGAAAGGGCCCAAAGGCGCTATAATCAGTTGCAGGACAAGGGCTTCGATGTTAATATCGACCGTCTTTTAGCCGAGGTCATTGAGCGTGATGAACGTGATATGAATCGTCCCGTAGCCCCTCTGGTTCCAGCCGAGGATGCATTGGTGATCGATACTACGGCTATCGGCATTGATGAAGTGGTTGAGCTTGCGCTCGCACACATCAAGCAAAAATTACCCGACCTTGCCCTCTAAGGGACAAGGTTTTTATGATTTGTCACAAGGATGGGACAAATGATTAATCTGACTCCACGTCTAGGATGGGCTGTGGTTTATTACTTAAAGTAAATTAACATGACTGAATCTTTTGCTGATCTATTTGAACAATCCCTTCAACAACTTGAGTTCCGTCCAGGTTCTATCGTTCGTGGTACTGTCGTATCAATCCAGAACGGTATGGTACTGGTTGACGCAGGTCTTAAGTCTGAAAGCCCAATCCCAGCTGAGCAATTCAAAAACGCTCAAGGCGTTCTAGAAATCGCAGTTGGCGACGAAGTTGACGTAGCCCTAGACTCTGTTGAAGACGGTTTCGGTGAAACTCAACTTTCTCGTGAGAAAGCTAAGCGTCACGAAGCTTGGATCGTTCTAGAAAAAGCTTACGAAGATGCTGAAACTGTAATCGGTGTCATCAATGGTAAGGTTAAAGGCGGTTTCACCGTTGAACTAAACGGTATCCGTGCGTTCCTACCAGGTTCTCTAGTTGACGTTCGCCCAGTTCGCGACACTGCTCACCTAGAAAACAAAGAACTAGAATTCAAGGTTATCAAGCTAGACCAGAAGCGTAACAACGTTGTTGTTTCTCGTCGTGCTGTTATCGAATCAGAAAGCAGTGCAGAGCGTGATGCGCTACTTGAAAACCTACAAGAAGGTCAAGCCGTTAAGGGTATCGTTAAGAACCTGACTGACTACGGTGCATTCGTTGACCTAGGTGGCGTAGACGGTCTTCTACATATCACAGATATGGCTTGGAAGCGCGTTAAGCACCCATCTGAAATCGTCAACGTTGGTGACGAAATCAACGTTAAAGTACTTAAGTACGATCGTGAGCGCACTCGCGTTTCACTAGGTCTTAAGCAACTTGGCGAAGATCCATGGTTAGAAATCAGCAAGCGCTACCCAGAAAACACTAAGTTAACTGGTCGCGTCACTAACCTAACTGACTACGGCTGCTTCGTTGAAATCGAAGAAGGCGTTGAAGGTCTAGTACACGTTTCTGAAATGGATTGGACTAACAAGAACATCCACCCATCTAAGGTTGTTAACCTAGGTGACGAAGTTGAAGTTCTAGTGTTAGACATCGATGAAGAGCGTCGTCGTATTTCTCTAGGTCTTAAGCAGTGTAAGACTAACCCATGGGATGACTTCGCAGAGCGTTATGCTAAAGGCGACAAAGTTACTGGTAAGATCAAGTCAATCACTGACTTCGGTATCTTCATCGGTCTTGACGGTGGCATCGACGGTCTAGTTCACCTATCTGATATCTCTTGGAACGGTACTGGCGAAGAAGCTGTATCTGACTACAAGAAGGGCGACGAAATCAGTGCAGTTGTACTGTCAGTTGACCCAGAGCGTGAGCGTATCAGCCTAGGTGTTAAGCAGACTGAAGACGATCCTTTCAATGCATATCTTGCAGATAAGAAGAAAGGTGCTATCGTAACTGGTACTGTTACAGCAGTAGACGCGAAAGGTGTAACTATCGAGTTGGCTGACACCGTAGAAGGTTACCTACGTGTTTCTGACATCTCTCGTGAGCGCATCGAAGATGCATCTACTGTATACTCAGTAGGTGACACTGTTGAATCTAAGTTCATGGGTGTTGATCGCAAGAACCGTTCAATCAGCCTGTCTATCAAAGCGAAAGACGAAGCTGATGAGAAGGAAGCGATGGCTAACTTGAACAAGCAAGATGACGTTGCTATGAGCAATGCCATGGCTGAAGCGTTCAAAGCGGCTCGCAAATAATTCGCCTGAAGTTCGGGGATGGCAACATCCCCGCTAGGTGACTGTGTTTGGCTTGATTATAGAGGGTACAGGATGACTAAATCCGAACTGATCGAAAAACTTGCCAGTAGGCAGTCGCAGCTGTCGGCAAAAGAAGTAGAAAGCGCTATTAAAGAGATGTTGGAGCAGATGGCAACAACATTAGAAGGCGGGGACCGTATCGAGATCCGTGGCTTTGGTAGTTTTTCCCTTCATTATCGTGCACCACGTACAGGTCGTAATCCTAAGACTGGGACTTCAGTTGAACTGGAAGGCAAGTATGTACCGCACTTTAAGCCTGGCAAAGAACTGCGTGAGCGCGTTGATGCTATCAACTCGTAAATGACATTGTTTTAAAAGCCTCCGAAAGGAGGTTTTTTTATGTCTAAACTCCAGGTATGGCTAGCTAGTTCGTTAAAATTCTTGGATAATCAATCCATCACCACGGGTTTATGGAGAGTAACGTGAAGTCATTTATCGCGACTGTACTTGTCGCCCTATTTTTCGTCTTGGCTTTATTGTTTGGTGCACGCAACGAGCAACTGGTGACCATCAGTTATTTTGTGGCTCAGGGCGAATATCGTTTACCTGTCGTGCTTGGTGTGGTGTTTTTAGCAGGCTTCTTAGTCAGTTGGTTATTTGCCATCTACCATATCACCAAAGTCAGATTACAACTGCGTCGCGCCAATAAGAAAATTGATCAGTTAGAAGCTAAACTTCCCGCTGAAGCGCTACCACCATCTTCTCAAATTGAACATCAAGCGAAGGAAGTAAACGCTTAATATGTTAGAGATTCTGTTTCTGTTGTTACCTATTGCCGCCGGTTATGGTTGGTATATGGGTCGCCGTAGTATCAGGCATAAGCAGAATAGTAAGCGTAAACAGTTAAGCCGTGATTATTTTACCGGCCTAAACTTTCTTCTGTCGAACGAGTCAGATAAGGCTGTCGATCTCTTTATCTCCATGTTGGATGTGGATGATGACACTATTGATACCCACCTATCTCTTGGTTCCCTGTTTCGTAAAAGGGGGGAGGTTGACCGCTCCATCCGAATTCACCAAAACCTAATCGCCCGTCCGACGCTGACCAATGAACAGCGCGATATTGCTATGATGGAGCTAGGTAAAGATTATTTGGCTGCCGGTTTCTACGACAGAGCCGAAGAAATTTTCCTCAATTTGGTCCGCCAAGAGGATCACAGCGAAGAAGCTGAAGATCAACTTATTGCCATCTATCAGGTGACCAAAGATTGGCAAAAAGCAATCGATATCATCAAGAGTTTGAAGCGTAAACGCCAGCAATCTCTAAAACACCTACAAGCACACCTCTATTGTGAATTGGCTGATGAAGCCTCCGACAGCGAGTTAAAACTAAAGCACTTGATGCAGGCCATCAAACAGGACCCCAAATGTGGGCGCGCTATGCTAAACGCTGCCAAGCTCTATCTGAATCAGCAAGATTATGGTCGCAGCAAAGAGATGCTAAACCGATTGAAAGAAGCCGATATCGAGATCTTCCCCGAAGCACTCGCCATCGCTAAAGAGGTCTATCAATCAACGGACGATCTCAGTGCCTACCGCGAGCTACTGCGTGAAGCGTTAGAGCAAGGGGCAGGTGCTAGCGTTGCGATCACCCTCGCACAGCAGATGATTACCCAAGGTGAGCAGCAAGATGCTGAAAAGCTGATACTTGATGGTCTCTATCGTCATCCGACCATGAAAAGTTTCCAACATCTGATGAAAATGCAGATCCAGCACGCCGAAGATGGTCAAGCAAAACAGAGCCTGAACATGTTAGCCGAGCTGGTTGAGCAACAGATAAAATTCCGTCCTAGTTACCGCTGTATCGAGTGTGGATTCCCGTCACATACTCTCTATTGGCATTGCCCCTCTTGCAAGAGCTGGGGCACCATCAAGCGGATCCGTGGACTCGACGGGGAGTAATGAAAGAATAATATGCAAAGCAACAGGAGAGCATAATGAGCAACAAACCTATTATAGTCGCGTTAGATTACGATAATAAATCCGAAGCTTTGCAGCTCATAGACCAGTTAGATCCCAATATGTGTCGTCTTAAGGTTGGCAAGGAGATGTTTACTCTCTTCGGCCCCGATCTGGTAAAAGAGATCCATAGTCGTGATTTTGACCTGTTCCTGGATCTTAAATTCCATGACATCCCCAACACAGTGGCTAAAGCGGTGACGGCGGCTGCAGAACTGGGCGTTTGGATGACGAATGTCCATGCCAGCGGTGGATTGGCTATGATGCAAGCCGCGCAAAAGGCACTGGAACCTTATGGCGCTCAAGCACCGCTGCTGATCGCGGTCACCGTATTGACCTCGATGAGCGATGACGAGCTGGCACTGCTTGGGATTAATGTTCCAGCCGCTGAACAGGTTAAACGCTTAGCTTCGTTGACAAAGCAAGCCGGCCTTCACGGTATTGTGTGCTCGGCGCAAGAAGCCAGTATGCTAAAGGCAGAGTTTGGTCCAGAGTTCAAGCTAGTAACGCCAGGTATACGCCCGGCTGGTAGCGACAAGGGCGATCAGCACCGAGTGATGACGCCAACCGAGGCGCTGGCAGCGGGTTCTGACTACCTGGTGATCGGCAGACCTATTACTAAAGCGGCTGACCCACTTGCGGCCCTGACGGCGATTCACGCGTCACTGAAATAGCTTGACCTTAAGGTGACAGGCTCCTAACTTAGCCCCTTACAAGCGCATATCAGGATGGAGTGACTATGTTTGATTATCAAGGAAAAAATGTCTTTGTTGTCGGTGGAACCAGCGGCATCAATTTAGGCATTGCTAAAGCCTTCGCCAGCGCAGGGGCCAATGTGGCAGTCGCCAGTCGTCGTCAAGAAAAGGTGGACGCCGCAGTAAAATCTCTGCAAGCAATTAACCCCAAGGGTAAGATGCTCGGTGTGAGTTTTGATGTGCGAGATCTCGATGCATTAAAGGCTGGTTTTAAGCATATCGCCGAGCAATATGAAACACTGGATGTCTTGGTGAGCGGCGCAGCCGGAAACTTTCCCGCTGCTGCGGCAGATCTATCTGAAAATGGCTTTAAATCCGTTATGGACATCGATCTGCTTGGCAGCTTTCATGTATTGAAGCAGGCTTACCCCTTGATGTGCAGACCTGGCGGCGCAATAGTGCAGATCTCTGCGCCTCAGGCGTACATTGCCATGCCAATGCAGTCACATGTTAGCGCCGCTAAGGCGGGCGTTGATATGTTGACTAAGAGTCTGGCGCTGGAATGGGGCAGAGAGGGGATTCGGGTCAATTCATTAGTCCCTGGTCCCATTGCCGATACAGAAGGGTTTAACCGATTAGCGCCAAGTGACGCCCTACAACAGGCCGTAGCCCATAGTGTCCCATTGCAACGTAATGGACAATGCCAAGATGTTGCCAATGCCGCGCTGTTTATTGCATCGCCGCTGGCGAGTTATATCACAGGCACTATACTGCCGGTTGATGGCGGCTGGTCACTTGGCGGCGCCAGTATGGCCATGAGCGAATTGGGTAAGTTAGCCCAACGTAAAGAGTGAAATCGACAGTGCCAAATGTGCTGTCATATGAGTGAGAAGATTAATGGCAAATCCATTTCAAGAGCAATTATTAAAAGCTGGTCTCGTTAGTAAACAAAAAGTACGAGATGCCAAGACACAGAAACGCCGGGACAGAAAGGCTAAGGTCGATGATGGTTCCGAAGCATTAAAACAGGAGATCGCCGCTAAGAAGCAGGCGCAGATCGACAAAGATAAGGCGCTTAACGAGCAGCGTTTTGCCCAGGCGATGGAAAAGGGGCAGGTGAGAGGCCTTATCACTGAATTTAAGCGCTGTGCCATCGATTTGCCAAAAGATGGTGAACTTAAATTTAACTATACTTTAGGCACTAAGATCTATTCGGTATACGTCAACGAAAAGCTTCAGGGACAACTGTTAAATGGTCAGCTGGGTATCGTGCGCCACGAAGAGGTGAGTTATTTGGTGCCCCATAAACTTGCCGAACGGGTTAATTTACTGGTACCTGAGTGGTGTGGTTATCTCTGGCAACAAGATGATAATACCCAGCAGGTCGAGGAAGACGACCCTTACGCCGATTATGTCATCCCAGATGATCTGATGTGGTAACGGATGATGCCTTAAAAAGCCTCGCACAAAATGCGGGGTTTTTTATTGCCTGCGATAAGACAATTTTCATGTAAAAGGCTTTATTCTCGAAGATAAGTAAGATAGATTAAAACAACTGTTTAAATCCTTCGTTTGAGAGAGTCAAAATGAATCCATACCAGGCACCGTTAGCCGACATGAAATTTTTGTTAGAGCGCGTATTTGATGCGCCGCAAACTTGGGCCGAGTTACCGTCGGTTGCTGAGGTAGTCGATATGGATACGGCTCTGGCTATCCTAGATGAGGCAGACAAGATCGCACGAGATCTTATCCATCCTATTAATCGTCCTGGTGATGAGCAAGGTGTTCGCTTCGAAGATGCCAAAGTGATCACACCCGATGGCTATAAGGCGGTATATGACCAGTATGCCGAGGGGGGATGGGTAGGCCTATGCGGCGACCCTGAATTTGGCGGCATGGGCATGCCTAAGATGCTTGGGGTATTAGTTGATGAGATGGCCTACGGCGGCTGTAACGCCTTTACGCTTTACGGCTCGTTGACCGCTGGCGCCGCGCTGTGTATTAATGCACATGGCAGCGAAGACTTAAAAGAAAAATATCTACCTAATCTCTATTCGGGGCAATGGGCTGGTGCGATGGACATGACTGAGCCTCAGGCTGGCTCTGATCTGCGTAATATCCGCACTAAGGCTGTGCCTCAAGAGGATGGCAGTTATCTGATTTCAGGCAGTAAAATCTTCATTACCGGTGGTGACCACGACCTTACCGAGAACGTCATTCACCTAGTGCTGGCTAAACTGCCGGATAGTAACGGCATCTCACTCTTTTTGGTGCCTAAGATTAAAGTGGATGACGATGGTAATTTAGGTGAAGCCAATGGCGTTAGCGTAGGTTCAATCGAACACAAAATGGGCCTCAAAGGCTCTGCCACTTGTGTGATGAATTACGATGAAGCGCAGGGATATCTCATCGGTAAGGCAAATCGCGGTTTAGTTTGTATGTTTACCATGATGAACTATGAGCGTCTAGCGATCGGCATACAAGGGCTGGGCACCTCACAGGCTGCATATCAGATGGCCAGTGAATATGCCAAAGAGCGTTTGCAGGGGCAAGCCGCAGGCGGCTCTGATGCGATTAGCGACCCGATATTAGTACACGGTGATGTACGCCGTATGCTGTTAAATATCCGTTGCTACACAGAAGCTGGCCGAGCCTTGTCCGTCTTTACGGGACAGCAGTTGGATATTGCTAAGTTTGGGGAAGGTGAGGCGCAACAAAAGGCGGCGCGCTATGTTGGCCTGTTAACCCCAGTGGCTAAGGCATTCCTAAGCGATCGTGGTTTAGATGCCGCAGTGATGGCGCAGCAGGTCTTTGGTGGTCACGGCTATATTCGCGAAACTGGCATAGAGCAGCTGGTGCGTGATACCCGTATCGCCCAGATCTATGAAGGGACCAATGGTATTCAGGCCATTGACTTTTTGGGCAGAAAAACGACCGGAGACGATCTGCGTACCCTGAAAGAATTCATACAGGAAGCCAATAACGCCTTATCAGATCTGACTCATGTATCAGCCGATGATAAAGCGTTGGTATCAAGCCGTTTCGACGCTTTGTTAGCCACGGCGCATTTCATTAATGAGCACAAGTTGACAAGTCCAGCATTGATCAACGCCAGCGCTGTTGATTTCCTCGATGCCTTTGGTCACCTGATCTATGGTTATTTCTGGTTGTTAATGGCCGATAAAGCTGCGGATCACCATGATGTACAATTTGCCCAAACGAAACAGCAACTGGCGAACTTCTATCTTGCGAAACTACTGCCAAAGGTTGATTATCACCTTGCTCAGGTGAACGCTGGAGACACCAGTATCATGGCGATGGAAGCTGAGCAGTTTTAAAGGCTAACCCGCTTTAGCTAATAAAAACGCCTGAGGTGACGCATCATCTCGGGCGTTTTCTATTTTGAGCCATCAACCGCAGCGCTTTCTTCGAGGTTAGTCGCTTTACTGCCTACTTGCTGCTTGGTATCAAAAAGACTCTGTAAAAATAGCGCGCTGAAGGGGGCTAGACTCTCCTTTTTGCTTTTGCTGCTCTGGCCGTTTTCCAGTACGACAAATAGGAGTTGCTGTTTATCATAGGTATTGAGGAAACCCGCTAAGTTGTCGACGCCTTGCATCGAACCCGTCTTCGCGGCGACTCTCGTTTTTAGAGGCGCCTGCCGATAACCTCGTTTGTAGGTCAAGGTGCCACTTACGCCAGCGACGGGAAGGAGGTCAATCAGTTCGTCAAATCGCTCATCTTTAGCGACCACAGTCAATACCTGCGCCAGTTGCTGGGCTGAAAGCAGGTTATATCTGGATAAACCGGAACCATCGATGATCTGTGCGTGGCTCAGGTCTATGCCTAAAGCCCCCAAAATAGCCTTAACAGCTTTCGCGCCGACAACAAAATTACCTGCCTGACGATAGTAGCTCGCGCCAATGGCTTTAAACAGGCTGTCGGCAATGAGATTGTCCGAGTCTTGTAGCATTACCTCTAAAAGCGCTGGCAAAGGGTTAGAATCATGGCTGGCTAATGTCGACAGCCCGGCGGGCAGGTGACTGGCCACAGCCAACTCACCTTTGAGTTTGATGTTCGCTGTCTTTAATAGCTGCGCCATTGTCTGCTTAGCAAAGAGGGCTGGGTCATCAACTGCAATGGCAAGGTTAAGCGCCTTATCGCCGGGGTAGCAGCCACTCAGGTGGAAATGGTTATCAGGTAAGCGTGCCAGTCGAAGTTCGCAAAACGGCTCTTGCTGGGTTTTATCAAATTTAGCCGTGGTTGATACCTTGATGGGCTGGTAACGAGGAAACTTGAGTATGCTATCGTTACTCGCCAGTTTTGGTTTAAGTTGACCTAGGACGCAATTTTGATTAATGACGAAGCTAGAGACGGGCGCTGCGTAACAGATCCCCAGGTCGTCCCAGACCCATCCTGGTGCACGTGTCTGTTCATCCGATTCACCGACAAGTAATAGATTGCCTTCAATTTGGCGTACTCCTTTATCGGCAAGCGCCTTGAGCAAGTCTCTCAGGTTTTCTGTGGTTAAAGTGGGATCGCCGCTAAAGAGAAGATAGAGATTGCCTTTGAGAGTGCCCTGATTTACTTTTGCCTTGGATTGAAAACGCGTCGTAAAACGAAATTCATCACCTAATTGGGCTTTGGCCGCAAGTGCGGTAAGCAACTTCTGAGTGCTGGCAGGTAAGAGTAGCGTGTCTGCGTTATGTTGATAGATAAGTGTATCGCTAGCAAGATCTTTGGCTATTACGGCAACTTGGGAATGAGGTGGCGCAATCACTGACATGAGATTATCGTAATAGCCATCGCCTTCACTTGGGGCAGCACTGAGCGAAGGCATAAAGAGTAGTGCGCCTAAAACAGCACCAGATATCCCGATTTTCTTAAACATCGATGTCATTAACGTCCTTGTATAGTTGTCGAGGCTAAGTTGTCGCGGCTAGTCATCTTGCTGAGGCTCATCTTTTTCCATGAGTCGATAGAGACGCAAGGTGACATAGAGCACCAGAATGATAAACAGTGGCAGGACGAAAAAACCAAGTTGCGCTTTAAAGTGAAATATCCCCCACGCGGCTAGTAGCGTCACGGCCAAGGTTAATAAAATCTTTTTATTCATGTTGAGACCTTATATTTTCTGAGCCTGGCATTATATCGTGTTTTGCGATGCATCGACGTGACTTAAATAAGAATTAAGCTTTAGGCGCCTAACAAGCACCCATTTATCATCATTCTGTTTAATTTTAACGCGCTTTTGGGCTTAGACATTAGCCTGAAACAGAAAAGCCTTGCTCCAAACCACTTAAATCGGTAATTTCTACCCCTTAAGATTTGGGACGGGGCCAGTATGCCACACATTCGTATGCGCGGTTTACCGCAAGAAGCGGTATGCACTATGAGTAATACTTTACTCGATACACTCGCCGAAACATGTCAGCTAAAGCCTGAGAGCTTTACCTTAGATTGGGTACCTAGCATTAGTTATCGAGGCGGCGCACAAGACAATCATTTTGTGCAGGTCGAAGTGCTTTGGTTCGCCAAAGATCCCAATACACGTCATACAGTAGAGCAGAACATTCGTCAGGCCATATTCGCTGTACATTCGCCTGTTAAACATATCTCAATCATGTTTCAGGCATTAACGCCTGACTGCTACTACCGTGATGGTCACCATTTTTAAAGGAGGATACCTTGCTGGATAAGCTAGGTGGCATAGCGTTACCGACCGATGCAATTCGTTGGTTGCTGACGCCTTCGGCGCTAAAAGCCGAATTACTCTCACAGATCGCTAAGGCTAAGAAAGCCATCACTATTGCTGCGCTTTATCTAGAAGATGATGAGGCAGGCAGAGAGGTGTTAGGCGCGCTTATGGCCGCAAAAGCAGCGCGCCCTGAACTCGATATCACGGTATTGGTGGATTTTCACCGAGCGCGACGCGGGCTGATCGGCCATAAAGGCGATAGCGGTAATTACCTCATGTATCAAGAGGTGGTGAACAGTGCTGAGCATCCCATTAGTATTTTGGGGGTACCGGTAAAGTCGAGAGAGTTTATGGGGGTTCTCCATCTCAAAGGATTTATCATTGACGATACCGTGATCTATAGCGGCGCGAGTTTGAATAACATCTACCTGCATCAGGGTGATCGTTATCGTTTCGATCGTTACCACGTGATTGAGTCGGCTGAGTTAGCCAGTTCAATGCGAGAGATGGTCTTTGAGTATATCGTTAAAGATAAAGCGGTCACTTCGCTTACTCAGGACAGAGCAAACGAACAGTTGCCAGAGAAAAATGATGTCCGCAGTCTAAAGCAGCGATTGGCAAAAGCTAAGTATCGCTATCATTCGACCAAGACCGGTAATCGCATCACACCTGTTGTTGGCCTTGGGCGTAAGAAAAATAAGCTGAACAAATTGGTTATCGATCTGGTATCTCAATCTCAACGTTCGCTATTTATCTGCACACCTTACTTTAACCCGCCGTATATTCTTTCCAGGGCCTTAGCCAAACATCTACGTAAAGGAAAGCGGATAGATATTGTGGTTGGCGATAAAACCGCAAATGATTTTTATATTCCACCGGAAGAGAAATTTTCAACCATAGGGGCGTTGCCCTATATGTATGAACAGTCGCTGCGCAAGTTTGCCAAGCGCCAGCAGTGGGCCATCGACGAGGGCCTGCTGAACATTCACCTGTGGAAACATGGGCGAAATAGCTATCACCTGAAGGGGATTAGCGCAGATGATCAGTGCCACCTGATCACCGGCTCGAACTTGAATCCGCGAGCCTGGGCGTTAGATCTTGAAAACGGCTTGTTGCTTCAAGATGAAACCAACGCTTGGACAGAGCAGTTTAAGCAAGAGCAGGCACACATACTCGAGCATACAGAGCGTTTATACCATTACAGTCAGATAGATACCTTACACAGCTATCCTAAGCCGGTTCGCAAAATCATGAACCGTATTAGGCGCCTTAGAGCCGACTTTCTGTTACGTCGCATTCTGTAATGGTGTGACTCGGGTAAAAAAGGCGAACAACAAGGTTCGCCTTTTCGCTTTCTGTCTGACTCCCCGGCGGTCTACAATTACCTATCGTCGATTAACTTAGTTGTTAGTGATTTTATAAATTTTCCAGGTGAACACATGGCGTTCTTGCCCCACGCAGTACATCAGCGTTATCAATATCGAAAAGCGATTTCGACTCGGCCCTATAATGCACGAGGTAAAAATCTCGACCGATGTGAAGCTTGTTTACTCGCAAAAACCTACTGCACCTGCGATGAAAGGCAAATGCTCGACTCAAACTTAAGCTTTTTGCTGATCATGTATGATGATGAGGTATTAAAGCCGAGCAATTCAGGCAGGTTGATCGCCGATATGATCCCAGATACCCATGCCTTTATTTGGAATCGGACTCTAACCAACAATAAAATGTTAAAGCTGCTGGAAACCGATGAATATCAGCCTTATCTGGTGTTTCCAAGTGAATATGCCATGCCCGGACAAAGCGTGGTAAGTGATACTCATCTGCCACAACACATACAGCAACATCAAAAACGGCCTCTGTTCGTGCTGCTGGACGGAAGTTGGCGTGAGGCGATTAAGATGTTCAATAAGAGCACTTACCTGCATCATCTGCCGATATTATCCTTCGCACCCGATGCAGCCGCTCGCTATGGACTGCGTAAGGGCAGTCGAGATTTTCAACTAGGCACAGCGGAAGTCGCCAGCTTGGTATTAAGCGCCGCAGGAGAGGAGCGTAATGCCAATAGTCTATCGGCTTGGTTCTCGCTCTTTATCGAGTCCTCTCTTTACAGCCGCAGCCGCAAGAGTACCCAAGACTTAACGCCGCTCGACACTCTAAAACAAGCTTTTCGAGACTCTTTAGCGACAATGAAATAGTCGGCGCAGGTTTTGCGCAGGCAGCAATAGTTTCTTATAGTTAACAGATAGCCTCTTTAGATGAGGGGCGTTACCTCTCTCAGACTAAGGAGTTGCTATGTTTCGACTTTTACTCGTATGCAGCTTATTAGCGCTACTGCTCACCCCCTCAAACCTTGATCTCCGTTATGCTCATGTCATCGAGTTAGAGCCCGCAGAACTCAGCTATAACCGGTATCAGGCAATCTACTTTTGTAAACAAAATCGATGGGCATTTTGTCAAAGCTGGGGCGATTTAGCGGTGACCAGGCTCGCCTGATAACTCTTTGCTAGGCGCCATCTGCAGATAGTCATATGTATAAAATCATATACAACAATCGCTTAACATGGCTTAATGGAGATACTGCTTAAAAACTGTCGTTATAAAGGTTGCCCTTGTCTTCTTTATCACAAGCCCAGAATTATCTTGCTAAAGGCGAATATCTGGCCGCGAGCAGACTCTTTAATGAGGCGCTCAAACAACCGCTTACCGAGCACGAGAAGGGCTTGACCTACCTTGGACTCGGTGAGCTGGCCTTGCTCCAAGGCGATGCTAGAGACGCCGAGCAGCTGATCAATAAAGCCTGTGGCTACTTGTCAGGCGAAACCATACCACTTGAACTACTGGCTAGAGCCTACAATCTGCTTGGCGACCACGAAGATGCGCTAATGGTGCTCAATTATGCTAATCAGATAGCGCCAGACTCTGCCGAACTTAGGTATCAACTTGGTGTGCAACAGGTACTGATGGGGGAGCCCATGCAGGCCAAGAGTCATTTTCTATTAGCCTTAAACGACCTGCTCACAGATGTGGCTAAACAAGGCTCGAACGAGACGGCTACCCAATCCCCTGTGGTCATAATGGAGACTGAAGTAGTTGCTCTCGGCGTAGATTGCCTGCTGGCATTGGCGCGCCTTGGTCACCTGGTCACTGATAGACGCGATGAACTAATAGGCCTGCTGACTTACCTAAAACGCGCGAATACTCTAACCGACGCTTGTTCATTGTCTATGAAAGTGAAGCTTGCCTACGCCGAAGCGCAGTTGCAAAGCATATATAACCAGGAAGATGCGACACCTTACTTTGAGTCAGCCAATAAACTTCAGCACAGCCTCACGCCTCGTAGCACAGAAGAGCAGATCCTTGTCAGCCAATCGGTGAGGAGGTTTATCTCGCCAGACAGCTTAGTGCTGCAAGCAAATGCTAATCAATTTAGTCCAATATTTGTCATCGCTTTGCCATTAGGTGGCTTTCAAATACTCAGAAAAACATTGTTATCCATGGGTAATTGTCATGTTTATCAAGAGGCGTCATCCGCAACACAAACAGTGTTAGACGAGGCCTATAGATTGACGGCTAAACATTATCCGCGCTGCGTCCTAGATCTTAATCAAGTTCAATTGAATGAGCTTGCCGAGCGCTATCTGGTAAAGCTCTCACAGATGCAAAATAGTGAAGGTAGGTTAGCCCTAGATAATATGGGAGATGGAGAGTCGGTAGGACCTTTTATTAAACTTAGCGCAGCCGACGTGCAAGTCTTACCGCTATTGATGAAGTTATTTCCTCAAGCCAGGGTAATACATCTTAATCGAGAGTTAGCTCCTCATACCCAAGAGGTGATGCAGCACTATTTCGAAAACAGTCCAGCTTATCTGTGTGACGCTAAAGAGTTTGCCGCCTTTCGGGACGAATACCTTGAGCTTGTCGGTTGTTGGAAGGCGCTGATGCCTAGCACTTTTTTAACACTGAACGTCGAGGACCTCGCTTTGTCGCCTAAGGAAAGTCAGGATCTGCTTTTCGAATTTTGTAACAAGAGCAAAGAGGGATGAGGGCAGGAATATGACGCCCTCATCAAAAGTTATCCTTTATCTATGACGCCTTCTTTCATTGGGGAAAATGCCTTTGGTCCCTTAGGCGCACGCCGGAAAAAGGTAGGCATTTAACTGTCACGCTTTTGCTGTGCAAAAACCTCTTTCCAGAACTTTGCACCGAGCTCACTGATCACTCGCGACTCGCCGTTAAGTAGCATTGCCATACCTAAATCAAGTTCAGGTGAATATGCCACTTCAGCAACATATCCCGCCACCCAGCCAGCATGATAAATCAGCTTATGACCGTTAAATTGATAAATTCGCCAACCTTTACCGTAATGGGCATCGTCAAGGTAAGGAGTCCAGTCACGCCGGCGTAGCTCTTTGCTGGTTCGCACACCCGGTGTGGTGACATCTTCAAGTACGCGCGGTGAGATCACCTCTGGTTTGTGGCCCATGTTGGCGACCAACCATTTTGCAATATCCTTGATACTGGCATTCACGCCAGCGGCAGGAGCCAGTTGGTAGTAATTAGGTTTGACCTTAACCTGTTTAAAACCATATCGCGTTTTGATATGAGGCTCGGCGCGATTAGGCGTCTGAGTAAAAGCGTCATATCCAATTGATGCCGTATCCATGGCTAGCGGTGTAAACAGTCTATTTTTAAGCAAGGATTCGTAACTTTTGCCGCTTTCGCGTTCGATTGCTTGTTCAATAAACGAAAAGGCTACGTTTTGATAGCTATAACAGATACCAGGGGCGCAGATGGGGGAGAGTTCGCTAAATTTGGGGATGATCTTATCTAGCGCCACATTTGCGTTGACCAAGTTGTCGTAGCTATTTGGCATCAGCCCCGTACTTTGGCCTATGATGTGCCCCAGGGTGATCGCCTTACTCTGAGCAGGCTCCGCTAAAGAAAACTCTGGTAGATACTGATTAATCGGTTGCTGCCAACTGAGTTGATGTTCATGCACCAACTGACTCGCCAATGTGCCCGCAAAGGTTTTTGATACAGACGCAAGTCGAAATACAGTATCGGCATCAATTTTCTTATTTCTGCCTTGCTGACGTTTACCATAGGTGCCAAGTTTGACAATGTTGGTACCTTGAACGATCACAAAGGCGCCACCAGGCACCTTTTCTTGCTTTAGGCTCTGTTTGAACTGTTTCGCGAAACGCTCACCCAAGGTGTTGGCAGAGAGCGATTGGGCCAAAGATGTTTGAATAAAAAAGAGAGAACTGGCAAATACTAGACTTGTTAAGAGCGGCTTAGGAAACATGAAAATTTAAATATCCGTTATTATAATTGCGGTTTTGCTCAAGCTTTGAAAATGAAGGCTCGCTGCCATCATAGTAACTGCGTCTCTCTAAAGATGTAAGGTTTCGCTTGTAGTTTTGATGCTCATAACGACTAAATTTAGAGTAACCTTTTAATAATCATAGGCATACTTTTATGCACTCGGCAATCAATCGATTAACTCTTGTGCAGCGCCGTTAAATAGGCCAACTCAGCAACGTTACTCACTTGCATTTTTTGCATCACTTTTTGACGGTGAAGCTCGACGGTTCGCTGGGCCACATTCAGTTCTGCGGCAATGACTTTATTAAGCTTGCCAGCTAACACATAGTTCATGACTTGCTGCTCCCGCGGGCTTAACAGTGCAAGACGTTGAGCGATACTGAGTTTCAGCGCCTGACGTTCAAAAGCGTGCTGGGTCGCTTGCTTAGCCTTTATCAATAAATCGAGTAATTTATCTCCGTCAGCTGGTTTTTCTAAAAAATCTAACGCGCCTTGTTGTATCGCCTGAACCGCCATCGAAATCGTACCGTGACCCGTTAACATGATCACGCTCAGTGGGCTGCCTTGCTGGCGAATATGTTGTAGCAGTTCGATACCATCCATACCGGGCATCTGAATATCCAAGATGGCAACACCCGGTTGTTGCAGGTCGACCTTTGCGAGGAAACTATCTGCGTTTAAAAAGGTCTCAGGGCTATAGCCCATCCCCTCAAGCATCCAATGTAGGGAGTCCAAAACGTCTTGATCATCATCGACTAAATAGAGCTTACACATCGAGTCTCCTTAAGGGGCAGAGTGACGACTATGGTTAGGCCAGTGTCGAAATGAGGAAATTGCTTTCCAAAATCTTGCACTAGCGGTTCTTTGTTTACTGCGGTGTGGTTATTAAAGGCACGGATCTTACCGCCATGCTCCTCTATGATGCGCTTGCAGACTACCATTCCCAAACCCAGGCCATTAGCCTTAGATGTTTCAAAGGGAAAAAACAAGCGCTTTAATGCCGCGTCACTTAGGCCTGTGCCTGCGTCACTGACGGTAATGATGGCATTGTCAGCATCATTGGTAATCGCGATGGCAAGTTGTGGCTCGGGACACTCTTCCATGGCATCTAATGAGTTACGTAGCAAATTGACAAAGACCTGCTGCATTAGACTGGCATCGACATTAACCGTCAGTGGCCATAAGAAAAGCTGAGGTTTAAGGCTTATCCGGTTAAAGTCAGGTTGCATTAAATTGAGTGTATCTTCGATAAGCTCTTTAAGATCATTATCTTGGTAAACACTCGGTTGCTGGCAAAACTGCCGAAATCGCTTTATGGTATTTTGCGCTCGGTCTACCTGTTGTAACATCTTGCTCAGCGCATGCTTTAGGTCGGTCTGCGTATCGGTCAATCGGTAGATACTTCCTTGGGCCAAATAGCGAATGCCTGCCAGAGGTTGATTGAGCTCATGAGCAATCCCTGAGGCCATTTCACCGGTTAATAGAATGCGTTGAGCTCTGTAAAACTGTTTTTGTTGTTCAAAGAGGGCCTTTTGGGTGTTTTCATGTTGGGTCATTTCATCACTAAGTGCCTGAGTTCGTTTTATTACCAATCTTTTTACCCTAAGGTGATGAAAGTAACCAAGCAGCAAGATGATAGCGACCACCAGGACCCACGGAATCGCCTTTTCTACCAGTCGCTGCCAGTTTGTGACGAATGGCCAACGCTCTAGGCGTTTTAAAAGGCTAAATACCTGACTATCCTCAACGGGAACAGACCAGTTAAGATAACGCCCGATCTTAGCCTCTTGATCGTCTTGATTGATATCGAGTAGTGCACGTACTATTTGGCGTGCAATTTGATGTTCGGTATTACCTAACTTTGAGAAGGCATAACCCGGGTAGAGGGAGCCCGAAGTTTGGCAGTTAAATCCTTGGTGAAATTGCGGCAACAGCACATGAAACTCTTCCTCTCGAACCTTTTTCTGAGAGACTAACGATTCGAGCACGCAACTGGGCAAAATGGCCACATCGGCACTGCCGTCTTGCAAATAATTGACTAATTTCTCTTGAGGAAATCCGACAAATTTGAGGTTTTTAAGATCCTTATAAGGGTTGATGCCTTGATCGATCAGTTCACCGGCAAAGATTTGAAAGCCACCAAATGCATTGGGATCCGAAGATACAAGCTTCAGCCGCTTGAGATCCTGTAACGTATCGATATTAAGTGAGCGCTTAGCAATCAATGCAGTACCTACGGCTTGCTCAGGATTAGCATGTTTGAGGGGCACAAGCGTTAGTAGATGACTGACACCATAGTCTTTTTTTAAAGCCACTGTGATAAGTGCGTTACCTATGATGAAATCAAGGGCATTATTTGACACTCTTTCAACCAGCTGATCAGGTCTAAGGGGGATCAATATCAGGTCGATACCGGTTTGCGCTGACACTCTGGCTAAAGAGGGGGCCCATCGCTGATAAACGATATCAGGATCGGCAAAAGCAAGTGCCCCTACGGTATATGTTTGCCCCTTGTTGCTAGCATCTGTAGGTGTGATGCCATTAGCCATAACGACATTAACCTGGCTGGCCAGCAAGAAGAGCAGTAAAGCGACGCCTCCAATGTTACGCAATCTAGCATTCAGGTGCTTGATGGCTAGGATTTGTCCGAATCGACACCCATGGCGACTTTGAGTATCGTTGAAAATGCTGCTATATGACCACGGGTATTTCATAGGCTTATCTAGATGCGAAACAATAGGCTAATTATGACTGATTATTTTGCAATGTTTTAATCTATTGAGCTTCTATGGTGATCTTGTTCACAACAGCTATAAGTTTGCGGAAAACCACTATAGCTATTTAATAATATAAACCTTGCTTTTTATTTTGATCTTATTCAAGTTTATATTTATTAAAGTCAGATGAGGTTATTTTGTCGCCTTCTTTATTTAAATACCAAACTGCCTCAATCCAGGGTTGGCTATTGACATATTTTAAACCTTGCTCAATCGGCATTAGAAACAACATGGTAGAAATAACATCGGCATATATATGTTCGCTCGATAGTA
Source organism: Shewanella marisflavi (assembly GCF_023283925.1). Lineage (GTDB taxonomy): Bacteria > Pseudomonadota > Gammaproteobacteria > Enterobacterales > Shewanellaceae > Shewanella > Shewanella marisflavi. Next base: position 190,975 of record NZ_JAKIKX010000002.1, read on the forward strand.
TGACAGTCACCGCAACACCTTCTTTTTCTGGATAAAGGGTATTGGGATCAATAATGTGATGATACTGCTTACCATTAACCTCGAAATATCTCAAATAGTTACCGCTACTTACCACGGTGAGATTCTGGCCACTGATTATTTCATGGTAGCGCCCTTGCTGGGTTTGGCATTTTTGTAGGGTAAATTCACTCTGTTTGCATACAGGGTCTTCGATGGCCGTGATAAAGTCGCGACCGCTGGGATGTTGTCCGTAGTGTCGAATGTTGCCACCTGCATTGATCACGAATCGAGTCGCGCCGTCACGCCTCAGCTGATCAAAGAGTTTTTCTACCATCCAACCTTTGGCAATACCACCAAGATCTATGCTCATCCCCGCTGCCAGCGTAACAGTGTTGGCCTGCTTGTCTAAGGTGATGTTATTGATATCGATAAATTGCGCAGCATTTTTCAAAGACTTCTCGCTCGGCAGTTCGCACGCATCAGGGCTTTTCAGGCACTTAAAACGTTTCTCTCGCCAAAGATCGATAACGGGCGATAGAGCGACATTAAAATAGCCCTGACTCTTGCGATGCCACTCAATGGAGGTCGCTATTAAATCAACGAGTTGAGCGTCAATGTGGTGGGTGGCCGTAGGAGATTCATTTATAGTCTTTATGTTGGTTACATGGGGGTAGGTAGCATAATTGGATGCCAAATAGTGATAGTCCTGTATGACGGATAAGGCGTTGCACAGTGTGGCCTTGGTAAGCTCTGTGGCGGCTTGGTAGAGGGTAACACTGATGGAGGTACCAAAATAGTTCAACGTCGTTAGTGTGGCGCGATCTTCTTCCATATCAATGAGTGCATTACCATGGCATTGATAAAACTTTTCCAATACCTGTGGCGAATATTTTTCTTTGGCTAAAACAACGGCAGTTCCGTCTATTTCAGCTGTATAACCCATTGCTGAGCAAAGTATGGTTATAACGAAATTAATTAACAAAATTATATTTTTCATTCGTCAAAATAATGAGTGTGCGATGACTGATTATTAGCATGAGGTGAGTTTTATTAAAAAACAACTGCGTTATTTTGTTACCTGGTTCAAAGTTATTAACTTTGCTGTCTTAAACTGCGGTTTTCCGCAGTTGCCGCCAATTATTTAAGGCTTACCCTGATAAATAACTTTAAGCAGTACAGGTAATAATAAAATGGCAATGTCCAAGAAGTTTAAAAAAAGTCTTATTGTTTCAACTATTGGTTTGGCAACACTATCAGCCCTAGGGTGCGCCTCACAAGCCACTCAGGGGAAGTATGTTGATGGTGTTCATCAGGTACAGGCAAAAGGAAAGAAAAGCCAGATTGTTTTAGAGGTAAAAGTGGAACACGGTGAGATAGTCGATATCAAAACTAAGTCCCACAAAGAAACCGAGTCACTTTATCTTAATGCTGAACGCCTGCTTCCTAAGATCGTTAAAAACAATGGTCATGAAGGTATAGATGCCGTGTCCGGCGCAACCTATTCTTCTAACGGTATCTTAAGAGCTGTTAACGACTTACCGCGCAGCAGTGGCATTCAACCTAAGTACGTTACTGTGGGTTCAAAAGAGGAGCAAGGCGGCGACGACTTTAAACTAAAGTGGTCGATACAACCCAAATTGGGCTTGCTCGTTGGTGACTATTATTACGAGGAGGCACGATTCAGACAGGGCCACATGGGCAGTATGACCATAGTGACCAATAGCCAGGATAAAGATGATGTGATCTTGGCTGAATTTAATGAAAGCGGTCGTCCAAATTACTATACCCGCCTGTATCAAGACGTACCTAAACGCATGTCTGAGTATAACTTCACCATGGGCAAGAAGAAGGGAACGGCATGGGTACAGTCTGCATTAACCATGGAAAAACTCATGGTTGAGCAGAATAAATTGACCTTTGAGCCAAACCCTAATCATGATCCCAAGTTGGCCAATAAGTTAAAGGAACCTAATCGACTCAGATACTTAGGCATAGATATTGTTGCTGGTGCTTCTAACAGTATTCAACAATCTATGATCCCGCTAACGGCAAAGATCCATCATCGTATTCAAGGTGAAGGCAGCACTCTTAAGTTTTATCAGTTGGCCGAGAAAGTGCTTGATGAAAAGGGGCAGTGGACTGGCGTCACAGCCATGTTACGCCTAGTGGTAGATCCAGCTTCCAAGCAGATTGTTAAAGCGCATTTTGACGAGATCTTTGCCGATGAAAAGGCTCAGATACAGGATGCTTCGCTGAAAAAATTCTATCGCCAATCCAAGTATGACTCAATTAACTATTCAGAGCCGGCGCGCATAGGTTTCAACGTGATGATCGATGCCCTTAACACGCATCTGCAGGCTGGCGGCTCACTGTTCGATATCAATGACTTGCCAGCAACCGGTGATACAGGTAACTACGCCGCCACCGGTTTTACTAAACGTTCTAGCTCTTGGGATCTCTATCTAGATCAAGCGGAAAAACTTTATAACAAGATGCGTCTAGATGGTGTGATAGCCGAGCATAAGCATCCTGCATCTAAATAACAACACTTAGTCCAAAAGAGATGATGATCATGAAAACTTTCACATTAACATTGTTAGCCACTAGCCTGTTTGTCGCCCCTCAGGTCATAGCCGCAGAACTTGTCGATTTTTATGGCCGACTCGATTACTCGGTGACTCATTCCGATAGTGGTAGTGCGACTCATACCGGTAAAAACGGTACTATTCTTGAAAATAACTTCAGCCGTATAGGGATTAAAGGACAGACTGCGCTGGTCGCAGACTGGTCACTATTTTACAAAGTTGAAGTTGGGGTGAATGGTGCATCCCAAGATAAAGGTAACAACCCTTTTTCTGCCCGTCCGACTTTTATTGGCTTTAAACATCCTAAGGCGGGGCAGTTAGCAATTGGTCGCATCGATCCTGTGTTTAAAATGAGTAAAGGTTTTGCCGATGCGTTTGACAACTATAGTCTAAAGCATGATCGGCTAATGCCTGGTGATAAGCGCCACGGTGACTCGTTAGAATACAAGAGTCCTAAGTGGAACAAGCTGCAATTAGGTGTTAGCTACCTGATGGAAGACAATTACTTTAACGACTCTGATCTGCGTAAAGATAACGGTAACTATCAAATTGCGGTGACCTATGCAGATAAGTTCTTTAAAACCAGTAACTTTTACTTGGGCGTCGCCTATTCAGACGGTATCGAAGACATTAAAGCAACCCGTTTAGTGGGTCATGTTAAGCTCAATAAATTAAAGCTAGGCACCATTATTCAACAAACTGAACTTGTTAATCCAACTAAAACACATTATCAAGAGCGTGATGGCGTCGGTTATATCGTAAGCGCAACCTATCAGATTGAACAACTATTGTTGAAGGCTCAATATGGTAGCGATGATTCGGGTACAGGTAAAATTGCGGGTCGCGTATATAGTGCACTGGGTGAGTCAACAGCTGTCGTACCTGAAGTGTCTCAATGGGCAGTTGGTGCTGAGTACCGTTTATCTGCCTCTGCTCGTATCCATACAGAGATAGGTCAATTTGATGTGAAGCAATACGAAGACTTTGATGACACGGTTGTGAGCTTAGGTTTACGTTACGACTTCTAGTTTTACCACCATCTAAAATTCTCCCCCGGCGCATGGAAGCGCCATTATCGCTCCCTCTCGTTTGTTGTACCTTCATTGCTCAGTGTCCTTGCTGGTGTTTATCAAAAGTGGCTATCATAACCCGCTGACTAAAATGAAAAGCACTAATAATAACAAGGAGTCCTATGCACATTGAAAACAGCAAGCGTTTGCGCTTTGAGCTAGTCACGCAAGAAGATGCACAGTTACTGTTTGATCTTAACCGAGACCCTGAGGTGATGCGTTATATTAGCGGCGGCAAGCCATCGACCATGGCAGAAATTCAAGATTATTTTATGCCCCGAATCCATGGCTTCACAAATAACGACACTGGTTGGGGGCTATGGAAAGTCTTTACCCTTGATGGCCAATTAGCGCCTAACGACTGCTTTATTGGTTGGATTTTAGTAAGACCCATGGATTTTTATAGCGACAGTCCCAAAACAAACGATCTTGAGATCGGTTGGCGCTTTATGCAGTCTGCCTGGGGCAAGGGGTATGCAACCGAGGCAGCGAAAGCCGTGTGTCAGGCACTGGTTGAACAAGCCTCGGTCATCGGTCAGCCTATCAGCCATTTTAGCGCTATCGCCGATCCTGCTAACAGCGGTTCGATAAACATCATGACCAAGCTTGGTATGGAATATATTAAAAACGATAGGGTCGAGACGCCTGACGGTGAGGTTGAGGTGGTCCTATATCGTATGCCAGCCTAAAAAACTGTGCCTTAAATGGGATGAGAAATAGTATGAACCGCCGTATTAGACGAGCGTCTAATTAATTAAAGGCAGGGGAGTAATGTAAATTGATTTTCATTTTGGTAAAATGCCGCAAAATTTAATGTGAGAGTTAACTATGCCAATGTACGTTGTGGGACATAAGATCCCTGATTCAGATTCAATTTGTGGTGCGATTGCGCTGGCTTATCTAAAAAACCAGATCGGTGAAGAAGCAATTGCCGCAAGACTTGGTGAGCCTTCACCTGAAACCGCCTTTATCCTGGATCGCTTTGGTTTCGAAGCACCGCTATATAAAGAGCACTACGCCGGAGAGCAGGTTTATATCGTTGACCACTCTGAGCTGACTCAGGCACCAGATGATATTGCACAAGCCACTATTGTCGGTATCGTCGATCACCACAAGCTGGGCGATTTAACCACCTCTACACCTCTTGAGTGTTGGATCCGTCCAGTAGGTTGCAGTAACACAGTTATCAAGATGATGTACGATTTCTATAACGTCGAGATCCCGAAAGATATCGCCGGTATCATGATGTGCGCCATCTTAAGTGATACGGTTATCTTTAAGTCTCCTACTTGCACCACAGCCGATATCAAGTGTGTCGAAGCCTTAGCAGAAATTGCCGGAATCGAAGATTACAAAGCGCTGGGAATGGAGATGTTCAAGGTTAAGTCGGCCGTTGAAGGCACGCCTGCACGTGATCTTGTGATGCGCGACTTTAAAGACTTCAACATGAACGGAAACCTTGTTGGCATCGGTCAGCTTGAGGTGATTGACCTGTCTGTTTTTGACAGCGTCAAGGCAGAACTTGAAGCCGATATCGCCGCGCTTAAGGCAGAAGGTAATCGTCACAGCGTTCTATTGCTGCTGACAGATATCATGAAAGAAGGCTCTGAAGTACTTGTGGTTTCAGACGATGCCGATCTTACTGAGCGTGCTTACGGTAAAGCCAGTGAGAATGGCCGCGTTTGGCTAGATGGAGTGTTAAGTCGTAAGAAGCAGGTGGTGCCACCACTGCAAGACGCTTTCGCTTAATGCTATAAAAAAGCCGGTGATTCACCGGCTTTTTTATCCCTTACGTACGATTTCCGCGCTTAATATTAACCCGGCTTTTTATCACGTAGCCTAATATGGTCTCTCAGCTTTTGTAACCTATCATCAGCTTTGGCGTATAAGGTATCTTTCGGGTAATCCTCAAACTCAAAGTCTCGCTCGCCAGCCGGCAGACCCGTTAAGATCTCTACAGCCTGATCGACATGCTCGATAGCCCAGATAGAAAACTCACCCTTAGTAACCGCGTCAACAATATCCGCACGCAGCATCAAGTTTTGCACGTTGGTGTGGGGAATGATGACCCCTTGTCCTTTATGGCGGCCCTTTATTTTACACACATCGAAGAAGCCTTCGATTTTTTCATTTACGCCACCAATAGGCTGCGCCTGACCAAATTGGTTCATGGAGCCAGTGATTGCCACATCTTGGCGCAGTGGCACCTTGGCAAAAGCAGACACAATGGCGCATAGCTCAGCCATAGAGGCACTGTCGCCATCAACGCCTGAATAGTTTTGCTCGAAGGTGAGGTGGGTCGTCAGTGGGATTTTATCTGTTTGTCCAAAAATAGACGCTAGATATGCGGTTAAAATCATCACCCCTTTAGAGTGGATCTGTCCGCCGAGCTCTACCTTACGTTCTATATCAAATACGGCACCTTCACCCAAAGAAACGCTTGCCGTGATCCGGCTTGGCGCGCCAAACTGGTGATCCGATGTGGCAACCACAGACAAGGCGTTTATCTGGCCAATAACACTGTGTTGGGTGTCGATAAGTGTCGTACCGTTGATAAAACTTTGCATCACATGATCCCTTAGCCTGCACACTCTCAATTCATGGTTATGCAGTGCCTGGTCAACATGGCTGGCCCGGATCATATTGGCATTACTGGATTTCGCCACATAATTTGACTCTCGCAGCAAATTAGCAATGTCGGCTGAGTGCAGTGACAATTTGTTTTGTGCATCGGCCTGACGTGCACTGAACTCTATGATGCGTTTAATAGCGGTGCGGTCACAGTGCAACATATTATTGCCCTGAACTATGCTCGAAATAAATTTTGCATACTGAACTTCGGACGCATCAGTGCGCGGCATTTCATCTTCAAAGTCTGCGGTGACTCTAAATAGCTCTTTAAATTCGGAGTCATAATGTTGAAGCAGTTGATAGGTTTGATAGTCACCAAACAGAATAATCTTAACGTCCAAGGGGATCGCTTCGGGGTCAAGCGAAATGGTACCTGAAAGGGTGACTTCACGTTCTAGCGAACTGAGGCTGAGCTTTCTTGAGCGCAGAGCGCGTTTCAAGCCATCCCAAACATAGGGCTGTTCTAACACTTTAATGGCATCTATCATCAAGACACCACCATTGGCCTTATGTAGGCTGCCGGGACGAATGAGAGAGAAATCAGAGAAGATAGTACCTTTATAGGTCGCGTTTTCAATATATCCGAAGATGTTATGGTAGTTTGGGCTCTCTTCAATGACGATCGGCATCGGGATATCGCCATGATTAACCAACACATTGACTTGGTAACGCCGCGGCATCTTCTTTTCTAGTGAGGCGTAGGAGAGGGCGATCTGCTCATCATTCTGCTCTAGAAAAATATCCAAATTATCAATAATATCTTTATGCATATCATTGAGATGGCTCTTAACCTCTACTATATCTGTGTAGCGCTCCTTTAAGGGCTCAAGCAGATGTTGTAATACCTCCTGGGCAACTTCTTCGTCATGCTTTTGTTGTTTGTCTGAATAGCTTTCCTCCCAAGCAGTAAACTTGCGTACCACTTCGCGTAGCTTGGATTCGAGACTACCTATATTCTTCTCGAGCTTAGCTTGCTCTTTTTCGCTAAGGGCGGCAAAACTCTCTTCAGTGTGAGGTTCTTCACCATTCATCGCGACCAACTCATAGCTGCCTTGAGCATTAATGGACAGACTAATTTGCTTCGAGGCGGCTTCTTTGGTGATTTGCGTCAGTGCTGATTCTTGTTTGTCAGCCAGCTGCGCTTTTAGTTTTTCAGCGCGGGAATAGTAAAGCTCATTGTCGAAAGCTAGGGGGAGGGCCTTTACCAACCGCTTCATAAGCTGCTCGATATCGGCTTTAAAACCTTGTGCCTTACCTCGAGGCAACTTCAGCACCTTTGGGGTCCGGGCATCATCGAAATTAACCACATAGCACCAATCGAAGAGCTGATGATGGCCATTGGGATCGTATCTATCAAGATAACGCATCACCATAGTTCGTTTACCTAAGCCATTACGACCTATGGCATAAATGTTATAGCCTTTATCTTTCATCGACATGGCGAACTCAACGGCTTGCTGCGCGCGCTCTTGGCCTACGATTTCGTTAAGTGGTGTTAACTGTTTGGTAGATTTAATATTGGGATCGAGTAGAGCAAGTGTCGAAAATCGGTATAGCTTGTCACTGGCAAGAGGAGAGATAGACATAGGCGAGAGCCCTCATATGACAAATATTAAGCTCAGTGTAGGCAGCTCATTTTTTAATTTACAATCATTTTTTATGTTGAATGAAAGATTTAGCGCATCTAATGAGTTGTTCGCTCAATATGTAACCAATGCAGCCGTTCCAGCGATTCATTTTTCAAATCCGTTTCATTCAATATGACAAATTTGCATGTAAGGTTAAGGCTCAAGTAGATTCTTTTGACTCGCACATCGCCAATAAGTTGATAAGATAGCGCATGTTGCTAAGCCAACTATACTCTTTGTTATACACAGGGACCGTGAAGTTTAAATAATAAGAGATCCTGATATATGCCCCATGACGTTCCTAATCTAAATCCTGATCTACTCCAGTGGTTGGCTAATGATAGTTACCTACTTCAACTTACACTGGACACCTTGCCTGTGCCCATCTTTTATAAAGATATAGAGGGGGTTTATCTGGGTTGTAACAGTGCATTTGAATCATTTATCAAGCTCACGAGAGAAGAACTGATCGGTAAGAGCGTCTATGAACTCTTTGATGCCGATTTAGCTGACGTTTACCAGCGGGCCGATCAGGCATTATTTGATAAGCCTGGTGTACAAATCTATGAGAAAGAGATTAAAACTCGAGAAGGCGATGCGGTTTATGTTCGTTTTCATAAGACAAGTTTTAACGACAATCAGGGCAAAGTTGCCGGGCTGATCGGCGTTATTTTCGATATTACTGAGCAGAAGGCACTCGAAGCCCAGTTAACACACCATGCCATTTATGATGATTTAACCCAGTTTTATAACCGCCGTGAAGGCATTGCCATAGGCGAGCGCCTGCATCATGCCTGTAGCCAACAACAGGGAGAACTGGGGATCATTCTTATCGATATCGATTTCTTTAAGCAGATTAACGATACCTATGGTCATATGACGGGCGACGAAGCACTGCGTCACATCGCCACCATTTTGAAACAGCAGCAAGATCCGCAGGATGTATTGATGCGCTGGGGTGGTGAGGAGTTTGTCGTTCTGGTTAATCGACCTTGTGGTGCAGAGCAATCCTTTGAGACTTATCTCTATAACCATGCGCAGGCTTATTGTGATGCCATAAGACAAAATCGTTTTCAGGTAGGCGATGATGTGCTGGAAATTACTTTTAGCTGTGGGCTAAGTATCTTCACGCCAGGCAAGCACCTAAACCAGATGTTACATGACGCAGACACTGCCTTATATAGAGCCAAAGACGCGGGGCGTGACAATGTCAGTTGGTAGTAATTGCTCCCACATATCGCATTTAACATAATATACATTGTGCGCATTACTGTGTGAGGAGATTCCTAAATAGATACAATAGAAGCTGTAACAGCCTCTATCGGGTAAATCATACCTTATCAGTGAGTACACAAACTTTTAATGCTTATCGTTTGGCAGCTGCAAAAATAGTAACGGCATACAGCGACTATCTTCAATATCGAGTATCGGTCTCACTAGAGATCGTCTACAGCTATTTACCATTTTTTGTTGAGTAGCTCATTTAATCTTATTTCTCGACGCTTTTGTTGATAAGGCCCATGACAACGAACCGCTATTAATCCCTATAGCGAACTATCATTTCATTGAATATCGTTAACCAGCCAACCTAAGCCACGAACTTATTTGAACATTTTGTGATTCTGACACGCGTTGCTACGTAAAATCTGAGTGGTAATCCCCCTAGAGATATAATTTCATGCACGTAGCGACGCGCTATATATGAAGGATTATTTTAGATGCCAGTAAAAACCGTTTTATCTAACGCTTAGCATGGCCTTTATGTTGGAGCCAAACAACATTTCATGATTAACACTGTTTTAGTGCGAACCGCTGTAAAACAAGAATTTTGTGCAAATCCTGAGAGCAATGAATATCGGAAAGCATTGAATTTTGCGCGCCAATCCTTAGCGGTAATGCCAAGATTTATCAAAGGTAAACGCAATGCATAGGTAAACTCAGTGGCAAGGTTAAGCGCGCTCGAACAGATAAAAGTAACCACCCTCATAAGCGATTTGTTGCGAGCACTATTACTGGCGATACATAAAATGGCGGACTGCATGATTCAAATCTGGCACGTAACCTTGGGCACCTAACCTTGATCACGTTGAACCAGCAGGTAAAGCAATGCTAATAGATTAGTGCTAGATGCACATAAACTCGGATTTTATTGAAATGCCGATAATGAGACTTATCGGCATTACTTGATTTAAAATAATGACACCCGGTCATCGTTATTTTGTGCCGTTACTTCTTTTCATTATTTTGGTCAATCAATCCCAGCCAATCTGTCCATAGGTTTATTCGCAGCACTTTGATGCCTTTCGGCTTGCGAGGTATGTAAATATTGTGACGTTGTGTCAATACTCTCGTGCCCCGCATCAGCCTGAACATGAGATAAAGGCCTTCGATTCAGATTGATATCATGAGTTATCCCCGTATGGCGGATATTGTGAACGGTCAATTGGCGCATGGATTCAGCATCTTGGATTAATCCATCATTTTCTGCGCTATTGGCGGCCTGTTCAATGAGATGCTGAACCTCTTCTCTCACCTGTCGGATCCCCAGGTTTGCAGTGACCAAACCAGCGTCTCGGCCACGACCGGCTGCCCTGTGTCTTATAAAGACAGGGGTTTGTTCTTGATAAGTCGGCAACTGAGTCAACCCTAAATAAGCTCGATACGCTTTTAACGCAGCCAATAGCTCATTTGACAAGGGTATTTGACGCGCCTTGCCCCCTTTACTCTTTGGTATATGGAAATGCCAAATCCCCGTCTGCTGATGCTGCTTAAACTGCCCCATGATGGGACTGTAACCCGCTCGCGCACTGACATCGGAAACCCTTAAGTAGCATCCGTAAATAAGCTTAATAAGGAATAAACTCCGTTGGTGCATTTCTGGGTTTTGCTTAGCCAGTTTTTCAACCGTAGAGATAACGTAGGACCACTGCAACTCAGAAAACGCGAGTCCACCGCCCTCCTCTTCGCTCAGTTGAAATTTGTGTTTGTGCGCAAACTTGGAGTGATTCATCCAGGCTTGCGCAGGATTACGTTCGCAATAATCTTCAGCCATAAGAAAGCCGTAAAAGGATGACAATATAGCCATCTTGGTTTTTAAAGCATTGTCACTTAATTGATAAGGTTGGTTTTTCTTACCGACAAAGGGTCGCCAATTGGGGTTAGGGATTCGGGTCTGAGTTAACTTATCAAATTTGAACTGAGCGACATTAAAGTAACCTATCAATGCCGTTGGCGGTGATTGGCAGTAGGCCACAAACCTATCCATATCTCGACGAGTCACGTTCGCGGGTGAAACCTGGCACACGTCGAAGCACCAATGCAAAAAGCTGGTTATTTCACTTCGAAAACTCTTGTAACTGTTTTCATTATCTCGCTGAGCAAAAAGCAGATCACTCGCTAATTCGTAGACTAAGGCCGCATCTTCTATACCACCCATGGCTAACGCCGTAATATGCTGATTGATAATGGGGTTGCCAGCATCGATATACTCACTGGACTCAAAAAGAGGCAAAGTCTGCAATCGGATATACTCCTGTGAAACGACAAAGCGATGTAAGAAAAGTTAGTCAGGTCTAACTATAACAATTATAAAGAAAAAAGCGGATGATATATTTGTGCTCTATGACTGGCGCAAGCTATAAGCCAATATCTAATCTAGCATCAAAGACCATTTTCTCTCCTATTGAAGCGTCTAATGGACGCTATAACCACTTATGATAATGAAATACCTCCAAGTGAGTAAAAAATTACTAAATACCTAAATTGTTCTGTAATTTTATCTAGTTTCCCAGCCAAATGTAGCACCAGTTACTACACTAATAACTAAGATCAAGTGAGTTAACCAATGAGGGAAACGGATGCTGATTGATATGGCAAAAAAGAGTCCACTGTTTTCTGGTAAAAAGAAATCAATCGAAGCAGAATCTGGACCGGCCTGGCGCATACTGATAGTCGATGACGAGCCCGATGTTCATACCGTCACTAAACTCGCTTTGTCACGATTTAAACTCGATCACCGTGGCATCGAATTCATCAACGCCTATAGCGGTGAAGAAGCAAAACGCATTCTACTAGAAGAGCAGGACGTCGCCATGGCTTTCATTGATGTCGTCATGGAAAGCGATCACGCCGGCCTCGAGTTGGTTAAATGGATTAGGGAAGAAAATAAAAACAAGAACATCCGGCTTATCCTTCGCACAGGGCAGCCCGGTCAAGCTCCAGAAGAAGATGTGATCGTTAATTACGATATCAATGACTATAAAGCAAAGGCAGAACTTGATTCGCGCAAGCTTATTACCAGCGTCTATTCCGCACTGAGAAGTTATCGGGATATCATGGAGATTGAAGCTGCGAAGATGGCTCAAATCCGCTACCGGGAAGGACTTGAGCGTGTACTTAAAGCAACCTCCGGCCTGTTTGAGCTGCGCACCTTACATCACTTTGCCGATGGGCTATTAACGCAAGTCGCCAACCTACTCAACCTTAACAACGAAACCTTACTGCTGACCTGTAATGCTATCGACGCCATGAGCCAGGATCTTAGCCCTGACAAATTGCACATACTGGCGGGCACTGGACAGTTTGCCGCACACCATGAACAAGTGATTCCAGAACCCATTGAAAAGCTGTTAAAGCGTGCGTTAAAAGAGCAAACCTGCTTATATGAAGATAATCTTTTCGTGGGCTATTTTCCTGCAAAAAGCGGCTGGATCAACTTGCTCTACATGGACAATATTCACGCCATTGGCGACCTTGATAAAAAGCTTATCGATATCTTTGCCATTAATGTGGGGGTTGCGTTTGAGAACCTGTTACTCAATAAGGAGTTGGAAGACACCCAATCTGAGCTTATTTTTAGGCTGGGTGATGTCGTTGAGAGCCGTTCAAAGGAAGCCGCAAACCATGTCAAGCGGATGGCCGAATATTGCTATCAACTGGCAAAGCTGGCAGGACTGGACGAGCAGCAGGCGGGGCTGCTAAAGCACGCCTCCCCTATGCATGACATAGGTAAAATTGCCACGCCAGACTCAGTGCTACTAAAGCCTGGAAAACTAACGCCTGAAGAGTGGGAGATCATGCGCCAACACCCAGCTATTGGACACCAAATTCTCGGTAAGTCAGAACGTCCAATCCTAAATGCCGCAGCGATAATTGCATTACAGCATCATGAAAAATACGACGGAAGTGGCTATCCTTCAGGCTTAAAAGGAGAAGAAATTCATATCTTTGCACGAATCGTGGCCATTGCCGATGTTTTCGATGCCCTGTCTCATGAGCGCTGTTATAAGCCTGCTTGGCCAATCGAAGAGGTGATTGAAGAGATCGCTCGCAACGCTGGCAGTCATTTTGACCCCAAGTTAGCGCATCTCTTTATCGATAATATTGAAATATTTAATAAGGTTAGGCTGGCACTGAGTGATAAAAACTAAGTATACCTTGGCCACTGATAGACTGCGTTAAAAGCGGGTGTCAGTGGCCTCTACTTAGCTATCGGCTAAAAAATCAAACATAACCACCTTGGCTTCACCTTGGATTTTAAAGCTAGCGATAAGTCGCCACACCATATAATCACTGCTGCATGAACCGTATATTAGCGGACCTTGATAGGTGTTTTTACCTGTTTGGCTTAACTTAACAGGGATAACCCCCATAAACATGTCTCTTCCTTCTACCCTTACCGATAACTCTTCTAAAGCGACACTGCTGGTTAAGGTCACCTGCAAGGGCTTTTCACTAGGAGTGTTTTCTGGCGAAATAGCCAATGAGATCCGCTGTCCGCTTAGCTCTCTGTCGCAGGTCTTTTGATTAAAGTCGCATAGTGTCTGGTCAATTTCAAAGGGAGTTTGGGTAGCGTTTTGGTCAAGCTTTGGTAATTGTTTTTCTGATGGTTCGCAACCACAAAGCAGCAAAGTAACAATAAGTCCGGCTAAACGCCATAAATCAGGGGAACGCCATTTTGATAGCACAATTATTAACCTTTTGAATCATAGTGTTTACATTCTATCCAGGTAGTTTGATCTGGATCAATAATGGATGCCGCATAATTCCTATCTTTTTTGATATTGCTCAAGTATCATTGCGTTACTCGGCATTAATTTGCGTTAATGTTGTGTAACACATTGACACAGTCATGTTTGTTTCGTAGGGAAACAAGCCTTTGATGTCATTTTACCGGGTAAAGTGCCACTTTACTCAAACAATAAGTATAAGTAATAAGCAGTGGAAGCAATATGATGAACCATTCCCAGCCTCAAGGCGCTGATTACAATTACACTGTTGTCCGCCAATTTGCCCTTACCACAGTATTGTGGGGCATTATTGGTATGACGGTAGGTGTATTGATCGCGGCCCAGTTAATCTGGCCACAACTTAACTTCGAAACTCCCTGGCTCACGTACAGTCGTCTAAGACCTCTGCACACCAATGCCGTGATTTTCGCGTTTGGTACTTCAGCGTTATTTGCAACATCCTATTATATCGTCCAGCGTACCTGCCAAACCCGCCTATTTGCACCTAAGCTAGCTGCATTTACATTCTGGGGATGGCAAGCCATTATTCTTTCAGCCGTTATTACTCTGCCGCTTGGTTTAACCAGCAGTAAAGAATACGCCGAATTGGAATGGCCTATCGATATCGCTATTACCATAGTATGGGTTGCCTATGCCGTTGTGTTCTTTGGCACAATCGTTAAGCGAACCACGTCGCACATCTATGTGGCAAACTGGTTCTTTGGTGCCTTTATCATCACGGTAGCTGTACTGCATATCGTTAACTCTATGGCAGTACCTGTCAGCCTGTTCAAGTCATACTCATTATACTCTGGCGCCGTCGATGCCATGGTGCAATGGTGGTATGGCCACAACGCCGTTGGCTTCCTGTTGACAGCTGGTTTCCTTGGTATGATGTACTATTTCGTGCCTAAGCAAGCTGGTCGTCCTGTTTATTCTTATCGTCTATCTATCGTTCACTTCTGGGCATTGATTGCACTGTATATCTGGGCGGGTCCGCACCACCTACATTACACTGCGCTACCAGACTGGACACAATCACTGGGTATGGTGATGTCGCTGATCCTATTTGCACCTTCTTGGGGTGGTATGATCAACGGTATTATGACGCTATCTGGTGCATGGCATAAGCTTAGAACTGACCCTGTACTGCGTTTCCTTATCGTTTCTCTCTCTTTCTACGGCATGTCGACCTTTGAAGGTCCAATGATGGCGATTAAGACAGTGAACGCGTTATCTCACTACACCGACTGGACTGTTGGTCACGTTCACTCAGGCGCGCTAGGCTGGGTAGCTATGGTTTCAATCGGTTCGCTTTACCACCTTATTCCTGCGGTTTACGGTCATGGCCGTATGTACAGCACTCAGCTGATTAACGTTCACTTCTGGTTAGCGACAATCGGTACCGTACTCTACATCGTTTCAATGTGGATTTCGGGTGTTATGCAAGGTCTAATGTGGCGTGCAGTAAACTCTGACGGAACCTTAACCTACAGCTTCGTTGAAGCTTTGGAAGCGTCATACCCATTCTACTTTGTCCGTTTCTTAGGTGGCCTGTTCTTCGTCACAGGTATGCTACTAATGGCATACAACGTGTTTAAGACAGTAAAAGCACCAAAAGAATCGTTGCCAGCACTAGCTGAAGCATAAGGAGTAGATTTGATGAAATTTAATCATGAGATAGTCGAGAAAAACATCGGTCTGCTGGGTATCTTTACCGTGATTGCCATCAGTATTGGCGGTTTGGTACAGATCACTCCCCTGCTTTTCCAAAAAGACACAACAGAGCCAGTTGATGGACTACGTCCTTATACTGCACTGGAGCTAGAAGGTCGCGACATCTATATCCGTGAAGGATGTGTTGGCTGTCACAGCCAGATGATCCGTCCTCTGCGTGCAGAAACTGAACGTTATGGCCACTACTCTGTTGCCGGTGAATCCGTTTGGGATCACCCATTCCTATGGGGCTCTAAGCGTACCGGTCCAGATTTGGCTCGTGTTGGTGGTCGCTACAGCGACAAGTGGCATGAAGTTCACCTGTTGGATCCACGTGCAGTAGTACCACAATCAAACATGCCTGCCTTCCCTTGGCTAGCTGACAACGTCCTCGACGGCGCGCTCACAGCTAAGAAGATGGAAGTGTTCCGCGGTTTCGGTGTGCCTTACACTCAGGAAGAGATCGACAATGCCAAGAAGGCTGTTGAAGGTAAAACTGAGATGGAAGCAATAATTGCATACCTGCAGTCGCTAGGTCACGCACTGAAATAAATTGGAGGCATGAATATGGATTACGGCACAGTACAAGGGATTATTACCATTGTTGTCATGGTGACGTTTGTCGGTATTTTTGCATGGGCTTATAGCGGTCGTCGTAAGGCTCAATTTGACGAAGCCGCTAACCTTGTTTTCTCTGATGAAGAGAAAAGCAAGGACTCAGGAGAACATAAGTGATGATGAGTAGCTTCTGGAGTATTTGGATTACCGTACTCACAATTGTGGTAATCGCGGGATGTTTCATCCTACTGTTTGTTGTCTCTAAAAACACTACCGGTGTTGAAGAAGGCAAATCAATGGGTCACAGCTTTGACGGTATTGAAGAGATCAATAACCCACTGCCTAAATGGTGGAGTTATATGTTCTACATCACTATCGTCTTTGGTGTGGTTTACTTGGCGCTATATCCAGGTCTAGGTAACTTTAAAGGTTTCCTTGGCTGGTCGAGCTCAAACCAAAGTATTGGTACCGAACAAGGTATCAAGGCTGACTCTGCCGCTGCCACTGAACTGGCTAAGCAAGAGAATCGTTGGGTTCAATACGATAAAGAAGTTGAGAAAGCTAACGCTAAGTACAGCCCAATTTTTGAAGCTTATTTGGCTACGCCCCTTGAAGAGCTAGTGAAAAACGAAGAAGCTCTGAAAGTAGGTGGTCGTTTGTACCTGCAAAACTGTGCACAGTGCCACGGTAGTGACGCGCGCGGTAGCAAGGGCTTCCCTAACCTGACTGACGGTGATTGGTTATATGGCGGTGAATTGGCTACCATCAAAACCACTATCATGAACGGTCGTCACGGCATGATGCCTCCAAAAGGCGGTTTACCTATCGAAGACAGCGAGCTTAAAGGTCTTGCTGAATACGTAGTGAAACTTGCCGGTCAGGAGCATGACGAAGCGCTAGCGGCCCAAGGTCAGGCGTCATTCATGAAAGGTTGTTTTGCCTGTCATGGCATGGACGGCACAGGTAACAAGTTTATGGGTGCCCCTAACCTGACGAATAACATTTGGTTATACGGTGGCAGCCGTGGCGTGATCCAAGAAAGCATCAAAAATGGGCGTTCTGGTGTGATGCCAGCCTGGAAAGATGTCTTGGGCGAAGAGAAAGTTCACGTCATCACAGCATATGTTTATAGCTTGTCAAACAAGTAATTACATTTAAGTAACACCAAGGCCTCGAGACAGATCGAGGCCTTTTTTTTAAGTGCCATAAACATCATTTAACGGTAAGATATGGCCAACAAAAATAACAGGTAGTACCCATGAAAAAACCACAAGCTTGGTATAAACAGTTTTGGCCTTGGTTTCTGATTATTTTGCCGCTTTGCGCCGTGTTTGCCAGTGTTAACCTCATGCTTCTCGCGATCGAAAATAAAGACTCTTTAGTGTCAGAAGATTATTACAAAGACGGCAAAGCCATTAATATGGATTTACGTAAGATCAAACATGCCAAGCAATTGGGACTTCAGTTTGAATTACAACTTAGTGACGACGAGATCACCCTCACCCAGCACGGCGGCGAGCCTTATGCGGCAGCGCTTAATGTCGAGTTTTATCATCCTACCCTACAAAAGAAAGATTTCGCCCAAGTTGCAACCGCTGATGGTGCTCAGGTCTATCGCATTAAGCTAGCTAAGCCTATTACAGGCAGCTGGGAAGTCAGATTAGAAGGTTTTGATCGGTCCTGGCGCATCCAAAAACGTCTAGAGCTAAAAGATAACAATCAATATTGGTTAAACTAGCCATTCATGGACTCGTTAAACTGTTTTCACTGTGGCGAACCCGTGACCACGGGTCGCCAATTCGAAACCCTTATCGATGGCGTATTGCAGCCTATGTGTTGTCCTGGCTGCCAAGCCGTGTCAGCCGCTATCATAGACGCTGGATTAACTAACTATTACAAATATCGCACCGAGCCTGGTAGCAAGCAGACCGCCCTGGTGCCCGAAGAACTCAGTAGCTTCTCGGCATTTGATCTCGCAGAAGTTCAGCAAGATTTCGTCCATCAGGGCAACGAAAGTGCCAGCACTTCATTGACCATAGATGGTATTACCTGCGCCGCTTGCGCCTGGCTTATCGAGCACAAACTGCAACACATAAAAGGGATCAACAAGATCTCAGTTAATACCACAACAGAACGTGCTCAAGTGAGCTGGGATCCTAAGGTAATAAAACTGAGCGAGATCCTACTACAAATAAGCCAAATCGGTTATCAGGCCGCCCCATATCAGGTCGATGACCAAGAGATCCAAAGTAAGAAAAATAGCCGCAAGTTTCTGTTAAGACTGGGGCTAGCTGGATTTGCCACCATGCAGGTGATGATGTTTGCGTTGGCACTCTATTCCGATTACTTCACCGACCTTGATGTGGAGTTCAGAGACTATTTCCGCTGGGTGAGCATGATTTTCGCCGCGCCTGTGGTGTTTTACTCCGCACAGCCTTTTTATTTCAGCGCGCTTCGCTCTATGTTGTCGGGGCGTCTCAATATGGATGTATCGGTTTCTATAGCGATCTGTGGAGCCTATATTGCCAGCTGCATAGCAACCGTTTCCGGCGACGGCGAAGTTTATTTCGAATCCGTCAGCATGTTTACCTTTTTTCTATTACTTGGGCGCTATTTCGAACAAAATGCTCGCCAAAAGGCTTCCATCAGTTCCAACAACCTGCATAAACTCATTCCTCTGACGGCCAATTTGCTCGATGAACGAGGTGAACAATCTGAAGTCCCGGCAAAACGCCTTAAGACTGGCGATATCATCATGGTAAAACCAGGGGAAGTGATAGCAGCCGATGGTGAAATTATCGAAGGTTCAAGCTGTGTCAACGAGGCCATGCTGACCGGCGAGCAGATGCCTGTGACTAAGCATTTAACCAGCCAGGTGTATGCTGGCACCATCAATGTCGACCACCCTATAAAGGTTGTGGTTACGGCGACTGGTCAGGACCAATTAGTAGCCGAAATCATTCGATTGCAAGAAGCAGCGTCGAATAACAAACCTAGAGTGGCCCTCTATGTCGATACCATTTCTAACTATTTCACCTGGACCATTTTAGTGATCGCCGCCCTCACCTATCTGGTGTGGAAACACTATTGGCCTGAAGATGCCTTTTGGGTAACGCTTTCTGTACTTGTCGCTACCTGCCCTTGTGCCTTGGCACTGGCCACGCCCACGGCGGTCACCTGCGCAACCGGGCTCTTCACGCGCTTGGGGGTTGTCGCCCGTCGTGGTGGCGTGTTCGAAAAACTGCCTAAAGTCGACCAGGTGGTATTTGATAAGACAGGCACATTAACTTGCGGCAGTCTGACCTTAAACCAGACTCACCTTTTTCATACCATGAGCCAAGCAGAGGCTCTAGCCATTAGCGCTGCCATGGAATCACAATCTATCCATCCCATCGCTAAGGCATTTGCCCCTTTTTATCGCCAAGATTGTCAGGTGAAGGAGAACCGATATATTGCCGGCTCAGGTGTTCTGGCAAAGGTTAATCAGCAGCAATATTACTTAGGTAGCGCCGCATTTATTCTTGAGCAAACCCAAATTCAAGCTGCCGACAACCTAGCAAATGTCTATCTGGCGACTCAAGATCACCTCATCGCTGGCTTTACGCTTAGTGATACCGTAAGAGACGATGCGAAGGAAACCGTAGACACGCTAAAAACGATGGGAATTGCCACCTGTATAGCCAGTGGCGATACAAGCGAGCACGTTGAGCAGGTCGCTCACGAAGTTGGCATTACTGCGCTCCATAAAGGTCTTAAGCCCCAGGATAAACTGACGCTGATTAACCAGCTAAAAGATCAAGGTAAGCGAGTGGCTATGTTTGGCGATGGTGTTAACGATGCACCAGTGTTAGCTGGCGCCAATCTCTCGATTGCCATGGGTAGCGGCACTGATATCGCCAAAAACAGTGCCGATCTAATTTTGCTCGGAGATCAGCTGTCTCGTTTTCCACAAGCGGTACGCATCGCCAAAATGACAGAGCAAATCATCAGGCAGAATCTGTTGTGGGCACTAGGATACAACCTGCTTATCATTCCTTTAGCGGTAACCGGACACGTGTTACCCTATATTGCTGCGATTGGCATGTCGGCCAGCTCATTAATTGTGGTTGCCAATAGCCTAAGACTACTAAAGGTTCGTTTATGAGTATTATCTATGTACTGATCCCCATTGCCATGCTGTTTGTGCTGGTTGCCGTAGGGATCTTTTTCTGGGCCGTAAAATCTGAACAGTTTGACGATCTTGACCGTCAAAGCGTCTCTATCTTGTTTGATGATGACATCAAACCCAAGACAAATAGCCAGCAAGACGAGCAGCAACCGCATTGATTGACTTCACCATAACCGGCGCCTTTTTAGTGGGGCTAATGGGGGCTGGCCACTGCATCGGTATGTGTGGTGGTTTAGTGGGCGCCTTCTCTCAACAACTTCCCAGACGAGCCTCGGATAATATTCTGCTTGGTCAGCTTAAATTTATCCTCAGCTATAACCTTGGCCGCATCATTAGCTACACCTTAGCCGGTGCCTTAGTGGGTGGCTCAGCAAGTTTACTTTCAACTCTGTTTAGCCTAGACGCCTATTTAGTCAGCATGCGCATATTTGCCGGTGTAATGATGATCATTACCGGACTCTATATTGCGCAAATATGGGCTGGCGTGGTGCAGATTGAACGAGTAGGCAAGTGGCTGTGGCGCTTGATAAGCCCGGTTGCGAACAAATTGCTACCTATTACTGATTTAAGACATGCCTTCGCAGCAGGATTATTGTGGGGATGGCTTCCGTGTGGCCTGGTTTACAGCACGTTAACCTGGGCCGTAGCGGCGAATTCTGCACAGCAAGGTGCCCTCATTATGGCCGCATTTGGTCTAGGTACCCTACCCGCCTTGGTCAGTGCAGGGGTCGCGGCGCGCTACTTCGCCCAGTTGGTTCAACAACGAAAAGTCCGCATATTTAGTGGGCTTATTCTAGTAAGCTTTGGCATACAAACTTTGTATATTGCATTTGCACAGCTAGGCTAGCTGTGACTATTAAATTAGTTTAACATAAGCCTAATTGTGAAATTCGAGAGAGATTATGACAGATAATATTAAAAGTCGTCGTTCGGCTAGTCCCGGATGCGCCATTCATTGTCATGACTGCAGCATGGGCACTTTATGTATCCCTTTCACGTTGAATAATAACGAGCTAGATCAACTTGATGAGATCATAGAACGTAAGAAGCCAATACAAAAAGGCGAGCAGATTTTTAAGTCTGGAGACTCACTGAAATCTCTCTATGCGATCCGTTCTGGCACCATAAAAAGTTATACCATCACAGAGCAAGGTGACGAGCAGATCACGGGCTTCCATCTGGCCGGTGACGTGATAGGTTTTGACGGTATCCATTCACAGACCCACCAAAGTTTTGCCCAGGCATTAGAAACTTCAATGGTATGTGAAATTCCTTTCGATACCTTAGATGAGCTCTCAGGTACCATGCCAAAACTCAGACAGCAAATTATGCGTCTGATGAGTAATGAGATCCAAAGCGATCAAGA
This sequence comes from Shewanella marisflavi, assembly GCF_023283925.1. GTDB lineage: Bacteria > Pseudomonadota > Gammaproteobacteria > Enterobacterales > Shewanellaceae > Shewanella > Shewanella marisflavi. Next base: position 212,705 of record NZ_JAKIKX010000002.1, read on the forward strand.
GATGATCTTATTACTGAGTAAGAAAAATGCCGAAGAGCGATTAGCCGCTTTCATCAGCAACCTTGCTAATCGTTTTGGTAGCAGGGGCTTCTCTCCTAAAGAGTTCCGTCTCACCATGACGCGTGGAGACATAGGTAATTACCTTGGTTTAACCGTAGAGACCATCAGCCGCCTATTAGGTCGTTTTCAAAAAGCAGAATTGATTGAGGTAAAAGGGAAGTACATTACCATAGTCGATTTTGACTCACTCAATAAGTTAGCTGGCAACAATAAGATAGGCCGCTGATTTAGTCGATTTTGAGGGCAAATTTGATCTAAAACAAAGCAATTTGCCCTATATCGACCATTATTTAAGTACCACATCAGATAAAGGAAAAATCTATGAAGGACTATCATAAAATCCTTGTTGTAGTGGATCCAACAAGCGAAAAGCAATCTGCCCTCGCCAGAGCTGTCGAACTCGCCTCAAAAAACCAAGCGTCTATTACCGTATTTCTCTCCATTTTTGATTTTTCCTACGAAATGACTTCGATTCTTTCGGGTCATGAACGTGAAGCGATGCGTCAAGGTGTCATTGCGCAGCGCCGTGCTTGGCTAGATGATATTCTCGTCAATTACAAAGAAAGCGGTGTGACGATAGACAGCGAAGTGATCTGGCATAACCGCCCCTTTGAAAGCATCATCTTACACGCTATTGCAGGCGGTTATGACCTCATCGTTAAGGGCACTCATGAACATGATAAACTCAAGTCGGTGATCTTTACGCCAACAGACTGGCATTTAATGCGTAAAGCCCCTGTCCCAGTCCTCTTGGTAAAAGAACATGACTGGCCAGTCGCGGGTAAAATTTTATGCGCGATCAACGTGGCATCTGAAGATGACGATCACCAAACCCTAAATGGCAAGATTATCGAACATGCGGTAGATCTGGCGAAGAAGTTTGACGCTCAAGTTCACCTGGTCAACGGTTATCCTGGTACACCTGTAAACCTAGCAATTGAACTTCCGGATTTTGACGCCCATACCTATAGCGAAACTATTCGCATGCAGCACGAGCAACGTGTTTGCTATCTCGCCAACAATTACGGTATCTCCAGCGATTTTTGTCATATCAAAGAGGGCTTGCCTGAAGATGTGATCCCTGAACTTGCCGAGCAACTTGACGCTGAATTGGTCATTTTGGGTACTGTCGGTCGTACCGGTTTTTCAGCTGCCCTTATCGGCAATACCGCAGAGCATGTGATAGACAGCATCAACTGCGATCTGTTAGCCATCAAACCAGACGGTTATAAGTCGCCACTCGAAGAGGATTGATCCTCCGGGCTATCTTTCTTTAGCCCTGATGTTTACGCTATACTACGCGCCCAGAATTTTACGATACTAGGCGCGTTTTTTATTATGTCTGAAGAAACCCTCTCGAAAAAGCAGTTAACTCGGCTCAACAAACTTCAAAAGCGCTTGCGCCGCGAAGTCGGCAGTGCCATTGCCGATTACAACATGATTGAGGAGGGAGATACCGTCATGTGCTGTCTTTCCGGCGGAAAGGACAGCTACGCCATGCTGGATATCTTGATAAATCTTCAGCTTAGAGCGCCAATCAAGTTTAATCTCGTGGCAGTCAACCTGGATCAAAAGCAACCCGGCTTTCCCGAAGATATTTTACCGGCCTACCTAGACAGCCTGAAAGTGCCTTATCATATTCTGGAAAAGGATACCTATTCTATCGTCAAGGATAAGATCCCAGAGGGTAAGACTACCTGTTCACTATGCAGTCGTTTGCGCCGCGGTACCCTCTATGGTTTCGCACAGAAAATAGGCGCCACTAAGATAGCACTTGGTCATCATAGGGACGATATTATTGAAACCATGTTCCTCAACATGTTTTATGCAGGAAAGCTAAAGGCGATGCCGCCTAAGCTACTGTCAGACGATGGTGCCAATGTGGTGATCCGTCCCCTCGCCTACAGCCGTGAAAAGGATATTGCCGAATATGCCGAGCTAAAGGCATTTCCTATCATTCCCTGTAACCTGTGCGGTTCGCAGGAAAACCTTAAGCGCGCTGCCGTCAAAGAGATGCTTAAGAGTTGGGACAAACAGTTCCCCGGCCGTATCGAGACTATCTTTACTGCCATGCAAAACACCAGCCCATCCCAAGGTGTGGATAGAGAGCAGTTCGATTTTGTCTCTCTAAAGCAAGATCCCAACGCGCCGATGAAAGGTGATGTAGCAGAATCTGATCTCCCAGCGTTTGACTTCCTAGATCTGGCCAACAGCGGTCATATCGATTTGGATGCAGCAAAACGCAGTAGCGACGCATTAAAAATTGACGTAGTCAGCACCTATGTTCCCTAGCAGTTGCTAAATGTAAAAAGCCCTCGTTATGAGGGCTTTTTACATACACTGACTATTCAAACACAGGGATTACTCAGTGACCCAAGGGCTGATCACCTTAGGCACTTCGCTAAACGAGAGGCTCTCAAGTGAGGCTATTGCATCGCTGGATAAACGATAATTTCCGTTTACCGTCTCTACCTTATCATCGAGTGTCACCTTGGCTTCGCCAGCAAATTCAATACTTAGCCCTGCAATATCATTGGCGAAATATTTCATTGGAAATCCCTGCATCTGCTTAAGCAGCTCATTCATCTGGGTAGCCAACTCATTCAACGCGGGTTGTGAATAGTGTTCGCTAGGCGATTTAGCCCTTATCTGCATCGCTACGCCACATCGGGTAACGTCATTTTTCATCTGTAGATTGATCAAGGCACGCTCTGACTTTAATGTCTCATCAAAGGGAATATAGAGGCGTTGATCTGCCGAGATGGTCAAAGGATAATGACGCTTCTCGGTGGTGATCGACCCCTGCTCTATCAAGCAACCGTTCGCTTTAGGCACCGAAAATGCGATATCAATTAGCGAATAATTCCCCTTATTCATCTGCTTCATTCTTTGATAGAAGCCCTGGTACTCTAACGAAATGGGCGTTGCCTGAACAACACTGGTTGCCAATACCAAGCAACTAAACAGCAGGCCTTTCTTCATGATTTTCCACCAAAAATTGATTATTATGACGTAACATGTCAAGCAGCTCTTCGATATAGGCTTCCTGACGCTCAGAATAGTTCATTAACCCATAAACCAACTTCTCTGCGCTAACGGGTTGATTTTGAGCGCGTAGATCGGCTCGAATGGATCTTAATAACGAATAAGCCGCGTTGGAATTAAGATTACGCATATACGATCCAACAGAATCTTCGACACTCTTAAACACCGCTACTTCATGACGAAGCCCTTCACTACGCGATTGTGGCACCAATCCACAGCCCTTCTTAAAGCACCACTGACCGAAAAAGTTCATTCCCTCTCTAGCAAAGCGACTACTCCCCCATCCTGTCTCGTTAGCCGCCTGGATCAACACCAGATCTTCGGGAAGGGTATCGACACGCTTTAACAGCTCATCCAGGGTGTTGAGAGTGGCGCTGCGCATCGAATATTGATACTTACTAGCCAACTGAAGAATACGATAATCTTCCGCCTCAGACAGTGGCTGACTGTTCTGTAGGTGCTGTCTGGATTGCAGTAAAAATTTGCGTTCGTCACTAATGACCGCATTATGATGACGAATGGCGGGTCGTAGAAAATCGAAAAAGGCCTGTTTTTTTTGCGACACATCGCTGATCGCCTGAAAATCGGGTATAGCACTATACTGACTCCGATTCTTCTGTATTGTGCCTGGTTCCTGAGAGTCATCCTGTTTTCCCTCAATCAGAAACAACTTCACAGCCAATACAGCGAGTGCCACAATACCTAGAGATAATATCAACTTATTGATGTGACCTGTTCTCAAATTCTTCTCTCTCGACAAATACTCTTGGTCGGCATTATATGTTATCTACGGCATGAACAAAACCGCTATACCCGTGGAGGGATTGGGTTATAATGCTGAGAGATAGAATGGGGATTCAGGAAGGAACAACCCAAATGCGCGATAGTGCTATCATCCAATTTCATAATGTAGTCGCCATAGGTGGCGGCCATGGATTGGGCCGAGTTTTATCATCACTCTCTTTTCTTGGCCCTAAACTCACCGGCATAGTAGCGACTACAGATAATGGTGGTTCAACGGGACGTTTACGTGAACAACAAGAATGTATAGCTTGGGGCGATCTGCGTAATTGCCTGTCACAACTTGCTAGCCGTCCGTCACTGGGCTCACAACTGTTTGAATACCGCTTTGGTGGCAGTAGTGAACTGGCCAATCATAACTTGGGAAATCTGGTGCTAATGGCACTTGACGATCTCTGTGTGCGTCCCTTAGATGCCGTTAATCTTATCCGTGGCCTACTCAATATCGAGACCAAGGTTATTCCAATGTCAGAGCAACCCACACACCTAGTGGCAATTCAGTCTTCTGGAACACGGATATTCGGTGAAGTTGAAGTCGACCAAAGCGGTGAAGCGCCCATAGCACTTTCACTCGAACCTATGGTAGATGCGACTCCGGAAGCCTGCGAAGCAGTCAAACAAGCCGATCTGATCATCCTGGGACCAGGCAGTTTTCTCACCAGTATAATGCCACCTCTACTACTTCCTAGACTGAGCCGGGCTCTGCATGCCTCAAACGCCAAAGTTATTCTTATCGACAATCTCACCCAAGAACCGTCTGCTGCAGCAAACTTTAGCTTAGAGCAGCGCCTTACTTGGTTTAAGCAAGTGTTAGGCAATAAATCAGTGAACCATGTGCTTTGTCACGGCGATAAGTACCTCAGCAAGGGCATTACTACCTATTACCCGCTGCGCAGTCGCCACCATCAGGCACTCCATGACAGGCAGGCTCTGGCTGATGCCCTATCACTGATAGTCGAACCAGAGCGACTCGGCGCACTGGCATAAAATACCGCCCTAAATGCCAAGGTATAGGAATAGCAGTACTTAGGCATAAAAAAAGCCACAATCTTATGTTGTGGCTTTTCTATTAATACAGTTGTTTAAACTAGAGCACTTTAGCTATCGCACTGCAAATGGTATCCATATTGGTCCTTGTCATACCTGCAACACTTATGCGGCCAGAACCAACGATATAAACACCAAACTCCTCTTTAAGACGTGCAACCTGATCTTTGTTTAGGCCAGAGAAGCTAAACATGCCGTTTTGCGACGAGATGAAGCTAAAGTCTTGCTGAACACCTTGTTTAGCCAAGGTTTCAACGAAAAGCACACGCATCTCGGCAATACGTTCGCGCATTTGGGTTAGCTCTTCCTCCCATAACTGGCGTAACTGCGCATCGCCAAGAATTGTAGCGACAATCAAGGCACCATGGGCAGGTGGGTTTGAATAGCTACTGCGTATCGTACTCTTAATCTGGCTGAAGGCGCGCTTAGCCATCTCTTCATCTTGGCCAACCAAGGTTACTGCGCCTATACGCTCGTTATAGAGACCAAAGTTTTTCGAAAATGAGTTAGCAACCAAGAGTTCAGGTACCTTACTGGCGACAAGTCGCAGGCCCTGAGCGTCCTCTTCCACCCCTGCACCAAATCCTTGATAGGCAAAATCAAATAAAGGCACTAACCCCTTATCAACACATAGCTGGGCGATAACTTCCCATTGACTGATATTTAGGTCAATCCCTGTTGGGTTATGACAGCATCCATGCAATAACAGCAAATCACCGCTACTGGCCTGCTCAAGGCTAGTGAGCATGGCATCAAAATCAATGTCATGACGCTCGGCATCATAGTAGCCATATTGCTTTACCGTGAGCCCTGCAGATTGGAAAATATTGTTGTGGTTTGCCCAAGTCGGATTACTGACCCAGATGGTACGAGCTGAGGTGTTTCTAACCACAAACTCGGCGGCGACACGCAGCGAACCTGTTCCGCCGGGCGCCTGGGCAGTAACCGCTCTTTTTTGAAGCAAGACTTGATGATCACTACCAAATAAGAGCCCCTGTACAGCCTGGTTATAGGCGCCAACACCATCGATACCAAGATAACTTTTACTGGTTTCTGTTTCGAGTAGCTTCTGCTCCGCTAATTTTACGGATTTTAATATCGGGGTTTGGCCTGATTCATCTTTATAAATACCAACACCTAAATTAACCTTATCTGCGCGAGGATCGGCCTTAAAAGCATCTGTAAGACCAAGAATGGGATCTGCGGGAGCCAGTACTACCTGGTTAAAAATCATGATGGTGTTCCTAAACGTAATCATATGAAGGGTTCCGGCTAGTTATACCATTGTCTTAAGCCCCTTCATAGCGGATATTTTTCAATATCAACATTTTTCTTAACGCCTATGGATTAACATAATATTTATAGCTAAATGTCCTATTAGTTTAGTGAATTATTAGAATATTTACCGATTTACAATACAATCGACAATATGAGATCGGCGTCACAGCACAAGGGAAGTTCGCGAATTAATAAGGAGAGATCTATAAGGTGCGGTGAGTGAAACATTAAGAATCGAACATACTTTGGATACAAAAAAGCCCCACTAGGTGAGGCTTTTTTGTCATCAATTGATGGTACCCGAGGCCAGACTTGAACTGGCACGCTGTTACCAGCGAGGGATTTTAAATCCCTTGTGTCTACCGATTCCACCACTCGGGCATAGTTTGTTTTACCGTAAGTTAACGTTAAAACTAAAGGTGGAGGCGCGACCCGGAGTCGAACCGAGATCGACGGATTTGCAATCCGCAGCATAGCCATTCTGCCATCGCGCCTTATTTGAAGCGATTTGCGGCAAGTCCGCAAATTTGGAGCGACATATCGGGTTCGAACCGATGACCTATACCTTGGCAAGGTATCGCTCTACCAACTGAGCTAATGTCGCAACTGAAACGCTTTAGGCAATCAAGTGATTACTAGTGTACTTTCCCCTGACTGCGGAAAGGAATTCTACCGATTTAACAAAAAGAGTCAACGCAAATTTAAGAGATTAATGGCCTTTGTCGCATCGTTTGCTGCAATAATCACCTGAGTGTTTTTTTGTTAAGCAGATTCATTATGTTATTGATAAAAAAATACCCTGGGCTAAGCCAGGGTATTTCTATAAGCACTTAAATTTAAGCGGCTGGCAGAGACTGATAGTTAAGTCCTAACATCTTCTGCATTACGCCAACGACCTGGCAGCTATAGCCAAATTCGTTGTCATACCAAACATAAAGAATAGCGCGATTACCATCAGCAATAGTCGCTTGAGAATCAACGACACCCGCATAACGAGAGCCAACAAGGTCTGAAGAAACAATTTCAGTCGACTCGGTAAAATCAACTTGGTTTTGAAGTTCAGAGCTTAACGCGACATTGCGTAGGTATTCGTTGATATCGTCTTTGCTGGTTTCGCCATTAAGGTTAAGGCTAATGATCGCCATAGAAACGTTTGGCGTCGGTACGCGAATCGCATTACCGGTTAACTTACCCGCCAATACAGGAAGCGCTTTAGCCACAGCTTTAGCGGCACCAGTTTCTGTGATCACCATGTTGAGCGGTGCGCTACGACCACGACGGTCAGCCTTATGATAGTTATCAATCAGGTTCTGATCGTTGGTGTAAGAGTGGATGGTTTCTACGTGACCATTGACGATTCCGTATTTATCGTTAATCGCCTTAAGCACTGGAGTGATCGCGTTAGTCGTGCAGCTTGCGGCCGAAACGATAGTATCTTCATCCAAAATATCGTTTTCGTTAACACCGTAAACGATATTCTTAATCGCACCTTTAGCCGGAGCAGTTAGCAGTACCTTAGTCGCACCCTTAGATTTCAGGTGTAAACCTAGGCCATCTTCATCTTTCCAGATACCAGTGTTATCAACCACCAACGCATCATTAATACCATAACGGGTATAGTCGACTTCATCTGGCGAGTTAGCATAGATGACCTGAATATAGGTGCCGTTTGCGATGATTGCGTTGTTCTCTTCGTCAACCTCAACTGAACCATTAAATGGACCATGTACTGAATCACGACGCAGCAGGCTGGCACGCTTTTCAAGATCGCCCTTACGACCACCGCGCAACACGATAGCGCGTAGACGCAGTTTGTTGCTAACACCTGTTCTTTCGATCAGCAGGCGCGCGAGTAGACGGCCGATACGACCAAAACCGTATAGTACGACATCGCGAGCTTCTTGGTTGTCTTCATGGTCAATTGCAGACGCTAGCTCGTGGCTCATGTAAGCTTCGATTTGGCTAGCATCTTTGTGCTCACGCCAGTAATTAACCGCTAATTTACCGATATCCACTTTACATTGCTTCACCGCAAGCTTGCTAAGCGCTTCAACGAAAGGAAAACTTTCACGTAATCTGAGTTTGTCACCCACATGACGACGTACTAAACGGTGTGACTTAATGATCTCGATAGTGGAAGCATTAAGAAGTGGCTTACCGTATAGAACGACTTCTACACCTTGGTTACGGTATAACTTACCCAGTAGAGGCTGCATTGCCTCAGCCATTTCAAAACGTTCTTGCCAACTTTGTAGGTGTTTATCAGCGGTCATTTACAGATCCTTTATCTCACTTTCTACTAGATTTATTGTAGAAATGTTTGAGTAACAAAAAGAAAAGACCAATACTCTATTATTATCGGGCGTCAATCCCGTTATTGGTCGGCGCCATTGTAATGAAAAGTCGGCTTACGATCTAGTAAGATATTTTCTCTAACTATGTAATATTATTAGATAAAATCCTGTGAGGATGTGCGTTTGAGGAAAAATTTTGTAATCATTACACCATTATTGTCGATTTTAGCGATTTTTGGCCTATTTGGCTGCGATAATGGTGTTAATACCGCCACGATTTGTAAAAATAATCCTGAGCTTTGTGATGACCTGCATCGTGATAGCTGGTGCCGATACGAGAAAGCCGACTTAATTCAGAAGCGCTACGCCCTGAAAAACACCCCTTCCCCCACTGGTAAGCAAATATACCAGCACCTAATTAATCTTGAGAACTACAATAAGTGCATAGAGTTGGCAGCCGGTGTTCAACATATCTTGCATCCCGAACGCACCAACGACAGGGTGCGAGCCTTTGGTATTAGCGCCCAAAACTTGGCGCAGCTGCGAGAAAGCACTAAAGACGATCCCGATATCTATCTCTCCTATTACCACTGGCTACGTTTAAACGATCAGGCCGCGCTATCGAGAGTCATTAAAGCGCAACAAGCCAGAGCTATTGATGATTTAGACATTCTGGCCAGTCTTGCTTCCTACTATCAAAAGTCCGATCTCAATAAAGCTAAGGCGCTCTATCTTCAACTATTAGATCGCACAACACCAGAAGGTTTTAATCCTGACTGGCTGTTAGGGCTAGCCAGCATCTACCACCAGCAAAATGACTTCGAGAAAACCTATCTCTTTTCAAAAGCCAACGTATTGATGACGCGCAATACGGCGTCTGATGCCAAAATGAATGCATTAATTAATGGCGATCAACAAGTGGCCATCTTTTTAGACCAACAAGCGGAAAACCTAGTGGAACATCTGCAAAAGGGTGACTACGCTTCTAGTGATATTCGGGCACAGTTGAACAGCTCGTCTTAATAAGGCAGCGGTTTCCGCCCCGGCAAAATGTTTGCCACTAGTATTTTTTTTACAGAAATGGCCCCTTTTTTTGTAGAAAACCTGATCTTTGTAAAGAAAACAGCAAAATTGTTAAGCTAACTTACCGATAAATCCCGATATTGCTTGACGATAGCTGTCAATTTGGTAATTTTACTACCAGATATTTTTATACATTTACCTGAGGGATATGAGATGACTATCCGCGTAGCAATTAACGGTTATGGCCGTATCGGTAGAAACGTACTTCGCGCGCTTTATGAAAGCGACAAGCAATACCCAATTCAAATCGTTGCCATCAACGACTTGGGTGACGCTTCTATTAATGCACACCTAACCAAGTACGATTCAGTTCATGGTCGTTTCAACGCTAAAGTTGAACATGATGATGAAGCTATCTATGTCAACGAAGACAAAATTCAAACCTTCTCTGAGCGCGACCCGGCAAAACTGCCTTGGGCTGAGCTAAATGTAGATGTGGTGTTTGAATGTACTGGTATATTCACTTCTAAAGAAGCGGTTCAACCTCACCTAAATGCTGGCGCTAAAAAAGTGATTATCTCAGCTCCAGGTAAAAACGTTGATGCGACTGTGGTTTACGGTGTTAACAACGAAGTGATCACCTCTGATATGACTGTGATCTCTAACGCCTCATGTACCACTAACTGTTTGGCCCCTTTCGCTAAGCCGTTAAATGATGCAATTGGTATCGAGTCAGGTCTGATGACCACTATCCATGCTTATACCAATGACCAACGTTTGTCAGACGTTTATCATACCGATCTACGCCGTGCTCGTGCCGCTGCTATGTCTATGATCCCAACTAAGACAGGCGCTGCCGCCGCAGTAGGATTAGTTGTACCTGAGTTGGCCGGTAAGTTTGACGGTATGGCGGTTCGTGTACCAACGGTTAACGTATCATTAGTGGATTTATCCTTCATCGCCGCTCGCGACACCAGCGTAGAAGAGATCAACGCCATTATCGAGAAGGCTGCAAGCGTAGCGCCAATGAGCGAAGTGCTTGCAGTAAACAAAGAACCTCTGGTTTCTATCGACTTTAACCACAATCCATTCTCTTCTAACTTTGACGCTACACAGACTCGTGTAAATGGCCGTCTGGTTAAAGTCATGGCGTGGTACGATAACGAATGGGGCTTCAGTAATCGTATGCTAGACAATGCCGTGGCATTGATGACAGCTAAGTAAAAAGCGACCAACTAAAAAAGGAGCCTAAGGGCTCCTTTTTTGATCTTACCGCATTATCAAACGGTACGTGCCATAGCATCATCTAGGCTGTCGACCGAATGGGTAAGATAGCCCAGCAAGATCTGACGCTCGACGTCAGTGAGTTCAGAAGAAAGCACGTAGCGGTAGAGCTCAAGTAACCTGTGCTTATAAGCTAGTAAATGCTTAGTATTAACGGCAACGGGCATTAAATAGTGCTCAGCTAAGCACGACGTGACGCGCTGGCAATCACTCTTAATTAAACGCTTAATAAAAAAGGCGCGGCTATGAGCTGCGTATAGACGATCTGCCTGTACAGGTTGAATTTGACGCGGCGCAGGGTCGCATCTATTTGTAGCATTGGATTGCATAGTGAACCTCATTGAGCCTGTAAGCTAATTGGATATCACTATTATATGGAGGGTAAACTGAACAACGCCTTACGCAAACAGCCAAAGTCAGTACTATCAAGCAGAACTGTGTAGCTAAGCGGTAAAATCAGCTTAAAAACGTTTAATACGAACCACTTTCATGATTTCGAAATCAAACCCAGCTACCGTTTCTGTCTCGGGATAATAGGTCATATTAACCTTCTGTCCCTGTAAGCTACGATATTTCTTTGTACGCTTAAATTTAAAAGGTGCGTCACAGCCTTCTATGGTTACCGTATGTTGTACCCATTCATCTATTTCTCTTTGGGTATGGGATAAAATTTTTACGCCCTCTGAATGCACCAAGTTCTGATGTTTATCGAGCATCTTATCTACAACATGTTTCATAACGGATAACCTTTAACGATGAGCCTTAGCCTGATGAAAAAAACAACAGTAGAAAATTATAGAACATCTCATCGGCTTTGCGTGTGAACTCGCTATCTTACCAAATTTGCTCCGCTAAAAGTACCTGTCTCTTAACCAGGCATATTGATAATAACCTCTTTGCCCTAAGCGCCTTAGGCGTGCAAAGGGAAAGGTTGGCAAGGGTGTTTGATAAAGTGGTAGCTCAGGTAAAGCTTGTCCCGCAATGCGCTGTGCAAGTCGAAATGCTGCTTGAGCCGAAAACGCGACACCGGCGCCACAATATCCCAGGCTATAGCCATACCCTTTAGCACTAAATACATGAGGCATATCATCCATTGCGGCAGCAATCCAACCCGTCCAGTTATGGGAGATGTCGATATCTGCCAGTGAGGGAAAGCAATCACACATGGCACGCTTTAACCTTTCGCCGTAACGCGGGTCGCTAGCATCTTTACCGCTTATCGCTCCTCTGCCGCCAAACAACAATCGATTATCATCAAGCAGACGGTAGTAGTACTTGAGACGACGGGTATCCATAGTGACTTGATGTGTCTTTAGACCTGTTTGCAGCAATTGAGATTCACTCAAAGGTGCTGTCACTATGATATTGCTTAGAATGGGTAGGTAACGATTATCGATGGCTGAATTAAAGGTTTTCGGCGTATAGGCATTACCCGCACTAATCACTTGTTTAGCAATCAACTCTCCCTTATCTGTTACCAACCTATGATGATTCCCCTCTTGAAGCCAAAGTTTGACACAACTCGACTCATACAGGGAGACTCCTAGCGATTGAAGCGCCTGCTTATAACCGAGACAGAGCTTTAACGGATTCACCCCAAAGCCATCTTGTAGTCGTAATGCGCCAAACGCTTGATGATTGTCCATATAATCACGTTTGAGTTCCTCTGCACTAAGAAACTGCGCGTCATCACCTAGATGCTCGGCAATAAAATCTGCAGCACCTTTTAACGTCTTATAAGCGGCGCCGTTATGGGCAATTTTAAGATAACCTTTGGGCTGACGATCGCAGGCTATTTTGTGACTTTCAATAAGCTGCTCTACCCGCTCGACAGCTTGGGAAAATTCTCGATAGATCCCTTTAGTGGTTTCGAGCCCCCATTTTCTGGCCATCTCCCCATACCCCATACGCCCGGAGCCTTTAAGAACGAAACCGGCATTACGGCCACTGGCACCAAAACCTATCTGATTAGCTTCAAGCACAGTAGCGTGAATATTAAATTCTGTAGCGAGATAATAAGCAGTTAATAGCCCGGTATAGCCACCACCGATAATGGCCACATCTGTGTGTTCTCGGCGGGCAAGAGGTGAAAGCAACTTGGGTTTACTTACTCTAGAAGCCCAGTAGGTATCTGGCCAAGGCTGGGCATCGGGATATTGGGAAAGCAATGGATCGTATGACATAGATTTTATTCATCTGGGCAACTTGCCCTAAGCAAGATAACAGGGTTCAAACGTTACACGCTAGACTTAAAAGGTGAGTAACATTTCGCAGGCGACACAATGGCAGTCCTTGCCGCACAAAACACAAACATAGTCGGGATGATCGGGGTTGTTATTCCAGCGGTCAGGGTGTTCCTTAATTAATTGCCCTCCTGCGCTAGAAAAATACCCCACGGCAGAGTTATCCGGGCTTTGTTGCCACAGATGACTGACTCCGGCTAATGCCCCTTGCGCCTTACAGGCTTGAATGGATCTTTCTAATAGCGCTTTACCTATACCCAATCCCCTGGCCTGCTCCGCTACCGTATTGCATTTAAAATAACAACAGCGTTCCACAGGAATACCCCATAGACCTGGTGTACACCATGGATCAATTTGCCAGTTGCCCGCGGCATAGGTCAGCCGAAACCCAACTAAAGCACCATCCAGATAGGCGACAAAGTTAGCATTAAGCCCCGCCTTACAACCTTTTTGTTGGATCTCGCCAAGTAACTCTTCATCTAGATACCCATCGCCATGTACCAAGTTACCTAGTGCAATCACACTGGTAAAATCTTCAAGTTGCAACGGCCTTATTTCTACTTGGTTATTCATCCACTTACACACTCTTTTGTTTACCTAGATTTAACCTCAAGGTAACATAAAAACGTCTATATGGAGTAAGGAAGGGATTAAGCGCATATTTATTAAGCAGTCCCAGACAATCATGGAGTCACTGGGTGAACCTAGAAAATTTTAAACCGGGCCTGGAAAACAAAATAACCAGACTCGTCATGATGCCTAAATCTTTTGTACTTAGCATTAAAGCGACATGGCAACGCTTAACGCTTCCTCAACGCCTCTATCTACTCGCCGCCCTGCTGCTGGCGAGTGACAGTTTGGGTTTAGTCGCCATTATTACTACCATAGCCCTTACCTTAGAGTTTTGGCCTGTTTTTGAAAGGGTATGGCACTCATTAGCGGGTAAGGCAATTTTACTGTTGTTTTACGCCATAGTGGCCAATTATGCTCTGGCCATGGCTGGCGCGATTGTTAATGAGGTGGTGGGGGTGCCCGCAACCCATTTTAACTATACCCATAACTTCGCTATCTTATTGTTACTCCCCGCATGGGTGCTGGGGATCAGCGCCGTAGGCCTGTTGTTTGCGCAGATCATTATGCCTTTATATCTCTTTATTGCGCTCCTCCTTAGACCTATAGGTATTAAGCTGTTTTCCCTTACGGCGAACAGTCACTATAAATTTACCACCCTATTAGTTAGATTTGTCCTCTCTTTTGTCTTGTTATATCACTTGATCTTGCTTATCGGAAATGTCGAGGAACAAGTGGAAACCGCGTTTAGCGACATAAAGAAAATCGAAAATACCGTTACCATGGGCACATCAAAAACGCTTTCCCAACAACCAGAACGCCCAAAAGAAGAAAAGGCTGATACGCCCACTCCGTCAACGGCATCCCCATTTATGGAAACGAATCTCGAACAGCAAAGTAATGCTGTAAAGAAAGAAGAGGATGAGCCAGAGTCACTGGCACAAGAGTATGCCAAGGTGCGACTCGCCTATCAGCAGGAGATACGTCAGCTTATTGCACAATTTGCTTATCATCTGGAAGCAGATGGTCGCTCCCGATGCGAAAAGCGGGACGAGGCCAACGTCGTCGAGCTAAATGATTACGAGATCCTTGAAGTTGTCCCTGACGAAAAGGCTAAGTACCGATATCGCTTTACGGTAAGAGAATGTATCTCTGCCGCCTTTCCTCTCAAATAAAAGTTACCAGGGGATAACCTGGCCATCATAGTTGAGGAATTTGCCAGACGACTCACTGTCGAGCTTTTCGATACACTGGGTCATCTGCTCAACAGCCTCAGTGACAGTCAGTAACGCATTTGGCCCCCCCATCTCGGTTTGTACCCAACCTGGATGAAAAATGGCGCAGTAGATATCTTCTGAACTCAGATCGATCGCTAAACTTTTCACTGCGGCATTCAAGCCCGCCTTAGAGGAACGATAGAGGTAACTTCCACCACTTTGATTATCCCCCATGCTTCCCATCTTAGAAGAGATAAATACCACCTTGGCATCTGTCGCCTTTTGAATCATTGGATAACAGATCTGCGTTACCATGAGAGGCGCAATAGTATTAATCGCTAACACCTTTTGCCATTCGGCGCTGTGTAACTGGCCAAACCCCTCTCCCTTCGGACCATAGTAGCCAGCGTTGTTGATTAAGATATCTATGGTATGGTCGTTAAGGTGTTGAGGTAATGCCTTCACCGAAGCGTCATCGGTCACATCGAGTTGCAAGATATTTAAGTTGCCATAGATCTCTGCCAGCTGGATCAACGCCGAGGCCTGAGATGGCTGACGACAACAGGCGCTAACCTTATCCCCTTGTGATAAATAGTGGCGCACGAAGCCAAGCCCGATCCCTCTATTCGCGCCGGTGATCACTACATGCTTTGTCATAACGCCTCCTAAACCGCTCAATTGATGCTCAAAGATTCACTAAATAGATCATAACCTAAGGCGCACGACTCTGCCCAACTGATTCATCAACCCTAGCTTGCAAATAAAAAGAGAAATGCCATTGCTTTATCAGCTTTTACCTTCTCCTATTGTCTGCGACAATAACGACATCTTAATGACAGTGATTTCACTATCTGCTCTCGCACCAAAGGACAAAGATTTTTGAATATCGATCAATTTCTATGTGAAGAGTTCGATCTCGTTAGTGTTGAAAAAAGTGCCCATCTGCAGACGTTATGGAGTGGTTATGGCGAAATCGCCCGCTACCTAATGCAAACGCAGCAAGGCCCCCAGAGCGTAATCGTTAAGCATATCTCGCCGCCTTTATCTGGTAAGCATCCCTATCATTGGAACAGCAAACTTTCACATCAGCGCAAGATGACCTCATACCAAGTTGAACTTAACTGGTATCAACAATGGGCACAGCGTTGCTTGCCCGAATTGAATCTACCTCGCCTGTTAGCGGCTCATCAAGACGATGCGTCGCAAGAAATATTGCTGGTTCTAAGCGATCTGGATGTCCAGGGCTTTACAGAGCGCCGCCATCATCTTGATAAAACTGGTTTGTTTGCCACTATTGAGTGGCTTGCTATCTTTCATGGGCTGTTTGCCCATAGGATGCCCAAAAACAGCAACACTAAGACAGAATATACCAAGGGCTTATGGCCAACCGGTACCTATTGGCATCTTGCGACTCGCCCAGAAGAGCTTGAAGCCATGGAAAATTGTGCCCTGAAGGAAGCAGCCGGGGTGATCGACGCCAGGCTCAATGGTGCGAGCTATCAAACATTGGTACATGGCGATGCTAAAGTCGCTAACTTTTGCTTTCACCCAAACCTTGATGAAATAGGCGTTATTGGGGTTGCAGCATTAGACTTTCAGTACGTGGGTGGTGGAGTTGGTGTAAAAGATCTTATCTACCTATTGGGTAGCTGCTTAGATGAACAACAACTTAGCTTACAATATCAAGCAGCCGTCACTCACTATTTTAGCTGTCTAAGCAGACAATTAAGTCGTCGCCTGGCGGCACAGGAGGTTGCGGCACTGACTAAGGAATGGCAAGAGTTGCTGCCATTAGCGTGGGCCGATTTTGAGCGTTTTCTCGCAGGATGGCAGCCTGAGCACAGTAAACGTCATGGTTTTAGCGAGTCGATGACACAAAAAGCCCTACACGGGTTATAACCTAGCCTAACTGAATCGATCCTGGTAAGAATCTCGCTAGCATTAATGTGATCATTAGTCTCAAGCTGAATTCTTAACTCGTGTATCATTTAGCGGTTTCAAAGCGGCGCAATTGAGCCTAAATCAAGCTACAATCTTATTAAGAGAGTGCTCGATATACGCAAACGGGTGAGTACCCAAATGTGCTAAGTAATTTAGCCAATAACGCGGCATCACACTCTCTTTCTTTTGAACCAAACTAACGTTATGGGCCGTCTCTTATCTTGAGTCTGGCCATCAGTATTTACACCTTCTCCTGCGTAATATGACCTTGAATTATCAATTTCCCCCTCGCCTTTACATACCTGTTTACATTTAAGCGCTTTAACAAAACGCTCATTTCGATAACATTTAGCTTGAGTTTTTCTTTCGCCGAATTGAAATAGACTTTTTAATAATTAATTTAAAGCCTTAGCTCCAACAAGAGGAAGTGTTTGTGGCTACCCTAAAACAGATTATTCTGCCCGTCGTCGTTTTGACCCTTGGCGGCGGCACTTATGCCGTACTGGCATCGATGAAAAAACCTCCGCAAGAGAAGCCCGCGGTGGACAACACCCCAGTTGTTGCTGTTGAGATAATAGACAAGCAACCCATGACCTTTAATGTCAATTCATACGGTATCGTCAATGCCAAATACGAGACAGAGTTAGTCTCGCAAGTGACCGGGGAAATCGTCTATCTGGCAGATGCGTTTGTCAGGGGAGGATTTGTTAAGAAAGGTCAGGTACTGGCTAAAATTGATCCGAGTGACTATGAAGCCGCCCTTATCGATGCCAAAGCAACGGTTGCCAGTGCGAAAGCGACGCTAGTACAGGAAAAAGCGTTCGGCAAAGTGGCCGCGGAGGAGTGGAAACGGATCGAAAATGGTTCCCCTACCGAATTAAGTCTGCGTAAACCGCAACTGGCCCAAGAAGTCGCCAAACTCAATTCGTCTGAAGCAGGTTTAAAGCGCGCGACACGAAATCTGGAGCGCACAGTGATCAAGGCGCCTTATGATGCACTGATTGAGAGCCGTAAGGTCGGACTCGGCTCTTACGTCTCTGCTGGCACCCCTTTAGGTAAAGTGCTTAGCACAGAAAAAGCCGAGATCCGCCTGCCTCTTCCTGACAAGGAGATCCGTTATCTCGACAATAAAGGCTTAGGAGCACAAGTCGCCCTGCACGGCAATTTTGCCGGGAAAGAGCAGCAATGGAACGGGAAGATTGTTCGCAGTGAAGGCGTTATCGATAACCATAGCCGTATGACCTATTTGGTTGCAGAAGTGGTTGACCCTTATGGCCTAAAAGATAACAAACAGCCACTACGGTATGGCAGCTATATTACGGCGCAGATCCACGGTTCACAATCACAAGATGTGACGACCATTGCCAGACACTTAGTGGTTAATGATCAAGTGGCAGTATTAACCCCAGACAATACCCTCGCCTTTAAAACCGTCGATATTGTGCGTCAGCAAGGCACTCAGGTGGTCATTGGCGAGGGTCTGGATGACGGTATGCGTTTGATCACCTCTGCGCTAGATTATCCCATCGAAGGGATGAAGCTTGCCCTTGCCCAAGACAAGCAAACGCAGCCTGTTGAAGATGAAAGCGCCAGTCAGATTGCCATGGACGACAAGGAGTAAGGCAAATGCCAGATACCAATAAGGGCATTATTGCCTGGTTTGCTCGTAACAGCGTCGCGGCAAACCTGCTAATGATCATCATCATACTCGGTGGTCTGTTAACGGCAAATACCATCAGAAAACAGTTCTTCCCTCAGGTAGAGATCAATTGGGTTGAGTTCAGCGCCTTTTATCCAGGTGCAGCCCCCCAAGAGGTTGAAGAAGGGATAACAATTAAAGTCGAAGAGGCATTGGAGCGAGTACAAGGACTTAAACGCGTCATTACCTACTCTAATCGAAATTCTGCATCAGGCTATTTTCGTATTGAAGACTCCTACGAGCCTCAAGTCGTTCTCGATGAGATTAAATCTGAAATCGATTCTATCTCCAGCTTTCCAGACGGTATGGAGCGCCCTAGAGTGGAACGCATCAAGCTCAGGCAAGAGGTGTTCTATATTAGTCTCTATGGCGATCTCCCGCCTAAGCAACTTAAGGAGTTTGGCGAGAAGATACATGATGAGCTGATGCAGCTGCCTTTGGTGAATATCACCGAATTTTACGGCGGATTAAACTATGAAGTCGCCATCGAAGTGAGCAAAGATAAGCTGCGGGAATACAACCTGACATTTAACGATGTTGCCCAGGCTGTCAGAGGCTATTCACGTAATATGTCGGCAGGACAAATTAAAGCGGAAAACGGATATATTAGCCTCAGGGTACAAAACCAGGCATATGTTGGCTATGAGTTTGAAAACCTTCCCCTTATCACCCTAGAAGATGGCACTAAGTTACTGCTCGGCGATGTCGCCAATGTCGTCGACGGTTTTGAAGAAGGGATCCAATACTCCAAGTTTAACGGTAAAAATTCGGTCACCTTTTTTGTGGGCGCATCGAATGATCAGAGCATGACCGATGTCGCCAAGGTGGTGAACAAGTACGTTGAAAATAAACAAGCCAACCTGCCTCAAGGGCTTAGCCTAGAGACCTGGGTCGACATGACCTATTACCTGGAGGGACGTCTTAACTTGATGCTGGACAGTATGAAGAGTGGCGCTGTCTTGGTGTTTATCATGTTAGCGCTCTTCTTACGGGTTAGATTGGCCTTCTGGGTAATGATGGGCCTCCCAGTGTGCTTCTTAGGTACCCTGCTCTTCATGCCCATGGCCATGATAGACGTGACTATCAATGTCATTAGTTTATTTGCCTTCATTTTGGTGTTGGGGATAGTGGTCGACGACGCCATCGTCATGGGCGAAAGTGCCCATACTGAATGTGAAGAAAAAGGCCAAAGCTTAGACAATGTGATAAGAGGAGTGAAAAAGGTTGCCATGCCGGCGACTTTCGGCGTGCTCACCACCATAGCGGCCTTCTTGCCTATTACCTTAGACGATGGCCCCTCGTCGGCATTTGGTCAATCAATTGGGTATGTGGTGATCCTCTGCCTGCTCTTTTCACTGGTTGAATCTAAGCTGATTCTGCCTGCTCACTTGGCCAGAATGAAACAGAAAACTCAAGTACCGGCAGGCTCACGCACCCCCATCAACCTGTTAAGGCGCGGCGTGAATTATCTTCAGAGCCGGGTAGATGCTGCACTACAGTTTGTGATTAATAGCCTGTATCACCCCTCTTTGACCTTAGCGGTCAAATATCGATACATGATTATTACCCTATTTATCAGCTTTATTCTTGTCTGTGCTGGTCTCTATCAGGGGGGGATTTTGCGGTATGTCGGTCAGCCTAAAATTCCTCACGACTTCCCTCGTATCAGTGTCGAGATGAATGTGGACGCCTCAGAAAAAGCCACTCTGGCCGCGGCGCTCGCAATCGAAAAGGCCCTCTATGGTGTCGACGAACAGCTGGAACAAGAGTTTGGCCAGCGCATGATCGCCGATATGCAGGTCGACCTTCAGAGCCGCACCCGTGCCCAGATCATGACTAAGTTGGTTACGCCCGAGCTTCGCCCAATTGACACCTTTGCACTGGCAGAACGTTGGCGCCTGGCGATGCCGCAGATCCCAGGGGTTAAGTCCTTTACCATTCAAGATAACCTCTTTGGAGGTGGTCGCGATGATGGTGATATCAGCTTCCGCCTCGAAGGTAAGGATGATCAGCAGCTCATCGCTGCCGCAAAGGAGCTCAAGGCAAAACTCAACACCCTACAAGGGGTGGGTGACGTCAATGACAGCAGGCAGTCCAGCGCAAAAGAGGTGCAGTTTAGCTTAAAACCTTTGGCTAACAGCCTAGGGCTCACCCTGGCAGACATCGCCTCCCAAGTCAGCGCCAGTTTCTACGGCCTCGAGGCACAGCGTATATTGCGTAACGGTGAGGAGATTAAGGTGATGCTACGCTATCCAGAAGATCAGCGTAACTCTATCGCCCATGTTACCGAGGTGATGATACTGACGCCACAGGGCGCCGAAATACCGCTATCAGAGGTCGCAGAAATCCAGGTGACTCAAGGCGTCAGTGGGATCAGACGCGAAAATGGTAATCGCACCATCAATGTTTGGGCCTCTGTAGATGCCGCTCAAGCCGAGCCTTTTAAACTAGCTGAGGATATTCGCGATAACTTTATCCCTGACCTACTGCGTAAGTACCCTAGGGTGAAGAGTGAAGTGTCGGGCAACATTCAAGAGCAGATAGAAAGTGCCAATACCCAGATGCGTAACTTTGTTATTTCGCTGCTGGTTATATACAGCCTTTTGGCGGTGCCGCTTAAATCCTATGTGCAGCCGATGATGATCATGTCAGTGATCCCTTTTGGCATAATTGGATCAGTACTTGGCCATATGCTCTTGGGTATCGATCTAAGCGCCCTCTCCCTCTTTGGGATTATTGCCGCCGCAGGGGTGGTGGTAAACGACTCACTGGTGATGGTGGATTACATCAACCGAGCCCGTCTGGCTGGCGTATCCATGAGGCAGGCAGTGATCGAGGCTGGTTGTCGGCGATTCAGAGCCATTCTGCTCACCTCACTGACCACTTTTATCGGCTTAGTGCCCATCATGAGTGAAACCAGCATGCAGGCGCAGATGGTGATCCCTATGGCCGTATCACTGGCTTTCGGGGTTCTGTTCGCAACGGTTGTGACCTTGGTGCTGATCCCTTGCCTCTACGTCGCGATTGAAGACATGAAGCGCCTGCTGAGTATTTTTATGGGCCGGTTTTTCAACGACAAGCAAAGTGAAAAGCTACCACAAACAAATTAAGTAGGCAGTTTGACTCCCAGATAAAAGCCCGCGAACCAGCGGGCTTTTTTACCGCAATAGTTCACTTGGATGCAGTATCTTTCCAAAGGCGATGACGTAAACGAAAAAAGGCTTCCATTACTGGAAGCCTTTTTTCTTAATGTGGCGGAGAGATAGGGATTTGAACCCTAGACGGGCTATAAACCCGTGCCGGTTTTCAAGACCGGTGCATTCGACCACTCTGCCATCTCTCCGAACGCCGCGAATAATATAGTGGCCTATTTCACTTGTAAAGCGAAAATATTCAAACGCGGTTTATTTGGCTAACTAACACTCATTTTGTACTGTCATTTTCCTGATGCAGCGCAATTTTAGCTGGGTCTGGCGTCGAAATCGCGCCAAAAACAGCGCGCCAGTTGTCATAGCGTCGCACTTGATAGCCAATCAGCACTCCTACAGCGCTGAGCACAATGCCGACACCTATTGCCTTTTCGCCACTGCTTGCCCACAAGGCAACAAGTGATGAGGCGCCAAAAGCGATACTGATCTGCAAAAAGTTTTGTAACCCAGCTGCCTTAGCCGACACCTGCTTAAACACCTGAAGTGCACAGTTCACCACTATCGGATAACAAGCGCCATTGGCAGCAGCCATTACCGAGAAGATAGCTAGCAGCGGATAGATACTCTGCGCTGGCCATAAAAGTGTCACCAAAGCGATACCGCCGACACACACGGCGAACAATAGTAAAATCCAAGTAAGACTAACTTCAGACCCAACTTTGCGGATCAGGGTCTTACTTAAATAGCCACCAAGGATAAACATGATGGTCTGGGGAATGAAACTTAGACCAATTGCCTTTGCTTCATAACCATGTTGCTCCATCACGATAGGCCAAAGCGTCAGATAGGAAAAAAATGCCGCCGAACAGGCGCCGAAGATCAGCACATTACCTAGATATTTTGGATTCGCAAGCATGGTTAAGTAACCCACCTTAGTCTCTTGCGAGCTTGAGGCATCAGTGGTCGTAGTATCATGCTTAACCCAAATAAGGGTTGCGATGATGAGTACTAAACTCAGTATACCCAGCGTCACAAAAATGCTCGGCCATTGATGCCACTCCAACATGTAGGCACCAAGGATTGGAGCCAGAGCGGGTGACAGGGCCACAAGTGGCATAATGTTACTAAACACCTGCTGTGCTTCGCTGGCGCGATATCTGTCAATCACTATCGCCTGCCAGATCACTGAGGCGCTACAAGCACCCAGAGCTTGAAAAAATCTGGCCCCATTGAAGATGACAATGTTATCGCTATAAGCAATGGCTAAACTGGCGCCACCAAATAGGCTGAGTCCTATCACCAGACTCATGCGCTTACCAATAGCCTGAACTAACGGGCCATATAACAATTGGCCAATGGCTAATCCAGCCAGGAAGAATGTTAGCGAACTTGCCACCTGAGTCGCACTTGCATCAAAACTTGTTTCAATAGCTTTGAAAGCTGGAAGATACATATCTGTGGCAATAAAACCTAGCATGCTTAATAATGCAAGGTAGATAAAGAATAGAAAATTTGCGCTTTTACTGTTAAAAGTCATAGTCACACACGTAATAACCAAGAAAGTCGGTGAGTCTAGTGACTTGCCATTTGCTTGTGAAACGTTTATTTTTGCTTACAGCCTTCAAATAATCTCACAGCAAAAAAGGGACCCGTTATCATGCTTTCTGAACAGTCGATGCAATTGATAGATATGGTGGCCCGTGTCGGTAGTTTTACCGCCGCAGCCAATAAGCTTCACAAGGTCCCTTCCGCCGTGAGCTACGCCGTTAAACAAGTCGAGGAAGAGCTAGGGGTCATATTATTCGAACGTCATCATAGGAGCGTTAGCTTAACCCCTGCTGGAGAGCACTTTGTTAAGCAGGTGCGTTCAGTACTGGCTAACTTAGCTTCATTAAAAGATGACACCAAGCGTGTGGCAAATGGTTGGCAACCCACACTTTCTATCGCGCTAGATAATATCGTGCGCGCCGATAAAATTAGCAACTTAATCGCCGACTTTTACCGCCATTTTGATAATGTCGAACTTATTATTCGCATTGAGGTCTTTAACGGCGTCTGGGAAGCTATCGCAACCGGGCGCAGTGATATCGCTATTGGCGCCACCACGGCGATCCCGGTCGGTGGTGACTACCACTTTAAAGATATGGGCGACATCGAATGGACCTTTCTCGTCAGTAAACATCATCCTTTAGCGGCAATAGACAGGCCCCTGCTCGACGACGAACTACGCATCTACCCGTCTATTTGCCTTGAAGATACATCTCGTGAGATCCCAAAGCGTCTGACTTGGCTGCTGGACAATCAGCGCCGACTCGTCGTCCCTGACTGGATCCGAGCGATAAACTGCTTTCGCGAAGGGTTAGGCATTGGTTACATGCCAACGCATTTTGCCACCCCTTTTGTTCAAGCGGGGGCGCTGATAGAAAAGCAGCTCGACAGACCTAAAGCCCCTAGCCCATGTTGCCTTGCCTGGAACGATGCCAATCAGTCGCCTGCTATGGCTTGGGTACTCGACTACTTAGGCGATAGTGAAAAACTGCAAAGAGATTGGTTTAATTAAGACTATCGAAAGTGCAAAGCTTTCACCTTACCCTTGGGTCAGGTATGATAAATTTAGATTTTTAAAAAGGTTAAATCAGGTTAATGAAAAGGAACTCCTGCGCCTTATTTGACTCAAATAAACCATCAAGTTAGTGACTGTCACTGGAGATAAAGATGACACAAGAAACACTATATGCCAGCCATGCTTCGACACAAGAAGTGAATAAGCTGCTTAAAAATACCTATTTATTGCTCTCGATGACGCTTGCCTTCTCAGCGGTCTGTGCGGGACTGGCAATGGCGTTACAAATTAGTCCTCTCATGTCGATCGGGCTTTCAGTTGGTGGACTCGTTCTACTGTTCGTCACTTTGAGAAAGGCTGATACGGCTGCAGGCCTGTTCTGGGTATTTGCCTTTACAGGTATGGAAGGTGCGTCCCTTGGCTATATGCTCAATCACTATGCGGGAATGGCAAATGGTCCTCAGCTGATCATGCAGGCTTTAGGATTAACGGCCGTGGTATTTGTCACCCTTAGTGGCTACGCCATCACCACTAAGAAAGACTTTTCTTTTATGCGTGGCTTCCTATTGGCAGGCTTGGTGATCGCCATTGTTGCCGGTATCGCAAACATCTTTATCGGTAGTGGCGTGGTGTTTATGGCCCTTAACGCAGGTATCGCGCTGTTAATGACAGGCTTTATCCTTTTCGATACCAGCCGTATCGTTAATGGCGGCGAGACCAATTACATTCGTGCCACCGTCTCGCTATATCTGGACTTCCTAAACCTATTTATCGCTATTTTGCACTTATTAGGTGTAGGCAACGACGATTAATCTAGTCTAGTCATACTTAAAGAGCCCGCCTTTATCGGTGGGCTTTTTTATGTGCGGCATAAATTTTATTCGACTAGGCCGCAGACGGTTATTCAGGCATTTGGGATCGTTACAAAAAGAAGATAGAATAGCGCCCAAGTTCAGCGCGTTTGCGCGACAGATGTAAGTGAAGGTTAATGAGCAAACTCGTTATTCAAGTTAATCAGCCAGGATATGGCCAAGGCAGCAGCTACCAAGCATTAATGTTTGCCAACGCGGCCCTAAAAGCAGGCCATGAGATCCTCAAGGTCTTCTTTTATCAAGATGGCGTACTGTCGACTAACCATCTACAGAGTCCAGCCTCTGATGAATTCAACCTGTATCAAGCTTGGCGTGAATTGGCGCAAACCCATAATGTCCCGCTGGTCAACTGCGTGTCTGCCGCCTTACGACGCGGTGTGTTATCGGCTAGCGAATCAGCCGAAAATCAGCTTCAGCACTGGAACCTAGAGCCCCCCTATCAAATGGGCGGTTTGGGTGAACTCGTGGCGGGTATTGAACAAGCCGATCGCGTGATCTGCTTCTAGGAAACACAATGAAAAAGATCACGCTTATTTTTAGACATGCGCCCCATGGCAGTGCCAAGGCTCGAGAAGGATTAGACTTTGCCCTGCTCAGCGCCAGTTTCGAGCAAGAGGTCAGCATTATCTTTGCTGATGAAGGCGTGCTCAATTTGCTCCCCGGCCAAACGCCGGAAGTGATTGGCGCTAAAGATTTTGTTGCCGCCTTTAAGGCACTCCCTCTGTACGATATAGAGCAGGTATATGCCTGTCAGCAAAGTTTACAGGATTACTCGCTAACAGAAGAAGATGCTGCGTTCCCGGTCGAAACAAAGACGCCTGAGAAGATCGCTACGCTATTAGCCCAAGCTGACGAGGTCTTTGTTTACTGATGATATTGCATATCGTACAACACTCCGCCGCCCAGGAAAACGCTCTTGCGACCTGTCTACGCTATCTGCAAACCCAGGATACAGTGATGCTTATTGGTGATGGGGTAAATAGTCTTTTACTGGCTAAATGGCGCAACGAGTTGGCTAAGCTTAATCTATGTCTACTTGAGCAAGATGTCATTGCAAGAGGGTTGCAACAGCGCCTGAGTGACTACCGCCAACTCAGCCAAGCTGAATTTGTCGAACTTACACTAACTCATGCTAAGGTGATCACTTGGTAAATTATATTCAATATGGCGATGCTCAAATCGCCACAGATCCCCAGGGCTACCTTAAAAATGTCACGGATTGGGATGAGTCACTAGCGGAGCTCATTGCCGCTGAAGAGGGGATCACATTAACCCCCGCCCATTGGGAAGTCGTACATTTCGTGAGAGATTTCTATATGGAGTTTAAGACGAGCCCCGCGATACGTGTCCTGGTTAAAGCAATAGGTCAGCGTATGGGCCCAGAAAAAGGTAACTCTAAATACCTCTATACCCTCTTTCCGGTTGGCCCCGCAAAACAGGCCACTAAGATCGCCGGGCTGCCTAAGCCCGCTAAGTGTATCTAACCCTTATAGTTAGCATAAGGTACATCAGCACATAATAAAAAACCTTCGCCTTGGCGAAGGTTTTTTTTGTCGTTAGAGATTTTGCATCACTAACAAAATCGCTTTCCCAAATGTTGTAAACATTACTGCGAAAAAGATACAGATAATGACGACATAGGTCAGCCACTGAAAATAGCGCCCACCGTTATCCATGTTTCACACTATCTCGCTATATGCTTAACCTATTTGGGTCAAACCGCCCATATATGGGCGAAGCACTTCTGGCACAGTGATCGAGCCATCGGCATTTTGGTAGTTTTCTAATACTGCCACTAAGGTGCGACCTACCGCCAAGCCAGAACCATTTAAGGTATGCAGCAGTGCAGGCTTCTTAGCTGATTTAGCCTTATAACGTGCTTGCATGCGACGAGCCTGGAAGTCCTGCATGTTACTGCAAGAGGAGATCTCGCGATAAGTGTTTTGCGCCGGTAGCCAGACTTCGATATCGAAAGTCTTCGCCGCACCAAAGCCCATATCACCGGTACAAAGCACCACGGTGCGATATGGCAGGCCTAGCTTTTGTAGTACGGTCTCGGCGTGTTGAGTCAGACTTTCGAGTGCCGCCATAGAGTCTTCTGGCTTCACGAGCTGAACCAACTCAACTTTGTCGAATTGGTGCTGGCGAATCAGGCCACGAGTGTCTCGGCCATAAGAACCCGCCTCACTGCGGAAACAAGCCGTGTGCGCTGTCAGCTTAACCGGAAGCTCATCTTCATCGATAATAGTATCGCGTGCTAGGTTGGTCAGTGGTACTTCGGCAGTTGGGATCAAGCTAAGGCCCTGACCTTCTTCTGTCGCTGGCTTGGTGTGGAAAAGATCTTCACCAAACTTAGGCAGCTGACCTGTACCTAACAGGCTGTACTCATTAACAAGAAGCGGCACATAGGCTTCGGTATAACCATGCTCTGTGGTGTGCAGATCTAACATGAATTGCGCCAGGGCTCTGTGCATACGCGCGATCTGGCCCTTCATGACGATAAAACGTGAGCCTGTGATCTTCACTGCATTCTTGAAATCTAAACCAGCGTGCAGTTCGCCCAGATCAACGTGATCTTTGACTTCAAAGTCATATTGCTTAGGCTCGCCCCAACGGCGGATCTCAACGTTTTCAGCCTCATCGGCGCCAATAGGCACAGATTCGTCAGGCAAGTTAGGTACGCTCATGGCAATGGCGTTAAGTTCTTCAAGCAGCTGCTTTAATTCGGCTTCCTTGCTGCTTAGCTCGGCGCCTAAATCCCCGACCTTAGCCATGATCGGCGCAACGTCTTCACCTTTGGCCTTAGCCTGACCTATTGATTTGGAGATCGCATTACGGGACGCTTGCAGCTCTTCTGTCGCCACTTGCAGTGACTTACGCTTTTCCTCTAATTTGCTGAGACGATCCACATCCAGGATAAAACCACGGGTGGCGAGGCGCTCAGCGGTCGCTTCTAATTCGGTACGTAAAAATTTGGGATCTAACATGTTTTTAGTTTCTTAATAGTTAAATGCGAGAAAAAACCAACTGCTGTCCTAAGTAAACCATGAATAAACACAGACATAGGTTCAGAGCGATATTTGTAAATGCTTTCAACCAGGCCCCCTGCTGCATCAGTAACAGAGTTTCATTGGAAAAAGTTGAAAACGTTGTAAGTGCCCCTAATAACCCAACACCTACCAAAGCTTTTATTTCAGGACTGACTTGACTCGCTTCTCCAAGGGCGTAGATCACCCCCATCAAAAAGGAGCCAATCACATTGACCATCAGTGTACCAAAAGGAAAAGAAGAGCCAAATACCTGAATCATGAATATTGAAATAAGATAACGAAATACCGCTCCAATGGACCCGCCCAAGGCCACAAAAATGAGATTATTCATAGCGCTTAACCTCACTTAAACGATCCATTTCTGCTAATGTTTCCAGCTTGGTTTTGATTCGCTTCTCAAACCCATGTTCGCTTGGATAATAAAAGCGCGTATTCGCGAGTGCCTCAGGGAAATAACACTCACCGCTGGCATACCCATTGGGCTCATCATGTGCATAGCGATACCCTTCACCCAAACCGATATCGGCCATTAACTGAGTGGGCGCGTTGCGCAGGTGATTAGGCACCGCGTGACTGCCCGTCTCTCTTGCTAATTGGCGCGCCGCCTTAAATGCGGTATATACGGCGTTGCTCTTAGGGGCACTGGCGAGATACACCACTGCCTGAGCAATGGCACGCTCTCCTTCGGCCGGTCCCACCCGGTGAAAGCATTCCCAGGCGTTTACCGCGACCGACATGGCCACGGGATCAGCGTTGCCGATATCTTCAGACGCAATAGCCAGTAAGCGTCTTGCTACATAAAGTGGGTCACAGCCCCCTTCTAGCATGCGGCAATACCAATAAAGCGCAGCATCTGGCGCCGAGCCACGAATCGACTTGTGCACCGCAGAGATAAGATCGTAATACTGATCGCCATTCTTATCGAATCCGGCTAGCTGCTGTCCCGCGACCTCAATGAGCATCTGCTCACTAAAATCGCCGCCATCGGCAAGCGTGTCACTCATCAACTCTATGAGATTAAGTGCCTTACGGGCATCTCCATCACACAGACTGGCAAGCTTCTTAGCAACCTCGTCAGGTATCTTCAGCTGGCGCTTACCCAAGCCGCGCACCTCATCAGCAAGCGCTTGGCGAACAATCTTTATAATCTCATCATCTTGCAAGCGCTTGATCAGATAGACTCTGGCGCGAGAAAGTAAGGCGTTATTGATCTCAAACGAGGGGTTTTCGGTGGTGGCGCCAATAAAAATGACGGTACCATCTTCGATAAAGGGCAAGAAGGCATCTTGCTGACTCTTATTAAATCTATGCACTTCATCGACAAATAGCAGGGTTCTCTGCCCCCGAGACTGGGCGACATTTTTTGCATGTTCGATGGCGGCGCGGATCTCTTTGACCCCTGAGGTGACGGCTGAAATGCGCTCGACATGGGCATTGGCGTAATGGGCAACCAACTCGGCCAAGGTGGTTTTGCCTGTGCCTGGTGGCCCCCAAAACATCATAGAGTGGGCCCTACCCGCCTCGAGTGCCTGACGCAGAGGCTTACCTTCGCCCAATAGGTGATCTTGCCCTATATATTGCTCAAGGGTCTCAGGACGCATCCTGGCTGCGAGCGGCCTAAAATCAGGCGCGAAGTCGAAAGTTAAACTAGACACAGGCTACCTTAGTCGAGAGCCTTTAGGCGTTGATCGTCTATGTCGACGCCTTCGGGAACGGTAAACTGGAACAGCTTATCATCGTCATCATCAAGAGATGTCTGATTGGTCAAAGAAAAGACACTCAAGTTACCCTGTTGATCTTTAAGCTTCATCACCTCAAGTGTGTCTTGGGTAAAGCAAATATCGACTTGGGTGACGCTAGCGTCGATCGCTTTGGGGGTTATTTGATAACACTCATCCTTCTGGCTCACCTGATAAGCTTGCCAGGTCGCATCGTCTCGATGCACTAACAGCGCAATTGGCGAGGCGTCGATGGCCTGGTTAAAATCGACAACTGACACCTCTTCAGCAAAGGGGTTATAGATCCATACATCCTGACCGTCGGCCACGATTAAAGATTCATCCGGCTGAGTCAGGTGCCAATAAAATTGATTAGGTACCGCCAAGGCAAAAGTGCCCGCCCCTTGCTGAATCACTTTGTCGTTGACATCGGTAACTTCCTGGCTAAAGTCGGCTTTCAGATTATCCAGATTCGCCAACTTTTGTTTCAATGATGCTGAATCATCTGCATACACAGACGTTGCCACCACTAATGGCAGAGTAAAAACTAAAGTGGATAACGATTTAAGCATTGCAAATCCTTTAAATTCAAACGCCACCTGCGCTAAGCAAACGGCTTAATAATCTTTAGGTGGTGGCGGGGCCAATACTTCGCGGTTGCCATTATGCCCCTGTGAACTTACCACGCCCTGCATCTCCATCTGCTCTATGATACGTGCAGCGCGGTTATAACCTATCTTAAACTTGCGTTGAACACTGGAAATTGAGCCGCGGCGAGTCTCAGTGACAAAAGCCACAGCTTCATCATATAGCGCGTCCACCTCTTCATCATTTTCTGCAGCTTCACCCGGCAGCAGTACCTGCTCACCCTCGGCAGAACCTTGTAAAATTTCATCTATATACTGTGGCTTGCCGCGACTATGCCAATCAGCGACGACAGCGTGTACCTCATGGTCATCGATAAAGGCGCCATGGACACGTATTGGCACACTTGTGCCAGGTGGTAAATAGAGCATATCACCCATCCCCAGCAGGGTTTCGGCCCCTTGCTGATCTAAGATGGTGCGCGAATCGATGCGTGATGACACCTGAAATGCCATACGCGTTGGAATGTTTGCCTTAATTAGGCCGGTGATCACATCAACAGAAGGACGCTGAGTCGCCAGGATGAGATGAATACCGGCAGCGCGCGCCTTCTGGGCGATACGGGCAATTAACTCTTCCACCTTCTTACCAACAATCATCATCATGTCGGCAAATTCATCGACAATCACCACGATAGATGGCAACTTATCGAGCTCTGGCGCCTGCTCTTCCATGCTGTCTTGTGAGCGCCATAGTGGATCAGTTATCACCTCACCGCGAGCCTTAGCTTCTTTGATCTTGGCGTTATAACCTTTTAGATTACGCACTCCCAAAGCCGACATCAGCTTATAACGACGCTCCATCTCGCCAACACACCAACGCAGTGCGTTAGCCGCCTCTTTCATGTCGGTCACCACCTCACAAAGAAGGTGAGGTATCCCTTCATAGACTGACAATTCAAGCATCTTGGGGTCGATCATAATGAAACGAACGTCGTCAGGACCCGACTTATACAGTAGGCTGGTGATCATCACGTTAACCCCAACCGATTTACCAGAGCCTGTAGTCCCTGCTACCAGTAGGTGTGGCATCTTGCCTAGATCCACTACAACAGGCTCACCCGAGATATCTTGGCCCAATACCATACTAAGATGTGACGGGCTGTGTTCAAATGCTTCACTACCTAACACATCGCGCATAAACACGGTTTCGCGGAACTTATTCGGCAATTCGAGGCCAACATAGGCCTTACCTGGGATCACTTCGACCACTCGAACACTTTCAGCCAACAGTGAGCGGGCTAAATCTTTCGACAAGTTGGTGATCTTAGAGGCCTTGACTCCCGGCGCTAACTCAAGCTCAAAGCGGGTTACCACGGGGCCGGGAAAAACACCGACAACATTGGCCACAATATTAAAGTCTGCCAGTTTCAGCTCGACGAGTCGCGCAACTTGGTCCAACTCTTCCTGGCTAATGGGATTGGCCTTGCGATTGGGCACATCGAGCAGAGAGATATCTGGCAACGGCGTGACCGGTTTCTTAGGCTGCGCCTCTTCACCACCTGGCAGCACCACAATACCATCGACAATCTTTGCCTTTTCTTGTGCGCGCTTGGCTGGTATAACGGCGCCGCTTGAGTGTTTAGCATCAAAATCTATGCTTTCATCGTCATCTTGGGCGCTAAAGCTCAGCGATGCCTCATCCTCTTCTACCTCTTTATCCAGTGACACTTTAGGCAAGCTAAAGCTTGGCTCCTTCACTTTGCGCCTAGCTTCATTGGCAACTTGGTCGCTATCACCAGTTACCTTCTGTTCGACATCATAATCTTCATCGTCGAACTCATCGTCATGGGCTAACGCTTTTTGCTGTCGAGATTCCTTAAAACGATCAAACACAGACATAAAGCCTTTGGTATCTTCCGTTTCGGGAGCACTAGAGAATTTTTCAGGGATCTGTTTAAGCTGCTTAAGACACCAGATAGTTGCAAAACCCACGGCCTCGACCACAGTTAACCAACTGATACCTGTCAACAAAGTAAAGCCGGCGCCAACAAAACAAAGCAAGAGTAAGGTGGTACCTAACTGATTGAAATAAGGCAGCATGGCATCGGCAATGACATCACCAGAAACACCACCTGCTGAGAATTCATAAATGTCATTGGCATTCATGCTGGCAAGAGATGCCAAGCTGAAGGTGATCAACAAAAAGCCTATCAGTCTCAGACCAACAGAAAAATAATCTATCTCAAGTAGACGATGAATGCGTTTAAACAGCAACCAGCCGGTTAGTGCGACGATCACTGGAATTAAATATGCGGTATAGCCAAAAAAATAAAACAGCACATCGGCAAGCCATGCCCCGACGGCTCCCGTGACATTTTTGATCTCACCTTCGAAATTTGACTGACTCCATCCTGGATCAGACGAATGAAAACTACTGAGCGCGAGCAATATATAGGTGGCAATCATGCAGCAGATGATCAGTCCGCCCTCAAGCAGACGCTGCAAACCGCTAAGTGTTTTGACGCTATTTCCCTGAGACAAAAGACAACCCACAATGCGAAAACGAAAAAGGTGAGCCTAAGATATCAAAATAATTTGCGCTATGCAGCGTTTTACCTGTCTATACAGCACAATAGCTCACTAAAAAGCAATCTTTGATGAAAAACTACCCAGGGTGAAAAAAAAGGAGCCATTAAGGCTCCTTTTTGACGACATAAATCGTTTTTAAGACTCAAGCGTTACATTAATTGCAACTCTGTTGGTCTGCTTAACTTCTTCCATCACGACGTAGGTACGAGTATCAGAAACAGCGGGCAACTTAAGTAGAGTTTCGCCTAACAAGCGACGATAGGCAGACATGTCAGAAACACGGGTCTTCAATAAATAATCGAAATCGCCAGACACTAAATGACATTCTTGAATATCATCGAGCAATTGAACAGCACGATTAAACTTATCAAATACCTCTGCAGTATCGCGATTTAGCGTGATTTCTACAAACACAAGTAATGAAGCCCCAAGATAATGGGGATTTACTAGCGCAGTATATCCATTGATGTAACCTTGCTTTTCGAGTCTTTTAACTCTCTCTAAACAGGGAGTGGGGCTCAGCCCTACACGCTTTGACAGCTCAACATTGGAAATGCGGCCATCGATTTGCAACTCGTTAAGGATGTTACGATCGATCCGATCTAAGTCTTTTATAGGACTCTTTTTATTATTAACCATATTTTTAACCTTGCTTTATCACTAAAACAACATTTACTGCTACGTATGTCAAAAGTTCAGCAGCATTAACTGCCGAAGTGATACTATACTAGATTTCCCTGAAACAATCACGTTCAGGACCTATAAAATAACAATTCAACCCATAATAAATGGGTTTTTATTCAATTTGAGGCTCGAAGATGATAATTGGTGTACCTAAAGAAATCAAAAACCACGAATATCGTGTTGGTATGGTGCCGTCAAGTGTCCGCGAATTGACCCTAAAAGGTCATGAAGTATTTGTAGAAAAAAATGCTGGTGTTGGGATCGGTTTTAACGACCAAGACTATGTCGATGTTGGCGCATCAATCTTAGACACTGCAGCTGAAGTTTTTGCGAAAGCAGAAATGATTGTTAAGGTAAAAGAACCTCAGGCGGTCGAGCGTGCCATGTTGCGTGAAGATCAGTTGCTGTTCACTTATCTTCATCTTGCTCCAGATTTGCCACAAACTGAAGATCTCATTAAGAGTGGTGCCGTGTGTATCGCTTATGAAACTGTTACCGATGCCCGTGGTGGTCTGCCACTGCTAGCCCCTATGTCAGAAGTTGCTGGCCGTATGTCTATCCAGGCGGGTGCCATGGCGCTAGAGAAATCTAAAGGCGGTCGCGGTATGTTGCTTGGCGGCGTCCCTGGTGTTGAGCCAGCTAAAGTCGTTATTATCGGCGGCGGCATGGTAGGCACTAACGCAGCGCAAATGGCTGTAGGTCTGGGTGCTGACGTAGTGATCCTAGATCGTAGCATCGATGCCCTGCGTCGCCTTAACGCTCAGTTCGACAACCGTGTGAAGGCTATTTACTCTACCGCTGATGCGATTGAAAAGCATGTACTGGAAGCCGACCTGGTAATTGGTGGCGTACTGGTTCCTGGCGCCGCAGCGCCTAAGCTAGTGACCAAAGACCATATCAAGCGTATGAAGCCTGGTAGTGCTATCGTTGACGTAGCTATCGACCAAGGTGGCTGTGTTGAGACGTCTCACGCAACCACTCACCAAGATCCAACTTACATCGTTGATGAAGTGGTACACTACTGTGTGGCTAACATGCCAGGCGCGGTTGCTCGTACTTCAACCTTTGCACTAAACAATGCGACACTACCTTACATCATCAAGTTAGCGGATCTTGGCTACCGCGAAGCACTGCGCCAAGACAAGCATCTGTTAAACGGCTTGAACGTGATGCATGGCAAAGTCACCTGTAAAGAGGTTGCCGAAGCACTAAACTTCGAGTTTGTTGACCCAAGCGTATTACTCGCCTAATCACATAAAAAGTGTAAACAAAGGGAGCCATAGGCTCCCTTTTTCGATTAGGACAATCTAAAAGATTGCCTTTACCCCTCAGGGGAAATTCCCTACAATCGCTGCAATTCGCTAAAGGCACGGAGAAAAAGATGAGCCAAGCTAGACACTGTAACTTATTAATCTTGGGTTCGGGCCCAGCTGGATACACAGCCGCTGTTTATGCTGCCAGAGCAAACTTAAAACCTGTGCTGATCACAGGTATGCAGCAAGGTGGCCAATTGACCACCACCACAGAAGTGGAAAACTGGCCAGGCGATGCCGATGATCTGACCGGCCCGGCACTAATGGAACGTATGCAAAAGCATGCTGAAAAGTTCGAAACCGAAATTATCTTCGATCACATTAATGAAGTGAATCTGCAGCAGCGCCCTTTCCAACTAAAAGGCGATAGCGGCGAGTACACTTGTGATGCTTTGATCATCTCGACCGGCGCCTCGGCAATGTATCTTGGCTTAGAATCAGAAGAGGCCTTTAAAGGTAAAGGCGTATCGGCCTGTGCAACCTGTGATGGCTTCTTCTACCGTAACCAGAAAGTTGCCGTGATCGGTGGTGGTAACACAGCCGTTGAAGAAGCGCTCTATCTGAGCAACATTGCCTCAGAGGTGCACCTCATTCACCGCCGCGACAGCTTCCGCTCTGAGAAGATCCTGACCAAGCGATTAATGGACAAGGTGGCGAACGGAAACATAGTCCTGCATCTGGACAACACCTTAGAAGAAGTGGTTGGCGACAACATGGGTGTTACCGGAGTAAAGATCAAGAGTACTAAAGATGGCGCCATCACTGAGTTTGACGTGATGGGCGTATTTGTTGCCATCGGCCACAAACCAAACACTCAGATGTTTGAAGGCCAGCTAGAGATGAACAACGGCTACATCAAGGTTCAAAGCGGACTAAATGGCAATGCGACCCAGACCAGTATTCCTGGCGTATTCGCTGCAGGTGATGTAATGGACCAACACTACCGCCAGGCAATCACCTCGGCGGGTACCGGTTGTATGGCAGCGCTCGACGCTGAGCGTTTCCTAGACGCGCAATAATAATGTTACTCGATTAGCATTACTTTTCTTAAAAAAGCAGGCCTAGTGCCTGCTTTTTTTGTGTCTTATCGCAATCACAGCAAGTAGACAGAAGTGGCCTGAGAAAAACATTTAAACTTGGCCTAATGTTTCAAAACATATTGATTCGATGTGTAAAATACTAACGCTGCAATCGGACGTTTAACAAGCTAGGATGATGATCTATTAACTAGGCTTGCAATTAAAGAGCAGCCAAATGAATTTGAGATGATCGGGCACAAAAAAAGGGACCCTAGGGTCCCTTTCAAAGCAAAGCTCACTAATTACTTAGCTAGAGCTTCTTTTGCCTTTTCAACTAGAGTGGCGAAAACCACTTTGTCGAATACAGCGATGTCTGCCAAAATCTTACGATCGATTTCGATAGACGCCTTTTTCAGACCGTTGATGAAACGGCTGTAAGACAGACCATTTTGACGAGAAGCAGCATTGATACGTGCAATCCACAGTTGACGGAATTGACGTTTCTTCTGGCGACGGTCACGGTAAGCATATTGACCAGCTTTAGTTACTGCTTGCTTAGCAACACGGTAAGTACGTGAGCGAGCTCCGTAATAACCTTTGGCTAGTTTAAGTACTTTCTTGTGACGAGCACGAGCGGTTACACCACGCTTAACTCTAGGCATTGTTCTCTACTCCTCTAATTAAGCGTATGGTAGTTGACGTGCAATTGCTGGCACATCAGACTTCGCAACTAAACATTTAGCACGTAAGTGACGTTTACGCTTAGTGCTCTTCTTTGTCAAAATATGACGTAAATGGGCTTGTTTGCGCTTAAAACCGTTAGCGGTTTTCTTAAAACGCTTTTGTACACCCTTGTCTGTTTTCATTTTAGGCATTGCTAAAACTCCGCATTGGGACATTAATAAAACGCAAGGCGAGCAGAGGCCCTCAGAGAGGTCCCTGCTACTTTTAAATTTGCCCTACTATTTCTTTTTCGGTGCAAGAACCATCACAGCCTGACGACCTTCCATTTTTGGAAAAGCCTCCACAACTGCTATCTCAGCCAAGTCATCTTTAATACGATTCAAAAGATTCATACCAAGACTCTGGTGAGCCATCTCACGACCACGGAAACGCAGCGTTACTTTCGCTTTGTCGCCGTCTTCAAGAAAACGCTTCAGGTTGCGTAGTTTTACCTGATAGTCGTTTTCATCAGTACCGGGACGGAATTTAATTTCCTTCACCTGTATCTGTTTCTGCTTCTTCTTTTGCTCTTTTTGGGCCTTAGCCTTATCAAAAAGAAACTTTCCGTAGTCCATTATGCGACATACAGGCGGCTCAGCATTAGGGCTGATCTCTACAAGATCTACGCCTGCTTCATCTGCAAGTTCTTGTGCTTCACGCAAACTTACAATGCCGATAGTTTCACCGTCTAGCCCATTAAGACGTACTTCTGATACACCTACAATGAGTTCGTTAATTCTATTCGCCGCTGCTTTACGCACGTCTGTTTTCTTGATCTTTATGACCTATTCCTCCAACAAATTTAGACTACGGAGCGAAATTTGATCTTTCATCTTGGCGGCAAATTCATCGATTTGAATCTTACCAAGATCAACACCATCTCTGGTTCGCACCGCGACTTCCCTATTTTCCATCTCTTGATCACCAACGACCAATAGATAGGGAACACGCCTTAGGGTGTGTTCGCGTATTTTAAAGCCTATCTTTTCATTCCTCAAGTCTTTCGAGGCACGAATTCCCTGATCTTTAAATAATTTGACCACTTCGTCAACATATTCCGACTGTTTATCGGTAATATTCATCACGACGGCCTGAACCGGTGCCAACCAAGTTGGGAACTTGCCCGCATACTCTTCGATAAGAATACCGATGAAGCGCTCAAGCGAACCTAAAATGGCACGGTGGATCATGACTGGCGTCTGACGGCTATTGTCTTCGGCGACATAAGTCGCACCAAGACGCCCTGGTAAAGCGTAATCAAGCTGCACAGTACCACATTGCCATGCACGGTCTAGACAGTCATGCAAAGTAAATTCTATCTTAGGACCGTAAAAGGCACCTTCACCCGGCAGGATCTCATACTCGATGTCATTAGCTTTCAGCGCATCCATCAAGGCTTGCTCGGCACGATCCCACATGGCGTCGTCCCCGATGCGTTTTTCTGGGCGAGTCGATAGCTTAACTACGATGTCTTTGAAGCCAAAAGTTGCGTAGGTATCATAAACCATCTTGATACAGCCGCTGACTTCCTGCTGCACTTGCTCTTCAGTACAGAAGATATGCGCGTCGTCTTGGGTAAAGCCGCGAACACGCATCAAACCATGTAATGAACCCGATGGTTCGTTGCGGTGACAGCAGCCAAACTCTGCCATACGCAATGGCAGGTCACGGTAAGACTTAAGACCTTGGTTAAAGATCTGTACGTGACCCGGGCAGTTCATCGGCTTCACCGCATATTCACGGTTTTCTGAATGAGTGGTGAACATGGCTTCGGAATATTTATCCCAGTGGCCACTGCGCTCCCACAAAACACGGTCCATCATTAAGGGACCTTTCACCTCTTGATAGGTGTACTGACCCAGTTTCTGACGAATGAATCTTTCCAGCTCGAGGAACAGGCTCCAACCATCGTTGTGCCAGAACACCATGCCAGGTGCTTCTTCCTGCATATGGTAAAGATCAAGCTGCTTACCTATCTTACGATGGTCACGCTTAGCCGCTTCTTCTAGGCGAGTCAGATGTGCCTTAAGGGCCTTCTTGTCTGCCCAAGCGGTACCATAGATACGCTGCAGCATCTTGTTGTCTGAGTTACCACGCCAGTAGGCACCAGCAACACTCATCAACTTGAAATTATGACAGAACTTCATGTTAGGCACATGGGGGCCACGACACATGTCAGTGTATTCTTCGTGATGGTACAGAGCTGGCTTATCATCTTGGCTAATGTTTTCATCCAAGATCGCCATCTTATAACTTTCACCGCGCGCTTCAAATGTATCGCGGGCTTCTTGCCAGCTAACCACTTTCTTGACTACATCATAGTTAGTCTTTGCCAGCGCCAGCATGCGTTTTTCAAGCTCGGCTACATCTTCCTCGGTCAACTTATGATCGAGATCCACGTCATAGTAGAAACCATTATCGATCACAGGTCCAATCGCCATCTTGGTCTCTGGCCACATCTGCTTAATCGCATGACCTAAAAGGTGAGCACAAGAGTGACGCAAAATCTCAACACCTTCATCATCTTTTGCGGTGATGATAGCCAGGTCAGCGTCTGTCTCGATCAGATCGCAGGCATCTTTAAGCTCACCGTTTACGCGACCAGCAATACAGGCCTTAGCCAGACCTGGGCCAATGTCGGCGGCGACATCAAGTGTTGAAACTGGGTTGGCAAACTCGCGTTTGCTGCCATCGGGAAGTGTAATAACAGGCATGTAAAATCCTTATCCAGTGGTGACCCCTACGTAGGGCCACTTGGTCATTGAGAAGAAAAATTTAAGCAACTGAAGCGCAAAACATTACCGGAGTTTTAGCCTACTTCAGTGCAGGCCTGCCATTCTAGGGCGGCAATAGCCAAATCGCAAGGGTTAAGGCCTGAGATGATACAAAAGTGACCAGCAACGCTTTAATTTCGCCCATGTCATGAGATCTCCATCAAGATGTCATCAGATAGTCATCCACCAAGCCTACTCTTGCGGCCATATCGTTAATTAAAAATCTAATCAGGAGAGCGACCATGATGAAGTTTATTTTACTCACTGCCCTCAGTTATCAGCCTTTATATCACTATGATGGCTCGCCAAATGTCAGCTTTGCGCAGATAACACTCGAATCGACTAATAGTGTAAAGGTAACCGCAAAGCCCCTTGACGACGTTGACCAGTTAAGCGCCGAGATCGCCAATGAGCTGGACAGACAGCTCAAAGCGATGCACGCCGAGTTGCCACAGCAATCGGGTGAACAACAACTTTTGGTAAACCAAATACGTTAAACCTTACTTAGCCAGTTTATTATTGCCATCTTTATAAAGGGTTTGGTTTCACAAACTCATTGTATCTGGCAACAAAATCATCGAATATTCCTCTCACCGTTAAGGGATAAGCAAGATGACTATGACTAAGTGGGCTTTGATCACTGGGGGCGCCAAACGCATCGGCAAGGCAATTGCCATTAGCCTGCATCAATCGGGCTATAATATTGCCCTACATTACAATAGCGCTCAGCGAGATGCCCAAACACTGGCTGCGCAGTTAAATCAGCAAAGAACCGGCTCATGTAGGCTCTTTCAGGCCAATCTGGCCTCAGAGCAAGAAATCAAGACTCTAGTCGAGGCGGTCAATTGTGAGCTAACGCTATCGGTGCTTATCAATAATGCCTCTGTATTTCACCCAGATCCTGAAATTGCAAACTGGCAAGACAGCCAACACCTGCTGACGACTAATCTAATCGCCCCCTATCTACTTGCCCAAGGGTTAGCGCCTAACTTGGCAAGCCAGAGCGGCTGCATTATCAATCTCGTGGATATTCATGGTGACCGTCCTCTAAAAGGACATGGGCTATACTCAATATCTAAGGCTGGCTTAAATATGGCCACCCGCGCATTAGCGCAAGAACTGTCCCCAGCGGTGCGAGTCAATGGCATTTCACCGGGTGCAATCTTATGGCCAAGCGGCAGTGAGACAGATACGGTCACTAAGGTGATTAATGAGATCCCGATGAAACGCCCGGGCACTCCAGAGGATATCGCCTACACGGTAGACTTTATCCTCAATAGCCCTTACCTGAACGGCCAGATCATTGCCATCGATGGTGGTCGTAGCGCGACGGGATATACAGGAGCCGACGGATGAAAATTTTTGATAAGATCATTTGCTGCCCCCACTGTGGGCACCACCAACATATCAACTTAGATATCAGCTGTGGCGATCAGGACTACTACGACGATTGCCGCGTCTGCTGCAATCCAATCCATTTCAGGACGCATATTGATGCAGCCCGGCAAAAGGTCGAAGTCTATATCGACTCAGACGATGAGCAGTTTTACTAGCCATTCTTTTGTCGCAAGTAAAACAAGACAAAATGAAAGCGGCGCACCATAGGGCTGTTGTAACAGCCCTCACCTATTTGCTTCAAGAACTAAGGTGTAAAACGTTATCTCAACTATGGGCCAGCCTATCACTATGACCATTACTAGAATTAGGCAGATTGAACATAAGTTTAGCTAAAACGCTTTGCCAGTACCCGCTCTACCGTATCCACGATAGCCTGTGTCTGACTGTCGATTTCGATATTGAGCATGGTTCCCACCTGAGCCTCATCTAAGTTGGTAATGGCTAAAGTTTCCGGGATAAGGTGTAACATAAAACCGCTCTCATCCACCTCACCTACAGTCAAACTGCATCCATTTACCCCTACAAAACCTTTATAGAGAATGTAATTCATCCACTTAGGAGCGACTTCCAAGCGAATATTATAATGGGAGGCGGTGTGGCTCACTGCTGCAACCTTGGCCTGTGTATGTACATGGCCAGATAACACGTGCCCACCGATCTCACTGCCATAGGTTAAGGAACGCTCGATATTGACCTTGCATCCAGGATTAAGCGAAGCAAGATTGGTAAGCCTTAATGTCTCTTCCATTACATCGAAAAACACCCTATCATCTGCAATCTCGGTAACGGTCAGACATACCCCGTTATTGGCAACACTTGCTCCTCGCTGCAAGTTTTCCTTCAGGTGTGGCGGCATCGCAATTTCGATTGTATTAAGACCATCTTTTTTATAAATGGCCACCACTTCACATGTGGCCTGAACAATACCTGTAAACATATTTTACTCTCTGCATTAAGGCGTTTTATGAATCAATTCGGCTTTCAAGCCAAAAAGCTCGTCCATCTTGCGTTGCCAGTTCTTATCGCCCAAGTTACTCAGACCATGATGGGCTTTATCGATACCGTTATGGCTGGCCGAGTCAGTGCTATCGATATGGCTGCTGTTGCCATAGGCGGCAGTCTTTGGCTTCCTGCACTACTTTTTGTTCAGGGGTTACTTGTTGCCTTTACCCCTGTTTTTGCTGCCCATCATGGTGCCAATAACCAAGCGGCAATTCGTCCCATGGCATATCAGGCTGCCTATATTGCCATAATTGGCAGCGTATTAGTGATAGCCTTCCTCAGTTTTGCGCCGCAGATCTTTAAAATAATGGGGCTCTCGACCGAGCTTGCCGAGCTCAGCAATCAATATCTGTTTGGATTTGCATGGGGAGTACCCGCTTTCGTACTCTATCAGGTGCTTAGAGGCTGCAGTGAGGGGATCTCTTATACGCTACCCACTATGTTGATTGGCTTTGTCGGCTTGGCGGTCAATATTCCTGCGAACTATATCTTCATCTATGGTCATTTCGGCGCGCCCGCGCTTGGCGGTGCTGGCTGTGGTATCGCGACAGCACTGGTTTTCTGGGCCATGTTTATTGCCATGGCTATCTATATGCAGGTAAACCAAAGATTTGCCGCCCTTGCACCATTTAGCGCTTTTCACCTGCCCAACCTTGCGACCATGATAAAGATGACTAAACACGGTATGCCCATTGCCATGGCGCTGTTTTTCGAGGTAAGCCTATTTGCCATTATCGCACTTCTGCTCGCCCCCATCGGCGCCAATGTCGTGGCAGGCCATCAGATAGCGTTAAACTTCTCCTCCATCGTATTTATGTTACCTCTTTCTATCGGTATCGCCGTATCAATTCGTGTTGGCTATTATCTTGGTCAGGACAATCCGCTCACGGCCAAATTAGTGACTAAGGTAGGTCTGGC
This sequence comes from Shewanella marisflavi, assembly GCF_023283925.1. Lineage (GTDB taxonomy): Bacteria > Pseudomonadota > Gammaproteobacteria > Enterobacterales > Shewanellaceae > Shewanella > Shewanella marisflavi. The sequence continues at coordinate 255,566 of NZ_JAKIKX010000002.1, forward strand.
TATCGCTTTTAGCCTTGCACTATTCACCGCTATTATTACCGTTGTATTTCGGACTCAGATTGCCCTCTTGTACAACCAAAACCCCGAAGTAGTTGCTTTAGCGAGTAGCTTGATGTTTTTGGCAGCGCTTTACCAGCTCTCGGACTCAGTTCAAGTCGTCACTGCAGGCGCATTGCGAGGCTATCACGATACACGCAGCGCTTTTTATATCACCCTCGTTTCTTATTGGGCTATTGGTATGGTGCTAGGTTACCTGCTGGCCGAAACCAACCTGTTAGTGCCAGCGCTTGGCGCTCATGGCTATTGGATAGGGCTAATCGCCGGTCTCACCAGCGCAGCGCTTTTGTTTGCCCTGCGGCTTAAATATATTCAACAGCGTCCAACCCAACTGCAAATGGACGCGCAGTAGCTAAAAGTAAACAACATAAAAACAAGACGATGTTTCACCTTGGAATCATCGTCTTGCTACATAAGATTGATGGTTATGCCGCCGCTTTGGTGTTAAAAAGTTCAACTTGCACAGCAAATCGCCGCTTGATTGAAAAATTACGATTTTTTGCTTGCAACTGACCTTACATCCCTCGTAATATAGCGCTCGTTCGATGGCCGACAGGTCATCAACAATAAATCAGTACAACCGTAGCTCAGTTGGTTAGAGCACCACCTTGACATGGTGGGGGTCGGTGGTTCGAATCCACTCGGTTGTACCAATTTTACAAGTGATAACGATACAACCGTAGCTCAGTTGGTTAGAGCACCACCTTGACATGGTGGGGGTCGGTGGTTCGAATCCACTCGGTTGTACCATCTTGTAAAATGCACAGTAACCAGCGAAAGCTGGTTTTTTTGTGCCTGTTGCCCAGCAGTGCCTATTTCGCACTCACCATCACCATGACTGGCACGCCTTCCTCCGGCACTTGATACCGAGCCAGATCGGTAATACTTACCCGAGTTTTAACCTTATTGGCCAAGGATGAATGACGAGAGAGAAAAGCGTAAGTTTCTAAGGCCTCATATCGATGAGAGAATTGCGCCAGACTCATACCATTGCAGGAGATGGTATTTACACCATAGCGCATGTTATGTTCATAATTGACTAACTTACGCTTAAGCGATGCTTGGTTATCGCTACCCGCTGCGATACAAATTTTGGTCTCCAGACTATTATCCTCAGCCACAAATTGATAATTAGCCCCGTAGGCAAACGATGCGCTAAAAGTCAGTGCAACAAAAAGTAAACCCCTTGCTTTCATGATGAACTCCTTGGTTCGGACAGGACACTCATATACATAAACGCCACTATTTCATTTGAACTGTCATTTGAACCTTGATGTTTGAACGGACACCCTATGATATCTACGTTATACAGTTCCAAGTTAAGCTCAGTTTGTCCTTCGAAGTTGTTAACCCTTGATGTAAAAGTGTTGCAAGGTATGTTGTCCATCAACTGACCCCACTAACACACGCTTATCCTACTAAAATCCTAGAGAAAAAAAGTGCAACTGAGTTACACTGTCTGTTGGCGAGGCACAATAGGAGTCGGCAATGAGCCAGCGTACATTACACACCCTTTTTAAACCCAAATCGGTCGCCATTATTGGCGCGTCTAACGGTGCCAAGCGTGCTGGCAATGTCGTAATGCGCAACCTGTTGTCCAGTGGTTTCTCTGGCCCTATCATGCCTGTAACGCCAAAGTATGAAGCCGTCTTAGGCGTGCTAGCCTACCCTAATATCGAAGCCTTACCACTCAAGCCCGATCTTGCCATTATCTGTACCGCAGCAAGTCGCGTTCCGGCTATCGTTGAGCGCTTAGCGCAATTTGGTTGTAAAGTGGCGATCATTAACGCCTCCGGAATGGCAAACCAGTTAGATGAAGAGGGGCAGAACCTACTAACCCTTACCCGAGCTCACGCCAAGCGCTATGGCATGCGCATACTTGGCCCTAACAGCCTCGGCATGATGCTGCCTAATTTGGGACTCAACGCTAGCCTAGCGCACACCAGTGCCCTGCCAGGTAAAATCGCCTTCGTGTCGCAATCGGCGGCTATCGCCACCACAGTGCTGGACTGGGCTAACAATAAGGGGATCGGCTTTTCCTCCTTTATTTCTCTGGGAGATGCCACGGATATCGATTTTGATGAGCTACTCGATTATCTCGGCCGGGATTCGCGTACGACCGCCATCATGCTCTATATCGACTCGGTTAACGAAAAACGTCACTTTCTCTCTGCTGCTCGCGCTGCTGCGCGCAATAAACCCATACTCGTCATTAAATCGGGACGCAGTTTAGAAGGCACCAACGCCGCCAAACTGCACACCGGCGGTGAAGTCGGTAATGACGCCGTATATGAGGCAGCATTTAGACGCGCCGGTATGCTCAGGGTCAACGATCTGGTAGAGCTATTCGCCGCGGTGGAAACCCTCGCCCATTCAGCACCACTTCAGGGCGAGCGACTGGCTATCTTAAGTAACGGCGGCGGCCCCGGCGTATTAGGGCTAGATCAGCTTATTCTTGGTGGGGGTAAACCGGCTACACTGGACGATGAAACCTTCGATAAACTGAACGCTTTTCTACCCGATACCTGGTCAGGACAAAACCCAGTCGATATTGGCGGTGATGCGGATGCTAAACGCTACACTCAAAGTCTCGATATTCTGATGAATGCCGATATTGCCGATGCCATCTTGGTACTGCACTCCCCTTCGGCCCTTGGCGATGGCATAGAGATCGCCGACAGCATCATAGACCTTATCGCTAAACACCCAAGGCGTCATAAGGTCAATGTCCTGACCAACTGGAGCGGCGAAGACTCAGCCTATCAAGCTCGTAAACACTTCAACCGCGCGGGTGTCCCCACCTATCGCACCCCCGAAGGTGCCGTTGGCGCATTTATGCACATGGTGGAATACAGACGTAACCAGAAATTACTGCAAGAAGTACCACAATCAATTCCAGATAACATTCCAACAGATGCACAGTTAGCACGTCGCTTGCTGAATCAAGCGATTAGCGAAAACAAACAGGTTATAGAGACACACGAGGCCAGTGCTATCCTAAAGGCGTATGGACTCAATACCATAGAGACACATTTTGCAGCCAGTGGGGAGGCCGCCGCCGAGATTGCCGAGCAGATAGGTTACCCGGTCGCTTTAAAGGTGCAATCACCGGACATTCATCATAAGTCTGATGTGCACGGCGTGATGCTTAACCTCACCTCAAAGCAGGAGGTGCTACAAGCGGCCGACGCCATGATTGGCCGCGTCCATTCTCTGAATCAAGATGCCGATATCCAAGGGCTTATCGTGCAAAAGATGGCACTCACCGCTGGCACCCAAGAGATACGTGTCGCCGTCACTAACGATCCAGTCTTTGGCCCGGCCATCTTGCTTGGCGAAGGCGGTTCAGAGTGGCAACCTAACACAGACGCGGCGGTGGCACTTCCCCCCCTCAACATGACGCTTGCCCGTTATATGGTTATTCAGGCCCTTAAGACTCACAAACTCAAAGATAGGCATCTGCCACTTGGCCTAGACATGAATGCATTATGCGTCATGCTGACTCAAATCTCTCACCTGATCATAGATTGTCCCGAAATAGCTGGATTAGACTTAAATCCTGTGCTTTGCGCCGGCGAGCAGATCACTCTGCTCGATGTGAATATTCAGCTTAATCCTAATGCCCAAGATACGCCCAACCGTCTGGCCATCTGTCCCTACCCTAAGGAGATGGAAGAGCACGCCGTGCTTAAAAATGGGCTTGAGATCATGCTAAGACCTATCTTGCCTGAAGATGAACCTAAGCACCTGGCCTTTGACAATTCACTGTCTGATGAAGACAGGTATAAGCGCTATTTTGGCGTACGTTCAAAGATGACTCACGAAGAGATGGCGGTGCTTACTCAAATAGATTACGCCAGAGAAATGGCCTTTATTGCCACGGCTAAGGGGCCCGATGGTGACGATATCACTTTAGGCGCAGTCAGAGCCTCTATCGATCCCGACAATACTGAGGCCGAATTTGCCATGGCGGTTCGCAGCGATCACCAAGGCATAGGGTTAGGAAAACTGTTACTCGAAAAACTAATCGCTTACTACAAAGCTAACGACACCGAGCTATTAACTGGCTTTACCATGTTTGAAAACCGCAATATGGCAAGCCTAGCGAAAAAGCTAGGCTTTACAGTAACCTTCGATATGGATGAGCGCCTGATCAAGATGGACATGCCGCTGAAACCACCTCAAGGCTAATATCTATTAGCCTTTTATGCAGTTACGCCCGGCCGACTTGGCACGATAAAGCGCTTCATCGGCTCGTGTAAGATAGGACTCACGATCATCATCATGACACAAACAGGCGACGCCAATGGACACGGTTATTGCCCCTAGGGAGAGTTTCTTATCTTTGCCAATACTCAGGTGTCGCTCGGCAATACGGGATCTAAGTTGCTCGGCGACCACCATGGCGCCCGAGTGATCGGTATCAGGTAATAGAATAACAAACTCCTCACCACCATAACGAGCGACGAAATCATCTCCTCTTACCCCTTGCTTTAACGCCAAAGCGACATAGGCCAGTACTTTGTCACCAACGAGGTGGCCATGGGTATCATTAAACTGCTTAAAGTTATCAATATCGACGAGAAGCAGGCTGCTATTGCGTTGCGCGCGCCTAAATTGTTGAATGTGAGAGAGCACCTCTTCGTCGAAGGCGCGGCGATTACGCAGCGAAGTAAGCTGATCTGTCATCACCGCCACATTGAGATTTTCCATCTCTGACTTTAGCGCAGCGACCTCATCATTCATCACCTTAAGGCTGCTCTCCATCTCTCGATTACTGGTAACAACCTGAGCCACCTCTTCGGCAAGGGTATCGATAAGACGCTCCAGGGTTTGAGGATCGGGGTCTTGGCTAATGTTATGCTGAAACTCATTCAGACTAAGATTAAACTGCGCCGTGCCTGCAGTGACTTCTGATAGCCGGGTCATAAAGTTATTGATCAAGATCTGCGTTTCGACCTGCACACTCTCAATAACCTCAGGTGATTTTTCCCTAATAAAGTCATTGTAGAGACCCGCATTAACCTCAGTAGTGAAATGAGCGCGGCTGGCAACTAAAGCATCGATGGCACGCTTAAGATCCAGATTTACCCCGCGAAAATACTCATACCATACGGCATAATTATCTGGGGTAACGGGAATATTGAGTTCAGACATACGCGGCACGGCATGTCGCAAAATTTTAGCTGAAAGTTCAGTTTCGGTAAGTTGTTTAGCCAAATTCATAAAGATTTTCGCCGTTTATATTATTCGAGAAACACTAGCGCATTAGGGCACGCCATACTCTCTCAACTCAATAAGAGAAGACGCTTTCTCTACAATAACGAAAAATGCCAAGCTTACCAGCTTTTTGTTAATAATTTTGTACACTTAACCCTTGCGGCACTGTGCAAAAATATCCATCTCTTTGCGATAAACCGCACTAGACACATTCATCACACCAAGCAAGCTGGAGAATAAGTTGTCGTGTGAGAAGCCTCCCTTTGTTGCGTAATCACTCAGGCACTGCTTATCCAAATGGTTGTCTACCGCAAAATCTGGCGAGATCCACGCAAGCAAAGGAACCTTTATCTGCTCGTCAGGTGCAAAAGTATATGGGGTACCGTGTAGATAAATACCGCTCTCTCCCAGCGACTCGCCGTGATCAGACACATAAAGTAGCGCCGTATCCGCCTGGTCATTGTGGGCTTCAAGGCGAGCAATCACCTGAGCGATAATATAGTCACCATACAAAATGGTATTATCATAGGTATTCTTCAACTCTTCGTCGCTGCAATTTTGAATATCGCTGCGCTGACAATCGGGCACAAATTTGCGATGCGTTTCAGGATAACGCAAATAGTAGGTCGGGCCGTGAGAACCTATGATATGCAGGACTATCATAGTGTCTTGGGTTATCCCTTTAGCTAACTCCTTATCCAGCGCATTTAATAGCACCTGATCGTAGCAGTTATGGCCATCACAAAGCTCGGGGTCACTGTTAAAATCGATATTGATATGGGTCACGCGATCGCACACCCCTTTACAGCCGCTATCATTGTCTAACCACTCCAGCGCTATGCCCCCATGATTAAGCACATCGATGACAGTATCTTGTGTCTGAGCGCGCCGTGCATCGTAATCATTTCTGTCCATGCTAGAGAACATACAAGGCAAGGAGACTGCTGTGGCGGTACCGCACGACGAGGTGTCTTGAAAGGCAATCATGTCATAGGCCTTAGTATAGGCATTGGTGGGTTTATCATAACCATAGTACTCATAGTTACGTGCTCTGGCGGTTTCGCCCACCACAACCGCCACTAGGTTAGGCTTATTATTGCCATCATGAGTCATATTCTTGGCATCGAGCCCCTGCTCCTTGTAGACCAATGGCTCTTGAAAATAATTAACTTTGACATACTTTACCATCGACCCGATGGCATAGGTCGGCACTATGTAACGCTTCATCTGATCATGATTACGGCCAAAGGCAACATAGTTTTGATAATAGAAGAAACCAATCACAGTAATTCCTGCCAACATGGCGGCCATAAAAACCAGCTTATGCATGACTTCTTTGACCAACGGCTTGTACACAATCCTGGTCTTGTAGATCAATAACGCAGGTACTATGCCCGTCAGCGCAAAATTCAAACCCGAGGACCAGTTGAAATAGGTTAAGGCCTCGGCGCTATTTGTCTGCACCATGTTTTCTATCATCCCATAGTCAAACACCACACCATATTGCAACGCGGCAAAAAACACACCGGATGAAATTAAGGTCAAACCAATAAAAAAGGGCTTTAGCAAGTATTTAACTGAAAATAGGGAAAAGATAAAACTTAACGCTAAGAGCAAAAACAGCGGAATCGTCGCGACAAAGAGATAGTTCACCTCTGCTTGCGTTTCAATACCCTGTTTCACTATGCCAAACAGCGGCATATTAAACACACAAACATAAAATAGTGCGATGATCAGCGTAAACTGGTTCGCCGATAGATTGTTAACTCTCGACAGCACTGAGTGTTCTCTCTTTAAAAGTAACGAAGACAGACCGATAACAGCCAACTAGAAAATTGAATAAAACCGGATTTGGACCAATTTATTAACGCCATGACTTCGTCGTAATTCACTAGACCTTGGGGCAAGTCATTGTCCAAGTAACTGGGGCGCAGAAGGAGACAGCCAATTTAGCTAACCAACATACTGCACCACAAATAAAGCAGCATTTAGGTTGCTTAACTTGCGTTAAGCAACTTGTGCTAAGGGTAAGATATTTACACAGTGGAGGTGAAAAAAAAGTGTAAGAAAGGCGGGAGCAAATGCGGGGCTAAAACTCCTGATTCATCCGTTCAAAAAAACACAATAACTGTTCTCGTTCACTGTCAGAGAACTTAGCGGTTAATTGATCAGACAAGCCATGGTGTAATTGGTCGTGTTCTCGATAAACGGCCTGCCCCTGCTCAGTTAAGCCAACCAGAATAGAACGTCTGTCCTGCTGATGAGCCTTACGCGCCACCAGGCCAGCCTGTTCCATCTTGTCTATCTGTACAGTGAGAGTGCCTGTTGTGATCCCCATCTTTTCCGCTAACTCCTTCATGCGAAGATCGCCGCTAGCACCTAAAATTTCTACCGCATGGATCTGTGGTAATGAGTGGCCTGCATCCTTAACCACCGCCATCTCCCACGAGGAAAGCTTCTCGTAAAACTCAACGATGGCGTGGCTCAATTGATCGTTATTTTGCATCTAAGGTAAATTCTCCATTTAGTGCCCTGCAACTATCCTTAGTTTGCTTGTTGGCACTCAGTTTGACGACAGGTGATGAGTTCGACGGTTAAATGATCGATACGTTCAAATTTAGCCAATTTGTGCTTGAAATAGTCCAGATCTTTTGGGTCATGGCTAACAATAGACACCATAGCCGCATAATGATCGGCACTCACAGGCCAGACATGAATATCGCTAACCTGATGATCCGCTTCATCTTCGATAAACTCGACCATCTCATTCACATACTGCTTTTCTATACTGGCATCCAACAAGATAGGCCCCGTCTGTTTCATCAATCCCCATGCCCAGCTGGTTATGATCACGGCGCCAACTACCCCCATAACAGGGTCAAGCCAGGTCAGCCCCAAGTACTTACCAAACAGCAGCGCCCCAATCGCTAACAAAGAGGTCAACGCATCGGCCATAACGTGAAAATAGGCTGCACGCAAATTATGATCATGGTGACCCTTTTCTTCATGCTGGTGGTCGTGGTGATGGCCATGCTCATGGTGTTTATCGTGTTTATCGTGTTTATGACTGTGTGTATGCCCGTGATGATGTCCGTGTCCGTGATGATGGTGCCCATGATGGTGGTCATGGCTATGATGATCTTTAAGCAAAAATACCGATATGACGTTAACCGTTAAACCGATAACAGCCACAAAAATAGCTTCGTTAAAATGGATCTGCTCGGGGTTAAACAAGCGATTTACCGACTCAACGACCATGAGCAAAGCCACTAATCCCAGGGCAACAGCACTGGTAAATCCCCCAAGCACGCTGACTTTACCGGTACCAAACGCAAATTTTGGATTATTAGCGTGCTTTTTAGCGTAATGGTAAGCAAACAGGGTAATTAGGAAGGCTGCAGCATGAGTACCCATATGCCAACCATCAGCCAGCAAGGCCATAGAACCATATAAGGTGCCGGCAGCTATCTCGGCTATCATGGTAAACAGCGTTAGCAACAACACGTAACGGGTATTACGCTCGCCATCAGTGTTTAAGTTAGCGAATTGATGTGAGTGCTGCCAAGGGGCAAGATGATCCTTAACATCGGACATAAGTAGTTCTCTATTATTGTAAATAAGTGATCGTTATTCATGATCGAAAAAACTAAATTTGTCTTTTCGATCAACTAGCGACTCGGCCCTTAGTGTTATAGGCTGCCTTCGTCATTTATTTTGATTTTCAAACTTTCAAAAGCTTAACTAGTTTGATTTTCAAAGTAAACTGATATGACGTACCCGAAATCTAAATCTATCGACCTCGTCACATAGATCCTTAAAATCGACTTAAAACAATACATTAAAAATATTTATTTGCTTTTAACCCTTTTCCCTTATGCTAGCGTTTATACCGGATATCTGAATTTACTTTAACGCTAGGAGCTTTCATGAATCTGAGTCTAAACCGCTACCCACAGGCAGCACGCACACTTTTAATTGGACTGGGACTGGCCTTTACTACAATATCAGCCCAAGCCACCAGTCCGGTAAAACCAGCACACCTTGCAAGCCCTCAGGCAGTAAGCTACACAGCAGCCGATTATCAGGTGCATGAAACCAGCAAGATGTTTCCAGCGCCTGACAATGGGCTGGTACAACATATTTTGACGCTACCCAAATTGGAAAATGAGACGGACTATCGTATCGAAATCGCCATTGGCCGTAGTGAGCAAGTCGACTGTAATAAACACAGCCTTAAGGGTAAGATCTCACAACATACAGTTCAGGGCTGGGGCTATAACTACTACCAAGTAGACACTATTGTTCAGGGACCAAGCACCATGATGGCTTGTTTTGACAAGGCAAAGAAAACTGCCTTTCTGACGCTGCCGCAAAAGCTTAACCTTGAGTACGACAGCCGTCTGCCTAAGGTTTTCTATCTCCCTGCAGGCGCCCAGCTAAGATACCGGGTATGGCAAGCCATAGGTGACTATCAATATAGTGAAGCCAAGTAAAATACTCAGTGAAAGCGAATCCCTCCGCTAAATGCAAGCCATAAAAAAACCTCTGCCATGGCAGAGGTTTTTAAATTTACACAGGACTAAAGCCCGTTAATGGCATCTTTGCACAGCTGTGTGATCCGCGCCCAATCCCCCTGCTCCATCGCATCTGTTGGGGCTATCCAGCTACCGCCAATACAGTCGACATTTTTAAGTGCCAAATAATCTTTGTAACTGCTTGGCGTAATGCCTCCCGTTGGGCAAAAACGTATGTTAGCCAAGGGGCCAGAGAAGGCTTTAAGCGCATTAACGCCACCAGAGGCTTCTGCAGGAAAGAACTTAAAATTGGTATAACCAAGGGCCATACCTGTCATCACCTCAGAGATACTTGCCACGCCAGGGATCAGTGGGACAGTGCCCTTCATCGCGGCCTTTAGTAGCTCAGGGGTCGCACCAGGGGTGATCACAAACTGAGCGCCTGCATCAACGGCCTGTTGCAACTGCTCTTCATTAAGAATGGTCCCAGCACCCACCAGTGCCTCGGGTACCTCTTTGGCGATTTTAGTAATAGCCTCCAAGGCGCAAGGTGTACGTAGGGTGACCTCTAATACACTGATGCCCCCTTCAACCAGCGCCCTGGCGAGTGGTACAGCATCCTCAATCTTATTAATCACCATGACGGGAACGATCGGGCTACGTTTAAAAATATCTTGTGGTTGAATTGACCAGTTATTCTCAGCCATTGCTAAAGCCTTCCTCAGTGATTAATAGTTTTCGTCTATGGTCGTAGTGCAACGTGCACCCGTTTCCGGACTACTTAAATTTGAGCGTAACGCAGAGAACAACTCACGTCCCATACCATAACTCGTACTGCGCAGGTCGACCTTCTCGGCAACCCGCGAAGCTAACACGGCTTCATCCACCAGTAAGCTCACTTCGCCGCTATTTGCGTCGACACGAATAAGGTCACCATTTGCGACCTTGGCGATCAGACCACCATCTAATGCCTCAGGTGTGAGATGAATAGCTGCAGGCACTTTTCCTGAGGCACCCGACATACGACCGTCTGTCAGCAGCGCGACCTTAAAGCCTTTATCCTGCAGCGAACCTAAGATAGGCGTTAACTTATGCAGTTCAGGCATGCCTATCGCCTTCGGTCCCTGCCCTTTGACCACGACGACGCAGTCTCTATCCAACTCACCAGCCTTAAACATGGCTTCAAGTTTATTCTGATCGTCGATCACCACAGCTGGCGCTTCGACAACTCTATGCTGCTCGGCAACCGCTGACACTTTAATAACGGCGCGTCCCAGATTACCTTTCAGCAGCTTAAGACCACCATTAGCCTGGAACGGTGTATTCACCGCCGTCAACACCTCTTTATCGAGTGATTCGGTTGGCCCATCTACCCACACGAGCTCATTATCGATAAGACGCGGCTCCTGGGTGTAACGGCGCAGACCAAAGCCCGCCACTGTCATCACATTTTCATGGAGCAAACCGGCATCGAGTAGTTCTTTGACCAAATAAGCCATTCCGCCAGCGGCATGGAAGTGGTTGATATCGGCATGGCCGTTTGGATAGACGCGAGCTAGTAAGGGCACAGCATCAGAAAGCTCTGAGAAATCATCCCAGTTGACGATAATACCGGCCGCTCGCGCTGCCGCGACGATATGCATGGTGAGGTTGGTTGAACCACCTGTCGCTAACAAAGCGACTATGCCGTTCACTATAGACTTCTCGTTAACGACTTCACCGATTGGCGTGTATTGAGTGCCCATCTCTGTCAGACGACAAACTTGTTTGGCAGCCATCTTATTTAGCGCTTCGCGCAGAGGGTCGTCCGGATTCACAAAAGAGGAACCTGGCAGCTGTAATCCCATCACTTCCAGCATCAACTGGTTACTGTTTGCCGTACCATAGAAAGTACAAGTACCAGCACTGTGATAAGACTTGGACTCGGCATCCAGCAGCGCCGCGCGATCAACCTGACCTTGAGCAAACTTCTGACGTACGCGCGCCTTCTCCTTATTAGGGATCCCCGATTTCATCGGACCTGCCGGCACAAACAACATCGGCAGATGCCCAAAGCTCAAGGCTCCGATCAACAAACCCGGAACAATCTTGTCACAGATCCCCAGCAGTAATGCGCCGTCAAACATGTTGTGAGACAAGCCCACCGCCGTTGACATAGCGATCACCTCACGGCTAAGCAAACTGAGCTCCATGCCGGGTTGACCTTGGGTGACGCCATCGCACATGGCTGGCACGCCTGCCGCAACCTGAGCAACACTACCGACCTCATGACAAGCGGCTTTAAGTAACTCGGGGTAATTTTCGTAAGGCTGATGCGCCGATAACATATCGTTAAAAGCGGTCACAATACCGATATTGGCTTTATTAAATGCCTTGATGGCATTTTTATCGGCCGGACTACACGCCGCAAAACCGTGCGCCAGGTTACCGCAGCTAAGACTGCTACGGTGAACGCCATTGGCTTTCGCTTCATTGAGCGCCTCAAGATACTTTGCTCTTGTAGCTTGGCTTCTGGCAATAATTCTGTCGGTTACTGACTGTACTACTGAATGCATAATCGCTCCTTAAGCGCTCCAATAAACATCGACCGGGGTCTTGTGCTGCGCCAACACTGCACGTATCGGCATCGCTTTGGCGTCTTCATTTTCGAGCGCTTGTCGGTAAACGGCGAGCTTCTGTTCACCAACAATGTGTAAATAGATCTGACGTGAGGCTAAAATCCCCTGCTTGGAGATGGTCATGCGTCCGTGTGGCGCCTCGCCAGGATTCACGGCCAGGCAAAGCGCCTCTGTGGTCAGCGCCTGTTCTATCTCTTTTGAACAGGGAAACCATGAACAGGTGTGGCCGTCGTTGCCCATGCCTAATACCACTACGTCGAACGGTTTAGGAAAGTTAGCCAATTGCTCAATGGCCATATCCACACCTGTTTCGGCGGTGGCAAACATATTTTTTAAACCACGAAACTTTGCGCCAGCGGCGCGGTTTTGCAGCAGATGTTGACGAACCAAGCGCTCATTAGAATCGCTATGTTCGGTATCAACCCAGCGCTCATCGGCCAGGGTAATGTAGACATCGTTCCATTCGATCGCCTTTTGGCTGAGCAATTTAAACAGTGCTAGCGGCGTCGAACCACCAGACACCACCAAGCTCGCCTTGCCCCGCGCATCGATTGCTGCCTGCAATTGATCGGCGATACGAGATGCCAACTGCGCTTCAAGGCTGGCTTTGCTATCAAAAGATTTGAATACGGATTCTTTAATCATCTTAATCAGTCCTTATTCGTCCCAAGAGCGGCCGTCTTTGGCTATCAATGCAACTGAAGCCACTGGGCCCCAACTACCCGCAGGGTAAGGTTTCGGCTTCTCGTTGCTCTCTTCCCAAGCTTGAATGATACCGTCGACCCAGGTCCACGCTTGCTCGACTTCATCACGGCGTACGAAAAGCGCCTGATTACCCAACATGGCCTCTAACAACAGACGCTCATAGGCATCGGCAATACGGTCATTCTTAAAGGTGTCAGAGAAGCTCAAATCCAGCTTAGTGGTTTGCAGACGCTGCTTCTGCTCCAGTCCAGGCACCTTGTTCATCATCTGGATCTCAACGCCTTCGTGAGGCTGCAGACGAATAGTCAGTTTATTAGGTGGCAAGTTGCGGTAGCTTGAGCGGTACAAGTTGTGAGGTGGGTTCTTGAAATAGACCACGATCTCAGAACTCTTAGTCGGCATACGTTTGCCACTACGTAAGTAGAAAGGCACACCGGCCCAACGCCAGTTATCGATATCGACACGTAATGCCACAAAAGTTTCGGCGTGTGACTGAGTATTAGCGCCCTCTTCTTCAAGGTAGCCCGGTACTGGCGCTCCTTTTAAGAAGCCGGCAGAATACTGTCCGCGCACAGTGTTTTCATAAATATTATCGGCGTCTATCTTACGCAGTGACTTAAGCACCTTAACCTTTTCATCACGAATGCTATCAGCATCTAGGTTAACCGGTGGATCCATGGCGACCAGCGTCAGTACCTGCAATAGGTGGTTTTGAATCATGTCACGCATCTGACCGGCTTTATCGAAATAGCCCCAACGCCCTTCAATACCCACCTCTTCAGCGACAGTGATCTGCACATGGTCTATGGTGCGGTTATCCCACTTAGAGGCAAACAGCGAATTGGCGAAACGCAGCGCGATCAGGTTTTGTACAGTCTCTTTACCTAAGTAATGGTCGATACGATAAACTTGATTTTCGTTGAAGTAGGCACTGACTTGATCGTTGATAACTTTTGAGGAGGCGAGATCTGAGCCGATTGGCTTCTCGAGAACGACACGTGTATCAGGAAAAATAAGATTTTGTTCGTGAAGGCAACGACAGATGTCACCGAAGATGGCTGGCGGTGTGGCAAAATAGTTCACCATGACGCGCTTCTTAGGATCCAGTACCTCATGGAAAGCGCTATAACCCTCAGTTTCTGTGAAGTTGGTACCTATATAGACACAGCGGCTGAGAAATCGCGTCAGGGTCTCGTCACACAAGGCTTCTTTAACAAAGCTTTTTAATGCTGTAATGACTAGCTCTTGATACTCTTCATGAGAGAATGCATCTTTAGCTACCCCAACTATCTTAGTCTCTTCATTAAGCAGACCGGCTTTATCCAATTGGTAGAGCGAAGGCAGTAGCTTACGTCTGGCAAGGTCGCCTTTAGTGCCGAACAATACAAAATCACAAGCTTTGGCTTCCGGTGATGTCATGCCCATAGCTTAAAAATCTCCTATGTCACTGTGTCCCATCGTTTCGATGAGAAGCTCACATGTTTGTTGTAATATAACAACAGAATTTGTTAATTGCATCTAAATTTTGCAAAAAATGACCTATCAGTAAACTAGCAACAAGACATCAAAATCTGATATGCTTTTCGTGATTAAATTACTATATATAGTAGAAAGTTTGCTCTGTAGTTAGATCATAATTCGTCACATAATCCAAACTTTAGCACTTTTTGTTTGTTTCTATAATGACATAAAAGAATAAATATAATTACATTACAATCCAGTGGATGTACGCATATGAATACCCTAGAAAAGGTTCAGAAAAACCTAACCCATTTCAGTAAGTCAGAACGTAAAGTGGCTGAGGTGATCTTGGCGTCGCCACAAACCGCAATTCATTCCAGTATCGCAACCTTGGCAAAAATGGCCGACGTGAGTGAACCAACCGTTAACCGTTTCTGTCGCCGGCTAGATACTAAAGGTTTTCCCGATTTCAAGCTGCACCTAGCACAGAGCCTCGCTAACGGTACACCTTATGTTAGCCGTCACGTAGAAGAAGATGACAGCCCAGATTCCTATACCACCAAGATCTTTGAATCTTCAATGGCGGCGCTGGATACCGCTCGACAAAGCATGGACACAGCGGCCATCAATAAAGCGGTTGATATCCTGACACAAGCGAAAAAAATCTCCTTCTTCGGTCTTGGCGCATCAGCATCGGTAGCCCATGATGCTCAAAACAAGTTTTTCCGTTTCAATGTGCCAGTTATCTGTTTCGATGATGTCTTAATGCAGCGCATGAGTTGTATCAACAGCAGTGAGGGTGATGTAGTCGTCTTAATAAGCCATACCGGCCGAACCAAATCGCTTATCGATATCGCCCGATTGGCCCGTGAGAACGGCGCTGCCGTTATTGCTATCACCTCGCGTAACTCTCCCCTGAGCAGCGAGGTTACCCTGCCTGTGACCATGGAAGTGCCTGAAGATACCGACATGTATCTGCCTATGGCTTCACGTTTGGCGCAATTGGTTATTGTAGACGTATTGGCGACAGGCTTTACCCTACGCCGCGGCCCTCGATTCAGAGAGAGTTTGAAGCGAGTCAAAGAGGTGCTAAAAGAGTCTCGTATCGATAAAGAATCGACACTATAGTCCAGTTTTGAAAGGATATTAGGCGGCCAATAACACAAGGGCCGCCTTTTTTTCACTTTTAATCGGAGCAGTTCACAAAATTAATAATTTGAGATAGATCATTTTGTCTGTAATTTTCCTACAAAACTCCATTTTGTCTGTTAATATAGAGTAAGATTATTTAAAACTTAACGGAGTATCTCATGTTCCGCAGAACCAAAATTGTAACGACTCTGGGTCCAGCAACCGATCGTGACGACAATCTACGTCGTATCATCAAAGCTGGTGCAAATGTTGTTCGTCTAAACTTCTCACATGGTTCACCAGAAGATCACCTCAAGCGCGCGACCGATGTGCGCAATATCGCTAAAGAACTGGGTGTTCATGTCGCGATTCTTGGTGATCTACAAGGCCCTAAAATCCGCGTGTCTACCTTCAAAGATAATAAGAAGGTGCAACTGAATTTAGGTCAGGCATTTGTTCTGGATGCCGACTTAGAAAAAGGCCAAGGTGACGAAAACCAAGTGGGGATCGACTACAAAGAGTTACCACAAGATGTCAGCATTGGCGACATTCTAATGCTCGATGATGGCCGTGTTCAGCTTAAAGTTGAAAAGGTCGAAGGTAATAAGGTTCACACCACAGTGACTGTGGCTGGTCCCCTATCTAATAATAAAGGGATCAATAAGAAAGGTGGCGGCCTGTCTGCGGCGGCACTGACTGAAAAAGATAAACGAGATATCGTCACGGCAGCAGCCATTAAAGTGGATTACTTGGCTGTCTCTTTCCCTCGTAGCGGTGCCGATCTTAACTATGCACGAGAACTGGCTCAAAAGGCTGGTAGTAATGCATTGATCGTTTCTAAAGTCGAACGCGCTGAAGCAGTCGTCTCCGATGAAGCGATGGACGATGTGATCTTGGCTTCAGACGCCGTCATGGTTGCTCGTGGTGACTTAGGTGTAGAGATCGGTGATGCGGCACTCGTCGCTGTACAGAAGAAGCTTATCAGCCGTTCACGTCAGCTTAACAAGAGCGTGATCACCGCCACTCAAATGATGGAGTCGATGATCTCTAGTCCTATGCCGACTCGTGCAGAGGTGATGGACGTCGCCAATGCCGTGCTTGATGGCACAGATGCGGTCATGCTATCGGCAGAAACCGCCGCTGGCGATTTCCCTGAGGAAACCGTTAAGGCGATGGCTAACGTCTGTTTAGGCGCCGAGGCTCATCCAAGTGTGCAGGTGTCTAAGCACCGTATGGACGAGCGCTTTACCTCTGTTGAAGAGACTATCGCGCTATCAACTATGTATGCCGCGAACCACATGGAAGGCGTTAAGGCAATTGTTGCCCTGACAGAGTCTGGTGCAACGCCACAGCTAATGTCTCGTATCAGCTCAGCACTGCCTATCTTGGCGCTGTCACGTCATGAAGTCACCCTGGCTAAAATGGCATTGTACCGCGGTGTTCAACCTGTATATTTTGACTCTACTGCTTATGGCGCTGATGAACTCGCTAAGAAAGCATTAGAATCGCTAACTGAAGCGGGTTATCTAGCATCGGGTGATTTGGTACTGATGACCAAAGGCGATGCAATGGAAACCATCGGCGGCACCAATACCTGTAAGATACTGATCGTCGCATAACTTGTGACAAATAAAAAAGGTACGCATTGCGTACCTTTTTTTATGCCTCAAATATTTGATCACCCTTAGAGACTTTCAAACTCATCTACGGCGATAGCAACTTGACGTAGTTTATCGGCGTTAAGTAAAGCCTCATGCTCGTCACTTGAGATGATCTTCGACTCCAGCGCCTGGGCATAAAGACGTTCAGGTACTAGCTGACGATCCAGCTTGCCCTCTTTTTGCGCTAAGCGCAGTTTCTTCAACAGAGGCTTAACCTTGTACTGAGCCATAAACGCCTGCTCTACCTCAGCAATTCCGCCCTTGTCTCCCTCAAAATCGGGACACAGATGAGTCAGTCTGTCACGACCAGGGCCGGGTCTGAGCATGCTTTGGCAGACATCTACCGTTAGCTTGTCGTCTGGCCCATTAAAATGGTTACCCAGAGGGAACACCAAGGCGCGCATAATGTAGGCCAGCGGTCGATTAGGGAAATTACGTAATGCGCCATAGAGTGCCTTGGCAGCTCTGTGCAACCTCAACTGCATCACATAATGCACTGTCGGCAGATCGTCTTGCTGGCGGCCATTATCCTCAAACAACTTGAGGGTGGCTGAGCCAAGATAAAGCTCACTCAACACATCCCCTAGCCTTGCTGAAAGCATCTCTTTGCGTTTGAGATCGCCGCCCATGACCAACATAGACAAGTCAGTCACAAAGGCCAGCGCAGCAGACAGGCGAGTCATATCTTTATAGTATTGTTTAGTCTCACCAGAGACTGGCGCGCTATTGAAGCGACTGGCGGTTAAGGCGCTCCATAGTGAACTTAAGGCATTTCGACTGGCGTAGCCGATATGACCCAACAGCAGGTTATCGAAACGCTCTAAAGCATCACCCATATCTTCCATCGCCGCCGCTTCCATCTCCGCCAGGACATAAGGGTGACAGCGGGTGGCGCCCTGACCAAATATCATCAGGCTACGGGTGAGAATATTGGCCCCTTCAACAGTAATCGAGATAGGTGTAGCCATATATCCATGGCCCAGGTAGTTCTTAGGCCCCAGTTGGATCCCCTTGCCTGACTGAATATCCATGGCATCGTTAAGTACATCACGGCCCATCTCAGTCATATGATATTTGGCAATAGCGGTCACGACAGAGGGCTTCACCTTAAGATCGATACCCGTTGTTGTTAATCTCCGCGCAGCCTCTAATTGGTAGGTGTTCGCAATGATACGTGCAAGCGCTTCTTGCACCCCTTCAAATTGGCCAATGGCCAAACCAAACTGATGACGTACAGCGCTATAAGCAGTGGTTGTCTTAGTCGCCACATGGCCAGAAGCAGTCGCCAGTGCTGGCAGTGATATCCCACGACCGGCAGACAGGCACTCAACCAGCATACGCCAGCCGCGCCCCGCATATTGAGGGCCACCAATGATCCAATCGAGCGGAATAAACACGTCTTGGCCACGGGTCGTCCCATTCATAAAGCCCATATTGAGCGGATTATGACGACTACCGATTTCGACACCTGGATGATCCGTTGGAATTAACGCGCAGGTAATGCCAAGGTCGACCTTGTCACCTAACAGGCCTTCGGGATCTCGCATCTGAAAAGCTAACCCCAGTACTGTGGCAACAGGCGCCAGAGTAATATAGCGCTTATCCCAGGTTAACTTGAGGCCTAACACCTCTTCACCTTGGAACTTTTCGCGGCACACTATACCTTCATCAGGTATGGCGCCGGCATCAGAGCCCGCCTCAGGACCTGTCAGTGCAAAACAAGGCACAGCTTCTCCGCTCGCCAAGCGTGGCAACCAATAATCACGCTGCTCTTTGGTGCCGTAATGGGTCAGTAACTCGCCAGGACCAAGAGAGTTTGGCACCATGACGCTCACCGCAGCGCTAACGCTACGACTGGCCAGCTTACTGACAATGGTTGAGTTGGCGTAAGCAGAGAAAGCCTTACCACCATATTCTTTAGGAATGATCAGGGCGAAAAAGCCCTCTTTCTTGAAGTAGTCCCAGAGTTCAGGCGGTAGATCTTTACGTTCCTGAACTATGTTAAAGTCGTCGATCATCGTCAGGGCAGTCATCACCTGCTCATCGATAAACGCCTTTTCCTCTTCAGTCAATTGAGGACGACCGTAGCTATGCAAGGTATCCCAGTTTGGCTTGCCCCTGAAGAGCTCAGCTTCCCACCACACATCGCCAGCTTCCATCGCCTCTTTCTCTGTGTCAGACAAAGGAGGCAACACCTTCTTAAAGAAAGCAAACACAGGCCGAGTGATAAACTGCATGCGTATATTTTTAACGCCGAAAAGCACTATTATCACCAATAGTGCCAAGATAAAGAGTGTCATACAGCCCCCTAGTCGGTGGTTACAGGCACTGCCACACCGGCAGCCAAATATGGGATCACCTTACGGATCACAGCTTCAATATCATTATGCTCATTAAAATCGGCTTCGGCGATTTCGGTCAGCGCATCGGCTGAGGCCATAGTGAATACCACTGTGCCTAAGGTAAAGTGTAATCGCCAAAACATCTCGGCGGGGGGAATATGTGGCGCGCTCTCAGCAACGGCTTTAACAAATTCACTGAGATGTTCACCATAATGTGTGGTGATGAACCATCTCAGGTGCCCCTGGCTTTCAATATAGCCGCGCCCCAAGAGTTGTAAGAAAGTACGAGTACCATCACTTTTAAACTTGTTGAGCTCAAGAAGTGGCTTAACAAGAGATGAGAAGATCTCATTAAGGCTAGGCTCTCTGTCTTGTTTTAATTGCACTAACTCTTTTGACGCGTCAGGCATGAACCTATCTAAATAGCGGGCCAATACTGCGCGGATCAGCTCTTTTTTAGAACCAAAATGATAGTTAACCGATGCAAGGTTTACCTCTGCCTTACTAGTGATAAGACGCAAAGAGGTTTCTGAAAAGCCGCGCTCGGCAAATAACTTTTCTGCTGCATCCAGTATTCTTGTTTTTGTGTCGGATCGATTTGCCATTCCGTGACCTACAAACTCTGATTTAAACGTTTGTTTAAATTAAACACTGGTACGGGTGTTGTCAAATGTAATTCTCCTGCAGGTGAAGTAAACCAGGTACTTAATTGGGTAAAACGAAGTGACAGCAGTTAATAGACTGTAAACTTTGGCGAGATTGAGTAAACTATGCCACACAAAAATAACAAAGGAAGCTCTTATGATCCCCATTCGTGCCCAATTGACCCCACTTGCCATGGTCATTGCGTTGACTCTCGGCGCAAGCGGCTGTGAAAGTGATGCTAATACGAAACAAACTAAGCCACAGCAAGTCAGCACAGATAATGCCACTAACCCTGTGGCCAGCATCGAAGACGCTAAAACATTTATCGCTAAAGCCGAGTCAGAACTCGCCGCGCTCTCCATTGAACAAAATCGCGCCGAGTGGATCTACAGTAATTTTATCACCGAAGACACAGCAGCCCTTGCGGCCTCTGTGGGTGAGCGCCAAACCGCGCTGTCGGTACAACTAGCCACTCAAGCGGCTAACTACACTCAACTGCCACTCGATGATACCGATAAACGTAAACTCAACATCTTACGTAGCGCGTTAGTTTTACCCGCACCATTAGACCCGAAAAAGAATGCGGAACTGGCAAACATCAGCGCCGAGCTGAATGGCCTTTACGGTAAGGGCAAATATTGCCTAGAAGACGGTCGCTGCCTAACGCAACCAGAGCTCTCAGGCATTATGGCCAGTTCACGCAATCCCCAAGAACTCGAGGCGATATGGCAAGGATGGCGAGCTATCGCCAAACCTATGCGCCCGCTGTTTGAACGTGAAGTTGAACTGGCTAACGAGGGCGCAAAAGATCTTGGCTACGCTAACCTATCTGAACTTTGGCGCAGCCAGTATGACATGCAGCCAGATGCCTTCTCAGACGAACTCGACCGACTCTGGGGTCAGGTATCACCATTATATGAATCCCTACACTGCTATGTCAGGGGCGAGCTCAACGAGCAGTATGGTGACGAAGTTGCGCCGGAGCAAGGTCCAATCCCTGCCCACCTCTTAGGTAATATGTGGGCCCAGCAATGGGGTAACATTTACGATCTTGTCGCGCCTGAAAATGCCGATCCTGGTTATGATGTCACCGAACTGCTTGCTAAGCAGGGTTATGATGAACATAAGATGGTTAAACAGGCTGAAGGCTTTTTCACATCCTTAGGTTTCGAGCCGCTACCAGATACTTTCTGGAGCCGTTCACTCTTCGTACAACCTAAAGATCGCGATGTTGTTTGTCATGCCTCGGCGTGGGATCTGGATAACCTGGATGATATCCGCATTAAGATGTGTATTCAGAAAACCGCTGAAGACTTTACCGTGATCCATCATGAGCTGGGTCATAACTTCTACCAACGTGCTTATAAAGACCAACCTTTCATCTTTAAAAACAGCGCTAACGACGGCTTCCATGAAGCCATTGGTGACACAGTCGCGCTGTCGATCACACCAAATTATCTCAAGCAAATTGGCCTGCTCGATGAGGTACCCGATGCGTCTAAAGATATTGGTCTATTGCTAAAGCAGGCACTAGACAAGGTTGCCTTCTTACCCTTTGGCCTGATGATCGACCAATGGCGCTGGAAGGTGTTCAGTGGTGAGATCACCCCGGCTCAATATAACCAGGCCTGGTGGCAATTAAGAGAAAAGTATCAAGGTGTGAAAGCGCCAGTGGTGCGCAGCGAAGCGGACTTCGATCCCGGCGCCAAATACCATGTTCCCGGTAACGTACCTTATACTCGCTACTTCCTGGCTCACATACTACAGTTCCAGTTCCATAAGGCGCTGTGTGATATCGCGGGCGATAAGGGGCCAGTGCATCGTTGCAGCATCTACGGCAACAAGGAAGCCGGCGCGAAACTTAATGCCATGTTAGAGATGGGTCAAAGTAAGCCTTGGCCAGAAGCGCTTGAAGTGGTCACCGGCAAACAGGAGATGGATGCCTCGGCGGTGCTGGACTACTTTGCGCCACTGAAAGTTTGGCTAGATGAGCAAAATAAACAGGCGAATCGTCAGTGTGGTTGGTAAGCCATTCCTGCTAGCCTCAAAAAGAATAGCCCCGCAAGGGGCTTAATTAGTCCCTGTACAATAAAAAAATCACCTTTTTTAAGGTGATTTTTTTATGCCATCAAGCCCATCTATGTTGACCTTTTTGATGCTGCTCGGCCGTTTCTAGCTTATCTTGACTAGATTTGGCCAACATCACCATCATGGCCCCAGCACCGCCCCAGATTTTAGGCGCTGAATGAAAAGCCTGCACCCCTTTGATCTCTTCAAGCCAGGCAGTAACACAAGACTTGAGTTTCGCCGGAAATGGCTGGTTATTCACACCAGTACCATGGATCACTATGAGGTTACGAAACCCTGCCTGTTGGCTATTCACCACAAAATCATACAAGAGTTCGCGTGCTCTAGGCAGAGCTATCCCTTTAAGGTCTAGGTCGGCCTGCACCTCATATTTACCCTGGCGAAATAACTTAAACACCTGGCCCTGGACGCCTTCCTTTTTAACGCTTACGACGGCATCCGGCGCGATGGGCGTGATCTCAGCCAGATCGAGCGACAACTTATCTAAGGCCAAACGGCGCTGTGCCGCCTGATGGCGTAGTTGATCGCTGTGCTGATTATTTGCACCATGCAGCGTCGCTACTTGGCTCGACTTTAATGGCTTAACCCCTTGCATCGAAGCGAGAAAAAGTGCGCTATCATCTTCACTCATACCCTATTCCCCCACTTCATCTATGTGACCAGTGCCCAGTTGACTCTCACATACGCTATTACATCAGAAAGTATCCGTATACTGATTCCAAAACTCAAGCCAGACAGCACTTACAGATTCTGAATGCTTCAAATTTAGCCTCTGTTTATGCCGAAAACTCGCGGCTACAAGATCTTTTACATCAAGACCAATACACATTTAAAGCAGCTAACTGACGCTTTATGTTGAAAAAAAAAGCATTGAGTAGTAGATACACAATTTGTTAAGAACTAAAACTTTCGCATCATTAGGGCTTAGATTATAGTGAGCCTAGTATTAGCAGAAGCGTGTAGCTAAATGAAACTCCTCAAATTTGTCCTTGTCGTTGGTCTGTGTGTTATCAATTTCAACACTCTCGCCCAAAATAACGACAACGACGCGTTAAATCACTTTTATAAGCAGTTCAGCATGGCTTTTGAACAGCTCGATGTCGAGGTGATCCAAGATATCTACGCCGAAAATGCTTGCTATATTCCTGAACAACAAAATAAAGAGATCACCATGGGGCGAGATAACATCATAGCCCTGTACAAGCGATTCTTCGGTAAAATTAAGCATAAGAACGCTCATATCGAGGTGGATTTTCGCGTTATCGAACGGCAGTTAGCACAAGAGCAGGCCACGGATGTCGGCTATTATTTGATCCGTTTCTACCCGCCCAAAGAGACCGAAGAGCCAGTCAGCGAGTTTGCCGGTAAGTTCGTGATCGTTTCTAAGAAAAAAGAAGATGGCAAATGGTATCTTACCGTTGATACCAACAATCGTTCAGAGCCCTCTTTCTATTACAGTGCCAAGCCTTTGCCAAACCTCTACTATGGTCGCCAATTTTCGACTTTAACCGAGCAAGACAGCAAACATGATTGATCCTTCACTCCCTTGTCCTTGCGGCAGGAAACTGACTGAACGCTTTTTAAGCTATCAAGAATGCTGTTTGCCATACCACCAAGGTCAATTAGTACCCGATCCAGAAAGCCTGATGCGCAGTCGCTATAGCGCTTTTGTGTTAAAACAGCATCAGTACCTGATCGACACTCACCATCCCGATCACCTTAATGGTTTAAGTGTGCAGATCTTAGATGAGGATAATCATACAAAATGGTTGGGGTTGAGCGTGGCTAAAAGTCGTGTTGAACAAGACAGTGGTCTAGTAGAGTTTCAAGCCTGGTATCAAACCGAGGAAGGTATAGATGCCATTCACGAACGCTCCTCTTTTGTCAAACAGTCGGGACGTTGGTGGTACACCCAAGGAAAGCAATTCGCCCCCATATACCCGGGACGTAATGACCCTTGTATCTGCAATAGTGGTAAAAAGTTTAAGCAGTGTTGCCGAGGTTAAAAACGCTTTGGCGCCTATTAAGCCCTAGTGGTACTCAGTCGCAGCGTTACGTTTCAAAAATTGACTGAACTCAGCTTCTCTTAGCGCCGGACTGTAGAGGAATCCTTGGGCTTGATGACAACTTAACGCCGACAAGAAGGTTTCCTGCTCCGCCGTCTCAACCCCTTCAGCGGTGAGTGAAATATTTAATGCTTTAGCCATGGCTATGATGGCACTAACGATTTCACGACTTTCACGGCTCACACTCAAATCTGAAATAAAAGATCTATCTATCTTCAACTTAGAGATCGGGAACTGTTTAAGGTAGCGCATAGAGCTATAACCCGTCCCAAAATCATCGATAGCCAAGCCAACCCCAAGCTCTGCCAATTCTTTGCACAGATGAGTGGCGTACACGACATCGTCCATTAATTCTGTTTCGGTGATCTCCAGGATCAAGCTGTTGGGTCGAATGCGATAACGTGTCACCAACTCCCACACCTGATCATAGAGTTGAGTGCTGAAAAACTGTCGAGCGGAAACATTAACGTGCATTGAAATATTAATGTTGTGATGCTGCCATAGGTTAAGTTGACGGCAGGCGGCTTCGAGCACCCATTCGCCTATCGCAGCGATCATTCCCGTTTGCTCGGCAATATCGATAAAAGCACCAGGATACAACACCCCTTTCTTGGGATGATGCCAGCGGATCAAGGCCTCTGCACCTATATAAGCTTGACGACCAAGATCTTTAAGAGGTTGATAATAAAGTTCAAACTCTCTATTTTTAAGAGCTGCTTGAAGTTCTCGCTCAATTTGGGCGTCTTCTTTGAAGGTGTTGAGCAAGGCGTGATTAAAGATCTGTACTGCGTTGCCCTGTTTCTTCTTCGCGTACTGTACGGCAATATCGGCGCAAGTAAGCGCCGAGAAACCCGCCTCTAAGGCATCTATGTCAACCACGGACAACGCAGGTTTAGCCTCAAAAGACTCTACCCCAACCTGTACCGGTAAGCTAAGTTGGTGATAAAGGCGCTTGATGGCGTAATCAAGACTCTGCTCGTCTTCAATGCCCTCGACCACCAAAGCAAACTCATCGCTGCCTACCCTTGCCATGAGTTCAGCCTTTTTCACACTACCGAAGTGTTTGATTCGTCTACCGATCTCTATCAGCAAACTGTCGCCTTTTTTGTGACCATAGGTATCGTTAAACCGCTTAAATCCCCTAAGATCGATCAGCATCAGATGGCCGTGTTGGACTCTTTCCAGTGCTCTATTGAAATAACTACGATTATAAAGACCGGTTAAAGCACATCGCCAGGCCAAGCGTTCGAGCTCATTTTGTTGTTGTAGCTCTTCTGTACAATCTTCGGCAGTTACCAAGGCATAGTGATTGCCTCTGGGCGTGGTAAAGGGGCGTACCCGATAACGCAACCAATAGCTTTCACCATCACGACGAACCAACTGAGTGTTACCTTTAGTGATCTTCCCCTGTTTTACTTGGGCTAATACCGTCTCAGCTTGAGTCGGTGATTGCTTAAAGAAGTCCAGCGAGGATATTGGCTTGCCCAATATCTGTTGTTTCAGCTCACCCGAAATAGATTGATAGGCTTCATTAACATATTCAATTTTATTAGTGGCAAGATTAACCACCATGCTGATCTGTTCAGACTGTTCAATCGCCTTAACAAAAAGACTGAGGCGTTCATCAGTCTCGTAGGCTCTTTGAGTCGCTAGGGTCAAGGCGAGTTGATCAGCCACTTGTGAAGCGACATGGATTTGACTGTCTTGCCAATGGTGAGCAGTACTAGACTCAAGAAACAGAACGCCCTCTAAATGGCCATTGATACGAATAGCCACATCAAGATGAGAAACCAATTCATTATCGAAGAAATAGCGGTTAAGTTCATCGACGCGGCTGTCGCGATTGACATCGACGACATCTATGATGCGACGCAGCTTTAATTCATTGAGATAGGCAGTGCAGTGACTGGGGACAGGACGTAGGGCAGATAGACTTTGATCGCCTTGCGCGATGAGTTGTGTGGTGTCGTTATCGACATCAAATAAACATACGCCAACACGTTCAACCGCTAGCGATTGACTTAAGAGACGACAAGCTAACTCGGCCGTCTCTTTAAACTGACCTTCTTGCTTTTCGGTCGAATTGACTATGATTTCGAGCAAATGCTGAAATTGGCGTTTGATCATAACATCCTACAGCCGATAACAAGGTTATCGAGGTAAAAAAACTGCCCTGAGCAGCACAAATACAAACATTGTTGTTATTTTTAATAAGAATATTCTGTGAACATTACACGAACAAGTTACTCACTAGCAAGCCAAAATCAGCAAATTCTCTTACAACCCATGTTCTAGCTGAAAAATCATTTTCTCTGCGCTGTAGCCAAACGTAAGCGTCAGTTGCTGACCATCATCTAGCGTCGTCATTTCACTTACCACACCATCAAAACGTGCTTTAGCAGCGTCGGCAAGCTTCTGTAATTCTGCCTGGGCATTCTCTCCTTGACGGTCTAATGTCAGTACAGTGTCAAACTCATCGATCACCGCGCCGATGTCGGCGTAACTGCCGCAATCGGTACATGTATCGTTCACCAATTCCGATTGTCCTTCTTGAATCTTTTTCATGCTGACTTCTACCTATTAAATTATGGAAAAATGCTTAATGCTAAACATGACAACGCACGATATAGCAAAAGCAAGTCGTCTGCACTTAAGACTATGCCAAAATGTCACCTAACGCACGTTGCTTCACAATCTGCTCAGTAAAATGCGGTAACTCAAGCAGATGCGCATCAACCGTTAGCTCGCCATGAAAACGCGCAGCCGTAATAGGATCACAATTGGCCAACACCTCTTGCATCGCCAGCGGATCACGACCACGGTGTACTAAAGGTTCAGGAGACAAATATTGTTGCAGATGAAAACCGCTTAAACCAGCCTGATGAAATGCGCCGCTATTGTCGCAATCAATTCCTTTATGCAACTCACTCGTTAACGCTTGTGGCTCTGGAAGATCAAATTGACGTTTTAACTTTGCCTCGCTGTCTAAGTGCATCCCATCAAGATGAAACTGTGCCAGATCTCTAGCGTCGCTCGACAACATCGCCAGAAGCAGGCCAAACTCACCACGGCGATGCTCGTTCACCGCCTGATTAAGACGTGACCCTAAATGATTTTCGTTGATTAACAACTGACTAGTTCGCATAAAAAAACATCAATAAAACAGCTCGTTGCTATTTAATCGACCGCTTGCGACATAACTTTAGCAATTATTTCAAATAGGGACTTTACAGCGGCGGCGTTTCTGACTACTATTGCCGCCGCAATTGAGGAGGGGTTCCCGAGTGGCCAAAGGGATCAGACTGTAAATCTGACGGCTCAGCCTTCGAAGGTTCGAATCCTTCTCCCTCCACCATTTGCCTACAATGTAATAAAGAGATATTCGTGGAGGGGTTCCCGAGTGGCCAAAGGGATCAGACTGTAAATCTGACGGCTCAGCCTTCGAAGGTTCGAATCCTTCTCCCTCCACCATCTTTATCTTCTTATTAAATTGTGATTCTGCGTTATCTGTGGAGGGGTTCCCGAGTGGCCAAAGGGATCAGACTGTAAATCTGACGGCTCAGCCTTCGAAGGTTCGAATCCTTCTCCCTCCACCATTTTCTCCTTTCCTGTTGATTCAAAAATCAAATTTTTATCAAATTCCAAAGCTAATTGCATCGATTACAGTAAGCCATAATAGATCTGATGTACCTGGTCGCATTTCTATTCGATTCCCCTTTTCGTTATAATTTATTTCGTTAAGCTATAACGACTAACCGCTCAAAAACCTCTGGAGCAAGAATGGAACAAAATTGGGTCAATCAGGCCATCGCTAAAATCGAGGCCGACTACCAGCGTAGCGCAGACACTCATCTCATCAAGTTAGATCTGCCTATGTTGCCGGGCATCGACATCTACCTAAAAGATGAAAGTACCCACCCGACAGGCAGCTTAAAGCATCGTCTGGCCAGATCTCTGTTTCTCTATGCCCTATGTAACGGTTGGATCACCAAAGATACCCCCATCATAGAGTCGTCATCGGGAAGCACTGCTGTCTCAGAAGCATATTTTGCTCGCCTGCTGGGACTGCCATTTATTGCCGTTATGCCCGCCTCCACGGCCAAGAAAAAGATTCAGCAGATCGAGTTTTACGGCGGCCGGTGTCATTTTGTCGGACATTCCAGTCAAATTTATGCCGAATCCCAGCGTCTGGCAGACGAGCTATCTGGTCACTATATGGACCAATTCACCTACGCCGAGCGTGCTACCGATTGGCGCGGCAACAATAATATTGCAAACTCTATCTTCGAGCAGATGCAAAGGGAGCCCCACCCGGTACCCAATTGGATTGTGATGAGCCCAGGCACTGGCGGAACGTCGGCGACGATAGGCCGCTACATTCGTTATCAGCGCGCCGACACTAAGCTCTGTGTCGTCGATCCAGAAAACTCGGTATTCTATGACTATTTCCATAGCGGCGACGCCAGCATTAGTTGCGCCAACGCCAGCCGTATCGAAGGCATAGGCCGCCCCAGAGCAGAGCCATCGTTCATTCCCGGGGTGGTGGATCACATGGTCAAGATTGATGATAGTGCCTCGATCGCCACCATCTATTGGCTAGAACGCTTGATTGGTCGCAAAGCTGGCCCCTCTACAGGGACTAATCTTTATGGCGCCTTGCAACTTGCCAGTGAGATGCATAGCCAAGGTCAAAGCGGGTCTATAGTGACCCTGTTGTGTGATGCGGGCGAGCGCTACCTGGACACTTACTACGACAGCGAGTGGGTCTCAAGCCACATAGGCGATATCAAATACTATGAGGACAAGCTCGCCGAGTTTAACCACACGGGTCGACTTGATTAATCGGCTGTCGCTAGACAATGATTTGAATAGAAAAGTTGGCGGGTAAGAGATTGACGGTGCACACCACCGTCAATCTTGATGAGGTTAATCGATATTGAGATACTTATGAGTCTGTATCGATAAACGCCAATTTCGCTCGATACACACTTTCATCGCCAACTCAGTGGCGCGCGGCTTCTGGCTAATGGGCTGCAGGCAGATAGTCTTACCCAAGGTATCGACCCCCTTTAATAGCTCATCAAGCTCTTCAATATGCGATGCCTTAGCCACAGGGTGTTTGATCTCATCGGCACGCTCTAACGCCTGCTCAAGGACCTTGAAGCCCCCTTTCATATTGACCTTAGGAGAAACCGTCACCCAGGCTCTGGGATCAACCAGCACATCGAAAGTACCACTGGTCTCGATTTGACATTGCAGCCCCGCATCTGCCAAAGATTGCGTGAGAGCGGTGAGATCATAGATACAAGGCTCGCCGCCGGTGATCACCACATGCTTTGCACTAAAGCCCTGCACCTTAAAGTGCATCAGTAACTCTCTGGCATCCAGTTCGGCCCAGCGGCCTATGGTACCGTCTACCTGAATCACCTGTTCAGAAGAGACTCGGTTTTCAGCCAAGGTTTCCCAGGTATGTTTGGTATCACACCAGGAGCACCCCACAGGGCAACCTTGCAGGCGCACAAATATCGCCGGCACCCCGGTGTAAACCCCTTCACCTTGTATGGTTTCGAAAACTTCATTGACCGGATACTTCATCTTTAACCTCATCGCTTTGGGGCGGCTTTTATAGAAGATTTTGCCCCTACAAGCAAGTATAACCCCATTAATTCATCGAGGATTCCTGAATTTACCGCTAAATACCAACGAACCAGCCAAGAAGATTTGCATGACCTTACGGGTCAGTTAAACTATCGGAAAATTTTTTATCGGACCCATAAAATGTCTAAAGCCGTTGTTGTATTTAGTGGCGGGCAAGATTCCACCACCTGTTTAATCCAAGCACTCAGCCAATATGATGAGGTGCATGCCGTGACCTTCGATTATGGCCAGCGGCACAGTCAAGAGATAGAAACAGCCAAACAATTGGGGCAGCAGCTTAATGTCGCCAGTCACAAGATACTTGATGTCACTGTACTGAATGAATTGGCTATCTCGGCCCTGACACGAGGTGCGATTCCGGTATCTAATGAGCTGATGGATAATGGTTTACCCAACACTTTCGTGCCGGGTCGTAATATCCTGTTTCTAACGCTCGCCGGGATCTACGCCTATCAGCTTGGTGCCGAGAGTGTCATTACTGGTGTTTGTGAAACCGATTTCTCTGGTTATCCAGACTGCCGCGATCAATTTATCAAGGCGATGCAATCGGCGCTTGAACTGGGCATGGATAGAGAGCTTAAGTTGGTCACCCCCTTGATGTGGCTCAATAAGGCCCAAACATGGGCACTGGCCGACAAGTATCATCAGCTTGAGCTGGTGCGCGACCAAACGCTGACCTGCTATAACGGTATTCTGGGCAGCGGTTGCGGTACCTGCCCAGCCTGCCTCTTGAGAGCCAAAGGGCTGCAAGATTATCTCGACGATAAAGAGACTGTCATGGCGCAGTTGGACGCATCATGTTAGCTCGCCTGACGTCACGCGCCACGCCCTATGGTGTGGTGCTGGCCATAAGCATACTGTGTGCCCTGCTCTATTTTCTGCAACTGGACGCCACACTGGCCTTTCGCCGCGCCGCTATCGCCCATGGCGAGTGGTGGCGCCTGTTAACGGGCAACCTGCTACACACCAATCATTGGCACCTGCTGATGAATCTTGGTGGCCTCTGGGTGATCAGTTTCCTGCACGAAAATCATTACCGCGCCGGTAACTTCACTTTATTATTTTGCCTGCTCTGCCTGTTACAGGGGCTGGGACTCTATTGGTTTTACCCAACCCTTAGCGGCTATGTCGGGCTAAGTG
This sequence comes from Shewanella marisflavi, assembly GCF_023283925.1. Classification (GTDB taxonomy): domain Bacteria; phylum Pseudomonadota; class Gammaproteobacteria; order Enterobacterales; family Shewanellaceae; genus Shewanella; species Shewanella marisflavi. Next base: position 286,872 of record NZ_JAKIKX010000002.1, read on the forward strand.
GCATGTTGCACGGTCTGTTTGCTTATGGCGCACTGAAAGATATCCAGATGAAGATCCGCTCTGGTTATCTATTATTTGCCGGGGTCTGTGCCAAGGTAGCCTATGAACAGTACTATGGCGCGACCGATCAGATCACCAAATTGATCGACGCTAGGGTCGCCACCGAGGCGCACCTGGTAGGCGTGGTCAGCGGTATCTTACTATTCCTGCTATTGCGCCAATTAAGGCGTTTCGCCCGATAATCCTACGGACAGATCTCGCTGGACATGGCCTCAATAAGGGCGATGAAAAAGGCTAACCTGAGGTTAGCCTTTTTCATCTCCGACGTGCTTTAAGCCCGTAAACCTCAAGGACTCAAACCTTGGAGGCCTAAACCTTAACCGCTTAAGCCTTAATCAGAGCTTCGCGCAACGCCAACACTTCGTCTCGCAGCGCCGCCGCCTGCTCAAACTCAAGATCTCTGGCGTGTTGATGCATACGTTTTTCCAGCTCATCGATCTGGTGACTGAGGCTCGCGGCATCTTGCTTAGCATAGGTCGTGCGTGACTCGGCCACTCTATGATATTTCGGCAGCACCTTAGCCGTATGCTCGTTATGACCACCAAGATCCATCACATCGGCGATCTTTTTCGATACCCCTTTAGGCGTTATACCATTGGCCTGATTGAATTTATGCTGCTTCTCTCTACGCCGCTCGGTTTCCCCTATCGCCTTGGCCATCGACTTAGTCACCTTATCACCGTAGAGGATAACCTTACCGTTAACGTTACGCGCCGCTCGGCCAATGGTCTGAATCAATGAACGTTCAGAGCGCAGGAAGCCCTCTTTGTCGGCGTCCAATATGCACACCAACGACACTTCTGGCATATCCAAACCTTCCCTGAGTAGGTTAATCCCCACAAGCACATCAAATACCCCAAGACGCAGATCGCGAATGATCTCGACCCGCTCTACAGTATCTATATCTGAATGCAGATAGCGTACCTTAACCCCATGTTCGTCCAGGTACTCGGTGAGATCCTCGGCCATACGTTTGGTCAAAGTCGTCACCAACACCCTCTCGTTAACGGCCACACGTTTATTTGCCTCAGACAAGAGATCGTCAACCTGAATCGCCACAGGCCTCACTTCAATCTCTGGATCCAGCAGCCCGGTAGGACGGACCACCTGCTCGGCGATCTCCCCTTCACTCTTATCGAGTTCATATTGCGCCGGCGTCGCCGACACAAAAATAGTCTGGGGCATTAACGACTCGAACTCTTCAAACTTAAGCGGGCGATTGTCTAATGCCGAGGGTAAACGAAAACCATATTCCACCAGGTTCATCTTGCGCGACCTGTCGCCTTTATACATGGCGCCAATCTGAGGCACAGTCACATGAGACTCATCCAGGATCAGCAAACCATCTGCCGGCAGATAATCAAGCAGGGTTGGTGGCCCCTCGCCTGGACGGCGACCCGACAGGTAACGTGAGTAGTTTTCGATGCCGGAGCAGTAGCCTAGCTCAGTCATCATCTCGATATCATATTGCACCCGCTCCGAGATACGCTGAGCTTCGATCAACTTATTATTGTCTAGTAGATACTGTTTACGCTCTCTCAGTTCCTGCTTTATCTCCTCGGTGGCTGCGAGGATCTTCTCTCTCGGTGTCACATAGTGGGTCTTGGGGTAAACCGTGGTACGTGCGATCCGCTGTATAATATGACCAGTCAGTGGGTCAAAGAGACTGAGGCGGTCGATCTCATCGTCAAACAACTCAACACGGATCGCCTGTTTATCGGATTCCGCCGGGAAGATATCGATCACCTCACCACGCACCCTGAATGTGCCGCGATCTAACTCGATATCATTACGGGTATATTGCAACTCACTCAGGCGCTGAAGGATCTCGCGCTGGCCCATAAAATCGCCCTGGCGCAGATGAAGCAACATCTTCATATAAGATTCAGGGTCGCCCAAACCATAGATGGCTGAGACAGATGCGATCAGCACCACATCTTTGCGTTCCAGCAACGCCTTAGTCGCCGACAGGCGCATCTGCTCAATATGGGCGTTAACCGATGCGTCCTTTTCAATGAAGGTATTGGTCGAAGGCACATAGGCTTCGGGCTGATAATAGTCGTAATAGGAAACAAAATACTCAACGGCATTATGAGGGAAGAACTCCTTCATCTCGCCATAAAGCTGAGCCGCCAGGGTCTTGTTGGGCGCCATAATAATGGTGGGGCGCTGCATCTGCTTAATGACGTTGGCAATGGTAAAAGTCTTGCCTGAGCCCGTCACCCCCAGCAGCGTCTGACTAGCCAGGCCGGATTCGAGTCCCTCTACGAGCTGCTTGATGGCTGTAGGCTGATCGCCAGCCGGCTGATATTGAGATACGAGGTCGAACGCTGATTCACTCAATGGTGCACTCCTTTATAACAGTGCACCTATCTTAATTGACCCAAACTCATTAGCCAATTGCGAACCCTGTTTTTATTCGCAAGCAGATTTAACCAAAATAGCACCTAAACATCATCAAGTTGTCATGTAACTTTAGTACAAGGTAGAAATCTCCCCCTTTAGATTAAAAAACAGCCAAAAACCTAAGGCTAGAGCCAGATTAATACACAAGTTATCGCCTAAATCTGATTACATATTTGTAACGCCGCCACTTTTATTGCTCTACGGGGCTTGATTTTTATAAGTTATTGATAAACAGTGGCAATATTAAGAGTAGCTAAATCTCGTCATTTTAAGTACAAGTCCCAATCCATCGGGCTTTGACCGTAGGTTTTCGTCCTAACCCACAGGTTTATCCACAGATTTAGTGGATAAGTCGCGCAACCTCAGGAGAATCGCGGCTTTAGGGCTATTTAAGCGAATGGTGAGATTTCATTGATGAGATGAAATTTTACTACATTTGAAAATACGACTGTCCGACAAAATGCTTGCCATGCCATAATCTCCGTCGAAAAATCGTTAATAGGTGATAATTTTCAGCCAGATATGGCCGCGAAATAGCCAAAATGCCCACTTAGCGATCACTATGCGCATTAGATGAGCACTTAACAGCATAATTACACTTTTTTTGCCAAGTCGAGTTGACTCGTGTGTAAGAGCGATTTAATATGCGCTCCGTCTTCAACGACGAGTCGCTTATACGATTCCCCAGTAGTTCAGTCGGTAGAACGGCGGACTGTTAATCCGTATGTCACTGGTTCAAGTCCAGTCTGGGGAGCCAAAGCGGTCATTGAAGAAGATAGTTAAGCATTATGTAGTTCCCCAGTAGTTCAGTCGGTAGAACGGCGGACTGTTAATCCGTATGTCACTGGTTCAAGTCCAGTCTGGGGAGCCAAATGTTTAACCATATAAGTATCTGTTCCCCAGTAGTTCAGTCGGTAGAACGGCGGACTGTTAATCCGTATGTCACTGGTTCAAGTCCAGTCTGGGGAGCCACTTATACTTATATAGATAGCGAAGTTTCTACTCCCCTGTAGTTCAGTCGGTAGAACGGCGGACTGTTAATCCGTATGTCACTGGTTCAAGTCCAGTCTGGGGAGCCACTTCACTATCCTATTCCACTAAAGATTCCCCAGTAGTTCAGTCGGTAGAACGGCGGACTGTTAATCCGTATGTCACTGGTTCAAGTCCAGTCTGGGGAGCCATCTTCTTTGTTATCCGCTCACGCTTCGTCTAAAAAATCTCATCTGCCATAAAGCGTTAGACTATCCGTTTCAAATTTAGCTAGAATGAGTAATCGATTGTCTTAGGTTACTATTTATGGGCGTTGGAAAATCAATTCATCTACTTCTTATTGCAGTTTGCCTGACCCTGATAGCAATAGGTTATCAAGGCCAAAAACAGCAGATAGTTAGGCTCGCCGACACCCAGCTTAAAGAATATCAAGCCAATCCTCTTTGGCAGCAAGCCCTCCCTGAAGATGGCAAAGCCCTCTTTGCGCTGTTAAGTAAAGAGTATGACTTTCAGTTTTTTCAATATGTGCATCAGCTAGATGGCAATCTGAATTACACCCATGGCCAGCTCATTCCAACCAGTCATGATCTTGCCACATTGCTGTTTAGCCAACTAAGAGATGACACACGGGCCCTCGCCCAGGGTAGATTGCAAGTTAAACTCGCTAGCCGCGGCATCGCAAATGACGCCGTCAATCAATTTATACGAAGCCTATATTGGATTGGTGGTACCTATTTGGTTCTTGCCCTATTGGTCTCACTCATCATACATCGCCAAAAGCGCAGTGTTCGTTACGCCGTTGAAGCACTCGATACCTTAGCTGAACTTAAGTTTGACGCCATAGCACACTCGCGTTTTAAAGGAGAGCTGAAACCCTTAGGCAAGGCCATAGAGCATTGTCGCAGCGCATTACATGAGAAATTCGATAAGATAAAAAAGGATAATGAGCAGCTCAATCGAGAAGCTTACCAAGATCCCATAACCCTTTTTGGCACGCGCCCTAAATTTACCGAAAAGCTTGAGGCAATCGCCAAACCAGGTAAAGACAGAATTGGGTTGATGGCGATGATCAAGGCAACCGAACTGGGACATGTCAACCAGAGTATGGGACGCGCCGCCGGTGACGATTACCTTTCGGGTGTCGCTAACTGTATTCGTAAGGCGCTACAAGGGATCCCCAATATTGAAGCATTTCGACTCTCAAGCGCCGACTTTGCAGTGTTTATACCCGACCTCGTCCTTAAAGATGCCCATGGGCCTTTAGAAAAGTTAAAGGCGGAATTTGATGAATTCCAGCAAACTAGCGATCTCGACGCCACCGCCTATATCGGCTTGGTTCCCTACCAGCAAGGGGGGGATGCCCTATCGCTCGTCTATATCGCCGATGCAGCCGTCAGCATAGCCCAGACCCTAGGTCCCAACAGCTATCATATTCAGGAGAAACTGACCGATGAGGAACTGATTGGCGATTCTCATTGGAAACTGGCAATCGAAGATATCATTAAACGCCGAGCGATTAAGTTTCAAGCACAGGACATTCAACCCTGCCGTGGCGCCGACAATATCTATAGCGAACTGCTGTCACGCTTTTACAGTGCCGAAGGTAAATTCCTGCCCACAGGTACAGTGATTGCTATGGCAGAACGTCATGGCCTGAGTGTCGAACTCGATAAGATCATTATCTTAAGTACATTACGTTTACTGATTGACACCCCCACGCTCACCGGCGCCTTAGGGATCAATATCAGCACCGCCTCGATGAATCAGCCAGACTTTACCGCTTGGCTCAGAGATCTCTTAGTGCGTCAGCGTCAAATCGCCTCGCGCATAGTGCTAGAGGTCAACGAGGCCGGCATGCAAGCGAATATCAGTCAGGCGCACAAATTCGTTCGCGACATGCATGGTGTTGGTGCGCGGGTCGCGGTTGAGCACTTTGGGATGGGCTTCACCTCGTTTAAATTCTTTAAAGAAGTTCGGCCAGATTTTATCAAACTCGACGGTAGTTATTCCCAATCTATCGACAGCGACGCTAACAACCGTTTCTTCGTTAAGATGATTGTCGATGTTGCCCGAAAACAGTCAATCAAGGTGATAGCGTCCAGCATAGAACAGCAGGAAGAAAAGTTTGCCTTAGAACAACTTTTGGTCGATGGCTTACAAGGCTATTACATCGCTAAGCCTAAGCCCTTATCACCAAAGGATGAGCAAACAGCGCGCAATCAGACCGCGGGATAATTAATCCCTGCATTCTTTGTGTTGTTTATCCCGGCCGAAAGGCTGATAATAAGCGATAAATTAGATATAGATAACCCATTGAGATGAGCGAATATCTCCTCCTATTGGTCGGCACAGTGCTGGTCAATAATTTTGTATTAGTTAAATTTCTCGGTCTCTGCCCATTTATGGGCGTCTCGAGCAAGCTGGAATCAGCTATAGGGATGTCGATGGCGACAACCTTTGTGTTGACGCTTGCCTCCATTTTGAGTTATCTAGTCGATAACTATCTGCTGACACCATTTGATTTAAACTATCTGCGCACCATGGCCTTTATTCTGGTGATCGCTGTTGTAGTGCAATTTACCGAAATGCTGGTACAAAAAACCAGTGCCTCACTCCACAGAGCGCTCGGTATCTATCTGCCCCTGATCACCACCAACTGCGCCGTTTTAGGCGTAGCTCTGCTCAACGTCAACGAGAAGCACGATTTTATCGAGTCGGCTATCTATGGTTTTGGCGCCGCAGCAGGTTTCTCGATTGTATTGATCCTCTTCTCAGCCATGCGCGAGCGACTTGCCGCCGCCGATGTGCCTATGCCTTTTAAAGGCGGTGCCATCGCTATGATCACCGCGGGACTCATGTCACTGGCCTTCATGGGCTTCACAGGTTTGGTTAATTAAGCATGAGCCAAGTTATTATTGCCATTATCCTTTTAGGATTACTCGCTCTCGCCTTTGGTGCGCTACTAGGTTACGCCGCAGAAAAATTTAAGGTCGAAGGCGATCCCATTATCGATCAGGCTGAGGCTTTGTTGCCCCAGACTCAATGTGGTCAATGCGGTTACCCAGGCTGTCGCCCATATGCCGAAGCGATAGCAAACGGTGAAAAGATCAATAAGTGTCCTCCGGGCGGCACAGCCACAATGGAAAAACTGGCCGAGCTTATGGGCGTCGACCCTGAGCCGTTAACCGCCTCGGCAGAAACTCAAGTAAAGAAGGTCGCTTTCATTCGCGAAGAGGAGTGTATCGGTTGCACCAAGTGCATTCAGGCTTGCCCTGTGGACGCGATTTTGGGCACAGGTAAACAGATGCATACTGTCATTACTGATTACTGTACCGGCTGTGATCTCTGTGTAGAGCCCTGCCCGGTCGATTGCATCGATATGATCCCTGTAGCCGAAACCCTACAAAACTGGAGCTGGCAACTCAATGCCATACCTGTGGTCAATATTAGCGAGGAATCTAAGTGTTAACCTTGTTAGAACAGATAGATAAAGGCACACTGTGGCGTATCCCCGGCGGTATTCATCCTCCAGAGCATAAATCCCTATCGAATCAAAATAAGATAGCCAAACTGCCCCTTGCAGCGCACTACGTAGTACCTGTACCCGGCGTTGGCGAAACTTGCACCTTAGCCGTTAAAGTGGATGATACTGTGGCCAAGGGCCAGGTGCTGACACAAGGTGAAGATTTCCGTCATCTGCCAGTACATGCGCCAGTCTCCGGCAAGGTGACCGCTATTGAGGCTCGCCCTAGTAATCACGCCTCTGCGCTGCCAGTATTAAGCTGTGTGATTGAAAATGACCACCAAGAGCGTTGGATAGACTCGGTTCACGCCCCTTTGAGCCTCGATGACGTCGCCGAAATGGACAATCAAGCTATCTTGAGTCGTATTCAGGCTGCGGGTATTGCCGGTCTGGGAGGCGCGGCCTTCCCTACTCATATCAAACTGACTCCTGTCAGTGATATCGAACTGCTGATCATCAATGGGGTGGAATGTGAACCCTATATCACCTCAGATGACAAGCTGATGCAGGAAGAGTGCGATGAAATCATTCGCGGCATCGAGATCATCCATCAGCTGCTTGGGCCAAAACGCATTATTATCGCAATAGAGGACAATAAGCCCGAAGCGATAGAACACATAGGACACAGTCTCAACCGCAGCCAACTGCCAAGCAATTGTGCCAGAGTCGCAAAGATCCCGACCCTCTACCCTTCGGGTGGAGAAAAACAACTGATCCAGATCCTTACGGGTCAGGAAGTACCATCAGGCGCTATACCCGCTAATCTGGGGATCTTGGTTCAAAACGTTGGCACCGCCTACAGTATCGCTCAAGCGGTTTATCGTAACATGCCACTGCTAGAGCGTGTTGTTACCCTCACAGGACAAAATGTCAGCAAGCCTGGTAACTATTGGGTGCCCATAGGAACGCCTGTGGCACACTTGCTAAAGGTCTGCCAATTTAAAGGCAATTTAGATGCACCTGTGATAGTCGGTGGTCCCATGATGGGCTATATGCTACCCAATTGGGATGCGCCTATCACCAAAGGCACTAACTGCCTCTTGATGCCGAGTGAGCAAGAAATAGCGCCACAGAGCCCAGAGCAGCCTTGTATCCGCTGCGGTGAGTGTGCGGTAGCCTGCCCTGCTCAACTACTACCACAGCAGCTCTTTTGGCACGCTAAAGCGCAAGAATATGACAAGGCAGCGAGTTACAACCTAAGAGACTGTATCGAATGTGGCTGTTGCAGTTATGTCTGCCCAAGCGATATCCCCTTGGTAGAATATTACCGCGTAGCAAAATCGGCGCTAAAACAGGAAGCCGAAGAGAAGAAACAGGCCGAACTCGCCAAACAGCGCTTCGATTCCCGCACACTAAGACTCGAGCAGGAAAAGCAGGCGCGGGAAGAGAAAGCAAAACAAGCGGCAGAGCGGCGCAAGACCCAGATGACAGGCTCAGATAAAGATGCCGTCGCAGCTGCCATGGCAAGGATTAAGGCGAAAAAAGCCGCTCAAGAGCAAACTCAGGCACCTGAGCCAACACAAACTGAGGCCACAGCCGCTGATAGCCCAGTGAATCCACAAGAAGTGAAACCACAAGATAAGGTCGCCGCAGCCATCGCTAGAGCCAAGGCGAAAAAGGCCGCGCAAAAAGCAGAAGCTGAACCTGCAGCAACAACGGAATCTAGCGTAACGCTAGCAAGTGGTGATAGCAGCACGGCCACTCCGAGTCAGAAAGAGAAAGTCGCCGCAGCCATCGCCCGTGCCAAAGCGAAAAAGGCCGCGCAGCAACAGTCGCCAGCAGCTGAAATTGACCAAGAGCCGGCTCAGACAGACAAGCAGACAGCCCCTTTAAGCCAACAGGAGAAAGTCGCCGCTGCCATTGCCCGCGCCAAGGCCAAGAAGGCGCAACAGACAGGCTTAACAGAGCAGTTAAGGGAAGCGCCAACTGATACGGCTGCACCTATCGATGATGCCGAGGCGATCAAGAAGGCTAAAATTGCCGCCGCGGTCGCTAAAGCCAAGGCGAAGAAAGCCCAACAGGCGGGTTTAGTCGAACAGCAAGCAGGTCCTAGCGCAGAACAAGGCACTCATGAAGCGCCTGTCATTGCTGATAAGCAAGACGATTCTGTAGCACCTGTTGACGATGCCGAGGCGATCAAGAAGGCTAAAATCGCCGCAGCGGTCGCTAAGGCCAAGGCAAAAAAAGCCCAACAGGCGGGTTTAAACCAAGAGCAAACAGTCGCTAGCGCAGAACAAACCTCTGACGAAGCGCCTGTCATGGCTCAAAAGCCAGTTGCTTCTGTAGCACCCGTTGACGATGCCGAGGCGATTAAGAAGGCTAAAATCGCCGCAGCGGTCGCTAAAGCCAAGGCGAAAAAAGCCCAACAAGCGGGTTTAAACCAAGAGCAAACAGTCGCTAGCGCAGAACAAGCCTCTGACGAAGCGCCTGTCATGGCTGATAAGCCAGTTGCTTCTGTAGCACCTGTTGACGATGCCGAGGCGCTCAAGAAAGCCAAAATCGCCGCTGCGGTCGCTAAAGCTAAAGCAAAGAAACTGGTAAAAACCCAAGCTGATAACTCAACCAATGAGCACAAGGATTAACCATGGCATTTAAGTTGGCCTCATCGCCACACCTTTCAACCAAAGCACAAACCCGCGGGTTAATGTTTAAGGTCATGCTGTGTGCCCTACCGGGCGTACTGGCCCAGTGCTACTTTTTCGGTTGGGGCACCCTGATCCAAATCGTCTTCGCCATCGCCGTAGCGCTGGCCACAGAGGCTGCGGTGTTAAAGCTACGCGGTCGCCCTGTAGGAAAAACCCTCAGCGATAATAGCGCCGCGCTAACCGGCCTACTGATCGGTGTTGCGATTCCTGCGCTTGCACCATGGTGGATTGCAGCCATTGGGGTGATCTTTGCCATCTTAGTGGTAAAGCAACTTTATGGCGGCCTAGGTAATAATATCTTTAACCCAGCCATGGCAGCCTATGTCATGCTGCTTATCTCCTTCCCGGTACAGATGACTACCTGGGTGGCCCCTAGCGGCGCCGCATTGCACGGCACAGATCTATTACTAAGCCTAAGTATTATCTTCCAAGGCGCTGATGCCGAGCAGATCCTCGCCTATCGCGCGGGGTTCGATGGCATGACCATGGCGACCCCACTGGATGCTGTGAAAACGGGTCTATCAACTGGCTTAACCATCAACGAGATCCTGCTCAAACCCAATTTTAGCGATGGCTTCGGCATCGGCTGGGCGATAATCAATCTGGCTTACCTTGCTGGCGGCCTGGTGATGCTGAAACTCAAATTGATCCGTTGGCAGATCAGTACGGCAATTCTTGCCAGCCTGTTTATCTGTGCAAGCATAGGTTATCTGTTAAGCCCTGATACCCATATGGGCCCCTTATTACACTTGTTCTCCGGCGCCACTATGCTAGCGGCTTTCTTCATTGCCACAGATCCCGTTACAGCCGCAACCAGCACCCGTGGACGCTTAATATTCGGCGCGCTCATCGGTCTTTTGGTCTACGTGATACGTAGCTTTGGCGGTTACCCGGATGCCTTTGCCTTTGCTGTGCTGCTGGCAAACCTGTGTGCGCCCTTTATCGATTACTATGTCAAACCCCGTGCCTATGGCCACAGAGCTAGCCACTAAGCCCACGGCAGGAGTATGAAGTGAAACGTTCTATAGTCAAAAATGCTACTCTGCTCGGTCTGTTTGCCCTGCTGTGCACCGCACTGGTGGCCTTAGTCAACCAGTTTACCTTTGAGCGTATCAAGCAGCAGGAAGATCTTGAGTTGATGCGTACCCTGCATCAGATCATCCCAGATGATATGCATGACAATGCGTTGATCGAGCACTGCATTCTTATACAGGACGCAGCGGCTTTAGGCGTTGAGGAACCACTGCCAGCCTACATCGCCAGTAACCAAGGTGAGCCAGTGGCCATCGCCATCGAAACGGTCGCGCCCGATGGCTATAATGGCCAGATCAAGCTGATCGTCGCCATCGATGCAAAAGGTGAAGTGCTAGGGGTGCGTACCCTTAATCACAACGAGACGCCGGGTCTTGGCGATAAGATCGAGCTGCGAAAGTCCCCTTGGGTATTTGGCTTTAACGGTCAAAGCCTTCAAGATGATCAGGACAAACGCTGGGCAGTGAAAAAGGATGGTGGTCAGTTTGATCAATTTACCGGTGCTACCATTACCCCCAGAGCCTATGTTGGCGCAGTGCGACGTACCCTGCTCTACTTCAACACTAATAAACAGACCCTGTTGAGTCGTCCAGCCAATTGTGAGGTCAACTATGAGTAACTATCGCGATATCGCTTGGCAAGGACTGTGGAAAAACAATCCTGGCTTAGTACAACTCTTGGGGCTTTGCCCTCTGCTGGCGGTTACCGCTACCTTAACTAACGCCATTGGCCTTGGTTTGGCAACCTTAGTGGTGCTGGTTGGCTCAAACGTGCTTGTCTCTCTGGTGAGAGAGTTTGTCCCGAAAGAGATCCGTATCCCGGTATTTGTCATGATCATTGCCGCGCTGGTGACCTGTGTGCAGTTGTTGATCAACGCCTATGCCTATGGCCTTTACCTATCACTAGGGATCTTCTTACCACTTATCGTCACCAACTGCGTGATTATCGGCCGCGCCGAGGCCTTTGCGTCGCGTAATAACGTTGTTAAGGCTGCGTTTGACGGGTTAATGATGGGGATCGGCTTTACCTTAGTGTTAATGGCGCTTGGCGCTTGTCGTGAAATCTTGGGCCAAGGCACTCTGTTTGACGGTGCCGATCTCTTATTAGGCGATTGGGCAAAAGGGCTCACAATACATCTTTGGCAGGTGGATACCAACTTCCTATTGGCCATGCTGCCGCCAGGCGCTTTCATCGCCATGGGGTTTCTGATCGCCATTAAAAACCTGATCGACAAGCAGCTCGAGGCACGCAAACCCGCAGCCGAAGCCGCACCTGCCGTCACCCGTGCCCGTATCACTAAGGTGAGTTAAGTCATGAATAAAGAGAAGCGAATAAAAATACTGGAGATTCTTCGCGACAATAATCCAAAACCAGAAACAGAACTTAACTTCTCATCCCCTTTTGAGCTCTTGGTTGCCGTCACCCTGTCGGCACAGGCCACGGATGTTAGCGTCAACAAAGCTACCGATAAACTGTTTCCTGTGGCTAATACGGCCCAGGCTATCTATGATCTCGGTGTCGAAGGTCTAAAGCAATATATTAAGACCATAGGCCTGTACAACAACAAGGCGATTAACGTCATCAAGGCGTGCGAGATCTTGATTGAAAAGTATAACGGTGAAGTACCTGAAAACAGAGAGGCGCTCGAGGCATTACCGGGTGTGGGCCGAAAAACGGCCAACGTGGTATTAAACACAGCTTTTGGTTGGCCGACTATCGCCGTCGACACCCATATTTTTCGTGTCGCCAACCGCACCAAATTTGCCATGGGCAAAAATGTGGATCAGGTTGAGCAGAAGATGTTAAAGGTGGTCCCAGCCGAATTTAAGGTAGATGTGCACCACTGGTTTATCCTGCATGGCCGCTATATATGCACCGCTCGTAAACCTAGGTGCGGCGCCTGTATTATTGAAGATTTATGCGAATTTAAAGATAAAGCTGACTAACTAGCCAGCTTTAACAACTTGATTTTATATATTACTTTTTAGCGTGAGACAGGCTCTATCCACGCTTAAACAAATCATCAATGAACCTTATGTCAATTGGTGAACGCCTATACTAGGGTCATTTTGATGGGGAGATTTTCCAGTGCGCTAGCGGATACTCGTCTAACTGGTAAATTCTCACCCAGTCATAACTGGCTTTCATTGGGTAAATATTGCGCTTTTTATTACCACCGAACACTGCTTGAATATCGTCATTTGGGATCCAAAAATTCATCATCAATTGTGTTAGATTATCAGGTATTGGTGTCGGAAACTTTTGTTCATTCTGGCATACAGGCTTACACACTAAATCCTTTAAAGACAGTACCTTATAAACTTTTCCGTCTACAAACCATTTGATCGCTGAGGGCGTCCACTCGATAGCATACACTCGCCATTCATCTGCGGGGGCGATGTTAATTTTATCTTCCCATGCGCCCCACTGCCGGGTTTCCAACCAGTTAGCGGCGTCAAGGCCATAAATTAAATTAGCTTGAAACTTATCAGGACGCCCACCTTCTAACTCAACATCTATTTCTTCCCACTCTTTAGGCTCACCCTCATGGGTATAGGTGAAAAAAGAAGAAATATAGCCCGAAGCCAATGCTCGATTAGGTGCTTTCATTCTGGTTTCGAAGCGTCCATATTTGATCTGTTTATTAGAACGCGTTCTTAGCTCACCACAACTGTAATCATAAGCAGGCTTCATCATCTGATGGTCTTCAGACCAACTACTGGCAACATATTCTTTCTCAATAATCAGATTTAATTGTCCATTAGAGACGTCCACACCTTGAGGCTGAAATCGACACACAGACTCACTGCCGACGGCGCCATCGCCCTTTGACCATATCTCCGAGTTAAATTTATCGAATCGTTCATCTAAAACAAGTGAAAAGCCTTTATACTGCCCTGTGTATCCATTGTAAGCGACGGGTAACTCATCGGTATTGTCTAAAACGGAATGAGTGCAACTTACCATCATCAAAGCCGCGATGAATGGCGTGATGCAACCTAGAGTTTTTGTCAAAAAAGTCTGTTCCATCTTTCACTCCCTTAATCAGTAACGAAAGGCGATGAGTTAAAAAGTAATCGTTACATTAAATATGAGGTCAACTCAACGTCGAAATGGATCATTCAGCTCACCTCTCACTGCGCATTTCAACCTTACCTAATGACGCAAAGTGACCTAAAAAAATCCCGTGGTAAAATCGACTCCTATAATCACCAACCGCACTAAGTTTGCCCTGGGCAAAAATGGGGTTCAGGTAGAGCAGCAGATGTTTAAAGATGGCCCAGAAAGATTTTAAAGTCGATGAAGTTCAATGGTTTTTGGTAAATATAATGGCAATTTAAACAGAAAGTCTATGCTAACGAGTAAGCCACAAAAAAGCCGCTTTCGCGGCTTTTTTACACTTAAAACATACAAACAAAGAAAATAGATAAAAAGATGGCTATGGTAACCGTTAGACCTAAGGCCATTTTCAATTCGCTTGGCATCGACAACTCCTTTAATGACGGGGACTGCATTATCTCAGGCACAGGGGTGAACACCAGCCATATCCCTGAATTATGTGACCCTGATCAACCCATGTATCACCCTAAAAACCGTACAAACCCATCAAGCTAATAGTGTAAATTTAACCGTTTAAGCTAAGGCAACTCTCTGCCGTTACTGCATTTCAATAACAGGTAAAAAAGGTATACTTGTCACCGACACTAATCCTAAACCGAGGACGTTATGGCACAACTTTTACACACTATGCTAAGAGTCGGTGATCTTGATCGTAGCATACATTTTTACACCGAAGTTTTAGGCATGAAACTGCTGCGCAAGTCGGAAAACCCTGAATACCGTTACACCTTGGCCTTTGTTGGTTTCGATGAAGAGTCTAGTGGTGCAGCCGTGGTCGAGCTAACCTACAACTGGGATACAGACAAGTATGATCTCGGTACAGGCTTTGGCCACCTGGCCATTGGCGAAGCCGATATCTATAGCCGCTGCGCCGCCATCGAAGCCGCTGGCGGCAAGGTGACACGCCAACCTGGACCTGTTGCCGGTGGTACCACAGAGATCGCCTTTGTCGAAGATCCTGACGGTTATAAGATTGAATTCATTCAGATGAAATCAGCCCAGCAAGGCTTAGGCTAACACGATAAGTTAAGCATAAAAAAAGCGCCCTAGGGCGCTTTTACATTCAGTCTATCGATTAGAACTTAACAGTGATTCCACCATAGATTTGACGACCGATTGTGTCGTAAACCTCTGGTACGGTACCTGCTTCGTTACCACTTGCAACCATCATAGGCTTCTCATCGGTGAAGTTCTTCAGACCTAGGCTCGCCGTAATGCTATCGTTGATGTGGTACATACCCGAGATATTGTGGTACAAGATTGAATCAATGGTATCACCATAGTTGATATCATCCATCTCACCGATATAACGGTTAGAGTACATTAGGCTCCAGTCACCCTGTCCGGCTTTCACGCTGAAGTTATTCTTCACCTTAGCGTAACCACCAAACATGCCGCCGATAGTGCCTGTGTAATCGATACCATCCTGTTCAAATTTAACCAGGTAGGTCAAGTCGTTGCTAATGCTCCAATCTAAACCTAAGCCTTCGAAACGATAAGCCAGGTTAAAGTCGACGCCGCTGGTGTCTTGATAACCCACGTTAGTCAGCGGGTTGGTCAGGTTCTCAAGATTTCCATCTGGCGTGATGCCAAAGGTCTCACAAGCTGAGGTATCGCCACCATGACAGGCGTTAAGGCCCGCCTGAACGTCCAGACGCGAGATAGCATCTGTGATCTTGAAACGCCAGTAATCCAACGTCAGTGACATACCATCGATATAGCTAGGAGAGTAAACCAGACCCGCAGTGTAAGACTCTGATGATTCTGCCTTCAGATCGGGATCTGAGGTGTAGTTCACTAGGATCTGTGGATCTTGCTCGTTACCCCATGGATCATCCAGGTAATCGAAAGAGCCTACGTTACCGCCAAACAATTCACTGACGTTAGGTGCACGGAAGCCAGTAGCAGCAACAGCCCTTAGCATCAAATCATCTGTGGCTTCATAGGTTAAACCTATCTTCCAGGTCGACGCATTACCAAAGGTTGAATAATCATCGAAACGCAGAGCAAATTCACCTGTCAGCTTGTCGGTAAAAGGTACACTTACCTCTTGGTAAACAGAGAAGACGCTGTAGCTACCGTCGGTTGGATCTTGCTGAGCAGCGGTACCTTCACCAGCAACAATCACTGCATCTGGATTGTAGTAACCGCTGTCGTGACGATATTCTGCACCGATCGCGTAAGCCACTGGGCCCGCATCTAAATCAAACGCTTCACCGCTGATCACACCTGAAACGATATGCTGCTCGTTACCGCCTGTTGTATTTTCTAAGTAGCTAATGTCATTGATGATATCTTGTGACAGTGGGTCGCCGTTAAACCAAGCATCCTGGTTATCATAAACAGACTGGGCCATGTTTTTAGCGTTGATTGAGTTGTGTACCCAAGTTTTCGCCTTGTTCTTACCATAGGTGTAAGCCACATCCCACTGCATACCTGTGTGAACATCCAACTCGCCGGCTAAGCCTGCTGAGACACGCAGGGTATCAGTGTCTTGCTCATAGATACGATTACCCGCATCATTGGTTCTTCTACGGTACTCAACGCGGTCCTGATCGTCTGGCGTAATTCCGCCAGCAAGCATGGCATCAGTTAAGGTAATGCAGTTACCTGTTGAGCTAGGTGTACATACATCTAACATTACAGAAGCTGGCTGGGCCGCCATCATCTGCTCAGATTTACGCTTGGTATAAAGAATGTCACCGGTAAAGACGATGTCATTTGCAAACTCTTGGGTGGCATTAGCAAAGAAACTGTAACGCTCGTTGGGTGTCTGTAGCCAGCTGTCCTGGGTATAGTCGTAACCTTCGGTGCGATCGACCCAGTTACCGTTTTCATCTTGTACCTTACCGCCTAAAGTACCTGTAGGAATATAGCTACTAGACCCCTTCTCTACCCAATCGCGATCTCTTTGCATGACGCCACCACGATCTGAGTAAGCCACACCAAAGGTATAGTTACCACCATCGGTATTAAAACCGTATAGTGCACTGATCTCGGCGTTTTCACCATCACCCTTGTCGGTTGCGCCGCCGTTAATATCGAGCTGGAAACCTTCGAAGTCTTTCTTGGTGATGATGTTCACTACACCAGCAATGGCATCAGAACCATAAACCGCCGAGGCACCATCTTTTAATATCTCAACGCGAGCAATCATGGCTACTGGAATGGTGTTTAAGTCCACGGCGCTATCAGCACCCGAACCAGAGTTAACCATACGGCGACCATTTAACAGTACCAAGGTACGGCTAGCGCCCATGCCACGCAGGTCTACCTGGGCAACACCATCGGCACCATTGTTGGTCGTAGAGCCTGCAGCCATACCCGCCATGGCTGGTTGAGCTTGCAGGATCTCGTCTACCGAGTTGTAGCCTTCGGCGCGGATCGCACTGGCATCAATAACGGTAACGGGTGAGGCTGTTTCCATATCCTGACGTTGAATGCGCGAACCTGTCACGGCAATACGTTCGAAAGAGGCGCTTTCTTCGGCAGCAACCACATTATTGCTAACAATAAATCCACTGGTTGATACTGAAGCAATTAAACTATATTTAACTGCTGCAGCTAATCTGCTTGTTTTTATCATGTAAATATTCTCCCTGATTCAATATTTTTATTCGGCGCCGTTCTTTTATTTATTCAACGCTCGATTCGATACTGTCTTGTCGCCATAAAAGCGTCAATCCACCAAATATTTAACCAATGAAAAATAAACGTTAATTTATGGTGCTTATTAAGTAACAAAGAACATTCCAGTTTTTCTCAACCCAAGTGAATAAGCATTCATCTAGCGCAATTAACTAGATTTAAGCTCATTAGCCAGTGATTTAAACCGCGACAGGTGCAACACAAATACAACGCACACAAATACCGTAAGTGTGACACACATCACAAAAACAGCATCTAAACACCTGTTTAAATTTAGGTAAATCACGCTATTGGCACATGAAAGCACCGCTGTTAACATTTCATTCGACAAGCCAGCCTGATGAATAAACATGCTGAAAAGGTCACTAACCAGGCTTAGTAACAATATTTTACATTGAGGGTAAAAATGTCAGATGATGTAGATTCAACTGTGTATTTTAAGTAAATCTAAAACACTGAGTTAAATTCATTTAAAGTGACTTAGGTATATAGAAAATTCACAATGATAAAACGCGTTTCATTATGATTAAGTCTTTAAGTAAAGTTTAAATCTATTAACACCAGA
Organism: Shewanella marisflavi; assembly: GCF_023283925.1. Taxonomy (GTDB): domain Bacteria; phylum Pseudomonadota; class Gammaproteobacteria; order Enterobacterales; family Shewanellaceae; genus Shewanella; species Shewanella marisflavi. The sequence goes on from NZ_JAKIKX010000002.1 coordinate 304,861, forward strand.
TATTACATTTACAATAAATTTAAATTAAGACAAATAACGTATCAATAAGTTACTAAGCTATCGCCCTAGTAACCTTATGCAAATGAAAAAACGAAATTTAAGAAAACGAATGCTTAACGCGTGATACAAAATGGCCTAGCAAGTGTTCTGTACAAACTAAGAAAATAGTGAAGAACCCAAAGATAAGGTGTGTCTACCTTTTTCCCACAAAAAAGCGCGGACAAATGCCGCGCCGTTTCTCTTAAAGGTAAGAACGCTTATTCAGGCTTAATCAGATTAAAATGCTGATAGGCTCTAGCCGTAGCGATTCGTCCCCTTGGCGTTCGTTGAATGAAGCCCTGCTGGATCAGGAAGGGTTCGAGTACGTCTTCGATGGTCTCACGCTCCTCGCCAATCGCCGCCGCCAGGTTATCTAAACCGACGGGGCCCCCCATAAACTTATCGATAATGGCCAGCAGTAATTTACGGTCCATATAGTCAAAGCCCTCAACATCCACATCCAGCATGTCCAAAGCACTCTCGGCAACCGCCTTATTAACCTCACCATCATGCTTCACCTCGGCGTAGTCACGCACCCGTCTAAGCAGACGGTTGGCAATACGGGGAGTTCCCCGCGAGCGGCGAGCCACTTCCACAGCGCCTTCTTGGTCGATTGGCAGTTCAAGTACCCTCGCTGAGCGCGTCACGATACTGCTGAGATCTTTAACGTTATAAAACTCGAGTCTTAGCGGTATGCCAAATCTGGCTCTAAGCGGCGAGGTTAAGGCCCCGGCCCTGGTGGTGGCACCGATAAGAGTAAAGGGAGGTAATTCGAGCTTGATAGAGCGGGCAGCCGGTCCCTCACCTATCATGATATCCAGCTGATAATCTTCCATCGCCGGATAGAGGATCTCTTCCACTACAGGGCTTAATCTGTGGATCTCATCAATAAAGAGTACATCGCCCGCCTCAAGATTAGTCAGCAGCGCCGCGAGATCTCCAGCTTTCTCAAGCACAGGACCAGAGGTCGACTTGATGTTGACCCCCATCTCGTTAGCGACAATCATCGCCAGCGTGGTCTTCCCTAAACCTGGTGGACCATAGATCAACATATGATCTAAGGCTTCACCCCGTTTCTGCGCCGCCTCAATAAATACCTTGAGCTGAGCACGGGTATCGTCTTGTCCCGTGTATTCATCGAGCAACTTAGGGCGCATCGCCCTGTCTATCTGCTCATCACGCTCCTCTATACCCTGGGGCTGAGCATGAACTAACCTATCGGCTTCTATCATTTAATTCTCACTTTGGCGCTAAAGCATCGACTTGAGCGACGCCTTGATCAGTGTTTCCGAGTCCATGCCTTCCTTGAAGACACTGGAGACCGCCTTACTGGCTTGTGCTGGCTTATATCCTAACGCCAATAGCGCCGAGATGGCATCTTCTTCTGCACTGTTAACGACTGGCGCTGGCGTGTAATTGGATTGGAGCACAAACTCACGCTCGGATCCGTGGGACGCTTCCATCAGACTCTTTAACTTATCGCGCATCTCTACCAATAAGCGCTCAGCAGTTTTCTTACCCACACCAGGTAATTTCACCAAGGTGGCGATATCATCGTGCTCGACACACTTAACGAACTCGGCGGCGTTCATGCCAGACAAAATCGTCAGGGCCAGTTTAGGGCCGACGCCATTGGTCTTGATCAATAACCTAAACAGGGCTCTTTCCTGCTTGCTCATGAAGCCGTAAAGCAGCTGGGCGTCTTCTCGCACCACAAAGTGGGTGTAGATCACCGCCTCCTGATTTAACTCAGGCAGCTCGTAGAAACAAGTTAAGGGCATCTGCACCTCGTACCCCACACCAGATACTTCGATAAGCACTTCTGGTGCCTGCTTTTCGACTAATAATCCCCGTAAACGACCTATCATCTATATCTTCCGTATGTTCTCGCGCTAGCCTTACCGCCCAGGGCAATAAGACTCTGATATGTATGGAAATGGCACAGAGCAACGCCCAGGGCATCGGCCGCATCGGCCTGAGGCGCTGCGGGCAACCTGAGGATCTGCTGTACCATGCGCTGTACCTGACTCTTCTGCGCCCGGCCAGTGCCGACTACGGCATTTTTAATCTGAGTCGCCGAATATTCGGCAACTGGTAGGTCTGCATTGGTGGCGGCAACGATAGCCGCACCTCGGGCCTGACCCAGCTTGAGCGCCGAATCGGCGTTTTTGGCCAGAAATACCCGCTCGATAGCAAACTCATCGGGCTGGTATTGGCGGATGATCTCGCTAATGCCATCAAAAATAATCTTAAGACGCGATGGCAGATCATCCGATTGGGTGCGAATACAACCACTGCCAAGATAAACTTGCTGCCTACCCTGGCACTGGATCACCCCATACCCCGTGATCCGCGAACCAGGATCTACCCCCAAAATGATCGGCATAAATAGCCTATTCCAGGGTGGCTAAGATCTCATCAGAGATCTCGGCATTATGATAGACCTCTTGGACATCATCATGATCTTCAAGGTTATCGATAAGGCGTAGGAACTTTGGCGCCGTCGCAGCGTCGAGTTCCGCCTTGGTCGAAGGCACCATGGTCACTTCAACGTTGACCGATGCTAAGCCTGTCGCATCCAGCGCATCTTTTACCGCCCCGAAAGCGTCTGGTGTTGTGTAGACATCGATAGAGGTATCATCATTGGTTACGACATCTTCTGCGCCAGCATCGAGCGCCGCATCCATGATGGTGTCTTCATCGCTGCCTTCAGCATAAGAGATCACACCGCGCTTCTCGAACAGATAGGCAACCGAACCGTCGGTGCCCAGGTTACCACCGGACTTGCTGAAAGCATTACGCACACCAGATACGGTGCGGTTACGGTTGTCTGTCATGGTTTCCACCATAACCGCTGTGCCACCTGGACCATAACCTTCATACATGATGGTTTCCAGCACCTGACCGTCTAACTCACCGGCGCCGCGCTTAATGGCGCGCTCGACCGTATCACGGGTCATATTGTTTGACAGCGCCTTATCGATAGCGGCTCTGAGTCTAGGGTTTGAATCGGGATCTGAACCACCTTCCCGCGCTGCGACGGTGAGTTCGCGAATAAATTTGGTGAAGAGTTTACCGCGTTTGGCATCTTGTGCTGCTTTGCGGTGTTTGATGTTGGCCCATTTACTGTGACCGGCCATATAAGACTCCTTATTCGAGTATGCCTCGAAAAAGCCGAGCTAGGTGCTCGGCTTAATGATTCAATATTGCGTTATTCCTGTTCTTTTTTCGCTTCGACTACGCTAACGCCGAGTTCCTCGAGCTGGACTGGGTTAGCAAATCCAGGCGCGTTGGTCAGAGGACATGCCGCGGTGGTTGTCTTAGGGAAGGCCATCACGTCACGAATAGAGCTTGCGCCCGTCATCAGCATCACAATGCGATCCAGACCAAAGGCTAGACCAGCATGTGGCGGGGTACCATACTTGAGCGCTTCAAGTAGGAAGCCAAACTTCTCTTGAGCTTCCTCGTCGTTGATCCCCAGAATTCTGAACGCGGCAGATTGCATTTCACTGTTGTGAATACGCACCGAACCACCACCCAGCTCGCAACCGTTAAGCACCATATCATAAGCATCCGAAATTGCTGCCGTTGGGTTGGCTTCCAGCTCAGCAGGTGAGATACCACTTGGCGCGGTGAACGGATGGTGCATGGCGTGCAGACCCCCGTCAGAGGTGCGCTCGAACATTGGGAAGTCAACCACCCATAGTGGTTTCCAGTCACCTTGCAGCAGGTTGAAATCTTCACCTACTTTCAGACGCAGTGCGCCCATGGCTTCTGCTACTATGTTTGCCTTGTCCGCACCAAAGAGGATAAGGTCACCATTCGCCGCACTTGTGCGCGCTAGGATACCATTAACCACCTCTTCACTCAGGAACTTAAGCACTGGCGACTGAATGCCTTCCAGGCCTTTCTCCAGCTCGTTGACCTTCATCCATGCCAGCCCTTTGGCGCCATAAATGTTGACATACTTGCCATATTCGTCGAGCTGCTTACGAGACAGGCTGGCTCCGCCTGGCACACACAGGACGGCCACACGGCCTTCACTGTCATTTGCAGGCTCTTGGAACACTTTAAAGTCAACCTCTTTGACCAAGTCAGCCACATCGATAAGTTCCAGCGGGTTACGTAGATCAGGCTTGTCAGAGCCGTAACGGCGCATCGCCTCGGCGAAGGTCATCTTAGGAAACTCACCCAGTTCGACATTAAGTAACTCTTTAAACAGACCACGAACCATCTCTTCTGTTTTATCCATCACCTCAGCAGAGGTCATAAAGGAGGTTTCGATATCGATCTGAGTAAATTCAGGCTGGCGGTCGGCACGCAAATCTTCGTCACGGAAACATTTGACGATCTGATAGTAGCGATCAAAACCTGACATCATCAGCAGCTGCTTAAACAACTGTGGCGATTGTGGTAAGGCGAAGAACTGCCCCTTGTAGGTACGGCTAGGTACCAGGTAATCCCTTGCTCCTTCTGGCGTCGCCTTGGTCAAAATAGGCGTTTCGATATCGAGGAAACCATTGCCATCTAGGAAACGACGCACGGCGCTGGTGACCTTAGAACGGAAGATGATGCGCTCGGCCATCTCAGGGCGACGCAGATCCAGATAGCGATATTTAAGGCGCTGCTCTTCTGTATTGTGTTGATTTTTGTCCATGTTGATCGGCAAAGCCGGCGCGCTATTAAGTATGGTCAACGCCTTACCTAATACCTCGATTTCACCGGTGCGCATCTGATCGTTGATCTGGCTGTCAGGGCGAGCACGAACCAGGCCCTTAACCTGAACACAGAACTCGCTGCGTAGTGTGCTGGCGACATCGAATACCTCTGGCAAGTCAGGGTCATAAACAACCTGAATCACGCCTTCTCGGTCACGTAGATCAAGAAACACAACGCCGCCAAGATCGCGACTACGATTGACCCAACCTACGAGAGTAACTTCTTCCCCAACATGAGACCGATTAACGTCTCCACAATAATGACTGCGCATCTAACCCTTTCCTTTCATCCACAAGGCCTTGCTTGAGGATATTCAATACATGACAAAAGCGGCATTATAGTGAAATATTGCCGATTTCAAAACAACTTCATCTTCTTAAAATGAAGTAAACCTTTGGGTTGGATAAATATCCATCAATACCAGAGCACGCTTAACAAAATCACGCGCTATGGTAGCAGCGACCGCCCTGTTTCATCGCCCGGGACATGAGTTTATCGGCTGTCTTAAGCAGCTCAACCACTGTATCGCCATCGTTTGGAAACATAGCAACGCCTATGCTGACCGATAGTGCCACATTCACACCATTGATCGCAAAGGGCGCGCTAAAACTACCGATAATGCCATCGGCCACCTGACACACGGTATCGAGGTCTTTGCTGCGATTTAACACCATCACAAATTCATTGCCACCAAAACGTGCCAAGGTATCAGATTTACGCACCGCCACTTTAAGTTGCTGAGCACCCTTCGCCAAAACACTATCACCCACCTTATGACCGTAGGTCTGGTTGATATCAGGCATATTGTCAAAACTGATAAACAGCACGGCAAAAGGCGTCATATCACGTCTGTGCATCAACACAGATTGCTGCAATCTGTCATCAAGCAAGCTACGGTTTGGTAGACCGGTTAAGGCGTCAAACTGACCCGCCTGAGAGATCTCAAAGGCCAGCTCTCTTGCGAGAATCTGGCGGCTGTAGTGTCCTCGCCATAGCAAATAAGCAATTAAAATAAAGCTCACTAATGCCAACGCATAGAAACCATTTTGGTAGTTCAACATCGTCTGCCAGCGACTTGTATCCTCTTTTACCCAATGCTGATAAATGGCCTGTTGTCGATCAGGGGTTAACTGGGCGATCGCCTGGTCCCACATAGGAACCAGCTCTTTATATTTTTTATTAAAAGCAAAATGGCTCTGCTGCTGCGAAAAATCGGCCAACACGGACATCTTTAATGCCTTGTAGTCGCCCTGCTTTAACACCATGGCCATGTTGATCACTTTCTCGATAAAGGCATCGGCCTTACCTTGTGCCACCGCATCTACCCCGGCGCGACTATTGGGAACGATCACTAGCTCTATGCCGAGATCTTTATTCATCAGGTTGGCGATAAGCTGATAGCCTTCGACGACCGCTAAGCGCTTGCCACTCATCTGACTGAGATTGAATACCGTCACCTGATTTAAGTGAGTCACCAAGCCCCATGGTGACGGCCAATAGGCACTACTAAAGGCCAATTCCCGCTCGCGCTCTGGCGTGTAGGCGACGCTACCAACAACATCTACCTCGCCATTTTTTAACGCATCGACCAAACTATTCCAGCGTTCATAAGCAACCGGTTGCACCTCAATGCCAAGCTGCTCGGCAATCCAGGTCGTGATCTCACTGTTGATGCCCATAAACTCACCACGCCCGTTAGCGTATTCCATCGGTGCCCAGGCACTAAGGTAACCCACTTTAAGCGTGCCCAAGCCTTGCAAATATTGACGCTGGGCCGGCGTTATCGTCACTGAACTGAGGAGAGTGTGAAAGCTGCGATCTTCTTTATCCAATATCCATTTACTCTCAATCGCGGCCAATTCGGCTGGATTAATAAGCTTAAATCCAGCAGCGATGCGCTGGGCGAGGCCTTTATCTTCGTTTCGCGTTAACGCATAAATGTCTGTGGTAAAGTCAAGCTGGCGATACTGATGAAAGTCAGGCCAGGAATCGGTTCGTAGTAAGTAGTGCTGGGTCCAGGCTGATGCCGCCACGAAAGCCGCGATGTGTCCCTGCTGCGCCGCCTCAATCATCTGGGTCACATTCATATAAAGCTTTAGTTCAGATTCTGGTAACGCCTGCTTGAGCTTATCCAGATAGGGAGCGGTAGGCACGGCGCCAACCCGTTTCCCCTTAAGCTCATCCAGACTCGTCAGCGGACGCCCATGACTAAAGATGCGACTCTTGACCTGATAGGTTTTCCAGGCGCGGGTAAGATTAGTCTTCATAGTATCGCTTTCAGGATAGCCCACATGAATATCGGCCCTGAGATATTTGAGCTCATCCAGGCTGTCCTCCATGGATGCCGGGCGAAACTCTACCGTAATCCCTGTTTTTTTCGACCAGAGTTTCCAGATGTCGATATAGAGTCCATGGGGCTCGCCATCCCCACCTGTATCGGCAAAAGGTTGAATGCCTGTTGTGGTGGCAATCACTAAAGTATTGCTATCTTGGCTAAAGCCTAACCAACGTTTGTCTATCTCTGTGCGGCTGGCCTGACTTAAGCGCTCAAAGCCGCGATTTATCTGACTGATCAACTCCGTACGCCCGTTCCTTACGGCAGGCACCAAAGCGGTTTTTTTTATTAACAAGCGATTGTCTAGGGGAAACTCCTCGAGCACTGCTCGGCTGACCGCATTATCTTTAAGGTAGCCTTCCATGCCCGCAAACACATCAACCTCACCCTCTACTACACCGCGCATGAGATCGGCCCGGCTATTATAGTAGCGATAACTGAGCCCATTGACCTGTTGACTCAAAATTGACTCATGAGAAGAGCCCTTCACGATACCAATGCGGTAAGGTAACAGGTCTTCGTAACTCTTTTTGTTTTTCAAACTATTGCGCACATAAAGATAGGTGCTGACATAAGCAATGGGCGCTGCGAAATCAAAATACTGCTCACGATCTTGAGTGATCCCTAAGCCAATATGGATATCGGCATCGCCCTGGGCCACCTGGGTAAGCGAATCCTGCCAATGACGTGCGACAAATACAACAGGCACCTGAGTCTGGGATGACCACTCCCGCCATAGATCCACCAAGACCCCTTTGGCATCACCATTTTCATCGATAAACTGATAGGGATAACTGTCCTCCCCAAACACCAAGATCAACGGTTTTTGGCGCTCTTCGGCCATGGCATGAAACCCGAAGAGCAAGGAGACGGCAAACATCAAGCGAATTAGTAGTGTCAAAGAATATTCCCAGTATCGTTTAAAAAAGCGCTTAAGCCTTAACCGACTAAGCAGTGCCTGACTCAAAATCAAGTTAACCCGGTACAAAGAGCTCAACTCGGGTTTAAAAAAATGGCCTCTTTCCTTGGTTGCGAAAGACAAAGTCACGGCGCTGTAAAATATATGTTGTTATTAAGATATTAGACAGAATTTTATTCCTAATTTCCAGTACTAGACTTGCTGCGAACTGTTATCATTAGCTAGAATGAAATATTGAATTTACTCAAAAAACTCTGATGAACTCAACACAAGATACTATTTACGCACAAGCCTGTGAACATATCAGTGACTTTCAATTCGATGATCGAGTTGCTGGTGTCTTTAGCGACATGATCCGCCGCTCAGTTCCCGGATATGGACAGATCATAAATACCCTAGGTGATTTTGCCGATAAGTGCGTCTCTCCCGATTCAAATATCTATGATTTAGGCTGCTCATTAGGCGCCGCCACCCTTAGCGTACGCCGCCGTATTGAAGGACGAGGATGCCATATCATTGCCGTGGACAATAGTGAATCTATGGTCGAGCGCTGCAGGCAGCACCTTAACGCCTATGTTAGCGAAACCCCGGTAGACCTTGTCTGCGCCGACATTCGCGACATCGATATCCAGAACGCTTCTATGGTGATTTTGAACTTCACCATGCAGTTTCTCGCCCCAGAAGACAGACAGACGTTAATTGCAAACATCTATCGCGGCCTCAAACCCGGTGGCATATTAGTATTGTCGGAAAAGCTAGTGTTCGACGATGCGCCCGTGCAGCATCTGTTGGACGAATTGCATCTGGACTTTAAACGGGCTAATGGCTACAGCGAATTAGAGATCAGTCAAAAACGCAGCTCGCTTGAGCATGTCATGAAACCTGATACGCTGGAGCAGCACCAACAGCGCCTGACAGATCAGGGTTTTAGTCATTTCAGTGTCTGGTTTCAATGTTTTAACTTTGCTTCTATGGTGGCCATCAAGTGATCAGCTTCAGCTCTTTTTATCAACAAATCGCCGATTCAAACCTCCAGCATTGGCTAGAGGAACTTCCGGCGATCCTAGGCCAATGGCAGCGAGAGCATAAACATGGCAACCTGCCAAAATGGGAAAAGGTGCTCAACAAATTGCACTACCCTGCGCCAGATCAACTCGATTTCAGCACCAAGGTGGCTGTTGGCAGCGGCGAACAACTCAGCCAGGGGCAACAGGAAAAACTGAAGAACCTGCTGAAGCTCTTTTCACCATGGCGTAAAGGCCCGTTCGATCTTCACGGCATTCATATCGATACCGAATGGCGTTCAGATTGGAAATGGGAGCGCGTACAGCCTCACATCTCACCTTTAAAGAATAGAACCGTGCTCGATGTCGGCTGTGGTAGTGGTTACCACATGTGGCGCATGCTAGGAGAAGGCGCTAAGCGTGTGGTCGGCATAGACCCATCCCCGCTGTTTTTGTGTCAATTTGAAGCAGTAAAGCGCCTAGCCGGCACTGAACATCCCGTGCACCTCTTGCCCCTTGGCATTGAGCAGTTACCGCCGCTCGATGCCTTTGATACCGTGTTTTCTATGGGTGTGCTTTATCATAGACGCTCTCCTATAGATCACCTGTTTCAATTAAGGGATCAGTTAAGAACCGGCGGCGAGCTCGTGCTGGAAACGCTAGTCGTGGATGGCGATGAAAACACCGTACTTGTGCCTGGTGATCGCTATGGCAAGATGAATAATGTCTGGTTCCTGCCTTCGGCCAAAGCATTAGAAGCCTGGCTCAAAAAAGCCGACTTTGTCGATGTTCGTTGTGTCGATATTGATGTAACCTCATTAGCAGAGCAGCGAACCACAGAATGGATGCCAAACGAATCATTAGTCGATTATTTGGACCCCAATGACATCAGCCTGACCGTCGAGGGATATCCTGCGCCTAAGCGGGCTACGTTTATCGCCGTCAAGAATCAGCCTAATAAAGATTTGATTTAAAAGAATAGTAAATGGAAAACACTATGTTAAAACAGATAACTACCCTCGCTTTAGTGACAAGTCTTGTTGGATGCGCGGCAACACAAGCGCCAGAACAACCTGCGCCTGTCGATATTGACACCTTCAATGCCAGCCTTAGCGAACAAAAGAGCGAGCTAGTGGCCTTAATCAACGCTAATCAAACCGAACAACAAGTGGTGCTCTCTTCACTTTCAACCCAACTCGATGGCCTCAGCCAGCAGCTGGAGGAGGTTAAGCACCAACCTGAAAAGCAAGTGGTTCAAGTGCCAGTTGAGTGTGACCCGTCGCCTATTGGGGATAAGTTTATCTTAGGGGCGGTAGAGCACGTCTATATTGATGAGATCAAAGCTGGATTTGAAACCCGTATTGACACTGGCGCCGAATCTTCCTCACTTGATGCCCATAACATCATACTGTTTGAACGTAACGGCAAGCAGTGGGTACGTTTTGATGTGTTTACCCAAGGCGCAGACAAGCCAGCAGAAACCTTCGAATCAAAAGTCGAGCGTTTTGTACGCATCAAGCAAGATGGTGATGAGAATGACAGACGTCCGGTGATCCATGCTCATCTACAGATTGGAAACTACAAGGCCGAAACCGATCTCAACTTAGTCGATCGCAGTCACCTGGATTACCAACTCCTGCTGGGTCGTAAGTTTATGCAAGACATTGCCGTGGTAGATGTGGGGCAGACTTTTGTGCACGGTAAGAAAAATCCATCAAATACAGTAAAATAAGAATAGGATATTAACCTGATGCACTCTAAAAAGCCTTTTTATATCTTAGTCGCACTACTGTTTATTGCTGGTATTGCGGCAAGCGTTTATCGTGGTATCGAGCATAATGTACCCTTCCTGCCGGGCGAGCAGGTTCAGAGCTGGGCAGTCGACGCTAAGGTCAGTTTTCAGGGCACAGGACAGCCTGCTGAAGTCACCTTCTCAGTCCCCAAGGATCCCGCGTTTGAGATCTTGGCAGAAAACGCTACTTCACCGGGTTATGGCCTCTCGGCTACCGAAGATAACAATGGCCGCCAGGTCACTTGGTCTACCCGTGAAGCAATCGGTCAGCAAGATCTTTACTATAAAGTCACCTTAGTGCCAACCGGTAAGAATGAAGTCCTGGCCGAACAGGAACCTGCTACACCGCAAGCCTACAACTGGTCTGCTACCGAACAGGCGGCAGCGGAACAGGTAATGAATGAAATTTGGTCACGCAGTGCCACCAACCTTTCGTTCGCTCAGCAGCTCAACAAAAGCTTTAATGCCACCGAGCGTAGCCAGAACCTGGAGCTGTTGCTAACCACCAACTCCCGCGCCGACCTCTTTATCAGAATGCTCAACAGCAAGGGGATACCAGCCAAGAAAGTCAGCGGGCTGTTTTTAGAAGATCAACGCCGTCGCCAGCAACTGACCACTTTTGTCGAAGTGTACCATCAGGGCCAGTGGATCATCTTTAACCCAGCCGATGGTAGCCAAGGACGTCCAGACAATCTGCTTATCTGGGACAGAACCGCTAAATCCACTTTAGATGTGGTTGGTGGTGTTAACTCTCAGGTGAACTTCTCCATGCTGCAGGACACACGTTCCGCACTGGCGACCTCTATCGACATGCTGAAGAATAAAGATGCTCTCGACTTCTCCCTCTATCAGCTGCCGCTTGAAGAGCAGAGTCTGTTTAAAGGTATTTTGCTGATCCCTATCGGTGTGCTCATGGTGGTCTTTTTACGCGTGATCATAGGTATCAAGACATCTGGTACCTTTATGCCAGTGTTGATCGCCCTGGCCTTTATTCAAACCACGCTGCTGACGGGACTTATCGGCTTCCTCTTGATTGTTGCCTTCGGCTTGATGATCCGCTCCTACCTGTCGGATCTCAACCTCTTGCTGATCTCACGGATCTCGGCGGTCATCATAGTAGTGATCGGCATCATAGGCCTGTTCACCCTGCTCTCCTACAAGTTTGGCCTTAGTGAAGGCTTAACCATTACCTTCTTCCCGATGATCATCCTGGCATGGACCATCGAGCGTATGTCTATCCTCTGGGAAGAGGAAGGCGCAAAAGAGGTCATGGTACAAGGCGGCGGCAGCTTGTTTGTGGCCACTTTAGCCTATCTCGCCATGAGCGCTAGCTGGGTTCAACACTGGGTGTTTAACTTCCTGGGTATTCACTTGGTTATCCTGGCGACCGTACTCTTAATGGGTCAGTACACAGGCTACAAGTTATTAGAACTTAGACGCTTTAGGCCGCTGGCGGGAGAATAAACATGCTATTTGCCCGACCACACAAGCTTAAGGAAAATGGCGTCCTTGGCATGAACAAACGTAATATCGACTATATAGGTCGCTATAACCCGCGTAAGTTCTACAAACGCGTAGATGACAAGCTCACGACAAAACAGCTGGCGCTGGCCAACGATATCGCCGTGCCCGCGCTTATCGGTACCGTATGCCAACAACACGAGATCATACATATTCCCGAGATGGTCAATAACCGCGATGGTTTTGTTATCAAACCCTCCCAAGGGTCCGGTGGTAAAGGGATTTTGGTGATCACTAAGGTGGAGAATGGTCATTATTTCAAGCCTAGCGGCCATGAGGTGACTCCTAGCGAGATCGACCGCCATATCTCAAATATTCTTAGTGGGCTTTTCTCCTTAGGGGGCAAACCCGATGTGGCGATCGTTGAAGGCTTGATCGAATTCGACCCTGTCTTTGACGGCTACTCCTTCGAAGGGGTGCCCGATATTCGACTCATTGTCTTTAAGGGCTTTCCTGTGATGGGAATGCTCAGACTCTCGACAGCGGCATCTGATGGCAAGGCAAACTTGCACCAAGGAGCTGTAGGCGTTGGACTTGATATCGCCACTGGACGCGGCCTACACGCAGTGCAGTTTGACTGTCCAATAGAGCTGCACCCAGACACAGACAAGAAACTCACCGATATTGAAGTGCCCCACTGGGACACTCTGCTCCATACGGCATCAAAAGCCTATGAGATGAGTGAGCTTGGGTATTTGGGGACTGACATGGTACTGGATCAAAAACTCGGTCCACTGCTCCTAGAGCTCAACGCCCGTCCGGGATTGGCAATTCAGATCGCCAATGCTCAAGGGATATTGCCGCGCCTAAAGCACGTCGAGCAGATGAAAAACAAGTCTATGTCAGTCGAAGAGCGCGTCGCTTATGCTAAAACGCATTTTAGCAGTCTCACTAGCGCTTAACTTTAGTTTGGCGGCTGAGGCCGCCTCTCCCATCACCCTGCTGAGTCAGCAATGTATCGACTATCAGGTCTCTTTGTCTCAAGCTCAGGTCAGCATTACACCTATGCATGCCAGTATCGAGCTGGAGCGTCAGCTTATCGGCCTGTTTAACTTAAAAGACAGTGTACGCTTCTATCGTCAATATCCTCTCAGCGCTGATGACAAAGAGGCTCTGCTACAATGTCAGTTGCATCTGGCAGATGAGTTTGCCCGCTTAACACAATCTCCGTGGATAATAGAGCAAAGTCAGCTTTGGACGCAAAATGAGCAATCCGGGCTGCGCCGTTTCGGCCATCACCTAATCAGGCAACTCAAAGAGCAAATAAGCCCAGAGCAGAAATCCAGAATCCACACGGCACAAGCAAGCGTTGCCCACGGCCTAAGGCAAAAGAACCTTTCCCTGGCTCTTGGCGCCTCACACTGTGAGCTTCAACATCAAACAGAACATCACAGCGCATTTGAGAACGATACTAAATCCTTTGATCGCTCAATCGCCAGTTACCTGATTGCCCAGCAAGATATCAGTTGTAAGCGCCAGGTGTGGCAGGCGTATCAGACAAGGGCAAAAGAGCGAAATCAAGCGGCCGTTTCGCAAATATTGTCCACCAAACAGGAGATAGCCCAGCAGCATCAAGCGCCCGACTATGCACATTGGGTGCTGAGCAGTCAGCTGCTTAAATCACCAGCCCAGGTTAAGCGCTATCTTGATACTATGACGCAAACCACGATTGCCCCCTGGATGCTCGGTACCCAGTTAGCCAGCCTCCCCAAGGCCGACATTGCCCCAGTATCGGCGGCTAACATGTTAGAACAGATAGAGGAAAAGCTCAGTCCTTTCGGTCTGCTCATTGAGCCCGTCAACCACAAGATGAGCCGACTTTGGCATCATGGACGCCTGTTAGGCGATATCTTTCTGGCGACGACGCCAGATATAAGGGTCAGTCCCCTAAGACAAGCGGTAATTGGCCAGCAATTTGGTCAGTTGACGCTTTCATCTCCCGAACAACTGGAAGACTATCGCGCCCAGGAGCAGTTTATCACTAGCATTGCCGAACTCGTGGCGCGTATGCTGCCAGGTGGGCATTACTATTTGAACAACACTCTGGGCGACACCCAAGACACCCAAGCATTAGCGAGCCAATGGTTAACACTCTACCTTACAGGACAACTACTACCTACCCTGCCCATAGATAGCCGCGAGGCTCAACTCGAAGCCTTTTCGACTCAGCTTAAGGTCTTTCGAAGCAAACTGGCACTGATCGCCTATCAAACAAAGGCCGAGCGCAGCTATCAGGATCTCAGCCAGGAATTTGCCTTGAGTTTTGGCGAGCCTTGGCCACAGGCCTATGATGCCCTGTACAGCTTCACCGGCGCCGTTAACCAAGGTCCGCTCTATTATCTGGTACTGTGGAAAAAGAGTCTCGCTAAGCAGATCCAAGCCCAGTCGCGACTCGATACACAAGCCTTATTTGATCTCTTACTCGTTAACGAACAACAGCTCAGCCTTGATGATCAACTCACCCTTATATTTGGCGACACAACACCTGTCGTAAACCTACTTGAAAGGAGGCAACATGTTCAACATAGCGCCATACACTAAACTCTTAGGCACATTCGCGCTCTCTTCAGTCCTCTTGCTGTCGACTCAATCTGCCGTTGCAAAAACAACCGCCGCATTAGATGCGATGGGCGTAAAACAAGCCATTCAGACGAACCTAGAAGATCACCTTTACCAACTGCCCCCCAGAGTACAGGGCCATTATGGCATCAGGCTCTATCGCATGACGGGTGATGAACAATACGCCAACGCCGCCTTGGTGGACCTTTACGCAGTGACAGAATCACAAGCCTTTTACGCCTGCCAACTGGATAAGCCTGGATTTATTGAGAATGAAGCGCTGTCAGCGATTGATGTGCTGGGTAATGGCCCCAGAGCCAAAGCACGTAAGAAGGCGTTACAACCCTTCCCCGAATTTCTATTCTATACAGATGTATTACTGAGATTCTCGAGTCGTATCGATGAATTTGGCTTGCAGGGTCCTTGTCATGACAAACTAGTCAAAGCCCTTAAGTCAACAGATCTGAAGCGCGGTTTGACCGATAAAGCCATGATTGAGGCTTGGGCAGCGCAATTAGTCAACTATGTCTACTGGGCCAAGCAGCTGGGCGTGGGCGATTATGTGCAAGACTACAAGGCTGCCTTTAACCGTGTTTACCCTCAAAGTCGAGATGCCAAACTCACTAAGAAGCAGTTCCGCAACAAGATCTACGGCATGACCCACTTTATCTTTGCCGCCAGTGAATATTACCAGCAGCCGGTAGATAGTAAGACCTTTGCCTGGATCTTGGATTACTTCGAGGCCAATATCGACAGGATCCTCGCCGATGCCACCGACGATATCATCGCCGAAGTGGGAATTAGCTTCCATCTGGCGGGCATGTCCGACAATCCTGTTGTGAAAAAGACTCAGGCGCACATCATATCGGCCTTCGATCCTAAGGTGCAGACCATCCCCTCGCCGCGCGGCAATCCCGATCTTGCCTTGGGTGAGCATCGTAATGTCTTAGCTATGATGCTGTTAGACTGGCCTGAAACCCTGTACCAAGGCCCCTATTTGCACCAACTTAAAGCGACCAAGAAATATATGCCTAAGTTAGTAACCATAAAACCTAAACAGCCGCAAAAATAGCAAAGGGTAGCGAGCATGAGTCAAGCCAAATCCACCTTTGAACAGTGGCGCATTCTCCAGGCTGTAGTCGATTACGGCGGTTATGCCCAGGCGGCAGAAAAGTTAAACAAGAGTCAGTCGTCGCTCAACCACGCCGTGGCAAAATTGCAAGCACAGCTGGGTGTTGCACTATTGGAAGTCAGAGGGCGCAAGGCTTATTTAACCGAAAGTGGTGAGGTTCTGCTTAGGCGCTCACGGCACATCACCCGATCTGTGACTGAGTTAGAGCAACTAGCCAATAATCTGGAAAAAGGCTGGGAACCCAGCCTGCTCCTCTCCAGAGAGTTGATCTACCCAATGGAGCACCTTATCGATGCCCTGGCAGAATTTGAACCCCAGGGCCGAGGCACAAGGATCACTATATTGGATTCAGTGATCAGTGGCAGCGCCGAGTTAGTGGAATCGGAAAAGGTCGACATTGCCATCATAGGCGGCGCAGCGCCTAAAGGGTACCTCGCACAGCCTTTATGCCATGTGGACTTCTTTCTGGTCTGCCATCCCTCTCACCCGTTGGCGAGTATGGATATGCCCCTCGATGATCAGACCCTGGCAGAACAGTTACAGATAGTGATTAAAGATACCGGTCAGATCAGCCGCGGCGAAATGGGGTGGCTCAAAGCGGAGCGCCGCTGGACGGTTGCTAACTTTCATGAAGCCTTGGTGGTACTGGCAAAAGGCCTGGGATTCTGCTGGATCCCGAGTCATCTGGTCTGTGGCGCCATCGAGCAAGGTAAACTGACACGGCTGGAACTTAAAGGCTCGACCCACAGACAAGTCCCCTTAAGTCTGGTGATCCCCAACCGCGATAAACAGGGACCAGCGTCCCAACTACTTGAGCAGCTTATCTTGAAAAATCACGCGATTTAAAGGGAGAAAGCAAACGAAGATGGACTAGGCTGAGCCCCCTGATAACGGGCATTGAGGGCCGATTGGCTATAGACTTCAGCCTTGTTTTCTAAGATTTGACGACTGATACGCTCAATAGTTTGTGAGGGCGCTCTATCATTATCCAATGCTGAGGGGGAATCGACTCTGCTGGCTGATATTTGGCCTTTATCATTCACCAGCCCTGCCACCTTGGGCGTTACAGGGTCAGGCAACTGACGCTGCTGCTCACTCTTACCCGCATCAATTAATGGCTGCATCTCTTTGGGTGTCATCACGCTCTGCTGACGCTCTTGAGCCAGTTCAGCTTTTGCCGCATTCATCTTGCGCAGCGCCTCGCTGGCTACACGAATATCCGCCATAGAGGGCGTCATAGGCGCCATAGCAGCGGCGTAAACCTGCTTCATCTTATTCAAGGTCGCTAGCGGATCACCTGGTACCGAGGAGATATCGATCGCCACCTCACCATCGACGGCGTAACGACGACCATCGCTTCCCTGCTCATATTTGAAACTCGGGCTGCGTGCAAAAGTACCGCCAACACTGGCATGAGCCTGCTCATGGGCTCTCACCTCAGCGTCACGTTTTGCCAGCGCCTGCAACTCGGCCTCCTGTGCCCTATCTAACTGCTCAGCATCAACCTCTTTGTCCTTAAAGGGATCATAGCCTTGCTGCTCGCGCGCATCTGTCTGACTAAAGACATTAGCTCCTGAACCTTGTTGCGCGGCTGGATCTCCGGCGGATTCGCCCGCATCCTCTTGTGCTGGATTAAAGATCGTTTCCACCTGATCTTTAGCAAAGATATTACCAATCCCATTGGCTTCACCTGTGTCTGCAGCGCTCGTTTCACTCGCACCAGAGCCAGTGTTTATTCGCCCTTGGCTAGCAGCTGGATTAGCGGCGACTTGGCCAGGCGCGCGATTAATCAGTCCATTTACCCCTAGCGCCCCTTGAGACAGGCTATAGCCACCGCGGCTTTGCTTGCTTACAAGACGATTGCTGTCGCTGATATTAACCAAGTTTTTAGTGGGCGATAGTTCTGTCTTAAGGGTCGCGGTTTGACCTGATAAACCCGCACTGGCAATACTCGGCGCGGTTGAGCCAGATGCAGACGTCACAGGAGATCGCGTGGCTAATGTTTGTAAGCCATGTGTTTGTGAGCCTTGTGTTTGCGGGGCTGGTGTTTGTGGGGCTAGCGTTTGTGGGGCTAGCGTTTGTGGAGCTAAATGTTGCGCAGTCAGTGTTTGCGCCGAAGAAACTGGCGTTACTGAAGTACTGACTGAAGGATTTGAACTGAAGCGCTGTCCAAGTGAAGACGGCGAAGCATTTAATCGCATCGCCGTTAGAGATGGCGCAGTCATGACGCCGGTCATGGGGTTACACCTTAATGTCTATCACTGTACCCAGGGTTTCGTTTGCTGTTTCGAGTACTTCTACCGCAGCTTCCCCTTGGTTTTTCGACTCGATGGCTGACACTAAAGCCCCGGTTTTATCGGTCGCACTAACGGGATTGGTTGTTTCTGTCGAACCCGCCTCACTCGTTTGAGGCTGACTGGGTTTTGCCACATCAACCGTTGCCTGCGTCAGGCCTGATTGCGCACCTTTTAAGCCCGCTAACCCGGATGAAAAACTTGATGGTATTTCCATAATCTAACGCCTCTTTAGGCAAGTCACAGTTATGGCTAATTATTAACCAAAAGCCTGTGAATGTACAGGCTTTCACGCCCGGGTAGTTATCTGTTTGAATTGATTAGCTTGCCCCTATCCAGTTGGCTTCCCAATCTTTCCATACCGGAGTAAAGCCCCGCTGCCTAAGGACCTTGACCACCTCGGCTGCACTGCGCTCATCACTGATCTCAAACTGATCCAATTGAGCATCAGGATTTACATAGCCGCCAGGCTCGGTGCGGCTTCCGGCGCTCATCTGAGTGATCCCAAGGCCAAGCAGATTATCGCGTAACTTAGGTGTCTCTCGGGTGGAGAGGCTGATCTCCAACTGCTCATTAAACAGTCTGAAGGCGCAAATTAGCTGTACTAATCCCCGATCAGACAGTTGCACCTTAGGCGTAATCCCCCCGACACAGGGCCTTAACCTCGGCAGTGAAATACTGTAGCGACTGCGCCAGAACCGCCGCTCGAGATAATCGAGATGGTGCCCCATCAACAGCGCGTCCATACGCCAATCATCCAAGCCTAAGAGGACCCCAAGCCCTATCTTATCCACGCCGGCTTGGGCGATACGCTCAGGTGATGCTAAACGATAGCCATAGTCTTGCTTATTGCCCCTCAGGTGATGTTTCTGGTAGGTGGTGGGGTCATAGGTCTCCTGATACAACATAACAGCATCCAACCCTCTTGCCACCAGTGCGTCGTAAGCCTTTGTGCTCAAGGGCTGCACCTCCATGGCCACATGACTAAACTGCGCCTTTACCTGTGGCAGCACGGACGAAAAATAGTCCAGCCCCACCTTAGTCTCATGCTCGCCGGAGACTAAGAGAATCGAGTCGAATCCCTGAGGCTTGATCACCGCCATTTCGGCGGCTAGCTCCTCCGCGCTCAATACCTTGCGCTTAAGCTTGTTACTCATGGTAAAACCACAATAATCGCACTCATTGGCACAGAGATTAGACAGATACAGGGGCAGATAGAGACCTATGTTGTGACCAAAACGCCGTCGGGTCAAAGCCGCAGCTCGCTGAGCCATCGGCTCAATATAAGCTTCGGCAGCCGGAGAAAGTAGCGCCAACAGATGATCAAGATTGCCCTGCTCCCCCGCAATTGCCGCTTCAACCTGGGCAGGTGTGGTCGAATACAGCCTTAACTTCAAGGTCTCTCTGGAAAGCTTAGCTAGCTGCTGAATAAAACTCATCAATCAGACTCCGCTAAAAATCCAGTCAGCGACTGCTGTGGGCTGGTGCCTATCGCCCTGGCGTGTACCTCGGCCAGTCCTGCTTCATAAGCCTTACGCCCAGTCGCAACCGCCTCGGCAAAACAAAGCGCCATTTTTACAGGATCCCGACTGGCAGCAATCGCCGTATTGACCAGTACGGCACTTGCCCCCATCTCCATCGCTGCCATGGCCTGTGAAGGGGTTCCTATTCCCGCATCCACCACTACGGGGACATTGGCCTGCTCTATGATGATCTTCAAAAAAGTAGCGGTTGCGAGTCCCTGATTAGAACCAATGGGGCTGCCTAAAGGCATCACAGCGGCGCAGCCCACCTCTTCCAATGCTCGGCACAACACGGGATCGGCATGCACATAGGGTAAAACCGTAAAACCGTGTTCACACAACACCTTAGCGGCATTAAAGGTTTCAATAGGATCGGGCATCAGGTATTTGGGATCGGGATGGATCTCAAGTTTCACCCAAGAGGTCCCCAGCACTTCCCGCGCCAACTCGGCGGCAAAAATTGCCTCCTTGGCATTGCGGGCACCAGAAGTATTGGGTAGCAACTTAACACCACTTTGCCGCAGGGGAGCAAGAATATCGTCAAAGCCACCTTTAATATCGACACGTTTCATTGCCAAGGTCACCAGTTGCGAGCTACTGGCAGCCAAGGCCGCGAGCATCTGATTAGCAGAGGAAAACTTGCCCGTGCCAGTGAATAAACGCGATGAGAACTGAGTATCGCCTAGGGTTAACATATTATCCTCCTGCCACTACACCAAAAATTTCAACCACATCATCTGCTTCACACTCAGTCACAGCCCACTGTGACTTAGGTACTAGCTCACCGCCGCGCACTAATGCCACGCTGTCCAAATTGATCGATTGCGCCATTAACATTGCCTGCAAGCTGGTCCCTGTTGGCAGCGTTACCGGCAGGCCGTTGACACTTATTCTGATCTCACTCATCTATCTCTCCTTTGCCATGTCGGCGCACACAGGGCAGTGAGGATCGCGCCGTAATCTCACCTTGTGCATCTCTGCCATTAGGCCGTTATATCGCTGCATTTCCCCTAGCCCACCCAGTTCCATGATCAGCTTAAGGGCCAGTAGCGCCTGCATCGATGCCATAGTGCCGACCATAGGCCCCAGCACACCAAGGGTTGAGCAGTTTTCACTGACTCTTAGTTCGGCGGGAAAAACACAGTGATAGCAGCCCGCCTCAGGCGCCCTTGATAAATCGAAGGCCATCAACTGACCACTGAAATGCGCAGCAGAGCCCACGACATTGGGCAGATTGGCTGCTACGCACGCAGCGTTTACACAGTGGCGGGTGGCAAAGTTATCACTGCAATCCAGTACCAGATCTACATCACCGAAAAGCGCCCTGGCGTTTTGCCCATTAAGGCGCTCAGTCTTGGCTGTTATCTGGCAAACATCAGCATTGTAATGACCTGAGCGCAGTTTTTGCTGAGCCACCAAGGCTTTGTACTTGCCGCAATCATCAAGGGAAAACAGTAACTGCCGCGGCAAGTTACTCAGCTCAACCTTGTCGTCATCGATGAGCGTCAGCCCACCAATGCCGGCCGCGCTCAGATACTGGGCGCAAAGCTGACCTAAACCACCTACCCCGACAATCGCTACGCGAGCTGCCATCAGGCGTTGCTGGCCGGCTTCGCCCACTTCCGGCAATAAGATCTGCCGAGAAAACTGGATAAATTGTTGATCAGCTAGCGGCATCACCATTCTCCCAAAGGCTGAGCAACTCAAGATAGGCATCGCCTGGCGATGCAGCCTGGGTTACCGCCCTGACAAGCGCCACGGCGTCGACACCTGTCGCTTTAACGGCTTCGAGTCGCGATTTATCTATGCCGCCAATCGCCACCCGCGGACATCCAGGATCAAAAAGAGCCACCAGATGCTTGAGGTTCTCTAGCCCCTGTGCCTTTGACGGCATTGACTTGGTAGGAGTTGGGAAGATATGCCCTAGAGCGATATAAGATGGCTTGAGTTGGCACGCCAGCGCCATCTCAAATACCCCGTGACTCGAGAGCCCAAGCGCCATCCCCGCGTTGGCAATTGCCTCAAGATCGGCATCAAACAGATCTTCCTGACCCAGATGGACGCCAAATGCGCCGTGTTTTACGGCCAATTGCCAATGGTCATTGATAAAGAGCTGAGCGCCATACTCTCTCCCAAGATCAATGGCATCAACTATCTGACGCTCTAACTCATCTGTGGTGCTCACCTGTTTTATCCTAAGCTGCACCGTGCTGGCACCTGCTGCCAGCACCTGTGATAGGGTCTTAACATCACCTACCACGGGATAGATACCTATCGGCTGGGTTAACGCAGGAAAGCTAAGCGCAAGGCCATGAGGAGAATGGTGTGAAATATGCCTTAGAAAATCAGGCCCCTTGTAGTTTTCTGCATCGATTAAGCTTATCTTAGCGAGGCTTTTCAACCCCTTAGGCCAGCCACAACGCTCTAGTGGCCCCGAGCCTGCGCCTACCGGGCTAGCCGCCGCTATCCCTTGACCAACATAGGCTTTAGCCAGTAAGACCGCATCATGCAACACCAAGCCATGAGCGAGTAAGCTCGCAATTGCCGATGAGAGCGTGCAGCCGCTACCGTGGTGGTTTGGGTTATCACTTCGCTCGCTACTAAGGCGAAATCCCCTATGCTGATGCAAAGCTGAGGTATGAGGTACCCGATGGCAGACAAAGTGATCCTCGGCGTACTGCGCTTGCCAAAAGGTCCCCTTATCGCCCCCGGTTATCAAGAGGTTACAGCCCAGATAACGGGCTAAATTCTGCGCCTTAGCAGAGATCCCTTCACTATCATTACCCACTAACGCCGACAGTGCCTCAAACTCATGGCCATTGGGAGTCATCAGGGTAAGTAGCTGCCTGAACGGGGAAAAATCCAGTCCCTTATCAGCCTCAGCACTGACTAGCGTGTCTCCACAGGAAGCGACCATCACAGGATCTAGTATGATAGGGACCTGATAACCAGTGACCTTGGCGTGTGATGTAAAATGCGTCGCCAGCCAATCAGCAAGCAGATCAATCTGACGCTGATTCGCCAGCAAGCCAATTTTTATCGCCTTTGGCGGCAGGTCAACCAGCAAGGTGTTGAGTTGATTGAGCAGCAAGGCATCGTTGACCTGCTCAACACCATTGACCGCTACCGAATTTTGCGCGGTCACACAGGTGATCACGCTGCAGCCATGGCCGCCGAGATCCGCTATGGTTGCCAGATCCGCTTGAATCCCGGCGCCGCCACCGCTGTCCGAACCGGCTATGGTCCAGACGATAGGTTTAACACTGCCCATGGCTATACCTCTTCAACGTCGGCCATTGTGGCACTGTGATAAAGGGCGCCACCGGTCTGCTTAAACTGCGCCGACATCTTCTCCATCCCTTGCTGGATCTGTGTCTGAGGCGCTGCCTCATAAGCCTGGCTGTGCTGTACCTCAATCGCCTGCGCCTGACTCTCTTGCGCCGCGGCGTACTCACGTACTTCCTGAGTGATTTTCATTGAACAAAACTTAGGGCCACACATGGAGCAGAAATGGGCAACTTTGGCCGATTCTTGAGGTAAGGACTCATCGTGGAAAGCTCTGGCGGTATCGGGATCTAATCCCAGGTTGTACTGATCCTCCCAGCGAAATTCGAACCTTGCCTTCGACAAGGCATTGTCGCGGATCTGAGCGCCAGGATGCCCCTTGGCCACATCCCCGGCGTGGGCCGCTATCTTGTAGGCGATCAGTCCCTGTTTCACATCTTCCTTATTGGGCAGCCCCAGATGCTCCTTAGGGGTGACGTAACAGAGCATGGCACAGCCATACCAGGCAATCATTGCCGCGCCGATCCCCGAGGTGAAATGATCATAACCTGGCGCGATATCTGTGGTTTGCGGGCCTAAGGTATAAAAAGGTGCCTCATCACACAGCTCGAGCTGCTTATCCATATTCTCTTTGATCAGCTGCATCGGGATATGCCCCGGGCCTTCTATGATAGTTTGCACATCGTGTTGCCAGGCGCGCTTAACCAGCTCCCCTAAGGTTTCAAGCTCAGCAAACTGCGCTTCATCGTTCGCATCGGCAATGGAACCTGGACGCATACCATCCCCAAGAGACAAAGAGACATCGTAGGCCGCGCACAACTTACAGATCTCATCAAAGTGCTCATAGAGGAAGTTCTCTTTATGATGAGAAAGACACCACTTGGCCATGATAGAACCGCCGCGGGATACAATACCGGTCAAACGTTTCGCCGTCATGGGCACATAACGCAGTAAGACACCGGCGTGAATAGTAAAATAGTCCACCCCCTGCTCCGCCTGCTCAATCAGGGTGTCCCTGAAGATCTCCCAGGTGAGATCTTCGGCAATGCCGTTGACCTTCTCCAGCGCCTGATAGATGGGAACCGTGCCTATGGGCACAGGCGAGTTACGAATGATCCACTCGCGAGTCTCGTGGATATAGCGGCCGGTTGAAAGATCCATTACAGTATCGGCGCCCCAACGCGTCGCCCACACCAACTTCTCCACCTCCTCTTCGATAGAGGAAGTCACCGCGGAATTCCCTATATTGGCGTTGACCTTGACCAGAAAATTACGGCCAATGATCATAGGCTCGGCTTCTGGGTGATTGATATTTAAAGGAATGATCGCCCGGCCAGCGGCCAGTTCCTGACGGACAAACTCTGGGGTTATCGCCTGGCCCACCTTGGCGCCAAAGCTTTCCCCTGCTGCGCGCTGGGTCAACACCTCATCGGTCACAGTATCGCGAGCCATATTTTCCCGCAGGGCCACATATTCCATCTCAGGGGTGATGATGCCGCGTCTGGCGTAGTGCATCTGGGTTACCACCTTGCCATCTTTAGCGCGTCTCGGCCTTGGCAGATGTTCAAACCTTAAGTGATCCAGTCCCTCATCGGCCAAACGTTGCTGGGTAAAACCCGAGCTTGCCTGGCTTAGCGTCTGGGTATCGTCCCGCTCTGCGATCCAAGTACTGCGCAGCTTATCCAGACCGCGACGCACATTGATATCTGCCTTAGGGTCTGAATAGGGACCGGCACAGTCATAAACCTTGATTGGCGGATTCTTTGCAACAATGGGCGCCGATTGGGTACCACCAATCAGCGTATCGGACTGATGGATCTGGCGCATGGCAACCTTGAGGTCGGCTCGACTCCCCTGCAAGTAGATCTTCTCTGAATTAGCATGTTGTAGCGGTTTTAGATTATCGATAAAGGCCTGGGCCTGGGCTCGAGTTTCACGACGTGTTGACATAAGCAATCTCACTATTGAGTTAAATGAAGTTGCTTGTCTGGAGAAGTTGGCGTTGAGGGCATTAACCTCGGGCGACATAAGATGATCGCACCAGGTCAAAAATATGGTTTGATAGGCAAGTTTAAGGGCAAATTATCGCCTACAAAATAGCCTTTACCAAGGTCATATTATGCTTGTTTCCTTCGCAGGGACTAACCTGATCAGGTTCAACGGATCCCGAATTAACGGTCTCAGCCTAATGGCACTCCGACAAGAGGTGCCCAGTATAGACCTAAGCCTTAGCGATAAACAAGCCCTTAACATATTAGGTTGGAAGCAAATAAATCAAACGAAATAAATCAATATAAACAGCAATATAAAATATAAACGCTCGCTAAAATTGATTTTAGAGTGAAAATAAATCATCTTAGTTATTGCTTTTCTGGCTAACGCCCATCAGCTCAAGGTGCCTGTCTAACGAGGCCTTAATCACCTGCTTCACCTTGTCTTCACCACACTTAAAAGGAAACCCCAGGTTCTCTGCGTGAGGATTGATAGGAGTCGCGACTTTAACCACCCGGTAACAGGTATCACCAAGCTTAACGATACGATTCGGGTCCAATTTACTGTCCAGGGTAATTGCCGTGTTATATTCATCGATTTTTGGCAGGGCTAACTGCGCCATCTGCCCATCCATCTCGCTTATCGATTTGGGCATTGTCGCCGCATCGGCCGCGCGCTGTACCAGCTTATCGATCAAGGCTTGACGATGCCTGGCCAGATAGTCGCCGGTGATGACGCCGAGCTCCCCAGCAAAAGGTCGCTCTTGAGGCGGCGCGCTATATCCTGTTAGATCAGGCGCCTCAAAGGTGAACCCTTGTTCTGCCACTCTCCTTGGCAGCTCTGGTTCGATATCATGACTTTTTGCCTGACTTTTCTCGGCGCCGACCGTCTGAGTTTGCTGATTATCCCGGTCAGGACTGTGCTTCTGGCTCTGGATCAGTTGCTTCTGCGGGGGCGAGGCGCCAGGCGATTTCAGTTGGGATAGCGAGGGGAAACTCTGCTCCTCGGTAACAGGCGCAACTAGCTGTGTATCAGATGAGTTTTTTAGCGGCGCTGCTTGCTTAGTCAATTCCCGCTTGGTCATGGCCCCAAGTTGGGCAGCGCTCAGCATATAGGCGCTTATCGCCTTGGTAGACGGCTCAGCGCGCAAGGCGCGGCCATGGTATATCGGATAACGCCAACTAAGCATGGACAGTAGAAACAGATGTAGCAGCAAGACACCGAGCACAAGCATAAGATCTGTTAAGCTTATCCCTAGGAACTTATGCTGGCGCCGCTGGTGCTCGGCACTCTCCTCAAGCAAATCGAGGCTGGTTAACGCAAGCGGCTCAGGACATACGGCGTTAAGCTTAATCGCCGACCAATGATACTCTTGTTCTGGTTGCCTTGGTTTATGCAGCTCCTGTGGCGTCACTTGCAAGAGAGACAGATCCTTTCCTTAGGTAACTTAGCGCTTTAGAGGCTAAGCTTGACCCATAAGTTCCACCTCCTGTTATAGGTGGACACTATTTATATTAAAGTTATTTAAAATCAAACATTAAAAACCACCCCAAACTTTTAAGCTTACATATGTACGCTAAAGTATTTCATTTGCGATAGCATACTGTTAGACTCAGTTTGAGGTCTAACCAGTCAATAGAGAGCATGATGCCGTCCCAAGAACTCCCCTTAAACCAAGCAGATCCCCTAGTGTCAATCGCCGCGCCCTATAGCCGCTCTGAAGAGCTGGCCAATGCGATGAGCCATGGACTCGGGGTGCTTGCTGGTATTCTGGCATTGATTTTTTCAATGATGAAAGGTTGGGATAGTCTCAGCGATCTGCAACTGGGTGGTATGTTGATCTACTGCCTGAGTATCATACTCCTGTTTCTCTGTTCAACCTTGTACCACAGCGTGTCTGATCCCAAGCTAAAACATAAGCTGAAGATTGCCGATCACTGCGCCATCTATCTGCTCATCGCCGGCACCTATACCCCACTCATGCTGATCCAATTAGGCAGCGCCGAAGCCGATGGAATATTGCTCGCCATCTGGTGTCTGGCACTCGGCGGGATCTTGTTTAAGACTCTCTTTATCCACAGATTTAAGATCTTTAGTCTGGTGCTCTATCTGGTAATGGGTTGGTTGTGCGTTATCGTCATGAAACAACTGCTTGAGGCCATGAGCACCTTAGGTTTTCAGCTATTAATGGCCGGCGGGATTTTTTATAGTGTTGGGGTGATCTTCTATGTGGGTAAACGCATCCCCTATAATCATGCCATCTGGCATCTGTTTGTGCTGGCAGGAGCGCTCAGTCATTTTCTATGTGTCTATCTGACGGTGCTTTGACTTGACTGTGCTCTGACATAAAGACGTCAAACGCCGCATCCAGAACTTGCGCTTCATCTGACATCTCCATACCTCTTAGCAGGCTGATAATGCACTCTATGGTGCACAAGCCCTGATCCACCTGATTGCGCCTTAAACGATAACGAGAAGTGGATGCCTCTGACAGGCTTAAGCGCCGTGCCTGTTGCAGATAGGGGCTCTGGCGGACCATCTTTCTGGCTTCCTGCCAGGTGGCATCCAAAATAATGATCTGCTGTGGTAAAGGCGTCTGAGCCTCCTCTACTAAGGCTTCAAGGGTAAACGCTGGTGGGCTTTTATCACTTGGCGGAAAGAGTAACAGCGCCTCTCCAGACTCGCAGGCCTGCCTAAGCCAAGCATCGGGCTCAACCCGTGACCAAGGCACACGGCGGCATAACTCAGGAAAGTGCTGCAACGCCAGCGTGCCCGTATTAGAGGGACGCTCATATTCCCGCGCATGTGTGAGCAGTATAATTTTCATTTAACTAACTTTCTTTGCGGTTTGCAGGCTCGATAAAGGCGCCAGTATACCCTAGCCAAGCGAGTGAGGTTAGCCAGGCGTCGACATAAATTAACGAGTATTTACGACATGTTAAGCAAGCTAGCGAAAGTCTCTCGCTTTTGACTCAAAATTATTCACCATAGTAGAAACATCTATTAATCTACCCGCAATGATATGACTCACCCCAGATTGGGTCTCAAGTATGCCCGCTACCTTTAATATTTTTGATGTCAAAAAAGGCTGACGCTGCGCCCTGGCCGTTGCACTCCATACGATCACATTGATGTTACCCGTCTCATCCTCTAGGGTCACAAAGGTCACCCCAGAGGCGGTACCTGGACGCTGACGCCCCACTACCACGCCGGCGACATGTACCAACTGACCATGACGGCAACCCGCCAATTGGGCCGCGCTTAAACACTCCTTTAGCTCTCCCCGCTCTCTGAGCTGCGCTATCACATGACGGCCCAGACTCAAACCAAGGTGGCGATAATCGCTCTGCATGGCGGCCATCTCACTCGGCGCAGCCAACACCACCTGACTGCTCACAGGGGGTAAATCATCAAACAGCGGCAGACTCGGCTGGTACGCACTCAACTGCCAACGCGCCTGATACCTGTGCCCAGCCACAGTAAGCAGAGCATCGGCACTGGCAAGCAGCGTCAGGCAGGCAGAAGAGAGTCCGATCTCATACAACTGCTCGACCCGGGTAAAACCTGTCTCGGGACGCGCCTTACGCAATCGGTCAATATCGGCCTGTTGCAGCCCCTTCACCTGGCGAAACCCTAGACGAATCGACGGCCCCTGCTCCGCTTCAATCTCCACCAAACGATTGTCCCAATCACTGTGATTCACACACACAGGCAACACCATCACCCCATGGCGCTGTACATCCTGAATTAACTGCGACGGGCTATAAAAACCCATTGGCTGACTGTTGAGTAAGGCGCAGCAAAACGCCGCCGGGTAATGATACTTAAGGTAGGCCGACGCATAGGCCAGCAAGGCAAAACTGGCAGAATGAGACTCGGGAAAACCATACTCGCCAAACCCTTTAATCTGCCGATAAATCTGCTCGGCAAAGCTCTTGCTATAACCCCGTTTCGCCATGCCGCTAAGGAGCTTGGTTTCAAACTGTGCCAGCTCACCAGTCCGCTTCCAGCTCGCCATCGCCCGGCGCAGCTGATCGGCCTCACCACCGCTAAATCCGGCCGCCACCATGGCCAGTTGGATCACCTGCTCCTGAAAGATAGGCACCCCCATGGTGCGAGACAGCACTGACTGCACCTCAGGGCTGGGATATTCCACAGTCTCCAGTCCATCGCGGCGACGCAGATAGGGATGCACCATATCACCTTGAATAGGACCAGGCCTGACGATGGCAATCTGCACCACAAGATCGTAATAACAAGCGGGTTTTAATCTGGGCAACATGGCACTCTGTGCCCGAGATTCGATCTGAAACACCCCTATGCTATCGCCAGCCTGCAACATGGCATAAACCTCGGCTTGTTCCCACACCAGATCGGCCATGGTAAAGGGACGCTCAGGTGTACTTAACAGGGCGAAGGTTTTACGGATCGCCGTCAACATGCCCAGCGCCAGAATATCCACCTTTAGCAAGCCAAGGCTCTCAAGATCATCCTTATCCCACTGGATCACAGTGCGATCGACCATGGCCGCATTCTCAATCGGCACCAACTCAGACAAGGGGCCGGCTGAGATAATAAAGCCACCCACATGCTGCGACAGATGACGAGGAAATCCGATAAGGCTCTGCACCAGCGGCAGCAGCATACGCCCTCGCCCCGACTCTGGTAGCATGGCGGCGAGTTGAGCAGTCCAATGCTGCTTGGGATCGCGGCGATCGATTTTTTTGATCATCATGGCGATCTGCTCGGCATCTATCCCCAGCACCTTGCCCACATCACCCATGGCACTCTTAAAGCGATAGCAGATCACCGCCGCTGCGAGGGCAGTCCGCTCCCGGCCATACTTGCGATAGATATATTGAATCACCTCCTCGCGCCGTTCATGCTCAAAATCCACATCGATATCCGGCGGCTCATTACGCTCTTTAGAGATGAAACGCTCGAACAACATGTTAATCTTGGTGGGGTCAACCTCGGTGATCCCCAGGCAGTAGCACACCACAGAGTTGGCTGCCGAGCCCCGCCCCTGATGCAGAATCAGCTGTGACTTGGCAAAGCAAACGATGTCATAGATGGTCAAGAAGAAATATTCATAACCCATCGCCTTGATAAGCGTTAACTCCTTTTCATACTGCAACCTGACCTTGTCAGGCACCCCCTCGGGAAAGCGCCGCTTGGCCCCCTCTCTCACGGCTTGGGCCAGGTACTCACTGGCCTGCATGCCAGTCGGTACCACCTCCGCGGGGTATTCATACTTAAGCTCATCTAAAGAGAAGTGACACTGGCGCGCCAGTGCAAGCCCCTTGTCTATCCAGGCCTGAGGATAACGCTTATATTGCGCCGCAATGGGTTTAAGGCTCGCCTCGGCATTGATAGAACATAGGGCCGCCCCACTGTCGAGATCCCGCCCATGAGCAATGCAGGTGAGCACATCAAGCAGTGGCTGACGAGAAGCGTCATGCATCCGTACGCCACCTGCGGCAACACAGGGAATGGTCAGCACCTCGCCCAGTCTTTGCCACAATTGCAAGTGAAGCGCTTCGCCCGGCAACAAGAGCCGCTCCATCAAGAGGTGCAACCGGGTTGAAAACGCCCGCTTTAGCTCTGCGCCAATCTGTCGCAGATGCTCCTGATATACCACCAGCAGTTCTCCCTCATCCAACGCAGTGCTAAGCGTTAGCTGAAATTGGGCCAAGGAAGGAGGCCGCCATAACACTAGGCTCTCTTGCTGTTTCAAGAGGCTATTGAGACTCACCTTGTACTCCCCCTTTCCCTGACTGCGTCTTGCCTGGGTGATCAGTGCGCTGATCTCCCCATAGGCTACGCGGCTGGGTGCCAGCAGGACGAACAGGCCCTCATCGAGATGAAACTCGGCACCTAAGATCAATTTAAGATCGCAGCGCTTGGCCGCTTCGTGAGCCTTCACCACCCCGGCAAAGGAACATTCATCGGTCAATGCCAGCGCCTGATAGCCCAGCAGGCTGGCCTGCTCCACCAGCTCATGGGGATGGGAGGCGCCGCGCAGGAAGCTGTAATTAGAGAGTGCATGCAGCTCGGCGTACATTAAGCAAACCATCCCTGTAAAAATAACCCCTGAGGCGTGCGAAACACCCAGCACAGTCCACCTTGCTCCATTTGAGCCAGGTAATAATCTCGCGGCGCCTCATTCCCCCAGGGAGAGAGCAGGCGCTCGGGTCCCTTTAGCAGAGTCACTTGTTCTGGCAAGATAGGTTCTGGCTGACGCAGCAACCAGCTGGGGCGGATTCGCCCATCACAGCTCCCCTGCGCCAGATCAACTTGCAACTCCGCACTCTCACTCAGAGCACGTGTCTTTCCCTGATAACTGGCCTTGGGCTCGGCGCACTCATGACTGCTTTGCCAAGCTGCACCTTGGGGCGTCTGGCGCCATTGTGAAAAGGAGCGGCTCTGCCAACTGTGTTCAGGAAGATGATGGCTGCAATTGCTAACGCCCTTCACCTTCTCGGCGCCCAAGCGAGCCTCAAGCAGAGATAACAGCCGCATACTCGCATCTGACTTGCCCTGACTCTGGTACCAGTTAGGGGTTTGTACCGCCAGCGCGACTAAGGTATCGGCTTCAACCTCCAGGCTGATCACGGGCGCCGCTAAGGACAAACTGTCGAGCTGCACGCGGCACAGCTTGAGCAAGGCATCGGCCCTGTGCTCGGCAAAAGGATAGCGGATATCGCAGCGCAGCGGCGTCATCGTCAGGTCGCGAAACACTAAGGTCAAACGTAAAGCCAATACTGCCTGCTGACGCTGCATAAGATAGCTCGATAAGGTTGCGAGCATGCGACTCAGTGGAAACGCCAGTCCTTCGAGATGACTCACCTCATAGAGCAAGGCAAGCTTATGCTGATAGCTCTCGGGCGGTTGATAAAATCTGTGCACCTGAGGTAACTGGCCTTTAAGCTGGGCAAGCAGGGTCAGCATCGCCTCTCCAAAGCGTTCACCCAACTCACTCAGGGGCAAGGCGAGTAACTCCTGCGTCTGTGTTAGCCCCATGTTTTCACAGGCGCGCTGCACCGAGAGCGGTAAGGGTAAGGCTGAGATAGCCAGAGGCGCCAGCTGCATTAGAGTCACTTGAGGCAAGACCTGCTGTGTGTTTTCCTCCTCGCCAACACGGGCCTGTGCGTCAGCTGCTTGGGCGACTTCCTCCCCCGCTTTAACCTCAGGGGTCACATCTTTTTGGGTGAATATGAGCCGCTCCGGCCACGACATGGGCTGATATCTGGCCCCCAGCTGTGCCAGCAAGGGATTCTGAGCTAAGGCAAACTGACATTTGAGACCATAAGCGACTGCGGCGCTATGGTATTGCCTTAACAGCTGCTTTAAGCTGCCAAAGACTTTCACCATGGAGCCCACCTCAAGCAGCAAAGTATCTGTCACCTGTGGCTGCTCATCTCGCTTGCTCCCATCGAAGGGACACACCATGGGCACCACTCTGGCGCTATAAGCATAACTCCATTGACACAGCCAATCGCTGGCGCTCTGACTGAGGCTATTATCATAGGTCAATAGCTGCAGTGATGGGCAGAGGGTCTGCGCCGTGGCGATGCTCTGGCCCACCTCTACCCCTTGATTGGCTGCGGCCTGAGAACTGAGCAATATTTGGCTCGATTGACGCTCATAGAGAGCCAATGCCGCGCCAGGCTCTATCCCCTGATGGTAGCTTTGATATTGAAGTAGCCAATGGGGAAAATATACCGCCAGCCACAACATCTAAGTGCTCCAGGGCCCTTGCACAACCTGTCCTCCCGCCAGAGACGAAGGCGTATCACCCTTCAGACTCTGCGCCAGCAGTTCAGGTAGCAAAGACAAGCTAAACTTAGGCGCAGGCCAGCCACCACGGCGCTTAAGAATATCCACCTGAGTGGCAAAAGCAGAGGACTTCCCCGCCAGCTCTGGCTGCAGGGCTAGCCGTAGCGGCACAGGATGTGGCTGCACCTTGAGCTTACTCGGTAGATAACAGACACACAGGCTCTCTCCCTTCTCACAGGCAAGTTGCAAACGTCTGGCCTGACTCGTACTGAGCTGATCGAGCCAACATAACACCAAGGGAGATACGCCACTGGTTAATATCTGTTCGAGCGCCCACAGCTGCTCTTTAGGCACCTGGGTATCCACCCACAACAGACGGCTGACATCTATACCCTGCATAAGCAGCTGCTGAGGGTAAGGCACATGTGGCGGCGCCACCAGACTCACAGCACCGCCTTGTGGCGAACGGCTGGGGATTAATCGGCGCATAAGGGGGAGCACAAGGCTTAGCTCGCCTATGCCCTCACAGCTATAGAAGATCTCGCACAGTCCATGGGCCGGCCAGCCCCCATGCCCCAGATAGCGATTAAGCTCGGGATAACCGCTATCTTGACCCAACGGTCCGGGATAATAGGCATCACCGCGCCAGAGATCGGCACGTTCGAGCAAACGTTCAAGTTGAGGATCTGCCAAGGCCATAATACACCCACTCTTAGTCGGCTTACCTACAGGTTCAGCTAAGCCAAAAACAACAATGCTGTATATAAACACAGTATATTTATAATTGGCCAGATCGCAAGGGAGAAACACTAAGATCAGTCACACTGACGGCTCATTTTTTAGGCGCCAGCGGCAGACAGGCACAAAAAAACCACCCTAAGGTGGTTTTATCGGCTGAGCCTTGGGTTAACGGTACTTCTTAACCTTCTTCAACGCGATCTGCTGCTTGAGCGGCGACAGATGTTCGATGAAGACTTTACCGTCGAGATGATCCATCTCATGTTGCAATACGATAGCCAGGAAGTCATCGCTCTCTATCTCAAAGGCCTCTCCCTGACGATCAAGCGCCTTAACCTTAACCTGCTCGAAACGGCTCACCTTGGCGCGATAGCCCGGAATTGACAGGCAAGCTTCCTCACCCACTATCTCGCCTGAGCGCTCAACAAACTCTGGGTTGATCAGCACTAGGGGTTGATCGCGATCTTCAGAGAGGTCAATAACCAAGATGGCATGCTCACTGCCCACCTGGGTAGCTGCCAGCCCAATGCCGTCATCCGTGTGATACATGGTTTCGATAAGATCATCGATAAAACCTTGCACGGCGGTGACATCTTCTACAGGCTTTGCCTTACGTTTCAGGCGCTCATCGGGAATGGTCAATATATCGAGTACAGGCATAGTGTGCGGTTCTGGCTCTTAAAAATGGCTAAAAAGTGGCGCCATTATGACCTAAATCACATTAAAGGCAACTGCAAACCCATGGTTTTCATCCCTGCAAAGCCAAACCGTGGCCCCAATTGACTTGTAATTCATCAGCGTAGCCGATAGCATGAAACCACAAACTGTATACAATATACGAGAATAAGAATGTCAAACCTGAAACGTACCCCTTTGCCAAGTACCTTTTATGTGGCCAACACCATGGAGATCTTCGAGCGACTCGCCTGGTATGGCTTCTTTACGCTCTCCTCTCTCTATATGACCTCTCCTGCTCACCAGGGAGGCTTAGGCTTTAGTGAGCAAGAGCGCGGCCTGCTGCAGGGGATGATCCCCTTCTTTCTCTACCTCTTTCCTGTACTTACTGGTGCCCTGGCCGATCGCTATGGCTACCGCAAGATGTTTCTACTGGCCTATGCCATCATGTGTCCCAGCTACTTCTTACTAGGTCAGGTGAGCAGTTTCAGCGGCTTCTTTATCGCCTTCATGGGCGTAGCCATCGGCGCCGCCTGCTTTAAGCCCGTGGTGACAGGCACAGTGGCACGCACCACAGACCACACCAATCGAGGCTTGGGTTTTGGCATCTTTTATATGATGGTCAATGTCGGAGGTTTCCTCGGCCCCTTTATTGCCGGCTATGTGCGCGCAATTAGCTGGGACTGGGTCTTCATCATGTCAGCCATATGGATTGGTATTAACTTTATTCCGGCGCTATTTTTCTACAAGGAGCCGACCAATCCCCACCAGCAACGCGGTAAGTCACTTTCTCAGGTACTAATGGACATTCAACAGGTACTGGGCAATGCCCGTTTCGCCCTGCTGTTTTTCGGCACCTTAGTGATCTTGATGTCCTACGGCGCCAAATGGATCGACGGTGAGCAATGCCTGTTTATCTACATAGTCTGGTTTAGCCTGCACTTTATTTGGAATACACTGGCCAAGGCCGACAGTGAGGCTCCCTGGTATAAACAAAAAATTGCCTTGGGGAATAAACCCTTTGTGATCTATCTGCTTATTCTGTCAGGTTTCTGGATGGTCTATCAGCAGATCTTTATCACTCTGCCTATCTATATTCGTGACTTTGTTGATACCTCAGATCTGGTCTCAATGCTCGCCGCTTGGCCGTCTCTGCTCGACTTCTTCGCCCCGGTAGATCTCAGCCTACTGAGCGACGAGCTTCAAGGCGCCGCCAAGGGCTACGCTTTGGGTAGCCTGAGCCTGTCACAGGCCTATTTTGACCTGGTGCATGCCAAGGTGATGATCCCAAGGGAGGCATTGGGTGACGCCCTGCGCGCCATCGCCGAGCACCCTGAGCTCGCGAGCCAATATAGCCAACAGTTTGCCCAGCAATATCGTCAGGTGAATCCAGAATACCTTATCGGGCTCAACTTTCTCTCCATCGTGCTGATGCAGGTAATGGTCAGCCGTATCGCCGAGAAGTTCAGTCCACTGCCGGTATTGGTTGCCGGCACGCTGATCCTGGCACTGGGGACCGCCCTTGGGGGCCTAGCCCACGGCCTGCTTATGGGCGGCGCTATGGTACTGACCTCTATCTTAGTCTTCTCTGTCGGTGAGATGGTCGCCTCTCCCAAGAGTCAAGAGTATGTCGCCAGCTTTGCCCCTGAAGATAAAAAAGCCATGTTTATGGGCTACTATTTTGTCTCCTCAGCCATTGGCTTTTTGCTGGCAGGCCCGCTGTCTGGTTACCTCTATGCCGAGGTCGCTAAAGGCGCGGAACAACCGGCGCTGATGTGGTACATCATAGGAGGATTCGGCCTACTTGCCGCCATCGGCCTAGTCATGTTCCACCGCTTTGGTGCCAAACAGCAAACGCTCTCAAACAGCCTTCCAACAGAATCTGCCGTAGAAGTAAGCTAACCCCTTCGTAAATGGCGCTGCATCTGGCTTATCAGGTGCAGCGCCAGACGATATCCATGCTTTTATCTTAGAAATTCTTAAAAAACTGGTTTACTCTCAGTAGATAACTACTGAATTTGCCAGCTTCATGGCTTGACGGAGTAAGATTGAACCAGAGCGCACTATCGCCGATGGCGAAAATATGGCACGTAGTTGCCCTGATCCCCGAAGGTCACGTCAGCTCCTATGGCAAAATCGCCGATCTGGCGGGCCTGCCAGGGCGAGCCCGTTATGTGTCCCGCGCCCTTAAGATGGCGCCCGAGACCCTGCAACTACCTTGGCACAGGGTGATCAATAGCCAAGGCAAGATCGCCTTTCCCGAAACCAGTCCCCATTTTATCGAGCAGCTGCAAAAATTAAGAAGTGAAGCGATAGAAGTGAACCGTGGTAAGGTTAAACTGTCAAAATATGAGTGGCAGCCAGATCTTGCTACCTTAATGTTTGCATTACCCTTTTAACTTACCTAAAGCGGGAGAAAGCCTTGTCGATATTTAAGTCTGCATTGATCATTTCAGGTTTCTTCAGCGTCGCGCTCAACGCCCACGCCAATGCCAATGCCAACGAGCACCCGTTGACACCACACACGGCTGAATACCAGGTAAACTATGGCAGCATAGAGCTGGGTAAGGCGCGCTATCAATTACCCGCTCCTGAGGATAACCTGTATCAGTACCGCTTCGACAGCGATATCAGCCTCTTGGTGTTATGGGATAAGCGCACAGTGATCAGCACCTTCAAAAAGCAGGGTGAGCAACTGATGCCAATGCGCTACACCCACAGTCGCAGTGGCACAGGCTCTGACTATCAGGAGCAAGCAGCCTATGTACTGGATCAGCAGTTGGTACACAGTCACTACAAGGATGAGCGGGCCAAATTCCCCTACACGCCAGATCTCTACGATCCCCTCATGGCACAACTACAATTTAGGCTCGACATCATGCAGGGCACCGACAAATTGCATTATAAGATGCTCAAGAGCGGTGAAATTGACGAATATGATTTTAAGGTGATCGGTAAAGAGCGTATGGTGCTCCCTAGCGGTACCTATGAGACAGTCAAAATAGAAGTCGTGCGCGACAACGACAAACGCCAGACCTTTTTCTGGATGTCACCCAAGCTAGGCTACCTGCCAATCAGGCTCACCCATTTTGAAAAGGGAGACAAGCAGCTGGATATCACGCTTCTCAATTATCAATACAGTGCGCCCACCATGGTGCAGACTGATGAACAAACCAAGGAACAGGCCAAGGTGCAAAGTGACAAACAGGCCCAGCCATAACCTTATCAAAAAGGGGCCAACGGCCCCTTTCTCTATAACGACTAGTCGTTTACCGCTTGACTCAATAGGAGCTCCCCCCGAGAAAAGAGCTTCCACTCACCCGGTTGTAATATCTGCCAGTTTTCATTGTCGGTTAGTGGTCGCGTCGCAATAACGGTCACGATATCATTGGGAGTCGTTTCTTTATCGAAATCGATCACCACATCGGTATCGATAAGCTTCGCCTTACCAAAGGGCGCACGCCGGGTAATATGGCAAAGATTATTGCTGCAATAGCTCATCAAATGCTCGCCGTCACTTAAGATCATGTTAAACACCCCTAAGGCGCGGATCTCATCGGCAAGTTCGGCAATAAACTGATAGACGGGCAAGAGATCTTCGGGGGCCTGCTCGCCAAAACGTTCAACCACCTTTTCTAAGATCCAGCAAAATGCCAACTCACTGTCGGTGTCGCCGACCGGCTGATAACGACTAACCACAAACTTTTCAAGATAATCACTCAGCTGACCATTGTGGGCATAGGTCCAGTAACGTCCCCACAGCTCACGGGTAAAAGGATGAGTGTTTTCCAGCGATACACAGCCACGATTAGCCTGACGGATATGGCTCACCACGACCTCACTCTTTATCGGGTAAGATTTGATCAACTGCGCCACATGGGACTGACTGCTTGGTGATGCATCTTTAAAGGTGCGGCTTCCCTTACCCTCGTAGAAGGTGATCCCCCAACCATCAACATGAGGGCCTGTGACACCACCACGCTCGGCCAATCCAGTAAAACTGAACACTATATCGGTTGGCACATTGGCACTCATGGCCAGCAACTCACACATAAAAAAACACACCTTAGGTCACTATTACGTATCTCAATTTATTCTAACTAGTTGGCCCCC
Organism: Shewanella marisflavi; assembly: GCF_023283925.1. GTDB lineage: Bacteria > Pseudomonadota > Gammaproteobacteria > Enterobacterales > Shewanellaceae > Shewanella > Shewanella marisflavi. The sequence goes on from NZ_JAKIKX010000002.1 coordinate 343,280, forward strand.
ATTGTGGAATGCTCGCTAAAACAAAAAAAGTTAAACGATTGTTTGAAAAATGCTTGTATAAAACCCGCCAAGGGGTTAGATTTTATGCGACACAGGTCTGACCACCATCTATAATTGTGATGACGGTCATATAAAAAATGCTGACATAGAGCAGCTTTCGGTCGCTATTGAAGGAGATTAACCGTGACTAGCTTACTTTGGATTTTTGTGATGCTCTTTGCATTAGGCGCTTTAGCCTATCTAAGAGTGTCCCTGCTTACCTCGACTATCATTGCAGCTATTGTGATGGTGGTGGGGACAGCAACAGCGAGCATTTCCCCCTTAGCTTGGCTGGTGTTTCTCGCCATCGCCCTGCCCCTTAACATTGGCGCCTTCAGAAAAAGCGTGATCACTCGCCCGCTACTAAAGCTTTATAAGGGGATCATGCCAGAGATGTCATCGACCGAAAAAGAAGCCATTGAGGCGGGCACCACTTGGTGGGAAGCCGATCTTTTCGCCGGTAAACCTAACTGGAAAAAGCTACACAACTATCCCATGGCGCGCCTTACCGCGGCAGAGCAAGCCTTTATTGACGGCCCTGTTGAAGAAGTCTGTAAGATGCTGAACCAGCATCAAGTGTCACATCAATTGGGCGATCTGCCTGAATCTATCTGGCAATACCTGAAGGACAACGGCTTCTTCGCCATGATCATCAAGAAAAAATATGGTGGTCTGGAATTCTCTGCCTATGCTCAATCCCGCGTACTGCAAAAATTAGCCGGCGTTAGCAGCGAACTGGCTTCCACCGTTGGTGTACCTAACTCATTAGGCCCTGGTGAACTCCTACAACACTACGGCACACCCGCGCAGCAAGACCACTACTTGCCACGTCTGGCCAAAGGATTGGAAGTACCTTGTTTTGCCCTTACCAGCCCAGAAGCAGGCTCAGATGCCGGCGCGATCCCAGATTTTGGGATCGTCTGTAAGGGCCAGTGGCAAGGTGAAGAAGTCCTGGGGATGAAGCTGACCTGGAACAAGCGTTACATCACCCTGGCTCCGATCGCGACCGTACTGGGACTGGCCTTTAAGCTGCAAGATCCCGACAAGTTGCTTGGCGACAAGGAAGAGCTGGGTATCACCTGCGCCTTGATCCCAACAGATATCCCCGGCGTTGAAACCGGTCGTCGTCACTTCCCGCTTAACTGTATGTTCCAAAACGGACCGACACGAGGCAAAGAGGTATTTGTACCGCTCGACTTCATCATAGGCGGCCCAGAGATGGCGGGTCAGGGCTGGCGCATGCTGGTTGAGTGTCTGTCAGTGGGTCGTGGTATCACCCTACCCTCTAACTCAGCAGGTGGTGTAAAGACAGCTGCCGTTGCAACCGGTGCTTATGCCCGAATTCGTCGCCAGTTCAAGCTGCCTATCGGTAAGCTTGAGGGGATCGAAGAGCCTATGGCGCGCATCGGCGGTAATGCCTACCTGATGGATGCCGTCACCACGCTCACCACCACGGGGATCGATCTTGGCGAGAAACCTTCGGTTATCTCTGCCATCGTTAAGTATCACCTGACCGACAGAATGCAAAAGTGCGTCATCGACGCCATGGACATTCACGGCGGTAAAGGGGTCTGTCTGGGTGAAAACAACTACCTGGGCCGTGGCTACCAGGCGGCACCTATCGCCATTACCGTAGAAGGGGCCAACATTTTAACCCGCTCTATGATTATCTATGGTCAAGGAGCAATTCGTTGCCATCCTTACGTACTGGCAGAGATGGAGTCGGCCTTCGATCCAGATCCAAACAAAGCATTGAACGATTTTGACTCGGCGCTATTTGGCCACATCGGCTTTACTACCAGCAACCTGGTACGCAGTTTCTGGTTGGGTCTGACCTCGAGCTACTTCTCAAGCAGCCCATACGGGGATAAAACCAAGCGTTACTACCAGCACATGAACCGTTTCAGCGCTAACCTGGCATTGCTATCGGATCTCGCCATGGCAACTCTTGGCGGCGGACTCAAGCGTAAAGAGCGTGTCTCTGCCCGTCTGGGCGATCTCTTAAGTCAGCTCTACTTAGCCTCAGCCACCTTGAAACGCTATCAAGATGAAGGACGCCAAACTGAAGATCTACCTTTAGTGCAGTGGGCCGTGGAAGATGCCTTGTACAAGCTGCAAGACTCGCTGGACGATCTGCTTAACAACTTCCCTATGGGCCTGGGCCGCGTGTTAAGGGTTATCCTATTCCCATTTGGTCGTCCGCTGAAGCGCCCAAGCGATGTTCTGGATCATAAAGTGGCTAAGATCATGCAAACCCCATGTGCTAGCCGTGAGCGCTTGGGCAAGGGCCAGTTCTGGACCCCATCGCAGTTCAACGCAGTGGGTATCCAAGAACAAACCTTTAAAGATATCCTCGCTTGTGAGCCGCTACACGATAAGATCTGCAAGGCAACGGGCAAGCGTCACCCCTTCATGTGGCTGGATAAGTTAGCCGCCGAAGGCAAAGCGCTGGGGATTTTGAGTGATGAGGAAGTGGCTCTGCTTGAGCGAGCCGAGATAGGCCGCATGAAGTCAATCAATGTCGACGACTTCGATCCTGCTGAGCTTAGGGCACAAACCTTAAGTGATGAGACCCAGCACCAAGCCGCCTGAAAACCAGATGGCTTAAGATGAAAAAAGGAGGCTTTTGCCTCCTTTTTTGTTGCCCGCAATATCAATGAGAACCTAAGGGCGACTCGTTGCGGCCCTATCTCACCACTTAACCGGCCGCTTCCTCTTTGGTCACTAACGGCTGTGGCTCTTCAAGGTTTGCGCTCTGTTCTTGCTCTTTCTTCTCATCGGCTAACTGAGCCTCCATCAGAGCCTCTTCAGGCAATAGACTGATCAACTCTATGCCCACAGGCAAGGTATCAACCGCCTCGGTGATCAGCTTAACCTTGCCCTCCTGCAAATAAATTAAAGGTAAGGCACCTTCACCGTAACGCTGCTTAAAGTCGGCGAAGGTAAAGTTCTCGGTTAAGCTGGTACTCTTTATCTTGCCCCCCTTGGCCATGATGCTGGCGAGCCTTGCATAGGTCACGTTATCACCAAACAGACACAAGCGTTTAAGATAAGCCTCAGAAAGCTGATGACGAGCGCTGTTGCCTTCACCACTGCTTAAGCCAAATACTTTATTCTTCCCAAGAATATCCTGAAAATGAAAAGTCACTAAGGGATTGAGCTGACGATAGGGAGACAAAACCAAAAGGCGCCCAACGCCGCCCAGATCTAACGCGTTGTCGGCATGCTCAGAAGTCGGATTCCCAAAATAGACAGGAATATTGTCCATGCGTGACAGACGTATGTTGTCCCAGTTATTGTCGGCGAGTACCACCTGCACATTCTTTTGGATCAAGACTTTGGCCAGGTCCCGGGCAAACTTGGACGCACCAAAAATCAGCAGCCCCTGAGCCGAGCCCGCCTGTACCCCTAAAAACCGCGCCCAGGCTCCGGCCGTCAGGCTTTGAGCCACCACAGTGCCTATGATGATCAAAAATACCAGCGGCACTATCTTATCGGCGCCCGCCACGCCAAGGCGCTCAAGTTTTATGGCAAACAGTGACGATACCGCCGCGGCGACTATCCCCCTAGGTGCCACCCAACTTAAAAACCACTTATCGGCCCTAGGCAGTGAAGTGCCAATAGCGCAGCACCAAACGCTTAGCGGCCGCGCGATAAACATCACCACTAGCAATAGTGCCAGCCCTTGCCACCCCAACTGCATCAAGGCGTTAGAATCTAGCCTGGCCGCTAGCAAAATAAACAGGCCCGAAATAAACAGCACGGTCAGAGTTTCTTTAAACTCGATGATCTCTGCGATGTCGACCCCGCGCATATTGGCTAACCAAATTCCCATGACTGTAACCGTCAGCAAGCCTGATTCTTCCTGCAACAAATTGGACCCAACAAAGGCCCCTAACATGATAGTGAGTACAGCGGTATTTTTAAGGTAATGGGGTACCCAGGCGCGGCGCAGCATCACCCCTATACCGTAACCAAACAGCGCCCCTAACCCCAGCCCGACCGCAAGCATAGACATTAAAGATAACAGGACATGACTAGCTGGCTCGGCGGCAACCGCCAGGTATTCAAACACCAACACCGCAAGCAAAGCGCCTATAGGATCGATAACTATCCCTTCCCAACGTAAAATACTCGCCAGTTGCGATTTGGGCTTGATACTGCGCAGCATAGGCACTATCACGGTCGGGCCTGTCACCACCACTAAGGCGCCAAAGAGCATGGCCATCTGCCAGGAGAAATCCATAATAAAATGGGTCGCCACACCGATACACACCCAAGTCACCAAGGTGCCAATAGAAACTAAGTGGGTGACCATGCGGCCGTGATCGCGGATCTCGGAAAAATTGAGCGTTAAGGCCCCTTCAAACAAGATAACCGCCACCCCTAAAGAGATGATAGGAAATAACAGATCGCCAAATATGGCGTCAGGATCCAACAGATTAAAAACAGGCCCAACCAAGAGGCCACAAAGCAGCAAGGGCAATATCGCCGGTAAACGCAGGCGCCAGCCAAGCCATTGACACACAATCGACAAGATCCCCACTAGGCCCAACATGCCTGTGATCTGCTCTACCATCATCTTCATCCTTAAACAGCCCAAGGCAAGCTAGCCCAGTAATTAGCATGAGTATAGTCAAGACACGCAATTAGATAGACTATGCTCATTCCATTGTCTGCAAGATAACACTGTTAGCTCAAATGTATAGTGCAACTTAAAAGGCTAAACCTAAGCACCTATCAGTCTGTGCAAATTCAAATGAAGAGATATTGAGATACAAAAAGCCCCGTCATTGCTGACGAGGCTTAGTTGTCGTTGGCTCAGCGGACGGGACTCGAACCCGTGCCCCCGGCGTGACAGGCCGCCATGCTTTCAACAAGAGTCTAACCAACTGAACTGCCCTACCGTCATCCGAGAACGCGAACCATTAATGCTAAAAACATCAGACACAAAAAAGCCCCGTCATTACTGACGAGGCTTAGCTGTAGTTGGCGGAGCGGACGGGACTCGAACCCGCGACCCCCGGCGTGACAGGCCGCCATGCTTTCAAAAAGAGTCTAACCAACTGAACGCCCCTACTGTCACCCCGGAAAATAATCCATTCAATGCTAAAGCCATCAGACACAAAAAAGCCCCGTCATTACTGACGAGGCTTAGCTGTCGTTGGCACAGCGGACGGGACTCGAACCCGCGCCCCCCAGCGTGACAGGCCGCCATGCTTTCAACAAGAGTTTAACCAACTGAACTGCCCTACCGTCATCCGAGAACGCGAACCATTAATGCTAAAAACATCAGACACAAAAAAGCCCCGTCATTACTGACAAGGCTTAGCTGTAGTTGGCGGAGCGGACGGGACTCGAACCCGCGACCCCCGGCGTGACAGGCCGGTATTCTAACCAACTGAACTACCGCTCCTAAACTGGGATAAAACGCCTTGGCATTTCATCAAAATTAGGTACTTGATTGGCGGAGCGGACGGGACTCGAACCCGCGACCCCCGGCGTGACAGGCCGGTATTCTAACCAACTGAACTACCGCTCCACATCAAGTTGCGAAGGATAATACTTAGGCCACCTAGTCCCGTCAATAACTTTTTTTCTGAAACAAACTAATCAGTTAAAATTTCGCCAAACCAGAGTGTTTCATCAGCAAACTTGACTAGCTTTTGTCCGGCTCTGCGCCTTTGCGATCTGTCTCATCCGGCATAGTCAAATCAATCTCATCAAGAGTTGGCCCAATTTCCTTAGCCCGCTCCTGCTCAAGCCTTGCCGCTGTTACCGCCAATGCTTGTTTTAGATTTTGCCGTTTACGCCATACCAGTAAGGCCATGGTACCTAAGATCAACAAACTGATATTGATGGTAATGATCCAGAACATGGCATCCTCTTTCGCCTTGGCTTCGGCGATCGCCGCCTTCTTAGCGGCCAATGCAGCCAACTCCTCCGCCGTCGGTGGCGGCTCTGGCGGCGGCACCAGATTAAAGAACTGCTCGGGCAAGGTGATCAACACTTCCCGTCCCGAGACGGATGTTGCCGCGACCACGCCCTTGATGCGATAGCTGCCAAATTCTGACACCTGAGGCAATGTCAGCTGCATACGTTTCTTGTTAATGGTCTGCACTGGCAGCGTCATTTGCAGCCCTGCAGGCCCCACCAACTCAAACTCGAAATGGGTATTAGCCAAAACCAACTGCTCATCATCGACAGCCACCTCGACCTGCCAACGCCCTGTGAGCGGATCGTCGGGCGTAATCACAGAGAGAGACACAGGCATAGGCAGCAGCTCAATATCCCCGCCAACCTCTCGACTGAAAATATTGTTCTTGGCACTCACCTGATAACGGTAATGTCCCCAGGGCTGATTGAGGTTGATATTGGCAGTGAAAATGCCGTCATCGGGCGTACCATCCAGCCCTTCGCCGTTATCCTTATAGCTACCGACGATCAGAGTGCCGGCAGCAAAGTTCTCATCCCCGGGTCTATGCTCGCTGATAAATTTCGCGGTCCAATCCACTAAGTAGTCGAGCCCAGGCATACGTATACGCTGCGCATCACCCAATAGCTTTGCGGTAATTTTAAGCCGTTCACCTTGATAGAGCGGCCGAGGTAAGGGTTCGACCTCTATCGCTAACTTAGAGATCTTGTCTATCTTAGACCCTTTAACCACCTTACCTAAAAGTTGCCAAGGACCCGGCATGGGAGATTTGATGGTAATAATATCGCCACTTAGGCCATCGACCCACTGCACAGATTCTGGATGGCGCGTTGCATACCACTTACTACCATCGGGTAGCACGATTATCACTGGGGCACTGCCATACTCGCGTTGCACGAATAGGGTCAATTCATCGACCATATGATCGATGCGAAAGCGGTTTTTTAGCTCACTGGCCTCAGACGAAGGAACTACCTGGGCGGCAGCGCCGACGGAAAGCAGCAGTAGCCCAGAGGCCAAAATCGCGCACACTAGCCAATTTTTCATAGGATGACGTTTATCCTCGCCAGATACATTGTCCTGATTTCGCAACTAAATCTAATCTTTGTTCATGCATACTCAGTTCATCGGCCGTTGCGCCGATCACTTTAAGATTTGCGCGATTGGCATCCAGACGCATGATCCCACCGCTCTCTTGACCCGGCTTTTCATTAGATAGCTCAAACTTGGTCTGGCCACCGGTCATGATCAGGTAAACATCGGCGAGGATCTCGGCATCCAATAGTGCGCCGTGGAGTTCACGGCGTGAGTTATCTATGCCATAACGCTTACACAAAGCATCCAGGTTATTCTTTTGCCCTGGATGAAGGTATTTGGCGATCTCCAGCGAATCGAGTACCTGACAGATATCTGAAGTCTTTGGCCCTCTCGGCGTCAGCAGCGAGAATTCATGATCCATGAAGCTCACGTCGAAGTTCGCGTTATGTGCCACAATCTCGGCGCCGTCGATAAATTCGATAAAGGCGGGAGCTATCTGCGCAAACACTGGCTTATCGGCGACAAACTCGTTGGTTATACCGTGAACCGTGATCGCCTCTTCATCAATCTGCTGCATAGGATTGATGTATTCGTGAAAATGGCGGCCGGTCAACTTACGATTCACCACCTCGACACAGCCTATTTCGATAATACGATGACCAAAATAAACGGCACCTGCCCCTTGGTTCATACCAGTAGTTTCGGTATCGAGGATCACTTGGCGCTTAGCATTGGAGATGATATTCATATAATTACACGCTTTTATAAAAAAAATTTGGGTATACTGCTGTCCATATTTGGCTATGGTAGCAACTTGATGCACGGACTGAAACAACTCTTAATCTATACCGACGGTTCTTGCCTGGGCAATCCCGGTCCCGGCGGCTACGGGGTGGTAATGAAATATAAGGCCCACGTAAAAGAACTCAGCGGCGGTTTTGCCTTAACCACCAACAATCGTATGGAGCTACTAGCCCCTATTGTTGCCCTAGAGGCGCTTAAAGAGCCCTGCCAGATCATCCTCACCAGCGACAGCCAGTATTTGCGCCAAGGGATCACTCAGTGGATCCATGGCTGGAAGAAACGAGGCTGGCTAACGGCGGCTAAAGAGCCTGTTAAAAATGTCGACCTTTGGCAACGCCTGGATGCGGCAACCACGCCACATCAGATCGATTGGCGCTGGGTAAAAGGCCATGCCGGTCATATCGAAAACGAGCGCTGTGATACCCTGGCGCGAGAGGCCGCTGAGGCAAAACCCAGCGCAATAGATACCGGCTATCCCTCATAAGGTTAAACCAGTTAACCTGGCCTAACTTGTCGGCGACAGTGCCAAAAAACGCTGACAAAAAAGTTCAAAGGCGCTGCACAGTGCCGTCGGCTTACGGCTCTTATGACGAATTTTATAAAACTGGCGCGCCAGGGTGAGCTCTGGCACTGAGATCAACGCCAGTTCCCTTCGCTGAAGCTCCTTTTCAAGGGTAAGTTCAGACAAGACAGCCAGTCCGGCACCTTGTCTGACCGCTTGTTTTATGGCATCTGGCGTAGAAAAATTAAATTTCTCCACTGGCCGCATCGCCAGCGCATTGGCAGCATTGATAAAATAATCTCGAGTGCCCGATCCCGGCTCCCGCATTACCCAAGCATGTCCGGCCAACATATCAGGTGTCACCACTTTTCCCGCCAATGGGTGTCCCGGATGACAGAAGATAAGCAGCCTATCTTTATGCCAAGGCTCGACACTTACCCGGCTATCGAGACATTGGCCCTCGATAAAACCTACCTCGGCGCGAAACTCTACCACGGCATCGATCACCGCCTGAGTATTAGCGATGTTCAAATCCACCATAGCGTTGGTAAATTGTTGACTAAAAGCCACCGCGCTCTTGGCAAGCAGGTAGTTGCCTATGGTTGAGCTGGCCGCCACACTCAAGGTGCCGCTCATTTGCGCCTCTGGGGAGGAAAACAGATGTTCTATCTGCTCCACTTGCTGCAGGGTCTGAGTGGCCAGCGGTAATAGCAGACTTCCTTGGGCATTGAGTCTCAGCCGATTCCCCACCCGTTCAAATAAACGGGTATCGAGTTGCTTCTCTAACTCACCAAGGGCCATAGAGGTCGCTGGCGCCGAGAGGTTCAGACGCTGAGCCGCCTTCGCCACCTGACCGCTGCGAGCGACAGCTTCAAAAATAGCTAATTGCTTTAAGGTAATTCTCATTTTACCTGCTTAACGAAAAGATCATTTTAGGCGCAGCTGCTTTACCCTGCCTGCGGTTGGCGCGGTCGACCATTTGGGCTGACGAACCTTTTGCTTGTCCATTATCGGCGTCATGGGAGAGTCTAACTTGCGGGCAACCAATATATAGACGCTGCCACTGCCCGGCAACCAGGCCTGCAATGCATGTTGCCAGATGGAATCGCCATGGATCTCACTCAGCAGATGATGATAAACAAGACGCTCATCGCCCACCACTTGATAGCCGAGTAACCCAAGCCAATCTTTTACCCTAGAGGGGGTAAAGAAACGCCCGCACCAAGGCAACTGCTCCTGACGACTGGGCAACATCTTACCCAAAAAGGCCGGACTTAAGGGGTTAAAACCTATGATAAACAGATATCCGCCAGAGATAAGCACCCTGTCGGTCTCTCGTAATACGCTATAAGGGTTGGCTTCAAAATCGAGCACCATGGAACAGACCACAGCATCTATCACCCCATTTTGAATGGGCAGCTGTGCGTGCTCGCCTTGCAAGGAGCAAAGCGCCGATTCGCAAAGAGAGAACTCTCGCCCTATCGGTAGACAGGGTTTTTCCAACGCATAACTTAGCGGGCCTATGTTAAGCATGTGATAGCCAAACACCTTTGGCCACCAAGGCATCAACTTATCTTCGATAGCCTCTTGCAGCCAAAGCCCGTTGGGCAAGTCCTGCCAAGTCTGGGGTTTGATCAGATCAAAGGACACAGGTCACTCCAAGACTCATTATTCTGGTTTCCCAAGGGGCGGTTTGCCTTTTCAAGTTGATCTTCTGTTGCCATCATAACGTGTTTTACTCGCCATGTGAGCAACCAAGGCGAGACATAGCTTTTTCATCCTATAAATCGCCTAAAAACTGCTTCAGAAACAAACAACAAAAGCAAACAGTCCCTAATGATGTGACTATTTTAGTATTAAATCCCTAAAGCGCTATACACGCAATAGCTTTGCTCAGTAAACTAAATGCGTGTCACCCAATCCCAGTGAGAATCGCTATGCACAGTGTTACCCCAATTCCCGCCTTTAATGACAACTATATCTGGCTGATCCATGCCCATGACACCAAGGGTTATTATGTGGTCGACCCAGGTGATGCCAATGTGGTTATCGACTATTTAAAGCAACATGAGATCAAACTCGATGGGATCTTAATTACTCATCACCATAGCGATCACACCGGCGGCATAGCAGCCCTGCAAACCTATCACGACCATAACCTCACTGTGTATGGTCCAGATAGTGAAAATATTAAGGGGATCAATCATCCCATCTCGGGGAAAACAGAAAGTATCAGCCCCGATAGACTGGACAGCGATGCCCAGATATTTCACCTCCCCGGCCACACCTTAGGTCATATTGCCTATCTGATTGACGATCACCTTTTCTGCGGCGATACCCTATTTAGTGGCGGCTGTGGACGCCTGTTTGAGGGCACGCCAACGCAGATGAGACACTCCCTCGACGCTTTGGCCGCACTCGATGACAAGGTCAAGGTCTATCCGGCCCACGAATACACACAAGCTAATTTGGCCTTTGCCCAAACTGTCGAGCATGGCAACCAGACGCTGGCTGACTACGCCGCTCACGTTAAGCAACGCCGAGAACAGCAACAGCCCAGCCTGCCCTCTAGCATTGGGCTAGAGAAGCAGATCAACCCTTTCCTGCGCGCCGATCAAGCCACAATTAAAGCGGCATTAGGTCAACATTTCAGCCAGGATGTGACGGATATTGACACCAGTTTCACGCTTCTACGTCAATGGAAGGACAATTTCTAATAATTCCTATACAATGTCGCGCTAATTAAGTCCCCGCCCAGCTACGCCACGGAGAACGCCTTGGCAGATGCTTTGTTAGAGGGACCCAAAGTAAGGAATTATTGTCGATGCGCTTACCCATTTTCCTGATCGCAGGGGGACTCTCCCTGCTCGCAGGTTGCCAAACCTTTACTCAGCCGGAACCTGAACCGGCCATAGCCACCACAACACCCATAGTGGTTGAACCACAAGTGACAGCTCCTATCGAACCTGAGCCCATTCAGATCACCGATGTGTGGCAGCGTATTCGTCTGGGGCTTTCTATGCCTGTACCCGATCAGAAACTGGTAAATCAATATCGCGACTGGTACCTGAAACACCCCCAGCACCTGGCCCGCGTCTCTGAGCGTGCTGAACCCTTTATGTATCTCATCGTCGAAGAGATAGAGCTGCGCAACTTACCTATCGAGTTGGCACTACTGCCTATCGTCGAGAGCGCATTCGATCCCTTCGCTTATTCCCATGGCGCTGCATCAGGCTTATGGCAATTTACTGCCCCTATGGCTAAACACTTTGGCCTTGAGATGAACTGGTGGTATGACGGTCGCCGCGATGTGCCTGCTGCAACCACGGCAGCACTGGATATGATGGAATACCTCTATCAAAAAACCCACAACAATTGGCTCTATGCTATTGCCGCCTATAACACGGGCGAAGGGCGTGTACTCAATGCGGTGAAACGCAACCAGTCTAAAGGGCTAGCGACCGATTTCTGGGCACTGAGCCTACCAAGGGAAACTGAGCGCTATGTCCCACAACTATTAGCACTCGCCGATGTCGTGGCCAATGCCGAAAAATATGGGATCTCACTCCACCCCATTCCTAACCAGCCGCAACTGAAAGTTGTGGATGTGGGCAGCCAAATCGATCTGGCACTCGCCGCCGAGATGGCAGGTATGAAGCTTAACGAACTGCACGCCTTAAATCCTGGCTTTAACCAGTGGGCGACTGCGCCTGAAGGCCCTCACCAAATAGTGGTGCCGCTTGATCGCGCTGACGTGTTTGAAACCAATTTAGCGGCCAGCAGCCAAGATCAGCGCCTAAAATGGCAGCGTTATAAGATAAAGTCGGGTGATAGCCTAGGGCTAATCGCCAAGCGATTTAACACCACACCATCGGCGCTCCGTGCGGTTAACGATATTAAAAACAACCGTATTATTGCCGGCAAGCATCTACTGATCCCTATCTCTGCCAAAGATCCCGCCAAGTATCTCTTGTCTGCGGACCAAAGATTACAAAAACGTCAATCTGGTGGTAACGGCTATAAACTCAGCTACCAGGTTAAATCAGGGGACTCACTCTGGCTTATCGCCAAACAGCACAAGGTGAGTGTGTCTAAGCTGGCTAAATGGAATGGTATGGCCCCGAAAGATACTCTCTCTGTGGGGCAAAAGTTGGTCATCTGGCAACAAGGCAAGGATAAGGCGGTCACCCGCACAGTCAATTACACAGTACGCTCTGGCGATTCACTGGCTAAAATAGCCAGTAAATTCAATGTCAGCGTAAACCAACTGGTTAAATGGAACAGCCTATCTACCAAAAAATATCTGCAACCAGGACAGAAGCTGACCCTGTATGTTGATGTGACTAAATCACGAGTTTAATCACCTCGACTGTTAACGATAAATCACCGGGTTAATAAAGATAAAAAAGCGATGCCAAGGCATCGCTTTTTTTGTGACTGCTATTTATCGCGTTTTACGCCATTAAATGAGTTGCCACTAAAACCCACCTAACTTCTTAAACAGCTTATCTTTAAGATCATCAGTGGCTTTTTCGGCTTCTTTCTTCAGTTTTGCATCAAACAATGCCGCCGTATCTAAAGCGAACTTAGGCTCACTGATGGTGCCGCTGATAGCGAAGGGGATCTCCAAACCATAAAGCTCATCCTTCTCGGCACTCCCCTGGCCCTCTAATGAGCCCACAACAGAGGTCTTAAGTGCATAATCGATCGCCTCAGACAAGAGGTTTACATTGCCCTTACCCTGCAGGCGGATCAGAGGCGATGCCATATTCAGATCGGGATTGGTAACCTGACCCTTAGCCATAGTGAAACTGCCCGTGAGGCTGGTAAAGTCTGTTTTCTTTTCACCAGCTGAGGTGGCATTTAAATCCCCCGCCAACTTAGCCTTAGCATCACGCAGCATCTGCGGGATATTCACGCCATAGAGTGAACCATCGGCAATTTCAAACTGTCCCTTAGCATTGAGGTTACGCTTAATGTTATCAGGGATAAGACTAAAGCCACTGCCTGCCACCTCAAAATTTGTGGTACCGGCAAGCATATCGACCTCGGCAGCATCGGTGAGCAGTGGGCGCACCTGAATCCCCGAGATCTTCTTATCAAAGCGATAGCTGGCCACCTTTTTACGTCCATCAAGCTGGGCACTAGCAAGCAGTTTGCCTTGATAAAGGTCGGCGCTAAGTTGATTGACATCTAACACGCCGTTTTTAAGCATCAATTTCATCAACCAATTCTCTGTCTTGATCTTATCGGCAACCACAGATTTAATATCAAGATCCAGCTTTAGGTTGACTGCCTTCATACCGGTCAAATCGGGCTCTTGGGCACTCGCACTGGCTGCGCCGCCTTTCTCATCGGCTTTAGCTGCCTCTCCTTTCGCCATATAGGGAGTCAGATCTATGTCGCCAAAACTCATAGAGGCCACCACATCCGGCACTTTAGCACCGTAATTAACGGCCAACTTACCCTGGGCCTTAATTTGCTCAAGACTCAGACTAGAGAGTACTACTGCCAGCGTCTTCGCCTGATTGTCTAGTTCAATTTGACTGGTCAGATCCATCTGCATCCGCTTGTTAGGAATTGCGTCGCCCTCAACGATGTTTTCAACCACAAAATCCTTAATGGTGATCTTGGCCAGGCTGCCGTCGACCTTAATCTCGCCATTACCTTCGCTGGTTAGCGTCATCTCGGGCTGGACCATAGAAAATTTAAAGCTAATATCGGCGAACTTATCTAGGCTAAATGCCCCTAAGGTCAGTGCCTCTAACTTCAGCGCTTGTACCTTACCCGTCGCCTCATCGAAAAGATTTACCTGAGTATTGGTAATGGCAATTCCGCCGATATTGAGGCTACTGAGCTGCACACTACCTTCTGCAGGCTTGCTGTCACTTGCAGCTTGTTCAGCGCCAGCTTTCTCACCGCCGGACGTTAATCCATCTAGGCTAGTACGGCCATTCTTGTAACTATCATAGTTAAGCGTTAGGCCGTCTAGGTTGAGCTGTGCAATTTCAACTTCTTTGCTTAATAAAGGCAACAAAGCAACTTCGGCGACTATACCATCAACCTTGAGCATGGTGTCGTTTTTAAAGCCCTTAGGATTAGAGAGACTAATGTCACCCAGCGCAATACCGATACTTGGAAAGAAGGTCCAACTCAGATCTTGGTTAATAGTGAGTGTTCTGCCCGTTTGTTTTTTCACCGCCTCGACAATTTGCGGTTTAAAATCGTTAGGGTCAAAAATAAGCGTCAGGTAGGCGGCCAACAACAGGAAAAGAGAGACGAATACGATAAGTAGCCATTTTAAAAATTTCATAACAGGTTCCATCTGGTAGGAGTGTTCAACTGGCTTTCGACCAATTACGAGAGATCCAACGGCATCGATGACACGGCAATGCCATTATCATCTGCATAAAGCATCATACCTGGTTTAATTATAACGCGATCTATCTCCAGCGTAATATTAACATCACCCAAGTCACGCTTATCCGTCTTAATCGGATTGGCTCCAAGTGCTTGAATCCCAATAGGCATCTGCTTCAATGCTGCCACATCTCGTACATAACCATTGATCACTATGCCACTCCAGCCATTGTCCACCGCGCTCTGGGCGATCATATCGCCAAGCAAGGCCCGTCGGTTTGAGCCGCCACCATCGACGACCAATACCTTACCTTGTCCGGGTTGTGACAACAGCTGTTTGACTTTGGAGTTGTCTTCATGACATTTCACCGTCACCACCTCCCCCCAGAAAATGTGTTTCTGGCCAAACTGACGGTAATGGGGCGCTAACAGCGATAATTGAGCATCATAACGATCGAAAAGATCGGGCAAAAGATCCAGCATTGCAGCCTCCCTGCAACTAAACCAATGATGAAGTTACTATAACAAGGCAGGAATAAAATGAAAATTAGATGAATTTAAATTCGATCGGTTTTAAAATGTGCTTTCCCTAATTTACCCAGGTGACATTTTGTCACTATGCTCCTCAATGAACCGATACATAATTGTGTGTGATCGGCAAAGACACATTGGAATAAAATGACAGATAAACTCGATTTACAAGATGCAATGGCGGCCCTCGATAAATTTGGTTATGACCAGAAACACAGCATTGAACTGGGTCAGGCACGCACTCAAGCACAAATGGAGAAGTATCTAAAATCATTAGACTTTAATCTACGCAGGCTGCTTATTTTACAAGAGGTCGTCAATAGATTAGTCGAAGAAGAGAAAGCCAACCAGGCTCGTCAGGAAAATATTCAAACGTTTAAAACTAAGGTCATTAACCTGTCACGAGAATATGGCCTGCCTTACGATCAAGTGTTGAATATTATGAGCCAGCAGGAAAAATAAAGGCCTGCTCTTGGCAGGCCACTTATTTTACTTACAGTTTAAACGTTGAAATAAGCGATTCAAGCTCGGCAGAACCCACTTTAACTTGTTCACTGGTACTGCCTATCTCTTCACTCTTTTGTTGATTCTCCAGCGAGATATCGTTAATGCGGGTGACATTCATGTTCAACTCGGCGATCACTGCGCTTTGCTCTTCTGTTGCGGTGGCAATTTGAATATTCATGTCAGAGATCTGTTTTATTGAAGACTTAATCATCTGCAAGGCATCGACAACTTGAGTGGTCTCCCCCACAGTTTGCTCAGATTGTGCCTTGGCACGAGCCACCGAGGCATTAACACTTTCAACGGACGCGCGAATCGCCTCTATGATCCCATTGATCTCTTGGGTCGACTCTTGCGTGCGACTGGCCAGGGTTCGAACCTCATCGGCCACCACGGCAAAGCCGCGGCCCGCTTCGCCAGCCCGTGCTGCCTCAATTGCCGCATTCAGCGCAAGCAGGTTGGTCTGCTCGGCTATTCCCACAATCACATCGAGGATCTGCCCTATCTGCCCCGAGCTAACCTGCAATGCCTGCGCCTCACTAGCGGTCACTTCCAACTCGTTTGACAGGCTCTGAATCTTAGCCACGGCACCATCGACCACTATGACGGTATTATCGGCTTCAACATCGGCGCTACCCGCACTATCGGCAGCCAACTGTGCATTAGATGCGACCTCAGATGAGGCCATCGACATCTCATTAATCGCCGTCGCCACACTCTGGGTTTCTGCCTGCATGTTAGCCGTTACTGCACTGGCCTGGGACGAGATATCGGCCAGCCCTTCGGCCAGCTCACGACTATGGGAAACGGAAGCCGCAACCGAATTAACCAAGGCTTGGATCTTCGCCACAAAAACATTAAAGCTAGCGGCAACCTGCTTCAGTTCATCCCGACCCGATTCCTCTAATCTTAAGGTGAGATCCCCTTCGCCTCTGGCAATGTTTTCAAAGGCGGCTATGGTATCGGCCATAGGCGCAGAAATACTGCGGGATATGGCACCAAGAATTAAGATCACAGGTAACCACACCGCAATACAGATCAGCAGGTATTTACCGCTAAAAGCTTGCATTTCATCTTGAATATCATCGACGTAGATTCCGGTGCCCACAATCCAGCCCCAGGGCTGAAACCGCTTAACCACACTCATCTTAGGACTGGGTTCCGTAGCATTTGGACGGTTCCACATATACTCAACCAAAGCGTACTCGTTATTCGCCGTGCCTGTTACCATCTTCTCAAATAGCTGTACACCATTAGGATCTTTCATTCCCAGCACATTGGTGCCCACCAATTTCTTAGCAAATGCGTGTTGTACCATTATTCCCTGGCGGTCTATGGTCCAAAAATATTCGTTGCCCTCATACCGCAACGCATCTAACGCCTCAATGGCAGCACGCTTTGCCTCCTCGGTCGACATATCGCCCGATTGAGACGCCTCATAGAACTGACTAATCACCTTCTCACCCACATCGGAGAGCGCCGATAATTTTGCCTCTTTCTCCTTGATCAACACCTCTTCGATATTCATCAAGGCAAAAATAAACATGATGCCGGTCGCCACTATGGCGAGCAGCAACATTAACAGCAATCGATGGGCAATTTTAAATTTACGAAATAGCGTATAGATGGCGTTCATAGGCGACACCTCGAAAAGTAACCGGATTAGTCCACGGACCCTTTAAATTTCGTCTATCATCAGAGGTTTGTCAAAATTGGAAATACCTATAAATGTATACTTTTGTAGAATAAAATAACGGCTTAGAGAAGATATAATGCAGATGAAGGAATAATCCGTCTGATTTGGCTATTTACAACTACACTAAAGTGTCAACACTTTTTATAAGGGTAATCTTAAGCAATGAAGACTAAGGGAATAGTATTCTTGGTGATTATCACCATGGGACTGTTATCGATTAACTGGTGGGGCGCAAAAGCCCCCGCCACAGAACCGCCCACCAAATTTAAAATAGCCACCTCAACGACTCCCCTCAGCGCACCACTTATTATTGCCAGAGAACTGGAACTTTTTAGGCCCTACAATCTCGACATCGAATTGATCCCGCTGCGCGGTGGCCACCTCTGTTTTCAAGCCATGATACAAGGGGTTGCCGATCTGGCCACCAGTTCAGAAACCGTCATCATGTTTAATGGCTTTGAGCGCAATGATTTTCGCCTCCTGGCGAGTTTTGTCGAATCAGATAACGATCTCAAATTGCTGACGCTTAATGATGGTCATCCAATGAGCATGACTCAATTTCAACATAAAAAAATAGGTATGGTTAAAGCCAGCGCCAGTGAGTTCTTTGCCGATGCATTTCTTATCATTAGTGGTCATCAACAGCAGGAGTTTGAGAAGGTATTTATGTCACCCCAAGCACTTGGGCCCGCCCTGCTGTCGGGAGAGGTTGATGCCATTTCGGTGTGGGAGCCCTTTGGCTATCAACTGATAAAAGAACACGATGAGAAGATATATCAATATCCTGGCAAAGGGATCTATAACCTCTCCTTTAATTTGGTCGCAACAGAGAACAATGCCAAGTTAAATCAAAATCACCACGCCAATATCTTAAAGGCGTTAAAAAGCGCACAGCACTTCATTAATCAGCATCCTCAACGCGCAAAACAAATTATCAGTGACTATCTGGATATGCCCCTGCCAGAGTTGGAGTGGGCATGGAACGATTATATTTTTCGGCTATCTTTAAATAACTCGCTGCTTTCTAACTTACATGCGCAAGCACGTTGGGCAATTGCCAGTGGTGCAGTAGAGGCAGAGAACACACCAGATTACAGGCTGCTTCTGGACGACTCAGCCCTTATGCAGGCGCTCGACAACTAGGACGTTATTAGACCTATGATGATCAATACCAGGTTGAAATTGCTGCTATTTGTCAGCCTGTTTCTGACAACAACCATCTTGCTGACTTTCGCTGGCCTCAAAAATATTCAACAAGAAAACCTACAGCAGATGTCTCACATCATGGAGCTGGAAACGTCCATAGATGTGCTGAGAAGTCGACTCTGGGCGCTACAAGAGTTCCAAGATGAAGAGGTATTGAATCAAACCCTGGACGCTCACGAGCAGCTTAAGATTAAACTGGCTAACGCCCACTTTTTGGTGCCCGAGGCTAAGGTTTTAACCTCAAACCTCAACCGTATGACCGACAGTCTATCCGCCCTGCTCATCTTAACTGGCCAACAAATGAGTTCTCAACCGCAGCGGGGGATCATCTCGGTCCGCGGCATGTTAACCACCAGGTTTAATATCACCATTCAGTCCATGAGCGAAGATCTGACCAGCCTGCAACGACTCGTCATTGACAGTCTTGCAGAGCAGCAATCAAAAATTCTCACTACTACCATCTTCTTTCTACTGGCTGGCTCAGTAATTTTGCTACTGGTAACCACCTCAACCCTCAAGGTGTTCAGGGAGAGCCTTCATAGGATAACCCAAGGGATCAGCAAGTTAAGCCAAGGTGATCTCGATAACCATATCGAAATTGTTCATAAAAACGAACTAGCAATATTGGCGCAGAAATTCAACGCTATGACCCAGAAACTCAAAGAAACCACCATTAAGAAAGAGGCATTACAGGGCGAAGTCGCGGCGCAAACCAAACAACTTAAACGCCAAACACAAAAGCTTAAGTATGTAGCAGAGCACGACGATCTTACTGGGCTCTATTCTCGCAGCGCCTTTGAGCGCCAGATCGATACCGCCATCGCCCGCTGTCAACGCACCAAGATGCACGCCGCCATGTTATTTATCGATCTAGATAAGTTTAAGCAGGTCAATGATAGCCTGGGACATGACAATGGCGATAAGGTGTTATTGACCGCCGCCAGACGGGTCCAAAACGCCGTGCGTAGCTCTGATATCTGTGGTCGACTAGGAGGCGATGAATTTGTCGTCTGGCTGGAGCCCATCAACGACATTACAGAGGTCTCTCTGGTGATCGATAAGATCATTCAACAACTATCCCCACCTATCGTTTGTGGCCGCACCAGCGTCTCATTAAACGTCAGTATTGGTGTTGCCATGTACCCCGAAGATGACCTCACCCGACTAGCCCTCATTAAAATCGCCGATGACAACATGTATCAGGCGAAAAAAATCAGTGGTAATAGCCACCATTTTTCGCCGCAGATGGCAGAAAAAATCGGTAGCCAGCTCGCCTAGTCAGTAAACCTAGCCTGTGAGTACAGACAGGCGGTTTCTCAGCTGTTTTATATCTACTCTCACTAATAGCAGCGCTATCAAACCAGCCAGATAGAAACTCGGTTCTATGACCTCAGATTTAACCGACCAATAGAAGTGAATCGGCGCCAGCAAGGCCAGCAGATAGATACCATTGTGAAGCTGCTGCCAGCGCCTGCCCATGGCTCGCCTCACCCTGTTAAAAGACGTCAGCGCCAGCAATAACAAGATGATGTAGCCGCATGCCCCCACCAATATGTAAGGACGCTTGACGACCTCACTGAACAGCAGTTGCCAGGCAAACAGTAGATCCAGACTCAAAAAGGCAAAAATATGTAGCGATGCATAGGCAAAGACATAGAGGCCCACAAGACGACGTGTCTGCATCAAGATTCCCAACTTAAACCGCTTGGCCAAGGGCGAGATGAGTAACACGGCGACCAGGGCGTTGATGGTGCCCATTCCCGTATAGTGAATAATATACTGAACCGGATCGCCGCCAGCGCGATCCGTGAGTACCTGCCACAGCAACAGCGCAATAGGCACAAGGCCTATCAGGTGAAACAGGATTTTCAAAGGCAGCAGATGCCGAGCCTGTAATCTAAACAAAGTGACTCCCCAAACGTTTTAGTAGTACTGACTCAAATCCATCCCCTTGTAGAGATGGGCTACCTGCTCGCCATAACCATTAAAGGGCAAGGTGGGGATCCGCTGGGCGGAGAAGATCCCCCCTTCACCGATACGTCGCTCGGTTGCCTGTGACCACCTAGGGTGATCCACTTTAGGGTTCACATTGGCGTAGAAACCATACTCATGTGGCGCCAGCTGATTCCAGCTGGTGGGCGGCTGTTTATCCATGACATGGATCCGCACCACAGACTTAATGCTCTTAAAGCCATATTTCCAAGGCACCACCAAACGTACCGGCGCGCCATTTTGCGGGGGTAATGTCTTGCCATAGAGACCTACGGCCATAAAGGCCAATTCATTGGTGGCCTCATCAAGGCGTAGGCCTTCCACGTAGGGGTAATGAATACCCCCTCCCATTAAACGGCTTTTCTGCCCTGGCATCTGATCGGGATCGAACAGGGTTTCAAACGCCACATGGGTCGCACCTGATTTTACCCCTGCCTTATCGAGTAACTGTTTCAGAGAAAACCCCACCCAAGGGATCACCATTGACCAGGCCTCGACGCAACGCAAACGATAGATGCGCTCTTCTAGGGGAAACAACTTGTGCAAATCATCAAGATCTAATGTCAGCGGCTTATCCACCATGCCATCAATACGCAACGTCCAGGGATCGACCTTAAACCCCCGAGCATTTTCATAAGGATCCGTCTTACTGGTGCCAAATTCATAAAAGTTATTGTGGGTGGTGACCTTCTGTTCGGGCGTCAATATCTCCTGCTGACCAAACCCATTGTTGTGCGAAAAGGCTAAGGGGTGGGTCACAAAGGGCGATTGAGGCTCAGACTTGCCAAACAGATCAAACAAGCCCGCCTGCACCTGACCGGGAATACTGGCCCCCAGCGCGCCTAGACCTAACGCCTTAACAATAGTGCGCCTATCATTGAACACAGCTTCAGGCGTTACCTGCGATGCTTTCTCATTCCAGCTTGCTCTGCCTTGGGAACCTTTTGCCATATGCTTCACCACTTCATTGTCATTAATCGTTTCAACCTATGCTGAATTAGATAGTCTAATGCCTTAAAAAATTTCACCTAAATAATATTTAACGAACAAGTGTTCGTCATTTACTCGATCGCTACTTGAACCCATTTGTGCCACATGAGACGCTAACCGCCTAGCCTAAAACGGATATTGACTATGCTGACCGAACTTCCTTTATCTCCACCACAAATCATTGTCTTAGGAGCCGTCTCCTTGCTCGCACTGCTTATTGGCGCCCTGCTCAACCAGCGTCTAACCAGGGCTAAATGGCAAACGGTCAGAGAAGAGCTTATCCAGCAGCACACCAACGCCATGCTGCTACTCGAGGCGACACTGGAAGAAAAACGCAGCGAAGTAGGAGTTCTTACGCAGAAACTCGAGCAGCAGATCAATCTACTCGGTATGAGCCAGGCCCAGGCTAAACGCGCCGAGGAGTTAGAACAACAACTACAGCAAAGCCAGCGTAAACAGATGGAGACTCAACTGGCACTGTCAAAATCCAATGCTCTGCAACAGACCCTGACGGTGAAATTTGAAACCGAGCAACGGGCGCTGGAAGATAAAATTCAGCACCTGCATGAGTCTGAGACCCGTCTAACCCAACAATTTGAAAACTTAGCCAACAAAATTTTTGATGCAAAGACCCAGCGATTACAGCATGAGAATGAACAGCAGCTATCAAACGTGCTTTCTCCCTTTAAACAGCAGCTTGAAGGATTTAGAAAGCAGGTTCAAGAATCCTACACAGTTGAGCAGAGTGAACGCAGTGCACTGAAGCACCAGCTGGAATCCCTCAAGGCACTCAACCTGCAGATGAGTCAGGATGCTATCAACCTTACCAAGGCGCTTAAAGGTGACAACAAGCAGCAAGGCAACTGGGGCGAAGTGATTTTAGAGCGCGTGCTGCAAGAGAGCGGCCTGCGCGAAGGGCACGAATATGAGACCCAACAAGATTTAAAACACGACAATGGCAAACGCTTTAAGCCTGATGTCATCGTCCATCTGCCCGAAAACAAAGATGTGGTGATCGACGCCAAGATGTCCTTACTCGCCTACGAGCGCTATTTCAACAGCGAAGATGAGGCAACCAAGACTGCAGCCATCAAGGAACACTGCCTGTCTATTCGCAACCACATCAAAGGACTCAGTCAAAAGGATTATCAAGCACTGCACGGCTTAACAAGCCTGGATTATGTGCTAATGTTTATTCCATTGGAGCCTGCCTTCTTGCTGGCATTAGAGCATGAGCCAGGGCTGATAAACTATGCACTAGAAAACAATATCATGCTGGTCAGCCCCACCAACTTGCTGGTGGCACTACGCACGATCAACAATATTTGGCGCTATGAATATCAGAACCAAAATGCCCAACGCATTGCCAAGCAAGCGGGTAAAATTTACGACAAGTTATGCGGCTACCTTGAAGACATGGAAAAAGTTGGCCGTGCCGTGGAGTCCCTGGACAAGCATTACCAGGCCGCCATGGGTAAGTTGACCTCAGGTAAGGGTAACCTTATCCGGCAGGCTCATCAGATGCAGCAACTGGGGGTATCAACTAACAAACAGTTAGATGCTCAGCTGTTAGATAAGGCGCTGAGTGAACACCTGGACAATGACATAAAACTGAATTAAAGCGACGCGATACTATAGAGTCTTAGGTAAACAGGGAAAAGGACTGGACGACAATGCCAAAGCGGTTAGGCAAATTTTACTATGCCAATATCTATATCCTCCTGTGGCTGGGCAGCTTACTGCCATTAACACTGTCAGCCGCCCCCCTGACCAAGGCGCAGCAGCAATATCTCGATGCCAGAGAGGCGCTGAGCCAAAATAATCAAGCAAGCTATCAGCAACTCAGGCAGCAGCTCGAAGGTTATCCCCTCACCCCTTATCTCGACTATCACGCCAACATGGACAAGATAGTCGATTTACCCGGCAACCAGGCTCTACAGGCTATCAAAGCATTCGAAGGGACTCCGCTCTATAACAGTGCCCGCCATCGCTATCTGGAAAATGCCGGCCAACGAAAGCAGTGGCGTCATTTTCTCGCCCTCAGCCCAGAGGCGCCGCGTAACATCTCGCTGCAATGTTATTACTACCGTGCCATGCTCAATCAAGGTGAAACAGACAGCGCCTATCAAGGCGCCAAAAAGCTCTGGCTCCATGGCCAATCACGCCCAAAAGAGTGCGATCCCCTGTTCAATGCCTGGGAAAAGGCGGGCCATCGCAGCCAAACCTTGCTCTGGTCACGCATGTTTCTGGCCTTTAATAGTGGCGAGTATAGCCTGTTAAAATACCTGGCCTCTAAGGTCACCACCCACCAAAAAGAGGCCAAGCTGTTGCTGGCCGTCTACCAAGATCCCCGCAGCCTAAGACACAGTAAACGTTTTCGCACTAAGTCGGTCATCTATGGCGACATCGTCGATGCAGGCCTTAGGCGCCTGGCCCGAAAGGATCTCATCAAGGCGGTCAAGCTCTACTTAAGCTACGAAAAATCAAAACGTTTTAGCGACTATCAAGACAGCAAACTCGGGCGCTACCTGATCAGACGCGCCTTGATTTCCCAGGAGCCTGAGCTCAAGGACTTTGTCGATAGCCGCCTGCCCAAGATAGACAGCGACGATCTTAAAACCCTGCGCCTTCGCTGGGCCATCAGAGAAGCCGATGAAACCAATATAGACAAGTACCTGCCACTGCTGAGCGAAGGCACTCGCAATAAGGCTCGCTGGCAATATTGGTTAGCCAGACGTCTCATGGACACCCAGGCAGATAGAGCCAACTCAACGCTGCAGTCCCTCAGTCAAGAACGCAACTTTTACGGTTTTACGGCCGCGCATCTGATCGATAAGCCGATCAATCTCGCCCAGATTGACACCCTAGTGGATGAGAGCCTGACATCTCAGCTGTCAATCGATCCCGGCCTTGCCCGGGTGCAAGAGCTTTTGGCCTTAGATAAGACCATAGATGCCCGCGCCGAATGGGTACTACTTTTGGGGCGGCACGGCAAATCTCTGCAGGCCCAGTACGCCTTGCTGGCAAAACGCAATCAGTGGCACGACCTAGGCGTTCAGGCCAGCATACAGGGACAGCTGTGGAATGATATGCAGCTGCGCTTTCCCTTTGCCGCCGATGAAGCCTTTAAGCGCGCCAGCAAAGAGGCCAAAGTCGATATTGACGAGATCCGCGCCATTGCCCGCCGCGAGTCCGCCTTTTACCCCTTTGCCACCTCAGGCGTTGGCGCACGGGGCCTGATGCAGCTCATGCCCGGTACAGCCAAAGAAACCGCTCGCAAACATGGCCTCAGCTATCGCGGCAGTAAGAGTCTTTACGATGTGTCGCTCAACACGACGCTCGGCAGTCGCTACTATAAGTCACTGCTCGAACGATTCGACGGTAATCGCATTCTGGCTACGGCCGCCTATAACGCAGGGCCCCACAGAGTCAAACGCTGGCTGGAAAAAAGCCAAGGCAAGCTGGATGCCATCGCCTTTATCGAGTCAATCCCCTTTACCGAGACAAGAGAATATGTCCAGGCGGTGCTTAGCTACCGCGCTATTTATCAAGCTAAGCAGCAAAAGCCGGTCGCACTTTTTTCGCCGCAGGAGTTGGCCTTTAAATATTGACACCCGCCCCCTATAGGCTAGTGATAGAAATCAGTGACTTGTTCATTCACAGTGCTCTGACCAAAAAAGCTAGCCAATCATAGACTTCTGCCTCATAGTTAAAGGCCGACTTGACGATTGTTTCTGACCATTGAGTGATCACCTTAAGGAGTTTCATGTCCCATTCAAGCATCAACTCAATCTTGGCCCAACTGCAGCGAGTGCTGCTGGGTAAGCCCCATCAGCTTAAACTTGCCCTCACCTGCATTTTGGCCAAAGGGCACCTGCTTATCGAAGATCTTCCCGGCATGGGTAAGACCAGTCTATCCCAAGGCATGGCGCAAAGTTTGGGACTGAGCCATCAGCGTATCCAGTTCACCAGCGATATGTTGCCTGCCGATATTCTTGGGGTCTCTATCTTCGACAAAGAGCAATCTCAGTTTGTATTTCACCCCGGTCCTATCTTTAAACAGATGATCCTGGCCGATGAGATCAACCGCGCCAGTCCAAAGACTCAGAGTGCCTTACTAGAGGCGATGGCAGAGCATCAGATCTCGGTAGATGGTGTCACCCATCCGCTACCCAGCCCCTTTTTCGTTATCGCCACGCAGAACCCCAGCGAGCAATCAGGTACCTTTCCCCTGCCTGAGTCGCAACTGGATCGCTTTATGATGCGGATCTCCATCGGTTACCCTGATGAGACAGCCGAAAAGGCGATGTTGAAGGGCGAGGATATCTCTCCCCAGTACCACAAGCTTCCCGCCTGCATCGACCCACTGATCTTGATGGATCTCCAGGCACAAGTGGCTGAGGTCAAGGCATCTGACGCCCTGCTCAATTACATTCTGGCGCTGGTAAAAGGCTCTCGCCAGCTAAACGAAGGCTGTGGACTTTCGCCAAGGGCCAGCAAAGCACTGCTGAGTGCCGCTAAGGCCTGGGCCTTTATCCATGGACGGAATTATCTGGTGCCTGACGATGTTCAGGCGGTGTTTGCCGCCGTTGCCGAGCACAGACTCAGGCACACCAGTCAACAACAGGGTGAGGCGCTCTCCCAGCGTCTGCTGGCCAGCACCAACCCTATCTTGTGATCCCATGACAAGCTTAGCGACAGGTCACGGACGATGGAGACAATGGTGGCAAGCCTGGATAGACAGGCGCTTACCAGCCAGTCGGCGCGTCACCTTGGCCCATAGAAGTATCTTTATCCTGCCGACGGGCTTCGGCCTCTTCTGGCTACTGTTTGTGATATTGCTGTTTCTGTTTGGCACCAACTATCAAAATAACTTGGTGATCGGCCTCTCTATCTTGCTGCTCAGCCTATTCAATACCTGCATCATCTACAGCTATCGCAACCTTGCCGGCATGACACTGGAAGCCAAAGTGGGACCGGAAGCCTACGCAGGTGAGAGGTTACTCTACCCTGTATTACTCAGTGCCAAACAGGTGCAACATCAGGTGATTCTCAGTTATGAGGAGCAATCGCCGCAAATCATCACGCGCGTCAACGGCAAAACCCAAGAAGCCCTAATCCCCTTAGCCAATGATCGCAGAGGTTGGGTCGACCCAGGCAGGCTTAAAGTCGAGAGTCGTTATCCCTTGGGGTTATGCCGCGCCTGGTCCTATGTGGATCTTGCCAATGCCCAGATCGCCTTTGCCCATCCAAAGCCGGGCAAGATTGCACTCAGCGCCGAGCAAGCCGGAGACAATGACGAGCACAAGGATCAGGGCAAATACGTGGTGGGAGTCGATGAGTTTCGCGGCCTGAAACCCTTCGTCACCGGCGAGTCGCTTAATCAAATCGCCTGGAAACAGCTGGCTCAGGGGCGCGGCATGCTGACCAAGGAGTTTGAACAGCCCCAAAGCGCGCCGCAATGGCTGGTACTGGATGACACGGCGCCACTGGAGGAACAACTTAGCCAACTAACCTGGACGGTGGACCGTTTATTTGCAAAAGGGCAAATATACGGTCTCAAATTGCCCGGTAAAACCATAGCGCCGGCAGGTGGTGAGCAGCACAGACGCTTGGTACTCAGTACTTTGGCGGTCTACCCACAGGTGTTGGAGCACTCCCATGACAGATAAACAGGGAGAGATCATAGGTCGTCAAAGCCTGCTCTGGCTGCTACTCGTCAATCTCAGTGTATTGGCGCCCCTCTATGACAAGATGACCCCTTGGAGCATGGCGATCTGCGCTATCTGCCTCGTCTGGAGAGTGGGGATCTTTACCGGCAAGGTGGCAAAACCGCCCCGCTATCTGGTGACCGGACTGGCGATTGCCTCCGCAGTCACCTTGGCCTTGGTCACTGCTCAGATAGGCATATTAAACGGTTTGATCAATCTGCTTATCTTAGGCTATGCCCTTAAATATATTGAGATGCGCGATCGACGTGACGTGCGCGCCGTAGTGCTGGTCGGCTTCTTCCTGATTGCCGTGACCTTGATCGAAAAACAAAGCCTCTGGTTCACCCTACAACTGACCTTAGTCGCTACCATCAATATCTGTGTCTTGGTGAGCCTCTATCTGGACAGCACCTCGATCAAACGCACAGCAAGCTTAGGCGCTAAGATAATGCTACAAAGCCTACCGCTGGCGATCATCTTGTTTATGGTGCTGCCAAGATTGCCACCACTCTGGTTAGTGCCCAATCCCAAAAACGCGACGACCGGCCTGTCTGACGAGCTCTCCTTTGGCGATATAAGCAAGCTGACACGCTCGAGCGCCCTGGCCTATCGTGTCAGTTTCGATGGCAGCCGCCCGGCAAACAATCAGCTCTATTGGCGCGCCTTGGTGCTGGATCAATACGACGGTAAAACCTGGACCCAGGATCCCGAGATCAAAGCCCTGCAACGCTTACGCAGAGTATCCAGTTTTCGCCCTCAACCCGCTGGCGAGCCGATCCGCTATGAGGTGATTGCCGAGCCTAGCTATCAAAACTGGCTCTTTGGCTTGGATCTGGCCTACAGCAAGGACAATGATATTCTCGAGCTGCCCGATGGACGACTCTACGCCAAATCGCCCCTAAGCCAGAAGTATCAATACCGGGTCGCCTCCTATCCTGAAGCCACGCTCGATAATGAGCTTACACCAAGGCTTAGAGCGCGAAACCTTGAGTTACCGCCTGACAGCAACCCAAGAGCCTCAGAACTGGGTCGTCAGCTTGCAAAGGATTACCCGAATCCTGAGCAGCGACTCAACGCCATCATGACCCTATTTAATCGGTCACCATTTTTCTACACCTTAGAGCCGCCACAAGTCGGCCCCCAGCAGATAGATGATTTTCTGTTTGAGAATCGCGCCGGCTTCTGCGTCCATTACGCCAGCGCAATGGTGTTCCTGGCGCGCCAATCCGGTCTGCCCGCCCGCATGGTCACAGGCTATCAAGGCGGCGAATGGAATCAGGCAGCAGGCTACCTCAGCGTCTATCAATATATGGCCCATGCCTGGGTTGAAATATGGCTTGATGGCAAAGGCTGGCAGCGATACGATCCCACGGGCATGATCGCCCCAGAACGTGTAGATGACGGGTTTGACGCCTTCTTTAATGGCGAACAAAGCTATCTTATCAATAATCCATTTAGTAGTTTGCGACTGCGCCAATACCCGCTGCTCAACAATCTCAGAATGTCGCTCGCCAGCATAGATTATTACTGGAGCAAATGGGTATTGGGCTTCGATGAAGAGCGACAAAACCAGCTGCTCAAGGATCTGTTGGGCGAGATCAGCGCGACTAAGCTGGCAATATTTGTTATTGCCGCCTTTGGGGTGATCGCCCTGTTTATCGCCTATAGCGTTGGATTACTGGATTTTAGCCGCCACCGCGATCCTCTGGTGGCCGGTTTTGAACAGATAAGTCGTATGCTGGCCAAGCGCGGATTAGCCAAACAGACAGGCGAGTCGGTCGATGCCTACCAGGCCCGGGTGCTTGAAACCCTGCCGCAACTCACAGAGCCGATGGCACGCTATACCCAAGGCTATATGACCCTCAAGTACCGTGCCCCTTCCCCTAAGGCAAGCAAGCAGCTAAAACGTCAATTGAAAAAAGATCTGCGCAAGCTAAAGCTTGCCATCGTCAGGCTGAAGGCAAATACAGACGATATCGCCCCTACTACAGATGCTGACAAACTAAGCCAAAGTCATTGAATCAGTGTAAAAAACAAACGTAGAATGGGCACTTGTTCAAATTTAATCCCCTAGAGGGTCATCAGGATTGGCGTTCATCAACAGATGCCCTAGAATGGCGGCATCGCAACGAAATGGATAAGTTACCTCATGCTGTATTTGGTTCAATCAAATCGAATGGAGTCTTTGGCCAAACTGCTGGCATCTGAGCTGCAAACTCCCCCCGCAGGCCAGTCGCCGCTGAGCAATGAGCAGATCTTAGTCCAGAGTCCCGGCATGTCCACCTGGCTTAGATTAGCGGTCGCCGAACACAATCAGATTGCCGCGGCGCTGGAGTTTCCGCTGCCTTCGAGCTTTATCTGGCAACTGTGTCATCAACTGCTGGACGATGTGCCCAAAGAAAACGCCTTTACCAAGCCTGCCATGACCTGGAAATTAATGGAGCTACTGCCAGGACTGTTACATCAGGAGGTGTTTGCCCCCTTAGCCCATTACCTACAAGATGATGCCATTTTGCAGGACAAACAAGCGCCCCATTCGCTTAAGTTATATCAGCTCTGCGGCCAGATAGCCGATATCTTTGACCAATATCTGGTCTACCGACCAGACTGGATCTTGGCCTGGGAACAGGGGCTAGACACACTGCCACCGTCGGAGCGAGCGCTTGATCCCGCTCAGCGCTGGCAAAGTGTGTTGTGGCGGGCCTTAATCGAACATAACCACCACAGCCTGGGATTGAGTCGCTACCACAGGGCTAACCTGCATCAGGCGCTGTTCGACGCTCTTGACGATCCCCTGTGCGACCTCAGTAAGCTGCCAAGGCGTCTGTTTGTCTTTGGGATCTCCTCGATGGCGCCACAGACGCTGGAAGTTCTCTATTTTCTGGCAAAACGTATCGATGTGATCATGCTAAGTCTCAGCCCCTGCCAACACTATTGGGGTGATATCGTCGATCCTAAATTGCGCGCACGTATGGCGCTGCAATATGGTGATAAACAACAACTCGCCATTGACTGGGAAAGCAAGCTAGAGGTAGGTAACCCACTGCTGGCCAACAACGGTAAGATGGGCCGTGAACTGCTGGACCTCATTTTAGAGTTACCGGAAAACGACACCAACTTTAACTTCGACTGCTATCAAGATCCCGGCAGCGATACCCTGCTGCACGGCATTCAACGCGATATCCTCGAATTAACCACCCGCGGTGAAGTGATGGGGCCAGATGCCGACTTGTATCTGACCACCAGCGGCAGACGCCTGCTGAGCCCGGCAGACAGGTCGCTGACACTGCGAAGCTGTCACAGTCCGCTACGAGAGCTTGAGACCTTACACGATCATCTGCTGAACCTCCTGTCTCAATCGGAAGGCCTCTCGCCCAAAGATATCGTGATCATGATGCCTGACGTTGCGGCCTACGCCCCCTATATCGACGCAGTATTTGCCTCGAAACGGGGTGATCACTATATCCCCTACGCCATTGCCGATCGCGGCGCAGCGCAAGAATCACCACTGATAAATAGCTTCTTGCACCTGCTGGGGCTCAATCAGAGTCGCTTCGCCCTCACCGATATCTTAGGAGTTCTCGAAGTGCCGGCGGTAATGCGTCGCTTCCAGCTGGATGACGATGAGTTGCTGCTTATTCGCCGCTGGCTAGAGCAAGCGGGCGTACGCTGGGGCCGAGATAAGCAATCGCGAACCGCCCAGCAACTGCCGCCCTTTGAGCAAAACTCCTGGGCATTTGGCATTAAACGCCTGATCTTAGGCTATAGCTTTAGCGATGATGCGCCAATCTATCACGGCAGCCTGGCCTTGCCAGGCGTAGAAGGACAAGCGGCCCAGGCCTTGGGCAAGCTGCTTAACTTTATCGAAGCGATCGACGAATTTAACCAGGCGTTGTCAGCACACTGCCCGCTCGAGCAGCGGATTAGTCAGCTACAGCAGCTGGTGGAAACCTTCTATGAGTGCGTCGATGATGAGCTCAATCAACAGCAGGAGCTGTTACAGGCGATAAGCCGTCTAAAAGAGGAGTTGCAATCGACCCATTACCAGAGCGAGCTGGCACTGGAGGTGATGCAAAACTGGTTTACTCGCCAGCTGACCGAGTCGCGCGTGGGCCAGCGCTACCTGGCCGGTAGCGTCAATTTCTGCACCCTGATGCCAATGCGATCAATCCCCTTCAAGGTGGTGTGTCTCCTCGGAATGAATGATGGCGTCTATCCCAGGGTGCAGCATCCGGTCGGCTTCGACTTAGTGGCGCAACAAGGGCAGCGCAAGGGGGACAGATCCCGCCGCCTCGATGACAGATACCTCTTCCTGGAGGCGCTGCTATCGGCAAGACAGCAACTCTACATCAGCTATATCGGCCATAGCGAGCGCGACAATAGCGAGCGCATCCCCTCTATGTTGGTCTCCGAGTTGGTCGAATATTGCCAGCTTTGTTATCTGCCGAGCGCCATGGCATCCATGCAAGATGAGCCGAGCCCCGATATCGACCGCATAGAGAAGGCAATTGCAGAGCAGCTCATCATACAGCAACCCCTGCAGCCCTTCGATGAGCGCCTCTATAGCAGCGAGCCACAGGGTGACGCCAGCAGGCTCAGCCAGAGCTATAGCCAGCAGTGGTGCCCACAAAGCACGCAGCCCAAAGAGGATGACGCCAAGGCAACGGCACCTGCCAAGTTCATTAGCCAGCCACTAGCGCTGACTGAGGACAAAAATGAGGCGCTGGAGCTGTCGGCCCTTATTCGCTTTTATCGCAATCCGGCGCAATATTTTTTCAATCGCACCCTTAAGCTCGATCTCAACCTCAACATACAAGCCGATGAGAACGATGAGCCCTTTTCCCTCAACGCCCTGTCACGCTATCAGTTGCAGTCTCATTTAATCGACGATGCCATCAAGACGGGACAAGAAAGACCATCGCCTGAATTGCTCAGCCGCCTCAGACTATCGGGACAGCTGCCCCTGGCACCTTTTGACGATCTCCTGCTGGCCCAGTATCAGCACGATATTCGCGCCGTGGTCGGTCGCACCCTCTACCTACAAGGTGAGCAGACCCATACTCAAGACATCGACCTCAACCTAAGGGATAAGGCGAGCACGCAACTGGTTGGTCGAATCGATGGTCTGTCGGCCAAGGGGCTGGTGAACTACCGCCCAGGTACGGCCAACGCGCGGGATCTTATCCGCGTCTATCTGCGTCATCTGTGCCTTAACGCCAATGAACCTGGCGCGTACACCACGCCGTGGCAGCGTCACAGCTATCTGTTAGACATAGGTCACTTCCATGCCTTTGCACCAATCACCCCAGAGCAGGCGTTAAACCAACTTTCCCTCTGGGTTGACTACTATCACCAGGGCCTGAATAACCCCTTGTGTTTTCTGCCACGAACCGCTTTTGCCTATGTGGAAGCCGAGGGCGAGCACCGCGATAAGCTTAGCGCCGCCCAGTCCCAATGGCTTGATGAACAGGCAAGCTTGGGAGAAGGGCTTGAGCCCCATTATCAGCGCCTGTTTAGCTTTCCCGATGACTTTAGCGAAGCCGAGTTCGGCGCCTTAGCCCATGGTTTGCTCTCCCCCTTGCAGAGTCTTTATCACAAGGCGCCGCTGAGCGAACTGGCCGATTTTGTGGAGGGCCAATAAGATGGCGACCCAGACACTCGATACCCTGACACTGCCTCTGAAGCAGGTCCGCCTGATTGAGGCCAGCGCCGGTACGGGGAAGACCTATACCATCGCCGGGCTTTATGTGCGTTTATTATTGGGCGATAGCCAACGAGCCCCCCTGAGCTGCGAGCAGATCTTGGTGGTGACCTTTACCAACGCCGCCACCCAGGAACTCAGGGATCGCATACGCAAGAAGATCCAACTGGCCTACCGCGCCTTTCTGGGCATGGAGGTGGATGATCCACTGATCAACACACTCTATCGAGACGCCGAGCCCGAGGCGCGCAGTCAGGCGCTCAAACGACTGGATCTGGCGCTAAAATCCCTGGATGAAGCCGCCATCTTTACTATCCATGGTTTCTGTCAGCGGATCTTGGCCGATATGGCCTTTGAATCGTCATTGTTGTTTGAATCTGAATTTACCTTAGATGACAGCGAGTACCTGCACCATGCGGTGCGTGATTTCTGGCGTGAAGCCTGCTATCCGCTGCCAAGCTATCTGGCGCAGATCATCGCCAACAAGTTTGGCGATCCCGACGGACTGACCAAACAGCTCAGGCCATTGCTGGGTGCCAACCAGGCCAGCGTTAAAGCGCCGCCAAGTGCCTTCGGTCAGGTGGCCGAGAGCTTGAGTCAAAGTCTTGCTCGGCTGCGCCTTATTTGGCCAAGAGAGCGTGACGCCACATTGGCGTTACTTAAGGCCTTGCCGCTCAATGGCACCCGCTTTGGTAAAAAAGACCAGGGTTACCCTAAGCTCGAGGCGATGTTTACCCAAATGGATAACTGGGCGGCTCAGCCCCTGAGCCTGCCAGACCCTAAGTTACTCGGCAACCTGGCGCTAGACGGATTAAAACTGAATAAGGGCGGCGAGATCCCATCGGCTCAGGAAGCGCCACTACTTGACCACATCGCAAGGCTCAGTGAACGGGTCGAGGATCTGGTGCCCAGTTTTCTCTATGGCGCCAGAGACGGTATTCAGGCAAGGTTTGCCGCCCAGAAACAGCGTAAAAATCTGCGCACCCCAGACGATCTGCTGATTGCCTTGGCCGATGCCTTAAGTGAGACGCGGGATCCGGAGCAGCTGCTAGCACAGGCGATTGCCAAGCGTTTCCCGATTGCGCTAATAGACGAGTTTCAAGATACCGACCCTCTCCAATATCAGATTTTTAGTCGCATCTATCAGGGTAAGCAGCCAGACAATAGCGAGCTAGGCCTGTTAATGATTGGCGATCCCAAGCAGGCGATCTACGCCTTTCGCGGCGCCGATATTCACACCTATATTCATGCCCGGGGGCAGACGCCTCACCACTACAGCTTAGACACTAACTACCGCTCAAGCAGCAATATGATAGCGGCGGTCAATCAGCTGTTTTCCCGGCATCAAGATCCCTTTATCAGCCAGGCGATCCCCTTTGAGATCATCAAGCCCTCTCCCATGGCCGCAGGCAAACGCCTGATTGAGGCCGCCCCTCAAAGTGCGGCCTTGCGGCTGAAGCTGTTGAGCGAAAATCCAGAGAGCGGACTCAATAAGGCCACGGCTCGCAGTCAACTTGCCGCAGATGCGGCCAATGAGATCGCCAGGCTGTTAAATGAGGCCCAGCGCGGTGAGTGTCTCAAGCAAGATAAGCCCCTTAAGGCAAAAGATATTGCTGTTCTGGTGCGCGATCGCAACGAAGCGGCCTATATCAAATCGGCCTTGAGTGAGCGTGGCATAGGCGCAGTGTTCCTCAGCCGTGATAGCGTATTTGATACCCTTGAGGCCAAAGAGCTTGCTTTGGTGCTCTTGGCCGTGGCGAATCCCAAAGACGAGCGAGCGCTGCGCAGCGCCATGGCGACTCGTCTGCTGGGCTATGATGCCCAGGCGATCCATGCCTTTAACCAAGATGAGGATACGCGCCAGCAACTGCTGGAAGCCTTTGACAACCTGCATCACACCTGGCTTAAGCGCGGCGTCATGCCCTGCTTGATGGCGCTCGCCGCCGATACCCGCCTAATAGAGCGCCTACTGGCGGACCAAGATGGTCAGCGCCGCCTAACTGACTTCAGGCACCTTGGTGAACTGCTACAGCAGAAAGCCAGCGAGCTCGATGGCATCAGCGCCCTGCTCAACTGGTATCAGCAGACACTTATTGAGATCAACAGCACCGAAGAGGCGCAGTTGAGACTGGAGAGCGAACAGAATCTGGTTCAGATAGTCACTATCCATAAGAGCAAGGGGCTCGAATATCCGGTATGTTTTCTGCCTTTCATCAGCCTGGCGCACGACAACCGCCGCCGGCCAGCGCCTATGCTCTACCATGAGCAGGAGGAGCTTATCTGGGATATCACCCAGAGCGATGAGGGCTGGGAAAAGTATAAGGCGGAAAATCTCGCCGAAGATCTACGCCTTCTCTATGTGGCGCTCACGCGCCCAGTGCTGGCCTGTTACCTCTACATCGCTAACCATTCGCGTTTCACTAAGCGCGACGGGATCACCAGCCAGCTGTGTGAAACTGCCGTAGGTTACCTGCTCGGCATAGAAAACAAAGCCTGTGAGTTTGCCGATATTCAAGCGGCGGCTACCAATTTGGCAAGTGACGCGATATCCGTGTGTTCGGTGGACACAGAGCAAGCCTTGCTAAGTTTTATCCCCAGCCAGAAGACCCAGGCCGGCCCGTTGATGGCGAGAACCGTGACTCGACCCAGCGAGATCCCCTGGCGAGTCGGCAGCTACTCAGGCCTGGTAAAACACGCCGCTCATGAGCAAGTGCATCCCGGCATGGGGGATGAAGCCTTTCCCGAGCTTGAGCAGATCAGCACCGATGACCCAGGTGAGTTAACGCGCTTCAACTTCGAGCGCGGCGCCAATGCCGGTAGTTTTCTGCACTGGGTATTGGAGCAGATAGATTTCACCCAGGCCGAAGCCGACCTTGGCACAGAGCTGCCTAAGGCGATAGAGCGCTATGGCATCGATGAGCAGTATCTGCCGGTGCTCGAGCACTGGTATCTCGATCTGCTCGGCGCGCCGCTGGATAATGAGGGGCTCTGCCTTGCCAAGCTTGCTCCACAGCAAAAACTGGTCGAGATGGAATTTTACATGCCCATAGGTGAGTTACAGGCCCAGGCCTTAAACTCATTGCTCAAGCAATATGGTTATAGTGCTGCGCTCAATTTTGACACACTACAAGGCATGCTTAAGGGATTTATCGACTTGACCTTTGAATATCAAGGCCGCTTCTTTATCGCCGACTACAAGTCTAACCACTTAGGGGATCACTTGCTTGCCTATGAGCAAGTCGCCATGCAAAGGGCTATCGCCGCGCATCACTATGATCTGCAGTACATCATCTATAGCCTGGCGCTGCACCGCTACCTGAAGCTGCGTTTGCCAGATTATCAATACGATCGCGATGTTGGCGGCTGTTACTATCTCTTCCTGCGGGGGATGTCGACCCAATCGCCGGGCAGTGGCGTGTTTTACGATAAGCCACCGCTAGCGCTTATCCAGGCGCTTGACACCCTGCTCAGCGGTGCGGCCCACACGACGCTTGCCGACACAGCCACAGCGCCCATGCAAACGGAGTTAGATCTATGATCCAGCTATCTCAACCCCTTGAGCAGCTGCTTAAAGCCTGGCAACAACAGGGATTGCTCACACCGCTCGACCGCCATTTTGCTCTTGAGATGCGGGCCCTGCATCAAGACAGTGACGATCTCTTTACCCTGATCTGCGCCCTGCTGAGTCGCCAATTGTCCCAGCAGCACACCTGTCTGCCTCTGTCGCAGATAGACAGAGACAATCCGTTGCATGAACAGACAGCGCAATGCCGCCTGCCCTTGTCTTCGAAAGAGTTGGCTGAGGCTCTTGCGCGGTATCAAGCTATAGGTCTTGCCAGTGATGAGCAGGATAAGCCTTTGATCTTAGATGGCGATCGCCTCTATCTGCAGCGCTACTTTACCTTTGAGATCCAGGTCGCCGAGCGGCTAAAGGCGCTAAGTCAGGCCATTGAGGTGGATAATCCGGAGCAGGTTACCGAGATTCTCAACATCTTATTTCAGGGGCAGGCTCAACAGCCCGATTGGCAGAAGATCACCACCGCCACTGCCTTTAGCCAGAAACTTGCGGTGATCACCGGCGGTCCGGGTACCGGCAAAACCACCACAGTCACCAAACTCCTGTTGCTGCTCTGCCTGAGTCAGCGCCTCACCATCAAACTGGTGGCACCAACGGGTAAAGCTGCCGCGCGCTTAAGTGAATCGATAAAGGCCTCTAAAGCAAGGTTGGCCCAGGAGTTAGCCCCCTATGGTGAGCAACTGGATCTGGCTCAGCTCACTCAGGTGCCGGAAGAAGCCTCGACACTACACAGATTGCTGGGGGTGATCCCAGGCTCGCACCAGTTTAGACATCATAAGGAAAACCTGCTGCGGCTGGATCTCTTGATCCTCGATGAAGCCTCCATGGTGGATCTGCCTATGATGCACAAACTGCTCGATGCCCTGCCTCCTCATGCCAGATTGATCCTGCTGGGCGATCAAGACCAGTTAGCCTCGGTCGAAGCGGGCGCAGTGCTGGCCGATATCTGCGCCGGACTCAAACAGAGCGATGGCCAAACCAGCGCCTGGCACATGCGATACTCGCGCACTAAGGCCCAGTTACTCAGCCAACTCAGCGGCGAGGATCTCAGCGATTATATCGATGAAGAGCCCGCCCTTGGCGACAGCCTGGCCATGCTGCAGCACAGCCACAGATTCAAAGGTGATGCAGGCATAGGCCAGCTTGCAGGCGCCGTCAATCGCCAGGATCTTCACGGCGTACTCAAGGTGTGGCAGGCGGGCTATCAGGAGTTAAGCTGGCTGGAGCATCAGGTATCACCACAGGGTAATGCCGGTCTCAAGGCGCTAATGCAGCAAAGTGTTGCGCAGTACGGTCAGTATCTCACTCTGCTCAATCGACTAAGTGCTGAGACAACAGAAGATGACTATCAGGCCGTTGAGATCATCACCCGCTTTAACGATTACCGTATCCTGTGCGCCATGCGCGCTGGCGAGTATGGTGTCGACGGCATCAATGGCGCTGTCACCCAGGCGCTTGCCGATGCAGGCCTTATTCATCCCCAAAGCGAATTTTATACTGGCCGGCCCGTTATCATTCAGAGCAACGACTATAACCTGGGATTATTTAATGGTGACATTGGGGTGATCTTGCCCGATGCCAGACAACCAGGGCGGCTCATGGCCCACTTTGTTCAGGCCGACGGCAGTCTGCTGAAGGTGTTGCCCGCCCGGCTCCCAAGCCATGAAACCTGCTACGCCATGACGGTGCATAAGAGTCAGGGTAGTGAGTTTCAGCAGGTAGCCTTTGTGCTGCCGCCCAAACCCAGTGTTGCTCAGCGTCAGCTACTCACCAAGGAGTTGGTCTATACCGCCATCACCCGCGCTAAAGGCCATTTCACCTGTCTTGGCACTCAAGTGGTGTTTGAGCAAGCGTGCCGCCAGGCAACCTTGAGGGCATCAGGGTTAGCGAAGAGGTTATGGCAGGCATGAGCCAAACCCTGTCTAACCTGCTCAATCAACAAACAAGTTCACAGCCCAGGGCGTTAGTCCTGGGAAACGGCATCAACCGTTATCGCGCCAAACACCAAGACGCCGATACCTCAAATCAACCTAAGAGCAACGCTTGGGACGAGATGCTAGTAAGCCTGTGGCGTGCCCACCAAGGCGATGAGGTGGCGCGTGTCCCCAAAGGGATCGCGCTAACCGAGTTTTATGATGCGCTAGATCTCATCAGCAAACGTACAAGCAAACATCTGCAAAAGGAGTTCTGCGATCTGATGGCAAGCTGGCAACCTCAGCGCCAACACCAGCAGATAGTCGCGTGGGCAAAAGCCAAGGAGACGCCGCTGTTGACCACCAACTTTGAAGACACCCTTGCCCGCTCCCACCACCTTAAGCTGCATCATCTGAGCGCTAAAGGCTTTACCGATTTCTACCCCTGGAGCAGCTATTTTGCCCATGAGCCAATAGACTCACCCACAAAGCAATTTGCCATTTGGCATATCAACGGCATGCAAAGGTATGCCCGTAGTGTCCGCCTGGGGCTAAGCCATTACATGGGGTCGGTCGACCGGGCCCGGGATATTTTGCACCAAGGGCATCTCGGCGGCGGCTTTAAAAAGACGCTGCAGGATAACTGGCGCGGCAATACCACCTGGCTCAACATACTGCTGCATAATGAGTTAATCTTTATCGGTTTGGGACTGGAGAGCGATGAGATCTTTCTGCGTTGGCTACTGATTGAGCGCGCCAAGCTGTATAAAGCCTATCCCGAGCGGCGGTGTAACGCCTATTTTGTCTATGCTGGTGAGCCTATCTCTCAAGGTCAGCAGTTGTTTCTTGAGGCTGTCGGTGTGACTGTGCTGCAGCAGGCGGATTATGACGCCCTCTACGAGGCGCCATGGCACATTCTTTAAGGTGGCGAAAGCCCTGATTTCGGCCATAAAATGCCCGGTCAGACATTAAGCTTTCTTTAAGGAGCATCCAAGGCTTGCATAAAAAAATCAGCGCGTCATAGTGAGCATGGAAAACGATACTGAGTCGAATACGGAGACCCGATGAATCCGATTAATCTTTTGCTTTTATGTGGCGGTGGCGGCGACGAACACGCGATCTCACTGCTATCGGCAGACTACTTCGAGACCTCTCTGGCAAAACTGTCTCATCTTAATGTGCTGCGCGTCGAACTCGATGACAAGGGACAATACCAGACCAAGTCCGGCCAGCGCTGTGAACTCACTAACCGCCGTGAGATCCGCTTTGAAGATGAGAGCCAAGCCCCCTGGCCCGTCGACTATGTGATCCCCTGCATTCATGGTTATCCCGGTGAGACGGGCGATATTCAGTCATACTTCGAGCTGATCAATCTGCCCTATTTCGGCTGTGACGCCGAAGGATCACGCAACTGCTTCAACAAGATCACCGCCAAGATGTGGTTTAGCGCGCTGGGGATCCCTAACACCCCTTACCTTTTCCTGCATCAACTGGATGAGCAAGCAATTGCCCAAACCACTGATGCCCTGACTAAGTGGGGCTCTGTCTTTATTAAGGCGGCCTCCCAAGGTTCCTCTGTGGGCTGTTATCGGGTCGATGATGCAGAGCAAATTGCCAGCACCCTGGCCGATGCCTTTCGTTACTCGCCCTATGTCGTGGTCGAAAAAACCATTCAGGCCCGTGAGCTGGAAGTGGCCGTCTATCAATATCGCGGCGAGACCCTTGCCACACTGCCCGGCGAGGTGATCTGCGCCGGCGGCACCTTCTATACCTATGAAGAGAAGTACGCCACCGACAGCAAAGCCACCACTCGGGTAGTTGCCGAGGTAAGTGATGAGATAGCCCAGCAGATCCGCGCCTACGCGGTGAAGGTATTCGATGGTATGAAGCTCAGACACCTATCACGTATCGACTTCTTCCTCACCCCAGAAGGCGAGATATTACTCAATGAGATCAACACCTTCCCAGGCCTAACTCCCATCTCCATGTTCCCCAAGATGTTAGCCAATCACGGTGATGATTTTAGCGAATACTTAAACGAGGCGATTTCGACCGGACTCGGTCGATAACTCCTGAAAAAAAAGAGTTAGTCATCAAAAAAGGGAGCCTTAGCTCCCTTTTTTATGTGCAATGATGACCAGGCTTATTAGGCGTCTAATAGTCTCGAACTTGAGATCTCAATCTTACGCGGCTTAAGCGCCTCTGGGATCTCGCGCTGCAGGTCGATATTGAGCAAACCATTTTCGAGATCCGCGCCAATCACGGTCACATAGTCGGCCAACTGGAAGGTGCGCTCGAAACCGCGCTCGGCAATGCCCTGGTACAGGTATTTGCGCTCGCCCTCCTGCTCGGCCTTGGTGCCTTTGACCACCAGCTTGTCGCCTTCGCTGGTAATGTCTAATTCTTCCATCGCAAAGCCGGCTACCGCCATGGTAATACGATAGCGATTCTCGCTCAGCAACTCGATGTTGTATGGGGGATAACCGGAATTACCCTTGTTCGATGCAGCATGCTCTGCAAGCTGGGCTAAACGATCGAATCCAATGGCACTACGGTATAAAGGGGTTAAATCATAATTACGCATAAGTATATCCTTGTATTAAGCAATATAGTGGTTTGTGGCCAACCATGAATCTCTTGATTCTGTCGCGCCGTAAGTAACCTCCCCCGGCAGCCCTAAGGCACTGCCATTAACGGATGAAACTCACATCCTGGGGTCAGTCAGGAACCTCATCGAGCGTCCCATACTCACTATATGTGGACAGGTGATTTTGTTTTCAAGTAAGAAATTTAAAAAAGTTTGTCGCGCGAAATAACATGACGAGTTGAACTAGGCTAATGGATTAAATAAATAGCCTTGTAAAGCAGGCAAGATGAATAAATCAGATGGGAGACAAAGCACAATAAATAACTCCTAGCCAAACAAATCATAGGCATAAAAAAAGGCAGCCCTGAGGCTGCCCTTTATGTGTCTTAACCCTGCTTATTGCGCAGTGATCTGACAACCTTCAACACTTTCAGAGTTTTCGTAAACGATATCGCCTACTGGGTTGAAGTCGGCTGCGACGATAGTGCCTGCATCCTTAAAGAAGGTATACAGTACTTCGGCATCAACATAACCGGTTTGAACTGGGTTTAGCTTAGGATAGCCATCACCGCCTGCTGCGTTATAGCTAGGCACTGTCATAGTGTATGAGCCCGTTGCGCTGTACTCTTTACCGTTAACTTCGCTGATAGCCACTGTCTTAGCCGCACAGTCAACTGTCATCTTAACGCCTGTGATCTGAGCGTAAGCACCCGCGCCAATCTGTAAGCTAGCCACTTCACCTAGGTAAGCGCTGAGCTCTTCACCTGTCATAGTGCTTAGGGTCACCATGTTACCGAAAGGCTGTACCGTCAGTACGTCACGGTAAGAGATATCACCCGCTTCAATTGATGCACGTACACCACCTGAGTTCATCACGCCCACATCGGCGGCAACCTTAGTACGCTGTGCATCGGCGATTAGACGGCCCAGGTTAGTCTGCATGAAACGAACGTTTGCACGCTCACCATCGAGCAAACCATCGGTCGAAGCAATCACTTCATCCAGTTGGCCTTGACCACGCTCTTGATAGTAAGAAAGCATCTCTTTCAGTGCCGCATCTGGCTCAATGGCTTCACCTACCAGTACTTTAGTCTCGTTACCTTGCTCATCTTTTACTTTCTTCACTAGGTTAACAGGTACCAGTTTGTAGTTAGCCAGGTGCAGTTCACCGTTGAAGTACTCAAAATCGGCACGGCCAACATACTTACCCCACTCGTGAGCCTGCATGATGTAGGTACCGTTTTGCTGATCAGGAGCACACTCATCACCTGGTGTAAAGTCAGCATATTCGCTGCCTTCCATACAAACTGGGTTTTGAGAGTGACCACCGATCACCGCCTGAAGCTGGCCTTGCTCAAGCGCCTTAGCCAGAGCCACATCGCCAGGGGCGTTGCTGCCGTGTTCGCCGTTGGCATAGTGACCCATATGAGTGGTTGCGAAGATTAGATCAGCAGCCTTAGCGTCTTTAATCTCTTTGATCACTTTCGCAATCTCTTCTTTTGGATCCGTGAATGTAAGACCTGAGATAAATTCTGGGTTACCCAGCTTAGCCGTGTCTTCTGTGGTTAAACCGATAACGGCAATCTTAACGCCATTAACGTCGAATACTTTATAAGGCTCAAAATAGCGAGTGCCATCTTCTTTGTAGATGTTAGCCGCGAGCATTGGGAAGTTAGCGATAGAACGCTGTGAATCCAGTACCGCCAGTGGGTTATCGAATTCGTGGTTACCAACTGCCATGGCATCATAACCGATGTCGTTCATGCCGAGGAAATCTGGCAATGCGTCTTGCAGATCTGACTCAGGCACACCAGTGTTAATATCACCACCAGAAAGTAGCAGTGTTTCGCCGCCGTTGGCTTCTACTTCGGCGCGGATCTGATCGATCAACGTCTTACGTGCTGCCATACCATATTCACCGTCTCTGTTTTCCCAGAAACGACCGTGGTTATCATTGGTATGCAGTACGGTAAATTTAGTGCAGGCACTACCGGCTTCAGCACATGTTGTTGGCGCCTTGTCATCATCGCTGCTATTACAACCAGCAAGTGCTGCTAATACAGCCGTCGCGACTAATCCTTTTAAAAGCTTATTTGTCATTACATCAACCCCTAGATTATCTTTTTTATTAACCATCATATTTTTTGATAGCGAACGTCATAATCTCGCCGCGAAATATAATATCAAACAATATCTAGGGATTGTGGCATTTTTATGAACAAACATAGGGTATATGTTTATTTTAAAAGCATTTTACACCACTTATTGTTTCGCATTTAGAACAGCATAGATATTAACTACAGACTTCTGTCACTCATTAAAACGCACACAATAAAGTATTTATTATCTATTTTATTAACTTGCCATTAAATTACAAAAAGTCGCCATACTCCCGCAATAAGAACAAGCCAGACCGAATCTAGATCACAAAACCACTAAAAACTTCACACTAGATCAACGTTACCTAAAGCAGATAAAGATAATACAGACAGTTTTGGTCACTTTTGCGACCAAAAATCGCTAAATGACGCCCAAATGTTAATCCAGTGTTACACAGGAATGAGTTAAAAAGTCAGCCTCAACTCTGACGTGATATAGCTCACATTAAAAAGGCGTCATAGGCGCCTACTAGGTTGGAACCACTGAGACTATTCAGCCAAACGCGCCGTAAGCCACTGACCAATATCCTGTAATTGATTCGGCAGTACACTATGACCCATAGCGTAGGTCTGCCACTGACTATGATAACCCGCCTTTGAAATCAACTCAAAAGCCGCACGCCCGGCAGCCACAGGCACCACCTCATCTTGCTCGCCATGTTGTTGTAACAGCGGTGTCTGGCGATTAGCTTCACTTAAGTTGTCCGGCATGGCATTACCTGTGGGCAGATAGCAGGAAAGCGCCATGATCCCGGCCAGGCGCTGCGGATACCTCAGGCCGGTAAACAGGCTCATCACCCCACCCTGGCTAAAACCAGCAAGCACAATCTTATCGGCAGGAATGCCGGTTGCAATCTGCTCATCAATCAAGGCGGCAATCGAGGCTTCAGAGGTTAGTACACCGGGCATATCGGCGCGGTTGTCCATATCCATCCCCTTGATGTCATACCAGGCAGGCATTACATAGCCTTGATTGATCGTGACAGGCATGCTGGGGGCATGGGGAAAGATAAAGCGCACACCGAGTTCATCAGGCAGGCCGAGCAAAGGCACAACCGGCGCAAAGCCCGCGCCAGAATCGCCGAGGCCATGTAACCAGATAACGCAAGCACGGCATTGCTCTTGAGGTTCGATAGTGATCCGCTCTAACGGCTGTTGAGACATAGGGTTTCCTTTATTGGTCACTCAAAATTGTCGCC
Organism: Shewanella marisflavi; assembly: GCF_023283925.1. Taxonomy (GTDB): domain Bacteria; phylum Pseudomonadota; class Gammaproteobacteria; order Enterobacterales; family Shewanellaceae; genus Shewanella; species Shewanella marisflavi. Next base: position 387,724 of record NZ_JAKIKX010000002.1, read on the forward strand.
GATCATAACAGGAAGCCTCTGACCACCCAACTATTCGATAAAGTCGAAGATAAACCTGAGATTTCTGTGTTTTTTATCTCATATATTGACTGCTAGACTGATGGTTAAGCTAACAAGAGAAGAGGCATTAGGAGATGGGTTTACTACAAGAAGGCCAATGGGTCGACAAATGGTATGACACAGACAAAACAAAGGGCGAGTTTGTCAGAGAGGATTCCGCCTTTCGCCGCTGGGTAAAGGCGCCAACGCCACAAGATCCTGAGCCAGAATTTAAAGCCGAGTCTGGACGCTATCATCTCTATGTGTCGCTCGCCTGCCCTTGGGCCCACAGAACCCTTATCTTTCGCGAGCTCAAATCCTTGCAAGCCCATATCGGCGTCACGGTTGTCGAGCCCCATATGTTACAAAATGGCTGGGAATTTAGTGGCCCTAACCAAAGCGAGCAAGCCAATCATATAGAAGGTAGTGAGATCGACAGACTCAATGGCAAAGACTATCTATACCAGATCTACCAGCTGGCAAAGCCAGACTATAGCGGCCGAGTCACTGTGCCCGTATTGTGGGATAAGCAGCGTCAAACCATCGTCAGTAACGAATCGGCGGAGATCATCCGCATGTTTAACAGCGCCTTTAACGAGATCACAGACAATCACTTGGATTTCTATCCAGAGCCGCTCAGGCAGGAAATTGATGAGTTAAATGACTGGATCTACGACAAAATCAACAATGGTGTATACCGTGCCGGCTTCGCTACGACTCAAGCGGCTTACCAGCAGGCGTTTGATGAACTCTTTAAAGCATTAGATAAACTAGAAACTCGCCTGAGTACGCAGCGCTATCTCACGGGCGACAGACTGACCGAAGCCGACTGGCGCCTGTTTACCACCTTGGTGCGATTCGACGCCGTCTATGTTGGGCACTTTAAGACCAATCGCAACCGTATCAGCGATATGCCCGCGCTGCAGGATTATCTCAAGGCCTTATACCAGCATGAAGGGGTCACCAAAACGGTTAATTTCGAACATATCAAGCAGCATTACTACTACAGCCATGGGCAGATAAATCCAACCCGTATCGTCCCTGTTGGCCCAGAGCTCGCTCTGGACACGCCCCATAGCAGAGATGATAGCGCGAGCTAAACCTGCGCTGTGCCAATCTTTGTCTCGGTGCTCAGCTTATCGCCACACCGAGGCAATCGGCCACCTCGGCCAGCTGCTCTGGCCCATCCAGAGTGAGGTGCCATCGCACTGCACCCGCATCGGCAACCATTATATGACCCGCACTCAGTAAGCGTACATCGTCGGCCATGGCATAGAGGCTGGCGCCTGATGCACTCAACTTAACCAACACCTCTTGGGGCGACACAATAAGTCGGCCGCCGGAAAATTCGATGACCACTTAGGCCTCCTTTGAGATACAAAAAGACCCAGGGTAACCCGGGCCTTATACTGACTATCTTGGGATCACCTTAGTGGTGATGGCCGCCGACGCCGTGAGCGTGGCCATGGGCGATCTCTTCCGCTGTTGCTTCACGCGCATCAAGGATCTCAAGATCAAAAGTCAACTCGCGGCCCGCCAGTGGATGATTGATATCCACTGTCGCCATAAACTTACCCACCTTAAGTACAGTTACCTGACGCTGACCCTGATCTGTGCTGATAATGGCGCGCATACCCGGCTTCCAGGTTTTCGCCCCTTGCAGATGCTTAATCGATACACGTTGCTCGCCGTCTTCATTACGAACGCCATAGGTCTCTTCCGGCGGCAGGGTAACAGAAAACTTCTCACCGATGGCTTTGCCTTCGATCGCCTTCTCGACGCCAGGCATCATGTTGTCATGTCCATGCAGGTAGGCAATGGGATCCAGTCCTTCATTGGTTTCCAGTACTTCACCTGCTTCATCGCGTAAGGTGTAGTTAAACTGCACAACCATATCGTCTTTAATGCTCATCAAGCGTCCTTAGTTAGTCTCTTTTCTGATGTGGGCGAGAGCTTAGCAAAACTTACTCTCAGGCGCTATGCCTGTTAGCTTTTACCACCCGGCACTATGGCCAGATGTTCAATTTCCCTCAATATCTGGTGATTTTTCAGCGCCAGTTGACACACACCGCCGCGGATTTGATGCTGGACAGAGCAATCTACGCTCCATTGACGCAGCAAATAACCGGCAAGCGCCGCGCGGCAGCTAAGCACAAGTTCGCCGTCACTCATCTGATAATCGAGCGCTATCGCCTCAGGGTGGCTCAGGCTAGGATGGGGGATCAACACCAAACTCACCAGCTTCTGCCAATAGGCATCCTTGTCTTGCAGCTCATGATCGAAAGGTTCTGTCTGGCTTTCACTCACCGCCTTGAAGCGGGTAACGACAAAATCAGTAAACACTTGGTGGGTGCGGTCAAAACAGCGCACATGCCAGCGCTGGCCATTGTTGACTAAGGTATGGGGGACTAACTCGCGCTGGGTTTCACCTGACGAAACTGACACATAAGTCACGGCAACCGCCTGCTTATGGGCAATCGCCCGCATCACGGCAGCAATGATATTGGTATCGGGGTGAATCAACTGCACCGCATCTAAACAAACGCTGCTGGGCGTCACCGGATGGGACAGACCGTCACCAAAGCCATTAGCCAGGCCATGAAGAATGGCCTCAGGATCATGGTCGAACAGCGGCGTAAACTCGTTGCGTCTATGATAGCGCTTAGTCTGATGGACCAGCTCCATGTTGTTTGGCGCCAGCTCACGGTAGCTAGCAAAATCACGCGTAGCCGCTGCGAGGCCGGTCGCAAATTTGGCGATCAGATCCTGGCGCGAGACCTGACCGAAATATTGCAAACTAAAATCGATAAACGCCAACCGTTGCCTTTGGGCAAACGACAAACTCTCCATTGCATCCATGTCACTACCTTTAATGCTTAATCTGAGCGCCTAAGTATTTAATCGATAGCGCCCCTCAAAAGCACTTAAGCTAGTGCAAAAGCCAAACAGATGCAATCATTATGGTTAGTCCTACTTTATCCCCAAGGCGCTGAAGGTATCGTCGCTCGGAAAACCATCGGCTACCAGACCGACACTTCGCTGAAAAGCCTGCAAACCAGCGCGCGAGTTAACGCCGAGCACTCCATCAGGCTTACCGACATCGAAGCCCTTCTCGTTCAGCTTTTCCTGTAATAGCTTAAGCTTAGCGCGGCTGATATTGTCATGTTTTGGCGGCGTGATATGCAAAGGCGCGGCCCCATTGATGCGATCGGCGAGATGACCTACGGCGATGGCGTAAAACTCAGAGCGGTTCCAGCGCATGATCACATCGAAGTTATCATAACCTAAGAATGCCGGTCCGCTATGACCTGCGGGCAAGTAGAGCGCCGCCTGCATATCGGGCGTCGACAATGCCTTACCGCTCACCTGAGTCAGGCCTAACTCGGCCCAGGTGGTTAGACTCTGTTTATCGTTTCGTCCAAGGTGGCGAAAATCATACCCTTTAGGCAGCAACACCTCCCGGCCCCAGCGCTCGTTGCGAGCCCAGCCCAGCTGATTTAAGAAGTTCGCCGCCGAGGATAATGCATCTTGAGTGCTGTTAAACAGATCCGCCTTGCCGTCGCCATCGGCATCGACTGCATATTTGGCATAAGCCGAGGGCATAAACTGGGTGTGACCCATGGCGCCCGCCCATGAGCCTTGCATCTGCTCATTATCAAACTGATAAGCTTCTTTAAGCTTTAACGCCTGAATCAACTCACCAGTAAAATAATCACTCCGTCTTGGATCGCAGGCTAAGGTGGTGAGAGAATCGATCACCGGCATCTTACCCTTGTATGAACCAAAGTTGGTTTCCAGGCCCCAGAAGGCCACCAGATACTGTGGAGGAATGCCATATTCCTGCTTGAGTTTATTGAGCAGGGTTCCGTGCTCCTTAAGCAGACGTCGCCCCTCTTTCACTCGCCAATCCGTGACCCGTTTTGAAAAGTAGTTATCAAAAGTCTGGCTAAACTCAGGCTGCTTCTTATCCAGTTCAATCACCCGGGCAACATACTTCACCTTGCCCAGCGAACTCTCCACCGTTGCCTGAGACACACCTGCGGCCAAGGCTTTCTCTTTAAGCGCCACCACACAGGTATCAAAATCTTGGGCAAGCGCAGTAGCACTGTGTAAGCCGGTCGCGAATAGGAGAGAGGCATAGGTGAGTAATTTTTTCAAAATAGAGACTCCACGAAAAACGGCTAAAAGAATAAGAAACTTAATGATCTGCAGCCAGCAAAAAATCAGAACCATTGCCAGACATAATAACGACTCGAGTCACTTATGCTAAATGATTTATGATTAATTATTCGAACTTAGACCAGTTCAACGAGTAAGCGGGCAAATAGTGGCCAGCCCGGCTCAGGTATCGCTTGGCTCAAGATGCACATCGCGTATAATGGGCTCGTTTTTTATCCTTTCTAAGAGATCTAGCATGACTGACAACAATCCCGTTTTAGCAAGCTTTATTGAAAACGTAAAAGAGCAGCAAGCCGTTTGGGGCCTTCAGGATGAGACTGGCGAAGGTTGGGTCGTGTGTGACTCATCAGAGTATGAAGAAACTGATGTGATGCCGCTGTGGTCAAGCGAAGCACAAGCCAAAGTGCACTGCACCGAAGAATGGCAAGATTATCAGCCTGCTCCTATCGTACTGGAAGAGTTGCTAGAATACTGGATCCAAGATCTTCACGACGATGGCGTTTTAGTGGGCGTAGACTGGGTAGCCGAACAAGAGTGTCTGGAACTGGACCCAATTACCCTGGCTAAATGCCTGGTAGACATAGAGCAAGAGTAAATCTTGACGTCTCTGGTTATCCCAGCGGCAGATAAGGCATAACCCTTGTCTGCCGGCTATCCCCTGATCGACATCCCGTTTGACAAGCGCCATACCTGCTGGTTTTGCGCCGAGCCCTGCGATCGTCAGTTTCATTATCAAGCCCTGGCACACTGCCCTCACCCTTCGCTGGCTGTACCCGCCTGTAAAGAATGCCAACTGATCGCCAACAAGAATCCGCTGACCTCTATCTGGGATTGCCATAGCGCCGTCAAAGATGAGTTGATGCAACGCTACGCCAAACATCTGGCCATAGGCGAAAACTGGACCAAAGAGGAGCTAGAGGAGGCTGACTTTACCTGCAAGGTATTTGAAGGCTTTAAGAAAAGTGCTTGGTTTATGTATGAGGTCGCCAAAACGCGGGTGAGTTATGTGCCCTGGCCCATTAGCCTAAACGGAGTTTTGCTAGCAGATAGCAAGTATAGCGCTGACTTCGAATTCGATGGTATGCACTATAGCTCGCTCTCCAAGGCAATAGCCCACTACGCCAAGATGTTAGGCTTAGATAAGGCTTTTCTGACCGAGTTGGTAGCTGCCGTTGGTCGGCAGCGATTTGGCTATGCAGTGCGCGTCGCCAGAATCAATATCGTCGCCACACAGGCTGTAAAACGTCAGGTGATTAACGATATCCTGGCCGAACAAGCCGCCGATTAAGGCAACTGACTCCTAAGTCGCTCTTGCACTACGCCGACTAAGAGATCTGGCTGGAACTTAGAGATAAAGCGATCGCAACCCACTTTTTCCACCATGGCATTGTTAAAACTGCCACTAAGAGATGTGTTGAGGGTAATAAAAAGGTTCGCCATACGCTTATCGCTGCGCACCTCATAGGTAAGGCGGTAACCGTCCATCTCTGGCATTTCGGCGTCGGTGATCAACATTAAGATCTCTTGATTGATATCACGGCCCTCATCACACCAACGTTTAAGTAGGTTAAGAGCCTGCAAACCGTCTGACGTTTCGATCACTTCGATGCCGAGCGGCGCCAGTGTATCCTTGACCTGGCGACGCGCCGTGGACGAATCATCGGCGATCAGTATCTTGCGGCCCATCATCTTATCGACAAGGGATTCATCTAGCACACCTTCTGAGATGGCGATATCGTAATGCACTATCTCCGCCAGTACCTTTTCCACATCTATGATAGAGACCAAGCGTGTCATACCATCCTGCTCTACCTTAGTGATTGCAGTGAGATAATTGTGACTGCCTGTGCTTCTTGGCGGCGGCATGATGTCGCTCCAGGTCATATTGATAATATGATCCACCTTACCCACCATAAAGCCCTGCACGCTTCGGTTGTATTCGGTAATAATAAGATTGGCTTCCTGATCATCACCCATGGGTTGAAAGCCGATGGCACTGCGAAGATCGATAACGGGAATGGAGGTACCGCGAATATTGGCCACCCCTTTAATGCTAGGATGACTGCCCGGCAGAGCGCTTAGCTTAGGCAGCTTGACCACTTCTTTGACCTTAAACACGTTAATTGCAAACAACTGGGTCGCATTGATCCGAAACAGAAGCAGCTCGAGACGATTCTCGCCAACTAATTGGGTCCGCTGGTCGACACTCTCTAGCACTTTAGCCATAACACTCTCACTACACCTTTAATCCAAATGACGTGAAACGCCACATAATTATAGCCATAATCACCATATTTAGTGGCGACATCAAGCCGCCAGATCACAGCTTTAACAAGTTTATTGATTATTCAAGGCAACCGGGGCAACCGGAACAATACGAGAGCCATTTTTCACGACTATATCCATGATTTTTAAATGTAACTCTTCTGATGCCAACTGAAAGGTGGGAAAGCTCTTAGTGCCGATATAAGCCAGTACATTCACCTGCAAACCGTGCAATCCAAAGCCCTTAAAAGTCACCCTAAGGGGCTCTTTCATCACCAGCTCATGGGCTTCGAGCATCTCTTTGATCTCAGCAACAATCGCCTTTAGCTGCGCCGATGTGGTCATGGCATAATCCAGGCGCACATCTGCCTTGAAGCGTATCTTCTCGCGCTGAGAGATGTTTTCAATCTCCATTTCCACCAGTTTGGCATTGGGCACATGGATCAAGGTTCTGTCTAAGGTTCTTATCTGAGTGCAACGCAGACCAATCTCTTCGACTGTGCCACTTATCTTACCGAACTTACACAGGTTACCCACCTTAATGGGCGCCGCCGAATAGAGGGTTATAGTACCGATAAAGTTCTCAATCGACTGCTTAGAGGCCAGCGCGATAGCAATACCGCCTATTCCCATGCCCGCTATGATGGCACTGGCATTAAAACCTAAATGCTCTAACCATAAGAGCACCGCCATCACGGAAAAGATCACTCTGATAAAATTAGTTAGCGGACGTAGGAGTGACGCCGCCTGATCTTTGCCTTGGGCTTTCCAGCGCTTCTTTAAGCCCTGGTGCAAAATCCCCATACCACTCCATCCAAGCCAGATGATAGATGACACCAACAAAAACCCAGTATCTAACAACTCCACCGCTGCAGGGGAAATACTACTGTGGGCGCCCCAAATTCTCACCAGTATCACCGCCAGCAACAAGCGTAATGGGCCGGCAACAATGTAGGCAAACTCCTCTTTAAGCTCATATTTGGTCATCAAAATGACCTTTTTCACCAACCAAGTCACTGGAATGGTGACCATAAATGCAGCGATAAGATAGCTTGTTAACAGGCACCACTCCCATAGATGCACGTTAAACCATCGCCCTTCAGGAATATGATTCACGAACCATTCAGCCACAGGACCATAACCCAGGTTTTGGTAGAGTTCAGGTACCTTTGCCACGGTCGCGTTGGAGACTTTCCAGATAGAACCGTCATCGCCTGGTACCCGCTGCAGGTAGAGTGAGACCTTGTCGCTTTGTAGTTCTACCCGGCCAAAGAGATCACGATAGGAAGGCAGTTGATCATTATCCTGTCCTTGGGGCGCGTCACTTATCTGGCTAAGATCCAACCAAATATTTCGCTCAATGATCACCTGTAACTGCTTAGCATAATCGGGGCCTTTCTTTGCCGACATGCCTTCTGGTAGATAGCGTAGATCTAAATACTCAGCAGCCTTTTCATAATCTTGCTCATACGCCGCCTCCATAAAACCTTCGAGCGTGCCCCTGGGAGTGTCCCGTTGCAAACTATCTTTATAGGCATAATGGTCTATCGTAGCGACATCATTGCTCTGGCGACTATCGGCCACAGCCACCTCATTTAATGCTCCAATCAGACTATCAGGCGCCGCGCACCATGCGGAGCCGACGGTGAAGCTCAAAACAGAAATTAACAGCCAAACAACCAAGCGCATCCTAGCCCCCTAAATTGTCAACAAGCGCTTATAAATACTAGCATTTATACTTTATCTCAACAGCAGAAACCTACGCCTTGTTTCAGCAAAATGCCAACGATATCTGCAGAAAACAGCCCCTAACTGATTAAAGATTGACAAGTGAGCCAGCTACTCTATAATGGCTCGTTCTGTAGCTTCCAGCTCTGCCTTATTGCATCGTTAGACCTCAAGTCATCGCATCCAACAAATTGCAGTCATCTCGTCACACTATTGTCATTTATTGATGATTTACTGTGGCTAGTCTAGTGGTAACTCATTGATCCCGCCGATTTAATCTCGGCGTAGTTGAAGTCAATCACTTGATTATTTGAATTAAGCTGGGTAGTCTCAGAAAGGATCACATTCATCTTTCGCAACAGCTAAGGATATATTATTTGTTAAATTTCAACTGCAAACACGCAGTCTTAGATAAAAGGAGTATGGCCTATGTCGTACAAAGTTAACGGTCATGAGATCACAGTAAACTTTCCAGTGGACTCAATCTCAGTCAATAAATCTTCTATTGCTTTCACCGATAGCGTAGGAAAAAACAGACAAACTTTTGCAAAGCGCACCGACGCACTGCAATTTATGAAATGGTTGCTCTCAAGCAACAAATAACCTCACCGCTATTCGATACACCTCCTCTCACCCGTATCGAAGGTTGCCCAGGCAACAAGTAGGATTGACTTCATTCGTCAACGACTCAGCAGATAACATTTGGCTCAGGTTGTACCCCTTTCACAGGTACTGACCTGGCCAAATGGTTTTTAATCACCCCAGCTACAACTCACCATACTTGCGCTTGTATCGCGGCAACATAGATTGATTCCCCAAAAGCCCACCTTGATGCAGATAAAGCACAGGCTCATCTAACCCCTGCTGCAACTGCTGCTTAAGGCAGATCCAACCAAGGGGATCATACAAGAGCTCAAATTCGATACCTGTAGCACTCACCTCATGCCACATCTGATAAAAGGCCAAGTAGAGTTTGCCAAAATGATAACGCTTATCCATGGCAATAATTTGAGGATGCTGCGATTCATCTGGTGCTAACTGGGTAAATTGCTGACGAAGATAGGCATCGCCCCCCACTACGGCACAGGTTTTCACCCGAACGCTAGAATCATGGGCAAGAAAGTATTTCTGTAAATAGAGCGCCGTGGTGCCTGTACCAGAGGGAAGAAATACCAAGAGACCACTTAAGTCCTGTTCGCACTTCCACGCCAGGATCTCTTGGCCAAGCTGGGCAACACCCGGTTCGGCAAAGCTACAACGTCCCCCTTCAGGCACAAACAACAGCTCCTCACTGCCGGTCAATATCTGCTCACGAATGTAAGTGTCGGTATCTCGCCCTTGCCTGTCTTCAGCCTGGCTAAGGTCGATGATCTGCGCGCCATTGTTGAGCGCCGCTTGGTAGTTACCACTCGGATGCTGAGACAGATAAGTGGGCAGATGATCGACATAAAAATCTAATTGCCAGCCCTTTATTTTGGCGAGCGCCGATAAGGAATAGAGAGAGTTCGCCTGGGGTGACCCATAACCAATGAGACGCTTTACGTCTGGGAAATCATGGTTAAGAAAATAGGCAAACTTACGGGCCTTATTGCCGGAAAACTCGGGATGCAGCAAGTCGTCACGCTTGACATACACCTTATGCTGCCAGATGTTGATAGCCTCTACCGGGGTCTGGGTTAATTTCATTACGTTAAGCATTTCTGGTAAACCTGGCGCTGAGTGTACACCCATTAACCGTGAATGCGTAATTTGACCGTTTATTGGCATAATATGTCAACCAGCCAAGAACAAACACACCTAATAGCTAATAAAAACAACATTTTAAAAAATGGCATGAATTTCGCTTTGTATTGTTCAGCTCATCTATAAGGGCTTGTTTGCCCGAGAAATATAATTAGCGACAGAGATAAGGAGTACTCAATGGCACTACTGCGCTTAATCTTTAATATTGCATGGTTTATTTTAGGAGGCTTCGTGATGGGGCTAGCCTGGTGGTTAGCGGGATTACTTTGCTTTATCAGCATCATAGGTATCCCCTTTGGCCGTGCCTGCTTTGTGATTGGTGAGATGGCCTTCTGGCCTTTTGGACAACAAAATGTCAACCGTCGTGCACTGCAAGGCGTTGACGACTTAGGTACAGGCCCGCTAGGCATGATAGGTAATATCGTCTGGTTCCTACTGTTTGGGATCTGGTTGGCCATCGGACATATCGCCCATGCACTGGCTTGTTTTATCACCATCATAGGGATCCCATTCGGTATTCAACACCTGAAATTGGCCTTGCTAAGCCTGACCCCCATAGGCCAAATCATCACGGCCAAGGCCTAAGCGCTTAGGCCTACCTAGTCACTCTTAACTGTGTTCTCTAGGTAGGCCGCCAATAACTGCTCCACTTCGATACGCGCCAGTCCCTCATTATAAAGCGCCCGCCAACGACGCCCTTCAGGTGTATTACGAAAAGCAATATAGAGCGCCTTTGACTCCAGCAGTTGCTTATTAAATTGTAATCTGGTTTTGAGCTCAGAGAGATGAGGTTGCTGGATAAGATACTGATAGACATAACGATCCATTACCGCGCCTTGCACCCGCCCGGTGGCAACCTTGCGGATATTGTGCTCATCAGAGCTCACTAGCTCCACGGGTTGGAGTCCAATGGCTATCATCTCATCTAAGGCTTGAGTATTCACATAGTCTCTCACCACACCTAAAGTGTAAGCATTTAAATCCTGCAGACGTGACCAGGTAATGGGATGATGGCTCTGCTCTAAGATCCCAAGCGGGCTCTCCCCCATGGCTTCTGAAAAAATAAACTTATCGGTAGGATGATAATATTCGGGGAAATACCCCTGATAGCCTGAGTCATCGCGGGAAACCACCCTCACTGTGCGGCTCCAGGGAAAATAATCCACAACCAGATCGTGGCCCATGGCTGCCAGTGCCGCGCGGGCAATGACCACACATGCCCCTCCCTCTGGCAATGTGGGACCAGAATAAGGTGGCCAGTTCAGAGATGACAGTTTTAGAGTATCGGCTCGCACGCTGCTAATACTTAGCATTAAGCAAACCAGCAGCCCACCCAAAAGTAAGCAGGCCTTGTGTCTTAGGATCTCATGTGAAAGCAGAATTTTCTTATCACTCCCTATCACTACGCGTTTCCCCGATTGCCCGCCTGATAACTTTCCTTAACCGTTTAAAATCCTTTTGTTACATATTTTCACTGGCATAGATGCGCAACATCATGCAAAACAAGTATAGAAGAGAGGCCACACTCATGAGGTGCTTATGCTAAGAAAAACCTTAATTACTGTTTTTGGCGGAGGGTTATGCCTATTCGGACTCGCCTTGGTGATACTGCCTGGTCCTGCCTGGTTACTCCTGCCTATCGGTCTGGCCATCTTGAGTCTGGAATACCCCTGGGCCAAGGTCTGGCTAAAGAAGAGTCAACAACAGATGACGCGAAGTGCAAACTGGCTCGATGACAAGATTCGCGATTGGCGCTATAGCCGGTAGTTGGCCGCTATCGGCTTTTCACTATTGACTTAGCCTGCCCCTAAGCCAGGGCAAAACTAAGCCATGGAAACACTAAGCCATGAAAAACTAAGCTTAGACAAAGCTAAGCCTGAGCAAAGTGGTCGCTGTTATGGCCTCTTTGAGTCAATACATTTAACCTTTCTAAGATGGCTAACAACACACCTTGACGGCGCATGTTTTCCAGCACGCCACGACTAAAGCCTTCAAGGCGACTCATGGCGGTTAAGAGCAAGCGACACTGATAGAAACTGGCCTCTTTAATGTAATCGGGTTTATCAACTAGGTGGGCATTTTGATACCACTCATGCCAATTTAGACGTTCGAGTAACAAGCCCTGATTGGCCAACTGCTCAACGAAAGCCTTCATGCTGATATGGTTATTGGTCTGTTCACCACGGGCAAACTGCGTAGCATATTGAGAATAGAGATTGGCTATCTGCAAAGATATTACATGTTTCATGTCTCACTCCTTAGTCCTCAGGTCAAATCGCCCCCTCTGGACCCATTCCTCTGCCTTTCCATTGAAGCTTCGCTAAATCCATACCACAGAGATAACTAGTGACTTTTTAACACCCTAACCACTGGGGGCTGAATAGAAGCTGAACATTGAGTGAACCTCAGGCTAGCTAGACATAGACGTCTGGAGACCATATGCTACAAAAAAACGTAATCAGGGCGCTGGAGAGCACAGATGAGAAAATACACTACAAGTCTTGGCCTTATCCTTATTGGACTGTCTATCGGCTTTGCACCGCAAAGTCTGGCCAAGAATGATAAACATGAGCATGGCGCCAAGAACAAGAGCGAAAAGAGTCTGCCACCCGGTTTACAAAAGAAAGCCGCCCGCGGCGAGCCACTGCCTCCGGGCTGGCAGAAGAAGCTCCATAGGGGGGATTACCTCGCCGATGATTACTATGATCGCGGTAAGGTTCGTGTTCCTATCGATCGCGATGGCAACATCACCCTAGATGTCGACGGCACCTTTATTAAATTGCACGACAAGACACGTCGTATCCTAGATATTATTAACGACTAGTTATCTGCAAGGACTAATACCGGTTTCGCTGAGCTTTAACAGCAAACATTAAAGACTGGCCTGCTCTTGGTAAAGATTAAACTCCTCCAAAATCAGGCTGGTAAATAGACGACCGGCGCGTCCCAAGGGGCGCTCCATGGTCGACACTAACTGAGGTGTAAAGCTGTAACGACTGCCCCCTAGAAAATCCAGCTCCCGCAGTTCACCACTGGCCAGCTCCTCTTTAATCAGAAAATCAGGCATCCAGCCAAAACCCAGCCCCATTAGCAACGCATTCTTTTTCATGATAAAGCCCGATAGGTAAAACACCTTGTCGCCGCCAAATTGCAGCTCATCGCTGTGGATCTTACCCGGCGATGAATCTTCTATCGTCAACTCCACATGCTGGAGCAGTTCAAATAGGCTCAGCTCTTTGGCGGTTGCCAGTGGATGAGTGCGACTCACCACTAAGATGCTATTGATGTCGGGTAAGGGTTGTGGACGGTAATTAGGCCCGGTGCGATAGTCTTTCACCAACATGAGATCGGCATTATCACGCTCAAATCTATGTTGCACCCCGCCGAGAAACTCCATATTGAGCTGGATCTTAGTGGGGATCTTATACTCTGAGACGCGTTTTAACGCCCGCATAATGGGCTCCATGGGCAACGAACCATCAACCACTAACTCCAGCTTAGGCTCCCACCCCTCACTGAAACGGCTGGCTAAATGTTCAATATTGCCAAGGTATTGCAGTAATCGTTTGCCTTCGGCAAGAATCACCTTACCCTCGGGCGTCAATTCGGCGCGGTACTGATCCCGACAAAAAAGCTTTACACCCAAGTGTTGCTCAAGCTTCTTCACCTGGTAACTCACGGCCGATTGCGCCTTATGCAATCGCTCGGCAGCCTTGGAAAAGCTGCCCTCCTCCACCAGAATCGACAACACCCTAAAGGCTTCCACATCAATTTTCATCTCACTACCCCGGCGTAAACAAAAGACAACAATCTAAAAATTAGATAGTGTTAAGCTATTTATTATTCTTTTTTTTGTTCATGCCAGCAACTAAATTGTTACTTAGATCACATAAACATAAGTGTGCCCGCAAAAGCACCCAAGGAAAGATGTCATGCCATTTTATGTAAAACAGGGTGAAATCCCTCATAAACGTCATATCACCTTCAAGAAAGAGAATGGTGAACTCTATCGGGAAGAACTGTTTTCCACCCATGGCTTTTCTAATATCTATTCCAACAAGTATCACCACAACATGCCGACCAAGGCCTTAGAGGTTACGCCCTATGAGGTTGATCATGGCCAAGCCTGGCAGGATACCTTGATCCAAAACTATAAATTGGACGCCAAGCAGGCTGATCGTGAGGGTAACTTCTACTCGGCGCGTAATAAGATCTTCTTTAATAATGATGTCGCCATGTACAGCGCCAAGGTAACTGAAGCCACCGAAGAGTTTTACCGTAACGCCTATGCCGACGAGGTGATCTTCGTCCATGAGGGGCAAGGCAAACTCTATAGCGAATATGGCGTGCTGGAAGTGAAGAAGTGGGACTATCTTGTGATCCCCCGCGGCACCACCTATCAGCTTAAATTTGATGATTACAATCTGGTTCGCCTGTTTGTGATCGAATCATTCTCTATGGTGGAAGTGCCCAAGCATTTTAGAAACGAATATGGCCAGCTCTTAGAATCCGCCCCCTATTGTGAGCGCGATATCCGAGTGCCTAGCCTGCAAGAAGCAGTGGTAGAGAAAGGCGCCTTCCCCTTAGTCTGTAAGTTTGGCGACAAGTATCAGCTGACCCAGCTCGAGTGGCATCCCTTCGACCTCGTGGGCTGGGACGGCTGTGTCTACCCCTGGGCATTCAATATTCAAGACTATGCCCCTAAGGTAGGTCAGATCCATCTGCCACCATCGGATCACTTAGTCTTTACCGCCCACAACTTTGTTATCTGTAACTTTGTGCCGCGTCCCTACGACTTCCATCCACAGTCGATCCCGGCGCCCTATTACCACAACAATATCGACAGCGATGAAGTGCTTTATTACGTCGATGGTGACTTCATGAGTCGTACCGGCATCGAAGCGGGTTACATGACTTTGCATCAAAAAGGCGTGCCACACGGACCACAACCCGGTCGCACAGAAGCCTCTGTGGGCAAGAAAGAAACCTATGAATACGCAGTGATGGTCGATACCTTCGCCCCACTGCAGCTAACCCAACATGTACAAGGTTGCATGAGTAAGGACTACAACCGCTCTTGGTTAGAAGACTAGAACCGTACGGTCACCCGAACTCCAAATAATAACCAGACAAGTCATCACAGAGTGACTGTGGTTGTAACAAATTGAACGAGGATACTCACATGGCAAGCGAACAAAATCCACTGGGATTACTGGGCATCGAATTTACCGAGTTTTGCACCCCAGATCTCGACTTTATGCACAAGGTCTTTATCGACTTTGGTTTCTCTAAGCTGAAAAAGCATAAGCAAAAAGATATCGTTTACTACAAGCAAAACGACATCAACTTCCTGTTGAATAATGAGAAAAGCGGATTTTCGGCCGAATTTGCCAAGAAGCATGGCGCAGCCATCAGCTCTATGGGCTGGCGCGTAGAAGACGCTAACTTCGCCTTCGAAGGTGCCGTTGCACGTGGCGCCAAGCCTGCTGCTGACGAAGTGAAAGATCTGCCCTATCCAGCCATCTACGGTATTGGTGACAGCCTGATCTACTTTATCGATACCTTCGGCGCCGACAACAACATCTACAACACAGATTTTGTCGATCTGGAGAACCCTGAGATCGTACAGGAAAAAGGCTTTATCGAAGTCGACCACCTGACCAACAACGTCTACAAGGGCACCATGGAGCATTGGTCAAACTTCTATAAAGATATCTTCGGCTTTACCGAGGTACGTTACTTCGACATTAAGGGCTCACAGACGGCATTGATCTCTTATGCCCTACGCTCACCCGATGGCAGTTTCTGTATCCCAATTAACGAAGGTAAAGGCGACGACAGAAACCAGATCGATGAGTATTTGAGAGAATACGACGGCCCAGGCGTGCAGCATCTGGCGTTCCGCAGCCGCGACATCGTTGCTTCACTGGATGCAATGGAAGGCAGCTCGATTCAGACCCTGGATATCATCCCTGAATATTACGACACCATCTTCGACAAGTTGCCACAGGTAACCGAAGACAGAGAACGTATCAAGCATCACCAGATCCTGGTGGATGGCGATGAGAATGGCTACCTGCTGCAAATCTTCACCAAAAACCTGTTTGGTCCCATTTTTATCGAGATCATCCAGCGCAAGAATAACTTAGGTTTCGGTGAAGGTAACTTCAAGGCGCTGTTTGAATCAATTGAACGCGATCAGGTGCGCCGCGGCGTGCTCTAAGCCCTGCTTATTTAAGTAAGGTAAATTACAATTGAAAAACCAGCCGTCCAGGCTGGTTTTTTTGTTTGCAGCGGCGTCAGAAATCACTACACTAGCCTGCCTAGTCACTCCCAATGCAGCGCCTGAGATGTCAGAACATATTCTTATTGCCGTTTTTCTGCCCACCTTCTTCTTTGTCTCTATCACCCCTGGTATGTGTATGACATTGGCAATGACGCTGGGCATGAGCATAGGCGTGCGTCGCACCCTGTGGATGATGATAGGTGAACTGGTAGGGGTCGCCCTGGTAGCGATTGCCGCTGTGATGGGCGTTGCCACCATGATGCTCAACTATCCACAGATCTTCGAGATGCTTAAGTGGCTCGGCGGCGCCTATCTTGGCTATATCGGCATTCAGATGTGGCGTGCCAAGGGCAAGATGGCCAGCCTGGACACCCAACAGATGGAGATAAGCAAACAAGCGCTGATATCCCAAGGCTTTGTTACGGCAATAGCTAATCCTAAGGGCTGGGCCTTTATGATCTCCCTGCTGCCCCCTTTTATCGATGTTGAGCGCGCTGTGGCCCCCCAGCTGAGTCTGTTATTGGCTATCATCATGATGACAGAATTTGTCAGCATGCTGGTCTACGCCAGTGGCGGCAAGTCACTCAAGTTGTTTCTGGCTAAGGGCGATAACATTAAATGGCTCAACCGCATTGCCGGTTCGCTCATGATAGGCGTAGGGATCTGGTTAGCCCTGGGCTAAGGCTCGATGATTTTAGCCTAATGGCCAAGCACGCTTGTTTAAACTTAGCGGTAGCGCTGAACTAGGTCTTTTCCTTATAGGGCAATATCCCCGTTAGCTCACCCATATAGGTCTTTACCGCCGTTTCCTCTTCGATAAGAAAATCGGCGATGGCGCGGCGAAACTCACTACGCCCTATCTCATGCACCGAATAGGTGGCTATCGGCTCAAAGCCGCGCAGCACCTTGTGTTCCCCCTGCGCGCCCGCATCAAATTTTTGCAAACCTTTGGCAATGGCATACTCTATGCCCTGATAATAACAGGCCTCAAAATGCAGCCCTTCTATCTCCTGTAGCGTGCCCCAATAGCGCCCGTAGAGGCAGTCGGCACCTAAAAAATAGAGGGCGGCAGCAATAGGCTGACAGGAATTTTCATCACCTGAGCGCTCGACGATCAGCAGCCGAAGGCTATCGCTCATGGAGTCAACAAGCTGCTTAAAGAAAGCCTGATTCAGATATCCCTGATGGCCAGAGCGTTTGTAATAGGTGCGCTGATAACAGCGCACAAAGTGACTCAGCTCATCCGCTGATATCTCCGAGCCGTTGACAAAACGAAAGCTCAGCCCGGCCTGTACAACTTGGCGGCGCTCCTTGACGATCGATTTACGTTTGCGACTGGTCAAAGCAGAAAGAAAATCTTCAAACTGGCGATAGCCCCTGTTAAACCAGTGAAACTGAGTGCCGAGGCGCTGCAAATGCCCCTGTTTCATCAAACTGACTCGCTGGGGCTCCTGCAAAAACAGGCTATGCCAACCCGATGCCGCACCAGCCTGCAACAGCTCATCGAGAAACTCACCTATCGCGGTGATCACCTGCTCTGTTTCAACCTCGGACAAACTCTTCTTTAGACCGATACGCGGGCCGGTCGCCGGAGTAAAGGGGATGGCATTGACCAGCTTAGGGTAATAGTCCAAACCATGTCGCTCATAGGCCTGGGCCCAGGCCCAGTCGAACACATACTCGCCATAGGAGTGCCCCTTAAGATAGAGGGGCATCACGGCGAGCACCTTAGTGGGTGTAATCTGTTGGTCATCGCCTTTAACACTAGCCTGATGACTAGCCTTCTCTTGCCCGGCCTCGCTGACCACCAGGTGCATGGGGCGCCAACCTGTCTGCTCTCCCACACAGCCACTCTGCTCAAGGGCATTTAGATACTCATAACGACAAAAAGGGTTAGCCTCGCCTAAGTTGGCGCCTCCCATCAGGGCATTCCATAGAGGCGCCCCCAGGGTGGCGATTTGACTAACACACTGAATCGAATATGATGCCGCCAAGGCGTGCTCCTTAAAAAGATGGCTTGATTTCAGCTGTGATAATCGGCACATTGAAACCAAGAGAACTGACTCAGTAGCTTAACACGCTGAATCTTCTTATCACTCTTCTTACTCTTAACGCGCGTATTAGTTGAACACTCTTATTACTTGAAACACTCATATTATTTTAAACATTAAGGAACCCGTGTGCGTCCAATAAAAACCTTACTCTTTGCCATTAGCCTCAGCCTCCCCCTCGTTGCCGGGCAATTTGCCCATGCTACCGAAACCTCTATCTATAGCCACAGCGCCACTGTGCAGCCTGTTTGGGCCAAACACGGCATGGTCGCCAGCCAAGAGGCTGTCGCCACTCAAGTCGGCGTCGACATTCTTAAACAAGGCGGCAATGCGGTCGATGCGGCAGTAGCGGTCGGCTTTGCCCTAGCCGTTACCCTGCCAAGAGCCGGCAACATAGGCGGCGGAGGCTTTATGTTGGTGCATCTTGCAAAAGACAACAAGACAATTGCAATCGACTACCGTGAAGTCGCCCCCGAGCGCGCCCATAAGGATATCTTTCTCAATGAACAAGGCGATGCCGTCGCCAAGCTGAGCCGCGAACATGGCCTTGCCGTGGGAGTCCCTGGCACGGTAATGGGGATGGAGCTCGCGCTGAACAAGTATGGCACCATGACCATGGCGCAGGTGATTGACCCGGCGATTAAACTGGCTCAGCAAGGCATTAAGGTTACTCCGGATCTTGCCAGCTCCCTTGCCGGACTCAAGCGCCGCATCGCCCAGTGGCCAAGCTCTAAGGCGATCTTTTATCGGCCCGATGGCAGTAATTTCGAGATAGGCGACACCCTCACCCAGAAAGAACTGGCCCATTCGCTAACACTCATCAAACACCATGGCAGCAAGGGCTTCTATGAGGGCGAAACCGCAAAACAGATCGTTGCCAGCGTCACTCAAGCCGGCGGTATTATGACCCTTGAGGATCTCAAACAGTACCAGGTCATTGAGCGCCAACCCGTCGAGGGCGAATACCGTGGCTACAAGGTGATTTCAATGCCGCCTCCCTCTTCTGGCGGCATCCATATTATCGAGATGCTCAACATGCTTGAGCCTTATCCCATCGCCAAGCTGGGTCACAACACAGCAGATACGCTACACCTGATGGCCGAAGTGATGAAACGCGCCTATGCCGACCGCAGTGAATACCTGGGAGACCCAGATTTTGTTGAGGTGCCGGTAGAGACGCTTACCAGCAAGGCCTATGCAAAAGAGCGTGCCAAAGGGATCGCCATTAACCGCTACACACCAAGTAGCGAGATCTCTCCCGGCAAAGTTACAGGCTATGAGAGTCCACAAACCACTCACTACTCAGTGGTCGATAAGTGGGGCAACGCGGTGGCTAACACCTATACCCTCAACTTCAGCTATGGCTCAGGATTGGTGGCCGAAGGCACAGGCATTTTGCTGAACAACGAAATGGATGACTTCTCGGCCAAACCTGGTGTGCCCAATGGCTATGGCCTGATTGGTGGTGATGCCAATGCCGTCGAGGGCCGTAAGCGCCCCCTCAGCTCAATGAGCCCAACCATAGTGATGAAAGAAGGTAAGCCCTTTATTGTCACAGGCAGCCCAGGTGGCTCACGCATCATAAACACCACCTTGCAGATCATCATGAATGTTGTCGATCACGGCCACAATATTGCCGAAGCCACCTATTCCAGCCGGGTGCATCACCAATGGCTGCCCGATGAACTGCGAGTAGAAAAGAGCCTTAATCGTGACACCATCTCACTGCTCGAAGCCAAAGGTCACAAGGTCAATGTGAAAAATGCGATTGGCTCCACCCAATCGATAATGGTCACTGACCATGGCTTATTTGGCGCCTCAGATCCCCGCCGTGCCGGTAGTGCAACGTCAGGCTACTAAGCCAGATTCGCACATAAAAAAAGGGAAGCTAAGCTTCCCTTTTGTTTTACTGGATTTCACGTAAGACTCATTTGGCCTTGGCAAGGCTTTGTCGCCAGAACTGCTGCGACAGGTGTTGGGTCTTGGCCGATAGCCTGGCGACCTGTTCACCTCGCTCGGCCGCATCCTGAGTCTGACTCAGACTCGCCAGCGCCAACTCATTGATCAACTGAATCGATTGGCTGATCTCGTTAGCCACCGCCGTCTGCTGGCGCATTGCGGCCGCATTAGCATCACTCATCTGGTTGATATTGGTGATCGCGGCGCGAAGATCTTCAAATGAGGCATCGACCTGCTGCGCCAGTCCGACAGAACGCTCAGCCTGACTTTGTCCCGCTTGCATGGTTTGACTCGCCTTTAGGGTACTGTCCCTGAACTTACTGACAATCGCCTCAATATGACTGGTGGATTCGCTGGTACGACTCGATAACTGGCGCACCTCATCGGCCACCACAGCAAAGCCACGGCCTGACTCACCGGCTCTGGCCGCTTCAATAGCCGCATTAAGAGCCAGTAGGTTTGTCTGCTCAGCAATACCACGGATCACCTCAAGCACCCCGTTGATCTCCTGGCTATCTTGCTCGATAGAGGCAACGACGGCGGAGAAATTACTCACCTCCTGATGCAGGCCTTTAATGGCCACAATCACCTCTTCGAGTAGCTCATGTCCCTTTTCGGCGGCCTGATGGCTCATCGACATCTCCTGGGCTGCCTGCTGAATATTCTGACTGACCTCGTTAAAGCTGGCACTCATCTCTTCCACCGCTGTGGCCGCCTGACTGGTTTGCTGGCTCTGACTGTCGGCACGTTCCCGGGTGTGGTTGATGGTCTCATTCAAACTTGTGCTCAAATGCTGAATCGACTCGGCAGAATCTGCCATGCGTCCAACTGCGCCGCCGGTTTCCGTGAGCAGATACTGCAAAGCGAAACTCAGCTTACCCAGCTCATCCTGGCGCCCACTGTACACCGCCGTCGCAAGGGGATCGTCGACAATGCCTTTTGCCTGCTCGACCAGGGTATTGAATGGCTTAAGGGCGACATAGAGCCCCGCCAGCCCGAAAGATGCGGCAACAAGTAACGCCAGTATCGGCGAATAGCTCGTCAGCACGACACCTATTATCAAGCTGATCAGCAACAGCAGAGCGAGACGCTGGGCAAACCCTAACCGGGCCGTCTTCATCGCCTTGGGCTGTTTGCCCGCGTTAAGCACGCCATAGATGGCCTGAGCGTTATCAATCTGCGCCCGGGTCGCTTTTCTGCGTACCGATTGATACTCATGCACATGACCCGCTTCAAATACCGGTGCCACATAAGCATTCACCCAATAATGATCGCCTGACTTAGTACGATTTTTGACTATCCCAACCCAAGGCTTACCCTGCTTGAGTCGCGACCACATAGACTCAAACGCCGCGGCGGGCATATCCGGGTGACGCACTATGTTGTGGGGCTGACGATACAGCTCCTCTTGAGTAAATTCAGAAACTTGGTTAAATCCGGGATTGGTATATTTGATCTTGCCCTTAAGATCTGTGGTCGACAACAAGATAGTGTCGTCGGCAAACACCTTCTCTTTTTGTGTGACAGGTTGGTTATTTTTCATATTCTTGTTCTTCTGGGTACAAAGACGTTAACCATATTGTGTCAACGTCATGATAAAGTCATTGATAATTATCAATAAAAACTACAGCTCACCTGAAAACAATTGAGCCGTTATCCAGGCTTAATCGGCCGTAGCCGACTCAAGAGGCTTGGCCTGCTCGCCCGCCACAGCCAGCTCTACAAAGGCGGCGGTATACATCTGTAGATTCAGCATAAACTGCGCCTTGGTGATAAATTCATGTTCACTGTGGCCGGTATATTCCACGCCTGGCATAGCAGGACCAAAACTCAAAGCATTAGGAAAGAGCTTACTATTGGTTGAGCCCCCAATGGCCACAGGCTTGGGTGATGGTGTATCGGTAAAGTGCCCAAATACAGACAGCAAGGTCTGCAGATGAGGCGCCTTGTCCATTAATTTAGGTTCGCCCCAGTAGGTCTGGATGGCTTGTAGCTGAACGCCTTGCTCTCGCTGCCATTGAGCTAAGGCCTGTTGGGTCTCGGCGTCAAGTTGCTTTGGAGATTTGCCTAAGGGCCGACGTAAATTCAGTACGATCTCAGTGCCGGACTCGCCAGGCTTTACTAAGGTCGCGGCTAGGGTCATGGGCCCCATAAACTCATCGCGATAGGCGATATCGCCAAACTGCTCGCCATAGAGGCCAAGCCCCACCATCTGGTTGATAAATTTAACCGTCAACGCCGGTTCACTGACAGAAAAGTCGATATCACTGAGCAAGGCCGCCAGATGTGTCACGGCATTCACCCCATCTTCAGGGGTTGAGGAGTGGGTCGATTTACCCTCAGCCGTTATGGTTAGCCTATCCCCTTGGCGGCAAAAATCATAATGCATACCTGCCTGCTCTGTCGCTTTGCGCTTAAGACTGGCAAAGATAGCATCGCTGATATTATCCAGCTGCGCCTTAGCCTGCTGGGGTACCTGACTGGCAAAGGCGCCGCCGCTAAACTCAGTCATTCTTGGCACAATCTCTGACGTTTCGATTGCTGTTTCCATCTTAGGAATAGTAAAACGAATCTCGGACCAGCCCTTCTCGGCGGTGACCACTGGATATTCGGCATCTATGGTGATGTTAATCTCAGCCGGCGTAAATTCGGTGAGAAACGCCCTCAAAGGTTCCCAGTCTGACTCTTCAGCCAGATAGACCATCAATTCGATGCGTCGATTGAGTGCTAATCCCTTATCTTTTATGGCCTTCATGGCGTACATGGCGGTGACTATCGGTCCCTTGTCATCCTCAGTGCCACGGCCAATCAGATAACCAGGCTGAGACTGAGTGTCGAGCGTAAAAGGATCTTGTTGCCAAAAGCGGGGATCTGCCGGCTGAACATCACCATGGGTGATCACCCCTAACTTATCAGACTGCTGCCCAAGGCCGATGAGCACTACATAGCCCCGGTCACTATAGTCCAGCCCCAGACCTTCACTCAGCTGTTTTAACTGCGCCTTGAAGCCTATGAACTCTGGGTGAGTCAAGGGCGTGTGCCCCTCAGTGGCCACCGTCTTAAAAGGAATAAGACTCGATAGTGCGCTAACTGTCTGCTCACCGTAGGTGTGCATGGCATAGTTCGCGACCTCATCGGCCAAAGGCGAGATCTTTACCGCATCATTTGGGGTATGAGCCTGAGGCATAGAAGTTGTCAGCAGTAGGGCTAAGGCGGTCAAACCTGTTGCTAAAGGGGCAATAGACTTCATCTTATTCTTATGATTGTTAATTTAAAGATGAAGCATTTTGCCACATTTGTGTGCATTTAGGATGCAGAAACAGCCAATTCAAAACATTTGTTACAAACAAAACACAAAAGCGATAGATTTACCTTTCAGAACCATGATAATGAACAGTTTCGTGCCAGCTAACATTACATTTTTAGTTGGCAAATTTAACGGCCTAATCGGCTACGCCAAGAGTCGTGACGCTAGATCACGGCCATCAAACAAGCCAATTATCGGGGAATAAAAATATGAAGGGATTAACCCTCAAGCCAATCGTATCAGCTATGGCCCTTGCCATAGCACTAGGTGGTTGTAGTGCTCAGCAAGGAGCTAGCCAGGAAGCCGAAGTAGCACCCAAAGTGGTCGCTCAGCGCATCATAGATAACAATGCCAGCAACCCCTTCTTTAAGCCCTATGACACTTTTATGGGCATTCCTGATTTCGACAAGATCAAACCAGAACATTATCTACCAGCCTTCAAGGCGGGTGTCGCCCAGCAGAAGGCTGAGATCCAGGCGATTATCGATAATCCAAACGCGCCAACCTTCGCCAACACCATCGAAGCCATGGAGTATTCAGGCAAGCTAACCACTAAGGTGGCAAGCGTCTTCTATAACCTGACCAGCGCAGACACTAATGCCCAGTTACAGGCTATCTCCAAAGAAGTCTCACCTATGCTGTCGGCGGCCGGTGACGATATTTTACTAAACGACAAGCTGTTTCAGCGTGTGAAAGCCGTTTATCAACAACGCGATAGCTTATCTCTAAACACGGCTCAGCAAAAACTGCTGGAAGATACCTATAAGGCATTTACCCGTGGCGGCGCCAACTTAAGCGAAGCAGACAAGGTTAAGCTCAGAGCCTTGAATGAGAAGATAGGTAAACTCAGCCTGGAGTTTGGCGACAATCTGCTGGCAGAAACAAACGCCTTCGAGCTGGTGATCGACAATCCGGCCGATCTGGCCGGTCTGCCACAGGATGCAGTCAACACTGCGGCGCAAACCGCCGAAAAGAAAGGTCACCCTGGCAAATGGGTATTCACTACTCAACGTCCTTCTATCACCCCTTTCCTCACCTACGCCGACAATCGCGAATTGCGTGAGAAGATCTACAAGGGTTATGTAGAGCGCGGTAACAATAACAACGCCCATGACAACAAGAAAATCTTGGCAGAAATGGCGGCCCTGCGTGCCGAGCGCGCTCAGCTGATGGGTTATAAGAGCCACGCCCACTTCGTGCTCGAAGAGCGAACCGCTAAGACCCCTGAAAACGTCTATGGCCTGCTCGACAAAGTCTGGCCAGCAGCACTGGCTCAAGCCAAAGCCGAAGTGGCAGAGATGCAAAAGCTAATCGACGCCGAGGGTGGCAACTTCAAGCTGGCAGCCTGGGACTGGTGGTACTATGCCGACAAGATCCGTGTCGCCAAATACAGCTTTAACGAACAGGAAACCCGCCCTTACTTCTCGCTGGAAAACACCCTTAAAGGCGTGTTCTACACAGCTAATCGCCTGTTTGGCATTACGGTCAAGGAGCGCACCGATCTGCCCAAGTACAATGACGAGGTGCGTACCTGGGAAGTGTATGACAAAGACGGTTCGCTAATGGCGATCTTTATGGGTGACTATTATGTGCGCGACAGCAAACGTGGCGGCGCATGGGCTAACTCTTATCGCAAGCAGTATAAGATGCACGATGTGGAGTCTAAGCCTATCATAGTCAATGTCCTCAACTATCCACGCCCTGTGGGAGACGAACCTGCGCTACTGACCTTTGATGAAGCCAGCACACTGTTCCATGAATTTGGTCACGCGCTGCATGGCATGCTGTCAGATGTCGAGTATCGCTCACAATCAGGCACCTCTGTGCCGCGCGATTATGTGGAATTTCCGTCTCAAGTGATGGAAAACTGGATGACCCAGCCTGAAGTCTTGGCGCAATTTGCCAAACACTACAAGACAGGTGAAGTGATCCCTCAGTCGTTAGTTGAGAAGATCCGCGCAGCCAGCAAGTTTAACCAAGGCTTTGCGACTGTCGAATATATGGCAGCGACTAAGCTGGATCTCGACTGGCACACTCTCAGCGACTTCGAGCCCAAAGATGCGGCCAAATTTGAAGCCGATTCACTGAGTAAGATGGGACTGATTGAGGAGATCGCGCCGCGTTATCGCAGCACCTACTTCTCGCACATCTTCTCCGGTGGCTACTCAGCCGGCTATTACAGCTATCTCTGGTCTGACATATTAGGCGCCGATGCCTTCGAGGCCTTTAAAGAGAATGGCATCTTCGATAAAGCCACTGCTGACGCGTTCAGAAACAACGTCTTGTCTCAAGGTGGCAGTGAAGATCCTATGCAACTTTACAAGCAGTTCCGTGGTAAAGAAGCAGGTATAGAACCCCTGCTTCGCAGCCGAGGACTATTGTCAAAATAATCTGTTATCAATATAAAGATGATCGCTCAACGATCGTTAACGCTGGTAAAGCAAGAATGTGATTATTCTTGCTTTACCTTGATTAATACCATATCGAAAGCGCAAAAACCCTCGCTGAGTCGGTCACTTTCTTATCTGTATTGATGCTCATATTTCTGAGCATCATTTTTATTCTACAACCTAGCTTAAACACTAAAACCTAATAGATAACCCTATCGGCGGCCCTAATAAAATGGCTGAACGCCCACCACAGGCAAAATAGCGCTAAGCTTATAATGCGCTACCGCGTTATTAAAGATGAATATTAAGCAGCAAGGTTTAACAGACTCTTATTATTATGGTAAAACATTGATATTAACAATTGTTTAACAGACACTGACCCATGTTCGGTTTTGACTGATGAACTGAGAAAAATTGATGCTAAAACAATTAATGTTACCCACACTTTTCGGATTGATGTTTTCCGCTCAGATCCACAGCGCAAGCATTAAGATCGATATTTCTGATAGTCAGGCCCGCCCCATTGCCGACGCAGTAGTTGAACTGATCCCGGCGCAAGAGACGCTAGCAGTGCCAACCCCAATAGAGACTGAACATTATGAGATAAAGCAGCAGAATCGAACCTTCAATCCATTTGTACTGGCTATTCCCCAGGGCGCTAAAGTCGATTTTCCGAATCTAGATAAAACACGCCATCACGTGTACTCATTTTCAGAGGCCAAGCCTTTTGAATTAAAGCTATATGTGGGGAAAGCGGAAGCACCTGTGTTATTCGATAAGCCAGGGTTAGTTGCCATCGGCTGTAATATTCATGACTATATGCAAGCCTTTATCTATGTGGCTAAAGGCCCCTATGTCGGCGTTACTGACGACAGTGGCCATTTAGTGTTAAACGATATTCCCAAAGGCAATTACCAAGTCAAACTCTGGCATCCGTGGCAACTAAGCGTTTCAGAACGGCTCCCGCTGACGGTATTTGATGAGCCTCAGTCACTTTCGCTAGAGTTACAAATCAAGCACCAACCAAAACCCTCTTCGCCCCCAGCTGGTTTTAGCCAGCTCGTAACCGAATAAGTCAGTGATGATACAAAATAGCTTCCGTAACCGACTTATCATCGTTTTTCTGTTTTTGCTGACATTAGTGCAGCTCGCTACCGCCGCCTTCGTCTTAAGCGCGACCCTAAAGGATAATCGGCAACAGCAAAAACAGAGTTTAGTGATCGGTACCAACGTATTTGCTGAAATGTTATTGAATCGAAGCATACAGCTTAATCAAAGCTTATCAGTGCTCAGCGCTGATTTTGGCTTTAAGCGAGCCGTTGCGACCAAAGAACAAGATACGATCGAATCAGTATTGAGTAACCATGGCATGCGTATTGGTGCTGCGGCAGCGATTTTACTCTCTCCTGATGGAAGACTCCTTTCATCAAGTCTCGCACAGCTCCAGCAGCGTGACATAGACTCACTGTTTAAGTTGACTCAAAGTGCCAATAGTGACTTTGCTGTTCTCAATTTCGACCATGCTAGCTATCAATTTGTACTGCAACCCGTAAAAGCCCCTACGCTGATCGCATGGGTCGGAATGGGGTTTCTGCTCGATGCGTCAGTCGCAAACCAGGCCAAACGGATCACGGGGATCGATATCAGCTTTGTCAATCAATCGGGTGACCGCATAGAGATGGTATCAACCTTGCCGCCCGCACAACAACAAAGTGTCCTGAAACAACTTCAAGCCGTTGAAAATGTCGACAGCACAGTACAAGACAACTTACCCCTAGATTATCTTTCCGTGGTACAACAACTTGATAAACACGGGTTAAATCAGTGGGCGATATTGCATCAATCCGTGGATAAATGGCAGCAAAACTACCTGTCACTTCGCAATAATATGCTGTTGATTTTTGCCATTACATCCCTGCTTGCATTTGCGATCGCCACTTGGTTTGCTCGTGGGTTAACGCGGCCAATATATTCGCTAGTCAACTTCGCTCGGCGGGTTGGTCAGGGTGAAAACCCCGACAAGATTGATGGCGCACCGGCCGAGTTGCAAGTACTGGCCGATACCCTTTCAATCATGCGAGGCAACATTGAAACTCGTGAAAATGCGCTGCTTTACCAATCACAACATGACGCGCTCACAGGACTTTATAATCGCTTCGCGGCAAAACAATTGTTAACGGAAAAAATAGGTATGCTTAATGGCTGCCTAGTCCTACTCGATATTAAGCATTTTCGGCATATCAATGACATTATCGGCTTTGCCAATGCCGACAAGTTATTGTTGTTGTTCTCTCAGCGCTTAGCGACGCTCAGCGACGATATCAAGCTTATAGCACGCTTAGATGGTGACTCATTTTTACTGCTTTTCGATGAGCCATTAACCGAAAAAACGATCGAACAATTCCTACTAAAATTGGCAGTTCCCTTTACCATTGAAGGTTCGAAAATCAGCCTAACGGTAAGAGCGGGAATGATTAATTTGGTTAATCAATACCATAATATCGACACCTTGCTACGCCATGGTGAAATCGCACTCAACCATGCTTGCTTGTCGAACCTCAGCGTTGCTGAATATCAGGTGGGAACCGATGAAAAATATCAGCGTGAACTTGCACTCGTCAGAGAGCTACCCGAAGCCTTGTCAGATAGACAACTGCATCTGGTTTATCAGCCTAAAATCAATATTCAACAGGGTATTTGTTATGGCGCCGAAGCCTTAATCCGTTGGCAACACCCTACTCTTGGTTTTATTCCACCAGATGAGTTTATTCAACTCGCTGAAAACTCGGGTAACATCTCGATTGTGAGTGAATGGGTAATATCAGAAGCTGTGTCTCAGCTGGTCAAATGGCACGCTGAAGGGCTGGATTTATCCGTGGCAATCAATCTGTCGGCACACGATTTAATCGATGAAAGTTTGCCAGCGAGGATTTGCGCGCAATTAACGGCGCATGGGCTCCCCCTCTCTTCATTGGCCATTGAAGTGACTGAAGGCGCAGTCATGACTGACACTCAAGCCGCCATTGATGTATTGACGCAATTTAAGGACCTCGGGATCCACGTCTCAATTGATGACTTTGGAACGGGGCACTCATCACTCGCCTACCTAAAAATGTTGCCAGTAGATGAAGTTAAGATCGATCGCAGCTTCATCAAAGATATCCACCTCAATGACACGGATCTGATGATAGTGCAAACAAGTATTCAACTCATTAAAGGGCTCAATCTGTCAGTTGTCGCCGAAGGGGTTGAGTCCATCGCGGGTATCGATATTTTACGCAAGCTCCAATGCGACAGCATACAAGGATATGTATACGCCAAACCGCTAAAAGCCCTTGATTTCAGACAATGGGTGCAGAAATTCAACTCAGTGACGAAACCAGTCGAATCAATGACTAAGCCAGCCGAACATGAATAGGGTGCCTCTATGTGGAAATTAAGAACTGCCTCCTCGTTAATACTGCTCATCCTATTAAGTGGCGGCGCACTGGCAAAGACAAGTAAAGTCATCGCAACAGGGGGCGCGAGTACCATAGAGGGCAGCGCGGGGGGCGGTATCGTTCCTTGGGCGGTGATTAATGGTTATGCCAGTAGCGGCGAATGGTCCGCGACCGCAATGCTGACCTCGGTATCGGTCGATGATTTTAGTTTACGCGTGGTGGGTGCATCTTTAGCTATCGATAATCGATTTGAATTCAGTATTGCCAAACAAACCTTCGATTTAGACAGTTTAGGTGGTGAGCTGGGACAAGATATTGTTGGCGTAAAATACAAATTGGCTGGCGAGTTATTATATAGCGCAATACCTCAACTGACCCTTGGGCTGCAATATAAACGGGTCGATGATTTTACCATCCCACAGGCTGTAGGCGCCCAAGATGATTCAGGATTAGATGCCTATGTAGCGGCCAGCAAACTTTTTTTCGATGCCATCGCAGGAAGAAACCTGTTACTCAACGCGACCGTTAGAGCCACAAAAGCCAACCAAATAGGCCTCTTGGGCTTTGGCAACACTAAAGACGACAGTTATCAGTGGGTATTTGAAGGTTCAGCCGCACTCTTGCTCACCGATAACTTGGCTATCGGTTACGAGTATCGGCAAAAGCCAGATCAACTCAGCTTCGCTACCGAAAACGACTGGCAGGATATCTTTCTCGCTTGGTTTGTGAATAAGCACCTTTCGGTCGTCACGGCCTATACGGACCTTGGTAGCATTGCTGGCTATGAAAATCAGCAAGGCTGGTATATCTCGATTGAAGGAGCCTTGTGATGAACCTAATTAGACATATAAACCAGCACAGTAAACCACACCGCTTTCCCTTTATGGTCATGCTAGTTAGCTTAGTATTGATATTCACAGCTTGTGCTAGCAGTAACACCACTGTGTACGAGCAATTGGGAAAAACAGAAGGGATCACCCTTATCGCCGATAACTTTTTAACCAATATTGCCAACGATAAACTCATTCGTCACCACTTTGAACAAACTGACATTGCGATTTTTAGGCAGCGATTTATTGAGCATCTATGTGTCGTTACCGGCGGGGACTGCAACTATCAAGGTGAAACAATGTTTAATTCCCACCAAGGACTCAATATTACCCAAGCTGACTTCGATGCTATTGTTGGCCATCTGATCGCTGCAATGAAGCAGCAAAATATTCCGATCTCAACAAGAAATGCCCTACTCGCAAAGTTGGCTCCTATGTATAGCGACATTACCTACCACTGATGCAGCTTTTTTAGCATTAACTTACAAACCGAATAAAACACCTACAAAATACCTTTAATTAACAATGGAATAACACATCGCAAGCTAACCGAACAAACAAGCAGCAGTTCGATACAAATTGATACCTAAAGGACGTTAGATGTCATAGTTTTTACATATCATCTATCTATAATTGAGCCCGAACTTGAAGCAAAAGCTCTAATCATAAAGAGCTGATGTGATTAAGTTCACACATGAAGCTAACTAGGTTGGCTTCGGGGTCAAAAATAATAATAGAGATTGATGGTTATGTTTAATAAAAAACTATTAGCAGTTGTTATCGCATCGACAGTCGGACTTGGCGCCTGTAGCTGGAATGATGACGATGATGACAAAATCACCACGGCAAGTGTCGATCTGAGAATTCTGGAAACCACAGATCTGCATACCAACATCATGGACTTTGATTACTATCAATCAAAAGTGGATCCAACGATTGGTCTGGCTCGTACCGCCAGCCTGATCCATGAAGCCCGTAAAGAAGTCCCCAACTTTGTATTAGTCGACAATGGCGACCTTTTACAAGGCAGTCCAATGGGCGACTACATGGCCAAAGTCGGTCTACAAGAGGGTGACGTGCACCCTGCCTATAAGGCAATGAATACCTTAGACTATGATGTTGGCAATATTGGTAACCACGAGTTTAACTATGGCCTGGATTTCCTTGAAAAGGCGATAAGTGGTGCAGAATTTCCTTATATCAACGCTAACGTCTACTGCGCGGCAGATGATTGCTGGAATGATGTCAAAAACGGCGAAAACCTATTTAAGCCTTATTTGATCAAAGAAAAAGTGGTTATTGATACCGAAGGCCGCGAACACACAATCAAGATTGGCTATATCGGCTTTGTACCGCCGCAAATCATGCTGTGGGATAAGCAGCACCTGACGGACAGGGTTGAAGCCAAAGATATCATCGAAACCGCCAAGCTTTTCGTGCCAAAAATGAAGGCTGAAGGTGCCGATGTGATCATCGCCATTCCTCACTCAGGTATAGGTTCATCAGAAAACCCTGGCGATCCTATGGCTGAGAATGCCACGTTCGCACTCACCAATGTTGAAGGCATCGATGCCATCATGTTTGGTCACAGCCACTCGATCTTCCCTCATGCCAACTATGCCGATCTGCCTAATACCGACGTGGAAAAAGGTTTGCTCAACGGCGTAGCAGCCGTCATGCCTGGCCGTTGGGGCGATAACTTAGGGGTGGTTGACCTTAAACTCACCCTCAAAGAT
The DNA here is from genome assembly GCF_023283925.1 of Shewanella marisflavi. GTDB lineage: Bacteria > Pseudomonadota > Gammaproteobacteria > Enterobacterales > Shewanellaceae > Shewanella > Shewanella marisflavi. The sequence goes on from NZ_JAKIKX010000002.1 coordinate 419,677, forward strand.
GGCGCTTGGTCGGTAACCGATGCACAAACCGAAGCACGCCCTATCTATGACGGTGCCAACAAAGTCGAGTTAGTTCAGGCAGATAAAGACATTCACGATGCGGTTGAGCTGGAACACCAGGGCACCTTGGCCTTTGTCGATGAACCTATTGGTGTCGCCGCCGCCGAGATGTACAGCTTCCTAACCTTAGTGCAGGATGATCCAACGGTGCAGATAGTGTCCGACGCGCAAATTGCACAGGTCACGGCCAAGCTACCAACATCCTTAAAAGGGATCCCTGTACTGTCAGCCGCAGCCCCCTTTAAAGCAGGTGGTCGCCATGCGACCGAGGCCGATGCTTCGCAATTTGTTCAGGTTGATGCTGGCGATCTAACCTTTAAGAACGCAGCCGATCTCTACCTCTACCCTAACACTATGGTGGCGGTGAAGCTCACAGGTGTCGAACTGAAAGACTGGCTAGAATGTAGTGCCAACCAGTTCAACCAGATTGACCCAGCGTCGAGTGCGCCACAATCATTGATCAACTGGAATGGCCATCCAACATACAACTTCGATGTGATCGATGGCGTAACCTATAAGATTGATGTCACCCAGCCGAGTAAGTTTGACCGCGACTGCGCAATCGTTGCTGGCAACGAAAATGCGAATCGCATCGTCGATCTTGCCTACACCACACCTGACGGTGAGGTGATCACAGGTGAAGCGCTAAACAGTCAGGAATTTATCGTGGCATCTAATAACTACCGCGCCTTTGGCGGTAAATTTGCCGGTACGGGTTCTGATTATGTTGTGATGGAACTGCCTGACACCAACCGCGAGGCGTTAGCGGCTTATATCACGGCGCAGTCTAAGCCAAACGATCAGGGCGGCTATGATGACATGGTTGACCCACGTGCCGACTACAACTGGGACTTTAAGACCATCAATACCCAAGTTGCGCTGGACATTCGTTTCGAAACGCAAAACAGCGACAAAGCCGACAAGTTCATCAGCGAAAACCAACTACGTAAGATGGAGAAACTTGCTGAGCCTGATTCGCTAGGCTTTGCCGTCTATCGTATCGACTTGACCACAGAGCCTGTTGCCAAGTAACGGTTCCTACCTAAAAAAAAGCGCCTTTGGGCGCTTTTTTATTGGCTTGCGAACAGAACGCAAAATAGCGTAGATTGGCAATCACAGTTCACCAATCATTTGCATCATGTCGCTCAGTCAACTTCCCTACTCCCAATCTTGCGAAAACAACAAAGATCCTATCCTGGCCGTGCTCAAACAGAGCTTTAACCAAACCCGTCAGGTACTTGAAATAGGCAGTGGTACAGGTCAGCACGCGGTATTTTTTGCCCAGCACCTGCCGCATCTTACCTGGTATCCCAGTGATCAAGCAGAGTATCTAGGTCCCTTAAGCGAGCGCATCGCCTTGCAAGGCGGTAAGAATATCCATCCTCCGATGGCACTGGATGTTACCGCCCCCTGGCCACTTGAACAGGCAGAGATCGACGGCATCTTCAGCGCAAACACCCTGCACATCATGAGTCAGGCCATGGTTGTCGACTTCTTTAAAGGCGTCGATCGTCACTTAAGCGATAAGGGCTCACTCTGTGTCTATGGGCCTTTTAACTATGACAATCAATATACCAGCGAGAGTAATCGCCAATTCGATATCTGGCTAAAACACCGCAATATTCACAGTGGTATTCGCGACATTGAATGGATCACCACACTGGCCAATGAGGCGGGTCTGAGCCTGATCGCCGATCATCCGATGCCGGCCAACAATCGCCTGCTCCATTTCCGCCGCTAAGGTTTGAGCGGCTATGGCTTCAAAGGTTAAGGTTTCAGAGGTTAAGGTTTCAGAGGCTAATATTTTAACCGCTAATGTTTTAGCCGCTAGTGCCAGGCAAGTTAAGCTTAGACCTTAAGCTTTGAACAAAACGCTAGCCATAAAAAAGGGCCTCTCGGCCCTTTTTACTGTTAATCAAAGTCGCTATCGACCAACTCAGATAACTGCTGGCTACTGCGCTCTATCTGGCGGCGCAGACTCAAGGTCTGAGGTGCCCAGTAGTTCATGTAGAATGTCGCCGTCACCAGCTTATTGGCATAAAAGGCTTGATCCTCACCACGCTCAAGTGCCTGCTGAGCCATTACCGCCATGCGGGCCCACATCCAGCCCAGGGCTACAATCCCTAAGATCTGCATATAGGGCATGGACGCTGCACCGATAATGTCGGGCTGTTTGGCGCCGTTTTCGACGATAAAGTGGGTCGCCTTTTCAAGATCTGTGCTGGCCTCCATCAACGGCAGCAGGTAGGGTTTCAACGTCTCATCTGAGAGATGCTCGGCCACAAATGGCTTCACCATCTCAGACCAAATGCCGAGCGCTTCCCCTCTATCACCCAATAACTTACGCCCCACCAGATCCAAGGCCTGAACCCCATTGGTTCCCTCGTAGATCATGGCGATGCGGCTGTCGCGCACAAACTGCTCCATGCCCCACTCATGAATATAGCCATGACCGCCGTAAACCTGCTGGGCATCGACACAGGCTTTAAAGCCTTGATCGGTAACGAAGCCTTTCACCACTGGGGTAAACAGCGCTGCCAGTTTCGCCGCCTTGGCCGCCTGGGTCTTATCCTGGTGGCGATGAGACTCATCGAGCCAAAGCGCCTGCTGGCCCATGAGTGCCCTAGCCCCCTGATTAAAGGCCTTTTGCGCCATCAACATGCGCCTGACATCGCCATGTACCAAAATCGGGTCCGCGGGAGACTCGCTAGCCTTCACGCCACTTAATGCACGGCCTTGCAGGCGATCCCTGGCGTAGCTTAAGGCATTTTGATAGGCGATCTCAGACACACCCAAGCCTTGCACCCCCACCCCGAGTCTGGCCTCATTCATCATGGTGAACATGGCTCTTAGGCCTTGATGTGGCTCGCCCACCAGCTCACCGATTGCCCCGTCAAACACCATGACGCAGGTAGAGTTGCCATGGATCCCCATCTTATGCTCTAGGCCACTCACCTCGACGCCATTGCGGCAACCTAAGGTGCCATCGTCATTAATCAGATACTTAGGCACGGCAAACAGGGAGATCCCCTTCACCCCCGCGGGCGCATCGGGTAAGCGCGCCAGCACCAGGTGAACTATGTTATCGGCCAGATCATGATCGCCCGAAGAGATAAAGATCTTCTCCCCCGTAATCGCGTAGGTATCTTCCCCAACAGGCTTGGCCTTAGTGCGCAGTAGCGCCAGATCAGTGCCGGCGTGAGCCTCGGTAAGGTTCATTGTGCCGGTCCACTCACCCGACACTAGCTTCTCAAGGTATTTAGCCTTTAACGCTTCGCTGCCGTGAGCATGGATCGCGGCGTAGGCCCCATGGGTCAACCCCGGATACATGGCAAAGGCCATATTGGTCGCCGTCTTCATCTCGGTGGCAAACACCCCGATACATTCAGGCAGCCCTTGACCGCCATACTCAGGGTTACTAGTCAGCGTCGCCCAGCCATTATCGATATATTGACGATAGGCATCTTTAAACCCTGCTGGGGTTTTTACCTCGCCGTCGACCAGTTGGCAGCCTTCAAGGTCGCCCACGCTGTTAAGGGGCAGCATGATCTCTGTGGTAAAGTCGGCGACGCCTTGTAAGATGGCGTCGCCAAGTTCGGCATCGATGTCGTCAAATCCCTGAAGATCATCACGCTGATACACATTAAGGAGTTCAGAGAGAATAAACTGATAGTCACGCAGTGGAGCTTGATAGATTGGCATTCCATTTTCCTTCTATTTGTCGAATTCCAAAACGAACAGGTACAGTTGAGCAGTTTAGCGCTCACTCAACAATAGTGCTCCGACCACTTTACCCAAATCGGCTTAAAAAAACAGCCCTATCGGCACGCTGTTTTCAGTACAAAACAGCAAAACCGTAAAAACAATCAAGGTCATACTTATCCTGAAGCACAAAACTCTGTAAGCTAAGTCGTTATAGACTTTTCCTGCCCAAGCCTTAAACCATGAGGAGCCAATATGGGTTCAGTGACCATTAAAAAACATCCCCAAGGACTCGAATATGTCGAGGTCGATACCGATCTCTGTCAAGCACGTATCTTTATGCAGGGCGCACAGATAGAGCGCTTTCAGCCAAAAGGCCAAGCACCTTTACTCTGGGTCTCCAGCGCCGACGATTTCCAGCCCGGCAGTGGCATTCGTGGCGGTATCCCCGTCTGTTGGCCCTGGTTCGGCATGCATGAAAATCCCCAATGGCCACAACATGGATTTGCCCGCACTCGCTTATGGCAACTCGATGCAGTACAGATGCAAGACCAAGCGGTAGAACTTAAATTCAGTCTCACCGTCGATGATGCAGATAAGCAGTATTGGCCTCACCAGAGCCGCGTTGAACTCATCTTCAACTTAAGCGACAGCTTGAGCGTTAAACTGGTTAACACCAACCTTGGCGAGACGCCTTTTAGTTTGACGCAAGCACTGCACACTTACTTTCCCATCGAGGATATTCATCAGCTCAAAGCCAGTGGCTTTAGTGGCGCGAACTATATCGAATTTGGTGAAGGCCCCTACACTCAGGATGGCGATGAGGTACGCTTTGACCGGGAAACGGACAGAGTCTACAGCCAACTGGGGGATTGCCAACTGCTACATACGCCAAACGGCACCATAGAAGTACGCCGTGAAAACAGTCACTCGGCCATCTTGTGGAATCCCTGGATAGATAAGTCGAAACGATTATCTCGTTTTAATGACAAGGACTATCTGACCATGGTCTGTCTTGAGGCCGCAAATGTGTTGGACGACAAGGTCACGCTGGCCCCTGGTGAGTCTCACACCCTGGCCACCCATATCCGCTGGCAACCAAGCGCCTAAGGATAACGCCTTAGGATTACGCTTAAGAAGCGCCGCAGTCTCTGTCCTCGCGGCGCTAATCAATGATAAACTCAAGCAGTAACTAACCACCCTCGAGACAAGGACAGATGTGGCGACGCCTTTTTAGACCCAGCAAAACCTTGCTTCTTGGTATCGCCTTGATGCTCGTACTCCTGTTGGGCATAGCGGCATCACAACTGGCCAGCCTCACTCAGCGCCTGCTCAACCCATATCTGAAAGATGCTGGCGTGCAGATTGTCTCTCTGCACCTCACTCCCAGTGATTTGGTTCATCTTCGCCTCCCCCTGCTGCAACTTAGGGTCCACAACAGCCTGGTCACACTGCATGATCTGCAGCTTCAACTGACGCCAAACTGGTTAGATGGCCCTATGGGGCTACAAGGTCTCGACTCACTGGCGATTCGCCAAATCGAGGTAGACCTCGCCACAGACTTTTTTGAACGCATGGGCGCGCAACAAGATGACTCGGCCACCGGCGCACTGGAACTCAGCAAGCTGCCTCAGATAGCCATAGGCCGAGTGACGTTCAAGACGCAGGCGCTAAGCAGTGGAGCAATAGCAAGGCCTTTGGGGCTGAGCCTTGATTACCTCAATCTTGATGATAAGGGGCGATTAACAAGCGCACTGAGTTTCTATCAATCGCCGCTACTCACCCTCAATGCGACGCTTGAAAAGACCCGCTGGCAGCTCTCCAGCCAAATGGATCTTGATAACCTCTCTAAGCTTGTTACAGAGCTTTCCAGTTTATCGCCCCTCAACACCCAAAGCAGCGCGTCAGTCATCGCCCTGCACCAGCTGAAAAGGATATTAACCGAGGAGATGTTCCTAAGGGGCAAGTTCGACTCAGAGATGCAGCTTGATCTTGCCCAGGGGAGCTTGACCTCTAGCCACCAACTCAGCGACCTTGAGCTAGCGCTTGCCAGGCTTGGCGGCCAGCCGCTTAAGCATCCGCTCAAGCTGGAAATCACAGATGTGACTAACATGCGCAGGGGGATAACGCTTGATCTGAAAGGCCCCTTAACCGATCTGCAGCTATCGCTTGCACCGACGCAATTAGAGCTGGCGCTGAGCCCCGAACAATTTCAGCCACTTGCCAGCAGTCACTCCCCCATGCTCAATGGTCTATTAACTCAGCTGACGCCACAAGGCGCTGATTTCTTAGGGAATGGCTCTCAACCAACTGAGCCTCAGATAAGACTAACACTCGACTTGGGCCAAGCAGAGACAGAGACTGGAAAAGTAGCATTCGATTACAACCTTGCCCACCAGCGCCTGAATCTTACCGCAATGACGGCAAGCCTAACCCTTGGTGAAAATAAGCTCACGGCCAAGCTGAGCGACCTTGAGTTGAGCAAACTGATGCAAACAGCGACAGGCGCAGCGCCAACATCTGCGCCTGCCACTCACTGGCGCTTAGGCGCAGATTGGCAAGTATCAGGCGAAGTTAACCAAGCGCTTTGCATCGCACTGCCCCCCGACAATCCAGTCGATGGCCACTGCGCAGGCGCCAGCATGAACCGTCTATCGCTAGCAAAGGCTCAAATATCCTTGGCGGGCAGTATTAGTGGTGAGCAAGACACAGCCCACCAAAATCAACATATCGTCTTGAGCGTAAGTGGCAGCGCGAGTCTATCCGAGCCCGGCTTTAATCATCGACAGCTAGAGGTAGGCGCAAGCGGTATCGACGCAGAGCTCCCCTCGCCCCTTAAGCTCGAACTTCAAACCGGTGCAGACCCAGAACTTGAGCTGACTTGGCAAGCGGTGAATATCAAAACGGCTAAGCATCGGCTTCGCTGGCCGTCAACGCACTCATCCCGCCAGGGCGCAGCGCCCATTGAGCCCGCCGCCATGGCGAGCCTGATCAGCTCGCAGACAAGCACGACCCTTGGCGCTGGCCACATCAAGTTGCGTCATGGCGCGCTGCAAACCGCTGAGTTATCAAAGCTGGATATTCTCACCCTATCACCACAACTTAACGAGCCAGGGCAAGCTGCAAAGCTAAATGCCGGCTGCCTGAGTTTTAGCGCCCAGCAGGGATTAACCCTGAGCCAAAAACAAGTGCATGTTGCTCCCCTAACGCTTGCCATTAATTCCCTGGGAGCCAGTCAGGAAACGCTAGATGCCAAGGGCCAGGCACTGAGTAATCAACTGCAGCTTGAGCATCTGACCCTTGAGACAAAAGCGATTGACCTCAAGGCAGGAGACAACAGATCGGCAGACGAGCAAGGCGAAAACCTAATCCGTCTGTTGACGTTAGAGACATTACTTAATACGCCCTGGCAGAGTGAGCTTGATTATAAGCTGACCCAATTAACCCTCAAGCAGCAGGGCATGCGCCTCAATAAATTGCGCAGAAAGACCTTATACTCCCTGCCTGAAGCGAGTCTCAATCAAGCGATTCAATGGCGGGGGCTGACCTCTGAGCAATCAAATAATTTGATCGAAAATCCAAATGAGCAGCCAAGTTACCGACTAGAAACCAAAGAATCCTGGCTGTTAGACAAGCTGCCTTTTGAGAGTCAGCACCAGATGCTGTTCTCTCAGGCACTACAGCCACAGCAGCTCACCGGGCAGCTCAATATGCTCAATGACGCCAACGCTATCGTGGCGCGCCTCTCTCGTCTCAGGGGGATGCCATCCAAGCTACTCTTGATTGGAGATGCCCAGCTACAAGGCACTCATAATCTAACCTGGCAACAAGATAGCCTGGATTTCACTATGGCGTTAACACCAAGCATGCAGATAAGCGAGGGCAGCTTTCAGGCACTGCCATTTGAGCAAGCCCAATTCACAGCCCAGTGTGAGCTAACAGGCAATGATAACAAGGTAAATGGGCTCAATGCGGCGGTAAACTGTCAGCAGATAAACCTTAAGGTCGCCGCTTTTAATCCCGGAGTGTTACTCACGGATCTTAATGCTAATGCCAATTTTAAACTCGATATTGGCAAAGGGCTGGACGCCAGCATAGGCCTTAACGGCGCGGATGTGAAACTTAATGGCACCGCCAAAACGCTGGGCGGTGAGATCTTGCTGCCCATCTTCAACCTGAATCTTGGCGCCCCCTCCTCAGCCTACCTGGTATTGCAGGGGATGGATCTTGCACAGCTGCTCGCCGCGCAGCCGCAAACCGGGATTTACGCCGACGGCATCTTCGATGGCGTACTGCCAGTCAGTCTCGAACAGGGCAAGGTTAGCGTTAACAATGGCCAGTTGGCGGCCCGAGCGCCCGGCGGCTTGATCAAGGTTGACGATAATCCCGCCGTAGTACAGATGCGCGTGTCGCAGCCCTACCTGGATTTCGCCTTCTCGGCACTGGAGGAGCTGCACTATACCCAGCTGTCGAGTAGCTTCGACATGGCACCCAACGGCGATGCCCAACTAAAAGTACAGGTCAAGGGTCGGGCCAAGGATATTGAACGCCCCATACATTTGAACTACGCTCAGGAAGAAAATATGTTGCAGTTACTCAAGAGTTTACAAATAGGTGATAGACTGCAGACTGAAATTGAACGCGCGATGGCAAACTAACCTCAAGTAAACGTTCAGCTTATGGTCATATTGCCCAGCGTATTCTAATTTCATAAGCCTAAGCTCACCATCAACCAGATTAAGGAAGCACAGTGAAAAAATTGCTAACCTTGCCAACCATGACCCTAGGGCTAACCGGCCTGCTGCTCCTTGGTGGCTGCACGCCAACGGTGAAGATAGAGCCACCAGAGAAGCCTATCGTCATCAACCTTAATGTTAAGATTGAACATGAGATCAAGATTAAGGTTGATAAAGAGCTCGATGAGCTGATTAACAACGATGAACTCTTCTAATCAAGGTATAAGGTGATTCAAATGAAAAGCAAAATACTTGTCTTGATGGCCGGACTTCTTCTTAGCCTCAATGCCTTTGCAATCTCACTACAAGACGCTAAGGCGCAGGGGTTAGTGGGTGAGCAGATAAATGGCTACTTAGGTGTGGTGGTTAATAGCGGCGAAGCCAGTGCGCTGGCCAAGTCGGTCAATGCCAAACGCAAGGCCCACTATGAAAAGATCGCTCTTAAGAACCAGATAAGCGTCGATGATGTTGCCAAACTAGCCGCAGAAAAAGCGATAGCGGCTGCCGATAAGGGACACTACATCCAAACACCGCAAGGCAAATGGATTAAAAAGTAATAGGTTAGCCAGCGACACGCTGTCGCTGGCCTAACTCACTGCATGGCGCCGATACCTCTTGCCTTCACCACCAGAAGATCGCACTGGATCCTATCGATCACTTGCTCCCCCACGTTACCACAGAGGCTTGAAAACAGGTCAGTCTTACCTGTATCGCCAACGATCACCAACTCAGAATCCACCTCTTTCGCCAACGACTCAATAGCATCTTCCGGCAAAGATTTAGTCAGGTGAATATGCTTGTTACTGGGCGTATTTTCAGGCTGGAGATGATAACGGCTCGAATATTGAGACATCTGCTGCAGATGGAAGTGCTCATCGTTAGCAGGCGATACCGTCTGATGAAATGAGATACTGGGTGTATCACCATAGTAGCAATCAATGAGGTGGCAATCGCCACATAGTAACTCAGAGAAATGCTCAGAGGTCTGCAGCACGGCTTCATTTAACTCTTTGTGCATCAGATCATCGGCACAGGGCTCTACCAATGACAGGATATGGCCTCCCGGATGCCAGATGTGATCTTTAACCACAACCACAGGACGTGAAGATTCGCGGATCAAACGCACATCCAAAGGTTTGATGGTGAGCCAGTTCCACAGCTTATGCCGTGACGCCGCCAAGATCACCGCATCCACCCTGTAGTCTTCGCAAAACTGCAGCACATCATCGCTGGAATGACAGGCGATCGATGCTTTAGAAATATTCAGGCCTGATTGCGCCGCCTGGCGAATAAAGGCTGTGAGACAACTCTGTTTGCGCTCCTTGGTTTGTGGCTGAAACTGCTCACCGTTATTTTCAGATTCGAAGGTATCCACCAGTCGGTTAACAAAATGGCTGTGCTCTAACATCATCACAATGATGACCGCATGGGTTTTACTGGCCAGGTATACAGCCCGAGATACGGCCTTTAGGCTAAAATCGTGTTCATCTACAACCACTAATAATCTCTGATAGCTATCCATAAGCTTACTCTCCTCGGATTCGACATTAAGTTTAGCCCACCCGTTGGCCAGAAAAGTGGCGCCAGCCCAGTAATGACGAGGCTTACCGCCAAGCTTATGATAATAGAAATGATTATTGTTAAGAACATTTTTACCTAACACAGGGCCTATGGAAACCTTTAGCTATTAGCAATCAGCAAGTGAATTAGATATCGAATAAAATCAGTTTATTATAAAATTTTACGCCAAAAAATAGGCCACCCTAAGGTGGCCGTTTAAAACAGCTGCTATTAGAAAGCCAACTTTGCCTGACCTTTTAAGCCATGGTTATCCTTAACCGTTAATTTGACCTTACTGGCGCTATGGCCAAAACTGACGGCCACAGGCCCCTTTTGCTTACTACCATCGTTAAATTTCCAAGATTGCGACACCAGCTCACCGTCAGTGTCGTAGCTTAGAGAGATAAAGAGATCCATAAACCAAAGATCAAGATGCTCTATCACGGCGACAGGCTTTTTACGCTTGACCTGTACCTTGACCACTTGGGTGACGCTATGGCTCAGGCCATCATTATCTGTCACTGTCAGGGTTATGGGATATTCACCCGCCTTGGCAAACTGATAACTCACCTGCTCTCCCGTGGCACTGTCACCGTTGCCAAAATCCCACTGATAAGAGACTATCTCGCCATCCTCATCCTGTGACGTGCTAATTAGGCTCACGCTGCGCCCTTTCAGCGTTTGGCTAAAACTCGCCACCGGCGCTAGGGTGTCACGCTCAAGCAATAGAGAGATAACGACCGGGTCGTGATCCGACGAGCGATAGGCATCTGAGCTGTAAAGCGACTCAATCTGAGCTGACGACTTAAACTCCTCGTTGTAGTCAAGCAATCTAGGCTCATCTGTGTTGATATGCCACTCGGTCACATCCACCACCTGATCCGCCAGCAGAGCATTGGCCAGAGCGTGATCTAACTGCCCGCTTTCACCGGAGAATACATACGAGTATGCGCCTGACTTACCTAAGTGATCGAACAGCTCGACATAACCGGCGCTTTGCAGGGCATCGATAGGATCTTCCTTGGCATAGGCATTCATGTCACCGATCACCAGGGTCGGCAGCTCGCCATACTCACTGGCTAGCCAAGCACCTAGGGCGGTTGCAGCGCGGGTGCGCGTCAGATTACAGTTTCCTTGACCATCGTTTTGATCCGGATCTCCCAGGCTAACACAATCACTGCCCTTAGACTTAAGGTGATTAACCGCCACCACAAGCTGCTTAGCCTCACCAAGGACCTCAAATGCCTGGGTTAAGGTCGGGCGGCTTTTGGCGTCGTTAAACAGCGTGTTTCCTTGCTCATCGAGCGGCGAATTGGCACTGGAGAGCACCTTAGCCTCACCCACAGGCATAACACGATCGCTGCGATACAACATGCCCACTGTGATGGCATCTGTGCCTATGGTCGGCGTTGAGACAGAAACAAATTGATATCTGCTCTCGCCTACTGCCTGATTCAGGCCGCTGACCAGATCACTAATGGCAGATTCACTGCCAAAGCCATCATTTTCTATCTCCATCAGGCCGAAAATATCGGCATCGATAGCTGTCATGGCGCTGATGATCTTTGCGCGCTGACGGGCAAACTCGCTTGGCGTATCGGCGCCGCGAGCCGTTGGGAAACCACCGCCGAGTCCGTCGCCGTTAAAGTAGTTCAGTACATTAAAGCTGGCTACCTTAAGGTTTCCCCCCGCCGCGAGCACAGGTTCAACGGTTCTTGGGTTGGTGGCCACAAAGTTCACCGTATCGGTTGGCATCAGGCGATACTGACCAAAGCCATAGTGCATTACACCGCTCAAATGGGTAACAGCATCGCCCACCCGCACAGTGTTATCGCTGCTCAGCCCAGGGGCGGGATAGCGAACAGGATCTGGATTTTGCGCGGTCAATCCGTCGTCAAGCAGCACAGAGTCCAGTGCATTGGCCTGACTGACCGCCAGCGCGTCACTGCCGGGCTCGGCCACTTGAGTGCCGATGAAATGACGGCGACTTCCCAGTAAGATCTCACCATAACGGCCCAGATTATAGACCTCATTGACCACCAGATTTTGTGAGAAACTCACCCGCATCCCCTCAACGGCTTCTAAATCACCGCTTTGCGTGAGAGGCAGAGTTATCGAGGCGGCTGTCGGCAACGGCTGTGCGGTTTCACACAAGGTATGCTCACTGACATTAGTCAGCTCAGTCAGACCGTTATACTCCTTAACCAAAGCGGTCAGTCGAATACGATCGCCCGCCTGATAACCCAGCTGACCGCCTGAATAGACAAACACCCCTTCAGAGGTGGTCGCATCAGTATCAGTTTCACTATCGGCCATCTGCAGGAAGAGTCCCTTCAGGCCCGCTTCCTGATTGCTGGTCACTATCGCCTCTACCGTCACGCTCTGACCGTTGACAGGACTGAGATCACCGCTGCCCTGAATGGCGGAGATTGAGGTCGCCGGATCATGACACACCAGAGATTGCGGCGGCTCAACTGGATCAGTTGGCTCTGTTGGTCCCTGATAGGCAAACTGACCAAGATCGCTAACATCATCCTGAGCATGCCCGGTCCAAGTCGCCAGGGTAACGGCGTCATCGAGCACAGTATCGGCAATCAACTGCTCGGGGTTGCGTCTTAAGGTGTTATTTTGGGTAGAGCGTTCGCCGCTGCCCCACTCTGAGCCAGGATCTGTCCCCAACTGACCTAGGCTATCGATCACCTCGCCCTGTTTGCGCAGCACCAAGGTGTCATCGCCATTGAAAAAGCTCGCGCTGCTAAGCTGATCCGCAACCGCTAATATCTCACCACCGGCATCATTATCGGCAATAACATAGGTTTCACCTGCCCCCAGGCTACCGCTCAGTGCGATGTTAGACCCGGCACTGCTGCTGCCGTTGAAGTAAAACTCGAGCTGGTATTGACTTAACTCTATGCTGGCATCGGTAGGATTGTAGAGTTCGACCGCTTTGTTGTTACTGCTGCCTTCTACATATTCTGAAATAATCAAATCGTCTGCGGCCTGAGCAAAGGTGGAGGCACCACCAATGGCCAAGGCAAGCGCACTTGCTTTGGTAAACATATTAACCCCTAAATTTATCCATTAACCTAGTGTTCGGCTAGTGTTCGGCTAGTGTTTGAGTCGGCAGCATTTGAGTCTTATCGCCCAAATTGCTGCAGTGCTGATCCTTAGAACAGGCCAGACTATAGATCAGCTTGTTGACAAAGAGGTTACAAACGCGACTCACAAGCAGAATTGTCGCTTGGCAGTGAAATCGATAGAAAAAGAACAGGGATTTATTTGACGAGCCAGGCTTTAACAAGCAAGAACAACAGGGGTTATTGCCAAAGAGTTAATCAAGCAATCACGGGCTAAGGTTTATCTTAATCGCCCGTGATTGCGAATCTGATGTTCTGGGCGGCCTGCACTAAAACAATCAGTGCAGACCTAGTAGGTGATTAGTTGTCCTGCCAGATCATCACCTTGGCCTGCTCACCTTGCTTGCGGGTCGCACGGTACATGCCTTCGGTATTAAATGGAGTCGCGATATTACCGCGCTGATCGATAGCGATCACCCCGCCAGTGCCGCCTGCGGTGATCAGGCGTTGATTGATCACTTCATCGGCGGCCTGCAGTATCGATTTTTGCTGATATTTGACCTTGGCGCAGATATCACCCGCCACATGGTAGCGAATAAAATACTCACCATGGCCGGTGGCCGATACGGCGCAAACCTGGTTTTCCGCATAGGTGCCCGCGCCAATCACTGGCGAGTCGCCGATACGGCCGAAACGTTTTACCGTCATGCCGCCAGTTGAGGTACCCGCCGCAAGATTGCCCTGCTTATCCAGTGCCACAGCGCCCACAGTACCGAACTTATAATCGAGATCTAAATAGTTAAGCGACGCCTGATAATCAGCCTTGCCCTCTTGATTGCTCTCAGCCTGTTTTAATTTGGCCTTGGCATCGAGTAACTGCTGATAGCGAGCATCGCTATCAAAATAGATGACGGGCACAAAGTCAAAGCCTTGAGTCAAGGCAAACTCTTCAGCCCCTTCACCTGACAACATGACATGGGGCGATTTATCCATCACGGCCCGGGCCAGATCGATAGGGTTTTTAATATGTTTAACCCCAGCCACGGCGCCCGCATTCAGGGTGCGGCCATCCATAATAGAGGCGTCCATCTCGTGGCCACCATCATAGGTATACACGGCACCTTTACCGGCATTAAAGAGCGGGCTGTCTTCAAGAATATTGATTGCCGTAGTGACGGCAGTGAGACTGTCACCGCCATGCTCCAACACCTTATACCCGGCATCCACCGCCTGTTTAAGCTTGTCGCGATAGGCTTGTTGCTGTTCATCTGTCAGATTGGCTTTAGAGATGGTTCCCGCGCCGCCATGAATAGCGATAGAAAAAGGCGGTGTCTGCGCCATCACATTGGCGCTCATCAATAGACCCATCAGGCCAGATAACATTAGGGGGGTAATAGTGCTTCTCACGTTAGGCTTCCTCGTTATTGTTTGCCTTCTTTGTACCGATTTTAATCATTAATTACAATCACCATCTTGCTTGCCCTCTATAATCTGCGACAATAAACAACAATAAAATTCTCAACTAGATAGAGCCTTTTTCTTGCGGATCTCATCTTCTTTATCCCGGCTACTACTCCTAACCCTACTCAGTTTGAGTTTGGGTACCTCTACTGCCTGGGCCGATAAATGGCTTAAGGTAGAGATTAGCGGCGCCGATGAGGCGCTAACGCGTAATATCACGGCCCACCTGGGCACTATCCCCAACTCAGAGGTACAACGCCGCGCCTTCATCTTCAATGCCGAAGACAACATAGAAGCCGCGCTGCATTCGATGGGCTACTACAAGGCAAAGATTGAACCTCAGCTCGATAGTCCAGAAAATGCGCCCTGGACCTTACGCCTGGCCATCACGCCCGGCGAGCCAACGCTGATTCAGTGGATAGATATTCGCCTCTCGGGCGAGATCCTCGATGACGAAGTGATCGACCGATGGCTGAAACAGATCACCATTAAGCCCGGTGATCAGCTCAACCATGGCGACTATGAGTCGATAAAATCTCAGCTACTGACCTATGCCCTTGCCCGCGGCTATTTTGAAGGGAAATATGTCACCAACCAGATAGTGGTCAACCGAGATCTCAACAGTGCACAGATCAGCCTGCATTACGACTCTGGGCCGCGCTATCGTATCGGCGAGGTTCACTTTAACGGCCATGATCTGGTGCCAGGTTTTCTGGACCAGTTAATCCCTTTCGAAGCGAACTCGCGGTACAGTACTGGCAAATTGGGCGCCCTCAACCGAGAGCTAGTGGATACAGGTTACTTCAACAATATTAAGGTTTTACCACAACTCGACAAGATAGCAGATGACAGAGTCCCCATCCGCGTCGAGCTAAGCCCCAGACCCACCCACTCTATCGAGCTGGGTGTCGGTGCCGACATAGGTAATTCTATTGATAACAAGGTAGACCCCAGAATAAGGGCCACCTGGCGCATGCCGCAGATTAACCGCTATGGGCATTCTCAGGAAACCAGTATCGAATGGTCACCCGACACGCCAAAGTTTCTGACGACCTACACCATTCCCATGAGTCATCCGCTGGATGACCAACTCAAGCTAAGAATTGGGCTGCTCAGGGACAAATATGGTGTCACTCAAGTCTATGACCCCGACAAGCGAGAATATCGCAACACGGGCGAACTCGAGTCAGTGAAAAAGCTCATTGGTGTTGTCAGACAGAAACAGTTCGGCAATCAATGGATCTTTACTTACTCTCTCGATGCCATCAACGAACGATATACTCAGTCGGATATCGACTACAAACCCGATCTCTTTCTGTTTGGAACCAGCCTGTCACAAACCATCAGGGGAGATAACAGCCTGGATCCTAAGTCTGGCTATTATCAGTCTTACAGCATGGAATACGCGGAACCTGAACTTGGCTCTGATCTGCGCCTGGGTCGAATTCAGGCCAAGTTTAAATGGATAGATACCTTCTTTGGTAAACACAGGTTTGTGTCACGTTTGGATCTCGGTGCCAACCTGGTTAAAAAGGAAGATCTGCCGCTGGTACCGCCTTCTCTGCGCTATTTTGCCGGCGGCGATCAAAGCATACGCGGTTACAGCTATCAGGAATTGGGGCCCTATATCGACTATATCGATACTGAAGAGCAACTGGCCCGTATGGTTGTCGGGGGCCAGTATCTTTTAGTGGGCAGCCTGGAATACCAATACTATCTGACACCGACCTGGCGTCTGGGGACCTTCATCGATGCCGGTAATGCCTTTGATGACACCCAGTTTGACCCTATTGTCTCAGTCGGTGGCGGCGTACACTGGATATCGCCCATAGGGCCGATAAAATTGGATCTCGGTGTCGGCCTTAACGAAACCGAAACCGTAGACCGTAGCTGGCGTATCCACTTCACCATGGGGGCTGAGATATGATTGACCAGCCCAATGAGCTAGATCTGGCACAAACCGATGACCAGGGCGCGGCGCCGGTTAAACCCCTAAGCCCCTTTAAGCGACTGCTTCGCTGGCTGCGCAACCTGATCCGCCTGGTTTTCTATCTGCCCTTAGCTCTGCTGATCATGCTGGCCTTAATGATCGGCACTCCCCTAGGTACGCGCCTGTCAGTCATCTTGGCCGATGCCTTAGTGCCCAATTTATCGCTCAGCTACAGCGCGGGCCGGCTCAATGGCCAATTAACCCTAGATCATGCCCACTGGCAGATGGCGGGCATAGTGGTTGATACTCAAGATCTGACCCTCAACTGGCGTCCGCTATGTCTGCTGCAGCGCCAACTTTGTGTCGATACCTTAAGTGCCTCGGCGGTGCACGTCGACATAGATACAGATGAGCTTAAAGGTGAAGATGACAACCCAGACCTAGCGACAGAGTCACCTAACCCTGAAGGATCAGAGCCCATCAAAGAGGAGGTAGCAGAGGCCGATGATCAGCAGCTGGTACTTCCCTTTGGCATAGTGCTCAATCAAGGCGATCTGAAACTGGTCAAGGTTCGGGTCAACCAGATGCAGTTTAATGCCGACGCCCTCACAGCCAAGGCCAGCTGGTTAGAAACAGGGCTCAGGGTAAACCAACTGGCCAGCCAAGGTCTCTATATCGATATTCCACTGTCTGCAGAAACGGATAAGGCTGCTGATAGCGACCAAGCTGATGCCGATAGCTGGCCACTCACTCAGTTGCCAGAGGTAGCCATTCCCATGCCTATCTTTGTCGATACCGCCGAACTCACCAACAGCGAGCTAAGGCTGGGGCAAAGAATCGATCATTTCCAAGCCTTCGCCCTGCAAGGCAGTTATGTGGGCTACAAGATCACCTTAGACAGCCTAGATGTGCAGCATGACTATGGTAAGGCCCACCTAGATGGCCATATGAGCCTAGAGCAAGATTACCCTATGGCGCTGAACCTGCAGGCCGATCTCGCCAGTCAGCAGCTCACCGAGCTGCCACAGTTGAAACGCCAGCAGCTAGAAGCGGAAATAAACGGTGGCTTTGCCGGGCTCGCGGTAACACTAAGAGGCAAAGGTCATTTAGATCTCAACCTGGATGGCGAAATCAACCTGGACACCCCTTTACTGCCCTATCGTGTGGCGCTAACCAGCCCCCATCTGATGTGGCCGCTTGCCGAGCCTGAATATGAAACCAAAATCCTCACACTCAATAGTCAAGGTAACCTTCAGAAACAAAGTGTCACCCTAAGCGGCGACCTGAAGACCCCTTATCATCCTTGGCTTACGCTCGATGCCGAGTTTGAACACCAAACTAAGCAACTCTCGTTCGCTAAGCTGGATGTCGACAGTGAGATGGGCAAGGCCAAACTCGCAGGACAACTGGCTTATGGCGACAAACTCCACTGGGATCTGCAGCTCGACGCCCAGACACTGGATCTGAGCCAGCTCAATATCACCACTGAGCAGCCCCTGCCCGAGACAGAAATTAACGGCAGCTTGCACAGCCAAGGGGACTATAGTGACAAACAGTGGGCGATTGGCGTCAGCGATGCCGATCTTCAAGGTCACGTTGCAAACTATCCGCTGCGGCTTCAAGGCGATATTGCCATCAATGACAAATTCCAGCTTAATGCCAAGCAGCTACAGCTCAATGCCTTAGAGTCAGAGCTTACCTTGTCGGGACGTGTCGATGACAACTGGTCTCTCGATGGTCATCTGAGTGTGCCGGCGCTTAGCCTGTGGGACCCCAAGGCAAGTGGTGCTATCGAGGCGGTTATCAATGTCTCAGGTGACGACGAGCACCCGGAAATTGCCATCAATGCCGATAGTGTGGAGCTGCAATACGCCGATATACAAGTCGAGAAGGCAAAACTGATCGCCTTCTATCGTCCCCAGGATGAGCATCAATTTGCCCTGTCGTTAAAATCATCCGATATCAAACGGCAAAACGTTAGCTTGAGTACCCTCACCTTAGGGTTTAAAGGCGATCTCAATAAACAAAAATTGGGGCTGCAGACCTATGGCGATATCCAGCTGCAAACCTCCATCGCATCCAGCTTTGATGATAAAGCCCAAAGGTTCGATGCCAGCGTCAATCGTATTAACCTTAAATCTCGCCTAGGCGACATGGCACTGGACAAGCCCATAGCACTCTATTGGGATCAGCAACAAGGCTATGGTGAGGTCGCGCCTTTCTGTTGGCAACATGAAGCCGCCAGCCTTTGCCTGACCGACATTGCAGAACTTGGCGACAAGGGCGATACCCAGCTGCAGTTTAGCGGTGATCTTGGCGCGCTGCTTTCGCCCATCTTACCCGATCGTCTGACCTGGCGGGGACCGACCCAGCTCGACGCTCTATTTCATTGGGCCAAAGGAGAGAAACCTACAGGCGAGATTGAACTGGCGATGGCACCCGGCCAGTTTGACTTAACCACCAACAGACGCCAGATTAACGCGCAATATAAGTATCTGCAGCTGAGCGCACAGCTCTCCCCTGAGCGTTTTACCGCCGATGCCAAGTTCGAGTCTGAACGTTTCGCTAAGCTGAACGCCGGGGTAGAAATCAGCACAGATCCCGAGCATCGTCTCAGCGGCCAAATCGACCTGAAAGATATCAACCTCCATGCGCTGGCAGACTTTACTCCACAGCTTGAGGTACTCGACGGCCGGGTGAGCAGTGCCATTACACTTGGCGGCACCCTAGAGAGCCCGCAGCTGACCGGCTCAGTTGACCTCATCGACGGGCAATTAGCCGCGGCGGCTAACCCGACACTACTGGACAACATAGCGCTAACACTCTCACTCGTGGGCCAAGGGGCTAAACTCACTAGCCAGTGGACCATGGGCGAAGGCAAGGCAGAACTTGAAGGGGATCTGAACTGGCAAGAGGGTTTACAAGGAGATTTTCAGTTCAAAGGCGATAAACTTGCCATTATTCAACCGCCGCTGGCTATCTTAGATGTCTCACCTGACCTCACCATAGGCTTTAGCAACAAGCACTTAGATATCCAAGGGAATGTAGATATCCCTTCAGGCCATATCAAGATAGTACAGTTGCCCGAAGGTGGTGTGGCGCAATCGGATGATGTGATCTTTAACGACAGTCTGTCGACACAGGTGCAGGAAAAAAATCCTATCGCCATTACCAGTCAAATCATGGTCAATGTCGGTGACAAGCTCAACATTGACGGCATGGGACTGCGGGGCATGCTACAGGGTACTCTGGAACTGCGCCAGGCGGCCTTTAAACCTCCTCTGCTCTACGGTGACATCAGAGTGGTCAATGGCACCTATAAATTCATGGGCCAGACCCTGTCGATCAATGCCGGTGAAGTACAGTTTATTGGCCCTATGGCCGTGCCGAACCTGAATATTGAAGCGACACGGGAGATCAAAGAAGATGATGTTATCGCGGGCGTGCGCATCACCGGCACACCGGCGAAACCTGTGGTCACCCTCTTTTCAAACCCTGCCAAAGAGCAAGCTGAGATCCTCTCTTACATCATCAAGGGAACTGGGCTGAATAACTCAGATTCAGATCAAAACAATGCCTTAATGATGGGCGCCGCCCTGACTCTGGGCAATCAGCTCGGCGATAATGCCTTTTCCAATGTGGGTAGCTCTGCAAGTAGTGTGATAGAAAAGCTGGGGATCTCTAACGTTCAACTCGATGCCAACGATGACGGTAAAGTTGCCATAAGCGGCTATATCGGCGATGACCTTATGGTTAAATACGGCGTGGGCGTATTCAACCCAGGTTATGAGATGACTGTGCGCTACTACCTGATGTCTCAGCTCTATCTGGAAAGCGTCTCAGGCACCATCTCTAAGACTTTAGATATCTACTACAGCTTCGATATCGATTAATGCTATTGGCCTGACACAAAAAAGCCGCTGTTTTCAGCGGCTTTTCTTTAGTTCATCACCTATGGGAACTCGATGTCAGCACTACAACGGCATCACCAAATGGCAGACGATTAGACGTTTGCCTCGGCAGATTGCAGCAGGCTACTCTTGTGTCGCTGCCAAACCTTACCGCTATTGATACCGTAACTGCGCATCAGCACAGGTACATCGTGGTGGTTATGCTCTTTCGCTAAGGCTTCGAGTGCCTGATAGAAATCGAGAGCCAACTCCCTCGCCTTTTCAATAGCAAAATACTCTTCACCCACGCGGCTATAGAGACCTTTAAAGCCATTAAGGATCAGAACGTAGAGCGGGTTACCAGAGTGATAGGCCAGGGTATGATGCAGATTATAATCAAACTCAATAAATGCCTTGGCCTCATCCTTCAGGGTCGCCAGCGGCGCTAACGCTTCAAGCACCTTATCAGGGTTATAACGCACAGCGCCCTTGAAGTAGATGGCGCTGATGTTAGTGCGGGCAGACAAGAGTTGCTCCAGCAGTACAGGTTCACCGGCAGGATTCAAGTCGGCAATGGTTTCCAACACATTCAGACCTGAGGTTTCCCAGATATCATTTACACGTGTCGGTTTACCGTGTTGAATCGTTAACCAGCCATCGCGTGCCAGACGCTGTAGCACTTCACGCAATGTGGTGCGAGTCACACCAATTAGCTCGGATAATTCACGTTCTGCAGGTAAGATGGAGCCGGGTGGAAACTTTCCCTCCCAAATAGAACGAACAATATACTTTTCGGCAAAGCTGGCAGGACCTTTCGCTTCAATAATATCTTTGTCTTTGGGCGTTACAGGTGCTTTGGGGACAGTTGTCATCAGGCCGCTATTCCAATTCAATGAAAGTTATTTTGGTAACTGATCATACCAGAGCGAGGAAAAATGGAAACCTAATCCGTAACAATACTGGATAAGATCAAGGACAGAGATCTCATTACTGAGTAAAATACACACTATATCAACAAGCTTGTGATGTAGATTGCAGTTAATGTCTGTTTTTAGCCCATGGCGGTCATAAAAGTATTAAATTCTACATATCATTAGGCTACACTGATGTGAAAAGCAGACTGTATGTAAAGTTTCTGTCAAAAAATAATTATATAGATGAGAGGATGCCATGCCTGTGACCATGAGTCAGGCGTTTATTGACAATTTCTTAGGAAATTCTCCTAAGTGGTTCAAAATCGCAATTTTATCGTTTTTAGTGATCAACCCAATAATCTTCTATCTCAATCCATTCGTTGCCGGATGGTTATTGGTAATAGAGTTTATTTTCACCCTAGCGATGGCGCTCAAATGCTACCCCCTACAACCAGGTGGTTTGCTGGCTATCGAGGCGGTGATCATTGGCATGACCTCACCTAGCCAGGTGCTCCATGAAATTGAGGCCAACCTTGAAGTCTTGTTACTGCTGATCTTTATGGTGGCAGGCATCTACTTCATGAAACAGCTGCTGCTGTTCGTGTTTACCAAGATGATCACCAAGATCCGCTCTAAAGTAGTGGTCTCCTTGATGTTCTGTATCGCCTCGGCCTTCCTGTCGGCCTTCCTCGACGCCTTAACCGTGATCGCGGTTATTATCGCCGTCGCCGTGGGCTTCTACTCGATTTACCACAAGGTCGCTTCAGGTAAGAACTTTTCCGACGATCACGATCACACCTCAGATCAGCACGGTGAAGGCCATTCACTGTGTGAAAATGAACTCGAGGCGTTTCGTGGGTTCTTGCGTAACCTGCTGATGCATGCTGGTGTCGGTACTGCACTGGGTGGCGTTTGTACCATGGTCGGTGAACCACAAAACCTGATCATTGCCGCCCAGGCCAACTGGCAGTTTGGTGAATTTGCCCTGCGTATGGGCCCTGTAACAATTCCAGTATTCTTTGCCGGTATCGCCACCTGTTTCCTGGTGGAGAAATTTAAATGGTTTGGCTATGGCCAGCAACTGCCAGAAGCCGTACATAAGATACTCTCTGACTATGCCTCATATGAAGATGCCCGCCGCACAAAGCATGACAAAATTAAGCTTGTGGTCCAGGCCTTTGTGGGTGTTTGGCTCATCGTTGGCCTGGCGTTCCACCTGGCGTCAGTTGGCCTAATTGGTCTGTCAGTGATCATCCTAACGACCGCCTTTAACGGCGTCACCAACGAACATGCGCTGGGTAAAGCCTTCGAAGAGGCCCTGCCTTTCACCGCGCTACTGGCGGTATTCTTTGCTATCGTTGGCGTAATTATCGATCAACAACTGTTTGCCCCAGTGATCCAGTGGGCACTAAGTTACGAAGGTAACACTCAGCTGGTGATCTTCTACATCGCCAACGGCCTGCTCTCTATGGTGAGTGACAACGTATTTGTGGGCACTGTCTATATCAACGAGGTCAAGGCGGCGCTACTGGATGGTCAGATCACCCGCGATCAGTTCGATCTGCTGGCGGTGGCTATCAACACGGGTACCAACCTACCATCGGTTGCGACACCTAATGGTCAGGCGGCGTTCCTCTTCCTACTGACATCGGCCATCGCACCTTTGATTAGGCTCTCCTATGGCCGCATGGTTATGATGGCGCTACCTTACACCATCGTACTGTCAATCGTAGGGATTCTTACCATTGAGACAGGGTTCCTCACGGAGATGACCCAATACTTCTACGATTCTCATATGTTGATCCATCATTCGGCAGCCGAAGCGGTTAAAGGCGCCGTCTCTGGGCACTAATTTGTTGATTGACTGAACTTATTTAGTTTCGTAAAGTCTTAAAAACGCCTCTAGCAGTTAGGGGCGTTTTTTTATAGGAGAATTTCGTTGAGCGCCCTGACCCGTTTTGCACAATCACGATTAGCATGGAGCACCTTGCTTGTTACGGCACTTATTCTTGAATGCTGTGCCCTCTTTTTCCAATATGTGATGAAACTTGACCCCTGTGTCATGTGTATCTACCAACGCGTTGCCGTCCTAGGATTACTGCTTGCCGGACTGCTTGGGGTTATCGGCCATCAATACCGTTTAATTCGCTTTATCGGGGTGCTAATTTGGGGCATTAGCAGTGCATGGGGATTAAAACTGGCGCTTGAATTAGTGGAGATGCAGACCAATCCGTCGCCCTTCTCGACCTGCTCATTCCTTCCCGAGTTCCCGACCTGGATGCCGCTACACGAATGGTTACCTTCAGTCTTCCTGCCAACCGGCATGTGTACCGACATTCCGTGGGAGATGTTTGGCATCACCATGTCACAATGGATGGTGGTCGCCTTCAGCACTTACCTGATTGCCTTGGTGGTGTTTATTATTCCGGCATTGATGCCAACGAAGAAGGCTTGATGTGCGCTCAAGGTATCGCTTTTTGAAAAACGCCCCTAACGGGCGTTTTTTATGGCCCTGCAATGGGCCCTTTAATTTGCTTGAGTAACGACGACCAACAAAGTCATTTATTAAGGGGGTCTTGAAGCGTACCTTCACTGCAACCTAACGCCTGCCCGGCGGGGGATGTGCAAACACAATTTTGGCACGCTATGAATATGTCCCTATACGCTCCACGGCGACGTCCTGTCGCCGAGGGCCAAAATCGTGTTTACACTGAGTATCTAACGTCTCTTCGATTTGGCGGAATTGGTAATGAAAAGAGGATAAGACAGGGATTCGAGCTACAAGCTCCTGCTTAAGAATGAGGAGCTACGATGTGCAAAAACTGAGATAAATAGGCTAAACGCCACTATCACTTGTTATGTTTTGTAGCCATGTAACTTCATTAAACTGGAGCATATTACTGCTAATTTTGCATCGGAATTAACTATGTGCTGTCGAGCATCCTCCCACAAACAATGTATTTGGCCTTCCTCTGCATGTTTACCTTTTTCAAGATATTCGAGAATTTCCATATTCCATAGTCGATAATCATTGGTATCAAAACCAGAATCAGGAAAATATAAGCCGCATAGCATTTCCATTTTTCGGAGAATATTCTGAATTTCCCTTCTATGTTCTTTGTTTACTGATGGATAGTCGACTTTCTGGTGCTGAACATCATCAAGAATTTCGGTACAAAGATTCGTATATTGAATCGATGTCTTATATAAATCTTCAATTTTGGATAGAAGTAAGTCTCGTTTATTTCTCTTGGTATTAATGTATTGGTTAATCAAAAGCACAGAGACGGCGAGAAGAGCTGATAGTAGAAAAGTAACCAACCTTACTTGGTCTGATTTTTCAGCAAATAACTCTATTAAATACATAAATACCTCCTTGAAACCTAACTCCGTGTATTAGGTGACGCACACTTGCCATACTGTTAATGAAGCGAAACCGGAAAACGTAAGGAATCTCTCTTAAATACCTTTTTAAGTTTTTTCTGGCATGATTTCTATATATTGTTTTGTTAGTACGTCATTGATTATCCAGTTACTCACGAGTCTAATCAGAACCTTTAAATCGGTAATGTCTTGCAAATCCCATTTGCGAACATAATGAGTTTCGTCATTTCCTAGCCATACAGCCCTTTTTGCACAAGCCAAGATATTGCCATCGTTTACGAATGACGTAACACAATTCATGAGCGGTATCTTTTGAATTGACTCTCGTTTTTCAGGGTTTTCATGAATACAGTAGTCTTTGAGCAAGTGCTCTAAGGCTTTCCTATAACCGACACCACAAACTTGGTTTAGCCCTAGTTTCTCAGCATGATTAGCTTGGCTAAATATTTCTACAAACAAAGGGGAAATCCTTACTACTTCTTCATGTTGGGCGACTGCTTTTAAGCCAGCAGGCACAACATCAGAAAGGCTGTAGAATCCATTAATGTAACCTTCTTTTTCTGATTTCATCTCGTACCGGGCAATTATTAGTCGCTTACACTTTTGAGCAGGACACTTAAGTACCCATTCAAACTCAGTTTCCATCATGTGTTTACGACTTTTAATCCAATTAACTAAACCCGTGTCTATTGGCTCAATTTGAGAGCCACATTCTGGGCATGATGATACAAACTCATTGATTTGAATATGCTTATTACCAATATTAATTTGATGCATCATGATTCGCAATTACCTCGATAAATATAACGACCGATGCTCACGAGCCACAGGTCTCGTGGAACAGATTGTACTTTAATTAGGAGAGAGGACATCTCCCAATTCGTGAGTTAATATTCCATGCCCTTGGGGCTACTTTGAGGCCACCCTGCGTCGTGAAGGAAACATCACTTCTTTCTTGCTAAAAATCGTCTAGTGCAGGTCAAGAACATTTTACTAGTGCGCATGCGTGTTAATCTTTTAAAATCAGTAAAATACTCTTGTTTAACTAACTGTAATAAAAGGAAGTTATCAGCTTTTCATCAAATACGCCATGCGAAAGAATAAGTATGAACGCTTTCCAAACCTATTTTATCAAGGTGTATCGAGTTAACACATTGATTATTTAGCTATATAAAACGACTTGCAAACATTGATATCCAGAAAAACTCAATCAATAAGTCTGGAAAGCTTTCAAACAATGCTAAATCGAAGAAACGATAGATACCCAGTGTAGATACGCTGGTGAGCTTCCGTGACAGGGATGTCACGGTAGAGCCTACAGGGAGCGTACTTGCGGCGTCTCACAAGGGTATCTGCACAACCCTCGCCGGGCAGGCGTTAGATTGCCATGAAGGTATGACCTTCAAAATCCCATCAAATACCCAAACTTGTAGACGCTACAACCACATTTCCCCCGCCGGGCAGGCGTTAGATAACAATGAAATTATGGTTTTAGATACTTTAGCAAACAACCAAGCCCAACAGGCACAGTAGCAGAGTTATCTCACAAACGTATCTGCACATGAGCCTGCCGCAGGCAATTGATCCACCATGAAGTGATGATTCTAGGTGCCCTTCCAAATACAAAACGTCGCTAGACGCTCCAGCCCAAACATCAACTAGTAATCAGAAAGGCTAGATCGAAGAGATGATAAAAACGGGTGTAAGCACGCTTTTGGCTCTCGGCGGCATGGACGCCGCCGTGAAGCCTCCAGGGATGACTCTCTTTGACAAAAAGTCGGCGTGCCAAAAGAGTGCTTGCACATACGTCGTTCCTTCACATCCATGTGATCACGACATTGGTACTTCCGTGTACATCCCCCGCCGGCAGGCGTTAGATAACCATGAAGTTATGGTGTTAGATACTTTAGCAAACAATCAAGCCCAACAGGCACCGTAGCAGAGCAATCTCACAAGCGTATCTGCACGAAGAGCCTGCCGCAGGCAATAAGTAACATTAATGGCTAACGCTACAGCAAAGTGATTGCAATCAAAGAAGACTAAAACCACTTTTCACTAGTTGAGTGAAGAACTAGTCGCAGTCCTTCAGCGGCCATAACACAATATGGTCCTCAAGGTACCTGACCTTGTTCTCATTCACTACCTTGTCGCGGGTCGACATCCCCAGCTCGTGCATCTGCTGCTTGTCACCTGTGACCAGCGGGTGCCAGCTGGGGAGATCCCGGCCCTGATACAGGCGGCGATAGGCGCAGCTGTCCGGTAGCCAGGTAAGCTCGGCAATATTTTCCAGGGTGACCTTAGTGCAGCTGGGGACAAAATTAAATCGCTGCTCGTAGTGCATGCAATGGCACTCTTTATCATCGAGCAGCTTACAAGCGGCGTTGGTGTAATAGAGCTCATCGGTTTCATCATCGATGATCTTATTAAGGCAACACTTACCGCAGCCATCGCACAGCGATTCCCACTCCCGGGCATCCATCTGTGCGAGGGTTTTCTCTTTCCAAAATGACATGATAACAATTCTTTCAATGGCCAATTGCTTGGCAAAGGTGCTCGGCGCCACGATACTGAGGCGCCGCTGAGAGACTATTTTATCTCAGGGTATTTAATTCTTTCTGACAGATAGGTCACAGCTAGCGTGAGACGGTCGGATGCCTGAGTCTTTCTGAGCACTCGGTAGTTGTCGTAGACCAGATAACTGCGTCCACCCACACCGTCGGGCATAATCAGCGACACTTGCATATCCTTTCTCGATGGCAAATCTGAGCCATCAAATCGTCTTACCCCAAGCGCTTGCCATTGGGCAAAGCCCTTGTGTACCTCGAACCCGACCAGATCTTGCGGTAAGGCTTCTGGCGCCCTGACCTGACGGCCCCAGGTGCCATCATAGTCCCAACCCAACTGTTTAAGGTAGTTTGCAGTAGTAGCAAAGGCGTCGGCAAGATCGTGCCAGATATCCACCTTGCCATCACCATTGCCGTCACGACCATATTGCTTGAGCTGCGCTGGCGTAAAATGGGGATACCCCATCAAACCTGAGGCGTCGCTCTTGAGGTCGTCAAAATTCAGACCGTCACGCTCCATCAGTTTAAGTGCGGCAATAAAGATCTGATCACCGTCACTCATCTCCTGATGATAAGTGTTCGACGCGATCACCGTCAGAGCCGGATAATCGCTGGCATCGAACGCCGACGTGATGCCCCAATAGGCCAGCACAAATCTAGGCTGAACTTCAAACTCTTTACCGAGGCGATCGAATAAGGCTTTGTTGTCGCGATACAGGCCTCTTGCCTGCTCGACCAGCGTTTCGCTTACCCGGCTTGGCAGATAGGCATCTAAATTCTGTGGTGGCGTGTCCGCGCTCTCATTAACGACGGCCTTCTTAAACAGCTTAATCTGCTCAAAGACCTTGTCTATGGTGCTTTGGGATATACCCTGCTCGACTGCTTGCTGCTTTAACTCAGAAAGATAGGCATCATAACTGAGCGGCGCTTCTTCTGCCTGCAAAGGACTGAACAATATCAGGCCACTTGCAAGTATAGAACTTAGCAAAACATTCTTTAAAAACATGCACTTTCCTATAGGCGACTAATCTCTGCTATAACCTATCTCTTTTTTGTACTCTTCGAGTAGGTTAACCGGCGGTGGTGGTAATTGAAGATAATACCCCTTGTCGGCGAGTTCAACTTTTACTTTCTCAATGTCGGCAAGGGCCAACTGCGAACGCTTGTTCAAAGGCAGTATCATGACCAATTCTGGGGTGCCGAACATTTTCATTAACGGCTCAGGAACGCGCTCGAAATCGTTGCGTTTTTCCACAAAAAGATAGCAATCAGCTTTTATGCGACTCTTATATACAGCACAGATCATATAGGGTGAAATTTCCAGTCTATTCAACTTGCCAGCAAATTGCGCACACTATAACATGGTGCGCAAGGATTATAATAATATCTAACCGGCGTATGCCGGTTAATTTTATCAAGAGCAAGTTTAGGAATGCAGAAACCTAGCCTCGAATTAAAAGGCTCTTCATTTACGCTATCGGTACTGCATATTAATGATGCAGATCTCGACCGAGTCGCCAGCGAACTCGACGGCAAACTGGCCATTGCACCGCAATTTTTTATCGGTGCTCCTTTGGTGGTCAACCTCAGCGCCATTTCCAATCCCGAGTACAACCTAGCGGGCCTTAAAGATCTGCTGATCTCCAGGCAACTGGTGATTGTTGGCATTACGGGCGCGCCTACGGCCATTGCCAACCAAGCCAAAGCCCTTGGTTTAGCCCTGATCAAATCGGGCAAGCAGAGCCAGACTCAGCCGCAATTGCCTAAAACCACCAAAATTGTGAAGCAAAATATTCGCTCGGGTCAGCAGGTTTACGCAAAAAATGGCGATCTCATCATCATCGGCGCTGTGGGCAATGGTGCAGAAGTGATTGCAGATGGCAGCATACACATATACGGTAGTCTTAGAGGCAAGGCCATGGCGGGTGCCAGTGGTGATAAGAATGCCGTGATCATTGCCCAAACCTTAGATGCAGAGCTTGTCTCCATTGCAGGGCAATATTGGTTAACCGAGAATCTTCAGGCACATGCCTCGATTAAAAGCGGTTGTATTCGGTTAGACGGTGACAGCCTTACCGTCGAAGCCCTATCGCTATAAAAATTGAAAAGGACAGAAACAAACATGGCACAAATTATTGTTGTCACCTCAGGAAAAGGTGGAGTGGGCAAAACCACTTCGAGTGCGGCCATCGCCACAGGTTTGGCGCTGAAGGGACATAAGACAGTCGTGGTCGATTTCGATATCGGTCTGCGTAACTTGGATCTCATCATGGGATGCGAGCGCCGCGTCGTCTACGATTTTGTTAACGTGATTAACGGCGAAGCCAATCTGAATCAGGCTTTGATCAAAGATAAGCGTACCAGCAACCTCTTTGTGCTACCCGCTTCCCAAACCCGAGACAAAGACGCGCTGACCAAAGAGGGCGTTGGACGGGTACTCGAGGATCTTAAGCAGGACTTTGAATATATCATCTGCGACTCACCGGCAGGGATTGAAACTGGCGCCATGATGGCGCTCTACTTTGCCGATACCGCAATTGTCACCACCAACCCGGAGGTCAGCTCGGTACGCGACTCTGACCGTATCTTAGGCATGCTTCAGAGTAAGTCTAAGCGCGCCGAAGAGGGACTTGAGCCGGTCAAGGAGTTACTACTGCTGACGCGCTACTCCCCTACCCGTGTCGCTACTGGTGAGATGCTTAGCGTTGCCGACGTAGAAGAGATCCTGGCCATTCCGTTACTTGGGGTGATACCTGAGTCTCAAGCCGTGCTAAAAGCCTCTAACTCAGGTGTACCTGTGATCATCGACCAAGAAAGCGACGCCGGTAAGGCCTACAGTGATGCCGTAGCACGTTTAACGGGTGAAGACGTTGAGATGCGTTTTGTCACCGAAGAGAAAAAAGGATTCTTAAAAAGGATATTTGGTAGCTAATTATGTCTTTACTCGATTACTTCAGAGCGAAAAAAGAGCCAACAACTGCGGTGACCGCCAAGGAAAGATTGCAGATCATCGTCGCCCACCAGCGTGGCGAGCGCGATGCGCCTGATTATTTTCCTGCAATGAAGCAGGAGATCATCGAGGTGATCCGCAAGTATGTGCAGATAGACAGCGATCAGGTATCGGTACAGATAGATCAGAACGATGACAATCTGTCGGTGCTTGAGTTAAACGTCACCCTGCCAGAAAAGTAGGTCTTACACGCTTAAGCACACAGTAAAAAGCCCTCTTAATGAGGGCTTTTTGTTTAGCTTAGCTGGTTTAGCTTGGCTGGTTTAGCTTAGTCGGTTTAGCTTAGCTGGTTTAGCAATCTACTTGGCTGAGCACGTCTTGTGTCAGCGCGCCGCGCCATCCCTGAAGCACCAGTGGTAGGTCACCCTGGCCGTCATTCCAGCGCCATTGCAGATATTCATGAATGTGTCGCTTCGACCCCACCAGCTCCATTGGTACTTCATTGCTTTCAGCCACTTGCGTCAACGCATTCTTAACCGCCTTAAATGCCGATTTATAACCAGGCTTAACGGCGATCACATCTATCGCTTCGGGCAGGTTATCCAGATCCGCTTTTGCCAACTCGGCAACTATCGCCTTGGCGTGCATACGCTTTTCCTGCTCGGTCAGCTCGGTCATTCTGAAGATCTCGCCGCTACTCTTTGGCTGTTTCTTTGCCAGTGCCAGCAAGGCATGATCTTTAATCACAAAGCCCAGGGCTAAGTCTCTGTCGAGGGCCTTTTGCAGGCGCCACTTGGCAATAACCTTAAGGTAAGCCAGTTGTTTTGGCGTTAACTGGAAGGCATTTTTTACCTTAAGATAGGCAGTGTCACCATCTGGGGTATCCAAACGCCCCTGGGTCATGCGCTCGCCCTCCTCAAATAGCCATTCGAGACGGCCGCTCTGCTCGAGTTTTTCTAACAGCTGAGGATAGAGCTGATACAGGTAATCCACATCATTGGCCGCATAATGTAGCTGGGCATCACTCAGCGGACGCTTCATCCAGTCGGTGCGCGACTCGCCTTTATCCAGCTGCACACCCAGGCAGTGCTCCACCAATTTGGCATAGCCCATGCCATGACCAAAGCCGCACAGCGCCGCAGCAATCTGACTATCAAATAAGCGCTTAGGCTGACAACGCCCATAACGGGCCAGCACCTCGAGATCTTCGCTGCATGAGTGCAATACGGTCACCATATCGTCTCGCTCAAGCAGGGCCCAAAATGCAGAGAGATCGCTGACTGCTACCGGATCGATCAAGGCCAGGGTTTGCCCATCATATACTTGGATCAGGCCGAGCTTGGCATAATAGGTACGGGTCCGTACAAATTCGGTATCTAACATCAGGACCTTGGCCTGACGATACTTAGCCACCAGCTCACTTAGGCTGGCATCATCCTCTACATATTGAAACGTCAAATCTCATCTCCAATGCGGTGTCTCGGTGAACACAAAAGCCGGCATAATGCCGGCTTTGAGTCACCCTACGCGGGGTATTACCTAATAACTTACGCGGATTTTGCTTCGTCGCGTAACTCGCGGCGCAAGATCTTACCCACATTACTCTTAGGTAGCTCATCCCTAAATTCTACCAGCTTAGGAATTTTATATCCCGTCAAATGATGACGACAGTGCTTGATCACCTGCTCTTCGGTCAAAGATTTATCGTTAGCAACCACAAATACCTTCACCAACTCACCGCTGACCTCGTGAGGCACACCCACAGCAGCCACTTCGACCACCTTGGGATGCAGGGCGACAACCTCTTCAACCTCATTAGGGAAGACGTTAAAGCCCGACACCAAGATCATATCTTTCTTGCGATCGACAATAAAGAAAAAGCCCTGCTCATCCATATAGCCAATATCGCCAGTAGCCAGGTAGCCATCCTTGTCGATCACCTTGGCGGTCTCTTCAGGGCGCTGCCAGTAACCTTTCATCACCTGCGGCCCCTTGGCAAAGAGCTCGCCAGTTTCGCCTTGAGGCAGCACATTGCCCTCCTCGTCGCGAACCTGCATATCTGTGTTGGCTACCGGGAAGCCGATTGAACCGTTATAGCCTTCCAGGTTATAAGGGCAGCAGGTCAGCAGCGGCGACGCCTCAGTCAGGCCATAACCTTCCAGCAGACGCGTCTTAGTGATCCCTTGCCACTTATCGGCTACGGCGCGCTGCACCGCCATGCCACCACCGATAGACAATTTCAGATTGGAGAAATCCAGAGTCTTAAACTCTTCCGAACTCACCAGGGCGTTAAACAGGGTATTAACCCCTGTCAGTGCAGTAAAAGGATGTTTCTTCAGCTCAGACACAAACGCTGGGATATCCCTTGGGTTAGTGATCAGCAGGTTGTTGGCACCTTTATGAAGGAAGAGCAAACAGTTCACCGTCAAGGCGAAGATGTGATAGAGCGGCAGCGCAGTCACCACAAACTCTTTGCCGTTTTCCAGCAAAGGCGAATAGGACGCATCGGCCTGAAGCAGGTTGCTGACAATATTGCCGTGGGTCAACATGGCTCCCTTAGAGACACCTGTGGTACCGCCTGTGTATTGTAAAAATGCAACATCATCACTCTTAGTGGTCGGTTTGACATACTGCAAACGGCGTCCTTTAGAGAGTGACTGACGCATAGAGATAGCATGGGGCAGATGATATTTAGGTACCATCTTCTTGATGTACTTCACCACAAAGTTCACCAAGGTGCGTTTTGGCGCGCTCAAGAGATCCCCAAGACCGGTCAAAATAACGCTCTTCACCGGCGTTTGGTCTACCACCTGCTCAAGGGTATTGGCAAAATTAGAAACCACAACGATGGCCTTGGCACCCGAGTCATTCAACTGATGCTTTAGCTCACGCGGGGTATAAAGAGGGTTTACGTTAACCACCACCAAGCCTGCACGCAACACACCAAACAGTGCGATGGGGTACTGCAGCAGATTAGGCATCATGATCGCCACGCGATCGCCCTTCTCCAGCTTAAGTTCATTTTGCAGATAGGCGGCAAAGGCGCGGCTACGTTCTTCAAGTTTACGATAGGTCAGCGTTGCTCCCATGTTCACAAAGGCGGGCTGATCGGCATACTGAGCGACCGAGCGCTCAAACAGGTCGATAAGCGAGCTATATTGCTGCGCATCTATAATGGCGGGCACATCATCGGGTAAATTTTTCGTCCAAAGCTGTTCCACGAGTCTCTCCTAAATCCCCAGGCAGAGTTAGGGTGAATGAATTCATTCACCTAAGGTTTCAAATATAGAAACTAAACACTGACTTATAAATATTGTTGGTACGCCCAAAAAATCATACGGGCGTTTTAATTTTGAACATCATCACACAATTAGAGTAAAAATCCTAGTGTAATTTTACCATCTATTGCTAAGGGGCTGTCACCCTAAAAATGCCTTAATTTCGGCTGCAACCTCTGTGCTGTTGCCCATATGGAGATGGTGGTCACCTTCGAGTTCCACCAGAGTGAGATTTTGATACCAAGAATGAGCCGCTTCAGCCACGCCATCCCCCAGGGGATAGCCTTTACTGGCGCGTATCGCCAGTGCCTTAGCGTTATGCCCTTGCATCAAACCGCTGACATGATCGAAATTGAGCCGCATGGGGGAATCAAGTTTTAACCTGGGATCGCTACGCCAAAAATACTTGCCCCCTAGGCTTTGTAAGTTGCGCTCAAGGATCAGCTGGCACCAAGACGAATCAAGCCCGGTTAATTTCTCTCTGGCCCTAACGGCCGCCTCAAAAATAACGGGTTTAGGCGCAGAGGCTATGGTCGATGCTCTTTGATGGGCCGCAAAGCTGCGCCTTAAGCGTAAACGGCTTTTATCTGAACTTTCATAAAGGGGTGCCAGGGCCTCAATAAATACCCAATGTGCCGCCTTCTCACCGAAAGCAGCGCTATAGGCCGACGCCACTATGCCCCCCAAGGAGTGCCCTATCACCCCATGCAGAGGCTGATGACGACTAATAGCGTCGATAAGCTGCTCGAGATCATAAAGGTAATCTATCCAGTGCAGCGGATAGCCGCCGGGTCTGTGCTGCGAGGTTCCATGCCCGGGCCAATCGATTGCCAGCAAGCGATACTCGCTCAGCTTCTCGGCTAAGGGCACGAAGCTGTTGGCGTTATCAAGCCAGCCATGAAGGGCCAACAACAAGGGTTCGTCTGGCTCGCCCCATAATCGCCCACCCAGGCGAATATGGGGCAGCTGAAGACTCACCTCATTGCCCTGACCACAGGGTCTGCACAACGCGGCTAAGCTATCATTCATTATTTTGGCTTTTTAATAAATTTCAGCGTCATGCGATCGCTCTCGCCCATCGCCAAATATTTATCTTTATCCTGCTCGCCCAGACGTAGAC
This sequence comes from Shewanella marisflavi, assembly GCF_023283925.1. Taxonomy (GTDB): domain Bacteria; phylum Pseudomonadota; class Gammaproteobacteria; order Enterobacterales; family Shewanellaceae; genus Shewanella; species Shewanella marisflavi. Next base: position 454,303 of record NZ_JAKIKX010000002.1, read on the forward strand.
TCGGCGGCAGGGTCCAGACGCCCTTAGGATGATCTTTGGTGTCCTTGGCATTGGCATTGATTTCACTCGCGGCCACCAGGGTAAAGCCTGCCTTTTCGGCGAGTGCGATCACCTCATCCTGCACCATGTACCCAGAACTTAAATCCATACCAGGGTTCGCTCTGTGCTCCACCACGCCAAAGGTACCACCAGGCTTCAAGACCTGGTAGGCCGAATCGAACACCTGTTCCAGCACGCCAGCCTTGGCCCAGTTATGCAGGTTTCTGAAGGTCAACACGGCATCGGCGCTATTAGCGGCACCCAACTCGCTTAAACGCGGCGGTTCAAAGCTCAGGCTTGACGCCTTGCCCAAAGTGTCACTGTGAGTTTGCAGCCAGGCATCCAGGGCTTTGCCAAGACGAATACGATAGGCGGGGCTTTCAACCTCGGCAGGCGGGTTCGCATCAAAATTGGCGGCAACATAATGCCCCTCTTTGGCAAGATAAGGTGCCAAGATCTCGGCATACCAGCGTCCGCCGGGCCAAAGCTCAACCACAGTATCAGTCGGCTTAATGCCAAAGAAACTTAAGGTCTCTGCTGGGTGACGATACTTGTCACGCTCAAGATTTGCGGGCTCTCGTAGCGGATTACTCAGGGCATCGGTGATCTGCTGATTCACCAGATGAGACTGAATAGGCTGTGATTGCTGCGGCTGTTCTGTGTGCGCCAGGCTGGTTGCAGGCAGGCCTATGGCTAAGGCGATAGATACGGCTAAGGTAAAGGTTTTCATCTTCTCTCTTCCTGAATAAGGTAAGGCTAAAGCACCTAAGCTATCAGCCAAGCCACTAAAATAAAACCTAATATACAGTCAGTTACACTTTTTGTTCGCGCTTAGCATTAGCCTGTTCGACTCGGCGCCAACAGATCCACAACATAACCAAACTCGATAGCATCCAGATCCCCACCCAGATCCAAGCGGGGATCCAGGTTTGCTGGGCCAACATGGCCGCATCGCCGCGACCCGGCATACCCAGCAAGACGGTGGGGCTGGCCAAAGCGTTGAGCATGATCATCAAGGCCATCACACGTAAGCTAAAGGTGAGAATCGGACTTTGGCTCAGTTTGAGTGGCAAGAAAAACAGTAGTGACAGCACAAACAATATAGAGATGGTTAACAGATCTCGCCCCCAAAAGAGTATGCTGAGCGCCACCATTAAACCGAGAAAACTAAAGCTGAGACGTATGCCACGGGCCCAGGTCGCCAGATGAAATATAAGCAAGCCCCAAAGCGAGGCGCCGAAATAACCGGCAAAGCCGATCAGCACCGGCCACCCCCCTTGGCTGACACATAAGCCCGCGCCATTGGGGTAGAGCTCAATATGACTCACCAAGCCACCAGACAAAAGCGTAGCCAGTGCATGGGACGCCTCATGAAAATAGCTCTCGAGCCATTTAAAAGGCACACTCAAATAGGGAATTCGCGTCAACGCCAATGCGAGCAACAGCTCAATCATAAACAGACTACGGCTGGGCACTCCGGCCTTGGATGCTGGGGAGCTAATAGAAAAACCCATAGTGGATAACCCGTCCTTTTAGTTGGTCGCGTGTCACGTCACTCTGCGACGCGGCGAGAAACAGCGCCTGGCGATCTCCGCCAAGCTCACAGATCATACGTAGGTATCGATACCCACCATCTGAGAGATGGCGTCACGCTGCGCGGCGTGCTGGTGCATAAGATATTGACCTATGGCGCCGCGGCTGGTCTGGGTGTTTTGATCATATTCAAGCTTGGCGCTGAGCCGGTCGCTTAACTCGTTGGCCATCAGAGCGCTACTGCTACGCTCTGTTGCATCATCGACAAGGTTTGCCCGCTGGCCAGCTTGTGAGGCTGATGACTGACTTGACTGAATAGGTGTAACATCAATGACATCTGCGCTGGGTCGGGTTGAGCCCACACGAGTTTGCGCCGCGATGGCATCGCTAATGGCTGACGCGCTCGAAGAGAGCCCGGGTAACAGACTAGCTGGCGGCAGTTGCATCAATTATCTCCCTTTAGCCTCATAGGATCAGCGCACACATCTTCTTATTTAGCCTATACCAGATCACTCGCGGCCGGGAAGTTTTTTCCAGGTTACGGTATCGCGCAGATAAACAGGTTGCAGCTGATCGACATCTGTCGCCTGTCCGGCTTTCACCGCGGCTTCAGCCAGTGGCAACATGTAGCGTGCGATTGGAAACTTAGCTTCCTCAACAAAGGTCATCTCTTGCTTAAGCAGTTCAGGATACGCATCAAAACCTGTGCCACAGGCCGACACCGACAAGCTCAGATCTAACTGACTCTCAAGCTCAGTTGGCGGGCAAACGCGCTCTTCACCCACCAAGCATGCCAGACCATCTACCGCCTGATATTCGCCCCAATAGATCTCCCCCATGCGCGCATCGATAGCGGTGGCGACTTGCGTAGCCCCTTTCACTTCGATAGCAGCTTGAGCCATGGCTGCCAAGGTCGAGATCCCCACCACTGGCAGGTCTTGTCCTAGGGCCAAACCTTGGGTCATGGAGGTACAGATACGAATACCGGTAAAGCTGCCTGGACCACAACCATAGGCGATCAGATCCACCTCGCTCAAACCTATACCCGCTTCTTCCAGCACCTCTTGCACCATAGGCAGCAAACGCTGGCTATGCTCCCGGGGCGCGTCGGCCTGACGGGCAAAGATGCTTCCCTGATACGCAAGCGCAACCGAACAAGACTCGGTGCAGGTATCCAGGGCAAGTATGCTCATGGGGGCGGAAATATCGTTAATTTCAGGCATGCAAATCTAACCAAATCAATAGTGGCAGGAGACCAGCATGATCGTTAAAAAACAAGATCACGGGCTAAGCCAACAAATATATAAGATGAATGGCGCCGATTATAGCGTAAAACCCACTAAGGTATAGCCTTAATTCCCGGCCAATGAGCGGATATTCCAGCGAATTTTTCTGGGGTGACTCGGCTGCTCTAACCACTAAGCAAACCAGTAAGCAAGCCACTAAGCCAGCCTCTAAACAGTCGACTTACACCTCAATCAGTCAATCGCCCATTAACTGAAAAAGCCGTTTTCTCTTTTAACTAAACCCTATACCATAGGGCTCATTCTGAGCCAGTTGCCGAGCCTAATTTCAAGGCAATTTTTAGGCCGCCTTTCAAACAGATGGCAATGTTTCGCGGGCGCTGGTGCTTAACAGGTCTAGTGCTTAAGGAGTGCTAGTGCTTAAGGCCGCTTTACTTAATAACCTACAGGCGATGGCACCTAACCCAAGGATCTTTGATTTGCACACTCAGGCACGGACACATTCGACAAGCCAGCCCGCGAGCCAGTCACCATCTCAAGCGATTATGATGGCCCTTGGCTCGGCCATCTTAATGGGCACCATTGGCGCGCTAGCGAGACAGACGGCCCTCGATGCCAGCGTCATCACCTTTTATCGCCTCTTAATTGGCGCCCTCTGCCTGCTGCTTTATATGCTTGTTACAGGTAAAGGCGGGCAAATATGGCACAAACCAAGCAAGCGACATCTTTTAAACGGCGCCCTATTGGCCGGTTTCATGGTGTTCTATGTCCAATCAATCGGCTATATCAATATGGCCAATGCGGTGATGGTGATCTACCTCGCCCCCTTAGTCAGCGCCATCGGCGCCCACTTTTACTTTCACGAACATCTGCATCAACAAGCTTTGTTGGCTATTGGCCTGGCTCTTATCGGCGTGATGGCGATCTTGCCAAGTATCGACAGTCTTTCGGGTCAGCCAGAAGAGCTCAAGGGATATGGTTTTGCCCTGCTGGCCCTGCTGAGTTACAGCGGTTTTATGCTGATTAACCGCCGCCCTGCCAGCGCAAGCCCTTACCAGAGCACGCTGATTCAATTGATCTTTGGTGCCCTCTGTCTACTGCCCTTCGCCCTGCATCAGGCTGTAGTGCCGACCGCTAACCAGTGGTTTTGGCTCGCGCTTATCGGTATCTTCCCCGGATTTCTCGCCATCTTATTCGCCGTCAAGGCGCTCAGACTTCTGCCGGCAGCCACTTTTGGCACCTTGGCTTATATCGAGCCCGTCACTGTGGTCATATTAGGCTGGAGCCTGTTTGCCGAGCATCTATCAATGAGCCAATTAATCGGTTGCGGCCTCATCATAATCGCAGGTCTGCTCCAGACTCGGCAGAGGCCAACCCAACTCACTTCATTTAAAAGGACAGCAAAATGAGTACCCCAATACCTAGGATAGTGATAGTCGGCGGCGGCGCCGGCGGACTCGGTCTGGCCACCCAACTTGGGCAAAAGCTGGGCAAGAAGCAGAAAGCCGAGATCCTGCTGATCGATAAAAACCGCACTCATATCTGGAAGCCGCTGCTCCATGAAGTCGCCACAGGTTCACTCGATGCCGATCTTGACGGTGTGGTCTACTCTGCCCATGCGGTAAAACATGGATACCAATTTCAACTGGGCGAACTGACAGATTTGGATCTCGACAACAAACAGTTGATGCTGAGCGCCATCACTAATGATAAGGGAGAAGCCTTGCTACCGGCGCGCCAGCTCAGTTATGACACCCTGGTCTTGGCCGTGGGCAGCGTCAGCAACGACTTTGGTACACCGGGCGTCAAAGAGCACTGCTTCTTTCTCGACTCCCACAATCAGGCAAATCGTTTTCATAATGCCCTGCTCGACAGCTTCACCCGCATGCATCAATCCGAAGAGCAGCAAAAGCTCAATATCGCCATCGTTGGCGGCGGCGCAACCGGCGTGGAACTCTCGGCAGAGCTCTACCATGTCACGGATCTGCTTAAAACCTATGGTCTGAATAAGATGACCGCCGATAGGCTGGCCATCACCTTGATTGAGGCTGGCCCTCGTATCTTGCCAGCCCTGCCGGAGCGAATCGCCGCCTCGGCGACACGGGAACTGACCAAACTTGGTGTGTCTGTGCGGCAAAATACTCGTATCGAACAGGCCAATGCAAAGGGATTTGTCACCTCAGAGGGTGAGCTTATCGAGGCTAACTTGATGCTGTGGGCCGCTGGCGTGAAGGCGCCTGATTTTATCAAGCAAATAGATGGACTTAACCTCAACCGCGCCAATCAGGTGCTGGTCCGCCCGACCTTGCAGGCCCAAGGGCATGAGGATCTCTTTGTTATCGGTGATTGCTGCGCCTGTGAGCAGGCCGACGGCAGCTTCGTGCCACCTAGGGCACAATCCGCCCATCAGATGGCTCAGTGTGTCGAGCGCAATATCCTCAATCGGTTCAAAGGGCTCCCCCTTAGCGATTACGAGTATGTCGACCACGGCTCCCTGGTCAATCTGTCACGTTTTAGTACCGTCGGCAGCCTGATGGGCAACCTCACCAAAGACAGCATGTTTGTCGAGGGTAAAATTGCCCGCTTCATGTATATCTCCCTCTATCGCATGCATCAAAAGGCCATTCACGGTCTGCCTAAAACCATGGCGCTCTGGTTGGTAGAGAAAATGATGCGGGTGGTGCGCCCACGCATGAAGCTGCACTAAACAGACTTGGCGCTAATCTATGGCTAGCCTTCGGCTAGTCAATCGTTTGAAGAAAGTTCACCGCCCGGTCGAGATCCCGGGTGCGATGCATGGGCGGCAAGGAGTTGATAAAGGCCTGACCATAGGGGCGATTGACGATGCGGTTGTCGCACAAAATCAACACGCCCCTGTCTTTCTCATCGCGAATGAGGCGGCCAACGCCCTGATTGAGCGAAATCACCGCCTTGGGCAGCGACAAAGCCATAAAGGGATCTTTACCTTCACGCTGCACCCCATCGGCTCTGGCCTTATAGAGGTTGTCGTCCGGCGACACGAAGGGCAGCTTGTCGATGATAACGCAGCTCAATAGCTTACCGCGCACATCTACGCCCTCCCAGAAGGCACCAGTGCCGAGTAGCACTGCATTGCCCAGTTGGCGGTATTTTTTCAGCAGTGTTTGCTTGCCCGCCTGCCCTTGCACCAACAAGGGATAGTCGACTCTGGTACTTAACATGCTTGCCACCAGATTAAGCATACGGTGGCTGGTAAACAGCATAAAGGTGCGCCCCTTGGCCGCGTTAATCGCCTTAACGGCTACCTCTACCAGCTGCTTAGCCGCCCGCTCCTGGCTGGCCACCGCCGCCAGATGGCGCGGCACACAAAACAGCGACTGATGGGCATAATCGAACGGACTGTCGAGGATCGCGGTCTTAGCCGACCCCAATCCCAGGGAGTTTGTAAACAGTGATAGATCACGGTTGATCTGCAAGGTGGCCGAGGTAAAGATCCAGCTGACATCAGGGCTGAACAGTGACTGGCACTCTTTAGCGACGTTAATAGGTGAGATCCGCAGCGTCAGGTGCTGATAGCCATAATCGACGCTATAGGCACTATTAGGGTTATCGCATTCAATAAACACGGTTAACTTGTTGAGCAGCGCATCGAATTTTTCGACGCCATCGTCAAAGGCCTCGTTACGGCCAAGATAGCCCAGCAGCAAAGTGCGATAGGCGCTTAGCTCAGCCACTAAGGCCCAGGAGGACTGCATCAAGGCTTTGTCACCGAGTAGCATGCGCCAGTCACTCTGCTCGCTGGCAAACATCTGCTGCTGCCAACTCGATAGCATCGCCTGGCAACGACTACTCATAACGCCGATCTGCGGCGAGTCAGCCATCTCGGTGCGATACGAGTCGCCAAAGCGCTCCAGCAACTTCATCAGACTCTTGCAGCTCAGCTGCTGACCAAAGTAGGTCACCGCAATATCGGGTAAGAGATGCGCCTCATCGAAGACAACGACATCGCTGTCGGGCAACAGCTCGGCAAAGCCTGTCTCTTTTAAGATACGGTCGGCAAAAAACAGGTGATGGTTTACCACTATGATCTTGGCATCCAACGCCTTGGCGCGGGCCTTGCGGGTAAAGCAAGCCTCATAATAGCTGCAGGCCTTGCCAATACATGATTCTTTACTGCTCACCACCAAAGGAATGGCTGGGGAATTTTCGGTCACCGAATAGAGACTGCCGATATCACCATCGACGGTTTGCCCGGCCCACTGATTGATACGCAACAGATCGTCGAGGATCTTACCGTCGTTGACCTCGACACCACCCAGCTGCTTCTCCATCAAGTGCTGACAAAGATAGTTACTGCGCCCCTTAAGCAGCGCCACCTTAGGACGAATCCCCAGGATATTAAGCAATGCGGGCAGATCTTTAAAAAACAGCTGCTCCTGCAGGTTTTTACTGCCGGTACTGACGATGACCTGCTTGCCACTGAGCAGCGCCGGCACCAGATAGGCATAGGTCTTACCCACCCCTGTGCCAGCCTCGACCACCAGGTTCTCTCCCTTTAACAGCGCCTCGCTGACCTGAGTGGCCATCGTTTGCTGTTGGGCACGACAACTGTAGCCGCCGATATGACGGCTTAGGCTGCCATCTTGGGCAAATACCTGCTGTACGTCCTGGGTCAGTTGCTTGTTCAACGAAGGGATACGCTTTGTAAATTCATTCAGGCATTATGCGTATTTTCGTCACCAGCACAAGCCACAAAATGTTTAGCCATTACCAGAGATTCTCAGTGCGACGGCATAGGCTTAGTTGAATAATTTTCAACCCACACAAATTAGCACTTGCATACCCAGGCAAACTTGATTAGTTTAAATACAACTTAGGGCAGACAAGCTGCCAAGCAGATACGCACACAGCGAGAGAAGACAGAACATGACACAGCGTTTGAATACTATCCATCATCACCATCATATGCGGTAGCCTTCGGATGCTTACTGCCGGAGGACTATTTCCTTCTGGCGGTTGATTCAATAGCGATCTAAAACCCCTGGAAGGAATTCCGGGGGTTTTTAGTTTCTAGCTTAAGATTTTGTTTTAAAAAGATTTAAACAATTTTACTGAATCAACAAATGAGGAATCATCCAATGTCAGAGTCAAACCGATTACGCATCGCCATTCAAAAATCCGGCCGCCTGTCAAAAGAATCGCAGAAGCTACTCAAGAGCTGCGGTATCAAGTTTAACGTCAACGAACAGCGCCTCATCGCCCACTCTGACAACATGCCTATCGACCTTTTAAGGGTCCGTGACGACGACATTCCTGGCCTGGTGATGGACGGCGTAGTTGACCTTGGCATCATAGGCGAGAACGTGCTCGAAGAGGAGCAGATCGAGCGTCAAACCCTGAACAAACCCAGCGAGTGCCTCAAGCTACGCCAGCTGGACTTCGGTGCCTGCCGTCTGTCACTGGCCGTACCGACCGAATTTGCTTACCAGGACGCAGGTTCACTCGAGGGACTGCGCATCGCCACCTCCTACCCTAACCTGCTGCGCCGTTACATGCAGGAGAAAGGGATCAGCTATCGTGACTGTATGCTCAAAGGATCGGTCGAAGTCGCGCCTCGTGCGGGTCTGGCTGACGGCATCTGCGATCTGGTCTCCACCGGCGCAACACTGGAAGCCAATGGTCTGTATGAAACCGAAGTGATCTATCGCTCTATGGCCTGCATCATCCAATCGACTCAGGAGCAGAGCGAGGCCAAACAGGCGCTCATCGACAAAATTCTCTCTCGCATCAACGGTGTGGTACGTGCCAAGGAGAGCAAATATATCCTGCTACACGCCCCGACCGAAACACTGGATCAAATAGTCGCCCTACTGCCCGGCGCCGAGAACCCAACCGTACTGCCACTGAACGATGACACCAACCGCGTAGCGATTCACGCCGTCAGCAGTGAAGACCTCTTCTGGGATACCATGGAGGCCTTAACACAACTGGGAGCCAGCTCGATTCTGGTGATGCCAATCGAAAAGATGATGGGTTGATCTTATGACGACACAAACAGTAATGCAGTGCCTCGACTGGCAGGCACTCGATAACGACGCCAAACGCCAAGCTCTGTCCCGCTCGCCACTGATTGGCGATACCAATCTAGAGCAGCAGGTCAAGGGGATCATCGATCAGGTGGCAAGTCAGGGCGACGCTGCGCTAAAAGCTTTCTCTGAGCAGTTCGACAAGGTGACCCTCGACACCCTGCGCCTTAGCGATGAGGCGATTGAAGCCGCTGCCGCTAAAGTCGATGAGCAGATAAAAGCTGCCATCGAACAGGCCAAGGCGAACATAGAAACCTTTCACCAGGCCCAGGCGTTTAAAGCCATCGATCTTGAGACCCAAGGCGGGGTCCGCTGTGAGCTGCGAAGCGAACCTATTGAAAAGGTCGGCCTCTATATTCCTGGTGGCAGCGCGCCGCTGATCTCTACCGTGCTCATGTTAGCCCTGCCCGCCAAGATAGCTGGTTGTCAGCAGCGGGTATTGGTCAGCCCGCCGCCAATCGATGATGTCATCGTCTACGCCGCCAAAACCTGTGGCATTACTGACATCTATCAAATTGGTGGTGCACAGGCGATCGCTGCTCTTGCGCTTGGCACAGAATCAGTGCCTGCCGTAGATAAGATCTTCGGTCCCGGTAATCGTTATGTCACCGAAGCTAAACGCCTGGTGGCCCAGGACAGTCGCACCGTGGTCAGCATCGACATGCCCGCCGGCCCCTCAGAGGTGTTGGTGATCACAGACAGCGCCGCGAACCCCGACTTTATCGCCGCCGATCTACTCTCCCAGGCCGAGCACGGCCCAGATTCTCAGGTGATGCTGGTGACCGACAGCCAGGCATTGGCAGACGCCGTCAACCTAAGCCTTGTTGAGCAGCTGGCCAAGTTACCAAGGGTTGATATTGCCACCCAGGCCCTCAGCGCCAGTCGCACTCTGCTGGTTAAGGATATGGCCCAGGCCGCCGAGGTTTCCAACCTCTATGGCCCTGAACACTTGATCATTCAAACCCAGGCCCCACGGCAGATACTTAACAATATTCGCGCCGCCGGCTCTGTGTTTCTCGGCGCCTACACGCCAGAGTCTGTTGGCGATTACGCCAGCGGTACCAACCATGTGCTGCCGACCTATGGCTACAGCCGCGCCGTCTCAAGTTTGTCATTAGCTGATTTTTGTCGCCGCTTCACGGTGCAAGAACTCAGCGCCGAAGGCCTACTGGGCTTAGGCCAATGTGTGATGACACTGGCCAGTGCTGAGCAGCTCGACGCCCACAGAAATGCCATTGCCGTGCGCCTTGCGACGCTGGCTAGCGAGGAGAAATAAGATGAGTATAAAAAATCTGTCTCTTGCCGAGCGCCTCGCGAGACCCGAGCTGTTGACCCTTGAGCCCTACCAATCGGCCCGCCGCATCGGCGGAGAGGGACAAATTTGGATCAATGCCAACGAGTCGCCTTTTAATAACAGCGACATAGAGGGCTTGAATCGTTACCCGGAGTGCCAGCCACCTGAGCTTATTCAGCGCTACGCAGAGTATGCGGGCGTAAGTAATCAACAGGTGCTCAGCAGTCGCGGCGCCGATGAAGCGATAGAGTTGCTGATCCGCACCTTTTGTATCCCTGGGCGCGACAGTATCGCCTGCTTTGGCCCCACCTATGGCATGTATGCCATCAGTGCCCAGACCTTTAACGTCGGCGTCAAGGCGCTGCGCTTAGACAGTGAATATCAGCTGCCAACAGAGCTTGGCAGTCAGGTCGGCGACGCCAAGCTGGTGTTTATCTGCAATCCCAATAACCCAACCGGCACAGTCATAGCCCCGCAAGTGATAGAGACTGTTGTAGCGGCGCTGCCCGAAACTCTGGTGGTCGTCGATGAGGCCTATATCGAGTTTTGTCCCAACTACAGCATGGCAAGTCTGCTCGATAAGTATGACAACCTGGTGGTGCTGCGCACCCTGTCAAAAGCCTTTGCTCTGGCAGGCGCCCGCTGCGGCTTTATGCTGGCAAACCCTAAGATCATCGAGATGGTGATGCGGGTAATTGCCCCCTATCCAGTGCCGCTGCCGGTCGCCAAACTCGCCATTGACGCACTAAGCGAGCAAGGGATCGCCAAGATGCAAACCCAGGTGGCGCAGCTCAAAGCCAATGGTCAACGACTCGCTAATGCCTTAACCGCCGCGGGCGCGCGCGTCCTGCCCGCCTATGGCAATTTTGTGCTGGCCTACTTTGGTGACCAAGACAGCGGTCAAGGAAACGAGACTCTGGTCAGTGAGGTACAAGCGCGGCTGAAACAGGCTGGCGTGGTGGCCCGCGCTTACAAAGATCCGGCCCTGGCCGATGCGATCCGTTTTAGCTTTACCAGCGACGCCCAAACCGACACGCTAATCGCCCTACTCGCGCCTGCAGTGTAACCAGAAAAGAATAAATAGCATTTAAGGTAGAACAACGATGAAACAGAAAATCCTCTTTATCGACCGCGATGGCACACTGATCGAAGAGCCGGTTACCGACAAGCAAGTAGACAGCCTGGCCAAGTTGGTGTTTGAACCTCAGGTGATCCCTGCGCTACTCAAGTTGCAAACTGCAGGCTATCGACTGGTGATGGTCAGTAATCAAGATGGCCTGGGCACCCCCTCCTTTCCCAAGGATGATTTCGATGCGCCGCAAAATATGATGATGCAGATCTTCAACAGTCAGGGCGTAAAGTTTGATGAGGTGCTCATCTGTCCGCACTTCGACGACGAAAATTGCAGCTGCCGCAAGCCCAAACTTGGCCTGGTCAAATCCTACCTCACCGAGGGACGGGTCGACTTTACTCAATCGGCAGTCATTGGTGACAGAGAGACAGACCTTGGCCTCGCCGAAGCCATGGGCATAACGGGTATACAGTACAATCGCGAATCCTTGAATTGGGATGCCATTGCCGAACAACTGCTTGGGGGCAACCGCATCGCGACCGTCGTGCGCACCACCAAGGAAACCGATATCAAGGTGACAGTGGATCTCGACAGTCAGCAGAAAAGCGCCATAAATACCGGCATAGGTTTCTTCGACCACATGTTAGATCAAATTGCTACCCACGGTAATTTCAAGATGGATGTGAAGGTCGATGGCGATCTTGAGATAGACGATCATCACAGCGTCGAAGATACGGCGCTGGCCATAGGTGACGCCCTCAGACAGGCGCTGGGCGACAAGTGCGGCATAGCCCGCTTTGGCTTTAGCATCCCTATGGATGAAGCCAGCGCCAGTTGTTTACTGGACCTCTCAGGTCGCCCCTTCATTAAATTTGAAGGCCAACTTGAGCGCGAGATGGTAGGCGAGATGGCCACCGAAATGGTGCCACACTTCTTCCGCTCCTTCGCCGATGGGCTGCGCTGTACCCTGCACCTCTCGACGCAGGGAGACAATGATCATCACAAGGTGGAAAGTCTGTTTAAGGTCCTGGGGCGTACATTGCGCCAAGCGGTGAAGATTGAGGGCGATGCCCTGCCATCCAGTAAAGGGGTGTTATAACCATGACACAAGACACGACCATCATAGTCGATACCGGCTGCGCTAACTTAAGCTCGGTGCGCTACGCCTTCGAGCGGATTGGCGCCGAGGTGGAAGTCAGTGACGATATCGACAAGATCAAGGCGGCGACTCGAGTAGTACTGCCCGGCGTCGGCACTGCCAAGGCGGCGATGGCGGCACTGAGCGACAAACAGCTGATCGACACCTTAGTGTCGCTCACTCAACCTGTACTGGGCGTCTGTCTCGGCATGCAGATGCTGACGCTAAGCTCACAGGAGCGCGGCGGCTATATTGCCGAAGATGGAAACAACAAGAGTAACGAGAATAAGCGTCAAGACTGCCGATGCCTTGGCCTGATCGACACCCATATCGAACAACTCGATGCTGAAGGACTGCCCCTGCCTCATATGGGCTGGAATCAGATAACCCCGAGCGAGCACCCGCTTTTTGAGGGTGTTGCAGCTGGTAGTTATGTCTATTTTGTCCACAGCTACCGCGCGCCCCTTGGCGACTTCACCATCGCCAGCTGTGACTATGGTGAGTCTTTTAGCGCCGCCATCGCCCAAGACAACTTTATGGGGGTGCAGTTCCACCCTGAAAAGAGTGCTGCCGTTGGCGCCACTATCTTGAAGAACTTTATGAAGATGGACAAAAACACCTTTGCTAAGGAGAAGGCCCAATGATCATCCCAGCAATCGATCTTATTGACGGCCAGGTGGTGCGTCTCTATCAGGGCGATTATGCCCAGCAGACTACCTTCGACCACAGTCCCCTGGCGCAGCTGCAATCCTATCAAGCACAGGGCGCGACCTGGCTACACATTGTCGACCTGACCGGCGCCAAAGATCCCGATAAGCGTCAGACTCAGCTGATTGGTGATCTGGTGAACGGATTGGAGGCCAACATTCAGGTTGGCGGCGGTATTCGCAGCGAAGTCCAGGTCAAAGAGCTGTTAGAGCTCGGTGTCAAAAGGGTGGTGATTGGATCTCTGGCCGTGAAACAGCCCGAGTTAGTACAGGGCTGGCTCAAGACCTACGGCAGCGACGCCATCTGTCTGGCGCTGGATGTCAACATCAACGAGGCCGGTGAGAAGATAGTGGCCGTATCGGGTTGGCAAAGCGGCGGCGGTAAGACGCTGGAATCTCTGGTGGCTGCCTTTGCCCCCTATGGTCTTAAGCATGCTCTGGTGACCGACATCAGCCGTGACGGCACACTTCAGGGCAGCAATACCGAGTTATATCAAGAGATTGCCCAGCGTTACCCCGATATCGCCTGGCAGGCCTCGGGCGGCATTGCCTCCTTAGAAGATGTGGCCGCAGTGCGCGATAGCGGCGCCAGTGGCATCATTATAGGCAAGGCGCTACTGATCAATAACTTTAACGTGAAGGAGGCGATCGCATGCTGGCCAAACGCATAGTCCCCTGTCTGGATGTTCGCGACGGCAAGGTCGTTAAGGGCGTGCAGTTTCGTAACCATGAGGTCGTCGGTGATATCGTGCCACTTGCCGCCAGATACGCCTTAGAGGGCGCCGATGAGCTGGTGTTTTACGACATCACTGCCAGTGCCCACGACAGAGTTGTCGATAAAAGCTGGGTCAGCCGCGTCGCCGAGCAGATAGATATCCCTTTCTGCGTCGCCGGTGGCATCAAGAGTATCGAGCAGGCGCGGGAGAAGCTGGCCTTTGGCGCCGATAAGATCTCCATCAACTCACCGGCGCTCAGCGATCCCAGCCTGATCGACCGCCTACAAGATGAGTTTGGCCGCCAATGTATCGTGATAGGCATAGACTCTTACTATGATGCTGACACCAACAGCTACAAGGTGAAACAGTTTACCGGTGACGAAGCCGCCACTAAAGATACCCAATGGTACACCCAGGACTGGGTGGAAGAAGTACAAAAACGCGGCTGCGGCGAGATAGTGCTCAATGTGATGAACCAAGATGGTGTGAGACAAGGCTACGACATCAAGCAGCTCAGCATGGTGCGCGCTATCTGTGACGTACCGCTTATCGCTTCGGGCGGCGCCGGTACCATGGCACACTTTTATGAGGTGTTTGCGGCGGCAAAGGTCGATGCGGCCCTGGCGGCAAGTGTGTTTCATAAAGGCATCATAGACATTCAGGCGCTTAAGCGTTATCTACAAGATAAGGGTATTCAGATGCGCCTGTAGGGGTGCCATCATGCTCAAGGATTAAAAATGAAAAACGTAGAAGATTTCGACAGTTTAGATTGGGAAAAGCAACAGGGATTAGTGCCCGCCGTGGTGCAGAACCACCTCAGCGGAAAAGTCTTGATGCTGGGTTATATGGACAAGGCCGCGCTGGCTCACACCCTAGCAAGCGGCAAAGTTACCTTTTTCAGCCGCAGTAAACAGCGCCTGTGGACCAAAGGCGAGACTTCAGGCAACACCTTAGACTTGGTCGCCATCGACAGCGACTGCGACAACGACAGCCTGCTGGTACAGGTGATCCCCAATGGTCCCACTTGTCACCTCGAACGGGAAAGCTGCTGGCCAGATGGCGAAGCCCACCCCTTTATCGACAACTTGGCTAAACTCATCAAATCCCGCAAGGGGCAAGATGCCAAGAGCAGCTACACGGCTCACCTGTTCGAGCGCGGCACTAAACGCATCGCCCAAAAAGTTGGCGAAGAGGGGCTGGAAACGGCTCTGGCCGCAGCCACCCATGACAAAGAGGAATTGGTTAACGAGGCATCAGATCTCCTCTATCACCTCTTGGTACTGCTGGAAGATCAAGACCTCAGCCTTGAAGCGATCACCGCCAATTTACAAGAGCGCCACAGCGCAGTGGTTAAATGACCAACGCGTTTTAATATAACTAATTAGTAACCATGAAAAGGCGCAATAAATGCGCCTTCGTTACGCTAAGACTTGTTCTAAAGTATGGCTTGTTGCCATTTTCCTTAATCTCCTGCTTGAGGATTCAACATAATTGAGAACACTCTGTTTTCACGAAAAGAATTAAACGGAAATAGCTGTTGTCCATTGGCAGTTCTGCTACAATTTCGCGGTAATTTCTTCCTCTAACATTACACATAAAAAATAATACCCTATGAATCAATCAAACAAAGTTTTAGCCGTTAATGACGACCTGCCTATCCGTACCGATAAGCCGGTACATTCAGGTAAAGTCCGCAGCGTATATTGGTTAACCGCAGAAGACAGTGCACGTCTTATCCAGCAGAAGGGTTATGATGTTCCTGCCGATACACCACTGGCCATCATGGTGATCAGTGACCGTATCTCAGCCTTTGACTGCATCTGGCAGGGTGAAAATGGCCTCAATGGCGTGCCAGGTAAAGGCGCGGCGCTTAATGCCATTTCAAACCATTGGTTCAAGTTATTTAAGGAAAAAGGTCTCGCTGACAGCCATATCCTGGATGTGCCACATCCATTTGTGTGGATTGTTCAAAAAGCGCAGCCTGTAATGGTTGAAGCGATCGCCAGACAATATATTACTGGCTCTATGTGGCGCGCCTACAGCAAAGGCGAGCGCGATTTTTGCGGTATCACACTACCTGAAGGCTTAGAGAAAGATCAGAAGCTTGAAGAAGTGCTGATCACCCCATCCACTAAGGGCGTACTGACAGGTCTTGAAGGCGTACCCGAAGCAGATGATGTGAACGTCTCTCGCGCCGATCTTGAGCGTCACCTCGAAGGCTTTAACTTCCACAGCAAAGACGATATCGACCTGTACGAAAAGCTGTTAAAAGAAGGCTTTGCCGTGATTAGCGAGGCTCTGGCCGAGCAAGATCAGATCTTTGTCGACACCAAGTTTGAATTTGGTTATGTCAAAGGCGCCGATGGCAATGAAAAACTGATCTACATGGATGAAGTGGGTACCCCTGACTCATCACGCATCTGGGACGGCGAAGCTCGTCGTAACGGCAAGATCATCGAAAAATCGAAAGAAGGTTTCAGACAGTGGCTGCTAAACCACTTCCCGGATCCCGATATCCTGCTGAACAAAGAGCGTATGCCTGAGCGTTTTGCCCTGGCCAAAGATAACAAGCTGCCGACCGAAGTGATGATGGATATCTCTAACACCTATGTGGGTATCGCCGAGACCATTATTGGTAAGAAGCTAAACTTAAGCGACAATCCTCGCCAGGAGATCATCGATATTCTGCGCAATGAATATCAGCTGATCCAAGACTGATAAAATTTAGTGACGAGCGCTGGTCAATCGACTTGGTTTGATTAGCACTTACCAGAAAGATTAAAAGGCCACATCCCATAAAGGATGTGGCCTTTCTTTATAGCAATCAATAGATAGATGGCTCACCCGGAGGGCGGGTCCGCAGCAGTTTCAGGAACCACATGTACTGCTCTGGATAGGCGTTGATCACTTGCTCAACGGCGCGATTAAGAGCTAACGCCTCATTCTCCTTACCCTGCATCTCATCGGGTGAAATAGGCGGCAATACGGTTAACAGATACTTGCGTTTATTCTGATCATAGCCAATCTTCACCGGCATCACTTGGGCATTTCCCGCCGAGGCTAGACGCCCCACGACAGGTAAAGTGGCCTTAACCGTTCCGAGAAACGGCGCGAAGACGCTTTTTTCTGGCCCTAAGTCTTCATCGGGTAGGTAGAAGAAGCTGTTATCGTTTTTCAACTCAGACAGCAGCGCACGAATGCCCGCCTCACGCATGTAGATGTTGCCACCCTTAGAGCTGCGCATGCGGTTGTTAAACCAATCGAACAACTTATTGCGATGCGCCTTGGCCATTGAAACCATAGGAAGTTCAATATTTAAACGCAGCCCAGCATACTCTATGCCCCACACATGAGGCATAATAAAAATCACCGGTTGCCCCGCATCTCGGGCGCGCTGCACATGCTCAAACCCCTCAAGCTCTACGCGGCGCCGCAGATGGGCGTTAGATCGCAGCAGGAGTTCCGACTGAGCGAGCAAGATCATCACAAAATTCTCGATATTTTCATCGAGCAGTTTATTAACCTCAACCTCAGACATCTTCGGAAAACAGGCGTTAAGATTGGCCCTGGCCACCTTTAACGGCTTCTTGGCTATCTTTTTAACCAAACGCGCCAACAAACGTGCGATGGGATCTCTAAGCCAAGCTGGCATTAAGCCAAACACCACTAAAATGCCGATGGCAAACCAGGTTAGCCAATACTTGGGGTGTAATAGTTCCGCGCGAAAGCGGCGATCGAAATACTTCGGCTTTTTAGACATGGTTTTTTTAGATATGGATTCTCTAGACAAGAGTACAACCTCTTACTCATCCAGTGCCTGTGACGACACATAGGCCTTAACAACAAATAATCAATTCAAAAGAAACAGAAAAAGCCACTCAAGGAGTGGCCTTCTCAATCTTATCGAGTCGGATTACTTACCGGCGTTAGCCTCTTCAACACGACTCTTTAGCTTTTGTCCCGGGCGGAAAGTCACCACGCGGCGAGCCGAAATTGGGATATCCTCGCCTGTTTTAGGGTTACGACCCGGTCTTTGATTTTTGTCCCTTAGGTCAAAGTTGCCAAAGCCAGATAACTTGACCTGCTCACCGTTCTCGAGAGCTTGACGAATTTCTTCGAAAAACGCCTCAACCATCTCTTTAGCAACTCGCTTGTTAATACCAAGCGTTTCAAAAAGATGTTCTGCCATTTCGGCTTTGGTAAGTGCCATACTTTTAATCCCTCAACAATGCGTTGAACTCGGTCTTGAGTTCAGAAACTACCTTTTCAACCATCTCAGCAATTTCTTTCTCTTCAAGTGTACGAGTGTTGTCTTGTAGTGTAAGTGCTATCGCCAGACTCTTTTTACCTGGTTCAACACCTTTACCTTGGTATACATCGAACAAGTTTAAGCCAACCAACTGATTTTCGCCAACTTTTCTTATCAAATTTACAACTTTTCCTGCCGAGACATCTTCATCAACTAAGATGGCTATGTCACGTCGGTTTGCTGGAAACTTAGACACAGTCTGGGCTTGCGGCAAACTTGCGTGCAATAAGGCGTCTAATTCGAGCTCAAACACAATCGTTTTACCATTTAAGCCAAAGGGCTTTTCAAGGCTCGGATGAACGGCACCAATGACACCAATTACACGATCATTTCTTAAGATTTCAGCACATTGCCCCGGATGAAGCGCCGGATGAGATGCTTTTTTAAAAGTAAATTCATCCTCAGAAACTGTCAAGCCGATAATGGCTTCCAGATCGCCCTTAAGGTCAAAAAAGTCAACCGTTTTTGATTCCATCGACCAATGTTCGTCATTTTGGTTACCCGAAATGACCGCACCTAGCATGGCTTGTTGACGCACACCAGATTCTGCTTTCTCATCAGGTACAAAACGCAGACCCGTTTCAAACAGACGCACACGCCCCTGCTGACGACTCTGGTTGTAACCGACTGCTGTCAACAGACCAGTGAACATAGACAAGCGCATTGCCGACATCTCAACCGAGATAGGATTTGGCAATATCATGGCATCAACGCCTGGATGAACCAGTTGTTGCAGCTTAGGATCGACAAAGCTATAAGTAACAGCCTCTTGGAAACCGCGAGCGACCATCATGGCGCGCACACGCTTAAGGTCGATATCGGCCTCGTTGTGCAACGGCATGCTAAGAGCTGCTACTGGCGCTACATTAGGAATATTGTTGTAACCATAGATGCGGGCAACTTCTTCGATTAGATCTTCTTCGATCGCCATATCGAAACGATAAGTCGCCGTCGTCACCTGCCAGTTATCGTCGACGCGAGATACGCTAAAGCCCAGGCGTTCCAGGATCTCGGTAACATCGGCATCAGCAATATGATGACCAAGTACGCGATCCAGCTTGCTGCGACGCAGCAGAATACTAGCAGGCTTTGGCAGATGCTCATCAGACTTTGACTCAACAACGGGGCCGGCTTCACCACCGCAGATCTGCAGCACAAGACGTGTGGCTCTGTCCATCACCTTATGCTGTAGTTCAGGGTCGACGCCGCGCTCAAAACGGTGTGATGAGTCTGTGTGCAGACCTAAACGGCGAGATTTACCCATAATGGCCAAAGGTGCAAAGAAAGCACACTCTAGCAGGATATCTTGTGTCTCGCTGGTGACGCCTGAGTATTCACCGCCAAATACGCCCGCTAAGGCCAATGGCTGGCTGTTATCGGCGATCACTAGGGTATCTGCTGGCACTGTTACTTCATTGCCGTCAAGCAGTGTCAGCTTCTCCTCACCATCACCCAGACGAATCTTGATTTGACCGTCAATTTTAGCCAAGTCGAAGGCGTGCATCGGCTGGCCAAACTCAATCAACACATAGTTAGTAATATCGACAATAGGATCGATTGAGCGGATACCGCTGCGACGCAGTTTTTCCTGCATCCAAAGTGGTGACTGCGCCTTGACGTTAACATTCTTAACGACTCGGCCCAGGTAGCGTGGACAAGCACTTGGCGCCTGGTTATCAATCTCGATAGCAGCATCAATGCTAGGCGTTACCGCATCCCAAGTCGGCGCAACAACCGTTTGACGGTTAAGTACACCCACTTCACGGGCCAGGCCCACCATGCCGAGACAATCGGCGCGGTTGGCCGTCAGGTCGACGTCAATCACCGCATCATCAAGATCCAGATATTCACGCACATCCTGACCAATAGGTGCATCGAGTGGCAGCTCAATGATGCCATCGCTCTCAATATCGATTCCCAGCTCACCATATGAACACAACATGCCAAATGAGGGCTGACCACGTAACTTGGCTTTCTTAATCTTAAAGTCGCCCGGTAACACGGCGCCTACCATGGCCACAGCCACTTTCAGACCTTGACGGCAATTTGGTGCACCGCAGACAATATCGATCAACTCATCTTGACCCACATTGATTTTGGTCACTCGTAATTTGTCAGCATCTGGGTGCTGACCACACTCGACCACTTCACCTACGATGACGCCGGAAAATTCACCTGCGACAGCATCAACACCATCGACTTCTAAACCCGCCATGGTGATCTGATGCGATAACTCATCACGGCTAATACTTGGATTGACCCACTCACGAAGCCAAGATTCACTAAATTTCATTTTTACTCGCTCCGTTATTTGAATTGCTTAAGAAAACGTAGGTCGTTTTCGAAGAATGAACGCAAGTCATTCACCCCATAACGCAGCATTGAGAGACGTTCAACCCCCATACCGAAGGCAAAGCCTTGATACTTTTCAGGATCGATACCGACGCTGCGCAGCACATTAGGATGAACCATGCCGCAACCCAATACTTCTAACCACTTGCCGTTTTTACCCATCACATCCACTTCCGCCGAAGGCTCAGTGAACGGGAAATAAGAGGGACGGAAGCGAACTTGTAGATCTTCTTCGAAGAAGTTACGCAGGAAATCGTGCAAGATCCCTTTTAACTCGGCGAAGTTAACATTTTCATCGACAAACAACCCTTCCACCTGGTGGAACATAGGTGTATGAGTCTGATCATAATCATTACGGTAAACGCGGCCCGGAGAGATGATACGCAGCGGCGGCTTTTCCGTTTCCATGGTGCGGATCTGCACGCCCGAGGTCTGGGTACGCAGCATCAACTTAGGATTAAAATAAAAAGTATCGTGATCGGCACGAGCTGGGTGATGCTCAGAAATATTCAGCGCATCGAAATTATGGAAATCGTCCTCGATCTCTGGCCCCTGCTTTACGCTAAATCCGAGCTCACCAAAGAAGGTTTCAATACGTTCGATGGTGCGGGTCACTGGGTGCAGGCCACCATTGTCGATACGACGTCCCGGCAGAGTAACGTCTATGCTTTCCGCGCTCAATTTCGCTTCCAGCTCGAGGGCTTTGAGTCCCTCAATACGCTCTGACAGCTTTTGTTGTACCGCTTGCTTAGCCTGGTTAACCGCCTGGCCAAAAGCAGGCTTCTCTTCTGCGCTAAGCTTACCCATCATCTTCATCATGTCGGTGATCTTACCCTTCTTACCCAGGTAATCGACACGAAGCTCATCGAGGGTTTTCAGATCATCTGTCCCTTCGATCGCCTGCAAGGCCTGTTCTACGATTTCTGTTAACTCTGACATCATCTCTTCCAGTACGCCTGCTCCCAAGGTGGAAGCCAAGACTTTCTATATGCTGACTATTTATCTTTACGAAAATAGAAAAAGAGACAAATTTTACGTGACCACAAGGGATTTGACTAGGGCTTATTTGGTATTTTTCTAACGAAATCCGTGAGAAAAGACTCACCCATCGGCTAGGCAATCTAATATCGATTAAAAAGCCAGCCCAAAATGTAATTTTGATTCGCCGCCACAGGGTTGAGGATGTAAACTTGAGCGTTAACTTATTTAGCAATAACGACAACACCTCAGTACAAATAAACAACAAACAAGCGCCTTAACGACATTTTGTCATTCAGAAATGCTGTCCAGCATCCGATAAGGTGATCATATCCCTAAGGCGACAGAGAATAGCTATGAGAGAAGTGAAATTTCGATGGATAGATCAATATCTTATCCATATGACCCTGAAAACCAAGTTCACCATACTTGCCATTATCCCCATCATCACCCTCATGGGGCTTTCCTATATCCTTTACGGCCAATTCAACAGCCAGCTTAAACAGAGCCATCAACAAAGCGCCCTGGCCGACGCCCAAAAGATGGTGGCATTAATTGACCTTAGTCAGCAGTATGTCCCCAAAACCCAGGCTGACAACTACCAACAGGCACTCATAAATACCGGTTTTGCCGAAACCAAACAATCGCTGCGCCAAGACGCTGCCCGCCTGGTTGATAATGGTGGCGGCACCATGGTAAATGGCGAGGCGATACAAGCTTTTAGCCAAGCGTCAAACACAGGCTTGGTCGCCAAGACTCAAGTCAGCGAGCTCGACAAGGTGCTGAGCTCGGCGCAAAACATAGTAATCATCAGCCTGGTAACCCTGATCTTGGTTATCCTCATCAGCAGCTATTATATCTCTACGTTTGTTGGTGGTGCCCTGTACACCAATGTAATGGCATTAAAGCGCGCCGCCGATGGCGATCTCACCGGTCGGCTAAATTTCTTCGAGGTTAAAGACGAGTTCAGTATTTTAGCGGTAAGCATAGATACCTTAGTCGAGCGCCAACACCAGCTGGTGACCCGCATGACTCAGGCCAGCAGTCAAATACGCACCGTTGTACAGGCATTTAGGCAAACAGCCCAAGAGGGACAGAGTCTGGCAGCCGAACAACGTCAACATCTGGACTCCTTGGCCACGGCTATGGAAGAGATGACCGCCGCGGTGAAAGAGGTGGCCCGCAACGCCGAACAATCTTCTAGCGAGACCCAAGAAGCCAATCAACAGGTTGAGGCGGGCTCGAAGGATATCGCCACCACGGTAGAAGCGATTGGCGATCTCACCAACGAGATTGGTGAGGCATCATCAGCGGTCAACACCCTTAACGACAACGCCGCCAAGATCGATGAGGTGGTGACCACCATCAATGCCATCTCTGAACAAACCAACCTTTTGGCCCTCAACGCCGCTATCGAGGCAGCCCGCGCGGGCGAGCAAGGCCGTGGCTTTGCCGTAGTCGCCGATGAAGTGAGAACCTTAGCGGGTCGTACCCAGGCCGCTACCGTCGAGATTAAAGCCATGATTGAAGCGCTGCAAAGCGGTTCTCAAGCCCTTACCCAAGTGATGAAGCGCACGGTTGAAAAGGCGCAAGATGGTAAACAACACGTACTTGAGACAGGAGAAGATCTTAAAGCCATCGCCCATCACAGCGAACGGGTCTACGAGATGAGCGTACTCATCGCCACCTCAGCCGAAGAGCAATCGGCGGTCGCCAACGAGATAGCGACAAATCTGATGGAGATCCGCAACCAGTCTCACGACGTCGAGCAGTCAGCGAATCAGTCAGTCTCTGGCTGTGATGAACTGCACGCCACGGCGGAACAGCTCGACCAACTGCTCGTTGGATTAAAAATCTAGTCGTCTTAACTGCTTAGGGTAGTAGTTATCTGCCCTAAGCAGCACTCACAAGAGTTTAAACCTGCCTTGTTTTGATTTAATCTTGAGCTATCACTCGTTAATGAACGGATCGCGCCACCATATGGTCGACAATTACAAAGACAAGGCCAGCTCATTAAATACCCAATGGAAAAATAGCCTTACCTTTAAATTCACCATCATCCAATTTGTGGTCGCGGCGCTGATCATCATATCCAGCATCTGGTTAATCTTCTCTACTGAGAAGAAACACCATATGGATACTCAACTCTCCTTAAGTCAAAACTATGGCCTGGCAGTGATAGAACAGCTGCAGCAAGTTACCTCGAAAATTGAGACCCTGGCCAACTCTATTGCCATTGTCGGCGAAACCTACCGCGGACAAGATGAGATCATCAGGCAGCTTGTTCCCTCATTGCTGGATATTGGCCAGCGTCATCAACTGATCGCCGGTGGAGGGATCTGGCCAGAACCAGGTATGTTTGGCAAAGAGCAAGCGCGCAATAGCTTCTTCTGGGCGAGAAATGAACACAATGAATTTCAATTTCTGGACAGTTACAACAATGACGAGGATCCTGGCTACCATCAAGCCTTCTGGTACTTACCTGCCAAATATTTTCAAGATGAACATATCCACTGGTCAAAATCCTACGTAGATCCCTATACCCAAGAAGTCATGCTCACAGCTTCGGTGCCAATGCGAGCAGCTCATAGCTTTATCGGTGTCGCCACTGTGGATATCGCCTTGAGCGGTTTAGACAAACGTTTTCATTTTTCTGATCAGAATCCACTCTCTAAGGGCTACATTCTCGCTTTAGACAGTTATAACAATCTCCTGGCCGATCCATTCGATGACAGTGCGGATAATCAAGGAGACATGCTGGGACAGCCCCTCACCAAACTCGTGCAGCGATATCCTCAGCTAAAGGCTGTACAGACAAGCATTGAACAGATGGATCAAGCCTTTGCCACGCAGATGAAGGACAATCCGGCCTACCGACCCGATCAGCTGGAAACATTACTGGCCCTTACCCCAAGGGAGGAAAGAACACGACTGAGTACCCTGATCAATGGCGCGATACAGGCTAATCACAATAAGGAGCCAATCGTCACCTTGGAGCTTGACAGCGATCCCCTGTTTAACGAGCCAGTGCTGGTGTCTATTCTGACCATGGCTCAAACTCAGTGGAAGATCATCTTGGTCACCCCACTATCAAGCCTCTCTTCTCAAGCCAATGCCATCGCGCTTAAGATAGGTGCATTTTTATTACTGTCGCAGCTACTTGCGCTATTAATCCTCTTCATTTTCCAACACAAACTCTTCATCCGTCCCATCTTTCAGATCGTTTCGGCGCTGAAAAGCGGCGATTTGGGACGCCTGGAGCTAGACGCCAACAAACGTCGCGATGAGCTCAGTCAACTGGCAAAAGCCTTCATTGCCCGTAGCAATCAGCTGGAGATCGCATACGCTAGTCTCGATGCCAGTAATCTCGCACTTGAGCAACAATTGGCCATGCAACAACTGGCGCAGCAAGAGCTGGAAAACAAGAAGGAGTTGATCAACTCCCTGCTCAACGCCTCACAAAATCTGATCTGCATCAAGGACACCAACGGCTGTTACTCTCTGGTCAATGATAAGTTTTGTGAAGTGATGGGCATAGAGCGCAGCCGGGTCATTGGTGCCCGCGATAGCGATCTTTACCCCCAGCATATTGCAGCTATCATCGGCAACCATGACCGTATTATTTTAGACAGCGATCAGGCCCAATGCTTTGAACAACCTATGCCAACGGTACAGGGTGAACGCATCTTCCTACTCACCAAATATCCGATAAAAGATCAAGACAGTAATGTCATTGCGCTGGGCGCCATGGCGGTCGACATCAGCAGCCTAAAAGCCAAACAACAGGAGATGGAAGATACCATTAAGGCGCAAGCATCCCAAAATGCTCAATTGAAACAGGCGCTAGATGCAAAACTGCACACAGCAGTGCCGGAAGGATTGGAGCGCCAAGACTTAGCGCAGCTAAAACAGATCGAGTTGGCCCAGCAGAAGATCTTACCTCGAGTATTGCATCAACTACTGCGTCAGGAGCTACAGGCACTCGAGCAAATCTTCATCATGCTGCGCCAATTAGATAGCAATGCCGCTGATGAAGCGCATCTAGCACAATTTGCCGAAGTGTTAACAACCCAAATAGATATCATACGTCACGGGCAATCTTTGATTAGCGCCGATATTACCGATATCCGCTCAACGGTGGCCGATCTCTTCTTACACGATCTCATCGCCATGCTGCAGCCTCAGCTACAGTCTCTGGAGATAGAGGTACTTATCGATAGCCCCCATCATCTGACAGTGCCCATTTCACCCTGGCACTTTTTGGTGCTTTGCCATCAATTAATCAATAACAGCCTTCAGCATGCTTTTCCCGAGCATCAATCGATACCAAGACCTAAGCAGTTATCTATTCGTGTCTGCTACCAAGAGGGAAGGCTCACTCTCATTTTGAGGGACAATGGTGTGGGTATCAGCCCCATTGAACTTGAAAAATTAACCCATGCCCTTACCAATCAAGGCCAGGGGCATGGCACCTTAGTGAATATCAATCGCTGGCTGATGGCTCACTTTTCCGGCGACCTTACCATACAGGCTCAGGCTGAGCAGTTCACAGAGATCACCTGTCGCTTACACCTTTAGGAAAATAAAAAATCCCCGATGAGACAATAAAACTCATCGGGGATTTTCGCTTAATTAAATTGCCCTACAAGGCGACATCAACCAGGTAGTGGCCCTGCAACCAGTTACGGCCAATGAGTAGCTTATTCGTCATCTTAGAGCGGTCCCTGAGGTTTACTTTAACCTTATACTCTTGGCCCGGCTCACCCACATTTAATTCGACCATGTAACGCACCTCGCTACCTTGAGCATTACGAATAAGCGAGGTTTCAACGATGCGAGCGTGAACTCGTTTAGACTCGCCT
Organism: Shewanella marisflavi; assembly: GCF_023283925.1. Lineage (GTDB taxonomy): Bacteria > Pseudomonadota > Gammaproteobacteria > Enterobacterales > Shewanellaceae > Shewanella > Shewanella marisflavi. The sequence goes on from NZ_JAKIKX010000002.1 coordinate 480,612, forward strand.
TTCTCATTCGCAGTCGTAAAATAGAGCATCTTACCAACATTCTGCTCCATATCCTCAACGCCATTCTCTACCTTAAGGTCGACCGCATGGAGTGAGTTTTCAACGGCGCCAGTATCGATTCGCGTGTCAAAGATTAAACCCGTCTCTAGAATACTAATGGGGGCCATGGCGCCAATTACGCGCTTCTCCGCCACATCAACGACATATTTACCTTTTAACCAGTTCCGGCCGATCAGCAGTTTATAATCCATGTGGCCGCGATCTCTAAGGTTAACCTTAACCTTGCGAATATCACCGCCAAAGCCAATATGCATCTCCACCATATAGCGGGTTTCAGTGCCTTGCGAATTACTGACCGTCGAGGTTTTCACTATCTTGGCGCTCAGGCGTTTACGCTCTCCGGCAGCATTTTCAGTCGTAAACCAGATCAGTTTGCCGACATTATCTTTCATCTTCTTAGCGCTACCGCCTTGGATCTCAAGATCATAGGCATGCAAAGAGGTGTTACCTGCACCAGTGTCGATCCGCGCTTGATAAACAAGCCCGGCTTCATTAACCGTCATCTTGGCTGTTTGTCCAATCACAGCTTTTTGCTCTGCATGAGCCGGCGCCAACATGAGTAGCGCAATTAAGGTCAACATTCTCAACATATACAAGTTCCTAAATTCGATGAAACAAAAGCCGACTCTGCGTCGGCTTAATTGGTAATCCTAAAGCTTGAAAATCAATCGGTTATCCACTGCATTGCCTCTGTGACATCTTGGCGGGCAAAAACCTTTACAGGACAAGGCGCCATATAGGCCATGACTTTGGCAGTATTAGCAACCCATTCTTTATCTGTGATAATGGCGACTCGAGTAAAATCCGTCAAATGAAAGAATCCTAATTTGGCGTCATCCCACAGCGTCTCAACAGAAAAGCCTTCAAATGCTTCACTAAATTCATACCAGAGCTTAATGCTTGAGTGATCTTGTAACTTAGTCTCAATAGCTGGCACCAATTTATCTTGATAATCGGCGCGAGTCAGCACTCCTTGTGCTTTAACCGCAACGATATCGTCCTCAAATCCTGATAATAATTGGATCATCGTCCTCTCCCCACTCAATGCCGCTAATAGACAAAATGATAAACAAACAGACAAAATAGAGTACTGGTACAGATGCAATGGGTCAGGTGCTCGCTAATATTAGGGCCTAATCTGACATATCTGTAATGACGCATAAATTGTACCCCAAGCCAAACCAAGATAAAGGGCACAAAAGGCAATGAAACAACAAAAGGAATAAAGCCCCAGCCAAAGGCTAACGCATTGGCACTGAAAAGTTGAAACGCGAACCAAAACAGCACGAGAATAGCGTAAATAATAAAATGTTGTTTACTGATTGAGGTTGCTGACATCAACAAAATTTTCCGGACCCGGCATTTAATCTAACAGTAGGTATAAAGCGAGATCTTCTCAAGCGATGAGTTGTAAACACCTGTTACTGATTACAAATTTACGCTTGCTGCATCTTGGCGATTTCCTGATCGAATAAGTTTTTGATCAAGCCAGAAAATTCTGTGATAAACAAAGTTTGGTCTGTCGTGGCGTTATGGTTAGCGACCTTAGCTAAAATCTCTTCTAAATCATAGACGATAGCATCGACCTCTCTGATCACCATATTACGTTCAGCAAACGTTAAAGAGGGATTTTGACCACACACCATGATGATCTGCGCCGCAAGTTGTTCTTCAAACAACTCCATCACAGTCTCACCACCCATCTCGCCCGCTTCAGAGGCTTCGAAAAGTCCTAAATGCTCAGTAAGATATTGTATTAAATGTATGTACCCGTCTTTATCAGTAACCATTTTTAGCCCTAAACACACGACTTAACTAAGAGCATGGTATAGCCCATGCTCAATATCCAGTTTATACCGCCATTATGGTATAAATCCTGTTGCTAATCTTGTTGTCAGTGCACGTTTTTAACGCTTTAGTGTTAATACAAATGAAACAGGCACGGCCAGACTAATAGAAGATAAGCCTGCCAGTTCTCTCAGCTTTTCAACCCCGGATGTAAAACCAAAGTCGGCGGCATTCACCACCAGAGGGGCTTCACTGGCCACCATCAGCTTATCCTTAGCCAACTTGGCAACGCTAACCATCACAGGTATTGTCTGGCTTTGTCCATGCAGACTAATGCTTGCCTCAATGGTCATCGACATTATACTTCCCACGCTGGCCTGCTCTATCTGGCTGGCATCAACTTTTGCACTCAATTTCAATGCCGGATACTGCGCCGTCTCAAATAAGATCTCTTTCATACGTTGGTCGCGGATATCGACATTGGTCACTACACTACTCAGCGGAATAGACAAGTCAAAAGTCCCCGCATCATTCAGCTCACCCGAGACTTCGGAAAAATGATGCACTTCAGCAATATCACCTTTCTTTATCGAAATAAAATTAACCCGTGATCCCTCATTACTCACCTGCCAACTAGCCGAATAGGCATTTAAGCTTAACATCCCCAAACCGACTGCCATGATTAATGTCTTCATTTTTCTCTCCATCTGATTGACAAGTGTCCATTGAAACTCGCGTGAATAAAAAATCACCTAGTTTAATGATTAACAAGATGATCTTAACTATATTAGCCTAATACAACAGATTATGAATCACTAAATTAGTCGCAACAAAAAAGCCCTAACAATGTTAGGGCTTTTATTTATTTGTGGATTAGGCTTTCTTCTTCGCCTTAGGCTTGGCCTTGGTTTTCGTCTCGCTGACCCACTTTCCATCAATATATTTGGCTATCCAACCCGTCGCCTTGCCATCGACCTCAGTGGCAACATACTGCTCCTTGGTCTTGCGGCTAAAGCGCACAAAGGCCTTGTTACCTTCATCATCGGTCACTGGTGCATCGGCTAAATATTGGTATTTCGGCCAAAGCAGATCTCGGTATTTGACCAACTCCTCTACCAGAGGTGCTCGGGTTTCACGAGATTTAGGGAAAGTACTGGCTGCCATAAAGATGCCAGCCGCTCCATCACGTAAGACGAAATAACCGTCTGACTTGGTGCACTTGAGCTCAGGTAGATGGATAGGATCTTCCTTCGGTGGTGCAACTTCGCCATTTTTTAACAGCTTGCGAGTATTTTTACACTCACTATTGGTACAACCGAAATACTTACCAAAGCGACCGTTCTTCAGCTCCATATCATTGCCGCAACGATCACATTCAATAATTGGGCCTTCATAGCCTTTGATCTTAAACTGCCCCTGCTCAACCTCATAGCCACCACACATAGGGTTGTTACCACAAACGTGCAGCTTACGCTTTTCATCGATTAGATAACTGTCCATAGCCGTGCCACACACGCCACATCTGTGTTTTGCACGCAGCGCATCGGTTTCGGCATCTTCGCTGTTTTCACTGACCGCTTCTTCACCCGGCGTCAGGTTCATGGTTGTCTTACAACGCTCTTTCGGCGGCAAAGCATAACCCGAACACCCAAGGAATACGCCTGTGGTACCGGTACGAATCCCCATAGGACGTCCGCAAGTCGGGCAAGCAATATCCGTCAGTACCATCTCGTTAGGACGCATGCCACCTTCTTCCGGCGGCAATTCGGCTTTCTCAAGCTGAGCGGTGAGATCTTTATAGAAGTTGTCGAGTACCTTCTTCCATTCGAGCTGGCCCTGGGCAACGTTATCCAGTGTTTGCTCCATGCCAGCGGTAAAGTCGTAGCTCATCAGATCTTCAAAGCTACCAATGAGACTTTCACTGACGATTTCGCCCATCTTCTCGGCATAGAAGCGACGATTCTCCACTTTCACATAACCACGATCTTGAATCGTTGAGATGATGGTGGCATAGGTCGAAGGTCGACCAATTCCTCGCTTTTCAAGCTCTTTGACCAAAGACGCTTCACTATAACGTGCTGGCGGCTTAGTAAAGTGCTGTTTAGGCAGAAGCTCATTCAAAGCCAACACATCACCTTCTGCGACTAGAGGTAAAGTGCTATCTTCTTCGTTTTTCTTCTTAATCGCGGTCTGTACGCGCGTCCAACCGTCAAACTTAAGCGTTCGTCCGCTGGCTTTAAGCTCATAATCTCCAGCCGTCACTGTAAGGCGTGTCGCATCATATTTCGCAGGCGTCATCTGACAGGCCACGAATTGACGCCAAATCAGCTCATAAAGGCGCTGAGCATCACGCTCCATATCGGTCAGACTGCTGGCGGTCACACTCACATTAGAAGGACGAATCGCTTCGTGAGCCTCTTGAGCGCCCTCTTTGCTACCATATCGAATTGGCGCATCGGGTAGATACTTATCACCAAACTCTTTACCTATCATCTCACGCACACTATCGAGCGCTTCCTGACTTAGGTTGGTCGAGTCGGTACGCATATAGGTGATGTGACCCGCTTCATACAGCCGCTGCGCCATCATCATGGTTTTCTTCACACCAAAACCGAGACGTGTACTGGCGGCCTGCTGAAGCGTCGACGTAATAAAAGGTGCCGAAGGCTTGCTTGAGGTCCCTTTGACCTCACGGCTGGTCACCTGATACTGGCTATCAGTTAACGCCTCGACGGCCACCATAGCCTGGGCTTGGTTAACCGGATTAAAGCTCTCACCTTGGAACTTAGCCACCTGCATCTTAAGCGGTTCATTACCTAAGGTGGTTAGCTGGGCATGAATATCCCAAAACTCTTCGGGCACAAAGGCCTTAATTTCACCTTCACGCTCAACCACCAGACGAGTCGCCACCGACTGCACACGACCCGCTGAAAGGCCGCGTGCCACCTTTTTCCACAGCAGCGGTGACACCATGAAGCCCACAACGCGATCGAGAAAACGCCTCGCCTGCTGCGCATTGACCATATTGGTATTAAGCTGCGACGGATGACTAAAGGCTTCTTGAATCGCACTCTTAGTGATCTCGTTAAAGACCACGCGCTGATAGCGCTCTGGATCCCCACCAATCACTTCTTGAAGATGCCATGCAATTGCCTCCCCCTCTCTATCCAAATCGGTTGCGAGAAAGATATGATCTGCATTTTCAGCAAGTGACTGTAATTCTTTAACGACTTTTTCTTTACCCGGCAAGGTTTGATACTTTGCCTTCCAACCTCGCTCAGGGTCGACACCCATGCGCGCGACCAGTGCTTTTTTCGCTTTGTCTGCCTTATATTTTGCCTTTTCTTCGGGGGACATCTTGCGCACTTCAGCGGGCGTTTTCGTTGCCGAACTCGCGTCACTGCTCGAAGATGTAGGGAGATCACGGATGTGACCTACACTCGATTTTACGATGTAATCTTTGCCGAGATATTTATTAATAGTCTTGGCTTTGGCCGGTGATTCGACAATAACTAGCGATTTACCCATAGAATGATCTGCGCCAAAAAGTCTCAAAATTCTGTAAATTGGCTCCATATATAGAGGGTTGTATCAATAGTTTCAAGCTAATCCCTACTTTATTTGTTACGGCGAGCCAATTTTTAACCGTTTTTGAAAAAAATGTGAAAAATAATATTGCGTAATTAAAAACTAATATTTCATTATTTCCTATCTAGCAAGCAATACTTATGCATTTCTGAGCCGATATCACAGATAAGGCAGATTTCCCCTAGCTTGTTAAGCCCTAAAGCTCAAGTATACTGGTCCACAAATTCAACGAATTACTCCGCCATCTCCAGCTGTGTTGAGATGGAAAATTAAAGCAATAATAACTTGAAGGATGTGCAATGAAGCATTACGAAGCAAATTTTGATGGACTCGTCGGACCGACACATAATTATGCGGGACTGTCTTATGGCAATGTGGCTTCTTTAAATAATGCTGCCGCTGTCTCCAGCCCTAAGGCAGCCGCGAAGCAAGGACTCAAAAAAGCTAAAGCATTAGCTGACTTAGGCTTAGCCCAAGGAATGCTTGCGCCTCAGGAGCGCCCAGACCTCCACACCTTGCGTCGAATTGGTTTTTCAGGCACAGATGCCGAAGTACTCAATAAAGCCGCTAAGCAGGCGCCTGCGCTCCTTAGAGCCTGTTGTAGCGCATCGAGCATGTGGACCGCCAATGCCGCAACGGTATCTCCAAGCGCCGATACCCATGACGGTAAAATTCATTTCACGCCGGCAAACCTAGTAGACAAGCTCCATCGCAGTATCGAACCTGTTACCACTGGCAATATTTTAGCGGCCACCTTTAACAACTCTCGCTACTTCCACCATCACCAGCACCTGCCAGAGCACGTGAGCTTCGGCGATGAAGGCGCGGCCAACCACACTCGTCTATGCAGTGAATATGGCCATGCCGGTATCGAGCTGTTTGTCTATGGCCAGGAAGCAACCAACCCAAGTGCGCCCAAACCAAAGAAATACCCGGCAAGACAGACGCTAGAAGCCTCACAAGCTATCGCTCGTCTTCATCAACTCGATGACGAGAGCAGTGTCTTTATCCAGCAAAATCCTGATGTCATCGACCAAGGTGTGTTCCATAACGATGTGATCGCCGTGGGTAACCAAAATGTGCTTTTCTATCATGAGCAAGCATTTGTTGACACCCAAAAGAAGCTGGCCGAGATCCAAGATAAATTTAACGGTAAAGCGCTGCATTTCATTGAAGTGCCTACCGCCAAAGTGGGCATCCAAGATGCGGTGAAGAGCTATCTGTTCAACACCCAGATCGTCACCCTACCAAACGGTGAGATGGCAATTATTGCACCAACTAACTGTCAGGAAAATGAAGCCGTCTATGCCTACCTTAACGAGTTAGTGACCTTTGGTACGCCAATTAAGCAGGTACACTATTTCGATGTGAAGCAGAGTATGCAAAACGGTGGCGGACCAGCCTGTCTGCGCCTACGTGTCGCCATGAATGAAACAGAACTCGCAGCGGTTAACCCTAATACGCTGATGAATGATGAATTGTTTAACAGGCTCAACCTTTGGGTGGACAAGCATTACCGTGATGAGCTCGCTATCAAAGACCTCGCCGATCCACAGCTCATCATTGAGTCACGCACGGCACTGGATGAGCTGACGCAGATCATGAAGCTAGGCAGCGTCTATCAGTTCCAGAAGTAAACGGTATACGAGTTACAAAAGCAAAAGCCATCTTTAAGATGGCTTTTTTGTCACCTTTATAAGAATAATTACCCTACCATTGCTTAGCTAAAACACTCTAGGGGATTAAAATGATCAAAAAAAGACGCCTTAAGGCGTCTTTTTTATTGGGGATATCTATAAGATATTCACGCCAATTGAAACCACTTGCGTAATAAGTCCACCCGGGGTTTCAACCTCTACGATAAAGACACCTGTATTAGGTTCATCTTCACCTTTCAAGGTCACTGTAAACTCGCGACCACCATTGTAGTTCGAGCTTGGCCAGACATATTCAGCATTACTAACAACCGAACCTGCGCTCGTCTTAAAGCGTACCTTAGAACCGGCTGGCATCTGCTGGTTATGCAGATCCGAAATTGTGAAGGAGACACTCGCCGCACCTTTACCCACGATATTGATGCTACCACCGTAATGATCGCCATCTTTATCACTGATCAGGATATCTGCAGGTGCTGTTGCATACGCGGTGCTTCCGGACATTACCAGCACTAAACTACGACGTACGTATAGCGACTTAGAATCGTTCACACCATCGGCGCAGCCAGCATGTACAGGATCAGAGCACAATACCCCATTGTATTTGCCATCTTTAGCTTCAAATACACCATTAGAGTTAAAGTCAATTAACTCCTCAAGGGTACCACCCTCTTGCCCACCTGCCTGCTGTGGGTTAAACAAACCATCTTCGTTGTAGTCATTAAAGGCATCGGTAAGGTCAAACGACTGACCGGTAACATCTTTACCATTGGTAAATTCAGCCATCTCTGACGCATCGAAGCGGCCATTACCATTAAGATCAGGGAATGACTCTTCACCAATCGCTGTCGCAGTAATGGTCGCGCGGCCGCCATATTTCTGGCCATAAACGTTACCGTACACACCTAGCGTCGGATAGTAGATCAAAGCGGCACTCGGATTACGAACCATTTCGCCAGCTCCAGAGATAAGAGTCTCACCTTCTGGACGTGGCAGTTGACTGGTCCAGGTCACCGAACAGGCACCATTAACCGTCTGACAAGCGTCTTCAATAGCACCACCTTCGGTGGTAAATGAAACGGTTGTTCCATCAGGTACCGGGTTGTTAAAGGCATCGGCCATACGCGCCGTCACCACTACCTTAGTACCATCTTGATCCCAACCTTCTGCGTTGAGTACTTCTGCAGACAGTGAGAAACTGTCTTGATCAGGAATACCTGTCGATACAATTAACTGGCTCGACTGACTCGAAATCGCAGGTACTGCACCATTATCAACGGTTGCGGTAACACGCAGCGAAGTCGCTACCGTACCTGTCGTGACAACAGTCTGAACGATACCATTATTATTGGTTGTCGCCTGTAGAGGTGAAATATCGACACCGCCAACCTTAGTATTGAGTGAAAACAACACATTTTGGTTGGGAACTGGGTTGCTGTTCTTGTCCAGCACCTTGAACTTGACTACAGAAGACTCGACGCCACCTGTCCCAAGAATGGCAATATTCTGAGGTGTTGCAGAGTCGAATACGATACTGCCCACATCGGCTTGCAATATATTCAAAGTGCCAGTAGCAGATAAGCTGATGCCACCGGCATTGGCGGTAACATTGATCTGATCTTCGCCAACACACCCCTGCGCACGGTAGGTAGAAGTTGCGATACCATTGCTAGAAGAGACTGGTGAGCTAATTTCTGCCTGAGCAGGACTCTTGGTCGCACAGGTTGAGGAGAAGTTCACATCCACAGGCTGAGTAAAAGGATTTCCTTTATCATCTTGAATGAGCACGGAAATGGTTGCGGTACCACCTGCCGATAAAGTGCTGGTACTGATTTCAGCTTGTCCTTGAACAAAAGGATCGCCGCTCCCCATCACCACATTGGTAGCGCCAACCACGACAATAGTCTTACCCACTTCATTGGTTGAAAGGCTCGCCGTCACCTCACCCGCACCGAGCGAGCTTCCAGCGTAGATATCAACGCTCGCCTTACCTTCAGCATTAGTTACCGCTGTCTTAATAGGCAGGTCGCCAATAGTGGTAGCAAAGGTCACTATGGTCGGCTTAGAGATACCGGTTACCGTAGCGGTAATCTTGCCAGGCTCTAAAATACTGATAGATTGAATAGGATTACCTGCGCTATCGGTGAGCGCCACAGAAACCTGGGCTCCACCACCGGCTTCACCGCCATCACCAACCATGGTTACGTTAAGCGATGCACTTTCACCAGAAGTCGTGGTTGCTGTAACCGTTGCCCCTGTGTTGATCGCCGCTGTATCCAAACGGACTTGTGCAATACCTTCAGAATCGGTAGCAACCTCACCCGTACCAGGTGAGAAAGTACCGTAAGAATCATTGTTTAAACTGAATGACACTAAGGTACTCACCGGTGCACCTGTTGAATCCTTCACCTTTGCGGTAATAGTTGCTGGCTCAGCAACTGAGATCTGCGTATTGTCTATAGACAGTTCTACAGAGATAGTCGGTGGAGTTGGTGTTCCTCCTGAACCATCATCTGTGACATTTCCCCCGCCACTACAGGCAACAATAAAAAGTAAAAATAAATATGAGGTAAAAACTTTAAACGCTGACTTCATTGTCAGACTCCCTGTTACTCAGATTATCATTAAAAGCATCTGCTTATTACTTATAGGCTAACATTACACAATTTTCCCATAACTTTTCCATCACTAATCGCGATTAAAGACGTAAAAGCGGTAAAAACTTTAACTATTTTCCCATTTCATCACCTTAGGTTTCTTGCTAGGCTTTAGGGGCAAATTGAAAAGCATAAAAATAATACAGGAAGCACTATGTCTGGCACGCAAAACAAGAAGATTGGCCTCACCGGAAAAATACTCATTGGTATGGGTGGAGGCATTTTAACCGGGCTGCTTCTTCGCAGTTTCTTTCCCGGTAGCGAGTTTATCGAAGAGTATATTACTAACGGCCTGTTAAACGTGGTCGGCAGTATTTTTATCTCCAGTTTACAGATGTTGGTCGTCCCTCTGGTCTTTATCTCCTTGGTATGTGGTACCTGTTCACTCAGTGACCCCTCATCCTTAGGTAGACTAGGCGGAAAAACCATCGCTTTTTATCTATTTACCACAGCGATTGCTCTCTCAATGGCCATTTTGGTCGCCCTCTTAGTTCATCCAGGCAATGCCTCTCTGGCCGCCGAAAACATGCAATACAGCGTCAAAGAAGCCCCTAGCCTATCGAATGTATTGATCAATCTCGTTCCCCGTAACCCAATACAGGCGATGACTGAAGGGAATATGCTGCAGATCATCATTTTTGCGGTGATTTTCGGTTTCGCTATCTCCCATATTGGTGAGCGCGGTAAACGCGTCGCGGCACTATTTAACGATTTAAATGAAGTGATCATGCGCGTGGTCACCCTAATCATGCAACTGGCGCCTTACGGTATATTTGCCCTTATGGGTAAACTGGCCTTAACCTTAGGTCTTGAGACTTTTGAAAGCGTAGTGAAATATTTCATGGTGGTGCTAGCGGTTTTATTAGTACACGCCTTTATCAGCTATCCAGTGCTATTAAAACTCTTCTCAGGGTTAAGCCCATTTACCTTTATTCGCAAGATGCGTGATGTGCAGCTGTTTGCTTTTAGCACCGCCAGCTCTAACGCTACCCTGCCGGTCACCTTAGAAACGTCTGAGCATCGTCTGGGGGTCGACAATAAGGTGGCTTCATTCACCTTGCCTCTGGGCGCCACCATTAATATGGACGGTACCGCCATTATGCAGGGTGTCGCGACTGTCTTTATCGCCCAGGTATTTGGTATCGATCTGACTATTACCGATTATGCTATGGTCGTGGTGACAGCTACCCTCGCCTCTATCGGCACTGCGGGTGTCCCTGGAGTAGGCCTTATCATGCTAGCTATGGTACTTAACCAGGTTGGACTTCCGGTCGAAGGTATCGCGCTTATCATGGGTGTCGACCGACTGCTGGATATGGTTCGCACCGCAGTCAACGTCACCGGTGACTCGGTTGCAACGCTTATCATTGCCAAATCGGAAAATGCCTTTAATCAAGAGACCTTTGATGACCCTCAAGCAGGTAAAACTGCCGGTAGCTTCATCGATCAGGTTAACGCCGAACTGAAAGAGTAAAACCGAACATTTCCCATTAAAAAGGCGTCCATTGGACGCCTTTTTTGTATTTAATCAGTGCTGATTAAAACGCTAACTTATCTTTCCCAGTAAGCTTCTTCTAGGCTATCTTCACGCTCAGGCAGACCGCGAGATAACCTAGGGCTATGCTGAGCCAACACCTCATAAGCCACGCGATTCGCGTACTTACAAATTTGCGAGAAAGAGGAGTAACACAAGCCATCACGTTTATGTTTGCTCGAACCGGGTACATTCGCCTTGTGATATGTATTAGAGGCAAGATCGTGCAATAAGGCAGCCAAGGCACCATCGCCAGCGCCATTAGTGTTGCGAATGATCTCTGGCCCGCCCATATAAGGAGAGATATGCGCAAACACCTTGATTGGCGTCTGACAATCACTCTTTAACTTAGGCCGGGAAAACTCATAACGATTGAATTCAGGTATCGCACCTGGTAGCAGTGTATGGCTGGTTTCACGCTTTTCTGAATCTTCGGTATAACCTGCAGTATAAAGTCCCAGTGGTCCGGCAGTACTCAGCACCATATCACACCACTCAAGCGCCGCATTGCTAGCACTTAGCGGGTCTCTAAAACCTGTCAGGGCTTCGCCTTCATCTTCGTTCATCGCCAATATGGTGACATTGTCTTTGATAAACTCTATCCACCACTTAGGATCTTCCTCGATCAAAAAGCGTGTGCCTAAGGTCAACACCACAGGAACATCCGCCGCCTTGGCATACTCAATTGCTTTCATCGCCGCATCGGTGATCTTATCGCCACCGCTGGCGCGCATCAGGTACGCGGTTAAAACCAATGCAGACGATGACTGCACAATCTCTTGATCGATATATTCAGGCGTGAGCTTATCCATCGAGCCCTTACTGATAGCGAAAGTGCGCTCGCCGCACTCTGAAATCAGCGTAAAACAACGGCCAATAGGCCCATCAACCGGTTGTAGATAGTTGAGATCCACCTTAGAAGAGGTGTTGCACAGATAACGATAGGCATAGCTGCCGACTTCTATATGATTGCTCATCACGCCAAACAGCACTGAGCGGTCATCTGCTAATATCGAGTAGTTGTGCACTGTATTACCTATGGTGCCGCCAGCAAATTCATCGCTGATCAGATCAGAGGCTTTAAGCTCGTTGTAGAGCTGATGTGCTTTCTCGTCATCGATCAGTGTGGAATTGCCCTTAGGCAAGGCATAACGGCTTAGTAGTTCATCGCCAACCTTCGCCTCTATATCGACCAACGTCTGGTCTATCCCACTGATGTGAGTGGAAACATGCTGTGGCTGCAGCGTTAACTGAGCCATTAATGGATCACGATTCTTAACTGGAAAGTAATGTTTCGACTTACGCTGACCAGGAAATTTCATACAGAACTCACTCTTATCGCATCCATGCAAAATCAAATTCGCATAAACAGCACGCTAGACCCCCTTAGCGCACTGCTTACCATGCCGCGTTGATTGAACAAATTGACGCGGGCACCATCGCCTTTAAAAATCGGCGGCAGATCGTACCATATAAAATAGCATTGGGCAGTGATTTATGCCTTTCTATTCCGCATCACTGCTTAAGATTTAAGCCAACCAGCCACCTGTTCGGCAACCAACTCCGCAAGCAGGTGAATATGAGCCTTATCATCGTTCAAACAGGGGATAAAATGATAAGCCTTGCCGCCTGCCTCCATAAAGCTCTCTTTACCCCCTATCGATATCTCTTCCAGGGTTTCGAGACAATCCACTGCAAACGCGGGGCAGAGAATATCAACCCGCTTCACACCTTGCTCAGGCAAGCTTTCCAGCAATGTATCGGTGGCAGGCGTCAACCACTCCTCCTTGCCAAACTTAGACTGAAAACAGAGGCGCCACTGGGATGCAGATAAACCTAATGCCTCGGCTAGCAGTTCGGCGGTTTGCTGGCATTGCGCCTGATAGGGATCGCCCTCAGTCACGTAGCGCAGCGGAACCCCATGAAAGGACATTAACAGACAATCACCCTGCCCGTTAGCTTGCCAATGACGACGCACCGAATCGGCCAGCGCCGTTATATAAGCGGGATGTTGATAGTATTCTTTACTAAAACGGGTTTCTGGATAGTTACGTCTACCCTTGTAGTCGCTGGCAATCGCATCAAACACAGGCGCTACCGTCGAGCAGGAATATTGGGGATACAGGGGCAATACCACAAGGCGTTCAACCCCCTTGGCCAGCAAGTTATCAATACCAGCTGACAGCGAAGGATTGCCATAACTCATGCCCAACTCAACTGGGATATCAACCCCGTGTCTTACGCTTAGCAGCTCACTCAAGGCGCTACGCTGACGCTCGCTGATCACCATCAAGGGTGAGCCTTCAGGCCACCAGATAGACTCATATAGCTTAGCTACCGCCTTGGGACGGGTATTGAGAATAATGCCATTGAGTATCGGTTTCCAGATCCAGGGATTCAGATCGACCACACGAGGGTCGCTAAGAAACTGTTTTAAGAACTGCTTAACATCTTTAGGGGTTGGTGTATCGGGCGTGCCGAGGTTAACCAACAAGACACCAAGCTTAGCGGGAGATAAGTTGTCGACGTTGTTCAAGAGTGACTCTGCTCATATTCGTCTGGCAAGGATAGCGATAGGCTAGCATCGGGCCTACCATAAAAAAAGCCCACCTAGGTGGGCTTTTTTAAATATGAGAAGCAGTTCATAAAGTGCTTAAGTTTAAAGCGCTTAAATTACCCAATCGTCTTAACGATTGCAGCACTTACATCACCAACACTTTGAGTACCGTCGAACTTGTTGTAGGTCAGCTTGCCCTGGGCAGCCACTTTACCGTAATACTCAACCAGCGGCTTAGTCTGCTCATGGTAGATCCCCAGACGCTTACGCACTGTGCTCTCTTCGTCATCAGGACGAATAGCCAGATCTTCACCCGTCACATCATCTTTACCTTCCACTTTTGGTGGGTTGTAAACGATATGATAAACACGACCTGAACCAGGATGTACACGACGTCCGCTCATGCGCTTAACGATCTCTTCGTCAGGCACATCGATTTCAATGACATGATCGATCTCGATGCCGCTAGCCGCCATCGCATCGGCCTGTGGAATAGTACGGGGGAAACCATCGAGTAGGAAACCTTTAGCACAATCATCTTGTGCGACGCGCTCTTTGACCAAGCCAATAATCAGCTCATCAGAAACCAGCTGTCCTGCATCCATCACTTTCTTTGCTTCTAATCCAAGAGGCGTACCCGCTTTAACGGCTGCACGGAGCATATCGCCCGTAGAAATTTGTGGCACACCGTATTTTTCCATGATGAATTGGGCTTGAGTACCTTTACCGGCACCAGGGGCACCTAATAGCATAATGCGCATCTGAGAGTCCTCTTATTTCGCATAGATTTGATTATTAGTTTTATCATTGGGCGGCGATCTTCGCATAAAAGACCGCCCATTTGAAGGGCTGTAGCGCCAGTTTTAATTCGACTTTAGGCTGATACCACACAATCCACTGCGGCAAATTTAAATGCCAGCATGAACAACTGCGCCATCAGCCTAATGACATCCCTGCTTAATAGAGCAAGGTGTATAATTTGCGACGATATTGATTAGCCAGCGTATGTCCTTGACCTAAAGCGGTAAGGATCTCCATATAAAGTTGCTTGATCTCGCCTTGCTCCGCCTGCAGATCGGTTTTCAATACCTGATAGAGCTTCTCGAGCGCCTCCTCGTCCCGTTTCGCCCCATGCAGTGCCTTAGCAAGTAACAAGAGCTTGGTATAATCGGCAGGGTTTTGCTCAACGTCTTCCAACAGGTTTCTGATCTCTGGAGTATCGGCGGCGTCCAGCGCCAAAGAGAGTTTCGCCTTAAGGCTCTGATAGTAAGCGTCTTGATCTGCAAGGCCTATACCATCGAGCAGCACCTTAGCCTGGTTAATTTCAGAGGTCGACAGTAATGCATCGGCATACACCAGCGACACCTCAGCCGTCTGGCACTCCTGATAAGCTTGCTTTATTAGCGGTAAGGCTCCTTCAGCATCGCCCTCGGCCAGTTGCACCTTGGCCTGATTTAAAGCGATTTGCCAGGCTTTTGGTAGATGCTGGTCAAGCAGCGCCTCAACTTGCGGCGCCTCTTGCATGCCGGCAAATCCATCTACAGGTTTCCCCTCTTTTAATACCAGGGTTGTCGGTAGGCTCTGGATCTGGAAATAGTTAGCAATCTCCATCTCCTGGTCGCAATTCACCTTAGCTAATACGAAACGCCCCTGCGCAGCGATTTGAGTTAGCATTTGCACAAGTTGCTGACTTTCAGGACTCTGCTGACTCCAGAAAGTCAACACAACGACTTGCTGCATCGACGCATCGACCACTTGCTGAATGTTTTCTTTGGTTAAATCCAATACTGAATCCATAATGTCTCTTTTTTGCGAGTGTCTCTCTATGTGAGAGCATCTCTTTATCCGAAAGAGACTCTTTATCTGAGAGACTCTTTATCTCAGAGAACAGTGTCTCTGGTGGTGAATATAGATAAGTAGATAGCATAAGAGGCAGTCAAACTGCCTCTTACACACTCTAGCTTAGGATTATTTTACACCCGATAACAACATCTTGTTCATCAATTTAATGAAGGCTGACGGATCGGCCAGGCTACCCTTTTCAGACAATTGCGCCTGCTGTAGAAGCAACTCGGCCCACTGACCAAACACCTCTTCATCCTGCTCACTGTCTAAACGCTTCACCAGAGGATGCTCAGGGTTAAGTTCAAATACTGGCTTACTTTCTGGCACGGCTTGCCCTGCGGCCTGCATCAGCTTGATCATCTGAGATGACATTTCACCGGCGCCGGCAACCACACAGGCTGGTGTATCGGTCAAACGACTGGTGACCTTAACCTCGGCTACCTTATCACCCAGCACCTCTTTAA
Organism: Shewanella marisflavi; assembly: GCF_023283925.1. GTDB lineage: Bacteria > Pseudomonadota > Gammaproteobacteria > Enterobacterales > Shewanellaceae > Shewanella > Shewanella marisflavi. The sequence goes on from NZ_JAKIKX010000002.1 coordinate 496,760, forward strand.
CGCGCTTCACTAAGCCTTCAGACTCGCTTTCCAACTTCTCTTGTGCCTCTTTCTCGGCAGCATCTTCGAGGTCGCCAAGTTCAAGGTCACCACGGGTCACTGAGTGCAACTGCTTGCCATCGAATTCGGTGAGGTGGTTAATTAACCACTCGTCGATACGCTCAGACATTAAGAGCACTTCGATGCCTTTCTTACGCAGCAGTTCAAGGTGAGGGCTGTTCACCGCCGCCTCATGGCTGTCGGCTACGATATAGTAGATCTTGCTCTGCCCTTCCTTCATACGCTCAACATAGTCACTTAGTGACACTGTATGAGCCGCCTCATTGGTGTGAGTCGAGGCGAAGCGCAGCAGGCCGGCAATCTTCTCCTTGTTGGCAAAATCTTCTGCCGGGCCTTCTTTTAATACCTGACCAAACTCTGCCCAGAAGCTTTGATACTTCTCAGGGTCGTTCTTGGCCAGTTTTTCCAGCATGCCCAGTACACGCTTAGTTACAGCGGTGCGCAGCGCAGTAGTGATCTTGTTATCTTGTAAGATCTCACGTGACACGTTAAGTGGCAGATCGTTTGAGTCGATAAGTCCCTGCACGAAACGCAGGTAACTCGGCATGAACTGCTCAGCATCATCCATCACGAATACGCGCTGCACGAACAACTTCAACCCATGTTTACGGTCACGGTTCCACAGATCCCAAGGCGCCTTTGAAGGAATGTATAACAGGCTAGTGTATTCCTGCTTACCCTCGACGCGGTTGTGACTCCACAGCAGAGGATCAGCAAAATCATGGGAGATATGCTTATAAAACTCCTGATACTCTTCGTCTGTAATGTCGCTCTTGTTGCGAGTCCACAGGGCGGTAGCTTTGTTCATCGCCTGCCAGTGACCTTCGGTAGCAGGAATGGCTTCACCGCCCTCCTCTGTCGCTTCCTGGGCAGGTGTACCTTCTTGCCACATCTCTACCGGTACCGAGATATGATCTGAGTATTTAGTGATGATAGAGCGCAGACGGTAATCGTTGGCAAACTCTTTCTCTTCTTCACGAAGATGCAAGATGATCTCTGTGCCGCGGCTCTCTTTAACAATGTTTTCGACAGTGAATTCGCCTTCACCCGCCGACTCCCACTGCACAGCCTCATCGGCAGCATGTCCGGCGGCGCGAGTGCGTACGGTAACCTTATCAGCCACGATGAAGGCCGAGTAGAAGCCCACACCAAACTGACCAATCAGCTGTGAGTCTTTAGACTCATCGCCAGAGAGGTTCTTGAAAAATTCCGCCGTACCCGACTTGGCGATGGTACCCAGATGCTCGATCACGCCATCACGGGTCATACCGATACCATTATCTTCAATGGTCACAGTGCCTTTTTCACTGTCGGCACTGACACGGACTCTCAGCTCGCCGTCGCCTTCATAAAGCTCATCTTTGGTAAGAGCCTCATAGCGAAGTTTATCGGCCGCATCGGCGGCGTTAGAGACCAATTCACGCAAGAAAATCTCTTTATTGGAGTATAAAGAGTGGATCATCAAATTTAGTAGTTGTTTGACTTCTGTTTGAAAGCCATGGGTTTCTTGGTGTGACATGGATGTTTCCTTCTCTATTTCACAAAAACGCTTATGGCTTAAGAGATGGGGCTGTATTTTTGCTTTTCAAGCCAAAAATTGACAATCAGGTTTATTTGCTCAAAAAAAATCCAGTTCACAAGGAACTGGATTTCTATTGCTGAGCTTAACGACCCTTATAACGGAATGCGGCCATTAAAGGAGAGCGCCAGCGTGGTGCTGTCGACATATTCCAGCTCACCCCCAACCGGTACGCCATGAGCAATACGGCTCACTTTGATCTCATGTTGTTTCGCCATATCGGCGATAAAGTGCGCCGTGGCGTCCCCTTCGACCGTTGGGTTAGTCGCCAAAATAAGCTCACTTACCTCACCTGTGGCCAAATGAGTTTCAAGCAGACTCAGCCCCAGCTCATCAGGCCCTACACCATCGAGTGGCGACAGATGCCCAAGCAGCACAAAATAACGGCCAGAAAAGTGGCCACCGGCTTCGATAGCCAGTACGTCCGCAGGCGTCTCCACCACACAGATAAGATCTGAATTGCCACGACGACTGCTGGCGCAGATGGGACAAAGAGCCTCTTCGGTGAAAGTACGGCAGCTGCTGCAGTGTCCCACATCACTCATGGCACTCGACAGCGACTGGGCAAGCTTGTGCCCCGCCTTACGATCACGTTCTAACAGCTGAAACGCCATGCGCTGTGCCGACTTGGGGCCAACCCCAGGCAGACAGCGCAGCGACTGGATCAACTCATCAACCAGGGGACTGAATTTCATCGTTAGAAAGGCATCTTCATGCCTGGTGGCAGTTGCATGCCGCCAGTCACTTCTGCCATTTTCTCTTTTTGACTCTCTTCGACACGTCTCGCCGCATCGTTACAGGCCGCTGCAATCAAATCTTCCAGCATCTCTTTATCATCTTCGAGCAGGCTTGGGTCAATATCGACCTTACGTACGCTGTGAGAGCCTGTCATAGTGACTTTAACAAGACCAGCACCGGCTTCACCAGTCACTTCCATGCGCGCAATCTCTTCTTGCACCTTGGCCATCTTGTCTTGCATCATCTGGGCCTGTTTCATCAGGTTGCCCATACCGCCTTTTCCAAACATATCGAGTTCTCTTCAATATTAAAAAAACTGGCTAATCTTACTGAATTAGCACCAATAAGCAATCAAAGCTGATCACCAATCTCAAAACTTATGACTTAGCTAGCCCTGTCAGCCCATACGACTCAGTGTTATGACTCATCTGACGACACAAAGTTCGATTTATTGATAAGGGCTATCGTCTGGCCCCTTTTACCCAAAAGCTCTGGCAGGTAGCTCAGGCTATCGGGATCGAGTTCCGCTTGCATCATCTGAGTCAGCCACTGAATATTTTCATCCTGCAATAACCCCTGCTGGGCCTGTTGCAACAGTTCCTGATGAAAACGCTGACGGATCTCAAGCGGCGTCTCACGATTTGCCTCTACCCCAACACTAAACTCAATCTGACAACTGTCACCCAGCGCTTTAGCCAGCGCCTCTTCCAACTGCGCGATGGCACCAGGGGCGGCCAGATGTTTCTGGTTAGGTTTAAGTACCAGCGGCAGTGGTTCACTAAATTGCAAACACACGGCATTGACAGCCAATTGCCTGACCCGGCCACCGATATCCAGCGCCGACATCAAACGATACCATTTAAGATCCGTGTCATGCCCTTGGATCTCCCCCTGCACAGTGGCGCTCAAATGCGGTGAGGCTGTTGCGCTCAAAGACGAAGAGGCTGTGGCACTCGTCGCTGTATTGAGCGGCTCAGCGGCGGTTTCATTCTCAACGGCAGTTTCATTCTCAACGACAGTCGGCGCCTCAGCACTAAGTTCAGGACTCGGCTTTATGCTTGGCGCATTCTTATCAATATGAAGACCAGTATGAGAGTCACTATGAGGGCCAGTATGAGAGTCACTCAGCTCATTAGCAGTGTGACTTGGCTGGGCAGGCGATTCCCAGGGAGGCCTGTCTTCATCTGGCACCTGCGCATCTTGAACTGAAGCGTCACTGCCCTGCGCTCGGGCCTGTGCCATATCCGCAGCGTTTGAAGCAGAGGTCTGAGCATTTACCTCGCTCTGCGCCAGGGCGTTATTCCTAGCTTGCGCATCAACTTGGCCCTCGACATCACCAGGCAAGTGATCATCACCCTGTGCATTATCATCGCTTGCATTCTCAGTGCTTGAATTATCAGTGCTTGCATTTTCATCGCATGCATCAGCCTGGCTAGGTCGTTTTGGCGGCACATAAGGCTGAGCGCCAGCTTGGCTTTTAGAACCTAGTAGCGGCTTTTTTGAGGCACTCTCCTTGGCCAAATCTGCCTCCGCTTCTGCTTCTAAGTCGCTTAGCAGATGCTGACGCGCATTTAAGACCGCATCGAGCAGATCATCTTCAAGCACACTTGGCTCAGAAGACGCCGCCTTTTCTGCTTGAGGCTGCTGACGCTCGCCTTGGCTTTGGCCGCTTTCTGGGTTGTGTGCGCCAGCTTGGCTTTGCACTTGATGTTCAGCAGGCGTCTTAGCCGCATTCACCTCCCCCTGTTGATAGGCAAGGTAAGCTTCATAATCGCTAGGGTCGCTCGCATCTTCATCATCGCTGTCGATAAAGAAGTCTGGTTCGAAACTTGCCGCCATCTCTTCGGGCATAGCGCCTGCGTTAACATCGCTTGCAACCGGGGAGCTCGGTGATGAAACCGGATCGACATCGCTGACTTCAGGCTTAATAGCGGCCTGTTCCTCAGTCTGCGCTTTACTCTTAGCTTCGCGCTCTAGCGCCATACCCTGACTCTGAGCCTGGCTTAAAATCAGATTTTGCTCAGCAAATAAGGCCTGAGTCTGCTCTTCATCATCAATACTCTCATGCGCTGATTCGGCATCAGCAACTGGCATGACATCAGGGGCTGGAATCACATCTGATTCAGGTGCTGGTTCAGACGCTTGTTCTGGCGTAAGTTCAGGCGTTAGTTCAAGTGTGGTGTTGGGAGCTGACGTCGCGGGCGACGCTGTAGTCGGGCTTAGGCTCTCTGCATCGGTTTTTTTTTCACTGTCAATGCCACTAACCGCCACCTGTTTTGGCACAGACGCTGCAGGTGCAGCCTGATTAGGCTTATCAACGGCCTTAGTGCTCACCTCTGGCAGCAGGATCTCGCTACCCGCATCATTTTGCCAACGCTGCACCGGCGCCTCGGGCACAAAGGCCACGGCACGTAGCAGCGCCATCTCAAGACCCGATTTTGGATCCGGCGCATGGGGCAGATCTTTACGCCCGCTGAGTAGCAACTGATAGTAGAGCTGCACCTGCTCTGGCCTTAGCTGCTTGGCAAAGGCCTTGATCTGCTCGGCATATTGAGACAACTGAGCAGCACTTGGGGCGAACTGGGTCAAGGTGATCTGATGTAGTAGCTCAAGCAGGCTACGCAGCACCTCGAAAGGGTCGGCGCCATAAGACAGTACTTCTGCGGTCACATTAAGCAGATTATCGACATCGCCATCACAAAGGGCCTTAAGCAGAACGATCACATGATGCTCATCTATGGTGCCAAGCATGGTTTGCACCTGCCCTAGCTGCACCTGGCCTGCGCCAAAGGCTATCGCCTGATCCGTCAAACTCAGGGCATCACGCATACTGCCGTTTGCCGCCTTGGCGAGCAATTTCACTGCGCCATCGTCATAGGCGACCTGCTCCTGGCCCAAGATGTGACCAAGTTGCAGACAGATCTCATCTAGCGTCAGACTCTTAAGGTTAAACTGCAGGCAGCGGGAGAGAACCGTTACAGGCAGACGCTGGGGATCAGTAGTCGCCAGTAAGAATTTCACATGCTCTGGCGGCTCTTCGAGCGTCTTTAACAGGGCATTGAAACTGCTGCGAGACAGCATATGCACTTCGTCGATCAGATAGACCTTAAAGCGGCCACGACTGGGGCGATACTGCACGTTGTCCAGTAACTCGCGGGTATCATCAACTTTAGTGCGCGACGCCGCGTCCACCTCGATAAGATCCACAAAACGTCCCTGAGCGATCTCAACGCAACTAGCGCATTGACCACAGGGGGATGCGGTGATCCCTTGCTCACAATTGAGTCCCTTGGCAAACAACCTGGCCAAACTGGTTTTACCTACCCCTCGGGTACCGGTAAACAGATAGGCATGATGTAAACGGTTTTGAGTTAAGGCATTGGTCAAGGCATGCAGCACATGTGACTGGCCGACGACTTGCTCAAATGTTGCAGGGCGCCACTTTCTGGCTAACACCTGATATGACATGGAACTCCCCAAGGTTGGCATCTAACAATGACGAAGCGCGCTTCATTAATCAGCAAACAATAACACGGTGCAGACCATCTCGCTAGCAAGCTAAGCGCTTAGCGGGACTAAATTTATCTTTGTGATGCTAGCTTGCAGCATCTTTAACCTATCCTGGCTTTTCACCCGTCATTTTCGTTAAAAAATCGGCTAACCTTGTCATCGTTTACCATCTTCACAGGCATTTAATACCAAGGCAAAAATTGGTTTGTGCGCGGCTCATAGGCGTGGCCCAGATAGTAAAATGCCACGGCTAAGCCACGGCATTATTAGGCAAAGGTAAGATAAGCGCGTTACTCGCCTTCAAACTCGCACAATGTCATTAGGGCAAGATCCATCTCGGCTAAGCGCTGCTCACCGCCAAGCTCTGGCAAAGAGATCACAAACGCTGCATGGTTTACCTCGCCACCTAACTGACGGATCAGTTTAACGGTCGCCTCAATGGTACCACCCGTTGCCAGCAGATCATCGACCACCAGCACCTTATCACCCGGCTTAATCGCGTCGATATGGATCTCGAGCATGTCATGACCATATTCAAGCTCATAGCTTTCAGAGATAGTCTCGCGCGGTAACTTGCCCGGCTTACGTACCGGCACAAATCCAACCCCAAGCTCTAACGCCAAAGGCGCACCAAAGAGGAAGCCTCGAGCTTCGGTACCCACCACCTTAGTAAAGCCAAGATCCTTGTATCGCTCAACAAACAGGGCAATCGTCGCCTGATAGGCTTCAGGGTTTTCCATTAAACTGGTCACATCGCGAAACATGATCCCTGGCTTCGGATAATCTGGAATTGTCTTAATGCTCTGCTTGATCAAGGCTAACTTGTCTGTATTCATTACTACCATCTTTTTCGATTAAGCCCTTATAAAAGGACAAACTGGCCATAAGGCCAGTTTTGACTAGAATTTTCGGCTAAAGCTTAAGCTCCTTTGGTATGGGTTGCAACAGCGAATGTCACAAAGCTTAACCAAACTCACCACGCACGAACCGGATCAATCATCTAATTCAGGGATTTGACGAAGGTAAAGTAACAGGCCACTCAACATCGCCAGCAGCATCACCTTTACCCATAGCAGTGGCACCAGAAATATACTCAGACTAAAACTCAAACAGGTGGCGATATAGGCCTTACGTTTTAACCCTCGGCGAATGGCGCGCTCTGTATGCCAGTTTTGCAGCGCATCGGCAAACCAGGGATGGGTCATCAACCAATTATGTAGACGTTCGCTGGAACGGGCAAAACAAAAGGCCGCCAACAAGATAAAGGGAACCGTTGGTAATAGGGGAACGGCGATACCCAGCAGACCGAGTAACAGGCTGCTAAGACCGACGATTAAGTAAAAGCCCCGTTTGATAACCATTAATTCCTCGCATAAAAAAACCACTCAAAAATGAGTGGTTAGTATACCTGAGTTAGCGTTTTAGGCTATAGCAGGTTCAGGTGCTTCAACCATGATAGGGTGGCTGGCAGCGTAGGCAACATCAGTACCAGCAAGAAACCAAGAAAATAAACAAAATTAAACGGGTCTTTAAACGGCTGACTCATACTTTCCTCACTCATGATTGACAACTTTTATTGATCTAGATCAATTTTCGCGGCCATTATAGTGACAAGCCTGTATGATAGAAAGCCCTAATTGCACAAAATTTACCTAGCAGCAACCACTATGCCCCGCTGCGCCATATCGACAAGCAGTTGCCTGCAACCTTCGATGATCTGTGCCTTTGGCATTTGAGCATAAAGCTGTGACAACCAGTCACACAAGGCATCAAACTTTATCCCATCCTGTTGATCGATATAGGCAAGTACCTGAGCCGTCAACGGATTAAGCTGCAGAAAACTCACCTCATCTTGTTTATCACGATAAAGGCAAAAAAAGTTAGGCTGCTCGCTTGGCGCTGTGGGTTGATACTCAGCGCTAATGCGCTGCACCTCGAAATGATATTGAGCCACTCTGGCAGAAAGGCTTAGTCCCAGAGGCGAGATTGACAGCTGTTCAGCGCTGAGACTTTGACGGGTTAAATCATCGGGCGCCGTCGCGACCACCAGCTCCAGCCATTCATAATGGGCCAACTCCAGCATAAATGGCGGGTCTTGATCACCCGGCTGATATTCATCTTGTAGAAACAGCAGAAACTCCTGGGCTATCTCGATAAAAATCGGTGTCTGGCAATCATGACGAACAAAAAACTGCTGCACCAGCTCTCGCCAATCCTCCTCATCATACAAGGAGCTCAGCACGGGAAAACCATTGGTCACAAAGCCTTTAATATTATTAAAAAACAGCTCTCGATAGATCCCCATGCGTCTCGCGTCTGTCCCGGGTGGCAAAGATGAGGTCGGCTGCTTGATATAGTCGATAAACGACTCTTGTATACGGGTAAAACTCATCTAGGCACTCCGATGGCTGGGCTGCAAAATATCGGTCTGATACTCATGTATCTTGTTGATCTCTTCGAGCAACTCAGAGGTGGGAGGAATATTAAAATCTCGCTCAAGCAAAGTCGGAAACACACCATGGGTTTGATAGCAGAGCTGCAATAGGTGCCACACAGGATCGATCACCTCACTACCATGGGTATCCACTTTCAGATCTTCTGCCTCATCGAAATGACCAGCGATATGCAGATAAGCGATACGCTCTGTGGGCATGGCTTTTAAGAAAGCTTCGGCATCATAGCGATGGTTAATCGAATTCACATAGATGTTATTCACATCCAGCAGCAACTTACAGTCGGCCTCTTCGAGCACGGCATTAACAAACTCACACTCGCTCATCTCGCTGCCTGGCGCCGCATAAAAGGAGACATTTTCAAGAATAAGGGGACGCTCCAGGATCGCCTCGACCTGTTTAACTCGCCTGGCCACATGAAGGGCGGCCTCATAGGTAAAAGGAATTGGCATCAAGTCGTAAAGGTGACCCTTACCCGAACAGTAACTTAAATGCTCCGAATAGATATCAATACCGTGAAGATCGAGAAACGCCTTCACTTGCTTGACGAAACTGATATCCAGCGGCTCAGGACCGCCAATAGATAAAGAGAGCCCGTGACAGAAAAAATTGTGCCTTTCGGTTAGCTGCCTAAACTGGCGGCCAAACTTTCCCCCAAGTGTCATCCAGTTTTCCGGCGCTACCTCAAAAAAATCAATCTCACTCGGTACCTTGTGGCAAAACTCATTTAGCATCTCGCGGCGCAGGCCAAGACCTACCTTAGCTTGTGTCATCATCACTTCACCTCTAGTGATTAAATTCGCTCGTTTCCCGGGGGGATAAACTAATTAGGCCAGTCTGCACTGGCCTAATCTGATTTGGTGATAATAGCCTCAAGACCTATTACTTGTTACCACCACATTTGCCTTCTTTGGCCTTCTTCATGCCCTCACCACACTTACCTTCTTTGGCTTTCATCTCTTCGCCACACTTACCCTCTTTTTGGGCTTTCATCTGCGCGCCACATTTACCTTCACCACATTTACCTTCTTTGGCGCCTTTCTTCATGGCTTCGCCGCATTTGCCTTCACCACACTTACCTTCGCCACATTTGCCCTCTTTCATCGCCTTTTTCTGAGCACCACATTTACCCTCTTTAGCGCTCTTCTTCATGTTCTCGCCACACTTGCCTTCACCGCATTTACCTTCACCGTCGACGATCTGGTAACCAGCTTGCATTTCACTATAGCCAAACGGATTAGCCTGAGCCTGCGCTGCAAAGGCGCTGCCAACGAAAACCGTTCCTAACGCTACAGCAACAGCAGTATTCTTAACAAATTTCATAATCTCTTCCTTTGTTGATCTATTTATATGCAATGGTTTGCCAACACCTATCTGCTGCTGGCTCGGATAATATGACCCGTCACCTTGAACTTTTATTTCAAAAAACTTATCAGGCATCACATTTATGACTCAAAATATATGATAGCGCAAGCATCTAGAAAGTGATCATCGCGTGATCTGGGGCTTATAGAGTGGCGCTCATACACAAATTTTGTAACTCGTCAGGCCATGACGTAGAATAAGCGCCCTTTTACTTGGGGCCTGGACTTTCCTACCGCCCTAACCCACGGGCACTAGCCCCTTTTTGATGAGAAGCCGATAACCATGCGTGTCATACTAGCCCCAATGGAAGGCGTTGCCGACGCCCCTATGCGAGCCCTGCTAACCAGCGTTGGCGGCTATGATATGGTGATCAGCGAATTTATACGGGTCGTCGATCAATTGCTACCCGAGAAGGTCTTTTACCGACTCTGCGCCGAGTTGAAAAATCAATGCCAAACGGCCTCAGGCACCCCGGTCAGATTGCAACTACTTGGACAAGAACCCAACTGGATGGCAGAAAATGCAGTTCGCGCCGTCGAGCTTGGCTCTCGCGGCGTCGATCTTAACTATGGCTGCCCCGCACCTATGGTTAATCGCAGTAAAGGCGGCGCCGCCCTGCTGAAGGAGCCTGAAACCATCTACCGTGTCACCCAAGCCGTCAGACAAGCAGTACCCAGTGATAAGCCGGTTTCTGCCAAGATCCGCCTTGGTTGGACCGATAAGAGCCGCTGCACAGAGATTGCCCAGGCCATCGAAGCCGCCGGCGCCACAGAGCTCACGGTGCATGCCCGCACTAAAGAGGAAGCTTACCGGCCTCCCGCCCACTGGGAGTATATCGCCCAGATCAAAGCGGCAACTAAGCTCCCTATCATCGCCAATGGCGAGATCTGGGGACGGGAAGATTACCTCAACTGTCAAAGCGCCAGTGGTTGTGATGATGTAATGCTGGGACGTGGTGCCCTCACCGTGCCCAACTTGGCCCATGTGGTAAAAGGCAATCAAACCCCCATGGCCTGGTCAGAGGTTAAAACCCTGCTGTTGCAATACTCGGATTTTGAAATCGTCAGCGAGAAAGAGAAATATTATCCCGCTCGTATCAAGCAATGGCTTAGGTTTATTGCCCGCCATTACCCAGAGGGCGAAACCCTATTTCGTGAACTTAGGGTGCTTAAAGACACCGCCAGTATACTGTCGTTACTCAAGCAGGCTTAGTCACCTAGCATAACGCTGAGCCAATTGCTGTCATAAATTGCATAGAGACTGGTCTGATCATTTAAGTGCCGGATCGGAATCAGCATAAATATCACTGACTTTTGATCTCAGTCATAGCCAAGACGCCCAAGCGGTTTAGACTGATTACTAAGAATATCAACTAGGCAATGATTTGTGAGCAGATCCCATATCAGACATGAACTGTCGATGCTTGAAGCGAGTCTCAGGAAAGAGTTAGGTGCACTGCTGGCATTACATCAAATAACAGTCGACACCCAGCATCTTTCGCTGACCGCGCTAATCGATGAGATGACGGCGTCCAAATTGGCCGATGAACCGTTATTTATCAAACTTACCCAACTCGATGCGGCCTTGTGCCAGCTGGATCTTGGCCTGTACGGTCTATGCGCCGACTGTGAGGCAGATATCGAAAGCGATAGACTCAACGCGAATCCACTCGAGCAGCGCTGTACCCAGTGCGCCGCCGATTACGCCCACGAGCACAGGCACGAGCTAAGACTGACCCACTAGTCACTTAACTCATCAGCAGCCGCAAACTTCGGTTTTTTTTAACTTCATAGACATAAAAAAAGCCTCCTGATTCAGGAGGCTTTTGTCGTTAAGTCACAGGGAGAGATGATTAACGATTAGAACTTCTGAGTGTAAGATGCTGTGTAAGTACGACCGTAGAGGTTATACAGCGCAGAATCATAAGCTAAGTTAGAATCCAGTACTGGATCTTCGTCAGTTAAGTTACGAACACCTACCGCGAACTTACCATTCCACGGCGCAGAATAGTTATAGCTCAGGTCAAAGGTCGTTTGAGAAGGTAGGCTACCAATCTCTTCGAACGTAGTAGGATCTGTGGTTTCAGCTTGACCAGCAATATGTTGAGTCAGCAGTGATACACCATGATCGCCATAGCTCCAATCGATCACCCAAGTGAAACGATAGTCAGGTAAGCCGTTGCGACCCACCATGTTGTTCACAGGACCGTCAAAGTACTCTTCATCTTCATAAGCCAGTACATAAGTAAGGTCGAAGCTTGTACCAAAATCACCGACTGCAGTTTCCATTGGCGCTAAGGTCAAGTTGAAATCAATACCTGAAGTATCGAAACCGTTACCATTCACAAGTGGTGTCGTTGCCTCAAGGATCTTACCGTCTGGGCTATCACCTGCACGGATGATTTCACCTCGAGACAGATTGCCGTAACCCACTTTGGCTTCTTCTCTTAGCAATGAATCCAAGGATACGAAGGTGATGACATCGTCAATTGACAAGCTGTAATACTCAACTTTAGTACTTAAGCTGTCTGTGATATTCCAGATAAGACCTACGTTGTAGAAATCTGAAGTCTCAGCACCAAGATCATCGTTTGCAGTACGAGTCACGTCATACTGGGTCGAACGACAATCTGATGGCGCAGTGCCTTGCAGTTCACAGTAACGGTAATCTGTGGCGTAATCAGCACTGAATGAGTCTGCCGCGTACAGATCCGATAGTGCAGGTGCTCTGAAACCCTGGCCCCAAGAAGCACGAACAACTAGGTTATCTAACGCTTGGTAACGTAACGCAACTTTAGGCGTTGTCGCTGTACCAAAGTCAGAATAGTCATCGTAACGGAAAGCAAGATTCAGTTCTAAATCATCGGTAACAGGCAAAATAGACTCACCAAATACCGCGAACACATCACGCTCGCCGCCTGAACCATTACCTGAAGAACCAATCACTTCACCAGCAGCAGACTCAGCATCAACCTTTGAGTTGTACTTGTACTGCATAAATTCAGTACCAAAGTACCAACCAATCAGTCCACCTGATAACTCTAAGGCTTCGAAGTTAACACCAGCGTTAACGCTATGGAACTCCATGATATCTTGAGCTAGCGTGTCGTGCGAAATAGAGGCTACAACATCAGCGCTGTTACCTTCAGGACCGAAGTTAAACTCACCGCTCTTCACTAAGGCTTCTACCGTTGGACGGTGAACATAGCCAGTACCATAGTTGCTGTTTTCAGCTAGGTTATAGTGATAAGTGAAATCCCAACCAAATTGGTCGTGCTCACCCACTAGGCCGACTTGAATATCAGTGCTGTAATCGATTGTGGTAGAGTCACGAGTACCCACATCGGTGAAACGGTAGTAGACACGGCCCGCGTTTTCATTCTTAGTGGTATCGATATAGTTACCATCTGCATCATAGTTCTGAACGTCTAGCTGACCCGCATCAACGTTGAACCAACCTGCAGCTGGCGCGTAACGACCAAAGGTTTCGTTACGGCTGAAGAGACCTTGACCTTCGAAGCGAATTTCATCAGAGATCTCATAGTCAGCAGTAACATAACCGGCTGTATATTTACGAGCAGCGTGGTCAGCAGCTTCAGACGTATAGTCATAACCACAGATAAAGTCACCATCACCATAGTCATAAACATGACCGCCACCAACCATCTTTTCGTTATCACAAGCAGCCATAGGCTTAAACTGGAATGTGGTCATATCCAGGAAGTTACGTGCATAAGCAGAAACACCTGTGGTGTCCGAATACTTATCGGCTAACACGTTAGTAGAGCTTGAGAACCAACGATCACGTTGATAAATAATCTCACGATTTTGGTGTTCAAATGAGAATGTCAAACTACCTTTGTCGCTCGTGGTACCACCAACAACATGAGCTTTCCATTCATCACCACCCGGCTGTGAAGGATTCGTGCCTGTGGCAGAAACTTCTAATCCTTCAAAACCTTTTTTCAAGATGATGTTTACCACACCAGCAACAGCGTCTGAACCGTAAACGGCAGAAGCACCATCTGTAAGTACTTCGATACGCTCAATTGCTGCAGTAGGAATAGTATTCAGGTTTACTGCGGTACCACCCATGGTAGGTGAACCAGGCATACGCTTACCGTTTAGCAACACTAGGGTACGGTCGGCACCAGCACCACGAAGTGAGATATTAGCCTGACTCTGCCAAGTACTTCCTGATGACTCAGAGAAAGAACCAAAAGTGTTTAGGTTACTACGACGCAATACGTCAGCAACTGACATTTCGCCAGTTTTCTCAATATCTGCCGCGCTAATTGTTGTAACTGGAGAAGAACCTTCCATGTCGGTTCTTTTAATACGTGAGCCAGTTACTTCGATGCGTTCAACTTTATCGCTTTGCTCTTCAGCAATAGTAACGCCGGTAAAAGCAATGCTCGATGTCGCGGCGGCTAATAAGCCTACGCGAACCGCTTTTGCTGTTAAGGTCAAAGAGTTCATATGTTTCCCTCACAATAATGAAACTTAGAAATTAAATCCCAATTATCGAATCATTTTTTATTTTTAAAATAAGAAGTACGTCCTTCGGTAAAGATATTGTGAAAAAACATGAAACAAGTCAACGGCATTAACATTAAAACAACGACAATGATAATAATTGATACAAAACACAGGTTTAACCGCAAACAAAAACCAGCAAAATCAAAATACAAGTATCTGTATTTTATGTAATTTCTATAAATGACACCTATGTAAAAAAATATAAACCACCAAATTGATATACATGTTACAAGTTAATACACCTGTTTATTAAACGTTTTAAATATTAACAAGAGATCAAATAAATATAAAAACAAAACACAAATGCAACAATGTAAATCTGTGCAATGAATAACAAAGTCGTAAGCGGTAACATCTTTAACAACCTGATTTATCAAAACGCATTAAAGATCGTCTTTCAGTAGCCAGAAAAATTCCAAAAAAAGACGAATTAATAGACTGATGAACGATTAAAAAAAAGGGAAAAATAAGAAGGTCATGTGAATAATCTTTGGCCAAGTTTCGTTTAACTTGGCTAAAGATTTATGTTTATTACAGGGCTAATTTCTACGGCTAATTTTCTAGAGTCACTTTTACAGAGCTACTTTTTCAGAGTCACTTTTCCAGAGCTATTTTTACAGAGTTACTTATCCAGAGTTACTTTTTGCAAAGTTACTTTAGCAAAATAGATGGCACATTTTCCCTCATGGGAAGAATAATAACTGAGCCAGAGTTGTTCCTGTACTAAGACAATACCGGCATAACTCGTGTCTCCGCCAGACGGCAAGACTAACTTTTCAGTGATCTGTCCAGTCTGTAGATCAATACTCACTACAGAAGTACGTACCCGTCCATCGTATAGCCGAACGACCGCATAATGCTGACCCTGATAGATAAAGCTTACCGGCCCACCGATTCGGCAATTGGTAACTTGCCACTGCCATTGAGTATAGGGAGGATGCGAGATACCCAGCAAAGCCCGCTCATCGGTCTGCCATAATGGGTCTCGTCTCAGCAGGCAAATTGCTCTGTTTTGGGCATCAAAAACCAGTCCAGACTCATTCACATAGCCAGCTTGGCTTAAACGTGGCACGAGAGGACGAAACTCGGTATCGCCTTGGCTCGTGTACAAGGCCACATAACCATCATGTTCGTGGGGATAGTAGCAAATGCCATAAAATTTCCCCTCATGAGAGGTTACCCGCCATAACCATTCTTTCTCTTTAGCCACCATGGTAGGTGCAGACCAATCTACGGCGTCGAGCGATTGCCAACAATATGAGCGCATACCTGAACCTTGCTCTGGATGGAGCGCTGCGCCGCTAAATAGATAAAGGCCATC
The DNA here is from genome assembly GCF_023283925.1 of Shewanella marisflavi. Taxonomy (GTDB): domain Bacteria; phylum Pseudomonadota; class Gammaproteobacteria; order Enterobacterales; family Shewanellaceae; genus Shewanella; species Shewanella marisflavi. Next base: position 512,324 of record NZ_JAKIKX010000002.1, read on the forward strand.
CGGCGCAGCGAGTAATTTACCATCCCTGAGATCGGCAAAATCTAATTGAATAAGCGCCACACTGTGCCATTGTGTCCCACCATCCTCAGAACAGAGAATACGTAATGCGCCATCAGGCGAAACGTGGGCACTGGCTTCCCTGAATACGCAATAGAGCTTATCGCGATAGAGCACAAGATCGGTAAAGGCATTGTGAGCCGACTTATCCCATATCTTGGTGACTGAGCATAATTTCATCTTGCTCTCCCTGTAGGTAATAAGCTTCATCATGGCTGACTGTGACAGATGACTCAAGCTTGTGGCCTAAGCAACACTAAGAACAAGGCATAAAAAAAGCCGCACAAGGCGGCTTTTAGAACTAAATAGTGTTTTAGCTACGTTGACGGGGCGTTTTGCCCGCCGTGGTCTTGTGCTTACGAACGGCGCGGCGGATCTTAGCGCTCTTCACCTTGGCACGGGCCACACTGTGCTTGTCGGTACCTAGCAAAGTACGGGTTTCTTCTTCTAGACCAGCCAATTTACGCAGATAGTTCACCTGCTCAATTGGCAGCTCTACCCAACCGCCACGAGGCAGTGACTTAGGCAGATCGATCATGCCGTAGCGAATACGAATAAGACGACTCACCTGCACTTCCTGGGATTCCCACAAGCGGCGAACCTCACGATTACGCCCTTCGGCTAGCGACACATGCCACCACTTGTTCATCCCCTCGCCGCCGGCAGGCTTCACCTTATCAAAATGGGCTGGGCCATCTTCTAAGGTCACGCCGGTACGTAAACGCTGAATACAGGCGTCGGTCACCTCACCAAAGGTACGCACCGCATATTCACGCTCAACCTCATGGGAAGGGTGCATCAAACGGTTCGCCAGCTCACCATCAGAGGTGAACAGCAACAAGCCTGAGGTGTTGATATCCAATCGTCCAACCGCCACCCAGCGCGAATCACGGGTCTTAGGTAAGCGATCGAACACTGTTGGACGCCCTTCAGGATCTTTACGACTACAGATCTCCCCTTCGGGCTTATGGTAGGCGATCACACGGCAAACCAAATCATCCTCAGACTTAATCGATACAGCACGGCCGTCGATACGCACCTTGGCATCGGCCTCGATACGATCGCCAAGCTTGGCAATTTCACCGTCTATACTAACTCGACCTGCAGCAATCCATGCCTCCATCTCACGACGGGAGCCATGGCCTGCACGGGCCAAGACTTTCTGCAATTTTTCACTCATTAGTAGACTCTTTAAAGGATTCGCATTTTAAAACAAGACCTTAAAGAGTCTTATTTCTGCATATTCTGTGTTCGTGTACACGACTATGTACACAATTTCAAAAGTGACCTAATTATACGTGGTAAGTTGCGTACAAGCAAAGAGACAACAAAATACACTTCAATAAACTTCTTAAAAATTAAAGTGCCTACTCGGCAGTGAACAACTATTGCCAACGAAGCTTCCCTCTATGCCTTTTCTAGCAGCCTCAGCAGCAGTGAACACATGCTTAAGGCGCTGGGCTATCTGATGAAATTTCTAAGCTGCCTGTGCGGCAGTGAACGGTTCCTTGGCTTGTTCGGATCATGCGTAAATTTTCTAAGCTGCCTGTGCGGCAGTTAACAACTAAGTGTATCAAGCTTTTCTTCTGTATGTTTTCTAAGCTGCCTGTGCGGCAGTGAACTAAGCAGTGTAGCAAAAGAGCTGCATTCTATTTTTCTAAGCTGCCTGTGCGGCAGTGAACACGTGGTGCAGCTGCAAAAGCTGTCTGAGAAATTTCTAAGCTGCCTGTGCGGCAGTGAACATTAAAGCGTGGCTTTTCTCGGCGGCCTTGGCTTTCTAAGCTGCCTGTGTGGCAGTGAACAATCCGTATTGTAGCCTTTTTCGCCTCAATAATTTCTAAGCTGCCTGTGTGGCAGTAAACATCTGCTCTTCGGTAAGATGTGAAGCTTTGATTTTCTAAGCTGCCTGTGTGGCAGTGAACTTTTTTGAACACCTCTGGCATCGTTTCTTGAATTTCTAAGCTGCCTGTGTGGCAGTGAACTCTTCTCTGAGGATTGCTACCCCGTCCCGTAATTTCTAAGCTGCCTGTGTGGCAGTGAACCTAAGGAGGTTGCTGCTGCGTTCAACGCTGCTTTTCTAAGCTGCCTGTGTGGCAGTGAACACAAAGGTATCGGTAAGCCAACCCCGCCAGACTTTCTAAGCTGCCTGTGTGGCAGTGAACGTGTTAACAAGGTTTTTGTTGGCCATGTGTTTCTAAGCTGCCTGTGCGGCAGTGAACAGTGCTGATAACAGTATCTACATACTCAGCATTTTCTAAGCTGCCTGTGCGGCAGTGAACGTCACCCTCTTTTTTAGGTGCTGGGTTCGTCATTTCTAAGCTGCCTGTGCGGCAGTGAACTTTTCGATCAGCGCGTCCAACTCAGCCTTTAGTTTCTAAGCTGCCTGTGCGGCAGTGAACGCAACGACAAGCTAATTAATGAGTGGCCGTTTTTTCTAAGCTGCCTGTGCGGCAGTGAACGAAGTGGTTATGTTTGCAGTGCCGTTGAAGCTTTTCTAAGCTGCCTGTGCGGCAGTGAACGATAAGTGACCTTCTGCCGTTACTAAGAGATATTTCTAAGCTGCCTGTGCGGCAGTGAACATAGCTGACATATTACTGTTCCTTCTTAGCTATTTCTAAGCTGCCCGTGCGGCAGTGAACGTATGTGCGCCCTTTGTCGCTAACTATCGTTATTTCTAAGCTGCCTGTGCGGCAGTGAACAAATATAACTAAAACTTGCTCTTCAGGTAAATTTTCTAAGCTGCCTGTGCGGCAGTGAACCAACAATGGGTGATAAGAAGCTAGAAGGTCGATTTCTAAGCTGCCTGTGCGGCAGTGAACAATTATCGGCAACGTATGGAGCGATGGCTTTTTTTCTAAGCTGCCTGTGCGGCAGTGAACTGAAATCTGAACTGCCGACACGCCCCGCACCATTTCTAAGCTGCCTGTGCGGCAGTGAACGAATTACGTAACCGAGGCATCAACCAATATTTTTTCTAAGCTGCCTGTGCGGCAGTGAACACCTTCTGTGTCAACGTAGAACACGCTAAGGATTTCTAAGCTGCCTGTGCGGCAGTGAACAGATCAGCCGTCCTGGGAAGATGCGCCGAAGTTTTCTAAGCTGCCTGTGCGGCAGTGAACATCGGCGTGGCCATGGGTGGTAGCTACTACATTTTCTAAGCTGCCTGTGCGGCAGTGAACGCGTCAATCATGAAATCAATCTCTTCACGAATTTTCTAAGCTGCCTGTGCGGCAGTGAACCAGTTGAACTACAACGGCGCCATGTGGTGCAATTTCTAAGCTGCCTGTGCGGCAGTGAACGACAGTGTGCGGGTGGCCACGCCGAGAGTTCGTTTCTAAGCTGCCTGTGCGGCAGTGAACAACTATCCGAGGCGATTGCCTATGTTGAGGATTTTCTAAGCTGCCTGTGCGGCAGTGAACAAACCGCAAGTGCAGCCTCGGCAACTGCAACGTTTCTAAGCTGCCTGTGCGGCAGTGAACACAGGGTGTTTGAAGTTGCGCGAACGGTTCATTTTCTAAGCTGCCTGTGCGGCAGTGAACAAGCATGGTCAGATGTTAGCGCGTGGGCGGGCTTTCTAAGCTGCCTGTGCGGCAGTGAACGGGAGGAAGTTACTTACGCTTAATCGCGAAGCTTTCTAAGCTGCCTGTGCGGCAGTGAACAAAGAGCTTGGGGACTGCCTTTGGATGCTTGCTTTCTAAGCTGCCTGTGCGGCAGTGAACAAGGTTGTCGAGAGCGCAATCGATCACGTAAATTTCTAAGCTGCCTGTGCGGCAGTGAACTTACAGCGGCCCTGGCTAAATACAACTATGTATTTCTAAGCTGCCTGTGCGGCAGTGAACTAAGACCGATTGATTCAATAACCACGCTAGTATTTCTAAGCTGCCTGTGCGGCAGTGAACATTGGATAGCTCATCCTCAGCAGCTCTCAGGCTTTCTAAGCTGCCTGTGCGGCAGTGAACAGTAGTTGTATGCCAAGGAATAGATGTTTTATTTTCTAAGCTGCCTGTGCGGCAGTGAACAGCTTTTATGCTCTTGTGATGGCATTTGTCATTTTCTAAGCTGCCTGTGCGGCAGTGAACGTTTAGCGGCGGCGGTGGGTCTGCCTCGTGAGTTTCTAAGCTGCCTGTGCGGCAGTGAACATGGTGGTGACACAAGAGCAGCCATAAACATATTTCTAAGCTGCCTGTGCGGCAGTGAACAATTTGGTGATGCTGGCCGCGATGCCTTTGAATTTCTAAGCTGCCTGTGCGGCAGTGAACAATGTGTCAACCCTTTATGGTGATTTTATGGCTTTCTAAGCTGCCTGTGCGGCAGTGAACACTGCCCTAACTGCAAGATGGATCAGCGTAGCTTTCTAAGCTGCCTGTGCGGCAGTGAACAAACACTCACCATAGGCGCTTTGTTCCTTGGCTTTCTAAGCTGCCTGTGCGGCAGTGAACTGGCGGCAAACACGTTTATCGGCCCCCTGTCTTTTCTAAGCTGCCTGTGCGGCAGTGAACATGTGCATCGTATTGCTATTGGTAAGCTTTGATTTCTAAGCTGCCTGTGCGGCAGTGAACAAAGTTCGTTTGCATTTCGCTTGCCGAGTGATTTTCTAAGCTGCCTGTGCGGCAGTGAACGATAAAGCTGCCGTCATCATCGGCGATTATCTTTTCTAAGCTGCCTGTGCGGCAGTGAACAGCAATTACAGCTGCCACTTGCACTTGTGCATTTTCTAAGCTGCCTGTGCGGCAGTGAACGATAGATCAGACGGTACCGTCCAGGTGATTGTTTTCTAAGCTGCCTGTGCGGCAGTGAACTCAACCACGGTGATCGAGGTTAGCGGACTCAATTTCTAAGCTGCCTGTGCGGCAGTGAACATAAAGCAAACTTACACATGGAATTTTTACAATTTCTAAGCTGCCTGTGCGGCAGTGAACGAAAACAAAACCCATGTAGAAGACCTCCGAGATTTCTAAGCTGCCTGTGCGGCAGTGAACGCGATTGGGACGGTCAAAGTAAACCCTGTGCCTTTCTAAGCTGCCTGTGCGGCAGTGAACATCGGGCACGTTCTTGCTTCGCGTAATAGTCTTTTCTAAGCTGCCTGTGCGGCAGTGAACCGTTCCTGATCCTGGCCTACGGTTTGCGCATCTTTCTAAGCTGCCTGTGCGGCAGTGAACAGGTCTTAAGGTCATCGAGATCAACATGCGACTTTCTAAGCTGCCTGTGCGGCAGTGAACAGATGGAGCAGTTAAAGGCGTTACCCTGCAATTTTCTAAGCTGCCTGTGCGGCAGTGAACGCAAACGCATTACCCACAACTGGAGCATGCTTTTTCTAAGCTGCCTGTGCGGCAGTGAACCATAGAATAAACCAATAAAAATAAGCTGCAACAGGCTGTTAGGATGAAAACAGTCTTTTTACCTTGTCAAAAACCGCTTTCTGCAACCATTTGAATTTTATATAAATTTTAAAAGAGCAAAAATAAAGGGTAAAAATTACCCTTTTTCGTTTAATTTAAAAGTGCGGTACGGTAGCCAATGTTGACTGTCCATTCGCTTTGGCACTCAAACCATAACAATCGAAGCCCTCATCTTGTGAAGCGCTTTGTTGCTCCATCTGAATAAACAGTGGAAACTTGCTGCTTTTTTCTGGGGATCGCTGCTTCGTTTGCTGGCTATGCAAGTAAATAAACGGCAAAGAGCACAATGCAGTCGGCTTGCTTTGTTGCAAATCCGCCAAGCACTCAACCAACGGTTTACCGGATTTTTCTGCCCATAGTGCGGCTTTTTGCTTCATATCCCGCTCTATACGTTCAGGAGATTTAACCTGCTTGCGCACAAAGCTTACATAAGTCACATCGTTTGGTACGGGTTTGATCCCTTTGATGTGCACATAGTCTTCTAGCCGAGTTAGCCAACTGTGGATATCCAACTTTTCCAGTGTCGCTTGCTCTTTTGCAAAGAGACGCAACTTACTGCCGAGCGGAAACTTCGCTTGACGATAACCAGGAAAACCAACCGCAACGAGCGATTGATTGCTAGCCACTTTGTGCTCCACCAAAGCAATGTGCACTTGTTGAAAGACGTTTTGCCAAAGAAAGCCCAAGGCAATGTCGGCATCTGGCAATAAAGTGATCTCTTGGTAGTAGTTCATCACTGCCACCTATTTGTCACTTTCGCCAAATACACCACCACGCACCAATACTGCCATGACGTAATGCTCATCTTCTTCACGGGGCAAGCTTTCACCACGCGCCCATTTATCAAAAAAGGTGTAAAAGTCATTTTTTTTAGGTGTTCGGAATGCCTTACCTAAATTGGTAACTGCACCATAAACCTCTATTGCAATAGCACCCGCACTTTGCTCCTCAGATGCGTAATCTGGGTACCAAGTATCAATGGAACGCAGTGCGTTACCAATTTTTTGTGAGTGCATCGCAGCATGCTCATTAACCGCATATAGGATTTTACTTTTCTTGGATTTGCTATTGCTTTTATCCATTACTAACTCTTCACTTGGGTAAACTTCTTGGGCTTTACCGACCTTGGCGTAGCAATCAATTTGCAGCATCAAATTATCCGTTTCACTGGCTAGTGCCTGAGCAATTCTGTCAGCCAAACTATTGACCTGTGAATCGATATGATCAAAGTGCCGAGTGCTGAATTGTTTGGCATTAAAAGTCCACGCCTGCTCAGCCCCTTTGTTTAATGCCCTGACTTGCACTTCAATCTCTTCTGCGCCAACGCGGTTGCGCCATAGAAAACGGGCATTGGCAAGGTTGGTGGCATAGCGTTTCGCCAATTCGAAACAGCCATATTTGGTAATGTACTGAGAAACCGCAGCGCTGTAGCTCTGTTTGAACTGTGCATTGTTACACGCCGACGGTTGGGCAAGCCCCCCTAATACTTTGAGCGTGAAATGTAGCTTCAGGGTATCTTGCTCTAGCCCCAACGCACAGGCATCCACCCGCTGCGGGTTTGGAGATGCAATATCCATATCAAGCTTCATAATATCCTTTTCACCACCTTTATTAAGGCGGTGGGAAACTGTGCCACGCACTGATTTTTCTTGCAGGACTAATGGGCTTGCTTGCTCTTTGGTTTCCCACTGGCATCCAAAGAGATAACCATCAGATGGGACGAGTTTTTTTTCAAATGCGAGTACTGATGCGATGTCGTTATTTTTAGCCATGAGGTTGTTCCTTATTGATGTTCGTTGATAGCGTTAACTGGCTGACAAAGGTAAAGATCGTTTTCTAAATCGGGGTGATATTGCCAAAGGATGTCATCGAGATGCTTGATTTTGTGCACCATGACAAATTCACCCAGCGTGACAACACTTTCGGCAAAGCGATGCGGCACTGATGGATCGCGCTGATTTTTTGCCTCACCTAATGGTGAAATACCTTGAAAACCAGCGGCAATCGGCACAATCCAGCCAGTCGTTTTGCGTTGGCTATGCCAAACAACACTTTGGTCCTCAAGCTGCTCACAATGATGGTGCACTGTGAGATAACCCAGCAGCGCATCTATTGCGTCATCACCCTGTTGCATTGCATCAATCATTAAATCGCGGCGTTCGATCAGCACATAACCAGGCATTAACTGGCGCAGAATTCTGCCAGTATCATCCTCAGTGATCACAGATTTAACTGAGGGCTTCCCAAGGGCAAGAACGTCGCCCCCTGCGACTTTCATCGTCGCGATCACTGCTTGCAACTGCTGGGTAAAGTCATGCTGCTGAACTTGCTCCTCATTGCCACTCCACTCAATGACGAGGGATACATCTAAGTGACAGCGAGCTTCCTCGATAAATGATGGTCTTACAGCATTACCATCTGGTTTACCTTTCTCAGCCTTGGGCTCTAAAGGGTTTCCTGTACCGACAATCGAATAGACATAGTCACCTTCGCCTTTATAAGTCTGTACATCACAACGGTGGCTCACTACAGCAGCACTATGCAGCATGAGATCGGATAACCCTGCTTGGCTGAGCTTGCGCTCTAAAGCATGCACAAAGCCTAGCCATGCCGTCATGGCCGGAAAGCCAATAGTAAAGGGGCTTGAAAGTGCATTGGCGTTGTGAATTTTAAGATGCGGTAAAATCAATACGTTCATCGCAAGTTCTCCTTATTGCTGACAACCACCTTTTCTATCGCCAGCAGCTCTTGGTCTGCCAATGTGACGGGACTGGCGATCACTTTGCTGCGGCTGTAATGGTTGATTAAGCCTCGCGCAATGTAGCGAATGATTTTATCGAGCCACTCATCCTCTTGTTGACGCTGCTCAGCAAACTCTGGATAGAGCCAGATTTTTTGCTCCAAAGGCAACGCACTCGATAATTCACCAGAATACGCTTCAAGAAAAAGACGTACTTGCCACATTTTCTCAATCACTAAATCAACGTATTGCTGAATGCGGTAGTCACGGCCATCACGGAGATTGATGTTGTTGTAGTCGGCTTGAAAAAGTCGATGCAGCGATTCAAGCACCTCTTTGGCTTGCCAACCGGTAAAACTCTCTTTGAAAAAATCCGTTCTCGGCAGCCTGATATCACGAGGTACTAACTCCGGTGGAATGGAGGATAGCAAATGTGCTTTACCTGCAAATTTATTGTTTAACACACTTATATTTGCTGGTTTAGTTCCACCAAATCCTATCGTGGTTAGGCCAAATATTTCTTGGTAACCAGTGGGATGATATTGATTTAACTTTTTGTACTCTCGTACTCTATTTGACTCTCTACCAAGCTCATCAAGGCGTTGGCGGAGCTCAAATAAGTGCCCAGAATGCGTCAATAAAGAAAGTAAGTGATACTGCTGATCTGCGACCGGAAAATAAACCTGCTTGATTTTTGAGTTCGTAGATGTTTTTTCACTTGTTCTTTTAATAGCTAAGAAGCTTGACCGGAGTTGTTCATAGTCAATACCTTTTAATGTTAAAAGCTCTCTAGCTACTTTAGTTTCAGACTCGATGTGTTGAAGAACACTCATACCATCAGAAAGAGTAACTCGAAGGAAATCTTCAGCAGCCAACGCGCCAGCATCTCCAACTGAATCAGTCAAATCAAATCTCACATTGCCAGATCTGACAAAACCATCATTGCGTTGATTTCCTTCAAATAATACAGGAGATACAAATGTGCCATCCTTAATATTTGTTTTTCCAACGCCTGTACTTGGATGGCTAAACTTACTTGGATGAGTAGTTAACGCCCTACTACATGTTCTACGCGCCGCAGCAGGCAACCAATTGTCTAATAGAAAGTTTTGCTCACACTCCTGTTGTTTTTCCAATACTTCTGCGTCAGACATCGCTGCACTGACATTCTTCTTTAGCCATGCTTCTTTACGTTCCGAAAAAAAGGCGGCTATTGCTGGATCTATCACGCCACTCTCCTCCATTATTTGACCTTAACCAACCCTAGTTGGTCGTTGTAGCTGTATTGCTGATTACCTTCACGGTAGACAAAACTTATTTCGCCATAGCGCACTGAGGTGGCAAACTCCTGCTCAGGGCTTGGACTGTATAAACTGACTAACTCGCTATAATCACGTTGTAGCCAAAGATTCTGTTGCTGCATTGGTGGAAGCGGCAGATGTTCAATATTCAAGGTGCGTTCAATCGGGTGTAAACCGCCCTGCTCTTCACGCAAACAAAACTCAATGCTGCGCGCTTTTTTAACTAAGTAAATTTGTACTGTGGGTTCACTTTTACGAAAGCGTTTGAAGTATTGCGGCAGTGCGGTAAGCCACCAGTAGCCGTGAATATGACCATGCAGATGCTCGTGCCAACATGACTGCGACGCACTGTTGCGGCGATTACGGCTGTATCTCTCCTGACGGCTGATATTGACTTGCTGTGGTTTGCCAATATGCTCGTTACCAAGGGTTTTCGCGGTGGCAAAGTGCTCTAAATCCGCTAAGTTGTTGCGCGGTTCTAGCACAGCTCGCTTTTGAATACGGACAATGGCATTAACCGCTTTCAGCAGCGACTTTTCATCCACCAACTCACATAAATCATGAGTGGCGAGCTGGGTGGCGCTGTCTGTTTCATAGCCGGGATGATTAAATACTCGCTCGGCGCCGCCCTTGAAGCCTTTGACGTTGTATTGCAACAAGCCAATATTGGGCTCCTGAATCTCGCCATCACGATGCCTACGTACTCGGCCTGCCATTTGAATGATCGAACGAAAAGATGAGGGCTCAATCACCGCCCAATCAAAGTCATGATCACGCCCCACTTCTTCAACTGGGGTGGCAACCAGAATGAAAATCAGGTTTTTTGCTTGGCAAGCGGTTAGGTGTTCGCGTATCACGGGATGAGCAAACGCTTTGGGTAATTCGCCCGTTTTCTCTTTGCGCTTGAGTACCTCATCCAAATGCTTTTCTTGCTCATGGCGCAGCAACAGAACCTGCTGGCTGTGATAGGCCATGCAACGCACTTCGGTATCGGCAGGCCAATCACAACTGAGTAGATATTGGGTTAATTCGACGCAAGGTTGAATATTGGCAACCCGAACCACGCCAAACGAGACTCCCGTTTGGCTCTCTGGTTCTAACGTGTTGTGGTGCTGGTGTTTGGTCAAAACCGCTTGCTTCACTGTCTCGAAATACTGTTTTTCTAGCGGTTGATCATTCTGTTTAATACATTGAATGATATTGGCTTTTCTCTTCGCGACCTGCTGTTTTAGTTTATCCACACGTTTAAAAACAAAGCGTTGTTGGAAAGCATCATAGGCAGCTAAATCAGCATCATCGCTGCCCACCAGCTGTGTATCGGTACTAAATTCATCGACATAAACACAATTAACAGTACTGACTCGATCACGGCTAGCAGCAAAGACTGCCCAGCCTTGGCGATAAGCATTGTATAAACCAAGTGCTAAATCCGGCGGTATGGTGGCCGAGGAAATCATCACTTTGCGCCCCAGCATGCCCGCCAAATGCACTAATCGGCCAATCGCAATCAGATCATCGCCGGTAAAGTCGTCAATTTCATCAATCACCAAGTCGGATGACATTAAACGTAAACAGGGCAGAATATAGCGTCCACCGCGTTTGGTTTCCGTCGCTGCCATGATGTGGTCGATGGTGCACACCAGTACTGGGGCATACAGAAGTTTTCGATCTTTTTCTTTAGTTAAAACAGTCGTGAGTTCTTCTTCAGGCAGCACACCTTGCCAATCCAGAGCATCGTTTTCATCTTGTAGACTCTCCAAAGACTCCGAACCAGCGTCAGCTTGTTCAGGTTCAATGTCGTCTTTTTCAACCGTCTTACCCGATTTATGTAACTCTGAAATAGCTTTAGAGCCAATAAGCACAGCCAAATCGCTCTCTTGCAGTTTGAGCCGTTCTTTGTATTCGTCGCCAGTTTGCAAAGTAAGTGTGCGCAAGCCTAGCGCCAAAATAAAACGCAGGCTTTCACCATCTTCAGATAACGCCTGCATAATTTTGGCGTTGGCGATGGTTTTACCACAACCGGTACTGGCCATGTTCACCACAAAATAGCCTTGGCTTTTATCTTCCGTGTGTTCACGCCATTCGCTGATTTTGCGTACCGCTTTATCTTGCCAGCGGAATGCTTTAGGCGTGTTGGTCTTAGGTGCAAGCTCGCTGAGCTCGGTGGCTTTTAGCGGCTCAGTTTCAAAAAACGGCAGTAACTTCACTGTGTTCACCGCGACTTTAGCGACATTAACTAAGTGCTCATCCAGCTTTTGTTTACGCGCTTTGGTGATGGGATCGGTGTTAGCGTACAGCTCTATCGACGTTTTCCATTGATGATCATTGGGTTGTGAAGAGTAATAGTGGTCACCTAACATCAGGCACAATCGAGCGTGGTGTAGAATCCCCCGCCAACTACCATCATTCATTGCCTGATCGAGTAAAGGTAGGTGATGTAATAAGTCTTTCGCGCGGCGTTTTAGTTCAGCAAGCCAAATCGAGGAATTGGAAAGTAGCCCTAACGGAAACTCAAAACATTTCGGCAACAGCGCGTTGTACTCATCAAAGCGATTTTCATAGCCCCATGCTGGGGTAATTCTGTCCAGCAGCCCATCGAGAGAAGCGTTACTCACTTCACGCTGGTCGTTACATAGACCTTCTTCTTTTGGCAACGGCAATCGGTGATGAGAAACGATCAACCAAGCGATCAAAGCTGCCGCTATCGGTAATTCGGCAAACGCCTTTTCTTTTGGTAATACATTGTCATTAAGCCAAGTTTCATCAATGCCTTGATTAATTAGTGTGCCCAGCCAAACCTCATCAAGGCTTTCGTGAGTTTGACTAGAAACCCATTGTTGAAAGAGCAGACAGGATATCCACTCATGGCGTAGCGGATCACCTTTATGCTTGGTTTTAATTTCTGGGTTTAATTTTTCCTGAAAAAGTAAAGATGCTTTACCCCAATCGTGGAGCAAAGCAGCCATGCCAGTGAGCGCTTTAATCAGTGGCAAATATTTCCAATCACTTTCATAGTCGCTGTTTAAGAGGTCTTTCTCTGTACTGTTTACTGGAACATATCCCTCTGCATTAAATTTCTTTTTGTTGCCCACTACCCATAAAAACTGGCTGCGCGAACGGGAGCGGATCCAGTGGCAACTGACGGCGGTGCTGCGGCTGGCGGTTTGGCGCAGCATTTTTTTCACCGTGAGTAACCCTTCTTCGGTGGTGAGGGTTTGCCACGTGTTATCACCTATCCGGTTGGCGAAAGCATCCAGTACACGGCGGGTTTTCTTGAGGGCGTTTTTCTCGCATTGGCTAACAAAGGTGACCATCATAATTCGCGTGCCTCGCGCTCTTCTTCATCTTTGCCTTGCAGAGCGATACTTTTCACTATGTCAAACATGAAGTCGAGCGCTTTGTGTTCGATGAAGGCATGTAGAATTTGTTGGCGAAACTCTTGTTCTGTGGCGTTTTCTTTGGCGCAAACGAAGGCCCACGGCAGCACAATGGCATCTTTGACTAAGTCCGCGACATCAAACACCAAGGCACCACGGCGGGTTTTGCCATGCATGACGGCAAAGCCGTGAGGAATGCCAAGCACCCACAAACAGCTTGCAGCGAGCCCATAGGCTAAGTAGTTGCCGTGATTGAGAAAGTCGTTGGCTTTGTCCGTGCATTTTGTGTCTGGCTGATGCTGGCGAGTAAAACCGTCTTTGCCAGTGTTATTGGCGGCATACTTGTATAGCACTTTGGTGAGTTGCGCTTCTGTAAGCTGAAGTTCCGCAGGATTACTGGCAGATTCGGTACGCTGGTGGAAAGTATCAAGCGATTGTTTCATCACTTCATCTTGCAGATTAAATTTCTCATGGGTTAATTCGCGATCAGCTCGCCAAACGCGCTGCAAGTAATCAATCCGAGCATTTTGAAATTGTTTCGCGGCGGCCAAGCGTTTTTCATCATCAAACCAGAATGAGAGCCAGCCTTGTAAGTATTCAGTTGGGCGATATTCGCTCTGTGGCGTGAACCACTCCACCTCGCAAGCCATGTGCAATGGCGTGCCACCGCCACCACAAAATCCGACCAATACACCAGCCTGTGAGAGCATGCGCATTGCGGCTTGAGTAATTGAAGTGCCGTTACCGAGCATGAGTACTGTGGTGTTGGCAATCGGAATATTGAAGTAGAGGTTTTCTTTGTCAGCTTCAGCTAAATATAGCACTCGGCCATCTTTTTGCATCACGCGGCAGTATTCCAAATAAAACATATTGGCGCGCTTGGAATGCAAAATAGATTTTAAATCAGAGGGTGAAAAATCTTCCATAACAATCCATTGTCATATGATTTAACTTCATGTAATTCCTTGAAGTATCAACATATCAACCATGGCTTTATTTGGCTATAACTTTATTCACATTTACAGATATTATGTCTTCTAATGTGATCGGCCTAGATATAATTTTAGGTTCATTCTGTTTTAAAAAGCGCCTTCTGATACTTTGGTATCGCATCTGTCTTTCGCGATTCTGACCAAAGCAGCTTGGTTTAACCTTTTAAATCTCAGACACTGGCAGATGAATGAGAGCAAACTCTGCACTCAGCAAGACACAAAATCCACCTTCAAATGTAGTAGTTATGCACAAAAGTCCAAATGAAGTTGCTACTTTACGGCCTTAAGCTCCACCACATTCTCATAAGCTGCAGGATCCTTAAGCTTCTGCAGCTTATGCCACCACACCTTATAGGCTTTCGCCTGTTCCTCTAAGTAATCGTGATGGTCATAGATTGACTGTACGCCATCAAGCTTATGCCCCAGCATAGTTTCAGCGACCTCAGTAGTGGTGATCTTACTCATATTAGTGCGCTGTGTTCTGCGCAGATCGTGCATGGTCCAGTCATTATCGAGCGGAGTACCATTCTTTATCGACCAGGTAATGATAGGCCTTGCCATGCGTGTCACTACCGCTTGAGAGTAAAACTCACCATCTTTAGTAGGAAACATTATGTCCGTTTCGCTTAGCGACATAGCCAGCTCAATCACAGGCTTAACCTCTTCAATGATTGGCCTCACCAGAGCACGCTTCATCTTGTAGCCTGTCTTGTGGTTTTCAACCGGCACAGTCCATATCATCTTGTCCAGATCGAAATGCTGCTTTAATGCCAGGCGCAGCTCGCCAATGCGGCAACCATAGAACAATGCCAAAAAGACCAAGATGCGATTACCCAAGCGCTGACGATTCGCAAGCTCAATGCCCTGCAGCAATATGGCTAACTCATCGTCGCTTAGGATGCGTGAGCGACTACCAAGTGAGATGTTTAGATCTTCCTTTGACTCGATGCCCGCCAACTCATTGACCTTAATTAGGCGGCGTCTAACGGCCCACTTCAACGCGCGTCGACTAACGCCCAACACCAGGTTGGTGGCGGTTGGCTTTTTCGCGGCGAGTGATTCAAGCAGATCAAGCCATTGATGAAATGACACCTTATCGACTTGCTTATTTCCTAGTGTTGGGAATACGTTGATCTCGAGCGCGCGCAAATACTCCTTTGCCGTTTGCTCTTTAACGTTTGAGCGGCCTTCGCCAAACTGTGAGTTATGCCAGGCACGAAAAATACTCTCTATCGTGCCATCGTCGCCATTAGCTTTAGCCGCTTTTTCTCTCTTCGCTTCTCTGGGATCAATGCCATTGAGCAGGAGCTTGCGCTGTTC
Source organism: Shewanella marisflavi (assembly GCF_023283925.1). GTDB lineage: Bacteria > Pseudomonadota > Gammaproteobacteria > Enterobacterales > Shewanellaceae > Shewanella > Shewanella marisflavi. The sequence continues at coordinate 527,510 of NZ_JAKIKX010000002.1, forward strand.
TTCGCAAAGATCTCGCGCCTCTTTTAATGACATTAACGGATATGGTCCAATATCGATACGGGCACCTTTACCATTCCATTGGTAACGCATTTGGAAAGTGATGACGCCCTTTGCTGAAACACGAATACTTAAACCGTCACGATCAGCACGTTCAAATGCCTTGGTTGAAGGTTTTCCTAAGTTAGCCTTAAGCCATGAATCAGTTAATGCCATATCCTTTCACCCCTGTGTACATAATGAAATTTTGTACGGGATTATGTACAAAAATTTCGAGTTAGGTTCTGAATGGAATCGAATAAAAAAATACTGAATAAATGATTTTTTATTGCTTTTTCAATAAGTAGCACAACCAAAACGAAAGGATGTGAATGATAATGAAATCGCCAAATTAGAATCACTCATTAGTAGACTCTTCATCGGTTTTAGGCGCCGAAGCAGAATCAGTAATCGCCTGACTCTGACCAAACAGCGCCGCTAATGACTCGGCATCGGATAAGGGAGGAAGGTCCGCTATCGTGTCCAAGCCAAAATAGGCTAAAAATTCATTTGTGGTCGCATAGAGCCCGGGCCTGCCCGGCACCTCTTTATGACCAACAATCTTAATCCAATGTCTATCGGATAAACTCTTGATAATGTGGCTTCCTACTGCCACACCGCGCACAAACTCTATGTCTGCACGGGTCACCGGCTGGCGATAAGCGATCACCGCCAGGGTTTCCAAGGTCGCTCGTGAATAACGCGGCGCCTTCTCTTGCCACAAGGGCTGTAAGTAGGGGCTCAGGGTTTCGATAGACTGAAAACGATATCCCCCGGCAACCTTGACTAACTCGATACCGCGCCCTTGATAGTCCTGCTGCAACTCCTCGATAGCGGCCTTCACTTTAGCGCGGGAAACGCTAAAATTTGCCAGCACACTCTCGTTTAACTGCTTGATAGAGACAGTTTTCGCCATCACAAACAAGCTAGCTTCGATCAATTGCTTAAGTTGATCAGGGTTTATTTGCAGTTTCTTACTCGACAATCAATAGGCCCTAACATGTATGGTCGACAGTGGCTGCGCCTGAATAAGATCGACCAATAGCTCCTTTACCAGCTCCATCAGTGCAAGAAAGCTTACGACCACGCCCGCTCGCCCTTCGGAAACATCAAACAGCTGCTCGAAAGGCACATAAGACTTGCCTTCTAGCATAGCCAAAATTTGTGTCATGCGTTCCCGTGTCGACAGGTGTTCACGCCTGACATGGTGATGCTCAGTCGCTTCCACACGCTTTAATACGGCGGCAAAGGCGCCTGCTAACTCTACAAGCGACACAGATGGCGGCAGCAACACAGGTTTAATATCTGGTGCCGGTTGCACTTTAGCCTGAAACACATCACGCTCTAACCTAGATAAGGCATCGAGCCTTTGCTGGGCATCTTTAATCACCTCATAGGCTCTCAGTTGCCTGATCAGCTGCGCCCGCGGGTCGTCCTCTTCCTCTTGCGCTAACTCTGGCTTAGGCAGTAGCAGCCTGGACTTGATCTCGGCTAAGGTCGCCGCCATCACCAGATAGTCGGCAGCCAGCTCTACCCTCGCCCCCTGTAACAGCTCAATATATTCAAGATATTGATCCGTTACTGGCGAAATCGCCAGCTCTACCACATCCAATTTCTGTTTGCGGATTAGATAGAGTAAGAGATCAAGCGGTCCTTCAAACGACTCAAGGAACACCTCTAGCGCCTCGGGAGGAATAAAAAGATCCGCCGGTAGTTGCTTAACCGGTTCGCCTCTGACCACGGCTAAAGGTAAACTTTGTTGAGTCCCCTGCATCCGCTCTCCCAATTACCAAGCCCCAAAAGCGTTATGACTCAGACCTTAGGGCATGAATCCTTGAATCTTAGGGCTTGAATCTTAGCGCTAAAAATAGTGTGCTAAACGACACCAAACGCGCGATTATACCTGCTAAATCTGCCAATAGACAGGGCTTTAACCAAACTGACTCACGTCACCAGCGCCTTCACGTAAGATCTCGATATCGCCCTCGGAGAGATCGATTACCGTAGTAGGTTTCTCGCCAAGGTATCCGCCATGAATGATCACATCAACCTGGTGCTCTAAGATGTCACGAATATGTTCGGGATCTGACTCCGCAAACTCAGCGCCAGGTAAAATCAGACTGGTAGACATCAGCGGGGCATCGAGTGCTTCAAGCAGCGCCAGTGCTATCACATTGTCAGGTACGCGAATACCTATGGTCTTCTTCTTAGGGTTTTGCAGACGCTTAGGCACCTCTTTGGTCGCCTTGAAGATAAAGGTATAAGGCCCTGGTGTATTGTGCTTCAGCACGCGATAAGCCTGATTATCGACCCTGGCATAGGTCGCCAATTCCGACTGGTCACGTACCATCAAAGAGAAGTTATGATCATTCTCAATTTGACGGATGCGCACTATGCGGGTCATCGCGTCCTTTTCACCAAGCAGGCAGCCCAGGGCATAACCCGAGTCTGTGGGATAAACCACGACACCACCTTGCTTGATCACATTGACCGCCTGATTAATCAGGCGGGTTTGAGGGTTTTCCTCATGTACATAAAAAAACTGACTCATGGGGTTTCCATCCAATTATCCATTTGCCAAACCCAATCGACTCCTTGGGGTTGGAACATATTTTTACCCAGCTCTAGCCAACTACCTGGAAAGTGGAAATCACTTCCCAGCGAGGCATACAGACCATTGAGCCGACTCAAGGCTATTAAATTATTACGATCATCCAAGGTTTGCTGACCCAGCACCACCTCCATGGCATCGCCGCCAGCCTGCTTGAACTCCCGTACCAAGCGTTTCAACCATTTTGCCGATAGCTTGTAACCACTGGGGTGGGCAAGTACCGCAATACCACCGCATTGGTGAATGAGTTCAATGGCCGTTGCCATATCAGACCAATTGTTAGGCACATAGCCAGTCTTGCCCCGCGCCAAATACTTCTTAAACACGGCGGCGGCATTGTTGGCGTACCCGTTGTCGGCTAACCAACGAGCATAGTGGCCACGACTCAGCGCGGCGCCGTCGGCTAATGCCTTAGCACCTTCATAGGCGCCGTCAATGCCAGCCTTAGCCAGACGCGTACCTATCTCCTCAGCCCTCGTCTCTCGCAGCGCCCGCTGCTCAATAAGAAAATCATTGAACCCCTGATGCTCGGTGTCGATATTGAGCGCAACGATATGAATATCAAAGTTGTTCCAACGGGTAGACACTTCACATCCATTAATCAGGGTCAACGGCACATCCTGGCTCTGGTTGAACTCGTGTGCCTCTTTTAAACCGGCTAAAGTATCGTGATCGGTAATCGCCAGCATCTGCACCCCATTACTTAGGGCTCTGGCCACTAATTCTGAGGGGGTTAACTGGCCATCGGAAGCCGTAGTGTGGCTGTGAAGATCGATTAAACGCGTTTCATTTGTCATCCCTTTATTCTACTCGACTTTGTTATTAGAAACATCTAATTGGATGAAATTGGATGAGAATCGTTAAATATCCTTGTCAATCTGTACAGCTTAAGATCAAAACCAGGTTAATAGGGCACAAATAGAGAAATATTCAATTGACAAGGCAACAGATGGGATGTTTTGATATAGCCAAGACAAAGATTCAACTTTTACGTGAGACAAACATTCAATGACTAATCAGCTATTCAACATCATTAACTGGTGGTGGCACTTCCCAACATAGCGGGTGGTGTGAATATCTGTGCTCATGTAAAAGAGACAAGATTCAAACAAAAAGCCCGCACTCGATGCGGGCTTTTTGCATTTAATCACCTAATTTTATTAATAGATTTAACAAGCACTAACTCAATAACTAAACGAAGTTAGTCCACTACCGGCAGTAGGAGCACAAATATGGGGCAAGAGATTCTGGCCAGCGTCAACACGATAAAGGAGCGGATCACCTATCATGATGATCCCCTCAACCTCTATCAGCAATTGACGCAAGACGCAGCACATACCATGTTGCTGGAGTCGGCAGAAATAGACAGTAAGGATCACCTAAAAAGTATCATCATGACCCACGCCGCCTTGGCGATTCGTTGTGAAGGATACCAGCTGACCTTCAGCGCATTGAGCGACAATGGTCGAGCTTTGCTTGCCCCCATCGCCAACTTCTTTAACGTCGCCAATAGCCAACTCGAGGGTGATCATCTGACCCTTCGCCTGCAAAAAGATGCCGGGCAGTTAGATGAAGATGCCAGACTTAAGTCAACTTCGCCGCTAGATGGGTTACGCAGCCTCCTTAACCATATTGATACCGGGAAGCAGACCGATTTTGAAACCCTGTTTCTCGGTGGCGTATTAGCCTTCGACCTTATCGATACCATAGAGCCACTGCCCCAAGTCGCCCCCAGTGCCAACAGCTGCCCCGATTATCTCTTTTATCTAGCCGAAACCCTTATCTTGGTTGACCATCAGCAGCGCAGCGCCGATATCATCACCCATGACTTCACTCAGCAAGCCAGCACTCAAGCCATGCTCGCCGAGCGCCTGCGACAACTGAGTCAAAGCTGCCAGACACTTTCGCCCGTGGCCCCCTTAAAGCCCGTGCTCCATGAAGCCGAGGTCAACATCTCAGATGATACCTTCAAGACGATAGTGACAGATCTGAAAGAGCATATCGTCGCCGGAGACATTTTTCAGGTCGTGCCTTCACGCAGTTTCAGCCTTCCCTGCCCCAGCACGCTAGGCGCCTATCGCGCCCTGAGGCAAACCAACCCTAGCCCCTATATGTTCTATTTTCGCGGCGATGACTTTACCTTGTTTGGCGCCTCGCCAGAGAGCGCACTCAAATATGAGGCCAGCACTAATCAGGTAGAGATCTATCCCATCGCCGGCACCCGCAAACGCGGTAAGACGCCCACAGGCGAGATAGATTTCGATCTCGATAGCCGCATCGAACTTGAACTGCGTCTGGATAAGAAAGAGCTGTCAGAGCACCTGATGTTAGTGGATCTGGCCCGCAACGACGTGGCCCGCATCAGTCAAAGTGGTACGCGCAAGGTAGCCGAACTTCTCAAGGTCGACCGATACTCCCACGTGATGCATCTGGTCAGCCGGGTAACGGGGCAGCTTAGAGCCGACCTCGACGCCCTGCACGCCTATCAGGCTTGTATGAATATGGGCACCTTAACGGGTGCTCCCAAAGTCAGCGCGGCGCAGCTTATCCGCACCGCCGAAAAAACACGCCGCGGCAGCTACGGCGGCGCGGTCGGCTATCTCAATGGCCTGGGTGATATGGACACCTGCATCATCATCCGCTCAGCCTTTGTTAAAGAGGGCATAGCCCATATTCAGGCTGGCGCAGGCGTAGTCTATGATTCAGATCCCCAGGCCGAGGCCGATGAAACCCGCCAAAAAGCCCAAGCCGTTATTTCAGCCATTAAGATGGGAGGCGGACTATGAAGCTCTACCTACTGGATAATTTCGACTCTTTTACCTACAACCTGGTAGATCAGTTCCGCAGCTTAGGCTTTGAGGTGGTGATCTACCGCAACGATCTCGATGCCCAATTTATTGCCGACAAACTGCTGCAAGAACAAGGCAAGGCTGCCCTGGTACTATCCCCCGGCCCTGGCGCACCCCATGAAGCCGGTTGCTTGATGCCACTTATCGGCCTCTTGGCGGGTAAGGTGCCCATGCTGGGGATCTGCCTAGGACACCAGGCGATGGTCGAACATTTCGGTGGCAAGGTCGAGCGAGCCAAACAGGTAGTGCATGGCAAAGCCAGTCCAACCAGCCACAATGGGCAAGGACTGTTTCAAGGGCTGCCTTCTCCGCTGCCGGTCGCACGCTACCACAGCCTGGTCGCCACTGAGGTACCCGAATGTCTAGAGGTGATCGCCACCACAGAGGAGATGCCGATGGCCATCTCTCACAAGCAGATAAAAGCCGTGGGCTTTCAATTTCACCCAGAGTCGATTTTGACCACCTTAGGTAGCCAACTGCTCACGCAAACATTGACCTATCTGACCCAAGACACCCAAGACGCTGACGGCCAAGGAGTAGAGTAATGAATGAACGACAGCCCATTTTAGACAGACTGTACCAGGGCCACGCCATCAGCCGCGAAGACACCAAAATCCTATTTGGCGACATAGTGCAGGGTGAGATGGATCCTGTAACTATGGCCGGCATGCTGGTCGCCATGAAGATGCGCGGCGAGACCATAGATGAGATCTCCGGCGCCGCCGATGCCCTGCTGCAGGCCGCCAAACCATTCCCCACACCAAGTGATACCACGCGCGCCCAGGGCGTTGTCGATATCGTTGGCACTGGCGGTGATGGTCACAACACCATCAATATCTCAACCACCTCAGCCTTTGTTGCAGCGGCCGCGGGGGCTAAGGTCGCCAAACACGGCAATCGCAGCGTATCGAGCAAGTCAGGGTCATCGGATCTGCTGGCGCAGTTTGGTATCGATTTGACCATGGCACCTGAGATAGCGCGTGACTGTCTTGACGACCTGGGGCTCTGCTTTTTGTTCGCGCCTCACTACCACGGCGGCGTGCGCCACGCGGTGCCCGTTCGTCAGGCATTAAAAACCCGCACCCTGTTTAACGTCTTAGGCCCACTGATCAATCCGGCACGGCCCGACTACATGCTACTGGGCGTCTATGATGAAAAGCTGGTACGTCCAATTTGCGACGTGCTCAAGGCGCTGGATGTCAAACGCGCCATGGTGGTTCATGGCAGTGGCCTGGATGAGGTCGCCATTCACGGCGACACCTTAGTATGTGAATTACAACAGGGCACCATCCGCGAATATCGCCTGACACCTGAGCAGCTCGGGCTGCATCAAACCAGCATAGAGGCCTTATGCGGCGGCGATCCTCAAGAAAATGCCGAAATTACCCGCGCCATATTGCAAGGCAATGGAAAATTAGCGCACACTGAAGCGGTTGCCGCCAACGCAGGCTGCGCCCTCTATGTGGCCGGCCTGAGCGATACACCGGCGCAAGGCGTCGCTTTAGCACTTGAAATCCTAAAACATGGCAAGGCCTACAGCCTACTTGAACAGCTCGCTAGCGCGAGTCAGGGGAACAACTAAATGGGAGCCAGCGTGAATAGTTCGAACGACACCCCACAGGCCGCCAGCAATGTGCTGACGCGAATCGTCGATACCAAGGCAGAGCACATTGCCGCCCTAAAACTCAGATTTCCTGAAGACTCACTGCAACCTCAGCAGTCAGATCGCAGCCTGTTTGCGGCGCTTAAAGCCCCTAACGCCGGTTTCATCTTCGAGTGTAAGAAAGCCAGCCCATCTAAGGGCCTGATTCGTAAAGACTTCGACGTTGAAGGCATCGCCGATGTTTATAAGCATTATGCTGCGGCTATCTCAGTGCTGACCGATGAGCAATTTTTTCAAGGCGACATGGACTATCTACCTAAGGTTCGCGCCCGGGTCACTCAGCCCATCTTGTGTAAAGACTTTTTCGTCGATCCCTATCAGGTCAAGCTAGCGGCCCATCAGGGGGCTGATGCCATCTTGCTGATGCTCTCTGTGCTGGACGATGAGCAGTATAAAACGCTCGCCACTCTGGCTGCCCAGTACCAGTTGGATGTGCTGACCGAGGTCAGTAATGAAGAGGAGCTTAAACGCGCCATCGCCTTGGATGCAGCCATCATAGGGATTAACAATCGCAACCTGAGAGATCTCACCACAGATCTGGCGACCACAGAGGCGCTCGCGCCACATATCCCGGCAGACCGAGTAGTCGTCAGCGAATCTGGTATCTACAACCAGCAGCAGGTCAGAAGATTGAGTCCTCTGGTGGATGGCTTCTTGGTAGGCAGTTCACTGATGGCCGAAGCCGACCTGGACCTTGCCTGCCGCGCACTCACCCTTGGCCACAATAAAGTCTGCGGTCTGACCCGCGTCGAAGACGTAAACGCCGTCGCCAATGCTGGCGCCCTCTATGGCGGCCTGATCTTCGCCAGCAAGTCACCTCGCTGTGTGACGCCTGAGCAGGCGCAGGAGATGGTCGAACAGCAGCGAAGCAGCGGTAAAGCACTGCATTTTGTTGGTGTGTTCGTCAATGAAGATATCGCCACCATCGCCGCACTTGCAAAACGCCTTGAGCTGTTTGCTGTGCAGCTTCATGGCAGTGAGAGCGAATACGATATCGACCAACTCAGACTTGCCCTAGACGCACAAGGAAGCCAAACCCAAATTTGGAAGGCGGTTGCCGTCAATGTCGATGCCGGTGTTAATGTCGACAGTGATGACTCACAAGCATTAACCATTCCGGTCAACGCCGATCGCCTGCTTTACGACAGCAAAACAAGCGCGACAAACGGCGTACAGTTTGGCGGTACAGGGCAATCCTTTAACTGGCAGCAGCAGTTGCCCAATAAGGCAAGAGCCATGTTAGCCGGCGGTCTGAGTGCAGATAACGCCTTCGACGCTGCCAAACAAGGCTTCTTCGGGCTGGATTTCAACTCAGGCCTCGAGTCGGCGCCAGGTATTAAAGATCATGAGTTGATCGCCCGCACCTTTGCCACCTTACGACAATACTAGATTTTAATTTTGCGGCGCCCACTCAGCGCCGCCAAGCAACGAGAGACACAAATGATGACTAAGTTGGACCCCTATTTTGGTGAATATGGCGGCATGTTTGTCCCCCAGATCCTAATGCCAGCCCTTAAGCAGCTGGAAAGCGCCTTCGTCGACGCTCAAAACGATGAGAGCTTCAAGGCGGAGTTCAGCGATCTGCTGAAAAACTATGCCGGTCGCCCAACCGCCCTAACTCTAACCCGTAATCTCAGCCCTAACCCACTGGTGAAGATCTACCTAAAACGTGAAGATCTGCTCCATGGCGGCGCCCACAAGACCAACCAGGTATTGGGCCAAGCCCTGTTAGCCAAGCGTATGGGTAAAAAAGAGATCATCGCCGAAACTGGCGCGGGTCAGCACGGGGTTGCTACGGCGCTGGCCTGTGCCCTTTTGGGTCTAAAATGTAAGGTTTACATGGGCGCCAAAGATGTTGAGCGTCAATCACCCAATGTGTTTCGTATGCGTCTAATGGGCGCCGAGGTTATCCCTGTCACCTCTGGCTCTGCCACCTTAAAAGATGCCTGCAACGAGGCGATGCGCGACTGGTCCGGTAGCTATGACAAGGCCCATTACCTATTGGGCACCGCGGCCGGACCACATCCCTTCCCCACCATAGTGCGCGAATTTCAGCGCATGATAGGCGAAGAGACTAAGGCGCAGATCCTCGAACGTGAGGGCCGCCTACCCGACGCGGTGATCGCCTGTGTCGGCGGCGGATCAAACGCCATCGGCATGTTCGCCGACTTTATCGATGAACCCTCAGTCAAATTGATCGGTGTCGAGCCAGCGGGCTTAGGCATAGACACCCCGAAGCATGGCGCGCCGCTTAAACACGGTAAGACAGGGATCTTCTTCGGCATGAAGGCGCCTCTAATGCAAGATAGAGAGGGCCAGATTGAAGAGTCTTACTCTATCTCGGCTGGCCTGGATTTCCCATCAGTGGGACCACAGCACGCCCATCTGGCTGCCACCGGGCGCGCCACCTATGAGTCGGCCACAGATGACGAGGCACTCGAGGCCTTCCAGCTGCTGGCTCGCAGTGAAGGGATCATCCCGGCGCTGGAATCGGCTCATGCCCTGGCCTATGCCATTAAGCTAGCCGAGACCGCCACTGAAGAAACCCTGCTAGTGGTTAACCTGTCTGGTCGCGGTGACAAAGATATCTTTACCGTCGCCGATATTTTAGAGCAAAAAGACAATCAAGCAGCCACAGATAAGGAGAGCGGCAATGAGTAACCGTTATCAGGCAGCCTTTGCCGCGCTAAAGCAGAATAATCGTGGCGCCTTTGTGCCTTTCGTGACCATAGGCGATCCCAATAAAGAGCTGTCACTCAAGATCATTAACACCTTAGTCGACAACGGTGCAGACGCCCTCGAGTTGGGCTTTCCCTTCTCAGATCCGCTTGCCGACGGCCCGGTGATCCAAGGCGCCAACTTAAGATCTCTGGCAGCAGGCACCACGCCAAGCGACTGTTTTGACATTATCAAAGCGGTGCGCAGTCAGTACCCAGAGTTACCCATAGGTCTGCTGCTGTACGCCAACCTAGTTTTCGCCAACGGTGTCGATAACTTCTACGCCAAGGCCAAGGCCGCCGGTGTCGATTCTGTGCTTATCGCCGATGTGCCGGTAGAAGAAGCTACGCCCTTTATCAGCGCCGCCAAAGCCCACCACATCGCGCCGATCTTTATCGCACCGCCTAATGGCGATGCTGAGACACTGCGCCAAGTTTCAGAGGCAGGCGAAGGCTACACCTATCTGCTATCCCGTGCAGGCGTGACTGGCACTGAATCAAAGGCGGGCATGCCCCTTGACGATATTCTGGCGCAGCTTAAGACCTTCGATGCGCCTCCGCCACTGCTGGGCTTTGGCATTGCCGAGCCGGCACAAGTTAAGGCGGCCATCGCATCGGGTGCCTTTGGTGCCATCTCAGGCTCTGCCGTGGTGAAAATTATCGAGACCCATCAAGATGATGAGCCTGCGCTGCTCGCCGCCTTAGCCAAGTTCACCCGCGAGATGAAAGCGGCAACCTAAGTCCCCAGCGCCTGAAGCTTAAAGCGAGCGCCAAGGACTAACAACCAAGCGCTCTCCAAGACCACCTAAAAATCCCTGCCTGCTGCAGGGATTTTTTATTCAACCTTTCCTCTTAACTGATCCTTTTATTCTTGAGTCGCGTACCTGTTTATTAACCCGTAGCGCTTACCCAGGGTTTACTTAACTGGGGGTTGCTTAACAGGGCTGAGCTCAGCGTTAAGCAGCGCTAACAGTTAAAACTGATTAATTTGGGCCTGAGAATCAATAACACCCAGCGCCTAAACCCGTTAGGACTATAATTGCTCTAGCAGTGATAATTTTTACTGACGGCGCTTATATTCAGGGCTCTTGGTGCTCTAATAGCATTTCGAGCTAAAGGCTTTTCCCTTAGTCTTCATTTAACAAAAGGACACTTCATGCAAAGGTTTGACAACACATTCAAAGGGGTGATTTTCGATCTCGACGGCACCTTAGTGAGCAGTTCTCTCGACTTTAAGGCCCTCAAGCAGGCGATTGGTTGCCCATCACAGCAAGATATTCTCACCTTTGTAAAACAGCTGCCGAAGACGCTCTCAGAACAAGCGTTAGCCATCATCACCCAAGCCGAACACTTAGATGCGCTCAGCGCCAAGCCGCTCGATGGCGCCTTAGCCCTATTGGACTTTCTGCTACTGCAACAGATCCCCATGGCAATAGTGACCCGCAACAGTCGCCGGGCCGCCGAGTTAAAAATAGAGCGCGGTGCACTGCCGATAGACCAGCTTTACAGCCGAGACGATGGCCCTGCCAAACCCGATCCCAGCTGCTTGCTGATGTTGGCCAAGGCCTGGCAAATCGCCCCCCAGCATATCGCCTATGTAGGCGACCATCACTATGATGTCCAAGCTGCTAAGCGCGCTGGTATGCAATCTGTGTTACTTAGCAAGCAGCGATCCTATGGTGAGCAACATGGTGCCAGCTTTATCTTTAAGGATCTTGTTGAACTCCATAGGGCCTTGCCCTCTATCTCGCTATGCGCTTAATCCCCATGAGCAGCCGCCTATTGCTGACGTCATTACTGCTCATGCCATACCTGCTAATGACTCAAGGAGCCAATGCCAAAATGCAAGGATTAGAACTACTCGCCCACCCTGGTCACTGGGAGATAGTTAACGATGGGGTAATGGGCGGACGCTCCCAGAGTCGGCTCAGTGAGGCCTTGACCAAGCAGCAAGAATATATACTGCGCTTTAGCGGTCAGGTATCTCTTGAAAACAATGGCGGTTTTGCCTCTGTATCCCGTTCGCTGAACCACGAAGAGCAACACACACTGCAGCAAAGCAATCCAAGACGCATCAGTATCGAGGCCTTAGGTGATGGCAAGCGCTATCAGCTAAGACTTAAAGTCCTCAAACAGGGGCAACTGGTAGGCTATAAAGCGGGATTTACCACTCAAGCTGCCACCGATGGGCAGTGGTCATTTGAACCAAGTGATTTTATAGAGACCTTTCGCGGTAACGATTATCCAGAACGTGCCTCTCCTGACTTTACACAGATCATCGCCGTTGGCCTGCTCATTGGTGATGGCCAAGAAGGCGACTTCGAGCTGCAACTAAGAGAGATCGGCATTCAAGAATAAACGCTAAACTCACTAGCCCTGGTGCGAGAGGAACTCGATGATCTCATCCATATTGAGGTCAAAATCATCGGCGCGCACATTTTTTACGATAAGATCGTCACGCATCGCCGCTAGATCGATATTGGCAGACACCTCAAAATGATTCGGATTCAGGCTGTAGAAGGGCTTCACCTTAGGTCGAATAGGATCTTGACGATTATGACTCTCCACAATGGCCAGACGATTCGACTCCAGCTGCACCAAAGAGCCCACGGGATAAACCCCCATACATTTGATGAAATGATCCACCAACTCAGCATCCAGCTCCTTGTTCTCCCCTAAGGCCCTGAGAATACTAAAGGCCTTCACCTGGGGATAACCCGCCTTATAGCAACGATTTGCCGTTAAGGCATCGAAAATATCACAGATGGAAATCATTCGGCCGTATAACGAGATATGCTCAGCGCGCACGCCATAGGGATAGCCCTTACCGTTGAGCTTTTCGTGATGCAGTTTGGCCACCTCCAAACTGAGCGGGGTAATATTTGGCGTGGCTTCAATGATACGAATCGAATGGTTGGCGTGGGTTTTCATCACCTCAAACTCGTCGGCAGTCAGCTTGCCCGGCTTATCGAGAATGGCGGGTGGGATCATGATCTTACCCACATCATGCAAGAAGGCGCCAATGGCCAACTCATGCACAATCGCTTTATCTATCTTGAGATAGCAGGCAAAAATGGTCATCAATACTGACACGGCCACAGAGTGCTCTAATAGATACTGATCTTTGTGGCGTATATTGATCACGCAGGCCAGCGCATCGGGATTTTCAAAGATGGCTGATATCGACTGCTCGGTGACACTCTTTACTGGCTCCAGCGACAGCGGCACACCATTTTTGGCATCATCAAACAGCCTAGCCTGTATCGCCTTTGACTCTTCAAACAGTTGCTTAGCCTGGGTTAATTGCTGCTTAAAACCTAATGAGCGTCGTGGGGGCTTAGGGGCAGTAGATTTAGCCACCTCAGTGGCAGCCAGGCGTCTTTTGCTGGTATCCACCAACAGCTTCTCGACCCCTTTACGCTTAAATCCGTCTATGACCTGCTGCTTAGCGATCCATCCCTGCTCGGCCAGATGGAATTTATTCTTGGGCAGAGAGATCTCAACCACATACATGCCAACAGCCAATTCAGAAACATCCAGTTCCACTATCATTCGTTTTACGCCTCCCCCAGGAGGAAATTTGTTGTTACTGCCCTGCGCCTCGCCAATTGATCACTTTGTCAATGTGTGGCGATAATCGTCTGATGAGCTTTGTATGCCAGAATGTATCACAGCCTTGGGCGAATCAGTGTAAACAAATTTGCTCAAGCTTTGAAGAAGGTCAAAAAATCCACATCTAATCATTAACATAGCAAGGTGCTTTACAACATTTTAGTGGATTCCCCAGCAAGTGAGGCAACATAAGTGACTCGCTAAAATGTGCACCAGCGCAGATTAAACTTAATTCATCACAAATGCGGCGCTTCTGCCGTCTATCATCTTTTGCCCCATTGAAGAGGCGTGTTACACTGCGACTCATATCTCTTCATTGTTTAGTAAAGTAGCCTACATGAAACAACTGCTCGACTTTTTACCCTTGGTGATCTTTTTCGCCGTCTATAAATTTTTCGACATCTATATCGCCAGCGGCGCCCTGATCGCGGCCACAGCCTTGCAGTTAATCGTCACCTATCTGCTTTATAAAAAAATCGAGAAGATGCACCTAATCACCTTTGCCATGGTGAGCTTCTTTGGCACCCTAACCTTAGTCTTTCATGATGATGCCTTTATCAAGTGGAAAGTCACTGTCGTTTATGCCCTGTTTGCCCTGGCGTTGGCCTTGAGCCAATATCTGAATAAGCCGATCCTCAAAGGGATGTTGGGTAAAGAACTGATTGTGGCCGACAAGATCTGGTCTCATGTCACCTGGTACTGGGTCTCTTTCTTTGTCGCCTGTGGCCTGGTTAACATCTATGTTGCTTTTAACCTCTCCCAGGAAACCTGGGTGAATTTCAAGGTCTTTGGCCTCACGGCACTGACCCTGATCAATACCGTAATCACTGTCGTTTACCTCTATAAACATATGCCTGAAGAACATAAAAAGGAACTCAAATAATGTGGTACATGATCTCATCTCAAGATGTTGAAAACAGTTTAGAACAACGCCTGCAAGCCCGCCCAGATCACCTGGCTCGCCTGCAAGCGCTGTCAGATGAAGGCCGCCTGATGATCGCCGGTCCGCACCCAGCAATCGACAGCGACAACCCAGGCGAAGCGGGCTTCACTGGCTCTTTAGTCGTTGCCGAGTTTGATTCACTGGAAGCGGCGCAGGCCTGGGCCGATCAAGACCCTTACATCGCCGCTGGTGTTTATCAAAGCGTTATTGTGAAGCCGTTCAAGCGCGTTCTCCCGTAGTTTTTAATCCAGGAAGCAAGCTTTTGAAAATTGTTTCATTCAATATCAATGGGTTAAGGGCTAGACTGCACCAACTGCAGGCGCTGATCGACAGCCACCACCCAGACATCATTGGCCTACAAGAGACCAAGGTTCACGATGAGGCCTTTCCGTTGGCCGACGTCGAAGCCATGGGCTATCAGGTCCACTATCATGGTGGCAAGGCTCACTATGGTGTCGCCATGCTCTCCAAGTTGCCGCCGGTCAAGGTACAAAAAGGCTTCCCCACAGATGAGGAAGATGCTCAGCGACGCATGATCATGGGCACTTTTACTCAAGCCAATGGTCGCCAACTGACAGTTCTGAATGGCTATTTCCCCCAAGGGGAAAATATCAGCCATGAAACCAAGTATCCGGCTAAGCGTAAGTTCTATCAGGATCTGATGAGCTACCTCAACGACCACCATAGTCCAGATGAAGACATTGCCATCATAGGCGACATCAATATCTCTCCTGTGGATCTGGATATTGGCATTGGGGAAGTCAACGCCAAGCGCTGGTTAAAGACAGGCAAGTGCAGCTTTCAACCTGAAGAGCGCCAATGGCTGCAAACCCTACTGGATTGGGGATTGATCGACACCTTCCGTCAGTTGCATCCGGCACGTGGTGAGCGTTACTCCTGGTTCGACTATCGCAGCAAAGGCTTCGACGACAACCGCGGACTGCGTATCGATGTGATCTTAGCCACCCCGTCGTTGGCTGAGCGTCTTACTGAATCAGATGTGGACTATGATCTGCGCGGTATCGATAAACCGTCGGATCACGCCCCTATCTGGAGCAGTTTCAAAGATTAGTGTTTCGGCACGACTAAGCATTAAAAAAGGCGCCAATGGCGCCTTTTTTCTGTTCGATAGCATTTAACCAGCTGCTACTGCAAACGATATTGAGACAAGATCCCATCCAGCTCTGCCGAAGACTGCTGCAGTTCGCTGGCCAAAGTGACCGAACGCTCGGCGGTATCTTTAATGGTTTGCGACTGATCACGGATCTCATTGAGCTGCGAGGCGATATCCCGCGCCGATACGCTCTGCTCCTCGGCAGATGCGGCGATCTGCGAACTCATATCAAACACATGATCAATGGAATCCGCCATAGTATCCACATCACCGCCCACAGACTCAATCGCAGTGCGGCCAAGCTCGGCCTGCTTCACAATCTCATGGGTGATATCCGCCAGCTGCCCCGATCCCGACTGCAATCCCTCAATCATAGATTGGATCTCAACCGTTGCCTGCTGCGTTCTGCCTGCCAGGGTGCGCACTTCATCGGCGACCACGGCAAAACCTCTACCCTGCTCACCGGCCCGAGCCGCCTCGATAGCCGCGTTTAGCGCCAGCAGATTGGTCTGCTCTGAGATGCCGTTAATCGTAGTGACTACAGCGCCAATCTCGGTGGCATTGCCCGACAGCTGGTCCACCGCACTCGATGCCGCATCTATCTGGCCGGTTAACTGGCTAATACGGCGCACCGCCTCGGCGATCCGCTGCTTACTGTCTGCTGCGGCCGCAGCATTTTGCTTGGTATGATCTGAGGTATTGGCAGCGTTATGAGAGACCTCTTCGATAGCCGATGTCATCTGATCCATGGCCACAGCCACAGTATCGAGAAATTGGTGCTGGAATTGCGCCAGTTCATCATTCTGCTTGGCCTGCTGATTAAACTCTTGTGAAGCCCTGGCCAGAGTCTGGGCATTATTGCCGATCGCCTTGACCATCTCGGACATGTTATCGGCGCTGCGATCGATCTCCCGGGCAATGAGGCTGAAGTCATCTTTGCCAAAGAAATTGAGCCTGAAGGAGAGATCGCCATCGGCCAAACGCTTAATAGCAATATACATATCCCAAAGTCCGCCCCCCAAAGAGGTGGAGATCCAGTAACTGAGCTGATACAAAGGATAGAGAGCGATAAGGGCAATCCACAGCATCCACCAGGCATCACTCTTACCCTGAGCTTCCCAGGCTGACACCTCTTGGCTGAGCTGCAGATATTGGCCGTTGATCGGCGCACTGGCGGTCACCTTGTCACCCCGACGCGATTGCTCAGGTCGACTAGATAGTGTCAGACCATTGTTGGCGGCAAATGTCGCCAACTCAGCACCGCTTAACCCCTGACCGCTAGCCACCTTGGCGTACGCGTCGACACTGGCCTGCACCCTGGCGGCCGAGGCGTCCTGTAGATGCGTCACTGCCGCGTTGAGGTTTAGGATGGCGATGGTCAAGGTGATGGCTGTCACCATGGTACAGACCACCCAAAATTTACCATTGAGGCTGAGTTTGATCAGCAAGGCATCTATCTTTCTAAACTGGATAGCTTTCATGGAAACCCACTTCTTATCAGGCTAAATTGACAACGACTTTCGATCTACCAGATCAAGTTAAGCACATTTTCTAATCTTGAGCCTTGATTAGACGTAACTTAATGGCTGGCAAGGTTCTACCGGTAAAGGCAACCAGCTGCCCGGTCAATAAGGTCATGGCATAGCCAAGCAGTGCACCAAGAAGGAGTGGTGGTATGATGCTGGCGATATCGCCGCCTAAGGCAAAAGTGATACAGCAACCGATAAAGGCGCCAGGAATAAAGGCGAGTCGCTGGTAACTGGCTTGTAAACACATGAGGCTGGTGACTATGCCGGTAAGCAGGTATCCCACCAGCGGCGTCTCAAAATGACTCCCGCCAGCAATGACCACCCAAGCCCAGAAGACACCGGACAGGTTGGTAAACCAGCTCATGAGTACCCCTTGAAACCCCGCCTTTGGCTGAGCAAAAAAGGTACTGCACGCAAGAAAGCCAACCCAAGTGACTAAGTGAAATGCATCGGCAACCCCTGCCCAGATGGCAGCAAGCAGCCCTGCAGATAATGCAACCTGCATACGATTTTCCATGTATGACCCCTCATTACATTGGAATATTATTTTTGGTTAAATTACTTCAATTTGAGTTACAAAAATAGGATCCAGGCCAAATAAACAGGAATTAGTCTAAATAGATTAAAAAATAACCGATCCGTGTAGTAAAAGAACGTAACTTGTGAAGTGAGAAACCACCGGGAGCATGGAACCAAACAAGATAAAGGGAAGCAGGGCCAGTCAGACAACGCTGACCGACCCGTAACAACTAGACGCTGAAATGATCACTTAACGGCAGATCACGCACGCGCACACCGCTGGCGGCAAAGATGGCATTCACTATGCTGGGTGCAACAGGCGGTACACCCGGCTCGCCAACCCCGCCAGGAGGCGCATCGGAAGGCACTAAAATCGTTTCGATTTCAGGGCATTGTGACAAGCGCAGCAGAGGATAATCATGAAAATTAGACTGCTCTACCCGCCCATCCTTAAAGCTTATCCTGCCCATCAAGGCGATACTTAAGCCAAACATCACCGCCCCTTCAAGCTGAGACGCCACCCTATCTGGGTTAACTAAAGTACCCGCATCGATGGCGATTATCGTCTTAAGCACCTTAAGTTGCTTATCCTTGCTGACTTCAACCAAACTGGCTGTTGCCACAAAGGCGGTAAAGCTGCGATGCACCGCAAAGCCCCAGCCTTGGTTTGCCTTCGCCTTAGGCTGAGTCGCCAACTTCTGCTCTACCGCGGCGATCACCCCCTTATAGCGGGCGGTATCCACCGGATGACGGGCCAAGGTTTCACCATAATTACCGTAGTTAAAGCCTTGATCGGCAAAGGTCTCTTGTCTATCGGGTCCCAATAGTTCGCGCCACATACTGATGGTATCCAGCCCGCGCTTATGGGCCAGCTCATCAACAAAGACACCGATACCGAAGCCGTGCTGTATGTTGCAAACCGAGCGCATCCAACCGATACGGGTATGAGCGGCCGCTTTTACCGTCTCACAGCGCAGGCTGTCGATGGCCAAAGGCACATCCACAAAGCCGAGATCCAACTCAGAGGCACTTGGCTCATCGACCCCTTCGGCAAAGGTAGAGCTAATACTTGGGAAGCCGGTACGTTGCAGCATGGCCTCTACCCCATTATCCCCCACTCTAGCCTTAAAGTACTGGGCACTGATGGCGTGCAGGTAACCGTTTTGCAACTCATCTTCGCGGCTCCAACACACCTTAACCGGCCGCTTAACCTCACGGGATAACAGCGCCGCCTCGACGCAGTAATCTGGCTTGGACTTACGGCCAAAACCACCACCGAGCAGAGTCACATGCACAATTACCTTTTCGGCCTCTAGCCCTAACGCACCAGCGACTGTCCCCTGGGCGCTTTGTGGCGTCTGAGTCGACGCCCAGATCTCAACACGACTCTCGGTGACATTCGCCGTTGCCGTCGGCGGCTCCATCATGGCGTGAGCCAGATAAGGTACGCTATAAACAGCTTCTATGGTCTTGTCTGCTGGCCAGCTCTGTTGCTGCTCGCCCATTTGCCGCACTGGCTTACCGCTCTCTTGCACCGCCTGCTTCAAAGCTGTCAGATAGGCGCTCGAATCATGACTATCGTTGGCCGAACTGGTCCACTCGATTGCCAGCGCAGCGCGCCCCTGGGCAGCACTCCACGAATTTGTTGCCAATACGGCAACGCCGCCTAACGGCTGAAAACTGGGGGCGCCCTGAGGTGTGGGCAGTTTGATCACATCCACCACGCCGGCAACGGCTCTGGCCGCCTTATCATCAAGCTTGGCTACTTGGCTACCTAACACCGGTGGGCGCACTATGCTGGCATAGAGCATATTGTCCAGACGCACATCGAAGCCGTACTGGGCGGTGCCATCGAGTATCGCCTCCATATCCACTATGGTGTGGCCTTTACCGATATGAGTATAGGCATCGGCTGACTTGAGCTTAAGTTCAGACACCTCGGGAAGCGGCAATTTCGAGGCCGCCAATGCGAGATCGCCAAAACGTAAGCTGCGACCAGAGGCGCGATGCCGCACCTGATTATTGACCGTCTCTAACTCACTCACTGGCACCTTTAGCTGCTCGGCGGCGGCCTGCTCTAACATGGTACGCGCCATGGCGCCCATCTCTCGCATCTTGTCAAAGCCTTTACGTATACTGCGCGAACCATCGGTGTTTTGGCTGCCGTAACGCTTGTCGGCCAAGCCCTGCACCACGACCACCTTGTCCCAGTCGGCGCCTAGCTCGTCGGCCAACACCTGAGGAATACCGGTGCGGATCCCCTGTCCCATTTCGGAGCGATGACAGGTGAGATAGACCTTGTCATCCTCACCGATAGCGATAAATAGATTAAGGCGTGCCTCACCGCCTTGAGCCAGCGCCATGGGGCTCCAACTGATCCCGCTGGCTCCTAAGGCCAATCCACCACCGGCGGCGCCAAACAGCTTTAATACGTCCCGGCGACTAAAATTTTGTACAGCGCTGAACTGGCTCATGCTTCCACCTCCCTCGTCTGGCCGTCAACCAGGGCTGATGGCCCGGCGGCGGCTTCCTTGATTGCGGCCTTGATGCGGGTATAGGTGCCGCAGCGACAGAGATTACCCACCATGGCTTCTTCTATCTGAGCATCATTGGGCTCTGGATATTGGGCAAGCAAGGCGGCGGCTGACATCAACTGCCCCGCCTGACAATAACCACACTGAGGCACATTATGCTTGCGCCACGCCGTTTGCAGCTTGTCGGCAGCCAAGCCCTCTATGGTGGTCACCTGTTTGCCTTGTACCTGCTTCAAGCTAGTCAGACAGGCCCTGGCAGGCTCACCATCGACATGTATGGTACAGGCGCCGCACAGGCCAGCCCCGCAGCCGTACTTAGTGCCCGTGAGGCCCAATATATCTCTGATCGCCCAGAGTACTGGCATATTGGGATCCGCATCTAAGGTGTAATCTTTGCCGTTAATCTTCAGTCCGAGTTGAGGATTGGACATCACTTTCTCCTTGTTGACCCCGCAAATAGATAGGGTGACGATTAAACTTAGTTAGGCCAGATAGGCTTAACAACGCGCTCGGTAGGCCTCAAGCTGTGACCGGGTATCGATATCGACCGCCGCCTCAGGCATCGCCAGGGCGATAAGCTGCCCCTCTCGATATAGCCTGGTTAACAACGCTTTGGCGCCGCGATCCCCCGATAAGGCCATGAGCGACTCAAAGTCATCATGGCAAAAGAGGGCTGGTGCCCCCAAAGTTAACTCATAATAGGCACAGACCCGGGTATTTTCCCGGCGACGCGCCGAAAACAGCGCCAGATAGTCCTGGGATGCTAAAGCCGGCTGATCGCCCAGCGCAATAAGCAGGCTCTCAGCCCCCTGCGCCTTGGCATATTGGGCGGCGGTGGCAATCGAGTGCGCCAGCCCTAACTGCCAGTCTGGGTTATGCACCTTTAGCGCCGAGGTCGGCAGGCAGGCTTCTATTCTCTGTTGATGGCCACCGGTGATCACGACCAGGCTAGCAACAAGCGTCTCAGCCACCAGCTCAAGGGTGCGATACTGCGCCAGAATGAGCGGCTCATCGAGCGCTTGTTGATCTTCACGGCCAGCCCCTGATTGAGAAAGCGGTTCAGCCAGTTTAGCCCCGCCAAATCGACGGCTCTCACCGGCAGCCAGCAGCGCGATCATCACCTTAGGCTTAAGCCCTGTCATGCCATCACCTCTTTAAGCGCCACCCGTTTGCCCTGATGAAACACACCATGACATTCGGACAAGATACTTAAGGCGATAGAGGCTGGCAGCTCACCGCCTAACGCGAGCCCGGCGGGCGCAGAAAAGAAGGCTTTAAAGGCATCTTGCTTAAGGTTGGCGAGTGCAAGCACCCTGTCTCGCCGATGACCAGGCCCAAGCAGCGCCAGATATTGTAGCTGGGTTGCGCGCTCAGCGATCTGCCCTAAGGCCTCGGCATCGAGCTGTAAGTTGTGTTGCATCACGATGGCGCCGTCAATTCGCGCCCAAAATGCCTCATCGAGCGCATCGACCGGCAGCTTAATCACTTTGGCTCCGGGAAAATCATACTCTCTGGCGTAACTGGTGCGCCTATCGATCACATCGACCTGCCAGCCAAGCTGCTGCGCTATCATGCTCACGGGCTGGGCATCCAAGCCGCCGCCAAAAATAGCGATACGGTAACGGGCGCGCAGGGGAATGATTAAGGATTTTTGCTCTCCTGCCAGTATCCCGGCGCGGGGAAAGTCTCTGAGACACCAGTTGGCCCTGGCATCATCCAGGGCCTGCTGATCGCCCCACACCATGGCGCGAGGCAACGGCGTCACCGGGTCGGTCAGCTGCAACTCATAATGACACTGTCCCTGATTGACTAAGGTCTCTTTTAAGCGCTTAAAGTGTAAATAATGATTATCTGCGCAGAGGGGCACCAGCATTAAGTGCACTATGCCACCGCAGCCCAGCTGATAACTGGCGTCTGTCTCGTCAGACGCATCGTAGCAGACGTTAACCGCCTGCCCTGTCTGGAGGACCTGCTGGGCCCGTCGCCGCAAGTCCGCCTCTAGGCAGCCACCGCTCACCAGGCCCACACTCTTGCCCATACCATGGATCAGCATCATGGCGCCCACCTTACGATAGGCCGACCCCTCTACACGGGTCACCACCGCCAATACCCAATCATCTTGGGGTGCCGACGCCCAGGCGCTAACAAGATCTTCGATGTGATGTGACATATCCCTGTGTCTCTGTTTGCCGCAAAAGATATTCGTGATCTTTTAACCTAGCAGAGACGGGAATAAGAAAACAGGTTCAATACGTTGCAAAAGATTTCATTGCATCATGAAGAGCAAAACGGCGACCTAAGGTCGCCGTTATCAGATCAACTCAGCAGCTGGTCGGCAACAAAGGGGTTTTGCTGCCGCTCGGCGCCGAAGGTAGAGATGGGGCCGTGACCGGGAATAAAGCTCACATCGCGGCCTAACGGCCAGAGCACCTGAGTGATCGACTGGATCAATGCCTGATGACTGGACTGCGGAAAGTCGGTACGACCAATTGAGCCTTTAAAGAGCACGTCACCCACCCAGGCCAAGCGATCTGACTCGCTGTAGAATACTATGTGACCCGGCGTATGCCCGGGGCAGTGCAACACTTCAAGGCTCTGCTCGCCCACGCTGACTTTATCGCCTGCCGCCAAATATTGCGCTGGCTCAAAGGACGCAACAGGCAGAAAACCAAAATGCTTACTCTGCTGCGGCAATGTCTCCAACCAGAAGGCATCGTCCTTATGGGGGCCGACAATAGGTACGCCCGTTGCCTCGGCCAAGGCCTTGGCGCCGCCCACATGATCGATATGCCCATGGGTCAGTAAAATCTTCTCGAGGGTTAAGCCATTATGGGCCAGTTGCTGCTCTATGCGCTCTATATCACCACCCGGGTCGACCACTGCCGCCCGCTTGCTCTTTTCACACCAGATAATGCTGCAATTTTGTTGAAACGGTGTCACGGGCACAATTTGATACTTCATCTTATTCTTCCACTTTCATCCACCTCGGCATAGGTTACGATATCAAGGTAGGATTCTCTAATGACACTGACAAAAAGATTGATCTAGGATAACCTATCGGCGTCATTTAGTACCCTACAAGTCTGCGCTTACAGGCAACATTTCATAATAAGGTTCACCATGTCCGACTCACAACGCCTTGCTGGCATCCATTGTATCAAGCATTATTTTAGCCTGCCCTTAGATCACAGCGCCAGCGACGGTGAAAAGCTAACCATCTTCGCCCGCGAACTGGTGGCACCTGAGCACAGAGAGCGCAAACTCCCCTATCTGGTTTATTTCCAAGGCGGGCCAGGTTTTGGCGCCATCAGACCCGCAGCAAACGGCGGCTGGATAAAGCGTGCCCTACAGGAATACCGAGTGTTATTACTGGATCAGCGCGGCACAGGCCTCTCAAGCCCCATCAACTATGCATCATTAGCCCATCTGGACTCACAGGCCCAGGCCGATTATCTGAGCCATTTTCGCGCCGACAGCATTATCAAGGATGCCGAGCTTATCCGCACGCAGCTGATAGGCGATGAAAAATGGAGCATACTCGGCCAGAGCTTCGGCGGCTTCTGCGTATTGAAATACTTAAACGATGCGCCTCAAGGTCTGATTGAAGCCTATATCACAGGCGGCATCCCCTCGCTCACCCGCAGCGCCGATGAGGTCTATCAGGCCACCTACAAGCGGGTACTGGCCAAAAACCAGGACTTCTTCGCCCGCTTCCCGGACGCCCAAGACTTAGTTAAACGCCTGGCGGCCTACCTGCAAGAAAATGAAGTACGCATAGCCACCGGCGAGCGACTCACGGTGGAGATGCTGCAACTACTGGGGATCAACATCGGCATGGAGCAAGGCGGCGAGCCAGTATATTACCTGCTGGAACAGGCCCTGATAGAGACGGCCCAGGGCACTCAAGTCAACCCACTGTTTTTGGCTCACTTCTGCCAGCTGCTGGATTACAACACCAACCCCATCTTCGCCCTACTGCACGAAAGTATCTATTGTCAGCAAGGCGCCTCAAGCTGGGCGGCCCATAGGGTCAGACAAACCTATGATGAGTTTAACTACCAGGCGGACAAGCCCTTCCTGTTTACCGGCGAGATGGTCTATCCCTGGTTCTTCGACCAGTTCACCAACCTCAAGCCGCTGAAACACGCGGCGCACCTGCTGGCAGACAAGGCCGATTGGCCCATGCTCTACGATCCCGCCAAGCTGGCCGCCAACCAGGTGCCCGTGGCCGCAGCCATCTACAGCGAAGATATGTTCGTGGAGATGAATTACAGCCTGGAGACAGCGGCTCAGGTAGGTAACTTGAAGTACTGGCTTACCTCTGAATATGAGCACAATGGCATCCGTATGGATGGGGAGCATATTTTGGATAGGTTGATTGGGATTAATCGTGGGGAACAATTGAGGTAAATCTGCTCGGGGGCGTATCGCTCGCCCCTTTTCCCCTGCTCTTCTCGGCCGGCCGCTCGCTCGCTCGCTCATAGTAACGGTTCACTTTAATCGTTGAATGAAATTGTCATTAATTAAGGTGATTTGAAGGTCGAACCTTCATGGCTACCTAACGCCTGCCCGGCGAGGGATGTGCAAGCACACTTTTGGCACGCCGCAAGCACATCCGTGTGAGCTTCACGGCGGCGTCCATGCCGCCAAGAGCCAAAAGCGTGCATACACCAGTAGCCAAACGTCTCTTCGATTTAGCTTCATTTGCTGTGAGTAGCATTGGGGGTAGAAAGGAGATCAAAAGATAACTCTGTTTTGCCCCAAAAAGTTTTAGGCTCATTCCAATACTCAATTTTGACACATTTTATTTGACCTAATTTTGCTTATCTAACAAATTGTTTAGTGGCTGTCTTTGTAAGGACAAGAAATGTCATTAGAAGAAACAAAAGTTAGATTGCTAATTGCTAACGAGACAACAGATAGTTTGCTGGCTCATATTTGTGATTTGTATGTCCAAGAAATACGAGTAGATGAGAAGGTCTTAAAAGAGGCGCTGTCTCAGTTGCACAACGCAGGAGAGATTGATCTTGTCGAGATAATGAGAGGAGTTGATAAAAGCTCCAGTGGATACGATTTTTTCACGATTCTGCATGCCTTTGAAGGCGCGCTGCCTTCGCTCAATGCAAGTGTCGAAGATGTCCTCCGTTGCTTGCTGAACCTCATACAACAGGCTGGCAGAGATTTGGCCATTGGTGGAGTCTATGGGGCTTTTCAACGTTTCTGTAGCGTAGAAGCACATCGTCCAAGAGATAGTGTCGCATTTATTCTGGAACAAAGTGAACTAAGTGCATATGCCCCTTTTCTTTCCAGCTCAATCCTCGCATACGACTCAGAACGTGTGAACGACGCTATCCAAACGACAGAAGACCTGATTGCTAGTAAAAATGACACTGTCAGAAGCCAAGCCTATTTTACTTTGGGAAGGCTTAAGGTAGGTGAAACGCAAGCTAATGTCATTTGGAAACTACTTAGCAGCAGTGCCAGTGGCGAGCGTGAAAGTGGCTGTTGTGCTTCGATACTTCGAGCGACAATTAACTTTGGAGATACATTCCCATCCTATTGGTCGCAGATTGAAGAGTTTCTACTTACGTTTGTTGAGGGCGCTCCTCCAGAGGTTCTCTATGAGATATCACATATTGTTGCCTTTCAGCGAGCCGAACTACCGAAGGACGTTGTAGAGCTTCTGGTAGCCCAGTTAGCCAATGTCTCCCCTGAGCACAAAGGCATCATAGATAACATCGACTATTTATTGGTCAATCTAGTTGAGAAGGGGGCCTCACCCCTTGCCCTAAAGTTATTAGAATCGATTTTGACTGTGGGCGTGAAGTTCACCCAGTTGAATTACTTTTCCAGAGAGCTACTGAGCAAGCACCGCGAGCTACTTAATCACATCGTCACAAAGTGGTTTTTGTCTGGTGATTCCACACTTTGTCACGGTGTTTTAGATCTACTTCATTATGTTACGGGCAAGGATGTCGAACTAGAGGCAGAAGTGGCATTGCTAGGTGATGAAGTGAAGCAAGTGTTTGTTAGCCACAAAGCTGTCGGTTGGCTGTTTACTCGGCCTATAGCGGCGGCAAGCTTCATTCTATCTATTTACGAAACTGCTTCGAGATCTACTCGTAAAGAGCTTGAACAGGTTTTGTATGACCCCTTGCTTTTAAGTTATCCAGGGGAGCTTAAGCGATTCTTTCAATCATGCATTGATAAAGGCTTTCAAGCACACCCATGTGAGCGGTTGCTTGGTAAGCTTCAGGCTTATCATTCGGATATTGAAAAAGTCTCTGAATTAAAGGAGTTAACGGCTTCTAGTGAAAATATAAACATTTATTGGAAAGAATTTAATAAGCAAATGCTGGAAGGATACGAAGAAGCTTCTACTGGGTCGATTATTGATCTGATAGCAACGAAGCAGACGCTATTGTATGGCAATAGCTCAATTTATTACATGCAATTAGGGGATGGAGAGCAAGTGCGACAAGAAATGCAAATGCAGTCTTTTTCTCATTCGACTGAAATGCCAAGGTTAAACGTCTTAGACCCAGAGTCACTAGATTACGTTCTACGAGTTTACCGTTGTGAGAGAATGAAAGATGAAGTTAATTCTTAAGCAATACTTAGCCTCGCTCAAAGAGCGCAAGGAGTTGGATGCTGTATTACCCGATCTATTGAGTAGTATGGGAATGAATGTGTTCATTTCACCGACTCGTGGGGTCAAAGAATACGGTGTTGATATAGCGGCTGTAGGGCAAATAAATGATCAGAAAGAAAAAGTCTATTTGTTCTCTGTAAAGTCTGGGAACCTTACCCGTGAAACTTGGAATGGAAATGCAGACCAAGCTCTTAGACCCTCGTTAGATGAGATTCAGGATTCATTTATTCCCAGTCGTCTACCACCTGAACATAGGGATAAAAAAATAGTCATCTGCTTATGTTTTGGTGGGGATGTTGGTTCAGGAATTAGGCAAGAGGTCTCTGGCTATGAACAGCGGAATACGCAAGACAATATTTCTTTTGAAGAGTGGAATGGCGATAAGCTCTCTGAGCTTATTCAACAACATTTACTGAAAGAGGAACTATTGCCCAACTCTAGTCAGGCTTTGTTAAGAAAATCCTTGGCTTTACTTGAGGAGCCTGAGAGTTCAGACAAACATTTCTCGCGGTTGATTGATGAAGTTTTGTCAAATGCAACTGATACCGATTCTGTTGCATCGTCAATAACTCGGATTAACGTTTGTTTATGGGTTTTATTTTCCTGGTGTCGTGACGGTGGAAATTTGGAAGCTGCATACCTTTCATCTGAGCGGGCACTACTCCTAGCTTGGGATAAGGTTAAAGGTTACTACACAGGAAGGAATAAACCCTCAAAATCATTCGATAGTCTTTTGGATACGTATCAACAAATTACTGACTGTTATGTGGACCGATGTTTAATTCCATATGTTGGACTTAAATACGCGCTCTCTCATGCGGTTCATTCACCATGCTCTATTGATGTAAACATTAAGCTGTTTGATGTGCTAGGACGTTTGTCGGTCAAAGGCCACTGGATTTTAAACTCACTATCAAAGAATTATGCTGAAAATTCGCCAATAGATGGAGAGAGCGAAGAGCAGGAAAAATTACAGATTCGCCTTGAAGAAGTTACTAGGTCAATCAATCTCTTGGTTGTTAATAATCCAATGTTATTGTCTCCGTACAAAGATTCACAGGCAATTGATCTTGGTTTAGCTTTAACTTTACTTTCAAATAATTCAGAACTTGATAGTTTTGTGCAGAGTTGGCTCTCTGGAATCGTCGATAGGTGCACTTTCTCTTTCGAGTGCGATGGCATGTATCCAATCGTGCATAACTCTTATGAAAGGCTGCTTGAGCATAGAAATAAAGATAAGGCCGATAGTAATTATAAGAATAAAGTTACGGAGGCTAGTATTTTATACCCGCTGTTAACGGTTTTTTGTTCACTTTATAAACTAGATACAGTAAGCCAAAATTTGGAAAGGTTTGCCACAGATAAACTTGAACATAGCACGTTACAGTATTGGTATCCAAACCAAAGCAGTGAACAAGATATGTACTCTAATTCAGATACGCATGGCTCTGCATCAACTGGCTTTCCGATGAATGGGAGAGCGGCGCTAGATCACATAAAGCAAGAATGTGGCAATGCCGACTCGTTCAAGAGAATGTCAGCCGTTACTAAAGGTAAGGCTCCTTTGATACTAACAGCCTGTCGTTGCTACCGATATCCAGTTCCTTTTCATTATCTTGATGACTGGCTCTCAACATCTGAATAAATAGTAAATTCAGAGATTTACAGACTCATTTTATAGAAACTAAAACGCCATGGTTACTAGAGAGAGACTTACCTCTATTAATCAGGTTCTAGCCACTTTAGCAAAATTTATATTACTTTTTGTCCAGAATATTTTTAAGGCCAGGCTATGTAATAACGTCAAATCGAAGAGACGATTGATACTGGTGTAATAACATGGGGCCTGCTGCAGGCAATTCAACACAATGAGGGTCAAGGCTAGCATCAACGAAGTAAAAACCTTTACGGCTAGATGTTTCAAGCCAAAAAAGAAAAAGCCTTCATTCGAAGGCTTTTTATATCTAAAAACAACTTAAGGCAGGTATATGCCCGGAAATCACTCGAGCCAGGCGTAGGTATCAAGGGCGAGGATTTGTAGTTCAACGCTTTGGTGTAGTCGTAGTGGCGGCTTACTAGCCTCATTAATCCCTTCGCCCTGTCCTGCGCCTAGGGCGACGTAGAAGGGCAGCAGGTGTTCTATGCTGGGGTGGTTGAACCGGGCGTGTGGGGCCTGGCGCTCGACATCCAGCAGTGCGGGCAGATCTCCTTGGGAAAGCTTATCAGCAATCCACTGCACGAAGCTTTGCATCTTCTCTACCTTTTGCGGGTCACCGGGTCGGCGAAACAGCTCACCTAAATTGTGGCTGATGCCACCCGAGCCCAGTACCAATATGCCTTCGGCGCGCAGGGTTTTTATCGCCTGCCCCAGACGGTAGTGATAGCTCGCGCCCCGGCGGCTGTCGATAGAGACTAACACCAGTGGGATATCCGCCTCGGGATAGAGGCGGCAGAGCGGCGTCCAGAGTCCGTGGTCCCAACCTAGATCTTTGTCTAACTCTGCTTCAAACCCGGCGCCTTGCAGAATCTCCGCGACCTCGGCGGCCAGCTTGGGCGCGCCAGGGGCGGGATAGTTCATCCGGTAGAGGGCGTCAGGAAAGCCGTAGAAGTCATGCACTGTGCGCGGGGTATCGCCCGATGCGATGCGCACCTTACCGCCAATATCCGTGTGGGCCGAGAACACCAGTATCGCCTTAGGTCTTGGCAGTAGCTGGCCCAGTTCGGCGAGAAACGCGGCGTTGTCGCTCTCATCTAGGGCCAACATGGGCGAGCCGTGGGAGACAAACAGGCTCGGCATGAGCCCGGCACTGGTTACAGCCTTTAGCTGCTCGCTCATCTCAGGGGAGATCTGTCTTAAGCTCTTACTTGCGCTCATATTTGTACTCATGTTTGCACTCATGCTTGTACTCACTTTTAAACTCTTTTCTGAAACTCATAAGCTAACCTGGGGGCCGACAGGCACTATGCCCGTTGGATTCAGCGCCTTGATCGAATAATACCCCTGCTTGATATGCTCGAAATTGACCGTGGCTGCAATGCCATCGAGGGCATAGATACGCTGCAGATAGGCCTGCAGCTGCGGCTTCTGGGCGATCAGCTCACGGTTACACTTAAACAGGCCATAGTAGGCGACATCGAAGCACACTAAGGTCACGAAGGCGCGAATATCCGACTCGGTCAGTTGCTCGCCGAGCAGGTAGGGGCGACCATCGCTCAGGGTCTGCTCCAGCTCATCTAGCAGGCTAAAGACGCCTTGGTAAGCTTCTTCGTAGGCAAACTGACTGGTGGCAAAGCCCGCCTTGTAGACACCATTGTTGAGCTGATGATAGAGACGCTCATTCAGGCTATCGATATCTTGATGTAGGCCCTGTGGATAGAGGTCCAATACCGGATTTTGTGCCGCGTCGGTAAGATGATCGAATGCGCTGTTCAACATGCGTATGATGTCTGCCGACTCATTATTCACTATGACCTGGCGCTGCTTATCCCAGAGTACAGGCACGGTCGCCCTACCGGTAAATTGTGGGTCCACCTGAGTATAGAGCTGATGCAGATACTTGTGGCCATTAAGACTGTCACCGTGCTCTAGGTTAGTGTCGTCTCCACCTACTTTACTGTCTGACGCGCCGCCAAACTGCCAGCCCTGATCCGACAGCACGGGTTTGACCACGCTGACGCTGATAAAGTCAGTTAATCCCTTGAGCGCTCTCACCATCAGGGTACGTGAGGCCCAGGGGCAGATATAGGCGACATAGAGATGATAGCGACCCGCCTCCGCCTTGAAACCGCCCTCACCCGTAGGGCCAGCCTTGCCATCCGGGGTGATCCAGTGGCGAAAACTACTGCCCTGGCGTACAAATCGTCCCTGCTTATCTTGCGCCTGCACAGGTTGCCAGGCCTCAGCCCATTGACCATTAACTAACATGGGTGGCTCCTTAACTCTCATTCGACAAGGGTTGAGCAGAATCTATTAGGTAAAAGGCATCAAAATCTATGCTTGGTTCCTGATGCCTAATATGTGTTACTTAGTCTGTAATGCTTAGCTTTTAAGACGCGCAGTCAGTATGGCATCGACCGAGTAGCGTCCGCCGCCCTGCAGCGCCAGTGATAAAGAAGCCGCCAGTAGAATCAAGGCAAACTCATAGCCGTTATTAGAGACAAACAGGCCGTTACCCAGATGCACCGTCATGGCGACCGCCATAGTGAATGCCGTCAGCGCAGCAGCGGGTCGAGTGAGTAATCCCAATACCAGCGCCAGACCCCCAAAGAACTCGGCGCTACCCGCCAATAGAGCCATGAGATAACCTGGTTCAAAGCCGACGCTTGCCATCCACTGCCCTGTACCTTCCAGGCCGTAACCACCAAACCAACCGAAAAGTTTCTGGGCGCCATGGGCGGCCAGGATAAGCCCTAGGGGCAGGCGCAGTACCAAAGGGGCCAGTCCTGCATCGCTGTTAAGTAGTTTGATTAAGGTTTGCTTGTTCATAATGATCTCCTCAAAGATGTTTGGTTTGCAGCCTTTCGCTTGGATTAGGTATAAGCCATTGGCCATTCGCTGCCGATGAGGTAAATGTAGCTCTCAACGTCAAATTGATAAACATCGCTATCATTTAATGATTAGCAACAAAATAGCGATAATAAGTAGAGATGCCAGATAAGGCTTGGAGACTAAAGCTTAGAGATTAAGGCTCAGAGACTCAGGCCGGGGAACTAAGGCTTAAAAAACCTAGGCTTAGGGCTTAGGGCTTGAGCACAAGAAAGCTGGCTAAAGCGAGAAAGCTAGCCAAAACCAGTTAGTCGTCTATCGCATCCCAGTATGGGGTCTTGCCATAGTATTGGCTCAGGGCGTCGACAAAACAGCGCACCTTGCTGGCGAGAAACTTACGGTGCACATAGACGGCGTATAGGCCAAAGGGCTCAGGGGCGTAGTCGGTCAAAATCGCCTTGAGTTGACCGCGTCGCAATGCCTTACTTACGAGAAAAGTGGGCTGCACCACTATGCCGCGGCCCGCAATAGCCGCCTCTACCAGCATGTCGCCGTTGTTACAGGCAAAATCGCTTGGGATCTTGAGCGCAGAGAAATGCTCGCCAAACCGACCAAAGGCCGCACCCAGATCTGAGTAGCTAAAATGCAGATAGTTGTGATGGACAAGATCCGCCGGGGTCTTGGGTTCACCGCGCTCGGCCAGATATGCTGGCGAGGCGCAGACAACTAGCTTGATCGGAGTGAGCTTCTTGGCGATCAGCGAGGAGCTTGAGAGCTGACCTATCCGCAGCGCCACATCGACGCCATCTTCCAACAGATCCACCTTTTTGTCGGTCAGGGTGATATCTAACTTAACATCAGGATGTTGCTGCTGAAATTTCACGAGTGCGCTTGGCAGGTGATGGATGCCAAAGGACATGGGCGCGCTGACCTTAAGCAAACCCGAGGCCGTCTCGCTAAGGTTGGTCAAGGCATTATCCATCTCTTCGATATCGATAAGCACCTGCTGACAGCGCTCGACATAGGCCCTACCCGCCTCGGTCACATTGACCCGCCGCGTGGTGCGATTAAGCAGGCGCACCTTAAGATGCTCCTCAAGCTGAGACACATATTTGCTGACCAACTGAGAGGAAAGCCCAAGCCTGTCGGCCGCCTTGGTAAAGGAACCCTCCTGCACCACGGCCGTAAAGGCCTTCATGGTATCGATTCTATCCAAGATCCACTCCTCAACTCAATTAGTCATCAAATGTTGATAATCAAAGACAAAGTAGCCTATTTAAGCGAATAACTGAAGGTAATAGCTTGAAATTGCGGGGAAGAGGTAAAGAAAAAGGCCACAGCAGCGGGAGCGTGCGCTGTGACCCTTGTCCCCAGACTCGGCACTGGGCGCCCTAGCCGAACTTGGCTAACGTTTCATCTTAGGGTACTTAAACTCATGACACTGATTGCAGTACACCTTGCTCTCCTTGTGCTCCTGATGACAGTAAGTACAAGGAAGATCGCTGCCATAGTGCAGGCTGTCGTGGGGATTTGGCTCAACGCTGTGACCTGCCCCCTCGGGACGCTTGGTCAGCTCGGCCATCTCGGCCGCCGTACCGTGACAAGACTCGCAGGCACTCATCTTAGGTATGCTCTTGCGTTTCGCCTCGCCATGACAGGCACTGCATTCCACCTTGCCCTGCTCGTTGGTCATGATCTCTTTATGATAATCTTTTAGCTTCATGGCCTGTGCGCTCGGCACGCTCAGTAGCGCCGCCAAACAGAGGGCCGATATTACTCTTAACATCTTTAATCCTTATTGTGGGGCGCCAAGCGCCCCAGCTAATAACTCACTTGGGCTATTGCCCAATCCATCAGTACTTGACGATGAAGTCGTGTGACGCCTGAATGTCTGGCGTAAACGGACGGTCAAGCTCGACGAAAGGCACTTGCTGACGATACGCCTGGTACATGGCCTTAGTCGCCTTACCTAACTTAATGTCGGCGTTGCCGGCCTTGCGCAGGTCAATAGCCTGGGTCGAGTGCAACAACTCGAGACCATACATGGTATTGATGTTGTCAACGATTTGAATCAGGTTGTCGCTCGCCAGCTTAAGGTTAGTGAAGGTGTCTTCGATGTTACCGGCGATCGGAATGCCATCGTAAGATACTGGGGTCGCTAACATCTTGTTGCGCACCTGCATATCCACGAAGGTCTTCTGGATCGCACCGAAGGCGTGACCATTGTTACCCGGCGCGCTCAGGAAACGTGGAAGATGGGTAAAGTGATCGTCCGACAGGTGAATGGTGCGCATAGCGCTGTTGTGAGAGACATGGGTCAGGGCCACGCTCAATTGCTGCACAGCCAGAGCCACAGGAAGCGGCTCGAAGTTAGTGGTTGGGAACACGCCGCCCTTGCCTTCTACCAAGTATTTGGCCACCTGAGAGTGCTCTGCATATTGCTTACTGGCACCTAGGATCACGCCAGGGTTATCGTCCGAGTGGTTGATCTGAATGTCGATCACCAGCCCCAGATCAGACAGCGCCTTCTGCGCGCTCGCTAAGGTATAGGCCGTGGTGCGGTAGCTCAACGGGTCTTGCAGTGGACGCTCGCTGTTGAGATCCCACAGATAGCTGCCAGAGAGTGAGCCCAAAATATCCTCTGTGGTCGCCTTCAGATAAGGGAAAGGACGAATGTCATTGGTCTGTGGCAAGAATGGCGCCACGTTACCGTTCAAGCCTTCAAGGCTCAGGCCAAATACGGTTGGAGAGACTTGCAGCAAATGCTCGGCATCCTGGTAGCCTTTCATGGCGTAAGCAACGGCAACCGAATTGTTAGACAAAATAGAAAGCGCGTCTTTACCGATAGGCTTAAGTGGCTTCACGCCCGCCTTGTTCATGGCCTCGACACTACTCATGCGCTTACCTTGATAAAACACATCCCACTCACCGATCATGGCTAGGCCCACGTGGGATGCCAGCAGAATGTCCGCCTCGCCCACGGTACCCTGCGATGGAATCACAGGGGTGATCCCCTTATTCAGGTAAGCCTTGTAGATCTCTGCCACGTAGGGCTGCACGCCAGTGTGACCAGACAGAATTGTATTCAAGCGAACCGCAAGAGCAACACGGGAAAGTCTTACCGGCATTGGCTCGCCAACGCCTGCACTGTGTGCTCTTAGGGTGCTGTAATTAAAAGATTTAGAAGCCGCCATCACCTCGGCGCTTAGCTCGCCATTGGCATCGAACAGCTTGTGGTCCTTGTTTAGCCCCACGCCCACGGTGAGACCATACACAGGTTTACCTAGACGCGCCGCTTCCATCAGCAGGTCGTGGGCCTTCACCAAAGACGAGGCCGCCTGAGGCGCGATATCTACCTTGGCACCATCAGCGATAGCCCAAGCCTGCGCTTGCGTCAGATGCTGGCCGTCGAGTACCACAGTATCCCTCGCCATCGCGGCGCCGGAGGTCATAGCCAAGGCGCTAGTCGCCAGGGCGGTTGTTGCCAACAGAGTATTTACTTTTTTCATCATCAATTCCTTAATATTTTTCTAGGCTCACACCTGCGTTAAGCCTGTTTTAATTCGATTGCCGCGCTTGCCGCGCAGATACGACCGGCATTTCTGCCCGTCACCACACCTTCTGCCACGGCGCAGGCACCGAGACGGCTCGCCCCATGGATGCCACCAGTCGCTTCACCCGCGGCATACAGGCCGTCAATCGGCTCGTTGCTCACCAGGTGCAGCACCTGAGACTGGGTATTCACCTTCACACCGCCCATGCAGTAGTGCACCTTGGGCCACATGCGCACGCCGTACCAAGGCCCCCCTTCCAGTGCCATGGCCTTCTGCATGGGTCGACCAAACTCCTTGTCTTCGCCGGCTTTCACCGCGTCATTCCAGCGCGACACCTGATCTTTCAATGGCTTGGCGGGGATCTGATACAGGGCTGCTAACTCTTCCAGGGTGTCCGCCTTTTGGATCACCTTGTACTTGATGCCCCACTCCAATGTCTGAGCCTTGGCTGCCCCCTTTGCATTGGTAAAGCCAACTGGATAGACGGGGTTACCCTGGTCATCACGACGTGTCATTATGGCGTCGGCGCGCGCCTTGCGGTCGGCCAATTCGTTGAAGAAACGCTCGCCGGTACGCACATCCACCACTATTCCGCTGGGATAGGTGGCGATAGTGTTGAACTGAGAGGCGGTGCCGAAGCCCTTCTCATCCGGTGATGCCCAGGGGCCGAGCTGGATCTGGTCCAGATGAATAGGGTTAGCGCCGATCAACATCATCTGCTTGAGGGCCTCAGAGGTCGCGCCGGGATGGTTGGTGGAGTCCAGATCGCCATTTAATTCAGGCTGCTGCATCTGACGATAGTCGAGATCGCGGGAGAAGCCGCCGGTGGCCATGATCACCCCTTTGCGTGCGCCGATGAGACGCATTTTACCCGTGCGCTCCTGCGGAAAATAATAGCCATCGCGAACTTGGACACCGATCACACGGCCCGCCGAATCTTTCACAAAAGATTCGAGCTTGGTCTGATTTCGCATCTCGATACCATGCTGCTTCGCCGCCTTGATCAGGGGACGAATGATGCCAGCGCCGGAACTCTGCACAGTCTGTAACACTCTAGGCAGCGAGTGGCCACCGAAGTGCTGCACGAAAGGCTTCCACTCAACGCCATAGGCCTCCAGCCACAGACAAGACTCGGCGGTGCCGTTACACACCAGTTTGAGCATCTCGACATCATTCATGCCGCGACCAGCCTTGAGCATGTCGGCCACCATGGTATCGACCGAATCCTTGATCCCCTCTTTAGCCTGCAACTTGGAACCAGCTACCGCCATGGCGCCGCCATTGATGGTGGAGTTGCCGCCAAACACAGGCATCTTATCGATCACCATTACGCTAGCACCAGCCTCTTTGGCCTGCAGCGCCGCCGACATACCGGCGAAACCACTACCGATCACTAGAACATCGACTATCTCGTCAAAACGAGGCAGGGTATCGCCGCTACACTCGGCCGCTTCGGCGCCCATTGCTCCCAGGCCAGCCACGCTGGCGGCCATCGCGGCGCCACCTTTTAACAGCTGGCGTCGACCCGGGCTTATTAGATCTTTTCGTGTCATTATTTGTTATCCTGTAAACCTATTAAGCAAACATAAAAATCAGAAAGTTAATTACTGATTTCATACCATTAAGTTTGCACTCCTCATGCCAACTACCTAAAAAGAGGGGGATAACAAGCAATTTATGAAGGGGAACACATAATCACGAAATATAATGATCTACAATCACGAAACTTCGTGGTTACCATGACATATCAATGCAAAAACAATTCTATTTCGAAGCCACACAGCGACTGTGCAGCAGTCTGGAGCTTGAACACTCACTGCTAGCCTATTTTGACTACATCAAGCAACACCTTCCGATAGACGGTATCTACCTTAATATCTATCGACCAGAATATGGTGATATCCAATTTCTCGCCCATGTGGATAGCGAGCAGGCTACTGCACTGACTAAACAGGTGAAGCTCTCCACAGAAATGGAGACTTTGCTGAAAGATCCAGACCGTCCGGTGATCCGAATTATTAACGATCTAGAACATGATCAGGTGACAGGCTTTGTGGCGCCTCAAGTGATCCCGAATATCCAGTCGGTGATCTTGCTACGTATGTTAAGCGGCAACACCCATCTAGGTGTGGTGGGTTTCTATGCCAAGCAGAAGATGCAGTTTTGTCACCGCCACGCCGAACTGATCGAACCCCACAAGGATACCCTGTCGCTGATCACTGCCTTTAATCTTAAGGGGCGTAACTTACTCAGAGCCAATCAGGCACTTACCCAACAAAACCGGGTACTCAAAGAGGCCTTTAATCCCTGTGGGGTCATTGGCGCCGACTCTGGACTCAAACGGATAATGAGCCAAGTGGAGGCAATCGCCAAGCTGCATACCAGCGTGTTGATTCTGGGGGAAACCGGTTGCGGCAAGGAGGTGATCGCCAATGCGATCCACTGTAAATCCCAACGTGCTGATAAGCCCTTCATCAAGGTCAACTGCGGCGCTATCCCCGAGAGTCTGATCGACTCAGAACTGTTTGGTTACGAAAAAGGCGCCTTTACCGGTGCCGAGCATCGTAAGGCAGGCTTATTCGAACAGGCCAACGGAGGCACCATCTTCTTAGATGAAATAGGTGAGCTACCACTTTCGGTACAGGTACGGCTGCTGCGAGTACTTCAAAACGGCAGCATCACCCGGGTGGGTGGTTATGATTCCATCAACCTTGATATTCGAGTAATCGCGGCTACCCACAGAAACCTACAGGCCATGGTGAAAAATCAAACCTTTCGCGAAGATCTCTGGTACCGCCTAGCAATCTTTCCTATCGAGATCCCCTCTTTGCGTCAGCGCCGCTCGGACATTCCATTGCTTGTGCAGCACTTTATCGAAGTTTTAGCAGCCAAGTTCAATCTGAACAAACTGCCCAGAATCAGCGCCGAACAACTCAACAGCCTAAACCACTACCATTGGCCGGGTAATGTACGCGAGCTGATCAATGTACTGGAGCGTGCCATGATCGAAACCCCTGAGGGCCCGCTCAACTTCAACCTGATTCAATTCGATAAAATAGAGCCCAGCGCCAATGGTGGACAGGAGACCATCATTATCGATCCCAGCCACGCCAGCGATAAGCTAGTCCCACTCGACATCATGGTGAGCAAATATATTGCCCATGCGCTAAGGATCACCGGCGGTAAGCTCTACGGGCCGGGTGGCGCCGCCGAGTTACTGGATATCAACCCCAACACACTGCGCAGCAAGATGAAGAAGCTAGGGCTGTGTTAACTGCCAGTGCTAAAAGCTTGGCGTTAAGAGCTCAGTGCTAAAGGCTTGGTGTTAAGAGCTTAGCACTAAAAGCTTGGCACTAAATGCTTTGGTATTAATAGCTTAGCTTTATAAACTGGCGCTAATCCTTTAAATACCAGAGACAAGAAAAGCACTCCGAGGAGTGCTTTGAACTTTGCAGGGAACAATCAAACTAGAAGAAGTAGCGGATACCGACGGCGTAGCTGTTGTCTTGGGCCGCCTCGAAGCCCTTGTCATCCATGTCGCTGAAGTCGAACTTGGCTTCGGCAAACATCACGGTATCTCGGCTGTAGCGATAGTGCAGGCCTACTACGGCAAACTGACGAGTCCAGTTACCCTTGATGGCAGTGGTCTCGTCGGTATCCAGATCTTGGTAAGAGATTAGGAAGCTAGGCACGAAACCATTGTCATAGTGGTAGGCCACCAGGAACTCGGCACCGGTAGAGTCATAAAGCTGACCCGCCACCAATTCATTTTGCTTACTCTGATGGGCGTTGAAACCGACATAGAGGCCTTTGGCGTCGCGGCCAGGTGAGTACTGATAGAAGGAGCCATATTGGGCGCCGATACCAATGATCTCATTGGTATCATCGACGCTAACTCCGGCCAGCTCACCCTCGAAATCGCCGCGGTTAAAGCCGGCAAGTACCTTAAACTTATCGGTTACATGATAGGTCAGGTTGGCACCATAGCTGGTGTCGAAGCTCAGGTGAGAGCCATCATCCACCGCCTGACCATTCTTATCAAACAGGGCGACGTCGCCATTTTGCTTGGCGGCGTATTGCAGCGCGATATCCAGGTTGCCGAAGCTGTTGCGATAGATGAAGGCTGAATCGGCGCGGCCCGCGCCGGTTAGGCCACCGTCACCGAAGGTATAGGCGCCGACCGAGTAGCCGGTATAGACGTTGAGCACGTCTGTGGTATAGGCCACGTCATAGTAGGCGCCCCACTGCTTACCAAAGCTCAGGCTACCCCACTTGGCGTGTGACAGGCCAACATAACCCAGACGGTTAAACAGGAAGTCTGAGGTCTTCTGCGCACCTAGTTGGCCGCCGACATACTTGAGCGAATCATCGCTGGTGACCATGTTGATGCCCCACTCGGTGTGAGCAAAGCTGCGCCAGCCGTTTTTCTCCTGGCGGTCGAACCTGAAACCGACACGCGAAAAATTATCAACCACGGCAGTATCGTCACCATCGTTAACCGCAGCGAAACCTAACCAGCCCATCATATTCAGTGCATTGGTTTGATCCTTGTACAACTCAATGGCCTGCGTCGAGCTCGCCATCAATACAGATGGAATCAACAGAGCTAATAACTTCTTATTCATCATATTTCCCTTTATCAGTGTTTATCTGTTTTATTGTTAGATTGGGTATCCCCAATAGCCTGTAACAGCAGCTAACGTGCCAGCACCGAATAAAAAGGCCTAATCGACAGGAAGTTAGAATAAGATCAAGCGTTCACGAAATATCGTGAATCAAGATCGCTAAATATCGTGTTAATAATTAAATATCGTTGTAAACAGCCATAAAAAGCCACGTCACCAAACGCCGCCTCATGGTAACAACATCGTTGTCAGCCCATAAAAACTGGGCTAAACCTATAACAGATGCATATCAAGATAAGCAGGAGACAAATATGGATTACCACTTAACTCAGCTAAGCGGCGATATACTCGTGGGAATAGTTAACGAGCAACTCAGGCTGAACTGCCAGGATAAACAGGAACTCTTTTACCAGTTAGATATTCCCAAAGAGCAACTGGAGCAGAAGTTGGCCGCATCAGGCTTTGAATATGACCCCATCAGCAACCAATACCGCGCCTGCAGATAAAGGCTTTCACAGCAATTATCTGCCACGATAGCAACTCTTGGGGCCTCCGAGCCCCTGCTCTTAATGAAGCAACTCCCCGACTGCGCTTGTGCCCTACAACAGAGCACTCATTAACCTTGGCCGTACTGAGGTGCAAAGTTGCATTAATGGGTATGCACTCAGGCTTTTGCTTAGGCCTATGCTTAAGCTCTTGCTTAAGTTCTTGTTTAGGCCCTTGCTTTAGATGAGCGCGGTTTAGCCGTTCCTCTAGCATTGCCCTTGGAGGCTGTTTTAGCGCTTCCCTTAGCCGCGCCGCTATTCTTGCCGCTCGTATTGCCTTTGCCACCTGCTGTGCTGCCACGGCGATTTCCATAACCGCGCTTCTTAAACTGGCTCTTAGGCGCCTCGACACCTTGCAAGGCCTTGGGCAGCTGGGCACCCGCCTGCATGATAAGTCCATTAAGCGACTCGATAAGCGGCGCCATGAAGGTTAAATATTTCGCCTCTTTACGGCTGATGGCATCCAGGTGACTCTCCCACAGCGCTGTCATATCTGGCGTAGTTGCCGACTCAGGCAGACTGTTGATGAGTCCACGACCGACCGAAGTGGAGACAATAGATTTTCCCTGACGCGCCAGGAAGCCGCGCTTAAACAGAAGCTCGATGATCCCAGCGCGAGTCGCCTCTGTACCCAGGCCATCTGTTTCTTTTAGGATCTTGCGGATCTCAGCATTAGTGACATAGCGGCTGATCCCCGTCATGGCGCTGAGCAGAGTCGCATCGGTGAAAGCCTTAGGTGGCTGGGTCTGCTTCTCGATAAGCTCTCCCAGCCCCGAATGCAGCGCCTGTCCCTTATGCAGCGGTGGTAACTGGGCCAGCCCCTCTTCCCCTTCACTCTCAGCTTTGTCATCGCTACGCTTGGGAAACAACTGCTTCCAGCCAAGGGCGATCTCTTGTTTTGCCTTGGTATGAAAATGCCCCCCGGCGATCTCCACCTCGACCTGGGTCTCATGATAACGATAGACAGGGTAAAACTGCGCCAGATATTGGCGGGCCAGTTGCAGGTAAATCTGTTTCTCGGCCTGGCTTAGGGTGCTCAGGTTAGCCACCTTCTCGGTGGGCACTATGGCATGGTGGGCATCCACCTTGGCATCATTCCAGGCCTTGGAGACTATCTTAGGATCTGGCGCATCACACTGGGCCGTAAGCTCGCCCGCGCCCTTGAGCACGGCGCCTATCACGCTAGGGGCTAAGGCCAATTGCTCCTTGGGCAGATAGCGGCTGTCGGAGCGCGGATAGGTGATCAGCTTATGTTTCTCATACAGAGACTGACAAGTATCGAGCACCGCCTTGGCACTCATACCAAAACGCTTGGCCGCATCAATCTGCAGCGACGACAGGTTATAGGGCAGCGGCTGCCCCTGCTGTTTATCTTTTGCCTTTAGGTCGCTCACCACTGCCGCCTGCTCGGTTATCCGCCCCACCACATTTTCCGCAAGACGCCGCGACAACACCCGTCCCTCTTCATCCATGTAGGGCTGGCAGGCCTCACTGGGTTGCCACTTGGCCTTAAAGTGAGCCTGTTCTTGAGTATAGAGATTGGCGAGCACCTCATAGAAAGGCTTACTGACAAAGTTTTCAATCGCCTCATCACGGCGCACGACTAAACCGAGCAGCGGCGTCTGCACCCGGCCGACAGAGAGCACGCCCTGATAGCCCACCTTACGCCCCTGTAACGTATAAGCGCGGGTCATATTCATGCCATAGAGCCAATCGGCGCGGGAACGCGCCAGGGCCGAGGTCGACAGAGGGATAAACTCGCGGTTGCTGCGAAGCTGCCCCAAGGCACGCTTCACCGCCTGGGGGTTGAGATCGCTCACCAGCAGACGCTGGGTCTGATTGAGCTTATCCCCTTTTACGCCCAGATAAGCGATCACCTCATCCACCAGCAATTGACCTTCTCGATCGGGATCACCGGCATTGACCAGTTGGCTCGCCTGCTTAACAAGCTTTCGCAGTACACTGAGCTGCCCCCGGGTCTTGCTCTTGGGAGTCATCTTCCACTGCTGTGGCACAATAGGCAGGTGCTCGAACGACCAGGACTTAAAGGCAGGATCATAACTGTCGGGCTCGGCCTGCTCTAACAGGTGACCTATGCACCAGGAAACAGTGTCGCCATTGGCCGCGGTGATATATCCCTCCCCCTTCTTCAGGGGCTTAGGTAACACGTCGGCGATCGCCCGACCTAAGCTGGGTTTCTCTGCTATGTAAAGGATCATGTTGGTATCAATTACTGTATAAATTAACAGTAACTTTAAACCACTCGCGCCGTCGGCGCAAATGTAAGAAGCCAATCTGATGCTTACGTGTAAATTTAGTTGAGAACTATTCTCATTAAAGAGTAGCCTAAGGTTAATTCACGGAGGCTAATATGCACACACGACTCAAGACCCCCTACCGACCCGACCGCTTGCTGATCTACGCTATGCTAATGGCGACGGCATTGGTCCTGCTTTTGATGCCATACTCGCAAGTGACTTGGCATGCCGCTCCCTTGCCACTATTTAGCCTGCTGCTTCTGCTAAGCTGCGCCGTAACCTTGCTGGCAATCGCTCGGCGTAGCAGAGTGCATCGTACAGCGCTTACCCTGCTCTTTAGCATTTGGTTACTGGTATGGTTCAACCAGGGACTGCTGCTTCCCTTATCATTTCGCAGTGGCTAGCCAATGCACTCTTCGACTCACGAGATAAGATTCTAACGATACAAATTAAAAAGGCGCCTCATCAGAGACGCCTAGCTAGCCTAAAAGCTTAGAGGATTAACTTAGGTTTTTAACTTGCCCAGCTGCTGATGCTGCTGCTCAACTAAAGCCGCCAGACTGGCACTGCTTTGCTGCGCCTCATCGGCCAAACGTGCCAGCTCAGAAGCGGAATCGGAAATACCCGTGATATTACGGTTAACCTCCTCAGTCACCGCGCTCTGCTCCTCTGCAGCCGTCGCAATATGCGTCACCTGACCTGAGACCTCCTGAATTTGACTCACAATAGTGTTGAGTGAACTCAAGGCCGACTCGGTTTGCGCCACCGCGCGCTGTGCGCCATCTACCCCTTGGTCGATGATTTGTGAGGCACTGGTGACCTCTCGCTGCAATGACTCGATTAACTTACTAATCTCATCGGTCGAACTCTGCGTCTTAGACGCTAGCGCCCGCACCTCATCGGCCACCACGGCAAAACCCCGTCCTTGCTCTCCGGCGCGGGCCGCCTCGATGGCGGCATTGAGGGCCAGCAGGTTAGTCTGCTCGGCAATGGCGCTAATC
Source organism: Shewanella marisflavi (assembly GCF_023283925.1). Taxonomy (GTDB): domain Bacteria; phylum Pseudomonadota; class Gammaproteobacteria; order Enterobacterales; family Shewanellaceae; genus Shewanella; species Shewanella marisflavi. The sequence goes on from NZ_JAKIKX010000002.1 coordinate 570,758, forward strand.
ACCTCAAGGATCTTGCTGATATTGGTGCTGCTTTCCGCCACCTTACCTACGGCCTCCTTAGCCAACAGCGATTCTTGGGACATTTGGGTCACATACCCCATGGCCTGACTCAGGCTGTCTTCGCCGGCTTTGACATTAAGGCTCATCGCCTCTGTTTCCGAGGCTGTCTGCTCAGATGCCTTAGCCACCTCAAGCGCGGTGGCACTCATCTGATTCACTGCGGTTACCACGCTCTCGATATCACTGTATTGACGATTAACACTGTCATGGGTCTGCTGAGCAATATCTGCCGCCACCTGACTTTCGGCCTGTGAGCGCGATGCCAAATCTTTCAGCTCACTGATCAATAACCTGAGCTTAGTAATAAAGCCATTGATGCCGCCGCCTAAGGCGATAAGCTCGGCGTGAGATTCAACCGTCACCTGCTGAGTCAAATCCCCCTCGGCACTGGCGAGGTTCTCAACCCGGCTCTGAATCACTTTAAGAGGAGCGATTATCGAGCGAATCACCACACTGATGGTCACTATGGCGATCACAGATACTACGGCGCCGACCATCAGCAACAAGCTTCCTAGAGAACTTGCCATAGCAGACATAGAAGCGTCCATGGCATTAGCGGCCTGGTAGGCATCTTCCTTATCCACTTCAATCACCAGAGACCACTGCGCCTCAGCAAGTGGAATGTCGATAGGAAACGCCACAACAATACTTTTTTCCTGCTCAAGATAGCCTCCCTGACGGTGCAGCCCAGTCAACTGTGAGGCTAACTGAGACGAGATAGACTCAGACAAGGGCCGCGCCTTCTTATCATAATGACTAGCCGCGACGACCAAGCCCTGCTGACTAAGCAGCGTCACTTTGGCCTTGCCTTGATAGAGACTGGCCGATAACTCATCGATCAGTTTCTGAAACACTGGCAGGTTAACATCCACACCAATCACACCACGAAAACTCCCGTCTACCACCACAGGCACAGTGAGCGAAGTCATCAGAGCATTATTGCCAGGGCTAATTTCGTACAGGTAGGGCTCCATTAAGCAGGGGCGTTTTTTATCTCTGGCACACAGATACCACTCGGCTTCGCGTACACCAAACTCGTTAAGGGTATCGACATATTTTTCTTGCGCATCATCCACCTGCTGGTGCTCGACGCTGCCATCGCTATTACGGGTGTAATAGATCTCCAGCGACCCCGTCTCGGGTACGCTGTGGCTGACATTGCCGGTATATTCATCATCACGGCCATCATAACCATTGCGATCGAACTGGGCGTACATGGAGGAGAGCTGGCTATTCTTTTTCAGCACACCAGTCACCGCCTCTTCGACTCCATTACGAGAGAGGGGCTGAGAGCTAGCGCTCTGCTCCATCATGCCGGCAAAAGAATAGGGGATCCGATAAGCCTCGTTGATAAAACCCGCCACTCGTTCACCGTACTCACTGGCTCTGGCACTTAGACGCTGCCGCGTCTCGTTATGTAGGGTGCTTTGCACCTGCTGCGCCAGCTGCGCATTCTTATCACTTAAGGACCACCAGAGGCTAAAAGAGAGAATGGCAACGATGATCAAAAACAGTGCAGAGGTGATCCAAAGCAACTTAGTACTGATGGACAATTGTTTCATTTATCACTCCTAAGGGTGGCTACAGGCATGAGGCGATGCATGTTCAATTATTAAAAATAGCACTAAAGCATTAAAACACCATGCTATCAGGCATTTAATTAGGGCTACAGAGGGAGTGACTTAGCAAAATGTACCATAAAAAAAACCGACCCTTTGGGTCGGTTTTTTACTCACACCAGTGCTATCCCCTATGGGTGACAGACGTTGTGCAATTCCAGGTTGGTACCGATATCCTTGATGCGGTTGGCCTTGGCATCATCGTTACGTAGCTGGGTTAAATGATCCAGATAGGCTTGGTCAACATCGTTGGTGATGTAGTTGCCATCAAACACCGAAGTTTCAAAACGCTTAATATCTGGGTTTTGCTGACGGACGGCTTCGATCAGATCTTCTAGATCTTGGAAGATAATACCATCGGCACCAATCAGCTTATTGATCTCATCGGCGTCGCGACCATGGGCGATCAGTTCGCTCGAAGTCGGCATGTCGATGCCATAGACGTTAGGGAAGCGGATCTCAGGGGCTGCAGAGGCGAAATACACCTTCTTGGCACCGGCTTCACGTGCCATCTCGATGATCTGCTCAGAAGTGGTACCGCGCACAATAGAGTCATCCACCAGCAGCACATTCTTACCCTTAAATTCGGCGTTAATGGCGTTAAGCTTGCGGCGTACTGACTTCTTACGCTCCTGCTGACCAGGCATAATGAAGGTACGCCCGATATAACGGTTCTTCACGAAGCCCTGACGGTATGGCAAGTCAAGATTACGGGCGATCTCAAGGGCGATATCGCAAGAAGTTTCAGGAATAGGGATCACCACGTCAATATCGTGATCTTCCCACTCTTTCTTAATCTTTTCACCCAACATGGTACCCATGTTCACACGGCTACCATAGACTGACACCTTATCGATAGTCGAGTCAGGGCGGGCAAAGTAAACGTATTCGAAGATACAAGGTGAATAGCTAGGCGACTTGGCGCACTGGCGGGTATAGAGTTGGCCATCGAGTGAGATATAGATAGCTTCACCTGGCGCGACATCACGCATTGTCTCAAAGCCGACGGCATCGAGTGCGACACTCTCAGAGGCCACCATATATTCGGTGCCCTGCTCTGTCTCATGCTTACCCAGTACCAGAGGACGAATGCCGTAAGGATCGCGAAACGCTACCAGGCCTTGACCGATAATCATTGCCGCCACAGCATAAGCACCACGAGTCACATCGTGTACCTTAGTGACCGCCTCAAATACCTCATCGGCAGTCAGGAACTGACTATTGGTGTGTTGCAATTCATCTGCTAACAGGTTGAGCAGAACCTCAGAATCAGAGGTCGTATTAACGTGACGGCGCTGCTTCAGCAGGCGTTCGTGCAACGCAACCGTATTGGTCAGGTTACCGTTATGAGCCAAAGATATACCAAATGGCGAGTTAACATAGAAAGGCTGTGCCTCTGAAGCACTTGAGCTACCCGCAGTTGGGTAACGTACGTGACCTATGCCCGCAGAGCCTTGCAGACGCTGCATATGCTTAGGTTCAAAAACGTCTCTTACCAGACCATTGGCCTTACGCAATCTAAACGCATTACCATCTACGGTGACAATACCCGCAGCGTCCTGGCCACGATGCTGTAGCACAGTAAGTGCATCATAGATTGTCTGATTAACCGATGATCGGCCAACTATTCCGACGATACCACACATGGGTAGGTTTCCTCATTTTAAGATGTTCTGATAATTATTATGTTCGCCTTTGCTCTGGACAGAGGCGTTAATCCGCTTAAGATTGTTATATTTTGGGTACAAAGCTTGAGGTGTTTTCCACATAGTCAAAAAACCATTGGATAACCACTCCGAATTCGGGAACCAGCTGCGAGCTGGCCCACCAATCTGTTTTGGGCGCGCCGGTAAACGCATCCAAGAAAAAGAGTATCGCGCTGACGATCAAGGCGCCGCGCAAGGCACCGAAACAAAGGCCCAGCACTCTGTCTGTGCCCGACAGGCCAGTCTTGGCCACTAACTGGCCGATAAGATAATTAACCAAAGCGCCGAGGATAAGAGTTGAGACAAAGAGGATAGCGATGGCAATGCCATTGCGCACAAACTCATCTTTCATCTGGGTCAGGTAGACGGCAAGGTCTTCATAAAACTGACTTGCAACAAAGAAGGCTGCAAACCAGACCACGAGTGACATAGCCTCTTTAACGAAACCACGAAGTAGACTAATTAAAGTCGAGATTGCGATAACCGCAATAATGGCATAATCGATCCAAACCATTGAATAAGGTGATCCAGCATTAGCATTAAGACGGCGGGATTTTACCAGAGACTGAAGACATTCTCACCCCCTAGCCTGATTTAAAATTGATTTAGTTTATCCGCAATTACGGACACTGAATTCTGAACTCAATCCACCTCTCCTTAACCTTAGAATAAAAAAGCCCAGGCAATTGCCTGGGCTTAGTATCTCACATCGGGACCACTATAGCAGCGGACTATAGCAGCGGGTTATAGTCGACCACAGCCGATTTAAGACCGGTAAACTTATCCAGCTTGGTCTGCAGTTTCTGCAATTTCGCCTTAGAGATATCCGGACCCACAAATACCTTGGTCAACTGACCATCAACAGGTTTTTTCGGCACTGTATAGGCTCGGTAACCTTGGTCTCGCAAACGTTTCACTAGGGCATTAACGTTAGCGGCATTCTTAAAGCTGCCCAGCTGAAGCGTGTAGGCTGAGCTAGCGACTGCTGGCTCACTGGTCGCTTTGCTATCCTGCTTTACCGCTTCAGTCTTACTTGGCTCATTTTTGCTTAAAGCTGAATTGCTGGCCTCAGGGTTACTTGAGCCAGAATCACCAGGCTTGGCCGAAGAGGTGCTGCCGCTTGCCGTAGTGCTATCAGTCTCTGATGCCGGCAAGTTCTGATTAAATTGCTCTTCCTGCTCACTGAGATCGATAGGCTCGAATGACTGCAGGGCATTGCTGTCAGATTCAAACTGAGGACGCAAAGGGATCTCGGCAAACTGCTCTTCCTGATGCTGTTTCTTACCGTCTAAGATATCGGGCAGAAAAATGACCCCCAGAGCCACTAATACTATGATGCCGACTAAACGGTTTTGAAACTGGCTCGATATCTTCTCTTGTTTGACTTCTACTTCATCCACCTGCATTCACCCAAGGTCCAATTGCTTAAACTCAGCCACAGTGTAAAAGGAGCCAAACACAATTACCACATCGGATTGGTTAATCTCCTGTTTTAACGCCTGATAAGCATGGCGAACCGATGAAAAAGCCATGGCTTGCTTGCCCTCTCCTAGGTAACTTAGAAGATCTTCAGCCTTGGCGCTGCGTTCGCAGTCAAGATCCGTCAGATACCAGGCATGCACCTGTTCATCGAGCAGACCGAGCACGGCGCGGCAATCCTTATCCTTTAACATGCCGCACAGAGCGAAGATCCGCTGGCCGTCATAGGCCTTAAGCCGCTGCGAGAGATAGCGCGCCGCATGGGGATTATGGGCAACATCTAAGATGATCTTAGGCTGCTCACTGACCACTTCGAGCCGCCCGCTCAATCTGGCACGGTTCAAACCTGAATCGATTGCGCCGCGCGGCAACTCGGTCTCGAATAGGCTCACTACGGCAACCGCTGTCGCGGCGTTAGCAAGTGGTAGCGTAGGCAGTGGCAGATCGGGGAGTGATAGGTTGCCCAGCACTGCTTCGTTGGCGCTAAAGCACCAGTCGGACTCAGTGACCTGGTAGCTGAACTCATGATTCACCCGCACCATTTGGGCACCAATAGCATGGGCGTATTCAACCACTGTCTCGGGAAGGTCCGGCTCCCCTATCACCACAGGGCGAGCAGTACGCATTATTCCAGCCTTTTCACGCCCCACCAGCTCCCGGGTGTCACCGAGGTATTCCTGATGGTCAAGATCGATAGCTGTGATCACCGCGATATCGGCATCTATGATGTTAGTGGCATCGAGTCGTCCACCCAGACCCACTTCAAGCAGCACAAGATCCAGCTTTGCCTGTTTAAACAGGTAGAGGCCCGCTAAGGTGGCATATTCAAAAAAGGTCAGAGAGGTGGCGCCGCGCGCCGCATCGATGGCGCAAAACGCCTCAATAAGCGCCTCGTCGCTGGCATCAACCCCATTGATACGCACACGCTCATTGTATTTAAGCATGTGGGGAGAGCTGTATACCCCCACTCGTTGACCCGCTTGTGTCATGATGGCTTCTATCATGGCGCAAGTGGTTCCCTTGCCGTTAGTGCCGGCAACGGTGAGCACCTTGGTACTGCCTAGGCTCTCCAGTCCCATGGTTTTGGCCACCGCCGAGATACGGCTAAGGCCCATATCAATTTCGGTAGGATGAATAGCCAGCAGGTGTGCCAGCCAAGTATCTAGGCTTGATTGTGCATTGGGTACAGGCGTCATAGCGATATTGGTCTAATTCTTAGGTTTCAATTCAGGGTTAATCGAGCATAAACAGCGGGCCCAGAGCCAGCTTAGGTAAGGCATACTGCTCAGGATAGGTCACATCCACCAGATACAGGCCATTAGGCTTAGCCGTTGCCGCCGCCTTAGTGCGATCTTTTAATGCCAGCAGTTCTTCAATCCAGCTCACAGGTTGACGGCCATAGCCCACCTCAAGCAGGGAGCCGACAATATTACGTACCATGTGATGCAAGAAGGCATTGGCTTTGATATCGACGCAGATATACATCCCCTGACGCGTCACATTGACCTCGTGAACACAGCGAAACGGGGTGTTGGATTGACATTGAATGGCACGAAAGCTGGTAAAATCCTGCTCGCCCAGCAGATACTGAGCCGCCTCATGCATCTTGGTTTCATCAATCAGCCCCGGATAATGACTCACCCCAGAGCGGAGGATCCCCGGACGGAACTGATGGTTATAGATCATGTAACGGTAACGACGGGCGGTGGCGGTGAAACGGGCATGAAACTCATCGTCCACCTCCTTGGCCCAACGCACGGCAATATCATCGGGCAAGTTAACGTTAACACCTAAGGTCCAGGCACTCTCTTTACGCACGGCGCTAGTCTCAAAATGGATCACCTGCCCCGTGGCGTGCACACCGGCATCTGTGCGTCCGGCGCATTGAATCGAAATGGGTTCGTTGGCAACAAAAGAGAGCGCTCTCTCGAGCTGGGCTTGTACCGAATCGACTTCGGCCTGACGTTGCCAGCCAAAATAACGGCTGCCATCATATTCGATACCTAATGCTACGCGCATGAAATACCTGTCCTCATGGTTTATTAAAATTTCACTAGGCGGCGGATTCTAGCATAGTGTCACGCCGAACTGGATAGCTAACTGTATCAAGCTGCGACATAAAAAAACGGTGCCTGAGCACCGTTTTTATACCGAACGCTAGACCTTAAAGATCATCAAGCAGTTTCTTGGCTTCCGCCTGCTGGCGATCGTTTCCGTCTAGCTCGACCTCTTTCAGCAGGGCCTTAGCACTGTCCATATCATCGATTTCGATATAGGCACGCGCCAGATCCAATTTGGCATTGACGGCGTTCTCTTCATCGTCAACATCCACCATAGTGGCGTTGCCCATCAGATTATCCAGCTCGCCCATATCCACATCCAGCTCTTTATACTGGTCGACATCGAGTTGCTCTTCATCGGCCTCATTGAGCAGTCTATCGATATCGATAAAACCATTATCCTGTTGGAATGCGGTAAGATCGTGCTCAGGAACGGCTCTCGACGGGCGCTTCTTCTCGGCCGCATCGAGGGCCGCCAATGCCTGATCAACCGTTAGGCTATCGTCATCATCAAGCTGCAAAGCGATACTATCATCGTCATCATCGAGAGACTCATCTGCACTCGGTTCCGCACCGGTTAAAGCAGACGCATCCCACTCAAGCATATTGTCGTTGCTACGCTTGTTGCCTTTCAAATCATCGAAGAAACCTGACTCGCCCTTATCGGACTTGGGCGTATCCTCGCTCTCTTCAGCCGACTCGAGATCGGCCAGCAAGGCATCAAGATCCACCGCTTCATCGTCTTTATCTGCATCGCCCTTATCGGCAGGCGCTTCATCAAGCTCAAAGGCTAAAGGTTCAAGAGTCGATGTTTTGACCTCTTCCTGCTCTGGCTCCTCGAGGGCAACCTCACTAGGCTCAACGGCTTCCTCTGCGGCCTCTAACGAGGGCGCGTCATCTTGAGGCGTTTCTTCTTGGGGAGCCTGTTCTTCGGACGAGTCATCCTCGACCGCTGTTGCTTGTGGTTCAAATTCGGCAAGTAGCGCGTCCAGATCCGCCTCTGCGGTTTCATCACCGCCTTCATCGAGCTCTGCAGCCAGCTGACGCGCTATCTCCTCGGCGTCCTCATCTTGAGCAGTCGCTTCTTGCTCTTCTTTAGCGGATTCTGACGCTTCTTCGGTATCAAACCCAGCTAACAAGGCATCGAGATCGGTATCATCAACAAGCTGCTCATCACCTTTATCTTCGATAGCGCTCTCAAGCTCTTGGGCTATTTCATCGGCAAGCGTCTCGTCTTCTGTTGGAACCTCAAGTGACGGCGCTTCTTCGGCTAGCGCCTCTGGTTCCTCCTCTGGCGTGACCTTTGGCTCGTCGGCAGGCAGATCAAACTCAGCCAGCAGCGCGTCAAGATCTTCCTCTTTAGGTTCATCGGCGCTTGTCTCTGCCTGTTCGAACTCAGCTAACAAGTCATCAAGATCGGTTTCGGTCTGTGCCGATTCATCAGCCGCAGCCTTCGGCGCTTCAACCGGTTCCTCTGCGGGTGCATCAAGCTCGGCAAGCAAGCTGTCCAAATCATCTTCTTGAGGAGCCTGAGTCTCTTCTTGCTCCTGCTCTCCCATCGCCTCGGCCCAAAGATCGTCCAGAGATTGACCTTCATCTTCGATAGGTGACATCACCTGCTCATCGCCGGCATCCACCACCATATCGGCAGCGCTATCGAGCGGCGCAGCCTCCTCACTTAGGTCAGCCTCAGGCTTAAGTGCATTGTCATCGACCTTCATCAATGAATCGAGGGAGTCAGCCTCATCGTCATTATCAAGACGTATCGCCATCAGCTCTTCGCTAGCTTCTGGCGCAGGCGCTTTTGGTGCATCATCGACTGGCGGCGTGATCGGCGCAGCTTGCTCTTGCTCTACCGCTTCATTTTTACTATTGCGGCGCTTGAGCCCTAACCAAACCAACACGAGCAGCAGCAACGCCGGAATGGCAGCGGCCAGCCCGATATAGAGTGGGTTGCTCATCATGGTTCGCCAGCTGTCATCAGGTTCTTTCGGCGTGACAGGCTGAGTGGCGGCGGCCAGCTGCTGACGTAGCTGTTCGACTTCGCTATTAAGCTGCGCTTTCTGCTCTTTTTGGATCAGCAGCGCCTCTTCTAACTCGGCGATACGCGCGCTCTGTTCATCTATCTTGCTTTGCAGCATCTCGGTATCGTTATTACCCAGATTCAGCTGATCCTGAGCCCTTGCCAGCTCATCGGTCAGCGACAGATTCTTGGCCTGCTCGCTTTCCAGCTTGGCTGTGAGCTCTTCAATCTGTTTTTGCTGCTCGACACTGACCTTCAACACAGGTTGGCTGCTTGGCTGTGGCTCTGATGGTGATTCTGCCTGAGGCTCTACCTTTGCCTCGGTTTGCGGCGCGGGAATAGGCCTAGCTGCAACCGTTTGTGGTTTCTGGCGCCAGCCTTTGTCGTTATTTTGTGCCTGCTGTTTCGCCAGACTCTTAGGAATCGCCTGCATCACCTCTTTAGAGGGGATAAGCAGAGTCATGCCTTTCTCTAGGCTGTTGTAGTTATCGCTGGAAAAGGCGTGAGGGTTGGCTTCATAGATAGCCGCCATCACCTGATACACGGTCACACTGGAATCGGGACGAGTCTTCTGAGCAATGCTCCAAAAGGTATCAGACGCGGTCGTCGGTCCGTATTGGCGCAGGGTCTGGCGGGTTTCGCCATCAGGACCTGTGATATTAAGGGGTTCAGCAGCAGATAAAAAACCCGATGTAGACGAGAGAACAAGCAGTGCGCTGGCTAGCAGACCAGCAAGATGCGATGTGCGAAAGTTCATCAATTCTTCCCTTTCAAGCGATGATTAACTGCCATTTGGCAGCATGCTTTAGGCAATTGTATTTATTGAGATTACTATAAACCAGATTTAGGTGGCCTGCTACTGTTCACATTTCAAAAACAAGTGATAACACAAAAAAAGCCTGCATGATGCAGGCTTTTTCTACAGTTACTCATCCTATTGATGGGATCAGTAATAATCTCTAATCAAGACTTCAGCGATCTGCACGCTGTTTAACGCCGCGCCTTTTCTAATATTATCAGAGACTACCCAAAGGTTTATACCGTTAGGGTGAGAGATATCTTCACGCACACGCCCCACATAAACCGGATCTGTACCTGCCGCCTCGGTCACTGCAGTTGGATACTCTTCGTTAGACTCAAACAGCTCTACACCCGGAGCGTTATGCAACACAGCTTTAACATCATCAGCACTCGCCGGCTGCACCGTTTCGATATGTACAGCTTCCGAGTGACCGTAGAACACAGGCACACGCACCGCCGTTGGGTTAACGACTATCTGATCGTCGCCAAAGATCTTCTGCGTTTCCCACACCATCTTCATCTCTTCTTTGGTGTAGCCGTTATCCATAAACTTGTCGATCTGCGGCAGCACATTGAAGGCGATCTGCTTAGGGTAAGCCTTTGGCTCCACTGGCAGACCTTGTAGCAGCTTAGCGCACTGATTGGCCAGCTCTTCGATCGCCTGCTTGCCTGAACCCGATACCGACTGATAGGTCGCCACATTGATGCGAGAGATCCCAAAGGCATCATAGATAGGCTTTAGGGCCACCAGCATCTGAATGGTTGAACAGTTAGGGTTGGCAATAATGTTGCGGTTACGGAAATCGGCGATTGCCTGAGGGTTAACCTCGGGAACCACTAGAGGAATATCGATGTCGTAACGGAAATGTGAGGTGTTGTCGATCACAACACAACCATGCTCTGCTGCAATGGGCGCCCACTTGGCCGATACGTCACCACCAGCAGAGAAGAATCCCAACTGCGCCTGAGACCAATCGAAGTTTTCCACGTCTAAAATTTCGACCTGTTTACCATGGAAAGTTACCGTATCGCCCGCACTACGACTACTGGCTAAAGGGTACAAATTCGCAACGGGAAAGTTGCGTTCTTCGAGGATCTCAATCATTGTTTGACCCACGGCTCCCGATGCACCTAAAACGACTACGTTAAATTCCTGCGACATAATTACAGACCGACTCCTGAAAAACCTAATTCGAGCAACCAATCTACATCAGAACCCGCGTTATTGGCTAGCATTAACGCACTAAATTCACGCCGATGTTTGTGATTTTTTCTCATCTGGTCGAAGCCCTTGTCGTTTTGGAATCGCTGACGAAACAGTTCATCGTCATCACGCAGGTCGTAAACCAGGCGCACTAGGCTAAGCAGCGCCTTTTCATCGGGCACAGACAGGGGCGACAATTGATGGCTCCACAATGGCGGCAACAGACTGGTGAGGGACTTGTCGGCCTCTCTGCCAAGACGTGCCATTAAGGCCTGATACAACATAAAGGTACCGCGGGCCTTACCTTCTAGGCTATAGCCCGCAATGTGCGGTGTGGCGATCTCAACTAATGGCACGAGTTCGGCCATGGGATGGGGCTCACCTTCCCACACATCCAGCACCAACTTGAGATCATCCCGCAGCTTTTTCACCTCGATAAGAGCTCGGTTGTCGATCACCTCGCCGCGGCAGCAGTTCAGCAGCCAGCAGCCATCTGCGAGTGACTTAAGGCGCACCTCATCGAAAAGATAATATGTCGGATGATCGCCATCACGGGTCAAAGGCACATGCAAAGAGATCACATCACAGCGCTCAACGAGTTCATCTAAAGAGACAAACTCGCGCTCATCGCCCGCTTCTTCAAGCAGGGGATCGTTGAGCAAGGTTTTGACCCCATAGGCCTCAAGGCACTTTTGCAGCGCCGTACCCGTGTTACCCGCGCCAACGATGCCGACGGTTTTCCCCTTGAGCTGGGTATTAGAGCGTCTGGCCAGTTCGAGCATGGCATTAAAGGCGTACTCGCCAACAGCTACAGCGTTGCAGCCCGGCGCATTGGTACAGAAGATGCCGCGCTGTTTGAGATAGTCTAAGTCCAGATGATCCATGCCAATGGTGGCGCTGCCGACAAAGGTCAATCGCTCGCAGTCCTGTAGTAAGGACTTATCCACCTTGGTGACCGAGCGTACCAGCAGGACATCAGCCTCTTTTACCTGCTCGGCGTTCAGGGTGCGGCCATCGACACGCTCCACCTCCCCTAGTTCGGCAAACAGGGCCTCGACATAGGGCATGTTTTCATCGGCTAAAATTTTCATCGACTTCTCATCATGATTTACTTTCGGGCTATTTTGCCCCAAATCCCAGATACAAAAAAGGAGCCCTAGGGCTCCTTCTCGTTAATGTTTGCATCACGCTCGAATTAACGAGTACGTGGGCAAAGCTCTTCAGCGCTGAAGAAGTAAGCGATTTCACGCTCAGCAGAAGCAACAGCGTCTGAACCGTGAACGGCATTCTCGTCAATGCTGTCAGCGAAATCAGCACGCAGAGTTCCGCGAGCAGCTTCAGCTGGGTTAGTGGCACCCATGATTTCACGGTTAGCCAAAACAGCGTTTTCGCCTTCTAGCACTTGAACCATGATAGGACCAGAAGTCATGAACTCAACCAATGCACCGAAGAAAGGACGCTCGCTGTGCTCAGCGTAGAAACCTTCAGCTTGCTCTTTGCTTAGGTGAACCATTTTAGAAGCAATGATTTTCAGGCCAGCTGTTTCAAAACGGTTATAGATAGCACCAATGTGGTTTTTAGCAACTGCATCAGGCTTGATGATAGAAAAAGTACGTTCGATAGCCATGTCTAGCTTCCTTCATTAAACAGGTTTTTAAAAATTCGCGCGGATTATACGAAATAAAATCCGAAAAACCTACCTTTATAACCAGATGAATGAGACATTCATCAAACTGTCATCAAGGCCAATGGGATCCTGTTAGCACAGCAAGTAGCATAATCGAGCGGCCGCGAGGCTTTAGCCGCTCGGGTCAGGGTTAATACTCATTGATCCAGCAGGCTTGAATCGCTTCTAACACCCGCTCATTACAGTGTTCGGGATCATCATCAAACTCATCGAGCGCCAGCACCCAATCTCGCAGATCGGTAAAGCGGATTTGGCTAGGGTCAACTTCTGGGTGCGCTTCAAGTAGCGCCAGAGCAACATCGAGAGAATCTATCCATTTCATAGTAACGCCTCTTAGTCTTAAATGCGGTACCTTAAGTCTAGCCCTTTCCCCTATTTCAGAGACAAAAAAGCCGGTCATCATGACCGGCCTTTCTCTTCTATACACCCGTTAACTCAGTCTATCCTTCGCTAACCATGTTAATAGTGTATTTAGGGATCTCTACCACAAGATCGCTATCTGGCACCTTAGACTGGCACGATAGACGACTCTCAGGCTCCAGACCCCATGCCTTATCGAGCATGTCATCTTCGAGCTCATCACTCTCTTCGAGTTCATCAAAGCCTTCACGAATGATCACGTGGCAAGTGGTACAGGCACAAGATTTCTCACAGGCATGTTCAATGGTAATGCCGTTACGCAGTGCGACATCTAATACGGTTTCGCCCACCTGTGCTTCGACAACCGCACCATCTGGACATAACTCTTCATGGGGTAAAAAAACGATTTGAGGCATATTGTTACCTATAGTTTGTCAACCGACTGACCTTTAAGCGCCAATCGAATGGAATTATCCATACGTTTTGCTGCAAAGCTTTGGCTGGCATCGTCAAGCGACGCTATAGCCTTCTCGATAGCATCCGTATCTTCTTGACTGGCCACTTCAGCCAGGTGAGTCATTCCCTTGGCGATCGCCGCAGACTCTTCGGCATCAAGCAGGGCACCATCTTTGGCCAATGCGGCCGATAAAGACTCAAGCACCCGAGCGGCTTCTACTTGCTGCTCAGCCAACATACGACGCTCGATATCATCTTTAGCATGGGCCATCGAATCTTTGAGCATAGTGCCAATCTCTTCATCGGTAAGACCGAATGAAGGTTTAACCTGAATGGTTGCCTGAACGCCAGACGATTTCTCCATAGCGGTGACGCTGAGCAAACCATCGGCATCAACCTGGAAGGTAACGCGAATATGGGCTGCACCGGCTGCCATTGGTGGTATACCTTTGAGGGTAAAACGCGCCAGAGAGCGACAATCTGCAACCAGCTCACGCTCGCCCTGCACCACATGAAATGCCATGGCAGTTTGACCATCTTTAAAGGTAGTAAACTCCTGGGCACGGGCAACTGGAATAGTCGTATTGCGGGAAACCACTTTTTCCACCAGTCCGCCCATGGTCTCGATCCCTAAAGAAAGAGGGATCACATCCAATAGCAAGAGATCAGATTCAGGCTTGTTGCCCACCAGAATATCGGCCTGAATCGCTGCGCCGATAGCGACCACGCGATCGGGATCGATAGAGGTCAAAGGCACCTTACCGAAGAAACCTTCGACACGTTCACGCACCAAAGGCACACGGGTCGAGCCACCCACCATGACGGTTTCAAGCACCTCGTCGGCACTGATACCGGCATCACGCAAAGCGCGGCGACAGCTGGCAATTGTTTTCTTAACCAGAGGTTCAATCAGGGCATCAAACTGTGCCTTGTCGACCACTTGCTCAAATACCTCGCCCGCAGCCATCGTCAGGCGAGCGGTTACGCTTTCCTGCTCGGTTAGCGCTTCTTTCACGCGGCGGCTCTCAATAAGCAGTGCGCGACGCTCACTGGCCGTGAGGCTTGAAAGTTGCCAGCTCTGCTGCAGATGCTCGGCTAAGGCGTGATCGAAATCATCGCCGCCCAGGGCCGAATCGCCGCCGGTGGCCATCACTTCAAACACCCCTTTGTTGAGGCGTAAAATAGAAATATCGAAGGTACCACCACCCAAATCATAGATGGCTATCACGCCTTCTTGACCCGAATCGAGCCCGTAGGCGATAGCCGCAGCGGTGGGTTCATTCAGCAGACGCAGCACCTTGACCCCAAGCAAGCTTGCCGCTTCCTTGGTGCCCTGACGCTGGGCATCATCAAAATAGGCGGGGACTGTGATCACCACACCTTCTAACGAACCGCCTAGGGTCTTTTCGGCGCGTTCGACCAAGGGTCTTAGAATGTCAGCCGAAATTTGAATAGGGTTAAACTGGCCCGCCTGAGTATTAAACAACGGCAGGCCGTTTTCACTGGCGGAGAACTGATAAGGAAGTGAGGCATCCTTGGCCTGAATATCTCTCAGGCTGCGTCCCATGAAACGTTTCACCGAGACCACAGTATTAAGCGGGTCTTGGGCCGAAAAACGCTCGGCATCGACTCCTACCTGGACTCCATCTTCACTGTAACGCACCACTGATGCTAATGCATGACGGCCAGATTCGTCTGCCAAGGTGTCGGCGACGCCACTGCGTACTGCCGCCACCAGAGAGTTGGTTGTACCTAAGTCAATGCCTACCGCCAGCCTATGCTGGTGCGGTGCGGCGCTCTGTCCGGGTTCAGCGATCTGCAAAAGTGCCATATCTTTCCAACTTAAAAAAATAAAGGCTCAAGCAATATTGAGCCAACTAAACATGAATCACGCTTAAAAGAGAGCGTCTTCCGCTCGCTCGAGTTCCGCCTGCAACTTCGCCATAAACTTGAGCTTACGCACCAGATCGGCGGCCTGTTCCAGAATCGGCTGATCAGAAGACTCTATAAACTGGGCAAGTTGTGCCGTGATGGCACTGCGATACTCACTAAAGGATTGGTGCAGGTGCTCGATGACCTCATCGGGATCGTCACTGTCGGCAATCTCCTCTAAGGCCTCACGCCACTCCATCTGCTGCATCAAAAACCCAGTATCTTTCACTGTGGTCGACTCGTGGCTTAAGTCTATTCCTTTGAGGCTCAGCATATGCTCGGCGCGCGAGATAGGATGTTTTAAGGTGTTATAACCATCGTTTACCTGTGCGGTACGTTGCACGGCCAGGCGCTTATCTTGCTCGCTGGCATTGGCAAACTTATCTGGATGGACCGCCCTTTGCAGCTCGCGATAGCGTTCTGACAATATGGCGGTATCCAGGTCAAACTCTGGCGATAAACTAAACAGCTCAAAATAGTTCATGAATCTAGATTCGGTCGCTAAACGGTAAAGCTTTCGCCGCAGCCGCACTCCCCTTTAGCATTTGGGTTATTAAACTGAAAACCTTCGTTGAGCCCTTCTTTGACGAAGTCCAACTCAATACCTTGCAGGTAGATGAAACTCTTAGCATCAATGATGATTTTCACACCATCGATCTCATAAACTTCATCGTCATCATTAAGGTCATCGACAAATTCCAGCACGTAAGCCATGCCGGAACATCCCGAGGTTTTCAGCCCCAAACGTAATCCGATACCTTTACCACGGTTGGCCAAGAAGCTTCTTACTCGCTCGGCCGCCGCCGGTGTCATCGTTATTGCCATTGTTACTCCGACTATTACTTTTCGTGCTTGGCCTTATATTCGTCTAACGCTGCTTTAATCGCATCTTCTGCCAAAATTGAGCAGTGGATCTTCACAGGTGGTAGGGCAAGCTCTTCAGCAATATCCGTATTTTTAATGGCTTGCGCTTCTTCAATCGTCTTGCCTTTCACCCACTCGGTGACCAAAGAGCTAGACGCGATAGCGCTACCACAACCATAAGTCTTGAACTTGGCATCTTCGATAATGCCATTGTCATCGATCTTCAGCTGTAACTTCATGACGTCACCACAGGCAGGCGCACCTACCATACCGGTAACCACTGAAGGATCGTTCTTGTCGAATGAACCTACGTTACGCGGGTTCTCATAATGATCTATTACTTTTTCACTGTAAGCCATGATTCTGCTCCACTCTTTATTCGTTTATCAGCCGGATTAATGATGTGCCCATTGCACTGTTGATAGGTCGACACCATCTTTGAACATCTCCCACAGTGGAGACATCTCTCTCAATTGGCCGATAGACTTGGTAATGGTCTCGATCGCATGGTCAATCTCCTCTTCAGTCGTGAAACGACCGATAGAGAAACGGATTGAACTGTGCGCCATTTCATCGTTTAACCCTAATGCACGAAGCACATAGCTAGGCTCTAAGCTTGCCGAGGTACAGGCCGACCCTGAAGAGACCGCCAGATCTTTAAGGGCCATCATCAAAGATTCACCTTCGACGAAGTTAAAGCTGACGTTCAGGCTGCCGCAGTATCTTTGCTCTGCATCACCATTGATATAAGTTTCTTCGATATGCTTGATACCGTCCCACAGTCTGTCGCGTAGACGACGGATACGAGCGTTATCACTTTCCATATCGGCTTTGGCAATCGCCGCAGCTTCACCCATGCCCACAATCTGGTGAGTCGCCAGGGTACCACTGCGCATACCACGCTCATGTCCACCACCGTGCATGGTCGCTTCCAAACGAATACGTGGCTTACGACGTACGTACAAGGCTCCAATACCTTTAGGACCGTACATCTTGTGCGCTGAAATAGACATCAGATCGACCTTGCTCTTTTGCAGATCGACTGGCAGCTTACCTACGCTTTGAGCGGCATCCACATGGAATATCACCTTCTTGGCGCGGCACAGTTCGCCGATGGCGTCGATGTCATGGATCACGCCAATCTCGTTGTTGACATGCATCAAACTCAACAAGATGGTGTCTTCGCGCATCGCAGCTTCGATTTTCTCAATTGGAATGATGCCGTTTGACTCAGGCTCAAGGTAAGTCACTTCGTAGCCTTCACGCTCAAGCTGGCGACAGGTATCCAACACGGCTTTGTGTTCTGTCTTACTGGTGATGATGTGCTTGCCTTTCTTATGGTAAAAATGCGCAACACCCTTAATGGCCAAGTTATCAGACTCGGTGGCACCAGAAGTGAAAACAATCTCACGAGGATCGGCGTTAATCAGCTCAGCAACTTGATTACGGGCGATATCGACCGCCTCTTCAGCTTGCCAACCGTAACGGTGAGAACGTGAAGCGGGGTTACCAAAAATCCCGTCCATCGTCATGTATTGCATCATTTTTTCTGCAACTCGAGGATCGACTGGCGTCGTTGCAGCATAATCTAAATAAATAGGAAGCTTCATCTCACACTCCGTACTTAGTAGTCTTCGCTCGACCACTTACCACGTACATATAGTAATAATTAAATAACAAAGTTAACTTATACGGTTACTCTTTGTTCCTGTTGCATCTTGTCTTGCTTTATTGAGATAAATTGCACATCTCTTTTATTCATCAGACCCGCAAGGCTAATGCCATTTAAAAAATCTGAAATCTGTTTACTCAAATCACCCCAGAGCGAATGGGTTAAACACCGACTGCCGCTCTGGCAATTTCCCAGTCCTTGACAACGCGTGGCGTCAACTGACTCATCCACCGCCCTGACGACCATGCCCACAGAGATATCGCTGGCGTCATACCCGAGGCGATAACCGCCACCAGGTCCTCTTACGCTAGAGACCAATCCATGTTTACGTAATTTGGCGAAGAGTTGTTCAAGATAGGAAAGGGAGATTCCCTGACGCTCGGAGATGTCAGCTAATGGGACTGGGCCAGATGTAGAATGCATTGCAACGTCTAACATTGCCGTTACCGCATACCGACCTTTTGAAGTTAGTTTCATAGCTACCACTGCTCTCTAAAATGCTTAAGTCAATTCAACCATACCTGACTGTTTTAGTCAAGTATAAAACCTAGCAAGTTAGTCAGGTATTAAGAACGTTATCGGAAACAGGAAATACCCTGCTTCGTTGCTGGGGTATTTAACCTGTTTCAACGCAAAGATTCAACGCTGAGGGGCAATAAATCTCACTCTTTATCAAATAATGGGATCAAACTCATCTATCGCCTGCTGACGCTTCTCGGCCGCGGCTTGTTCAGCATCACTAAATTCGCCCACTTCGAGCTCTGGTAGTCTCTCGGTACAAACACTTCCACCCATACTCTGAACCGCTTGACACACCTCTTGTACCTTAGAGTCCATCAGATGCATATGATCTAACATCTGCCCAATGGCATTTGCCACTGGATCGGGATTATCTGGGGAGACAGCGTACGCATCAAAGCCATATTTCTTGGCCATCTCGGTGCGGCGCTGAGCATGCTCTTTAGACTCATCACTGGGTTTCGCCACCACACGGGCCGGTATACCCACCACAGTTGTGTCTTTAGGCACCTCTTTCACCACGACAGAATTGGAGCCAACGCGGGCGCCATCATGCATAGTAATAGGCCCGAGGATCTTAGCACCAGCGCCGATCACCACATTGTTTCCCAGGGTCGGGTGGCGTTTGCCCGCCTGCCAGGTAGTGCCCCCCAAGGTGACACCGTGATACAGGGTACAATCGTTACCAATTTCGGCGGTCTCACCGATCACAACGCCCATGCCATGGTCGATGAAGAATCGGTCGCCTATGGTGGCGCCAGGATGAATCTCCACCCCGGTCAACCAGCGAGAGAAGGTCGAAATCATACGCGCCGTCAGGCACCATTTGCGCTTCCAAAGTTTGTGGCTGATGCGATGGATCCAGATAGCCTGCATCCCCGGATAGTTCAGCAAGATCTCTAACGTACCGTTAGCCGCCGGATCTCTATGATAAATGGAGGCTATGTCATCTTTAATTCTGGAAATCACGCCCATGGCTCTATTCTTCCTTCGTTGACCGCTTATCTTGTTCAACCACTTGTTGTGCCAATTCGACTTTCTTATCTACCGAGGTCAAGATGCCACGAAGAATATTCATCTCCTGGCTTTCAATCCTCGCCCGGCTAAATAAGCGTCTGAGTTTAGTCATTACCTGACCTGGATGCTGCTTGATGATAAATCCGGTACCCAGCAAGGTATTTTCCAGGTGGACAAAGAAATTCTCCTGCTCTTTGGCCAGCGGATAATCTTGTTCCTCAACCACTTCAGGGGTCATATTCAGGTGAGCAACACGAGCCTCGTAACAGATGAGCTGCACCGCTTGCGCCAGATTCAACGAAGTATATTCAGGGTTTGCCGGAATAGTCACATGATAGTTGCACTTTTGCAGTTCATCGTTGCTAAGGCCATTACTCTCACGGCCAAATACAATGGCAACGGGTCCGTTTACGGCAGCATTCGCCAATTTCTCACCGGCTTGACGTGGATCCAGCATAGGCCAATCTAAGGTGCGACTACGGGCACTGGTAGCGATCACCAGACTACAATCGGCGATTGCATCGGCCAGACAATCCACTGTCACCGCATGTTTGAGAATATCAGAAGCACCGGCTGCCAGCGCCACCGACTGACCGTCAGGTGCGACCTTAGGTTCGGCAAGATAAAGGGTGGAAAGTCCCATGGTTTTCATGGCACGGGCGGTTGAACCTATATTTCCAGGATGGGTTGTTCCTACGAGAACGACACGAATATTGCTAAGCATGAAACAATTTGATTTCTTTCTATAGAACAGTAGATTGATGGTATCACAGGGCGCTAAGATCCCTTAATACAAAAATCTATATTTGATATAACAGTAAAACGACGTATAATGTGCGCCGATTATTTATATCTGTTCTTTAACATCCAGGGGATTGTAATGCATCCGATGCAGACTATTGCTGTGCGCGCCGCTCGCGCTGCCGGCCAAACAATTATGCGCGCTTATACTGAACTCGATCGTATCGAAGTTAGCGCAAAAGGTATCAATGACTACGTGACTAACGTAGATAAAGAAGCAGAAGCTGCCATTACATATCAAATTCGTAAGTCGTACCCAGACCACACCATAGTTGGTGAAGAAAATGGTGAGAATAAGGGAAGCAATAGCGACTATATATGGATTGTTGATCCCTTGGATGGCACTAACAACTTTGTTAGAGGCATCCCCCATTTCGCGGTATCTATCGCCGTACAACACAAAGGCAAGACTGAAGTCGCCGTCGTTTACGATCCCGTTCGTGACGAGCTGTATACTGCCGTGCGCGGTAAAGGTGCCAAACTGAACGATTTCCGTCTTCGAGTCAGCAAGATCAATGACTTAAGCGATGCCATCGTTGGTACTGGTTTCCCTTTCAAGGCGAAACAGCATTCTGAAACTTACATGAAGTTGCTGACCTCAACTTTCAGCCAGTGCGCCGATCTTCGCCGTGCAGGCTCTGCTGCACTCGATCTCGCATACGTCGCAGCGGGCCGTATGGATGCCTTCTTTGAAATTGGTCTTAAGCCTTGGGATATCGCTGCCGGCGAACTGATTGTCCGCGAAGCAGGCGGCACAGTCACTGACTTTACCGGTAATCACGGTTACATGAGCTCAGGCAACATCATCGCCGGTAGCCCTAAGGCAACAGTTGCCATGGTCAAGAGCTTCCGCCCTCTACTGAGCGACGCCCTAAAGCGCTAATCACAGCCGCTAATCCTAATTTATGCTATAAGCCGCCACCTCTGTGGCGGTTTTTTTATGCCTTCAACTTTTTATCCTTGGCAAATATAAAAGCCACACCCGCTTATTTACATGCATATACAATACACCTTATAATACCCGACACAATTACTCGGATATATTGAGACGCATATGCTTAACATAGATGAACCCGCCCATCGACAACCCAAGCTGGCTTTACTGAGATTAGGTTTTCGTCCCTTCTTCCTATTTGGCGCTCTGTTTAGCCTCATTGCCCTGGCACTTTGGGGCAGTTTTCTTACCGGCCGTCTCGGCTTTGCCCCTCACGGCAATCCACTCTGGTGGCATGGGCATGAGATGCTGTTCGGTTTCGTGATGGCCATTGTTGCCGGCTTCTTGCTCACTGCATCACAAACCTGGACGGGGCAAAAGAGCATCAAGGGCTGGCCACTGGGTGCCCTCTTCCTGCTATGGCTAAGCCCACGCATTTTACTGATCAACAATCAATGGGGATCTTTTGAGGTTATCGCCTTGCTGGATCTCCTTTTCGCGCCTGTAACTGCACTGGTGCTCGCCAAACAAGTGATCGCAGTAAAACAGTGGCGCAACTTCGCCTTTATCCCTATCTTGCTGCTGCTCACCCTTGCTAACGCCCTGAGCTACTATGGCGTCAGCAGTCAAAACAGCTTGCTGGTATCTCATGCCTTTCACGGCGCGACCATCTTGATGGTCACCATAGTGGCGTTGATCGGTGGTCGAGTGATCCCATTTTTTACCGACCGAGCCACCCAGTGGCAGAGACTAGATAATATCTCATGGCTCGAAAAGCTCACCTTTGTCAGCTTAATTGCCTTGTTTATTGCCATGCTTATCGGCCAACCACTGCCCGTGATGATCTGCGCCGCCATCGCCGGCATTGCCCTTTTGGTACGCTGGTCTCGTTGGGGCGTCCAATCGACCCTTAAAGTGCCGCTACTTTGGTCACTACACCTTAGTTACCTTTGCATTCCAGCAGGGCTTTTGTTGATTGCCAGCGGGGCCGGCGTCTCAGCGGGTCTACATGCCATGACAGTCGGGGGACTGGGCGGGATGATCTTAGCTATGATGGCCAGGGTATCTCTGGGTCATACGGGGCGTAACCTGCTGCCGCCCAAAGTGATGCCCATTGCCTTTGGCTTAATCTTACTCTCAACGATAACTCGGGTATTGGCTAATCTATACCCTGAACAATTTATCTTCTGGCTGACGCTAGCCTTGCTTGCATGGATCATAGCGTTTGGGGCATTCGTGCTCTGTTATGCCCCCATTTTACTGCGTCCAAGAGTCGATGGTCGACCCGGCTAAGCGTGGTTAAATCGACGGTAAACATTCAGAATGTGAAAAGCGTCACAAACAGCCCCTAGCATAGCGCCCAATAGTTGTTACCATCTATAAAAACACTATTGAGCGCTATTTATGGGAAAACTCTACTCGCAATACGGCTCTAAAAGCCTCAAAGCAATAGAACATTTTGTTTTAATTATCATCGCCATCGCCACCATTATCGCTATCGGTCAAGAGGTAGTGCATATCATCAAGATGGGCGAAGTCGCACTGGCCGATCTTCTGTTGCTCTTCATCTATTTGGAAGTGTTGGCCATGGTGGCCAACTACGCAGAATCCGGTAAGCTACCGGTGCGTATGCCTCTGTATATCGCCATTGTCGCGCTGGCCCGTTATCTGATCCTTGATATGAAAGCTATGGAAGATTGGCGGATATTGGCAATTTCAGTCTCTACCTTAGTGCTAGCCAGCACGGTTATCGTGATCCGTTGGGGACAACTTAAACTGCCCTATCCACGTAAAGAGGATGATCACTAGCACCTTGAGGGGAGTCCACTTAGACTCCCCCTTATTTCAACCTGAATCGCTGGCGACTACCCACCACAGCATGCCCCACTAGCCAAGCGCTTTTCTTTTGTAAATCGACAACCAAGTCCCATCGATGCAGCAACATGAATAACTAACCGTTATTCATGTTGTTATAACTATTATTTCCCGTTAAAACTGTGCTACGTTTAAAGGGCTAAATTACTACCTATTACAGCAAGGACTACTCTGATGGATCAAAACGAAGATTTTGAAGAACGCCGCAAATCGCTACGAGTCGACATGGAAGCTGAGCGGGTCCTCATCTCTTGGACCGACGGCCTGGGCGTAGCACACACAGATGATGGGATCTGTATTGATCTGGCCCGCCGCGGCGTACTCATCGAATATAAGAAGCCCTTTACCCTTGGCGAACTAATAGAAATAACCTTTAACCCCAAGACCGACAAGCAGAACAGCATTAAGGCTCAGGTGTGCCGTTGCTCCGAATGTGGCCCTTTACGTTACCAGGTCGCAATGCAAATTGTTTAGCCTTTTCAGTCAACTAAAAACGAGAGTTCAGGCAGTATCTATAACTCTGTTCTATACTAAACAGCATCAGTTCCGTGAGATGAACCTGTGCTACAGTTCGAGGGAGACACGCTATGATTTTGCTTGTTGGGGGTGAAAAAGGAGGTGCGGGTAAAAGTTGCCTCGCCCAAAATATCGCCGTACATATCACTCAAAAATACCAGGCCAATGTATTAATGGTCGACTGTGATCCCCAGCGCACCACCTCGGATTGGATCCAGGCCCGTAACGAAGATGCCAGCCTCCCCGCCATTAACTGCATTCAGCTTTATGGTAAAATCCGTAATGATCTCTTAGGGTTAGATCAGAGATTCGACTATGTCATCGTCGATTGTGGTGGACAAGACAACCTTGCAATGCGCGCCGCCATGTCGGTGGCCACCTATGTGGTATTGCCACTGCGTCCAAAACGGCGGGATCTCAAAACCCTGCCTCACATGGAAGATATGCTCAGCACCTGTAAGATGGTGAACCCTAAGATGGTTGCCACTGTGGTCATGACCCAGTGTCCAGCCCTTCCCAGCCAATACAAGCGCATTCTCGAAGCCAAAGAGGTGGTGGAGTCGTTTGGACTCAGAGTGCTGGATTCGGTGACCTTTAGCCGTAACATCTACGATGACAGTGAAGAACAAGGATCGTCGGTCATCGAAATTGAACCGGATGGAAAAGCCGCCGCCGAAATACGTGCTATTGCAGATGAGCTGTTTGCAATACCACCAGAAAATTCTTATGAGCTTAACTGATCTTAAACGTCGTAAACCTAAACCACGAAAAAAACTATCGGTTGAAGAGTTTATCGAAGATGCTAACAACTATGCTTTTGGTCAACCCAGCCTGGCGAAGCGGATCAAAAAGAAACGCAAAACCAATACCACGGTCAACCAAAAAAAGCAGGCCAGCCGCATCTTTCGTCATGCGACCTTTACCCTAACAGAAACCAGTATCGCTCAACTCAATGAACTGGCGAAGGAGAGTAAGATCGCCAAGTCTCGTCTGATCCGAATGATGATCACCGAGTTCGCCAGTAAATCGAAGCAGCAGCTGCAAGCCTTAATTGAGGTTAGCGAAGATTAGTGATGGCAGATGCGATCGGCGGCGGTTTCAATTCCCGCTTCCGATTCAGTAAACTTGCCCTTTTGCTCAAGAAAAGCGATTAACTCCTGAGCGTCCATTTCACTGGCCGAACAGGTGTGATAACGGGCATTTTCACCAAAGGTTTGAGACATCAACTGAGTCAGTTCCCCTTTAGATACCGCGCGTCCCAAAGAGAGCATAAGTTCCATCACCTGATGGCCGTGTATTGAATCTGACATGATCTTCCTAAAAGACATAAAATAGATATACCTTTTATAGCCTATCTGAAATATGAAAACTTTGATCCGCTTGGCAAAGCCCGCCACTTGTTCTGAATCGAGCGTGGATGCTATGCTGCTCTCACTATGGCCTCTCATCTAAACGAGTATTATTGTCCCTATGCCGCTTATCCTATTACTCACCCAACAGATGTGCTTCTATCTGGTCATTGTCTACCTATTGAGTAAAACCCCATTCTTTAAGTTGTTTGCCGAAACCGCAACTCGCCTGCCCCATAAGATATATATCTATTTGATATTTTCAGGGTTTTGTATCATGGCCACCTATTTTGGTGAGCAAACCAACGATGCCATCGCCAACACCCGTGCCATGGGCGCCGTATTAGGTGGGCTACTTGGCGGGCCGGTTACCGGTTTTCTGGTGGGGCTCACCGGCGGATTACACAGATACAGTATGGGCGGTTTTACCGATCTGGCCTGCGCCATCTCCACCACACTCGAAGGCCTGTCCGCGGGCATCGTTGGCTACTATCTGCGTAAACAAAACCGCAGTGAAATGGTATACGCCCCGCTAGTTGTTGCCCTAGTCACCTTCTCCGCCGAGTTGTTACAGATGGCGCTGATCCTCGCCATCGCTAAGCCCTATGTCGATGCCGTTGCCCTGGTGAAGCAGATCGCTTTACCTATGTTGCTGGTGAACTCTATCGGTGCGGCCCTATTCATGAGCATGGTGCGGGATCAGAAAACCATGTTCGACAAGCTCTCATCGGCCTTCTCCACCAAGGCGCTAAAAATTGCCGAACGAAGTGTCGGTGTTCTCTCTAAAGGCTTCGATCAAGAGAGTAGCACTAAGGTTGCCCAGATCATTCTGGAGGAGACCAACGTCGGCGCAGTCGCCATTACCGACAGAAAGAAACTGCTGGCATTTATCGGCATCGGCGACGACCACCATATACCTGGTACCCCTATTTCATCTAAGATCACCCAAGATGCAATAGAGCAAAACTGCGTCATGTTTGCCGATGGCGTCGAGACCCCCTATGCCTGCTCGATTTCACCTCAATGCCGGCTGGGCTCCAGCCTAGTGATCCCTTTACGCTGCGAATCTGAGGTGATTGGCACCATCAAGCTCTATGAGCCGAAAAATAAGCTATTTCTCAATATCAATCGCACTCTGGGTGAAGGGATTGCCAGGTTAATGAGCAATCAAATTCTCTACGGCCGCTATGAACTGCAACAGAGCCTGCTAACCCAGGCTGAACTTAAACTGCTGCAGGCCCAGGTTAATCCCCATTTCCTATTTAATGCGCTCAACACCATTGCCGCCATCATAGGTAAAGACCCTTTGATGGCAAGACAGCTCATTCAACACCTGTCGCAGTTTCTGCGTATCAACCTTAAGCGCACCACGGGTCTGGTCACCTTAAGCGACGAACGGGAGCATATCGATGCTTACCTTACCATTGAAAAGGCGAGGTTTATCGACAGACTCACTGTACATATCGATATTCCAGAGAGCCTAAACCTCTATCGACTACCGGCATTTACCTTGCAGCCCATTATAGAAAATGCGGTAAAACACGGTACCTCTCACCTATTGGAGCCCGGAGAGATCTGGGTCAGT
Source organism: Shewanella marisflavi (assembly GCF_023283925.1). Classification (GTDB taxonomy): domain Bacteria; phylum Pseudomonadota; class Gammaproteobacteria; order Enterobacterales; family Shewanellaceae; genus Shewanella; species Shewanella marisflavi. The sequence continues at coordinate 597,277 of NZ_JAKIKX010000002.1, forward strand.
GGCAGAGTAGAGCAAGATTTATTAGTATTGGAAGTAAAAGACAATGCAGGTCTGTATCAGCCGGAACGCAATACAGACACCTCAGGATTAGGTATGTCCATCGTCCATAAGCGGATCCAGAGCCTATTTGGCCCCCAATATGGCGTTAAGATCAACTGCGAGAAGGACCGTTTTACTCAGGTTATAATTACTCTGCCGCTGAACCATGCGGCACAAACGGAACCCACAGCGTGATCACTTGTTTAATAATTGACGACGAACCCTTTGCTCGAGACGCTTTAGATGATCAACTCTCTGCCTATCCCGATATACAGGTGATTGGGCAGTGCAGCAACGCCATCGAGGGCATGCAGGCCATAGGCAAACTCAAGCCTCAACTGATCTTCGTCGATATACAGATGCCTAAAATCTCAGGCTTGGAAATGGTGGCCATGCTCGACCCCGACAGCATGCCCAGGGTGGTATTTGTCACAGCCTTCGATGAATATGCAATCAAAGCCTTCGACAACCACGCCTTCGATTACCTGCTAAAACCCGTCGATGAGGCCCGTCTTGCCACCACCATCGCCCGGGTTCGCCGTGATCTTCACCAACAACCCCTTGATGCGGTGTTACCCACACAGCTTGAACATGTTCCCTGCTACTGCGGCAATCGCCTCAAGGTGATCAATGTCGAAGAGGTGGAGTTCGCCTTTAGCGATCTTAGCGGTATCCATGTCAATACAGGCCACGAGCAGGTTCATACCCATCTGACCCTCAAGGTATTAGAGGAGAAAACGGATCTGGTACGCTGCCACAAGCAATACCTGGTATCCCCCCAAGCCATCAGCGAGATCGTCATCTTAGAAAATGGTGCCGAAGTGCTCACCCACTCAGGTAAGACAGTGCCAGTATCCAGACGCTTTCTTAAACCACTCAAACAACTCTTCGGCTTTCACTAATACCGTTACGGTCCTGAAATAACCGCTTAATCTGTTTATTCGACCACTCACCTAAATGTCGGTTTCCTTAAATTACCGACAGGTTACACTCTTGTTAACTTTAAATGGGAGTACTTATTATGATGTGGTTTCTAATGTGTGTCGGCCTGCTACTCGGTGGATACTTCATCTATGGCAAGTTTGTTGAAAAGGTGTTCGGTATCAATACCGCTCGCCAAACCCCGGCTTTTACTAAGACTGACGGCGTTGATTATGTGCCTATGTCTAAAGGCAAGGTCTATCTTATCCAACTGCTTAACATTGCTGGTGTAGGTCCTATCTTCGGCCCTATCTTAGGTGCGCTATATGGCCCAGCAGCTATGTTATGGATTGTTATCGGTTGTATCTTCGCCGGTGCAGTGCACGACTATTTCTCGGGTATGCTGTCGGTGCGCAACAATGGTCAATCTGTGCCTAATCTTGCCGGCAAGTATCTGGGTAAAAGTGCAAAACACTTCATGAACGTGTTTGCCATCATACTCCTGTTGCTTGTGGGTGTTGTCTTCATCTCGGCACCTGCTGGCCTATTAGGCAAGCTTACAGGTTGGGATGTCAGCATCTTCCTAGGCGTTATCTTTGCCTACTACCTTATTGCTACTATCGTACCTGTCGATAAGATCATCGGTCGCCTCTATCCATTCTTCGGTGCCCTGCTGCTGTTCATGTCTGTAGGTCTTACCATTGCGCTGATCGTATCGAGCGAGCATACGCTGCTACCAGGCTTCACTGCCGGTGACTTCCTGTCTAACCTAAACCCTAACGACATGCCACTCTGGCCTGCCCTGTTCATCACCATCGCTTGTGGCGCCGTATCTGGCTTCCACGCGACTCAGTCACCACTGATGGCACGCTGTGTTGAAAATGAATCTAACGGTCGCTTCGTATTCTACGGCGCAATGATAGGTGAAGGCGTGATTGCACTTATCTGGTGTGCTATCGCACTGTCATTCTTCGGTGGTGTTGAAGGTCTGAACGCAGGCATGGCGGGTAACCCTGCAAACGTAGTGTATGAAGCATCAACGGGTCTACTGGGCGCAGTTGGCGGATTCATGGCGATTCTGGGTGTGATTGTACTGCCTATTACCTCTGGTGATACTGCTTTCCGCTCAGCGCGTCTTATCCTATCTGAGTTCTTTAAGATGCCACAGACTGCACTGCCTAAGCGTCTGATACTGGCTATCCCACTGTTTATTATCGGTGCGATTCTGACACAGGTGGACTTCGGTGTTATCTGGCGCTACTTCGGTGTTGCCAACCAAACCACAGCGGTAATGATGCTTTGGACCGCCTCGGCTTACCTACTGCGTCATAACAAACTGCACTGGATCTGTACTATACCGGCCATGTTCATGACGACAGTGGTGATCAGCTTCCTGCTTAACTCAGCCACCTTGGGTGCAGGTCTACCTATGACTGTATCGACCGTTGCTGGCATTGTTGGCACTCTGGTGATCGCTGCTCTTATCATCATTAAAACCAAGGGCCGCGGTGAAGAAGAGCTTGTAGAAGAAGCTTAATTCAATAGGCTATACCAACAAAAAAACCAGTCGCAAGACTGGTTTTTTTTGTTGGTCAAATCAACTCACACAAGCTTAGCCCTTGAGACACTCGGGGCAAATATGAACACTGGCACTGTCATTTGAAAGCCAGACTTCACCTTCGCTGATGTTAACCTGCAGACTCATGTTACGCGTTACCATCTCACCCATCGCCTTGACTGACTCTTCGGCAAGATTCCACACCTCAAGATTTTGATAACGACTTAAGGCTTGCTCATTCTGCTGCCACCAGATAGGCACTGCGCGACCACCATAGGTGTAAAGCAGCACCTTATCGGCGCGACTGCTCGCCTTACGCAGCCACTTCTCATCACTTTGGCCAAACTCGATCCACAGCTCTATCTCATCGCTTAAGGATTTCTGCCATAGCTCGGGTTCCCCTTCGACACACAACCCCTTGCTAAAAGCCAAGGTATCGCTGGCATTCAGTGCAAAGGCCAGCAGCCTGACCATCATGCGGGCATCTGTTTCCGACGGGTGTTGAGAAAGAGTTAAAGAGTGATCTTGATAGTAGCCACGATCCATGTCAGCAATCTGCAGTTGCACTTTATAAACGGTTGCTTTGGGCGCCATAATGCTCAGTCGTTATGAATAAAGCGCCTAGTTTACCCTATTTAGGCGACTTGTGAGCAAAAGGCGTTAAAGTGCGCCGGGTCGCAGATGCTTCGCCATAGGAAAGTGCGCCTTAAGCTGCGCGACAAATGAGCTGCTGCCATAAACAAGCAAGCGCTCCCCCTTATCTAATTTCAGAGCTAACTCGCTCATCGCGACTAAAGACATACGACCCGCATCGCGTCTTACCAGCTCTGATAGACGCTCTGGCAAGCTGAGATCGCTACAGATCCAATCAAGGCGCTGCATCATAGGCACCGCCGCTAAAGGTAGCAGATCGATAGGAGTATGTTCTTCAACGAGTAGCAGCTCACCGCTGGCCTCAAGACTCTCGAAGGCCTGTTCGAAATACTTGGGGGTATAGCCGTCGTATCTGTCACCGTTTAAGCGGAAAAATTGCTCCCAAAAAACCTTACGCTGACTGAACACAGGCAGACGCTGTTGCACCTCAACACGCTTAGCAGCAATAAAATCAAATAGGTCACTTAATGACTCTGGCAGCCAAGTTTCCAGGCGGGCTCTTAGTTCGCGGGCAAAGACTGGCGCCGCGCCACTGGTGCTGATGGCAACCTGTAACCGCCCTCTATCGACGATAGCAGGTGTGATGAAATTACATAGCTTGGGAGCATCGACGACATTGACCCAGAGTCCAAGTGTCTTAGCTTGCAGGGCAAACTGACGATTTAACTCATCATCTGCCGTGGCCATATAGAGAAGATCTATGCCTTGAAGGTCATCGAGTTCAGCAAATCGCTGCTCCAAGGCTATCTGTCCCTGATTCGCCATCGACATCACGACATCACAGACATCTGGGGCAATCACATGAATATGGGCCTGGGTGCGCGTTAGCAGCTCAAGTTTACGACTGGCCACCTCGCCAGCACCAATCATCAGGATTTTCAACCCATCGGCTTGGGCGAAAATAGGGAAATATTGCATAGTCTAAGTGACTTGTCTCGAATAAGGATAGGACAAGAGTAAAGTAAGGCTTATCGAGCGGCAAGCACTACTAGCTAAGCTGCTCGCTTCGCTCGGCGCTGCAATGCCAACATAGCTCGAAATTTCCTTCATTCATCTCATGGCATTTAACACATTGCCACTTAGGACTCTCGCTATTAAGCGTCTCTAGTTGAGCCCTGGCCGCCTCATATTGTGACTCGGCCACCCAGAGCTCGACATCTTGCAGATCAACCGGCAGCTCGCCAATCCCCCCGAGGAGGGCTTCGCCCTTAAGCTCGACGCCAATACCACAGGCCTCTAACATTCCTTTCCAGGCATGGGCCTGTAACAGGTTTCCGCCGGCCACCATCTTACTGCGCTCTTCCATGTATTATCCCCTACTGCTCTTGCTCTACTGGCAAATTATCAGGTGTTTTGATCAATCGCTCAACATCCTAGCCTTAAAGCTTATTGATTGTCGAGGCGGAATCCGGCCAAATTGGCAATAAAAAAGCCACGATAACGTGGCTTTTTTAGCAAGATAACAAGTGCACTTAAGACTAAGGCATCAGCGCATCTTGATCGGCGCCTTCTTTTTCAATCTCAACTGGCATCATATGTTCACGATTGATACCCAGTTTAATCGCTAGGAAACTCGCCACATAAATAGAAGAGAAAGTACCCACAAAGATACCCATCAACAATGCCGTTGCAAAACCATGGATCATGGTGCCCCCCTTAAGGAATAGGGCCACCACCACAACCAGGGTTGTACCTGTTGTGATAATGGTACGACTCATGGTCTGGGTGATTGAGGTATTCACAATCTCTTCTGGCGTCCCCTTACGCATCTTAAGGAAGTTTTCACGGATACGGTCAAACACAACGATGGTATCGTTGAGCGAGTAACCCACAACCGTCAACACCCCTGCCAATACCGTCAGGTCGAACTCAAGTTGGAACAGAGAGAAAACACCAAGAGTGATGATCACGTCGTGCGCCAATGCCGCCACAGAGCCCAACGCCAAACGCCACTCGAAACGGAAAGAGACATAGATAAGAATACAGATAAGCGCAACCAATACCGCTAGGCCACCCTGCTCTGCTAACTCCTTACCCACTTGAGGTCCAACAAATTCAACACGCTTTTGCATAACACTAGGATCGACCTCAGCAGCCGCTTCCATCACATGTTCAACCTGTAGGTCGCTCTTCACACCCTCTTTAACTGGTAGTCGAATCAACACATCGCGGCTCGAACCAAAGTTCTGCACCACGGCGCCATCTGTCTCATCAGTGGTCAGGGCTGAACGGAGCAGGTTAAGATCAACAGGATTGGTAAACTCCATCTCAACGACGGTACCGCCGGTAAAATCGAGTCCCCAGTTAATTCCTTTCACCGCCAAAGAACCTAGCGAAGCGAGCACCAAAAACAGTGATAAGCCGCTTATGGCTACAGCGTGACGCAGGAAGTTGATCGTGCCTTTAATTGATAAAATCTGGTACATGGTCAACTTCCCCTTAAATAGACAGTTTCTTCACGCGCTTACCGCCCCAGATAGCATTCACTATCGAGCGAGTACCCACGATGGAGGTAAACATTGAGGTGGCGATACCTATCATGAGTGTCACGGCGAAGCCTTTTACGGCGCCTGTGCCCACGGCAAATAGAATCAAGGCTGTCATAAAGGTCGTGATGTTAGCATCGGCGATGGTCGAAAACGCATTACCATAGCCTTCATGAATCGCCTGCTGAACACTACGCCCAGCACGAAGCTCTTCACGAATACGCTCATAAATCAGTACGTTACCATCAACCGCCATACCGACAGTTAATACCATACCTGCGATACCCGGTAGCGTTAGTACAGCGCCAGGGATCATAGACATCACCCCTACCACCATCACCAGGTTAGCGGTCAGCGCCAGGTTAGCGATAAGACCAAAACCACGGTAGTAAACCAACATGAAAATAAGGACAACTGCCATCCCCCAGATCATCGCCTGCATACCGTTTTCAATGTTTTCGGCACCTAAGCTCGGACCAATGGTACGTTCTTCGACGATAGAAACTGGCGCAATCAGGGCACCGGCACGAAGCAGTAAAGCTAGGTTTTGCGCTTCTGAATGATCAAGGCCTGTGATGACAAAGTTTCGCCCTAAGCGAGCCTGAATGGTTGCGACCGAGATCACCTCTTCGATCTTATCCATTTTCACGCTGCCATCAGGGTTCTTGGCACCATTATCCTTGTACTCGATGAACAGAGTCGCCATCGGCTTACCGATATTGTCTTTGGTCACGTTCGAGAAGATAGAGCCACCTTTAGCATCCAAGTTAATAGCAACTTGAGGACGGCTATATTCATCGAAGGTTGGCTGCGCACCTTGGATATGATCGCCCGTGAGCATCACTTCTTTATACAGAGCCACTTTGCCGCCCTGGCGACGCTCATAGATCTCTGAACCTGGCGAAACACGACCAGAAGCAATTGCTGCTGCGTCAGCCTTCTCATCGACCATATGGAACTCAATCGAAGCTGTAGCGCCCAAAATATCTTTAGCTCGCGCCGTATCTTGTACACCTGGTAGCTCGACGATGATGCGCTCTGCACCTTGGCGCTGAACCACTGGCTCGGCAACACCCAACTCGTTTACACGATTACGCAAAGTAGTGATGTTTTGCTGTAGCGCTTCCTCTTTCACCTGCTTGAGGTAAATATCACTCATGTTCGCCAGCAGCACGTAATTGCTACCAGAGGTGGCATCGAGGAACACCATTTCGTTAGTACGCGTCTTTAGGAACCGTTCCGCCTTAGCAAGATTCTCGGCATCTCGGAACTTAATCTCAATCCCTTTAGGGGTATTGCGAATGCCCGCATAACGAATTTTTTCACCACGAAGATCGGTTCTGAAATCGGCAATTTTGGCTTCGGTCATCTTACGAATCGCTTCGCTCATGTCCACTTCCATCAAGAAATGTACACCACCACGAAGGTCGAGACCTAGCTTCATCGGGCTGCCGCCCATAGACTCCAACCACTGAGGCGTGGCCGGCGCCAGGTTTAACGCCACGGTATATTTTTCACCGAGAGACTCGGCAATCGCTTCTTTCGCCAGTAACTGTTGATCCGCATCGGCAACACGCACCAATAGCTGACCATTTTCCAACTCAGAACGCTTAACAGCAATCCCTTTTTCAGACAGGGTATCGATGACTTGAGTCTGAGTCGATGCAGTAACTTCCGCACCACGGGTCGCCACGACCTGCACTGCGTGATCTTCACCAAATAAATTTGGTATTGCGTAGAAGGCCCCGACAGCGATAATAATTATCACCATCAGGTTCTTCCACATTGGGTATTTATTTAACACACCATCGCCCTCTTGGCTTAAAGTGACTTAATTTTTTAACTTAAAGTGACTTAATAGACCCTTTAGGCAAAACAGCCGCTATGTAATCCTTCTTAATAGTGATTTCTGAAGTTTCGTTGATCGTCAGTAACACATAATCGTTGTCATCGCTGATCTTGGCGATCTTACCCAAGATCCCACCACTGGTGAGCACTTCATCACCTTTGCTCAATGAGCTCATCAGGTTCTTATGTTCTTTTACACGCTTAGATTGCGGACGGAAAATCATGAAGTAAAAGATCAGGCCAAAGATGACCAACATGAAAACCAATTCCATGGTACCACCCGCGCCATTAACTGGCGCATCGGCTGCGTATGCATTTGAAATGAACATATTTCTCTCTTCTTATTAGCAGTAAATTAATCGGATAACTTAGGGACTTCGCGACCTTGACTGGTATAGAACTCCTCAACAAAGGCGTCTAATGTACCTGTCTCGATTGCACCACGCAAACCTTCCATCAACATTTGGTAGTAACGCAGGTTGTGGATGGTGTTTAAACGTGCACCTAAAATTTCATTACAACGATCTAAATGGTATAGATACGCCCGAGAATAGTTCTTACAGGTGTAGCAATCACACTTAGCATCGAGTGGTGAAGTATCATCGCGATGACGCGCATTGCGGATCTTGATAACACCTTCACTGGTAAACAGATGACCGTTTCGAGCATTACGTGTTGGCATGACACAATCGAACATATCAACCCCTCTACGTACACCTTCAACAAGATCTTCCGGTTTACCTACCCCCATCAAGTAACGCGGCTTATCAGCCGGGATCTGCGGGCAAACATGCTCGAGTACACGATGCATATCTTCCTTTGGCTCCCCAACTGCTAAGCCACCAACGGCATAGCCGTCAAAACCAATTTCTAGCAAGCCCTTAAGGCTTTCGTCACGCAAATCTTCGTAAACACTGCCCTGAATGATGCCAAACAGCGAATTCGGATTCTCTAAGCGGTCAAACTCATCCCGTGAACGCTGCGCCCAACGCAGTGACATCTGCATCGACTTACGCGCTTCGTCGTGAGTCGCCGGGTAAGGCGTACACTCATCGAAGATCATTACTACGTCAGAGCCAAGTGAGTCTTGGATCTGCATAGATTTTTCCGCGTCCATGAAGATTTTTTCACCGTTGATTGGCGAGCGGAAATGCACCCCCTCTTCGGTGATCTTACGAATATCGCCGAGACTGAAGACTTGGAATCCACCCGAATCGGTCAAAATAGGACGCTGCCAATTCATAAAATCATGCAGATCGCCATGCTTGCGCATGATCTCTTCACCTGGACGTAGCCAAAGGTGAAAGGTGTTACCCAGCAGAATGTCTGCACCCGTGGCGCGAACTTCTTCTGGTGTCATGCCTTTCACCGTACCGTAGGTGCCCACAGGCATAAATGCCGGGGTTTCTACCGTACCGCGTTCAAACACTAGGCGACCGCGACGTGCACGACCATCGGTTGTATCTAATTCAAATTTCATTTTTAACCTCGCCAGAGAAACAGTCTGACTCTTTTCGCGCCGCTAAAATCGGCACAGCTGAACAATAGAGATAAGGGCAAACAACTCAGTATCAACCCTTATCACCAAAAATCTCTAAAAAAATACCCACCTCATGTGTGGGTGGGTATTTTAAAACAAAATTACCGTCTAGTTCGCTTTTTTAGTCACAAACATGGCATCGCCGTAGCTGAAAAAGCGGTATTTTTGCGCAATCGCATGCTGATAGGCGTTTTTCACCTCATCAAAACCGGCAAAGGCACTGATCAACATGATAAGTGTCGACTCCGGCAGGTGAAAGTTAGTCACCATGGCATCGACAATTTGAAACTCATAACCTGGGTAGATAAAGATATCAGTATCATTGCTATAGGCCTGCAGTTCACCTTCGCTGGCCTTGGCAGCACTTTCCAGAGAACGTACAGAAGTCGTTCCCACGGCAATGACCCTATGACCAGCTGCCTTGGTTGCTTTTATGCTATCCACCACATCCTGAGGAACCTCGGCCCACTCAGAGTGCATCTGGTGATCTAAGATATTGTCGACGCGTACCGGTTGGAAAGTCCCCGCGCCCACATGCAGAGTCACGAATGCGGTATTCACACCTTTCGCTTTAAGCGCCGCAAGCAAGGCATCGTCGAAATGCAACCCCGCCGTTGGTGCGGCCACCGCACCAGGGTTTTGGTTATAAACGGTCTGGTAGCGCTCTTTATCGGCATCTTCATCGGGACGATCGATATAAGGAGGTAATGGCATATGCCCCACCTCTTCAAGCACCTCGAGTATGGTCGAGTCACAGTTCAGCTCAAGCTCAAACAGGGCGTCATGGCGCGCCAACATGGTCATCTCATAACCACCGTCGAGACAAATGATGGTGCCGGGCTTGGGCGATTTAGAGCTACGCACATGGGCCAGAATACGCTTGTCATCAAGCATACGCTCGACCAGGATTTCCAACTTACCACCGGTTTGTTTTTGGCCAAAAACACGGGCAGGGATCACTCGGGTATTGTTAAACACCATAAGATCACCGGGATTGACCATCTCCAGTATATCGGTAAATTGCTTGTCCTCTACCGCACCAGTGTTGCCGTCAAGGGTCAACAATCTAGAAGCCGTGCGATTCGGCATAGGGTATCTGGCGATCAACTCATCGGGAAGATCGAAAGAAAAATCGGCAACGCGCATAGTCTGTCTCTGCTTAGCATAAATCGGCCGCTAGTCTATTGGCAGATGATGATAAGATCAAGACACAGGGCTTAGCTAGCCTTCTTCCTTTTGTCGACAACCGCCATATTGGGTTGCAGATCTGCGCTGGTTTTACGGTAGCGGTGTTGCTCGAAAGGAATGTCCACCTCGACGCGGCGCCGACGGGACTGAGTATTTCTGCTAAAGCGTTTGATTAACCAGTTCCACATCATCCCTGATCCTTTAAACCGATAAAAATATGAAGGGTGCTTTGGTGCACATCCTGTTGATCCTTTTATCATCGGCTAACGCCATTAAATCAGATAAAGGTTTCATCGCACCTCTTGACATGATAACGTGAAAACCGTGATTTAACAAAGCAATTAAACTTTATCTCAATGAACTTTTTGGCACATCTGCATCTGGCAGATAACAGTAAAACCGGCCTTGCAGCCAATCTCGCCGGTGATTTCGCGAAAGGCAATATTAGTGACCACCCTAAGAGTTTGCAGCAGGGGATCTGGCTACATCGACAGATAGATTCGCTAACCGATAATCACGAGTTAACTAAGGAACTTAGGGCCGCTTTTCCAAAAAATCTTCAGCGCGCCGCGCCTATCCTGATTGATCTGGCTTTCGACCATATGCTGGCAAGATATTGGGAAGAGTATCATCACCTCTCACTGGATGCCTTTGCCAAACAAGCTTACCAGGCGATGGCCAACACGCCTGATCTCCCCATACGACTCAATGAGCTTGTCGCCAGGATGCAGCAGGAAAACTGGCTCATTGCCTATGAGCAACGCAATGGATTAAATCAAACCATTAAGTCTGTGGCCAAACGAGTCTCTAAGCCTGAGATTTTTGATGGTGCGGTAGAGACGGTTAAACGCATGGATGTGGAGATCGAAATTGCATTTCGCACCTTCTATCCACAGTTGATGGCCTACAGCCGCATCTGGACTCGCCAGACTCCGCCTGAATTTCTTTAGTCCAGATGTGACAAATTAAAAGGTCATTTTCAGTGTCTTCAGCCTTAAATAAACTCGCATCTTATCTGACGCCATACCTAAAACCTCAGCGAAAAAGATACCGGTACCTGAGGGACGTAGTCCTTATGTTACTCGTTGCCTTTGCTGTATTAAGTTATCAGCAGCGCAACATGATAACAGGCGAAGCGCCAGCCTTAAGCGGCGTCACCACTAGCGGAAAAAACGTGCAGCTGAATAAAGGCGAAGTGACCCTCATCTATTTCTGGGGGACCTGGTGCCCGGTATGTCGCGTCACCTCACCTATGGTGAATGAGGTCGCGAAACATGCCAAGGTGATTAGCGTTGCCGTTGCCTCGGGCAGTGACGCCGAGATTAATCAGTTTATGGCTGAAAATGACTATCAATTTGATGTGGTTAGCGATAGCGATAAGCTACACCCTTCCTGGGGAGCAACCGTGTTTCCCGCTATCTACATTGTCGATGCCCAGGGCCAAATTCGCTTTAAAACCTCAGGTGCCACCAGCAGTTGGGGCATGAAACTTAGGCTCTATTTGGCCAACTGGTAAGCGACACATCACACCAGCTGATACTTCTCTAAGCGATAAAGAAACGCCTTATAACTCAAACCTAAACATTGCGCTGCTTTGGTGCGATTCCCCTCGAAACGGTTCATTGCCTGGCGCAAACAATCCTTCTCGAAACTTTCCCATTGAATCCCATTTTCGGGCAGCACAAAACGGCTGGTATCCAGAGGTTGAGGCGCGGCAATCAGCTCCTGCACCATCTCCTGTTCATCGCCGAGCAAGACAAAACGTTCGATACGATTAGCCAGCTCACGTACGTTGCCGGGCCAGCTGTAGTCCAGCAATGCCTTTAAGGTATCTCGGCTAAGCTTTGGTACTTCCACACCATATTGATTAGCATGCAGTTTAAGAAAATGCTCTACCAAGCGGCCAATATCCTCGGTGCGTTCTCGCAGCGCAGGCATATGTATGGGCACCACATTCAGACGATAGTAGAGATCTTCGCGAAAACGCCCCTCGGCCACTTCCTGCTGCAGATCCCTGTGAGTCGCCGCAATGACTCTGACATCCAATTTAATCTCGCTGTTCTGCCCCAAGCGAGAGATCACCCCTTCTTGCAGAAAACGCAGCAGCTTGGTCTGCTGTAGTAAAGGCAACTCGCCTATCTCATCGAGAAACACAGTTCCGCCGTCTGCCGCCTCCAGCTTACCTATCTTTTGTGTTGTAGCGCCGGTATAAGCGCCCTTCTCGGCACCAAACAACTCAGCCTCTGCCAAAGATTCAGGAATGGCGCCGCAGTTAATGGCAACAAAGGGTTTATGGCTGCGCCCCGACAGCTGATACAAAGCACGCGCCGCCAGCTCTTTACCTGTACCACTCTCACCACCAATCAGCACTGTGGCATCTGTGGCGCTGACTCGCTGTACCCGCTGGTAGACCTTCTGCATCAAGGCTGAACGCCCCACCAAGCCAACCAATTCCTGCTGCTGTGATAGCTCGGAGGAGAGACGACGATTTTGCCGCTTCAGGGCAATCGACTTAGCGACCTTCTCGATCGCTAACAGAAGGCTCTGACGCTGATAGGGCTTAGCCAGATAATCATCGGCGCCCGCCTGCATCGCATCCACCGCATGGGTAATAGTGCCGTAGGCTGTTGCTATGATAAAGCCCATGTCCGGATGCTCACGGCGCACATAGTTAAGCAGGTCCATACCGGTCAACTGCCCAAGTTTCCAATCGGAAAAGACTAAGTCAGGCGCAGCGGCTTTTATCATCACAATCGCCTGCTCTACGCTGTCGGCACTCTCCACCTGATATTGGTTAGCCGTCAACATCTGCACAATCAGCTCACGCTGATCGGGCTCATCTTCCACCACTAAAATATGTAACTTAGCCTGTTCCATTACACTTCCTCTGTCCTGGGCCTATCGATAGCAAAAAAGAGCGTCACTATAGTGCCACCGCCAGGATTATCCTCAAATGCTATTCGTCCGCCATAGTGGCCCTGAATCAAGCGCTCTGCGATATAGATCCCCATTCCCGTTCCCTCTGCCTTAGTGGTCACATGGGGTTGAGTCAGCTTGTCACGGATCTCAGGAGGGATCCCCTTGCCGGTATCAGCCACCTTTAACGTATAACAATCACCATCCTGCGCCAGGGTCAGATCGATATGACCATCATCTGGTGTTGCTTCGACGGCATTGATCAGCACAGCATGTAAGATACTGCGAATTTCAGATTCGGCGCCTGCCACCTTAATATCGGGATCACTGCAATGAAAGGCGATGGCAGGTTTGCTGCCGTTAATCGACAGTTCCAGCAAGATATCCTGCACCGTCGCCACCAGCGGCACCGGAGTTTGACGATTTACCTGAGTGCTCGACAACGTCAGCAGAGATTGAATGCTTTTATCCATCATGGCGATCTTTTGCTGCATCTGTGCCAGTTGTACACTCGCCGCCTCCGGCGACTCGGATTGGGCGACCGCTTCCGATAACAAGCCTAAGGTATGCAGCGGATTGCGCAGACTATGGGCGATACCCCGTGTCACTTCCCCAAGCTCTGCCAACTGCTTCTGCTGCGCCATCTGTTTCTTCTGCTCGCTTAAGGATGCAAGCTGACTACTCATCTTATTAAACCCCTGGAGAATACTTTTAAGCTCCTTCACCCCACGCTCATCCACTTGATAACCAAGCTTCCCCTCTCCCAACTTCTTATGCCCTAAGGCCAAGTTAGACAGCGGCGCACTGATCACGTGACTGAGCATATAGACCAGCAACAAGCCGGCCAGCGAGCTCATCATGATGGCGCCAATCATAGATTCGCTGAAGCGTTCTAGCTGCTCGTTGGTCTCTTGATTTGGAATGGCGATATCCTGGGTATAGGCCACGGAGACCTTGCTTCTATCCGCTGCACTAGGAGAGGTGGACGCCTCTATAATGGCGACATTTCCCTTGTCGAGCCAACTCTTGGCATCTATCTCAATTTGACTCACGGCAGCATGCAGACGCTGGCGATACTCATCCGCCGCCTGTCTTTTCGCCTCGGCAATATTTTGCTTCTGACGCTGTTTAAGCTCCTTTTCGTAGACCATCATGGCATTGAGATGATCGCGCAGCTCTTGTTGCTTGGCGGCTAACGCGGCGCGAAAAAATGCCTTCTGCTGCGCCGTGGCATTATCTGTCTCCATCTCCATGCGCACCACCTCTTCACTCAGCTGGGCAATCGCCTCGGATACAGCTTCAATATCTCGCTCAAACTCCCGTTGCAACTCCTCGGCATCGGCTATTGACTCTTGCATCGCCTCTTTGTCGAACTGCACCACAAACTCCTGCTCAGCCCCGACATTATCAATCAGCACCTTCACCAGGTTTTGCGACAGATCCCGAGAGCGCTCGCTCAGCTCACTTTGCAGCTGCGCCTTATAGAAATGAGAAACCAGCAGCTGACTGCCGCCAAGAAACAGAATAAGTGCGCCAAACAGCACGAACAGATAACCTTTAATCGACATATCTTCCTCAAATCAATGGCCTTAAGGTTGCGAGTGTGCACTATCGCTAGCACCTTTTTGGCATAGACACTTGTATAACAAGACTCACCTGGCGATAACTGCCAGCATAGCAGGTTATACAAAAACAATACCAAGATAAAAGCCCTTATAAGTCGCCATCTTAGCTAGCCATACAACCGACAAATTCCCCATATCAGGAATCTCTTAGCCCATATGAGGTATCGCCTCTGTCATCAATCTAACGTTTACAGACCGAGAATAGCCGGTATTGCCCATAAATAGCGGCCTTAACCAACTTGGCACGCTCCTCGCTAATCCCTTAGCAAACGCATTAACCACTATGGAAGGAAATACCATGAAACTAAATAAACTGACCTCACTGTTCGCCTGCTCCGCGCTGCTGTCATTTACCCTAGCCGCCGTGCCAACGGATCTACGACAAATTGATTTTAACGATAGCCAAATCAACGCCAAGTTGATTCAAGATGGCGATAAGATCACTAAACTGACCCTGGACACAGAAGGTAAACAGCACAGTTACCGTTTCACTGAAGCTGAGATACAAGACGAGAAGCTAATTCGTGAGAAACTAGCCAAGCTCTCTGAAGAGACGCAAAATAAGGTGGTTCGTCTACTGAAACAGATCAACGGTGACGGGGCTCACTACCATTATCTGCGTCATAGCGAGTTGTCAGAGGCTGATCAAGCCAGGATAGTATCGCTTACCAAGAAGATGGCCAAGAAAGAGGCCGAACTCGCCAAACATATCGCCAAGATAGAAGTTAAAGTGGCAGCTAAAAGTGCTGAAATGGAGGCCAAAAGAGCCGAAATGGAACGCAAAGCTGCTGAGCTTGAAGCCAAAGCCCGAGAATTTGAAGTGATCATCGACACCCATGATGGCGAGTTTAATCGTAATATCGAGCTGCTATCGGACGACATCGCCGAGATCGCCACCGAAATCGCGGATATTGAGATGAAATATCATGGGGACGGCGAACGAGAGTTTGTGGTGATAAGAAGCGACAGCGACAAGGCTGACGTCGAACAGCTACTCCATCTCATCGAAACCGGCAAGTTGAGTGATGACCAAAGGCGCAAACTTCAACAGGCGCTAAATAAAGATGAGCGCAAATAAATGAAAATGTGAACAACGCGATAGAATGCGCCCTCGCCCCAAGGTAACCTGCCAACAGGCTCTAGACTCTAACTCTTCAGATTGAGGTAATTACCATGTGGTGGCGCATTCTCATCATCTTTCTTGCATTTGCCCTACTGGGCGCCCACTTTATGCGTTTCGGGCAAACCTTCATTAGCGCAGCGTTTATCCTGGCACCACTACTGCTTTTCATTCGCCATGCAGCGATCACCCGCTCATTACAATTGGTACTGATCGCCAGTAGCATCTTGGTATGGGGACTGAGTGGCATTGACTATGTGCAGATGCGCATCTCCATGGATGCCCCTTGGTTAAGACTGGCTATTATCATGTCGGCGGTAACGCTTTTTACCCTACTGGCCTCTTTTTGCTGCCAGGGTGTTCAGCGCCTCAGACAAGCCAAGCGCCAAAGTTAAACCACGCAGGACACCTGACCAACCGAGGTACTCTGTGACAGACGTTTTGCCAGTAACCGCCTTGCCAATGCATCGACTAGCACGTTAAGCAAGGCGGTAACTATCAACAGGTAGAAGGCGTTGTTAAAACGTATCTCGCTAAAAGCGCTGTCGATATAGAACCCCAGAGTCATTACGCCAAGTACCCCGAAAATAGCCGTTTCCCGCAATATCACCTCAAAACGATAGAAGAGTAACGACATCAAATTTGGGTAGATACGAGGTAATATTTCATAGGCATAGTGATCGCTTCGAGCTTGATACAGGGCGCTAGGCTGAACCACTTTATCTTGCCGCGTCAGCAGATAAGCGATCAAGGCACCGTTATGCAGTCCTAAGGCCAAAATGGCCGGTAGCATTGAAGGGCCGCACAGCATCATAAAGATAAAGGCGAGAATATACTCAGGCATAGAGCGCATGATAAGTAGGCCCAGCTGCCCAAGTGCCGCAGTCAACTTACCTCGGCTATGAATGCTCACCCATCTGTGACCCACCAAGGCCAGCAGATGAGTCAGACCAAGGGCACTGACCGCCAAGACCAGGGTCGCCGCCGCACCGGGTAAGGCCTGTTCCAGGGTCAGCCTCTGCCACCAGTTAAACAAACGCGACATCCCCTCCCCAAAGGCTTGTTGGCCGTGCAGCACCTCGCCAAGACCAGGCGGTAAAATATCCACGCTAATAAACTGCCACACTAAGCGCATATCAACACCCACTATGGCTGGTAAAGTGATAAGCGAGGCCAGCAGATAGACAGGAAGCAGACGGCGACGGGCCCAAAGGGGAATGCTGCCAATCAAGACCACGAAGAGGATCAACAGCGCCGCCCCCTCACTATACTTGCCCTGGCGAAAAGCGGTTTCCAGATAGAAGCCCAGGGTTGGCATACCGATAAAACCCAATACCGCACTGCTACGCAGAGCACACTCAAACCTGTAACGCACATAGGCCAGCATCAAGGGCAATACATGGCCTAATTTACCGTAAAAATAGCGACTCAGGCGATCGCAGCCAAAGGGCAAGGTGTCGCTGGTTGTGCGCGGTGACTGCTGCAAAATATCGTGGAACACCCGGGCGAAGGTCGCACCGTAAGGCAAGGCGATCGCCAGTATCCCTGTCACAGGTGATAAACCAAAGACTTGCAGGAAGAGCAGCGCCCAGAAGATCTCGTGAATGCCCCGCACCATGGCGCAGCAGGCCGCCACCCAGGGGGAGCGATAAATCAGCGCCAGGGGCGAACCCAGCAGTAGACCAAAGGTCACACCAAGCAGCGCAAAACTCACCGTCTGCCACAGGGCGCTCAATAATGACTCGGTTGCAAAGAAATCGGGCGTGAGCAGCCCCTGCCCCATGCGCAGCAGCTCTCCCCAGGGATCCAGGTTAATGATGGCTATATCGACAAAACAGAGACTGATGGCAATAAGCAACCAGAGCCCTAGGGTCAGTCGCTGCCAGGGACCGACAAATCTACCCATGTGGCGGCGATGCCATCTGGGTATCGAAAAAGCGCGCCAACTGCTGGCTATCGAGTTGGCTCGTCGGCTTATCGAGCACGAGTTTGCCCTCGCTCAAGCCGATGATTCTGTCAAAATTTTGCAGCGCCAGATCGCTGTCATGCAGCACCATGATCACTGTCTCATGACGCACCTTGACCAAATTGAGCAATCGCTGGGCCATCATAGGATCTAACGCTGAAAACGACTCATCACCGATAAACACGGCTTGCTGCTGATAAAGGGCTCTGGCTAGGGCAACACGCTGGCGCTGTCCACCTGAAAGAGATGACACTGCGGTTTCTATGGGCGCCTCAAGATAGAGGTCGCGGCACAGCTGCTGCACCTCTTGGCAAGGCGTGGCCATCGGCCAAACCAGGTTGAGTAGATTATAACCAAACCAGTGCCTCGCCAAAGCGCCCATGTAGACGTTATGGAACACACTCAAGGCATCCACCAGTCCCTGGGATTGACTGCACAGCGCGGCATCTTGTTTGAGCTGCTGATAAAGGTAGGTCAGCAGCGTCGACTTGCCCGCGCCGGAAGGACCGACAATGGCTAAGGCCTCTCCTCGCTTGACCGACAAATCAAGATCGCGAATCACCTGAGTATCTTGATAACTCAGGCTAAGAGATTCAATATTGAGCACAGTGTTAATCTAGTAAGCCGATAGCCGTTGCCACAGACTCGATAGGCTCGTAATCTGCGTTATCCGCCTCAACAAACGACTGACGAGGGAAGCTGGCCAAAAGGTCGGGATCCTTCATATCCAGCAGCGCCTTGGTTAACTTCTCGGTAAAGCCTTCTCCAAAACGCACGTCTGCATCGGCACGCACTGTCCACTGATAGTCTGGGTAAGCAGGGGTTTCCCAAATAACTTTTACCTTATTGGTATCGACACTGCCATTAGCCACTGCGGTTTCCCAAACCTTATAATTAACGGCGCCGACTTGGTAAGCCCCAGCTTCAACCTGAGCTATAGTGCGGCTATGGTCACCCGAGAAGCCGACACGAGTAAAGATCTCATCGACCTGCTTACCCATGTTGCGCTCGATATAAAATTGCGGCATCAGGCGACCCGAAGTCGAGCCTTTCGAACCAAAGGTAAAGGTATAGCCGTTAAGGTTAGGGAAATTGCTCGAATCCTCAAGTGGCGTCGAAGCATTCGCGATAAAGAAGCTCTTAAAATATTGATCTTCATACCCTTGTGCGATCGCTCGTGAGCCGGGCACTAAACGTCTCGCCTGCACACCAGAAAGGCCGCCAAACCAGGCCAGCTGCACCTGATTGTTACGAAATGCGGTCACCGCTGCAGCGTAAGACTTTACCGGCACATACTGAACATCCACACCCAGCTGAGTCTCTAGATACTTGGCCACCTTATCAAAACGTGTCTTAAGCTGACTCTCGTTTTCATCAGGGATCGCCGTGAAAATGAAGGTCTCAGCTAAGGTTGCTGGCACGAACAGACATGTAAAAACAAGGGGTAATATTTTAACTAGGGGCATAATGGGCCTAAACGAGTATGAAATTTACGGAATTCTAACCATTTAGCCGGCAAATTAACAGGCGAAACCATAGCGGTTAGCTCACAAAAAACCTTCACTCAAACCATGTTTTAAGATGAGTCAGTCCCTGTTAAGCTAACCTATTATAAATTAATGTTTTATGAAACGTCCTCAGCTTGGCTGAAATATCGCCTCCCAGGGTTACCAAGCGAGCAGGTTAAAGATGAAATAGGCAAAGTATATGAGAATTTTAGTTGTTGAAGATGATCCTCTCCTGTCCCACCACCTCAAGGTACAGCTAAGTGAGTTGGGCAATCAGGTTCAGGTGGCTCAAACGGCCAAAGAGGGCTTTTACCAGGCAACTAACTACCCGATAGATATCGCCATCATCGACCTTGGCCTGCCGGATCAAGATGGCATAGACCTGATTCAATCTCTGCGCAAGGCGGAACTAAAGGCCCCTATTTTAATCCTCACAGCCCGGGTTAACTGGCAAGATAAGGTAGAGGGGTTAAACGCCGGCGCAGATGACTACCTGGTCAAGCCCTTTCAAAAGGAGGAGTTGGTAGCACGTCTCGACGCCCTGATTCGTCGCAGCGCCGGCTTCGTAAAACCGCAAATCACTAGCGGCCAGCTGGAGTTAGACCTTGCCGCTAAGCAGGTCAGTCTCGATGAAGTCCCCATGGAAGTGACGGCCTTTGAATATCAGATCTTGGAATACCTGATGCGTCACTGCCATGAAGTAGTAGCCAAGCAGCGACTATTGGACGTGATCTACGGTGACAAGGAAGGGGATCCCAATACCATAGAGGTAATGGTTAGCCGCCTGCGTAAGAAACTCACCAAAGGTGGACTTGAAAACCCTATCGCTACCATACGCGGCCAAGGCTACAAATTTAATCTGCCATGCAAATAAAATTTAAACCTAAACAACGTCTGCTCACGCGGATGTTTGTCACTTCGCTGTCGATTATCGCCCTAGTGGGATTTGGTCTCGCTTGGCTGGTCAACCTGTTATACGCACAAAACACCTATAACGAAGAGACTGCTAAGCTAATCGCCGAGATCCCCAAGGTCGCCGCAGAACTTAGAGAACATAATCTCATCCCTGAGACCTCAGAATGGCTCGAAGAAAACAACACCCCCAAACGCTATATCATCGCCAGCTGTGATGAACACTTCAAACAGGTGTGGACCTCATCCTTGGCCGTTGACCGCGGCCTATTCGATACCTGTGAACGCTTCAATGAGATCCGTTTGGATGCACCGCCCTATTATCTGACTCTGGCCGATAGCAAAAGCTACTTTGTCTACCTATTGTCGGTAGAAATCGCTCAGCATAAATACAACCTGCTGGTGATGAAAGATGCACAAAAGCTGGAACAGGAGTTCGATAAATTTAGTCGCCGTACCTACTGGCGCTTAGGCATGATCATGGCGCTAGCCTTGGTATTACTGATCAGTGCGGGCTACTGGGGTATGCGCCCCTTAGTGCGTATGCGCAACGAGTTACAACAGGTCAGCAGTGGCAAAACCAAAGCACTGTCTGAAGACTACCCGGTCGAGCTTGAAGGCGTTACACAGGCATTAAACAAGCTGCTGGTGCAATCGAGCGCGCAACAGGAAAGATACCAAAATGCCATGAACGACCTGGCCCATAGTCTCAAAACCAGGTTAGCAGCAGTACACGCGATCACTGACGATCAAACCTTGAGCAAATCAAGCGCCAGCGAGAAGATTATGGAGCAGGTGAGCCAAATGGATCAGTTGGTGAAATATCAGCTAAAAAGAGCCATGTTGGGACGCAAAGGCCTGAAACAGGAACAGACTTTAGTCGCCCCTTTAGTTGAGCAGCTATCACAAATGCTGTTTAAGGTGTACCGCGACAAACAGATCCAGTTTCATGCCGATATTCCAGCCGAGCAAGTGTTCCCTGGGGACAAAGGCGACTTGATGGAGCTTTGCGGCAACCTGATGGAAAACGCCTTCAAGCTCTGCATCAGCAAGGTGAGCGTCACCGCCTGTTATAGCGATAACAGTGAGTTCGTTTTGATCGTTGAAGATGATGGCCCGGGCGTGCCCGAAGCCATACGTAAACGCATCATAGAACGTGGCGTGCGTGCTGACACCCAAAAGGCTGGGCAAGGAATAGGGCTTGCCGTCTGTAACGAGATTGTCTCAAGCTACAACGGCAGCCTCGATATAGATACCTCATCCCTCGAAGGGGCGAGGTTCACCATCAAGATCCCGCTCTAACCTAGCGGAGCATATAGCTTTTCGGCACGGTTAAACATCACCCAGGAGGTGGCGATATATTTATCGCCACTGATGGGCATGTTGCCTCTATGACTATGGGTAAAACCAGCAGGCGCTATCACCATGGTGCCCTTCTTCGGCTGGATCTTACGCTGCTGATAGAAAAACTCGGTTTCACCGCCCTCTTCCACATCATTGAGGTAATACATATAAAGCACTACCCTGTGCAGCGCTTCGTTATGCTCCATCTGTGGGAACTGCTCCGAATGCCAGTGCGGATAGCCTCCCTTACCCTGTTGATAACGCTGGATATTGATGCTGCCACTACGATACAGGTACTGCACTAAAGGCTGAACCCTATGACGTCCCAAGGTATCGAAGTTCTCCGGAGTTAAGGTCTGCGGCTTGCCCTGCTCATCGGCTAATGTCACCGCCACGGCCCCCATTAATCCCAAGGCATATTTTTCAAAATATTGCGCGCTGTGTTTTAGCGTATAATTAAGGAGTTCGTTTCTCAGTGGCAGTAACTCCTGAAAGTTATCCATGGTGATGTCACGGCTAATTTTCTTTTCAAGGTCGACACCATGACCGGTTATACCATCAATGACACCAGGATGTGTGTTGACGGTCTCCATGAGACGATCACACAACTCATCGGGTATGGCATTGGGGTAAACTTCAATGAAATCCATGTATAACTCGCTAAATTAGACTATTTTGTGATGCAACTATGCTGACACACTGCTTAAGTAATTGTAAAGCCAGCTGGTTGAGATAAAATAGCCTGAAAAATAAGGCAAGCGTAAAGTCACATGAGCAAAAGCTGTAAGGTAAGCACAAACCAATTACAAGTCGGCAATTTTGTTAGATTACCTGTCTCTTGGAAAGATCATCCCTTTCTTTTTAACTCTTTTACACTCAAACAAGAAGCGCAAATAGAACTGATTAAAAAACTCGATATCGACTATGTGTTTGTCGATCTCGACAAAAGCAGCACGCCACCACTGGCAAAAAAAGATGCCTACGATACACCCAGTTTCAAAGATGAAAGTGATTTGCAGCAGCTGAGTCAGCAGATGAGTCAGAACAAGCAAGAGCGCATCGAACACCTTAAGAAGCTCAAGCGAGATCTGAAAAAAACCGAACAGGAATTTGATCGCTCCGTTGCCATCATGCGCAATTTGGTTGCCAAACTCAGAAACCGCCCACTCAATGCCATTTCCGATGCTAAGGAACTGATCCACAGCATTACCGAAGAGCTGCTGAACTCAGATAACTTGGTGCTGCATTTGATGAGCGATGCTAAAGACAGCGAAGGGATCTACTATCATTCGCTCAACGTCGCCGTACTCTCAATGATGATCGCCAAAGAGCTGGATTGGCCACGGGAAGATATTGAAGCGGTCGGCATGGGCGCCCTGTTCCACGACACGGGCAAACTTAAGATCCCATCTCAACTGTTACGCAAAAAAACGCCCCTCACTCAGCCCGAAATCAACTTCATCAAGCAACATCCGGCTATGGGTGTAGAACTGTTAAAGCTCGCCAATAACTTTCCTGAAGATGCTACGCCAATAGTCAGAGACCATCACGAGTTTCTCGACGGCAGCGGTTACCCCAAAGGGTTAAAGGCGGAGCAGATCAGCCTGCCAACACAGTTAGTTGCGGCAGTGAACCTTTACGACCAACTCTGCCATCCCGAGGGGCAGACAAAAGCAAGAACCCCCTATGCGGCGCTTGGATATCTATATAAGAACTATAGAGAACGATTGAATCAAGAAGCTGTCGGAAAACTGATTAAGATGCTGGGTGTCTACCCGCCCGGCAGTGTGGTCGAACTCTCCAGCGGACAATTTGCCATGGTGATGGCCGTGAACCTTGAGAAGATCCTCTTCCCCAGAATCTTGGTCTACGATGCCTTGGTTCCCAAAGAACAAGCACCTATTGTCGATCTGGAAAGCGAGGGCTTAACCATAGTCCGATGTATCGCTCCATCGGCCCTGCCGGAGAAGATATTTAAGTACCTCAGCCCCCGAGAAAGAGTCAGTTATTTCTTCGGTGGTGATAAGAAAGGATAGTCGCCCCAAAGCCGCTTGATGCGGCTTTACTGTCTTTCTGCGCTAGCCAGACTAAAATTAAAATATGGCCTTGCGTTATGGCGTATATGCGCTAAGGAAAAGATAATGGTAGAACTACCCGACTTCGACAGTTTACAGTGGTTGGCACAGCATGCACCGCAGCAATTAGCGACGCTGCAGAAAAACCTCAATAAGGCGTTAATTAGCGAAGCTCACGCCAGCAATCGCGCTCAACTGGAGACAATCCGCTATCATTTGGAATTAAAGCTGTCTCGCTGCACCAATCCCTACTCACGTTGTTATCTTGCCCTACAGCTAATGAATGATAAATTCATCACCCTAAATCAGGTTATCAATCAACCCGATCTCTATACAGACAAAAGAGCCAAAGTGCTTTGCTATCCAAGTAAATAACTCAGCACCTTTAGCTCTTGCCAGACTTTTATTTAAAGCCAGCCTTTACGCTTAAAGAAGAAATAAGTAGAAGCGGCGCTACCAAACATCATTAAGATCGCCATCGGGTAACCCCACTGCCATTCAAGCTCGGGCATATTCGCGAAGTTCATACCATAGGCGCTGGCGATTACAGTCGGTGGCAGGAAGATCACTGCGGCAACCGAAAAGATCTTGATGATCTTATTTTGCTGTAAACCACTAAAGCCCATGGCCGCATCGAGTAAGAAATTCAATTTATCGAAGATAAACTGACTGTGGGGCATCAAAGATTCGATATCCGATAACATTTCACGCAGATCTTTCAGATCATCATCGGTCAGTTTACCGCGATAGTAGCGCTGCATATAACGCAAAGAACGTTGAGTATCGAGCAAACTCAAACGAATTTTACCGTTTGAGTCTTCCTGTAGGGTGATCAGCTTAAAAACATCATCAAGCTCATCGCTCTCAAAGACCTGCTCGCCGACGCTGTCGAGCACAGAATAAACATCTTCGATCAGATCCGAAAGATAGTCGACCTTAAGGTTGAACAACTCCAAGAAGAGCGCCTGAGGTGTTTGCACCTCGAGTCGGCCGAGTCTTAGATAGTTACGCAACAAACGGATCAGCCCCACATCATCTTCCCTTAGGGTGACCAAAAACTGCGGTCGCAGGTTGAAAGAGACGTTGACGCCTTTCACATCCTGCCCCACACGCTGTGGAAACAGCGAGTTGATGTGCAAGCCATCTTTGTTTTGGTAAAAACGTGCCGAGGCTTCAATCTCGTTGATATCTTCCTCTTCCGGCAACTCTTCTACTGAATAACCTCTGAGCCACTCACGTTCTTCATCTTCAGGTTTATAGAGGTCCAGCCACAAGGTTCCGTCGGGCACACTGTCTTGAATATTCAGCTCGACAATGGATAACTTATTCGCTTGAAAAACATAAGCTGTGATCATAAGGCCTCCTGAAAAAAACACTCAGATGAAAACTCACCACATCTCAGCGCAGGGTATAATTTGGCGTTATTCTACCGAATAACACGCCGTTGAACAGCTTAATCGGCTGCTAACGAAGTGAATATAAACAAAAAGCAAAAATTGAGTGTAAAAAGCAGCTCTTATCGAATATTTGGCGGTGTATTGGCAATCACAATGCGCTCTTGAGTGGACAAACGTATCTTCAGCCCATCAATAGTGGTAAAGGACTCCCCCTGCAGATCGCGCTTACGTACCTGATAAACTTCTTCCACCTCCTGTAACGGCGAAACAATCGTGACGTAAACCACTTGATTCCCCTCTTGCCAGCTCCAATACCAATACCCGCCACTACCAAGCAATGCCAAGGCCGCAAACCCAATCGCGATATACTTAAATAAAATTCGCTGACCCAGCTGACTGGCAGTTGGCTGGCGAGCCTCCACCTTTGAACGACGAAGGTAGGCAATCGCCGCTGCGATCACGAGTAGAGTGACTAAAATTTTAGTTAACACGCGCGTCTCCTAGGATTAATCTCCGTCATTATAGAGTCTTAGCAATGCAATTACTGCAACCTATCCCCCAGGACAACTAAAAATGTCCAATCAACCAACTAAAGTTGTTCAACTCGTCTCCATGGTGCTATAACACAATAAATTCCTTTTTTCCGGTTTGCCATGAAAACACTAATCAGTTGCATCTCTCTGTTTCTAATGTTGTTTACTCAGGTTCATGCAGAAGTCACCATCACTCTGCCGAACAACAGCACGCCACTCTTACTCAATGGTAAAGATATTGATACTCGACAGTTAATCTCAGCCAATGGCACTCAGCAAATCTTACTGAACGCCAATGCCAATTATCGTGAATTTGGTCAGCAAAAGCGTTTTGTGTCAGAAGCCATCATAGTCACCTTCTCAGGAGAAAATAATCATTACACCTTGAGCTTACCTAAGATATCAACACCAAAAGCTGCGGAGACGTTTAACCAATCTCCCCAGGTGATAGTGAAAGATACTAAAGGCAATAACATTCCTTATAAGATAGATACGCTGGTAAAAGAAGGGATTCAAGTTGGCAGAAATTACAGCGAGGAGATAAAAACATATAACACTGGCCAGGGCATCGCAGCCGTAAGCCTTTGGCAAGTATCTCCTACTTCAACGGTTCAGCAAGCAAGCTCAGCGGCACAAGCAACTGAGACTGTCACTGAAACAAGTCATACAATCACAGAAACAAGTCATATGGCTGCAGAGCCAAGCGTCGAGCCAGTGAAAAATGTCCAAGGAACTCAGCGAAAAGATCAAATCAATGTCGGCCAAATGCTCGACTTTTGGTATGAACAAGCCGATGAGGCCACCCGTGAAGCCTTTAAAAAACGCATAGGGTTGGAGACTAAATAATAGGTGTTTACTCCCCCCTCATCTCACATGGGGGCTCTGTAGCGCGAAGCAGCTAGGCTGGGAGCTGGGGGCAAGGACATGGATGTGCCGAATGTCATAAACGCAGGATGCAGTTTATGACCAAGCTCAGCGCTTGAAGGACGGCGAAAATAAGCGACTGTTATGGCCAGCTTCAGGCATATTTAGATATTTGTACAAACATACGCTCACATGGGGGCGAAAGGCATCCGCTAATCAAGCGAAGCTTGATGGATGGCTGTAGCGCGAAGCAGCTAGACTGCGAGCTGAGGGGCGCACACTGCGTAAGCAGCTTTGGGCTGCATGTGAAGGAGGTGCTTTCGCGAAGCGTATAAACGAAAAAATCCCCAACACAGTGTGCTGGGGATTTTTCGACTCTCTTTCGAGAATAAATAGGCGCCTGGAAATGACCTACTCTCACATGGGGAGACCCCACACTACCATCGGCGCGATTGCGTT
The DNA here is from genome assembly GCF_023283925.1 of Shewanella marisflavi. GTDB lineage: Bacteria > Pseudomonadota > Gammaproteobacteria > Enterobacterales > Shewanellaceae > Shewanella > Shewanella marisflavi. The sequence goes on from NZ_JAKIKX010000002.1 coordinate 624,230, forward strand.
TCACTTCTGAGTTCGGGATGGGATCAGGTGGGACCACAATGCTAT
>NZ_JAKIKX010000003.1 GCF_023283925.1 Shewanella marisflavi
TGCCAGTGCCAGTGCCAGTGCCAGTGCCAGTGCCAGTGCCAGTGCCAGTGCCAGTGCCAGTGCCAGTGCCAGTGCCAGTGCCAGTGCCAGTGCCAGTGCCAGTGCCAGTGCCAGTGCTAGTACCCGTCAGCGAGACCTGGGGCTCGGTAGTGGGGCGCTCTGTGGTTGGGGGCTGTGTGCTCGGATGCTGTGTCGAGTCGGTGCTCGGCTGCAGCGGCTTGTGGGCTGATGTCTTGCTGGTCGTCAGAGTCACCTGAAAGGCGGGCGGCTTGCCATCTGAGGTGAGGGCGTGGGCGGTGGGGGTCAGGCTCGGTGCCTGGCCAGTGTCTTTGTCGAAGCCGCTAAATTCATCTAGCCCCGTGGTCTGCGCCGAGCGATGAGCCAGCTTGTTTTGCGCCTGCGCTGCATTTCCTTGTGCTTCTAGTGTTTGGGGTTCTTGTGGTTGAGCTTGCTGTGACTGCGCTGCTTGTGATTTTGCGGCTAATGAGGCCGAATCTAGCGACTGTGCATCTGATACTATCTTATCGTCTAATCCTGCTGTGTCAGGTGTCTGGTCGCCTTGAGCCTTCGAGTCGAGATCTGCACTATCTGCCAGATCTGAGTTTAGTTCCTCTGGCGCCGTGCTAGCGCTGGAGGGCGTGTGCCAAGGTTTGTCCGCCACTAGATCTTGATTGAAGCGTTTTTCTGTTTTGCCGTCGCGATACTCTTCGGCTTTGAGCTGCTTTACCGCTTTGTCCTGCGCCCTGGCGAGATGCTTCGCCTTTCGTTCACGCCGCTGAGCCTCCGTTAACTGCTCAGGCTCGCTCGCTGGCTGCGAATTGGTGAGCGGCTTGTCCTTATGAGGCTTGTTCTGGGGGCGCTTATTTTGGCTCATGGTGTTCTCCTAACGTTCACCAAAGGCTTCGGTCACATTGGTAAAGACTGGCTTCCACAGGTACTGGAAGACAGTTTTGTCGCCGGTGACTATGTCGGCTTCCCCCGTCATGCCTGGGATCAGTGCCAGCTTGTCAGGTTGGTCGCCGAAGTAGGGTTTATCGATGGCGATTTGTACCTTATAGAAGACTCCTCCCTTTTCGTCCGCGTCCGTGCTGGGGGAGATCTTCTTCACCTGACCATCGATGGCGCCGTAGCGGCTGTAGTCGAAAGCATCTATCTTTATTCGGGCCTTCTGCCCTACGGTGACGAATCCTATATCTCTGGGTGACAGCTTGGCCTCAAGCAGCGCCGTGGGGGTGGTGGGAACTATCACCGCCACTGTGCCGCCAGGCTGGATCACGCTACCCGCCGAGTTGTTGGGGATAGATTGAATGATGCCATCTACCGGCGAGGTGACTCGGTTCTGCTGTACCAGGGAGTCAGAGGATTTGAGCCGGGCAATGATGCCCAGCAGTTCGGCCTGGGCGTCGGCGCGTTTCTCACCTACCTCGTTGAAGAGGCTCGCCTGTTTCTGGGCGAGCTGTTTCTCTTGATTGTCGATATTGCGTTGCAGCACGCTACGACGCCCCTCCAAGACTTTGAGTTCACGAATATAGGAATCAAGTTTCTGTTGCGATTCCATCATCCTGAGCTTAGAGACCGCTTGCTGCTCCTTGACCGAGTTCATCATTTGGAGAGTCTGTTCGACCGAGCGGATCTGATCTTTGAGTGGGGGAATTTCCTGCTCGATACTGGAGAGTTCAGCCTCAGACTTAGCCACGTCAGATTCGGATAGGGCAATGATCGCCTGTTTCTCCTGATTCATACGCGCTAGGGCGTTGATATGCTGTGTTACCAAGGTGGGAAATCCGAGCTGATAGGCGTTGAAGTCTGCCTCGCGCTCTTCGAGGAAGGCGTTGTAACGCTCTATTTTCAGCTCTAAGTTGGCCTGTTTGCTCTGAAGCTCCTCTTTGAGAGCCTGGCTGTCGGTGGCGACGAAGTTAGCGATCAGGTCGCCTTTCTGAACCAAGTCTCCCTCGGCGACGGCGATCGACGCCAAGGTGCCGCCGGTCTGGCTCTGGATCACCTGCCTGTGGCCCAGCGGCACCACCTGGCCCTTGGCCTTGGCGATCTCCTCTATGTTGGTGAAGATAGACCAGATCAGTAGAATAAAGACGGCCGCGGCGATAAAGAAAGTAATACGGCGAATGGCGCGCTTCTCGGCGGGCGCCTCGATGGCCTCGGTAAATTCGTGTTCAGGCCAGGAATGCTGAGTAAGTTGGCTGTCATTCATTTTGTGAGGCCTCCATGCTGGGGGTTGAGTCCTGATGAGTTGCACTTTGTGTTGTCACACTGTCTTGGTTAGGCAGCTGACCTGCGTAGACCACGGCGCCCTTGTCGAGGATCACTACCTTGTCGGCCTGCTGGATCAGCGCTTGATCGTGTGTGGTGAACAGGATTGTGGTCTTGCCCTTGAGACGTTTGAGGGTTTGGATAAAGGCCTGTCGGGCAAAGGGATTGCGATTGGCTATCGGCTCATCCATCACCAGGAGGGGAGAGCCTTTCAATAGGGCCCTTGCCAAACTGATATAGCTGCTCTCCACTGCCGAGAACATGCTGGTGCCGCGGGAGAAGAGGTTGGTATCTATGTTCTGTTTCAGCGCCTGCAGCAACGAGGCGCCACCGGCATCTGTGAGGGCCTGTTTGAGCTCCTCATCGCTGGCCTCTGGTTTGGCCAAGCGAAGGTTGTCGGCCAGGGTGCCGGGTAAAATCTCGCTATTGGTGGGGCTAAAGGCAGCCCATTGGCGGAAGATCTCTGGGTCGAACTGTTTCAGGTTTTTGCCATTGATGGTAACAAAGCCTGCCTGGGGCTCGATAACCCCTATGGCGGTGAGCAGCAGCGAGGTCTTGCCGCTGCCGTTAGGGCCTATAATGGCTACCGTCTCACCCGCTTCTATGTCGAGCGTAACCCCCGATAGGGCGGGTTCGCTGTCGGCGCTGTATCTCTGGGTCACATGTTTAAAGGATAGCGCCGGTGCCAGTTTAAGATTCGGTGAGTCGAGCCTAAGTTCATTGAACTCTGTGGTCACAGCCATGAAGCGATCAAACTGATCGATGGCGCCCTTGAGCAGGTTAAACTTTTGGCGCGAGGCGAAGGCCAGTTGCGCCGGTCCTGTGATCCGCCAGATCAACATGACACAGGCGATCAACGCCCCCGGACTGATACTTTGGTTAAGTACCAGGAAGATGCCAGTAAACACTGTGGCTAGGGCGGTAAACAGCCCCATGGCATGGGCCACCGCGGCATTGAGGCCAGCACGTTTACTGTAGAGAAAATTCTGTCGGCAATGCTCCCGGGCCCGGCGTATAAATTGCTCGTACCAGGCGCCGCTTTCTCCCGCGCTCTTGAGCGGCAACAGGTGAGTCGCCAGCTCGTTGAGACTATTCTGATACTCGCCACTTATGGTAGGGGCTGCACCTTGGGTAAACTTATCCAGCGCTTTCATTACCAAATAGAAGAGTACCAACATCACCAACGGTACCAGCACTAAGTAGCCACTCAATAGCGTGATGGCGACGAGGGCGATGAGGGTAAAGGGGAGATCGATGAGGCCTGCGCCGCCTGGCCCAGCAACTAGGCTGCGTACCTTCTCGGCGTTACGCATCCTGGCAATATGGCTGGAGAGGCCAACACGCGAGAGCAGACTAAGGGGCATGCTCAACAGACGATTGAAGGTGATGCCGGAAAGATCCCTCGCGAATCGGTTGCTGACATTGGCTAGTGCCTGTGCCCTAAGCAAGCGGCTGGCGACAAATATTCCCAAGGCCAAGGCAGCGCCAAAGGCGATACTAGGAAGGAGCTGCGACGCCTGACCACCAATAACCCTATCATATACCACCATCGTAAAGAGGGGGATGGCTAATCCGCTGAGACTGGAGAGCAGACTTAGCCAGAAGATGGGGCGATACCAGGACTTGAGTTTGGCTAGATGGGAGGCAAACACACTGCTGCTTTTGCTCTGGGTTGGCAGGCTCTCCACTAGAAACACGTGGCCAGTACTCGGCAGCTTATCGAGCGTGATCCATTGATTATCTTTGCTCAAATATTGAAAGCTATGGTTGCTGCGCCGCGCTACCATAGGTTCTCCATCCTGTGGCAGCAAAATGAATGGGTAGACGCTGTGTACCAAGAGGTCGGCATCCAGAGCTTGCACATTGATGCCCACATGATGTTTCTTCAGCAGAATATAAGCTTCAAGGTAGGTAAGCCTGTCGTCTAGGGGGCTCTTGTCAATATTACTGGCCTGAACACTGAGCCCTAGCTGATGGAACAGGGCGATCAGCAGTGGCTTAGGCAGATGTATCGGGTCTTGGGACTGATTCATGGACGCGTTCCTCCTTTCGTTAGGCTGAGGAGCTCGCCGCTTTCGCCGAGTGCGATCTGCACGTCGCTTAGCGCCGCGACTTCATCAAAATAGGAGGCGATGATCACCGTCATCTGTGTGCGACGCTCGTGTAACAGCTGCAGCAGGCGCGCCTGAGAGTCCGCATCCAGAGAGACCATGGGCTCATCCAGAAGCAGTATAGAGGGTGACTGCGCCAGTGCTCGCACTAAGGCGATTAACTTTATTGCGCCTTTGTTGAGCACCTGATTTTCAGTGCTGCCCACTTGAGTCTGGTAGCCTGCCGGCAGCTGAGCCAGGGTCGCCGATAGACCGAGTTGGTCGGCAATCAACATGGCGCTGGCCTCGCGTTCACGGCGAAACAGAGTCAGGTTGTCTAAGATGGAGCCGCTGAAGAGACTAGCCCACGGGGGGACATAGCAGATGGATTGGCGGTATTCGAAGCCATCGTGATCTTGCTGTGGCACACCCGCAATAGCGATCTGCCCGCTATCTAGTTGATGATAAGCCCCTATGGTACTCAACAGCAGGCTGGCATGGGTCATGGGATTGGAAGTGATAGTGGCTATGGCACCTGCAGGAATGGTTAGGTTGATGTTGTCGAGCCGGGCGCTGGTTTTCTCGGCGCAAACATCCTCTAAACAGATGGGACCCAGAGGAAGCTTATGTTGATAGCGAGTCTGGCCGTTAAAGGTTTCCTGGGGGGTATCGACTAGGGCGTTGACTTGATCCATCGCCTCTTTAGCGCTGACATATTTGGCCCTCAGGCTGCCGATGGCGCTAAGGGGAGCAACGGCGCGACCGGCCAGGATGGAGCATGCCGCCAAGCCGCCAGTGGTCAGGTTACCATTGAGCACCTCGAAACAGCCAATCATCACAAGGCATAGGGTGGTGGCTTGGGCGGTGCCCTGAATCAGCTCCTGTAGTTTCGCCGAAAGCCAGTCGACTTCTTCCTGCTGCGCGAGACGTTGATGATTGATCTTTTTATAGGCGTAGGTCATGCGGGATTCGAGCGCCATCGCTTTGGTGGTCGTGAGCCCTGACAGCACTAGCATCAAGAGGCGGGTGCGTTCATCCTTACTCAGGCTCAGCTCCTTGGTGGCGAGTGAGAGCTTCTGCCCCAGTTGCCATACTCTTATGCCTGCAATTAGCCAAACGATCAAAGGGATAAATACCAGAGGGCCACCAATGTAGGCCACTAGGGCGAGGAAGATAAGAACGAAGGGGAAATCCATCAGTGCCACGGCCGCCTGCCCTGAATAGATGTCACGCATTGCCGCTATGCCATGGATGCCGTGTGAGATCTTGCCTGCGCCGAGATTTTCAATGTGGTGGTAATCGGCATTGAGCAGGCGTTTCACCACTCGGGTTATAGTGTGCAACTCGTAGTTAGCCGCCGAGGCGCCTAGTAGCCAGCTGCGGGCGTATCTGAGTATTAGTTCTAGCAGGATAGTGATGGCTACCCCAATCACAAGTACCGTTGCGGTACCGTGCGCCTCATTGGGCAAGATGCGATCGTAGATTTGCAACATGGTGAAAGGCAATGCGAGTGAAAGCAGATTGATAAACACAGAGGCCAGGAGCAGTTCGATGAGCGACTGATTCTGTGCGAGCAAACGAAAGGTTTTAACCATCTATGCCATCCCTTGGAATAATTGGCGATTAAACAAGAGTGTAGTTCAATGTTGCTGGGACTAAAACTAGCAGTTATGACAAGGCTAAGATATAAAACAAATGTCTATATTTCTGATTTAACAGCAAAGCTCGGTTTGTCATAGTCAGTTGCTGAATGGGGCTGGGATAAGTTGCTTGAGATAAAAAAGAGGCCTGGCGAACCAGACCTCTTTACTGCGGGGGTGATGATGAAAATGATTACTTATTTAGCGTGTTTAGGGCCTTTCTTGTTTTTCATTGGGTCGCCGTCGTAGCCTAAGGCTTGCCAATTTAAACGTGTGCCCTTGTTGTGGCAGTCGTTACACTTGAGCGCCTGATCCTTTGGCGAAACCATGTGGTTGATGCGCCACCACATCTCGGTTTCGGCGAAGCCGTACTCGCCACTGTACTTGATGCCTTGTTGGGTCAGTGCCTGATTAGCTTCCATGCCAAGCTTGGCGGCCTTATCCCAATCAAACTCGGTCCAGTAACCGCCTTTGCCATAGGTTTTTGCCGTGATGATGATGTTCTGTTTAGCATCGAAGATCTGCTTGCCGCGATGTACCTTGAATGGATAGATCTTAGCTGTCTTGTCTGTGATATCACCCAGTGGTGAGGTCAGTTTAGTGACCTTAGAGGGATCCATCTTATCACCAGCCATGTAGGCATCGGCCTTACCGTTGTACCAGGCATACTCAGGCTCAACCATCTTGCCCCAGACAAAGCTACCTTTCTTCTTCTGGAAGGTCTTTTTGCCGTTTTCATCCTTGGTTTCAGGTAGGTCTTGTCCTGCGGTAGACCAATCCCAACTCATCTTGGTGGGTTCGTTACGCGCGAAGAAAGGAATGTGACAGGTCTGACAGGCGACACTGGCGGTATGGGTATTGAGGCGCTTGTTGGCGTGCGGCGCACCATCGTGGCAGTTTTCACAGCCGATATCGTTCTGTCCACCTGGTGAAACCCCCATGGCATTACCCGTGATCTGGTGCTCCTGTGTGGTGTGACAGGTTTGGCACTGGAAGTCATTACCATCTGTGTCCATATGCACATCGGTGGCTTTATCGGGATAGGCCATAGAGGAGTCGAGATCTCCATGTTTGACCGCATCGCCGCCGCCACCATAGAAGTGGCAGCTACCACAGTTGTCACGCACTGGCATGCCAACATTTTGCGCAACGCGCTCTAGGTTGACCTTTGCCAGAGCTTCACCTGCGCCGGCGGGATCTTTGATGTAAGTGCCCGTCGTGTCGTGACACACCAGACAGTCGACCTTGGTCATGTCGCTAAAGTCGAAGTTATTGTCTTTCCAACCATAGCCAGCGTGACAACTGGTACATCTTGGCTCGTTACCTGAAATTGAGGTACAGAAGTTATTGATAGCGTTCTTCTTACCACGCTTTACTGTGCGTCCAGGGAGATCTTGTTCCAGTTCCCAGGTCCAGTGAGAAGACTTCATAAAGTCTTTGGCGTGATCTTCATGGCATTCGATGCACTGCTCGGTCACCTGAGAGCCCTGGGTAAAGGGCCCCTGAATGGCTTCCTTGTGCGGATTTTCGGCAACGGCATTAAGGCTGGCCAAGCCGAAGATCCCTGCAGCAAACATCGCCGTAAGAGAGTAAGTGAGTTTCATGCTGATTTCCCTACCCCCGGCCGAAGCCGGGGGAGACAATAAAGTTAGAAGTTGATGACTAATGAAGCGTTGAGGTCATAGGCAGTATCGACCACAGGCAACATTGAGTAGGCTGAGCCATTTACCACGTCATCCACTTTTTGTGGGGCGCCTACCGGAGTGCCGCTTCCGGTATATTCGTAGTCGTAGTAGAGACCAGCCAGCTTGATGAACATTCTTGGATTGATATCAAACATATAGTAGGCCTCTGCCACATGACCACGGGTAGCTAGCTTGCTGCCGATAGGGTCATCCTGCGCCTGAGTAAATGGGGTCCAGTACTTGGAACCATAGTTATACTCGAGACCGAACTTGCCGTAAGGTGCAGGGATTTGAATGCCCACATAGATACCATAACCATCTTTGGTGTCAGCTTCGTCGGCGGCACTTGGCATCATGATGATCTCGCTGCCATCGGCATTAAGCTGAGCTTCAAATATTGCATCGCTTAGCATGCCGCCAAACATACCGGCATTGCCGTTGCCTTCGGCGCGGGTCCAGCCGAAAGAGGCGAAGGCCTTGAAGTCTTCATCGCTCTCGTAGGCATAACCTATACCGCCAAGGTACATGTCGCCGATAACGCCGCTAGGCTGTACTCGGGTTTGGAAATTGAAGTTACTGAACTTCTGCATGTCCTGGTACATGGTAGGGGCAAAGATTCCCGCAAGCTGAGTTGGGAAGGCCATAGTGCCCTTGAAGCCGTCGTTAATGTCTTTAGCACCAAACAAGGTAAATTGCAGGAAGTGATTACCGTCGTTGATGGCATCGATGTTAAAGCCACCTAAGTGGGTGTCTTTAGTGACGATATCGCCAAACATCTCACCATTACCCCACTGGGATTCGAAGCCCTGGCCGTAGCAGAAACGTACGACTTGGCCTTCGATACCCGTGATCTCACCGAGATTGTAGCCCAGGGTCGCACCGTCGAAGTTAAAGTTCACCAGGTGGCCAGACGGTGTGCCGCCGCGTTTCTCATTTTCACGATACTGGGTTGGTGGGCCATAGGTCGATGGACGACGACCAATAGATAGGTAGGTGTTGCTGCCACCGATATTTTTCCAATCGAAATAGGCGCGTTCAACTCTTAGCCAATCGCCGCTGGTGTTACCGCTATTGGTGCCATCCATGGTGAAAGAGCGCCATGAATCGAAGACCTGAACACCCGTTGAGTCGCCCCAGTTTTTGTACATGCTGAGACGACCAGCAAAGCTGACGTTATCCCATACCTTGGCCTTGAGGTTGAGTCTCAGACGCGTGGTGTAGAAGATATCGTTGTTGATGTCTTGTGTGGTTTTAGGTGCCAGCACGTAAGGCATCACGCCTTGCAGCATACCGCTTTGGAAGGCCGCGGCGAGTTCCGGATTGGCTGCCATCATCTGTCCCAGCGGGGAGTCGGGATCGTTAGGCATACCAAAGGCACCAGACATGGCTTTAGCCCCAAAATCATTAAAGTCTACCTTGATTGCAGGGTTCCAGGTGACATTTTGGTAATGCAATGAATGGGCCTTGGTACGGAAATCACCGGTGATTTCAAGTCGGTCGAGAGCAGTGTGGCGCTCGTTCTTGTCGACGCGGCTATTGATATCGTCAATCTCTTCGGTAAGGTCGGCAAGTTGTTGTTTCAGTTCGGCTAATTTTTGTGCGTCGCTATCGACAGCATAGGCTGTGCCTGACATAGCCAGGGCGTTAGCGATCAGTATAGACAGTAGAGTACGCATGTGAATCTCTCCTTAGGCGCTCATCGGGAGAAGTGAATGAGCGCTTCGATTACGAAACTGTGGTTAACCGCAAGTTTGTGGTTGATCGGAATCGGCCGCGTGGTCGTATAAAAATTGCTGAATATCCAAGCGCTCTTTGTCGGAGAGTTTTTTAAATACTTCTGGTTGAGCGCTGTGCATATCACGTTTAAAGAAGCGGTCCCACTGGCTCATGGTCTTGCTCATAGGAGTGAGTTCACCGGCGGCATCCCCCTTGCTGTGGCAGGCTTTGCACTCTTTTTTGTAGAGATGTTTGCCTTTCTTAGGGTTACCGCCATCGACGGCGTAGACTTGTCCGCCGACGCAGAAAGCGAGTAGTAAACAGGTGCTGATTTTGGTTAGGTTTTTCATCATCTTTTTCCTTAATCGCTACTGTGAGCGATTTATTAACATGAAACAAAATGCTTGTTTCTTGTTGGAAAATTTACCAAAAAGGGGCAGTTGTAAATTTGATGTTGATCACCTTCATGAAATAAATCTAATTGATAAAAATATCATGGATAAAAATCTAATGGATGTTGCTTAAGTTGTTGAAAAATATTGTTTGTTTTTGTGTTTTAGCGAGAAAAACCAAGCAATAATTGGAGTGGTTAAGATCACACTTTGTTATTTAAGCACCCTCTAAATAGGTATTTAGACTTGTTTTAGCTCAGCCAATGCGCTCAATAACGCAAGTCGCAGAGCAGGTTTGTCGGCAAAATATTGTTGTAGGCGCTTGGGGCTAAAAAGGGGGGGAAAAAATTATTAAATTGTCCTGTTTTGCAGTCACTGTTTTGAGGGCATGGTCTATCTTTAAATACAGCTTGGTCAGTTTTTTAGAGCAAGTACAAGAATAATGAATGGGGTGAATGATATGAAATACCTTAGCTTGGCTATTGCGGTGTTATTGTCTTGCCATGTCTCTGTGGCGTCTGCTGCTTCTCTCTATAGCGAGGCTAGGAGCGATGCCATGGGCGGAACCGGGGTTGCGGCATCTAACCGCGAAGGTGCCGCCTTTATCAACCCTGCTCTGTTAGCTATTCATGCTCCTAAGTACTCTAGTGGTGCCGTGATGATACCGGCTTTGGGGGCCGAAGTGGGCAGCCTCGATGACCTCATTGACAAGTTTGACGCCCTGCAGGATTCCTATGACAGCCTTGAAGCGGCGATTGATGCCGGTGACGTGACGGGCATAAGCAGTTTTCGAGATCTGCTGATTTCCGATCTCGAGTCGCTCGATGGCGAGAACGCCTATGCCAGCGTAGGGCTGGGCTTTTCTGTGGTGCTACCGACTAAGCGCATGCCCATGTCGATTTTTTATAAGACATACATAGATGTGGCGAGCGTGGCAGTGATAGAGCAGAGCGATATCGATTCCTTGACTAATCTGGATCCCAACAATCCTCCAGAGGTGACAGATTTAGACTCACAGGGCGCCGTAGTGGTGGGAGCTATTTCGGACCTAGGGCTAGCTTTAAGTTTTCCGCTCTCAATCGTTAATATGCCGATAGCGGTGGGGATATCTCCCAAGCTTCAGCGTATAGATACCTATAACTATGTGGTCAACGCTAATAACTACGATGTCGATGACTTTGACGATGATAAGTATCGCAACAATGATAGTGTGTTTAACTTAGATATCGGTGTGGCCATGCAGCCCATAGAAGGCTTAACCCTGGGCCTATCTGGACGCAACTTGGTGAGTCAGAAGCTCGATACCGTTGAGACCTTGGGGCGTCAGTTTACCTATCGCATCGAGGCCTTATACACCTTAGGTGTTGCCTATGATTGGGATAAGTTCAGTTTGACGTCCGATGTGGATCTCAATGGTCATAAGCGCTTTGACGAGCTGGGTGAAACACAATATTGGCGCATAGGTGGTGAAATGAGAGCCACAGATTGGTTTGCGCTGCGGTTGGGTTATCGCCACGATATGAAAGATACCAGTAGTAACCTCTATAGCTTAGGTACGGGCTTTACCATAGGGCGCTTCTTTAACTTAGATCTTACCGGTTTAGTGGGCAGTGACGATGCCTTTGGCGGCGTGATTCAAACTTCTTATCATTTTTAGCCTAAGGTAGCGATAATCGAAAAGCCGGCAATATTGCCGGCTTTTTCTATTTTATAGCAGACTCGTTATCGACTTGGCGGCCAATAGGATAGCACTCAGGCTACAGAGGATAAGCGTCATCATACGGGTCTTTTGTTTGTCGATGCGTCCGACGAGTCGGTTTGCCATCAGATAACCAAGCAGCACTGAGGGCAGTAGTAAGGCCGAGGAGTAAAAGTGTTGCGGGGTAAGCAGCCCTGTCAGCCCTAAGATCACCATGGCGATGGCGGAACTGAAGATAAAGAAGGCCGACAATGCAGCGCGAAACTGCTTGGCATCTTTGCCCGAGAGTAAGATAGCCAATGGCGGACCGCCGATGGCAGCTATGTTGCCGAAGATCCCCGAGATCACGCCAGCGCTAAAGAGAGAACGTCGATTGACCACCAGGCTAACCCTGAGCAGGCTCAGCATTACGGCAATTGCGACAATGATGGAGATTGTGAGTCCTAAGATAGCTTGTGGGGCGAACAAGAGTAAACCAGCGCCGATAAATCCACCTGGGATTCGACCGAGCAAGGCGTATTGCAGCCCATTAAACTCCAAGGCGCCGCGTTCACGAAATAGGGTCAATAGGGCGATAGAGAAACCCATTAAGATCACGGGCGCCGGAACCAATGAGGGCTCGATAAGATAAAGTAACGGTGAGGCAACTATCGCCATGCCAAAGCCGATAAGGCTCTGGGTGAGAGCGCCGACAAAGACGATAAGCGAGGCGAGCGCCAAGATCTGTGGATCGAGCGGAAGTGCAGGCACAGGGATAGTCCAGACTAAGTGTGAAAACTAAAGAGGGATCGCCTAGCGATCCCTCTGTCGATTAGTGTGTGGCCGTGTTATTCCATCTCTTCCCACTCAATGCCCATTTCGGTCATTAGGCGTTTTACCTCTGCTGGAATGCTGTCGGGTTTATCTTTAGACAGGTCATCATCGTGCGGCAGTGGCTGGCCAGTATAGGCATGTAAGAAAGCTTCGCAGAGTAACTCACTATTGGTGGCGTGACGTAAGTTATTGACCTGGCGCCGAGTGCGCTCATCGGTTAATACCTTAAGCACCTTTAGAGGAATAGAGACAGTGATCTTCTTTACCTGCTCATTCTTCTTACCATGTTCAGCATAGGGGCTGATATAATCGCCATTCCACTCAGTCATTGACTCACCTGTAAATTCTCAAATTCGGTGCAGATTTTAAACCCTTACAAAATACAGTCAAATTATTGCCTCTAATTTTTGGTAATTGCAAATAGATTTCTAAATGTTTGGACGTCTAAACGTCTAAAGTTGTTGACGCTACCCGTTGGCTTAGGTACATTTAGACGTCCAGACATCTCTTTTGCCAGAGGTCTCTGCCCAGATTCGAATTGAGGAGTTGAAGATGACAGAGCGTAAACTAGCCACCGCCGCCGTAAGACAAGGCATAGAGTCAGACACTCAGCATGGTGCCGTGGTGCCGCCTATCTATCTGTCGACAAATTACTCGTTTGAAGGGCATCAACAGCCGCGGGCATTCGATTATAGTCGTTCGGGCAATCCTACTCGCTCAATCTTGGGCGATGCATTTGCCGAGTTGGAAAAAGGGGCTACAGGCGTGATCACCTGCACCGGTATGGCAGCCATCACTCTTGTGACCAGCCTGCTAGGGCCTGAGGATCTCTTGGTGGTCCCCCATGATTGTTATGGCGGCAGCTATCGACTCTTTACCAACCTCGCGAAGAAGGGTGCCTTTAAGTTAGCCGTAGTGGATCAAACCGATGGTGTCGCGTTACGCCAAGCGCTATCACAAGCGCCTAAGATGGTGTGGCTTGAGACACCTTCTAACCCGCTGCTGAGGGTGGTCGATATTGAAGCCATTGCACAGGCGAGCCATCAGGTTGGGGCGCAGGTTGTAGTGGATAACACCTTCTTGTCTCCCATCTTGCAGCAACCTTTGTTGCTCGGCGCCGACATAGTGGTGCACTCGACCACCAAATATATTAACGGCCACAGTGATGTTGTCGGCGGCGCCGTGGTGGCCAAAGACCCTGAGGTCGGCGAGTTACTGCACTGGTGGTCTAATACTTTGGGGCTGACCGGTTCGGCTTTTGACAGCTATCTGACCCTGAGGGGATTAAGAACTCTCTCGGTGCGTATTCGTGAACATCAGGCCAACGCCCAGAAGGTTTTGGCCCTGCTGTGTGACCACAAGGCGGTAGAAAAAGTGTATTATCCGGGCCTTGTCGAGCATCCTGGCCATGAAATTGCGGCTAGACAGCAGAAGGGCTTCGGCGCAATGCTCAGTTTTGAGTTAAAAGGCGGTGAATCGGCACTCGTTGCCTTCTTAGATGCGTTACAATACTTCTCGGTAGCCGAGAGTCTGGGGGGCGTGGAGAGTCTGGTGGCAGTACCTGCGACTATGACCCACAGAGCGATGGACCCAGAGGCGCGTCGCGAAGCGGGTGTTAAAGATACCCTTATCCGCTTGTCTGTAGGGATTGAAGATGGCGAGGATCTGGTGGCAGATATACTCGCCGGTTTAGAAGCGGCTATCGCGGTAAGTAGTTAAAGGGTTTGAGGAGCATAAAATGACACGATGTCATTTGCATAAATTTGGTGGTTCTAGTTTAGCGGATGCAGATTGTTACCGCCGCGTCGCTCACATTTTACTGACTCATGGCCACAGCGATGATTTGATCGTGGTGTCGGCTGCGGGTAAGAGTACCAATTTTTTATACCGCTTGCTGGAGCTGTGTGACTCAAATCAGCTATGGCAAGAGGAGTTACAGGTGCTGGTGAGTTACCAGCAAAACCTGATTGAACAGTTGCTCTCCAATGAGCAGGCCCGTAGCCTCAGAGAGCGCCTGTCGACCGACAAGTCGCAGCTGAGTAGCCTGCTGTCGCTGGATGAACTTAACGACTATCAACGTAACCAGGTGGTGAGTTTCGGCGAGCGTTGGTCTTCGCGTCTGCTGGCGGCGCTGCTGAGAGAATCTGGCGTGGCCGCATCGGATGTCGATGCCCGTACCCTGCTGGTAGCCGATGAAGGCGCCGTGCCGCAGATCCGCATAGACGAGTCGAGACAAAGAGTGCAGGCACTGCTTGAGGCTCATCCTCAAGAGCGTCTGGTGATCACCGGCTTTATCTGCGCCAATGAACAGGGTGATACCCTGCTGCTTGGTCGCAACGGCTCAGATTTTAGTGCCACCCTGTTGGCCAGTCTGGCAGATATCGAGCGAGTCACCATCTGGACTGACGTCGAAGGGGTGTTTAACGCCGACCCCAACCGAATTAATGATGCCAAGTTGCTTAAGAGCATGTCGCTGACCGAGGCGAATCGCCTGGCGCATCTGGGCTCCCCTGTGCTGCACAATCGTACCCTGCAGCCTCTGTTTGATACCGAGGTTAGCCTGGCGGTGCGCTCAAGTTATGCCCCCCATACCGACTTCACCCTGATCGCGCCAAAGAGCTCGTCGGCCAGTGCCCCAGTGGTGACCAGTCTGGCGAGCGTTAGCCTATTCAGCTTGACCATAGATGTCGAGTTGCCGCAGTTGCTGGCTTGCTTTGCCCGGGCAGGGCTGACGCCACTGGCCTATTGGTCATTGGCTCATGGTCGCGCCGAGCTGGCCTTTACCCATGAAAATCAGAAGCAAGCCCAGGCGATTTTTGAAGCCAATACTGGCGAGCTGGGTATCGATGAGTTGCAGCTTAGAGACGATCTTGGCCTAGTGGCCTTAGTGAGTGCCGACGCCAGCCTCTATCGTCGCGGCTTTTCCCGCCTGCTGAGCCGAGAGGCGCATCCTCTGTGTAACGATGGTTTGAGTTTGGTGACCTTAGTGCCTAAGGCCCAGGTGAATCTGTTAACTCAGAAGGTGCACAGACGCTGCGCCGGTCCACGTAAGCGCATCGGCGTCCTGTTGCTGGGCATAGGCAACATAGGTGAAGCCTGGATCGATCTCTTTAAGCGTGCTCGCCCTGTGCTTAATAAGGAGCTGGAGGTCAGCGTCGAGTTAGTGGGACTGCTGAGTTCCAAGAAGGCGCTGCTCAGTGAGACAGATATCGACCTTAACACCTGGCAA
Source organism: Shewanella marisflavi (assembly GCF_023283925.1). GTDB lineage: Bacteria > Pseudomonadota > Gammaproteobacteria > Enterobacterales > Shewanellaceae > Shewanella > Shewanella marisflavi. The sequence continues at coordinate 15,533 of NZ_JAKIKX010000003.1, forward strand.
AAGGCCTTTGAAGAGCGAGGTACAGCCTGGCAATACACTCATCTGTTTGAGCAGCTTCAGGCCCTGGACTGCGATGAGTTGATCGCTTTGGATATCAGCGCCAGTGCCGACCTGACTCTGCAATATCCTGAGTTCTTTGCCCGCGGTATTCATATCGTTAGCGCCAACAAGCTGGCGGGTTCTGGCCCGCTGGCTTTCTATCAGGAGCTGAAACAGCAGCTGGGCAACCGCCGCCTGTTCTGGCGCTATAACGCTAGCTGTGGCGCGGGTTTGCCTGTGCAACATGCACTCAACGATCTGCATAACAGCGGCGACAGTATCGAGGCCGTTGGCGGGATCTTCTCGGGAACCCTGTGCTGGCTGTTTGAGCACTATGATGCCACTAAGCCTTTTTCGCAGTTGGTGTTGGAAGCCAAGGGGCTGGGGATCACCGAGCCGGACCCACGCGATGATCTTTCTGGGCGGGACATGCAGCGTAAGTTGTTGATTCTGGCCCGTGAGATAGGCTATGACATAGAGCTTGATGATATTGAACTTGAGTCATTAGTGCCGGCGTCTCTGGCTGAGATCCCATTGGATGACTTCCTTTCACGTATGGCAGAACTCGATGGCGAGATGTTGCAGCAGTATCAGGCGGCCGCCGAGCAGAACAAGGTGCTCAGGTATGTCGCTTCGCTGGACAGCCAACAGGGACAGCTTAAGGCTAAGGTGGGAATTGAGTGGGTCGATAGAAGTCATCCCTATGCCAACCTGACACCGGGTGATAATGTCTTTGTGATCCGCAGTGATTTTTATCAGGATAACCCGCTGATAATCCGTGGCCCGGGCGCTGGGCGCGAGGTGACGGCGGCTGCGGTGCAGTCAGATCTGGCGCAGATGTGCCGGGATCTTCTACAAGAGTAATCTAAAGGGTCGATGCGTGCATCGGCCTTTTTTATACCTTTTTATCTCCTTCTTTTTATCTCTCTTTCAGTGGGTTTCGCCGGATGAATCGGTGAGATCGGCCTGCCTGTGTCAGCCGTTTCGCTTTCGGACTATCTTATAAACAGATTGTTTTGCAATGAGTCAATTTTTAGGCTTGACATCACTCTGAGTTTCTCTAGTATATGGACATATAGACGTCCAAACGTCTAAAAATATTTTTGCTCTAGGTCTGAGGGAATTAAGATGGCTTTTCACCATGCACAACACGCCAATTCGTTAAACCAAAGCTTGTCTGAGCTCAATGGTGACATCAATGTGTCCTTTGAGTTTTTCCCGCCGGCCACACCTGAGATGGAAACTATCTTATGGAACTCTATCAGACGATTAGAGCCGCTTAATCCTAAGTTTGTGTCCGTGACTTACGGTGCTAATTCTGGCGTTCGTGATCGTACCCATGGGGTGATCGAGCGAATTCAAAAAGAGACAGACTTGGTGGCAGCGCCCCATCTGACCCTAGTCGATGCCAGCGACGAAGAGTTGGTGGAGTTAGCGAAACACTACTGGAACTCGGGTATACGCGATATCGTCGCCCTGCGTGGTGATCTCCCTGCGGGAAGCCCTAAGCCAACTCGTTTTGCCAATGACTTGGTGCGCTTGCTGAAATCTGTGGCCGATTTCGATATCTCTGTGGCGGCCTATCCAGAGGTTCATCCCGATGCCCCTAACGCCCAGGCGGACCTTATTAACCTTAAGAAAAAGATTGATGCCGGGGCAAACCGCGCCATCACCCAGTTCTTCTTCGATGTCGAATCTTATCTACGTTTTCGTGATCGCTGCGTGGCGGCCGGTATAGATGTAGAGATAGTGCCTGGCATTTTGCCTGTGACCAATTTTACTCAGCTGAAACGCTTTGCTGGCATGACCAATGTGTCTATTCCAAGATGGCTGCACAAGCAGTTTGAGGGGTTAGATGATGACCCATCTACCCGCCAGATGGTCGGCGCTAACGTGGCCATCGATATGGTCAAGGTGTTGTCCCGCGAAGGGGTGAAGGATTTTCATTTCTATACCCTAAACCGCGCCGAATTGACCTATGCCATCTGCCATACCTTAGGTGTCAGACCGGGTAAATAATCCATTTATCATCACCTCCGGCCCCGCTTTTATCAGCGGGGTTTTTTATACCTATTGCCAGTATGCGTGGTGGGGTTTTACTCCTATGATTAACCACAGCTAATAAGGAGGTTGATATGTACAAAATGCTTATCGGAGTGACCGTTCTTTTTTTGAGTAACCAGGTGATAGCCGCCAATGAGATGCCGCCTGCAGCAGCGCTGTGTGGTAGTTGCCACGGCCCTACGGGGATGGGGATTGAGCCTATTGCGCCGCGAATTGCAGGCTTATCGTCAGACTATATTGCCAAGCAGATCCACTTGTTTCAGCAAGGTGACAGGCAGAACCCGACCATGACGCCTATGGCGATGACGGTGCAGGGAGATGCCATTGGCCAGGTCGCCGATTATTTCGCGGCGCAGCCTGTGCCCGCACCGACAATAGTCACGCGTGGCAGTCAGCTCACCTTTGATTCGGTTGCCGAAACTTTGGTGTATCAGGGGGACTGGCAGCGTACTTTACCTGCTTGTGTCACTTGTCATGGCCCCTCGGGGATAGGTGGTGGCCAGTTTCCTCGTCTGGCGGGCCAGCAAGCCAGTTATCTTAAGAGCCAGCTGGAGGCCTGGCAGTCAGGCACGCGCAAGGGGGATGTTGATGGCATGATGAGTCATATCGCCAATAAGCTGAGTAAAGATGAGATAGCGGCACTTGCCGACTATTTTGCCAAGATGAAATAAAGGAGGCGGTAATGAACAGGAATCTATTGAGTCAGACACTAAGCGGCTTACTCTTAATCGCCCTTGGCAATAGTGTGCAGGCAGGGGAGTTGCCCGATAAGCAGGCTGAATTGAAGTTGGCTGCGCCAAGCCCTGACGCTGAGTATCTCAAGATGCGTGCGCTCTCGGCCATTCCCCAGGGCGCATTCGGTGACAAGGTGCGGCTCGGATATCAGCTGTTTGTGAATACTCAGCAGCTGCGGGGTAAGTATGTGGGCAATGAGCTCAATTGCGTCAACTGTCATATGGATGCCGGCCGTAAGGCTAATGCTTCACCTTTGTGGGCCGCCTATCTGGCCTATCCGGCCTATCGTAAGAAAAACGATAAGGTAAACAGTTATCAGGAGCGGATCCAGGGCTGTTTTACCTATTCGATGAATGGCAAGGCGCCCGAGTCTGGCAGTGAGCCATTGGTGGCGCTGTCGGCTTATTCTTACTGGTTGGCCATGAGTGGTCTGATGGACAAATATGGCGTAGCGGGGGCTGTGCCTGAGCTGAGTGATGAAGAACTGCTTAAAGGGGGCAAGCGGGAGGACTTTGTCTTACCAGAGGCGATTGCCAAGGCGACTAGCCTGGATGAGCGCGCTAAATTGCCGGGCCGCGGATTTCCCGCCATTCCCAAGCCAGAGCAGGCCTATTCTCCAGCACGCGGGGAACAGGTGTATCGAGCCCATTGTCAATCTTGCCATGGTGAAAACGGCGAAGGTGTTGCCATGGCAGGGGTTTATAGCCTGCCGCCTTTATGGGGACCAAACAGCTTTAACTGGGGGGCGGGTATGCACAGGGTGAATACTGCGGCCAACTTCATCTATGAGAACATGCCTCTAGGTAAGAGCATTCAGCTCAGTCATCAGGATGCCTGGGATGTCGCAGCTTTTGTGGTCTCCCATGAGCGACCACAAGATCCACGTCTGAAAGAGGGCAAAGTGGCCGACCTTGCCGAGCGTTACCACAAACATCAGGGTTACTATGGTGAGTCGGTAGCAGAGGGAGCCGTGCTGGGCACTCAATCCTATCCCATCAACCCGGCGAAGCAATAAGCCGTAAACTTGTTCAACCCAAGACTGAGTGTTACCGTTGATGGCTAACACTCAGTTTTTTAATGTATGAATATAAAAGCCAGTATCTGCCCCCTGTGTCAGCAGCCTAATGCTTGTGCCATGGCGGCTAAGCGTCAGATAGAGACCTGTTGGTGTCAGCAGCAGGTCTTTGTGCCTAAACACCAGTTGGCACTGGATAACTTGGCGCCTGAACGCTGTATCTGCCAAGTTTGCGCTGAGGCCTTGAAACAAGAGGCTTTGCTAGGTGTCAGGCGTGTCGATAAGTAAAAAAGTATGATTTAAGGACAAACATCAATGAAAAAAATAGCAATAACCCTGTTGGGAGTTTTGATGCTACCAGGATGTGGCAATTTAAACCTAAGTGCCAATATTGCCCCTTCACCAGAGGAAGCTTTGAAGACTTATAAGGTCGAGGTGTACAGTGTGGAGGAGATTCATCGTTATAAGGCGGATTCCTTAGGCAAGGTTTCAACCTCATTTTGCAGGATGCGTTCGAGCCAGCCAAGACCAACAGAATCTTTGTTAGTGGGTAATTTAAAGCATAAGGCGCAAAAGCTAGGGGCCAATGGCATAGTGGTCATGGAATGTGTCGACCATAAATTGAACAACGATTGTGCCGAGTATTTGCGTTGCGATGCGCTGGCGTACAGGGTTGATTTCGACAGGCTTTAAAAAGAAAAAGAGGCGAAATTGCCTCTTTTTTATCCTCTAACGAGCGCTCGGGGCGTTGCTTATTTAATTGAGTCTAAAGGCAAGCGTTTCTTTTCCCCAGTCAGATAACATTACATCTCTTATACGCTCGCCGTCCCCTTCGGAGCTACAAGCCCACATCTCGGCACAAGTTCGGCCGGCGATTTTGGAACCAGTACCCGATTCGGTATCGGGGCGAGTGGTGTTGAGACGGGCGATCTCATCATCGAAATAGCGATGATAGTCGGGGGCCGTAACAGTAATGGTTTCCATCTCACCAACAGGGGCATTACTGCCTGGTTTAGCGTTTTTATCGGCTTCGACCAAGGCGTATAACTTTGGAAGTGCTAGGTTTTTTTCCTGCTCTGAGTTTTTGAGCTTATTGGCAAGGTTTTTGGCAGAAACATTGTTTAGTTCGTAGGCTTTAGATAGCCACTTGTCTGCTTCGGCAAGATCTTGTTTGACGAGATTATCATTGAGATAAATCTTACCCAGTATCAGGGCGCTCGGTGAAAAATCGACTTTCAGGCTACGTTCCAATAAAGATATAGCCTTATCGACATCCTGATAGTCGGTATCTTGAAGATACATGACTGCAGCCTTGTATTGCGCCGTGGTATTGCCAAATTTAGCCGCACGTCGGAACCATTTGAGTGCCTTTTTAGGGTTTTTCTTTGTGCCGTGACCCGCATAATAGAGTTCACCTAAGGTTGCCATGGCATCTGAGTGACCCCGCTTGGTTAAAATGGTGTAGGCCTTGAAGTATTCCTTACACTCGGCTGAATCACATTCAGACAAGCCTGAAGCATAACTGCTGGAGCTGATCGCCCACAGGGTTAAGCCTATAGAGAGCGATTTGATTATCCTTTTCATTTTAAACATCCTATTGAGGTGGTTGGTTGACTACAACCCCTTAAGCCGTTAGTGACCTAAAGTACGACATGTTGAAGTGTTAAGTTATCTGAAAATAAGTGCTGCGGCTCCCCAGTCAGACAGGAGGAAGTCGCGAATACGATCGCCATCTCCTTCACTGCTACAGGCCCACATCTCGGCGCAGGTACGTCCGGCAATATTTGAGCCTGTGCCCTTCTCTGTATCGGGTTGGCTATGGTTAAGACGAAGAATTTCGTCATCGAAATATTGCGTATAATCCGGTGCCGTCACCGTAATGGTTTCCATTTCACCGACGGGCGCATTGCTGCCGGGTTTGTCGGCGCTTTTAGCGTCGATCAGGCTATAGAGCTTGGGTAGTGCTACTGTTTTGCCAAGCTCAGAGCCTTTTAGTTGTTTGGCAAATTTTTGCGCCTCCTGATTATTAAGCTCATAGGCCTTTGACAGCCAGTGATCGGCTTCGGCGAGATCCTGTATGACGAGCTCATTACCAAGATAGATTTTGCCTAATACGAAGGCGCTGGGTGAGAAATCGACCTTAGTACTGCGCTTCAGCAGGCTGATACCTTTGTCGATATCTTGATAGTCGGTTTGCTGCAGGTACATGATCCCTGCTTTATATTGAGCCGTGGTATTGCCAAACTTGGCGGCGCGTCTAAACCATTTGAGTGCTTTCTCAGGATTTTTTTCTGTGCCATAGCCTGAATAATAGAGCTCGCCAAGAGTCGCCATCGCATCCGAGTGACCTCGTTTGGTTAAAATGGTGTAGGCTTTGAAATATTCCTGACATTCTGCCGTGTCACATTCAGGCAGCCCGGCTGCGTAGCTGTATGAGGTTACTGCCCATAGGCTGAGTCCGAGCGAGAGTGCTTTGAGTGTGTTCTTCATCATTTAGTCCCTTTCTTAGAGCCGATCATGTTCAACTCTTCTAGCTATACATGGCTATAAGTACGACGTGTTGAAGTCAAAATTATCTAATGTTTGAAGCTAATGCGATATTTCCCCAGTCTGACAGCAAGGTATCTCGAATGCGTTCATTGTCTCCTTCGCTGCTACAGGCCCAAATATCTGTACAAGTGCGTCCGGCGATGCTGGAGCCCGTGCCTTTCGCTGTGTCAGGGCGACTACGGTTAAGCTGGGCGATCTCCTCATCGAAGTAAGCGGCAAAGTCAGGCGCTTCGACGAGAATCACTTCCATCTCTTCCATGGCGTTTTTACTGTCTGGCGCTATTGGCTTTTCTGCATCGACAAGAGCAAAGGCTTTAGGCAGCTTGAGTGAGCGAGTGTCGGGTGATTCTCTAAGTGCCTTGGTGAATTTCATAGCCTCTAAATTATTGAGTTTATAGGCTAGAGCGAGCCATCTGTCGGCCTCTTCGAGATCCGGTTCGGTTAAGGTATTTTGTAGATATATCTTGCCAAGGGCCAGTGCGCTTGGGGAAAAAGCAGCCTTAGCACTGCGCTTTAATAAATTGATCCCCTTATCGATATCTTGATGTGCCGAGGTTTGTAGATACATGATCCCCGCTTTGTATTGCGCCGTGGTGTGGCCAAATTTGGCAGCACGCCTAAACCATTTAAAGGCTTTATCTTTATCTTGCTCTGTACCGTAGCCGGAATAGTAGAGTTCACCAAGGGTCGCCATGGCACTCGAATGGCCACGCTTGGTTAAGATGGTATAAGCGTTAAAGTAATCTTCACATTCCGCCGTATTACAGGCGGACAACTGGGATGCATTACTGGTAGAGGTTATTGCGACCAGAGCAGCAGCTAACAAAAGCTGATTCACGATCCGCTGCATGCCAAACTCCTTTTGTAAAATGTTAATCACCCTTACTATCAGTAACTAACGGATAGTGCCATAGTACTTAAGTGCTAATGTAGAAGCGTGATTCAAGGTGAGTTTTACGGTTAGTATCAGTGGGTCTCTGGGTCTGTTATAAGCCGATGATGCTTAATGTTGGTAGTATGGCCCCGTTGGGACGGCGACTATCTTTCTGATTAACCGGATATAAATTAAGGGAGAAAGCGGGCGATGGATAAGATGGATGCAGTGGTCGTTGGCGCCGGGGTAGTCGGGCTTGCGGTGGCTGCCAGGCTAAGCCAGCGTTTTAAGCGGGTGCTGCTCGTCGATCGCGCCGACGCCATAGGTACAGGGATCAGCAGCCGCAACAGTGAGGTGATCCATGCGGGGATCTATTATCCCACTGGAAGCCTGAAGGCGAGGCTGTGTGTGCAGGGAAAACATGACCTCTATGCCTATTGCGCCCGACGTAGCATCGCGGTTAACCCCGTCGGCAAGGTGATAGTCGCCAGCCATAAGGCGCAGGAGGCTAAGCTTGATGCCTTGCTCGAGCAAGGTCGGGTCAATGGGGTGGAAGATCTCGAGCCCCTGAGTCGTCGGCAATTGGCGGAGCTGGAGCCTGCGCTTAAGGCGGCGGGCGGGCTATTTTCTCCCTCAACCGGCATCATAGACAGCCATGGCTATATGTATAGCCTATTGGCTGAAGCCGAGGCAAACGGGGTGATTTTTGCTGCACATACTGAGTTTATGGGGGCGAGCGCTCACAACAATGGCTTTAGCATAGAGCTGGTAAATGATGGATTGGCGCTGCAGATAGATACCCATTATTTGATTAATAGCGCCGGGCTTTATGCCTGTGAGCTGGCCAGTAAGATAGAGGGGCTGGGTAGTGCGTTTATTCCTACCTTGCATTGGTGCAAGGGGCACTATTTTTCCTATCAAGGGAAGAGTCCTTTTCGTCATCTTATTTATCCCGTGCCTGAGCCCGGTCTTAAAGGTCTGGGGATTCATGCAACCTTAGACTTGGCGGGTCAACTCAAATTTGGTCCTGATACCCTTTACTTGCCGCCAAGCAATGTTGAAGAATATGCGGTGCCAGAGAGCTTGAAGGCGACATTTTACCGCGCTATCTCAGCCTATTTTCCTCAGGTTGAGCTTGATAGATTGCAAGCTGACTATGCGGGTATCCGGCCTAAGTTACAGGGCCCGAATGATAGCCAGGTATCTGATTTTGTTATTCAAGGTGAGGCCGAACATGGCCTAGGGGGATTGGTTAACCTGATAGGGATAGAATCGCCGGGGCTCACCGCGAGCCTGGCCATTGCCGATCAGGTCTCTAAGAGGTTACCTAGCCTTTGAGGCAACAAAAAAGGAGCCCTTAGGCTCCTTTTCTTTAAACGTCTAACGCTTAAGCGTTATCTTTACCGCCTTTGCGGTGAGATTTACGCTCGCCGACAGGCTTACGACGACGTGCTGGACGGCTGTCATCTGACGCACCCGCAAGTTCAGTTCCCGCTTCGCGAATATTGAGTGGCTTACCACATACGCGCACCTTCTTGAGGTGTTGCAGTATATCTTTTGGCATGCCATCAGGCAGATCGATAGAGGTCATCTGATCGAATAGCTGGATCTGGCCAATGTAGCGGCTGTCGATGTTGGCTTCGTTGGCTACGGCGCCCACAATGTTACCCACACCCACGCCGTGGTCACGGCCGACATCTATGACGTAACGGCACATCTTGACATCTGGATGATCTTTAAGCGTGTCAGCCTTACCTAGATTGGTTGGCGTTGGACGCGATTCACGACGGCCACGAGGGCTACGTTCGCCGCGCTCACCACGTTCACTACGATCACGTGAGTTACGCTCATCACGACTATCGCGCTGGCGTTCCTGGATCGGTGGCAGTTGCAGTGGACGTTCTTTTTGCACCATGTTAAGGAGGGCGGCAGCCAAAGCTTCGGTATCCACTTCCAGTTGCTGACAAAGCTGTGCAACGGCGCCATGCATAAAGTCTAATGACTCATTGTTGATGGTATTTGATACCTGCTCACCTAAGCGAGACAAACGACGCTCGGTAACGGTTTCTGGGCTAGGTACATTCATTGGCGAAATACGACTCTTGGTCGCACGCTCAATGGTACGCAGCATACGCATCTCTCTGTGGGTGACGAACAGAATCGCCATACCAGTACGACCCGCGCGGCCAGTACGACCAATACGGTGTACATAGGCTTCGGTATCGTATGGGATGTCGTAGTTGATCACGTGACCGATACGCTCAACGTCCAGACCTCGGGCGGCAACATCGGTAGCGATCAAGATATCTAGCTTGCCGCGTTTAAGCTGGTCTACTGCGCGTTCACGGGCCTGCTGGTTCATATCACCATGCAGCGGTGACGAGGCATAGCCACGGGCTTCAAGTTTCTCAGCCAATTCGACACAGCTGTTACGGGTACGCACGAAGATGATGATACCTTCAGTGTTTTCCACTTCCAGTACGCGTACCAAGGCTTCGAGTTTGTTGTGTTGTGACACCTGAACAAAACGCTGCTCAATTGACTCAACCGTGGTGTGGCTGGCGGCGATGCTGATGTGTACCGGCGTTTGCAAATACTTGTTGGCAACGCGCTTGATCTGCTCTGGCATGGTTGCAGAGAACAGCGCTAGCTGGCGTTGCTTAGGCGTATGCTCCAGGATCCACTCGATATCGTCGATAAAGCCCATCTTGAGCATCTCATCGGCTTCATCGAGCACCATAGCTTTTAGCGTTTCAAGCTTCAGGGTGCCACGACGCATATGGTCCATGACGCGGCCTGGCGTGCCTACTACGATCTGTGGACCACGACGCAACGCATTAAGCTGCTGGTGCATGCTTTGACCACCATAGATAGGCAGTACATGCAGGCCTTTCATAAATTTGGAGTAGCTACCAAATGCTTCGGCGACCTGAACGGCTAGCTCACGCGTTGGCGCGAGTACTAAGATCTGTGGAGTATTGGCATTGGCGTCGATAGCATTTAATAGGGGAAGTGCAAAGGCACCTGTTTTACCTGTACCGGTTTGTGCCTGGCCTAAAATATCTTTACCCTCCATGAGGGGATCGATACTAGCTGCTTGAATTGGCGTAGGTTTTTCGTAACCTAGCTCGTCAAGAGCACGCAACAAAGGCTCGGACAGGCCGAGTTCGCGGAAAGTTTTTTCACTGGATGACATGGGTTGTAGCCTTGTGGTGTAACTAAGTGCAGAGACTGCACCAAAAGATTTTAAAGACAGAAAATCAACCCCGTGTCGACTTCCCGCACCGAAAACGAATCAGTAAGCCGATTATTATACCAGTAAGTGAGATATCTTTCCACCACTTGGCATAATTTTAGCAGTAAAGCAGGAGTGCGGTTAATTTAAACAGATATTTAACAATGAGTTACATTTTTCAGAAATACAAAATTCCCTGTGTTTTATATTAGTTATTTAAAAGATAACTATCAATTATTAACAGTTTGTAGGCAGTTTCCGTAACAGCGGCTAGAAAATTAACATCTATCTTGGATATGTCATCGCTAGGTTGGTGGTAATCCTTATGGGGTGGGACCCCGAAGTAGAGCCAGGGAATGCCTGCTTTATGAAAAGGATAATGATCTGAAGCTCTTAACCAGTCGATACGTTGAATGGTTTTGCCCGCTTCGGGGGGATGATTGGCGCGAATACAGAGGTTGACGGTTTGTTCCAGCTCAGTCTTCAAGGTGTCGAATTGGCTAAATCCGCGACGCCCCTCGAGATAGATGCGGGCGTTACGTGCCGGTCGGCCTATCATATCTAGGTTGATCACCAATTCGATCTGTTCTGGCACGAGCTGAGTGTCTGGCGCCATCAAACTGTCGACAAACGCCTTGGAACCATACAGTCCAGGCTCTTCAGCATCAGTGGCAATAAACAGTAGGTTGGCTTCTCTTGGTTGACTGGCTATGTGGGCAGCTATTTCCAGCAAGGCGGCGACACCAGATGCGTTATCGTCGGCGCCGCCATAGAGTTTGGAGCCCTGTTTGCCTAAGTGATCATAATGGGCCACCACGACTCGCCAGCGGTCACTGGGCGCGGTGGCGGGTAGCGTGCCGATCACATTGGTGCCGATGCGAGTACTGAATTGATACTTGTATTCGAAATCGTGTGAAAATTTGCCCAGCCAAGGAGTGAGTCCTGCGCCCTGCATCGCCTCTATAATGTACCCTCGGGCGAGGACGGCCCCTTCTGTGCCTGTCTTGCGCCCCATGTAGACCGGAGAACTCAGCGTGGCGACCCGCTCATATAGCATTTGTTGATTGGCCCAGGTGAGACGATACTCTTCGCTGCAGGTGGGCTGGGTATTGGCACAGCCCATTAGGCTCGCTGTAACTATGCACACAAGCAGCAAGTGGATCAGCTGACGAGCAGGGTCTGTGGCAAGAGGGGTTGTCAATTCAGTGATACCCTTTGGATGAAAACTCCTAACCTACCGAGGTTTGCTCAATAAAGGAAACAAAAAAGCCAGCCCGGTGAGGCTGGCTTTTGAAGGGTTGAGTTAGAATTAACCCTTTAGCAGCGGCTTAAGGAAGCGGGCTGTGTGCGAACTCTTATGTTCTGCCACCTGCTCCGGCGTGCCGCTGACCAGTATGGTGCCGCCGCCCGAGCCGCCTTCTGGGCCAAGGTCGATGATCCAGTCGGCGGTCTTTATCACATCCAGGTTATGCTCGATGACGACGATAGTATTGCCGTGAGCCTTGAGGCGGTGCAGCACATCCAGCAGCAGCTGGATATCGGCGAAATGCAGACCTGTGGTGGGCTCATCGAGGATATAGAGTGTCTTGCCGGTATCGCGCTTAGACAGCTCCTTGGCGAGCTTGACCCGCTGGGCCTCGCCGCCTGAGAGGGTAGTGGCGCTCTGCCCAAGGCCAATATAGGAGAGACCTACTTCCATCAGCGTCTGCAGCTTACGGGCGATGGCTGGCACGGCGTCGAAAAATTCGCGCGCCTCCTCGACCGTCATCTCGAGCACCTCATGAATGTTCTTACCTTTGTAGCGTACCTCTAAGGTCTCGCGGTTATAGCGCTTGCTCTTACAGGCGTCACAGGGCACATACACATCCGGCAAGAAGTGCATCTCCACTTTGATCAGGCCGTCGCCCTGACAGGCCTCGCAGCGACCGCCCTTGACGTTGAAGGAGAAACGTCCCGGCTTGTAACCACGGGTTCTCGCCTCCTGGGTAGCGGCAAATAGCTCACGGATTGGGGTAAAAATTCCCGTATAGGTGGCCGGATTAGAGCGCGGCGTGCGACCGATAGGGCTCTGATCGATATCCACCACCTTGTCGCAGTGCTCCATACCAGTGACTTTCTGATAGGGCGCGGGTTCATCTACCGTGGCACCGTTCAGCTGGCGATGGGCAATTTTATAGAAGGTATCGTTGATCAGAGTCGATTTGCCCGAGCCCGATACCCCGGTGACACAGGTAAACAGACCGACGGGGATAGTGAGATCGACGTTTTTCAGGTTGTTGCCCGAAGCGCCAAATAGCTCTATGACCTTGCTAGCATCGTACTGGGCGCGCTTTTCGCTTATCTGGATCTGCTTCTTGCCCGAGATATATTGGCCGGTGATCGAGTCGTCACAGGCAATGATCTCTTTTAGCGGACCGTCGCAGATCACCTGACCGCCGTGAACCCCAGCGCCCGGACCGATATCGATAATATGATCCGCCATACGAATGGCATCTTCGTCATGCTCGACCACGATCACCGTATTGCCGAGATCCCTAAGGTGGATCAAGGTATTGAGCAGGCGTTCGTTGTCTCGCTGGTGTAGGCCGATAGAAGGTTCATCCAGCACATACATGACGCCGACTAAGCCTGCGCCGATTTGACTGGCGAGACGAATACGTTGGGCTTCACCGCCAGACAGAGTGTCGGCGGAGCGTGACAGACTGAGATAGTTAAGGCCGACGTTCACCAGGAAACCGAGGCGATCGCGCACCTCTTTGAGGATCTTCTCGGCGATCTGGGCTCTTTGCCCGCTTAGGGTCAGTTGTTCGAAGTACTCCATCGCCTCACCGATAGACCACTCGGTGAGTCTTGGTAGGTTGAGGTCTTCAATAAACACATGACGGGCTTCTTCCCGCAGGCGCGATCCGCCACAGCTCTGACAGGCCTGGGTATTGATATATTTGGCCAGCTCTTCGCGCACCGAGTTGGATTCGGTCTCGCGGTAGCGTCTGTCCATGTTGTTCAGGATCCCTTCGAAGGGGTGGTTGCGCACCACCACGTCGCCGCGATCATTGATGTATTTGAAGGCGATACTTTCCTTACCTGAGCCATGCAAGACGATATTGCGTATTTTGGCGCTCAACTTCTCGAAAGGGGCTTCGACATCAAATTTATAGTGCTCAGCCAAAGAGGTAAGCATTTGGAAATAGTAGAAGTTACGTCTGTCCCAGCCGCGAATGGCGCCGCCAGCCAGCGACAGTTCGGTGTTAGTGATCACCCTGTCGGCATCGAAAAACTGCTGCACCCCTAAACCGTCACAGGTAGGGCAGGCGCCGGCCGGGTTGTTAAAGGAGAAGATGCGCGGCTCAAGCTCGGCCATAGAGTAACCACAGTGGGTACAGGCAAAATTGGCCGAAAAGAGCAATTCTTCGGTGTCACCATCCATAGATGCGACAGTGGCAATACCGCCTGAGAGTTCCAGCGCGGTTTCGAACGATTCTGCTAGGCGCTGCTGCAGATCATCGCGCACTTTAAAACGATCCACCACCACTTCGATGGTGTGTTTCACATGCAGTTCAAGCGTTGGAGGATCGGACAGATCGCAGACTTCGCCGTCGATACGGGCGCGAATAAAGCCTTGGGCGGCTAAGCTATCGAGCAGCTTAACGTGCTCACCCTTGCGATCATTGATCACCGGCGCCAGCAGCATCTGCCGGCTACCTTCTGGCAGTGCCAATACCTTGTCCACCATCTGGCTAACGGTCTGTGCCGCCAGTGGTTGGTTATGAGTCGGACATCTGGGTTCGCCGACACGGGCAAACAATAAACGCAGGTAGTCGTAGATCTCTGTGATGGTCCCTACGGTAGAGCGCGGGTTATGTGAGGTCGACTTCTGTTCGATGGAGATCGCCGGGCTCAGACCTTCGATATGGTCTACATCGGGTTTTTCCATCAGGCTTAGGAATTGGCGCGCATAAGCCGATAAGGATTCGACATAACGACGCTGCCCCTCGGCGTAGAGGGTATCGAATGCGAGTGAGGATTTTCCTGAACCCGACAGGCCAGTGATCACGATTAGCTTATCTCTGGGGATCGTCAGGTTGATGTTTTTGAGATTGTGGGTGCGGGCGCCACGTACTTCAATCTTGTCCATCTGTCTCTCTGGTTGTGCCGAAAAAGAGACTGATTATCGCATAAAAATTGAGTTAGGTCATAGAAAAGCCAAGCTTGTGATCTAGCGATAGGCGAATGGTAATAGTGCATTTTGGTCGCAGCTTTTACTTTTCTTTTTGAGCTATTTCCATGCTTCATGATAAACTGCGCGACTTATTTATGAATACAGATCAGGGCGAACAATGGCCAATAATGGACTGTCTAAGACTGAGAAAAGAGTCGCGTTTTCACTAGCCAGTGTATTTGGGCTGCGCATGATGGGCTTGTTTATGATCATGCCTGTCTTTGCGTTATACGGACAACACCTTGAAGGCTTTTCTCCCTTATGGGTAGGCGTTGCCATCGGGGCATATGGATTAACTCAGGCCATATTACAGATCCCAATGGGGATCTTATCGGATAAGTATGGCCGTAAACCTATCATTCTGATTGGTTTGGCAGTGTTTGCGCTGGGCAGCTTGTTGGCCGCTTCGGCCGATTCCATTTATGGTGTCGTTGCTGGTCGTGCACTGCAGGGAATGGGGGCGATTGCGGCGGCTGTGTTGGCGCTGGCTGCCGATCTGACCCGGGATGAGCAACGCACTAAGGTGATGGCTATCATAGGGATGTGCATAGGTTTCTCCTTTGCCTTATCTTTGCTGGTTGGCCCTATTGTGGCTGAGCATTTAGGTCTTTCAGGCTTGTTTGCCATGACCGCAGGCCTTGCCCTGCTGGGTATGGTAATAGTGCAGCTGCTAGTGCCGACACCTATAAGTCAGGCCCCTAAAGGCGACACGGTCGCGGCGCCGGCTAAGCTCAAGGCGATGCTTACCGATCCTCAACTGTTTCGTTTGGATGCGGGGATCTTCATTCTTCACCTGGTATTAACCGCAGTGTTTGTTGCTTTGCCGCTGGATCTTGTCGATGCCGGTCTGGTGAAAGAGAAGCACTGGATGCTCTATTTCCCTGCCTTTGTGGGCGCTTTCTTCCTGATGGTGCCGCTGATCATCATAGGCGTGAAAAAGAAAAACACTAAGGCGACTTTTCAAGTTGCGCTGATGATCATGATTGCCGCCTTAGCTGCCATGGCAATGTTTGCCGATAGTCTGATGGTGTTGAGTGTGGCCGTGGTGCTCTTCTTTACCGGTTTTAACTATCTTGAGGCCTCCTTACCTAGCCTGATCGCCAAATTCTGCCCTGTGGGCGACAAGGGATCGGCCATGGGGGTCTATTCCACCAGTCAGTTCCTCGGCGCCTTCTGTGGTGGTTTGCTCGGCGGTGGGGCTTACCAGTTACTGGGGGCGGCGGGCGTCTTTGCCGTGGCGCTTGGATTGATGTGTATCTGGTTACTGCTAACGCTGGGAATGCAAAACCCTGTGTTGTTAAAGAGCTATACCCTTGAAGCAGTGGTGGAAGGTAAAGATCAGGCTCGCGCGATGGCGACTGAACTATCGCAATTGCCAGGGGTGGCCGAGGCCATTGTGGTACTTGAGGAGAAGGTCGCTTATTTGAAAGTTGATGAGCATTTCGATTTGAGACAGGCGCGAGCTGTGTTAGGCTCTTCCAATTAACACTTTATCGGCCGCAGGTCGCTCGTTTAAAGTGTACTTAATTTAGATTTGTAAGATTATCGCAGGAGATTTCAATGGCCAGTCGTGGTGTCAATAAGGTAATTTTGGTCGGTAACTTAGGGAAAGATCCCGAGGTTCGTTACATGCCAAACGGCAACGCCGTAGCCAACTTTACAGTGGCGACCAGTGAGTCTTGGAAAGACCAACAAGGTCAGATGCAAGAACGTACAGAGTGGCACAACATTGTAATGTACCGTCGTCTTGCTGAGATCGCCGGTGAGTACCTGAAGAAGGGCTCAAAAGTTTATCTTGAAGGCAAGCTGCAGACCAGCAAGTGGCAAGATCAGCAGACAGGCCAAGATCGCTATAAGACAGAGATCAATGTCAACGAGATGCAGATGCTTGATAGCCGTGCTCAAGGTCAAGGCGGTCAAGGTGGTCAGCAAGGTTATGGTGCACCGCAGCAGAACCAGTATGCGCCTCAGCAATCGGCTCCAGCGCCACGTGCACAACCACAATCACAACCACAGCCATCGGGCGCAGCACCTCAGGGTGGATATGGCGCGCCGCAGCAAGCGGCACCACAGCAAGGTTATGGCGCACCAGCGGCACCAGCCTACGCTCCTAAGCCACAGGCGGCGCCGCAACAAGCACCGCAGCAACGTCCTGCGCCGCAGCCTCAGCAAAACTTCACGCCGGATCTGGATGATGGCTGGGACGACGATATCCCGTTCTAGGATTAGGTCGACAATCGTTTCGTTAAAACCCTGCCTTGGCAGGGTTTTTCTTTTTAGCGCCCGAATCTCTGTGGTTATGCAGGGATTGTATACTCGCGCTGGAGTGTTCATTTGCCGCCATGCGGTGTAAAATGCGCGCCCAGCCCCTAGAAGGGCACTGCTAAACTTGGGTTATCCTTATTTATGTCATCTGCCACTATGCCAACTGCCATTAATCGTACTTTCTCCATTGCGCCCATGCTCGATTGGACTGACAGACACTATCGCTATTTCGCGCGTCTCATGTCTTCAGAGTTGTTGCTGTATACCGAGATGGTGACGACCGGCGCAATTATTCATGGCAAGGGTGACTATCTCGCCTATAACCTGGAAGAGCACCCGCTTGCTTTGCAGCTAGGAGGCTCAAATCCTGCAGATCTGGCCAAGTGTGCCAAACTGGCGGCCGAGCGCGGCTATGATGAGGTTAACCTTAATGTGGGCTGTCCATCGGATCGCGTGCAGAATGGCCGTTTTGGTGCCTGCTTGATGGCTGAGCCTGAGCTGGTAGCCGAGTGCGTGGCGGCGATGAATCAGGTGGTGGATATTCCGGTAACAGTGAAGACCCGCATTGGTATCGACGACCTAGATAGCTACGAATTTCTGACTGAGTTTGTCGATAAGGTGAGCGCGGCCGGTTGTGACACTTTTATTATTCATGCCCGTAAGGCTTGGCTGCAGGGGCTCAGTCCCAAGGAGAACCGCGAGATCCCCGAGCTCGACTATGACAGGGTCTATCGCCTCAAGCGGGATTACCCTCAGCTGAGCATCTCCATCAATGGTGGGGTTAAGACATTGGCTGAGTGCGGCGAGCATTTGACCCAGCTAGATGGCGTCATGGTAGGGCGTGAAGCGTACCAGAACCCATATATGTTAGCGCAGGTGGATCAGCAGTTGTGTGGCTCGGATAAGCCTGTGTTGAGCAGAGATGCCGTTTTGGAGAATATGATTCCTTATATAGAGAAACATCTGTTGTCCGGCGGACGACTAAATCATATCACTCGCCATATCACAGGTTTGTATCAAGGCGAGCCGGGGTCTCGGGCCTGGCGTCGCTATTTGAGTGAAAACGCTCATAAGCCTGGCGCAGGTATCGAGGTCGTGCATCAAGCGCGTGCCAGCATGGATGCTAAATAGGCGGATATAAAATAAGCCTTATTTAGTATGGGTTTAACCCATATCTCATGGAAGAAGCCACTGCATTGTTAGTGGCTTTTTTTGTTTATTATTTAAACTAACCACCAAAAATAGTGAAAATTACCAGCGGGTAGTGAAACTCACTATTTGTTGATTTTCGCTTTTCTTGAAAAATCCTTCACCGAATCATTGTTTTTAGATAAATGATTATTTATCAGTTGATTACGTCTAAACGCCAAAGTTGGCACACCCTTTGTATTGTCTAAGATGTCATAAACGAAATGGAAAGGAAGACATCATGAACAAGCTAACTAAAGTATCGCTAATCGCCTCTCTACTAGTAGGTGCTAGCTTCTCTGCCTCGGCAGACGACTTTATCCCAACAGATATTACCGCCAAGCTGGAGCGTCATTTAGCCACTCAAATGCAAGAGATGATGGCCACCGCTCAGCAGGAACTTAGCCTATCACTGCAGGCGCAGTTGTCAGAATCACTGTTTGATACCAACGTCAAGTTGGCCGAAACAACGACAACAACTGAAGAAGCGCCAATGACGAGTGCAATGGTTAAGGAATAACTCTGGTTAAGGAATAACTATGACTTATCTGTTTGAGTTAGCAGCACTATTACTGCTCCCTGTATTGAGCTTCGCGCTCTGCGCAACCTTAGTCTGTACGTTGAAATGGCATAAGGTGTTATAGCGGAAGCTCAAGAGTTTTTTGATGTAAGGACAAGCATTATGAATATCGATGATCTGGTTAGAAGACTGAAAAATCCCCGTAGCATAGTGTGTGGTGTCGCGGCGATGACGGCGGATAAGTTTGCCTGGTCTTGTCTGTGGACTCGAGTGGTTTGGGCGGTTGCAGCCTTTATGAATCCCGCCTTAGTGTTATTGGTTTATTTTGTATTGGCGCTGGTGCTGCCCAAGTGGAAACCCGGTTATTAGTAAGTAGGGAATGATAGTGTGAAAGGACGTACAGTATTACATAAAGCACTGGATATCTTCTTGGTCTTGGGAGTCATTACCTTTGTCGCGGCGACCATTCTGATACTAGGCCATTACTTTGAAGTCAGCTGGTTTTATATCACTCTCGAATCGCCCCAATGGATAGATATTGGTTTGTGGAGTAGTGCCTTGGTCAGCGCACTGTTACTGATTTTACTTTTATGGCTGACACTGGCATTTAGTTTTATCGCCCTGGTTTCTTCATTCTGCGTATTAAGCGCCATCGCCATGATGTTTGCGGGTTTTTCCCTATTTTGGTCACTACTTTTGTTATTGTTGGCCGCATGGGGAGTCGGGTTGGCCAGTCGAGTCGACTAGCCAAGCTGAGTCATTATTTGCTGAGAAAGGCCTTAAACTTCGCCTTAGCCTCGTCGCTCTGTAATCTTAGGGCAAACTCTTCTAACTCCTTTAGCATCTGCTCTCTGATAAGTGCCTTATCGCCTCGGAGCAATTGACGACTGATCTTGAGTGCCTGAGGAGGTTTCTGTGCCAGCTTGATGCTTTGCGCCAAGGCGTAATTCATGAGTTCATCGCTTGGCACTGTTTGATTGATAAGCCCCATGGCTTGGGCGCTTTGAGCGTCGAAAGGTTCACCTAGCAGCAAGAGTTCATTGGCTTTGGTCTGGCCAACAAGGCGAGGCAGTAATAGGCTGGCACCTGCTTCTGGCACTAGGGCTAGATTGATGAAGGGCAGCTGAAACTTAGCCGTGTTGTCGGCATACACAAGATCGCAATGCAATAGTAAAGTTGTGCCAATCCCAACTGATGGGCCAGCCACTGCTGCGACTAAAGGTTTAGTGAGATCAAGTAGGGTAAACAGGAACTTGAAGGTGGGGTGATTCGGTCCTAAGTCACTATTTTTTAAAAAGTCAGCAACATCATTACCAGAGGTAAAGCAATCACCTTCACCTTTAAGCAGAAAGGCGTTAATTCCGTTGTCGGACTCCCCTTGGATAAGGTATTCTGTGAGCCGAGTGTACATCTCAAGGTTCAACGCGTTGCGTTTGTCGGGGCGATTGATCGTGATGATGCGAACGCCCTGCTCATCTTGAAATTGAATAGTACTCATTGGTCAATAATCCTTATAGGCAAATGGGGTTAAAAAGGAGTTTAAGGCATTGAAACAGATTTTCAAACAAGCGTTTAATTTCGTCTTGCTATCATGCACTTCATTTTCCGTATTAGCAAACGTCATGTTTGTGGATGGCTATGTCAGAGCCATGCCGCCGAGCGTGCCTAACACTGCTGCCTATTTCACCCTGATGAATCACGGGCCAGATCTTGATCTGGTTGGTGTCGAGACCGACGTGGCGGGGGAAGCGCAATTACATACCCTGATCGAAGAAGATGGCGTGATCAAGATGCGTCAATTGCCTAAGTTTACCCTGGCGAGCCACAGCAACCTTGAGTTGAAACCCTCGGGGAATCATGTGATGTTGTTAGGATTAAAACAACCGCTGACCGAAGGACAGGAAGTGGTGTTAAGGCTAAAGTTTAGTGATGGCAGCGAGCAGCAAGTGACGCTTCCAGTTAGCAAGCAAGCGGCAGCGACACAAGATGATGGTGAGCACCATCATCACCATTAATGGAGTAATCATATGCAGGTAACATGGAAACGGGTCAGTCTAGCGGTGGCCATATTGTTTTTTATTGGCTACATCATCAGCGTTTGGTGGAGCATTGAGCCCGATGGTATAGAACCTCATCAGCTCAATAATGAGTCAGGCCATAAGATTGTCGGTTATGCGACAACGACGTCTTTGATTTTGACCATGGAAACACTCCTGGATAAAAATGGCGGTTGGCTGTCCAATGATGTCATGCCACCCTCGTTGTTTATGGATAATATGCCCGCTTTCGAGTTTGGCGCCATCGAGCAGGCGAGGGACTTGGCGCTGATCATGCGCAAAGAGTTTAGTCGCTCACAGTCGCAGTCTACCGCCGATAAAGATCTACTGGCGGCTCATTCCAAGCTGAATATCGAACACACGAGTTGGCTGGTGCCTAGCGCCGAGGGCGAGTACCGTGACGCTATTAAGCTGCTGAAGCTCTACCGCGCCCGCATTGCTGATACCAATAATCCCGATGCCCAATTTTATGCTCGTGCCGATAATTTAAATGAATGGTTGAAAGAGGTGCAGAAGCGTTTGGGCAGTATGTCTCAGCGTTTGTCTGCCAGTGTCGGGCAGGAGCGTATTAATACCGATCTGGCTGGCGAGACTGAAGCCAGTCAATCGACTCCTAACCTTGCGAGCCAGCAGATTAAAACCAGTTGGTGGAAGATAGATGATGTCTTCTACGAGACTCGTGGTGCTACCTGGGCACTGCTTAATTTTATGAAGGCGATTGAGGTCGACTTTGCCGATGTACTGAAGAAGAAAAATGCTGAGGTCAGCTTACAGCAGATCATTCGTGAACTGGAAGAGACTCAGCAGTCTGTGTGGAGCCCAATTGTCTTAAATGGATCTGGGTTCGGCATAGTGGCCAACCATTCTCTCGTGATGGCCAATTATATTTCCCGCGCAAATGCCGCGGTGATTGACTTAACTAACTTATTGACTCAAGGCTAAATAGATGAAAAAAACACTAGTTGCATGTGCACTGCTAGGGTCTATAGCAGCGACGTCCGCACACGCGGCCACAGTTGTTGGTTTTAAAGTGGGTGGTGATTATTGGGAAGCCGATGCAGAGGGCACCTTTGCGCAAAAAGGAGTAGCCCAACAAGAGTTTGATTACAGCTCTTCATCTCAAGGCAGTGTATGGGTTGCTATCGAGCACCCAATTCCATTAGTGCCAAACTTTAAGATCCGCGAAAACCGTTTGGATGCCGATGGTAAAGCAACACTCGGTGGCGACTGGGCTTTTGGTGGTAACGTGTTTAACGACGACGTGACTACGGCGAGTAACCTGAGCAATACCGATTTTGTACTTTATTGGGAGCTGCTAGATAACGATATCGTCGCTTTGGATCTTGGTGCCGCCTATAAGAAGATGCATGGCTCTTTTCGTGTTCATCAGGTCTCGCCATCTGGCGTAGTGGGTGCCTACTCACAGAAAGATCTCGATGATGGTGTCGTGATGGCCTATGCCAACGCCGAAGTGGGGATTCCTGGCATAGGTTTGTATGTTTTTGCCGATGTGATGCAGGGCGTAGATGAAAGTAGCGTCTATGACTATCAGCTGGGCCTAGGCTGGGCGTTTGATGGTACGGCATTGGATACTAAGATTCGTTTCGGTTACCGTGACTTTAACTTTGACGTGAATGACTTCGATGGTGTGACCGCCAATATGCAGTTCAAAGGCTATTTTGCCGGACTTGAACTGGTTTTCTAACGTCTTGTTTCAAGCATAAAAAAAACCGCCATTATGGCGGTTTTTTTATGTCTAAAGGCTTGCTTTCAGAGGTCTTACTGACTGACTTCTGGTGCCTTTAGGCCGTTATTGATGGCGATGACATCGTCTTCGCTCAATGTGCCTGTAGCCTGTTTCAACGCTAGGATAGAGTTGATGTAACCGTAACGGGCATTAGAGAGCTGACGCTTAGAGTCGTATAGGTCACGCGTACGGTTGAGCACGTCAACAATGGTACGAGTACCGACTTCAAAACCGGCTTGAGTAGCTTTCAGCGCACTTTCTGAAGAGACCACAGATTGCTCATAGGCGCGGATTGAGCTGATAGAAGCGCCAACGTTATTGAAGTTGTTACGCACATCTTTGACTACCTTGCGGAAAGTCTGCTCCATTTTTTCACTGGCTTCTACGTATTGGTATTGAGCCTGATTGACTTTGGAACTGACTTTAAAGCCTTCAAAGATAGGCACGCTAAGGGTCAAGCCGACATTGGCATTGTCATAATCGTTCAAGTTACCCGTCTGATTCTGCTGATCCAGATTGGTGGTGTAACCCGCATTAAGGCTTAATGACGGCATATGACCGGCCTTAAAAAGCGAAATGGTTTGCTGAGCGATATCTTTACCGATACGTGTCGTTAACAGATCTACACTATTGGTTTCGGCCATCTTTAGCCACTCGCTTGGGTTACCTGGGGTTGGTGGTACCGCGGTAAAGCGTGTGGTATCTAAGATATCGATAGACTTGTGGTCTATGCCGGTGATTTCTCGCAGGGCTTCGTAGCTGTTGATCAGCTGGTTTTCTGCCAGAATTTCAGATGCACGGGCCAAGTCATATTGGGCTTGGGCTTCATGTACGTCTGTAATGGCGGTAAGGCCCACAGCAAAACGTTGTTTAGTTTGTTCAAGCTGACGCTCGATAGCACGTTTTTCTGCGCCTTTAAATTCATAGTTATCTTTCGCGGCTAAGACATCGAAATAAGCACTGGTGACACGAATGATCAGGGACTGAAGTGTCGAGGCATAGGCCGCGTCTGCTTGAGAGGCGGCAAGCTCCGCAAGATCGAGTCCGACCCAGGCGCTGTGATCGTAGATGACCTGTCTCAGCGAGACACCTGCATCTAGGCCGCTGTTGTACATGTCATCATCAACGTTGCTCCAACTTTTTCCATAGCCAATGTTGGCACTGATAGTTGGTAGGAGTGGAGCACGGTTTTCTTCGATCTGCTCGTAAAGACGGTCACGCTGTGCTTGTGCCTGCAGCGCAACAGGATCATTGGTTAGGGCCTGCTGGTATATCTGCAGGAGATCGTCGGCCTGCACGGCAGTAGTCGTTGCTGCAAGCGTCAACGCTGCACATAAGGTGCGGATCTTAAATTTCATTAGCTGTCCTTTTTTAGACATAAATACTCCTAGATGGGAGCCATTTACTTAATAAAGTTAAGTGATGCTTCTGGCAATTCATTTGCTCAAAAGCGGTTTGCGCTTCCCGACGCTTCCCATAGATCTAAACTTATTAAGGTTAAGATATTAAGAAATTAACCATTTTTAAGTCAACTAGGAAGTGTAACAGTTTTTAACTGTAAGTCTGCAAATTTTAGCGATCAACATGCTATATTGTGAGCCCTTTGGGATAAGCAATCACTAACAAAATCGTGGGATGTGATATGAGCCAGAAATTCACCGATGATGATGTACAAATGTTGGGCAAAAGAACCCTTTACCAGGGCTTTTTTCGCATGGAAGAGTACAGATTCAAGCATAGGCTGTTTGCCGGAGGCTGGAGTCAGGAGGTGGTGCGTGAAGTGTTCGAGCGTGGCCACGCCGTGGTAGTCTTACCCTACGATCCCGTGACCGACAAGGTAGTGCTGATTGAACAGATCCGTATTCCTGTCCTGGAGGCCGCACCTACGCCTTGGCTGCTAGAATTAGTTGCCGGCATGATTGAGACGGGCGAGTCGGCAGAGCAGGTCGCCCATCGTGAGCTGCAAGAAGAATCAGGATTGGTGGCCAGTGAGATGCACTATGTCAGTCAGTATTTTTCAAGCCCTGGTGGTACCAGTGAAAGGTTTGACTTCTACTGGGCCAAGGTCGATGCTTGTCAGGCTGATGGCCTGCACGGGCTGGATGAGGAGCATGAGGATATTAAGGTGCATGTGATGCCGCGAGAGGCTGCTTATCAACTCTTGTGTGACGGCATCATCAACAATGCCTCGACTGTTATTGGCTTGCAGTGGCTGCAGTTACATTATCAAAACTTAAGGTCAACCAAGTGAGTGTGTCGTTAAATAAGCGCAAGCAGGACTATCAGGTCAATGTGAGTCGATTTCTTGCCCTGTGTAGTCGCAACTACTTTAATATCTTACGCTGGCTGCCAGCCAATTGTGAGCAGGGAGAGTGCTGGCAGGTCGAAGGCGATTTCGGTTGCCTAGAGGTGCGGCTGCTGGAAAACACTCAATACACTCAATTAGTCGAGATATCCCGAACGCTGGATATGGTGCAATATGTTGATACTCCTAAAGTTGTAGTACGTGTTTACCATGACGCTAAATTAGCAGAAGTGTTAACTAGTCGACAGATTTATCGATTAAGACCAGTATATGATTACCCGAATATACGTATGTACCATAGAGACGAAAAGTATCAGGTAAATGCTTTTCTTGAAGAGCTACTCATGATTGACAACCATGCCCGAGTTATTTGTCAGTCCGAATCTTAGGGTTTTAATGTGCTAAAAGAGGCTATCTCTTATTCTATTGATCACGATGAGAGCGTTAAGCTGGTTCAGGTGACGGACCCTCATCTTTTTGCTGATCCCGAAGCGCAGTTGTTGGGTGTCAACACCGCACATAGCTTGGATGCTGTGTTAAACACAATAAAAGCGGTTGAGTACCCGGCACACCTCCTGTTGGCAACTGGTGATATTAGCCAAGATTATTCAAACCAGTCTTACCACAACTTTGTGGCAGCCATCGAAAAACTCAATCTTCCTTGTCATTATTTGCCTGGCAATCATGACGACCCGCGTATCATGAATCTGCATATGCAGGGCCCTAGGGTCTATGGTGATAGGCGGATCCTGTTGGGAAAGTGGCAAATTATCATGTTGGACTCCACCGTTAGGGGTAAACCTGGTGGGCATATGGCCGACAGTGAGATGGCATTTATCGAAGAGGCTGTGGCTGCCCATCCCGATAAACACACGCTCTTAGCTATGCATCACAATCCTATCCTGGTGGATTGCAAGTGGTTGGATCAACACTGTATGGACAATGGCGAGGAGTTTCTCGACCGGGTATCGTCACTGCCTCAGGTCAAGGGCTTGTTGTGGGGCCATGTGCATCAGGGGTTAGATCAGGTCTATGCTGGAAATAGCGGGCCGCTGCGATTGATGGCGACCCCGTCGACCTGTATTCAGTTTAAGCCTAAGTCTCCCTATTTTGCCCTCGATGCTCAGCAGCCGGGTTATCGCCTGCTCGAGCTCAGGCCCGACGGTTCTATTTTGACCAATGTCTATCGGGTGCCTGGAAATAAGTTTTCACCAGATCACGAATCGAGCGGTTACTAGGCTTATAAGGCCCGCTAGACAATGCGGGCCTTGTCTATTATTGAGCGTTAATATTTGGTTAATTGCGTCGCCGATGTTAGCATCTTGATGCCGGTGCCGTATGGAGCCACTTATCCTATGGTGCTTCGTATCGGCGGGCCTGATTTGCCGTTTTATCAATCGCTGTCGAGGAAATATGCTGCTCTATATTCATGGATTCAATAGTTCACCACAGTCAGATAAAGGCGTGGTAACGGCCCAATATATAGCCAAGCACTTTCCACAGCTCAAAATTATTCAACCACAATTGCCAGCCACACCTGAAGCGGCGATGGAGATGTTAATCGATCTGGTTGAGCAGGCCTTGGCTCAGGGTGAGTCTCTGCGTTTTATTGGTTCATCCCTTGGGGGCTACTTTGCCAGTTATCTGGTCGAACGCTATGGCGGCCGAGCCGTATTAGTTAACCCTGCCGTGAAGCCTTTTGAGCTGTTTGATGAGTTTCTCGGTCCCCAGTACAATCCCTACACAGATCAAGCTTATCAAATTTTACCCGAGCACAAGTTGGAGGTCGCCAAGTATGATACACCCGCGATTCAGCATCCAGACCGTTTTCTTGTGTTACTGCAGTCAGGGGATGAAGTGCTCGATTATCGGCAAGCAGTGAATAAATACCAATGTTGTCAGATGCTGATTGAAGCAGGTGGTGATCACAGCTTTGTCGGATATCAACAGCAGATGGAGGGGATCTGTCGATTCCTGTTTCTTGACAAATAGACATGTAGGGCCGCAACATGGCCTGAATAACAATATACTGTGTGCGCTATGACTAACCAATACACTTCAGATGCAATTGAAGTCCTCAATGGACTCGATCCGGTAAAACGTCGACCCGGTATGTATACCGATACCACGCGTCCAAATCATTTGGGGCAAGAGGTTATCGATAACAGTGTCGATGAAGCCCTCGCGGGACACGCGACCAAGATTGATGTAGTGCTGCATAAAGATAACTCGTTAGAGGTGATCGACGATGGTCGAGGTATGCCTGTCGACATCCACCCGGAAGAGGGCATTCCCGGGGTCGAACTCATCCTGACTAAGCTTCACGCCGGCGGTAAGTTTTCCAACAATAACTATCAATTCTCTGGCGGCCTTCATGGGGTCGGTATCTCGGTTGTGAACGCCCTGTCTAATCGTGTCGAGATCACTGTGCGTCGTGGCGGCCAGATCTATGATATGGCTTTCGAGCATGGCGATAAGGTGGAAGATCTCACCGTGACAGGTACTTGCGGTCGCCGCAATACCGGTACGCGGGTGCATTTCTGGCCAACCGCCAGCTATTTCGATTCAGCCAATTTCTCTATCCCTAAGCTTATCTATCTGCTTAGGGCCAAGGCGGTGCTTTGCCCTGGGTTACGAATTAAGTTTACTAATAAGCAGACGGGTGATGTTGAGGAGTGGTGCTACGAGAGTGGCCTCACCGATTACCTTAAGTCATCGACGCAGGGTGCTGTGACCCTGCCCGAAGAGCCATTTATCGGCAGCATGACGGGTAATACCGAAGCGGTTGATTGGGCCATTACCTGGCTTCCCGAAGGGGGGGATTCACTCAACGAGAGTTATGTGAATCTGATCCCGACCCCGCTGGGGGGCACTCATGTGAATGGCTTCCGTCAGGGCCTGCTTGAGTCGATGCGTGAATTTTGTGAGTTTCGCAATCTGATCCCTCGGGGGATCAAGCTGTCACCAGAAGATATCTGGGATCGCAGCAGTTTCATCTTATCGATAAAGATGCAAGATCCTCAGTTTGCCGGGCAGACCAAAGAAAAGCTTTCTAGCCGTCAAAGCGCGGCCTTTGTCTCGGGGATTGTGCGTGATGCCTTTAGCCTCTGGCTCAACACCCATACAGATCAGGCCGAAGCCTTGGCCGAGATGTGCATCAGCAATGCCCAGAAGCGCCTGAAAGCAGCCAAGAAGGTGGCGCGTAAGAAGGTCACTTCTGGCCCTGCGCTACCGGGCAAGTTAACCGACTGTAGTGGCCAAGATCCTATGCGAGGCGAACTCTTCCTGGTGGAGGGTGACTCGGCCGGCGGCAGCGCCAAGCAGGCGAGAGATCGTGAATTTCAGGCGATCATGCCGCTGCGCGGTAAGATCCTTAATACCTGGGAGGTGGATGCGTCGCAGGTACTGGCCTCGCAAGAGGTGCATGACATCTCGGTGGCGATCGGTTGCGATCCTGACAGCGAAGATATTTCTGAACTGAGATACGGTAAGATCTGTATTCTTGCCGATGCCGATTCCGATGGACTGCATATTGCAACCTTGCTGTGCGCCCTGTTTATGAAGCATTACAAGGTGTTGGTGGAGAAGGGACATATCTATGTCGCCATGCCACCACTGTTTAGGGTCGATGTGGGTAAAGAGGTGTATTACGCCCTGGATGAGGCCGAGAAGCAGGGCATTTTAGATCGCATCGCCGCCGAGAAGAAAAAGGGTAAGGTACAAGTGACCCGATTCAAAGGTTTGGGTGAGATGAATCCCTTACAGCTGAGGGAAACCACCATGGATCCCAACACAAGAAGGCTGGTACAGTTAACCATAGACGACGCCGATGACACTATGGCTATCATGGACATGTTGCTGGCGAAGAAGCGTTCAGGTGATCGCAAGACCTGGTTAGAAACCAAAGGCGACTTAGCCCAGCTATAGCTATGTCATTAAAATAAAAAAGATAATTTGTTAGACAAGCTTAATATAATGCATAAAAAAAGAGTTAGTTTTTATTTTCTGAGTACTTTTTTTGCCATGATGGCGACTGGGGTGACGCTCGGCGTGAGAGCCGAACAACCTATCATGATCACTGTCACCAAAGGGTTTGGATTATCCCTGTATGCCTCTGACCTTGGTGACGCCAAGCAGATGGCGTTGGGTGATGAGGGTACTCTGTTTGTCGGTTCCTATAAGGCGGGTACCATTCAGGCCTTGGTCGATAGCAATGCCGATGGCCGAGTCGATAAGCGCTATGTGGTCGCCAAAGGGTTGGAATACCCAGAGGCGATAGCCTTTCATAACGGTGACCTGTACGTCGCCGAAGAGGAACGCATTCTACGCTATGTCGATATAGAGAACCGTCTGCGACGCCCAGGCCGTGGTAAAGAGATTTATGATCGCCTGCCGGGTAAGACCAATAAGAGCCGCAGGGCAATGCGTTTTGGACCCGATGGTCGTCTCTATGTCGCTATAGGTGCCCCTTGTAATGTCTGCGAGGCCCATGCGCCCTTTGGTAGTATCATTGCCATCGATCTAGAAACTGGCAGCAGTGAGCAGATAGCAACAGGGATCCGCAACGTCACAGGTTTTGACTGGGCCCCTGGTGATAACAAGCTGTGGTTTGCCGACTTGGGCCGCGACTGGATGGGTGACCGACTGCCACCAGATGAGATTAACCGTGTCGATACCATAGGTGCTCACTATGGCTTTCCCTATATCCATGCCAGTAGCGTACTAGAACCTGCCTACGAGAAACCCAAAGGGCTCAAAGTCACCCGGCCCGTCTTTGAGCTACCGGCTCACGTGGCACCCATGGGGCTTGAGTTCTATCGCGGCAATAGCTTTCCTGAGAAGTATAGAGAACAGCTTTTTGTGGCAGAAAATGGCTCTTGGAATCGTTCCAGTAAGATAGGTTATCAGGTCACCATGTTGACCCTGGAAGGTCAACAGATCAGCAAGCGCCAGACGGTAGTGAGCTTTCTTGATGGTGAGTTTCCTGTCGCCAGGCCCTATGACTTAATTATGGCGCCAGATGGTGCCATGTACATTTCAGACGATTTGAAAGGCAATGTGTATCGCCTGTTTTATAAAGAGAACGCGAGCGAAGAAAGTGAAGCGAGTGAACAACAGGATCCTAACCAATGAGTGATGCGATAGATTTAAGCCTCGATGGCGTCGAACAGATGCCATTGAGACGTTTCACCGAAGAAGCGTATCTGAACTATTCAATGTACGTCATCATGGATCGCGCCTTGCCGCACATAGGTGACGGTTTGAAACCAGTTCAGCGCCGTATTATCTATGCCATGAGCGAACTGGGCCTGACGGCTCAGTCGAAGCACAAAAAGTCGGCAAGAACTGTGGGTGATGTCTTGGGTAAGTACCATCCCCATGGTGACAGCGCTTGTTACGAAGCCATGGTATTGATGGCGCAGCCTTTTACCTATCGCTATCCGCTGGTGGATGGTCAAGGAAACTGGGGTGCACCGGACGATCCTAAGTCATTCGCGGCAATGCGTTACACCGAGGCGCGTCTTTCAAAGTTTTCTGAGGTATTGCTGAGCGAGCTGGGCCAAGGTACTGTCGATTGGGGAGTTAACTTCGACGGTACTATGAAAGAGCCGCTGGTATTGCCTGCGCGCTTGCCACATATTTTGCTAAACGGCATCACGGGGATTGCCGTGGGCATGGCGACCGATGTGCCGCCCCATAATGCCCGTGAGTTGGTCAATGCCTGCGTCGAGTTGATCGATAACCCTAAAGCCGATCTCGAGCGTTTGATGGAGTTTGTGCCCGGCCCGGATTATCCGACCGAGGCGGAGATCATCACCTCTAAGGCCGATATCGCCAAGATTTATGACACGGGTCGCGGTTCAATCAAGACCCGTGCCGTTTACACCATAGAGTCGGGTGAGATAGTGATCACCGCGCTGCCCCATCAGGCTAGCGGCGGTAAGATCCTGGAGCAGATAGCCGCTCAGATGCAGGCGAAGAAATTGCCTATGGTGGCCGATCTGCGTGATGAGTCGGATCATGAAAGCCCGGTGCGTATCGTGGTTGTGCCGCGCTCCAATCGTGTCGATTGCGATCAACTGATGGCTCATCTGTTTGCCACCACAGATCTTGAGAAGAACTTCCGCGTTAACCTCAATGTATTGGGGCTTAACGGGCGACCCCAGGTCAAGGGGCTGAAACAGCTATTGACCGAGTGGTTGGAGTTCAGATTGACCACGGTCAGACGTCGTCTGGAACATAGATTAGATAAGGTATTGGCAAGACTACATATTTTAGAAGCCTTGATGATCGCCTTCCTCAATATTGATGAGGTGATCGAGATCATTCGTTATCACGATGATCCGAAAGCCGAGCTGATGGCCCGTTTCAAGCTGACGGAAGAACAGGCCAATGCCATCTTAGACCTTAAACTGCGCCACCTGGCGAAGCTGGAAGAGTTTAAGATCAAGACTGAGCAGAGCGAGTTGGAAGCTGAGCGCGAGAAACTTGAGCAGTTGCTGAGTTCAGATCGCCGCATGAAGACCCTGATCAAGAAAGAGTTAAAGCAAGACAGCGAAACCTATGGCGATGAGCGCCGCTCACCTTTGATTGAGCGCAGCGAATCTCGTGCCCTGTCAGAGCAGGAGCTGGTACCAGCCGAGTCGGTAACTGTTGTATTGTCTGAGAAAGGCTGGGTGCGTTGTGCCAAGGGGCATGACATCGACCCAACGGCACTCTCTTACAAGTCGGGTGATGGCTTCCTCTGCGCCGCCTCGGGGCGGAGCAATCATGCTACTGTGTTTATCGGTTCCACAGGCCGCGCCTTTGCCACCGATACCCACACCCTGCCATCGGCCAGAAGCCAGGGGGAACCAGTAACGACTCGCTTCCAGTTGTCTCCTGGGGAGTCAATGGTTCATGCCTTGCTGGGTGAAGATGGCCAATGCTTCCTGCTGGCCTCTGATGCAGGCTACGGCTTTATCGGCGACTATAAGGATATGGTGTCGCGCAACAAGGCAGGTAAGGCGTTACTGAGTCTGCCGGCCAATGCCCAGGTGCTGCCACCGAAACGGGTAGATAAGAGCCGTAGTGAGTCGATTTTGGCGATCACCAACGAAGGGCGTATGTTGCTCTTCTCTGTCGATGCCTTACCGCAACTGGCTAAGGGGAAGGGCAATAAGATCATAGGTATCCCGAGTGACAGGGCCAAGAGCCGTGAAGAGTTGTTGGTGCACCTACATGTTGTGCCGCAAGATACCGCGGTGACCCTGTGGGCGGGTAAGCGTAAGCTGACTCTTAAGCCGAGCGATCTTGAGCATTACCGCGGCGAGCGTGGCCGTCGGGGCGCCAAGTTGCCTAGAGGGTTACAGCGCGTGGACAAGGTAGAGTTGGGCGAGGATGAACCCACGCTCTAGTGAATTGACCATAAAAAAAGCTGCAATTAAGCAGCTTTTTTTATGGAATAAGGGTAGAAGTAGACGTTAAGCCACTTCGTAGAAATTGGGGGTGACATCCAGTCTTGCCTGAATGATGTCAGTTGCCATTCGGCTGCATTTACCACATTGATTACCAACACCTAGACGGCGCTTGACATCGGCTAGCGACATATCACCTTGATCTACGGCTTCTTTAATTTGCTTGTCGGTAATAGCATGGCATAAGCAAACGTACATTGATTTAACCCCTCTACTTCAGATGCATGCAAGTATAAATGAAAACGATTCTCAATGCTAATAACGGCTAGTTATAGACAGTAGCGAAGGGCAATAATCTGCGTAATTAAAAAATGTGATCCATCCCCCAGGTTATGGGGGATCTGTCTGATACGCCGGCTTAATAGCCGCGCTCGAAGTTGACCCTATGGCTTAGGGGCTCGTCCTTGATGAATTTGTGGTAGTTGTTGGCAAAGATCTCTACCACCTGTTCAGGGAAACTAGGGGCGGCGATGTGAGGGGTGATGATGACATTCTCCAGTGACCAGATGGGGTGTTCTGCCGGCAGCGGCTCCTGATTGAACACATCTAAAATAGCCTGTTGTTGTGGATGCTGCTGTAATTGTGCGAAGAGGGCGTCAAGGTCCAGTACATCACCCCGTCCCAAGTTGAAGAGGATGGCTTCGGGTTTCATTAGCTCCAGCAACTGTTTATTGAGTGCGCCTTGCGTCTGCGGCGTGCTGGGTAAGATAGCGGCGATGGCATCGGCTTGGCCTATGTGGTGACATAGGTTTGACAGAGTATCGACATTATCGAAGCCTATGGTTGGCTTAGCGCCGCGATTTATCCCAGTGACCCGCATACCAAAATGTTTTGCAGTCTGGGCGAGGTGCTTGGCGATATTACCAGTGCCGAGCAGTAGAAGGTGTTGTCCCTGCAGAGTGCGAAAATTACCGGGACGCCATATTTTTTCAGCTTGCTGCGACTGATATTGCTTGTGCTGACGCTGGTGGGCCAGCAGATAGCCAAACAGGTATTCGCTCATTAAGGGGCCGAAAATGCCCCGCACATTGGTGAGCATATAGTCTCTGCGTAGCCTGGGTTTCACCAGAAGATCGACGCCAGCATAGGTGGATTGCATCCACTTTATCTGTTTGGCGTGGCCGACTAATGGCGCCGCTAGTGGTGGTTCGGCCAGCCAGATATCGGCATCGAGTATGCTTTGCGGATCGTCGCCAAGCAGTGTTAGATGAGGAAGGTGACAAGAGCCGAGTAAAGTGCGGTATTTGTCGTTGTCGCTGGTGAGTAGCAGTAGCTTGTGTTCCATAGCGAGTCCTTGTTGCTGTTTTTATTTTTGTGTTGTTAGACCCTGATTTGCATCAGTTGCTATTGTCTTTTGGCTGCTAAGCCCTGTGTGATGATCTCGTTGAGAGGCTTCTCTTGTTTGGATAAGCGTTAAGTTTACAGTTACAAAAAAAGCCAAAGGTGTCTATACCGCTTATGAGATTTGCTTATTTGTTGGGCATGTTAAGGAGAGTAGGTACTTGCGGCCTCACGCGTGAGCAACAACTGATGAACACAGTCTGCGCTGACATCAGGAAAATTACTGAAAATGCCATCGACGCCCATCTGCGCGAGATAATGGATATCGTCGCGATTATCGACGGTATAGACAAATACTATAGCACCGCGGGCATGGGCGTCTTGTACTAACTCTCGGTTGACGAAGTTGATGCTCAGGTGCAAAGAGAAGGCATTGAGGCGAGTAACGATGGCGGCTAAGTCTTCTGGTACGCCTTCGATAAGCGGTGCCAGCACGGCTTCTGGGTAGGCTTGTCGTAGCTTAAACAGGAAGCCGTGATGAAAAGAGGAGATAAGTAGCTGATCGGCGCGATAACTAAGCTTGTTTAGTATCTGAGGATAGAGTGCCATAAAGGGCTCAATAGAGTTTAATCCCTTGAGTTCTATGTTGATCAGGGCGTTAAAAGATTGCAGATAGACCAGCAGATCCCAAAGTTTTGGGATGGGCTCGCCATCTACGGTGACACTTGCCAGATACTCTTGGGTGACCTCTTCAATCAGCCCAGTTCCAGAGCTTTTACCATCGAGTCTACGGTCATGGAATACGTAGAGTTCTCCCTCGACACTGTGGACATCTATCTCGACCGCGTTGCAGCCAAGTTCGACCGATTTTTTGATGGCAGCCAGGGTATTTTCGGCAACGTAGCCACTGGCCCCACGATGAGCATAGATACGCATTAGCTTCTAATTAACCCCTGAGTCTCTTTGTTCTGACCACCTTTAATATGCACTTCAAGTTGTGGATAGGCGAGCTCTAAGTTGTTCTCTCTGAGTGTTTTACTCACCTGCTTATGCAATTTGTGTCTGAGTGGCCAACGTGTGTTCATATCCTTGGCATAGGCGCGAATTTCATAATCTTGGGTATGCTTACCAAAACCTGCAAACCAGACTTCAGGTTCAGGTGTCGTCAAAGCGTCATCACACTCTTCAACCGCCTGGTACAGGGCGGCTTCTACCCTCGCCGGATCTGAATCTCTGGCAACAGAGACATAGACGATCACCCTGGTAATAGGATCTGACAGAGACCAGTTAATCAACTGCTCGGTAATAAAGGCCTTATTGGGAACAATGATCTCCTTTCTATCCCAGTCGACAATGGTGGTTGCGCGGATCTGGATCTTACTGACGGTACCAGTGAGCTCACGAATGGTTACGGTATCGCCGATTCGTACTGGTTTCTCAAACAGTATGATCAGACCCGAGATGAAGTTAGCGAAGATCTCCTGCAGACCGAAACCCAGACCTACAGAGAGAGCGGCAACCAGCCACTGTAGCTTAGACCACTCCATCCCCAGGGTGGAAAAACCGCTGAGCATACCGAAGAAGACCACTAAATAGCGACTTACTGTGGTGACCGCAAAGCCTGTGCCCTGAGAGAGATCCAGTCGCTGTAGGATCATCAGTTCTAACAGACCAGGTAAATTGGTGGCAATCATCAGCGAGAAGCCGACGATGATCAGTCCGAGCAGCAGGGACTTTAGGGTGATGGGAAGCTGCTGAGCGATACCATCGACTGTACTCGAGCTGGTCCATAGGGTGATGCCGTCCAAGAAGGAGAAGATGGCGCTATGGGTTTGTGTCCAGAGCCCTATCAGACTGATTAAAAATGCCAGGGTGAGCAGTGAGCGCACCAGTCCGAGAGATTGGCTGGAGATGGTTTCTAAATCTACCACCGGCTCTTCATAGGTATCGGGAGGCTCATTGCTGTTGGGATCGTCCTCTTTTTCACGCTGAGCCAAGATCTCGGCGCGCTTAGCCTTGGCACGGTTGAAGGCTATGCGTCTTCGCTCGATTAACATCCAGCGCTTTATCAGTAGATACAGCAGGATAAAGCTTAAAGACAAGATCAATGAAAGCTGAAGCTGTAGTAGCATCTGGTAGGCAGTGAAATAGTAACCTCTAAAGGCCAGTACTGCGCAGATGGGTGGCAATAAGATGAGTATCGACCAGAGCAGCTTTTGTAGTAGTCGTTTGTTCTTATCATTCTGGTGATAGTGATGTTCTAGCTTCGATAGGCTCAAAAGATCCCGGTAGAACCAAAACAGCATGACCGCCAGCAGAATAAAGGCCCCGCGCCCCAAGCTGTTACGTACCATAGAGGCTTCTAAGGTCTCGGTAAACCCGACGACACCCACGATGGGCATGGCCAGCACTGTCAGGGCGCGCAGACGTTGCTGGCCGGCGCGAATGATAAGCTTATTTCCTTTAAAGTGGCCGATTAGCAAACCATTGTCTAATGCCAATAGATAGGTGAAACGGTATAGCAGATACAGCATGCCTATGGCCAAAACTCCCATCCCAAGAGAGGAGACCAGGTTATGGTCGCTTAGGTGGAAGATAAGGCCACCGACTATCAGCGGAAGTGGCTTAATGGTGCTGTAGAGTAAGGAGGCCACCAGAGTGTAGAAGGTATAGATAAACTTATCTTGGGTAACGTTGCCCACATAGGTGACGTTTTTCGCCATCAATTGGGTAAATTTGGGCGTGATCAGATCCTGCATCACCAAGCAGAGTACCATTAAGATCACCCACCATGACCAGAGAGTGCTCTGTTCACTCAGGGAGTCTTTTACCTGATGCCAAGGTGCCTGGGTGAGTAGCCACTGAGTGCTTTGGAGTAGATCACTTACCCAGTGGCCATCTATGCTATTGGCATTTGCCACCCAAAATAGGTGTTCGTTAAGTGTGGTTTTGAGCGTTTGATACTGCTGGGCTAGCTGTTCATATTGCACTCTGAGCTCTGCCAGTTCGCCCAGGTAGAGATCATAATTTTCCAGTAATTGACGTTGCAGTGTTTGCTGAGCGCTCAGGAGTTTTTCCTGCAGTGGCGTCAGTGCCTGTTCGCTATTGCTGAGCAGAGGATGCAGGGCTTGCTCTTGTTCTATCTCGTAGCGTGCCAGACGTGCACTGGCGATCTCATTGCTAATCTTATCTTGGCTCGGCGGCTTAGGCAGGGAGTAAAGGATGCGTAAGAAGCGCTCGCCAAAGGCCGAATTAAGTTTAACCAAGCCTATCTGCTGTTGAATATTAGTGAGCTGCTTAGCCTGTAATTGATACTGGGTCTCTGCCTGCTCCTGCTTATTGACTGCAGCTGTCATGGCGTGAGTCAGCTCTTTAAGCTGTTCGCCATAGGCCTGATTCTGCGCGTTAAGTTTGAGGGCGATGGCATCGTCTGTGATGCTGGTTTCTATCTGGCTGGCGGCAATGGTCGCAGCGGTTGCCTTATGGCGCTGTTCGGCAATGGCGCTGTTGAGTTTTTCAATTAAGGCTTCTTGCTGCACCAGCTGGCTGCGCACTAAGGCGAGTTGCTTTTGGGTCAGAGCGATCTGCTTCTGGCTGCTTGCCAGTTCCGACTCGAGTGTCGACAGCGTCTGTATATAGACTCGGCGCTGCATCTCACTCAGAGGCTGGTTGTCGTTTTCAGTGGCCTGTTTATGTTTAGACAAGGTGAGGTTGGCCTGGCTGATCAGGCTAGGAAGCTGACGCTGCCGCTTAATGAGCTCATTGACCTGATTGGCGAGATTGGCCTCTGTGTCCTTGAGTTCTGACAGTCTGAGGTAAGAGAGTGACGCCTGCTGACTCAAATCTTGATTGGGGTTGTACTCAAGGGGGGAGGTGGAGTCTTTTTGTTGCTGGTTTAGCGCCTGCTTCTGACTCTCATAGCTATGAATGATGGCATCAAAATTGGATTGCAGGGCTTTTTGCTCTGTAAGCTGCTGCTCAAGGATCGCTAGCTGCTCTGCGGTACTTTTATTACTGACCTGGGAATCCTGTCCTATGCCAAGACGCTTATTGAGGTTCAAGGGCGAATTTGCAGCGCCCGAGAAAGAGATTAGACAGAGAATAATCAGTAAAATACGAGACATAAGCCGCTTTGTTCACACCAGCATGAATGGACGAATATATATTACCAAGTTAGTTTAAAAATGATATCTATGAATCGTTTAATTTGACCCGAGTGGAGAGAAGTTTGCCACAGACGCGAGAGGGTTAACGGCTGGCCTTCTGAGCGCGATTGGCTTTGTGGCTCTTTTGGGTTTCATATACAGCGGTAAACACCACCAGGGCGCCACCGATTAAGGTTTTCAGCGCCAGTCCTTCGCCCAAGATTAATAGGGCCAGTAGGGCACCGTATAGGGGTTGCAGGCAGGAGACCAGACTGACCGTCTTGGCACTGAGCTGGCGCAGCGCCGAGGTAAATAGGGCGTGGGGCGCGGCGGTAAAGACGATACCTAATAAGATAACTAGCCACCAGACGTTGGCTTGGATGCTGCTGGGCTCGACCTCGAGCCAGGGTAGCAGAAATAGTGCGCTGACGCCGGTTTGGTAGTACATGGCTTGGGCGCCCGTGTAGCTGGCAAAGTAGCGCTTATGCAGTAGGTTTCTCGCGGTAAACAAAGCCGCAGAGAGTACTCCTATGATGATCCCTAGGGTGACATCATTCCCTAGGTTGGCTTCGGGGATCAGCAAGCTTACGCCAAGGAGTACGCAGATACCGCTGATAATATCGGCCAGCTCCAGTCGCTTGCCGGTAAAAAATGGCTCGACCAGAACGGTCATCACAGGGTAGGTAAAGAAGGCTATCATGCCGATGGCCACAGACGAGAGCTGCATGGCGGCAAAGTAGGTGACCCAGTGGAGGCTGACGATGATGCCTAGCCCAATGGCAATATAGTAGTCTTTAACTTGATTAAGCTTGAGGTGATGACCACTCAGTTTAACCAATAGGCCGAGAGCAAGTGCGGCGATGCAGCAGCGTAGCGCCGTGATATCCAGGGCGCTGAGTGGGATCAGTTTGGAAAAGAGTGCCGTTCCCCCAAACAGTAGGACGGCCAGATGCAGTTCAATTAATCCCGAGCGTTCGCTGCTGTGCGTATTCAATATTTCCTCTAATCGATTTTGGCGAAGGCTTGTCCCATGCGGGTGACGGCCTTAGGCTCTACGCCATCGGCAAAGTGTTCTATCGCGTCTTTGGCAAACAGCATCACGACTGTGCTACCCAGCTTGAAGCGCCCCATCTCGTCGCCTTTGTCTAAGGTAATTGCCTCTGGGCCTTCGGTCGGATAGTCCCAGGTAAACACCTTCTTGCCTGTCGGTGGCGTGACTGTGCCAGCCCAGACGGTTTCTATGCTGGCGACGATCGTCGCACCTACTAATACCATGGCCATAGGACCAATTTCGGTTTCGAAGATGGCGACCACACGCTCGTTGCGGGCAAATAGACCTGGAACATTTTCCGCCGTCAGAGGGTTAACCGAAAACAGTTCGCCCGGTACATAGGTCATCTTAGACAAAGTGCCTTTGATGGGCATGTGAATTCTGTGGTAGTCCTTAGGTGCCAGATAGATAGTGGCAAAGTCACCGCCTTCGAAGCGTTTGGCATCATCACTTTGATCGCCTAAAAGGGCAAGTGATGAATATTCATGTCCCTTGGCCTGAAAGATGCGACCCTCTTTGATGGGACCACACTGGCTGACCGCACCATCTACCGGATGGACGATATAGTCGTCATCATCACACAGAGGACGGATACCGGGCTTTAAGGCGCGAGTGAAGAAGGCGTTGAAGCTGGCATAGGCTTCAGGTTCGCTTGCGGCGGCTTCACTCATGTCTATTTTATATTGCTTGATAAACCATTTAATTACACTTGTGGTCACTGCGCCGAGTTCGGCGGCTGCCAGTTTACCCACGAGTCGTGATAGCAGGTGCTTTGGCATTATGTATTGCAAGGCAATCTTCAATTTGTCCACAGTATGTTTTCCTTCAAATCCAATCTGGCTGTTCTTACTTTAGGGTCTGTTGATCTCTCAAGTTTAAGCAAAGAACAACAGGCCCAGTTAATCGGTGTCGTTTCTGAAATGACGGGCATGGCGCTGCTCATCTAGGCTATCGATTATACGATGATAGTTGTTGTATCTGTCTTGGGAGATTTTACCCTCCTCGAAAGCCTGGGTGATGGCGCAGCCCGGGTCATTTTTATGTTTACAGTCTCTGAACTTACAGGTGCCGAGGTAATCTCTAAATTCAATAAAGCACCAGCCTACGCGCTCGGCAGGCAAGTGCCATAGGGCAAATTCTCGTACACCCGGAGAGTCCACCAGATCGCCGCCGCTGGGGAAATGCAGCAGTTTGGCCGTGGTAGTGGTGTGTTGACCCAAGCCTGATGTTTCAGATACATCACCTGTGATCAATTCAGCTTCTGGTAACAGAGCATTAATAAGCGAAGACTTACCCACACCCGATTGACCAACAAATACGCTGACCTTATCTTTTAACAGGGCTTTAATGGCTTCAACCCCTTCGCCTGACTTGCTACTGACTTGATAGACGGAGTAGCCAATGGCCTGATACCGCTTTAGCGCCGCTTCGACCTGAGGAGCCTCTTCGTCGCTAAGCAGATCGATCTTATTGAGTATGATGACAGGGGCTATGCCTGTGTCTTCGGCAGCAACGAGATAGCGGTCGATAATTTGGGTCGTAAAACTAGGGACCACTGACGACACAATAAGGATCTGGTCGATATTAGCGGCGATAATCTTGATGCCATCATACAGATCCGGGCGTGAGAGTGACGAGTGCCTAGGATGAACGGCTTCGACGACGCCAGCTATGGTGGCGCTGGTTTCCGTGGCCTGACGAACAATGACTTTATCGCCAGTGACCAAGCTTTGAATGTTTCGGCGAATATTACAGCGAACCAGTTCGCCGCTTTCTGTTTCAACATCAGCATGTTGACCGAAACGAGAAATGACGGTGCCGAGCTGCTCTGGTCCCAGTGAGCTATCCTGTAACTCAACGGTGGCGTTTTCG
Organism: Shewanella marisflavi; assembly: GCF_023283925.1. Taxonomy (GTDB): domain Bacteria; phylum Pseudomonadota; class Gammaproteobacteria; order Enterobacterales; family Shewanellaceae; genus Shewanella; species Shewanella marisflavi. Next base: position 56,152 of record NZ_JAKIKX010000003.1, read on the forward strand.
GTGTCTTTTCGCTGCAAACGCTTCTCTTGATTGGCACGCATGCGACGGCGTTGACCTTGGCTTAGGGGTTTCTTCTTACTCACAATATCGTCATCGTCAAAATAAGGTTATTTTGTGTCATCTAAAAAAGCAGTATGATACACGGTCTTAAATAAAAAAGCCTGAATTTAGGCAAACACGCATTGATAAGGCAGATATATGGCTGCAGATGAAACGAATCTGATTTGGGTAGATCTTGAGATGACAGGGTTAGAGCCTGAGGTTGATAGAATTATTGAAATCGCGACAATCGTGACAGATAAAGAGTTAAACATATTGGCCGAAGGGCCCGTGATTGCAATTCATCAGAGTGAAGATGTATTAGCCGCCATGGATGATTGGAATCAGAAGCACCATGGCGAGTCAGGCTTGATCGAAAGAGTCAAAGCGAGTGACTTTAGTGAGCAAGATGCCATAGAGCAGACGATAGCCTTTCTTTCACAACATGTCCCGGCAGGTGTTTCACCCATGTGTGGTAACAGCATTGGCCAGGACAGGCGTTTTATGAATCGTTACATGCCAGCCTTGGAAGATTATTTCCATTACCGCAATATTGATGTGAGTTCAGTCAAAGAGTTAGTGCGTCGCTGGAAGCCAGAGGTGATGAACGGTTTCAAGAAGCAGGGGACTCACCAAGCCTTGGTTGATATTCAAGAGTCGATTGCCGAACTGCAATATTATCGCGAGAAAGTATTTAAAATTTGACCAAACGATAGAAAATTTTAAATTAGGGGGTTGCAGAGGGGCGAAATTCTCCTATAATGCGGCCTCAACTTTTTACTAGCGTGTTCGTTGGTAGAGATTGAAATGCGACATTAGCTCAGTTGATAAAAGGTGAAAGACGATACCTTTTGTTGATGATGACAGTTAATTTAGCTCGAAAAAATTTATGCGACATTAGCTCAGTTGGTAGAGCGATACCTTGCCAAGGTATAGGTCATCGGTTCGAACCCGATATGTCGCTCCAAATTACAAAAGTTTGGTTACACCAATATCCAGACTCACAGATTTTAAGCGACATTAGCTCAGTTGGTAGAGCGATACCTTGCCAAGGTATAGGTCATCGGTTCGAACCCGATATGTCGCTCCAAATTTTATGCGACATTAGCTCAGTTGGTAGAGCGATACCTTGCCAAGGTATAGGTCATCGGTTCGAACCCGATATGTCGCTCCAAATTTTATGCGACATTAGCTCAGTTGACTCTTTGTATAGAGCAAAAGGGCGATACCTTACTAAGGTTTATGTCATCGGTTGTTTGTTTCGAAGCCGATATGTCGCTCCAAGTTTAAAGATTTATGCGACATTAGCTCAGTTGGTAGAGCGATACCTTGCCAAGGTATAGGTCATCGGTTCGAACCCGATATGTCGCTCCAATCTTCTTTTCAGTTTTAGCTCCCCCCTTTAAAATTAATCACGACATTAGTTCAGTTGCTGCTTTGCGAAGAGTAATAGCGATACCTTGCCAAGGTATCGATCATCGGTTGTTTGTTTCTAAGCCGATATGTTGCTCCAATATTCTTTTCAGTTTTAACTCCCACTTTGAAATTAGTCACCACATTAGCTCAGTTGCTGCTTTGTGCAGAGTAAGTGCGATACCTTGCCAAGGTATAGGTCATCGGTTGTTTGATTCTAAGCCGATATGTCGCTCCAATCTTCTTTTCGGTTTTAACTTCCCCTTTAAAATTAATCACGACATTAGCTCAGTTGCTGCTTTGTGCAGAGTAAGGGCGATACCTTGCCAAGGCTTAGGTCCAGTTTGTAGGGCTTATGCGTCTAACTCTATATGTTGCTGCAAATTTCCCATCTAAAGTTTTTAATCCCATAGAAGCACGTTATTTCACTTATGTGTTTTTGCCACTATCGGCAACATTAGCTCAGTTGACTCTCTGTATGCTGCGCTGGGCGTATCTTGCAGAGGTATGGGGCCAGCCAATATGCCCCAGCAAGCTTTTTCTCACACCCTTTGTTTTTTACAGCAAAGCATCTTACTTCGATTTATCTCTGAGTTTGCCGTCAGCGGCACTTGCTCGATTGAATCTAGCTCCTTTGAATCCTGGCTTATCGGCTAAAGCATGCTCAGTTACCAAAAGTTGCTTGAAGGATTGGGTCCTTCAAATTGTATTGTTCGTATATTAAAAACTGGCATAAATTAATCACAAGACGGAGAGATGGCAACAAAGATGAGTTCCCCCCGCTAGCTTGAGGAGGACCTAATCATACATTGACTACTTTCTGGTGAATCGAGAAGGGGAGGCAGAATCACAATGCAAATTAACATTGCGATTTTATCACCCCAACTATGGTCCCTGCTGTTTTGGCCGGTTCACGTAATCAGTCACTTGAGTTCATTTTGCAACCAAGGTGCGTTGAACAATCAAGTTGTACTGGATTTTTAGTTAAGCCAACACATTGCAATCAATAGATTTATTAATGCGTAGGTTTTGTAGATTTAGTTCAAATTAGGAGACTCCACAATGGCTGGAATTCTAGAAGGTATCCGAGTAATTGAAGTTGCATCAATGGCAGCTGCACCATCTGCAACCGTAATGCTTGCCGACCACGGTGCTGAAGTGATTAAGATTGAACCGCTAGCAGGCGACCCATGGCGCTATGGTCACATGGTTGCTGGCATGCCAAAAAGCAAAATAGCCTACACCACCTATACACAGAATCGCACTAAGAAGTCAGTGGCTCTGGATTTGAAACAGCCAGAAGCACAGGCGGCGTTACTTAAGTTAGTCGCGACGGCGGATGTGTTCTTAACTAACTCTCCACGTAATGTGCAAAAACACCTTAAGCACACCTACGAAGATATCAAAGCGGTCAATCCAGAAATCGTATACGCCTGGATTAACGGTTTCGGTTTGGAAGGTCCAGACAAAGATGCCCCAGGCTTTGATATGACAGCTTGGTATGCACGTACAGGCATTATGGAAGAGCTGCGTCCGAAAGAAGCTGGCCCAGTTCCGCTCCCAGTTGGCACCGGCGACTTGAATACCGCCACGGCGCTATTCAGTGCAGTAATGACAGGCCTTTTCCATAAAGAGCGTACCGGTAAAGGCTCTAAAGTCTCTACCTCTCTGATGAATAACGGCTTGTGGGCTAACTCAAGCATGATGCAGGCCGCATTAGTTGGCGCACCAGCGATGAAGAAGTATCACCGTGAAGAGTGGCCAAACCCAGTCACTGGTGGTGTGTTCAAAACCCAAGATAACCGTTATGTCATTATCGTTGAGCTGAACCCAAACAACGTTGATAACTTGCGCGATGCCTTCGGCGCGGATCACTTAAAAGGTGATGAGCGCTTCGCAACGCCTGAGCAGCGCGCGGTAAACCATCAAGCGCTGTTTGATGAGATGCAAGCGATTGTTGGCCAGCATGATCTCGCTAAGGTAAAAGCACGCCTAAAAGAGTTCGGAGTCAACTTCAGCGTGGTGCAAACCACTGAAGAGTGTACTCGTGACGAGCACATGATCGCCAATGGCTGCTTCCCTGAAGTAGAGGGTACTGACGGTATCCGCACCATTGATAGCCCAATCCAGGTTGAAGGTAACGGCATTAACAAGGTTAAGCCGCAAAACCCACCTAAAGTTGGCGAGCACACTATGTCTGCGCTAACTGGCCTTGGCTATAGCGAAGAAGAAGTGCAAGCACTGGTTGCAGCGAAAGCCGTTGGACTTCCACGTTAATCACATCAAGCGAAAAGATGTAATACCAACCTGGGTGTATCTATAAGGCTATGGCCAGGTTGGGTTTTCAAATTCAAATAGAGGGTAAATATCATGTCAGATCATAAGTTTTTTGAAGATTTCGAAATTGGCGAAAGCTTTGTCACTAACGCACGCACCATTACGGAAACCGACATTGTCATGCATGCCATGCACAGTGGTGACTGGCAACCGCATCACACCAACGAAGAATTTGCTAAAGAGCAACCATTTAGAACGCGTATTGCCCACGGCAATCTGACTTTCTGTGTCAGTACTGGTTTGATTTTCCAGTCTTCTTCAGAAAATCCAAACATCATGGCTTACGGCTTCAACAAAGTGCGTTATCCAGCGCCTGTCTTTCCTGGGGACACTATCAAGGTAGAAGTCACCATCATTGAGAAGAAAGACCATCCTAAGCAGAAAACACACGGCCTGATAACACAGACCGAAGTGACCACTAACCAACGCGGCGACACCGTGGCTTATGTTGAGCATGAGTTGTTTGTGACCAAGCGAACTCCTACGGCATAACCCCAAGTGATTGAGCCTACCCCGCTATTGATATTCAGCGAGGATAGGCTCAGCCAGATGGCATGGTGCAGATGTTCGATGCCAAGCTAAATTTCCTTAAATTCTGCGACATGCAGAATTCAAAAAGAGAGAACAGATATGAGTGAAGTAGCGAAGTATAAAGAAGTAGCCAAATTCTTTGAAGATTTTGAAATCGGCGAAACACGTACGACTGCAGGCAGAACCATTACAGAAACTGATTTTGTTATGCACGCAATGCATTCGGGTGACTGGATGCCACACCACACAGATGCTGAGTGGTGTAAGACACAACCGTTTAAAAAGCCGATTATCCATGGCAACGCGACATTTAGTATCAGCACGGGTTTATGCATTCAAGGTGAGCCATTAAATCCACATGGCATGTCTTACGGCTACGACAAAATCCGTTATCCAAACCCTGTGTTTGAAGGTGACACCATTCAAGTCACCATGACTGTGATTGAGAAAAAAGATCATCCTAAACGCCCGACTCACGGTTTGATCACTGAAGAGAAAGTGACCACTAACCAACATGGTCAAGTTGTATGCGTCGCTCACCACGTTATCTATGTAGAGAAACGTAATCCTTAGTCTTTAAGGTTCATTTCGCCAATTATCGTTGAAAGGAGAATAAGTCGATGAAAGTAAACGAACATAAAGCCTCTAAATTGGAACAGTTTCGTTGTATGGACGTTGCTTGGCTGCTGAACCAATGGGTTGAGCGCCAACCAGACAAGCCGTTTGTTGTTTGGTCTCCTTTCGATGACAGCCCAAGTCAATCTTGGACTTATGCGGAGTTATCACTTGCAGCCAAGCAGGTTGCAGCCGGACTGAAAAAGCGCGGGGTAAGTGAAGGAAAATTTGTCTTAATGCATTTTGACAATTCTCCTGATTTTCTTATCGCTTGGTTTGCCTGTGCCTATCTTGGTGCTGTGCCGGTGACGACCAATACGCGCTCAGTGGCGGAAAATGTTCACTATTTCGCGCAGGTCATGAACCCTGTGTGTGCGATCACGTCAGCAGACTATGCAAATGTGGTGCGTGAAGCATGCGGCGACTTAACGCCCGTGATTGTCTCTGGGGAGATGACACCAAAAGCTGTTGCCACTTTACATACAGAATCTTTTGCCGATCTCGCGTGCAATGAGCCCACTCCTGAGCTGACGAGCGATCCTGAGCGTAATTTTGCGGTTCAGTTTACATCAGGCACCACCTCACGCCCTAAACCCACCATGTGGAGCAATGCCAATGCATTGTGGGCGGGTAAGTCGATGTCAACCAACCTGCGTTTAAATAACGACGACAGAACTTTACTCTTTCTCCCCCTGTTTCATGCCAACGCGCAGATCAGTTTATTAAGCACCTTGTGGGTCGGCGGTACTGTCGTTGTGCAGCCTAAATTCTCAGTATCGCGTTTTTGGGATGCTTGTGTTGCTCATGATATCACTTGGATATCTATGATTCCTTTCGCTTTTAAAGCGCTTAAAGGTAAGCCAGTGCCTTCAGACCATAAAGTCCGAGTGATGATGGGGCTTGAGCTGATGCCCGAGCTTGAAAAAGAGTTTGGTGTACAAATTATGGCGATGTGGGGCATGACGGAAACCCTCTCTGCTTGCATAGTGACCGACCCGTTTCACCCAGGTCCTGCGGGGAGCATTGGCCGTCCTTCACCCTTCTACGATATCGAAATTCGTAAGGAAGAAGATGGGCGTTTAGCCGGGCCAGGCGAGCAAGGTCTCTTGTTCGTGCGTGGCGAGCGCGGCGTGACGCTGTTTAAAGAATATTACCAACAAGCAGACCATACCGCGGAAGCGTTCGATAAGAGTGGCGCTCTCGATACCGGCGACATCATCCGCATCGATGAGCAAGGCTGGCTGCATTATGTCGCGCGTTACAAAGATATGTTGCGAGTTGGCGGTGAAAACGTTGCTGCACTAGAGATCGAAACTGCCATAGATGAAACCGGTTTGGTGATGGAGTGTGCCGTGGTTGGTCAGCAGCACTACATGTTAGGTGAAGTCCCAGTTGCATTTGTTTCACTGAGTGATGAAGGCAAAAAACTCAAACATGAGCAAGTGAGTGAGAGAGTGATAGCCCACTGTCGTGAAAAACTGGCGGATTTCAAAGTCCCCAGAAGCGTGATGATTGTAGCGAGCTTTCCACGCTCAACCCTAGACAGAATTTCGAAAAAAGTATTGAGAGAACGACTGCCTCCAATCGAGTCATAAGCTCATTGTTGACGCGATTTTCAACTCAATATCAAAAACTTGTAAAGAATTAGTAATTAATCAGGAGCTAAAGATGGCGACCTACAAATATGTAACTACAGAACAGATTGGCAATGTGGGAGTGGTGACTTTTAATCGCCCTGAAGCATTAAATGCCTTGAACGAACAAGTAGAAATGGATGTGACCGATGCACTGAAAGCCTTCGATGCAGATGACGCGATAGGCTGCATGGTACTGGCGGGTGGCGACAAAGCCTTTTGTGCTGGCGCAGACCTAAAGTGGATTGCCTCACAAGACTTTGATTCGGCTTATCGTGGCAACCTTGCGGCCTATATGGACCAAGTGGCTAAGCTGCGTAAACCAGTAGTGGCAGCTGTGCGTGGTTTTGCCTTTGGTGGCGGCACCGAAATCGCTTTGATGTGCGACATCATCATTGCCGATAGCACCGCTAAATTTGCCTTACCTGAAGTGACGCTAGGCGTGATTCCTGGCGGCGGTGGTCCGGCTCGATTAACGCGTGCGGTAGGCAAAGCCAAGGCCATGTATTACATCCTGACTGGCAAATCTTTCAGCGCCGAAGAAGCAGAGCGCATCGGCTTGATCACTAAAGTCGTTGAAGACGGTCAATTATTCGATGAAGCCATGGCTGTAGCAAGTGCCATTGCCAGCAACCCCCGTTTAGCCGTGTTAGCGGGTAAAGAAGCCGTTAACCAACAAGCCGAAGTGCCACTGGCACCTGGGCTTAACCTTGAGCGTCGCTTATTCCATGGCCTGTTTGGTACAGAAGATCAGCGCGAAGGCATGACTGCATTTGCCGAAAAACGTAAACCTAATTACAAAAAATATTAATTTTCACAGGTAAGTATTGAGGAAAATATTATGAGTAAAGTAATCGTCGAAAAGAACAAGGGTATTGTGCATGTAAAAATCAACCGTCCTGAGGTGATGAATGCCTGTGATGGTGAAACCTATAATGCGATCGCCGATGCCTGGGATGAGCTGGAAAACGACCCAACGCTGCGTGTTGGTATCATCAGCGGTGAAGGTCGCGCATTCTGTGTGGGCACTGATATCAAATGGGTGAACTCTCCTGCGGCCGATGGTTTTGTTGACCGCCTATACCCACGTCTTATGACCATGACAAAACCTGTTATTGCGGCTATTCACGGCCACTGTAACGGTGGTGGTTTGGAGCAAGCTTTAGGAGCGGATATCCGCGTGTGTGCCGATAATGCACACTTTGGTTTTGGTGAGATTCGTCTTGGCTGGATCCCTGGTGGTCACGGTACCCAACGTTTACCACGCGTGATCCCTCTGGGCAACGCGCTGGAATTGCTTTACACAGGTAACCGCATCGATGCCCCAGAAGCGCTACGTCTTGGCTTAGTTAATCACATGGTTCCCGCTGAAGAGTTAATGGCGAAATGTGAGCAGATCGCCAAAGATATCGTCAGTTCGGCACCACTTGCCGTACAGAAAATGAAATCTACCGTAATGAACGGCTTAGATCTACCACTGCCTGAAGCAGTGAAACTTGAGAAAGCAGCGTTTGAATGGCTAATGGCTACTGAAGATGCCAATGAGGGTGCTACCGCCTTTGCTGAAAAACGTGCACCTAACTGGCAAGCAAAATAACGGCTGGTGGCTAGGTATTTAGCTTTAAGCTTATAAGGCCGCTATGGCTTATAGACTTTATGAAACAAGATATTGTTTATAGGATTCATCATGAAAAAGTTTAGTCAAGTCTCCAAATCTGTGCTTTTAGCCTCTGCGTTTGCTTGCGTTTTGCCGCAAGCGATGGCTCAAGATAAAACACCTCTTATTGAGTTTAAAAATGGTTTTCCAATAGAGCTCGAGAAGGCCACCCGTGAGGCAAACTATGGCGAGCTGTTTTTAGGCGGTGATATTTCTGCTTATTTCAACATGCGCGCTTCTGAGTTTTTACCTACGGCAGTGTTACCCGCTCGCCAAGCGGTGATGCCATTGGGTCAAAAGCCAATGCCTGAAGTGGGCTTAATAAAATCTGACATGACGTCAGAGAGTAAGTTAAAAGGGCCGCTGACGCTGGATCAGTTTTTAGAGCAATCTGATGGTGCCCAGGGTTTCCTCGTGGTGCACAAAGGCAATATCGTATACGAAAAATACCCACGGATGCGCCAAGAGGATGTTCATGTTTGGATGTCTTCAGCGAAACCTACCGCTAGTTTATTGATCGACATGCTTATCAGTGAAGGCAAAATTGACGAAAATGCCCCAGTAACTAACTACTTAACTTATTTTAAAGGCACCGATTGGGACGGCATTACCACACGCGATATCTTGGATATGGCGACCGGTATGGATTTGGAAGATACCAGCGAGTCTCGCTTTGATCCCAATAACGTGGCACGCCGTGTTTATGAAGCTGAATTTGGTTTCCCTAATGAAAAACACGGTTTAGAAACTTTGGCAGAAGTACTTAAAAGCACTAAAGCTAAAGAAGAACCAGGTTTGTCTTTTCAGTACGCTTCAGGCCTCACTCAAATGTTAGTGCTTATTGCTGAAGAAGTAGAGCATGAACGTTGGCATCAAATATTTGACCGCCGAGTATGGTCAAAAGTGGGCGCTGAAGGTTCGCTACAGTTACACATGACTACAGACGGTATTGTGGCGGCTCATGGTTTAATCTCTAGCAACCTGAGAGACTTCGCACGCTTTGGTATGCTTTACACGCCAAGCTGGAACAAAATCGCTACCGAACAAGTAGTTTCAGATGACATTCTAAAACGCATTCAAACTGAAAAACGTTCTCACGAATTCTTTATGAAAGGCTTCGATGGCGCTGTTATGGAAGACTATTTAGGTTCTACCGATATCGTTGCTAACAGCCGCCAGTGGGATGTACTTTGGGCTGATGGCGATATGTGGAAAGGTGGTTTGATGACTCAAGGTTTATATGTATCACCTAGCCGAGACCTAGTGATTGTATATTTCAACGTCAATAACGAAGACCACTCTGGCCACCGCTATGCGCGTAAAATTGCCACGTCAGGCTTATTCGACAAATAAACCGCGCTTAATCGCAAGTTGAATACTCGTAAGGCGGCACCCAATGGGTGCCGCTTTTGTATTGCTGGCGTAGATACGTTTTCACTTAAAGCCGGGGGGCATAGTGTTATAGGCGTTCATTGCAGTCGCTAGAAAGTGTCTAGGTTTCTCGCGCCTTAACAAGTGGCTGTCCGACGCGGAGGATGAATTTTTATGCAATATACCGGATTCAATCTAAACCAGTTGTTGCCGGGCAAGTAGGTTGCCAAAGCCCCTAAATTAGCGACTATTGGCAAGACTGCGGTGAGAAGATCACAAAATTTGCATTTGCGTGATGTGAGATAAAATTCTTTAAGCTTGTCTAATGTAGCGACTCCAGAAGTGCCCAAACTATGACATTGTTCAAAAAAAACTGGGATAAATACTTCCATAATGAAATCAAGTCAGTACTAACGCCTAGAATTGGCATCGATTGGAGAAGGTAAGATGAGATTTCAACAACTTAATGAACAGTTGGCATATGTCTCTAAGTGTCGCTTGGAAATGGCCCGTCTGTATGCGCGTTTGCATAGTGCTGTAGATTCTTCTCGTGTGAAGTTGATGCTGGAGTATTTGCAGCAACATGAAAAAGAAGTGTCTCAGAAGATAGATGATTACATCGAAGAGGCACCATCTCGTCTGTTAGAGCTGTGGTACAACGATATCGTGTTCGAAGACTTTATCAAACGCTGCCAGGAGGTGATTCCTGCGGCCAATATGAATGAAGATGATCTGTTAGAGTTGCACCTGGATCTGGATAATCGTTTGATCGGTCTGTTTGAGAAGACGGCCGAATCCTCTGTGCCGGGTGATGTGAAAAATGCTTTAAATGATCTGGTGCGTGTCGAAAAGATCCAGCAACAACGTCTGGTGCATAGCAGCCTGAGAATGGAAGATATTTAACCCGGCAATATGTTGTAACGCTTGTTAAAAAAGGTGCCTTGTGCGCCTTTTTTGTTTGTGATGCTAAATATTGAGTGTTTTATCGTGCACCCCCCTATTTTAAATCGCTTTTTTGTTCTTACCTTTCTTTTTTATTTGCGTAATCATCCCTGTTAAAGCCAGTTGTTGTGATAGTAATCTAACTGATTATGGCTATTAGGGGGCTATTTGTTGTCTGGGTGGCGATAACTGCCTCTCAAGTCTTTTGAGTCTCCCTGTTGTTTTAGGCCGCGATTTCTTGTGCCAGATCAAACTTCTATCATTCAGTGCTGTTTGACATGAATCTATTGGCGATTAAAAGCTCAAATATCGAATATGCTTAAGAGATTGGCTAGGGAGCCCGAAAAGATGAGATTTGTAAAGGAGATTCCAGATGTTGTTTAGTGACGGGCAGCTTCCATCTGCGTTATATACGGCGCAAGCAATAAGGGAAGCCGAAGCGCGCATGATCGCGTCCGGTGAGGCAAGTTTATGCGAATTGATCGGCAAGGCAGGTCAATCGGCTTTCGAGCTATTACAGCGCGAAGGGAAGCTCAATAACAAAATTCTGGTATTGGCCGGCTATGGCAACAACGGGGCTGATGCTTACATTTGCGCGACCTTGCTGCTCGAATCTGGCTGTGATGTCTCCTTGTATGCCGTCGAGCGTACCGAGTTAGGTGAGGGGGTCAATTATGCCAAGGCGGCTTTTTTGGCTGCCGGTGGGCATCAATTAACCGATTACAAAGACGCCTTAAAAGAGGCTGAGGTCGTGGTTGATGGCCTGTTGGGCACAGGGGTTAAAGGCGAGGTTCGTGCGCCCTTTGTTGATATCATCACCTTAATGCAAAGTTACTCGCCTTGGATCTTGTCACTCGATGTTCCCTCAGGAATCGATGTCGATACTGGCGCAGGTTTGTTGGCCGTTAGAGCTGATGTCACCTTGACTTTTGGCGCGCCCAAACAGGGCCTAATCACAGGTAAGGCAAGAGATTGTGTAGGGCGACTCTGGTTTGCCGATATTGGCTTACAGCCCTTCTTACCCGAATCTAAGGTGACTAATATCGCTTACCGTCTTACTGATCTCGGTTTGCCCGCTAGGGCAAAGAACAGTCATAAAGGCGCCTGCGGCAAAGTCACAGTGATCGGCGGTGACTTTGGGATGGCCGGGGCGCCTCGATTGGCGGCTGAGAGCTGTCTAAGGGCTGGCGCGGGCTTAGTGGCAGTGATCTCAAGGCCTGAACATTTGACCGTAGTGAATGCGGGTCGTCCGGAAATCATGTTCTGGGGCTGCGAGCTGGTGGATATGGAGGTGTATCAGCGTCTGGGCTGGGCGGATATTTTGCTGATTGGTCCAGGGCTGGGTAAACGCGACTGGGGTTACAACTTGCTCAAGGCAACGGGGTTGAGCGATAAACCCTGCGTGATGGATGCCGATGCGCTGAATTTGTTGGCATTAGAGCCGACTAAGCAAAGCAATTGGGTGTTGACGCCCCACAGTGGCGAGGCCGCCCGTCTTTTGGAGATAAGTATTGCAGAGGTGGAGGCGGATAGGTTCGCTGCCGTCTACAAGTTACAGGCCAAGTATGGTGGCGTTGTCGTGCTAAAAGGTGCTGGTACCTTGATTTATGATGGCAAAAATTGCCATGTGGCGCCTGTGGGTAATCCGGGGCTTGCGAGCGGCGGCAGTGGTGACGTATTGGGCGGGATTATTGCAGCCTTAATGGCGCAAGGGATGCCTATGATGGACGCCGCCAGTGCAGGAGTGGTGGTTCATGGTGTGGCGGCTGATTTTGCTGCTGAAAAGGGGGAACGGGGGATGTTGGCCTGTGACCTGTTTGAACATATTCGCGCCCTGGTTGATAAGATTTAGCTCAGGGCCCGTTGGTCTTTCAGGGGGCATTTGGATGACCCCTTTGTACGGCATTATCGCCAGCCGGTGTAGATAAAAACTTTACTGGCTCAGCCTTGTACAATTGGCCAACAAGCTGCTGCAAAAACAATCAGGAAAGATTAACAGGCTCTAACCAGATTAAAATGCGCTAATGTTTGTTTAGATAAACGCCGGTTTAGGTTAAAGTATCTGGCTCAAAAAAGGTTTGTCCTGAATTAGTGATAGATACGATGAGAACAGTGAAAGTTTATCTTGAAAATGAAGCAGAAACCGTTAGTTTAGGTCAAAGGTTAGCCAGTGCGATTAAGCCGCCATTAACTCTCTATTTGAGCGGTGAATTGGGCGCAGGTAAAACCACATTTAGCCGTGGTTTGATCCAAAGCCTAGGGCATAAGGGCGCGGTAAAGAGCCCTACCTATACACTGGTTGAGCCATATGAGTTGGGTGATATAGATGTGTATCATTTTGATCTGTATCGGTTAAGTGATCCTGAAGAACTTGAATTCATGGGGATTAGAGATTATTTCACTGAGTCGAGCCTGTGTATCGTTGAGTGGCCTGACAAGGGCGTAGGGCTCTTGCCTGAGGCTGATCTGGCGATCGATATTCAATATCATCAACAGGGCCGCGAGGTCACACTGACGGCGCAATCGCGTGCCGGCGAGATTTTGTTAGATAGTTATACATAATAATGATAAGAACTGAATCACTAATAAAACGTATATTATTGATTGTCCTACTTTGTATTCCTTCCATTGCCTATAGTGCAAATAAGCTGGAAGGTGTACGCATCTGGGCGGCTCCTGAATCGACACGTGTGGTGTTTGATCTGCGTGAGCCGCCAAAATACACCCACTTCACCCTGACCAGTCCCTATCGTTTGGTCGTGGATCTTGCGACCACGGCCACGGGCCTAGATCTAAGTAAGATTGAAAATAACAGTAAGCTGGTAAAACGGGTACGTGTTAGTAAACCGCCGAAGAAGGGAACGCTGAGGTTGGTGATTGATCTGGTGAAGCCTGCTAAAGCTAACTTATTTTCATTGGCACCCACAGCCCCCTATGGTAACCGCCTGGTCGTGGATCTTGAAGGGGATAGTGTTAATAAGAAAACGGTAAAAGCGGAGCCACAGCAAGAGCTTAGGGATGTTATCGTGGCCATTGATGCGGGACATGGTGGCGATGACCCAGGTTCCATTGGGCCCAAAGGCACTTATGAGAAAAAGGTGGTGCTGCAGATCGCTAAAAAGGTGGAGGCCAAAATTAATGCCACCCCAGGTATGCGCGCCGTCATGACCCGCACCGGCGATTACTTCGTCAACCTGAATAGGCGCTCGGAGATTGCCCGCAACAGCAAGGCGGATCTGCTGATCTCTATCCATGCAGATGCCTTTACTTCTCCTCAGCCTCACGGCGCCTCGGTATGGGTGCTGTCGATGCGCCGGGCCAACAGTGAAATTGGTCGTTGGTTAGAGCAAAAAGAGAAACATTCTGAACTGCTTGGTGGAGCCGGTGAAATTATTCAAAACACCGACAATGAGCAGTATTTGGCTATGACGCTGCTGGATATGTCCATGGATAGATCGATGGCGATCAGCCACAACATTGCCGGCGACGTACTAGACAACTTGGGCAAGGTGACGCGTCTGCACAAGCATAAGCCTGAGGCGGCGAGTTTCGCGGTGCTCAAGTCGCCAGATATTCCTTCCATTCTGGTCGAAACAGGCTTTATTTCGAATCATAGAGAAGAGCGTCTGTTGACCCAGCGCGATCATCAAAACAATATCGCCAATGCCGTTCATAAAGGTGTGGTGCGTTATTTCGAGAATAATCCGCCCGCACATACCCTGCTGGCGAGCAAGAGCGGTTTCAAGCATAAAGTGGCCGCCGGTGAGTCTTTATCTGTGATTGCCCATCGTTATCAGGTTTCAATTGCCAGCATTAAAAAAGCCAATAAGCTCAAGTCGAATACCTTGTTTATTGGCCAAAAGCTGATTATTCCAAGGGCTTAAGGATCCAAGATGACGATTAGAGTTTTGCCTCCTCAATTGGCTAACCAGATAGCCGCCGGGGAGGTGGTGGAACGTCCGGCATCTGTTATCAAGGAGTTAGTTGAAAACAGCCTGGATGCGGGTGCCACACGTGTCGATATCGAGATTGATAAGGGCGGCAGTAAGCTTATTAAGATCACAGATAATGGCTCGGGTATTCCCAAAGAGGAGCTCAGTCTCGCGTTGTCGCGCCATGCCACCTCTAAGTTGACCTCATTAGACGATCTTGACGCTATTTTGAGTTTTGGTTTTCGCGGTGAGGCCCTTGCCAGTATCAGTTCGGTATCCAGATTAACCTTTACCTCTCGTACCCAAAAGCAAGCAGAAGCCTGGCAAGCCTACGCCGAAGGCTCAGAGATGGCGGTTAAGGTGATACCAGCTGCCCATCCTGTGGGTTCCACGGTCGAAGCGGCGGACCTGTTTTTCAACACACCAGCCAGGCGCCGATTTCTAAAGAGTGACAAAACCGAATTTACCCATATCGATGAATGGCTTAAGCGTATTGCCTTAGTGCGTAGCGAGATTCACTTTACGCTTAAGCACAACGGCAAACAGGTGCGTAACTATCGTCCAGCGAAGACCGAAGCCCAGTATCTGCAACGTCTGGGTCAAGTTAGCGGTAAGGCTTTTGCCGAGAATGCCCTAAAGGTCGACTGTGAGCATAACGGCTTGAGCTTGAGTGGTTACATTCAGTCTCCCAACAGTGAGATGCCTGTCGGCGATACTCAATATTTTTATGTTAATGGCCGCTTGGTGCGTGACCGTTTGGTGAATCACGCTGTGCGTCAGGCGTTTGCACAGCAACTACAGGGCGAGCAGATAGCCTTTGTGTTGATGTTGAGCTTGGATCCCCATCAGGTTGATGTGAATGTGCACCCGGCCAAGCATGAGGTGCGCTTTCATGAGAGCCGCTATGTGCATGATTTTATCTTGCAAGCCCTAGAGTCGGCGCTGCGCCAAAGTAGCGAACTGAGTTTTGAACCTGCATTCGCTAGGCCTGCCAATGTTCCCGCTGCAGAGACGCAAACCGCTTATATCAGGCCGTTGACGTCTGAGTCTCAACGGGGAGAGAGCGGGAGGGAGTATGGCGACGCTCGAATCAGCGAGTCTCACGGCCAGGGTTACAGCAGTCAGCGCCAGACGAGCAGTCGCGGCCGAAGTTATGCCAGTACCGAGCTCCCAAGCCAGGCGGCAGTCGATAGTTATGCTCAGTTGATGACCACTCCTGGTCAAGTAAACCATCAGGCTACAGCTAATCAGCCGCAGATGCCACAGGTGCTAGACGGCCGCTATTGGCTGCTGGTGCGAGGAGCCGAATTGGCTTTGCTTGGTTTATCTAGCGTGGCGCGCGAAGTTGCTCGGCAACAGATATCGGCCAAGCTGGCATCGGGGCTGATAGGTCAGCCGCTCTTAATGCCTGTGTCGGTGAAAGTCGATGAAGATTGGCAACAAACCCTGCTTGAGCGTGAGCCGCTAATTAGAAAATTAGGCCTAGAGCTAACTATTCGTCTTGGCCAGTTGATAATTAAAAAAGTGCCCCCATATCTAAGGCAGAGTCAGCTGGCGAGCGTGGTTCCTGAGTTTTTACAGTGGATACGCTTCGAAGAGCCCACGACCGATGCGCTGATTAATTGGTTGGTTGAACAGTCGAGCGGCCAGTTTAGTTCTGCCAGTGCGCTGTGGGCTGAACTTATGGGATTACCCGAGTCGCAGCAGCAAGACATTTTATCTATGGCTAAGGCTTTGCCTTGGCAAGAATGGTTAGGTGAGCAAACGAGTGAATAGCGAGAGTCAGCCGACAATTATCACCCTGATGGGACCGACCGCGTCGGGTAAGACTGCGCTTGCGATGGCTTTGGCCGAAGAGCATAATTGCGAGATCATCTCGGTGGACTCGGCGCTTATCTACCGTGGTATGGATATCGGCAGTGCTAAACCGACCCAGGAAGAGCTCAGTCGTGCACCTCATCGTTTGATCGATATTCGTGACCCGAGCGAAAGTTATTCGGCGGCGGATTTTCGCAGCGATGCGATAGCAGAGATAGAGCAGATTTTAAGTGCGGGTAAAACACCACTCTTGGTGGGAGGCACTATGCTCTATTTCAAGGCGCTATTAGAGGGGTTATCTCCATTGCCGCCAGCCGATGAAACGATTCGGGCTGAGATAGCGAAAGAGGCTGAGACCAAAGGGTGGCAAGCCTTGCATGATCAGTTACGCCAGATAGATCCTGTGTCTGCTGAGCGTATTCACCCTAATGATCCGCAGCGACTGTCACGGGCATTAGAGGTATACCGCATTAGTGGTAAGAGCCTGACGACCTTAACTGAGGTTAAGGCTGATGCTTTGCCTTATAAGGTGGTGCAATTTGGTATAGCACCTAAAGATCGTAAAGTGCTACACCTTGCTATAGCAGAAAGATTTAAATTGATGTTAAATCAAGGTTTCGTCGAAGAGGTGCAAGCGCTCAAGGCGCGAGAGGATCTGCATCTAGACCTGCCTTCGATGAGATGTGTGGGATATCGCCAAGTGTGGCAGTATCTCGATGGGGAATATGACTATGATACTATGGTCGAAAAATCCATAGTTGCGACTAGGCAATTGGCTAAGCGTCAATTAACATGGTTGCGAGGATGGGCTGATCTAAATTGGCTGGAGAGTGGTGATGAATCAAATCTGGCGCGACTATTAGAGCATTGTCGCTAGCTAATTCATTCACTCTATATAATACTAAAACCAAACCAGAAATTGATGCTGTATTAGGTTTTAATTAATTTTAATAAAAAGGAAATTACAAATGGCTAAGGGGCAATCTTTACAAGACCCATTTTTGAACGCATTACGACGTGAACGCGTTCCGGTATCTATCTACCTAGTTAATGGTATCAAGCTTCAAGGACAGGTTGAGTCATTCGATCAGTTTGTTATTTTATTGAAGAACACCGTCAGCCAGATGGTATACAAGCACGCTATCTCAACTGTGGTGCCTGCACGTCCATTTAACGTGAGCAGCCACCATAATACGCCAAATCAGTCTGCCGGTTATAACGCACCGCATGATGATAGTGCTGAGTAATTTCCTAAGGAGTTCGATTTTTGTTTGAACGCTATGAGGCGGGAGAAGCTGCAGTACTTGTCCATGTCGACTTTTCAGATGAAGACAGTAGGGAAGATATTACCGAACTTCGTTTATTAGTCGAATCGGCAGGCGCTGAAACCGTAGGCGTGATCACGGGAAGTCGTCGTTCTCCAGATAGAAAGTATTTTGTTGGTACAGGTAAAGCGGAAGAGTTGGCAGCTATGGTTGCCGCTACTGACGCCAATGTGGTGATTTTTAACCACGCCTTGAGTCCTGCACAAGAGCGTAATCTTGAGTTGATCTGTCAGTGCCGGGTCTTAGACCGTACGACACTGATTCTTGATATTTTTGCTCAGCGCGCCAGGACTTATGAAGGCAAGTTGCAGGTGGAGCTAGCGCAATTGCGCCACATGTCAACGCGCCTGGTCCGTGGTTGGACCCACCTTGAACGTCAAAAAGGGGGTATCGGCCTGCGGGGACCGGGTGAAACTCAGCTGGAAACCGATAGACGTTTGCTTCGTGGTCGTATTAAGACCATCAACAAGCGGCTCGAGAAAGTCGATAAACAGCGTGAGCAGAGTCGACGCGCAAGACAAAGAAGCGAGTTAGCCACAGTATCACTGGTGGGTTATACCAACGCGGGCAAGTCAACCTTGTTTAACGCGTTAACCGTTTCCGAGGTCTATGCTGCCGATCAGCTGTTTGCGACACTCGATCCGACCTTACGTAAGCTGGACTTAGAAGACGGTTCGGTCATTTTGGCTGATACCGTTGGATTTATCAGACATCTTCCCCATGACTTGGTGGCTGCGTTTAAAGCCACGTTACAGGAAACTCGCGAAGCGGATCTTCTGTTACATGTGGTTGATAGTGCTGATGAAAACATGGGCGACAATTTTGAACAGGTACAATTAGTACTGAAAGAAATTGGCGCCGAAGAGATTCCACAGCTCATTGTCTGTAACAAGATAGATCTGTTGGAAGAAGTGGGACCTAAGATCGACTATGATGGCGATGGGGTCCCAACGCGTGTTTGGGTTTCGGCTCAACAGCGTTTAGGCTTGGAATTACTTGAAAAGGCAATCAATCAATTGATTGGTCGTGCCATAGTAGAGTTGACCTTGTTTATTCCGGCGACGGCCGGACATTATCTTGGCCAGTTTTATCGACTGGATGTGATACAGCAGAAAGAGTATGACGATCTGGGGAACTGTATCGTGTCTGTACGCTTATTGGAGGCCGATTGGCACCGATTAGCTAAGCAGAGCCAAGGGGAGTTGGAAACCTTTATTGTTGAAACAGCATCAATAGAGTAGTTTTTAGTAATCTCGTTTATTTCATACACCTATGGAGTGCTAAATGGCTTGGAACGAGCCCGGTAACAAGGGTCAAGACCCTTGGGGAAACAAGAACGGCAATGACAAAGGGCCACCAGATCTCGATGAAGTATTTAAGAATATTTCTAAGCGTTTTGGTGGTAAAGGTAATGGCGCTGGCGGTGGTTTCAGTGCATTAGGTTTTATCATTGTATTAGGCATCGCCGTTGTCGTGTGGGGACTCTCAGGTTTCTATACGGTGAAAGAAGCCGAAAAGGGTGTGGCGCTACGTTTTGGTGAATATATTGGCCAAGTAGAGCCGGGCCTGCAGTGGAAGGCAACCTTTATCGATGAGGTCTTCCCAGTGAACGTGAGTAATGTTCGCTCTATACCTGCCTCTGGCAGCATGCTTACCGCGGACGAAAACGTCGTGCTGGTTGAGCTGGATGTGCAATATATTGTTGTCGATCCTTATCGCTATTTGTTTAGCGCGGTTGATGCCAATTCGAGCTTGCGTGAAGCGACTGACAGTGCGCTGCGTTATGTCGTAGGTCACAACAGGATGGATGACATTTTGACGACTGGTCGTGATCAGATCCGTCGTGATACTTGGGAAGAAGTTGAGCGTATCATCAAGCCTTACAATCTAGGTATTGAGATCCGTGACGTGAACTTCTTGCCAGCACGTCCGCCTGAAGAGGTAAAAGATGCCTTCGATGACGCCATCGCCGCTCAGGAAGATGAGCAGCGCTTTATTCGTGAAGCTGAGGCTTATTCTCGTGAGATCGAGCCTAAGGCACGCGGTACTGTGCAGCGTATGGAGCAGCAGGCAAATGCATATAAAGAACGTGAGATCTTAGAGGCTCGCGGTAAAGTGGCTCGTTTCGAGAAGTTGTTGCCTGAGTACCAGGCGGCACCAGAAGTGACTCGTAACCGTCTCTACATAGATGCCATGTCAAAAGTGCTTTCTGGCACCAATAAGGTATTGGTCGACTCTAAGTCGGGCAATAACATGATGTATCTGCCGTTAGATAAGTTAATGGAACAGCGCACTCAAACTAAACCGACTAAGTCTGTTGAGTTGGATGCGGTCAATGATTCAGTTAATAGCATAGTAGATAGTGTGAGCATGCCGCTGGATGGAAGACCTTCTCGTAGCGACCGAACTCGTCAGGGGAGGAACTAAACATGGGTAGATTATCTGTCATTATTGCAGCTATCTTAGTTGCCGTAGGCCTGTCATCTTTGATGGTGGTCAACGAAGGTGAACGCGCTATCGTGTCTCGCTTTGGTAAGATCCTTAAAGATGATGGTGTGACTCGTATCTACAAGCCGGGTCTGCACATAAAGTTACCAGTGATCGATAAGATCAAGATTTTAGATTCTCGTATCCAGACGATGGATGGCGCTGCGGATCGCTTCGTGACCTCAGAGAAGAAAGACTTGATGGTCGATTCTTATGTGAAATGGCGCATTAAAGATCACGAGAAGTACTATCTGGCCACTAACGGCGGTAACAAGGTTCAGGCTGAGTCTCTACTCCAGCGCAAGATCAACAACGATCTGCGTACCGAGTTTGGTCGTCGTACCATTAAAGATATCGTTTCTGGTAGCCGTGATGAGCTTCAGCAAGACGCTTTGCGTAATGCCTCTGATAGTGCTCAAGATCTAGGTATCGAGGTGGTCGATGTGCGTGTTAAGCAGATCAACCTGCCTGCTAACGTGAGTTCGAGCATTTACCAGCGTATGCGCGCCGAGCGTACCGCGGTGGCGAAAGAGCATCGTGCTCAGGGTAAGGAGCAGTCTGAGATCATTCGCGCTAAGACAGATGCGAGTGTGACTATTCAGATCGCCGAGGCTGAGCGTAAGGCTCTGCAGGTACGTGGTGAAGGTGATGCCATTGCCGCGAAGATCTATGCAGATGCTTATAAGAAAGATCCTGAGTTTTACTCTTTCTTGCGTAGCCTAGAGGCTTATCAGGCAAGTTTCGAGAAGGGGTCTAACGTTATGGTCATTGAGCCGGAAGGTGACTTCTTCAAGTATATGAAGGACGCTAACGCTAAATAGTTCTCATTGAGTCTGATTTGTATTAAAGCCCGACAAGTTCGGGCTTTTTTTACTCTTATCGGCGCAAGTTACTAATTTAGCTTTGGTTGTTATTCTTGTTTATTATTTTTTGTCGTAAAATCCTGGTCGATTATCTTTTGTATTGCTGCTCTTTATCTTCTAGAATCGCCATTTTTCTATCATAGTTAACTTTGTGCTTTGTTTTACTATGATCTGGTTCTAATTTTTGGCTATAATGAGCCCCGCCTCAAATTTGATTTTTGCGCTTTGGGGTAAAACCCCAAAATCAAAAATTTTTAAAACAAAAATTCCAACACTCTCTGGAGATAAGTGGATGAGCAATGCGCCAGTCGATACCGGACGTCGCAGATTCCTGACCGCAGCAACCGCCGTAGTGGGTGGTGTTGGTGCCGTCGCTGTAGCGGTTCCTTTTATAAAGTCGTGGAATCCGAGTGCCAAAGCGAAAGCTGCAGGTGCGCCGGTTGAAGTAAATATTAGTAAGTTAGAACCGGGTCAGCTGATCCGTGTTGAATGGCGTGGTAAGCCTGTATGGGTTGTCCGCCGCACTGAAGAGATCTTAAACGGTCTTGCTACTCTCGATGATCAACTACGTGATCCAGCCTCAAACGAAGAGCAACAACCTGCCTACGCGCAGAATGCGGTTCGTTCTATTAAGCCTGAGTATTTTATTGCTGTTGGTCTATGTACGCATCTAGGTTGTTCGCCAACGTATCTACCTGATACTTTTGGTGAGCAAGTAGAAGGCGTTGCGTCTGGTTTCTTCTGCCCATGTCATGGTTCTAAGTTTGATATGGCAGGCCGTGTATTCCAAGGTGTACCAGCGCCGTTGAACCTAGTTGTTCCACCTCATCAATATATTGATGACGGCAACGTGATTATCGGTGTCGATCAGGGGGCTGCATAATGGTTAAGAATATTATCGATTGGATTGATGCTCGCATCCCAATGACGGCGACTTATAATCGTCACGTTGGTCAATATGCGACGCCGACCAACTTCAACTTCTGGTATTTCTTTGGTTCTTTGGCCATGTTGGTGCTGGTTAACCAGTTGCTGACCGGTATCTGGCTAACAATGAACTATGTGCCGACTGCAGAAGGTGCGTTTGCCTCTATCGAATACATCATGCGTGATGTGGAGTATGGCTGGCTACTACGTTACATGCACTCAACGGGGGCTTCTGCCTTCTTCGTGGTGATCTACCTGCACATGTTCCGTGGACTGCTCTATGGTTCATACCAAAAGCCAAGAGAACTGCTCTGGTTGTTTGGTATGTTGATCTTCCTAGTACTGATGGCTGAAGCCTTTATGGGTTATCTGCTGCCATGGGGACAGATGTCTTACTGGGGAGCACAGGTTATTATCTCGCTGTTCGGTGCGATTCCTGTTATCGGTGACGATCTAACACTTTGGATCCGTGGTGATTTCGTTGTTTCTGGCGCGACACTGAACCGTTTCTTCGCCCTACACGTTATCGCGCTACCTTTAGTCCTAGTGGTATTAGTGTTCTTACACCTTATCGCTCTGCACGAAGTGGGTTCGAACAACCCTGATGGTATCGAGATTAAGAAGAACAAGGATGAGAATGGCTGGCCGAAAGACGGTATCCCATTCCACCCATACTACACAGTGAAAGATATCATGGGCGTCGCTGGCTTCCTGATTGTCTTCTGCTACGTGTTGTTCTTTATGCCTGAAGGTGGTGGATACTTCCTGGAGAAGCCAAACTTTGAAGCGGCTAACCCAATGAAGACCCCTGAGCATATCGCTCCTGTTTGGTACTTCACGCCTTTCTACGCCATTCTGCGTGCGATTCCTGATAAGTTATTAGGGGTTGTCGGCATGGGCCTAGCGATTGCTGTCCTCTTCGTTCTACCTTGGTTAGATCGTTGTAAGGTGAAGTCAATTCGCTACCGTAGCATGATTCATAAGCTGAATATTGGTCAGTTTGCCGTATCTTTCATTGTCTTAGGCTACTTGGGTGCCGTACCTGCGACGCCGACGCTGACAATTGCTGCGCGTATCTTTACTCTGACATACTTCGGTTTCTTCTTAGCGCTGTGGCTATACAGTAAGAATGAGAAAACTAAGCCTGTACCAGAGAGGTTGACCCACTAATGAAAAAATTACTGATTGCATTAGTTACATTAGTACCATCTCTTGCGTTTGCTGCAGGTGGTGCCAATGTTCATCTAGAAAGTGCTAACGTCGACCTGAATGACAAAGAGTCGCTCGAACGTGGTTTGGATGCTTTCCAACACTACTGTTCAGGTTGTCACAGCACTCAGTACCAGCGTTATAACCGCGTTGCCGAAGACTTAGGTATCTCTGTAGACGATATGCGTAACAAGTATATGTTTAACAGTGACGCTAAAGTGGGCGATCTGATGGAGAACGCTATTCCTGATGCCGAAGCGGCTAAATGGTTTGGTGCGGCGCCGCCAGATTTGACCTTGGTAGCTCGTGTACGTGGTGAGGACTGGGTTTACACTTATTTGAAGAGCTTCTACAAAGATGACTCTCGTCCATTTGGTGTAAACAATACAGTATTTCCGTCAGTGGCCATGCCACACGTACTGGAAGAGCTGCAAGGTTTGCCGGTTAAACAAGAAGATGGCAGCTTTGTCACTATGGGTGGCAAGCTAACCGCAGAAGAATATGATCAAGTGGTTCGTGATATCACTGGCTTCCTGGTTTATTCGGGTGAGCCAGTCAAACTTGAGCGTGAACGCTTAGGTTGGTGGGTATTGGGCTTCCTGTTTATTTTCTTTATTGTGGCCTACCTCTTGAAGAAAGAGTACTGGAAAGATGTACACTAACCCCCAATAAAGGTTAGAATATATTATCCGCATATTATAAACGGGGGGCTTTGCCCCTCGTTTGTTTTTGCTTTTTTAGCTTTTTGAATTTAAATCTTGGAGGGTATCAATGGCTGTTGCTGCCAATAAACGCTCAATCATGACCCTGTTTTCAGGCGCCGACGATCTCTATAGCCATCAAGTCCGTATCGTCTTGGCGGAGAAGGGAGTGACTGTCGATGTTCTGCAGGTAGATCCTAGTGAAATGCCTGAAGATCTTATTGAGCTAAATCCATACAACACAGTACCGACTCTGGTTGATCGTGAACTTGTGCTCTATAACTCACGCATCATCATGGAATATCTGGATGAGCGTTTCCCGCATCCACCTCTTATGCCTGTTTACCCGGTATCACGTGGTCAGACGCGTCTGATGATGCACCGCATCGAAAACGACTGGTACAGCCTGGTCGATCGTATCCGTAATGGCGATCGTGCCGATGAGGCGCGTAAAGAGTTGCAGGAAAGCCTGACGGCTATCGCACCTATCTTTAACGAAATGCCTTACTTCATGGCTGAAGAGTTCGGTCTGGCCGACTGCTACTTAGGCCCGCTGTTATGGCGTCTGCCTGTATTGGGTATCGAGCTAGATAGCCGCACAGCAAAAGAGGTTAAAGCCTATATGACACGTCTGTTTGATCGTGATTCATTTAAGGCGTCTTTGACCGAGGCTGAGCGCGAAATGCGCATGGGTATCTAAATGAAGCCGATGACCCCTAACCGTCCTTATTTGTTGCAGGCCTACTATGATTGGCTGATGGACAATGAGCTGACACCACATGTAGTGGTCGATGCCTATGTACCTGGTACGCAAGTGCCGCAGCAGTATGTTAAAGATGGACAGATAGTGCTTAATATTACCGCCAGTGCCGTGGGTAATTTGCAGATAGGTCATGACTTCATCGAGTTTAACGCCCGTTTTGGTGGCGTACCCCAGCAGGTGGTATTGCCTATGGCCTCGATCGTCGCTATCTATGCCAGAGAAAATGGCGCAGGTACCGTATTCGATCAGGAAGAGGCTTATCAACTGGAGGCGGATGCCCAAGATTTAGGGCTCTCCGTTGTCGATGAGACTAAGACTGAAGACAAGCCGTCTTCAACGGCGTCGCAAGACAAGGAAAAGCCAAAGCGTCGTGGTCACCTCACTATAGTGAAGTGAAACACCAACACCCGATAAAAAAACCAGCCTAGGCTGGTTTTTTTGTATCACAAATCTTCCATTAGCATGTTGCTTTATCGGCAGAGGCTTAAGCTCGAATAGGCAGAGTGGATGACCCCATCAGGACTCTGTGTTAGCATCTGCGCCAGAAAAACGCGACACAACTCACACGAGCAATTTATCCATGATCCTGATGATCGACAATTACGACTCCTTTACCTTTAACCTAGTGCAGTATTTTCAGCAGTTAGGTGAGGAGATAGTCGTCAGGCGCAACGATGAGGTGACGCTTGAGGAGATAGAGGCCTTGGCTCCGAGTTTGTTAGTGATTTCACCTGGCCCCTGCAGCCCCAATGAGGCGGGGATCTCCTTAGCCGCCATCAGCCACTTTGCCGGCAAACTTCCCATATTGGGTGTGTGTCTGGGTCATCAGGCGATCGCTCAGGCCTTTGGTGTTAAGGTGGTTCGAGCGAAGCGGGTGATGCACGGCAAGACCAGCGCCATCACGCACAGCAATTGTCGCCTGTTTCAGGATTTAAATCAGCCACTGACCGTTACTCGCTATCACTCCTTGCTAGTCGATGAAGTGCCAGAAGGATTTGAGCTGGATGCCTGGTTTGATGACCCTGTACATGGGCGTGAGATCATGGCCATGAGTCATCCCGGGCTTGGTCTCTACGGCGTGCAGTTTCATCCAGAATCGATACTGACCGAACAAGGGTTAGAGCTTCTGGCCAATATGGTTAAGTTAGTCCAAAGGCCATTAAGCTAGTTTTTACTTCCAGAAATACCAGCTTTTATCTCTTCAAAACTGATGTCGCAAAAGTTAATGAATCGCGCGGCTTTTTTTCAAAATGTTACAAGTTTTATCCTGCTAATCTCACCGTCCTTTCCTCATTTTATGATATAAAAGGCAGCAAAATAGCAAGGCTCAGCCTCTTGCTGTCTGGGTAATATCAATAATAAGGAAGGACGATGACGGGTGTGTTTCGTGGATTGGGTCTGAGCATATTGACCCTCACCATCTTAGGGGGCTGTGCTGCAACCCCTTCAACTGACAAGGTTCAAACCAAGGCGCCATCGCCTGTCGTGCTGGCAACGCCGCCGAGTGTTGACAGTCAGCTGACACTGAATCAGATCATGGCTAATCCAGATTGGATGGGTATCCTCGCCAAGGGCGAATACTGGAGCGATGACAGCCAGTCAGTTTACTTTGCCCGTCAGGCGCATCAGTCTCCTCTGCGAGACTATTATCAACAGTCAATAACAGCCGGTGAAGCCTCAAAGTTGGCCCTTGATGCCCTACATCAAGCGGATCAGCAATATGGCGTACTAGATAGTGACCGTACTCGTAAGGCCTATATCTATCAGGGCAATCTGTTCGTTAAAGATCTGCTCAGTGGCAAGGTGTCACAGCTGACACGTCAAAACACTAAGGTCGATGGCGTGCGTTTCCTGACCAATGGCGATATCGCCTATTGGCAAGGGCAGCAGGTGTTCCGTATCCATGGCGATACTGGCCTGTATGAACAGATTGCCAATATTAAGATGGCTAAGGCACCTAAAGGTGTTGAGGCGCCGAGCAGCTATATCGCCAAGCAGCAGCACAGGCTGATTGAGTATGTCGCCTTGCAGCAGACCCAAGCTGAACAGAAAGAGCAATATCAGGCTGAACTTGCCAAGCAAGATCCCACAATGACAGCTAAAACCTGGTATCTGGGCGAAGAGGAAACCGTTTCCCAGATGAGTCTGTCGCCCGACGGTCGCTACCTGCTGCTCTCTCTGGTCGATAAAAACTATAGCTGGCGCTCAGAGCATGACATTATGCCCAACTACTTAGGCAGTCAGGGTTATGTAGATGCCGTGCCTGCCAGGGCCCGTGTCGCCGAAGATAAGTTTCCCGGGGAGCGTCTGGTGCTGCTTGATCTGGTGCAGCATGAGAAGCGCGATATCACTATCGAAGGACTCACAGGTTTCGATGAAGATGTGCTGGCCTCGGTAAAGGCCGAAAATGCCAAGGCGAAAGGCGAGACCTATAAGAGCGAGAAGAGTCCGCGTAAAGTCCAGCTGATGCAAGACTGGGGCTGGACTCAGAGCGCTATACAGTGGCAGGCCAAGGACAACAAAGTCGCTATCATGCTCGAAGCCGTGGACAACAAAGATAGATGGATTGCCACCCTTAACCTGGCTGCAGGCAAGCTTAATACCGAGCATAGACTGCACGACGATGCCTGGGTTAACTACAATTTCAATCAGTTTGGCTGGCTACCAGAGAGCGATACCCTTTATTATCTCTCGGAAGAAACCGGTTATTCTCACCTTTACCTTAAGCCAAATGGAGCCAAACCCCAGGCACTGACCCAGGGTCAGTATGTGGTTAGCGACATTACCCTGGGCCCCAATGCCGAGTATATCTACTACAAGGCCAACAAAGACCATCCGGGTATCGACAATGTGTACCGCGTTAAGCTGGCCACGGGGCAGAGTGAGCAGCTTACCCAATGGGATGGTCAGTTGGATTACAGCCTGAGCCCAGACGGTAGCAAGCTACTGCTTAATGCATCGCGCCGCACCCAGCCTAGCGAGCTGTTTGTACAGGCCATTGGCGGAGAGCTTAAGCAGTTGACTCATTACACGTCAGATGCCTTCAAGCAGTATCCTTGGCAGGCACCAGAAGTGGTTAAGGTGCCATCGAGCCATGGCGCAGGCGATGTCTATGCAAGGGTTTATCTGCCACAAGGTTATGATAAGGCGAGCGCTGATAAGTACCCAGCGGTGATCTTTAATCATGGTGCGGGTTATCTGCAAAACGCCCATTATGGTTTCTCGGGCTACTTCCGTGAGTTTATGTTCCACAACCTGTTAACCCAGCAGGGTTATGTGGTGATGGATATGGACTATCGAGGCTCTAAAGGCTATGGCCGTGACTGGCGCACAGCGGTGTACCGTAACATGGGCCACCCAGAAGTCGAAGATCTCAAAGATGGCGTCAGCTGGATGGCAAGCAATGTCAATGTCGATGCCAATCGCGTCGGCACCTATGGTGGCTCCTACGGTGGTTTCCTCACCTTTATGGCGCTGTTTAACGAACCAGAGTTGTTCCAGGCCGGGGCGGCACTGCGTCCGGTAAGCGATTGGGCTCACTATAATGCGCCTTATACCTCTAACATACTCAACACCCCGGATGTGGATGCTATCGCCTACGAGCGCAGCTCACCGATTGAACATGCCGAGGGCCTGCAGAAGCCTCTGCTTATCATGAGTGGCGTACTGGATGATAACGTTTTCTTCCAAGATAGCGTGCGTCTGGTACAGCGATTGATAGAGCTGGAGAAACCAATGTTTGAAACGGCAATCTATCCGGTTGAACCTCACGGTTTCCGTCAGCCATCGAGTTGGTTAGATGAATATCGCCGCATCTTTAAGTTATTCGAGCAAGAGTTAAAGTGATAATCAAGAGGGTCTCCAATGGAGACCCTTTTTTTGTTGCCAACTTCTCGCTGTGAAGTCACTGAATTGGTGTAATATAAGGCCAGTGAGCTTAGTTTGCTGAGGAGAACAGCTTAGGTGGCAAAGTCCATTGCCGGTGGTGTCCGTCCGGGGATCATCATAGATATAGAACACAGGCTTTTGAAACAGATCATCGTCGGCAAGCAAAAAGCCGCGGCGTCTATGTTTGATGACCTAGACCGTGAACTGGAAAATGATGCCAATAAGCTCGATATCGAGCGCGACGCCGTGTTTGAGCGCCTCTCAAAGCAGATCCAAGCTAGGCAGGTGTATGAGGCGGTGTCGGCCCAGCTGATCACCACGATCACCACCACCTTGGATAATCAACTGGCGTCGCCTGATCTCTTGATAAAGCAGTCGGGGATCAACGAGAACCAGATGTTGATGCTGGAGCTTCTGTATGAGAAAAACCTCGATCTCAATCGCTTACGCCTGCTGATCGCCGATCTGCCTTGGCTGGCGCGGGATCTCACCAATATGGTCAATAGTCCATCCTTCAGACACAAGCGGCAACATCGTTCTGACGTTAAGGTGACTGAGATAAAGCTGGTGCTTAACTTTATTGGGGTGGAAAACCTTAAGCTGGTGATCCCCTATTTTTGCTTGCGTAATTGGTTGCCTACAGGCCATGCCAATCTACTGTGGACAACACGTAAGCTGTGGCGATACGCCATGTTAACTGGCATTGCCGCCAAGGCGTTGGCACAGCTTAATGAGCTGGATATCGCCCAAGCCTATACCAGCAGTCTGCTGCACCAACTCGGGATCTCTGTGGTGCTGAAAAACAGCGCTAAGGTTTATGAGAATATCTGGGGTACCTGGCTGCGCGAGGCTAGTGCCAGTCGCGATAAGGAGCTGCATGACGCCGTGCTGGCTACCGAGTTCCCCGCCGAGGAGATCTATCAGCAGGTGCTACAACATGCCCACAAGTTGAATTGGCGCCTGCCGGAGCTGCTCGACTTTAACACCAGCCTCCTGACCCAGACGCAAAAGGAACTCGACACCTCGCTTAGTTATAGTGAGCTTTCCGAGTATGCCGCCTTAGTGGCTCGCGCCAGCTGTTTTGCTAAGGTATTGATGCTCGAAGAGATGCGGATGATCTCGCCGAAAGAGAAGCAGCTGATGTTCGACTATTATCAGTTGTCAGAGCAGGAACAGATACGTCTTAAGGGGCAAAACTACCGCAAGTTAGATCTCTATTGATTTTGCTTGTTGGATCCTTGTTATTTGGGTAAAGCCACGGCGCCTCTAGTGAGGGCTGTGGCTTTTGTTTTATGGAGCGCTAATCCCCGGCAGCAGTGGCCTAAGGTAACAGAGCCGGTGGAAAAGGCGGATTCATTATGACAGTCGAAATGAACTGGGTTACTGCCTGTTTTTAGTGTTATTTGCTGTGGAAATGTTTTACTATCCACGTCACGCCGAATGTGACTATATATTCAAAATATTTACATTATTAGTGAAAGCTTGGGTCGATAAATTTTTTTCTGACTATTTATGCTCAACCCGGGGTTATAAACGCTTGTATAACCTTTAAGCTCAAATCTTTATGCATTTGTTATGCACATACAAAGAAGGCTTGACTAGAGGAACTGGTATTTTGATCACGTTTTCGCTATTAATGACCCCCTAGAAAACAAAATAACCGTCATCGAAGGGCGCCGCTTTTCGAAAAAAGACGGGTACGACAGGCTGTTGAAGCCTTCGGCAACATTGAAAGGATGAGTAGAATGAGCGTAAACCATAAGCTAACCCGAGCCCAGTTTGATGAAGTAATGGTGCCTAACTATGCACCATCGGCTGTGATCCCTGTCCGTGGTGAGGGGAGCCGAGTTTGGGATCAGGATGGCAACGAGTTTATAGATTTTGCCGGTGGTATCGCGGTGAACTGTTTAGGTCATTGTCATCCGGCGCTTGTGAGCGCATTAAAAGAGCAAGGCGAGAAGCTTTGGCATCTTTCAAACGTTATGACTAATGAGCCAGCTTTGGCGCTGGCGACTAAACTGGTTGAGGCCACTTTCGCCGAAAAGGTTTATTTTGCCAACTCTGGCGCAGAAGCCAACGAGGCAGCCCTTAAGCTGGCACGCCGTTATGCCATGGAAAATTTTGGCGCTGAAAAAGATCAGATCATCGCCTTCGACAAGGCTTTCCACGGCCGAACCTTCTTCACCGTAAGTGTTGGTGGTCAGGCGGCTTACTCTGACGGTTTTGGTCCTAAGCCACAGTCTATTACTCACTTACCATTTAACGACATCGCGGCGCTTGAAGCCGAAGTGTCTGATAAGACATGTGCCATCATGCTTGAGCCGCTCCAAGGCGAAGGCGGTATCATTGATGCCGATCCTGAGTTCCTGCAGGCTGTTCGCGCCCTGGCCGACAAGCACAACGCCCTAGTGATCTTCGATGAAGTACAAACGGGTGTGGGTCGTCTGGGTGAACTTTACGCCTACATGCGTACCGACGTGGTACCGGATATCCTCACTACCGCTAAGGCGCTAGGTGGTGGTTTCCCTATCGCGGCGATGCTGACAACGACTGAGATTGCCTCTCACCTTAAGATTGGTACCCATGGTTCGACTTACGGCGGTAACCCGTTAGCGTGCGCCATAGGCAATGCGGTACTTGACGTAGTGAACACTCCTGAGGTGCTTGAGGGTGTTAAACGTCGCGAGCAGCTGCTACGTGATGGCCTGAACCAGATCAACGAAAAGTACAATGTATTTAGCCAAGTGCGCGGTCAAGGCTTGCTACTGGGCGCGGTACTGAATGAGCAATACCAGGGTCGTTCAAAAGATTTCTTGGTTGCCGGTATCGGTGAAGGCTTGATGAGCCTGGTTGCCGGTGCAAACGTTATTCGTTTTACTCCTTCTCTTGTTATCCCTGAGGCCGATATCGCCGAGGGTCTTGCTCGTTTCGAACGTGCAGTAGCCAAAGTAGTAGCTGGCTAAGCGACAGTATAAGCGCGGGGTAACAGCCGCGCTTTTTTGTCTGTGGAAATACTTGAACCTCAAACGTGTCATATTGGTCTTAGTGTTAAGACTGTCTGCGTTTGAACGACAAGGACAAGTGAGGAGACTCAGAGATGTTAATTATCCGCCCCATCCGCTCAAGCGATTTTGATGCCTTGTATCAGATCGCTATCGAGTCTGGACATGGATTCACGTCTTTACCTGTCAATGAAGAACTATTAAGAAAAAAGATTGCCCGCGTTGAAGCCTCGTTCGTCAAGGAGATCGAGAAGCCCTTCGATGAAGGTTATCTTATGGTGCTGGAAGATACAGAGACTGGCGAAGTGGTCGGTACCTGTGGTCTCGAGGCCGCCGTAGGCATGGTCGATGCTTTCTATCACTATCGTCTGGGTACCGAGGTCTACTACTCTGAGCAGATCGATGTGCGCAACGAAGTGGAGACCCTGACCCTGTGTCACGATTACACCGGCGCCGCCGAACTATGTACTCTGTTTTTGCGTGACTCCTATCGTAAAAACAACAATGGTCGCATGCTGTCTCGCAGCCGCTTTCTGTTTCTGGCGCAGCACGCCGAGCGTTTCGGTGAAACTGTGATTGCCGAGATGCGTGGCGAGAGCGACGCAGAGGGCAACTCGCCTTTCTATGGTTGGTTGCAGAAGCATTTCCTGGGCATAGATTTTGTGCAGGCAGATTACCTGTCTGGCCTGGGGCAGAAGGCTTTTATGGCGGAGATGATGCCGAAAAACAGCGTCTATGTTTGTCTTTTACCAGAAGAGGCGCAAAAGGTGATTGGCGAGGTGCATACTAACACTCGTCCAGCGCTTAACCTGTTGCAGGCAGAAGGCTTTAGGTGTCGTGGTTATGTGGATATTTTCGATGGTGGCCCGACGGTGGAGTGTAATCTTCACGACATTCGCTCGGTCAGAGAGAGCCGTCTGCTGACGGTTAAGTTGGGTGAAATGCCCGCCTCTAGCTGTAGCTTTATTATCTCAAATACTTTGTTAGCGGGTTACCGTGCAACCTCGGCCAAATTGATGGTCAGCGATGAAACGGATGAGGTGATCCTCTCTCCCGAACTCGCCGGTGCGCTCTTGGTGGCCGAAGGTGAACAGATCCGTGTTTTGGCAATGTAGGAATTTATGATGAGTCAATTTATTAACGGCCAGTGGGTTGCCGGTCTGGGCCATGATGTGGTCTCGAAGAACCCTGCAAATCAAGAAGTAATATGGGAAAGCAAGACGGCGACACCTGAACAGGTTAACGCAGCGGTTGAGGCGGCTCGCGCCGCACAGTTCGACTGGTTTATGTCGGGTTTCGATGCACGTCTGGCGATTATTGAAGCCTACCGCGATCAGCTAGAGGCCCACAAAGCCGATATCGCCGAGGTGATCGCTCAAGAAACCGGTAAGCCACAGTGGGAAACCGCCACCGAAGCGGGGGCCATGATTGGTAAGATTGGTCTGTCGGTTGCGGCCTACCATAAGCGTACCGGTACCACCGAGAGTGATACACCAGCGGGTCGCGCTGTGCTGCGTCATAAGCCTCATGGTGTAGTGGCTGTTTTTGGTCCCTATAACTTCCCGGGTCATCTGCCTAACGGCCACATAGTGCCTGCACTACTGGCGGGTAATACTGTCGTATTCAAGCCCTCTGAGCTAACCCCTAAAACGGCCGAGCTAATGCTTAAACTGTGGGAAAAGGCGGGTCTGCCGGCTGGAGTGATCAACCTGGTTCAAGGCGAAGTGGAAACCGGTAAGGCGCTGGCGTCACACTCTCAAATCGACGGCCTCTTCTTTACCGGTAGCTCTCGCACAGGTCATATCCTGCACCAGCAATATGCGGGTCATCCGGGTAAGATCCTGGCCCTTGAGATGGGTGGTAATAACCCGCTTATCATCAAAGGTGTTAAGGATACCAAGGCTGCCGTGCATGACATTATTCAGTCGGCCTATATCTCGTCGGGGCAACGCTGCACCTGTGCTCGTCGTCTTTACGTACAGAAGGGCGCCGAGGGCGATGCCTTGTTGGCGCAACTTGTCGAGGCGGTTAAGCAGATCAAGGTTGGCCCTTGGGATGCCCAGCCACAGCCTTTCATGGGCTCTATGATCTCAGAGACGGCGGCTAAAGGCATGGTGGAAGCTCAGCGTAACTTGGTTAACTTAGGCGGTACGCCTCTGGTTGAGCTGCAGCACCTAGAAGCCGGAACGGGTCTGGTTTCTCCGGGTCTTATCGATGTGACTCAGGTGATCGAACTGCCTGACGAAGAGTATTTCGGTCCACTGCTACAGGTGGTGCGTTACACTGATTTCGACGAAGCGATCAGGTTGGCAAACAACACCCGCTATGGTCTTTCAGCCGGTATTTTGGCCGATAGCCGTGAAGATTACGATTATTTTCTGGCGCGTATCCGTGCGGGTATCGTCAATTGGAACAAGCAGATCACTGGCGCATCAGGTTCGGCTCCCTTTGGTGGTGTCGGTGCCTCGGGTAACCATAGGGCGAGCGCCTTTTACGCCGCCGACTACTGTGCCTACCCAGTGGCTTCGGTCGAGGCCGATGCGCTGGCGATGCCAGCGAGCCTGAGTCCAGGTTTGACTATTTAGTAAAACAAGCATGGGAGTGGGTATTTTGCCTGCTCCCATTTTTATAGGCGTACACGAAAACTCTCGTTGTACTTATATCGTGAAAACAAACAAACCGGCGCGATAACGACCGGTAACACGATGATGTTAAGGAAGAAATTGATGCATACCGATGTAAACCAGCTATT
Source organism: Shewanella marisflavi (assembly GCF_023283925.1). Classification (GTDB taxonomy): domain Bacteria; phylum Pseudomonadota; class Gammaproteobacteria; order Enterobacterales; family Shewanellaceae; genus Shewanella; species Shewanella marisflavi. The sequence continues at coordinate 90,358 of NZ_JAKIKX010000003.1, forward strand.
TGCCGCCCTATGGGACGACTATGTTGAAATGACCCCCTCAGCCGCCAAGGTTCACCAGTTACTGGCCAAGGGTGAGACCATCATCAACGATCATATCGCCCTACGTACCTTCAACATTGCCAAGGTTAACCTGAGTGTTCTGGCGAAGCATTTCGAGTCACTGGGCTATGTGGCCTGTGGCGATTACGACTTCGAAGCCAAGAAGCTAAAGGCCAAGCACTTTGAGCATCCGGATCCAACTCAGCCAAAGGTGTTTATCTCTGAGCTGATGGTTGAGGCATTTAGCCCCGAGCTACAAGCCATTGTCCATGGCCTGGTGGAGCAGGTGGACGAAACCGCAACCACTGCGGATAACTTCCTCTATTCTGGCCGTCACTGGGAGCTGGATTATGCAACCTATGAGCAGTTACTGGCAGAGAGCGAGTATGCGGCTTGGGTAGCGGCTTTCGGCTACCGTGCCAACCACTTTACGGTATCAATCAACCATCTGCCTGGATACAACACTATCCTCGAGGTGAACGAGACCCTTAAGCAGGGCGACTTCGTGCTGAACAGTGTCGGCGGCGAGGTGAAAGGGTCGGCTGAAGTATTGCTGGAGCAGTCATCCACCATGGCGGACAAGGTTGAAGTCAGCTTTAAAGATGCCCAGAAGACGATTCCAAGCTGTTTCTATGAGTTTGCCTTGCGCTACCCTAAGGCTGATGGCGAGCTTTACACAGGCTTTGTGGCGGCCTCTGCGGATAAGATCTTCGAGAGCACTAATAACGCCGGTTAATATTAGGCAGATAAAAAAAGCCGATGCACTGCATCGGCTTTTTTATGTCTGAATGTTAGGCATTGAAGCCTAAGGTGATCTTCAAGCCGCCGAGTTGTTGGCTATGCTCGAAGTTCAGGCTTATCTCGTACTGCTCGGCAATGTCTTTGACGATGGAGAGGCCGAGCCCATGGCCCATAATGCCCTCATCCAGGCGCTTGCCTCGTTGGGTTAGCTGGCAAAGCGCATCGTCAGCCACACCCGGGCCATCATCTTCTATGGTGAGCAGTATCTGCTCCTTGGTTAATTTCGCCGAGACTGTAACCTCTTGATTGGCCCACTTGAAGGCGTTATCCAGCAGGTTACCGATAAGCTCCATACCGTCTTCACGGTGAATGGGCAGGCGACAGAGTTGGTCGGGCAGATTGAAGTGGCACTCAATGCTCTTGTGACCGTGGACCTTGGTGAGGGTCTGCGTAAGATCCTGCAGATCTTTAGGCAGTTGCATCTGCGCCGCGGGTAGCATGTCGCCGGTGATCCTCGCCGCCGCCAGCTTACGCTCTATCATCTTGTGGATCTGATCCAGTTGATTCTGCATGGCGCTGGCGGTCTCGGGATCTTTCAGCCCCAAGACTTCCACCTGTTGCTGCATCACCGCCAGCGGCGTCTTAAGGCCATGACTGAGGTTGCCCAGATTATTGCGGCTGCGCTCCATCTGCTTGCTCGAATACTGCAACAATTCGTTGTAGGTCTGCGCCAGGGGAGCCAGTTCAGGTGGGATCTTATTGACCTCAAGCGCCGTGATCTCGCCCTCTCTGAGTTTCATCAGAGCCTGCTGCATGTCGTTGATCGGTTTGAAGGATTGTCTTAGCAGAATAAAGATCCCCGCCACCATGGCCAGTAACATGGCGAGGTTGACCGACAGCTTAGTGCCATACACCTGGGAAAATACCTGACGACCGATACTGAGATCCTGGGCGACCGTGAGCGTTGCCTGTACCTTGGCGTCGGCACTGCTAAGTCCTAGCGACAGTAGCTGGATATCATGGTTTTGCGGCCCCTTAGTTTGCCAGACACGTGTCTGTCCCTTGGGCAGCGGTTGTATCTCTAGACGCTGATCCCATAAGGAGCGGGACCTGAGTTCGATATCTTTTAGATTGAGCTGGTAATAACGCCCGGAATAGACGGGCTTATAGAAGTTAGAGACCTGGCTGGGGTCAATGCTGATATCGCCGTTATCGAGCTGTATCGCCAGTAATACTTGTTCTAAGTCTTCTTCAAGACGATCGATAATCGAGTCATGAAACGCCTGGCGTAACATGGACTCGAAGATAACGATCGCCACGAAGGTGGAGATGATGACTAAGGCTGACAGCCAGAGGCTGAGCTTAGTGCGGATTGATATCATGGTTTCAGGCCATGGAAAATATAACCCTGTCCACGGCGAGTCTCGATGGCCGTTTTGCCTAGCTTCTTACGTAGGTGGGTCACATAGACCTCGACCACGTTACTCTCTTTCTCGTCGTCAAATTGGTACAGCTTGTCGGTCAGCTGGGCCTTGGAGAGCAGTTTCTTGGGTGACATCAGGAAGATCTTCAGCAGGCGAAACTCCATGGCGGTGAGTTCAAAATGTTGCTCGCCTACGGTGACACTCTGCTGCCCTTCATCTAAGGTCACGCCTTCGAAGCTCAGCTCCTTGGTGGCGGTGTTGGTCTTGCCATGGGCGCGGTTGATCAGCGCATGAATACGCGCCAGCAGCTCCTGGCTGTGGAAGGGTTTACCCAGATAATCGTCGGCCCCAGCGTTAAAGCCTTCGACCTTCTCATGCCATTGGCTGCGGGCGGTGAGCATGATCACTGGCGTGTTAATGCCTTGGTTGCGCCAGGTTTCCAATAGCTGCAAACCATTGCCATCGGGCAGGCCGATATCCAGGATGACGCAGTCGTAGTGGGTCTCTTTGATGAGGTAGTCGGCTTCGGCGGCTCTATCGGTGACATCGGTAACATAACCAGCCTGTTTCAGCTGTTTGGCAAGCTCTTCGACCAGTAGGGTGTTGTCTTCAACCAGCAGCAATTTCATCGTTTCTTTCTACCTTAGCGTTGTCGCACTGAATCTAGTTCTTGAGGCGCTTTAAATCGGACGCCTCGATTGATAATACACTTTTTCGTCTTAAGCGGATATTTCAGCGCTAGTTTTTGTGCGGTACGCAGGCGTCTGGCAGGGGCTTACCCGTCTGATGTTGGCCCGTGGTAGCGTCAATATCGAGGGAGATGAGTTCACCGTTTGCGGATTTGATCTGCAGATCATATTGCCATCTGCCCTGGGCATGGAACAGGTGGGCGTCGACCAGTTTGCCATCACAGTAGGCCTGTACCTGGCTGAGGGTGAGATCGAGAGAGAGAATTTTACCTTCGCTGACCAGTTGTTTGGCCTGGTTGTGTTCCAGTTCGATGGCAGCGTGTACGGCAGGGCTTAACAGTGAGCTGACGATAAGCATGAGTGTGCTGGCTACGGCTGTCGGTTTCACTGATGCTGTCCTAAAAAAAATGGCCTGACAAGGAGTCAGACCACTTTAACTAAGATCTATTAAATCTAACTTAACGTTAGCTTAGCGGGTGCCATAAACCACGATAGTTTTGCCGTGGGCTTGGATCAAGTTCTGCTCTTCAAGCATCTTGAGGATACGACCCACAGTTTCGCGTGAACAGCCAACGATCTGACCAATTTCTTGGCGAGTGATCTTGATCTGCATACCATCAGGGTGAGTCATGGCATCGGGTTGCTTCGCTAGGTGCAGTAGTGTCTGCGCGATGCGACCAGCAACGTCTAGGAATGCAAGGTCACCTACTTTCTGGCTGGTGCTTTGCAGACGGTAAGCCATCTGAGAAGAGAGCTTCATCAGGATCTCAGGGTTTACCTGGATCAGCTGCTTAAATTTCTTGTAAGAGATCTCGGCAATTTCACAGGCTTGTTTAGCGCGAACCCAAGCGGTACGCTCAGCTTGCTCTTCGAACAGACCTAATTCACCGATGAAGTCACCTTGGTTTAGGTAAGAGAGGATCATCTCTTTGCCTTCTTCATCTTTAATCAAGACGGCGACAGAACCTTTTACTATGTAATACAGAGTATCGGAGTCTTCACCTGCATGGATCAGAGTGCTTTTGGCTGGGTATTTATGAATGTGACAGTGTGATAAAAACCATTCCAATGTTGGATCCGGTTTAGGCTTACCAATCAGAGCCATGCCTGTGTTCCTCGACTGATTAATGTAAATACAAGAATATGCTAAATAAGCAGACTACGTCAATTAGACCCCAAAAACCTCGTCAGAGATCAAATTATTGCAATAAGTATGCAGCGGGTAACGTAATTTAACTTGCTCTCAATAGTGGGAGTTTATTTTGATACATTAGTAATATATGTCAACTAATACCGTACGGTGCCCTGTTTATTTGGCTGACAATGCTGCCCATATCACATCTGTCTAAGATCTTGCTGTGCTTTCAGGAGATAAAGCTAGTGATTTTCATGCATTAAAATGCGGTTTTTACTCGACTTAACCGGGAGATTATTGGTAGTGTTAGCCTCTGCGTCCCTGTAAATCCTTGGACAGAGGAACCTTAACGTTGTGGCTATTTCGTGTCTGTTAGCTGATAACACGAACTGGTGAAGGAGAGTCTTGAATCGTGACAAAGCATGTTTGGAAACTGGCTACCGGTCTGTTCGCCCTGTTTGCCTTGCATCAGCAAGCCATGGCGTTTTCAATTCCCGCAACCGCCGCGGCAGAGCCCGCCAGTAAGTTAGCCCATATTCAACTTAAGGCGACTCAAGGAGAGTCTGAGGCCCAGTTTCTGCTCGGCCTTATGTATCTCTCTGGTCGTTTCGTCGATCCCAATCCGCAGTTAGGTGCCACTTGGGTTGAACGCGCTGCCGAAATTGGTCACAAGAAGGCGGCTCAGACCATAGCGGATCTGGCCTTTGACGGTAAGATCATCCCGCGGGATCTTGCCTTGGCCGAGCGATGGTATCTAAGCCTTGCCAGTGAGAATGACAAGTGGGCTCAGTTTCGTTTGGGGTTCATCTATGCCGCCGGTGGTCACGGCGTGACACGCAATTGCGGTAAGGCAGTGGACCACTTCCTGGCGGTGGGCGATGAGATCTCATTGGGCAATGTGGTGTGGATTCTCTCTACCTGTCCCGAGGCCAAGTACCGTGATGGTGGAAAAGCGCTGGCAATCGGTAAGGGCTTGGTCGCGGCGAACAGTCAAGACCCCACCAATCTGGATAACCTAGCCGCTGCCTATGCCGAAATTGGTGACTACAGCTCGGCGGTCGACTTGCAAAAGCAAGCGATAAAGGCGCTCAAGCAGACGGCAGAGTATGATAAGTCAGATGAGTTTGAGTTAAGACTGGAAAACTATCGTCAGCAAAAACCTTACCGTGAAGTGGTGCCACTGTCGCAGTAATGAGTGTGTTCTCGCTGTAAAGATCTCGCCGTAAACGCCGACGCAAGTTGGCGTTTTTTTATGCCTGTCGCTGGGCAACGGCTAGGGAAATCATTGCTCATTTAGCGGAAACGCTGAATATCAAGGGAGAAGAGTCAGATAATTTAGCTTGGGAGTGGTATCGCTGGAAGAGTGTCGGGACGCTAGCATACTCAAGGAAGCAAACAGATCAAGATGGGGGAATTCACTCCCAAGAGTATACTAACTATCAGTCTTTCGCCTGAAATCCCGATAGCAAACATTCTATGTGAGCTGACTTAAATAAAGCTTAAGTGAAACTCACTCTCGCTGAACTTCACCTATTTGCCGAAATATTACTCGTTATCGAGATCCAAAAGGTGCTGACGCTTCTCCATGAGATCGCGGATCAAGGGCGTCAGGATCAGTTCCATCGCCAGCGACATCTTGCCACCAGGCACCACAAGAGTGTTGATGCGCGACATAAAGGAGCCGTCGATCATCTTCAGGTAGTAAGGGAAATCGACATTCTTGATGCCGCGAAAACGGATCACCACGAAGCTTTCATCCAGGCTGGGGATAGTCTTGGCACTAAAGGGGTTAGAGGTATCGACCGTGGGCACCCGCTGGAAGTTGATATGGGTACGAGAGAACTGCGGCGTCATATGATTGATGTAATCTTCCATGCTGCGCACGATAGATCCCATCACCTTTTCGCGGCTGTGTCCTCTGTCTGAAGTGTCACGAATGATCTTCTGAATCCACTCCAGGTTAACAATTGGCACCATGCCAATGAGGAGATCCACATGCTGAGCCACATCGCAATCTTCGGTCACTACGCCCCCATGTAACCCTTCGTAATAGAGCATGTCGGTATTTTCCGGCAGTGGGCGCCATTGAGTAAAGGTGCCAGGCATCTGGTTAAAGGGCACCGCCTCATCGAAGGTGTGAAGATAGGAGCGGGTTTCGCCCTGGCCGGTGGCACTGTAATCGCTAAAGCACTGTGCGAGCCTGGCAAAGTCGTTGGCCTCTGGGCCGAAATAACTGATATTGCGGTTTTCATTTTGCGCCTGGCGGATCTTTAGCTCCATCTCGGGACGCGTGTAGTGGTGAAAGCTGTCGCCCTCTATCATCGCGGCGTTGATCCCCAGCTGACGAAAGATATGACTGAATGCCGTCGTGGTCGTAGTGGTACCTGCTCCAGAGGAGCCGGTGACGGCAATAATTGGGTGTTTGGCTGACATGTTCCTACCTAAAAGCGCTAAAGACACGCCTTTTCAAAAGCATTTGTGAATCAATAGTTATACGGCACGGAGAACCTAAAGGTCAATAAGGGTCATCATTTCGCCCCGATGACGCCAGGGTATTTTGTCTGTGACGAATGGCGATAGATTCATCCTCTTCACTGTACTCCACAACGAGTTCATTGCGGGCCAGTGCCTGACGACACTGCTTGATGGCATGGGTCAACGCCGCGTCATCCAGGCTGGCGAAACTGCCATCTTCGGTCTGCGCGAAGAGGAACTCCTTGATCAGATTATCCAGGGTGTCGCCGGGGAGCTGCAAAAGCGCCTCATAGGGGACTAACATGCTGCCTCCAAGAGAAAGTTAACTATACGTTGTTCCAGATAAAACCTGGGTTTGAGCGGATGACCACCGTCGATAAAGCCCACATGACCCCCTTGCTGATGTAGCTCATAGGTAACCTGAGGCGACAAGGCCTCTTGGCTAGGGATCACTTCATCTGTCATGAAGGGATCGTCCTTGGCGTGGATCACTAAAGTCGGCTTAGCCACCTGGCTTAGGTAGGGCAGGCCGCTGGCTCTGTGGTAATAGTCTTCTACGCCGGTAAAGCCGTGCAGCGGCGCCGTGATCCTGTCGTCGAAAAGATGAAAGGTGGCCAGGCTGTCGACTTCGGCAGGGGTGACCGGCATCTGAGCGCTCAGTGTCTCTAAGGCCAACTTGTCGCGAACCTTCTGCTGTAGCTGTTTGATGAGATAGCTTTGATATACCTTAGAAAAACCACGTTTAAGCCGGGTGGCACAGGCGCCCAGCTGCAGCGGCGCCGAGATCACCACGGCGCGCTCTACCAGACTGTCGGCACCTTGTTCGCCCTGATACTTGGCCAGCACGTTACCGCCCAGGCTGTAACCCACCGCCAGTAGTGGTGAGTTGGGATAGTCTCGTTTTAGCATGCTCAGTGTGGTGTGTAGATCTTGCGTATCGCCGCTGTGATAGCTGCGGGCGAGGCGATTAGTGACCCCGGAGCAGCTGCGGTGATGATGCACCAAGGCGCTGACACCATCCTGACTTAGTCGGCTTAACAGGCGTCTGGCGTAGTGTGAATCGGCGCTGCCTTCGAGTCCGTGAACTATCACCACTATGGGCTCACTAGGGGCGGGTTTGGCTAACCAGTCGAGATCGATAAAGTCGCCATCATCCAGCTCCAGCCGTTGACGGGTTAAGCTGGGTTTATCCACTTTTCTCAGAACGGGCAAGATGGTTTGCACATGAGGATTTCTTGCCCACCAGGGGGGCGTAAAGGTACGCTGGGTCATAAATCGCTATTGCCGAAAATTAAAACGTATGTTTAATTACTAGATGTGTGGCTAGTGTAACATAGTTTAGAGCGCGCCCTTGCTCCCTAAGGACGGCTCATAGGATATCGTCAATGACAGAGCACAGGGAATAAGATGAACCGACGCACCTTTCTGACCACGGCCCTGGTGGGCACAGGCGCCTTAGCCCTGGGGGTGAACCTATATCATCCTCCGCAGGTGAGAGTGAGTGCCTCCTTGGATCAATCCCACCGACTGCTCTTCAGCCTTCTGGTGCCCGTGTTTCTCGATGGCGCCTTACCCGATACCCAGTCGCTACGGGTAGCGGCGCAAAATCGCACCCTAGATGCCATAGTGGCAACCATGGATCTCTTGCCCGATGACTCCCGCGATGAACTTGAACAACTTTTAGAGCTGCTGGAATCGCGCCTGGGGCTTTTGCTGCTTACGGGGAATATGACCCCACTGCTGATGAGGCAGCCTCAAGAATTGGTGGCCATGTTAGAGGCCTGGCGAACCAGTTTTCTCGACCTTATGGTTACCGCCTATCAGGGGCTGAGGGAGTTAGTGATGGCCAGCTATTATAGCTGCCCCGAACATTGGAAACGCTTAAATTACGAGAAGCCCAGTTTGTTTGGGTAACGAACAATTTCATATAGTTAGCGCAAAAGAATAAGCCCTTAATCTCAGGGCAAAGGAGCAACATTGGCCATTGAAGATCCCATAGTAAGCGGCTTAGCCAGAGGTTGGCAGCATATTGATGCCAGCCAGCTCACCGAAAACAGCACCTTGGAGGCCGATGTTGTCATCGTCGGTAGCGGCGCCGGTGGCGGCGTGGCGGCCGAGATACTGACCGAGGCGGGCCTTACTGTGATTATTGTCGAAGGCGGGCCACTGAAATCGTCGCAAAGCTTCAATATGGAGGAGCGCCGCGCTTACCCCAATCTCTACCAGCAGGCCGCGTCGATGAAGACCAAAGACAAGGCGATCGGCATCTTTCAGGGCCGGGCGGTAGGGGGCTCTACCACCATTAACTGGACCACCTCGATCCGCACCCCAGAGAATGCCTTGGCGTTTTGGGCTGAGCACAAGTCGGTGACAGGTTTCTCCAAAGAGGAGTTGGCGCCCTGGTTCGATAAGATGGAGCAGCGGCTCAATATCACTGAGTGGCCTTTTGAGCCTAATCGCAACAACATGGCGCTCAAGCAAGGTTGTGAGGCACTCGGTTGGGAATACACTGTCATTAAGCGTAATGTGGCTGGCTGCTGGAATACCGGCTATTGCGGCATGGGCTGTCCGGTTAATGCCAAGCAGTCGATGTTGATCACCACCATTCCCGCGGCACTGGACCGTGGTGCCACCTTAGTCAGTCGTGCCAAGGTGCATAAGATAGAGCATCACAACGACAAGGTGTATGCCCTCAAGGCCCAGGCGCTGAACGAGTCACTGCGCCCTAGCGGCGTACAACTGATGTTTAAGGCTAAGCACTATATCTTGAGCGGCGGCGCCATCCACACGCCTGCGCTGATGATGCGCTCTGGCCTCGCCGATCCACAGCAGATCTTGGGCAAGCGGACTTTCCTTCACCCGACCGTGCTCAGCGGCGCCCTATTTAACGATGCCATCAATGGTCATAGCGGCGCGCCTCAGTCCATCTATTCGGATCAGTTTGTCTGGCAAGATGGCGCCGACGGTGAGCTGGGCTATAAGCTGGAAGTGCCGCCGATTCATCCCGTGTTGATCGCCTCTAAGTCCCTGGGCTATGGCCTGAGTCATGCGGAGCTGATGGCGCAGTTTAATCAGTTACAGATAACCATCGCCTTGATCCGCGATGGTTACCACGCCGACAGCCCAGGCGGTCAGGTGATGCTGACCGACAAGGGCTATACCTTGGACTACCCGCTGACTGACGCCTTCTGGCGTGCTGCGCGGCGCGCCTTTGCCAGTATGGCTGAGCTACAGTTTGCCGCTGGGGCGCAGAAGGTATTGCCCATGAGTGAAGGTATGCCTTATCTGCCGAACTGGCAGGCGGCCAAGGAGGCGATTGCCGAGATGGCACTGGCTCCACTTAAGACTGTGGTGGCCTCTGCTCATGTGATGGGGGGCTGCCCTATGGGCGAAGATAAGATGCTCGCGATGGTCGATAGCCGAGGGCGTAGTCACTATCTGGAGAATCTATCTGTGATGGACGGTTCGCTGTTTCCCACTAGCCTGGGGGCCAACCCACAGCTTTCTATCTATGGGATCACCGCCCGTAATGCCAGCCTGTTGGCCAGTGAGCTGACGGGAGCGACCGCCAGTTAATTCTTAGTCTAGTGAATCCTTAGTCCAGTGAATTCTTGGTCCAATGAATTTTTAGTTAATTGGCGTTAGGGTCTGTGCCAATTGCTGATACTGCTTCAAATCTATCTGATAGAGGGCGAGATAGCGGGGTAGGTTGGCGCTGCGCTGCTCGTTTGCCAGCTGTCTGAGCTGGAGGAGTATCATCGCCTGTGACTTGCGCTCCAGCATCAACTCAACCTCTAGCATCTGTTGATACTCTGCCTTAGCCAGATTGTGTTTGCTTAGCTTTCTCAGCCTGCGGTAGGGCTTGAGTACCTTCTCTTCCCAAGCTGCCACCTGGTCGGCTAACTCTTGCCAGTCTTGATCGCTCAGGTAATAGTGTTGCTCGTCGAGCCACTGAGCCAGCAGCAATAGGTTGACGTTGAGGCCATAATCATCCTGCAACTTGAGATAGAGCAGTTGCCCCTTCTCATAGAGGCGGTCACAGGTCTGCCAAAGGGAGGCGTCGAAATGATTAACATGGCTCATGGTTCATCCTTGTTGTGTCGGCCTGAGTGTTGACCTTAGCGTTGGGGGTTAGCCCAGCGCCTTGGCTTCTTGTTCTATGGCTTCGATGGTCTCTTGCAGTTCGAGCCACTCCATCTCACTGGCCTCCAGTGTCTGAGTGTGCTCGGTACGCTCGGCCAGTATCTGGGTCAGTTTGGCCTTGTTGTCGGCCTCATAAAGGCTGGTATCGGCCAGCAGGTTTTCCAGCTCGGCCAGCTTGTCGCTGCACTCTTGCTGTACCTTCTCCAGCTTGGCTTGAGATTTTTTCAGCGGTGACAGCTTCTGTCTCAGCTCGGCTTCCAGGCGTTTCTGCAGCTTCTTGTCCTGAGCCGGCGTGGCCTCAAGTGAGGCGGCCGGTTTATTGGCCTCTTTGGCGGCGTCCAGCAACCATTGATGGTAGTCATCGAGATCGCCATCGAAGCTCTTCACCTCGCCGCCATCCACCAGGTAGTAGTCACTGCAGCTCAGGCGCAGCAAGTGTCTATCGTGGGATACGATGATCATGGCACCTTCGAAGGATTGCAGGGCCATGGTCAGGGCGTGACGCATCTCGAGATCCAAGTGGTTGGTGGGCTCATCGAGTAGCAGCAGGTTAGGACGTTGCCACACCAGCAGCGCCAGCACCAGACGGGCCTTTTCGCCGCCGGAGAAGGGACGAACCGGCGAGAGCGCCATATCGCCGTTAAAGCCATAACCGCCGAGGAAGTCTCTCAGCTCCTGTTCTCTGTGTGTGGGGGCGAGTCGCGTCAGGTGCTGCAGTGGCGACTCATCCAGGCGCAGAAATTCCAGCTGATGCTGGGCGAAGTAGCCGATATTGAGGCCTGGGTTGGTTTCGTAAATGCCGCTCATGGGCTTGAGCTGCTCCGCCAGTAGCTTAATCAGCGTCGACTTACCTGCGCCATTGCGTCCCAGCAGGCCGATACGGGCGCCGGGCACCAGGTTGAGGTGCACATGGTTTAGGATTGGCGTGTCGCCATAGCCGACCGAGACTTGCTCCATCTTCACCAAAGGATTCGGCAGGGCATCGGGGGCGCGAAATGACATATAGAAAGGGCTGTCGGCCTTAGACGGCAGCAGCTCTGTCATCCGCTCCAGCGCCTTAAGGCGGCTCTGGGCCTGTTTGGCCTTGCTGGCCTTGTAACGGAAACGGTCGACGAAAGATTGTATATGGGCACGCTCTTTCTGTTGGCGCTCAAAGGCGACCTGTTGCTGAGCCATGCGCTCGGCGCGGATCCGCTCGAAGGAAGTGTAGTTGCCCTTGTAGAAGTTGAGCTTATGGTGCTCAACATGGACTATCTCGTCGACGATGGCGTCGATAAAGTCTCTGTCGTGGCTAATGAGGACCAGCGTGCCCTGGTAGGCCTTGATCCAGCTTTCCAGCCAGTACATGGTATCTAAGTCGAGGTGGTTGGTCGGTTCGTCCAGTAGCAAGAGGTCAGAGCGGCATAGCAGTGCCTGAGCCAGGTTGAGGCGCATGCGCCAGCCCCCTGAGAAGCTCTTCACCGGATTACCCTGCTCGGCTTCACTAAAGCCCAGACCGGCCAGCAGGCTGGCGGCGCGTGACTGTATGCTGTAGCCGCCAATGGCGTCTATCTTGCCGTGGAGCAGGGCGATTTGGTGGCCGTTATCCTCAAGCTGGGCCTTGTTCAGGGCTTGTTCCAGCTCGCGATATTCTCTGTCGCCGTCAATCACATATTCCAGGGCGCTGACATCTAATGCCGGGGTCTCCTGCGCAACAGTGGCTATTTGCCAGCCCGATGGCACGCTGATCTCGCCCTTATCCAGACTAAGCTGCCCCATGAACAACGCAAGCAGAGATGATTTGCCCGTGCCATTGGCACCCACCAAGCCCACTTTGTGGCCGGGGTAGACGGTCAGAGAGGCTTCATCCAATAGGGTCTTGGAGCCGCGAATAAGTTGCGCTTGGGAAATGGTGATCATTGAGGTCGACTTGATGCATAGCTAAGGATTAATAAGCTTGGGATGATAGCCCAGTTGGGGTGTTGCTTACCACTCTTTAGCGGGGAGATTTTGAATCCGATAGGGTGTTTTACGCTTGCTTATGGCAAAATGTCCCTATCGTCAGAGTTATCATCACCACAGGTTGAGTCAAGCGTGAGTAAAGTGAGAGTCAAGAAACGTTTCGTTGCCGGTGCCAAGTGCCCCAAGTGTCAGGCTCAGGACAGCATAGTGCTGTTTAAGGAGCAGGGTGTCGAGACGGTTGAGTGCGTCGAGTGCGATTACCGTGAGCAGCAGGCCGAGGCCGAGGTGGCCAAGCAGGCCACCGGAGATGTAATAGGCGTGTTTAAACCCTAGTCGTGAAAGCCCTGTTGTAGAAACAGGTGGCGCGTCTGGTTAAAGCGCGCCTCATCGGCAAGAACGAAGTCGATCGCCAGCTGGGCGTTTTCCTGTCTGAACTTCTCTGTTTTGGCTATCTCATATTCGTTCATCACGATATTCATCGCCTCTACCGTCCATTCGCACTCCCCCTGGCCTATGCTGACCTCGTCGGGATCATAATGGGTCACCATCCAGTCTTGTAACTGTTCATTGTCTATCTTGGCCTGCTGCCATGCCGTGAGTTGATCGATAAGTTGCTGTTTGCTGATGTTCGTTGTGCTCATTTTTCTCAAATGTCTGCTGTAAGTGGGCATTTCGTTGGATACATGATAGCGATAAAGCGCTATTGATGCGATGGTGCCGAGCTAGCGCCTCATCATCTCAGGCAACAAGAATGACAGCCTGGCACCAGCCATTGAGGGTTGCCTCCGTACCCTCAGTCCCCATTGGGTGGCGTTTGTTATGGTCTTTTGGTCAGTTTGTTGGCTTCTTTTTGTAAAAATTGATCCCTATCATGACGCTAAGGTTGCGTCCTTGCTCGCCTCAGGGTAGTTTGAGGTGTTTTTTCGCCTGGAAGACTAAAAATGAATAATAAAGCTACGTCCACTGCGGCGCCGCGCTTTCCTAGAATTTTCTGGATCGCCAACGGTGTCGAGCTGCTCGAACGAGCGGCATATTATGGGGTGTTTATCGTTATCACCCTCTATCTGTCACGCATCCTTGGCTTTAGCGATGTCGAAGCCGCCTGGCTAGCGGGTTCATTCTCCGCGGGTCTCTACTTTTTACCTACCTTTAGTGGTGCATTAGCCGATAAGATTGGCTTTCGCGGCGCCCTGCTGTTGGCGTTTGGCCTGTTAACCATAGGCTATGCGTCGCTGGCGATATTCCCAGCGCTGATCGAATCTCAGGGGCTGGTGGAGTATGGCAAGGAGACGGTTTATCACGGCTTGAGAGAGGCAGATATCCGCTGGGCAATTGTGCCTATCCTTATCGTCATCATGATAGGTGGCTCCTTTATCAAGGCGGTGATTACAGGTACCGTGGCGCTGTCTACCACAACAGAGACCCGCGCCAAAGGTTTCTCGATCTTCTACATGATGGTTAATATCGGCGCCTTCTCGGGTAAGACAGTGGTGAAGCCACTGCGTGAATCCATGGGCGATCTGGGTCTGATTAACCTTAACTATTTCGCTGCCTCTATGACGCTGATCGCCTTCTTCAGTATCTTCTTGTTCTTCAAGAGCACTGAGGAGAATCGCTCGGGCAAGAGCCTGGGTGAGATCTGGCAGGCGCTGCTTAAGGTACTCGCCAATGGGCGTCTAATTGCGCTGATTCTGATCATCACAGGTTTCTGGATGGTGCAGCATCAGCTCTACGCCACCATGCCAAAATATGTGCTGCGTATGGCCGGTGAGGGCTCATCACCTTCTTGGTACGCCAACGTTAACCCGCTGGTGGTGTTCCTCTGCGTCAGCCTAGTCACGGGTATGATGGCTAAGCGCAGCGCGCTGACCTCTATGACAGTGGGGATGTTTATCATGCCTGTGTCTGCACTATTGATGGCATCGGGCAATATGTTTGCCGGTACTGAGACCATCTTAGGCATGCACCCTATCGCGGCTATGATGATTGTCGGCATCGTGTTTCAGGGTTTGGCCGAGTGTTTTATCTCGCCGCGCTTCCTGGAGTACTTCTCGTTGCAGGCGCCTAAAGGCGAAGAGGGGCTCTATTTGGGCTTCTCGCACCTGCACTCCTTCATTAGCTCGCTGCTGGGCTTTGGTCTGTCGGGATACCTGCTGGAAGCCTACTGCCCAGATCCACGCAACTTTAGCGACCATGCCGCCTGGGTTGAGGCTTCGTCTCACGCCCACTACATCTGGTATGTGTTTGCCGCTATCGCCAGTATCTCGGCGGTTTCTCTGATCGTTTATGGCGCCGTGATCAAGCGTATCGATGCCAAGACTGACACAGACGCAGAACTGGCCACCGCGTAAGCAGGATAGCCGCCGCGACGGTTCGCGGCGGCTTTGATTAAATTCCCTTCCAATAGGCAGCATTGGTGAGTATTTGCTGCTATAATCGCCGCCATATTCACGCATGCCCTTGATCCGACTCAACGGCTGCGGCCATCTATTATTTGCATTACTTGTGTTTGAGACCGCCGAGTCTCATCGAGACACATCATTAGGACATTACCGTGAGTCAATCTGACGCTACTACGCCAAGCGGGGCTTTTGATAGCCTGCCGCTAAAACCCGCTTTGCTTGAGACCCTGCAATCCATAGGCTTTCATCAGATGACGCCTATTCAGGCCCAGAGTCTGCCTGCCATTCTCAATGGACAGGATGTCATAGGTCAGGGTAAGACGGGTTCGGGTAAGACGGCCGCCTTTGGTTTAGGGCTGCTTAACCGTCTGGATGTGAAGCGTTTTCGTATTCAGTCTCTGGTGATGTGTCCTACCCGTGAGCTGGCAGATCAGGTAGCGGCAGAGCTGCGCACCCTGGCGCGCGGTATTCATAACATTAAAATCCTCACCCTGTGTGGTGGTGTGCCTATGGGGCCGCAGATTGGCTCGCTGGAACATGGGGCCCACATCATTGTCGGTACACCGGGACGCATTATCGATCACTTAGACAGAGGTCGTTTAGATCTCGACAACGTCAACATGTTGGTGCTCGACGAGGCGGATCGTATGCTGGAGATGGGTTTTCAGCGCGAGCTGGATGCCATCATGCAGTCGGTGCCGCGCGAGCGACAAACCCTGCTGTTTAGCGCCACCTTCCCCGAGCAAATCCAAGGGCTTAGCGAGCAGATCATGATCGACCCCCTCATGGTGAAGGTCGAGGCCCAGCATGACAGCGAGAGCATAAAGCAGCACTTCTACGAGTGTGGCAACAACAATGAGCGCATGAAGGCGCTGCAGCTTCTGCTGTTGGCTCATCGCCCCGAGAGCGCCGTGGTCTTCTGTAATACCAAGCGTGAAACCAAAGATGTGGCGGCGAAATTAATTAACGCCGGTTTTAGTGTGGTGTCACTGCACGGCGATCTGGAGCAGCGGGATCGCGACCAGATGCTGCTCAAGTTTGCCAACAAGAGTGCCAACATCATGGTGGCGACCGACGTAGCCGCTCGCGGCCTGGATATCGACGCCTTAGACATGGTGGTCAACTACCATGTGGCCTATGACACAGAGGTGCACATTCACCGCATCGGCCGCACCGGACGTGCCGGCAGCAAGGGCGCGGCCTACACCTTCTTTAATCACGAAGATGGTTACAAGATAACACTACTGGCGGACCTTATCGGCCGCGAGATAGACGGCGAAGAGCTACCCGACGAAAGTCTGTTAAATACCCTGCCGCCTCAGCCTAGAATGGTCACTATTCAGATCGATGGTGGTAAGAAGCAGAAGGTACGTCCAGGCGATATCTTAGGCTGCCTCACCGGTGACAACGGCATCGAGGGCAGTGAAGTGGGTAAGATTAAGATCACCGAGTTTCGCTCCTATGTGGCGGTGGATCGTAAGGTGCTGCGCAAGGCGCTCAATAAGATCGTCAAAGGTAAGCTCAAGGGTAAGAGTTACCGGGCGTGGGAGTTGAATTAATTAATCGCGTAATATAGCGCGGTGATTGAAAAGGAGCTGACTGAGGTTTGCTCCTTTTTTGTTGCCTGGTGTTTGGCGGGGCTGCTCATCGAGATATCCTATCTCTTTGTTTGAGCGCCGTTTGGCAGCATGTTTAGTTGTTGAGAGAGTTTGAAGGTCGACCCTCATTGAAGCTTATTGCCTGCCGCAGGCTTAATGTGAAGCTACGCCTGTGAGACGGTGAGTGAAGCGCAGCTTTGTGTTCACGAACGAGAGGCATGGATGCCGAACTGGCTGTTAAACAAGGATGTTGTTTGAATATATCCCTATAGGCTCTACCGAAACATCCCTGTTTCGGAAGCTCACCGGCGTATCTACACTCGGTATCTAACGTCTCTCCGATTTGGCCGTGTTCGGTGTGAAGAGGGGGCAAAAAGCTGATTTGGTTTTGCCCTAAAGTGTGTTGGCCTTAGAATGAAGGTTTGGCATTTCTATAGTTTGCTTAATTAGCATTTGGCGACATCCTCATTTAATAAATGAGTTGAAGGTCGTACCTTCATTGCGATCTAACGCCTGCCCGGCGGGGGTTGTGCAGATACGCCTGTGACACGCTGTGCGCCATCCTTGGCCGCTCTGCGGTTTCATCCCTGAAACCGAAGGTCACCGGCGTATCTACACTCGGTATCCAACGTCTCTTCGATTTAACCGCACTGAATTCTCCCTAAGACAAGCTATTATTTTTCTATAAGAAACAGGCAAATATGTGACATAACATGGTGATCGCCACAGGTATACCGGCAAAGGAGGAGCGCCTCACCCTTGGGGAGCGTTTCGATAATGCCGAACTGGTTAACATCACCGACTTTCTCAAGGAGAAGGAAGAGGCGCAAGAGCAGGGCGAGCGGCCCTACGAGATGCGTCCTGATATATATGACACTCCGACCTTTATTTGCACTAGTTCACTAAAGAAATAGATGAGCCAAGCTGCCGACAAGGCTCTCAAAGATAACCGTCTTGAGTTACCCCTGGGTGCGGCTCTGGCGATATCTGGGCAGGTCATCGCTTATTGTGAGCCAGTCTGGCTGCTGATCAGTGTGAATATGATATCTGGGCGCCACAGCGTTTGGGTTATCCAGCGAGGCGATGCTCAGGGTGTAGTAATCTGGGTAATCCAGGCTGCGATAGCTGATGCTGGTACCACACTGGGCGCAAAAGCCGCGGCGAATGGTGTCAGATGAGGCGAATTCCTTGGGCGTGCCCTTGAGCCAGTTGACCTGCTCGGTCTTAAAATCCATCCAGCAGGCGGCCATCGCGCCTGTGCTCTTGCGGCATTGGCTGCAGTGACAGTAATCGCTGTCAAAGGGTTCGGCCGATACCCGGTAGCGCAGGGCACCGCACAGGCAGCCGCCACTCAAGGTGTTTGTTTTGTCTACTTGGTCTATTTCGCCTGTTGTCATGTCATACGCCTCTCCATGCCCAAAGCCATACTGTCGGTAAATTCCCAAGCTAAGTCAACGCTAGTGCCTGACCAATAAAAAAGCCCGTCAAATGACAGGCTTATTTTGCTAATTGCGGTCGTATGTCCGCTATCTGTGAGCTTAGACTTTAGGAGTCGCTTGGCTCGGGCGGCGACGTCTGCGACGCGCTGGGGCGTTACCGTCTCTGTGCTCGCTCTTGCCTTGGCCCGCACTTTGTTGCTTACCTGCAGATGCCTGACCTTGGCTAGCAGGCTTGCCACTGCCCGAGCGACCTTTGCTTTGGCCTTCATTATCTGCCTTGGGCCTGTTGGCCTTCTGGGGCTGGCCGCTGCGCGAGTTGCGGTTGCCCTCTGATTTGGGATTACGAGGTCCCTTGTGCTGTCCATGGCGCTTAGGTGTCAGCGTGGTCTCAGGCAGCTCGTGGGTCGGCTCAAAGCCCTCTACCTCGGTGCGGGGCAGTTGCTTGCCGATCAGACGCTCGATATCCACCAGTAGCTTAGCTTCTTCGCTGCTGACCAGAGAGATCGCCTTGCCGTCGGCGCCGGCGCGACCGGTACGGCCGATACGATGCACATAATCCTCGGGCACATTGGGCAGATCGAAGTTGACCACTTGAGGCAGTTGATCGATATCCAGGCCGCGGGCGGCGATATCTGTGGCGACCAGTACGCGTACATCGCCGCTCTTAAAGTTGGCCAGCGCCTTAGTGCGGGCGCCCTGGCTCTTGTTGCCGTGGATCGCCGCTGCGGTGATCCCTTTGCCGTCCAGGGTCTTGGCCAGACGGTTGGCGCCATGTTTGGTGCGGCTAAATACCAACACCTGCTGCCAGTTATTCTGTTTGATGAGGGCGATAAGGGCCGCCGACTTCTTACTCTTATCCACGGGGCAGATAAGCTGCTGTACCGTATTAGCCGTGGTGTTACGTGGCGTAACCGAGATCTCCACCGGATTATTAACCAGCCCTTTAGCCAGGGTGCGGATCTCATCGGAGAAGGTGGCCGAAAACATCAGGTTCTGACGTTTGGTCGGTAAGATGGCCAGGATCTTCTTAATGTCGTGAATAAAGCCCATATCCAACATGCGATCGGCCTCGTCCAGGACTAAGACCTCCAGCTGGCTAAAGCTAAGGGCATCTTGCTGGTAGAGATCCAACAGACGACCTGGCGTGGCTACCAAGATATCGACGCCGCGCTTAAGTTGACTGATCTGCGGCCCAATGCCGACACCGCCAAACACTACGGCGCTGCGAAGAGGCAGATGCTTTCCATAGGTGGTAACGCTTTCGGCGATCTGCGCCGCTAATTCGCGAGTAGGGGTGAGCACCAGGGCGCGTACCTGTTTGCTGCGGGCACGTGGTCCCTTGCTTAGTAGCTCGAGTAACGGCAGGGTAAAGCCTGCGGTCTTGCCTGTCCCGGTTTGCGCGGCGGCCATCACGTCCTTGCCTGACAAGACGGCGGGTATTGCCTGGGCCTGAATGGGGGACGGCGTCAGATAACCTTTTTCGGTTACGGCGTTTAAAATGGGGGCGGATAAACCTAGGGAGGTAAAACTCATAGATGGGTCTCTTGGGCTACAAAGGGCAGCAAAATACGGGGCCAAGTGCACTGGCGGGCGTGCAGCTTACAGTAAGACAGGCTAAAGTGCTATTTAATTCGCCTGATCGCCGTAGGGCCAGGGCGGGGATTGGTGCTAGGTTTTATGCTTATTAGCGCCTGGTTAGAGGGATCTTTTTTAGCGAATTGTGCGCGCTAATGATTGAGTTTTATCCAGAGGAGACTACAATAGCCGCCTTTCTGACGACAGTGGATAAATTCATCGACTGTTTCCCTCAATGAGCGGCAAGTTTGCACTCGAAGATCGAATTAGGAAATTAACATGACACAACAAAAGAAATACGGTCTTCGCGTGATCGAAGCCGAAGGTAGCTGGACCGCTGAAGTGACTCGTCGTATGACGGCGCGCAAGACAGTGGTGACTAAATCAAAAACTGGCTTTGCCACTGAAGCCGAGGCGACCGCCTGGGGCGATGAGACCCTAAAAGGTATCGTTGAAAACCTGATGGTGCGCAACGAGCGCCGCGCCAAGCAACGCGCCGAGCGTGATCAGGCGCTTGCCGATAAAGAAGCTGCCGCCGAGAAATGGCGCGCCGAGCGTGATGCGGCTGGCGAAAGCGATGACGACTTGTTCGACGAAGACGACGAGTAATCGCTCGCACAACATATGCGAAGAACCATAAAAAAGCCCAGCATCTGCTGGGCTTTTTGCGTTAGTGGAGATGAATTTCGCAACTTCCTTAGCTGATATAGCTCTGACCCGCGTAGAGCACAAAGTGTCTCAGCGCCAGCACCCCGGTGAGGCTACAGCAAGCTACTGCGATCATCACGCCCTTGCTGTGGCGCGTCTGTGATGGCATCAGCATGGTGAGCAGTGGGATGGCAAAACCGATACCGACCACACCGACCCAGAAGACACTTGCCCACACACCTGTAGTGAGTGACGCCAGCGCCGCTGCAGCTGCACCGCCCTTGAAGTAGAGGGCACAGAACAGCATGAACAGGAACATGATCTCGCTTAGCATCACGGGCAGTTCCAGGCCGTGCATCTTGCCCAGATTCGCATCATGGGGGTGAGTGTTAAACATCAGCAGCGCGCCAACGGCGTTGGCTGCGGCGCCTGCAGACAGACCCGATACCAAAAAGAGTGCCGGTAGCACAGCCGTGTTTAACATAGGGTAGGCGTTCATCGCCGAGATGAGGAAGCCTGTATAGGCACCGACACCAATGGCGAGCACAAATAACACCACTTCCATCGCCTTTCTAAATGGCATTAAGGCGTGTGCCACTGGCACTAGGAAGCCCAGTTTCCACTTAGGCAGCTCATCTCGCAACACAATTAAGGAGTAGGCGATCCCTATGGGTGAGTAAGCTAACAAAGCCAGCACCCCTATGGACATTACCGAGCTCAAGTTGTAGTTGATTAGAATAAGCCAGAAATCAAATGGCTTAGTTAAATCAAATATTAAGCAGGCAAGACCGACAGAGATAGCAACTGGGCTGATAATCGCCGCCGCTTTTAATATTGCACTCTCTACCGACTTATCTTTGCTGTACCAACGCAGACCTATGCCGATCAGAATGGAGCCTGCCGAGAGGCCTGCCATAAACAGGTAGACCGCGATAATCCAGTTCCAGGTGACTGGATCATATTGCGCCATATCGCCCCAGGTATTGTTCATGACTGTATCCCCCCACGTTTAGTTGGAATGCGATAAACCCTGGGCTTGGTACCCAGATGGGTCTTCTCCTGATAGGTCGCTTTAGTGTTGATCAGTTTGGCCACCTCGCTGCTTGGATCGTTGGCATCGCCAAAGGTGAGTGCATCGGTGGGACACACGGTCACGCAGGCTGGCAGTTCGCCACGGGCCAGGCAGGTATCCTTACAGAAGTTACACTTGTCGGCCGCCTTGGTTTCAGGGTTCATGAAACGTACCTTGTAGGGACAGGCCGCCACACAGTACATACAGCCGACGCACTTATCTTCTTTGATAGAGACCAGTCCATCTTCGCCCACATAGGCCGCGCCTGTCGGACAGACGGTGACACAGGGCGCGTTTTCACACTGCTGACAGGAGACGCGGTTGTATTTAAAGTGCAGGTGCGGGGCATCGCCAAAGGGGCCTTCGACTCGCACTTGCAGACGGGTGACCCCTTCTGGGGTGCCGTTTTCGCTGCGACAGGCGACGCTACAGGCCTGACAGCCGATGCAGCGATTCTCGTCGTGCACCATTACATATCGTTTACTCATACTGGACTCCTATTAGATCTTCGCTAGCGTGATGCCAGTAGTGTGAATATTCATGCCGCAGATAGGCGCCGTTTTGTTTGGCAGTAGGTTACCGCAGTGAACCCCTTTGCCGGTCGCTCTGGATAGCTCTTTGTTTTTAGAGCCGAAGCCCATGTAGGCGAACACGGTATCCTGACGAATACCCGGGGTGACCAGGGCGGTACCTTCTTCGCTGCCGACACTGCTGGTGAGGCGGATCTTATCGCCGCTGGCGATCCCTAAGCGTCCTGCTGTGATAGGGTGGATCCACACGCCGTTGTCAGACATCAGGTTGGCCAGCATGGGAATGTTGTGGGTGGCGCCATTGGTGTGCACCGCTACCTTGCCCTGAATAAAGTAGAGTTCGTTGTCCTGTTTGAGTTTGACCTCGCGGTATTTGATCACCCCGCGTCCGGCGGCCATCTGCTCGACCTTATCTGAGCTGAGTTCTATCTTGCCGCTTGGGGTCTTAAAGCTCATGGCGCTGGCATAGGTGCCGTCGTCATCGGTGGGCTTAGCGTTGGGATACTGCTTCACGAACGCTGCTACCATAGCGGGTTCACGCAGCATTAATGGCTTGCCGTAGCTGACATAGCCCTTTTGCTTGATCTCATTAAAGCGTGCTACGTCGCGATCGACTTGCAGCAGTTGCAGGCTTTCCATGTTTTCCCATGGGAAGTATTGCTCTAGCCCCAACTCGTGGCCTAGCTCTTTGAAGATCTGCCAGCTTGGCTTAGTGTTGCCTATGGTCTCAACCACACGTTGGCGCACGTAGTAGGCCGGACTCTTACCTGACTTGTCGGCAATCTCTTCGTCCCGTTCCAGATAGGTAGATTCGGGGAGAATGATGTCGGCGTAGGCCGCCGTTTCGCTGATATAGACATCGCAGCTGACCACAAATTCGAGTTTCTTCAGGGTCTCAACCACCAAGGCTCTGTCTGTCATGGTCTGCATCGGATTGGTGCGGCTCATCACCCAGGCTCTAAGCTGATAGGGTTTGGCTTCTAATGTGGCATCGAGAATGGTTTGATAGATACCGCCAGATGACCACATCATGGCGTACTGCTCATCTACCTGATCGATACGCTTGGCCTGCGGCTTAGGCATGCCTTCGACACCGGGTTTACCTAGACCAGGAGCGACCTTGTCACCGGCAAACTTGTTGTAAGTTTTAGCCTTCTTACCCAGGTAGAGGCCGCCCTTGCGCTCAATGTTGCCGATTAAGATGTTGGCGGCAAACAGGGCGCGGCGCATCTCAAACTCTTCTGGCGTGAAGGTGGCGCGGTGACCAAAGTCCACTACGGCATGGGGCGCCTTGGCGGCAAACTCATGGGCGATACGGCGAATGTCCTTGGCGGGCACGTCGCTGATCCCTTCGGCCCATTCTGGGGTGTAGGCTTTGACTTCCTTGGCGAAGGCATCAAATCCTTCCACGTGGCGCTCGATAAAAGCTTTGTCGTAGAGGTTGTCATAAATCAGCACATGGCACAGGGCCAGCGCGACTGTGACATCCGTACCCGGACGTATGGCAAACCATTCGTCGGCCTTGTCGGCGACCACAGAGAAGCGTGGTTCGAATACCACTAACTTGGCGCCTTTATCCATCTGGGCCTTCATCATGCCGCGAGTCTCGGACATGTTGATCCCTTCATAGAGATTGTGACCGAAGTTGATGATGTACTTGGAGTTGCCTAAGTCACGCTTCACCTTAGTGCCAAACATTGCCTTGGCGGCAATCACATAACCACCCGGGCAGGTAGTGGCATGGGTAAAGGTATTGGGTGAGCCGAAGGCCTTGGCTAAATGGAACAGGTGGCCTGAGAGTGAGCCAGATTTAGAGGAGAAGGCCACGGCCTCTGGGCCATGATCTTGCTTAATTTGATTGAGCTTCTGGGCGATCGTCTTATAGGCCTCTTGCCAGCTGATCTCTTCCCATTTGCCTTCACCGCGCTCGCCGACCCGGCGAAGCGGTTTGACGATACGCTGCGGATCATACAGCAGGCTGTGTCCGGCGCCGCCTCGGGCGCAGACTTTACCGCCAAAAGATTTGGCTGCCTTATTACCGCTAATAAATACATTCTTGTCATCGACGACCCGTGCCGAGATGGGACAACGCGTCGAACACATTTCACAGATACTGGCGACTTCCTTGCCCACCCCTTTTAAGGGTTTCTGCTCCAGCGCAGCTAAAGAACCGGGTAATAATGTCGCTAGCGCACAGCTTGCACCCCCTGCGCCGGCGCCCTTAATAAACGTTCGTCTATCAAGCTCTATCATGGTTTCCTCCTTCATCTGCCTGAGCAGATGAAATCACACACTGTTATTGGTTTTTGTTCCCTCCCGCAGGAGGTCTGAGGCCATTGTTATCCCATATGAAATACAGGGGTATTGTGGTAAACCACATAGGCTGAGGTGGCGTGATCTGGCGCAACGATTTTTAGCGCGAATGTAAAAAAAGTGTGATCTTCGCTCTCGCTTAGAGGCAAGGAGGTGGGGGAACCGCTGGGTGATAAAGGCCAGGGCTAACAGCCAGGCTGAGCCGAGTGAAAAGTCAGAAAGTGTATCTTAAGTGTCAGATTTGGCTGTATTTTGCCAGTTCGGCCAGGTTGTGTACCTTGAGCTTTTTCATCACGTTAGATCTGTGCACTTCTATGGTGCGCAGCGATAAATAGAGTGCCTCGGAAAGTTGCTTGTTGGTTTTACCTTGAATCAACAGTTCCAGAACTTGATGTTCACGCTCGCTGAGGGTGGCCAGGTTTTGACTCAGCTGCAGCGCCTCGAAGGCCTTCTGGCTGTGGAGCATGCTCTTGTCGATGGCGGCCGCCAAGGCCTGACCCGAGACAGGTTTTTGGAAGAAGTCGCAGGCGCCCTGGCGAAAGGCGTTGACCGCCATGGGCAGGTCACCATGGCCGGTGAGAAAGATGATCCCAAGTGGGCTTTGCTGGTCCAGGAGTTCCTGTTGCAGTGCCTGACCGCTAATGGCTGGCATGCGGCTGTCGAGGATGACGCAGCCTGGCTGGCTCAGATCCACCTCTTCTAAGAAGTGCAGGCCAGAGACAAAGGTGGTGAGTTGGTAGCCAAACTGGCGCAGCATATAGCTGAGCGAATCGAGCACCGCTTCATCATCGTCGACCAAGTAGAGGGGCAGGGTTTGTGACATGGGATCTCCTGAGTCAGTTGCATCTAGCCTAGCGCCTTGATGGGCAAGCGGCAAAAACGGCGTTTGGGCCTTTGAGACAGATCACTAAATGATAATTTTCTGATGGAGGCCCTAGAGGGAGTTTGCACCGCTTCACATCAAAGCGTGGACTTCTTGCTTAGAGTAGGGCTTGGATTAAGTGATTGGGTGCGCGATGAAAAGGCAATTAGGTAAATGGTTAGTATCTTGTCTGTGCACTGGCTGGCTGAGCCTGTTTGTGCCCTGCCTGTTACTGAGCTCCAGTGCCAGCGCCGAAGGGGGCAAGCAAGAGCGCGCGGATCTTATCCATCTCAGAGTCGGGGTATTGGCTAATCACGGGGTGCAGAAGGGAATTGAGCGCTGGCAGCCCATGATGGATTACCTTTCTCAAGAGGTGCCTGGCACCCATTTTGAGGTGGTGCCGGTGGATTTCGATGAGATGAGCCGCCAACTGCTGGCCCATGAGCTGCAGTTTATCGTCACCAACCCAGGCCAATACTTAAACCTCAGTAGTAACTTTCCGCTTTCCTGGCTGGCGACCATGAAGAGCCACATGCATGGCGGTGCCACCTTTGCCATCGGCTCCACCATTATCGTGCGCGCCGACAGTCAGATCTATACCCTGCAAGATCTCGAAGGCAAACATCTGGTGGCCAGTGACCCTCAGGCGTTGGGGGGCTATCAGGCCGCCATAGGTCTGCTGCATAAGATGGGTTACAACCCTGAGAACTACTTCGCCTCGCTGCGCTTTCTGGGTTTTCCCTTAGAGCCCATCGTCTATCAGGTGCGCGACGCGACCGTCGATGCCGCTATCACCCCCTTCTGTACTCTGGAGGAGATGATTGAGGAGGGGCTGGTAAACAAGGAGGATTTTCGGGTGATCCACCCCACCAAGCCCGCGGGCTATGAGTGTTTGGTGAGTACCCAGCTTTATCCTAACTGGTCATTTGCCGCTGCCGATACCGTGCCCTCGGCCATTACTCAGAAGATCACCCAGGCACTGTTTGCCTTGCCTTCGGATCATCCCGCCGCCATTCAGGCCAAGACACTGGGCTGGACAGCCCCCATCAGTCAGCTTAGGGTGATTAAGCTGTTCAAAGAGTTACAACTCAAGGCGCCACCGCCACCCCTGCATCATACGGTATTGAAGTGGATGGAGAAGAACAAGGAGTGGGGCCTGACGTTTCTAATGCTGTTTCTGGTGTCGACCGTCTATCACCTCTGGCTGGAATATAAGTTCAGGCAGAAGAGTGACTTTTTGATCGACACCGAGCGCCAACTTAAGGACAAGGCGCTGCAGGTAGAGCGGATGAAGAGCGCGGCGATCCTCGGCGAGATAGGCTCGGGTCTGGCCCATGAGCTGAACCAGCCTATCGCCGCCATTACCCAATACAGCGAAGGCGGCATGATGCAGCTTAACCGTCATGGTGATGCCGACTCAGAGCTCTACGAGCTGCTGGCCAAGATCAACGCCCAGTCTACTAGGGCAGGCGCCGTGGTGCACCGCATTCGAGGTCTGCTTCAGCGGCGTAAATCCCAGTATGAAGAGCTGTCTCTCGATGAGCTGGTCACCAACACCTTGGCGCTGTTTCGCCGCGAGTTTCAGCAGCAGGGCGTTGTCCTCACTCAGGAGGTTCAGGGCGAGCCCTATCGCCTGTGCGGCGACAGCGTCGGCCTGAATCAGGTGCTGGTGAATCTGATTAAAAACAGTCTCGATGCCATGGCCGAGATGCATTCAGAGCGGGAGAAGCGGCTGCTACTCAGCCTTGATTATGGTGAGCAACAGGTCATCCTCAAGCTGGTGGATAATGGCCCCGGCCTCAAGGGTAAGGCGCAGGATCTTATGGCTTCCTTCTACTCCACCAAGGATGACGGTCTGGGGCTGGGGCTTGCCATCTGCTGCGACGTGATGCGTCAGCACAAGGGCAAGTTCACCATAGATAATTGCGCCGATCACGCCGATCTTCCCTGGAAGGAGGGATGCGTGGTGAGTTTAACTTTACCAAGAAAGTTGGGGGCTTGTGAGAAGGGAAGTTAGCCGGTTGGGGCTAATCGGCAAATTAGCCTTGTTGCTGGCTGCATCGGGATTTAGCTACTTTGTTGTAGCGTTAGCCTGAGTTGTGACCTAACGCCTGCCCGGCGGGGGATGTGCAAGCACTCTTTTGGCACGCCACGAGCACTTCCATGTGGGCTTCACGGCGGCGTCCATGCCGCCGAGAGCCAAAAGCGTGCTTACACTCGTATCTAAGGTCTCTTCGATTTGGCGGTATTTTTTACTAAGAGCGCCTATTTGTAGGGAATTTTACATTTTATGGATTATATAACTGTTCTATCATGGCACTGTTAAAAACTTGCCCCTTCTGAGATAAAGTCTCTTCAAGTGACTTATAAGTCATGTCTGTTAGTTTAAATGCTTGGTCTATATTTAAAACTTTATGTGAGTCGCAAACTAGGTTTATTATTTTTTGAATTATATGATCTAGGTAGTCGTGAATGTTTTCTATTAGCGATTCTATATAAGTTGGTGTTGTTCCGCTATGTACAATCATATTTCTTGCACGATAAATCCTTCTTACTTGCCAACCAATTCTAGTAGAATGAGATTTTAACCCATTAGACATGTTTTGGGGAGATGAATGTACGTGTTCAAGATAATTAAACCTATCTGTAAGTAAATGAAAGTCTTTGAATGAGCTTTTGAGTTCTTCACGTTTTTCTTCATGTTCAGGTAAGGATAAAAGTTTAGCAAGTTTTATCGTTTGGTTGTCTCCATCGATTTGTGATAATACCTTTTTTACTTTTGCTCTATCCCAGTGAAAAAGATCTCTTGTCAACCTTGCTACAAGTCGTTGGTAATAACCAAGATTTAAAAATGGTATTGTGCTTTTTATTATATGCTCGATATTTGATATGTCGTCATTATGGCTCGCTGGAATTATTGACTCTAATGCAATCCATAAGTTTAGCATTTGATTTTCGGTAGAATCGCTTTTTAGAGCTAAAGAGTGTAACTCTGCGGCACGAGTAAAAATTTTAAATGAATTTTTTTCTAAACCAAAGTCTGCAAGAAAACGATTTGCTTGCATTGCCGCTCTAGATGGTTTTTGGTCTATACATTTATGCATTGCGTTAGTTCGCAATCGTGAACGACTAATTTCTGAATCAGTATCGTTTATGATAAGGCAATCAGTCGTCCAGTTTAATTGCTTCTTGTGATGAAAAATTCCAAATATGGTGCTTAACATTTCAAGAGTTACTTCTGCTGTACTTTTGGCTGAAAAATTGTCTCTAGCTTTAACATCTGAAATGCAGACATACATTTCGCTATCGCTTTTATGAAATCTATGGTTGGTTGTGTTTATTTTTAACTCATCAATGTCATTTGCTAAAATTATATCAAATTTCTTGAGTGAGTCTCTGTATAATTCAATATCATTACTTGATTTGAAAATTAGTCTATATGACTTTGCTTTCTTGCAAAATATCTGAATGAAGTCAGATATTGCATTGTTTCCATGAATCCTGTTTTTTTCGTAATGAAAGAATTTCTTTGTGGTTTCTGATATGTACTCTGTGCTGTATCCTAAATTTAATAGTGTTGTTGAGTATGTTCTTGCTAGAGACCGTATTCTAGAAAAGTCTTCCTTGCCTTCAATAGCTTGAGTTAATAATTCTTCATTCTTTCTTTTGTAATTTTTCAAGTTTATCTGACGCAGTATTAGTTCTATTACTGTCTTTTTGTCTTCAGGTGCGCTCTTTGGGTCGCGCAAAATTGAATTAACTTGTTTTAGTTTTATCGATAAAAGTGATTGAGCTACTTCATCTTTAGATAGGTTGTCACAAAGCTCATCTATTACATGCTTTAAATTTGGTACTTTAATAGTTCCCTTATTTATTTCGTCCAGAACATCAAGTGCTTCCTCGCATAATAAGCTTGAATTCATTGATGATGGCTTGTATGTATCGAGAGAAAAGTCAAAGAAAAGCTCATCAAATAATTGAGCGAAAAATAATAGGTTTTTGCTGTTTTCAACATCATCCCATTTTTCAGTATTTCTGTATTTCATAGGCTTTCCCTATTACAGCACTAATGATGAAAGAACGAATGCTTAATGTTGATTAATAACTAATACAACTAGCATGCGAAATTATGGTTATATTATATAAGTTTATATTTTATAACAATATTTTTGTAGGTTTCTTTTTGAATTTTGGGTATTTGGAGTTAGTGAGATGATGACTAGGACGAGCAACATTATATTGAGTCAAATCGAAGAGGCGTTGGATACCTGGTGTAGATACGCCGGTGAGCTTCCGAAACAGGGATGTTTCGGCAGAGCCTAAAGGGATTTATTCACGGCGTCTCACAGGCGTATCTGCACAACCCCCGCCGGGCAGGCGTTAGATAAAATTGAAGGTGCGACCTTCAAGCATACTCCCAAAGATTGATTTCGGTAGTGGTTACACTCATTAACCTAGTCACCAGAAGACTGTATGAAATCCATCAAAACCCAACAAACCTGACACCTTAAAAACCAAACTCGATAAAAACTGAGTTCCCAGTTTTTTTGATCTAGCTCAATTTTTGTGAGCCTACTAACAATTCCCCACCCACTGGTTTATTCCTGTGCGATTGCCTGCGATACTCTTCTATCGAACTTAGTATCCTGCCTGATAACGCGCGGAGCTCAATGGATAAAACCCTCGAAAAAGTCCTCGGCCGCTGGCTTAAACAGCAAAAATCGGCCTGTGGCGCCTATCTTAATTTAACTGTCCTGTTTGGCGTGCTCACCGGCTTTGCTCTGGTGGCCCAGGCCTATCTGCTGGCAACCATGCTTCACGGTTTGATCATCGAAAACCTGCCGCGGGAAGCCTTTACTAGCGAGTTTATCGCCCTGATTGCGGTGATAGTGCTGCGAGCGGCGCTGGCCTACGGGCGTGAGCGCATCAGCTTCAAGGCGGGCATGTTGCTGCGCAGCCGTATTCGTCAGACTGTACTGGATAAGCTGGTGGAGCTGGGACCTGTGTTTATCAAGGGGCGTCCGGCGGGGAGCTGGGCCAGTATCGTGCTGGAGCAGGTGGAAGATCTCCATGATTTCTATGCTAAATATCTGCCGCAGATGATGCTGGCGGGCTTCATTCCCCTGACCATATTGGCCGTGGTATTTCCCATCAACTGGGCGGCTGGGATCATCCTGCTGGCGACCGCACCGTTGATCCCTCTGTTTATGATCTTGGTGGGCATGGGCGCCGCCGATGCTAACCGTAAAAACTTCGGCGCTTTGTCGCGCCTCAGCGGCCACTTCATGGATAGGCTGAGGGGGCTAGGCACGCTTCGTCTGTTCCATGCAGGGGCAAGGGAGCAGCAGGCGATCGAGAATGCCTCGGAGGAGTTTCGTAGCCGCACCATGGCGGTGCTGCGCATGGCGTTTCTCAGCTCGGCGGTACTGGAGTTTTTCGCCGCCGTTTCTATCGCCGTGCTGGCCGTCTATTTCGGTTTTAGCTTTTTAGACCATCTCGATTTTGGTCATTATGGTGCTGGCCTAACCCTGTTTATCGGTCTGTTCGTACTGATTTTGGCCCCTGAGTTTTATCAGCCACTGCGTGACATGGGCACTCACTATCATGCCAAGGCCCAAGCCATAGGCGCCGCCGAGGCATTGATGGAGCTGCTTAATCACCAAGGGGATGAGGCTGTTGATGCGCAGCGAACGACCTTTGCCAGTGAAACTCCTCTGAGCATTAAGCTGCAAGGGGCCGAGGTGTTAAGCCCGGACGGCCAGGTGTTGCTGGGGCCGATAACGGCTGAGATCTCCAGCGGCGAGCAGGTTGCCATCGTCGGGCCGAGCGGGGCGGGTAAGACCAGCCTGCTCAACATGCTATTGGGCTTCTTATCTTATCGCGGCAGTGTCCTGGTCAATGGCGAAGAGCTGAGCAGCTTAGGCAGGGCGAGCTATCGTCGTTACCTTGCCTGGCTGGGACAGGAGCCGCAGCTGTTTCACGGCACCATTGGCGACAACGTCGCCATGGGCAAGACGATGACGGATGAAGCCATCTATAAGTTGCTGGACAGTGCCCGTATCGGCGATTTTGTAAGGGCGCAGCCAGAGGGGCTATCTCACCCCATAGGGGAGCAGAGCGCCGGGGTTTCAGTGGGTCAGGCGCAGCGTCTGTGTCTGGCAAGGGCGCTTGGGCAGTCGGCCAAGCTGTTTGTGCTCGACGAGCCGACCGCTAGCTTAGATAGCCATAGCGAGGCGGCGGTAATGCAGGCACTGACTGATGCGCGTCTCGGTGCCACTAGCCTGCTGGTGACCCATCGTCTGGATGCCTTGGTTGAGATGGATAAGATCTGGGTGCTCGATGGCGGCAAGCTGGTGCAACAGGGGGATTATCACACCCTGATGGCCGAGCCCGGGCTGTTTAGCGACCTGTGTCATCGACAGGAGGAGGCGTAATGAAACATCTGGTGCCTTTTATCAAGCTGTTTAAGCGCCAGTGGCTGATGATGCTGGTGGGACTACTGCTAAGCGTGACGACCCTGATGGCGGGTATTGGCCTCTTGTCTCTGTCGGGCTGGTTCCTGTCGGCTACCGCTGTTGCGGGACTGAGTGTGGCGACCGCTCAGGCCTTTAACTATTTCACGCCGGCCGGTGGGGTGCGT
Source organism: Shewanella marisflavi (assembly GCF_023283925.1). Classification (GTDB taxonomy): domain Bacteria; phylum Pseudomonadota; class Gammaproteobacteria; order Enterobacterales; family Shewanellaceae; genus Shewanella; species Shewanella marisflavi. The sequence goes on from NZ_JAKIKX010000003.1 coordinate 122,024, forward strand.
TTTCTCTCTATTGCCCGCACCGCCAGCCGCTATGGTGAGCGTTTGGCGACCCATGAGGCCACCTTCCGTCTGCTGACTGAGCTGCGAACCTGGGCCTGGGGCAAGCTGATGCCATTGAGCGCCAAAGATCTTAGCCATCTGCGCGGTGGCGATCTGCTCAATCGTCTGGTGGCGGATATCGACACCCTAGATCATCTCTACCTGCGGCTGATAACGCCGCTGCTGGCCTCGCTACTGATGATTGCCGCCCTGTATGGTTTTCTTTCCTGGTTCGATAGTGAGCTGGCGCTGACCCTGTGTAGCGTGCTGCTGACCCTGTGGTTTTTGTTGCCGCTGGTCTTCTATCGCCTGGGTCACAGACCGGGAATTGCCCAATTGGAGAACCGACGTCAGTATCGGGTGCTGCTGCTGGAATACTTGCAAGGTCAGGCGGAGCTGACCCTGTTTGGCGCCGAAAAGCGCTTTAGGGCCGAGCTGGATGACGCCCAGGTCAAGCTGTTTGCCAGCCAGTCCACCATGACGGCGGTGACAGCCCTGAGTCAGGCGTTATTGATCCTAAGCCATGGCCTGGCGTTGGTATTGATCTGTTATCTCGCCGCCGATGGCGTGGGGGATAAAGTACCGCCCGGGCCGCTGTTGGCTATGGTGGTGTTTATGACCCTGGCCTGTATCGAGATGTTGATGCCGCTAGCGGGCGCGTTTCAACACCTGTCGGCCTGCGTGCAGGCAGCCGAGCGGGTAAGCGATATTACCGAGCGTCGCCCCAGCATTGGCTATGGTGACGTGGTCAGCCTGTCGGCGAGTCGCGGCGCACTGTCGATTGCGGATGTGCGTTTTGGTTATCAGCCGGGCCAGAAGGTGCTTGATGCACTGAGCCTTGAGGTGAAACCGGGCGAGAAGGTAGCCCTGCTAGGGCAAACCGGCTGCGGTAAGTCGAGCCTGCTATCGCTTATCACCCGGGAGTGGACGCCCGAGTCGGGCACTCTCTTACTCGATGGCCGACCCATTGAGGCCTACAGCGAGCAGGCGCTGCGCCGCGCCATGACGGTCGTGAGTCAGCGTATCTATCTGTTTGCGGGTACCTTGCGCGATAACCTCACCCTGGCGCAGTTTGAGCAGGCGAGCGAGGGCAGCCGCGCCGAGCGTAAGGCCTGGCGTGAGGCTAACGATGCCAAGTTAATTGAGGTGTTAGAGCGTGTCGGTCTGGGAACATTAACCCAAGGCGACAAGCCGCTGGATAACTGGATAGGCGAGGGCGGTAGGCAGCTCTCAGGCGGCGAACGTCGCCGTATCGGGGTCGCCAGGGCACTGCTACGCGATGCGCCGCTGTTGCTGCTCGACGAGCCGACCGAAGGGCTGGATCAACGCACCGAGCGGGAGATCATGGCGCTGCTACTCGATTTTGCCAAGGATAAGACCATGGTGATGATTAGCCATCGTCTGACGGCCATGGAGAAGATGGACTGTATCCACCTGATGGAAGCGGGCAAGATCCGCATTAGCGGCAATCATCAAACGCTGCTGGCCCAGGATGCCCATTATGCCAGCCTGAATCGGGTATTGAGTTAGGCGTCTGCTTAGTCCTTATCCTTAGTTCTTTTAGCCCTTGTGATGGGTAATAAAAAAGCCAGTGGTTGTCCACTGGCTTTTTTGTTTGTCGCTTAACGAGAGCGCTTAGCGAGCGAGATTAATCCTCGCTGTCACCCAGAGAAAGCAGGGTCGCGTTACCGCCGATGGCGGTGATGTTGTTGGTGCGCGTCTTCTCGGTCACGAAACGGCTCAGGTAGTGTGGACCACCCGCCTTAGGACCTGTGCCCGACAGGCCTTGGCCGCCGAATGGCTGTACGCCAACCACAGCGCCGATCTGGTTACGGTTGATGTAGACGTTACCCACATTCACCTTGTCGGCCACTTCCAGGGCGTGACCCTCGTTACGGCTGTGAATGCCCAGGGTCAGACCGAAACCGGTAGAGTTGATCTCGTCGATCACCTTAGGCAAGTCGGCCGCCTTGTAGCGGATCACGTGTAGGATAGGCCCGAAGTGTTCTTTTTCAAGCACCTTGATAGAGTCGATCTCGACCGCAGTCGGTGCCACGAAATGACCATTTTCGGTACCCGCTGGCAGCTCCAGCTGGTTGATCAGACGACCCACCTGCTTGATATGGTCGATGTGCGCGTTCAGGTTCGCCTTGGCTGTCGCATCGATCACTGGGCCTACATCTGTCTTCACTGAGTTTGGATTGCCTATGGTCAGTTCGTCCATGGCGCCCTTCATCACGTCGATCACGCGCTCGGCGATATCTTCCTGTAGATAGAGCACACGCAGGGCTGAACAACGTTGACCGGCGCTAGTGAACGAAGAGGAGATCACATCGTTAACCACCTGCTCAGGCTGTGACGTTGAGTCCACTACCATGGCATTTTGACCACCCGTTTCGGCGATCAGTGGGATGATGGCACCGTCGCGCTGAGCCAGTGTCAGGTTGATGCGCTTAGCGGTCACGGTCGAGCCGGTAAAGCAGACGCCGCCTATACGCTCATCGGCGGTGATGGCCGCGCCGACGGTAGCACCAGTTCCTGGCAGGAACTGCAGGGCTTCTTTCGGAATACCGGCTTCATGGGCCAGCTGCACCGCACGGTAACCCACGATAGAGGTTTGCTCGGCAGGCTTAGCAACCACAGTGTTACCTGCCGCTAGCGCCGCTGCGACTTGACCTAGGAAGATCGCCAGTGGGAAGTTCCACGGGCTGATACAGACGAATACGCCGCGACCTTGCAAGAACAGCTCGTTCAGCTCACCCGTTGGGCCAGGCAGTAGTTCAGGCTTGCCCATCATCTTCTTGGCTTGTACCGCGTAGTAGCGACAGAAGTCCACCGCTTCGCGCACCTCATCGATGCCGTCTTGAATGCTCTTACCCGCTTCACGGGTACAGAGGGCGATCAGCTCTTCGCGGTTCTCTTCTAATAGATCTGCCAGCTTTTGCAGGGCATTGGCGCGCACTTCAACCGGAGTTGAGCACCAGCTGCCGAAGGCGTTGTGAGCGCTGGCCAGGGCCTGCTCTACCGCCTGATTGTTGGCGAAGGCAACCTTGCCGACGATCTGTGTGGTGTCGTAAGGGCTCTTCACCTCAATGGTGTCACCGCTGAGGGTTTCGCCATTGACGATTGGGCCGGCAGACCACTGTTGATCTTTAAACTTATCCAGTGCGGCGAAGAAAGGCTCAGATTCTGAGATGATGTTCATGTTGATTCCCTTGGAGTTTTTACGCTCGGCGCCGAAGATGTCGATGGGCTGAACGATTTTATTGTTGGCTAGGGTTTTATAGCTTTGTAGGGTCGTCAATGGATGGACAACCAAAGATTCGATCGGTGTCTTAGGGTCGACCAGCTTGTGCACGAACGAGGTGTTGGCGCCGTTTTCTAGCAGGCGACGTACCAGGTAGGGCAGCAGATCTTTATGGGCACCCACAGGGGCGTAAATACGTACCGTGCTCACGCCGCTCTCGGCCAGCAGGGTGTCATATAACTCTTCGCCCATGCCGTGTAGGCGCTGGAACTCATACAGACGATCGCCGGCCATGTCGGTAATGGCGGCCACAGTCTGGGCGTTGTGGCTGGCAAACTGCGGATAGATGGCGCCGCGGGTGGCGTCAGACAGCAGGTAGCGCGCACAGGCCAGGTAGGACACGTCAGTGCCTGCTTTGCGGGTAAACAGCGGGTAGCCGCCTTCACCAGCTACCTGAGCCCATTTCAGCTCGCTATCCCAGTAGGCACCTTTCACCAGGCGTACAGGGATCTCATCGCCCTGATCTTTAGCCAAGCGGGTGAGCCAGCACAGCACAGGCAGGGCACGCTTAGAGTAAGCCTGCACCACTATGCCAAGCAGACCCCAGCCCTTGGCTGTTTCTGAGTTATAAAGCTTCTGGAAGAGTTTCAGTGATAGTTCGAGACGGTCAACCTCTTCGGCATCGATAGAGACGCCCACATTGAGGCTACGCGCCTGTGAGACCAGCTTGACGAGCGTGTCGTACAGCTCGGTCATGGTTCTGTCTTCGTTAGCCACCTCGTAGCGAGGGTGCAGCGCAGATAGCTTGATAGAGATAGTCGGACGTGGCGCCTCACTCTCATCGTATTGCTGCGCGCCCAGGGCCGCGATGGCACTGGAGTAATCTTCAAAGTATTTCTGCGCGTCTTTCATGGTCAGGGCGGCTTCGCCCAGCATGTCGTAGCTGTGGGTGTAACCCAGCTTGCGCTTGTCGGTGCTGTTTTTCAGCGCCTCTTGCACAGTGCGGCCAAGCACGAACTGCTTGCCCATGATCTTCATCGCCGCCAGCATGGCTTGACGGATCACTGGCTCGCCCAAGCGGTTGACCAGACGGTTTAGTAGGCTGCTTGGCTTGCCGTCTATGCTCTTGTCCAGGGTGATAATCTTACCTGTGAGCATCAGGCCCCAGGTCGATGCGTTGACCAGGGTCGAGTCACTCTTGCTCAGGTGCTCATCCCACTTGGCGCCAGAAAGTTTATCTTCGATCAGGGCGTCGGCGGTTGCGGCGTCGGGAATACGCAGCAGGGCCTCAGCCAGACACATCAGGATGATCCCTTCTTGGGTCTCCAGGCTGTACTGTTGCAAGAAGGCGTCGATACCGACCATGAGTCCTTTCTTGTCGTATTGACGCACCTTGTGCACCAGGTCGTGAGCACGCTTGGTAATGCGCTGAATCTCGTCGTCGCTCGAGGGAACAAGCTTAATCAGTTCAGAGAGGTATTGCTCTTCGTCGACAATATAGTTGTTGGTGATCGCTTGAAATAGCTCATCTAGGGTAGCTGAGTCGTAACGACCAGTCAGAACTTCACTTGCTTTGAACATAGTAATCACTTCCACCTGGACCTAAATAGGGACAGTTTTGGCTTGAACAAAAGGTAAGTTTTCAGGCGTTTAGTATTATTTTTGTATACAATCTGGCGCCTTTCGCGCGCCGATTATACATCCAAAATGTGACGAGGGACACTCTTGTGTGGGCGAATGTGACCTTTGTTTGATCTCATCCGGCCAGAAGGCGCGTGAGGCCACTGTTTATGGGGCCTGTGGCGAATAAAAGCGCAGCTAATTGGCGCCCAGATTTGAGCTGGATTGGATAGTAAAAAGCCAGGAACTGGGTCCTGGCTTGTTTGTTTCTGGCAAGAATTACCAGCGGTTTTTCTGGCGACGACGGGGACGCGGCAGATAGACCAGGATGACGCCGATTAACACACCAATACCGGCGATCATGCCGCCTTGCTTCATCAGCTCGAAACGCTCATCATTTTTTAACTTGGTCAGCTCACGAGTCGCGCTGTCACGCTCGCTCGAGGCTTTGGCTAGGGCTTCTTCGGCGCTGGCCAGTTGTGTACGTAGCTGGCGTATCAGCTGCGCGCTGCTGTCGCTCTCGTTAGTGACGCTCTCAAGCTCGGCCTTGACCTTGTCCAGTTCGGCCTGTACTTCAGGCAGCTGCACACGGAAGCTCTTGCTTGATTCGAGCATCTTGCTATCGACCCAGCCTTCGCGGCCCTTGTGGTCAACCACTTTGGCGTAGTCATTTTGCATCTCACCCAGGTAGGTGACGGGCTGACCGGCTTCAACACTGCCTAAAATGCGGTATTGGGTGCCTGGACCACCGTGGAGGAAGGTGTAGACGTTATCTGAGATATAACGGGTTTGCTCTGCCGCCATTAGCGACGATGACAGCAACATCATTGCAAGGATAGATAGGAGTCTTAACACTTTGAGTTCTCTTCAGCGAAATATTGGCACATGCTAGGGATTTAGCTAGCTATTTGCAAGTCCAACATGGGAAGTGTTACCAGGAATTAATCTTAGTATCAGTGCCATCTGGATAGATACCTTGCCCAAAACAGATCCGTTGCAATGTGATACAAAAAAGGAAGCCCTGAGGCTTCCTTTTTCTTTTCTCAATGATAGGGCTTAGCTTAGCTAAAGATCCCTTTAATCATGAAGAAGAAGATGATCGACAGACCCGCGCCCGCAGGTAGGGTGACGACCCAAGAGACCACGATGTTACGCACTACGCCGATATTGATCGCAGCGATACCACGAGCCATACCTACACCCAGTACTGCACCGACTAGTGTCTGTGTGGTTGAGATAGGCAGACCAGTACCCGAGGCGATAACCACGGTTGATGCGGCAGCCAGCTCGGCGGCAAAGCCGCGGCTTGGGGTCAGGTGGGTAATGTTTTTACCTATGGTTTGCATCACGCGCTTACCAAAGATAGCCAGACCCAGGACGATACCAAAGGCACCCAAAGGTAAGATCCACCATACCAATTCAGCTTTGCTGGCGATCTCACCACCGCTATTTACAACGGATACCACTGCAGCCAGCGGGCCAATTGCGTTGGCGACATCGTTAGAACCGTGGGCGAATGCCATACAACATGCGGTCACAACCATCAGGATAGCGAACACCTTCTCCACGTTGCCAAACTGGGTTTGACGATCGGCGCTCTTGCTCATCTTCAGACGCTTGATGGCTACCATGCCGCCAAGACCAACCAGGATGGCAATAAAGACAGCCAGTGAGTAGGCTTCCACATTGGTAAAGTGCAGACCAACGTGCTTAAGACCCTTCTTGATGGTCACCAGTGACATCACAAAACCAGCCAGTGCCATATAGAAAGGCACATAACGCTTAGCGTTTTCCAGCGGATTGTCAGTGTTGAAGATCAGCTTTTGTACGCTTTGGAAGATGGTAAAGGCGATAAAGCCTGAGATAGCCGGGGTGACCACCCAAGAACCGACGATCCCAAATACCTTGCTCCAAGCAACAGAGTCAGCACTTACACCAACGGCGGCGAAACCAACGATAGCGCCAACGATAGAGTGAGTGGTAGATACTGGCCAGCCCAGTGCTGAGGCTACAACCAGCCAGATACCTGCAGCAAGAAGCGCAGAGATCATACCGTAGACCAATAGCTCTGGTGAGTCGACAAAGTAAGCCGAGTCGATGATCCCTTTACGGATCGTGCTGGTTACTTCACCGCCTGCTAGGTAAGCACCGGCAAATTCGAAGATCATTGCGATGATGATCGCTTGTTTAATGGTGATCGCGTTAGAACCTACTGAGGTTCCCATTGCATTAGCGACATCGTTCGCGCCAATACCCCACGCCATTAAAAATCCAAATGCAGCCGCAATGGCGATCAGCCATGGGCCATTGGTGATTAATACATCAACCATGTTGATACCTTGATAACTTGTTTTTAGACGCGAGCCAACATTAGCTCTAGGCGGGAACCGACACGCTCGGCAAGATCTGCCAAGTCTCCAACCCACTCAATTATCTTGTACAGGAACATCACATCCACAGGGTTTAGCTCATTTTCAATGCTAAACAGCTGACGACGGATCTTGACTTGTAAATCGTCTGTGTCCTCTTCAATTTTGTCGAGTTCACCGATCATTTTTGCGACGAGATCGACTTCACGGCCTCTAAAACCTGTTTCTAGTAGGTCGTCGAGTTCGTTAATCGCTTGCTTAGCCTGTGCGACAGCATCGATGCAACGTGCTAGGTAAGCATTAAAAGGTTCTTGAATTGCTTCTGGGACAAGTAGTTGTCGGCCAATAATACGACCGGAAATGTCTTTCGCCTTGTTGGCGATCTTATCTTGCTGGGTAAGTAGCTCCAGTAAGTCAGTTCTTTCAACTGGCATAAACAGGCCACCGGGCAAGGTTAAGCGGATCTCACGCTTGAGTTCATCTGCTTCACGTTCTGCTTGGCTGATTTGTTTACGAAGTTGAACAGCTTTGTCCCAGTCACCTGCGACAGTAGCTTCAAAAAATGGTACAAGGATCGAGGCGCAGTCGTGCACTTTGTCGATATGATCTTGTAATGGTTTAATTGGCGATTTTGCAAACACGCCCAAAATAGAGTTTACTGGCATTGCCGTGTACCTATTTAGGTTATTCCACTGTTGGAAAATGCGGGCGCATGTTAACCCAAGCGTCCGCGTATTGAAACTGCGTTTTTATATAAAAACAGACAGTTTTTATTCTAACGAGTTATATATAAACTGCAATGCGAGATACTAGTGCCCTATTGTGACACTAATATGACACTGTGAAATTTTCATGAAAGTATAATGACACATTCATTACAGTTCCGAATTTTAGATCAAAAAAAGTGAGCAGCTGGCGAATGGAAGCCGAAATAGAGTTAAAACTATTTTTCCCCGAAAACAAACGCGAAGCCTTGGTATCACTGCTAAACAGTCTACCTCATAGTGATGCAAAAGGCGCAACTCATCTAACGAATAGCTACTACGATACCCCCGAACTGCAGCTCAGGCAGTGGGACATGGGGCTGCGTGTTCGTGGCCGCAACGGCACCTATGAGCAGACCATTAAGACCGCAGGTACTGTGGTGGGCGGGGTGCATTCTCGCCCCGAGTACAATATTGATATCGATCAAGCAAAGGTGAATTTATCGCTTTTTCCGCAAGCGATTTGGCCACAAGGCGCCGACATCGATGCGGTGCAGGCAAGCCTGGTGTCTCTGTTCGATACCGATTTTACCCGTATGAGTTGGCATATCTATATCGATGAGAGTCTGGTGGAAGTGGCGCTGGATATCGGCAGCATTACGGCGCAGGGCATCAGCGAACCTCTCTGTGAGTTGGAATTTGAACTTCTGGCTGGTGATGCCCAGGCGCTACTGAGTCTCGCCTCTCGTGTCACCGAGCAGATCCCTGCGCGTTTAGGTCGTGCCAGTAAGGCGCAGCGCGGCTATCGTCTGGCGGCCATGGCCAGTCCTTTGCAGCTTGAGACCCTAGAGTTTATCGCGCTGCCGCAGGGCGGCTCGCTGAAACAGGCGCTGGTGACGTTACTGGAAACCGGCCTGGATCGTTGGCAACAGCTGGAAGCTATGTTACTCGAGTCTCGCGAGGCCAGGGCGCAATTGCCGCTATTGGGTTATCGATTGCGGGCTTGTATCCGTCTGCTGCGCTGCACTCTAGAGCAATTTTCCCTGTTAGATGATGCCCTTCAACAGGCCTTTGCTGCCGTTGAGGCGCACTTAGATTTCGTCGAGCCGGGATTGAGCCTGTGTGAGCTGTTAGATAACGATGGCGCCTTGCTGGGTAATCTGAGCGAGCCTGAGGGGCTGCTCGATGCGGTGAACTTGCAGCTGAGTGAGATGGCGATCCCGCAGCAGATAGATGCCATGTTGATGGATGTGGCCTATGGTCATCTGCAGGTGCGTCTGGTGAGCCTCTTGATGGCAATCAATGCCGGACAGGTGCGGATCGATGAGTTGCAGAGTCTGCAGATCTTTGCCGATACCCTGCAAGAAGCCTCCTGGCAGCGAATTGTCGAGCTGATGCCATCTAATGCGGAGCTAAGCAGCGAAGATTATCAATCTTTTGCCAAGGCATTGGATGAGAGCATCTTTGTGGGCGTGGCCTATGGCGAGCTTTATCGGCAGAAGCCGCGGGATCAGTTTCGGGCGCCATGGCAGGACTTAGTATTGGGTATTCGTACCCTGGCCGCTTACCGCCGTTTGCGAGAGATTGCCACACAGTTAGGGCGTGACATAGGTGATTGGTTGGACAACAAGGAGCAGAGCCTGCTGTTTGCCATGGAGCATTCGCGCCGCTCGGCGCTGAAGGTTCAGCCCTACTGGCGCTAATGGCCTGATGCCTTAGAGATGGGCGACTTTCGTATGGGAGTCGCCGGTTAAGGTTTACCTTTTTCATCCAGTTGTTGCTTGAGGATCGCTATCTCTTCGAGCAGTGTCTCTTGATTCTTTTCCATCCTGTGAAGCACAACTTCCAACTCGTCGCGCATCTGCTGGCTATGGGTTTCTTGTTGCTGTTTGCTGTCGGGGGCGATGAAGATAGAGGCCATATAACCTGAAATCACCCCAAAGAAGCTTACGCCACAGATTATTACCAAACCGCCGATGAAATGGCCTATGGTGGTCACGGGGTAAAAGTCGCCATAACCTACGGTGGAGATGGTGACCATGGCCCACCAGATGGCATCTTCTGCCGTGCGAATATTGGCATTGGGTGCACCGCTCTCGACCAGTAAGATCATGACAGAGGAGAGGGTGAGGATCGTGACCATGGCCACCAGTAGGCTGGCGAGTGTCGCCTCCTGACGCTGGCGCATCAGAGGAATTAAGATGGAGCGCGTCATGCGGATCAGGCGGATCACCCGCAGGATCTGGAAGAATCTGGCTAGCCTCAAGGCTTCGATGGCGGGAATGCTGGCGATCAGATCGATCCAGTGATGCTTGAAGTAGTCGCGTTTATTGTCGGCACGAAACAGATTGACGAAAAAATAAGTGATGAAGATAAGGCAGATGCTGGTATCGATAAAAAAGAGTAGACGGCGCGTCTCATCTTCCAGCTTGGCGAAGGTCAGCATTAACACTACGATGACCGATAGCAATGACAGTAACATCATCGCCAATTCGAAGGGCGTGGGGGTGCGGTCTATTGGCAGTAACCAGCGCTTTTTATCGGCCATGAAATCGATTCCTTTTAGGCTGTGGCATCCAAGGTTAGCCTCACGGGGAGTCGCCTATGAATAACGTCAATTCATGATCTTATTCGTTTTCGTCGACAAAATGAACCAGGTCATCCAATACACGACGTTTTATTTCTAGCTGCTCATCGGCAGATAAGCCATATTTGTCTGCGAGTAACTGGTAATCTTCTGGGCTGAGGGAGACAGTGAGCCGCGGGCGCTTAGGGCGTTTAGTGGTGGCGAGCCCTAAGATGCTGCGGATCTGATCCGAGGGGCTGACACCGGCATCCAGTGCGGCTTTGCGAATAGAGTACTGAAACTTCTCATCCAGATCGAAAGCAACCTGAGTAGCCTTGGCGGCTTTTTGATTCTGCTGCCACTGTTCGGGAAGCAATTTTTTATTCTTGGTCATTGGCTTACCTTAGAGTGCTATGGCTCTCTCTGATAAGGCGGCGTAGGCGCCGCCCTGTGTTGTTTATAGCTGCGCTGGCCAATATTGGCGAATATCGCTCAAGGGGCGATAGAGGGTCAGGCTAACGTCTGTGTCGCCACCCTCATAGACCTCGACTTCGACGGCGCGGGTTTCATCTTCGTCCAGTAGTAGATAGCTCTCGAAGGGTTCGCCCGATGTGTGTCCCTCATCTTGAGGTGGACGCATACCGCGATAATCGGCTCGGTGGAAGTAGCCAAACTGGGCAAAATTAATCTGATGATAGCGCTCGCTAAGCCAGCCCGTGAGGCTAGATGGAGTCTCTTTAACCTCGAGTTCGGCGTGACAATCCTCTTCGAAGATCTCGCTAAAGGCGTCTAGATCGAAGATCTGCTCCACCTGGCTGCGGGGCAGTTTGATCGAGAAGGCCAGATAGGTTTCGTCGTCTTCATCTAATGAGAGACAGAGAGTGTCGCTGCCGTGTCCCTTGAGTACCCATTCGCAGATCTGTTTGCGCTGATATTCGTAGGTGTTGACGCCTTCGACCCTCAGCTGTTGACCGCGCAGTTGCTCGGGCAGGGCGAAGCTGTCATCCAGGCTGATAATATCGCCTTTTTGTAAATGATTCGGGTGATCGAGCTGGCGTTTTGGCGCCTCTTTCTTACCAAAAAGCCCTTTTAAAAACCCCATTTGCGACCTCGTGCGATGAATAATGGTGAGTACCAATCGTAATCAATAATTGATCTTTCTAGCTTGTTAAAACGTTCGATAACTGGGTTGCTTTTTTGATTGTAAAATAACGCGTTATCAATAAGTCCTGCCTTGTTCTCAAGCGTTTTATTTCTGATCACTTACATACTGTTATAGGTATAAAAGCACCTTGGGCAAAGCCGCAAGGTGCTATTGGTTGATTTAGCAGGTGTTATTTACGTGCTTTGAGGCGATCCAATACCGCATTGGCGTTGGACTTCTGCTCGCCGATGCCAGCCTCGGCGAGTTTGGCCTGTAGCGACTTGTCGCTGTTCTCGTCGGCCAGGGTTTCGGCGGCCTTGAGACGGTCATCGAACTGCTGCTGGCGAGCCTTGATACGCTCTAAAGAGTCTTTGGCGTTGAGCAACTTAGAGTTGCTGCTGGCAAAAGAGTCTGTGATCGTCGCCGTGGCTTTCTGCACGCTTTCAGTGGTCTTGACCATGCTGAGCTGGCGTTGGTAATCGGCCAACTGACGCTCTGTCTTACGCACCAGATCTTTCAAACGAGCCGCGTGGGCGCTAAAGCTGTCATTGGCGCTTTGCTGTTCGGCCAGTTCTTGATCTAACTGGGCGATCTTCTCGGCAACTTCCAGTGCCAAGGCTTCGTTTTCTTTCTCGAGCGCTTGAGTGGCATAGCCTTCATGTTCGGCGATGGCGCGCTTAAGGCGATCCACCTCACGGCTGGCTTGCATCTCTTTGGCCATGACGTCGGTCAGCTCGCGCTTGGCCTTAGTCAGGTGTTTCTCGGCGTCACGGATCTCCTGTTCGAAGATGCGTGTTGAGTTGGCGTCGACAATGCTCTGGCCAACTTCGGTGGCACCACCGCGAAATGCGGTGAGGATCTTGTTCAGTATGCCCATAATATGACTCCTCTTGGGGTAACGGCACGGCTCTTGATGAGGGCCATTACATGACTAAATTGGTTCGCGGTTACTTTAAGAAATCGGCGAGTTCGTCGATCACTTCCAGGCAGTTGTCGGATAAAACTGACAGTTCCTGCTCTATCTCTAACATGCTCGATTGCACAGACAAGGCGCCATAGACCACATATTTATCGTCGACCTTAGCAAAGGAGGACAGTGGCATAGGGATGTTAAGTTCGAGCATGGTTTCAAACATCTCGCTGCGACGTTCTTGCTTAACTTCGTCTTCGCCCCATAGGTAGCTGATGCATAGGATTTGGTTGTCCGTTACCGATACAAACACAGGGATCTCTTCGCGCCCCACAATGTTGACTTGCAGTACTTCGACGTCACCATCTATGGGGTAGCAATCGAACTGAAAGCCTGTGTGGCTATTGTCGCCAAGTTCATTGAGATGGTTGGCAATGTTGTGAATGTTCATATTTATCCTCTTTGACATATTATGTCTGCGATTAAAGATAGCACTGCGACATAATATGTCAAGCGCTATTTTCCCGTTCCATTTTTCCATCAGTTTAGGGTTAGGTTTTCACTCTCAGACCAGGCACGCTGATGGTAACGATACAGGTGCATGGAGCCGATATCGTTGACTTTCACCTTATCTGCATCGTCATAATAATTCTTAGGAAACTCAAAGGCTGCCTTGATAAGCCCAGGTGTAAGCCAGGGATCGTCTACGGGCAGTTGCGTCATGCGCGACAGCCTCTGCCTGGCATCTTGGCCCTTTATTGTGCCCAGGCTCCATCCCCATTCGCCAAAGCTTGGCACATTATGATGATACTGCTGCACCTTGAAGCCTGCTGCCTCCAGTGTCTTACCCACTGAAATAAAGGCCCGCGGCGCATGGTAGGGGGAGGTCGATTGCACTGAGATCGCCCCGTCGGCGCTTAGCAGCTCTTTGAGTTTGCGATAGAAGAGATCCGAATAGAGCTTATTGAGATCGGGATGGCTGGGATCGGGCAGATCCACGATAATGGCGTCATACTTTTCGCCGCGCCCGATCAGCCTGTCCGCACCGTTAAAGGCATCGTCTATCAGTACTTCGACGCGCTGATCCTCGAAGGCGTTACCGTTCAGTTGCAGCAGGGCGTTTGAAAGCCGCTCAGGCATCTCTGGGTCGCCCTCTTTAAAGAGCTTTACCAGATCGGCGTCAAGATCCATCAGGGTCACCTGTTTGGGCTGCCACTCGAGCACCTGTCTTAGGCCCAAACCATCGCCACCGCCTATGATCAACACCTTGTCATGACGCGCGCTTGCGGCCAGCGTCGGATGAACCAGGAAGGCGTGGTAGATATGTTCATCCTGGCTGGAAAACTGCAGGCGGCCATTGATATAGAGGGAGTAGACGGGCGGCAGGTGATTACCCCGCAAACGCTCGGTAAAGGTTAGCTGCTGAAAACGGGTCGCCTTAGCGTAGACCACCTTATCCTTGTAGAGCAGGTTGTTGAACGCCTGATCCCATTTGGGGCCATGAATGGCTAGCACTAACAAGATGCCAGTGGCCATCAGATGCCCGACGAGTAAAAGTTTGGCAAAGCGGATCTTAGACCAGAAGCGCCAGATAAACAGAAAACCGGCCAGCAAATTAAAGCTGGCGGTGAGCGCCGCAGCCAGCTGGATATCCAGTGCTAGCATGAAGAGTACCCAAATCGCCGCGCCCACACCGGCGCCGATATAGTCTGCGCCGTAGATGGTGCCCGCGTTGTGCAGCAGGTGTTCGTCACACAAGGACTGTCGCACTCTAGCGATAAGTGGGATCTCCATGCCTATCATCAGGCCCAGCAGTACCCCCCAGACGTAGGGCAGGTACTCACTCAGTTTCTGCAAGGTGCCGATGAAGCCCCCTTGAGGCAGCTGATCAGGCGGCAAACCTATGGTGTTTGCGATGATGATAGGTAGTTGCTGGCCGAAACCTATGACGGCGGCGGTAATGAGAATCGCCAGGGCGCCACACAGGGCTACGCTGAGTTCAAGCATCGCAAAGCCAGTGAAGGCGCAGCGGATCTTGCGCGCCGCGAAGGCCCCTATGCCCATGGAGACGATCATCAGGCCAATCATGGTGTAGATGGCGGCTTCTAATGCCCCTAATATGCGCCCGGCATAATGGGAGAGCAGATATTCGTAGATAAGGCCGCAGCCAGCCAGCACCGCCATGATCCCCAACAGCAGGAGATCATCGAACCAGCTTAATGATTTAACGCCTGCAGGTGCAGGCGTTGTAGTGTTTGTCGATTGCATTAAGCGTTTGGCTCTTAGGCCATTAGGCTGGTGAGGATCAGGGCGATGGCGATACAGATTGCAAGCTCGACGGTGGCGATCCCCACGTTGTGCTGCTGCTCGACCTCATCTTCAAGATTAATATTGGCCAGCACGAGTTTTTTCACTAAGGCCAGCAGTAGCGAAAGGGCGACCAGCATGATCACCGAGAAGGTTAGCCAGCCGATGATGTTGGTGACATAGGCCGTCGGCATAAAGACGATAAAGTGACTGGCTGCATTGAAACTTAGTGCCATGGCGAGCATATAGCCGCTGTGGCGAATGGCCAGTGCCGTATGCCCCTTGGCCAAAGCTGTCTGCATAGAGGTGTCACCATGGCGCTTGGCAAAGCTGCGCTCGCGCAGGCGAGTGAGTAGCACTAACATCAGCTGCGAGATAGCAAAAGCGCTGAAGATGGCGATAAAGGTGTCCAGGGTGAGATCTTCGGCCCATAGCAGCACAGAGCGAATAATGATGGCGGTGGCAATGGCGGCGGTGGCATCGACGATGGCGACCGAGATATTGCCCTTTAAGATCATAGCGTTTTTATCAATTTCGTTCAGCGCCACCTTGTCATGCAGGAAACGGCCTAGCTTAATAAGCATAAGGCCGAAGATGCCATAGGCACTCATGCCGATGGCTTCCATCATGTAGGACTGAGCCGCTTCACCTGTGATTGCCCCCGTGAGCACAATCCCCAGGCCAGCCACTGCGCCAGCGGTACTGATACCGAAGGCAAAATTGTCGCGCTCGGACAGTTCATGGGTGCTGTTGACTTTAATGGTCCAGCCTTGCATATAACGCATGGCGGTGAGCAAGATGATGGCGATGGTCAGATCGATGGCCAAGATGATCGCCAGTTCCTGGGTCAGGCCGTAGTGTTGAAAAAATGTCATCTTAATATCCTTTATTTGCCCCGACGAACACCGCGCGTCGTACGACTGCTGGAGTTTCTGAAGTTACTGTTCTTAGAGTAGTTTGAGCGGAACTTACTGCCGCCACTTGCCCGTCCTGCCGTGCTTGCCTTAGGCGTAGAGGTACTCTGACGCGACAAGCTGGTGGAACCTGAGCGAGACTTGGCATAGGGGCTGTCGAATTGCTTTCCCTGACGGTTGAACTGCTTCTTAGTGCGCTCATAAGTCTGGTTCTGTGCACTGGCCTGTTTGGGTGAGGTGTAACGATAGCGACCGACGTCATTGTAGTAGCTGTAGTTACGGCGGCTCGACCATCTGTCGTAGTAGACGGGGCCGCGCATCAAGTTGGAAAACATGGAGTACATGCCGTACCAGGCCCAGAATGACATGCCGTTGCTACCGGTTTGCCAGCTACCATAGGCTGGGTTTCCCACCAGTTGACTGCCTGCGCCAAAGTCTTCGCCGCCGTTGGCGAGAATATCAGCCTCTCGGCTGATGGCATTTACCCTGGCTAAGGCGCCACCTGACATGTCGGCCACTACATTGACCGGATCAGACAGCATATCGTTAAACAGGCTAGGGTCGGCGGCCTGATAGAGGTTTTCCGCCTCGGCTAGCTGCTGATCCAGATCGACAAAGTTGCTCTCATTACCTAGCTCCTGCAGACGCCGTTTGAGCGAGCTGTACATAGGCCCTTGGCTGCTGGCGTCTTTGGAGAGCTCCTGCAACAGAGGTGCTACATCGGGCTTTTGCGAGGCAAGAATATCGGCGTACTGCTTGAGCAGGTTGGCGTTGCGCAGCTCACCGCCGTCGAGCATCTGGCCTAAGTTGTCGACCCTTGCTTGGGCGAGCTGCTGAAACTTGGCGATCTTCTCTGGCCTGTCGTCGCCACATCCGGTCAAGGCAAAGACCAGGGTCAGCGCGAGAACACGCATTAGCATCACTGCCATGTTTTCTCCATAAAATTAGTTAAGATTGAGACTGATAAATGAGTGATCAGTCTGCGACTTCCTTGCATAATATAGCGGTAACCTGAGTTATAGTAACCTGTAGGGCAAGATAAAAAGCCATCTTTAATACCCCCAAGTAATATTGATGACAATTTTATGCCAAGATGATTACCGCTTAGTTGCATTGACACCTTATCTATATCATCGATGACATAATATGTCGACCGTTTAAGGCTGAAGGATTTTTCTGGCGATGGAAAACATGAGTGAGCAAGCGTTACCCCATGAAGTCAATCAGGTTGCCGAGCAGCATTGGCAGCGCCTCGTCGAGTCCTGGCCGGATATTTCCGAACAGCTGACCCCGGAGCAGACCCGTGAGCTGAGAACCATTTTTGGTCTTAGCGATTTTGTCGCCGAGCAGCTATGCCGTCATCCCAACTGGATTGTTAGCCTGTTCGAGGGACAATTAGCCGATGTCGCCCGCGATTGCTTCAGCACAGAGCTGCATTCTATCTTGGCTGGCGCCGAAGATGAGGAGCAGGTTAAGGCGATACTCAGGCGATACCGCAATCGCCAGATGGTGCGTCTCGCCTGGCGGGACTTTTTGGGCTATGCCGAACTCAACGATTCTTTATTGGATCTCTCTGCGCTGGCTGAGGCCCTTATCATCGCCGCTCGCGACTGGCTCTATGGCCAGATGTGCAAGCAGTATGGCACTCCCTGTGATAGTGAGGGGAACCCTCAGCCGCTGATGATCTTAGGCATGGGTAAGCTGGGTGGCCGTGAGCTTAATTTTTCTTCAGATATTGACCTTATCTTTACTTTTCCCGAACACGGCGAGACCCAAGGTGGGCGTCGCAGCCAAGACAATCAGCAGTTCTTTATTCGTATGGGGCAACGTCTGGTCAACCTGCTCAATCAGGTCACAGTCGATGGCTTTGTTTACCGGGTCGACATGCGTCTTCGTCCCTACGGCGAAAGTGGTCCCTTGGTGGTGAGTTTTAGTGGCCTGGAAGATTATTATCAGGAGCAGGGCCGGGACTGGGAGCGTTACGCCATGGTCAAGGCCCGCGCATTGGGCCCCTGGAGCGCTTTTAGTGATGAGCTGCATGACATGCTGCGTCCCTTTGTGTACCGCCGCTATATCGATTTTTCTGCTATCGAATCCCTGCGTAAGATGAAACAGCTGATCACTCAGGAGGTCAGACGCCGTCGTCTAACCGACAATATTAAACTCGGGGCGGGTGGCATACGCGAGGTCGAATTCGTGGTGCAGAGTTTTCAGTTGATCCGTGGTGGTCGTGAACCGGCGCTGCGCCAACAGAGTCTGTTTGGCGCCATCGATACGCTTTATAAGCTGGGGCAACTGGAATATCTGGCGGTGGATGAGCTGAAACAAAGCTATCTCATGCTGCGACGGGTAGAAAACCTGCTGCAAGCCATAGGGGATCAACAGACCCAGACCCTGCCGCAAAACTTGCTGGATTGGCAGCGCCTCTGCTATGCCCTAGGTATGGCGAGTGAGGCCGAGCTGCGCACCCATATTGAGGCGGCGATGGCGAAGATCCATCGCTACTTCAAGGAGACAGTGGGAGGCCAGGAGAGCGATGAGGTGGCCGAGTTGTGGACGGCTCAGCTATGGAGCTTGTTTGATGATGAAGACGCCGAAGCCTTGCTCAAGGAACATGGTGTGGAAGAAGAGGCGCTTTGGCCCGCGCTCAAGTCTTGGCACGCCACAGTCGCCAAACGCACTATAGGCCCCCGCGGCCGAGAAACCTTAGATAAATTAATGCCCTGGTTGTTGCAGGAACTTATTCTGCTGCCGACACCGACTAAGGCCTTTATCCCAGTGACTAAGGTGTTGGATCAGATTTTGACCCGCACCACCTACCTTGAACTCTTGTTTGAAAATCCCGGTGCCCGCCAACAGCTGGTGAGTCTCTGTATGGCTAGCCCCTGGATTGGCGAGCAGCTGGCTAAGTTCCCTATGCTGCTGGATGAGTTGATCGATCCGGCCCAGCTTTATGACACTACGTCACTTGATGATTATCCCAGCGAGCTGCGTCAATACCTGCTGCGGGTGCCCGAAGAGGATATGGAACAGCAGATGGAGGCATTGCGTCAGTTTAAGTTGTCACAGCAGCTTAAGATTGCCGCCGCCGATGTAACCGGCGTATTGCCCGTGATGCAGGTGAGCGATCATCTGACCTTCCTTGCCGAGGCGATTATCGAGCAGGTGGTTCTCCACGCCTGGCAGCAGGTGAGCAAGCGTCATGGCGTGCCGCCCTATTTGGCTCCTGAGGAGATGGGCTTTGCCGTGATCGGCTACGGCAAGGCGGGTGGTTTGGAGCTGGGTTATGGCTCAGATCTGGACTTAGTGTTTCTACACGACTACACCCGTGACAAGTACCCAGAGGCTCTACAGACTAACGGCGATCGCCCGATAGATATCGGCCACTTCTACCTCAAGCTGGCTCAGCGTATTTTACACCTCTTCTCGACCCGTACCACGTCGGGGGAACTCTACGAGGTGGATATGCGACTGCGCCCCTCTGGCGCCTCTGGGCTCTTAGTGAGTGAAATTGAATATTTCGGTAGCTATCAGCGTGAAGAGGCCTGGACCTGGGAGCATCAGGCATTAGTCAGGGCGCGTTTTCTGTTTGGTGATAATCGCCTGGCAGGGCGTTTCAGTGAATTGAGGGCCGATGTGTTGGCCATTGTTCGGGATAAGGAACTGCTGGCCAAAGAGGTGCGTGAGATGCGTCAGAAGATGCGCACCCACCTGTTAAAAGTCGATGAGGGCCGTTTCGATCTCAAGCATAGCCCAGGCGGGATTGCGGATATCGAGTTTATCGCCCAGTATCTGGTGCTGGCCAATACTCATGAGCATCCGGAGTTGGCTATCTGGTCCGATAATGTACGTATTTTCGAGGTGTTGTCTGAGCTTGAGCTCTTGCCTCACCTTAGCGCGCAACACCTGACTCAGGCCTACTGCTATCTGCGCGATGAAAGCCACAGGTTGACGCTGGCAGGCGAAGTGGGCCAGCTTTTGGTGGAGCAGGTCGAGGAGCATGCCGATCGTGTGTGTGCGATTTACAGCACCGTCCTAGGCGGCGATGCACCGGATGCAAGCAGCGAGTAACACTCGCGCGCCGATGCATAGCGTTAAGGTGTGCCGCAATCTAGCCGATAAGCGCTAGGTCGTCACCAGCGCATCGCAATAACGGCCTATTCCACGGGCGAGTTGTTGTAGCTCGGCTTGCCGTGGTCGCCAGGCTGGTTTAGGGGGCCTGGAGTTGCTGGTGGCAAACGCCTCAATGCTCCCTTATCTGTAACGGAAGAATGTGGTTTTACCTGTTCAGCGGGTGCTTGCCATCTATCAACAGCTGCTCAATAGCGGCCACTAGCCCTTGTTGCGCGCTCAGATTCAGTTGCTGCGAATAGGTTGCGTGGCAATATATCGGAGCGGCTTTTTGCCTGCTTCGAAGGCGCTATCAAGGACAAGCATGTGTCGCAGCTTAAGCCTGCACCACAGAGGTTAGCGGATTCGTTTGATGAGCAACTTGCCACTGTAATCCAGACTGTGACGCAGCGCCAGGCTTAGGGCGCAGGCGACGCTCAGGCTTAACATCACCAATATCGCCAACATGATCACCAGTTGATATTTCACGGCGACTAAGGGGTCACTGCCGCCGAGGATCTGTCCTGTCATCATACCGGGAAGGGTGACCAGCCCCATGGTGCTCATGGCGGCTATGCTGGGGGCAAGAGCCTGCTGCAGCGCGTTTTGCAGAAAAGGAAAGGCCGCCTGCCATGGCCTCGCGCCTAGTGCGAGACGTCCCTGATACTCTTCTTGTTTCTCTTCCAAGGCGCTAAAAAGACGTTGCAGCGCCAGTATATTTCCAGACAAGCTATTGCCCAGTAACATGCCCGCTAGGGGGATCAAATATTGCGCTTGATAGACAGGTGTGGGTTGCAGCAGCGCCAGCAGCAGTAGCCCCAGTAGTGGCAAGAGGCTAATGCTGAGGCTAAAGAGGAGCGCCGGCATTAATCTGCGTTTAGGCAGCTTAGCCCCGCCTAAGATAGCGCTGGCACCCACTATCAACATGAGTGCTAACCAGAGCAGATTGACCCAGAGGCTTTCAAGGTTAAACAGAAACTTAAGGTAGATACCCACCAGCAGTAACTGCGCCGTCATGCGGGTGGCGGCCAGTAGCATGGCTCGGCCCTGGTCCAGTCTAAATCCCCAATTGATCCCCAGTGGCACCAGCAGAATCAGCATAAACAGCCCGAGTGATAACCAACCTATATCCAGACTCGTCTGCATCTCCATGGTTTATGCCCTCTGCTTTGGCCGAGCTGTGCTCAGGTATTGCCGCGATTGCATCTCGACCAGGCGACTGATGGTGCGTCTAAACTCGAAGGCCAGGGCGCCCGGCGTATAGAGTTGCTCCAACGGCAAACTGGCTTCGAGATAGAGTTTAACCCCTTGATCGTAGAGTTCATCCACCAGGGCGATAAAGCGTCTCGCCGGATCATCCTTGGGTGCGTAGTTAAGCTGGCGGTCACCTGCGGCCACCGCCGCGGCGCCATCTTCAGTGCCTCTGGCGCGGATCCAGCTGCGGGGCGTGCCCCCAAGGGGCGGCACATCGCTTAGTAACAGGGTGTCGAATTGGCTGGCGATGGCAATATAGTCGAGCTGAGAGCGCGGACCGCCGCACAGGGCGTCGAAGTCGAGCCAGAGGGTGGAGCTACCCCGGCGGATAACGCTAATCTCTCGGCCTAAGATGGTCAGCGGCGAGTCGCTGCCGCCTGGCTCCAGCTCGTCGAAGCGCTTGGCAAACTCTCCCTCACCATGCTGAAAATAGGTCTGCACCTTGTCGAGATGACGCAGGCGATGATCCACGCCGCCATCAAGGTGCAGGGCATCTGTATGTGTTTCTAACAGGGCGATACAGGGCAGAAATCTGTCTCTTGCCAGTCCATTCTCATAGAGGCGGGCTATGGGGGTATTGGAGGTGGCGACCAGGGTGATCCCCTCGGCAAACAGGGCCTCAAACAGGCCGGACAGTATCATGGCATCACCTATGTCGCTGACGAAGAACTCATCGAAGCAGATGACTCGGCAGCTTTGGCTGAGTTTACTGGCGATGCGCCTTAAAGGATCGCGTTTGCCGCTCTCGGCCTTGAGCTCATTATGAACCCTCTCCATAAAGCGATGAAAATGCAGCCTTAGCGCCATCCCTTCGGGCAGGCTCTGACAGAAGAGATCCATCAGCATGGTCTTGCCACGCCCTACATCGCCCCAGAGATAGAGTCCCTTGGCGGGCAGATCTTCTGGTTTATGTTTTTGTAAAGCCTGATAGAGGGCCTCTAGGCATAGTATGGCCTGATGCTGAGCCGGGTCGTCGACAAAGTTCTCCTGGGTGAGTTGATGTTGAAAACCTTGTAGGGGAGAGCGCGACATGAAATGACCCAGGTAGTGAGCGGGCGGCCATTATATCAAGATGTTATCAATTAAACAGCGCCCACAGGGGCGCCGTTTGATGATGCGGCTATTGCATGTCTGAGCGCAGTACCAGTTCGACACGGCGATTACGCTGTCTGCCCGCCTCGTCCAGGTTGTTGGCCACAGGTACATATTCCCCTACGCCTATGGGGCTGAGCTGGTCCTTGTCTATGCCGTGAGATTGGGTGAGGGTGGCGACTACCGCCTTGGCCCGCTGCTCCGACAGCCCCTTGTTGTAGCCTTGCTTGCCCTTATCATCCGTGTGACCCACCACATAGAAGCGCTGCTTAGGGTGGCTCTTAAGGTAGGTGGCCAGGATGGTGATCACTTCATCTGCCTCGGGCAGCATCTGATCGCTGTCGAACTTGAACAACAGGCCATCCAGCGCCACGTGGCCCTGCTCGGCGATCTTATCCTTGAGTCCCTCGAGATCTATGACCACTCTGTCGTCGACGAGTTTGGTCTCTTCTACCACCTTTATCTCGCTCCACAGGCCGCCATGATAACCTGTGATAAAGACCATGGCGTGCACAGCGCCCTCGGGTCGCTCTAACTTATATAGGCTGTAATATTGGTTTTCATCGAAACCTATATGGATCAGGGTTTTGATGCGACGTTCGATGAGATCTGTCTCACCACACTCTAAGCCCTGGCAGTGAAAGCCGCGCACAAAGCCTAGTTTTTCCAGCGCCGCCTTATAGTTAGCATCGACCTCATACTCCGAGTAGCCCCTTGGGAGTTTATAGCCAATGTCGGTGACCTTACCCTCTAGGGTCTTAATCTTGTGTTGGCCTTGTTCAACACCGTCAAATACCAAGGTCTGGGCATAGCCCTGTTGCTGATATTTTTGGATGAAGGCACCGGGGAGCCTGGCGATCATCGGGTGATCCTTCGAGCCTTGGGTATCCTTATTGCCTCTGTCTTTAAACTCGGTCTGGCTGACCTCGCTTGTCAGGTAGGCCTGGTTGGTGGCAAGCAGATCCAGTGGCTCGTCAATTACCTCGACGATATCTAGCTGTAGGCCGGCGCCGTTGTGCCAATTAGCGCCATAGACAGAGAGGTAGAGCTGTTTCTTGGTAAGCGTCAGCTTGGCGGTTAGCAGCGCGGGTGTCTTCTTGGGAATGTCGCTGAGCGGCGCTATCTGTTTTGAGAGTTTGTGGTCATCGCCGCAGGCTTTCTCCTGGCACTCGAACAGTATTGTGCCGCCGAGTTTTTCGATCTGAGCCTTATAGTTGTAGACGGCGTGGGAGGCCAGGTAGCTGCTTGGCAGCTTGTAATTGATTCGTTTCAGCTGACCGGCAACCGTCTGCGTCTGGTAAGTGTTTTTGTCCACGCCAATCACTAGGTCAAAGGGGGTGTAATGGCGCTCATGTTGTTTGTAGAGCTTACCCTCTGGTAGTGGCTGAAAAGGGAGGTCATTGGCCTGAGCCAGTCCGCTAAGGCCTAAGCCGCTGCATAAGGCGAGTGTGAAGGCGAGAGTTTGGGGTTTCATCTTAATTCCCTTTAAGTTTCTGAAAGGTTTGCTTTATCAATATCTGTTTTGTGCATATTGCACGCCCCACTTAAGGCGCGGGGCAATCGGTCATTATGGTGAGCCCTTGCATCGAAGCCTGGCGTTGCATGAGGTCGGCCATAGCCTGTGGCGATAGGCCTTGGTAAAGCAAGGCAACATTTGGCTGTTCTGCGAGCGGTTTCAAGGCGTCGCAGCGGGTCGGCGACATGATGGCAATCGACTCGGCTTGGGCGTCTGCCAGAGCCTGCCAGTCTTGGCTATCGACCTCGCTGAAGCTAAGGTTGCCCTTAAGTGCCTTGAGATCACCAAAGGTGATGATTTGACTCTGCTCTATGCTCAGCAGACTGAGATGATTAAGGCTTGCCAGCGCCGACAGGTCGGTCAGCACGCCGCCCTGCAGGCTCAGTATCTCCAGGTTAGATAGCTTACTTAGCCGGTTTAGGCTGACCGAGGCGCTGGATAGGCGGCAGCTCAACACAGTAAGCGCCTGGGCCGATGTCAGCCCCAGTTGTGAGACCTGCTGCTTGATACAGGCATCGAGCGCCTTGTCTTGCTGGCTAAGCTTGTCACTGTCGGCAGATTTTGAGTCAGAAGTGCTTGGAACTGCTGCATTATCATCGGGGCGGCTAGCATCCGCGCTTTCAATATCAGTCCCGTTAAGATCTGGTGCGTTAATGCTTGATTCGGCCGAGCTAATTTCGTTAAGGCGAGATTCTGAATGCTCTAGCCCTTCAGGCTCGGATGTCGATAGGTTGGCCGCCTCGACCATTTCGGGTAGCCGCTCGGCCATAAGCCCTTCGAGCAGGAGGATATCCTGGGCGACTTCCGGCATGGCCTGGGTAACATAGCAAAGTTTGCTAGTCTCCAGCAGGTTGATCAGTATCGCCGCTTTGCTCTGACCGATATTTATCGCCATCAGAGCCGCGTAGGCTTCCCCTTGGTCTTGGGTCTGGGCTTGGGATTGAGTCAGGTCTTGCAGCTGGTTGAGATAGTCTTGTACCTCGTCTCTGGTCTGCTGAAATTGTGCGAGTCGTTTGGGCTGATAACAGCTGGAGTTTTTGTCGATTCGCGCGAGGAAGGCGCGATAGCGCTGCAGATAGTCGTTGGTCAGGGTTAACATCTTGCCTGCTGTGAGCGCCATCTCACCGATTAAGGCATCTTGCAGTAGCTGCCTGGCATCCTGGTATTCGTCAAGCTTGTTAGAGAAGCTCTCCATCTGCTGATTGTGTTTGCGACTGAGCTGATGGGCGCGCTCGGTCAGCGGCGTCGTTTGCCGTTGAAACTGTTTGATGGCATCTTTATCTGCGCCGGTATCGGCAGAGGCCAGGCCGCTAATTGAAACTAAGCTCAGAGCCGAGGTTAGCGCCAGTTGGCGAAGTGCCTTGCTGCCGAAATTGGATGTGCTTTTGGAGTTCCTAAGGTCTTGAGTAAATAACACGACTTAGCCTTATCAGAGGGCGAGCGCTGAGGGATCCAATCCGAGGATTGAGGCGACTTGGCATCGACGCTCGTGCCCATACCAAGTCGATTAGGTTAGAAGTAGAGGTTGTCTACTAGCTTCTCGTTGACATAGAGCTCGCACTTATCGGCGGTGCTGCTCTTAGAAGATTGCACTATGCTCGCGATGGCGCCGAAGGCACCGCCTTGATTACCCAAAACAGAGCCGAAGTAGCAGTGGCTTCTAACAGCAAAGTCTTTGTAGTTCGCCTTAAGGTTTTGGGTTGGGGTGTAAGGGGCGAATCGGCCCTGCATGATAGGGTCGCCGTTGACGCTGAGGATCAAGATGTTTTTCTTGTCGTGGTAGCTGCCGTTAAATTTGAGCACTTTGCCATCGACTTCAACCGTCTTTTCCAGTGCCATGCGCGGGCCGGGATCTGAAGCGCAGGCGGTCAATAACAGGGCTAAGCTCAGGGCAGAGAGTGAAGCAATTTTCATTGATATAGTCCTTTATATGGGAATAAATTGTCCTGAGTGGAGGGAGGGCTTTGAAGACGAAATGTACATCAATATGCTTTATTCACAACCACTTAAAATAAGCCTTTAGGTTTATTTGTTTGCGATCCTATCGCAAAATATCGGCCGGAAACATTATTCTTTCGGGTGTATTTCGGCGGTTAAATCGGCGAAAAATATTTCCTCGCTCTGCTTGTCGAGACCAAGGTATTGGCTCAAGAAGACGGTATCGACCCATTTCAGATTTTCCAGCAGGTGATTGAGTGAGTTCATTGCGATGAAAAGTCCCGTTTTCTTCCCTTTAATGCTATTGCCATCCATGGTTTGTGCATTTGGTTAGCTCCTTGTTAAGTTGACGGCCTTATAGAAAATACTCTTTAAACAGCAAGCCAGTTACCGCCACAAGGGCGACTAAGGGAAAGGCGACAAACAGGCTACGAGCAACTATGGCCAAAGAGTGCCGGCGTTTTTGCAGCGTGATTGGGTAGTCGAAATAGACCAGCAGGTAAAGTAGTGGCTTAATCGGGAAGTAGAGGCTCTTTAAACAGATTGATTGGCCCGATTCGAGTGTGATGATGAGTTCACTGACATCGTAGCTGGTGCGCAGGTCGCGTGTGCTTGGCCAATAACGCACGCCTATCTCCTTTATGTCTCGTCGCTGAATTTCCACAGGGCCCGCTTTGGTATCGATAAGGCGACTGCCGGGAATGCTGAGCCTTTCAGCGTTAATTTGGCAAACTTGTTTTCCCCCTCGGCCATAGATGCTGGTAATAAACAGTTTTTTGAGGATCAGATAGCTTAATAGGGTGGCGATGTTTAGCGTAAGCCAGTCCTGGGGAAGCATCAGGCTAGGATTGATAAAGGGCAGAATGGCCAATGTCAGTGGGCCAATGAAAAAGAGTATTTCTAACGGTAAGGGCAGCGGATAGAGCAGCCTAGATGACTTAAGGCGAATGTTGCTGTCGCCAGTTAGTTGATTCTTTCCCTTGAAATCTGTGGTACCAAACCAGGGAGTGTCGTCAAGGGTTAGCTTTTCCATGCCTTTCGAGTCCTTTCAAGTCGGTTGGGCTTGTGATTGTGGTTATTTGAGTAAATTAATCATGTACCAGGAGTCGCCTTGCAGGGCAAAGCGGCAGAAGCCTGCCTTGGTGGCGGGGGCGTTGGTGGTGCGGTTGGTAGAATTAAAGGCGTAGTCGACCCAGACTTCCGTATCGTGTCCCCAGTGCTGAGCCGATTGCTTTACGGTATCATTCTCGGAGGTTTTGGCGTGCTCGAAGACTCTTACGCCTTCTATGGTAAAGTCATTGATGCCGCTATAGTTTTTCACAAATGCCCAATCATGGATCTTCTGGATAAAGGCTAAGTATTGCTCATCGTTAGCCTTAATCGGCATATAGATTTGCTTGAATAGTGCCAGATCTTTATTTGTGACAATGTCTGCGGCTTTAAGACAATTTGCCTTGGGAATAGTGACGTCAATTTGACCGTAGGCAAACGGAGTGCTCGCTAGCATGATTAGTGTGGTGAGCGGTTTTAACATGATTTCTCCCTAATAAAAAATGGCCCCTAGGGGCCATTTTGTCCTTTATTTATTGGCCTGTGGACACTCAGTTGGTGTCTCGGCTGCCATATCGGCATATTCAGCTTGCATTATCATGGGGTGTATCTGTGCTTTTAATGAAGCCGATTGCCCGGAATTGCCTGCGCCGCTGGCGATGGTGACTTTATAGGTCTTGTGAGTATTTGGACATAAGTCTCTACCCGTTAAGGTGTCGCCACTGACATTGGCAATATCACCAGCAAATTCAATGTAGTAGGTAGCAATACCATCGTCGGCACGAATACCCGTTAATTGCACTGTATGTTCACCTTCCTCCAGTGAGACATTCAGTGGACCCACCTTACGTTGAGGTTGGTTGTTGTCATACATCACCTTGTTATTGACCGACAATTTAAACACATCGTCGTTAAAGTTACCATTGTCACCAAAGGTGATCAGAAGCTGGCTGGGCCCAATAAAGGGGTATTGATTACTCAATACATCGGCTACTTCCACTGTGATATAACCTGTCACTGCACCATTGGGCACTATGATCACTAGGGTATCGGTAGTGGCCGATTTCACCGCGGCTCTAATACGTTCACCGTTAGCACCGCTAAAGGTAACCCGATTATCCATTGGTTGCTTACTAAAGCCGATACCGCTGATTTCTATCTCTGTACCGGGCGAGGCCTTATCTGGCGTTATATTGGTGATGGTGAGATCTGTGCCAATAAGTATTTCATAAGGCACTTCGGCGACCTCATCTCTGTGATGAACTTCGACTTTAAGCGGGCCGACGGCGTTCTCGATTTGGTCTATATCAGTCAGGTCGAAGGTTAACTCTGTTCCCAGTTTATTGACGCTAATGTAGGTGGTTTTTAGCTCCTCTTCACCCTTGCCCAGATCGAACACCTTCACTTCAGGTTTTGTATCGCTAAACACACCTTTAACTACGGCCATGCCGCTTCCTACTATGGTGAAACGCTTAGTTTCTTGGGTCTTCTCAATGGATCTTGGTGTGATATCTGAGGCTTTTAGACCCCAGGTCACGATATAGTCGAGCTTTGTCGGTACATCGACCAGATCGTCTATGGTTTTGGCCATATCGACCATAGAGTCGGCGAGCTTACTGGCTTCATATACCGAAGTGATGGTTCCCCAGCCAGGTATGAATTTTTGGGCGACCTTTTGCAGCATCTTGTTGATGAAGTATTTTTCGTCAACCTCAAGCGCGGTTAGTAGCGCCATGGTGACTGGACCATAGGAGGCGCGATTGGTTGGATCGGAGATCACCGCCTTGATCTCTTTGCTGTACAACTCTTTCCCTAGATTTGCGGCCAAGCTCTGCCAGTCGTCGAAACTTGGCTTGTCTTTGGCCATCAGTTTATCGATCTCAGTGCTGATTGTCGGTAGGTACTGATAGACGGCCTTGACGATTGCCAGAGCCGTTGCTTGTTTCTTGTATTTGCTGTCGTTGAGGTCAATTCCTGCTGCATCGAATAGGATGGAATAAAAACGAATGACGACATTATCAATAATGGTTCTTATCGCCAACATCTTGCGGGCATCTTGGGCGCGTTTATCGTAGGCCTCTTGTCCTCTAAAGCTAAATGGACTGGGCCCAAAAATGCCGTCAACACCTGGTGTGATGATCTGATATAAACAGTCTGTGTAGACACACTTATCGATAAGAGAATCGCTAGACCAGAGCGAAATACCTAACCAAGTACCAGATTGAGGCCCCATCATGCCCGAATCCCAAGGCGTAGTGATATGGTCCGCAATCGGTTTGTTGAGAGACTCTAGATCGGTGTTAATCTCTCCTGTCTTGCTATCGATAGGATAGACTCTGGCGCTCAAGTAGAGTTGGCTGCGATTCCTGATTTCAACGCAGCCATCGGCATTCAATACCTCATACCATTTGGGATCAACGCCTTCGCCACAGTTGTTAAGTATCTCTGTACTGTTTTCGGCGAAGGTCGTGGCCGCCATCGACATGTCGAAGGCTTGCCAAGTGCCATTGGTTTCAGGGTAGGAGACAATGCTGGGCTCAATAGCTGATAGCGATTGGTTGGTACTCGAGTTTGCCGCACTATGATTCAGTGAATTGAACATCGCCGCAGCAGGTGCTTTTGAAGATTTCAGTAAACCTTTCGTGGCTAATTCTGTTTTTATCTTTGACTCAAATTGGTTAAGTAAATCGTATGCTTCTGCTTTTCTCGCCTTATAGCCGAAGAAGCTGGTATCTCTGGTCAGCGCAGCCTTTGCCTCAACCAAATAATCTTGATATGCCTGTGTCGTCTGCACTGTTTGCATAAACTTTTCTGTGCTGACTCCTCTTGCTTCATAGTAATAGTTCATATGAAGCACCAGGCTTGCCAAGGCCGTCGATTCGAAGTTCAATGAAATACTGTCTTGGTTCATGGAATAGACGGTACTCAGGTAGGCTTCGAGTTGCCCGTTGGCATCATGGGTATAAGTGAAAATGATTTCAGCTTCGCTTCCCATCTTCTCAAGTTCGAAGCTATTGCCATCAAAGGCTTGGGCCATCTCGGGATAGATCCCCCCTATGGCAACCAAAGGTTTGGCTGACGCTTCGAGGACACGAACGGCTATCTCTTGGGTGATGATGAAGGTGATGGGATTACTTTGACCATGTGCGTTGCTGACCGAATAGCTGCCACCGCTTAACGATTCAGGCACTATGGTACTAATAGTGTTTTCGTCGATAAACTGTGCGTTGACAACTTGGTTGTTGAAGAAAACACTGGTGTCTTCATCAAAGTTGTCGCCACTTAGCGTTATCTGTTGGCCGGGTTTGAGGCTTCTTGGATTAGAACTCATGAGTAGTGGCAACGCCCCGTCTCCTATCTCAATCGGAAATGGGTCTGATTTGTTTGTACCTGCAACAATTGAGAGTTGGCCCTTACCCATGTCCTGAGGAAGTACAAAGGTTAGGTGGCTACGTAGTGATAAGTGTTCGATCTGCTTTGGAAATAGGTTGTAAATTCTGCCGTTTATATTCACTACTAAGAGGGTATTTTCAGACGCTTGAGAGAGCCCTTCTATCGTGAGTTCGAATTCGTCTCCGGCTCTGAGATAATTTTTGATCTTATTCTGGGCGAAGAGTGTGTGTAGTGATTCGATAAAGAGATCCCCAGGCTGGGTCCAAGAGACAATGTTGGCTGGGACTAAGCGCTGAACGTCATTTTTGTCGAATATATTGTCGTTATCGTCATCGATATCCAAGTGATCGATAAATTTATCATTGTCAGTGTTAGTTGGCGCATTGTTATTGCCGCTTTCTAACTGGTCATCGATACCGTTACCGTCGGCATCACGCTCGAGGAAGTTGGGGGCTCCGTCATTGTCCAAATCTTCCATGCCTTCGATAGCATCGTTGAAGCTATCGCCGTCTGAGTCGGTATCTAACCAGTTAGGAATGCCATCTCTGTCAGTATCTAGACCAAGACTAGCCAACGCCATAGTGAACTCTATCCCGTCGATAATGCCATCTTTATCTTGATCATTTTCGTTGATATCTGCCCCTAATGCGGGCTCTTTCGTATCGTCGAATCCGTCGATATCTTGATCGTTAAACATAGTCACCTGATAGGTGAGGTCACTGCCGCCGGCATAGTTCTCATCTATGATACTGAGCTGATAAGTACCTGGTGAATAGATAGGGAAGTTCACTACATAGGTATTGGCCTGAGTATATCGATATAGCTGAATGTCATTGATGACTAGTCCATCAGCGTCTGAAACATAAACCTGAGGCTTGAATCTTGCCGAAGGTGAGGTGAAATAGGCTGTGTAAGATTGTGGCTTATCGACGTGGAATTTGAAGAGATCGCCTTTATCAAACTCTGAGTCGATGACACCTTGTACTCTGACGCCGAGATCGATCTCAATAGGGGTGGCAACCGCCGGATTATCATTCGGTTCCTGTTCTACAAATAGAGGATAAGTACGCTTGCTGGCATCAAACGGATAGTCATCCAATTCATCTACCACGCCGTCGCCGTCTTCATCCCTGTTTTCCCAGGTGCCCACCAGAGGGGGATCTGTTGGATCGGTAGGATCCGTAGGGTCGGTCGGCTCAGTGGGGTTGGTGGGATCAACGGGGTCCACAGGATCTGTCGGTACCTGAGAGTTTGGGCCTTCTCCCTCTTTGAGTTCGCCGTTACACCCGGTTATTGCCAGGGTCGAGGTCAGCATGAGTGCCAGCCAATGTTGCTTGGTCAGGCGAGACGTGTGTTTCATTTTTTATATCCCTATAGTTTTACTAGGTCCAAAGTTGTTCAGTGTTGTTAAGCACTTTACATTCGAAATGGGGTCTGCATACGCATCAGTCCCTGAGCCGTGATTGCCAGGTAGGTATCTCCCGTTGTAACCCCTAAGACGTTGCAGGCCAGCTGCTCCCTGCTTTGGTTATACAGGGGGGAGGTGACTATCTCCTTAATGATGTAGTTGGCAAAGGGGACGATCAGCTTTTGGCACCAGCGCACCTCTATCTGTAGTAGGTTGGCGTCTTGCACATTCAGTTGTCGGTTATTGCCAACGTTCTTGGGGGCCGGGTCACGAAACATCAGGTTGTTGTTGGGGATCTCATAACGAGAGCCCGTGTCATATCGACTTCGCACCTTGAATTGGTCGAAGGTTTCCCTGTCTGGGCTGAGTATGGTGATCTGGCTCTGTACCAGGGTTGCGAGTCTTGCTTTGGCGTAGGCCTGTATCGTGTCGCTCGTGCCTGTGCCGTGGGCAAATAGCGGCATCATCCCCTGAGCCAGACCTTTGCGCATCTCATCAATATTGCCATGGTGCAGAGTGCCAGCGCGGACGGCGGCAACCGTGGCCGCATCCAATGTGCTCTTGCTGGTATAGATAAAGGCCCACTGCACGATCAACATCATGGCAACCAGAATGATGGGGATCAGAAAGGGCAGGGCCAGGCTGAACTCGAACATGCTCTGCCCTCGCTGTTTCGAGCGAGCCGCAATCATAGCCCTGCCTGCGCCGTGGTTTGTGGCTGACTCTGCAGCTGATTGAGGGCGTCCAGCAGCGCCTTGATCTGACGACCCACGGCGGAGTCGGCATCGCCCTGGTTGCTGGCGGTATTGAGCACATTGGTGGACTGCTTGATGCGCACCAGCCCCATGTTGTACCAGGCCTTCTGATTATTCGGCTCTAGTTCGATACAGCGTCGATAGGCGGCGATGGCGGCTTCATGACGATTGGTTCGGGTATAGATGTTACCCAGGCGAAACCAAGCGGGGGCATAGTTAGGCACACTCTTTAGCACCTCGAGGTAGAGGCTCTCGGCCTGATCCAGCATGGCCAGCTTGTAGGCGTGCTCCGCCTGAGACTGAATCGCCATGATCTGCTCATTGCCCTTGTGCTCCGGCTTCTGAGGCGTCGATGCACAGGCGCTGAGTAGTGCGGTAACGGCGACGAATAGCGAGAGGCGTATTAGTTTGCCCATTTCAAAATATCTCCGGGTTTTATCTGTTTGTGGGTAGAGTTGCCTGCCGCAAGCTCCAAGACCTGAGTGGCACCTCGGCAGGCACTGCTACGCCAGGGCTTAAGATTTCGGGTGATCTTGAGCACCTTATTGTTTTTATTGAGGTAGACGATATCGAGCGCATAGCGCATCCCCAGGGTATGCACCGAGCTGCAAGGTGCGATAAGCATCCCTTGCTCGTTAGAGAGGCGGCGGCGACCCAGTAGGCCCCTGAGTCTGAGCCAGGGGGTATCGGCCACGAAGACTTCGGTGATCGCCTGTCCGTCTGGGGTTTTCAGTGTGGTTTTCTTCATGTTAGAGCTCATAGATAAACTTCATGGCAATCGGGAAGGCCAAGATCATAAAAGTTACGGGAAAGATGAAGACGATCAGCGGGAAGACCAGTTTAACCGGCGCTTCCAGAGCCTTCTTTTCGGCGCGCTGAAACCGCTCTATTCGGCGTTGATCCGACTGGATCCTCAGCGTATGACCCAGGCTGGCACCGGTTCTCTCCGCCTGTGCCAGGGCGCTGACCAGGCTGTTGACCTCGGTCACCTGTACTCGATCGGCCATGTTACGAAACGCCTGGGCACGTGACATACCAGCGCGCATGTCGCGGATCACCTTCTCAAATTCGATTCGCAGTGGGCCAGCTGGGCCGCGCTCGACCGCCTGACTCAGGGCACCCGTCATGTTGAGGCCCGCCTCGATGGACATGGTGAGGTAGTCAAGATACACGGGCAGGCTCTTGACTATCATCCCCTGGCGTTTCTTACGCAGATCGTTGAGGGTCATCACTGGCAGAAAGTAACCCAGCACGGCGGCCAGCAGTAGATATTGAGGCACATAGGCGTCAAGCATGGCGCTACACACGATTGTCAGCCCCAGGCTAAACAGGGTGCTCAGAATGCGGATGGCAAAGTATTGCTCGGCGGTCATTATGTAGGATAAGCCTGAGACCTGAAGCTTTTTGGTAACCCGCTCCAGATAATCGACACTGAGGTTCTCACTGACATAGAAGGCCAGCAGGCGTACCAGAGGCCAGATAAGCTTAAGACCCGGCGATAGCGGGTCCATAAATTCACGGTTTTCCTTCGGTACCCTGTGGTAGATACGGGCGCAGCTTACGGCCAGGAAAACCAGGGAGATCACGAAACAAGCGACAATAAGATTGACCATGATTTTTCCTATACGTCTATCGCGACGATCTTACGGATCGACAGGTAACCACTGGTGAGCATAATGATGACCAGAGCTATCAGAGCCCAGCCCATAGGTTCGGTGAGAATACGGCCCATGGCGGAGGGCTCCATGTGATACAGCACAACGCCGATAAAGACGGGCAGCAGAGTCATCACTATGCCCTGCATCTTGCCCTGAGAGGTCAGTGCATCGATTTTGCCCTCCATCTCTATCTTGCGTCGCAAGGTGGCGGAGAGGCGTTGAAGCACTTCGGCTAGGTTGCCCCCGACCTCGCGGGAGATCTGCATGCCGGCGGTCACCAGCTGAAACTCCTCTTCCGGGATGCGTTTAAACATGTTGTCCAGCGCTGTGTTGAACTCCACGCCCAGACGCTGCTCGCGCAGGAAGAGCTGAAACTCCTGTTTGATCGGTGCCTCCATCTCTTCGGCCATAAACTCGATGGCGTTACTGACGTTAGCCCCTGATTGCATCGAGGAGGCGATCATATTGAGCGCATCGGGTAGCTGGTGGACAAACTTGCGGCGACGGCGCTTATGCAGGAACTGATAGGCGAAGCGCGGCAGCAGGGCCAGCACAATACTCAGCAAGATCCCCAGCACCCAGGAGCCGAAAAAGAGTCGAACCAGAAAAGGCACCGCCAACAGGGTCAGCATGTTGATGACAAATAGCTGTCTTGGCTCGATAAACAGAAACATATCGAACAGGTTGGTACGTGCCGAGCTGGTGAAGGTCTCCTGGTAGCGCTTGGCGAATCGGGTCGACAGATGCTTAAGCGCCCACACCAGCATGGTCACCGAGCCAAACACCAGTATGGCGGCGATTAATGGACTACTCATAGCGG
The DNA here is from genome assembly GCF_023283925.1 of Shewanella marisflavi. Lineage (GTDB taxonomy): Bacteria > Pseudomonadota > Gammaproteobacteria > Enterobacterales > Shewanellaceae > Shewanella > Shewanella marisflavi. The sequence continues at coordinate 156,838 of NZ_JAKIKX010000003.1, forward strand.
CTATCCTTGTCGAAGATATCCAGACGCACTGTGACTCCTTGCTTTCTTAACTGTTCATAGAACTCGGGCAGGGTGCCGGTCGCCGTGTAATAGCCCTGTACCTTGCCCAGCTCGTTGAACCCCGTCTGCTGAAACTTGAAGATCTCTGAGAGCTGCACCACTGAGCCCTCGATGCCAGTGACCTCACAGATACTGGTGACCCGTCGTGAGCCGTCACTAAAGCGTGATTGTTGCACTATGATGTTGACCGCCGAGGTGATCTGCTCGCGAATAGCCATCACAGGTAGATCCATACCCGCCATCATCACCATTACCTCAAGACGTGAGATACAGTCCCTGGGAGAATTAGAGTGTGCTGTGGTGAGCGAACCGTCGTGCCCTGTGTTCATCGCTTGCAGCATGTCGAGGGCCTCGCCGCCACGACACTCACCGATCACCACGCGATCGGGACGCATCCGCAGGCAGTTCTTGACCAGGTCGCGGATCTCTATGGCGCCCTTACCCTCTTGGTTAGGGGGGCGGGCCTCGAGGGAGACCAGGTTGGGCTGGTAGAGCTGCAGTTCGGCGGCATCTTCCACAGTGACGATACGTTCGTTATCTGGGATGAAGTTTGACAGCACGTTCAGCAGGGTCGTCTTACCCGAGCCTGTCCCCCCTGAGATAACAACGTTGCGCTTTTGCTTTACGGCGATCTCGAGAAACTCCGCCATGGCGGGACTCATGGAGCCAAAGGCCACCAGATCGTCACACCCCAAGCGTCGCTGCATAAATTTACGTATGGTGATGCAGGGGCCCTTGAGCGCCAATGGGGGGATGACTGCATTTACGCGGGAACCATCCTTCAGGCGGGCATCCACCATGGGCGAACTCTCGTCGATACGTCGGCCTATTGGGGTCACGATTCGTTCGATGGCACCGAGTACCGCCTGATCGTCGGAGAAGGCAATATCCGACAGGTAGAGGTTACCCGCCTTCTCATAGAAGATCTGATCATGGCTATTGACCATGATCTCAGTGACATCCGGGTCGGCGATCAACCCTTCAAGTGGACCAAGGCCTATGGTCTCGTCCAGCACCTCTTTGGTTAGCGCGGAGATTTCGATATCTTCGGGCAACTTAAAGTTGTCGATGATCTGCTTGAGCAGCACCTCACTCTGGGCCCGCAGTTCGGTATCGCTCATCTCGTTAACGTTAACCCGGCGCAGATCCATCTGTTTGAGTAGTTCGGTATGCACCTTACGGCGCCACTCGTTGCGCCTCTGAATCTGGGCGCTCAACTCAGTCACCATCTCAGGCTTGGCCTGGTTTACTGTTAAGGATGCTGGTGCTACGGGGGCCATCGGCGCCGTTACCTGGGCTGGTGGCGGTGGTGTCTCTGTGGGGACGCTAGCTTGAAACTGCGGATCGCTGCTCTGCACTCTGAGCTGGTAATCGCCTACCTGAATCTTGTCATTGAGGGTGAGGGGGCCGAACTCCTGATGTTTTTCGTCGTTCACCCGTATGCCGGTACGACTCTTGTTATCGACGATAAAGATCCCCTGCTCATTTTGTCGCAGGGTGGCGTGATGCTTGGAGATCTTAAAGCCCCGAAGGACGATCAGCTGATCGGGATCTTTCCCCACACGGCATTCGCGGTGGATACACTGAAACTCGCCGACCTTAGTGCCCTTGGTGGTGCTGACTATGATGTTAAACATGAGCGGCTCCTAATCCAAGATGTAGAAAGCGTCGAGCTTGGTGGCTTCTTCCGCCATCTCTAGGCCGCGATTGAGCTGAGTGTCATGCTCCTCCTCTCCCGGATAAACCACTACAGGAGTGACGAAGATAACCAACTCAGTCTTGTCATCTTTAAAGTCGCGAGATTTAAAGAGTTCACCTAGGATGGGAATATCGCCAAGCAGAGGGAACTTGTTGACTATCTTAGACATTTCACTGTTGACCAGGCCTGAGATCACTATGGTCTCGTTGTTTCTCACGTTGATCACAGACTCGGTGCGGCGGGTCAGCATGCCTGGCACACCATCGACGGCCACCGAAGGGTCGATAGAGCTAACTTCGGCCATGACCCGGCTGACGATGTTTTGCTGCTCGTCGACTACGGGCTCGATATCCAACTTGATGCCGTATTCTTTATATTCGACATCTACAGCGCCTAAGCCGCTGACGCTGCGGATAGGGAATTCGCCACCGGCCAGGAAGCTGGCCGACTCGCCGCTGCGGGTGGTCAGGTTAGGCTGCGCCAGCAGACGGGCATCGCCCTTTTCAGACAGCAGTTGGATCTGGCTGCCGATGCCGGAAACAATACCCAGAGAGCTCCAGCCGCGGGTATCCAGCACGCCTATGTTTTTGGTTATGGCCTCAGTGAGCGCCTCGGTGTATTGTCCGGGTGAGGCGACGTTGAAGATGGGGTTGGCAGTAAAGCCTTTAGCCACGCCATAGGCCGGACCGGCCATGGAGGTTTCCCATTTGATGCCGACGTTGTTGAGGGTCGATTTATTGAATTCGACGATCTTGACCTGCATCTTCACCATGGGTGACATCGTCTTGGCAAACTTGAGGTATTTCACCAAGGAGACCACGTTCGGACCGGCTTCGAGGATCTTCTCTAGCTGCTCCTTCTGGGCCAGGTCGGCTTCGCCCTGAACGATGATCAGGCCATCGCTCTCCGAAACGGTGAGCGAAGGGAAGGCGGCAAGCATCTTTTTGACCATGGTGGTGGTGCGCAGGCTGTTGTCTGGGGTGACAGTGAGGCTGAGTTTGATCAGTTTGCCATCTTTTTGCCAAAGCTGTAGGTCTGTGTTGCCCGGAGCCTCGCCAATTAGCAAGACGCCCTTATTATCGACGACCTTGGCGCTGAGCACCTTGCCGTTACCCACCACGATGCGCTCAACGTTGGCGGCCTTATAGAGTTCGACTGCGCCGACATAGAGCTTCATAGGGCGGTTGTTGTGCGCCATGCTAGTAGCCGGCAACAGAAGGCAGATCCAAAAAAATGCGACAATTTTCAATGTTTTCATAGTACGGCTTTATCTTTTTGTTGGCTGAGTTGCTCTAGCATCTCTTTGGGAAGCGGGTAGGTTTGGGTACTGGTCTTGATGCCGTTGCCGCCGGTGATCACCTCGACGGTAAGCTCGTGGTTTTCTTCTTCGCGATTAAACAGCTGGCCTTCATGCATAGAGATAAACTCTAGTGCGCTAGACTCCTTCTGGTTTCTTAGCAGGGTGACGAAATCACCTTTCTCTTTGGCCAGCGAGACGCGCGCGGCGTCGTTAACCGACAGCGCTAGGGTCACTGTGTTATAGGCGTTGGGGTTGTCGTATAGGGTGTCGACCAACTCCGGATTGACATCTATGCTGCGTCTGCCGGTGGCCAGTACGGTGACATCCTCCAGCAGTAGCTGAAGTCTTTTTCGCTCACCATCGCGGCCCTCTTCTTTGAAGGCCAGCAGTAGGTCGATATGATCCGAGGGCACCAGCATGCCGGCACTCGAGTTAATCTCATCGATATCTATGGTGACGGCACGTTGGCCTTCTTTAAGAATGTCGGAGAACTGCGCCACCCGCATGCCAGGCAGATAGGTCTCGATCAGCGGGCGACCCGGTGCCATGGGTTGCAGCAACATCTGACCGGCGACCTCGCCGAAGCGGCTGGGGTGTATGGCATCTAGCGGCAGGGTATCTGCGCGGACTTGGCGTACAGACATGTTAGCCTGAGAGATGATGTCGCCCTTTTGCAGTGGCTGGGTGGCGACGATCACGTCGGCCATCTCTATGTTGTCCTTGGTTAACTCATCTCTGAGTTCCTGCTCTTTGGCAATAAAGTAGTTTTTGGTCGCCCATGCCGAAATACCACCTAATATCAAGGCAATAACTAGCAGCACCCAATTGAAGTCAATTGATTTTAAATTCATCGTCAAACCTGAAGTTAGTTGGGGAGTATCGAGAGCGATTTTGTGTAGGCAAACGCCGTATACCACTCGGTGAGGGCATCGGCGCAGAGAGCTAGCACATTGTCATCGTTGCTGACGGGGGTCAGTAGCGCGGCCACTAAGGCGCCGCATACCACCAGGTATTCGACGCTGGCCTGGCCTCGACAGCGGGTGTTGCTTAACTGCATGGGTTCATCATCCTTGTTTGACTTGATTGGTAACTATGTAAACTTGTGAATTGCGGGTGTCGAAACTGATGTCGACACTATTGGTTCCCTGGCTCATCTGTAGGGCGGCCTTACCCGATTGGGTATCGAGTATGGCCGTCTCTTCTACCCAGCCCCGCTGTTGGTAGTGACGGCGGTAGTAGTGATAGTTACTGGCCAGGCTGCGAGTGCTGCTGAGCACGATAGTGCGTCCCTGTTTGTAGAGGTCGCTAGAGGCGATATCCGACAGTACCGTGGCGCCGCTTGGCTGAGGAAAAGTGTTGCGTCTAACCTTAGCCAGCTCATTCTCTTCCATGTTTTTGGTGATACCGACAAAGGCGGTGACGCCATCAAACTGTTGGCTGATGCGAGCGGTCAACAGGTAGGGGGGCTGCAGGCTATTGATCACCAAGTCGCCGTTAAAGGGACGGGAATCGAAGCGTTCGCTATCCTTCTGCCAGGCCTTAGTAAAGAAGGCCGCCAGCTGGGATTGGGTTTGAGTGTCTTTCACCACCCAGGTCTTCATGGGGTAGCCGTTATAGCGCATCTCATCGGCGACTATCTCTACCTTGGCGGTGTCAGGAAAATCTATCTCAGGCCAGTCGCTTGCCTGTGCGAGGCTTGAGAATAGCGCGAGGATAAGCGGGAAAAATGATTTCATGGGATCAGCCTCCACAGTTCTTGGTGCCATAGGTACATAGGCGGTTGGCGGGCAGCACATCGGGCTCGACGAAACCTAGCTTCAGCGAGTTGGACTTGATCTCTTTGCCGAAGGGGATAATGCCGATGAGGTTCTGGGCGGTGCGGATCACACCGACATCCATATAGTTGGTCAGCACTAATCGTCTTACCCTGTTCCTCACATGGTAGGGGCCGGCGGCGTTCCAACCTGAGGCGAGCAGGGCGCTTTGGCCCTCGACGCTCAGGTTTAGCTCGTCAAATGGGCTCATTTCGAGGTTTTCCAGATCTGTCTTGACCTGGGTGCGATAGAACTGATCTCTGGGCAGTTTAAAGCCGGTAAAAGAGAGCATGCCAACGGCTTGCTCGACGCTCTTGCCATAGGTCCCAGGTGTTCCAGAACCTTGCTGGCTACCGCTAATTCTGGCGAGTTCCTGCTCATCCTTGGCCGACTCCTGCAGGTTCTTTAGCAGCGGGGATTCGCTGCCGTCGCGCTTTAGGGGGTACTTGAGTAGTGGGTGGGTATTGTTGTCCCAGCTCCACTGCTCCCGCTCGCGGGTCGCTATCTTGCGGCCATCTTGTTGGTAGAAGCGCCAGGGCAGGTATTTCATTTGCTCCGTCTCTGAGCGGATGGCTACATAGAGACCGCTACGGCTAGGCATTCTATCTGGCCGTCCCTCTTTCCACACGGTGCGCTCCCAGGCGTTATAGTGCGCGGCCTGATCTGCCCTGTGCTGGGCACCTGAGACCTTAGCGAGCAAGGGGAAGATGATAAGCACAGGGATAATCACAAAGCTGAGGCCCACCACGCTCTCGACCAGGGCTTGGCCCTTTTGTTTCTTGGTCATTAGAGCATCCTCGTCAAGGCCAGCACAGTGCTGCGCTCACCGTTGGTCGAGTCGGTCAGACGGGGCTGCCAGAAGGGGTTATAGAGGTTGCCATACTCGTGGCGACCATCTCGCCTGGCCCAGGAAGAGGTGATTTGCATCAGGTCTCTGGGGCGTGAGTAATAGGCCTGCGCCGTCGCCAGGGCCGTCATGCGATCGCCAAGCATCCGCTCATCGTTTGCAGGGTCGAGGCCATCGCCCACCAGTTTCACACTGCTTGAGGTGCCGACATTGTTGCGGCTTTTAGAGACCACTACGGCGATATTATCCGTCTGACTCTTCTTGTTAGCGCTGCTTGAAAGGCCAAAGAAAGGACGTACGCCATTATAGTCGCCACGGGTTTCCTGGGTATTGGCGGCCAATCGAGCTCCCCAGCGGTTAATTCTTCGACTGCTGCCCCAGGTTTGGCGATTGCCTACGCGGCGAATTTCGGCGCGATCATCCGAACTGGTTGAGCCCCAGCCAAGTGGGATCTCTCTGTATCCGCGCCAACGGCAACCGGACCAACTACAGCGAAATTTGGAGAGGTGGAAACTGATGGTGTCCATCGAGGTCCAGGATTCGGCCTGACCATTATCGTAAGCAATCAGATCGCTGCCGCCGGTTTTCTGAGTCTTCCAACGTAGGGGGAAGACGGTCATCGACCAGATGCCGCCCAATTTGTAAGTTCTCTTTTTACTGAAGGGATCACGGGAGGCCAGGGTCACGCCGATAAAATCTTTAAACTGGGTCTCTTTGCTCTTGGGGTTGCGACTGTGACGCTTCTGAAACGACATCCAGACATTCTTCACATCGACCAGTAGCTGTGGGTTTTGCATCAGATCCAAATTGGCATCGTTGTCATTGGCCTTGACCACCTTGCCAGCCGACTCGACACTGGAGACCATGCCCGCGTAGTGGATCACCTGCTGTGAGTTACTCAGGGTCCATAAGATAGCGTCTTCAGCATAGATCAAGCCTTCAAACACGGGTTGCGCCACCTGGTTGATGGTACCGACCGCCTTTTGGATGCCAGCGAGCACTTGCCCAAGATAAGGCACCCAGCAGAGGGTGGTACAGGCATTCTGCGCGAATTGGTCTGTCATGTTAAACCAGGAGGAGAGGCCGACCATCTGTGCGATGGCAACCTGATTGGCGACCGAGGCACGGTTGGTATATGCCTTGAAATTAAAGTCACGGGCGGCAAAGGTGGCGACGCTGTAAGCCGTGTTATCGGCGGTATTCTGTAGTTTGGTCGCGTTGAGGTTGACCTTGGCCGTGTTAAAACTGTAGAGCACAGACATGAGTGCGAGCGACATCAGCATTAAAGACAATGCCATGGCCTGCCCTCGCTGTTTGGAGCGCATGGTATTCGGTTTCATAGGAGTCTCTTGGCTAGTCGAAATGCTGGGGTTAATCTACGCCGCTACCTGACCCACTATCTGAGCCGGTCCCACCGCTGGCACTATTGGCTCCTTGGTCATAGCTGCCAAGGTTGTAGTCTTTGTTGGCGACGCCATCGGCACTGCTCGCTGCACCTTGCGCGGCGGTGATCTGAGAGTTAGCACTCTGACCAGAGACTTCGGCAGATAGGCCGGCCACTTGATTGCGCACCGTCTTGCCGAAGAAGCTGTAGACGCCAATTGCCGAGACGGCGATTAAGGCGACTATGATGATATATTCGGTCATGCCCTGACCTTTTATCTTTATCTTTTTCACCATAAGTTCCTTTTATGATAGATAGAAAGGCAAGTGCCTTGGCACTTGCCTTAGTCTTGACCACAAAACAATCTTGACCACAAAACAGGTTTAACGCTTGTCGGCTTACTTAGTGCCACCAGCGCTGCTGTTGGCTGCCTTATCGTAGCTACCTAGGTTGTAATCCTGGTTGGCAACTGAGTTGGCTGCGTCTGCCGATGTACCAGCGTTAGTGATTTGGCCACTGGCACTTTTACCTGACATCTCGGCAGACAGACCGGCGACCTGATTACGGATCGTCTTACCGAAGAAGCTATATACCCCGATGGCAGACACGGCAATCAGTGCGACAATGATGATATATTCGGTCATACCTTGACCACGTTGCTTTTTCTTTAACATCTCTTTTCTCCTTGAGAATATATTTTTAAGACTCGGTTATTTTATCGTCATAACCTAGTGTCTCAATTATCCCTAGGAATAATATTGCCCTGGATAACCTACCCGTTGTTATTATTTTATTACCTATAATTGGTTATATTTAACCAGGAGTTGTCCACGGCTCTTACAGTCGGTTTTTTTGTAAATGTTTTGTAAATGCATTTTGATGGTATTTATTGAAACATTCATTTTATTTGCTGCTTCTGAATTGCTCAGGCCCATACAGATAAAAGAGAGCACCTCTTTCTCCTTCTTGGTGATGCCTTGAAACAGTGCATGTTGCTCGGAGGATTTAGAAGGTTTTTGCTGTGTCTGAATATAGTGTGACAGGGCGCTCAAGCTGAAAAACAGGTTGCCCTCGAGGACATTATCTAACATCTGCATGATGGCATGTGCCGGGCTGCAAGCCTTGGTTGCTCCACTAAAGCCATGTTTTATAAGTGTTAGCTCGTCATCCATCGAGAGGTTTTCGCAGATAGCGATATGTTTACCCGCTGATAAAAGGTCTGGGTCTATCAGACCAAGTTCGCTTTGTACGTCTTTGAGGAAATGAAACAGAATTTTTGGGGTTTTCTGGGTGTTATTCCAAGTGGTCAAGGGGGTAATACTGGTATTGACCTTTAGATTGAGTAACCCAGAAATATTCTTTAATAGCTGAATATTTTTAGTCGATTTACTCAGGGTAAATAATTCACCATTATACATTTCACATCCTTATGAGATTTATAATGTACTACTTTGTTACTAATAGGGTGTATTTATTTTGCAGAGCGTAATACTTTATTATGAATAAATTATTAAACGCTCGTTTATTTTTCCGTATTCTATATAAGGAGGAATTAATATCAAGGGGGACGATTGATCATCTGTGTAAACTTGGTAGGCATCGATAATCAAGCATCTGTAAAAAAGTGGTATGCGTCTGTGCCTTAAGGAAGGTGGTGAGACAACACCTTGCGGCCTCACCTTTGACATGAGGCTAGTCTATCGAGATGAGCTTGAGCTGCCAGTCGGGAAGTTTTTCTTCAAGATCTGGCTTGATGCGCGCAAGGTCGCCGCGAATGACAATCACTGGCACATGATTAAAGGTTTGCTGCGCTAAGGCTTGTAGCGCCTCGGGTGTCAATTGCTGCCAGAGTAGGAGTCGGTCTACCCTAGAGTCCCTTTGTGTTTGCCGGGCGAGCGCTTGGCTATAGTCTTCCATGCGCTGGCTCGAATCATCCTGTCGCAATGCGATCTGGCTAAACTGAGAGGTCTGCAGCGCTTCAAATTCGGCCTGTGATGGTGGTGCATCGGCCGCCAGCGTTAGGTGATCTAAGATGCCACGAATGAAGGCGCCCGTGTGCTGTTGTTGAGTGGCGCCGTAGTATTTGAGAATTCGGGCCATAGGATTGTTGAAGCAGCGGCCGTAGATACCATAGGTGAGGCCGCGCTGCTCCCTGAGATCGTAATAAAGACGTCCCGAAAAGCTACGTCCGAGCCAGTGACTGAGGGCCTCACAGGCAAATGCCTCTTGGCTGCCAGCCTTGAGTGGCAGGTGATAGCCGATCCGCACCTGAGTCTGCACAGTGCCGGGCGCATCGATAATAAACAGCTGTTTGCCGTAGGGATTAAAGATATCGACGAAGTTTTCCTCGCGTTCTGCTGTCTTGCCCAGCTCGCTCAGACTGGCGGTAATTTGTTCCTTTGAGGGGCTATCAACTTCGTGTATCCCCTCTAACACCAGATGCCACTGGCTCTGAGCCTTGGTTTGCTCGACCAAAGCGAGTAGCTGAGGCAAGTCCAGATCTTGCTGTAGTGCCTTGTTATTTAATGCCTTATTGTAGGGGTGAGCGTTGCCGAGGATCTTCTCGGCCCAGACCTGTTCAATCTCGCTGCCGGTAAAGGCCTTGATATGCTTGTCCAGAGCCAGCTGGCGCCTGAGCTTGGCCAGATCCAGCTCGCGATAGGCATCTGGTGACCAGCTTTCTGCCAGAATATCGACCGCTTGCTGCAGTTCAGATGGCGGACATTTGAGGCTAAGGCGCAGGCTGTGAATGCTGGGGTGGATCGCCAGTCTTTCGATACAGGGCAAGTCGTGACGATTGGCAAATCTCAGGCGGAGTTGATCGAGCGCCCCATGCAAAACATCCAGGTTTTCATAAGGGGCATTTGGACTCACCGCTACCAGATGTATTCCGAGCAGTTGCGACGGGGGGCCTGGGAGTCGGTGCAAGCTTAAATTGGGCGACAGTGGCACAACCTCAGGTAATGTTATCGCCTCAAAGTTGGTTTGTATTACTGCTGGCGCATTGGTCGGTGCGGTAAAACTTGGGATCTTGGGAGCTTCTACTGGTGTAAAGGTCAGCTGGGTTTGCTGACAGCCACTGCTCCAGAGGCAGCAGCCGAGTAATATTAGCGAGGTTAGTCTCATAGCACTTTCTCCTCCAGCGAGTCAGATACGCCTTCGGGTAACCACTCTAATATCGCCTTGCCCCAACGAATGTACCAGGGGGGCAGTAGATCCAGACGGACATAACCCGGGCTCAGGTACTGTTGGGTGACTCTTTGGATATCCTCCGAAGTCACGGCTGCAATGCGCTCCCAGGGGCCCGAGAGTGGCTGCTTGAGATCCCTTTGCTGGCTACTGCTGAGCAGATTAGCCAGTCCCACGTCGTTGTCGAGTTTGCTCAGATGGCCTAATAGCCAGCGACGCTTGAGTTGGGTTAGCTCTTTGTCGGTGATCCCTTTGTCAGCCAGTTGGTCGACCATTTGGCTAATGCGCTGGCTAAGATCGTCGAGTGAAACCTTAGCCCTGGGCACCAAAATAAGATTCATCACGCCCAGATGTTCCATGGTTAGCGGGATGGAGTAATGCAGCAGGGTGTCAGGCGTCTTAAGCTGGTACTGCTCCAACATGCTAGTGCGATTTTGTAGCAGATAATCTTCGACTAAGGTGATCGCCGCCGCGTCTTTGTCCAAGGCGCCTACCGTGTGCCAGGCTAACAATAATCCCGGCCAGGGGCCGCGGCCATCGACTATCTCCCCTTGAACTGTGTGTCTGTCGACCTTAAGTGGTGTGAAATTGGCGAGCGGAGTCGTGGGCTTCTGCCAGGCGCCGAAATATTGCTCGACCCAGGTGCGTGTCTGTGTAGGCAGGTTGCCGACGATAGCCATCTGCATGGCATCGGGGCGATAAAAGTCATGATGAAAGCGGCTCAGGCTGGCAGGCGTGGCCGCGGAAACATCGTCAACCGAGCCGATCACGGCATGGCCATAGGGGCTGTCTTTTATCTGATTAAGCAGGAACTCCATGGCTGGGCGGATATAGGGTTGGTTATCTATCGTGGTGGCCATCTCTTCGAGCACGGTTTGCTGTTGATTGCGCACTGTCTCGTCGCTGAGTCTGGGCCGGATAAAGCGATCTGACTCGAGCCAGAGGGCTAACTCTAAGGCCTGGCTGGGCAGGTTGACATAATAGTTGGTGGCATCGAAGAAGGTACTGGCATTGAAGCGGCCACTGTAGGCACTCATGGTCTGGCTGTAACTATCACCCGGGGCATTTTCGCTGCCCTTAAACAGCATATGCTCGAACAGATGAGCGTATCCCGACTCTCCCTCGGCCTCGTTGCGCGAGCCGACGGCAAACTGGCTGGAGATGGCTACACTCTGCTTATTTGGCAGTGGTAGCAGATGGAGTTTCAGGCCGTTGTCCAACTCATGGTAGCTCAGTTGCTGCTCTAGCTGATAAAGCGGAGCGGCTAACGGCTCCAGGCTTGCCTCGTCAGCCATAGCACTTAAGCCTAGTAGACTAAGCAGGGCGATGAGCAGTGGTTGAGCGTGTCTAGAATTGGGCATCTTATTGTTATCAATGATATTCGAGTTATTTTAACCCTATCCGTTTTGCCAGGCGGTGTAAATTCCCCGAGTCCACTTCCAGCGCCCTGGCGGTGGCGGCCCAGTTGTCGTCATGTTGTGCCAGCGACTGTCGAATAAAGTCTGCCTGAAAGGCTTCGGTAGCCTGTTTGAGGCTGCCGCTATACTTGTGGCTGATGGTTCGGTTTTGGGTAGGGACGATGCGCGGCGTTGTGTTGGCAAATTCAAAATGTTCAGGATTGATCAGGCCATTGCTGCCTGATGACTGGGCTCTGGCCAAAATGGCGGCGCGGTAGATGCTATGTTCCAGCTCCCGGACGTTGCCGGGCCATTGATAGCCCTCTAACATCGTCAGACTGGCAGGGCTTAGTCTCAGTGTCTGTAGCCCAAGTTGCTGGCGGCAGCGCTCGACAAAAAAGCCGCTTAGCAGGGTGATATCTTGCTCCCGCTCTCGCAGTGGCGGCGCCACTAGAGGAAAGACACTCAGTCTGTGATAAAGGTCGGCACGAAAACGTCCCGCCAGTACCTCATTTTTCAAGTTTTTATTGGTGGCGGCGATGATCCTGACATCTACCTTGAGGCTGCGATCGTCACCTACCCGCTGCAGATCGCCATATTGCAAAACCCTGAGCAGCTTAGCTTGCAGCGTCAGAGGCAGCTCGCCTATCTCATCGAGAAACAGTGAGCCCTTGTCGGCCATCTCAAATTTACCGCTGCGATTGCTGACCGCGCCGGTAAAGGCACCTTTTACGTGGCCAAACAGTTCACTCTCGGCCACAGACTCGGGTAAGGCGGCGCAGTTGAGGTAAACCAAAGGCTGAGCGGCGCGCATGGAGCCTTGATGGATCTCGTGGGCAATCAGCTCTTTACCCGTGCCAGTTTCCCCCATGATCAACACATTGAGATCTGTTGGCGCCACTACGGCGATCTCCTGCTTGAGGCTGTTCATTACCTGTGAATGGCCAATGATCTCCTTGTTGCCCTCCTTGCTCTGGCCTGCGCTATCGCCTTTGTCCCACTGGGATTGCAGTGCTTGTTTCTCCAACTTGTCGATCAACAGGGCATTGTTGAGGGAGGCTGAGGCGATGGCGCTTATCCCTCTGAGCTGTTCGTTGGTGAAAGATTTAAACTGATCCGGGTCGAAACCGTCTATGGTTACTGCACCTATCAGGTTGCCATCGGCCAGCAGCGGCAGGCCGATACAGGCGTGGACGGTGAGGTTGTCGCCTTGGTTGGGGATCAGGCCATCGTAGGGATCGGGCAGATCGCTGTCGGCGGGAAAGCGCACCACATCACCAGCGCGGGCGATCGCCTCGAGCCTGGGGTGCTCATGCAGTACAAAGCGACGTCCCAGTACATCTGGGCTCAGGCCATTGATGGCCAGGGGAGTAAACTGCTGTCCTTTGAACTCCAGTAACGCGGCGGCGTCGCACTGCATGCTTTCCCTGATGGTATCGAGCAAGCGCGAGAACCTGTCATGATTGGACAATCCCGAGGTGATATCTAACGCCATACGCGTCAGTTGGGTTTGACTTAATGCCATGGGGTCTCCGAAATGTAGCGCCTATGCCAAGGCATATCCTTCTTCGTTGGCATGCAGCGGCTGTATTAGGATGAAGTATATGTCAATTTAACAGTAATGTTTATTGTCATTTTTACACTTACTTTGAGGGTAAAAAGGGGTCGATATGACCCCTTTGTCGAGTGATGTTAGGCCTTATGCTTTAGCCGATAGCGCTGCATCGGCCACAGGCTCAGTGCCTTTAGCACTAATGGCCTTCTTGATGATGTCGAACAGGAAGGCACCGAGGAACAGACCGCCTGCACCGAAGACGACGTCACCTGGGACACGCATCCAGACCAAGGTTTCTACCAATGGGCTGTGGATCACCTCTGGTGAGCGGGCGAACCAGTAGCCGTTTTCGATGACGGCGAAGAACTGAGTCAGACCGACAGGTAGCAGTGACATGAAGACCATGGCTGCGAGACCAATATTTAGGCTCCAGAAGGCACCTTTAAGCAGCTTCTCATTCCACTGGATATTGCCCGTCAGACCGCGCAGACAGAAGAGCATCAGACCAACACCCAGCATACCGTACACGCCCATGAAGGCAGCGTGGCCGTGAGTTGCCGTGGTGTTCAAGCCTTGGATAAAGTAGAGCGCGATAGGTGGGTTAATCAGGAAGCCCAGTACACCGGCACCGACTAAGTTCCAGAAGGCGGTCGCGACGAAGAACATGATGGCCCACTTATAACGTATCATCCAAGGGCTGGCGTTACGCATACGGTAGCTTTCGATGGCTTCGAAACCGATCAGGGCTAGTGGAACGACTTCCAGTGCCGAGAAGATAGCGCCCCAGGCGATAACACCTGTTGGTGTACCAGTGAAGTACAGGTGGTGCAGGGTACCGATAAGACCACCAGTGAGGAAGATAACCGTGGCGAAAAGTACGGCGCCGTTGGCGCTGCGGGCACGGATAAGTCCAAGACGCACTAGCATCAGGGCGATTACCGAGGTAGCAAAGGTCTCGAAGAAGCCTTCAACCCATAGGTGAACAACCCACCAACGCCAGTATTCGGCTATGGCTAAGTTAGTGTGTTTACCCATGAAGAGACCGGCACCGTAGAATAGACCGATGGCAACACAAGAGGCGTACAGCACCCAGATCACGGGGCGCATTTCGCCTTGTTGTTTAAGGGCTGGACGAATAGAGGCGGTGACCAGTGCAAGCCAGATCAACAGACCCGCCAGTAACAGTACCTGCCATACACGACCGAGATCGATATATTCGTAACCTTGATGACCGAAGAGGAAGTTAGTGTCTAAGTCGAAGTACTGCTGTACGCCGATCCATTCACCAGCCATAGAGCCTAGCACCACAACAACCAGCGCCACCCAGAGAACGTTGACGCCCAGGCGTTGGAACTTAGGCTCGTAACCCGACAGCGCAGGTGCTATGTAGAGGCCGGTGCCAAGCCATGCGGTGGCAATCCAGAATACCGCGAGCTGAGTGTGCCAAGTACGGGTGACAGAGTAAGGCAGTATTTCCGACAGTGGGATACCGTAGAAGTTTTGGCCTTCGACCGCATAGTGGGCCGTGATACCACCTAAGACTATCTGCAACAGGAAGAGTCCCACGGCAGTGACGAAGTATTTACCAACGGCCTTTTGTGAAGCGGTAGGCTTCTTAAGGAAGAGTGGATCTTGGTCCGCTGGTGTTGGCAGTGGCTCATGCTTACCCGATGCGTGATGCCAAACCAGGGCACCGATACCGGCGATCAGGGTGACAATACTTAAGATTGACCAGACGATGTTGTCTGAGGTCGGAGTGTTACCCAGCTGAGGATCGAATGGCCAGTTGTTGGTATAGGTGTAGTTTTGACCGTCACGTTCGGTAATTGCCGCCCAGGCGCCCCAGAAGAGGAAGGCATTAAGCTGCTGACGACGCTCAAGGTCAGGCACTGTGCCTTCTTTCATGGCGTACTGTTCACGCAAAATAGACAGTTCAGGGTCGTCACCAAAGAGTGACAGATAGTGCTCTGAGACTTGCTCTATGGCCAGAATACGCGTGTCTGACAGGCTGATGCTAATGTCGCCATTCGCTTGGGTTGTCAGGGTATTACGACGCATATCTTCACGAAGTGACTGCTCTAGGCCTGCTTGTTTGATTGAATCCAACTCATTAAAGGGGCGGTTATACTGCGCCTTGGCGGTGATATCCAGCCAGGCCTGCGCCTCTCGGTGCAGCCAGTCGGCGGTCCAGTCTGGGGCGACATAGGAGCCATGACCCCAGATGGAACCCAGTTGGTGTCCGCCCATAGAGCGCCAAACCAGTTGACCACGCTCAATATCGTTTTGGGTGAACAGGGGCTGTCCCTGAACATCGGTAAAGGCAGTGGGAATAGGAGGTTTTTCGCGATAGATGTCACTGCCTATGCTCAGCAGGACAGAGAAGGAAGCGATAAGTACTATTAAGAGTGCTATCGCCGTTAGCCGTTGTTTATTCATAGAGCCTCTCAGCGCAATATAATTGTTGGTGTGGAGTACTCTGCTATAGCAGCTAACGTGCCACTATTTTAAACTTATGATTTTAAATGATTTACTATCTATTGGTGTCTTATTAATTTGTCATTATGACAATCGTTATCAAGTGTAAAAATGACACTACTTGTCATATTGACAATTGTTGTATGTGGGTGTCGATTTGATACATTTTGAGCAGTTTAGTGTACGTTATCAAGCCAGCCCGAGGGCTGGCCTTTGGGAGATAAACACGGCAGGCTTAGCGATAAAGCGAGGGATCGTCTTTATTGGGACGTGTTTTAAAGCGTCTGTGTAGCCACATATATTGCGCCGGACTGCACGAGATGATGGACTCTATGATGCGGTTACCGCGCTTGGCATCCTCGACCTCATTTTCGCCGGGGAAATCCTCAAGTGGCGGTTGGATCTCTATGGTGTAGCCCTTGTCATCTGGGTTGCGTACTACGATAAAAGGCATCACCTTGGCCTTACCCAGTTTAGCTAGGGTGGTGGCGCCCGTGATGGTTGCCGCATCTGGTACAGCGAAGAAGGGGATAAAGACGGCGCTGGAGCGACCAAAATCCTGATCGGCGGTATACCAGACCACATTTGGGTTTCTCAGGCTGCGCACCATCTGTCTGATATCTCGCTTGTGTACTAACCCCTTGTTAGAGCGCAGGCGTCCCTTGACCTGAAGGTATTCCATCAGTGGATTATTGTGGGGACGGTAGACCCCAACGCCTGGCTGAAATTGACCCAGGATGCGTGCCCCCATCTCAAGTGGTAGACAGTGCACCGCAAACAGGATCACCCCCTGACCGGCTGCCAGTGTGTTTTCGACATGTTCTCGCCCTTTTATCGTCATGTGGCGTTGAACTTTCTCATCATTCCACCACCAGGCATTGGCGATATCGAAAATAGCTTTGCCTGTTTCTTCAAAATTTTGCGTCAGCAGCTGTTCTTGTTCCGCCGGACTCATCTTGGGAAAGCAAAGCTCGATATTGCGTTTGGCAGTATTGACGCGGCTGCCTGCAAGTTTCATCGCCAGTCGACCTATGCCTTTTCCCAGTGTCATCTGTGCCCGCAAGGGAAGCAGCTGTGTCAGTCGCATCAGGGCAACCCCGAACCAGATTAACCAGTATTTTGGATGAAAAAATTGTGAGGAGAATTGTGCGTTTTCGACCACGGCTGACTCTACGGGGTTAACAAAAATTACTGCTTATTCTAACTCAATTTGTGTAGAAAATTAGGTATAATCAGGGATTAATTTTCGCAAAAAGATAAGTGCCATATGAAGATTTCTCTGCCTGCTTTTGAAAAAGCTAAAGTTCTGGTCGTCGGTGATGTGATGTTAGACAGATACTGGAGCGGCCCGACGGGGCGTATTTCGCCTGAGGCGCCAGTGCCCGTGGTAAGAGTGAATCAAATTGAAGACAGACCCGGTGGTGCGGCAAACGTTGCTTTGAATATCGCCACCTTAGGTGGTCAGGTGCGCCTTGCAGGCATAGTGGGCGAGGATGAAACAGCTACTGCACTGACGCAGGGGGTTGAGGCGCTAGGCGTTGTGCCTAAGTGGCACAGAGTGGCTCACCTACCAACCATCACTAAGCTCAGAGTGATGTCCCGTAATCAGCAGCTGATCCGTCTCGATTTTGAAGAGGCCTATCCGGCCGAGCAGAGTCAGGCGCTGCTGGCTGGTGTCGAAGCTGAACTCGACAGCGTAGCCGTGGTGGTGTTGTCCGACTACGCCAAGGGTGCTATCGATAAGCCTGAAGCCTTTATTGCCAAGGCGAAGGCGAAAGGGGTTAAGGTGTTGGTTGACCCTAAGGGGAGTGATTTTTCACGCTATCGCGGCGCCAGCCTGCTAACTCCTAACATGAGTGAGTTTGAGCAGGTGGTCGGTAAAGTTCAGGATGAAGCGGACCTGGTGGCAAAGGCCAAGCAATTGTTAGCCGATTTCGATTTTGAGGCGCTACTGGTGACGCGCTCGGAGAAAGGGATGACACTGATCACTAGAGATGCCCCCGAGCTGCATATTCCCACCGTTGCCCGAGAAGTTTATGACGTCACCGGCGCCGGTGACACGGTGATCTCGACCCTGGCCACCTCGTTAGCGGTAGACTGTGAGCTACCAGTCGCCTGTGCACTGGCCAACACAGCCGCAGGCATTGTGGTGGGTAAACTAGGTACCTCTACCGTGAGCCGCATCGAACTTATTGCCGCGCTGAATCTCAGTCATGGTGAGAGTGGTTATGGCGTCGTCAGTGAAGATCAATTGGCCTATGCCCTCGAAGAGGCAAAGCTTAAGGGCGAACGGGTGGTGATGACCAATGGCTGTTTCGACATTCTGCATGCCGGGCATGTGAGTTACTTGCAGCAGGCGAAAGCGCTAGGGGACAGGCTTATCGTGGCCGTTAACAGCGATGAATCGGTGAAGCGTCTTAAGGGCGATGGTCGCCCGGTTAATAAGTTGGAGCGCCGCATGGCGGTGCTGGCAGGACTCGCTTCGGTGGATTGGGTTGTGCCCTTTAGTGAAGATACACCGCAGCGCATCATCTCACGGCTATTGCCAAGCAAGCTGGTGAAGGGCGGCGACTATAATGTCGAAGATATCGCTGGTGGAAAAGAGGTGATTGCAGCCGGAGGCAGCGTTGAAGTTCTAGGCTTCGAAGACGGTGTCTCTACCACGGCCATCATAGAAAACATCATGGCTAAGCAGTGATCCTCGAGACGTTTCTGATTGCCAGTGCTTGGTTTTGGGCGCCAATGCCCTCTGGCCAGGCATTGGTGTGTCAAACGTCTCAGATAACCGACTGTCTGGCCGAGCTTCCGCCTAAGGCCAGAGCCCAACTGCCAGGCGATCCTCAACTCTTGCTAACGCAGATGGGGCGGCGCGGTGCCATGGTCAAACCCTTGTCGCATCCTCAAGTGACAGGTTTGGTATTGTTGGCCAAGGAGCGGATACCTAGCGCTTATTCGGCGCTCTGGAATGGTCAGGTCTATGTTTTGCCGATTGCTCAGGGCTATCAGATGACCTTGGCCCACGAGCTAGGACATTTGGCGGTGAGTCGTTCAAGCTCGGTTTACTTGCAAACTGATAAGCTGAGCCCCTATCAACACGAATGGTTGGCTGACTTTTATCTGCTTTGGTCTCTGGCCCGGGCTGGGCAGAGTGAGACGCTTGCCTGGCAGCAATACCATAGACGTAACTTAGAGGTATTTGAGAGTGTG
Organism: Shewanella marisflavi; assembly: GCF_023283925.1. Classification (GTDB taxonomy): domain Bacteria; phylum Pseudomonadota; class Gammaproteobacteria; order Enterobacterales; family Shewanellaceae; genus Shewanella; species Shewanella marisflavi. Next base: position 175,765 of record NZ_JAKIKX010000003.1, read on the forward strand.
ACGGCCATTTCTCATTGGTCGCCACCTATGTTGTCGCAACTACTGGCGCGCTACACTTGGCAGGCGCTGGGGCAGTTTGACGATTTCGATAGCCTCATCGATGCCATTTACCCTGAGTTGGTCCAATATGAACAGCCGGAGCTCGACGAGTTTGCCAGTCTGATTCAACGTGTCTTTGGTGCGGGCACAATGCACAATTTACCGCAATATATGTTTTGGCGTCGGCCTAAGATGGGGGAGTTTATTCGCCCAACCATACGTCATATGATGGGCGAGCCTGCGGCGGAGCAGTGGTTGATTCAGCAGTCGATGCAAGGTGAGTAACTTATACCTGAGGCGATCAGATAAACGGCAAGCTTAAGCTGTCACAAGTTGGTCAGCAACAAGTTGGTTAGTAAAACGTTGAGCAGTAAAAAAGGAGCCTAGGGCTCCTTTTTCATTATTGCTTTCGAGGTGGACGTCGTTCACGCAAAACGATATCGGGATTAAAGTCGATATCTCCATCATCGTCTATGGTCGCGAGTTGATCTTCCTGCTTGGCGATGGCAGTACTCATTGTGGGTGTCTGTCTGACAAAGAGTAGCTGGTAGCCAAGTTTCGCTAAGGTGTAGAAGGCGAATCGCTGTGCCGTCGTCAACCTATCCCAATGTTCGTTAGCGTGAGCCTGAGAAACGCGTCTATCATCGAAAGATAGCAGTCCATTATTTAGCACTTGAGTTTGCATTTTCAAAGCCTCTTTAGGAAACGCTAACATGAGCATATGGTGATTATATAATCAGATGTGAACTCATTATGCAAGTGATTCACTTAGCCAAAACGCGGCCCCACAGCTTAAGTATAGTCGAAATGTTTAGATAACTTTCCATCTCACGGTGCAGGATTTTTAGCTGGAAAAGTAAACTGCTATCGAATCAATAAGATTTATCTAATTTTATTTTCTTTACCCAATAAAAAAGGCCGTCATGCGGCCTTTTTGACTCCTTGATACCTTAATCGGCTTCTTTAAGCGATTGAGTCAGATCCACAATCGCCTTCTTACCATCACCAAACAGCATGAGGGTGTTATCTTTGGCAAAGAGTGGGTTAGGTAGACCGGCAAAGCCTGGGCTCAGTGAGCGCTTAACTACGACCACAGTGCGCGCCTTATCGACATTGAGGATTGGCATGCCATAGATAGGGCTCCCCTTGTCTTCACGAGCCATAGGGTTGGTGACGTCGTTGGCTCCGATGACGATGGCGACATCTGTCTGCTCAAACTGAGGATTGATCTCATCCATCTCGATAAGTTGCTCGTAAGGTACTTCGGCTTCGGCTAGTAGCACGTTCATATGGCCGGGCATACGACCAGCCACTGGATGTATGGCATACAGCACCTGGGCACCGCGCGCTTCCAGTACAGAGGCCAGTTCACGCACCGCATGCTGGGCTTGTGCCATCGCCAGGCCATAGCCAGGAACGATCACCACACGCTCGGCGGTTTCAAGTAGCATGGCTACCTCTTCAGGCGAAGAGGAAGTAACCTTACCCGCATACACCTCATCGGCATCTACGGTTTCGCCGCCTTCGGCCATGACGCCAAAGAGTACGTTAAACAGTGAACGGTTCATCGCCTTACACATGATCTGCGTCAGGATGATCCCCGAGGCGCCAACTAAAGAGCCTGAGACGATCAGCACAGTGTTGCCTGTGATGAAACCTGTGGTGGCCGCCGCAATCCCCGAGTAGGAGTTAAGCAGTGCGATAACCACTGGCATATCGGCGCCGCCGATAGGCACCACTAGGAAGAGTCCTAATAGCAGTGAGACGGCTACCAGACCATAGATCAGTCCGGTATTCGTTGGCTCTAGCACTAGGCCAACGGCGAGTGCCAGCGCTGCGAGCAGCAAAGTGGCGTTGATGAACTTGTTGCCTGGAACCCGAATAGGGTTACCCGAAATAAGCTCCTGTAACTTAGCGAAAGCCACGAAAGAGCCCGACAGGGTCACAGAACCAATCAGTACCGTCAGGCCGATAGAGATCAGCGCTACAACATGGGTCGCCGAGCCAGGATCGAGGAAGCTCGCCAGGGCGATAAATAGCGAAGCACCGCCGCCGAAGCCGTTGAGTAGCGCCACCATCTGCGGCATGGCAGTGACCTGGATCTTGGTCGCCATCACGGCGCCTATAGAGCCACCCAGTAAGATACCGGCAATGATCCACTCATAACTTAAGATATTCTTGTCCAGCAGAGTAACGACAACGGCGATAAACATGCCGAGGGCCGACAGCTGGTTGCCGCGCACGGCGGTACGAGGCTTGGTCAGCCCCTTGATCCCTAAAATAAACAGACTCGCAGCCACAAGGTAGGCAAGATAGATAATCGTCATACTCATGTTGGCTTATTTCCTTTTAAACATGGCTAGCATACGGTTGGTGACCATGTAGCCACCGACGACGTTAATAGTGGCCAAGACCACAGCGATAAAGCCCAGCACATTGACCCAAACTCCCGCGCCAGAACCGGCTGACAGGAGCGCACCCACCAGGGAGATACCCGAGATGGCGTTAGAGCCTGACATGAGCGGGGTGTGCAGCGTAGGGGGGACCTTAGTGATCAGCTCAACCCCAAGAAAGACCGCCACCACAAACAGGGTGAGTAGTAATAAGATCTCCATTATTGAGCCTCCTCTGTTGCCGCCAGTGGCGGCAGTGCTAACAGGTCACGCAATCTGGCGTTAACCACTTCACCCTGATGGGCAACCACTGTGTCGCGCACAATCTCATCTTCGAAATCGAGCTGTAACTGCCCCTCATCATCGACAATGAGTTTGAGCAGATTTTCTATGTTGGTGCCATACATCTGGCTGGCGTGGGTCGCTGCGCTTCCCGGCACATTTGACGGGCCAAGAATGGTGACGCCGTTATGAATAACAGTTTCGTCCAGTTGGGTCAGTTCGCAGTTACCACCGGTTTCGGCCGCTAGATCGACGATGACTGTGCCTGGCTTCATGGCATCAACCATGGCCTCGGTGATCAACACAGGTGCCTTACGACCAGGAATAGCGGCGGTAGTGATAACGATATCTTGCTGGGCGAGCACATTGGCCATCGCCTGTTGCTGGCGCTTGATAAAGTCGTCGCTCTGCTCGGCCGCGTAACCCCCTTTGGTTTCGGTATTTTCGGTTTCCAGGTCCAGCTCTACTGGCTTAGCACCGACCGAGAGGATCTGTTCACGCGCCGCCGGGCGAATGTCATAGGCTTCCACCACGGCGCCAAGACGTTTGGCGGTGGCACAGGCCTGCAAGCCGGCAACCCCGACACCCATGATAAAGGCGCGTGCGGGCTTAAGTGTGCCTGCGGCTGTCATCATCATGGGGAACATGCGCGGCGCCTGATGGGCCGCAAGCAACACCGCCTTATAACCGGCGATGGTGGCCATGGAGGAGAGGATATCCATGCTTTGGGCGCGAGTGATTCTGGGAACCAGTTCCAATGCCAGAGCGCTGGTGCCTGTTTCGGCCAGCGTAGCGGCATTTTCGGGGTGCGTCAGGGGATCCATCATGCCGATAAACAGCTGCTCAGGCTTTGCCTTTGCCTTGATCTCATCGAATTGCTCGCCCTTTAGGTTGACCAGGGTGATGATATCGGCACCGAGGGCCTCCGCTCTATCGGTGATGCTAGCACCCGCTTCTTGATATTCCTGATCGCTGAATCCTGCAGCGAGTCCGGCTCCGCTTTCCACGAGAATTTGGAGGTTTTTTTTGATTAACCGAGTCACATTTGCCGGGATCAACGCAACGCGTTTTTCGTCGGCATGGCTCTCTTTAGGTAGACCTAGTTTCACTGAGAAACCTCTATAGTTGGGGACAGACGTCGTTATGAATTATTGGCTCGCTATTGTGGCGAGTCTGAATTTAGACACAAGCGCGAATTATTCATAATCAGCGCTCATGCACTGGTCGGAGCAAAAAGTTTGCGCTAGTCCACAAAATTTCATTTCAAATTCTGTGGTTAAGGGCACACCTTAAGCAAATATCGCTCACCACTCTCACTTTTGTAGCTCAAATTATAACCTTTGCATATTCCAAAAACGAATTAAAAATTAGATTTTATTCTTTTTTGCTTTTCTATTAAGCCACTAAGCTAGGTTCATTACACTGTTATAGGGCCGTCTTCCATGCTGTTAAAAGAGCTTCAATCATTGGCTTCTCCTCTATCTGCGACGCAGGTGGATAAGCTTAAGCAACTCACCGCTGAACTAAATGCCGTACAACTCGCCTGGGTGGGTGGCTATCTTGCGGCAACCGCAGAGTTAAGCGGTAATGCCCCTGCTGCACAGCAAGAAAGTGAGCAGACCATTACCATTTTATACGGCAGTCAGACGGGGAACGGTCGAGGTGTTGCCACTGCGCTGGCCGAGAAGGCTCAGGCTCAAGGTTATGCGGTCAACCTGGCTTCGATGGCCGATTACAAGGTGCGTCAGCTTAAACAGGAAACCCTATTACTCGCCGTGGTCAGTACCCATGGTGAAGGTGAGGCGCCGGATGATGCTATCGAGCTGCATAAGTTTTTGGCCTCTAAGCGCGCACCTAAGTTAGATAACCTGCACTACTCAGTATTGGCTCTTGGCGATTCCAGCTACGAGTTTTTCTGCCAAACGGGTAAAGATTTCGATCAGCGCCTCAGTGCCTTGGGTGCCAAGGCGATCGTGCCGCTCACCGAGTGTGATGTTGACTATGAGTCGGCGGCAGAAAAGTGGCAGGAACAAGTGTTAACTGAGGTTAAACCATTTGTTTCAACTGGTGCCAGTGTGGTCTCTATTGGCAATGTCACTAGCGTGGCCAGCTCAAGTTACAGCAAGCAGAAACCCTACAGTGCCGAGCTACTGGCGAGCCAGAAGCTAACGGGACGCGACTCGGATCGTGATGTGCGCCATGTGGAGATAGATCTGGGTGAGTCTGGCCTTAACTATCAGGTGGGCGATGCCCTTGGGGTCTGGTTTAGCAACAGCGACGCACTAGTGACTGAGATAATCCAGGGCTTGTCACTGGATGGCGAGACTGAGGTCACTCTGGGTGAAGAGACGTTAAGTTTGGCTCAGGCGCTGAAAGAGAAGCGCGAGCTGACCCAGCTTTATCCTGGTTTGGTACAAAACTGGGCCCAGTTAAGCGGTAACAGCGATCTGCAGGCGATCAGCGAAGACAGAGAGCAGACCCGCCAGTTTGTGCTGAATCATCAGCTGGCAGACTTGGTGGCCAAGTATCCTGTGGATATCACCGCCTTCCAACTGGTTGAGCTGCTGCGTCCTATCACCCCAAGACTCTACTCGATCGCCTCTAGCCAGTCTGAGGTGGAGAGCGAGGTGCACCTAACGGTTGCCTTGGTGGCAGATGAGCGCGACTCAGGCACTCGTTTTGGCGGCGCATCCCACTTTTTAGCAAGTGCCGAAGAGGGTTGCGAGGTGAAGGTTTATGTTGAGCCAAACAACCACTTCCGTCTGCCGGAAAACACAGATACGCCAGTGGTCATGATAGGCCCAGGTACAGGTGTCGCGCCGTTTCGTGCCTTCATGCAGGAGCGCGCTGCCCAAGGTGCCCAGGGGGATAGCTGGCTCTTCTTTGGTAATCCGCACTTCGAACAGGATTTCCTCTATCAGACTGAGTGGCAGCAGTACCTTAAAGAGGGTGTGCTGACCCGTCTAGATTCGGCCTTCTCACGGGATCAGGAGCACAAGATCTATGTGCAACACCGCATCAAAGAGCGCGGTGCAGAGCTGTGGCAGTGGATAGAGCGCGGCGCGCATCTCTATATCTGTGGTGACGCCGAGCGTATGGCCAAAGATGTTCACCAGGCGCTGGTAGAAGTGATAGGCGAGCATGGTGGTAAGAGCGCCGAGGAGGCCGAGGCCTTGCTCGAGACGCTGCGCAGCGAGAAACGTTACCAGAAAGACGTTTATTAATTGAGACAGGCGCCTATGGCGCCAACAGATTCATTTGCATGGGCCATGCCGGTGCAATCAATAGGATAAGGCAGTAGCCATGAGCGATCAGAAATTATCAGTAAACGAGTATCTTAAGACCGACAGTAACTACCTGCGTGGCACTATCGAAGAGGGGTTAGATACCTCGCTGACCGGTGCCTTCAACGACGCAGATCAGCAGCTGATCAAGTTCCACGGTTTCTATCAGCAGGACGATCGCGATCTGCGTAACGAGCGTAAAGAGCAGAAGCTGGAGCCTCTCTATAGCTTTATGCTGCGTGCCCGAGTGGCCGGTGGTGTCTGTACGCCTAAGCAGTGGTTAGGGGTGGACAAGATTGCCTCGACCCTGACCAGCTCAAACAGTATTCGTCTGACAACCCGTCAGACCTTTCAGTATCACGGTATTCCTAAGCGTAACCTTAAGACGCTGATCCAAGATCTGGACAGAGAAGCGCTGGACTCTATCGCCGCCTGTGGCGACGTGAACCGTAACGTGATGTGTAACCCTAACCCGGTAGAGTCTAAGCTGCATCAGCAGGCCTACTACTGGGCCAAGAAGCTGTCGGACAACTACCTGCCGCGCACCAAGGCCTACGCCGAGATCTGGCTGGGTGACGACAAGGTGGCAGTGAGCGAGAGCGAAGAGGTAGAGCCTGTCTATGGCAAGACCTATCTGCCGCGTAAGTTCAAGATGGCTGTGGCTGTGCCGCCGGATAACGATGTAGATGTCTACACCAACGACCTAGGCTTCATCGCCGTGGCCGAAGACGGTGAGTTGGTCGGTTTTAATATGGTGGCTGGCGGCGGCATGGGCTCGACCCATGGCGAAGTCGCTACCTTCCCGCGTCTGGGTGATGACTTTGGTTTCATCAAGGCCGAAGACTGCCTTAAATTTGCCGAGGCCGTGCTTAAGGTGCAGCGTGATTGGGGTAACCGCTCGGATCGTAAACAGTCGCGTCTTAAGTACACCATAGTGAAACACGGTTTTGAGGCCTTTAAGGCAGAAGTAGAGCTGCGCGCCGGGGTAAAATTTGAGCCTAAGCGTGAGGTGGTGATCGGCGATCGCGGCGATCGTTACGGCTGGATCAAGGGCGTGGATAATCAGTGGCATCTGACTCTGTTTATCGAGGGTGGCCGTATTAAAGATCTGCCTGGACAGCCACTGCAAACCGGCCTGCGTGAAATCGCTTTGGTACATAAAGGTGATTTCCGCATGACAGCTAACCAGAACATCATCATCGCCGGTGTGGCGGAAGAAGATAAGGCGCAGATAGAGGCGATTGCTCGCAGTCATGGCCTGATGGGGACGTTGATCAGCCCAACCCGCGGTCACTCTATTGCCTGTGTTGCGCTGCCGACCTGTGCTTTGGCGATGGCTGAGGCTGAGCGTTACTTCCCGGACTTCATGACTAAGGTCGAGGCGCTGCAGGAGAAGCATGGTTTCCTGGAGCAGCCGATAGTGATCCGTATGACAGGTTGCCCTAATGGCTGTGCGCGTCCATTTGCCGCCGAGATAGGCCTGGTGGGTAAGGCGCCGGGTCGCTACAACCTCTATCTGGGCGCGAGTTTCGAGGGGACACGCCTGAACAAACTCTATCGCGAGAACATTCAGGAAGCCGAGATTCTGGCGGCGCTGGATGAACTGTTTGCCCGCTACGTCAAAGAGCGTGAAGCTGGCGAAACCTTTGGTAACTTCACCGTGCGTGTCGGCGTGGTGAAGGCGGTAATCGATGCCGCTAAGGATTTCCATGGATAATTCAGTGATCTCTGCCCAGGCGCTACAAGCATTACTGAGCGCGCCTAAGGCAGAGCAGGATGCAGAGCTGGCTCGAGTCAACGCCTTCCTGGCGGGACTCACGCCTGCCGAGCGGGTGATCTGGGGCTTGGCTTATTTGCCGGGCACCCATGCGCTGTCGTCGAGCTTTGGTATTCAGGGCGCCGTGATGCTGCATCTGGTCACTCAGGTGCAGCAGGATATCCCGGTGATCCTGACGGACACTGGCTATCTGTTTCCGGAGACCTATCAGTTTATCGATGAGCTGACCGAGCGACTCAAGCTCAATCTTAAGGTGTATCGCGCGCCTATGACCAGCGCCTGGCAGGAAGCCCGTTTCGGTCGCCTGTGGGAGCAGGGGCTCGATGGCCTGGAGCAGTACAATCGCCTTAACAAGGTAAATCCAATGCAAACTGCGCTCAAGGAGTTGGGCGTCGGGACCTGGTTTGCCGGCCTTCGCCGCGCGCAGTCTAGTACGCGTGAGGAACTGCCGATACTGGCGATCCATGGCGATCGATACAAGCTGCTGCCGATTCTGGAGTGGAGCAACAAGGATGTGCATGAGTATCTCACCAAGCACGATTTGCCCTATCATCCCCTGTGGGAGCAAGGCTATGTGTCGGTGGGCGATACCCATTCCAGCCGCCCGCTGGAATTGGGCATGACGGAGGAGGAGACTCGCTTCAACGGTCTCAAGCGTGAGTGTGGTCTGCACTACGAAATTTGACGCAGATGGTAAATTTAATGACTGATAGTCGTATGATTTATTAATACTTTATTTTGATTTGTGCACTTTTTTTGCACAGGCTTATGCACAGATTTTTATTTTGATCTATAGTTGTAAGTTCCCGTAGATGGTTTTGAATTGTTGTCTGTATCGGATCTGATTTGGATCCAGTCGCTTTATCTTCCTCTTTGAAGCGACAGACAGAGCCGCCGACAGCTCGAAACCCAACTCGCTTAGCGAGAGCTAGATGTTTGATTGGTCTGCTGGCGCATGCTAATTAATAGCCATAGGCCCTGGATAGTCCGCTGCGGCTATCCAGGGATATCCCTGCTAATCTTATTTCCCTTTTTATTCATCTATATAGTAATATCGACGCCATTCTTTTTTTATAGCAATCAAATTAAGTCAGTGATCTGAAATAGCGTTTTAACCAGCTAAAATGATCAGCTATTTAATACGATTTGGTATTACGTGCTTGCCAGCTTGGGATTGGCCTGACTGTCCGCACGAATTAACAGGGAGTTTACTGAATGAAGAAGGCATTAGTGGCGGCGGCCATCGTCGCCATAGGCGCGGGTGGCTACTGGGCGATGCAACAGGCGCCTAAGTCCGTGGACAATCAGGTATTGGCCTATGTGCCTGCCGATACACCGCTATTTTCCGCACAGTTTGAGCCTTTTCCGATAAAGGATTATATCGATGCCCTTCCTGAGGCGCAGAAGCAATACCCCAAAGAGATCAAGACCCTGCTATCTGAGGAAGACGATCCCAGAGCACAGTTTTTCTTTAGGGTGTTAGAGCGCTATTTTGATGCCTCTCAGAGTGGTCAGCAGCTGATCGATACCTTCGGTCTGCCGGAGAAGCTCACTAGCTACTTCTATACCTTAGGTGTGATGCCTGTGGTCAAGTTAGATGTCGCCAGCCCAGATCGTGTATGGGCTGTGTTGGATAGGGCCGAGGCCGATAGCGGCATGACCCATGATGCGAAACAGATTGGTGAGGTTAAATACCGTAGCTATCGTCTTACCGACGAAGGGGAAAGCGAGCGTGTCGATCTGATCGTTGCCATCGACAAGGGCATGCTTACTCTGACACTGGATACCAGCTTCCTTGAGCCTGAACTGCTTGAAATTGCCCTTGGGATCAAGCCGGTTGAGCAGTCGCTTGCTAAGGCGGGCACTGTGGATGCGATCATTAACAAGCACGGCTTTAGCAAAGCCGGTATCAGCTACTTCAATCACGAGGAGATCGTTAAGGCGATCACCACCTCTGATGGCAACCAGATGGCGCGCCAGCTGACGAAGATCTTCGCGCTGATCAAAGATGACCCCTTTGGCGAATTGCGCTCTCAAGCCTGTCATCGCGAGCTGAGTGGCATTGCGGCCAACTGGCCGAAAACCGTCATTGGCTACACGGATTTTGAGGTGAAGAACAAGCAGGCCAAGCTAGGCTTTAGCACGGTTATCGAGAGCAATAACCAGGTGATCCTAGGTGCCTTGCAGCAGATGCGTGGCTTTATCCCGGCCCATACCCAGAAGATTGACAGTGGCGTGTTTTCCATGGCGCTTGGCATAGATGTCAATCAGTTCGTGCCGAGCGTTTCTAAGATCTGGGACGATCTACTTACCCCTAGTTATCAGTGTGAACCGCTGGCACAACTGCAAAGTGAGATGGAAGGTCAAAGCCCGGCAATGCTCGGCATGTTTACAGGTATGGCCAACGGTGTGAAAGGGGTGTCAGTCTCCCTGCTCGATTACGCCTTGGAAAATGATACTCAGCAGATCGCTTTAAAGAGTCTGGATGCTGTCGCAACCCTGTCGGCGGATGATCCGGCGACCCTGTTTAACATGGTTAAACCCTTTGCGCCTGAATTGGCGAATGTCAGTCTGCCAAGTGATGGCAGTGCAATTGATCTTGCGGCCGCATTGCACCTACCGCCTTCATTAGGGGTTAGCGCTAAGATGGCGCTCAAGGGTCAGCATCTGGTGATCTACACGGGTGACAAGAGTGAGGCGATTGCCGATAAACTTGCTGGTGAGAAGCCTGTCGCCAACGGTTTGATGTCGCTGTCGGCAGACTATGCCAAGCTGTTTACGCCAGCCATGAACCTGATGGCCATGAGCGGTGAACCTATCCCCGAAGAGCTTGAGGCACTAAAGGATTATCGCACCAAGTTACAGCTAGGTATGGACATTAATGATAAGGGGATCGTTTTCGATACCCTGATGCAAACACGTAACGATTAATATCTAGCCTGGTATTAAAAAGCCCCGAGACCTATGTGGCTCTCGGGGCTTTTTTATTGGGAGGAAAATATCCTTGAGTTACTCAGCCTTGGCGATGCCTAAGGCATTCAAGTTGGCGGCAATATCTTCGGCGGCCGTCTCGGGATTAATGTCTTCGTCGATTTTCAATATAGTGCCATCTTCACCTATGTAGAAGGTGACCCGGCTTGCCACTCTGACCAGATTGAGTACATCGTAGGCCTTGGCGGTTTCCTTAGTGGGATCGCTCAGCATAGGAAAATCGGCCTTCTGCTCCTCGGCAAATTTTTGGTTATCTTCGAGATCATCGACACTGGCCATCATGTAGACGGCCTTGTACTCGCGAATAAGATGACCTTTTTGCACTAAAGACTTGCACTCTAAGGTGCAGCCTCGCGTGTTAGCCATGGGATACCAGGCAAGTACTAAGGTCTGTTTACCCAGGTAGTCGCTGAGCTGATAATAATGACCGTCTGTGGCCTGCAGTTTGAAATTCGGTGCCTTGTCGCCCACCTTCAGATCTGTGGCACTGGCTTGTAGCGACATTAAGAGTCCCAGGCTCAGGCCAAAGAGGAGTTTGCTGATTAGCTTATTCATAGTTTTTCCTTTCTTCTGTTAGTTGGGGGAAGCGGGAGCAAATAGCTCGATTAAGTTTTCCCAATAGACGGGGTCATCCATGGGGCGAATGATATCGGGTTGGGTAGCAATGCCCGATAAGCGTCTGCCAATGGCATCATACACTTGGGTGGCGTTGAAGCTTATCTTGATGGCGCTGTTGGGCAGAGAGATTTGCTGTAGTTTGCCAAAATCACCTCGGGTTGGCTCTCCAACCAAGAGGGTGTTTGGCCAGGATCTGGCAAAGTGGGCGATCCACTGGCATTGCTGACGACAAGCAGGGCCGATAATGAGCATCAGCTTACCCGTCTTAGGTTGCGGCAGACCGGCCCATGGCTGGCTGGAATGTTGCCAAAACTTTATCTGCCAAGGGCTAAAGTGAGGATTATCCTCTGGCAGCAGCGAACTCACCAGCTCAAATTGCAGACGCTGAGATTGGTTGAGGCTAGTTGCCGGCATAAAGCCTAAGGGTTTTAGATAGTCGCTGCGCAGATTCGCGCCCTTCTTATAGCGAGCGACAGCAAAGAGTGAGTCAGGCCATTCACTCAATAGTGGCGGCGTGACATCTGGGCTGAAGTAGTGACTCAAGAATTTTAGCAGCTCATCGCCAGTGCCATATCCCTGCTGTAGGTCCAGTATGGTAACAGGCGAAAATAGCGCACGTTTAAGGCGTTGTCCCAATGGGCTGTCAGGCGTAAAGCGTGAGAGATCGTAGAAGTTGAAGACGCCTTGGGGGAGATTGTCAAAGCTCTCTTGATGTTGTGGTGAACTCAATACTGTGGGCGGCTTGTGTGTTAGGGCGAGACTTATCTGATGCTGGGTGCCTTGGTTGTCAGTCAGGGTCAAACGACAGTCATCCCTAGCGGCAAGTCCAATCTCACGTCTGAGCATAGAGAGCATCTGCAGGAGTTTAGCCTGCTCTATGTTGCTTTCGGCCAGACTAGGGGGCAGAAAAGCCTTAGTCGCCGATAGCCAGAGGTCGATGGGCAGCCCATCTATGTGGCTAATAAATGGGGTCTCGTTATTCAGGGGCCGATGGTCTAGATCCAGCGCCAGCCAGTTATCCTCGCTTTTTCTTAAGGTGATAGGCAGATAAGCCTGAGCCTGAAAGGAATCGGCCTCTGCGAGTGGATCATCAAGGGCAGTTAAGACTTTTACTAGCTGCTGGGCGAACAGCATTCGTTCGCCTTCTAGCGGTAATTGGCTGAGGGCCTTATTGATCTGGTTTTCTAATTGGCTTTGACGTAGAGGCGACTCGGCGGCATTGGCCGAGTATTGCAGCAGGTGTTGCTGCAGATAGTCGAGATCTGCGCGCATCTCCTGCTGAGACAATTGGGGTTTGGGTGGTTCTTCACGCAGGGCTATGGCCGTCAGCTGAATGCAGCTGATCAGCATGATGAGGCCGAAACCATTGATAATGCTCTGGTGTCCGAATGTCATCTCTTTTCCCTATTGCCATCGGCGCTTGGCGAATGAAACGATACTCGGTTAGAGAATGTCGTTGATCGAGAAGCCGATGCCGATCCGTTGGGTATGGGCGTTATAGTCGATTAAGCTTTCGCCATAGCCATTAAAATACTGCGTATACACGCGTAAGTTACCAATGATGGGGTAACTCCAAGTGAACTCTACGGCGCCGCGGTTGGGACTCTCAAGGTTATTGCGCAGCATAAGCGTAAACCTGTGTTGGTCGATACCATAGACGCTGGTCAGCTCGAAGTTACCCATATAATCCAGAATATCAGGGTTGTCATCTCCCTTGGCCGACGTAGGTGTTTCTTTCTCATCTTCTGGAATACGCCACCACACTTTCAAGCCGAGGGCGAAAGGGCCATTATCGAAAAGCATGGTGCCATAGATACGGTTCCAACTGCGGGAGAGATCACCTGATTTACCGTTAGATTGATGCACGGCACCAACGCCCCAGAAAGAGTTGGTTAAGGGGCCGATTTTCCAATCGTTGTTGAACAGCATAAAGATCTCCGGCTCGTGGTTGGTCTCACGAAATGGCGAGGAGATCTCCTTGTTGTACACCTGCCAATAAGACTGATTGGTGTAGGCGACAAACAGATGACCATTGTCCCCAAAGACGTTGTACATCAAGGGGAACTTAAAACTTATCTGGAACTTAGCTTCCAGGTTATCTATCTCGGAGTTGTTCTCGGCCAGCTCTTCAGCAAAAGGGTCCATATTGGGTGAGCTGTTATAGGTAACAGGGAAAAAGTAGTTGACCTTGTGCGGGGTGATCACGAAGGGACTCTCAGAGGTCGCCAACTCATCCTTGACGCGTTTGTCGAGTAATGAGGTATCGTCTTCGCTTTGAGCTGTTTGGCTCTGCGCTTCTTGGGTTGGCTCGGCGCCTAGGCTGGTCACAGGTAGGGAGAAGAGTCCGATTAAGGCGATCCATATAAAAGATTGGGTGATTTTCATCCGTGGTTCCTTTGCTTGCGCTGTCTGAGATCAACATATGTCGCAGTAAATCTTGCCTATGTTGTAACATTTGCAACTTACTCGTGCACCTATTTTCAATCTGGCCGTCTGATTTTACTCACTAAATGTCATGTAATGCTCTTTAATAACCAAATGGAATAAATTCTAATTATTATCTATTTTTTAAGATATAAGAATGACGCTATATTAACCTCATCACTATTGTATGAGATGCGGTTATGGAACTATTTACTCTTACCGGGCAGCAGGCACAGGGCAAAGTCTGGCTTGTGGGCGCTGGCCCTGGCGATCTTGAGCTGTTGACGCTCAAGGCTTACCGTATCCTCAAGAAGGCCGACGTAGTGCTGTACGATGCCCTGGTGAGTGATGAGATACTCTCGCTGATCCCCAAACAGGCTGAGCTAATTGCCGTGGGTAAGCGCGCGGGTAAACACAGTGCTGCCCAGGATGAGATCAATCAGTTACTGGTAACCAAGGCCTATACCCGTAAGAATGTGGTGCGCCTTAAAGGCGGGGATCCCTTTATCTTCGGCCGAGGTGGCGAGGAGCTGGAAACCTTAGTCGCATCAGGTGTGGCCTTTGAGGTAGTGCCTGGTATCACCGCCGCCAGTGGTACTTCTGCCTATGCAGGGATCCCTCTGACTCACAGAGATCATGCCCAGGGCGTGACCTTTATTACCGGTCATTGCAAGCTGGAAAGTCGTCCCATGGATTGGCAGGCCTATGCTAACAGCGCTAATACCTTGGTCGTTTACATGGGCATACTCAATGCCAATACAATACAACAAGGTTTGATCTGTGCGGGCCGCTCACCGCAGACGCCAGTGGCGATTGTCTCTAAGGCGACCACGGCGGCGCAGCAACGTTTCTTTGGTACCTTAGGTGAACTCACCGAACTGGCGGCTCATCCTGAACTGGAGATGCCAGCCTTGATGATCATAGGTGAGGTGGTTGGCTTGGCAGACAGCCTACACTGGTTTGAGCCTGAGACCAGCCCTAGAGTCTTGGATACGTCGATAAAGCAGTCTCTGGGTCAGTAATCTATCTTAAAGTCTTTTTTGAACAGTGCCTGCAGCGCGCGGGCATACTCTTCATCTGCCTTGGGGCGCACCAGCTGCGCCAACTCATCGCCGGTTGGCGTCAAACGATAATAGCTAAATACCAGATGACCATGCTTGGGCGTCAGTGTCATACGTTTGCCCGAGAGGGTGAAGCTGATGGGGTTTTTAGCGTTGAGCTGTCCCGTTTCAAACTCACTCCTGTGTAACAGCCCCGCATCGACCAGTGTCAGTATAGAGGAGTAGGGCAGGCCAAATTGCGACAGGGCGATCTGTGTGGCGTCGGATTTGCGAAACAGCTGACCAAAGCCACCATCATGACGAAAGCCGATCACCAGCTTGAGCTTAGTTTCGTTGTTGACTGTGACCGCCATTCCCAGTGCCTTTTCAAATATCTGTGCCTCTTTGTGAGTTAACTGTCTCAGAGTGGCTAGGCTTCGTAGGCTAAAACTCCCAGGACTGGTGATCTCATTGGCTAGGATGCGCCCCCAAAGCGCCTGCATATTACGGTTGTGGATCTGTTCCGCCTGCTGAAAGAATTGATGGATCCAGTCGGGGTCGAGATCTGTGCCTGTAACATCCGACGGGGTATGAGAGAGGGCGATGGCGTAGATATTTTCCAGATTAGCCTGATATCGGCTAGCCAGCTTACGCAGGCGATGATCCGAGCGCTCGGCAATTGAGGCTTGGGAGGGGCGGTAGTCTTCATCACTACCCAGACCGATAAGGCGCCCCAGTAGCAGCGCTTTTCTGCGGGCAGATACATCGGGCTGGTTCGACCCTGAGTCGGATAGGTTAACAATCTCGGCCATAGTCTTGTCTTTCTTATATTGAATAAATCGATTCTATCTGAAAATCGGCGCTCACCCTAGCCTCAGGCACCGGCAGGCCAATTGACGTGCTTATCCTGGGCCGGGTGGCGGGGAATATTGAGTGCCAAAATCAGAGAGCAGATGGCGAAACCCGCACCGATAAAGAAGACCCACTGGTTGGAATAGAGCCAGAGCATCCCCAGTAGTGCCGGGATCACCACGGCCGCGATATGGTTGATGGTAAAGCTGACCGACATGGTAGCGGCGATATCCTTAGGTTCGGCGATCTTCTGAAAATAGGTCTTGATGGCGATAGCCATGGCAAACAGCAGATGATCCAGCACATAGAGTACGGCCGCCATCTCGGCTTGCTCGACGAAGGCGTAGCTGGTGAAGATCATGAACAGACCCACATATTCTATGGTCAAGGCATTGCGCTCGCCGATGCGGCCGATGAAGCGGCCTATGGCTGGGGCGAACAGCAGGTTGACCACATAGTTGATCAGAAACAGTGCGGTGATCTGACTGACGCTATAGCCAAATTTTTCCACCATCATAAAGCCGGCAAATACCATGAAGATCTGACGTCGCGCGCCGGAGAAGAAGGTCAGCAGGTAGTAGAGCCAATATCTTTGCCTGAGGATCACCTTTTTATGCTGTACCTCTCCTTGGGGAAACTGCGGAAAGTAGAGCGTCAGGGCGATCACCATTAGCAGCCCTAGGCCCCCTATGATGGCGTACATCCATTGATAATCCAGCTGCAGATAGGTCATCACTATCCAGATGCTGCCATAGCCGGTTAAGGCGGCGGCCGAGCGCCAGGCCAGCGCCTTACCCATGAAACCTGCGGTATCTGCCTTATCGACCCATTGCAGGGTAAGGGACTGATTAATGGTCTCGTAATAGTGAAAGCCCACCGACATTAAGATGGTTGTCAGATAGAGCCCCAATACTTGGGGAAAGAAGCCTGTAATACCAACACCTATGGTGAGTAAGGCAAGGGAGATCAAGGCGAAGGTCTGTTCTCTGAGCAGCAGCAAGATGAAGATGGCAGTAAAGGCCAGGAATCCGGGGACCTCTCTCAGGCTCTGCAAGATCCCTATCTCGGCGCCAGTAAAGTTTGCCCGCTCGATGACGAAGTTGTTGAGTAGCACCTGCCACACAGAAAACACCAAGGACATTACAAAGGTCATTAGCAGTAATAGGGTTTGTGGGGTCCTTTTTAACATTCCTTTGATTCCTGTATCGCACAGAAAGCTCAGTCTACCTCATCCTTTAGGGCTTGTTGATCTTTTCTGTTTGGTGATTAAAACCCAATGCGGCCTGTCTATGATTGAGCCGCTAACCAGGCTGCCTAACTAATGTTTTTTTCCGCTATCTTGCTCTATGCAATGAGCGAAGTCTGAAGCTATCGTTGCTGGTTGTCGTTAGGCTCGCCCAGGGGGAGTCGCCTTACCTAGGTTGCGATTTTTTATCACAAAATGTATCCATAATGTAATTTGTGAACTAGGTAAACTTAAGCCGGATTTTGCCCTTAGGGCTCGTGATCTGTTTCAATTAAATATTGCTCGGATTCCCCTATCATGATGCTATAGAAAAAGCTAAATTGACTTAGGGGCCTTTGTGAGCAAAATATTAATCATCTATTCAAGTGTGCATGGGCAAACCCGTAAGCTGTGCGATTTCATGCAGCGTGAGCTCGAGGCGCTGGAACATAGTGTGACCTGCGCCAGCATAGATAACCCGCCTTCTCTGGATGAGTTCGATAAGATAGTCCTGGGCGCAAGTATTCGTCACGGCAAACACAACCCTAAGGTGTACCAGTTTATCAGCGAGAATATTAAGGTGTTGCAGGAAAAAGCCAGTAGCTTTTTTGCCGTGAGTCTGGTGGCGCGTAAGCCCGCCAAGAATACTCCAGAGACCAACCCTTACATGCAGGCGTTTTTGGCCAAGTCTCCCTGGCAACCTAAGTTGCTGGCAGTATTTGGTGGTAATCTGGATTACCAAGGTTATAACGCCTTAGATCGTAACATCATACGTTTCATCATGTGGATCACTAAAGGCCCAACCGCGCCGGATACCAAGGTGGAGTACACCGACTGGGATAAGGTAAAGCACTACGCCCATGAGGTGGCTGCGCTGTAACCAATATGAGTGTGGTGCTTAGAAAGAGTCGTAAAAGCGCGTATATAGCACCTTAATGTGCCTAATAGGAGAAACATGATGAAGATGCTGGCCAAGTTTAGAGAGGTACTGGAAACCTATCAGCACCTGTTTGCCATTCTCTTGTCGCTGTTTCTGATCGGCACCAGTGGCTGGATCATGATGGGGCGCGCCCTGCGAGCCAATGCCTCAGTGTGGGACTGGCTTCATGTCTATCTGGGGTTATTGGCCGGGGTATTCTCTGTCACTATGCTGGTGACCAATGTAGTGCGCGGTCAGTGGCGCCAATATTTCCCCTATCTGGTGGGCGACTTTACTCAGTTGAGTAACGATGTATGTGGTCTGAAGCGTGGCAAGTTGCCCCTGGCTGGTGGGCGCGGCCTGTTTAGTGTGATAGAGGGAGTTTGTATGTTGCTGTTTGTGGCGGTTGCGGCCACGGGCCTTATGTGGTTTTTGACCCAGGGCAGTAGCGAGGCGCTCAATTGGCGTAGCTATCATCACAGCGCGGCCCACGGTTTTATCGTCTTCATGGTGATCCACGCCCTGTTTGCCCTGTCGCATCTGCTGGATTTTATTCGTCGCTAGTATGATGCTTTGCGATAGATGAGGTTGAGTCGGCAATCTGAGTCGTTAGCGAATAGGATCTTTAATTTTGCGAAGCCTCATCAGAGATAAAAAGCGCGGCAGAAGCCGCGCTTTTTTATAGCCCAATCAGTTAGCCTCGTCGGTTTTTTCTGCGCTGGGCTGAGGGTCTTGGTGTAACAGATTGAGCAGCAAGGTACCAATGAGCACTGCGATACTGATAGACACTAATCTGACCAATTGCGCAGAGAGGGCATCGGACTCCAGGTGGCTAATGATCTGATATACCAATACTACAAAGTTGGTAAACAGTAGTTGATAGATAGACTGGGGGCACTGGCGGCGTATCGCAAAACAGGCTAGCTGTATACCGCTGAATAGGGCTAAACCTATCACTACCCAGGTTGGCAGGCCGAAGGCAAAGGCCAACATAACCGGAAAGGTGAACAGGATACCGACTGCTGTGGTGACGAGGCGGTTTTGCTTAAAGCTTTGATGGTCTTCAGGATCCGCCAGCCTTATCATGCTGCCTATGGTAATGGCGATCAGCATGCTTTGTGAGCTACCCAAGCCAATTAAGGCTATCAAGACGATTGTCATGGCGGTGGCCTTTAGCAGGATAACCCCCATGTGAGTACTGCTGCTGTTTTCTTGGATTTCATCAGGATGAATATCTTCATCATTTCCTGGAAAGATGAAGAAAATCAGGTAGGTGAGAACCAGAGCCTTCAGCGCTGATACCATGAGTAACCAGGGAAGTACCTCAATCGATACCTGTAGCTGTTTGCTCATAACTGTCATGATGATCACCACGATCAACATGAGGGTAGAGAGCAGATCCTTAGGATCGTTATGGCTGCGATAGAAGCTCCAAAACAGCAGGGACCAGCAAAAGAGTAGATAACCTGCCGGGGTGTCGAGCAACATGCCGCCGACAAATACCAATCCGAAACTGACAAACATGACCACAAGCAACAGTTTGACCATGAGATTCAGTGGCGGGCGCGATGGCATCAAGGTGAGAAAGAGCACCATGAAAACCGGCGCCAGCACTGGCAGTGGCGCAGCCTGATCCCATAGGTAAAACAGCAGTAAAATGGGGCCGAATACCAGACGGATGATAGGGTTCGCGGCGCTACGAAACATAGGTCCAGAGACTCACTATCTTGATCCAGATACCGACGAGAAACTCGCCTATGCTGCTCTGCTCAGTATAGAAGGCCACAGTAGCTTGAGAGCCGTAACGAATATTGCTGGGTGGTCTACCCTCGCTGAAGACGATATTAACCGGATACCTTTGTGCCTTGATTGCACTGTTATCTGCGGTGAGAAAACCGGTATTCTGATCTATGTTGTTACTACCGCCCGTACCCCAGCCAATGCTCTCCACGCGACCTTCAAGTATGCGACCAGGTAGCGCATCGAGTACGACTTCGACCTTTTGACCAACACGAATGTTTTCCAGCGAGTTTTCTCTCACCAGCGCCGAGATCCAGACACTGCGGGGATCGATAAAGGTTAACAGTGGGCTACCCACATTGGCCCTTTGTCCCGGGGTCAGTTGTAGGTTGGTTACCACGCCTTTGCTGGGCGCGAGCACTTGGGTCTTTTGAAGGTCCAGCTGCGCTTGTTCCAGCTTGGCCATGGCCGACAGGATCTGTGGATTGTCTTGACCCTTAGGGCCTAATGCTTGCGTGGCCTGGGCCAGTGACGCCTCGGCGGCTTCAAGATTCGCCTGAGTTCTGTCTCTGGCTTCGATGGCGTTATCCAGCTCTGACTGGCTTAACACCCCTTGCCCTGCCAGTTCGCTGATCCTGGCAGCCTGCTCTTTGGCATTGTTGCGGGCGGCGATGGCATCGACAACCTTGGCTTGAGCGACTTCGACCGCGGCAGTGCTGGCACCGATATTTTGCCCCGCTAGCTCTAAGTTGGCTTGGGCAGCCTGCAGCGCCAGTTGGTAGTTGCGTGGATCGACTTGAAATAGGGGATCCCCCGCTTCGACAACCTGGTTGTCTTTGACATTGACTTCAGTGATGTTACCGGCGACTTCGGCAGCGACTCTTACGATATAGGTATGCACTCTGGCCTCGCTGGTCATCGGCGTGACCCGGTCGGCCCAAAGGCTATATAGCCAGACAGCAAAGATTAGCCCAATGATATAGAAACTCATTTTCCGTGATGATTTTTCCGCAGCAGACATCCCATGGCCTCAACAAATTTAAGTTATTTTATGTTAATCGGCGATGGTGTTATCAGCAAGTGAGATAGGTTAAATTAAGCGTTTTTATATGACATAGGTATCTAAAAATAATGAAAAAGCTATTTTGCTCTTGCTGTAAATCAGATAGAAGTCTATTAAGGAGTCTGGTAGCTTGCTGAATCATTGCGCGCTTGCAGTGGGCGCCATAATTCAATAAACAGTAAACACTTAGGGAATAAATAATGTCAGGGAATATTTTTAAATATAAAGACGCTACCCGCTTGACGACATGGGTGCGTTATCTGCTCTACGTCCAGATCTTAGTGGCGTTGATTTCAATGGGGTCAAATTACTTAGAATACCAGCTGCTATTAGACTATCAGACTGGAGTGTATCAGTCAGAAGCGGCAGCCATTGCCGATGGTGAGGCGAACGATCAACGTCAGTTTCTGGTCGGCCTGCTGCATCTTGCGGTGTTTATCGTCTCGGGGATCATGATCCTTAAGTGGATATACAGGGCCAACTTTAATGCGCGTCAGTTAGGTGCCACTGACATGAACTTCACCCCGGGATGGTCTATCGGTTTTTACTTCGTTCCTCTTCTTTGCCTCTGGAAGCCCTATCAGGCGATGAATGAGATCTGGCATGCGAGTCATGATCCAGAAAACTGGAGCCTGAATAACGCAAATTCTGCCGTCAACCTCTGGTGGCTGATGTGGATCGTCAGCAATGTGCTGGGGCAGGCCGTGTATCGTTTTACGAATAAGGCCGAGGAGCTGCAAGACTTTATTAACGCTAACATGGTGTCTCAGGCCGCTGAGGTGGCAAGCATCCTTTTGGCGCTGGTGACCTTGAGGCTGATTAATCATATCTACCGGGCGCAGACCAAAAGCCAAGTACGGGTCGAACAGGAGACCTTTCAGGGGGCGCAGCAGGTCGTCGTAAGCTAAATTATGACAAAGAAAAAGGCGCCATCAGGCGCCTTTTTTACAATCTATCTACGACCTATTTGTGTTCTACGGCCAGGTAGTTGATCAGGTCGATCAGCTCACCCAAGGTGCGGATCTGGCTTAGGTTGACTGCATACTTATCGTTAACGATAAAGGTCGGCACACTCTGAACGCGAAACTCTCTTTGCTGAGTACGCCAGAGATCTAGCTTGTCACTTACTGCTTTGCTGTCGGCGATTTCATCATACTTGCTGATATCTATGCCGTGGTCGGCAAAGACTTTCTTGATGTCATCTCGGGTATTGATAGCTGGCTTCTCATGGGCGCTATGGTCGTGGTCATGGCTGTGTCCATGGCCACCTGGTTCGCCTTGGATGGCCGTAAACATGGCATGGATCATCTTGTCTTCGACGCCCATCTCATGAATCACACCAAGTGAGCGCATCACTTCTGTGCCAATGTCAGAGTTCATGAAATCCACGTGCTTGGTATCGAAGCTGACCTCCTTGTTGAGGTTGGCTTTAATGTCGCCCAGGAACTGTGTCTCCATATTGAAGCAGTTGTGGCAGTAGAAAGAGAAGAATTCGGTCAATTTAGGACTGGCACTTGGCGCCTTGTCAGACACAGTCATAAAATGTTGGCCTTCGACAAACTTGGCGGCAAAACTACTCAGTGGAGCCACTGCTAGGGTCAGGGCGAGAGCGATATGTTTAATCATGATTATCCTTAAATGATAGCGTCGTGGTGCGATCAATGGCTAATGTCATTCGTTATTAGGTTTAGCCTAAATGGCAAAGCTTAATTATGACTGAAGCGGGCCGAAGAAACAGTCGCTAGAGTGTGACCTCGGCTAAAGAACTGTGATTCTTTGGGGTGATAGATGGGATCTTGGCAGATCGTCAGGTTCAGCGCTGCTCGCGTAAGGTCTGCCAGGCCTCGCAGATCCGTTTAAATTGGTTTGCGTCGCCGCCATCGCGATCTGGATGCCACTGTAAGGCCAATTTACGCCACTGCTTGCGAATCTCTTTATCCGTTGCATCTTGTTCCAGCTCAAATACCTTCAGAGCCTGACGTTTCGGCATAGCGTTGGGGCTGGTGCCAATATAGGCTTCGTAGCGATTCCAGAAGGATTCCAACATCTCCTGAATGATATCCGGGCAGGTATCATAGTGTTGCCAGTCCAGATAATAGTCTCTTAAGGCGTCGTCCTGACTGAGTTGGGTCTCCAGATTAGTGGGAATAATTCTGAAGATCTGTATCTCCATCGCTTTAACCTGTAACCAGCAGCCGGGCAGCAGCATGGCTTGCAGTTCAAACAGGGCATTCATCAATAGAAAATTCTGTTTAAAGAGGGCCTTTTGTGGTTGTTCGTCGAGATCTTTCAGGAGTCCTTGTTCTTGCAGTGCGGCGGCGAGGTGATGAACCTTCCAGCTATGGTTGCTGCGTTGTAGCAAAGAGAGGAGTGGCCAGATTAGCGGGTTGTCACCCTTGAAAGCGAAGCACTGGGTGCTTGACGCCTTGTCTTGCAACAGGGGGGCTGTCGTGGTTGATTTAGCAACTAGCATCCTGAGAGTCTCATCCGTGACTGGTGATAATTTCTACTATGACAATCACCAAAATGGAACGCAAGTCTTATTCGTCGGCCTATTAGCTTGTCGGGCCACAAAGCCCCACCGCAAGCAGTGAGGCTAAACTTAGGCTGGGATACCCAACGAGTTAGTGGGTATCAGTAGGCTGATCAGATCTCGGTAAAGAGTGTCTCGATTGGCAGGCGTGACTTAGGTAACTTAGCGTTGAAGTCTTCTTCGCTGCGATAGCCCAAGGAGACAACAACCGTGGCAGCATAGCCCTGTGCAGGGAGATCCAGCACCTGGTTGAGCTTAGTGGCGTTGAACCCCTCAATTGGGCAGGCATCGATATCCAATAGGCTAGCGCCCAGTAGTAGCGTACCCATGGCCAGGTAGACTTGTTTTTCCATCCAATGTTGAGCGTCTTTCAGCTCTACCCTGTGCATGTTGACGAAGAAAGAGCGGCCGTTGTGCTGGCCCTGTTTCGCCTGCTCGTCAGCAAAGCGGCCATCGGCAGCCTCTTGCTCGAGGAGTTTTTGCAGGTGCGCATCATCCATACTGGTCTTAGCGCACAACACCAAGACATGGGAAGCATTGTGGATCTTGGGGGTGTTAAAGGCGAAGTCACTGGTGGCCTCAGCAATTTTAGCCTTTCCCTCTTCGGTCGACGCCAAGACAAAGTGCCAAGGTTGAGAGTTGGTCGATGAAGGGCTCATGCGCAGCAGCTGTTTAATCTCTTCTATCTTTTCTTGGTCTATCTTACGGTTAGGGTCAAATGCCTTAGTCGTATAACGCTTGTTAGTGTAGAAACTGAGTGGTTGCATGATGAGCTTCCTGTGTGAGTCGATGTTGAGACCGATTTTACGTGACTCAACAGGTGATAAAAACAGATAAAAGTCACATATACTTTCAAAAAAATTTTGATAATTGGGTTTTCTTCTGGCCGCCACAACTCGGCATGTGGATTGTAAGCGACCAAAAAGATAATTTAGGCTTAACATTCTGAGTTACCAGCCAATGTTATACTCAACTGATACGCTCAGAGGGGATCGAGCTTAGGGCGAGCTTCAGACTAAGGAGTACAAGTGACCTATCCGACAACCGTGGATGAACAGCTAAGGCTGGCCAGCTTTAATCTGTTTAACTTTATCGCCCCACCAGATGCCTATTATGAGTTTAACAATATCTACACTCAGGCTCAGTGGCAGCAGAAGTGTGATTGGATAAGTCACTATCTGACCACGCACCAGCCCTGCGTGATCGGCTTCCAGGAGGTGTTTTCGCCCGAGGCGTTGCGCGCTCTGGTGGCCGAGGCTGGCTATCCCCATTTCGCGGTTATCGATAGCCCTGAGGTGAGTGATGATTTTATCTATCGCCACCCTGTGTTGGCGCTTGCCAGTAAGTACCCTATTATCGACAGCATCGCTTGTGGCATAGATCGAGATGTTGCCAGCCTGATGGGAATAGCCCCTAGTTTTCAATACAGTCGCCTTCCGCTGAGGGCCACTATAGTGCTGCCCCATCTTGGCCCTTGTGACTGTTATGTGGTGCATTTCAAGTCGAAACGTGCGCTGTTCGAACCCGAACTGGCGGGTAAAAGTCAGCAGGGGGCATGGTTATTTGCCGCCGAGGCCGCGGCTAAGTGGGCGGCGTCTATGGTGCGGGGGAGTGAGGCGAGTCTACTCAGGGTGGAGATTGCCAAGCGCCGCGCCGAGAAGGGGTATCCTGTGGCGCTGTTTGGAGATTTTAATGACAGCCTGTCAAGCGGCGTCTTATCAGTGCTCGTCAGTGAAGATACCCGCCTACTGGGGCAGTTTGATGAGCGAACTTTCCATGGCTATCGCCTTCAGGATGCATATCAATTATACCAAGCCTCTCAGTATAGTCCGGCCTTTATTGCCCGCGCACCAACGCATTATCACCTCAATCGTGGCGAGGTGATCGACTATATTCTCCTCTCCAATGAATTTGACCCTCACAACGATCAATGTCTGGCCGAAGTTGCCGGATATCACACCTATGATCGTCATCTGATCAATCCACAATATGAGCGCGACAGTCACAGCACAGATCATGCGCCAGTGATGGTTAGCCTGAAAATCAGAGAATAATAGACTTTAACAGTCAGGGGGTTAACGTCTAACAGCGTTAAAGCTAATGGCTATATTATTGTTTTAATTGTGGAATTAATTAGTTCTATCGGCTATATTTTGCTCAATAAAAAAGGCCGTTAGGCGAGTGTCAGTAATCACAGTAGTGGGTGACAAAGGATAAGTTATGGACAATGAAACCAAGACGATACAGAGCAAACAATTTATCAGCAATATGACGGAGTCGGCGATACGTATCGGCCTGCTCGCCATCTTGGTGATCTGGACCTATGATATCGTGCGGCCTTTCCTGGTGCCAGCCTTGTGGGGCGGCATTATCGCTGTGGCCTTGATGCCCCTCACCCATAGGCTGGAGCGACTGTTTAAGGGGCGACGAGGCTTGGCTGCGACTGTGGTCGCACTGGTTGGAATCGCATTGTTGGTGACCCCCTTTGTGGTGGTGTCGGGTTCCATCTTCGATGGCGTGTCCACTACGCTAAAAGTGTTGCAAAGTGGTGAGATCAACCTGCCGGAGCCGACGCAGCGGGTAGCAGACATTCCCATCATAGGTCAGAGCCTGTTTGATGCCTGGAAAGACTTTAGCAGTAATTTGGAAAAAGCCATCATCCACTTCTTACCTGAGATCAAGGCGGCTTTTTCTGCCTTGGCGGGGATTATAGGTAGTAGCTTAGCCACTCTGGTGATGTTTATTATTTCGCTGCTGATCGCCGCAGGTTTCATGGCAAACTCAGAAAGCTGCGCCGCTGGCCTGAGCAAGATGGCCGTTCGAGCGGTAGGGCCTAATGCTCATGCATGGACCAGCCTGATGGCGGCGACCATTCGCAGCGTGTTACTCGGGGTTGTTGGTGTGGCCTTGATTCAAGCTATGTTAATTGGATCGGCGCTATTCGTCTTCGGTGTCCCTGCCGCTGGCCTGCTCACTCTGGTCACCCTGTTTCTGGGGATCGCTCAGCTACCGGCCCTGATCATCATAGTGCTGCCGCTTATTGGCTTTGCCTACTCATCGATGGAGGCCACCTCGGCCACCATCTTTAGTATCTGGGTCTTCCTCGGCGGTATTTCTGACAATATTCTTAAGCCGATGTTGATGGGGCGGGGCGTTGATGTGCCTATGCCTGTGATTTTAATCGGTGCTATTGGTGGCATGCTGTTTGCCGGCATCATAGGTTTATTCCTCGGCGCTGTGGTGCTGGCGATTTGGTATGAGTTGTTTGTTGCCTGGTTAAATGGCGGTCATCCTGAGGAGGTGTTGGTTGAGAGTCAGGGCGACTCCTCTGTAGATGCCGGTGACGGTATCTAATCGAGGTCGGCCATGTTAGATGCCATCTGCAAAATCGCAGACCAGGCGCCGAAAACCTATTCGGTATTTAGTTTTCAGCGTCTGAGCGAGTCGGAGATAGAGAGTCTGCGTCAGCAGCTCTACTGCCCTGTGTGTGGCGGCAGGGCTTATTTTCGTAAGGCTTCGCGTGATGGCAAGGCAGCCTGCTTCGGCTCGCGCTACCATAAAGCAGATTGCAGCGAATTTAATCCATCAGCCAGCCGGCGTCAGGAGGAGCAAGACGCCCTCGAGGTCAACCAGCAGCTGCTGGACAATGACGCCCTGATGATTGATTTCACCCTTCCCCCTAAACGCACGTCCAGCAAAGCATTGCGCCATACCGTCAAGCCTGACGCTGATGACAGTTCGGCTACAGATTCGGTAGCTGGCGTTGAGAGCCCAAGGGCTCACTATCGACCCAGTTCTGCTGAGCCTAATGAAGCAAATAAGGCAGATGAAGCGCCAGAACAGCCGAAAGTCGCCACCCAGGGGCTGGAAAAATTATTGCACAGCCTGCTGAGAGGTAGCGATCTGGCCAGTTCAGATCTTTGGGTCTATACCGGTGATAAGTATCGCTGGCGAGCCAAGAACCTGTTTGTTAATTTCGCCGATGCCGAGCCTACAGAGCGAAGCGCGCCTCGTATGTATTGGGGCACCATCTCTCATGCCGACAAGGCGATGCTCTGGCTCAATCCCGCCGATTGTAACGATGTGGGCATCCCTATAGAGGCCTTCAAGAGTGAGCTATGCAAGCGCTTCGATATCTCCGATCGTCATGCACTGGAAGGCGCAGGTATTATGCTGTTTGGCAAATGTTTCTGGAACAAAGACAAGACGCGAAAAATTATCCAGTTGTGGAACAAGGATGTGACCCGCATGCATCTGGCTAAGGCCGATGATTAGTGATGCAAACTGCATTGCCATACGCATTTTTTTGACGTCTATTGGCAAGGAGCGCTTCGCCACGTATCAATACCTACAGAGATAATACTCAGTATGTGAATGGCTTAGCGTCACTTTTGCTCACTTGGTACGGCTTATGCTCCATCTGGTTATCGAACCAGATACCTCGATTGAGGATAAGGAGTCGGCGATGATAGTCAGTATTCAATCACCCCAGCTGGGATTTGAGGTCAACCAGAGCCTTTATGCCAGCAACCCAGCCTACCGCCAGCGTATCGATTACATTCGTAAGCTGATGAGACAGACTGTGAGCGATGCGCCTGGCTGCTGCTTGACTCGTCGAGAGCGTCAGGCCCTGAGCCAGTTAAGTTGACTGGCTGAGTTTTCGGTTTAGTTTAGTTGAGCTGCGAGGCGCTCTTATCCCGGCGTCGCGCCAGGAGCTTGTCTCCCCATTGATATAAGCCAAGCCCCGCAAGCACAAAACCTGCGCCTATCATCAAGGTTTGAGAGATATGCTCCTGATTCACTAGGGCGCCCAGGGTCATGGCAAAGACTGGCGTGATCAGGGTGACCAGGGCGACCGTGCTGGCATTGAGGTGCTGCAAGATATAGAAGTAACCGATAAAACCGATAAGCGAGCCAAAGATCCCCAGATAGAAGATGGCGGCAATCGAGCGCACCGACCAGGTGTCGATTGGCAGGCTGGCATCAAACAGTAGCCAGGCCAGTGCAAACAGGGGGGTAGAGAAGATCAAGGCGCCTACAGTGCTGGCGATAGGGTGAATGGCAAGTTCGACCGTCTTGATCAGCACGCCGCTAAGGCTAAAGAGAAACACGGCGCACAGCACAAGCACCAGACCTACCCAAGCCTCGCTCCCTAGCGCGAGTTTTGCCGAACAGACAATTCCCAGACCGGAAAATGCCAGCACTAGGGCGATGATTCGCATCACGCCAAACTTGGGTTCGCCCAGCAGTCGCTGGGCTAGGAGTCCAGAGATCAGAGGCGATAATCCAAACAACAGCGACATGGTGCCCGAGGCCAGATAGCGAGCGGCAAAATAGCTTAGCAACATGCCGCCGACGATGCCGATGGCCGAAAATGCGTAAAGCTTAAAGGCGGTGCGATTCCAGGGCAGGCGTATGTTACTAAAGAGGATGATTAATCCACCTATGAGTAACGCAATTACCATGCGCAGCAAGACTGCCATGGTGGGATGTACAGTCTCGCTACTCCAGACGATCCCCAGTGGTGTGGTCGACCAGATGAGCACCACGGCCATAAAAGAGACGGGGACCAGCCGGGGGAGTGGCTGAGGCATTTGGCCTGACTGAAGGTTGGATGACATGGGAGAACACGCCCTGCTACAAAATTAAGGGATGATTGATAGAGGCGATTTTGACCGAGATTGTGGATGAAAGCTATGGCCAAATGAGGCCTTGAGAAAAATTTATGCCTGGGTGGCTAAGTTGGCTGGGCTTAAAAAGTCAAAAGGGGCAATGCCCTTTAGCATATGCCCCTTCTGTTGTTGGCGTTTGTATGAACCTTTACCCTTCTTAGGTTTCTCAACGCGCATCTTAAATAACTCGCTGGTGACTATCGCCTTTAGGGCGTTGTCTTTAATAACACCGCGGCCGCTCTCATGGGGAGGCTGCGCAGTGCGCCGCTGTTTTTTGCTCATGCTATTTCCTCTATTGATCTATCACTTATCCTGGGTTGACCACAGCGAATCGCTGCGCCAATGCCATTGCCTGTGTAGGCCTTGACCTGTCAGGCGGCGCAAGATTACGCCTAGGTTGCTCAAAAAGCAAACAATATTTTACCATAAATAAGCAAATAACATTAGACATTATAATTCAATGCCTTAGTTAGTATTTAGCTCAGATAAACAGGGTTGACCCACCAGAGATGGGTCAACCCTGAGGGGATTAGATCTCTGCCAGCTCATGACGGTAGGGGATGGAGCGCTGCGCCCCTTGGCGGGTTACCGAGAGGGCGGCGGCGCGATGGGCAAACTCCACCGCCTTCTGCATACTCAGGCCTTCACCCAGCGCCACCATTAAGGCGCCGTTAAAGGTGTCTCCGGCCGCCACAGTGTCTATGGCGTCTACCTCTACACCTGGCACCAACATACAAGCCTTATCGCTGCTGAGCAGGGCGCCCTGTTTACCTAGGGTGATGATCACCGTTTTGGGCCCCAGTTGATGTAGCATCTGCGCCGCCAGTTTGGCGCTTTGTTCATCGATGACCTCTATGCCTGTGATGGTTTCAGCCTCGGTTTCGTTAGGGGTGATCACATCGACCAAACGAAACAGATCTTTGCCGATCACCATGGCGGGCGCCGGATTGAGTATGGTGGTTACGCCCTTGGCCTTGGCGCGTTGTAAGGCGTCGAGTACCGTCACTGCAGGGGTTTCCAGTTGCATCAGCAGGTAGTCAGCCTGATCGATCAGCGGGTAGTGAGCCTTTAGCGCCTCCGGTGTCAGGGTGGCATTGGCGCCGGCGGAGACCCCAATCATATTTTCACCATTGTCGCCGACAAAAATCATTGCCGTACCCGTTGGCTGTGTGTCTGTGTAGGTGATCCCCTCTGGGGCGATGCCATCTTGCTGCCAGGCTTGAGCCATGGCTTGGCCTATAGCGTCTTGGCCCAGGTGGCAGATGAAGTCCACCTGGGTACCTTCTTGGCTCAGGCGGGCCGCTGCCACCGCCTGATTGGCGCCCTTGCCGCCATGTTCGAGGCGATAGCCACGGCTCATCAGGGTCTGTCCTGCGCTGGGCAGGTATTCCAGATTCATCACGTGATCGGCGTTGGCGCTGCCTAAAATTAACAGTCTACTCATGATGTCCTCTTGCCTTGTTGGAGGGCGATGCCCTCCATAGGTGATTTAGTGATTATAGGCGCTAAGGCAATCGACGAGCAGGTCGACGAAGCCCTGGCGATCCAGGCCAAAGAGTACGCTGGCATTGGCGGGACGGCCGGTGAGTTGATAGCGATCCACCACTGTCATCCCCTGGGTATGCTCCCCTTTGGTTTCGACACCGACCCAGCAGTCCTGCGCGTTAAACAGCTCAGGCTTGAGTAACCAGGCGATGGTACAGGGGTCGTGCAGCGGCGCGCCGGTAAAGCCCCATTTGGGATCTCTATGGTAGATCATGAAGAAATCCAGTAGCTCGGCAACGCACTTGGCCACAGGGTTGGGGATGGCGCGGATCCGCTCAATATCCTCATCCATGATCTGCGCCTCATGGGTCACGTCCAAACCACACATGGTAATAGGTATGCCAGATTTAAACACCATATCGGCCGCCTCTGGATCGACGAAGATATTAAATTCGGCTGCCGGGGTCCAGTTGCCAACCCCTGCGGCGCCACCCATCAGCACGATGCGGGCGACCTTGCTGTGTAACTCAGGATAGTTAGCGATAAACAGGGCGATATTGGTCAGTGGCCCAGAGGGCACTAAGGTCACAGGCACGTCGCTTTGGCGTACCTTTTCAGCCATCAGTTCGATGGCATTTTGGGTCACGGGTTCAAAGCCGGGATCGGGCAGTTTAGGACCATCAAGACCGCTCTCGCCATGGACGTTGTCGGCAATGATCAACTCTCTGGCGAGGGGCTTCACTGCGCCGCCTGCCACGGGAATATCGCTGCGGTTGAGCAGGGTCAGGATGCGCAGGGCGTTGTTCAGTGTCTTGTCCGGCGTCTGGTTACCGGCGCTGGTGGTCACCGCTAGCGGCTTAAGTTGCTCACTGCTGAGAGCCAAAATAAGCGAGATAGCATCGTCATGGCCGGGATCGCAATCGAGAATAATGGGAGTGGCCGAGGCAAGCGGGTGGATGATTTTGGGAGAAGCTGTAGCTGCAAAAGAATCTGTGGCAGCGGTTGTTTGAGTCATGGTCATGCTCCTTTGATTGACACCTGAGGCAGAGTAACACGCTTTAGAGTCGTGTCATCTCTGAAATGAAAATTTGTGATTAAACAGACAAAGCGGCGTCAGTCGGAGTCGTTTGGTCGGGAGCTGAAACGCATGTAGGAAGCACACGGCACCATTAATTAAGCGTTTTGGTTGCATAAGCCCTGTTTAGATGAGGTGAGAGATTAGCGCATTATATTTTACTTATATTGATATTTATCAGTGATTTATTGGTTTTTCTGCCAGAGGTAAAATTTTTTTGTCGTCGGATAACTATTTCTGATTGACTCAGTCGTCATTGCAGATTATTTTGCGCCCGATGTTTTAGCTGGGGTCAAAAATAAAGGCATGGTTCGCTAAGGGCGAACGTCGTTATGTCCATAATAAAGCAGCAACTAAGCGTATAACTTTTTGGGTTCTACGCCGAATAAAATGAGTTTGCCGTATCGGCTCAATTTTAGAAGGACCTTAAGCCATGTCTGACGCGACAGCCTTAAGTCTTATTCCACCTGTGGTGGTATTGGTGTTAGCCATTTGGCTGCGCCGTCCAATCCTTTCGTTAGTTATCGGTGCCTTAGTGGGGTTAGTCCTGTATCAACCTGATCAGGTACTGAATAATTTCTCCGATATTTCGCTTTCTGTCATGGCCGATGAGACCATAGGTTGGTTGATTTTGGTCTGTGGTGGTTTTGGCGCCCTGATCGCTTTGCTGGTAAAAACCGGAGGCTCTATGGCCTTTGGTCGCCATGCGATCAAATACGCTAAAGGGCCTAAATCATCGTTATTTATGACCTTTATTCTGGGTGTAGTGATCTTCATCGATGATTATCTTAACGCCCTGACAGTGGGTTCGACCATGAAGTCGGTGACCGATAAGTTTAAGGTGTCACGCGAGATGCTGGCCTATGTGGTGGACTCAACCGCCGCGCCCATCTGTGTGTTAGTGCCTCTTTCTACCTGGGCGGTCTTCTTCGGTGGATTGTTGGTGGATAATGGTGTGGCAGGTGAAGGCCAGGGGATCAGCGTCTATATGTCGGCCATCCCTTACATGCTTTATGCCTGGTTGGCGGTGGCTATGGTGCTGCTGGTGGTCCTGGGTATCGTGCCTGCATTTGGCCCGATGAAGAAGGCTCAGCTGGCGGCCATGGCGGGCAAACCCGCCAAGGCGGTAGATGCCAGTGATGAGGTGCAGACTTCTGACGACTATGGCCTTAAGGCGATCGAAGAGGAGTTTAAGCATGCCGATAACCTGGGCAAGCTGCATAACTTTATGGTGCCTATCCTGCTATTGGTTGGTTTTACCGTCTACTTCGATATCGACGTGTTAAAGGGGCTTATCGCTACCTTAGCCGTGACTCTGCCTTACTACGGGGTTCAACGCCTGATGCCATTGTCAGAGATGATGGAGCAGATGCTCGATGGTTTTAAATCTATGTTGCCGGCCATAGGCACTGTGATTGCCGCCTTCGTATTTAAGGATGTCTGCGACAAGCTGATGTTGCCGCAATATGTCATTGGTAATTTGAGTCCCTTTATGACGTCCCAGTGGTTGCCCGCCGTGGTGTTTTTAACCATGTCGATTCTGGCCTTTGCTACGGGATCGAGCTGGGGGATCTTTGCCGTTTCTATCCCTATCGTGATGCCATTGGCACAGGCGGTGGATGCAAATATTCCTTTGGTGATCGGTGCCTTGTTGTCGGCGTCATCTTTCGGTAGCCAGGCCTGCTTCTATTCAGACTCTACCGTGCTGGCGGCGCAAGGATCAGACTGTAACCTGGTAAGTCATGCGGTGACCCAGTTACCCTATGCCTTGATTGCCGCTGGATTTACCTTTATCGGTTTCCTATTTTTGGCCTAAGCGGTCGTTATAGATAAATAGAGAAAGGGGCGTTGAATAGTCGATTCAACGCCCCTTTTGTTTAACCCATAGGGTGACTATAGGTAATCTAATCTTTTAAAACGCTGCTCTAAATATACCGCAACCTAAAACAGTGAGGCGTTCAGCCACAGATGCACCAGAATACTGGCTGCGTAGCCAAGGGCTATCACGGGCGTCCACTTGAGGTGGCTGGCGAAGGTATAGATACCGCGCGCCTGTCCCATCAGGGCGACACCCGCCGCACTGCCGATAGAGAGCATGCTACCGCCTACACCAGCGGTGAGGGTCACCAGTAGCCATTGACCTAGCCCCATATCGGGATTCATGGTGAGTACGGCAAACATCACAGGAATGTTATCGACGATAGCCGAGAGCACCCCAACCGCCACATTGGCATAGGTCACGTCCCAGTGGGTATACATGGCCTCGGAGACCAAGCTGAGATAGCCCATAAAGCCCAGGCCGCCAACACAGAGCACCACACCATAGAAGAAGAGTAGGGTATCCCACTCGGCGCGGGCGATGCGGCTAAAGACATCGAATGGCACTACGTTGCCCAGCTGCTCCAGACGTTTGATGTTGTTATCTCGCTCGGCTTGCTCTTTTGCCTTGAGTACGGCCTTAGGGAAGCTCTTACGTAGGAAGAAGCCAAAGAATTGCAGGAAGCCAAGGCCCGTCATCATGCCCAGTACCGGTGGTAGGCCTAGCAAGCTATGAGTGCAGACAGCGGTGGCAATGGTCAGCAGAAACAGGGCGACTATGCGTCTGGCGCCTCGTTTCATGATCACCTTTTCCTCTTCAGCTTTCTGCTCCGTATTGACGATGAAGATGCTCATGATCGCCGCCGGTACCAAATAGTTGACCAGAGAAGGGATAAAGAGGGCGATAAACTGCTCGAAGTGCACCACCCCTTTTTGCCAAACCATCAGGGTGGTGATATCGCCGAAGGGGCTAAAGGCGCCGCCGGCGTTAGCCGCCACCACTATGTTGATACAGGCCAGGGCAATAAACTTCTTGTTATCACCGCCGACTTTCATCACTACCGCACACATCAATAATGCCGTGGTAAGGTTATCGGCGATAGGTGAGATAAAGAAGGCCAAAAAGCCTGTTAGCCAGAATACGGTGCGCTGGCTAAAGCCCTTGCCCACCATCCAGGCGCGCAGGGCATCAAACAGATTCCGCTCTTCCATGGCGTTGATATAGGTCATGGCAACCAGTAGGAAGAGTAGTAGCTCGGCATACTCTAGCAGGTTGTGTTTAAAGGCCGCTTCTGACAGTTCAGACATGCCATGCTGCACATAGATATAGCCTATGATGCCCCAGATTAATCCTGCCGCCACTAGGACGGGTTTGGATTTTCTCAGGTGTAACACCTCTTCGCCCATCACCATGATATAAGCCAGCACGAAGATGACGATGGCCACATAACCTGCACCAGTGGCGGTGAGATCTAATAGCTGGCCACTGGCCTCGCCACTACTGGCAAAGACAGCTGGGCTAAACAGGGTGGCCAGACATAAGAGTAAGCTTGTAAATGTAATGGCAAGGTTGCCAAAGTGGGGCTTAAGGTTTCTCATTAAGTATTCTCTGTGTTAGGAATCGCTTAAAAATTACCACAGCTTTTCTGTTGAAAATCTTGATGCGCCTCAAATTTATTTGCATTAGTTTCGTCTAAGTCACATAAAGTTTGCGAAATTATGCTTCAAAAATAAGCATTTACTCACAAAGTGGTAGTAAATGTATCTCTCGTTTTGTGAGAGTTACCTGTTTTACCTTGTTGGAGATCTTGCTCTGAGTCACGTTTTTACAGCCAGAAATGGCCTTTGTGCAGGGTAAAAAAAGAGAGCCTGGTGGGCTCTCTTTAATATGCTGGTTAGATGGCGCCGAATCGTCCAGCCTGATAGTCCTCGATCGCTTGCTGGATCTCTTGCTGGCTATTCATCACAAATGGACCCATATGTACGATCTTTTCGCGGATAGGTTCACCGGCAAATAATAGTGCTCCGGCGCCTTGTTCACCTGCGGCGAGATCCAGTAGCTGCTGACTGTCGACAATCAGGTATTGTCCAGCTTGGTAGGCTTTATCTGGCACAGATTGGCTGTAGATCTCGCCTTGGTACAGATAGAGCCCGGCAAATTCTCGCTCCTTGAGATCGATCTGGGCGGTGCCCTTGGGCGGGAACATGAGATCGGCAATCTTGCCTTGACCCGCTAAGGTTTGAATTGGCGCCGCTATCGGTTTTTCGTCCGACAATTGCCAGCTGCCAGCCAGGGCTCGCAGGCAGGTGCCACTTTTGTTGCGAGTTTCTGGTAGCGGCTTGTCTGTGCTGTCACGATAAATAGCTGGGCGCATCTTCTCCTTGGCGGGCATGTTAAGCCAGATCTGAAAGCCATGCAGACCATCTTTGGCATCGGCCAGTGGCATCTCTGAATGCACTACGCCGCTGCCAGTGCTCATCCACTGCACATCACCCGCCTTGATAGCCTTGACATTGCCTAGCTGATCTCTGTGTTCGAACCCCCCCTTACGAATATAAGTAAAGGTTTCTATGCCCCTATGGGGATGAGGTGGGAAGCCACCGATAAAGTCTTTTTCATCGTCAGACTTGATCTCGTCCAGCATTAAAAAAGGGTCGAATCTAGTGTTCATAAAGTCGGCCACGCGGCGTATGTTAACGCCATCGCCATCCATTGCGGGGCGAGCAGTAAATTGACTGATCACTTTCATGGTATCTCCTCGCTAAAGTTGTCTAATGCCGGCTGGTTAGTTAAGTCTAGCTGGCGGGAATGATGTCAGATTAACATTCGTCTAATTGAACAAATATCGCGAAATTACGCTCAAATCATTCGATTAAATAGTAAATTTATTCTGGGGCGATTAACTTACCTTATGTTGTTTAATGAACTAGCGATCTGTTACTAATTGTTTTTGCTATTAAATATTTTAATTTCGTCAGTATTATTGCAACGGAGCTGTGCTAGTATTCACGGCAAAATGAATCGGCATATCAGCGACACTGACTAATCACGACGTTAATGAGTCGTGCAAGGTACAGATATCGAGGTCGTCCCTGTTTGCCGAGGAGCAAACAGCTACTAGTTGATTAGAAAAGGATCTTTTAATGGCAAATATTTGTCCTGGCTGCCATAAGGGCGTACTAAAAACCTATAACTTTCATGGTGAAATGGTCGACTGTTGCCGCCAATGTGGGGGGATCTGGTTTGAAAATGGCAAGCTTAATGCGGCGCTGTCGAAAGCAGATAACGGTGATGAAAATGTCAGTTTTGAGGAGAGCTTAGGGCAATTACTGGGGAGGTCCAGCCGTTCTTGCCACCAATGTGACCGTAGCCTGCATCGTTACCATTTGATGGAGAGTTATCATGTGGAGGTG
Source organism: Shewanella marisflavi (assembly GCF_023283925.1). Lineage (GTDB taxonomy): Bacteria > Pseudomonadota > Gammaproteobacteria > Enterobacterales > Shewanellaceae > Shewanella > Shewanella marisflavi. Next base: position 212,409 of record NZ_JAKIKX010000003.1, read on the forward strand.
GATATCTGCCACTCTTGCAGTGGGGTCTGGATCGATGAGCATGAGCGAACCAAAGTCGTGCAATCACCAAGAATAAAGCAGGTGTTAGGCGAGCTGAATGCTAAGCCTGGGGCCATTAGTTGGGTATTTCAATTTCTATTAAAGATGCCGGTGGAGTTTAACCTTAAACCTAAGTCTCGCCCGCTGATCACCTATCTGCTACTGGCGTTAAATATTGTGATTTTTGCTGCCTATGGCTTCAATCAAGCCTCGACCGAGCAAGTGTTTGCTCAATTTGCCATGCGATCCAATGAGGTTTTGGCGGGGCATCATCCCTGGACTCTGCTGAGCCATATGTTTCTCCATGGCGATATTATGCACCTGGCAGGTAATATGTATTTTCTCTATGTGGTGGGGGATAACCTCGAAGATGTACTGGGGCGGGCTAAGTTCCTCGGCCTCTATCTGTTGTGTGGTTTGGCGGCCGCTGCGGCGCAGATAATTGCCGACCCTGCCTCAAGCGTTTACATGGTTGGGGCGAGCGGTGCAATTGCGGGTCTTTTTGGTATGTATCTAATGTGGTTCCGTCATGCCAGCCTGACCTTCATGATATTGATATTCCAAAAAAAGCTTAGCCCTATGGTATTTTTTGCGATCTGGCTGGGATTCAATATTTTCGGTCTATTGATGGCGGGGGAAGGCGTGGCTTACTGGGCCCATATCGGTGGCTTTGTTATGGGGTTGATATTGGGTATCACCCTAAAAGAAAAGGTCATGCACAATAATCCTATGTTGGCACTCCTCAGCGAACCCGAGGTCAAAATTGTTCGTTAGAGTGACGACTTACTAAAAAGCCCCGTCTGCGGACTGGGCTTTTTATTGGCCGATTTTTGCCGCTGAAACTTAAGCGAAAAAACGGCGTCTACCCCTTGAATATATTCAGATCTTGATAGCTGGTAATTCGGGTAAACTTGGATACAATGTAACCATCATAACTGTCAAAGCGAGAGATAAATGTCCAGAGCCAAAATCTTGATCATAGATGATGATCCCGTCTGCACCGGAGTACTACTCGCCATGCTGGGGGACGACTATGACGTGACCTCGGCCAATTCTGGTATTGGTGGAATCGAAGTGTTGAAGTCTTTGACGCCAGATCTCATCTTGTTGGATATCACCATGCCCCATGTGAATGGCTATCAGGTGATCCAGCACCTTAAGGGAGGCGAGCAAACCGCTAGCATCCCGGTGGTCGTGATCAGCTCGCTGACGGAGCAATCGGACAAAGCCTTTGCCCTCAAGCTTGGAGTGGATGGCTATATCACTAAACCTATCATGCCTGATGCCATTCAAGAGGTGATAGAGGATTACCTTTAACTCGCCTTAGTGCCTCGTCGCCCACTATTGAGTGTCGAGGCTTTCATTTTAAATCATCTTTTTCAGTGGCTTGCATTGTAATTAGTGAGTCACTCATTCACCGATAGACTTCTCTCTAGACAGGTGTTCAGGCCTGGGCTATCTTATGGCGGCAACAAGGATGTCACCGCTTGGTTGACCAATTCAGCAAGTTAAATTAAGGGATTAATGATGAAAGCAAACCTGCTATTGCCGCTATTTTTTCTTCTCAGTAGCGCCCAGAGCGCCGAATTTCCACCACCTGATGCCTATGGGTTGGCCGGCATGGAAGTGGATGTCGCCAACCTTATCGAATATAACGTCTCTCAAATGAAGGCTGACGGTGACTTTATTGCCATGGAGCAGGTCTCAGGTATCGACAGTGGCAAGCTCGAGCGCGGTTACCGACGCGCCATGAAGAGCTGCTTCGATAAGCATGACCTCATGTCAGAAGAGAATGCTGAGCGTTTGTCTAACTGCTTTATCGACGAGACCGCTAAGGGGGTAGGTGCTACCCCTGAGCAGTTTAATGCTTGGTTAGATGAGCTTGACCGACAAGACGCCGAAAACCCCGACGCTATGGACGCCCTCTTTAATGAGATGGATAAGATCAGCGAAGCCATCTATGCCCTGCAGGATAAGCCTGAGCGAACCGAGGCTGATGAGGCGCAGCTCGAGAGGTTAGAGCGAAAGCTTATGGAGCTGAGCGAGCAGCGCGACAGGCTGCAGGCGCAGGAGACGGAAGCCATGGCCGCAGAGATGGAAGCCCTCTTCAAGCGCTAGTCATGCGCGAGTCATTCACACATAACCTTATTGATAAAAGACTCGGTACTGTTGCATTCAGACCGAGCCTTTTTAATGTGCTTCTGGCCTAACTCTGACCTTATTAAGGCCTTATTAAGGCCTACCCTCTGGCGATGGTGATATCGGCAATATGCCCATGGGCGGTGGCCTTTAGGGCGCCCTGCAGCATCTGGGCGGCTTCATCTGCGCTCATGAAGCTTGAGGTGTCGAGGGTTTTGCCGCTGGTGGGCCAAAAACCAGTATCCATGCCGCCGGGATAAACGGCGATGATCTTCATCGGTTTGCCTTTGAGTTCCAGGCGTACCGACTCGATAAAGCCGCGTACTGCCCATTTGGCGGCGCAGTAGGTGGACTCTCTCGCTTTGGCTTGCTGGGCTGCGGTTGACATTACCACCACCAGATTCAGCGGCGTGTCCTGATAACGTTTGACTAGCTCTCGTACCAGTAAGATGCTGGTGGTGACGTTGTTTTGCATGAGCTTTGCGATCTCATCCGCCCGTTGCTCGGCGATAGGGCCGAAGTAGCCGCTGCCAGCGCAGTGGATCACCGTCTCTAGTGCGCCGCCCATTGTCGTTACGGCATCGAGCAGCGCCGCGACGCCTTGTTCATCGCAAAGGTCGGCGGCAAGAGGATGCAGATTCATTGAGGTCTGTGCGATACCGGCCAGTTTGGCCTGGTTACGGCCGGATATGACCACCTGCTGATCCGCGTTGGCATAACGCTGAGCCAGGGCTGCGCCCAGACCGCTGCTGGCGCCGGTTATTAACATCATGATTGACTCACTTTATCACTTGCCATGGTTGGGTTGTCTATTATGCCGCAACGGCTAAGGGATGCCAGCCAGGCGGCACTAGAAAAAAGGGAAGCCTGAGCTTCCCCTTGATGGTATGAGCTAATGAATGCTCTGGTAACTAAACCTTAAGTGTTTAGCATCTTTGATCAGCTTGATGAAATCTTCACGGCTGAGATGCACCAGACTGGTGTGATCGCCAGCCTCAAGGTAGAGTTCTTTAGCTTCGATCAGCAGATCATCATAGATGGTCTCGATATTATAGGCCGCGCCGAGAGAGGGAATGGCGCCATGTTCGCAATCGTCAAACATCTGGTAGACGGTTTGCTCCTTCACCAGATGCAGATCGCGGTTGAGCTTCTCGCCCAATGCCTTGAGGTTGATCTTATGATTGGTAGGCAGCACCGCCATGATCCTGCGTCCCTGATGATCTTCTAAGATCACGCCTTTGGCCACTTGAGCAGGCGCCAGATGGGCGGCGATAGCCGAACTGATGGAGTTGTGGCTATGGCGATGCAGCACTATCTCATAGTTCACATCATGCTCGGCCAGATAGTGATTTAACCGGTTTGAAATACTCATATACTTGCCTCGTTAACGTTGTGAAACGTTAACGATAAGTATAGTTCAGTGAGGCTCTCGCGCCGATTTTCACTCTGCTAATGTCCCATGAAAAGTCGTTTACCTATCGGCTTATCAAAGTCTTGAACCGGCTCAGCAATGAGGGGCGATAAAATGGGGTTATCTTACCCAAGCAGTAATCGCTTATCGCATCGTGTTTATCAGTCTTGAGCAGATAAGGGCGAACCTCCCAGCCATGAAGCTCCACCTCTTTGTGCAGGTGGCGACAATCGCTGCGAATGCGGCTGAAATCATCGCTTATCCTGTCACCTTCGAGGATAAGGGCTAAGATAAAGACGCTGTTCTGGCCGCCGCGGCGAATGTCCAGCCCGCAAGATTCCATGAATTAGCCGGCCTTCACGCTGGGATACTTGGCCAGCAGGGCGCGAACCGCGCCGAACATGGGCAGATCGCTTGCCAGTACCTTGCCTAGCAGCAGGAGTTGATTACCCTGAGTGAGTAGCGCCATGTCAGGCAGCAACATATAGCGGATCTCATCGCTGCTGACGACCTTAGATAAGTTGCTATTGGGGTTGAGAGCCATATCCATCTGATTGGTCAGTAGCAGCTGAAATGCCTGAGGCGCATCTATCTCTATCTGACCGTGAAATTCGCTGCCCTCTGCTTCCATAACCGCCTTAGCCTGATCGACCGACTCCTGCGAGGTAAAAATCGGCACGAAGTAGTGTACCTGCTCATCACTGACGGGGATGTGCCACTGCATGATGGAGAGCTCCGTGGTGCCATCGGCCTGAGGCGTGTCCTGGCCATCGCTCAGCAGGTAGAGCCTGGCCTTAATTAGGTGTTCATAGAGGGCTTTGGCCTGGGTGTGATCGGCAAGTGCGGCCTGCAGGGCGGTTTCGAGTGCGTTGCTTGGGGTGAGTGTAACTTCCATTTTCTTAAATCCTTGTTTCCAGCTGGTAGAGACCAGACATCCTGGTGAGCTGGCATAGTAGATCAAGGTATTAGCTTGGGTCTAGTTTTGGCGAGCTAAATATCTAATTGTAATAGGTAAGTTATTACTTTTAGGGAGGTCACTCCTTTCGTTGAGAGAGGTCTCAATTGTTGTATCCACTGCCTTTTCAAAAGGGGGGGGGTGTTTGGCATCACCTTTCTGTGGGAGTTCAAACCTCCTCCTATTAATCATTTGATATTGGCTGAGAACTGAGCCGTTTGTTTTATCAGTAAGACGAGTCAAATCTCGATTGGTAAGGCTATCATCATCTTGAGTTGTAGCGGCATAGTGGATTTAGCCAAAATGGGTATAGGCATATCTAGTGAGAGCTCTACTCATTTCATATTCTTTTTGTCTTCGCTTGGCCCCTTTTTCTGTGAATAAGAATTCACTTTTATCGCTTTTTGATTCTGATCGCCTGGTATTTATTATACTTTGTCGAGCTTTTGAGTTGTTAACATAACCTTAATTAAAACTTAATATTCAAGCCAACCTTGCTGGCTAAAAATGCCACAGGCTAGATAGGTCGGCATATACCACTATATTAGCGGTCAATATATGAGCGTTTGTTTGTTTTCTCTTTTTATATAGTGACTTAGTCTTAATTATCTTTGTTGAATATATCATTTATGGTGAAAAGTTTGATCTTGAAGCAGTAATCAATATACCTCTTTAGGGATATTTTGACTGATCGCCAGTGACAATCTTCACACAAATGTTATCCGTATGTTTCTTCTTAACTATCCCTTTTGATATAGCTTTAATCGTCTTGATGACGCAGTGCTTACAATAAAATAACTACATAAAAAGTGAATAAAGTTCACTTGCAGGAGAGTAAGATGAAATTACAAAAGCTTGCAGTTGCTATTGCGGTCTCTGCCGTATTAGTTGGCTGTGGTGATGACGATGACACACAATTAGTGACTTGTGGTGAGGGTTCAATACTCAATACTGAGACGAATATCTGTGAAGTGATTGCTGTTGACCCCGTCGATCCCGTTGATCCTGTCGTGTGCGGTGAAGGAACTGTGTTAGATGCAGAGACCAATACCTGTGTTATTCCGCCATCAACTGGGCCTGTCGACCTATATAACAGCGATAACTGGCAGGAAAACTTCCCCGATCAACATGCCACTTGGGCAAGCACTGAAGAAAACAACCCTGAGTCTGGTGCGCCAACCGATCTGCTAGAAGCTAACCCTAATTTGGTTAGCGCTTGGGCTGGTTATGGTTTTGCCAAAGATTACAACCGCGCTCGCGGCCACCATTATGCATTGACCGATGTGATCAAAACGCTGCGAACCGGTAATCCGATTGTCGGTCATGATGGTAATGTTGTCGGCGAAGCGATGGCGGCATCTTGCTGGTCTTGTAAGTCTCCAGACGTTGCACGCATGTACGATCTGGTGGGTGAAGGTAAGTTTGCCAACAATAGCTGGTCCACGTGGGGCCATGAGATGAGCAACACCATAGGTTGTGCCGATTGTCATGAGCTGGGTGAAAATACACTGCGTTTGAGCCGTCCATATGCCGACCGTGCTATGACAAAAGTGGGTCTGACATTCGAAGCGCAAAATCATAATGATCAAGCGAGCCAAACTTGTGCTCAGTGTCACGTCGAATACTACTTCGATGGTACCGACAGTAAAAAAGTGCGCTTCCCATGGGATCACTGGGTTCCTGGTGTAGAAACCGATTATGCAAGTGTCGTAGGTTACACGGGTGATGATAAGCTCTATAAGGGCTTCGCTGCCGAGGCTCAGTTAGCCTACTACGACAAGATTAATTTTAAAGATTGGACTAACGCCATTTCTGGTACGCCATCACTGAAAACGCAACATCCTGAATATGAAAACTTAATGGATAGAGCTTCCCATGTGATGCCTAACCACCTTGAGTTCAGCTGTAATACCTGTCATATGCCTAAAGCTACAAATGCTGATGGTATCGAATACTCGAACCACAATGTTAAATTTGACCCCGCCAAGCTCCCTTCAGACTGTACGACTTGTCACAATGATAGTGCGCTTGAGTCTATTCTGGAAAAGAGAAAGACAGAGATTGAGAAGCTGCGTTTCGCAGCTACGGGTACCGATCCTCGTCTGACCGAAGCACACTTTAAGGCACAGGCTATCTGGGCTGCAAATGGTGTTGAAGGTATCGAAGCTGGCAAGACGATTGGCGAAGCTAAAGGTAACTATGAGGCTGCGCTGAAAGCAGGCAATGAGTTAGCGACCGAAATGAATAGTCTGCTTGGTAAACTCAGAAATGCTCAGTGGTTCTGGGATAGTGCAACGGCCTCACATGGTATGTACGCGCATAACTTTACCGAAGCAAAACGTCTGTTGGTTAAGTCTAATGCCATTCTGGACACTGTGATTGCTGAAGCTGACTTGCTACTGGCTAAATATGCGCCTGATTATGTCTATGACGCCACCAAGTACGATACGAAAGCTGAGGTACAACTAGAAGCTGGCCTTAACTTAGACGCTATGAAAGCGGCTAAAGAAGAGTTCATTAATGAGCGTGTTAAGAAAGAGTGGCCTGTCGAACTACGCTAAGTAGTCACTTCATCTCCAAACCACTTTGTCTCTAAGCAAAATGCCGGTCAGTTAAACTGACTGGCATTTTTATCTCATGGCGATTGAGTTATGGCCTGCATCTGAAGATGACTTTCCTTATAGTGTTTTGTGTCTTTGATTCTCTGATGGGGAAGGGGATCTGGGAACGATAAAAGTCGTGGAAATTGTGCCATGGCACTTGAAGTGCTGGCCGCTAAACAGGATAGGTAAATCACAGTGTTAATCGAGTAGAGCGACATCATTAGTCGCAAGAGGTAAGTCTAATGCTTGGTGGGAGCAAGTGTTGCAATCTTCATATGAGATGGCTGACAGTATGGATAAGCATACTGTCAGCAAGATGACCAATAGGGCGGTTATTTGATGTCGGTTGTGATTGACTCTACAACATAGTTGTCGAAATAAGCTGAGCGGATTTCACTGCCACTTCTAGAGTCTTTGGCCCAGGCTTCACGAATACCGTTCATGCCGGCCGCATGATAATAACCAAAGAGTGTGAGGTCGACTTTTTCAATTTGTGTCGACAAGCTATCTTCTATTGCTGATGGAAATTTCAGGTCAGGAATGACACCGCTTAGTTCACCAAATATCGTCCAGTCCAAATTGCTACTCACTACACTGAGCTGCATGGCTTGATATCCGGTATTAAAATTGGTGAAGTCGTAGTTTGTTTGCGAGCTCGAATTGGTCGCAATATCTGTCATTGCTTCTAGTAATTCGAACTGGTTTTCTGGCAGCAGGATTTCATGGTTTTCATCTGGGTCGTTAATTGGATACCTGCCTCCTGCAGAGTAAAAAACTAAAGACTCTTGGTCGTTGCGAAGTTGTTCATGTCTATAGAACTGAATGAAATTTTTGGGATTGAGTTGTGGAAGCACAAAAACATTCGGTTGAGGATTGTAGTAATCCATTGGTCGGTACTGAAAGTGTACCCGTCCACTTTCGTTTGAGCCGTATGCATAAATGACGTCAACATCTAGATAGCCTCTATAGTAATTGACCTTTTTTGCCTGATTCTTCTCTTCGGTGAAGATGTCTGCAGAGACAGCGATAGTGTTTTGCGCATTGGGGATGTCGAGCAATGCACCATAGGCTTCTTCGTCGGCTTCGTTCGTCGGCAATAAGAGTAGATCTAAAGGCTTGAATGCTTCTTGAGGCGCGCGGCATACACGTTGAGCACCGGGCGCCGAGGTATCTATGATAGTGCTTGCGATTTGTAATTGATGATTTGGATAAGCCGCTGCAATGTCACTGTAATCCAGGCTGATATCCTGGCAGATACAGTTAGCATTTAACGCGTCTGAATAGAAATTTTGAATGCCCATGTCACTCACATTTAAGTTGAGTGAGGTGTCAATATTGTAGTATCCGTTGTCTTGCCAAATCGTGGTGAGATGTTTGGCATCTTTGGGCCATGGAATATCAAACTTTCCTTGAGTATCCATCTGGTATTGACTGAGAACAGAGCCGTCAGCCTTATGAACAATAAGGGTTACATCTGTGTTGGCAACACTATAATCGCATTGAGTCGCGCTTGACTTAAACTCGCCGACTATTTGCTTAACTGGCAAGTTTGAATTTTGATTGTTATCTGTTTCATCTGAGCTGCCACCGCAGGCGGTCAGCAATATTCCCGATAATAGGAGGGGAGTCCCTTTTAAGAGTTTCATATGTCTTCCCTGAAAAAGTTAGTGTTTAATTCAACCTTGTCTAAATTAATAGAACTTTATTTTGTTATTTAATTTAGTGGTTTAAGTTATCATTTCGTTTCTTTTTAAGGAAGCCTAAACCGTTAGATCTTGGATTAATCACTGTGTATCAGGTTTAACTCGACAGTTACGAGTGTTGGTCTGGCGACCGAGGAGAGTCGTTGGGTTCTGTTCCGCCCCTTTGGCGAGCTTCGGTCTGGCGACCGAATAAAGTCGTGGGATTCCATCCCACACCCAGGAAAATGCGGCTTGATGGCCGAGGTAAGTTTCACTCAGGGTTAATTAGCCTCACGGCTGAAAAAGTCGTGGAACTCCGTTCCACACCAGGGAATGTACGGCCTTACGGCCGAGATAAGTCGTGGGATTCCATCCCACACCTGGGAAAATGCGGCCTGATGGCCGAGGTAAGTCGTGGGATTCCATCCCACACCCGGGCAAGGAGGACTGCTCGTCCTCGCCCTCCTTGCATCCACCCAGACGCCCCAGACGAAGTTGTTTGCCCTCATACTCCAATGAAAATCGCCTAACGACTCGGATGGGACTCCTGTCCCTCCGAGCCTTAGCCATCGTCCATGATGGCTATACGGCATTTTCATCTACGTATTTCGGCAACTTCGATGGGGATTTGTTGTAGCCACAACCAGCAATTATTTGAGGTTAGGTTGTTAGATGAGAGGAGTGCTGGTTCAAACTTTGTTTGGATATTTAAGTCGTGGGGTTTTGTTCCGCCTCTTTGGCGAGCTTCGGTCTGGCGACCGAATAAAGTCGTGGGATTCCATCCCACAACCGGCATTTCGTTGATGTTGACTTTAGAAGAGTATTAACTACTTGTTGTAATATGAATTATACAACGAAAGTATGCATAGAAAGCTCTAGACATGATGATTGTCTGTATGTATTTTGATTCGGAGCACAATAAATATATTTTGAAATCATATTGTAAATTATTATCTTCTAACCATCGATAGAATTGGAGAAAATTAGTGAAAGATGAAATGAATAAGCGCTCTCTATTAGGTGCTTTAGAAGGTATGGATGAAAATGATTTCACTAAAAATATTATTAAGCCTATTTTTCAATCTTTAGGGTATCATTGGTCTCAATTTAATGGTGGGCCTTATGAAGAAGGGGTCGATCATATAGCTTTAAAGAAAAATGAATTAGATGATTCGTTTTATGTTGTCTGTATACAATCTAAAAAAATAAAGTCATCAGAAAAAACAAAGCCTCGTGGCGAATTGTCGGATATTATTCATCAGCTTAGGCAATGCTTGATGAATCCGCAAAGATTACCAAATGGAAATTTACAAGTTGCAAATGAGGCTTATTTAGCAATTCCTGGAACAATTAACCCTAGACTTAGAAATGAGATATTTGGGCAGTTAAAATATTGTGGCCATGAAGTTAAATTATTAGAGGGTCCAAAAATATTGGACCTTTTACAGAAGCATGCTCCAGAAGCTCTAGAGGGATTAGCTGGGCATCCGTCCTTTATTACTGAGAATACAGATTTTTTAAAAGGTAATATCCCTCTGCAAGAAGCGTTATTTTGTAAATCTGAGAAAAACATATCTGACTACTATTGTGATTTGGAGTTTTTTATAGGTCAGAAGCTTGAGCGTTCATTGATAACCAACGGGTTTGAGAAATTAGAGCACAGTTTTGAGTGTGGTGAAGATGAACTTGAATGGTTTGGTAAAGCTGACTCTGATATATTTAAGTTATGTGGGATTAGATTTATAGAAAAACCTTTTTGTGATATTAAAGAGTCATACGTTAAGGCATTTGAACAATACTCATCTCAAGAGAATATTAATGTTAAGATTAATTTTAAATCTGAGGGTGAAAATTTAGATAATAAGATTTCAATGTTCTCAGAGAGGGTTATGGATGCTAAGTATCGACGTGATATTACTCCGGCTGAAAGTGAATTTATATTAAAAACAGTTGATGGCTGGAGGGCAAGAAATGTATTGACCTCAGTTGATGAGAAGTATCTTGTTCATATAGTTGGTGGTAAAAACCTACAGTCTGATATATTCGACTCTATCAAAAAGTATGAAGCATATTTGGAGTGTGTTATAGAAAGGCCTGTAGTAGAAATCTCATTGTCTCAGAATTTTATTAATAATCTACTTAAAGATAAAGCATCATTTCATTTGGAATGTTTGAGTAAAATTAAAAGTGGAGTAGCTGATCAATTAGTTGTTTATGAATTTTTAAATAACGCAGAAGAGTTAATAAAAATACAGAATATAGTGTTTTCTAATGACTCTCCTATATATAATATTGTAGAGCATGATGATTTTGTTTCTATAGAGAATAGAATATCTTTCCCGCCATCTTTGGTTCTTGATTCAGGTAAGGATATAGCGATATTTGGTGGTGCAGGTTTTGGTAAAACAACCACGCTTCAATCTTATGCTGCAAAGTGTCATAAAATTCCAAATAAGAAATGTGTGTTTATTGAGTTATCAAGATATAAAAATGTTTTTTGTGATTATTTTAATGTGGGTAAGGGAGAGGTTATAGAAACTGACGCGTTGATTAAATGTATTTTGAGGATTAATGGTTGTGATGTTTCGAAAGAGAATATTGATGAATTAAGAAGGATGCTGCAAACATCTCCGATATTGCTTGATGGAGTGGATGAGATATATGGCTATGTTCCAAATTTTATAAAGGCTATTAAAAGATTCAAGTTGAAAAACCCAAAGTGCCAAGTCATTATTACTAGTAGGGATAATGCTGAGTATTTGTCAGATATAGACTTTTTGGGTATTTCTTTGTTGCCATTTAATGATGAACAATTGAAGAGATTTATTTTTGGATGGTGTAAAAATGAACTTTTAGCAAAGAAACTGTGGAGAACAATTGAAAGTAAGTGTATTAAAGATTTAGTCTCTAACCCATTACTAGCAACAATTGCATCTTCATTGGTGGAAAAAGGGGTAGAGTTACCCAATTCAGAAGGGGCTCTCTATAAGGAAAGGTTGTATTTGTTAACTGGAAAGTATGATGAATTTAGAAAGGTTAATAGGCAAGTTACCTCGCCTGTAATTCTACAAGATTTTGCTAAAGAAATCGCTTTTATTTTTCATCGGTATCAAGTTAGAACAATGCAACTTAAATCGTTAGAAAGAATTGCAGTAGAGTTGCTAAGTAAACGTTATTCTTCTCAGGCAATATTGACAGCGATAAAGGAATTAATCAACCCATGTAATATATTGCTTTTTGATGAAATAGATGGTTCGGTATCATTTGGGCATTTCAGGTATCAAGAGAGTTTAGTTGCACAGTTATTATCTTCAAAGCAATATCATGAACTTTTAGACTATTTGGGGTTGACTTTTTGGCGTGGTGCATTTTCATTGTTAGCCGAGGATGTGGTTGTTGAAAATATTCTTAACGAATGCTTGAGGTCGGATACATTTGATGAAAGTTTTTGCACGACGTTAAAGCTTATGATTAATGTTTCGCCAATGTCATCAAATATAAAACAAGGAAGCTTAGAGTTGCTAGAAATGCTAATGTATCCGGATCAATTCTATGAGTTTGAATGATGTTTTTCGTGTATTATTATTTATATTCAAAAGAAGTGTAAATGTATTTTACGCCTCTACCAATGTAACTAACGACTGCATGGAAGCTGGAGATAGAGCGAAGCAGAATGATAAACAGCTTCGTCAGGAGTGCCAGGGCTGATGTTCATGAAGAAGTCAAAAGGGGAACAGGCGCTTTTCCCCTTTTGGTCGGGTGTGGGTTGAAGACCCACGACTTACCTCGGCCGTAAGGCCGTATACGCCCATAGGTGAGAAATGGAACCCTCACAACTAATGTTCAAACGAAGTTTGGGTTATCAAAGGAGTCTATGTGATGACTCCAGATCACTTCCCGTTAAACATCATAATCAAGCACTGGTGCCAACCAGCGCTCTGTCTCCTCGACACTCATTCCTTTACGTTTGGCATAGTCCTCCACCTGATCCCGGCCGATATTGGTTACGCCGAAGTAGCGCGACTGCGGGTGGGCGAAGTACCAGCCGGAGACGGCGGCGGTGGGGAACATGGCGTAGCTTTCGGTGATCTTAAGATCTATGGTCTCATCGGGCTTTAGTAGTTCCCACAGCAGGCCTTTTTCGGTGTGATCCGGGCAGGCAGGGTAGCCGGGAGCCGGACGTATGCCTTTGTATTTCTCGCGGATCAGTGCCTCGTTGTCTAGCTGCTCGTCGGCGGCGTAGCCCCAGAACTCCTTACGTACCCGCTCGTGCATCCGCTCGGCGAAGGCCTCGGCCAGTCGGTCGGCCAGACACTTGAGCATGATGGCGTTGTAATCGTCGTGGTTGGCTTCGAAGCGGGCCACATGCTCGTCGATGCCGTGCCCGGCGGTGACGGCGAAGCCGCCCATGTAGTCGGCGACGCCTGAGTCTTTCGGCGCGACAAAGTCGGCGAGACAGAAGTTGTCGTTACCGACACGCTCTATCTGCATCCGCAGATGGTGGGTGGTCATCTCGACCTGGCTGCGGGTCTCGTCGGTGTAGATCTCGATATCATCATGGTTAACCGTGTTGGCCGGGAAGAGGCCGATAACCGCCTTTGCCGTAAGCCATTTCTCTTCGATAATGGTTTTGAGCATCGCCTTGGCATCTTGATAGAGCTTTCGCGCCTCTTCGCCCACTACCTCGTCGTCGAGGATCTTGGGGAAGTGGCCATGTAGTTCCCAGCTGCGGAAAAACGGTGTCCAGTCGATACGCTCGATAAGATCTTCCAGCGGATAGTCGTCAAATACCTGTCTGCCCAGTTGATTGGGCACGAAAGGCGTATGCGTGTTCCAGTCCTGCTGGCAGCGGTTTTCCCGCGCCGCCTCGATGGAGATGATCTGCTTGCGCTTAGCCTGTGAATTGCGTTTGTCGCGCATCATCTGATACTCGTCATAGGTGGTGTCTATGGTCGCCTGACGGGTTTCGTTGCTGATCAGCTTAGCCACCATGGGCACGGCGCGTGAGGCGTCGGCGATATAGATAGCGCCTTCGGGGGCGTGAGGGGCAATCTTGACCGCTGTGTGTATCTTAGAGCAGGTGGCGCCGCCTATGATGGAGGGGATGGTGAGTCCCGCCTTATGGAAGGCTTTGACGTTGTGTACCATCTCATCCAGGCTTGGGGTGATCAGCCCCGACATACCGATAATGTCGACATTTTCCGCCTTGGCCACCTCGATGATCTTCTCGACCGGCACCATGACACCCAGATCGATCACCTCATAGCCGTTACAGGCCAGCACCACCCCAACGATGTTCTTGCCGATGTCGTGCACGTCGCCCTTTACCGTGACCATGAGGATCTTGCCGTTGGACTGCCCCTCGACCTTCTCGGCTTCGATAAAGGGGTTGAGGTAGGCCACGGCCTTTTTCATTACCCGCGCCGATTTCACTACCTGAGGCAGGAACATCTTACCCGAGCCAAACAGGTCGCCGACCACGTTCATGCCGTCCATCAGCGGGCCTTCGATCACATCCAGTGGACGAGTGGCCTGCTGGCGCGCCTCTTCGGTGTCTTGGTCAATAAAGTCGGTGATCCCCTTAACCAGGGCGTGCTCTAGACGCTTGTTGACCGGCCAGCTGCGCCACTCAAGATCTTCTTTCTTGGGGCCAGCGGAGCCGTCGCCACGGTACTGCTCGGCGATCTCCAGCAGCTGCTCTGTGTTGTTAGAACCTTCAACCGGGCAGGGCAGATTTAGCACCACAGCCTCAACCCTGGCCTTCAGTTCGGGATCGATATCATCATAGATCGCCAGCTGCCCGGCGTTGACTATCCCCATGTCCATCCCCGCCTGGATGGCGTGGTAGAGGAACACGGCGTGGATCGCTTCGCGCACCGGGTTGTTGCCGCGGAAAGAGAAGGAGACATTCGATACCCCGCCGGAGATCATCGCATGGGGCAGGGTGCACTTGATCTCGCGCGTTGCCTCGATGAAGTCCACCGCATAGTTGTCGTGTTCGTCGATGCCGGTGGCGATGGCGAAGATGTTAGGGTCGAAGATAATATCTTCTGGCGGGAAGCCCACTTTATCGACCAATACCCGGTAGGCGCGGGTACAGATCTCTATCTTGCGCGCCATGGTGTCGGCCTGACCGACCTCGTCGAAGGCCATGATGATGGCCGCCGCGCCGTAGCGTTTTACCAGGGTGGCCTGCTCGATAAACTTCTCTTCGCCCTCCTTGAGGGAGATGGAGTTGACCACCCCTTTGCCTTGAATGCATTTGAGTCCGGCTTCGATCACCTCCCACTTGGAGGAGTCGATCATGATAGGTACCCGGCTGATATCTGGCTCTGAGGCGATAAGGTTGAGAAACTTCTGCATCACCTCGACGCCGTCGAGCATCCCCTCATCCATGTTGATATCGATGATCTGGGCACCGTTCTCTACCTGATCCCGGGCGACCGACAGCGCCTCTTCGTATTCGCCAGTCTTGATCAGCCGCAGAAACTTGGCCGAGCCGGTGACATTGGTGCGCTCGCCCACGTTCACAAACAGGGAGTCAGCGTCTATGGTTAGGGGCTCCAGTCCCGATAGGCGGCAGGCTACGGGCAGTTTAGGCAATGTGCGCGCGCTGTGTTTAGTGACAGCCGCGCGGATCACCTTGATATGCTCAGGTGTGGTACCGCAGCAGCCGCCGATAATGTTGAGCAAACCTTCCTCTGCCCAAGGGCCTATGACCTCGGCCATCTCCTCTGGCGTCTCGTCGTACCCGCCAAACTCGTTGGGCAGGCCGGCGTTGGGGTGGGCGGAGACATAACACTCGGCGATCTTCGACAGCTCCTCCACATAGGGACGCAGTTCCTGTGGGCCCAGGGCGCAGTTGAGGCCGATAGAAAGTGGCTTCACATGGCGCAGCGAGTTATAGAAGGCCTCTGTGGTCTGGCCCGTCAGCGTGCGGCCCGAGGCATCGGTAATGGTGCCTGAGATCATGATTGGCAGGCGTTGGCCCAGCTGGTCGAATACCGTTTCGATGGCAAACAGCGCCGCCTTGGCGTTGAGGGTATCGAAGATGGTTTCTACCATGATGATGTCGGCGCCGCCTTCTATCAGTGCCTCGATGGACTCGATATAGGCGCTGACTAGCTCGTCGAAATGGATATTGCGATAGCCGGGATCGTTGACATCCGGGCTGATAGAGCAGGTGCGGTTGGTGGGCCCCAGTACCCCGGCAACATAGCATTGGCGACCAGTTGCGCGGCTCACCTCGTCACAGGCGGCGCGGGCGAGGCGAGCGCCCTCAAGGTTGATCTCCCTTGACAGCTCCTGCATCTCATAGTCGGCCATGGCCACACGGGTAGCGTTAAAGGTGTTGGTTTCTATGATGTCGGCGCCAGCCTCAAGGTAATCCTTGTGGATCTGTTTAATCAGCTCAGCTTGAGTCAGCACCAACAGGTCGTTGTTGCCCTTAAGATCGCAGGGCCAATCGGCAAAGCGTGCGCCGCGAAAGTCGGCTTCTTCCAGTTTATGGTTCTGGATCATGGTGCCCATGGCGCCGTCGAGGATCAAAATTTCGTTATTGAGTCGCTCGCGGATCGCGTCGTTAATCTGTCTTACGTTTTGAACAGGGGATGGGGTCGCCATAACTTTTACCTACTTCAACTGACCTATTGCCTAAACTGACTGCGTCTAGCTCATCGACGCACTATTTTTATTTTGGATGTATAAACGTATAGACGTCTATACTAATCGACTTATAATACCCAGGGCAAGTCAAATGAGTATAAGCGTAAACC
This sequence comes from Shewanella marisflavi, assembly GCF_023283925.1. GTDB lineage: Bacteria > Pseudomonadota > Gammaproteobacteria > Enterobacterales > Shewanellaceae > Shewanella > Shewanella marisflavi. The sequence continues at coordinate 229,013 of NZ_JAKIKX010000003.1, forward strand.
CGGATGAAATTCGAGAGTTGCGCCGCTGCGTCCTGTTTAAACTGCATTGTATGTAAAGGCCGGCAAAGATATTTAATTTGAAAGTTTTTCAATGTGTTAATTGTCTGGCGTTGCCAAGCTTATTGCCATAAGGGTATGCTGCTAGCGACTTAACTTGAAAAGGTTTAATGCTGCGGATATGACGCAAACGACACTCTATTTGATGCGACACGGCGAATGCGAAGGCGGTAACCTGCTGAGGGGGCACAGCGATCTGCCCCTGACCGAGATAGGTTTTGCTCAGATGCAACTCGCCTTTGCCAAGCTGCCGGAGCCGGTAGACAGGGTGATCAGCTCGCCGCTTAAGCGTTGCCGCGTGTTTGCCGAGCATTTGACCAGTAAGAGTCAGATCAAGGTGGCGTTAGATGCTGGTTTAAAAGAGATCTATTTCGGCCGCTGGGATGGTCAGCCCATTCCTGAGCTGCACGCCGAGCACGGGGCTGAGTTGAGCGCCTATTGGCAAGACCCCTGGAAAAATCCCTTGCCTGAGGCTGAAACCATGGCGGCCTTTGAGCAGCGTATCGACGAGATGGTCGAGCTGTTGGTGCATCAGCATAGCGGTGAGATTTTGCTGTTGATCACCCATGGCGGGGTGATCCGTCACTTGATGGCCAAGGCCCTTGGGGTAGAGCGAGCGGTAGGCTTCTTCACCCAGCTAAGCCTGGATTACGCCAGCGTGGTTAAGATAAGTCATTACCGCGACAAGGGGGGGGAAGGCTACTGGCGATTGCACTGGCATGACGCCGAATAAGCCATGGACTAACTTGTGTTTCGCCTTGTCTCTTGGCGGAAATACCGCATAATAACCGGGCGCAGGGACCGCCTGCGCCGGGAGTAAGGTGTCGAGATCCCACAGGGAATAACTCGGACTTAATAGGGAATTGGGGAAGGCCAAGTGCCGTTAGCCCAAACTGTGCCCGCAACTGTGAGTGTGCTGCCAGGTCGTATTATCGCCCGGGTCGCCACGAGTCAGGATACCTGCCTACTCTCTAACTACTATCTCAAGCGGGTGACTTGAGGGAGCGAATAGATGAATACAATCGAAGGGCCAACTCTGGTCCCAGGGCTGCGTGCGCAGCCATGCTGCTTGCGAGGAATGCCTTGGTGAGCCAAGAAGCGAGCGCGAGTGGCGAGCAAGGCCCGAATAGCCTAGCTCTAAATAGCCAGGGCCAGAATAATCAAGGTTTAAGCAGCCAAGCGAGTCACACTAGTCTGAATGAATCGAGCAACTGTGCGCCTGTTCTCTCGGTCAATGAACTCGGCTGGCACTGCGGTGAGCGGGATATCTTATCTCATATCAGCTTAGATCTTCCCCAGGGCAAGATGCTGGGGATCATAGGCCCTAACGGCGCCGGTAAATCCACCCTACTGCGTTGCCTATATCGTTTTCTTACCCCGAGTCGCGGCGAGATCAAGCTGTTTGGCCAACCCATCGCCAGCCTGAGTGCCCGGGCCTTTGCCCGTGAGGTCGCCGTAGTGCTGCAAGATACGCCGCAGCATTTCGACATGACCACGGCGCAGCTGGTGGCACTTGGGCTGACGCCTCACAAGAGCGCCTTTTCGATGACGACCCCCGCCGACAAGCAGGCGGTGCGCCGCGCCTTGGAGACAGTGGGCTTAAGCGATCGCGCCGGGCAGGCTTACGAGTCCCTCTCGGGCGGTGAGAAGCAGCGCGCCCTGATCGCCCGCGCCATAGTGCAGCGCCCTAAGCTATTGATCCTCGATGAGCCAACTAATCACCTGGATATCCGTTATCAGATCCAGATCCTTGAGTTGCTTAAGACCCTTGGGGTGACAGTGGTGATCTCTATCCATGATCTGAATCTTGCCAGTGCCATGTGCGATAAGCTGTTGTTGCTCGATCGCGGCTGGGCCGTGGCTCAGGGGACGCCAAAGCAGGTGCTGAGTGAAGCCCAGATCGCCAACACCTTCGGTGTCTGTTGTCAGGTGGCGCCTCATCCCCAGCATGGTAATCCGCAGATCCACTATTTCTATGGCTATTACGGCGAGCAGGCCCAATCTCACGGTGAGCAGGAGGCAAATCATGTTGAGCCTTAACCGTGGCGATCATAGCGCCAGGCGCTCACTGGCGCTTGCCTGCCTGGCGCTCTTGACGCTGGCGACGCCTATTTTGGCGGTGAGCTTCGGCGCCGCCGAGATAGGCGTGATCGAGGTGCTCGAGCTATTGCTGGCTAAATTGAGCGGCGCCGATCCTGGCGGCGTCACAGCCAGGATCGTGCTGGAGCTACGTCTGCCGCGCATCTTGCTGGCCTTTATCGCTGGCTTCGGTCTGGCCATCGCCGGCGCCGTGTTACAGACGGTGACCCGCAACCCTTTGGCCGACCCCTATCTATTTGGTATCTCCTCGGGCGCCTCCTTTGGCGCCGTGGTCGTGATCACCCTGTTGGGCGGGGCAGGTGGTGCCCTGGCCAGTATCGGCTTGCCGCTCGGCGCCTTTATCGGTGCCAGCCTGGCGGTGCTTATGGTGCTGGCCTTGTGCGGCGCCAACTTGAGCACCCAGATAGAGCGTATGCTGCTCTCCGGCGTGGCGATCTCCTTTTTGTTTGGGGCGCTGGCCAGTCTGATGCTCTATTTCTCCGGGCCGCAGTCGGCCGCCGCCGTGCTGTTTTGGAGCCTGGGCAGCTTTGCCAAGGCGAGTTGGCAGATGCTCTGGTTGCCCTGGGTTATAGTGTTGGGTGCAACGGCTATCTTGCTGTTGCTCAAGCGGCAGATTTTGGCGATCAAGGCAGGAGATGAGACGGCCCATACCTTAGGGATCCAGGTGCGGCGCCTGCGACTGATCAGTCTGCTGCTCTGCTCGTTAATCACCGCCGTGCTGGTGGCCAACTGCGGCGGCATAGGTTTTGTTGGCCTGATGGTACCCCATATGGTGCGCCTCCTCTTGCCTGGTCGCTTCGCCCTGATGTTAACGGCCTTGGTGGGCGGTCTGTTTATGATCTGGGTGGATGTGCTGGCTAGGTGCCTGCTCAGCTATCAGGAGCTACCCGTGGGCATTATCACGGCGGTGATCGGTAGCCTGTTCTTTTTGTTTATTTTAGGCGGTAAGCGCCGTGGTTAGGCAAAGGTCCCCTATCGGGCGCAAGTGTTGTCAGCCAATCATAGAGGTTAAGCAGTATGTTTGAGATAGTCGGAGTCAGTGGCGAATTTGATGCCAAGATCCAGCAGCGAATCGATAGCAAGACCAAGCCCCTTGGTGCACTGGGCCAACTGGAATCTTTGGCGATGACTATCGCCCGGGTATTGGGCCCAGATAACCCGCAGATAGTCCATCCTACCTTGTTGGTGTTTGCCGGCGATCACGGCATCGCCGCCTCGGGCGTCTCTATCGCGCCCAGTGAGGTGACGACTCAGATGGTGATGAATTTTCTCTCTGGCGGCGCGGCGATTAATCTTTTTTGTGCCCAGGCTGGGGTGACCATGGAGGTGATCGATTGTGGCATTGCCAATGAAATTGCCGACCAGCCTAGGCTGATTAACCAAAGGCTCGGGGCTGGCACGGGCGCAATACATAGAGAGAGTGCCATGACCCTTGGGGCGGTGAAACAAGGCTTTGCCATGGCCAGGGAGCGAGTGGCGCTGCACCATGAGCGTGGCTGTAACCTAATTGCCTTTGGTGAGATGGGCATAGGTAATACCAGCTCGGCGGCGGCCATTATGGCGGCGTTGCTGAAGCGCGAGGCAGCCGAGTGTGTCGGTCGTGGCACAGGCATAGATGCCGCTACCCTGGCGCGTAAGCAGTTGCTGGTCGAACAGGCGCTGCATCTGCACCGCGAACAGCTTGGCGATCCCTATGGCGTATTGGCCTGCCTGGGCGGCTTTGAGATAGTGCAGATGACAGGCGCCATATTGGCGGCGGCAGAGCTTAAGATGCTGGTGTTGATCGACGGTTTCATCGCCACCGCGGCGGCTCTGGCGGCGGTGACTATCGCGCCCCACGCTCGGGACTATATGATCTTCGCCCATGAGTCGGATGAACGGGGGCATAAGCTAATGCTCGAGCACCTTAATGCGCGGCCTCTGCTCTCTTTGGGGCTACGTTTGGGTGAGGGAACCGGCGCCGCGCTGGCGGTGCCTTTGGTGCAGGCGGCGGCCAAGTTTTACAACGAGATGGCCTCACTCGAAGAGATGGGCATAGAGATTTAGCGGCAATAACCATGTAACGGTTACGGCAAGTAAAAGGATGAGGTTGGGATGTTTGCCAGAGAGTTAACCCTGTTTTTTATCGCCATGGGCTTCTTTACCCGGATCCCCATGCCGGCATGGGTGCAAGTGGATAGTGAGCGGCTCAATCAGGCGAGCCGATATTTTGCCCTGGTGGGCGTATTGGTAGGCGGGATCTGCGCCCTGGTCTATGGCCTGAGCACCAAAGTCTTACCCAATAATATTGCCATCTTAATGGTCATGCTCACGGGTTTGCTGCTGACCGGCGGCTTTCACGAAGATGGTTTGGCCGATACCGCGGACGGTTTCGGTGGTGGTTGGCGCGTGCAGGATAAGCTCACCATCATGAAAGATTCCCGCGTCGGTACCTATGGCGTGCTGGCGCTGGTGATAAGCCTGCTGTTTAAGTTTGTGCTGCTCAGTGAAATTGCCCTGTTTGATGGCGATCTTGTGATGGCGGCGCTGGTGGTAGGACACTGTTTGAGCCGCCTGCTGGCGGCTTCACTGATCTTTACCGAGACCTATGTACGCGATGATGACAGCAGTAAGAGCAAACCTCTGGCACAGTCACAGACGCTGAATGAGCTGGGGATCCTGCTTTTGACCGGCATAGTGACTCTATGGCTGAGTGGCATCGCCTCGGCGCTCTCTCTCTGCCTGGTGCTACTGGCAGTGCGCCAGCTATTGGTGCGCGGCTATCGGCGTCAGATCGGTGGCTATACCGGGGATGTCTTGGGGGCAACCCAGCAGGTGAGCGAGCTGGTCTGCTATCTGTTTATTCTGGTGATCAGCCTATGATCCATCTGGTGTTAGGCGGCGCTCGCAGCGGCAAATCACAATATGGAGTGGCCTTGGTGGCCGACTATGTGGCTAAGGGCTATGAGTGTCTGTTTGTGGCCACGGCTCAGGCGCTGGATGAGGAGATGGCAGCGCGTATTTCCCGCCATCAAACGGAGCGAGCCCAGGATGAACTTCCCTGGCAGGTGCTGGAATGTCCGCTGGCGTTGAGTGAGTGTATCGAGGCCAATGCCCAGGAGAATCGGGTGATCTTAATCGATTGCCTCACCCTTTGGCTGACCAATCAGCTACTCGAAGGGGATGCTTGGTGTGACGCTAAGGCGGCGCTGCTGCGCGCCCTAAAGACGGCCCCAGGAGCTATCGTGCTGATCAGTAACGAGGTGGGCTCTGGCGTGGTCCCTGGCGATCCCTTGAGCCGACGCTTCGTCGATGAGGCGGGTTGGCTACACCAGGCGATTGCTGAGTTGGCCGACAAGGTGGTGCTGGTTTGCGCCGGGCTGCCGCTGACGCTCAAGAATGCTGACGCTTGAGGATGCGGCGAGTCAGGCCGCCAGGGGATAGGAACTAACAGCAATGACAATGGATAACCCAAATAAGCAGTTTGATGCTGCTCAGCCGAGCTCTCAGCAGGCGGCTATCTTGATGGTGCAGGGCACCACCTCGGATGCGGGTAAGAGCACCCTGGTGGCGGGGCTATGCCGCTATTTCGCCCGTCAGGGAGATAAGGTGGCGCCCTTTAAGCCGCAAAACATGGCGCTCAACAGCGCCGTCACCATAGATGGTGGCGAGATAGGCCGCGCCCAGGCGCTGCAGGCCGAGGCCTGTTATCTGGCTCCCCATACAGACTTTAACCCGATTCTGCTCAAACCCAACTCAGATACCAGCTCGCAGGTGATTGTACAGGGCAAGGCGCTGTCGCACATGGACGGTAAAGCCTATTTCGGCAAGGATAGTCAGGGCTATCGCACCAAGGCGATGGCGGCGGTGCTCGACTCATTGTCGCGCCTAAGAGAGCAATATGCGCTGATCTTGGTGGAAGGAGCGGGCAGCCCGGCGGAGATCAACCTGCGCGAGGGGGATATCGCCAACATGGGCTTTGCCGAGGAGGTCGACTGCCCGGTGATCCTGATCGCCGACATCGACAAGGGAGGCGTATTTGCCCATATCGTCGGCACCTTGGAATTACTGTCTGAATCGGAACAGGCCAGGGTTAAGGGCGTGGTGATCAACCGCTTTCGCGGCGATATTGCGCTGTTACAGCCGGGGCTGGATTGGCTGGAGGCCAGGATAAACAAGCCTGTGCTTGGTGTCTTGCCCTACCTTAAGGATCTGCATCTTGAGGCGGAAGACGCCCTGGATGCCCGTCAAGTGAGTGCTAGCAACGCCCGTTTTCGGGTGTTGGTGTTGGTCTTTCCCCGCATCAGCAACCACACGGATTTCGATCCCCTCAGGCTGCATCCTGAGATCGACTTTCGCTATCAGACAGTGACCGAGGCCTTCGATGGCACACTGCCACAGGCGGATCTCATCATACTGCCCGGCAGCAAGAGCGTGCGTCAGGATCTGGCCACCCTGGTGGAGCAGGGCTGGGATCGCATGCTTAAAGCGCACCTAAGATATGGTGGCAAGGTGATCGGCATCTGCGGCGGTTATCAGATGTTGGGGCTGGCGATTGAAGATCCCCAAGGGGTCGAGGGTGAGGCGGGTGAAAGCGATGGCCTGGGGCTGCTGCCCATAGTGACCGAGTTGACGGCCAGCAAGCGTCTGGCTCAGGTGAGCGGTAGCCTGCACTTGCAGGGTGAGACGGCGCCAGTGACTGGCTATGAGATCCACTGTGGCCGCTCCAAGGTGCTGTCCTCGTCAAAGCATCCTTTGTCGCTTGAGGGAGATGATGGCAAGCACTTTAGCGACGGCGCAGTGTCGGCGGATGGGCAGATCTTGGGCAGCTATCTGCATGGCCTGTTCGATACCCCCGCCGCCTGTGAGCTGCTACTGAGCTGGGCGGGATTGACACAAGCTGCGGTTATCGACACTCAGGCAATTAAGCAGGCGCAGTTAGATCGCCTGGCCGATACGCTGGCCGAACATCTGGATATGACACGCGTAAGCGCACTGCTGCAGAGAAACCGCTAAAGGGCGACTGGAGCAAATGAATTATTTACAGGGGAACAGGATGAACAGTGACAAGCAGTTAGCGGACAAGGCCGAGCGTCATAAGGCGCGCCAGCAGAAGGTAAAAGAGGCGGTCGACGCCAAGATCGCCAAGGCCCAGACCGAAAAAGGGGTCTTGCTGGTGATGACGGGGAACGGCAAGGGGAAGACCACGGCGGGCTTTGGCAATATCACCCGCGCCGTGGGTCATGGCAAGAAGGCCGCCGTGGTGCAGTTTATTAAGGGCAACTGGCCCTGCGGCGAGCGCGCCGTGTTAGAGCAAGTTGGCGTCGAGTTTCATGTGATGGCCACGGGCTTTACCTGGGAGACCCAGGACAGAGAGAAAGATACTCTGGCGGCGCTGAGCGCCTGGGAGGCAGCCGAGACTCTGCTGAGCGATGACACCATAGACATAGTGCTGCTCGATGAGCTCACCTACATGGTGAGCTATCACTACCTGGATCTGGACCGGGTACTGACGGCACTTAAGAATCGTCCGCCCATGCAGCATGTCATCATTACAGGGCGTGCCTGTCATAGGGCGATTTTGGAGCTGGCGGATACGGTGAGCGAGGTGCAGCCCATAAAACATGCGTTTGAGGACGGCGTTAAAGCCCAGCTCGGCTTCGACTACTGAAAATTGCTATTGCAGTGCTCAATTTCGGCGTTGCGTCCTCATTCACGGCTCGCCTACCAGTAGGTATGTCTTCGCCGTTCATTGCGGGGCGCCTTGCACTAGAGCACTTTATGACGCAATTTAGATTTCTGCCTGTTTGCTCCTGTGGCGGTATTGTCTGCGCGGGCTTAGCCACAGAAGCAAACCGTTTGAAATGAAGGATATGGGCTTCATGACGCAATTTAGATTTCTGCCTGTTTGCCTCTGTGGCGGTATTGTCTGCGCGGGCTTAACCACAGAAGCAAACAGATTGAAATTCTCCTGCGGTGATCGGCTGGACAGATATTAATAAAGGGAAAATGAATCGATGAAGATAAGGGTTAGGCTGTGGCTGATGTTGGCCTTGTTGCTGTGCGTGCCTGGGCTTAAGGCGGCGCCTGCGAAGCGGATCATCGCCTTGTCGCCCCATGGGGTGGAGATGCTGTTTAGTATAGGGGCGGGGGATAGGGTGGTTGCGACTACAGATCACGCCGATTTTCCCGATGCGGCCAAGGCGATCCCGCGGATCGGTGGCTACTACGGCATACAGATAGAGAGGGTGATCGAGTTAGATCCTGATCTGATTGTTATCTGGGGTAGCGGTAATAAGCGCGAGGATATCGAGCGTCTGACTCAATTGGGTTATCCCATCTATAACAGTGACCCTAAGACGCTGGAGGCGGTGGCTGAAGATCTGCTGGCGCTGGGCAAGCTGACTGGCAAGGATCAGGAGGCAGAGCGGGTGGCTGAGCAGTATCTTATTGGTCTCAAGGCGCTAAGAAAGGAGAACAGGGCCAAGGCGCCGGTGAGCGTCTTTTATCAGCTCTGGTCTGTGCCCCTGATGACGGTGGCCAAGGGAAGCTGGATTGAGCAGATCATTGAGGTCTGTCATGGCGAGAATGTATTTCGAGATTCTGGCAATGAGTATCCTCAGGTGAGCCTGGAGGCCGTGCTGCTCAAGCAACCTCAGGTGATTCTGCAGAGCCAGGATGAGGGTAATGTACGCGGGATCGACTGGTCGGCCTGGCAGGAGATCCCTGCGGTGAAACAGCGCCATATCTATCAATTAGATGCCGACCTCTTGCATCGCGCCGCGCCAAGGGCCATCTTAGGGGTTGAATCTCTGTGCCAAGCCTTGGACAGGGCGAGATAATTCAGGAGAATATTAATGACTATGCTTTTGGGCTGTTTACTCTTTGCCATGTTGCTACCTTATCTGGCCAAGGTGCCTGTGGGCATGGCGATGGCCAAACAGGGGGGCTATGATAATGCCTATCCCAGAACCCAGCAGGCTCAGCTGACGGGATTTGGTGCCCGGGCCTTAGCGGCACATCAGAACGCCTTTGAGTCCCTACTGATCTTCGCGGTGGCGGCGCTGACCGTAATGGCGCGAGATAAGGTCGACGACACCGTCGGCTTGTTGGCCCTAGTGCATGTGGCGGCCAGATGTGCCTATCACCTCTTCTATCTCATGGATAAGAGCACGCTACGCTCTCTTTCTTGGTTTGTGGCCATCATCGCCGCCTTCACCATCTTTGCCCGGGCGTTCTAATTCTTTCCTGATAGCTCTTCCTGATAGCCCTTCATGATAGCCCTTCATTGGCGCAGTCCCTTGCTCTTCAGCGGTAAGGGCTGCGCACCAGCTCGCTAATCTTCCTACCGTTTTCATGATTTGTCCGCACGCTTTCATACGTCCGCGCTTTCTCATATGTCAGGCTTTCCTCATATGCGGACACCTGGGGAAAATGACCGGACACTTTTACGGGTGTCCGCGGACACTTTTAGGGGGGCGTCTAGCGGACATTCTTATCTAAAGTATTGAAAAATAGCAAATATAAAAGTTGGCACGGCAATTGTAATCCTAATGGGCAGAATTCGACTCAGTCGAGTAACGGACACTGTTAGGGATAAACAATGATTAAAGATACCAGCGGACAAGATAAGCAAGTTGCCCCCAGTCTAGGACGCCGCATTAAATGGCCTGTCACTATCGGCGCAGGTGTACTTTTAGTTTCTGGCCTGGTGTGGGCCAGTGTGAGTGGCAGTAGCGTGAGCGAGTCGATTGACCGCAGCGAGCTGCGTTTTGCCACCCTGGAGCGCGGCACTCTGGTTCGCGATATTGCCTCGACTGGCAAGATAGTCGCCGCCAATGCCCCTATCCTCTACGCCCCGGAGAAGGGCACTGTGACCCTTATCGCCAACCCAGGTGACAAGGTGGAGCAGGGCCAAGTGGTGGCAACCATTGAGAGCCACAGCCTGACCAACAGCCTCAAGCAGCAACAGGCGCTGCTGGAAGGGATGCAGAGCGCTCTGGAGCGTGCCCGTCTCGACGCTCGCCGCGACCAGCTTAAGGCGATACAGACCCTGGATATGGCTAAGGTGGATCTTGAGGCCGCCGATCGCGAGAGCCGTCGTGGCGATCAGCTGATCGAGTCTAGCCTGATCTCCAAGATAGATTATGAGAAGAGCAAGGATGAGCTGCACAAGGCCAAGTTGCTCTATGCACACGCTCAGCAGGAAGCCGAGCTGATGAAAGATACCTTGAGCTTTGAGCTGAAAAACAAGGCCTCCGAGGTGGATCGTCAGGCCTTAGTGGTTAGCGAGCTGGAACGTCAGGTGGCGGCGCTAAATATCACGGCCCCTGTCGGTGGCATCATAGGTAACTGGTTGACAGAGCAGAAGGCCCGCATCGGCCAGAGCCAGCCGATATTGACCGTGGTGGATCTTAGCGCCTTCGAGGCCGAGCTGGCGGTGCCTGAATCCTACGCCGACGAGCTGGGGATTGGCATGGATGTCGAGCTTAATTTCGGCGGTCAGCTGGTGATGGGCAAACTGTCGGCCATCTCGCCTGAGGTGCGCAACCGTGAGGTCACCACCCGAGTACGCTTTAAGCAGCAAGAGGCGTTACACCTGCGTCAGAACCAGCGCTTGTCGGCCCGCGTGCTACTGGAAAACCGTCCCGACGTGCTCATGGTCAAGCGTGGCCCCTTCGTCAACAGTGGCGGCGGTACCCTGGTCTATGCGGTCGAGGGGGAGCTGGCCGAGCGCACCGAGATCCAGCTTGGGGCACGTAGCATGAGTCATATCGAGGTGATCTCGGGTGGCGAGGCTGGTGATCAGTGGATTATCTCTTCCACAGATGCCTTTAAGAACGCGGAACAAGTATTGATCCGCTAAGGAGCGCAGCGATGAAGACCCTGATATTAAAGCTTAATCCGCAGCAAGTCGTCTCAGGCCTGGCCTTATTGCTCCTGCTGGTGGCGACTCAGGTCTATACCCAGGATGCCTCAGACTGGTTCCTGCTTGGACTCAACATTTTAGAAGCGACCGGCATGCATGGTCAGGCCGTCGATACAAACCAACTTCCCGACGTCGCCAAGGTTGGCGGTGATCTCACTCAATGGTTATTGGCCCGATTGTCCTAAAGCATTTTGACATTGGTGCAATAACAAACTGAATAACGCGATACAAAAAATGAAGGAAACAACCCATGTTAACGATGAAAAATATCAACAAGGTGTTTAAAACGGATTTGGTGGAAACCCATGCGTTACGGGATTTCAATCTCGAGGTGAAAGAGGGCGAGTTTGTGGCCGTCACAGGGCCATCGGGATCAGGCAAAACGACCTTTCTCAATATTGCCGGCCTGTTAGAGGGCTTTACCCACGGTGAATATCATCTGGACGATGTCAACATCTCTAACCTGAGCGACAACAAGGCGGCAGCCATTCGCAACGAGAAGATAGGCTTTATCTTTCAGGGCTTTAACCTTATCCCGGATCTTAATCTGGCGGAGAATGTCGAGGTGCCATTGCGCTACCGCGGCTTTAGCGCCAAGGAGCGTCAGCGCCGGGTGAAGGCCGCGCTGGAGCAGGTGGGCCTGGGGGCGCGTATGAAGCATCTGCCGTCACAACTTTCCGGTGGTCAGCAGCAGCGTGTGGCGATTGCCCGCGCCCTGGCTGGCGAACCAAGATTTCTCCTCGCCGACGAGCCAACAGGTAACTTGGACAGCCTGATGGCTCGTCAGGTGATGGAGCTTTTAGAAGAGATCAATAAGGCGGGTACTACCATCATCATGGTGACCCATGATCCCGAGCTGGCGCGCCGCGCCCAGCGCAATATTCAGATCGTCGATGGTCAGGTGTGTGACTTTACCCTTTATCAGGGCGGTCAACCGCATCTGGTGGACTCGGCCGAAAAAGCCGCCAGCTAAGGAGAGTAAATATGTTTTTATATTACGTCGATCTGGCCTGGCGCAGTATCCGCAAGACACCGATTATGTCGCTGCTTATGGTGTTAGCCATCTCCGTAGGAATAGGCATCACCATCACAACGCTAAACGTTTACAGCATGATGGCCTATAACCCAGCGGGGGAGCGCTCCGAGCAGCTCAACGCGATTCAATTCTGGTCACAGGGACCGGACTCCTGGGATGATTTTCATCGCCTGATCACCTATCAGGATGCGATGAACCTGCGTAAAGATAATAAGGCTCCGGCTCAAGCGGCGATGTTTCGTAGCGGCATGGCGGTGCAGACAGATAACCCAGAGGTGTTGCCAAGGTTGCAAGGTATTAGAGTCACAGATGGTGATTTCTTCAAGATGTTTGAAGTGCCCTTTGTCTTTGGTAATCCTTGGGACAAGGAGGTGGATCTGAATCCCGCCTATCAGGCGGTGATCGGTGAGAAGCTCAACCAAAAATTGTTTGGCGGTGAGAATAGCGTGGGCAAAACCATCTACCTTAACCGTAAGCCCTATCAGGTGGTGGGGGTGATTGGCGACTGGAATCCTCAGCCTAAGTATTACGACCCCACCAGTGGCGCCTTTGCTAAATCGGAGCAGATCTTTGTTCCATTTTCCCTGGCGGCTAACGAGGAGTTCAGCATCTGGGGTAACTCATCTGGCTGGAAATATGAGCAGATGAACAACTATCAGGACAGGTTGAATTCGGAGAAGGTTTGGCTGGAGTTTTGGACCTATCTGCCGACGAGTGAAGATCGCGCCGCTTATAAGAGCTATCTCGCCAACTATGTGGAGCAGCAGAAGGCGTTGGGTCGTTTTACTGATAACAAGTCGCCTGAAGATTCCCTGCTTATGTCTGACGTCGCAGGCTGGTTGGAGCGCAGCCATGTGGTGCCGGAAGATAATAAGATATTGGTGGGGTTAAGCGCCCTGTTCCTCAGCGTCTGCCTGGTCAATATTCTCGGCCTGATGTTGACCAAGTTTCTTAAGCGTGCCCCCGAAGTGGGAGTCAGACGTGCCATCGGTGCCAGCCGTGCGCAAATCTTCTCTCAGTACATGGTGGAAGTAGGGGTTATCGGCCTGTTTGGTGGCCTGGTGGGGCTGTTGTGGGCCTGGGGTGCTCTTTATGCCCTGTCTGCGCGCTTTGGCGTTGCCGAGGGACTGACCCATCTCTCTATGAGTATGTGGCTGATCACTCCAGCTATCGCCGTGGGTACCGCACTGCTGGCCGGACTCTATCCTGCCTGGGTGGTGTGCCGCACTAAACCAAGCGTCTACTTGAAGAGCCAATAAGGGATTGAAAATGCTTAATATTAAACCAATTTTTAGCAGCTTGTTGCGCAGTAAGAGTGGCCCAGTATTGCTGTTTGTACAGATAGTCCTATCGGTGGCGATTGTCGCTAATGCCAGTTTCATCATTCATGAGCGTCTGCAGTTGATGCAGCGCGACTCTGGCATAGACGAAGAGCAGGTACTGACCTTTAGTGTGTTTAACTTCGATCCCAGCATAGATGGCGAACAGCAAAATAAGATCGATCAGCAGATTCTGCGCGCTTTGCCTAACGTAGAGGCGGCAACCTCCACCAACATGTTACCCCTGAGCGGCAGTGGTTGGTCGAGCACCCTCAATCTGGGGCCAGATCCTGAGACGGCCAAGTCAACGCCACAGTTTGCCATGTACCTGGGCACAGAGCATACCGTTAAGACGCTTGGGCTCAAGCTCGTCGAGGGGCGTAATTTCTACGCCGATGAGATCAATAAGAGCGTCAACGATCCCGGTAAGCTGGCGATCATCTCCAAGGCATTGGGTGAGGCGGTATGGCCGGGTGAGTCGGCCATCGGTAAGTTGCTCTATGTCGATGATGAGCAGCTTGAGGTGGTTGGCGTAGTGGAGAAGTTTCAGGGCGCCTGGGTCGACAGCGACGAGCTTGAATACAGTGTGATCCACAACGTCGACTTTGCGGGCTATAGCTATATGGTGCGTGCGGAGCCCAGTCAGCATGAGGCGTTGCAGGATGCCATCACCAAGGCGTTGATGAAGGAGAATCCTAACCGAGTGATCGACGATTTTCAGTCTGTCGCCGAAGTGAAGAAGCGCTCCTACAGAGATCACGAGCTGATGATTACCGTGCTCTCTATGATGGTGGTCCTGTTGCTGTTGATAACCAGCCTGGGCCTGACAGGTATGGTGATGTTCAATATCCAGCGCCGAACCAAGCAGATAGGCACTCGTCGCGCTCTGGGAGCGACCAAGGGAGATATCTTGAGCCTCTTCCTAGTGGAGAACTACCTCATCTGTCTCTCGGGTGGGATATTAGGCGCTAGTCTGGCGGTACTGCTGGGGCAGCAGTTGATGAAGTACTATGATCTGCCGCAGCTCAACCTCCTCTACCCGGTACTGACGGTAGTGGGTATGTTGCTGGTGACCACGGTTGCCGTAGTATTGCCGGCACGCAAGGCGGCGAACATCTCGCCGGCCATGGCGACCCGCAGCGTCTAACACAAGAATGTTAACCCAAGGTCGTTAACCACAGACTCACCGGACGCGTTTGCCCTTTTCATCGGCGGCGCTTTCGGTTAGTTTGTTGTTTTTATGTGTAAAAGGCTTAGGGTCTGTTTATCTTTCAGGTTTAATTTATGTTCAATCTAAACGCATTTTTCTCAAGGCATGCGCAATGCGGCATAGCAGCTCTATGTTAATTGCGTATAACACAGAGCAGGAGGCGTTTAGATGAACCCCTTGGGCAGCGTTTGTAGGTCATTTCTACGGCGTTCTCGCCAGTTAGAGTAGAACAACTATAGGATACAGGTTTTGTCTGGTATCAATCACAGACAAACGGCTGCAGAAACAAACAGGAAAGGTCAACAGACCCTATTAGAAGATATGGATACGATTCTCATCGTCGATGACAACCAGGCAGTTTGCAGCGCGCTTTCTTTGATGCTGGAACTCAATGGATTTAAGACCCTAAGTTGTTTCTCGCCGGACGAAGCCCTGACGTTGGTGGCCGAGCAGGAGATCGCCCTGGTGATCCAGGACATGAACTTCACCCAGGACACCACCTCAGGCGAAGAGGGCAAGCGCCTGTTCTACGACATTCGCGCCTGTCAGCCCCAGCTGCCCATCATACTCCTGACCGCCTGGACTCAACTGGAGCTGGCGGTGGAGCTGGTAAAAGAGGGCGCCGCCGACTACATGGGCAAGCCTTGGGATGATGATAAGCTGCTTAACAGCGTCAACAACCTGATATCCCTTCACGCCCTGTCGCGGCAAAACTCGCAGCTGGCGCGCTCCGAGCATCAGCGGATGTCGGCGATAAAGGATGCCGATCTCTGCGGCATCGTCTTCGGTAGCGGCGCCATGCAGCGCTGCATCGATCTGGCGCTGCAGATCGCCAAATCCGACGTGTCAGTGTTAATCACAGGGCCCAACGGTGCCGGTAAGGATAAGCTGGCGGACATACTGCACGCTAACTCGCCCCTTAAGCATAAGCCCTTCATCAAGGTGAATATAGGCGCGCTACCTATGGAGCTGCTGGAGGCAGAGCTGTTTGGCGCTGAGGCGGGCGCCTTTACCGGCGCCAATAAGACGCGTATTGGCCGTTTCGAGGCCGCCGACGGTGGCACCCTGTTTCTCGATGAGATAGGCAATCTGCCACTGTCTGGACAGGTGAAATTGCTGCGTGTGTTGCAGACCGGCGAGTTCGAGCGTCTGGGCAGCCATCAGACCCGCAAGGTCAAGGTGCGGGTGATCAGCGCTACCAATGCGGATCTCGCCGATGATATTGCCAGCGGTCGTTTCCGTGAGGATCTCTTCTATCGCCTCAATGTGATCGAACTGACCCTGCCGCCCCTTAATCAGCGTCAGGATGATATTTTGCCCCTGGTGAATCACTTCATCGGTCAGGACTTTAGCCTGAGTAAGCCCACCCAACAGGCGTTAGTCAGCTATCCTTGGCCGGGCAATGTGCGCGAACTGGAGAATGCCTGTAAGCGAGCGGTGATCCTGGCCGCCAGCCCCACACTGACCATGGCCGACTTTGGTTTGAAGCCTGTGAGCGGCGAGCAACCTGTGGCGGCATTCAACAAGGCGCCGCAGGCGAATCCCTCTGCTGTTAGCCAAGCGCAAACCGCTACTGCTGAAGGTGCACCTGATGTGGCTGAGACCAGCCGCAGCGAGCCTACCGAAGCCGATATCGAGCAGGCTCTGGCAGAGCATAACGGGGTGATCGCCCGTGTGGCCAAGTCGCTGGGCTTAAGTCGTCAGGCGCTCTATCGCCGCATGGAAAAATTTGGGATCGAGAAATGATCCTGACGCTGCGCACTAAGCTTATCTGGGGCAATGTGATAGCCAGTCAATTGGCGATAGGCCTGTTTGCTTTGCTGTTAGTAAAACTGGTACCTGAGTTGTCGCAGAGCCTGACCCTAGGGTCTGTGCTGACTGCTATGCTGCTGGCTGGTGCCTTGGTTTGGCTCTTGACCCGCTGGTTGACCCAAGGGCTATCCACCAGTCTCAAGGCGCTGGAGGTTGGACTGCTTAACATCAAAGACAATGATTTCAGCGTCAATATTCCCGAGAGCGGCGACAGTCAGCTTAAGGCGTTGTCGCGTTTGTTTAACGAGTCGGCGGCGGTACTTCGCCGCGAGCGTCAGTATATCTATCAGCGTGAGCTGCTGCTGGACAAGGTGATCCAAAGTTCTCCCAATGTGATGGTATTGCTCGATGATCGCCAGCGCATCATCTATGCCAACGACGCCGCCCGTCATCTGTTTGCCAAGGGAGCCAGGATCGAAGGGGGCATGCTAGATGAGCTGCTAAGTGGCGTCAGTGAAGAGCTGGCGAGCGCAGTTAATAATCCCAAGGGTGGCTTGTTTACACTCGCAAGCCTAGATGAGGGCGGCGAAGATGAGACCTGGCATCTCTCTCGCGGGCGCTTTCTGCTCAATGGTCAGTATCATCATCTTATCCTGCTTAAGCAGATGACCCGGGAGCTAAACCGTCAGGAGGTGGCGGTGTGGAAGAAGGTTATCCGCATCATCAGCCATGAGCTCAACAACTCGGTGGCGCCTATCGCCTCTATGGTGAATTCGGGGCGCAAGCTCACCGCGCCGCTTGATGACCCTAAGCTTAAGCTTATCTTCGATACCATAGAGGACAGAACTACCCACCTGAGTCAGTTTATCTTCAACTATGCCCGTTTTGCTAAACTGCCTCTGCCCAAGCGTAGCGAGGTGGATTGGCACAAGCTGGTGGCTCAGTTGGCGGAGCATTTTGGTTTTACCTTAGTGGGCGAACTGCCCCGGCGCTGCGGTTACTTTGACCTTATTCAGCTGGAACAGGTGTTGTTGAATTTGCTGAAAAATGCCCACGAGTCAGGCTCGAAGGAGGAGGCGATCACCTTGAGTGTTAATGAGCAGCATCTGGCCGATGGCAGTGACGGGGTGAATATCGAGATAGCCGATGAGGGCAGTGGTATGTCGCCGGAGGTATTAACCCAGGCGCTGCTACCTTTTTACTCCACCAAGCACTCTGGCACCGGACTAGGCTTGGCCTTGTGCAGGGAGATCATCGAGGCCCATGATGGTCGCATCAGTTTGCATAATCGTGAGCAGAAGGGGTTAGTGGTGCGCATCTGGCTACCCTATGATTTAACCCAGTCTCAGGCTTAGCCTCAACTTGGAACTCAGCCAAGCGCTTAAATAAGACTAACTGAAACAGAAAGTTAAGATAAAAAAAACACCGCCATCGGGCGGTGTTTTTTATTGGCGAGATGAGCAATGATTAGGCTTCAACCTGCCATTCTATGGTTTCACCAGCGCGGATCGGCACGACGCCTGTGTCACCCAGTGGATAAGTGGCTGGCACTTCCCAGCTTTGCTTGACCAGAGTGATGGTGTCTGTGTTGCGCGGTAGGCCGTAGAAGTCCGGGCCGTTGAAGCTGGCAAAGGCTTCTAATTTGTCCAGAGCATTCACTGACTCGAACGCCTCGGCATAAAGCTCAATGGCGGCATGAGCCGTGTAGGAACCCGCACAGCCACAGGCGGCTTCTTTACGATCTTTGGCGTGTGGCGCCGAATCGGTGCCCAGGAAGAACTTCTTGCTGCCGCTCGCTGCCGCCGCCAGCAGTGCCTGCTGGTGGGTGTTGCGCTTGAGAATAGGCAGACAGTAGAAGTGAGGACGAATACCGCCGGCCAACATATGGTTGCGGTTATAAAGCAGGTGGTGAGCCGTGATAGTCGCGGCCACATTGTCAGGCGCGCCCATGACGAAATCCACCGCATCTTTGGTGGTGATATGTTCCAGCACTATCTTAAGTGACGGGAAGTCGGCAACTACCTGCTTGAGGGTATTGTTGATAAAGGTGGCTTCGCGGTCGAAGATGTCGATGCTCGAATCTGTTACCTCACCGTGGACCAAGAACAGCATGCCCACTTCCTGCATCGCCTCGAGTACTGGGTAGATGTTCTTCACATCTGTCACACCCGAGTCGGAGTTAGTCGTGGCGCCCGCAGGATAGAGCTTGGCGGCAACCACCTTCCCTGAGGCCTTGGCAGCTCGGATATCGTCAGCCGTAGTGTTGTCGGTCAGGTAGAGCACCATCAGAGGTTCGAAATTGGTGGTGCAGACCGCTTTGATGCGCTCATAGTAGGCCAGCGCCGAGTCGACATTGGTGGCCGGAGGCACCAGGTTTGGCATGATGATGGCGCGGCCCATGTAACGGCCAGTGTCTCTTACGGTATCGGCCAGCACGTCACCATCGCGTAGGTGTACATGCCAGTCATCGGGGCGGGTAATGGTTATTTTGGTCATCGAGGTATCTTTCTTTTGCGTAGAGTGGCTGGATCTTATGTGGCTAAGGTAAGCCTGTAAAGGGCTATCTTCGCCAAATATACCTGTGTGACTTGGCTTTTAGTGTGACAAATTTTTGCAATTGATTGTCGGTGATGCCACCGAGATCACTGTTTTTATTATTCACTTAGATTTTTCTAATAAAAGGAATTTGCATGTATTGGCGAATGTAATACACTCTCGGCCAAGGTCTGATTTGTGCAGTAGGAGAAGCATTGAGATGAAGAAGATACTGATCATAGGCGGCGTCGCGGGTGGCGCATCGGCGGCGGCAAGGGCGCGCAGACTCAGCGAAACCGCCGAAATCATCATGTTTGAGCGCGGTGAGTATGTGTCATTTGCCAACTGTGGTCTGCCCTATCATATCAGTGGCGAAATCGCTAAGCGCAGCGCCCTTGTGCTGCAGACTCCGGAAAGCTTTAAAGCCAGATTTAACGTTGATGTACGTGTGATGCATGAGGTGGTTGCTATCGATCGCGCCGCTAAGTTAGTAACCGTCAGACGTCTGAGTGATGGCAGCGAATATCAGGAAAGTTATGATGCCTTGCTGCTCAGCCCTGGTGCGGCGCCTATCGTGCCGCCAATCCCTGGCATAGACAACCCGTTAACCCATTCGCTGCGCAATATTCCCGATATGGATCGCATTCTGCAAACGATCCAGATGAACAATGTCGAACACGCTACGGTTGTTGGTGGTGGTTTTATTGGCCTGGAGATGATGGAGTCCCTGCATTATCTAGGTATTAAGACCACACTGCTGGAGCTGGCACCTCAGGTGATGACCCCTGTTGACCGTGAGATGGCGGGCTTTGTCCATCAGGCGATCCGCGAGCAAGGTGTTGATCTGCGCCTGGATACGGCGTTGAAAGAAGTCAATTATCAGGCGCAAACTCACGTGGCGAGCGACGCCGCCGGTGAAGAGACCGCCCATCAGCATCTAAAGGGACGCCTTAACCTCACCTTGAGCAACGGCGAGACGCTAGATACAGATCTGTTGATCATGGCCATTGGTGTGCGCCCCGAGACGCAGCTAGCCCGCGATGCGGGACTGGAGATTGGTGAGCTTGGTGGTATCGCGGTGAACACCATGATGCAGACCAGCGACCCCGCTATCTATGCGGTGGGCGATGCCGTCGAGGAGCAAGATTTCGTTACCGGTCAGGCTTGCCTGGTACCCTTGGCGGGCCCGGCAAATCGTCAGGGCCGCATGGCCGCCGACAACATGTTTGGCCGCCAGGAGCATTATCAGGGCACTCAGGGGACGGCGATCTGTAAGGTGTTCGATCTGGCCGTTGCTGCCACCGGCAAGAATGAGAAACAGCTTAAACAGGCTGACATCGCCTATGAGAAGGTCTATGTGCACACAGCCAGCCACGCCAGTTACTATCCTGGCGCCGAGGTAGTCTCTTTCAAACTGCTGTTCGATCCCGTTAAGGGTACCATCTTAGGGGCTCAGGCCGTGGGCAAAGATGGTATCGATAAGCGCATCGATGTGATGGCGGTTGCCCAACGCGCCGGCATGACGGTTGAGCAGCTTCAGCACCTGGAGCTGAGCTATGCACCGCCATACGGCAGTGCCAAGGATGTCCTCAATCAGGCCGCTTTTGTGGCCAGCAACATCATCAAGGGTGATGCCACACCGATTCATTTCGATCAGATAGATGATCTCAGTGATGATCAACTGCTGCTGGATGTGCGTAACCCTGGCGAGCTTAAAAATGGTGGCTTCGAGGGCGCGGTTAATATTCCGGTGGACGAGCTGCGCGATCGCATGCATGAGCTGCCTAAAGACAAGGAGATAGTGATCTTCTGTCAGGTAGGGCTGCGGGGTAATGTGGCCTATCGTCAGCTGGTCAACAATGGCTATCGGGCGCGTAACCTCATCGGCGGTTATCGCACCTACAAGTTTGCCACTCTTTAAATTTTCACCAGAGGGTCGAATGGCCCTCTCGCTTTCTTTTCGCGACAGATGAAAGAGGTACTCGATGTTTTCATCACTCGCTATCGCCTTGTGCGGTGGTCTATTGATTGGCTTGGCGGCAAGCCTGCTTTTGGTCGTTAACGGCCGAATCGCCGGTATTAGCGGCATCATATATGGCGCCCTGTGGCGCCGCGAGTCTAAGTCCATATTGGGCTGGCAAGTTTATTTTCTCGCAGGGCTGGTGTTAAGCGGCCTGTTGCTGGCCGCGCCACTTAAGGAGTGGCTGGCGATTGAACCTGTGGTCTTGAGTGCCGGGGGGATCGCCTTGCCGACCCTACTGCTGGCAGGTTTGCTAGTGGGCATAGGCAGTTCTCTGGGCAACGGCTGCACCAGCGGTCATTGCATCTGCGGCATCGGCCGTTTGTCGCCGCGCTCCATTGCCGCGTCGCTGGTGTTCATGTTGGTGGGCATAGCTGCCGCCGTGTTGCTGAACTAGGGGGCGATATGCGTAATTTAATTGCTTTACTCTCGGGCCTATTGTTTGGTGCCGGTCTACTGCTCTCGGGCCTTGCCGATCCTGCTAAGGTGCTGGGCTTTTTGGATGTCAGCTTGATCGCGAGTGGTCAGTGGGACCCCAGCTTAATGTTGGTGATGGGCGGTTCCCTTAGTGTCTATCTGCCCGTTTATCTCTTGTGGGTCAAACCCAGAATGGCCCAAAAGTTAGGTCCTGTGCTGGATAGTCATTATCAGGTGCCAAACAAGACACGTATCGATGGTCCTCTGGTGGTGGGTGCTGGGCTATTTGGCCTGGGCTGGGGCATGTTAGGTATCTGTCCGGGCCCAGCTGTGGTGAATCTCTCCAGTTTCGATCCCTTGGCGTTGGCCTTCATGGCGGCGATGATCTTAGGCGCCTATTTAGGTCGCCTGCTTCAACGCCTACAACAGCGCAGAATGCAGACACAGGTCGAGGCTTAACTTACTTATTTTAGTGCGAAAGTACTTGGCAGCGCCTGGCTTTGATGCTTAGCTAATAGTGATTGATGGGGAGCGATGTTCGCGTCTCATTCTGGCCTTCACTTGACGAGTGTTGAGGCCGAACTGTTTAGGAGGCGCTGATGCATCGATATCGATTTCCCCATTGTATTCTCTCCCTTGAGGCAAGCCAGGTACGCTAAATATGGCTATGATGGGGCTGAGCTTACTGATACTCCTGGCGCTGTGCGTGCTGGTGTTTCTCTTGCTGCGAAGACGCAGCTGGGAGCCATTAAGCTTTGAAACCTTAGCCTCCCAACTGGATGACGGTGTTATCCTTATCGATGCTAAGGGCAGTATTCTTGCCCATAATGCCCTGGCGGTGAGCTTGATGCAGGAGGAGGCGACCGATCTTAGGGGCAAGTCGCTGGCCTTGTGGCTTAAAGATTCTAATGGGGCACAACTGCGACAGATTGACGATCGTCAGTTGGGGACCAGTTTGAATCTGGGGCGTGAGTTCTTAAGTTTTACCCGCCTGAGCCAAGAGGCGCGCGGCCAGCTACTCATAGTGCGTCACCACTCCCTAGAGCAGGATATTCGTCAGGATATTACCCGTTATCATCACAGTCAGTATTTTGCCCAAATAGGCACCTGGGACTGGGACGTTGGCACAGATACCCTCTATTGGTCCGATGCTATCTATGGCATCTTCGGCTACAAATTGGGGGAGGTCACCCCAAGTTATGAGTTCTTCTATTCTCGAGTTCACCCTGAGGACCGCGAAAAGGTTAGGGCGGGCGAAGAGCGCTGTATTGCTACCGGTGAGAATCACGACGAGGAGTACCGTATCCTCTGGCCTGACGGCTCGGTGCGCTGGGTGCGCGAGACGGGTAACCTGGTGAAAGACAGCGAAGGGGAATTGCTTAAGATGGTGGGTGTGGTGCGCGATATCACACAGGATAAGGCGCTGCACAACAAGCTTGAGCAGATGGCACATCAGGATCCTTTGACCGGCTTACCCAATCGTTTACAGCTCGAACAGCATCTGGCACAGGCGATAGCGCGAGCGAGTCAAATCAAGTCGCGAGTGGTGCTTATCTTTATCGACCTCAATAACTTTAAACAGATTAACGACACCCTTGGCCATCAGGCAGGCGATCGTGTCTTGATGACGGCAGCCGAAAGGTTAAAAACCTGGCAGCGGCCAGAGGATCTGGTGGCGCGTATTGGTGGTGATGAGTTTGTCATCATGGTGCCAGATCTGCCTCTGGAGGCGATGCTTGAACAGGAGATCTCAGCACTTGCTAAAGGACTGTTTGAAGGCTTTGGTGAACCCCTCTTGCAGACAGGAAAGGGGATTCAAGCCAGCTTAGGTTTTGCCGTTTATCCCGATCATGCCAGCAATATGGACGCCCTGCTGCATGTGGCCGATCAGGCGATGTATGTCGCCAAGGGGCGTGGGGATGACCAGTACCATCTGGGGCCGGATCTTCGTGCCGATCTCGGCCACCGTCTGGCGCGCTAACGCTTCCTCATCAGCGGCTAAGAGCCTCCAGCGCCTGACATGTCTGGTTCTGGTCGCGCTTGCGGCGCAAAAATAAGCCGTAATACCAGCTCATTGCCGAGCACCAAGCGATCGCCAAACTCCACACGTCGTGTGATAGAAAATGTGCGCCTCTGAGCTGCTGCGCCACGCCAAAGATAACCCCCAGCCCAAGCCCAAAGCCCAGCCCCAACCAGCGATAGCGCGGCGCGTAGCTAAGGGCAAAGAAGTAGAGTGCTACCCAGGCATAGCCGCCGCTAGAGTGACCCGCCGGAAAGCATTGCCCAGGCGAGTTGGCATCAACCTTAGGTGAAAACAGCGAAAAGTAATCGGCTGCTCCCCCGAATATCTTCAGATGCCAGGGGCAGTCTAGGTGAATAAAAGACTTACCGAGTCTGACCAATATCACGCTGCTGAGCACGCTCATCAAGAGAAAGATCAATCCTCGGCGATAGTATGCCAGGGTGGCTTTTTTGCTGCTCAGGGCGAGCAGACTAATGACTATGACTCCTAGCAAGATCACCAGATCGCGGCCTCCGACATGGATCAGTTTTTCTGTCAGCCAGGCGCTGCGTAGCGGCCAGCCATCGATACCGCCTTCGAGGTGAAACAGCCATTGGCTGAGGGCGAGGTCGATATGAAACAGTTCGATCAGCATGACAGCCAGGATAAACAGCATGCCGGGTACTAGAAGATGTTGGCGCCAAAAGGCGGTAGAGGTTTGCGTGTCTGCTGACATATAGATTGCCCCATTGGCACCTCGGTTGAGGTGCTAAATCAAAACAAAGTGCTGGGGACAAGTCTATGGGTAAGGGCGTGAATATTATGTCAACAAGCGCTACCTAAGGAGCAAGGCTGAGGAGTTAGTTGGCGGCCGCCTTGATCGCCTGTGCCAGCGCCAGTACGCCATTGGTTCGCGATGGGCTTAGCTGACCACTGAGTCCCAACTGCTCGAAATAGGCGTCAAGATCCAGGGCTGCGATGCTGGCCTTATCTTGCCCATGCGTAACGGTCAGCAGCAGGGCGATCAGTCCCTTGACGATACGGGCGTCGCTGTCCGCCAGGTAGTAATGTTTGCCGTCAATCTCTCTGTGATAGAGCCAGGCGTTGCTCTCGCAGCCTCTGACTTGGGCCGAGGGTTGCCGTAAAGCCTCGTCCAGAGACGGTAGGCGTTTGCCCAGCAACATCAGGGCGCGGTAGCGCTCCTGCCAGTTTGCCGCCTGGGTGAAGTTTGGCAGTATCTCCTGGGGATCCAGTTCGAGGCGGGTAAAGGCCTCTGGTTCTGGGCTTAAGGGGGTATCACTCATCTAGGACTCATCTTCGTCAGTTGTGGCGCGAGTTAGCGTCAATTAAAGCAAAAGGTCTTTTACCGATTGTAGCGCCTCGATAAAGCGATTTATATCTTCATCGCTGGAATAGACGCCGAGCGAGGCACGGCAGCAGCCTGAAAGGCCCAGTGTTTGCATCAGCGGCATGGCGCAGTGATGACCGCAGCGAACGGCGATCCCTTGTTGATCCAACAAGATCCCTACATCCTGGTGATGTTCGCCGGTGAGGTTAAAGGCTACCGCGCCGACATTGTCTTCGTGGGCGCCATAGAGGGTGATCCCGCCGAGGGCGTTTAGCTCGGCCTGCAGGCGTTTGAGCAGTACCTGTTCATGGGCCCTGATTTCAGCCCTTGGCAGCGACTGAAGAAAGTCGATAGCGGCGCCCAGGCCAATCACCTCGGCGATGGGCGGCGTACCCGCCTCGAGACGATTAGGCAGTATATTAAATGTGGTGCCCTCGAAGCTGACCTGTTTGATCATCTCGCCGCCGGTAAGCAGGGGCTCGAGTTTGTCTAGCTGATCAAAGCGGCCATATAAGATGCCAACGCCGGTCGGGCCATACATCTTATGGCCCGAGAAGAGGTAGAAGTCGCAGTCGATGGACTGTACATCCACCTCAAGATGGGCGATCGCCTGGGCGCCATCGATAAGGGTCAGAGCGCCAACCGCCTTGGCCTGGCTGACCATCTCGGCTACTGGGTTAACCGTGCCCAGCACGTTGGAAACATGGCTCAGGGCAACGATACGCGGCTGACGTTTGAGCAACTCACGGTAGGCCGTTTGATCCAGACGTGCGTCATGGGTCAGTGGGATGGGGACGATTTCGGCGCCGGTTTGCTTGGCCAGCATCTGCCAGGGAACGATATTGGCATGATGGGCGGCGTTGTCGATCAGAATCAGATCTTGCGGTTTTAATTGGGATGCTAACCCTTGGGCGACCAGGTTGATCCCTTCTGTGGTGCCATGGGTGAAGATGATCTCTTCTCTTCTGGCGGCATGAATAAAGTGTTGAACCTGGCTGCGCACCGCCTCATATTGGCTGGTGGCTCGGGCGGATAGCTGATGGGCGGCGCGATGCACATTGGCATTATCTTGGGCGTAATAGCGGGTCATGGCGTCGATCACCCCTTGGGGTTTCTGACTGGTCGCGGCCGTGTCCAGATACACCAGGGGATAGTCGCCGAGTGTCTGGCTGAGGGCAGGAAACTGACTGCGCAGCTGGCTAAATTCCATCAATTGGGTCCGTTGCGTGGTTCAAACAAAAAAGGCGCTCAGATCTTGGGAGATCTCAGCGCCTATTGCAAGTTGCATTTCGCCTTTTAGGGCTGGCTAGGTCCAAAACCCCTTTTAAGGGCAGGGGATACGGTAGATGCTCGCCAGCTCGTCGATTCTTCCTAGCAGTTCATCGCTCAGGCTAACCGAGGCGCTGTCGATATTCTCTTTGAGCTGCTCGAGGTTGGTCGCCCCTATGATGTTGCTGCCCACGAAGCGGCGGCCGTTAACGAAGGCCAGGGCCATCTGCGCCGGACTCAGGTTAAATTCCCGTGCCAGCTCGACATAGGCCTGGGTGGCATCTAAGGCCATCTGCGAGCCTGTATAGCGGGCGAAGCGCTTGAACAGGGTGAGTCTGGCTCCATCTGGCCATTGGCCGTTTAGGTATTTACCACTCAGGGCGCCAAACGCCAGCGGTGAGTAGGCCAACAGAGGTAACTCTTCGCGATGAGCGATCTCTGCCATACCCACTTCAAAGCTGCGATTGAGCAGGTTGTAGGGGTTCTGCACGCTGATGATGCGCGGCAGGCCATGTTTTTCCGCCAATTGCAGATACTTCATCAATCCCCAAGGGGTCTCGTTAGACACCCCTATGTAGCGGATCTTACCCGCCTTGATCAGATCGGCCAGGGCCTCGAGAGTATCGACTATGGGGGTGAGCTTCTCCTGGTCATCTTGCTGGTAGAAGAGCTCGCCGAAGAAGTTGGTATTGCGATCGGGCCAGTGCAGTTGATAGAGATCTATGGTTTCAATCTGCAGACGCTCTAAGGAGTCGTTGACCGCCTGATGTATGTTGCGCCAGTCCAGCGCCATGTTTTGACGAATATAGTCGCTCTTACCGCCTGGCGCGGCCACCTTAGTGGCGATCACTAAATTGTCGCGATTGCCACGTGCCTTGAGGTAGTTGCCAAGTATGCGCTCGGTTTCGCCCTGGGTTTCCGCCTTGGGAGGCACAGGGTACATTTCGGCGGTATCGATAAAGTTGATGCCTTGTCCGATGGCGTAGTCGAGCTGTTCGAAGGCCTCAGCCTGGGTATTCTGTTCACCCCAGGTCATGGTGCCCAGGCTAATTTTACTGACGTCTAAGCTGGAATGGGGGAGTCTAGTATAGTCCATTCAAATCTCCAGAATGCGCAAGGATTACCTTTGAGGCTAGCAAGCTTTTTTAGGAAACACTAGATAAATTAACTCATCGTGAAGTAACAAAATATCTCGATGATTTAATTGTAATTTCTCTGGTTAAAGTTTGAGCAGCATAGGCATTTCGCAGGCATCGTGACCCGTGTTACCAAGGGGAGCATCCAGATGTTCGAATCCCAGTTTTTCATATAGCTTAACCGCCTCATGCAAACAGGCGGTAGTTTCAAGATAGCAGAGGCTAAATCCCTGGCGTCTGGCAAACTCAAAGGCCTGCAGCGCCATGCGCTTAGCGAAGCCCTTACCTCTGAGCTTGGGGTCGAAATACATTTTCTGCAGTTCGCAGATCTCACTATGGCCGGGTAGGGGAGCGATACCGACGCCGCCCATCACCAAGCCCTTATAGTCCACTACCCAGTAGTGCGCCTTGTCGCCTTGGTAGACGCTGTAGAGATCGTCCAGGGTGGGATCGGCGACGCTATAGCCTTTGTCTGGGGTTAAACCATATTCGGCAGAAACGTTACGGATCACCCGGGCAATATGGCGGTTATCTTGTTCTTCAAGGCTTCTGATCTCATAGCCTTGCTGGGCGTTCGCCAGCTCTATGGCCCGGGTATATTGGCTGAGGCTGGCTTCGAGCTGGGCGATCTGCTCAAGTGAAAGCTGGGCCAGGATCTCCTGGTACATCTTGTTTTGTTGCTCATTTAAGCGGGTGAGCTGACGTTTGCCCTGAGGGGTCAGCTGGCACAGAGAGCTACGGCTGTCTCTGGGGTTGTTACGGCTCTTGGCAAAGCCCTTTTCGCATAGCTGGCTGACGGCACGGCTGGCGTTGGACTTGTCGATATTCAGCGCCAGCGCCAACTGCTTTATTGAAAGCTCCTGGGAGTCGAGTTCAATCAAGGCGTGGGCCTGCACCGGTGATAGTGGTAGATCACCGCAGGCTGAGTTGAGCATGCCAAGCTGCCTTACCAACAGCCTGGAGAGGCTGCGCAATGAAGAGCAAGTCTGCGGCAGTTCTATAGTCTGTGTGGGAGCTGAATCATCGAGTGTCGAAGGACAAAGTTGAGACATTGTGGCGATCCGAGTGTGCTATTTAGTTGCGGTTTACATCTAACTTAGTCGCCTAAATTTAGAAATGCAAGTTTTTGCTAATGTAGAGTATTTAAGCAGACGCAAGCTGTCGGCGTCTGCTGTTCACTTGGCTTATGCGAAGAGTTCTGGATTGAGTATTGGGGCCATCGCCAGCACGATCGCCTGGGTGTAGACACTCTCTCTGCTGGCCCTACCTTGGGTAAACAGGCCGATGGCACCGCCTTTTTGTTTGATATTGACCGTGTTGAACAACCTGTCCATCACATCGCCCAGCTCTTCACCGGCCACCAGTGCCTGATAGACCTTGCCCGGCAGTGGTAATTGGGCACTACGTCCTATGCTCAGCTCATTGTTGTGAATGATAGCCATATAGGCATAGGTTGCCGCGCCATGGTCGAACAGATCTACGCCGCCCTCCATCGCAATATAGAGGTCGGCCTTTAGCTGCTCATTCTCCTGCCCCACCTCTGCACAGTAGCGGGCGCGGTTGATGGCGCCTTCGCGGGTCTCTTCATCTGTCATCGGCTGCGGCGCAACTCCGGAAGGCGCATGTATTCCCTGGCAGCGGATCTCAGCATCGGGAAACAGCAGCGAGAGCGCCTGACGTGCGGCACCAATTTTGACTGGGTTGGTTGAGCCAACCGTGATGCAGATGGTGGATTGATGGGTTAACGCACAGAGCATGGGGTATTCCAAAAGTGAATGAAACGACAGGGTGCTATTTTGCCACAAAGTAACATTTGATGCATGGCTGTGGCGAGTCGGTGGCAAGGGGAGATGCTTAACCTATTGAGTCGGGTCTATAGGGCTGATGACCCGTTTCTAATGGGGTTGCGTAAGAGGTCGCTCTAAATACCGTCTGGTGAACAATTGTAAAAAGGGTAGCGCGGATGTGAGCTTTTGGTTCGCTTTGGTTATCGCTAGATTGCTTTTGTGAAAATTTACAACGGAATAATTTGGGCCTAGTTCACAAACTCGGTTTATTCTGAAATTTCATTACAAAATGAGGCGCCAGATCAATTTATCTCGGGGTCGCTGCTATATGCTGAGCGCGAATTTTAGTCGTACTCGCCGGGTTGAAAGCTTGCTCGGCGGGGCGTCGAAACACTCGAATGCTAAAGCATCGATAAGGTCAATTTATGCAAAACGAAGCGACAATCTCTGACGTTAATGTTACCCAGCGCCCTGGCTGGACACGTAATGACACTACCTGGATGTTGAGTCTATTTGGCACCGCAGTGGGTGCAGGTATTTTGTTTCTGCCAATTAATGCCGGCATGGGGGGATTTTGGCCCTTGGTATTGATGGCGTTGATCATCGGCCCTATGACCTACCTGGCCCATAGAGGTTTATCTCGTTTCGTCTGTTCTTCTCAACGACAGGGCAGCGATATTACCCATGTCGTAGAGGAGTATTTTGGTGTCGGCGCCGGTAAGGCGATCACCTTACTCTATTTCTTTGCCATCTATCCCATAGTGTTGATCTACGGTGTGGGAATTACTAATACCGTCGACAGTTTTATCGTTAACCAGTTGGGAATGGCCTCACCGCCACGCTTCCTGTTATCGGGTATTCTGGTACTGGGTATGATGTCTGTGATGGTGTCTGGTGAGAAATTTATGCTTAAGGTCACCCAGCTGCTGGTCTATCCGCTGGTGGGGATCCTGGCCTTTATGTCTCTCTATCTGATCCCAAGTTGGAAGATGGACGCCCTGATGGAAGTGCCTGCGACAGGCGAGTTTCTGGGCACAGTGTGGTTGACCATCCCAGTGTTGGTGTTTGCCTTTAACCACTCGCCGGCGATCTCTCAGTTCTCGGTATCACTCAAGAAGCAGTATGGTAATCAAGCCGCTAAGAAGGCCGATGTGATTTTGCGTAACACCAGCATGATGTTGGTGGGTTTCGTGATGCTGTTTGTCTTCTCATGCGTGCTGTCATTAAGCCCGGCGCAGCTGGCCGAAGCCAAGTCTCAAAATCTGCCGATCCTCTCTTATCTGGCCAACGTGCATGCCAGTGGTTTTGTAAGCTATTTTGGCCCCATCATTGCCGTGATCGCTATTGTCTCCTCTTTCTTTGGCCACTATCTGGGTGCCACAGAAGGTCTTAAGGGGATCATCACTAAGCAGCTGCGTAGCAGTAAGAAAGATCTCTCCGATGCCAAGATCGACAAGTTTATTTTGGGCTTTATGTTCCTGACTATCTGGGGTGTCGCGGTGATCAACCCCAGCATCTTGGGCATGATTGAAGCTCTGGGTGGCCCTATTATTGCCGCCATTCTTTACCTTATGCCTATGTATGCGGTTTATAAGGTGCCTGCGCTGAAGGCTTATCGTGGCCGTATCAGCAACATCTTGGTGATCCTCGCAGGTCTGCTGGCAATGACCGCCATACTGTTTGGCATGCTCTCTTAATTAGCTCTCATCTGCGCGGTGTTTTGGCACCGCGCGATTGATGGTGGAAACAACTATGGTTAGCGCATTTGATATTTTTAAGATAGGTGTGGGTCCCTCCAGCTCACACACTGTCGGGCCGATGAAGGCCGCCAAAGGTTTTGTTGACGACCTGCGTCAGCGTGGAGAATTGCTGAATATTACCAGCGTCAAGGTCGACATTTATGGCTCCCTGTCGCTGACGGGTAAAGGGCACCATACCGATAGCGCCATCATCATGGGGCTGGCGGGTAACAGCCCTGAGACAGTGGATATCGATCTGACTCCTGAATTTATTCGCCAGGTGGCAATGACCTCTTGTTTGCCGCTGGGCAGCGAAGGTCACGGGGTGGATTTCCCACCCGAGGCCGTGGTGTTTCACTCCGAGGCGCTGGCACTGCATGAAAACGGCATGACGTTAAGCGCTTTTGTTGGTCAGCTGTGTGTCTATAAAAAGACTTACTATTCCATTGGCGGTGGCTTTATTGTCGATGAAGAGCACTTTGGCCTGACGGCGGCTAACGAAGTGATCTTGCCTTACCCCTTCGCCGATGCGAGCGAGCTGTTGGCGCTGTGCCAAGAGACAGGCATGAGCATCAGTGCCATCATGATGGCGAACGAGAAGGTGCTGCATAGTGAGGCTCATATTGCCGAAGGCTTCGAGGCGATTTGGCTAACCATGAAGGAGGCCATAGAGCGAGGTTGTCAGACCGAAGGTGTGTTGGCCGGTCCGTTAAGAGTACCACGTCGCGCCCCCGCGCTCTTTCGTCAGCTGGTGAGCAATGAACGTCTGTCGTCTGATCCCATGATGATCGTCGATTGGATCAATATGTTTGCTCTGGCGGTAAGCGAAGAAAATGCCGCTGGTGGCCGGGTGGTGACCTCTCCTACCAACGGCGCTGCGGGGATCATTCCTGCGGTGCTGGCTTATTTCGATAAGTTTATCCAGCCAGTGGGGCCGAAGGAGTACACTCGCTACTTCCTCGCCGCCGCAGCGATTGGTGGTTTGTATAAACGTAACGCCTCTATTTCTGGTGCCGAAGTGGGGTGCCAGGGCGAGGTGGGAGTGGCTTGTTCTATGGCCGCTGCCGGGTTGGCGGAGCTGATGGGCGGAAATCCGGCTCAGGTCTGTATCGCCGCCGAGATAGGTATGGAGCACAACCTGGGGCTGACCTGTGACCCGGTTGCCGGGCAGGTGCAGGTACCTTGTATCGAGCGCAACGCGATTGCCTCGGTGAAGGCGATTAACTCGGCCCGTATGGCGATGCGTCGTAACAGTGAGCCTAAGGTGAGCCTGGATAAGGTGATCGCGACTATGTATGAAACCGGTAAAGATATGCATGTGAAATACCGGGAAACCAGTCAGGGCGGCCTGGCGATTAAGGTGACCAGTATTTGTGCCTAAGCCAAATACTTACCAGAATAAAAAAACGCCCGTCAGGGCGTTTTTTTATTGGGATGAATGGACCTACTTTTCCTCATACATCAGGTAGTAGCTCTGTTTCATGCCTAGGGCCTCATAGGTCTGCTGCGCCTTGCTGTTCTCTTGCTCCACATAGAGCCTGAAGCTGGCTGCGCCGCCGTTTTCTTCGGCGATCTTCTTAACGGATTGATACAGTTTGGCGTAGATCCCCTGACGACGGTTTTGCGGGCGGATATAGACGCTCTGGATCCAGTAGTAATCTTTGGCGCGCCAGTCGCTCCATTCAAAAGTGACCATGAGCGAGCCTAAGATCTCGCCTGCTTCTTCAGCCACCAAGTAAAACCCCCGGGCAGGGTTTTCCAGAAGTGTCTGTACCCCTTGGGTCAGCGTGGCTTGGTCTAGCTCAAGGCCTTCGGTTTCGTTGGCCATGGCCTGATTAAATTGCACCAGTGCGTTGAGATCAGATTGTTGGCCTTTTCTTATTTGCATTATCGCCTCCTTCAAATTTGGCCATACTCTAGCATGCTTCATGGCTAAGCCAAGGCAGAATTTTTTCGATTGGCTCTTAGACTAAAGTCTAACTCTGCTATGCTTTTAAGATGGGTCAGCTAAGTGGCTATGGGGTGGGGAAATGAGTGATTCTGAACAGCAAAATGTTAATAAACTCAATCCAAATCAGCGGGATAAGTTGGAGCTTAGTCGAGAACAGGAAGCGGTAAGTCACCTGCTACATTTTCTGCTTACCTTGGCGACCTTTGGCCTGTGGGGATTGGTGTGGTGGTACTTAATTCTGAAAGCTCAGGGAAAAGCTGAGCAGCTGTTTCATGGCTTTGACGATGCCTATTGGAGCCATCTTATCGAGCGTGAGCAGCCTCCCGCCGCCTTACATACCTTCAGGGTCGATGCGAAACAGGAATCTGTCTATTTCGAGGCCTGATGGGCTCTCCCTTGATGTGAATCACAGCATATTACGCTTTTATCTGCTATCATCGCCGTCCAATTTGCGTCTGCGTCACGCGCGTCTTTCATGACGGCGGCAAGGGCTATCACTCTCGCGATTCAAGGTTATTAACATGCGTCAACAATCCCCTTCTTGGCTAGGCCGTGCCTGGTCTGGCTGGATGTCTGTGCCTCTTTGGCTACAAATCCTTATCGGTATGCTGCTGGGTATCTGCACTGGCCTGGGCCTGGGCGAACAAGCCGTAGTGCTTAAGCCCATAGGTACGCTTTTTGTCAACACCATCAAGATGTTGATCGTCCCCTTAGTGTTCTGCTCCCTCATAGTGGGGGTCACCTCTATGCAGGATACTGCCAAGATGGGCCGCATCGGTTTTAAGTCGTTTGCCTTCTATCTGGGTACTACCTCTATCGCCATCACGTTAGGTCTGGCCGTGGGCTACATCATGCAGCCTGGTGCTGGTCTGGGAATGACCTCGGAGGTGGCCAGTGGCGCAGTAAAAGAGGTGCCTTCTATCATGGAGACACTGATCAATATCGTACCCACCAATCCGATTGCCGCCCTGGCCAGTGGTCAGATTTTGCAGGTGATCGTCTTTGCCGTTGCCTTAGGGATCGCCCTGGTATTGATTGGCGATCATGGTAAGCCGGCAATCAAGGTGTTTGAGAGCCTGGCTGAGGCGATGTACAAGCTGACCGATATGATCATGAAACTGGCACCTTATGGGGTGTTTGGTCTCATGGCCTGGGTGGCTGGCCAATACGGCGTGGATATGTTGATGCCGCTGATTAAGGTGATCCTGGCAGTCTACATCGGCTGTGCCCTGCATATTATCGGCTTCTATAGCTTAGTGCTGACCTTTGTTGCCAAGCTTAATCCTATGCAGTTTTTCAAGGGCATTCGCAGCGCATTGGCGGTGGCTTACACCACCTCAAGCAGCGCAGGTACCCTGCCTGCCAGTATGAAGTGCGCCAGCGAGTCCTTGGGGGTCAATAAGAAGATCTCCAGTTTCGTGTTGCCTCTAGGCACTACGATTAACATGGACGGTACCGCATTATATCAAGGGGTCACGGCGCTATTTGTGGCTCAGGCCTTCGGTATCGATCTGACCTGGGTCGACTATATCACCATTATATTGACAGCGACCCTGGCCTCTATTGGCACCGCGGGTGTGCCTGGTGCCGGTCTGGTGATGTTGACGCTGGTGTTAACCACGGTTGGTTTACCGCTGGAAGGGGTCGCTATTATCGCGGGTATCGACCGTATCTTGGATATGGCACGTACCGTAGTAAACGTCTCCGGTGACCTAGTCGCCACCACAGTGATCGCCAAATCGGAAGACGAGCTGAATCTGGAACACTATAACGCCGATGCCGAGCTTAGTCAGGTGATGGCCGATCAGCTGGACAAACAAGCGAGTTAATAAATTGGAATAATAAAAAACCGCCGAAATGGCGGTTTTTTATTGCAGGCAGATAAGGATTATTGCTTGCTGAGTACCAGCACTGTGTTGCCGTCGGCGTCGCTGAGCAGCAGCTTACCTTTGGTTAATGTACCTTGAGTCACCATAGACATAGACTGCATCACCTTTTGCTCTTGCTGCATCAAGGCGTCAACACAGGCTTTCATGGTGTTGCCAGCGGGGGAGAGGGTTAAGCTGCGACCATCGAGTTGGTATTGACCGAAAAACTGATTGCAGCTGTTGTTGCCGCTGAGTGCACCATCTGCGGCGAAGACCAGCTGCGCCGGACTATAGTCGATCACTGGTTTGCCTTGGGTGGCTTCGATGTGCCAGGTGCCTAGAATATCAAGATCTTCGTTGTCGAGAATGGAGACACTTTGACAGGCTGATAAACCGAGTAGTGCGGTTGCGATAAAAATACACTTTTTAAACATGGGAGAGATTCCAAAACAGCGAGAAGAATATTTTGACAAGCTTAAGGCCAATTAAAAAGCCCTTTTTAGGGTTTTTCCATGATATTTTGTTCATGGTAAGCTGCTTCTGCTGTCGTTAAGATAAGGCCGACATCTTTGTGTCGAACAAGAGGAAAGATAAAGTGATGATGACCGGATTGAAAATTGCTCACTGGTTAGGCTTGATCATGGTGCTGGCGGGGCTGGGGATCTATGGTCTTACTCAGTGGACTGAGCAGATCCAAGGGATTCTGCTCGTTTCTAGCTTGATCGGGCTGGGACTCGTAATGATGTCACCTTTCCCCATCGTAATGTTTATTCAATGGGCAAAGGCGCAGGAGTCTGACCAGGCCTAAGCCGTGTAGTTCTTTTGCTGGCGAATCACACTGGCCTGTAGGTTCTGCCTTGCGGCTTCTACCATAGGTTCTATCGCCAAATGGGTGTTAGGCGTGAAGAAACTGACACCGATCGCGATCTCAGCTTTTATCTCCTCTTTGGCAATCTGCTTGAGTAATCTCTTCGTCAAGGCATCCAGATTGGCCTGGTTATCGACAAAGGCCAAAATAGCAAACAGTCCATCCTCGATGCGGGCAGATACGTCGGCGTCACGCATATTATGATGAATCACCCGCGCCAGCTGCCTTAGTCCCTGACTCTGTTCTAATGTCCCTTTGTACTGGGTCAGATCCTGAAGCAATACGATACCCGCGTGAGAACCGAAGCGGCGACTCAGGCTTAGCTGCCTTGGTGCCATCAGGTTAAAGCCATAGGGGTTGAGCATGCAGGTAAGATCGTCCTGTACCGACATCATCTGGATCTGCTGCATTAAAAACAGATGCTTAAGTTCAGACTGGATCAGCGCCTTGCTGTTTTCCAGTAACGGCAATAAGCGCCTAAAATGTTTGGTGCGTTGGCTGTCACAGATCAATATGACGCCGAAAGGTTGACCATCTGACCAGTATAGAGGCAAGGCAAGTAGCTGTGAAAATTGCGCTAAGTGGCTTTTACTGTCTTGGCTGCTGGTGAACTGCAGCAGACCATAACCCGTGTGGGCGCTCAGCGCCTGGGTCAGGCTGGCATCGTGAAATAGAGTGCCGGCGTAGAGGTTGAGATCGGTATCTTGGCGACTACAGACAACCTGGTATTCGCCTTCGATATGTTGCAGGACGATACAGGCCTTAGACTGATAAAATTCGTTAAGTAGATCAACTTGTTGCTGCCAACGTGGTAGTGTAATGGCAGGATGCCCAGATTCTCTGAGCCAAAGGCTGGTTTCGGCGCATTGTAGTAGCATAGTATTGCTCTCTTATTGTTATTATTAAATTGCATAACTCGCTAGGTGCGGTGCGTCAAACGAAAGTCTGACAGCACAAACTGTTTACATCATACTCAAAAATCATATGTTGTGAGAATGTAAATTTTCAAATTTGCGAACAAAATCTGCTTTTTATCTCCTTTAAGTACAATTTAACCTGTCATTTGTTCGGTTTCTCAGGCTTTGTGCAGACAGTGAAACTGCTAACGACACCTATACCCAAATCGACACAAAGAGCCCTAAAGCTAAATAACAGGGCTTATTTTACTTGCACCTCATCTTGAGTTGTTTGCTGTGATTTTAGCTGCTGTTTAGCTTGTTCCAACATGGGCGCTAACTTGGCCGAGGAGTCGGGAGAGAAGAAGGAGTGGCCAGCGTCGAGCTTTAGCCTATCGTTTTGCTGTAGCAGTAACTTTTCGACCCTGCGGCTGATATGGTTCAGATCTCGTTCTGCGTCGACAAATACCAGCACAACAAATTGGCTATGGCTGTAATGGGCGGCGATATCGGCAGTCCGTATGGTGTCTTGAATGATGTTGCCCAGCAATCGAATGTGTTTGTCTTCTATCTTGTCGATCAGCGGTGGGTTGGGATAAAGCTCGAAAAATAAGATGCCGGCATGGGCGCCAAAACGTCGGCCTAAGTTGAGCTGGCGGGGGGCCATCATGATAAATCCATAATGGTTTAACATGCCGGTATCGCGATCGCGCATCGATAGTGACTCTATGCGCTGACTTTGGCACAGGAGTGCCAGATCTTGTTGCAGCAGGATCTGGAAGGGTTCCAGCATAAAGGCATTGGCGTTGGCCGTTTCGCTATTAGCCGGGTTGACTACAACGAGGCAACCAAAGATGGTACCGTCTGGCCAAAGGATTGGGCGTGATAGCAGATTGCTGGCGGTGGCGAGATCCTTAGGCAGTTCGGCATTGGATTCCTGGCTCAGGCTGATGCTCACCCCTTCTGGCTGACTGTTGGACATCCGGGTGAAAATATCAAACTTTTCATTGTATAAGGTGCCGGAGATGAACTTACGAGTGTCGTTAATGGAGCTGACGATGACCTCAAAACCCAGGTCAGTCTGCTGGGCGACAAAGGCGACGTCGGCTTCGAAGTAACGCTTCATCAGCTCACATTGATGCATCCACCTGACTAAGTTGATTTGTGTATTATCGTTTTCAAGTATACTCACACCCGTATGAATGTTTTCCGGCAGCATGATCGACCCTAAGCT
Organism: Shewanella marisflavi; assembly: GCF_023283925.1. GTDB lineage: Bacteria > Pseudomonadota > Gammaproteobacteria > Enterobacterales > Shewanellaceae > Shewanella > Shewanella marisflavi. The sequence goes on from NZ_JAKIKX010000003.1 coordinate 266,465, forward strand.
ATTGGTGTTTCAGGTTTGTTAAGTTTGGTAGTCGATCTGATAATTTGCAAATAACCCAACAAATAAAGGGGATATCATTGGGACACATGGACCAAGAGAGTGAACTCTTGATTCGGCAGGCCAGCGCCACCGATCTCGCTGCCATTACCGCCTTAGAGGCCAGTCAGTGGCAAGCCGAGTTGGCTCCCGAGCAGCGAGGCGAGCTGATGAGCGGACAACAATTTAGTGCCCAGTCGCTTAGTGATCTTATCAGCGACCACTATATTGTCGTGGCCCAGCATAAGGGGAAGATTGTCGGCTATGTGATTGCCGGCAGTTGGGCGTTTTTTTCGGCTTGGCCCATCTATCGTCGTCTGCTGAAAAATTTAACTGACCATAGCCTGGCTGGTCAGCCTCTGAGTGTCGATAACAGCTGCCAATATGGCCCCATCTGGATCGCGCCATCCTATCGCGGCGCAGGGCTTTTTGCCGATATGGTCGCCAAGCTTAAGGCATTGGTAAAGCCTCAATATTCCTTTATGTTAACCTTTATCGCCGAGGATAATGAGCGCTCTTTTGCCGCCCATACTCATAAGGCCGAGATGCAGGTGCTGGATTTTTTTGACTTCGACGACCGCGGCTATTATCTGTTAGCCACATCGACTCAGGCAGATAGCGCGAGCTGTGCAGGAGGGCAAAAGTGACAAGAGAAACAAGAGTGGCAAAGTCTAACTCAGAGACAGTGCCTAACCCAGAGACTGTGCCTGAGATCGCCCCTGAACTCGCTCAGCGACTTGCACCTTACGCCGCGGTGCAACTGAGCGCCTTTGATAACCTTAAGCTGTTAATCGCGTTGGCAACGCAAGCTGATCTAAAGTGCGAATCTATTGAGTTGCATCGTGATGGCCGGGCGTTTTATGCGGTGAACTGGCAGGAGTGCTGGCTTGATTGCGGTTATAGCAATGACTACGCCGCCAAGATTACTCCCATGTGTGCGCCAAGCGAGCAGATGTTAGCAGTGGCGAGGAAGGTCGAGGTGCCAGTGCTAAACGCGCAGCAACTTAGCTTCATGTGTATGGAATATAGTCATTTTGATCACTGCTAATCTAATTAACTTTAAGCTTTTTCAACGGATTGTGATTGTCTTATGGTGAAATTATTTGCCGGCTTAAGTGTGCTATTTAGTCTGTTTCTGGGCTGGATTATTTTCAGCGCCAGCACAGGGCAGTCTAATCTGTTTTTTGAACTCGTGAAGCGAGTGCCTTATGGCGATAAGTGGGGCCACTTGTTGCTGTTTGGCACCCTGACACTCTTGGTTAACCTGGGTACCAATTTCAGGCGTGTTTATCTTGGTGGCTTTAGGCCCTATTTAGGTGCGATTGCTGTTGCCGTTTTCGTCTTCATCGAAGAATGCAGCCAGGCGTACTTGCCGCAACGTACCTTTGACCTGTTTGATTTATTTGCCGATGCCTTGGGGATATTCTTATTTAGCTGGCTTAGCTATCTGATTGAAATGAAAACTAAATCCCTTATCCGTTAGTTGCCCCTGTCACCTAAGATGATCCCAACGCCTGCTTAATGCGTAATATCTTTAAATTCCCTTAAGCAGAGTGCGTCTATGTCCAAAACTTATTCTATGTTGGGGTATGCAGGGTTACTCCCCTTTATTTTGTCTACCTGCTTAATGCTGACGGGGTTGACCTTCTTCAGCCTAGACCCTTTTATGCTGTTCATAACCTACAGCGCGATTATTCTCTCGTTTTTAGCGGGCACCTTGTGGGGACGAGAGAGCTGCAAAGTTCACTATCTCACTGAGGATAAGCTCCTAATCATCAGCAATGTGGTCAGTGTCGCCACTTGGGTCGCTATCGTCGTCAATCATCTTTATGTCTCGCTGCTGATATTGAGCGTGGGCTATCTGGTGGTCTATTTGAAAGACAGGCAGCAGTGGCGGGAAAAAACCTTATCCGATGAATATATTCAATTACGCACTCGGCTAACGGCTGTGGCAGTGCTATGTCATCTGATCATATTGGGGGCCGCTATCTCATGAAACTACGTATTTTTTATGACAGTCAGTGTCCTTTGTGCGCTGCAGAGATGGCTAAGCTCAAACGTTGTGACACTGAAGATGCGATTGAACTGGCAGATTTGGCAAGCGATGACTTTTCGGCCAAGTACCCACATATCGATGCCAAGTACGCTAATGAGATATTGCATGGTGAAACCGAAAATGGCGAATTGCTCACAGGTCTAGACGTCACCTATCTTGCGTGGGCGCTGGTGGGGAAAAAACATTACGTGGCGCCTCTAACCTGGCCAGTGATCAAACCTGTCGCAGACTTCCTGTACTTAAAGTTTGCGAAGCACAGATATAAGGTGTCCTATCTGCTGACAGGCAAAAAACGCTGCGAAAGCGGTCAGTGTGGTTTGTCATGAAACCGGTAGTGACCCAAGCAGTAAACGGTGAAGGGGTGTCTGTCATCATAGGCGCCAATAGCGCTATCGCCCAGGCGTTAATTCAACGGCTGTTATTGCAAGGCCCTGTTATTGCGATCAGCCGCCGACCCCTAGGCGTGATTGCCGAAGGGCTTGAATCCCTGCAGTGTGATTACAGTGAAGATGCTATATCCACCTTAGTTAACGAGCTAGCAACGAGGCAGTTGGTTATTAGTAATGTGTTTATTTTTAACGGCATCTTGCATCAAGCGAGCATTAAGCCCGAGAAACGGCTCGAAGATTTAAGCGTAGAAGCGATGAATACCCTGTTTCAGATTAATACTGTCACGCCTATGCTGTGGCTGAAACATCTGATGCCCTTGGTCAAAGGCGATAAAAAATGTGTGGTCGCGGTAATGAGCGCACGTATCGGTAGCATTAGTGATAATCGCCTTGGTGGTTGGTATAGCTATCGTGCATCTAAGGCTGCGCTGAATATGTTGCTGCAAACGTCAGCCGTTGAGTATGCCCGCCGCGCCAAGAATGTCGTCATTTTGGCATTTCATCCTGGTACAACCGACACACCCCTGTCTAAACCCTTCCAGCAAAATGTCGACAAAGAAAAACTCTTTTCAACCGAATTTGTTGCTGAGAGATTGTTAGCGGTGGCCCAAACCGTGACGCCTTCTGCAGAGGCCTACTTTATCGATTGGAATGGTGATTCAATTTTATGGTAAATCGAACCGTGCATATCGACCAAAACCAGTTAGCTGAGATGGAGCAGCGTTATCGAGCGCATCTGGTCAATAGTTTGTCTGGCTTTAAGAGTGCCAATCTCATAGGCACTATCAGTGAGTCGGGACAAACCAACTTAGCCATTGTCAGTTCTGTGTTTCACTTAGGCGCAGACCCAGCCTTAGTCGGATTTATCAGTCGGCCTAACTCAGTGGCGCGAGATACCTTGAGTAATATTATCGCCACGGGCAGCTATACCATTAATCAGGTCAATAGTGATATTTGGCAACAGGCTCATCAAACATCTGCTCGCTATCAGCCGCAGCAGTGTGAGTTTGCCGAGGTCGGGTTAACGCCAGAGTATTATCAGGAGGTGCAGGCGCCCTTTGTGGCCCAAAGCCGATTAAAGTACGGCGTTAAGCTCGAGAGCTATCAGAGGATCGAACTGAATCAAACCTTTCTGGTCATTGGCAGTATTACTGATATCTTGCTTGATGATGTGGCGCTCAAAAATGATGGCAGCATCGATATCGAGCAGCTCAATAGCGTTTGTGTATCAGGGCTTGATTGTTATCACCGCACCGAGCGGCTAGGCAGGCTCAGCTATGCAAAGCCAGGTAAGCCATCAACGCTTATCGATTAGCGGCTGCGCTGATACGGGTGAGGAGCGGTCAGCAAGGGTTAATTACGCGAGTACCGACATAAAAAAACCGCCATGTAGGCGGTTTTTTTATTAAAGCGGATTACAGCTTAGCGTCTGCGCGCAGCGCTTCAGCTTTGTCGGTGCGCTCCCAAGGGAACTCGTTACGACCGAAGTGACCGTAAGCGGCGGTTGCCTTGTAGATAGGACGCGCCAGATCAAGCATCTCGGTCAGGCCGTATGGGCGCAGGTCGAAGTGCTGACGTACTAAGCCGATTAACACCTCTTCTGACACCTTACCGGTACCGAAGGTTTCAACGCTGATAGAGGTTGGCTCTGCCACACCGATAGCGTAAGAAACTTGAATCTCACAGCGATCTGCCAGACCGGCAGCGACTATGTTCTTGGCTACATAACGAGCCGCATAGGCCGCGCTGCGGTCAACTTTTGACGGGTCTTTACCCGAGAAAGCGCCGCCGCCGTGACGAGCCATGCCGCCGTAGGTATCAACGATGATCTTACGACCTGTCAGGCCACAGTCGCCCATAGGGCCACCGATAACGAAACGACCGGTTGGGTTGATGAAGAACTTGGTCTCTTTGTTCAACCACTGTGCAGGTAGTACAGGCTTGATGATGGTTTCCATCACGCCTTCGATCAGATCAGACTGGCTGACGCTGTCACAATGTTGAGTCGAGAGTACCACCGCGTCGATGCCGACGATCTTGTTGTCTTCGTAGGCGAACGTCACCTGGCTCTTGGCATCTGGACGCAACCAAGGCAGGGTGTTGTCTTTACGTACTTCAGACTGACGCTTCACCAGTGCATGAGCATAGGTGATAGGGGCTGGCATGAGTACGTCGGTTTCGTTGCTGGCATAACCAAACATCAAACCTTGGTCACCGGCGCCTTGCTCTTTAGGATCGGCGCGATCGACACCTTGGTTGATGTCAGGTGATTGCTTACCAATGGCGTTCAGTACCGCACAAGAGTCGGCATCGAAGCCCATGTCTGAGTGAGTGTAACCGATCTCGCGAACCGTCTTGCGGGTTAGCTCTTCGATATCAACCCATGCAGAAGTGGTCACCTCGCCACCTACCATCACCATGCCGGTTTTGACGTATGTTTCGCACGCAACACGTGCCTTTGGATCTTGCTCTAAGATCGCGTCGAGTACCGCATCAGAAATTTGATCGGCGATTTTATCTGGATGACCTTCTGAGACCGACTCAGAGGTAAACAAGTGCTTTGCCATAATGGAAAAATCTCGTCTTTAAACAATTTGAATGTGTAGAAGTATCTACATCTAGACGGCCATTTTAGTGGAAATCAGATCGGATAACACCCTTTTCAGTAAAAATTGTGGAGTAAAACCGGGTAAATATTCTAATGCCTGGGATGAGTTAATCTATTTTTGTTATCTAAGGTTATGTTATTTATAGCCTTTAGTTGCTTTGTCTAACTTAAAACTATCTTGTTTCGATACGGGCGAGATTGAGCGGGTGATCAAATCTGCCTGGCTTGGTGTGGTCAATCTTATTCCGTTAGCCCCAGTAAAGGGCAAATAGCGGCGGACCCTAGGTGGGGGAAATTAGCGGCTATATGGATTTAATCTAAGGGAATCGGTGAATTTTATTTGCGTCCCATCCGCGAGTAGGGGAAAATATGCCCCCAATTATTGCCCGCAAAATCCCCAACATAAAATCAGCAGGAGAGAGCATGTCATCTCGTAAAGAACTCGCAAACGCTATCCGTGTGTTAAGTATGGATGCCGTTCAAAAAGCCAACTCTGGTCACCCTGGTGCCCCAATGGGAATGGCTGATATCGCTGAAGTGCTTTGGAATGACTTCCTTAAGCACAACCCGAATAACCCAGAGTGGGTCGATCGCGATCGTTTCATCCTATCTAACGGTCACGGTTCAATGCTGATTTACTCTCTGCTGCACCTAACAGGTTATGCATTGCCAATCGAAGAGCTAAAGAGCTTCCGTCAACTGCATTCTAAGACGCCGGGTCACCCAGAATATGGTTACACCCCAGGTGTTGAAACCACCACAGGTCCTCTAGGCGCTGGTATCAGCAACGCCGTGGGTATGGCGATTGCAGAGAAGACACTGGCGGCGCAATTTAACCGTCCGGGTCATGATATCGTCGATCACTTCACCTACTGCTTCCTGGGCGATGGCTGTCTGATGGAAGGTATCTCTCACGAGGCGTGTTCACTGGCGGGCACCCTAGGTCTTGGCAAGCTGATTGCGTTTTGGGATGACAACGGTATCTCTATCGATGGTCATGTTGAGGGCTGGTTTACCGACGACACAGCTAAGCGTTTCGAATCTTACGGCTGGCATGTGATCGCCGGTGTTGATGGTCATGACAGCGACGCGATTCGCGCGGCTATCGAAGAGGCTAAGTCAGTTACCGACAAGCCAAGCATGATCTGCTGCAAAACGGTTATCGGTTTCGGTTCGCCAAACAAGTCTGGTAGCCACGACTGTCACGGCGCGCCACTGGGTGATGCGGAAATTGCCGCGGCACGTGAGTTCCTGGGTTGGGAACACGCACCGTTCGAGATCCCAGAAAACGTTTATGCAGGTTGGGATGCTAAAGAAGTGGGCGCGGCTAACGAGTCTGCCTGGAATGAGAAGTTGGCCGCTTACGAGGCTGCCTACCCAGAACTGGCTGCAGAATATAAGCGCCGCGTGATCACTGGTGAACTGCCAGCCGATTTCGAAGAAAAAGCACAGGCATTCATCAAAGAGTGTCAAGAGAAAGGCGAAAGCATTGCTAGCCGTAAGGCGTCACAAAATGCTATCGGTGCCTTCGGTGCCATCCTACCTGAACTGCTCGGCGGTTCGGCTGACCTGGCAGGTTCTAACCTGACCCTATGGTCTGGTTCTAAGGGCATTCAGGAAGATCCAGCGGGTAACTACATCTACTACGGTGTACGTGAATTCGGCATGAGCGGCATCATGAACGGTATCTCGCTGCACGGTGGTTTCATCAATTATGGCGCAACCTTCATGATGTTCATGGAGTATGCACGTAACGCGGTACGTATGTCAGCGCTGATGGGCATTCAAAACATCTTCGTTTATACCCATGACTCTATCGGTCAGGGTGAAGATGGCCCGACTCACCAACCGGTTGAGCAGCTGGCTAACCTGCGCATGACACCAAACATGATGGTATGGCGTCCATGTGATGCGGCTGAAACGGCTGTGGCTTGGAAGATGGCTATCGAACGTCGTAAGGCGCCGACCTCTCTGATCTTTAGCCGTCAAGGTCTGCCTGCACAGGCGCGCACCGATGAGCAACTGGCTAACATCGCCAAGGGTGGTTACGTGATGCAAGACTGTGCCGGTACGCCAGATCTTATCCTGATCGCAACAGGTAGCGAGATGCAGTTGGCACTGGATTCAGCCAAGGCGCTGACCGAGCAAGGTAAGGCGGTACGTGTAGTGTCTCTGCCATCGACCGACGTGTTCGACGCACAAGATGCGGCTTACAAAGAGTCTGTACTGCCTAAGTCTGTCACTAAGCGTGTGGCTATTGAAGCGGCTCACGTTGATTACTGGCACAAGTATGTCGGTTTCGACGGCGCGGTTGTGGGCATGACCACCTTCGGTGAGTCTGCACCAGGCGGCGATCTGATGAAGCACTTCGGTTTCACCGTTGACAATGTTGTAGCCAAGGCAAATGCCATTTTATAAGGCCTAGTGCCACCCAAAAGGCATAGGGCAAGCAGTTGCTCTATGCCATGATGACCCGGCTTATCGATAACGATAGGCCGTTGTCGCATTCAGGAATGCCTATCTCAGGACGGTGTTAGGAGTAGAAGCACTTAAATGATTAAAGTTGCTATTAATGGTTATGGCCGAATTGGTCGCTCGATTCTTCGTGCCCTCTATGAGTCTGGCAAGCGGGATAAGATCCAGATTGTCGCCATTAATGAACTCGCCAAACCCGAAGCCATGCTTCACCTCACCCAATACGATACCACCCATGGTCGCTTTCAATCTTCCGCGTCACTCGACGACAATGTGATGACTATCGGGGACGACCGTATCTTATTAATCCATGAGCCCGATGCTGAAAAGCTGCCCTGGCAATCTCTGGATGTCGATATCGTGTTCGAGGCCACAGGTGCCCTTATCGATCGCCAGGCCTGTGAGGCTCATATCAAGGCGGGGGCTAAGCAGGTACTGATCAGCCACCCTTCATCTAGCGATGTGGATGCCACCATAGTCTATGGTGTGAATCATCAAGATCTCAAGGCCGAGCACCAAATCGTCTCTAACGCCTCCTGCACCACCAATTGTTTAGTACCTATCATTCAGGTGCTTGATCGCGCCTTTAAGGTACATAGTGGTGCTATTACCACGATTCACTCGGCGATGAACGATCAGCAGGTGATTGACGCCTATCATGATGACCTCAGACGTACCCGTGCGGCGGGACAATCTATCATTCCGGTAGATACCAAGCTGGCCAGAGGAATTGAGCGCATCCTGCCTGAGATGAAGGATAAGTTTGAGGCGATATCTGTGCGCGTGCCAACAATTAATGTGACGGCAATTGACTTATCGGTCACCTTAGATAAACGTGTCGATATCGATACAGTGAACCAGGTATTATCTCAGGCGGCAAATGGCTCATACCAAGGGGTTGTAGGCTATACTAATGCGCCATTGGTATCGTGCGATTTTAATCATGATCCCAGATCCAGTATCGTCGATGGCACCCAGACGCGGGTGAGCGACGGCCATCTGGTCAAATTGCTCTTGTGGTGTGATAACGAGTGGGGCTTTGCCAACCGTATGTTGGACACCAGTTTAGAGATGATAAAGGCCGTCAGAGCCTGATTTTAAAGTTTTTAGCCCATGGCCGGTGAAGCGTCCTGGCGGTGGGTAACTCAGTTTTGCTTTAACTTTTACTTTTAACTTTACACTTAAGGAAACGTGAAATGGCGATTATCAATATGTCAGCGTTAGATCTTCAGGGCAAGCGTGTGCTTATCCGTGAAGACCTCAATGTTCCGGTAAGCAATGGTGTGGTGACCAGCGATGCGCGTCTGCGTGCCTCTTTGCCGACCATCAAGCTGGCGCTGGAAAAAGGCGCGGCCGTGATGGTGATGTCTCACTTAGGCCGTCCGACCGAAGGCGAATACAACAGCGAATTTTCTATGCAGCCTGTTGTGGATTACCTGGACAAAGCGCTGGATTGCCCGGTACGTCTGGCTAAAGACTATCTCGATGGCGTAGAAGCTAATGTCGGCGAAGTCGTGGTATTTGAGAACGTACGCTTCAACGTGGGTGAGAAGAAGAACGACGAGGCGCTAGCTAAGAAGCTTGCGGCCCTGTGTGATGTATATGTAATGGATGCCTTCGGCACCGCACATCGCGCCCAGGCCTCGACTCATGGCGTTGGTCTGTATGCTCCTGTGGCTTGTGCGGGACCGCTGCTGGCCGGTGAGCTGGAAGCCTTGGGTAAGGCGATGGATAACCCGGCGCGTCCGCTGGTGGCTATCGTGGGTGGTTCTAAGGTATCAACCAAGCTGACTGTACTTGAGAGTCTCTCAGGTATTGTCGATCAGCTAGTGGTTGGTGGCGGTATCGCTAACACCTTTATTGCGGCGGCTGGCCACAACGTAGGTAAGTCGCTCTATGAAGCAGACCTTATCGATGAAGCCAAGCGTCTGGTCGCCAATGCCCAGAGCCGTGGCGGCGACATCCCTGTGCCAACTGACGTTGTCGTTGCTGGCGAGTTCAGCCCAACGGCGAGCGCAACCCTTAAGGCGGTCGATCAGGTCGCGGATGAAGATATGATCTTCGACATCGGCCCAGATAGCGCAGAAGCTCTGGCTGAGATCCTCAAGAGCGCTGGTACCATCGTCTGGAATGGCCCTGTGGGTGTGTTCGAGTTCGACCAATTCGGTGAAGGCACCAAGCGTATCGCCCAGGCGATCGCCGAGTCATCAGCCTTCTCTATTGCCGGCGGTGGTGACACCCTAGCGGCAGTGGACAAGTATGGTATTGCCGACAAGGTCTCTTACATCTCTACCGGTGGTGGTGCCTTCCTGGAGTTCCTGGAAGGTAAGGAGCTGCCTGCTGTGGCTATGCTGGAAAGCCGCGGCGAATAAGTAAAAAATAACTAGGGTCTGTTTATCTTTCAGGTTTAATTTTTGTTCAATCTAAACGCGTATTGCTCGCGGCGTAAGCAATGTTGCATAGCGAGCTATGTGAATTGCGCACAACAAAGAGTAGGGCGCGTTTAGATGAACCCTTCGGGCAGCGTTTGTAGGAGATTTCTACGACGTTATCACCCGCTCGTGTAGAATAGCTACACCACACGGGTTCTGCCTTGCATAAATTGCCTGCAAACTACTGCAAACTACTGCAAAAACAAACAGGAAAGGTTGACAGACCCTAATATTATTATAAGAAACCGCCGACGGTTAGGGCGCACAGGATGCATGCACTGACTGTCGGTATCAAAATCTGTCCAAACGATAGTGACCTCGGTGGCTGAGCGGGTACTGCCCGAACACCACCCTATTATTGGAGTTAAAAATGGCCTTAATTTCCCTACGTCAACTGCTAGATCATGCCGCAGAGCATGGATATGGCGTTCCCGCATTCAACGTGAACAACCTGGAGCAGATGCGCGCCATCATGCAGGCGGCAGAAGCTACTGACAGCCCTGTGATCGTTCAGGCATCAGCCGGTGCACGTAAGTATGCCCGTCCTCAGTTCCTTAAGTATCTGATGGCGGCAGCACTTGAGCAGTACCCAGATATCCCTGTGTGTATCCACCAGGATCACGGTACTCATCCTGACGTATGTCAGCGTTCAATTCAGCTGGGTATGTCATCTGTGATGATGGACGGCTCTCTGATGGCTGATGGTAAGACACCTGCGTCTTACGAGTACAACGTTGACGTGACCCGCAAGACGGTTGCCTTTGCTCACGCCTGTGGTGTGTCGGTTGAGGGTGAGATCGGTTGTCTGGGTAGCCTGGAAACTGGACAAGCCGGTGAAGAAGATGGTGTTGGCGCCGAAGGTATCCTGAGCGAAGAGCAACTGCTCACTACGCCAGAAGAAGCGGCGCGTTTCGTTGCCGATACTCACGTTGATGCACTGGCCATTGCTATCGGTACCAGCCACGGTGCTTACAAGTTTAGCCGCAAGCCTACCGGTGATGTGCTGCGTATCGACCGTATCAAAGAGATCCACGCCCGTATTCCAAACACTCACCTGGTAATGCACGGCTCATCTTCTGTGCCACAAGAGTGGCTGGAAGTGATCAACCAATATGGTGGCGCTATCCCTGAAACTTATGGCGTGCCACTGGAAGAGATCGTTGAAGGTATCAAGCACGGTGTGCGTAAAGTTAACATCGATACTGACCTGCGTCTGGCTTCTACCGGTGCAGTACGTAAGTTCCTGGCTGAGAACCCAAGCGAATTCGATCCACGTAAGTTCCTGAAAGCTTCTATGGACGCGATGGCGGATATCTGTACCGTACGCTACGAAGCCTTCGGTGCGGCAGGCATGGCCTCTAAGATCAAGCCTAAGTCGCTGCAAGCCATGTATAAGGCTTACCAGTCTGGTGAATTAGATCCACAAGTGAACTAATCTGCTTCACATGAAAGAGCCCACCTTCTTGGTGGGCTTTTTTTTGCTTAATGTAAGCCGAACAAGACAAGCTAGAGTCACGCTGAAGGTAGGATTTACGCTTCTTTTTGGTACTTTCGGTAGTTCAATTTGCTGAAAAGGCAAGTGCAATTGTCATTTCTGTGTGCTGGATGTTAATATTGCGCCAATTTTTAAGGGACTTGGAACTATAGGTAAATCGATAATGAAAAAATTGCTGACAGCTACGGCTATCCTGATGGCAGCCCCCTTTGCAGCGCACGCGGGTGCCGATTTTGTTAAGGGTGACAGAACCTTTGCGGCAGATGCTGAAGTGGGTGCGACAGTGACCACAGGTAATACTGAGACGACTTCGCTTAAAGGGCGTCTGGATATGAAGCATGAGCTGGGTAACTGGGAAAACCAATACCTGCTAGAAGCCCTCTATAAAGAAGATAGTGGTGAAGAGACAGGTAAGCGCTACTACGGTCTGGTGCAGGGTAACTATAAGTTCAGCGATATCAATTATATGTTTGCCAATGCTAACCATGAGATAGATCCTTTCACTGGTTTTGACTCAAAGTCGACAGTATCAGTGGGTTATGGTCATAAGTTTGTCGATACCGAAAAGACAACCTTTGCCATCGAAGTGGGTCCGGGTTTCCAGTACAAGCGTCTGGACGATGTGAGCGCCGCTGAAGCGGGTTATGACACCGAAGAGAGCTGGGTGGCGCACGGGGTGATTAACTTCGAAACAGAGATCACCGACAACTCTAAATTCAAGCAGCTATTTGTCGCTGACTATGGTGAAAGCCTGGAAGGACGTTCAGAGACATCTATCACTGCTAACATTGTGGGTGCTCTGGCGATGAAATTTGCTGTGATCGTGCGTTATAACAGCGAACCGCTGGATGACAAGAAGAGTACAGATACAGAAACCAATATGACCTTGTTGTATTCATTCTAATATACTGATCTTATGCATAAAAAAATGGCGCCCTAAAGGGCGTCTTTTTTTTGAGCAAAACTCAGGCTGAATACAGGCTTAACCCAAGTCTAATTAGGCTTAAATCTGTATCTGGATGTATCATAATTATTCAGTTATTTTAATGAGTTATGTGCTTTTAGTCACGAAAGTCACCCCGCTTAAATGTCACACTGTAGGCCTAGGTTGCTTAGGCACCCCGAGATAAATAGTTGTACTCGTTAGTGTGAGAATTTCTAATGCAGATAGGTAGCTGTTGGTTTGATCCGTCGCAATCGACCCTATCAAACCAGGACAATGACACCAGTTGGCGTATGCCATGTGCGGAGTTTGCCGTACTCAAATTATTGACCAATCACAGAGGTCAGGTGCTGTCCCATGCCGAGCTGCTGGCGGCGCTGCCCGAAGAGGAGGCAAATATGGCCCGTCTCGTTCAGGCGGTTGATCGCATTCGCTTCTTTTTAGGAACCCCCTCTGGCAAGTTATTGGAGTCCATCGATAATCAGGGCTACATACTGCATCATAAGCTTTCGCCTAATCTTGATTTAGTGGGGAGTGGCCCCACAAAACGCATGACGAGTCAGCAGTATATCCTATTGATTTCTCAGTTATTACTGCTAATTTTGCTCGTTTATTCTGTATTTGAACCTTTCAATTACCTTCCTGCTTTAAGAGAGTTTATCCGCGAGCAATAACCTCACCTCGCTTTGTTTTTGCTAGCCTTGCTTTGGCCGCTTCAGCGCTATTTTGTGTGCGTGTCGAACTTTGCCTATGGGACATAAAAAAAGGGCCACACACTAGGTGATGGCCCCCAAAGTGGTGCAGTGGGTTAAGTGGAGGGGAGCAGAACCAGTTCGTTGGTCGCCTTGGCACCTTTGATCTCTATGGCAACTTTAAATTCTTCAACCGAACCAGGAGCGGTATTGGCATCCCAGTCTAGATCGGTTGCACTAAAGCTGTATTGGCCATTATCTGTTTCTTCTAGCATGCCCTGGCAGTCGCCAGCGGCGCTATCGCATTGATAGCTTTGCGTCACGTGCCAATGTTTCCAAGCCTTCGCCTTGTTTGACTCCGTGGTGCTATCGGGGAAACCGAAGTAGACGATGTTGTAATCTTTGGCATTGGTAATCGCCAAGCCGTCATCATCTGTTAAGGCAAAGCTCAGGGTGCCTGTCTCGCCGTCAAATTCGGCCAGAGTCAGGTTGATGGCCAAGGCCTCACCGGCATCTATGGTGACTGGTGGAGGCGGAATGATCACACCGCCGTCATCGTCATCATTATCGTCACTGCCGCAACCGCCGCACATTAGCAGTGTTGCTAATAGAGCTGTTAATAACTTCTCATTCATGACCTGCTCCTTTAGTTAAAGTGGCCGGTATGGCAAGTCGTACATTCCATATCTGACTTCACGCTGGCTGCACTACCCATGGTAGTCTCTACACCGTGACAGGTTTGACAGTTTTGTGCCTCGCTTGAAGGCTTTGATTCAGGTAGCGCCGAGATATCTTCGCCCTTATAGGCGCGGTTCAGCAACTCGACCACGTGATAAGCAACAGAAGCCGATAGACGCTTACAGCGCTCACCCTTCTGGCTGAAGGTAAAGCCTGAAGCTTTAGACCAGTTACTGATAGAAGAGTGACACAGGATGCTGTTGGCAACCGATGACTTACCTACCAGAGCGGTTTTCTCGGCGGTTGAACCTATGCCAGCAACAAATTCGTCGCTTGAGAAAGGCAGCTCTGTCACTTCGTAGTAGCGGAAAGAGGCGCCAATCACAGCTGAGTTCTGACCGTTGATATCGTCTAAGATGTTGACCAGCATACCGGTAGCGTTGTTGTTACCACACACTGTGCCCTGACCAACAATACCCGCCCAGCCATAACCAGCCAGCGCTGTAGGAATCGTCTTGAACTTGTCGGCATCGGCGCTGCTAGAGTTAGCTAACATAGTCACCAAGGCGTGGAAGACCTGGTGCATACATCCACCGCCAGTCTCATAAGCTAGCTTGGCGGTTGCCATAGGATCGAGGGGAACATACTTAAGCTTTTCGCCTAACTCCAGTTTGTAATTACCTTGTTCGTCGGTAGCGGCGAAGGCTGATGTGCCCATAAGGGTGGCGCCCGCCGCCGCTGTGCTGATGCCGATGATTTGGCTAAGTGCTTGGCGTCTATTGATGGTCATGACAATGTCCTCACTTGGATAGATGTTATTTTTGTTGTTGGCACAAACTAAAAGATGCGCCGTTTTGAACTTGGAGCCAGTGTGGCCCTGGTAGATTGCAAATAGTGTGATTTGAGTCAGATGAAGCCTTGGGATAGGAGAGAGTTCGTTATCACAGGTTTTTCTAATGTTTTGTATCGGCTATTCGAATCAATACCCCGCCAGATTATCGGCGTGGGCGGTTGTGATGCGATCTGTGTCACCTTATTTGTAACATTCATGTTAATTTGTGGGGTTTTGCGCGCTTATAAATATCGACGTGTTGAGCGTGAAGAAAGAGGCGGAAGTCACAGAGGTTTATTTTCCTTACTCTTGTTAAGGATATTTTTTACATGACTTTCGAGGAGATAGAGGGGATCACAGATTTTTTTTGCTAGCTTGCATAAGATTATTTGCATCTGAATGACAGAGTAACCAAGATGCAACTGGGCGATTGCCGATTTGACAGATATAAAGGCGTGCTCACCAATGAATTGACGGGTGAAGAGTGGCATCTGCCGCGCGCTGAATTGCAGGTCTTATCACTCTTACTGGCCAATAATGACAAAGTGGTGGCTAAGCGGGTCTTAGGGGCGGGCGATGATGAGCATGCCCCTTTAAGTGACTCGTCGGTGGCGCGTGCCGTCTTTATGTTGCGCTCATTTCTCGGCCCGCTTCATGAGCATATGATAGAAACCGTCAAGGGTAAGGGTTATCGCCTACGCCTTGAAAACGCGGTGCCCTCATCGGTGCAGGCGAGTGTGAGTCGTGAGCCCTATGGTTTAGGTGAGCGGATTGAAGCGGTGTTGGCCTGGTTGTTTGGTAAGCGTCATCGCTGGATCAAACTCTGGGTTGGACTGATCGTCTTGCTGCTTGGCGTCCTGGTGTCACTGCAGCTGTTCTCCTCGGTTAATTTTGAGATAGAGCACACAGAGCCTTATCTGCGTCATAGCATCACCTTGGAGTCTGGGCAGAAGGTGATGTTTATCAGTTACGCAAAATCTAAGACCAATAACACTTCGCTATTACGTCTGTCTGAGAAGATGTCTCAGGCGTTTGGCCACTGCGAGTCATCGTCTTGGAAAGAGGTCTACATGTCGCTTTCTCACGATAAACAGGTCTTTAATATCACGATGCGCGGCGAGAGGATGGGGCAGTCCTTGGTGCGCAACCTTAAGTTAACCGATTACAGGCAGCAGAAGGTGTTTATCTCCGATGTCTGGTTTAAAGAGGTATCTTTGTGTGAATAGAAAGGTGCTGTGGGCGATCAATTTCTTAGTGCTGGCACTGTTGGCGGTTAGCATCACCATTAGTTATCGCTACCTTAACCCTAGCGAGAGTTTGATGCTGAGCTGTAGCTCAGAGTTATTCGATCGCCGCGATAATGCTAATGCTGAAGGGCGCCACTACCTATTGGTCGATATCATGGCCAAGCAGCAGCAGGCGCAGATCAACTATCGCTATTTTAACCTCGACGGTACGTCGGCCGGCACCATACGCATGCAGGGGAAGTATTTCGAGATCGATAAGCACAGTGGACGCTACCATTTTTCGGTAGAGACCAAGGAGGAGAGTGGCGCCGAATCCACCGAGGCCATGCCCAGACATATGCAATATCTCTCTTACATCAGCTCCTTTAACTTAGACAGTAAGGGGATGCATAATTTATCTATTGAACCGCTGGAATTAGATCCCCACAGGGACTATGCCGTGGTATTGTTTCAGCCTAGCAACACCGTCTGTGGTTGCCGTATAGTGCAATAGCCACTCTTCGGCTATACTCAGGATGTTAGTTTCTAAATTACTGAAATAATTCCATAATTCTGAGGTTTTGTGTCTAAGGTTAATATCAAGCAGGAAGAGTCACTGTCGATTAAGTTTACCCATCAGATGAAGGTGGGTGACCATAGACGGCTCGACCTCTATTTCTTTCTGCCCAAGGAGATGGGGATCAATTCCCAAAGCCTTGATGAGGAAGAGTATTACCATGCCGCGATTGCCGGTCGACGCTCCTATTACTCTTCGGGCTTGCATCTTCCTCTGGTGCAGGGGCGTTTTATCAGCCAGAAGAAACGTACCGTCGAGGAGTTCAGGCTCTACCTGAACCTATTTGCCTACCAGTTTGCCGTGGCGATTGAGACCGACAGTAAGGAGCTGGCTCAGGTAGAAGATATCGAGAAGTTTTATACCTCGCTCAAAGAGCTGAGCGAGATAGTGACTCAGCTACTGAAGAAGTTTCGCCGTAACGAGCCCAGCGATCCTAAGTGGAAACACTATTTCGAAAACTCAGATAACTATCTCTCCTGGTTCTGCGAGCAGCAGTTATTGAAACTCTTATCCCATGCGCCACGTAGCAGTGATTACAGCGAGGTGGTTGAAGAGGTGATTAACCTGTGCCGCAGCGAGAGTAGCTATCGCGACAGCAAGAATTACAACTCGGCTCAGACCCTGAATGATCCTAACCGTATCTCTAATAAGATGTTGCTGCTGCGCCGTTTGATCCAGCAAGGGGTTGTATTAAAAGAGGAGCAGAAGCGTCTTGGCGTAGGGCTGAAGAAAATGACCACAGGGATAGCCACCGCCTTTGTGATGCTGGTGGTTTCAACGCTTATTATCAAGGCCCAGGGGGTCTTTAGCGGCCTCACCATGGCCTTGGTGTTTACTCTGGCGGTGATCTACGGTTTTCGCGAGATCTTCAAAGAAGATATTCGTAATGCCCTGTGGCGAGTGATTCAGAAGGGACGGCCTCGTTGGAGCCGCATTCTGCGCGACACCACCAGTCAGGCGATGATCGCTAAACAGCACGTGTGGATAGACTTTATCAAGTCTAAGGACCTGCCCGAGGAGATCGACGAGATCCTAAGGCGCCGCCACAGCCAGAATAAGCTCGATGCCGACATATTGCATTATGGCATCAACTCCCGCATCGCTAACAAAGGCTTCCTTGCCGGCTACTCCACCATACAGGAGCAGGTGAACTTTAGCCTGGCGCCCTTCGCACGTTACCTTGAGCGGGGCAAGGCAAAGATCTATAAGGAGGCCGACGGCAAGATCAGCAGCGACTCGGTAGAGCGCCGCTACCAGATCAACCTGGTACTGTCGCTGCAAGAAGGCCGCAACCCGCCACAATTCGCCCGCTACAAGATCACCATGAACCGCTCCACCATAGTGGATATCAGTGAGAGTGCGCTACCAGATGGGGTAGAGGCCATTGGGATGGAACACGATGAGACTGAGGGCTAACTTGCCCTTCGTCGGGGCTGATTACGAGGTTTAGCCACTACCTGAATAGGTGTTTGATAGAAAACCGTTCACCATGACATATGGTGTATCAATTGCCTGCCGCAGGCTCATGTGCAAACACATTTGTGACACGCTACGAGCACATCCCTGTGAGCTCTACCTCGGCATCCATGCCTCGGAAGGTCACAAATGTGTTTACACCTAGTTCTCTGTCTCTTCGATTAACCATTGTGGTTGATGGATAGGTTGATGGATAGGTTGATTTAGGTACTTCTGAAGACACGCTGATTCTTTTTGTATAAGAGGCATCCCGCGGAGCTCTACGACAGCATCTGAAGTGAATGGATTTACAAATGCCGCGATGACATGGAGGTCATAGAGCGGCCCGGCCTCGGAAGGCCTCAGCCGCACCTACACCGAGTTATCTGTCTCTTCGATTTAGCCGCATTTGATCTTTACAATTGTTCAAGTTAAGCCATTTTGGACATTTTCGAGTTAAAGCCTTAATTCTAACCTGTCAGTTTCGGATAAAAATTTCTATGGGATAACGCCCAGCTCACCGCGCGTAGTAATGTTGGCGACTTTACTGCGTGTTTTTGCAGTAAAGGTGCAAACATTACGGAGTCCGGTGGAGCTGCTGGTTAAGTGTTTTATTCGTTTTGCCACTGATCTAGATCCTCTACTGGATTAGGCAAGCGGCCTGAAAGCCATTCGGCACAAGTGCCAGGTTTGAAGTCTTTGTCGTGGCACTCTATTACCCACGATAAGAATTCTTCGGGACCACCGTTCATATATGGAGGTGGTGATACCGGATGAAAAGAAGTAGGTAAACGCTCATCAAGGGACAAGTAATTTAACACATGACCAAGTTCTTGAACTGTATGCCACGCAAATTTATGATTTATGTCGATATCAAACTTTACCCACCAACGACCATCATCTTCAGCGCCCGTTCCTATTGCACCACTTATCGCTGGTACTTTTTCTAGAAACTCTACTAATTTTGTAAAAGCTCGATTATCCATAATTACACTTAACATTTTATTAGTGCGGATGCGCGTTTACCTCGTTGGACCAGTGAAAACGCGCACAGTTAACTATCTGTATACAATGAATTTATCAGCATTTTGCTAAATATACCATCTGGAAAAACGCGCACGGATTTAGGCTTAAAATCACTCAAAAGTCACATAATTTAAATATGACTGTGTATCTGTCCAGTTTCTACTTCATGTGGTGAATCGCACAAACAGGACTTAGATAAGAAATTGTTGAGTAGTTAGTTTGCGATTTACTGGCTGACCAACAACTCACTTTGGGGCAAAAATAACCCAGCATTTAGATTCGCTACTCGCGCCAAATACCGCTAAATCGAAGAGACGTTGGATACCCAGTGCAAACACGATTTTGGCCTTCGAAATCAGGGATGATTTCGCAGAGCCCACAAGGAAGTGCTCGTGGCGAGCCAAAATAGTGTTTGCACGATCCCTGCCGGACAGGCGTTAGATTGCCATGAAGGCACGACCTTTAATTCGCGTCCCAACAACAAACACGATAGATGCGACAACATCGAGATGTGAACATACGCTTACCGCAGCTGATAGGTTGCCATGAAGGTAAGACCTTCAATCCCCTAGTCGATTCAAATAAGCTGAAGCCAGAAGCCATTGCAGCAAACAATGACGCTAAATCGAAGAGACGTTGGATACCTAGTGCAAACACGATTTTGGCCCTCGGCGGCAGGGAAGCCGCCGTGGAGCGTATAGGGATATATTCACAGCGTGCCAAAATAGTGTTTGCACATCCCCCGCCGGGCAGGCGTTAGGTTGCGATGAAGGTACGACCTTCAATTCGCGTCCCAGCAACACACACGATAGTCGCTACAACGGCGAAATTTGCACATCGCCGCCGGACAGGCGTTAGATTGCCATGAAGGTACGACCTTCAACTCGCGTCCCAACAACACACACGATAGTCGCTACAACGGCGAAATTTGCACATCGCCGCCGGACAGGCGTTAGATTGCCATGAAGGTACGACCTTCATCTCGCATCCCAACAACAACCCCGGTAGACGCTACAACACAGAAAACCCGCTTGAGGAAAGGCATTAACTCGCCATGCCGGGCACTCCATCCCCCCACCCGCTAAACCAAAAGTTTAGCGACAAAAAAAGGCACCCGAGGGTGCCTTTGACATTGCAGGGTGGAACGCGGTGCTCGGTGAGGGCGAGCACCTTTGGGTCTTACAGTTGATGACCGTGAGCGTGCATCAGCTTCTCAGGCGTATGGCAAGTGGCGCAGGCTTCACGAGCGGCCTTGGCGCTGGCCTTGTCAGCACCAATATAGGCGCCGTTGTTAAGCATGTGAGCGACTGCGGCATCAGAGAGATACTTCTGATGACAACTCATACAGGCCGCGGCATCAGGAGAGGCATACCAGGTCTCTACCGGATTAACGGCTGGGTCGTTGCTCTTACCAGGGATAAAGCTAGGCACAGTGTGAGCTTGTCCCGCGTTACGGCCTAGCTCGAAGCCGTAGGAGAGACCGCCCCAGCCAGCTTCGGCCGAGTGACAAGTCATACAGTCAGTCTTGAGCAAGGTACCGCTGCCGCCATGGCCGTTGTCATGTCCTTTCGCCTTGTGGGCTTTGTACATGAAGCTGGTAGACTTCTTCTCGCCCCAGGCAACCGCATCGCCGTTGGCATCTTCAACTGAACCGAGCTTCTTATCATTGGTGTGGCAGGCGATACAGTTAACGCCGTTAGAGTCATGATAGAACTCATAGCTGTGACAGCCGTAACAGCTTTGGCTGTCGATGATGGCGCGGCGATCGGCAACAACGGCTTCGCTGTCATTAAGCACGGTGCGATAGGCGTCGGTTTGCACATAGGCTGGGTAAGCATTGTCCGCGTCACAGCTGACGCGGTTGCTGCTGCCTTCGGCAAAGCAAACTTTTAGCACTGGCAAGACTTCTAACGAGCGTGAGGCGATGTCGGCAGGGAAGTTCATCGCCACCTTGACGCTGACGCTGTTGTCGGCATTCCAGGTCGCCTTGTTGGGATCTTTGATGTCGATACGACGCTGGCTGTAGGGCGCCTGTTCAAAGTCGGGATAATCCTTTTCGACGTCCCAGCTCACCACCATGTAGGGCTTGCTATAGCCCAGCTTATACACCTCTTCCTGGCTGACCAGGTTGCCAGCAGGGTCGGTTATCGCAATATCGAAGCTGATCTCGTTTGCCGCTGAGATGGCGACCTTGCTGACGGTGACATCATAGTCTTTCGCTGCCTGGTAAGGCTTGGCGTGATCACCATGCACGGCGGCGCTATGACAATCGGTGCAGCTCAGCGCCGGGTTCTTGTCTGAATTATGCTGGGCAGGTGAGTCGGTGTGACAGCCAGTACAGGCATTGGCGTTAGCGTTGGCTAGCCAGAGATCTTTGTCTGCCAGATTTTCATCTTCGACGTGGCAGGCCGCACAGTCCATGAAGGGCTTTGTCGGGAAGGCGGGGTAGTCGAAGGCATGGTCGCCACCGTAACCTGCGATGGTGTAAGGCATAGGCACGACATTGCCGTCAGCGTCTTTACCCTCACGGTGCGGCCCCATATGAATAGCGTGTACCATATGGCCAAACTCGACCGAGATGGCATTAGGGTCTGTGACGATACCGTTATGACAGGCCTGGCAGTTTTCCATGTCTAGACGGCGGCCGCCGTGTGCCTTGAGGCTATCGACCTGGTGACAGGTGTAGCAGGTTTGCATGGTCACTAACTCACGGGTGTCGATCCCTTCGGTGCCATTGGTTGACGGTATCCAGTCGAAGTGAGCATTCTCAGCCAGCTCATGGCCTGAGTCATATTCGAACTGCATTTCGATGGCAATGCGTTGAGTCAGGTCGGGATTAAACTCAATGCCTGCGGCATCTTCGGCAGTGGTGAGGTTAGTGTTAAAGGTGTAGGTGTAGCTACCATCATTATGATCGACCAGGCACTCAATGCAGTCTTTAATCTTCTCGAAGCCTTGCTCAAAGGTGGTGCCGTCATCGTTGGTGGTGTCGTTGAGTAGCGATATCCACTGTTTCAGCTCGCTGCCTTCATGCGTCTGCAGCTGCGCCAGTGAAAAGCGGAAATCGTGAAACGGATTTTCGCCACTTAACCCAAACAGACCGACGCCCTGACGGTTTTCCAGTTCAAAATCGACGCTAATGATACCGTCGGCGTAACTGGCATTGGTGATATTGGCGATAGCGTCTTCAGCCATATCAATATGTAAGCCGACGGCGCCAGGTGCACCAGGATTGCCCGGCTGACCATTTTCACCATCGATACCATCTTTTCCATCATTCCCATCTCCACAAGCAGACAGCATCATTGCCGAAGCGATAAGTGCCGCCAGTGTGGTTGTTTTTGTTGTTATCATCATTTCTTCTCCAAGATAAACCACTGGGGTATAGCCAGGAGAAATGTTAAAGAAGTGGGCTTTTTTCAGATATGAAGCACATCACTTTAACAATAATGATTTGGGTGGCGTTATATTCTGCTTGTGAGTGTTGCTGGTGGTGGTTTGTTATTGCGCCGACGCTTTGGTTTGGCGAGTTATCTTGTTTTGGCCTGTTTTGCTAGTGAGGTGTCTCGCTTTTTAGAAAGTGGAACTCTCATATTCATATTATGCAAATGGTAAAAGTGAATTTTGCCAGGCAAGATGATTGTTTCGCTATCCTTATGTTTCTTTTTGGATATTTTGTTTGCCGCCCTTCTGGTTAGCCGCTGATTCTGGTTATCTACACTCTGGTGTGAATGGCATTTTTCGATGTCACATATTTAACAAATATCTTTATTTGGGGATAAAAGTTTGCACTGGATAAACGTAATGGCAGATGACATAGCGTAAATTAGCGTGTGTGCACTTAAGCGTGATTTCCCAAGGAGAGGCATGAGCAAGATCAATGCTAATACACTATTTAATATTAAAGTTTTTGTCTTACTGTTTGATACCTTAAGCGCCACCGAGGTGGCTCAGCAGCTGGGGGTGGCATCTTCTAAAGTCAGTCGCAGCCTCAAGGCGTTACGGCATGCCTTCGATGAACCCTTGTTTGTTCGCAGGCAACATGGCTTTGAGCATACTCCCTTTGCCCAGCGCATCTATCCCCATTTGAAGCGGATGTTAGCCCTCTCTGAAGCGAGCCTTACCTGTTCCGATAAGGACACAGAGCTGGCGCATACCGAGCTGACGATTGCCTGCCCACCGCCCATCTCGCTCAATCTCTTGAGCTACCTGCAGGACAAAGCTTCTCAGCTTAAGCAGCGTTATACCTTCAACATCAAGCCTTGTAGTAATGATATCGATAAGTTGCTTATTCGACAGGATGTGGACTTGGCCATTACCTTGCGGGCATTTAACTCCGAGCGTCTGGCGTCAGACTTTGTCGCTCGGGCAAATGCCTATGTGCTGGTGGGTAACCAGCAGCATCCAATTTTTCATGGTGACGCCAGAGCCGATGTCGAGGCGATTTTGCAATACCCCTATATCAGCTTTAATGGCCACGAATTCGAGCTGGAACATGACCCGCTAGCCTTGTATGCATTAGATCACGGACTGACGATTAACCTGGTTGCTAAGGTCTGTCTGCTGTCGGATCTGATGATCCAGCTGGAGCGTAGCGATGCGCTCACTCTTATCTGTTATCGCGATGCCGTGGCATTCCTCTGTGCTAAGGCTAACCTGTCGGCCATGGCGCTGCCCGAAGATCAGAACCGATTACTTAACCGACGCGCCGATGGTCACAGCCATTACCTAACTAAGCTAAGAGACGCGGGCAACCGGCCACCATGGTTGGAGCAGGAGATCGCCTCTTATATTCAGGGGAATGTTATTTTAAATTGTGAGGGAGCCAGCCATGCCAAAGGATAAGCTGCTGGACATTTCGCTGGCGACCATAGAGATATTTTGTCAGGTCTATGTGAAGAAAAATGCCATCGAAGTGGCGAATCATCTGGATCTGTCACAGCCCAAGGTGAGTCGCGCCTTGGCGGCACTGCGCGCCGTATTTGATGACCCCTTATTTATTCGCCGCGAGAGTCAGTTTCAGGCTACCGATAGGGCCCATGACCTTTATCCCCTCTTTAGTGAGATGTTGCAGTGCCGTCAGCAGGTCGAGCTCTTGATGCGCGGCGTCGCGGGTGAGGGGCGCGAACATGTTGAAATAGCAACGGTACCGCAGCTGGAGGTCAACCTGACCCAAAGCGTTAAACAGGCAGCGCTTAGCGTCATGAATGATGAGTTGATGGTGGGCACCTCCCCCTGGGGAGAATCGACTCAGCAGCAACTGCTTAATGATGAGGTGGCTGCTGCCATCTGTTTCGAGCGGGCCAGCGATCGTGCCATCTTGTCTAAATCTGTCATTCAACATCGTGGTGGCTATCTTGTCGCCCGTGAAGATCATCCTATCTGGCAGGCCCCCAATGTGGATAACATGATTCATTATCCTCTGGTTAAGCTCAGAACCATGCCATTTCCCGCCAACAGATCGCCACTGGGCAATTATGCCAAACGACAGGGCAAGCAGTTACAGATCTACGCGACGGCGCCGGATCTTGGTAGTGCGGCCAATAGCCTGCTAAATTCAGATGCGATCATCATCATAGGGGTGAAGGGAGCGGTAAACTTCTTCAGAAATATTAAGGGGCTGCGAGCGCAGAAGATAGATGCGGAGCAGGACCACATCATCTTAGAAAACTTCAGTCACCCTACGGTTTACCTATGGCTAAAGCTTGATAGCAGCGGCAAGGTCACCACGCCTTTCTGGCTGCAGCGTTGCCTGGAAGACTATATTATTACCGCGCATCAGTAGTGAGCTGATTTCCCCGCAGGGAGTGACCTGCGGGGGGGATCTTAATTCTGCCGGGTAAACGCCTGGCAGATATTCTGCTCACCGATCTGCTTGGCACGCTTAAGCGCTACTTCGGCGTTACTCAGGTATTGCTCTAGGTTCTGTCCGGTTTGATAGCTGGCGATCCCCATGCAGATACCCGTACCCAGGCCGATTTCGTTGAGGCTGCTTAGGGTTTTCACCGCAAAATGATGCGCATCGTCTGAGCTGGTGTCGGGCAGGATGACGATGAGTTTGCCTAGCTGCCAGTGGGACATCTGATAGTTGACCGGCAGCGACTTGAGGATATGAATTTCTACCTCACGCTGACGGCTTTCCAATTGGCCGATATCACTCATGTGGCTCAGCATGCTCTCGGCGGTGATATCCAGTAGCAGCAAACTGGATTGTTCGCGGCTACTTTCGCTGAGGGATTTAAAGTAATCATCGAGATCCCTGAGGTTGACCAAGATGGTGCTGCGATGGGGAATAAAGTCGCCCCTGTCTTGCAGCAGGGCACGTTTTTGCGCTTGCTCCAGGGTGCAGACGATATGTTCTATCTCTCCGGCGGCGTCCAGGTGTCCCTTAAGCGTTGCCTGTAAGCAGGTATTTTCCGTGTTGTTAGGGTCACACAAAATCTGCCCCTTCCAGCTACCTTGCAGGGAGATCTGCTGGGTGATTCTAGGCCATTGTGAGCAGAGATCGTTATTGAGCAGCTCGGTCAGATTCTTGTTATGGATATCATGGATAGAGACCAGTTCCATAAAGGCCTGGTTGGCCAGCTCAAGCATGCCGTTGGCCTGCACTAAGGCACAGGGGATGGCGTTGTCGTTTAACAGTTCGTTAAGCTTGGCTTGATGCTGGGCCTCTCTCAGCTGAGACACATCCTCGAAGGTGACCAGATAATATTTCTCCTGACGTTTGCGAGGTGGAGAGCTGGTCACAGTGATAGACAGATGGCCGCTAGAGGAGGACTCGACATCGATCACCCCTTGCCATTTATGATCTTTTTCCAGTGCGGCGGCAATTTCGGCGTACTGCTCGTTTTCAAACTGCAAGATGCGTTGCAAGTTACGATCTGATAGCTCATCCAGCGGCAGACAGAGCAGCTCGGCCGCCTTTTCGTTGGCCGTCATGATGCGACTCTTGTCGTTGATAATCACGCAGCCGATATCTTGATGAAACAGGCGGTTTGCCAGCTCTATACTGAATTCGCGCGAGCGCTGACCGATACGGTAAAAGTGGCTGAGTAAAATCAGTGCCAGTGCCAGTAGGGTCAATATCACTGCGCCGACGATCAATATGTTGCGCCATTCGGAGAACAGGTCGGCGATGTCATCGTTTCGCACATAGGAGACCAAGTAGTATTCCCTGCGGGTCTCATATTGGGTGGTCAGTTCAATCTTGAGGTAGACGAAGGTGGCGTCATCGCCGTGGAACTGGCCAAAGTTGCTCATCGCCATCTTGCGCCATAGGGCCGGATAGGTCTGGCGCAGGCTGCCGCCCATGGTCTCAGGCATACGGTTGATAGTGGGCTTAATTTCGGCACCAGCGTACAACAGCCCCTGGGTGTCGACCATCAAGAGCGGCGACTCGGCACTGGAGTAGGCTGGTTTGATACTCTTTAACATGCGGCTCATTGACTGATACGTCAGCAGGTAGCCTCGAATGCTTTGGTCTGGGTTTTCCAGCCAGGCCAGCTGATAGAAGTAAGGTTCAAGCTTGCCGTTGATGGGGGTAAATTCCAGCGGCGAGGTATAGACCTCGTTGCCCCCCATGCTGCGCGCACCACCCAGTAGTGAAGGGGGGAGGGGGTCGCGGCTAAAGTCGTTAGTGGTGGAAAATTTAAACTTGCCTTGAGGGTCAAACAGAGCGATATCCAGCAGTTCCGGAATATTGCGTATCATCACCTCCCAGCTCTCCTGCAGCTTACGCTGACGCACCTCACTGGGAATCGTCAGATAGCGCTTGAGCAGCTCAGCGTTGGCAAACATCTGGGTACGAAACTGCTGAAAGGAGACCTTATCGGCGATCAGTGTGCCCACAGATTGCAGCTCGCTATACCTTTGGGTGGCCCAATCTTCCTGCAGGCGGCGCTCGCCCAGGGTGATAATGATGTTCGTGAGTAGCAATACGCTGATCAGCAAAATAATGATCTGTGTGACGACAGAGAAGATGCGTTGTGCAGACCAGTGCAGGCCCTGTCCGGCGATCAGTTGTGGATGTTTTTGCGTCAGCATTGCTCGCGGTGTTTTGTCAGTGATTTTGCGGCTATGTTAGCATGATTTTCGCCGCATAACACAGCCGCTTACATTCCGGTAACGCTTAACCGACTACGCCCAGCTTTCTATGTTTAAACTCTGCCTTGGCCGCCAATACCTGCTCGCGGCAGCGGTCAATATCCACCCCTTCTAATCCCTCGATGGCCGAGACCTGAACCTCGTCAATATACTCAGGTGCCAGACGAATAAAGTCCCATAGGGCTTCATAGGAGCCCTTAAGTTTAGGTCGACAATGAGTGAGATAGTCAGCTTCTGTGTCGGTATTGAGGGAGATAGAGAGGGCGTCAACCACCTCTGCCAGCTCTGGCAGAATATTACGGCGGTGAAATAGATTGCCCAGACCATCAGTGTTCACCCTTACCCTGCCGCCTCGACGTTTGATCTCGCCGGCCACCTTAAGCAGGGTATTAAGGTTAAGCGTTGGCTCGCCATAGCCGCAGAACACATATTCATCGAACTGACTGACATCGCCCAGTAGGGGGATGATCTCTTCACTCTTAGGTTGATGGTCGAGATCCAATTGATACTCGTGCACCTGCTTGCTGCCGTTATGTTTAGGACAGAACTGGCATCTAAGGGTGCAGCGCCCTGTGATGTTCAGGTAGCGGCTGCCGCGTATATCGTAGACTAAGGTTGATTGACTCATGGCGATGTTGGGCTAAATTTCTGACTAAAGGCAGGTGAATGGTGATGGCGTGAGTCTAGCGTTTTTTACCGGGCTAAAACCTCTGCTGGATCAAAAAGGGAGGCCAAGCCTCCCTTTTTAAGTTGATTACTCGCCTTGACGCTGGCTTCTTGGCTGCCACCACCAACGGATAAGACGTCCCAGTGCCTGCCAAATGCGTCTCAGCAACTTCCTGATATCATCAAGAATTATGTAGAGCACTGGCACAAGGATCAGGGTCACCAGGGTCGAGAACAAGATACCAAAGGCCAGCGAGGTGGCCATGGGGATCACGATCTGCGCCTGCAGGCTGCGCTCGAGTATGATGGGCACCAGGCCGACGAAGGTGGTCATAGATGTGAGGATGATCGCGCGAAAACGATAGCAACCTGCGTCTATGGTGGCATCTTTAAGCGGCAAGCCCTGTGTCCGGGCCCGGTTAACAAAGTCCACCAGGATCAGCGAGTCGTTCACCACTACCCCTGCCAGCGCCACGATACCACACAGACTCAAGACGCTCATGGAGAGCCCCAAGATAAAGTGGCCAAATAGGGCGCCGATGATGCCAAAGGGGATCACCGACATGATGATCAACGGCTGGCTGTATGACTTGAGCGGGATCGCCATCAAAGCGTAGATGGTGAACATGGCAAAGAAGAAGCCTTGGATCAGGCCTAACATGGCGCTCTGCTCGTCGGCGCTACCACCATCTAACGTGGTAGATATGTGGCGATACTTGCTCTCTAAGTAGGGCAGGAAATCCTTTTGGATCTCGCCGACCACCTTAGAGGGCTCGACCTGATTTTTGTTGGCGTTGGCGATCACCGTAATGGCGCGGCGTCCGTCTACGCGAGTGATAGAGGAGTAGGAATCACCCAGCTCGATATCCGCGACGCTCGAGAAGGGAACCGAGGTGCCTTGGGGCGTGCGGATCATCATGTTTTCCAGATGTCCCAGGGTGCGACGCTGCTCGAGCGGGTAACGCACCATCACTTTCACTTCTTCCTTGTTACGCAAAATGCGCTGGGCCTCAAAGCCGTAGAAGCCATAACGCACCTGACTGGCCAGATCCGACAGGGTCAGCCCCAGGGCTTCGGCTTCGGGCTTGATGGCCAGGCGGATCTCGTGGCTACCGGACGAGTAGTTGTCTGAGATATCGTACACGCCCTCATAGGTGCGTAGCTTCTGCTTTAGCTCATCGGCCGCTTGGGAAAGCTGCTCAAGATCGCTCGAGGTAAGCCTGAAGGAGATATCGCCGCCGGCATCATTAGTGCTGGCGTTGATATTGAGTTTCTTCACCGAGATCAGCTCTGGTAGCGCCTTGCGCCAGGCATCGGCGATGGTGACGCCGTCTACCTCTCTGTCTTCCCCTTTGGTGAGTTCGGCAAAGATAAAGGCTGATGTACGTGAACCCATATTGATAAAGCTGTGCTGCACTACAGGCTTGCCGTACTCCTCTTCCATCTGATCGTTCATCACATAGAGGGCGTTTTCGATCTCCTTGACCACCTTGAGGGTGTTGGCCTCAGAGCTGCCTACATCCATCTCTAGGCGCACTTGGATAAAGTCGGAAGGAATATCGGGGAAGAACACCCAACGTACCTTGCCACTGGTGACCAGCGCAATTGAGAGGATAAGCACACCGATAAAGGTGGCGACCACATTGTATCTATGCTCAATACAGTGACCGATAAATACCCGGTACTTATGGTGGATAAAGTGTTGCACCTTGTTGTTGAGCGCCATCTTGAAGCGCACAAACGCATTGGGGTTGTCATTGGGGCGGCGCGGTTTTAGGTGCGCCAAGTGAGCCGGTAAAATCAACTTGGACTCGACCAGCGAGAACGCCAGACAGAGGATCACCACCATACCGATAGATTTCCAGATGATGGCCATCGGACCTGACACCATCAGCATGGGGATGAAGGCGGCAATAGTGGTTAATACCCCGAAGGTCGCGGGCATGGCGACGCGCTGCGCCCCTTTGACCACATTGTCTAATGAGTGCCCATGCCGTTCTATCTCGGTATAGGCGCTTTCGCCGATAACGATGGCATCATCCACCACTATCCCCAGCACCAGAATAAAGGCAAACAGGGTCAGCATGTTTATCGATAGCGAGAAGGGCTCTAGCGGCATGAGTAACATGGCGCCGAGGAAACAGACGGGAAGGCCCATCATGACCCAGAAGGCGAGACGCAGGTCCAGGAAGAGTGCCAGAATGATAAACACCAGTAGGGCACCGTAGAACATGTTCGACAGCATCATGTTCAGACGTCCCTTGAGGTAGTGGGTGAGATCCCCCCAAGTATCTAGCTTGGCATATTCAGGCAGTGTGCCGCGGCGCTCCTCGACAAAGTCTTTGACTTGAGAGGAGATATCCAGCGCGTTTTGATCGTCGACGCTCAGCACCTCGATAATGGCGGCAGGCTTGCCGTTAAAGCGGGTGTATTCCAGGCGTTCCTCGAAGTCGTCGCGTATATTGGCCACCTCGGGCAACATGATACGGCTGCCGTCCTGGCGGGTCTTAACCACAATTTGGGCAAAGTCCTCGCCTGTGTAGGCCTGGCCTTTGGTACGCAGCAGAATGTCGCCATCTTCGGCACGAATCGAGCCGCCGGGCAGATCGATGGAGGAGTTACGTACCGCTATCGCCACATCGGCGAAACTCAGGCCATACTCTCGCAGCTTGTCTTCAGAGACCTCTATGCCGATCTCATAGTCTCGCACGCCAGTGACCTGAGCGCGGGTCACGGCCGGCAGGGCGGTGATCTCTTCGCGAATGCTTTTGGCCAGCTCCTTCATCTCATGCAGACTCATGTCGCCATAGACAGAGACCCAGATGACATTGTTTTCTGGCTTGAGGCGGAAGATATTGGGCTTCTCGATATTGTCGGGGAAGGTGGCAATGGCGTCGATTCTCAGCTTGGCTTCATCGAGAATATCCTGGGGATCGAAACCATCTTCAACCTCAATGGTGACATTGCCAGAGCCTTCACTGGCCACTGAGGTCACCTTTTTGATGCCGCTAATATCCTGGATCGCCTCTTCGATCTTGATGTTGATCCCCTCTTCGATCTCTTGCGGGGCTGCGCCTGGATAGGCCACGGAAATTTGCAGATAGTTCAGCTCAAAGGAGGGGAAAACCTCCTTGTTAATCAACACTGTGCTAAATAGACCACCGATTAGCAGCACCACCATCAAGAGGTTCGCCGCCACGCTGTTGCGGGCAAACCAGGCAATAATGCCCTTGTTTGTATTGCTCTCCATTACTGCTCCCCTGCTGCCACTAAGGTTTGCTGGGACTCTTCATCTTGATCTAGGCTTTGTGGTTTTTCTTCTTCGCCAATCACCTTGACCACTTGGCCTGTAGACATGTTGTTGATCGTGGTGAGCGAGATGCGTTCGCCGTCTTTGAGGCTGTCTTTGATATAGACGTTTTCGATATCGCTGCGTACGACGTTAACCTCACGCATCTCTAGCGTGTTGTCGTCGCGCACCACGGCAACATGATGCTCTCTGACGATGTAGCGTGGTAATTTGACTATGCCTTCGACGGTGCGCCCCTTGATGATAGCGTTAACGAAGCTGCCATACTTGAGCGGCAGTTGTCCTTCAACGTTATGCTCTCTCAGGTAGGGATCTTTCACCTCAGCCACCAGATAGACCATGCGGTTGTCGGCGTCGATCACCCCTTCACTGCGTACAACCTTACCTGTCCAGCTCACAGTGCGTCCGGCAAGCTCGGCGCTCAGGGTGACTTGGGTGTCGGGATTGTCTATCGACTCCAGATAGGCCAGTTCTTGGTTGGCCAGTGGCAGGCGGATCTCGGCAACACGGGTGTCATACAGCTCGCCCAGGTTAGTTCCCAAGGTCACATATTGACCCAGATCCACGTTGCGAGCCTTGATGATGCCGTCGAACGGCGCGCGAATCGTCGTGCGCTCCAGATTACGCTGGGCACGCGCCAGCGCGGCCTCAGCAAATTTTACATTGGCTTGCTCTTTCTTGAGTTGAGGTAGACGCAGACCCAGCTCAGGGGGGACACCGCCGTCATAACCTTTCCAGTCGTTCTTAGCGACTTCACCACGGGCGATCTCTTCATCCAGGGCCGCCTTAGCCTGAGCCAGGGTAGCCTGAGCCTGCATCAGATCGGCTTCATAATCAGAAGGTTCTATCTGCGCCAACATGTCGCCGCGTTTGACTATGCCCCCAGCAACAAATTTGTCAGAGATGGTCAGCATACGCCCCTGCACCTCTGTGACTAATTGCGTTTTGTTTTTAGGCTGTACCACACCGTAGGAGGGGAGATTCAGTGAAACGGTTTCACTCTTAACGGGCATCACATCGACAATAGGTACTGGTACCTCTTCCTCTTTCTGCTCAGGCGTTTTTTGTGTGCTCATCATAAGCTGGGCCAGTAGGCCGAAAACGACCAGAATAAAGAGGGGGGGAAGGACTCTTCGTAAGATAATTTTTATCATTGACTTCATGCTATTCCATGCTGAGCGTAATGCCTTATAAATTACCAGAGTCTGCTACGGTGACAAAAGTCTTTTTGTAAATAAATTGTGTCAAATTTGACGAAAAGTATGAATTTAACATATTGATAATCCAGTGAAGAGCGGTTAATTGATATCAGTTTGTTAAATTGACATAAAAAAAGCGCCCCTTGGGGACGCTTTTTTTATACGCAGTTTGTTTATGCCTTAGCCCTTTTTCTTGGCCTTTCCCTTCTTGGCGGTTTTCTTATCCGCGCTCTTGGCCTTTTTCTTGGTGGGGATCTTGGCTTCTTTGTGTTTAGGCCGCAGTGAATCGATGACTCGACGTTTCAGTGGCTGCTCAATATAGCGTTCAATTTTAGCCACTACACGCATATCATGGGCTTCAGCCAGAGAGATCGCCGTGCCTTTGTTGCCGGCGCGACCGGTACGGCCGATGCGGTGTACATAGGTATCGGCCGAGCGTGGCATGTCGAAGTTGATCACATGAGTGATGCCGTCGATATCGATACCGCGGGCCGCTACGTCAGTGGCCAGCAGCACATTGACTTCCCCTTTGGTGAATCGGCCCAGAGCCTGAAAACGTGCCTTCTGTTCCATATCGCCGCGCATAAAGGCGCAGGTGATCCCTGCCTGTTGCAGCTGGCCTTCGAGGCTGGCGACAACGTCACGGGTCTTGACGAAAACGACGGCGCGACTCACCTCTTCGCGCTTGAGGATATCGCACAGCAGGGCGAACTTATGATCCTTGTCATCGGCAAGGTGCAACCATTGATGGATCTTGGCCTTTTCGCTGCGCGGCGGCTTGGTTTCAATGGTGATGGGATTCGACAGCAGCATCTCGGCAAAGCGACTGACGCCGCCGCCTTCGAGGGTCGCAGAAAACAACATATTATGTTTACGCCCTTGAGCCTGGATGGCGATCGCCTGCACCACAGAGGAGAAGCCCATATCCAACATGCGGTCGGCTTCGTCGATCACTAAGATCTCAACCGATTGCGCATCGAAAAGGTCTTTATCCAGGTATTCCATCAAACGGCCCGGTGTTGCCACCAGAATGTCGATATTGTCCTTGAGCGCCTTCTCTTGAGGGGCATAAGGCACGCCGCCGGTGATGATGGCGATATCCAGATTCAGTCCTGTTGCCAGGTGAGAGGCGTATCTGTGTACCTGGCTGGCCAGCTCACGGGTAGGAGTGAGAATCAACACGCGCGCATGCCCAGAGAATCGACGTGGGAAGTCCAGCAGATGTTGCAACGCTGGCAGCAGGAAGCTGGCAGTTTTACCGGTTCCGGTTGGTGCCCTGGCCATAATATCTTTATGTTCCAGAGCTAACGGAATCGTCTGTTGCTGGATGGTCGTGGGGGTAAGATGCCCCATCGCCTTGAGCGACTCAAGCAGGGTGTCGTCAAGGTGGAAATCTTCAAATTGCATGCGCTGCGTCTCTCAAAATAATAGCGCGGCATTATACACCCAAAGCTGGCTAAAGTGCGAGGCCGCCAGCAAGGGCAGAAGCGGAAAGTTAAAGTTTCAGGTAGAAGGCTCGCGTGAGGGCGATCATCGCCTCGCTATAGTGGCCTTTAGAGTCTCTGACACAAAGGGTTTGGGTTGCGACTGGGTGGTGGCAATCCTGGTCCTGGTTTTTGTCTCGCTGATGACCAAGGGTCAGCAGGTGTCTATGGGCTGTTTTACCGCTGACGCTGGCGACATCGAATCTGACCTGCAGGCTTAATTCATGGCTGGGGAGCAGGCCAAGAAAGCGTTCGATGCTAGCGCTTGGCAAAATGAGGCTCGCCTGGCCTGTTGGGCTCAATAGCTGCTTAATCGCCTTAAGGAGAGCATCAAAGCTCAGGCTATCTGTGTGTCTGGCCTGGGCGCGCTTGTCACACTGCGACTGAGGACCGTTTTCGAAGTAGGGTGGGTTGCAGAGGATATGATCAAACTGTATGTGGGCTTGAACATACCAATCGAGCAGGTCCGCCTGGATCAATCTGATGCGATCAGTCCAAGGGCTCTGGTCGATATTGTGCTGGCAATCTTGCGCCGCTAAGGGCTCTATCTCTAAGGCGGTGATATCTGCATGACTGCGCTGAGCTGCCATCAGGCTCAGTAGGCCGCTACCGGCGCCGATATCTAGAATGTTTTGCGCCTGAGTGAGCGGTGCCCAAGCGCCAAGCAATACGCCATCTGTACTGACGGGCATGCCGCAGCGGCTGTCATCGATATGAAATTGTTTGAAGGAAAAGGGCATTAACCTGTTGCCGTGTTCATTACGCTGGGGCGCCATTGTACGTTATCGCGCCAAAGGCAGAAAGCTTGCTGTTACGAGGGCGTAAAACAGTGAATTTCGCTAGGAGTAAATGTTGTTTCTTGTGAAGGGTGAAATCAGTTTGTGGGTTAATTGTTAAAGTTTGGCTCTTATTTGCGCCCTTGTTAGGCGGGATTCTTGTGTCTTAATTAGCTTTTTGCTAATAGTAGGTGCTCTTGTTGGGGCTGAAAGCCTTGATTTGAGCCAGGTAAGCCAGTTTGAATGCATTTTTAGCGTTAGTTAATCCTGCTGTCGTTCAAGAAGTAGCCAAGAATGGGCTAGATTTACCACGGAGACGTGTAATCTTAAGTTTACACGCAATGAAGGTCGCGGTCATTGGTTAATTATTTCCACTAAGCGATTAAGATCATTACATAAAGCAGATTAACGGGGCGTTGTGTGCAAAACAATAAATTAAGTATGACAGATACATTAGGCTTAGGTTTTATGACCTTTGCCTTCTTCCTAGGGGCGGGTAACCTTATCTTCCCGCCTTTGGCCGGATTTCTTGCCGGTGAGAATATGTCTTGGGCCATGTTGGGCTTCTTGCTGACGGCCGTGACCCTACCACTGATCACTCTGATTGCCGTGGCTAAGGCCAATGGTAAGGTGATGGGCTTGCTACCGCCTCTTGCCGCGACCCTACTGGCGATTGCTATCTATATCATCATTGGCCCAGCCTTTGCGGCGCCCCGTGCTGGCTTGGTTGCCTATGAGATGGGCTATAAGCCTTTTATTGAAAATGCCGAGGCGAGTTTCGAACTGGCTGGTGTGGTATTTACCAGTTCACAACTGCTCTATACCATCATCTTTTTCGGCCTTGCCATGCTGCTGTCACTCTTTCCGGGCAAATTGCTCGATAGCGTAGGCAAGGTACTGACTCCTATCATGATCGTTTTGCTGGTCGGGCTGGCGTTGTCTGTGGTTATCTTGCCTGGTTCTGAAGTAGGACAAGCGGTGGGTGACTATCAAGCTAATCCGCTGACTAAGGGCATCATCGAAGGTTATAACACCATGGATACCTTGGCCTCGTTGATCTTCGGTATGTTGATTATCGATCTGCTGCGTAAGAAGGGCATTAATGCTCCAAAGGAGCAGACTAAATATCTGGTACGCGCAGCCTTTATTGCGGCTGGTGGATTGGCATTTGTGTATGTTTCGCTTTTCTACCTGGGCGCTAGCGCTGGCGATCTTGCGGCGGGTGCCGACAACGGCGGGGTGATCCTGACTAACTATGTGAACCATCAGTTTGGTGCTACTGGGCAGGTGCTACTTGCCGCCGTGGTCACCCTGGCCTGTTTGACCACAGTGGTCGGTCTGGTCTCTGCCTGCGCCGAGTACTTCAACGAATTGATGCCTAAACTGTCTTATAAGTTACTGGTTGTTGTGATTAGTATTATCACCGCCGTTGTGGCTAACGTCGGCCTTGCACAGTTGATTAGCATTAGTATCCCTGTACTGGTGACTATCTACCCGGTTGCCATTGCGCTGGTAGCTGTGACTTACCTGACAGAACGCTTTGCCCAGCCGGCTTTTGCCCATCGTATGGTGCTGAGTGTAGCCCTGGTGTTTGGTATCATTGATGGCCTTAAGGCGGCGGGTGCCGACATGAGCATGTTCGATGCTATGCCACTAAGCGGTCAGGGAATGGCATGGCTCATTCCGACAGCCATTACCATCTTTGCCTGTTTAGTGGTCAAACGCCCACGCAATGAGACAGTGCTGAATTGATGTCGTTTACGCCAATAGCGTAAGATAACGGTGTTAGCTCTAAGAGTTAGCACCGTTTTTTTATCTGATAAGGGAGTTTATATATGTCCGACCCAGTTCATCATATGGACCCGCTTATCGAGCCCTTTTTGGATGATCTCTGGGCCGCCAAGGGGCTAAGCGATCATACCCTTCAAGCCTATCGTAGTGACCTGTGCCATTTCGACCGTTATCTGCAGAAGCAGCGCCTGACACTCAGCAGCGCCGCTCAGGGTGATGTACGTGCCTATCTGGTCCAGCGAGTCGAGCAAGGCTTTGCTAAGACCAGCAGCGCCAGACTGCTCAGCAGTTTAAGGCGTTTCTATAAGTACCTGTTAGCCAAGAAGCTGATTGAGCTCGATCCCATGGCGATGATCAAGCCGCCCAAGTTGGCGAGAAAGCTGCCTGACTCCCTAAGTGAGGCCGATGTGGAGCGACTACTGGATGAACCCAATATAGAAGATCCCGTCGAGGCCAGGGATCGCGCCATGCTAGAGCTGCTCTATGCCAGTGGGCTGCGGGTGTCTGAGCTGGTGGGGCTGACCTTAGATCAGATGAGCCTAAGGCAAGGCGTGGTGCGCATCGTCGGTAAGGGGGGCAAAGAGCGCCTGGTGCCCTTTGGTGAACAGGCTGTGGCGGAGATCGAAGCCTATCTTAAGTCTGCCAGATTTGAGTTGTTAAAAGGGAAGCCCAGCGATGTGGTGTTTCCCTCAAAACGGGGCAACATGATGACGCGGCAAACCTTCTGGCACAGGATCAAGCTCTATGCTCAGCGCGCTGGTATTGCCGTGCACCTGTCACCCCATACCCTAAGACATGCCTTTGCTACCCATCTGCTCAATCATGGAGCAGACTTGCGCGTGGTGCAGCTATTGCTGGGCCATAGCGATCTCTCAACCACCCAAATATATACCCATGTGGCTAAAGCCAGGTTGGCGCAGCTGCATCAAGCTCATCACCCAAGAGGCTAGTTGCCAAGCGCATTGGATACCTGTAGGCAGTGACTAATGTGTCACTTTGCCATTATTCGTTTGCTTTCATGTTGATGAGCATGTAACTTTTCAGCCTTTAGGCCGGTCTATAAAAATGACATATTGCTCGTAGCAAGTTTTAGTAACAATTTAGGTTGGAATACCGACAGCCTAATTTGCTTTAATGCTATGAGCCCTAACACCCTATAGGAATTCGAATGAAGTTTACCCGAGCGCTCACCTTAGTTGTTGCCATGGTGGCCACCCCCCTGATGGCGGCATCAAATAACGTGGTCGAAAATGGCGACCAGTTGAAGCAGAAATTGTCAGATACATTAGGTGTTGAGGTGCAAAACCTTAGCCAGTCTCCGATTCCAGGTCTGTATGAGGCGATCACTAACCGTGGTGTCCTCTATATCACTCAGGATGGCAGTAAGCTGTTCCACGGTAGTTTGTATGATCTCGATAACGGCATGAAAAATCTGACCGAGGCTGCACTGGCTGGCCCACGTAAAGAGGCAATCAAACCGTTTGAGCAAGATATGCTGGTTTATAAGGCCAAAAATGAGAAGCATGTGATCACTGTGTTTACCGACATCACCTGTGGTTATTGTCGTAAGCTACACAATCAGATGGACGAGTATAACAACTTAGGCATTACCGTTCGTTATCTTGCCTTCCCACGTCAGGGCGTGCCGTCTAAAAACGCCGTGGATATGGAGGCCGTATGGTGCTCAGCCGATCCACTCAAGGCTATGACAGATGCCAAGGCGGGCAAGCAGGTTTCCGGTGCTAAGTGTGATGCTAAGATTGCTCAGCAGTATCAGCTTGGTCAGAGTCTTGGGGTAAACGGCACGCCAGCTATCGTGCTGGAAGACGGTACCATGATCCCAGGATATCAGCCGCCTGAGCAGCTTATTCAGGTGCTAGATCGCATCCAATAAGTCGCTAACGCGCGAAATAAGGTGAGCCTGGGCTCACCTTTTTTTTGGCCATCTTTTGCTGTGTGTTCCGAGCTGGCTTTGCTATGCTAGCGGCAAGATTTTTTGAGGTTGTTTAAGTCGTGATCCATAAGATAGTACGCCGCCCTAAGGTAGATGATAGCCATCTGCCGAATCATCTTTCTCCCATCTTAAAGCAAGTCTATGCCAGCCGAGGATGCAGCACGAGCGACTGCGAGTTAGCGCTGGCTAACCTACTGCGCCCCGATACGTTAAAGGATGTAGATAGGGCCGCGGCCATTATTGCCGATGCGATGGCCCAGCAGCAATCCATCTTGATCGTGGGCGACTTCGATGCAGACGGTGCCACCTCCACTAGTGTCTGTCTGCTGGCTCTGAGAATGATGGGCGCGACGAATGTGGATTACCTTATCCCTAACCGATTCGATTATGGCTATGGTCTCAGTCCTGAGATAGTGCAGGTGGCCCAGCAAATGGGGGCGCAGCTGCTGATAACCGTTGATAACGGTATCTCCTCCATCGAGGGGGTAGCCGCCGCTAAGGCCTTGGGAATGCAGGTGGTGATCACCGACCATCACCTGCCGGGTCAAGCTGTACCGCAGGCTGATGCGATAGTGAATCCTAACCAGCTGGGTTGTGGCTTTGCCAGTAAGGCGATCGCTGGGGTCGGCGTGGCCTTCTACTTAATGTCAGCCCTGCGCGCCGAGCTGCGCAGTCGTAACTGGTATAAGGCTAAGGGCATTAATGAGCCTAACCTGGCGACCTTGCTGGATATCGTGGCCTTGGGCACAGTGGCGGATGTGGTGTCACTGGATACCAATAACCGCATCTTAGTGGACGCCGGGCTCAAGCGGGTGCGCGCCGGGCGCTGCCGACCCGGAATTACCGCGCTGTTAGAGGTGGCCAAGCGCAACACCTCGCGCATTGTTGCTTCTGATTTTGGCTTCGCCGTTGGCCCCAGGCTAAACGCCGCCGGTCGTCTCGATGAGATGGCTTTGGGGGTCGAGACCTTGCTGTGTGACGACATGATGCGTGCACGGCGCATGGCGAGCGAGCTGGATGGTCTTAACGCCGAGCGGCGCGAGCTGGAAACCGGCATGCAGCAGGAGGCACTAAAGAGCCTGGAGAGCCTGTCCCTTAATGAGGCTGAGCTACCCTGGGGGATCGCCCTCTACCAGCAAGACTGGCATCAGGGGGTGATAGGTATCTTGGCGTCGCGGATCAAAGACAAATACCACAGGCCGGTGATCGCCTTTGCCGAAGCGGGGGAAGGCGAGATCAAGGGCTCGGCTCGCTCTATTAAAGGCTTGCATATGCGCGACCTGTTAGAGCTGATCAATGCCCGTCATCCTGGAATGATCATCAAGTTCGGCGGCCACGCCATGGCGGCGGGTCTGTCGCTGCGCGCCGGTGAATTCGAGCGTTTCGCTAAGGCCTATGATGAGGCGGTGCGTGAACTGTTAGCGCCGGAGCAGTTGACTGGCGAGATAGTCAGCGACGGCGAACTAAGCCCTGCTCAGCTCAATATGGCGCTGGCCAGAGAGCTTCGCAGCGCTGGTCCTTGGGGGCAAAATTTCCCCGAGCCGATATTTGATGGCGTGTTTCGTATCCTGCAGCAGCGGATTGTGGGTGAGCGTCACCTCAAACTCGTGCTTGAGAGTGAATGCGGCCAGACCATGGTCGATGCCATCGCCTTTAACGTGGATCTCACCACCTGGCCCGATGCTACCATTCAATATGCCGAAGTCGCCTATAAGCTGGATATCAATGAGTTTCGTGGTAACGAGAGTCTGCAGCTCATGGTGGAGCAGATCGAGCCTAAGTAGCCTTGTCATTAAGGCTGGTGCTTACTTTGCCGACAGGCGGTATTTTTTGAAATAGCACCTGATGGCCTTATTTTTGATACGCTTTTGGCTTTTGGCTTTCGGCTACGTCCTGTCGCTGAGAGTCAAAGGCGTAATAATACCCCTATCTAGGGCCTGTTGATCTTTAGCGTTCACTTTTGCAGCAGTCTGTATCGCTTTTATACAAGGCTGAGCGATTGTAATGCAGTGCACTGCATCAATGAGCGATAACGCAGTAGAAAAATGATACAGACGCTGCCCGTAGGGTTCGTCTTGAGCACGTTCAACTCTTTGTTACTCGGCTTTTATATAG
Organism: Shewanella marisflavi; assembly: GCF_023283925.1. Taxonomy (GTDB): domain Bacteria; phylum Pseudomonadota; class Gammaproteobacteria; order Enterobacterales; family Shewanellaceae; genus Shewanella; species Shewanella marisflavi. The sequence continues at coordinate 306,783 of NZ_JAKIKX010000003.1, forward strand.
AATAACTATATCTCAAGCCTCGAGCCGTGATTTGAACGTGCTCAATTAGAACAAAATTTGTTCTCAAAAGGTCATCAGGCCCTAATGTTTCTTCGATTTGACTTCATTGCTGGCTATTGCCTTGTTTACTCATGACAAACAGTGCGATGCCGCCGAGTACGGCGATGGAGGCGACGAGGAGTCTCGTGGTCATGGCTTCGCCGAGCCAGATAAAGCCGCCAAAGGCGGCAATCACAGGTACGCTAAGCTGAACCGTCGCGGCGGTTACCGAGGTGAGTGAGGGCAGCACTAAGTACCACAGGGCGTAGCCCAGGCCCGAGGCGAGGGCACCAGATGCCACGGCGTAGCCAATCCCTGTGGCGCTGATAGTCTCAGAATGGACGAGCAAGGCAAACGGCACTAAGGCCATGGGCACCGCGCGGATAAAATTGCCCGCCGTGGCCAGGGTTGGTCGATCAGTACTGCGACCTAGTAAAGAGTAGACCCCCCAGGAAATACCCGCGATTATCATCAGCACGGCGCCGACTAGGGATGGCGCGCTCACCCCCGGCAGTACCAGCCAAACCAAACCCGCTCCGGCCAGTAGCGCCCCTATTGTCTGTTTTCGATTTATCCGCTCGCCAGACCACAAACCGTAGAGGATCATGGTTATCTGCACCGCACCAAACAGCAATAAGGCACCCGTGCCAGCGCTTAGGCTGTTGTAGGCAAAAGAAAATGCGATCGCATAACCAAATAGCGCCGCTGCCGACAGCCAGTTGCCGCCCAGGCCGCCAGTGCGAATGTGAGGTGAAACCAGTATCCCCAGCATCAGGGCGCCGGAAGCGATACGTATCAAGGTGAAACTGGTGGCGCCGATACTGCCCGATGCCAGAGCCTCCCGGCAAAACAGCGAGTTGGCCGCGAATGCCAGCATAGTGACCGAGGTGAGTAACAGCAGGCGTATCCTTGAAAGTTGGGGCATGGTTAACCTTATGCTTGGGGGGCTTAGCGAGTCATATTCGTTATTCATTTCAGTGTATCGTGGGATTGGTTGTTTGCCATGAAGGTACTGTCATCTTCTCATGGAGGAGTCTGTGATTGGTCAATCTGAGTTTATCTGGGGGAAAGGTCGTACCTTCATTGACGTTAATAGCCTGCGGCTCGCTTTCGTGCAGATACATCTGCTACACGCCGTGAATCCTTCCCTGGAGGCTCGACGATGGCATCCCTGCCATCGACGTCCGCAGATGCATCTACACCAGAATTTCCAATTTCTTCGATTTGACTGCATTTGTTGCCGATAGATATGAAAACTTAGTGCATCTTTGCCACTTTATTATCTATAGGTGGCAAACCGAATGAAAATAAAGGGTAATAAAATCAGTGCTTAACTTTATGTTGGCTAAGGAGGAGGTCTGGAAAATGCGCATGCATGTTTTTCCGGATGGTGTATTTGAAGTAAAAGTGATAAATTCTATACAATACAATCAGTTAACAATGCGCGTGTTCACTGTTCTAACGAGGTAAACGCACATGCGCACTAATAAAATGTTTGGTATGCGTGAACATCGGCATTACGTTGCTCACCTTAACAGGGCTTTAGAGTTTTATGCAAATATTCGATACCCGCAATCCATATTCAATCTTCTTTGTATTAGGAACGATAATAGTCCTAATATTTAGTTTTTGGGGAATTGGGCATCAATCGGTAAACTCTCAAACACGCGAAAAAATAGCGAGACAATTGGAAATTTGGAAACAAAATGAACCTGAAAGGTACAGCTATGTTGCCCAAGAAGGTTGTATGTATGTAGCAGGATCAAAAGTTTTAGTCGTAAATGGTGTAGCACTTTTTGAGAAACTTGGTGAGCACGAGCATGAATTAGTTATTGACGATCTTTTTAAAGCTGCAAATAAAGGGTTATTTGAAGCTGCAAGTATGGAAATTAAATACCACCCAAAATTTGGATTTCCAGAAGTAATTGAAGTTGATTGGAGTAAAGACACAATAGATGACGAATGCTTTTATGAAATTAGTAAATTCAAAGTCATCGAGTAAAAAACTCTAACAAGGCCATCATGGCAATTGGACGCAAAACGCTTGGCTTGCGCTCATTCTTCGCTAAGTTTAGCCAACAATTTTAAGCTCGGTAGCGAGGTGCTACCCCTATAAATTCGAGCTAAGTGGGTTAGAACAAAAAATCTAACATTGGAAATGTCCGGAACTTTCCCATGTCGTGTAATCGAAGAGATGGATAACCGGGTGTAGATACGCCGGTGAGCTTCCGAAACAGGGATGTTTCGGCAGAGCCTAAAGGGACTTATTTACGGCGTCTCACAGGCGTATCTGCACATTAGCCTGCTGCAGGCAATTGATACACCATGCTGTCTTGGTTAAAGGATGCCTTTCAAATACGAAATCGGGTAGATGTTCTAAAAGGATACTTTAAGAAAGCGTCATTAGGCTGGCCGCTAACCAGCCTAGGTTAGAGTAACCAGCCTAGGTTAGAGTAACCAGCCTAGGTTAGAGTAACCAGCCTTGGTCAGAGGGACTAGCCTAGTACCTCGGCCAACACCCGCTGCCAATTCCCACCCATGATCTTAATGCGATCGCCGCTGCTAAATCCGGCGCGGGACAGGGCGCTGTCGATGCGCTCCATGCGCTCGATATGGTTAAGCTCTGGGATCACCACATGTTCGGGTTCGTGGTCGAAGCCGAGTACGCCGCGGGCGCGCAGGCTGTGCCACCATTCAATGTATTGTTTTACCCCTTCGGCGTTGTCATTACTCAGTGCCAATAAGTTTTCGTGGCCGCGTAGTGGATAGTCGTTGGCAATCGCCACGGCGTCTATGCCGCCGACATTGGCCACATGCTTGAGCTGCGCCAGATAGTGGTCTGTGGTGGGCGTTTGCTCTGTGGTGAGCCAGAAGGTCATCATAAAGACGCCGAATAGGCCGCCGGTATCGGCGATCGCCTTGATCACCTCATCGGGTGAGCAGCGGGCGTGATTGACGATGGCACGCACGGCGCCGTGGCTCGCCACTATGGGCGCGCGGCTGGCCCTGGCGCTATCTAGTGCCGACTGAGGGCTGGAGTGGCTGACATCGAGCAGCATCCGCTTGCTGTTGAGCTTGTCGATTAGCTGATGGCCGGCCTGGGTGAGCGGTAGGTTGAGCCCCTGCTTGCCGTCGTTGTCCAGTGCGCCGCCGCTAAACAGGTTGCCATAGTGGTGGGTAAGCTGCAGTACCCTAAGGCCGCGCTCATAAAACTCATCCACCTGATTGAGATCTTGATTTATGCTCTGCTCGACGCAGTCGGCGCCCTGAATTTGAAAGAAGACGGCGGTTCGTCCGCTTTCATGGGCAAGCTCGATATCCTTGGCGCTTCGCCCCAACAATAGTTTGTCTGGGTTGGCGTTTACCCGCTCTAAGGCCTCGCTGATGCTTTTGACACAAGCCTTGTAGGTGCGTTTGTAGTTTGTGGTGCCGTCGGCCTGTTCTATGGCTTCGATGGCTGAGATATCACACAGGTAAGCATCGAGCTTTGAGGCGCTGAGATCGGCTAAGTCGTCGGGCAAAAAGGAGAGGCCATCGATATAGAGGGCTTTTTGAGTCGCTTTCGCCCATGCCGGGAGGGGGGCTAGCTGAGTCAACAGACCGGCAGCGGCCAAGCCCTTAAGTAGATGGCGTCGTTGCATTTGCACAGGCATATAGCGCTCCTCAATAGTTGTTATTATCGCGGCAAATCAATGGGATTAAGCTGCTGATACTAACATCAAACCATCTGGCAGTGGAGCTTTGCGGGACACTCATGGCCATTGAATTAGCCATTGAATTAGCCACGGAAATGACCATGAGTGTCGGTTTGAGCTTAAGCTAAGTGTGCGGCAATTGCCTTACCAACGGCGCCAGCACTGGCAGGGTTTTGCCCGGTAATGACTCGTTGATCTTCTATGATAAAGGCATTCCACGGCTGGACCTTGTTATAGCGCTTTGCGCTGCGGGTCAGTGCTTCTTCGAGCAGGAAGGGGATCTTATCTATGGTGCCATAGTCGATCTCCTCTTCACGGGTAAAGCCGGTTACCGATTTGCCGGCAATCAGTTTTTCGCCATTGCTCAGTGTGATGGGCAGTAAACCGGCTGGTCCGTGACACACGGCGCCAATGACACCACCATTTTCGTAGTGCGCCGCACTGAGCTGGGCAACGGCTTCATTGGTGGCCAGATCCGATAGCAGGCCAAATCCACCCGGATAGTAGATAGCGCTGTATTGCTCAATATCTATCTGTGAGGCGGGAATGGTATTGTTGACCCGGCTGATAAACGAGGCGTCCTGCAACATAGATGCGTTGACCTCATCACCTTCGATATCTGTGCCATATAGGGGGGCCTTGCCGCCGTCGATTGAGACAAGATCATAATCAAGGCCTGCGGCTAATAGCTCATGCAGCGCATGGGTGAGTTCTGGCGCAAAGGTACCATTGGCTTCGTCAGTGGTGCCGAGTGTGGCGTGGTTTGTCAAAAAGATAAGTACTTTTTTCATGGTGCAGAGTTCCTGTTATTACAAAGTGGTCTCATTGTAATTGTTGCTGTTTGTTGTGATAATCCATCAGGTTGGCAAATTAATATTGTTATATAGCAACAATGGTGATGCATGGATAGTTTTGAGGGGATTGTCGAATTTATTGCGGTTGCCGAGTCTAATGGCTTTTCGGCGGCGGCACGCCAACTGGGAAGTTCGACCAGCCATGTGAGTCGTCAGGTGGCGAGGCTTGAGGCGCGGCTTGGCTGCGCCCTATTTGCAAGGACCACTCGCAGCGTTAGCCTGACACAGGCTGGGCTGGGTTATTATCGCCAGTGCCAAAACCTGATGGTGGGACTTAGGCAGGCCAATGAGGAAGTGAGTCAGCAGCAACAGCAGCTTAGTGGCACCCTGAGGGTTAGTGCGGCCGGGGCGTTTGCCGAGCAGTATATCGCTCCGGTATTGATCGATTTTGCCAGGCAACATCCCGCCTTAACCATAGACATGGACTTCAACAGTCGTATGGTTAACTTTGTCGAAGATGGTATCGATTTCGCGATTCGCTTTGGAATGTTAAAAGACTCAGGCCTGGTGGCGCGTAAGTTAGCGAATCGAGACATGATGGCGGTGGCAAGCCCTGAGTATTTGGCCGAACATGGTACTCCTAAGACGCCTCAGGATCTCAGGTTGCATAGCTGCATCATCTCTAACAATGATCACTGGCTGTTTCAACAAGACGATATAGAGCTGAACATCAAGGTGGAAGGGCGCTGGCGCAGCAACAATGTGCCAGCGGTGATCGCGGCAGCAGAGCAGCATTTGGGGATTGCCTATCTGCCTAAGAGTAGCTTTATCGTGCCGCTGGCTAAGGGCAGCCTGGTTCCTGTGTTGTCACCCTATTGGAATCGCGGCCTCACCAGCTGGATTGTTTACCAAAACCGCCGTTTCTTACCCATGCGGGCGCGAATGGCTATCGACCATCTGATTGCACATTTTGCCGATTGGCAGGAGTGATCACCGCGCGGCCATGGCATTCCAGAAGAGGGCAAAGCTAGCGGCGCGCTGCTCTTCATCCTGCCAGCGTTCTGGGTGGTCGACAAAGTAGCGGGTGGCGGCCAGGTATTGGCCGTGGCAGTTGTCTTGCATCAGCTCAATGGGATATTTAGCCAGCTCGCCACTTGCCTGCCCCTGTCGGATCAATTCGGCAATAAAGCCTAGGATGCTGTGCATCGCCTGAGCGCGCACCGACTGCTCGACGGTTGGCGACATCGAATAGAGCTGAAAAAAAGCCTGTTTGAGCGGATTGGCCATGGCCCAGGTGAGCGCGGCAAACCACAGCTGCTTGGCATCTTGCTTAAGCTTGCCACTCTTGCTTGCACCTGCTTGTATGGCGTCGGCAAACTCCTGTTTGACGCCGAGAAACAGCTGCTCGAGCAGCTGCTCTTTAGAGGGAAAATGGTGAAACAGTGTGCCTGTGGCCACACCTGCCTCGCGGGCGATGGTAGCCGTGCTGGTGCCGTGAAAGCCCTGACTGACAAAAAGCTGCAGGGCGGTATCTAAGATGGCTTGTTTCTTCTGACTTTTGCCCATGGCAATCTCTCTCAATCTCAACCTTTAGCGTAAAAATAGCTTCATCAGCAGCCGCTGAATAGTAGTGCCATAGGGAGGGTGTACCAGCTTGCCGGTATTGAGCTTGCCACGGCTCAGTATGGTCTTGGCGTGGCTCATAGTGAGGAAACCTTCCTTGCCATGGTAGTGGCCCATGCCTGAGGGGCCTATACCGCCAAAGGGGGCATCGTCTGCCGCCACATGGAATACGGTTTCGTTGATGCACACACCGCCCGAGTGGGTCTGGTTGAGTAGACGCTGTTGGGTATCGCTATCGAAGCTCATGATATAGAGCGCCAGCGGACGAGGGCGGTCATTCACATAATCGATCGCGCGCTCCAGGTTGTCATATTCGATGATGGGCAGCAGAGGGCCAAAGATCTCCTCCTGCATGACGAGCATCTGCTCGTTCACCCCAGTGATCAATTGTACCGGCAGCTTGCGGCTGTCGGGGGAAAGGGTTTCCTGAGAGCTTGGGATGATCTGCGCCCCTTTGTCGCGGGCGTCTTGCAGCACCGCCTGTAGGCGCTCGAATTGTCTTGGATTGATGATGGCGCCGTAATCTGGGTTATCACCTATCTCACCGTACATCTGCTTAAATTTGGCGATAAAGGCCTGTACGAAGGCGTCGCTCTTACCTTTAGGTAGCAGCACATAGTCGGGGGCGACACAGATCTGTCCGGCGTTAAGGCATTTACCGTAGATCATCCGCTCCACGGCCGTATCCAGTGGCATGTCCGGGGCGATGATCACAGGTGACTTGCCTCCCAACTCTAAGGTGACTGGCGTGAGATTGTCGGCGGCGGCGCGCATCACATGGCGGCCAACCGTGGTGGAGCCGGTAAATAGCAGGTGATCGAAGGCCAATGCCGAGAAGGCGGCGGCGACGTCGGCTTCCCCTTCGATAACCGCAACCACACTCTCATCAAACAGGTCGGCGAGCATCTGTTTGAGTACCTTGTTGGTCTCTGGGGTGAATTCAGACAACTTGATCATGGCGCGGTTGCCAGCCCCAAGCGCCGTGATCAAGGGGCCGATGGAGAGCATCACAGGGAAGTTCCACGGCACTATGATGCCCACGACGCCCAGGGGCTGATACTGCACCTGCACCTTGGCGGGCGCTAATAAAATCCCCGCGTGGCGACGGCTGGGCTTCATCCAACCTTTGAGCTTTTTCAGTGTGTAGTTGATGTTGTTGACGCAGGGCATGATGTCGGAGATGCGGCTGTCATCACTGGATCTGTGGCCATAATCGGCACTGAGGGCATCGACGATTGCCTGTTGATGGCTCAGCAGCGCCTGCTTAAGGGCGATAAGCTGTGTCTCGCGTTGCTGCCTAGATGGCGCCCCTTGCTCACGAAAGCTTGCCTTCTGTCTGGCGAGCAGCTGATTGAGGCGTTGGCTTATGTTGAGATTTGCGGGCATATTCATCTGGCTATCCATCCTGTCTGCGTTAACTCTTTGATAAGCGATGACGCCATTTTTTACGGCGTCATAGGCGTGTTTTCAAAAACCGACTGATTAGTCGGTCTAATATTATGTCAAGCTTGAAGTTAGGTCAAATCCTGAGCGATATCCGAGCAAAGTGTGATCTAGATCAAATGCGTGGTGATGGGATGAAAACTAAAATTTAGTTAGGGTCTGTTGAGCTTTGCTGTTTGTTTTTACAGCAGACCCTAGGCACTTTTGTTGTCTTGGCAGGAGGTTGTCATGAGCACTGAGTTACATGGTATCGCTATCGGTATAGAGCGAAATCAGGAGAATGTTTATCTCACCTTTAAGGCGGTTGGCAAGCTGACCCATCAAGATTATCTGCAGATGACGCCGCTACTCGAATCTGCCCTGGCCGGGGTTGAGAGCCCTGAGATCCTGGCGCTTATCGATATTACTGAGCTCGATGGTATTTCGCTACATGGTGCCTGGGACGATCTCAAGCTGGGGATAAAACATGGCAAAGAGTTTAAGCGGGTTGCCATCGTAGGTGAGGGTGATGTGCAGCAGTGGATGACGCGTGTGGCAAACTGGTTTACCTCGGGTGAGTTTAAGTTTTTCGAGGATAAAAAGAGCGCGCTCGCCTGGTTGTTCTAGCCAGTTTAGTGCTTGAGCTTCGTCAGTGGTGAATGGATTTGAGCTTAGCGATTAATCTTAGTTTAAGTAGTGGCTTGCGCAGCACTTGGGTATTAAGGTTAAGGGTGATAAAGGGCGCTGCAAGGGTAGGGAACTGTCAAGCCTGTGTCACCTTTATCCGCTATGCTTAAGTAAAGTGATTGCCGATTGTGCTAAGGAGTAACAGATGAGAAAAGGTCAAATTTTATGCCCGACAGATTTTTCTGACACGGCGTCCCATGCCCTGTCTTATGCTATCGAAATGGCAAATCTTTATCAGGTGGGATTTCGCCTGCTCCATGTGGTAGAGCAGCCTATGGGTGATGAGAATTTTCAGATCTTGGCTATCACGCCCGAAGAGCTTGCCAAATCGATGGAAGAGGCAGCCGGCGAAAAAATGAAGTCCTTGCTGGCTAAACTCGATAGTAACCTGCCTATCGAGACCATGATACGTCGTGGCGATCCCGTTACCGAGATTCTGGCCGAGGCGGAAGAGAGCAATGTAGGCATGATAGTGATTGCCAGCCACGGCCGCACAGGCTTGTCTCATTTTCTGCATACCAATGTGGCTGAATCGGTGGCTAACCGCGCCAAATGCCCCGTGCTGGTGGTGAAGTAGAATTGTGCTCAGATAGCACCGAACTAGCTTAGCGGGTCTGCCAAACCGGGGCGCGGCGAACGCTATATTTGAGGAGGTGTACTATGCGTACACGTCAAATACTGTGCCCAACGGATTTTTCCGAGACGGCATCACACGCCTTGGGTTATGCCATTGAGATGGCGACCCTCTATGGCGTCGATCTACGTATCGTTCATGTGGTGAGCGAACCTTACGGCGCCCATAACTATGGGATTGTAGTGGAGAGTAACGAGGAACTAGAGCAGCATCTGCATGCCTATGCCAACGGCAAGTTGGGAGAGGTGGTGAGAGAAGCAAAGATTAAGATGCCGCCAAACCTCAAGGTCCATAGCGAGGTTCGCTCCGGTGGCGTACTGGGCCAAATCTTACTCGACGCCGAAGAGCATGATGTGGGCATGATAGTGATCGCCAGCCACGGCCATACCGGTCTGGCACATCTGCTTAATCCCAGTGTGGCCGAGGAGCTGGCCAATAAGGCTAAATGCCCAGTGATGGTAGTGAAATAGCCTAACTGCGGCAGGTGTCTTGAAGAAGTTGCTGCGCCAGAGCGTGCAATACCTCTGGCGCGGGTTTGGTATGGGCAAAGGTTCTGAGCCCATAGATCCCCATGATGAAATAGCGCGCCAGGTGGCCGCCATCCCCTTTAATCTCGCCCTTGACGATAGCCTGTTCAAACTGGGCTTCCAGCGTCTGTTGCCAGCCGTCGAGATGTAGCTTAATAGCGTCTCTTAACGACTCATCTTGTTCAGCCACTTCATTTAGGGCCTTGGTGAGCAGGCAGGCTTTAGGTGTGTCCTCGCACAAACACTCATCGACTATGCCGGTTAAATAGCGTTTAAGCTGCTCGACGAAGGGGAGTGACGAGCTGAAGCAGGCCGTTAGCTCGGCGTGACGGTCTTGACCATATTGTTCGATGACCGCAAGCAGTAGGCCCTGCTTATTGTCGAAGGCGCAGTAGATGGAGCCCGGATGTAACCCTGTGGCCTTGGTGAGATCTTGCATACTGGTTTTGGCATAGCCCTTGTCGATAAAGGCATTCATGGCCTGTCTCAGTACCTGCTGGCGATCAAATTCGGCGTTGCGCATCTGGCTCTTCGTGTTGTTTCTTGGGCGATAAAGGGCATTGTACTTAATTTTGAATGTTCGTTCAAAAAAGATCTTGAATTGATCCTAAGCAGGCGTTATCTTGAACGCTCATTCAAGATAGAGACCCGAATATGACTGCCAATCTTTTTGAGCCTTATGCGCTTAATGCCAGTATTACCCTTAACAATAAGATTCTCATGGCGCCGCTCACTCGTTGTCTGGCAGACGATGACTTGGTACCCACTCAGGCGATGGCGGACTACTATGCTCGCCGTGCCGATGCCGGACTTATTATCTCGGAGGCGGTGATTATTCGCCCCGATGGCCAAGGCTACCCCAACACGCCTGGCCTGTTTACCCCAGAGCAGATCCAGGGCTGGCAGAAAGTCACTGCCGCCGTTCACGCTAAAGGCGGTAAGATCTTTGCCCAGTTGTGGCACACCGGCCGTGTGGCACACTCACATTTCTTCGGTGGGCAGATAGTGGCGCCATCGGCGGTTAAGATTGAAGGTACAGTGCCACGTCAGCGTGAACTGGCCTATGAGGTGCCTAAGGCGCTGACGACTGAGGAGATAGCTCAGTTGGTGGCCGACTATTCACAGGCCGCGGCGAATGCGATTGATGCCGGTTTTGACGGCGTCGAGATCCATGGCGCTAATGCTTACCTTATCGATCAGTTCTTGCACCACGACAGTAATCGTCGCGATGATGAATTTGGTGGTTCGCCAGAGAATATGGCGCGCTTCCCGCTGGCTGTGGTCGATGCCATCGTTAAGCGTATCGGCAATGATCGCACAGCACTGCGCGTATCGCCCGGTGCCTACGTTAATATGCAGGGTGATAGCCGTGATCGCGCCGTGTTCGACTACTTCTTAAAGCAGTTGGAGTCTCGTCAGCTCGCTTATCTGCATGTGGGGATATTCGATGACGCCATGGAGTTTGATTATCTTGATGGCCGAGTGTCTGACTATGTGCGTGCGCATTATGGTCAAACTTTAGTGGGCGTAGGAAGCTACACGGCAGAGACTGGCGCGCGCGCCATCGCCGATGGACGCTTCGATCTGTTAGCTATTGGTCGTCCCTTTATCGCCAACCCAGACTATGTCGCCAGGGTGCGCGATAAGCAGCCGCTGGTGGAATATTCTGATGCTATGTTGGCCGAGCTGGTTTAATTAGATATTCGATAATTTATTCAAAGAGTTGCTATTAAAAAGGGCATATAGGTTTTCCTATATGCCCTTTTTTACGCCGGGTTAGATTTTCCAGCTGAGGGTGGCGCTGTAGTTTGCGGGAGCGCCATAGAAGGCCTGAGCCCAATAGAGACTGTTGAGATATTTCTCATCGGTCACATTGTTGGCGTTGATGCTCAGCTGTATGTTCTCGTTAAACTGATAGCGGGCCATAAGATCGACGATGGCGTACGCGTCCTGCCGGGTAATGATCTCTTCGCCCGCATTATCAAAGCCATCGCCAACCACGCCCTGATGACGCGAGATATCGTCCTGCCAGCGCATGTTCATCCCAATCGATAAGCCTTCGATGACGGCGACATCGTAGGTGGCGGCGAACTTGAGCAGGCGGCTTGGGGTATAGGCCGCGACTATCTCGGCGTTTTCGTCATGACCATCAATATCGAAGTCGGTAAAGCCCAGGCTCAGGTTGAGGCCATCAAATACCTCTCCGGCGACTTCAAATTCATAGCCCTTACTGTTAATGCCATCGGCGCCTATGTAGCGCTGGTCGGGCGGCGGCAGATCCGCAGTGCGTGGATCTGGCACGGCCAGATTGACTTGCTGAATGTCGAAATAGGCCAGGCTGGCGATCAGGCGACCATTAAATAGCTCGCTCTTAAGACCTATCTCCTTACTTTCACCTGTAACAGGCGCCAGCAAGTTATCGTCGATATCCTTCTCGGTTTGCGACTTGAAGGTCTCGGTATAGCTGGCATAGGCCACGAGTTCAGGAGTGATACGATAAACGGCGCCCAGGTAGGGAATGAACTGGCTATCTTCTACATCTTGTAGCTTGCTGTAGGAGACCCCTTCGGCCTGCCACTTATTGAAGCGACCACCGGCGATAAGATGGAAGCCCTCGAACAGGTTAAAGCGACCGGTAAAGTAGGCGGCCTGCTGCTTAGCGCTGACGTCGCTGCCGCGGGGGCTGTCGGCAAAGATGGGCTTGGGCGTGTTGCCATCCCAGTCGTTGAGATCCGGCATGGCCGGGAAACCATTGCCCGTGGTGTAGTCATATAAAGAGGTGTCGATATAGTCCACCTTGGCATAGTTCACCCCGGCGACCAACTGATGCTCGCGGCCAAACAGGCTGACTTCGCCATCGACATAGATATCTACCAGATCATGACTCTCGTCGAGATCGTATTCGCTGCCATAGCCGGTGAGACCCAGGCCGGTTTCTCGGTCGGGCGTGCCGTAAACATAGAAAAGTTCGGTATCTTCATCGGTACTCTTGTGAGAGTAGGTCGCGCGTAGACGCCAGTCGTTGCCGAAGTAGTGACTCAACTCCACCACGGTATTTTGCTTGATCACCTGCCAGTTAGACCAATCGGCCGAGGTGTTGGTGGATCTGTCGTAGTGGGTTGGACTGCCATCTGTATAGTAGAGCGGCAGCGCGCCCCAGTTATTGCCCGTAGCATCGTTGTTGATGTAGCTGTGGCTGACCGACAGGCTGGTGTCGTCGCTTAGGTTGGCCTCCAGGAAGGCATAGAGCACGCTCTTATCTGTCTCGTAGCGATCGAGGTAAGACTCCTTTGTCTGTTTCACTGCCACCACGCGCCCGGCAAAAGTGTCGTTAAGGCGGCCACTGGCATCGGCTTCCACCCTGAGGTTGTTAAAGCTGCCGTAGCTGGCCTGCAGATTAAGCTGATTGTCAGCCGTTGGGCGCTTACGAATGAAGTTGACCGTGGCCGAGGGATTACCCACGCCCGTCATCAGGCCGTTGGCGCCGCGGATCACCTCGATGCGATCATAGATGGCGGTGTCTTCGTCGGCATGGTTGTTACCCGAGGTGAGCGGCAGGCCGACGCCGTCTATCTGAAAGTTGGTGATGTCGAATCCGCGCGCCGTATAGTAGGTTCGGTCGGTCTCGATACGCTCAACATTGATACCTGTGGCACTGTCCAGGGCGCTGTTGATGTCATTGAGCTGGAAGTCGTCGAGCTGTGCATCTGTGATCACCGAGACAGACTGAGGAATGTCGACAATGGCCAGATCCAGCCGTGAGGCGCCGCCAACTGAGTGGGCGTTGTAGCCTTGCACATAGCGTCCGCGAACCTCGATCTTCTCGATCTGTTCATCGACCTGTTGCTTTTCTTGGTTTGTCTGAGCGGTTTGGGTTTTTGCATGGCCAGGCATGGAAGTCATGCTTAGGGCACAGAAGATTGCGAGCGAAATAGGCTTTAGTTTCATGATCTGTCGTCATCTTAGCGAAAGAGGAATAGTGAGGAGTCGTACAAACCGTTGAGGCTCGGCATGCCGACCAAATTAACGCAACAAAGGATACCCAAAAAAAGCATCAGCTTAAATAGTAATGGTTATCATTTACATTTGTGTGGAGTGTAAAGAGAAATTAAAGAAAACCGCCAGGCCGTGGAGAAAAGCGCCTTTGTTCGCAAGTTCGCCGGCTTTTCCTATACTCAGTTATGTGAACTGGATCTGATTTTAAGGTGAGGCTGTCATGAGAAGAAGCGTAATACTGCTAACCACTCTGCTGTTGATATCAGTAAGCAGTTTGGTTCAAGCCGATCAAGAACAGGCTAGGACGAGCACGACGCCGGCATTTGACCATGCCAATGCTAACGCCGCCTTCCTGCGTTGTGGTACCCGTACCCCCTCAGATATTGAGGTGCGCTTACTTAATGAGCACCTGAAAGCCTTAAAGAAACCTAGCGGCGTAGGTAACGGCAATGGCGGCGGTGGTGGCAACGGTGGCGGTGGTTCGAGCGACCCATACACCCCGGTAGGTTACAATATTCCTGTTTATGTGCATCTGATTCTGAGCAGCAGTGGAGATGGCAATGTCTTCTCTTTGATAAATACTCAGATCGATGTGCTCAACGACGCTTTTTCAGGTGCGGGCGGCGGGAGCGGTTTCGATACTAAGTTCAGTTTTACCTTAAAGGGGGTCACCACTAGTTATAACGATGCCTGGTACACCGCAGGGCCGGGCACCAGTGCCGAGCGTGATATGAAACGAACCCTACGCGAGGGTAACGCTGAGACCCTGAATATTTATGTGTCCAACCCTGGTGGCGGCTTGCTGGGCTGGGCAACTTTTCCTACCGATTATGCCAGTAACCCAAGCGATGATGGGATTGTGATCCTGAATCAATCTCTGCCAGGCGGCACTGCGGCGCCGTACAACGAGGGGGATACTGCCACTCATGAGGTGGGTCATTGGCTGGGCTTGTACCACACCTTCCAGGGCGGCTGTAATGGTGGCGGGGATCAGGTTGCGGATACACCAGCCGAGCGCTCAGCAGCTTACGGCTGCCCTACGGGGCGCGACACCTGTAGGCGCGACGCCGGTGACGACCCCATCTATAACTTCATGGACTATACCGACGATAGTTGCATGGTCGAGTTCACCCAGGGCCAGTCTGAACGTGCCGATATGTTGAGCGGTACCTATCGTTGGCCGGTGAATTAGCGTTATGCGCAGTTCTTTGCTGACACAGGGCCTGTGGACTCTCGCCATAGGCCTTTGCTTTTGGGGAACGCCCTGTTTTGGCGAGCGGCTGCGCGCCCCCGATTTTGTTCCTTGCGATCGCAACTATCTTACCTCCTGGCAGGGGGAGGTGTTTAATTATCACAGGAGCGAAACTCAGATAGATTTTGGCATTCGTACCCTCGATGGCACCATAGAAAGGTTGAATATTGCCTATCAGCTGGAGCAGATGCGCTTGAACGGCGGTCTGTTTACCCGCCCCGACTGGACGACGCTGGAGCTTTCCCCCGGTGTACTCAAGCCATCAGTGGCGGTGCGGGTATGGCGCTGTGAGCAAGCTGGGGTTGTCAGCTATATGATAGATTGGCACAACTAATCTATCTGAGTGTTAGTGAAGCATGGCGGCGATACTGCCGCAGAGCGTCATTAAAAACAGAAACCACTTCAACACATTTGGACTGACCTTAATGGCCAGTTTCACCGCCAGATGAGCTCCCACCATAGTCCCTGCCGCTAAAATTAAACCGGGTAACCAGAGAATCAGATCTTCATAGATAAACACCAGCAGTGAGGCCAAGGTAAAAAACAAGGTGCAGAACACCTTTAAGGCATTGGCCCTGACCAGATCATATCTCAGGCTACCCGCCAAGGCGGCCAGGAGGACAAAGCCAACGCCAGCCTGTACGAAGCCGCCGTAGATCCCGGCTAGCGTCAGCCAAAACCAGGCCTTGGGGGTCTGGCTCATCTTGTTAACCGGGGTGCCCAGTTCGGGGGAGATGATGGCCGGGCGCACCAGTATGATAAAGGCCATTAGCAGCATGGTGCCCAGCAGCAGGGGTTTGATCAACTCGCTGGGGGCGTAGGCGGCGGCGCCCGCACCAATGAATCCGCCGACAATCGTGGGCAGTAAAATAGGGCCCTTGTCGTCGGTATCCAGCTTGCCATGCTTATGAAAACCTATCATGGCGGTGATCGATTGCACAGTGACGCCGACGCGGTTGGTGGCATTGGCCACCTCGGCGGGCATGCCAATTACCATGAGTGCGGGCAGGGTCAGATTGGAGCCGCCACCGGCCAAGGTATTAATGATACCGGCCATAAAGCCGGTGACTAACAGCAAGAGGCCGTGGGCCAGGGTGATCTCCATGGGTACTCCTTAATCCCTATGGGTTAAAAGCTTGAGCCGGGCTCGGCGAGAAACGCCAGCTCCTCTTCGGTCGATAGTCGTCCTAAAATGGCGTTGCGATGGGGATAACGGCCAAATCGGTCGATGATCGCCTTATGTCGCTGTTCAAATGCCAGATTGTTCTCGGCACCCTCACGGTTAAAGAGGATCAGAGCTACCTCATGAATTGCCCTGGACTCGCTGTGCATATAGGGCATATAGAGAAAGGGAACTTGCTTAGGTTGCAACTGTTTGTCGACACCAGCGGCGACCGCTTCCTGGGCCAGGGCTAATGCCATGGGATCGGCGGCGAATGCCAGGGGCGTGTCCCGGTGGATGTTACGGCTAAATTGATCCAGCACTATGATCTCAGCCAGACGCCCCTGAGGTGTGGTGCGCCAGTGATAGAGTTCGCCATTGATTGCCTGAGTAAGCAGCTCGCCAAAGCGCGTTTTGATCCCTTGGTCAAACGCCAGATCTTTTGCAAACCAGGCTTTAGGCTCAATCTCCTCGAACCAAAACTTGAGTATCTCGTCAGGCGTATGGCTTATCCGGTTCATTTGTGCTCCTTAAATCCAGTTTTTGGGATCTTGCCTGGTTAAACTTAACGCGGTTTCGGCAATCAATCTAGCCTCTGTCAGCGGAATATAGGGGATCACCAAAGGTCCTGACGCAAGCCCTAAATGCAAGGTTGCCAGCGCGTGGCGTTTTTGCCCCGGTGTCTGTGAGATACTGACATCCTGAGTTTTTATCAAGGGAACCAACTGCCAGGATTGACCCAATATGCCGCTGTGGATCCAGCAGTCATCTCCCTCGAGGTGATAGCCCCACTGGCGATAGTGCAGATACAGGCCGATTAGCGACAATAGGGTTAAGCCATACACAATTTGGGTAAAGGGCGTAAAACCTGTGATGGGGGTTAGCAGCAAAGGAAGGAGTGCCAGCGGCAGGGCGCGGCGCCAAAACCAGCCGATGTGGATCCCCTGAAAAGCTGAAGGCAAGCGATTTGCCTTAGTCGCCAGGTCATCGAGTCTGGGCAGCATCTCTGCTATGTCGCCTCGGGTCATGCTGGGGATCAGCAGGTGACGCTTGGCGAGCTGCTCTACCTCATTGCCCTTCACCTGCTCGAAATGCACCGTCCAGCGCTGTAACAGGCGGCCGATAGCGGGTTGCTCGAAACGCACTGTCTGGACCCTGTGCAGGCGCAGTGCATCTTGTTGTTTGGCCAATACTCCGCCGGTTCTGTGGAGTGTCCCTTGACGTAAGCTGAGACGATAGGGGTAATACTTGAGCACCGAAGATGCCATGGAGATCAGCGATAGCAAGAGGTAGACAAGCGTCAAAGTGACAAGAATAAATAGCGCCTGATAGCCAAGCCCGGTAGCGATATGGGTCTGATACCAGTGCAGCAGCCCTTGCACCAGCGCATTGTGCTGCAGGTTTTCCCAATCTATCTGTCCCAAAATAGAGCCTGAGATCAGTGACAGCCAGATGAGGTTGTTTTGGTACAGACCGAAGATCATTAAGGCTTTAAGATCTTTGGCGATCACTAAGCCTTCTTTTGGTATTTCATGGTTGAGTTGAGTCTTAACCTGTTGCTCTATTGGTGACTGCTTTTGTGTATGCGCCCTAAACAGCTCTCTTTTGAGCTGCATCGCCTGGCGATAGTTGACGGCGGCGAGTACTGCTTCGTCTCGTTTGGAACCCGCGGTTTCCACCACCAGGCTATAGAGGCCAAGGGGGCGAAAATAGAGCGGCTGTTCCAGGCGGACATTCTGAATCTTGTTAAGGGGAATTTCCTGCGCCCGTTTAAAGATCAATCCCTGACGGATCCCCAATTTGGCGTCTTGCAATCGATATCGATACCAGGCCCATTGCAGGCTGGCATAGCTCAAAGTAAGCAGACAAACGCCTAACGCGACCAAGAGTACCCAAGGGGAGTTAAAACCCTGCTGCCACCCGGTGTAGACCAGAGGGATCAGGGCGTAGCCATTGGTCAACAGTTGCTTGAGACCGCCAAAACTAAAGCTGATGATAGACCAGGGAGAGAGGCTGGCCCACTGGGCAAACCTAGTATTCATGAGCTAGGCTTCCTTCTCGTCTGAGCCTTGCTGGCTTAGCGAAGCCTTGGCCAGCAGGTGTCTGCGTAGCGGCTCGGCTTCCTGGGTATCCAGCCCTGGTAGGCTGATTTCGGCACTGCCGCTGCCGGCACTGAAGCACTTGAGAGTATGCAGCGAAAAGTAGCGTTCCAGCGGCCCTTGAGAGAGGCTGACATGTTGCAGTCGTGTATAGGGAAGGGCGGTCTTCTTGTGCCAAATTAGCCCTTTTTGCATGACAAACTCATGTTCAAATACGCCGTAGGCGATAGAGAGGGCGTGGCGATAACGGCAATAGCCGACTGTGGCTGCCAGGATAAGCAGTAGCGTACTTAGGGCGATAATCAGGCTGCCGGGCAGGTTGAGCAATATGCTGGCGATAGGGGCGATGATCAGTAGCGGCGTGAAGATCAGCAGGCTTTCTATCTGTACCTGCTGAATATAGGCCTGTTTGAGTTGGGTCAGTGGCAGCTCATCAATATTGAGCCAATCAGAGCTGTCCAGGCGTTGCCGTATCGATGCAGAGGTCGCTTGTTGAGGAGTCACATCTTCCATTTGTTATCCTGCCAAGTGGCGATTGAGTGCTGTTGATGAATGACTATATCACTTTTATCAGCGGCGTCAGCACTTTGCGCCTGTATGTGATGAATCTTTTATGTTACAAGAGTAAGAATACTAATTGTGGTAATAAGTTAGAGAAGAGAGGAAGCCTTGAGCCCCGAGTTATCTAAGCAGAAAATTGCCTTCATGAGAAAGCTCTATCTGGCCCACTTGATTGATGCTGAACAGCACAATCTGTTGTCGCTCAATAAGGCGACCTCTATGCCTCGGCGTACCCTGCAAGATGCCATTGCCGCCCTTGGGGATATCGGCATTAGCTGCACCTTCGTGCAGGATGGCGAGCGTCATAACGCCGGTTACTATCGGCTGAGTGACTGGGGGCCTATCGATAAGCGCTGGGTGAAGGCCCATATCGAGGAGATCGCCCAGTCCTTAACGTAGGCGTGATATCGTCCTAGCAGTCATAGTGCCGCCTTAATGATTGAGCAGGTAGGCACAAATAAAACCAACCCAGCTGAGGGCAAGCAGTAGCCAGGGCAGAATATTCACCTGCCTGGCCTCTGGCGATGGCGCTTCGGTGTCTGTGTCGTGCTGCTGACGCTGTTTGGCTTTAAGTTCTTGTTTACGCGCCTTATCTCTGTCTCTTGCCTTACTCTTCTGACGTTTCTTGTATTCGGCAATTCCCTTTTCTATCCCCTGGGCAATCAGCTTGGTTTGCTCTTTGGTTTGTCCCGGCTTTTGGGTCGCCTTGGCAATTTTTAAGGCTTCATCTTTGGTCTCGGTGGAAAACTGCTGGGCCATAACATCTTAAGGTGGTGAATTGTGGCCTCACTATAACATGAGAAGGTGTAGGAAGGAGGGGGGAGATAGCAATGAATCCAGGAGTTGCCGATGACCCTATACGATAGTATGAATATGATTTTGTTTAGATATCGCTTAACCTGAACGCGGCTAATCAATAAATAATACTAAGCAATCAAGGATAAGAATATGCTCAATAAGGCCGCTCAACCTCTGGTAAAACTGGTCGATCGTTACCTACCCGACCCCTATATTTTTGTGTTGCTGCTGACGCTGCTGGTGTTTGGCACTGCCATGCTGGTGGAGCAGCAGAGCCCTGTGCAACTGGTGACCTATTGGGGCCAAGGCTTTTGGTCGCTGCTCAGCTTCTCCATGCAGATGCTGCTGGTACTGGTGGCGGGTTACATGCTTGCCAGCTCGCCACCTATCAAGCGCCTGCTCGATAAAATTGCCGGCCTGGCCAAGAGCGCTCCCCAGGCGATCATTTTGGTGACCTTAGTGTCCCTGATGGCCAGCTGGATTAACTGGGGTTTTGGCCTGGTGGTGGGCGCCTTGTTTGCCAAGGCGTTGGCGCGTCAGGTTAAGGTGGACTACCGCTTGCTGGTGGCCAGTGCTTACTCGGGCTTTGTGGTGTGGCACGCCGGCTTAGCGGGCTCTATTCCTCTGACCATAGCGACCAAGGGGCACTTTGCCGAGGATAAGATAGGCATCATAGCCACAGAGCACACTATCTTCGCCGGGTTTAATCTGGCCTTGGTGGCGATCCTCTTCGTGCTTATCCCGCTGATTAACCGTTTCATGCTGCCAAGCGACGAGGAGAGTATCTATGTCGACAGGGACAAGTTAGCAGAGCCCGAAGCCGAGAAAGAGGCCATCGTTCGGCCTGCCGATCATTTGGAAAATAGCCGTTTGCTTGCCTGGGCTGTGGGGGGATTGGGGCTGGCCTACCTGGGGCATTACTTCTTTGTCGCCGGTGGTAAGCTGAATCTTAATATCGTCAACTATCTGTTTCTGTTCCTTGCCATTATTTTGCATCAGACGCCCCGCAGTTTACTGCAGAGCCTGAATGAGGCGATTAAAGGTGGCGCCGGCATAGTGATCCAGTTTCCCTTCTATGCGGGGATCATGGCCCTCATGGTGCAGTCCGAGCTGGCCCAGAGTATTTCTGCCGGTTTTGTGGCTATCGCCAGTGCCGACAGCCTACCGTTTTGGAGCTTTATCAGCGCCGGGATTGTTAACATCTTCGTGCCCTCAGGGGGCGGTCAGTGGGCGGTGCAGGCGCCTATCATGATCCCAGCGGCTGAGGCCTTGGGCGCAGATGTGGCGCGGGTGGCCATGGCGGTCGCCTGGGGCGATGCCTGGACCAATCTGATCCAACCTTTCTGGGCGCTGCCGGTACTGGCGATTGCGGGCTTGAAGGCGCGGGATATTATGGGGTACTGCTTGATGTTACTACTGATCACTGGCGTGGTGATTAGCATAGGCCTCACCTGGTTCTAGCGAGTCCTTGTCAGTCAGCATTAGGCTAGAAACAAAACCCGCTTTTCATGGCGGGTTTTGTTATTCTGTCAGCTAATTGCCCTAAATCGCTTAATCTAAGGAAGGCTTGCTTGTCTCAACCACTTGCCGCTGAGGTTACTCAAAGCAGATCCTCAAATACCAAGCGGGCCGTGCTGCCCTGGATTGGTGGCTTCTTACGCCCTTACCGTCGCCGAGTGGTGGCCGCTATTCTCTTTCTGTTTATCGGGTCCTTGGCCTGGCTGTCACTGGGACAAGGTGTGCGCCTCATGGTGGATGAGGGGTTTCTTAGGGATAATGGCGATCGCCTAAACGAGATCATCTTGCTGGTGATTGGGATTACGGCGCTGAGCAGCTCTGCCATCTTCTGCCGTTTCTATCTGATGACTTGGTTGGGGGAGCGGGTCAGCGCCGACATACGGCTTAAGGTTTATAACCATCTGCTTGAGCTCTCCCCAGGTTTTTACGCCAAATTGCGCACCGGCGAGGTGATTTCGCGCTTTACCGCCGATGCGACCTTGCTGCAATCTGTGGTGGGTTCCAGTCTCTCTATGGCGCTGCGGGCCAGCGTGACTGTGGTCGGTGGCCTGGTGATGATGGCGATCACTAGCCTTAAGCTTACCGCCTTAGTATTGCTGGCGGTGCCCTTGGTGCTTGGGCCTATCTTCTTCTTTGGTCGCAAGGTGCGTGAACTGTCGCGCCGCAGTCAGGATAAGGTGGGGGATCTCGGCGCTTATGTGGATGAGTCATTGCACGAGATCCACACGGTACAAGCCTATTGCCATGAGGATCGCGACAGGCAACTGTTTGCTGAGCGGGTCGAGGAGGTGATGGCTGCTGCTAAAGGACGCATCAAGTACCGCGCGATTTTGATCTCTTTGGTGATGTTTCTCAGTATCTTGGCTATTGCCTTGATCACTTGGGTGGGGGCAAAAGATGTGATGGCACAGGCAATCACCCCGGGTGAATTGTCGGCCTTTATGTTCTACGCCGTGATGGTGGCGGGCGCCGTAGCGACCATCAGTGAAGTGATTGGCGAGATCCAGCGCGCCGCCGGGGCTACCGAGCGGTTGATCGAGCTGGTGGATACACCCATAGACATTCCTCAAGCGCTTCATCCTAAGTCGCTGCCCGCTAAGGTGCGCGGTGAGCTCAAGTTAAAACAGGTACGCTTTGCCTATCGGGAGGCCGCTGAGGGTCAGGGAGAGAGTGAACATAATGATGAGGTGATCCGCGGTCTGGACCTGCATATTCGCCCTGGTGAGCGGGTGGCCCTGGTGGGGGCTAGCGGCGCCGGTAAGAGCACCCTGTTTGAACTGCTACAGCGCTTCTATGTGCTGAGCAGCGGTGTGATTGAACTCGATGGCATCGATATTGCCAGCCTGCGTCCCCAGGAGCTGCGCCAGCAATATGCCTTAGTGCCGCAGGAGTCGGTGATCTTTGCCACTAGCGTGCTGGAAAATGTGCGTTATGGTCGCCCCGATGCCAGCTTAGATGAGGTGGTTCAGGCCTGTATCGCTGCCCGCGCCGATGAGTTTATTCGCGAGTTTCGTGATGGTTATCAGACCTATCTAGGTGAGCGCGGCGTGCGTTTATCTGGTGGGCAGAAGCAACGTATCGCCATCGCCAGGGCGATTTTGGCAGACCGTCCCGTACTACTGCTGGATGAGGCGACCAGTGCCCTGGATGCGGTGAGCGAACAGAAAGTTAAGCAGGCGCTGGATCGTCTGATGCAGGGGCGTACCACCCTGATTATCGCCCACAGGTTATCGACCGTGCTCAATGCCGATCGCATCTTAGTGATGGAGAAGGGGCAATTGGTGGCCAGTGGCACCCATGGTGAGTTGATGCAGGGCAATAGCCTGTATCGGGAGTTCGCCAGCTTGCAGCTGCTGACTGAAGAGTCCTAGCGGACAGGGGCTGATAGATTTAAGGGCAAACAGCAGGTGTTTGCCCTTATCTGCTAGCCTATGAATTAGCCTCTGTGGCCGCCGTGGCCGCGACCACACTGATGGCGGGTTTCTCTGCCACCATCTTCAACGGTGATCTCTCCGCCATCCTCAAACAGGCTAAATGCGCCTTGAGTCATATCGTTTTGGGCTGGATCATCCAGGTGTCCCAGGCAGGTATATCCCACCCTGTAGCTTCCCGAAGGCAGATATCCCATGGCAAAGAACCAGTTGCCATTGATGTCTTGGCGTACGGGTGAGATGGCTACTGGCGAGAAGAGACCATCGCTGCGGTCCTGAACTATGTCACCCATCTGCGAGATGTTAGTCACTTCATTGGAGTAGAGGTATGCCATGTGGTAGAACTGACCGCCCTCGGGTGCGTTATCGGCGTTTTGGGTCTCGCAGTCTGCAATCCATTGAGAGTCCATCTCACCGAACAGATGGCCCATGGTTTCATTGTCTATAGAATAGACGCCGTGATGGTTGAGCTGATATTGGCCGTCGGAGAAGTGCATCGACTGGTAGAGATCAATCTCCATCGTCAGGTTAAGGTGCTGATGTTCACCTAGGGTAAAGTTCGCCATAGGAAGGCGGCCATTTTCTATCATCAAGGGGTGTAAGCCCTGACCGTTCTCAATGGCGCAGCCTTGTGCCTGATCGCCGTTGACTAAGGTGAAATGCACATCATGATATTGGCCTGCAGGAAGTTCGAGGCCATCGATCACTTTGTGGCTCTCTTTACCTTGGTAATCGAGCAGATTAAACCTATGTTGAGCCATATCCCGGCTATGTACTTGGCCATGAGCATCGGTCATCACCAATTTGTCGAGCACCAACTCGACCCGGCTGACCTGACTCATGGGGGCATCTGAAATGGCAATACTTACACTGCCGGTGCTAACAACTTGTTCTGGTGGGGTGTTATCGTCTGAGCCGCCGCAGCCCGCTAACATAAATCCAGAAAGAGCAAAGGGTATGAGGGTAAGGGGTAGAGTAAAGGATCGCATCTGGGGTACACCTTTTAATGAGTTTTTTCTAATGGTATTACTCATTCTAAGGGCGCCTTAGTTAAAGAATAGTGATTTGTTGGTTAAAATTTATACTTTGTGAGCGGGCTAACGCTTAGGGAGAACAAGAGTTGAAGGCCCAATAAAAGTGCGATAGGAAAGCAATTTAGCCCCTAGTGAACCTTAGGGAAAATCGCTGCGTATTGCTTTAAAGATATGATTTTTCTAGCACACCTCAATAATTGGAGTATCCAAATGAAATGGCCGTTAACCCTGAGCTTGGTTTGTCTGTTAACTTTTTTGAGTGGCTGTACTAGCGCGCCCAAGGGCATAGCGCCGATTGAGGGATTTGAACTCTCAAGATATCTGGGCACCTGGCATGAGATTGCCCGTTTAGATCATGGTTTTGAGCGCGGTCTCAGCCAGGTGAGTGCAGAATACCGACTGCGTGATGATGGTGGTGTCAGTGTGATCAACCGTGGCTACTCGGCGGCGGATAAAAGCTGGAAAGTTGCCGAAGGCAAGGCCTACTTTGTCGAGAGTTCAGATATTGGTCATCTTAAGGTCTCCTTCTTCGGCCCCTTTTATGGTGCCTATGTGATCTACCGGTTAGACAGCGATTACCAATACGCTTTTGTGACCAGCTACAACCGAGATTACCTCTGGTTGCTGGCGCGCAGTCCAGAGATAGATGAGAGCTTAAAGCAGGATTTTATTAATCAGGCCAAGGCGCTGGGCTTTGATACCCAAGCGCTTATCTGGCCGGGATGAGCAAAGGTAAGGTCAGCGCCGGGCGTTGAGAGACCCCCCGGCGTGATGCGTGGCCTATTGTCTTAGCTCTCTGCGTAGTATTTTGCCCACGGTCGATTTAGGTAAGGCGGTCATAAATTCGAAAATCTTCGGCACCTTGTAACCCGCCAATTGCTCGCGGCAATGCGCTAGCAGCGCCTCTTGGGTCATCTGGTGATCAGATTTAGGATCTCTCAGCACGATGGCGGCCTTAACGGCCTCGCCGCTGCGGCTATCTTCGACGCCAATGACAGCACATTCCAGTACGCTCTCATGGGCTGACAGCACATCTTCCACCTCGTTAGGGTAGACGTTAAAGCCGGAGACATTGATCATATCTTTCATGCGATCCACTATCTTATGCATCCCATTATCAGTAGCCAGGGCAATATCTCCAGTCTTGAAGAAGCCATCCTGAGTCATCACCTTGGCGGTCTCGTCCGGCTTCTGCCAGTAGCCGCTCATCACCTGCGGACCTTTGACTGCTAGCTCACCGACCTCTCCGTGGGGGACCTCTTGTTCATTGGCGTCAATGATCTTCACCTGAGTGTCAATCACGGGGCGGCCTATGGTGCCAAGACACTCAAGGCCGGGGGCGTTGAGCGAGACCACGGGGGAGGTTTCTGACAAACCATAGCCTTCGGAGATGGCGCAGCCTGTAGTGGTTTGCCATATGGATGCTGCTGCCTGGGTCAGTGCTGTGCCGCCGGAGATAGTGATCTTAAGGTGGCTGAAATCCAGTCCTTGAAAGGCCTTTTGATGGCACAGGCCGACAAACAGGGTGTTGAGTCCGGCGAATCCGGTAAACGCATGCTGTGACATGGTCTGGATCAAAGCGCTGATGTCTCTCGGATTTGGGATGAGTACGCTACAGCCGCCCTGTTCAAAGTAGACAAAATTCACCATAAAGGCATAGATATGATAGATGGGCAATGGTGCGATAAAGATCTCTTCGCCCTCGACAAACTTACTGGACAGGCGTGATTGTACCTGCAGCATATTGGCCAGCAGGTTGCTGTGGCTCAGCATAGCGCCTTTCGACAGGCCTGTGGTGCCACCTGTGTATTGCAGCGCCGCCAGGCTCTCTTGCGCCACCTTAACTTGGCGATAATCAGATTGGCTGCCCAGGGTTAACACCTGCTCAAAACTCACGGGGGCCAACGGGCTGTCGACAAGGGGCTGAGGCGCGATTAGATCGAGGGCATGGGTGGCGATAAGGGTCTCAATTTGGGTGGCTGGGATCACCTGTTCCAGTGTCGGTAGCAGATCGCTAAGCACCACCAAGGCCTTTGCCCCAGAATCATTGTATTGATGGATCAACTCCCTTTGGGTATAGAGGGGGTTAGTGTTGACCAATACCATTCCGGCTCTTAGCGCCCCATAGGCGGCGATAACAAATTGGGTAATGTTGGGCAGCTGAATGGCAATTTTGTCGCCGGCCTTTAGCTGGGTATGTTGTTGCAGGTAGGCGGCGAAGTAGCGGGAGTCGCGTTCTATATCGGCAAAGCTGCTGGCTTTACCCAGACTGACATAGGCTGTCTTATCGCCAAAGCGCTTAGCAGCGGTTTCGATCAGATCGATCAGTGAGACATATTTGTCCAGATCGACATGGGTATACGAATCATAATCCATGGACGCTTCTCCTTTGATTATTATTGTCAGCGTTATCGTAGAGTCTCAATCAAACAAGTGTTTAGACTGTGCTAAAAATTCGCCTAGGTCAACCATAACCGGAAGAAAATAAAACGCTTGTTTAACTAATATCTTGCTGAATAAAAAGTGATTTTCTTATTGCGGAGTGTTTGTCTGGTCTGACCATACGGTAAGGCAGATGGGGAAGTATAGGCGCTAAAACATAAGTGGAGAGGCATACTCGCTTAGGGCTGCATACCCAGGTGTTAACCTTTTCATCGCCTTAGGAGTGTAACGGCCCCGGCTGAGGGGAAGCGCGTTTGGGCCGTTACCTACTTGGTCTTGTTAGAAGGGACTCAGACTGAAGAAAGGACTCGATTGAGAGACCTTATCCTTGGGACTACTCAGGTTGGTGACGGTAAAGTCGATAGTCTGCTTTTGCAGTTTAGTGCCTATGAAATCAGGCTGTTTTTGCTCGTACACTGTCACCGGATAACTCAGTTGCTCACCCGCCTTGATCAACACCTTTTGCGCAGTTTCTTTGGCGATGCTGTGGTGGTCAGTGCCAGTTAGGGCAATAAGATAATGGTGATCCTCCTGGGTCTTGTTGCGGATCTTCAGCGTATAGCTGTTTTCTATGCGACCATTGCCCACCTCTCGATATAGGCTCTGACGGTCGCGTATCACATTGAGATCTATGCTTTGATGGCGATAGAGATCCAGCGCAAACACACTCAGCATAATCAGCACCGCCACTCCATAGCCGACAAATTTAAAGGAGGAGAAGCGTTTCACCTGCTTGCCCTGTAACTCATTTTCGCTGGCATAGCGGATCAATCCCTTGGCATAGCCAAATTTGTCCATGGTTTGATCGCAGGCATCGACACAGGCACCGCAGTTGATGCACTCATATTGCAGTCCGTTTCGAATATCTATGCCTGTGGGGCAGACATCGACACACAGATTGCAATCGACGCAGTCGCCAAGGTCGGTGGCCTGTTTACGTTTTCTCGGGCCGCGTGACTCACCTCGGGCAGCATCATAGGAGACCGTCAGTGTGTTGGCGTCGAACATGGCAGACTGAAAGCGGGCGTAGGGGCAGCAGTGCAGACACATCTGCTCGCGCATCCATCCTGCGTTGAGGTAGGTGCATAGCGCAAAGAACCAGACCCAGGCGCTCACCCAGAAGCTGCCGCTGAGGGTAAAAATCTGTACATAGAGTTCGTTCGCCGGGATGAAGTAGGCGATAAAACCACAACCTGTGATCAGCGCCGCCAGTCCCCAGGCGAGGTGCTTGGCGGTGCGTTTGAGGAGCTTCTCTAGGTGCCAGGGCGCCTTGTCCAGGGCGTGACGCTTGTTGCTGTTGCCTTCAATCTGCCGCTCTATCCAGACGAAGGCAAAACTCCAACTGGTCTGTGGGCAGAGGTAGCCGCACCAGACACGCCCCCAGAACACGGTGACGAAGAAGAGGGCGAAGGCGGCGATGATAAACATCCAGGCCAGCAGGGTAAAATCCTGCGGCCATAGGGTTAGGCTAAAGAAGTGAAACTCCTGGCGCTCGACATCCAAAAGGATCGCCTGGCGTCCTTGATAGGGGATAAAGGGGAGTAGGAAGAAAAAGAGGATAAGCAGGCTGTTAAGGCCGGTGCGGAGGCGTTGATAGCGACCCTTTTGCTCTTTGATGTGGATTTTTCCTGGCTTGGCGGGTAGGTTAACGACCGGGATTGCAGTGCCCTGTTTGGCCTGAGGCGAGGCGAGGGCGGCGTTACGGCTAAGATCTTGACTCATTGAATTTCCAAACTCTTGCTTAAGGGATTACCCGGAGCTAATGCAAGGAGGAAACCAAGTTTTTATACTATGTAATGCATTGAAAAATATCGGTTTAATTTTTTAGTTGGTAGTAGGTGTTAGCGATATATCGTGCTTTGGCGATATATCGCTAATTTACAGATTGTGTGGCGCTATTATCCCGGGCGCTTTATTCCGAGTTTTTGCATGCGGGATCTTAGGGTGCTGGCGGGCAGGCCAAGAACATTAGCGGCGCCATTGGGCCCGGAGATCCGCCAGTTGAGGCGTTTTAAGGTGCGGCGAATGTGGGCGGCCTCAACCTGCTGAAGGCTTTGAAATTCTCCCTTATCCTCGGGCGCAGGTTCGGCCTGCAGTGCGGGGATCTGCAAAATCTGTCCGTGGCAGAGTATGCTTTGACGTTCGATCACATTTTGCAGCTCTCGTACGTTGCCGGGCCAGTGATAAGCCATTAGGTGTTGCAGCCCTTGCTTACTGACCCCCTTTATCTTCTTACCTAACTTAAGATTCAGATTGGATACAATATCTTTGATTAATAAAGGGATATCTTCGAGTCGCTCGCGAAGCGGCGGTACATGCAGCGGAAATACATTGAGACGATAGTAGAGATCCATGCGAAACAATCCCTGTTCGACGCGTTTAAGCAAGTCGTGATGGGTCGCTGTCACCAGGCGGATATCGACCTTGATGGGAGTGCTGCTGCCCACGCGTTCAAACTCCTGCTCCTGGATCACCCTAAGCAGCTTAGACTGCGCCTCGAGGGAGAGTTCGGCCACTTCATCAAGAAACAGTGTGCCTCGATGCGCCAGTTCGAAGCGGCCTTTGCGGCGGCTGGTGGCCCCGGTAAAGGCACCTTTTTCATGGCCAAACAGCTCACTCTCAAGCAGTGTTGGCGAGAATGCGGCGCAGTTGACACTGACCAAGGGCTGATGGCTGCGATCGCTCAGCGCGTGTATGTTGCGGGCAACCAGTTCTTTACCCGTACCGTTTTCACCGTTGATCAGTACCGTACTATTGGTGTTGGCCACTAACTTGATCTGATCGATAAGTGACTGTATTGCCTCACTCTCACCCGATATATTGACCTCTTGCCTGTGGCTGGCCAGCTCGGTCAGCAGATAATCATTTTCGTTAGCCAGCTTCTCCGATAGCGCCTGCACCTGTTTCAGCGCTTCTCTGAGCGAGGCTTCGGTCTGTTTCTGAATGCTAATGTCACGAAATATCGCGACCACGCCTATTAGACGGTCCTGTTTGTACACTGGGGTAGAGGTGTAATGTACTGGAAAGCTGCTGCCATCCTTGCGCCAGAAGAGATCATGGCTGATCTCCCGTGCGATGCCATCGTGCAGCGTGTTGTAGATGGGGCACTCTTCCTGGGGATAGGGGCTGCCGTCGGCATGACTATGGTGGTGACAGTCGTGGATATTTTTACCCAGTAGCTCCTCTGCTTTCCAGCCTGTCATCCGCTCCGCTGCTGGGTTGATAAACACCGCATTGCCTTCGAGATCGAAACCGTATATCCCTTCTCCTACGGCGTTCAGTAGCAGTTTATTCTCAGGTAAAAAGTCCACATGGGCATCGGCTACCCCTTGGTGCTTACAACTCATTTTCCCCACTCCGTGTTGGTGCCTGTTCCGCTAGTTTAGCTTGTGTCACGATATTTCGCTAAAAAAAGATTTTAAGTGGTCAGGCACTGCATACCTAACACTGCATCATGGATGAACTCAATTATTCATTTAGAGGTATAGGTTAAATTTTAGTTAAATTTTTATCATGTTTTGAGTAATTGTTCTAGAGGGGCTGTTTGAGCTTTAATGGCTATTATTTTTAGTTTTTTGTCGTGAGATCATTGCTATTGTTCACATTTTCGAGTTAGTGGCTTATGGCCTATCTGACTTATTTAGACCAATTAATATTAGCAATTATTTCTCATTTGTTATAGAGGTGTAAATGAAATGTTTTTATTTCACTCTGGGGAACGCCTGTGGTGGTTCGTGTGTTTTAGGCGCGAATGATGGCGAAATATAACAAAAATTATGCGGGAAATATGATGATAACAAATAAGAATAAAGGTTTTGGCGTGAGTGCGCTTAGCTTTGCCATCTCGTTGGCGTTAACAGGGTCGTTAGCCAGTACACAGGCGCTTGCCGATGAGCTGCAGGCTGCAGCGTCTGACAATATTGAAAAGATCGCCGTGGTGGGGACACGTTCTGCCCCGCGCTCAATTGGTGATTCGCCAGTACCTATCGATATTATTAGCAGTGATGATCTTAAGAAAAATGGTTCTACCGACATGATCGACATGCTGGTGACCTCGGTACCTTCCTTCAACTCCCGTGCTCAGCCAATTAGTGATGCGGCCACTCTTATTCGTCCGGTCAACCTACGTGGCCTGCCGTCTGACAGTACCCTGGTATTGGTCAATGGCAAGCGTCGCCATAGAGCTTCGGTGATCGCTTTCCAGGGGGGCGGCATTAACGATGGTGCCCAGGGACCAGATATCTCTGTGATCCCCAGTGCGGCGCTAAAACAAGTTGAAGTGCTGCGTGACGGTGCCGCAGCGCAATATGGCTCAGATGCCATTGCCGGTGTGATGAACTTTGTTCTTAAAGATGACGCCGAAGGTGGCTCGATCACCGTAGGCCAAGGGGAGTACTACGAGGGTGACGGTGCCACCACCATAGATGCAAACGTGGGGCTACCTCTGTCTGACGCAGGTTTTGTTAACCTCAGCCTGCAATATAAGAATGCCGATCCTACCAGTCGCAGCATGCAGCGTCCCGATGCGGCAAACCTGATCGAGCAGGGCAACACCTTTGTCGAAGACCCGGCTCAGATTTGGGGTAACCCTGAGATCAAAGACGACTATAGCTTCTTCCTGAACTCAGGTTACGATATCAACGATAATGCGCGCTTCTATGCCTTCGGTAACCTTTCATCGCGCGATGTGGTGGGGGGATTCTACTATCGTAACCCTCACAATCGTGGCAATGTCTACTCGGTGGATGATGGCGAGACCTTGCTGGTGGGGGCGGTCAATGGCGATCCTTCGACCTGTGCCGTGGTCCCTATCCCTAAGGTAGATCTTGACGGTGATGGGATTCCCGATGTCGATGGCAACGTGCTCGAGACAGATGCCTACAAGGCGATGGTCGCCGACCCTAACTGTTTTGCCATGAACCAGCTGCGTCCCGGTGGTTACACACCACAATTTGCCGGTACCGTTGAAGATGCTTCATTTTTTGCTGGCGTGAAAGGTGAGATAGGCCAGTGGAACTATGATTTCAGCGCGGGGATGGGTAACAACAAGTCTACCTTCAGCCTGAAGAACTCGCTGAACCCCTCGCTGGGTTTAGATACGCCCACCGACTTTGAAACCGGCGCCTATGAGCAGGCCGAAACCACGGTTAACCTGGACTTCTCACGTATGTTTACCGTGGGCAGCGTAGAAGATATCAGCTTTGCCAGTGGATTCGAATGGCGAGAAGAGTCCTTTGAGATCACTCAGGGCGAGGAAGCTTCTTGGATCGCCGGTCCCTATGCCGACCAGGGCTTCAACATTGGCTCTCACGGCTTTAAGGGCTTTGGCCCCGAGGCGGCAGGTAAAAACTCACGTAACAACATAGGTGTGTATGCAGATATGGAAGCCTACCTGGGCGAGCGTTGGTTGCTTGGCGCCGCGCTGCGTTACGAGGATTTCTCAACCTTCGGTGACACCCTGAACTATAAGCTGACGGCGCAGTTCTCGGCCACCGACGCGCTCTCTTTCCGCGCTTCTCACAGCACTGGTTTCCGTGCGCCGACAGTGGGTCAGGAGAATGTGGTAAACACTCAGACCTCTATCGTTGAGGGCGATTTGATCCAGACCTTCATCGCGCCGCCAACGGATCCGCTATCGGCCTTCTATGGCGGTAAGGTGCTTAAGCCCGAAGAGTCGGTCAGCTACGCCATCGGCGCCGTATTTGAGCATGAAAACCTCTTCGTGACGGTCGACTACTACAATATTGAAGTGACTGGACGTATCGCTCAGTCGAGCCAGATAGAGGTCGAAGCCGATGACTATGAGGCGCTGCGCGCCGCTGGTGTCGAGTTCCCAGAGCTGATCTCTGCGGTGACTTACTACACCAATGACTTCGATACCACGACTCAGGGTATCGATCTGGTGGCCTCTTATGATGCTCAGCTGTTGTCTGGCGATACCAAGTTCAGCCTGGCCTATGGCTGGACAGATACCAGTGTCGACAAGTACAACCCAAATACTACAGATGAGGGTAAGGTGCGTCGTTTAGAGGAGGGGATCCCGTCTCATCGTGCAACCCTGACCTGGGCTCAGTCTTGGGACAGATTCAGCATGTCGCTGCGCGGTAACTACTTTGGCGAGTATTATGCGACCCACGCCGACGACACCTCGGATTGGGGCTCAGAAATGGCCGATGCGGCGGTAACCTTGGATCTTGAGCTGAGCTATCAGTTCCTCGATAGCCTGACAGTCTCTATCGGTGCCAATAACCTGTTTGATCAGGAAGCGCAGAAGCTGAAAGACGGTACCCGTGGTGAGCTCGGTGCGATCTACTATGAGAGTGGCCCGTTCGATTACAACGGTGGCTACTACTATGGTCGCGTGAACTACCGTTTCTAATATGATTCGGTGTTTATCGGATAGATGATGAAACAAGAAGGCTGCATTGCAGCCTTCTTTTTTAGCGACTCTTTCTGTGCTGAATACACTTAGCCGCGAAGGGGGAGGGCGCTGAGCAGATCATCGATAGATAGCACCCTGGGCAGCACCAGCCCATTAGGATGAGCCTGGCTATAAACGATATTAAAAGGCACGCCATAGGCTTGATACTTTGCCAGATAGGCCTCAATCATGGCATCGCTGTGGGTGAGATCGCCGCGCATCAACACCATATCCTTATCCTTTAATCGCTCAACCACCACAGCCTGATGCAGTACCCTGTCTTTATTGGCTTTGCAGATGTTGCACCAATCGGCGCTGACATCCACAAATACCGTTTTGCCCTCAGCGAGTATGCTCTCTATTTTTTCGGGGACGAGTGGCTGCCACACCAACTCTTTATAGGCATTGGCGTCGGCTTTAGGGTAGATAAAATAGCTGATGGCGCCATTAATAGATGCAAACACTAGCAGCAAGGCCAAGACGGCTGTGGGAATTTGACTGCCCTTTGCTTTCTTGTAACTGAGCCAGGCCAGGAGACCAAGCAGTAAGCTCAGGGTGAGAGCGCTGACCAATAAGATGCTATTCATGCTGTCCTTAGTATTTGTTTCATTGCATTATTTTACGGATCTGTCTTGCGTCGACCAGTGTAACACCCCTTGGCTTAATTAAAGCTTGTTGGCGAATGGGGTGTGAAAGATTTGTTTGCAATTGATGCTTTGCGCCGACTGTAGAATCTTTGTAAGCTGCCCCATCACCACAATAGAATAACAATAATAGGATGTTTTTAATGGCAGATTTATGTTTGCGACCCTTCTCGGTAATTCACAGCAAAATTAAATTGACCAAATATCTATGCGCTGCGGCTGGGCTGTCGCTCATGTTGTTGAGCTTGCCGGGTCATAGCGCAGAGCAGGACAAGGCAAAGACCGATAAGCCACAGGTCGCGGTCGAGCCTATGGTCTACACCAGCGAAGGTCAGGTTAAAATTGCAGGAGAGCGGGTACATTATCGCACCATAGCGTCAGAAACCATCTTGGAAGATGACAAAGATAAGCCGCTAGCCAGTATCTTTTCAGTGAGTTATCTGCGCACCAAGACAGACACTAAGACACCAAGACCAGTCACTTTTGTGTTTAACGGTGGGCCTGGCTCGGCATCGCTCTGGCTGCACATGGGCTTGTTTGGTCCTAAGCGTGTGGTAGTGCCGGGTGATGCCAAAGACGATGGCGCCGCTCCCTATCGTTTAGTGGATAACGAGTTTTCGATTCTGGATAAGTCTGATCTGGTGTTTATCGATCCCGTCGGCACAGGTTTTAGCCGAGCACTGGGGGAGAACAAGGGGCAAGATTTTTGGGGCGTGAAAGAGGATGCCCAGTCGATCGCCGAGTTTGTCCGCCGCTGGCTCATCGAACATGGCCGTTGGAATTCACCTAAATATATTGCCGGTGAGAGCTATGGCACGACCCGCGCGGCGGCATTGGTGAATGAGCTGCAATCTGGCTGGACAGATATTTCGGTCAATGGCGTTATGTTGATCTCATCGATTCTGGACTTTAGCCATGCCCGCTATCAGCCAGGAAACAATCAGCCCTATATCGGCTTCCTGCCAACCATGGCGGCGACCGCTTTTTACCATGACAAGGTGGCCGCCACCGATAAGGCGATGGGGTTAACCGCCTTCGTCGAGGCTGCGCGCCAGTTTGCGATAAAGGATTATGCCTTGGCGCTGTTGCAGGGCAGTCGTTTGCCTGAGCAGGATTATCAGGCGGTGCGTCAGCAGCTGGCTCGTTTTACCGGCTTGAGTGAAAGCTACTTAGACAGAGTGAATCTCAGGGTTAGTGCCAGTCGCTACACCAAGCAGCTGCTCAGGGACCAAGACCTCACAGTCGGTCGTTTAGACAGCCGTTATCTGGGGAGAGACTATGACAGTGGTGGCGAGCGCAACGATGGTGATCCTTCTGGTTATGGCATAGATGGTGCCTATACGGCGGCCATTCATGAATACCTGTATAAAGACCTTGGGGTGCAGATCACTCGTCCATTTAACGTACTCTCTGTCGACGTTAACCGAGGTTGGAACTGGAATATTAGCGGTAAGCAGATGCACTATGTCAATGTGGCGCCATACCTTGGCGAGGCGCAGCGGGAAAACAGCGACTTTAAGATCTTGGTGGCCAATGGTTACTATGACTTTGCGACTCCCTTCTTTGCCACCGAAAATACGATGGCCGACAATGGTATAGACAATAGCCGAGTAGAGATGCACTACTATGAGGCGGGCCATATGATGTATGTGGAGCCAGCATCGCTGGCGGCTCTGGCTAAGGATATTCGCCAGTTCTATCAGGCGAATTAATCTTGCGACAGAGGAAACGAAATGAGTTTTAGTGCGTGGCTGGGGTTGTTAGCCATCTGTTGTTTGGGGGCCATGTCTCCCGGGCCGAGTCTGGCCATGGTGGTGCGCCATACCTTAGGTGGCGGTCGGGCAAATGGCATTGTCTGTGCTTGGGCGCATTCCATTGGCATAGGCGTCTATGCCCTGGTCACCCTGCTTGGGCTTGCTGTGCTACTCAAGCAGGCGCCGCTGGTGTTCAATGGTATCGCCATTATTGGGGCGCTTTACCTGGCCTATATCGGTGTACAGGCGCTGCGCTCTAAAGGCGGGATGTCAGACAAGCTAGCGGCGGGGAAGTCGAGCGATCTTGTGACAGCAGCCCGTGATGGCATAGCTATCTCGTTGTTTAATCCCAAGATAATGCTATTTTTCCTGGCACTCTTTAGTCAGTTTGTGTTGGTGGCCGATGAGCTTTGGGGGAAGTCGCTTATCGTGTTGACGCCGCTGGTGGTCGATGGTCTTTGGTACACACTAATCGCGCTTTTGCTGTCGCACAAATCCGTGTTGCCTAAGCTCAGGGAGAAGGCGGGACTTATAGACAAACTCTCAGGGATAGTGTTGATTTTACTGGCGGTAAGGGTGCTAGTGACCCTCTAGTCTTAGGCTATGCGGCCAAGGTGTCTCCTTAGCCGCTAACCTGATTTCGCTTTTCAGCCGGCTCTAACCGTTAAATACCTGTACGGCATCGTCTTTAGCGGCTTCAGGCTCAGTCTTTGGTGGATTGTCGATATGATCATCCAGGTTATCGCTGAGCATCTCTTGATATTCTTTGGTAAACCACTCCAGAGCGTTAGCTTTTTCTGCCTTAAGATCGGCCGACTTAAGGGCGGCTTCGAAGGCATTGAAACGTGCTGCGGCAAAACGCAGTGCCGTGCCGACTTTGGCAACATCTTGCTCCTGGGCACTTAGCTCGTTGGCTAAGGCAATAAACTTATCGGCTAATTGAAAAATTGTGGTTTCTTTTTGCTGTTCAGACATGCGCTCGCTCACAGGTAAGTCAATTTGTAAGTCTGCATAGTAACGTAAATTAGCCGTTAGTGAAGCATAGATTTGGGCGTAATGAGATCTGTATCGCCAATCCTACCGGGTGTTTCAACCCTTAATTTAGCGGATCGCTATCTACGCTAACCTGGCCGCTACGCGAGTCATAGTAGATACTGAGTTTCTGGTTGTCGCTAAGGTGGTAGCGGCACTGATTTACGCTGATATAGTTGGCCTTATAATCTGTGTTACTCTGGTCATCGCTGCGTGAGACACTGGGTTCGTCCCCCTGGAAAATGGTTTCCCATACAGAGATACAATCTTCGACATTATCTAGTTGTGGTGAGGCTTCGTTGTCTGTGAAATAGTGCTGAGCTGGCCAGCCGTTGACATTAAAATCCATCTCACCACTTTCGTCATCGCCAAAGGTTTTAAGGTTTTCTGCCGGGCCTGAACCGACGCGAACGGCCCAGACGGCGTGGGCGAGATCGATGCCGGATTTAAAGGCGCCACCAGTGGCTTTGACGCTGGAGACTTGAGCGTCCTGAGACAGGTTGATAAATTTCGGCAAGGCGGTGACCGCCAGGATCCCCAGCACTATGATCACAACGACCAGTTCTATTAGGGTAAAACCATGTTTATGGGCTAAGGACATCAGCAAATCCTCTTGGTGTGCGCAGAAGGCACTCTAACTGGGTGTGAATGCTTGGTGTTTTGGCTGGCAATAAGAGTTTCATGCCGACAATACAACAGGATTTTAGTTTTTTTTTGAAGAGATAGAAAGAGATAGATATGACAGAGATCAGCCAATGGCAAGATTTTATCGCCGAGGAAGCGCAGCAAGATTACTTTCGCCAGTTACAGGACTTTGTGCAGGCTGAGCGAGACGCGGGTAAGGCGATCTATCCGGCTAAAGAGCAGGTCTTTAACGCCTTTGAGCTGACTCCACTTGATAAGGTGAGGGTGGTGTTGATAGGCCAGGACCCTTATCACGGTGAGGGGCAGGCCCATGGCCTCTGTTTCTCCGTGCAGCCCGGAGTTAAGGTGCCGCCATCGCTGATGAATATGTATAAGGAGCTGGCCAGTGATATCCATGGTTTTACTGTGCCTGACCATGGTTATTTAGCCAAATGGGCCGAGCAGGGGATATTGATGCTCAATACCGTGCTCACGGTGGAGCAGGGTAAGGCGCATTCCCATGCCAAGATGGGGTGGGAGACCTTTACCGACAATGCATTAAGGTTACTCAATGCCCAAAATCGTCCCATTATTTTCGTGTTATGGGGCGGGCATGCCATGAAGAAGAGCAAGTTAATTAAGGCGGCGCAGCACCATCTGGTGACCGGACCGCACCCATCGCCCCTGTCGGCGTATCGAGGATTTTTTGGCTGCAAACATTTCTCAAAAATCAATGCCTTGTTAAAGGATTTAGGGCAAACTCCGATCGAGTGGCAGATATAAAAAGCAGACAAACATGCTACAAAATCATACTTGCCGTACCATGAAAACCTAATTATATTGATACATGAGTGTAACGTAACTGTTAATGAAACTGATCTGGATGGCTCAGTTTCATTGCTTCAACGGGTTATGACCGCTTGGGTAGGTTGCAAACTTATCCGAACATGGCTTTCAAGGCGGACGGGAATATGGATATTAGAGCAAAGCGAGGAACGCTTGTTCGTTGGAATCAGGAGCAGCGCGTAGGCTTTATCGCACCGGAAGATGGTTCTGACGAACTCAGGATCTTTGGCATCAATCTACTCCCCTATGAACACATGCCCAAAGAGGGTGAGCCTGTCGTGTATCGACAGTGGAAAGACACGCTACGTGGCACTAAGGTGACTAAGGCCGAGATAGATCTGGGTAACCCCATCACACTGACCTCTCCCTTCGAATCTCACGATAAATTTGCCAATGACGATGCGATCAGTTGGCGCGTCAAGGTCGCATTGGTGGCACTTGCTATCGCCTTTGGTAATCTGCTTTACCTGTTTATGATTAATTACGATGTGTCCGGCGAGGTTGATATCAAACCGCCTGAAGGACTTTTTCCGCCCGGCTCTGAATACTATGTCGGCAAGCAAGATCTATCGGATGTGGTTTTTAGTTGCGATGCCCGGCAGCAGTGCCTGCAGATGACC
Source organism: Shewanella marisflavi (assembly GCF_023283925.1). Taxonomy (GTDB): domain Bacteria; phylum Pseudomonadota; class Gammaproteobacteria; order Enterobacterales; family Shewanellaceae; genus Shewanella; species Shewanella marisflavi. The sequence continues at coordinate 344,938 of NZ_JAKIKX010000003.1, forward strand.
TCTTGCCAGGAGGCCAAATACTTTGTGCAAAACTGCCCAGGGTTTCAAAGCAAAGTGGGTGATATGCCCTGTGAAACGCTTTGGTGTAAACCTGATTAGGTGCCACTTAGATGATCAGTTAGATTTTCTCAGTTGATATTGCTGTGCCAGTGCCCCTTTAATGCGTTCGCCCTTATCATCTAACATAAACAGAATATTCTCACCGACCTGAAGCTGCATGCCTCTGGCTTTGTCATCTAAGGTGATCTTATTGCCCTGGCCATTCCAGCGAAATTGCCCTTGTTGCTCAATCCCCTGTTGCTTGTCTGATTTCCCCAGGTATACCTGACTGAGTTGGTAGCTGTAGTCGGCGTTAAGCTGCAGACGCAGAGCTATCCCTTGGCAGTCGGCGCAGGGCAGGGTGCCCGTATAGAGGCCGGGCCAATCCAGCGCGTTGCGGCTGGTATCACCTATGGGGATTTCGGCTGTTTTCACGGCTTGTGGCTCAGGTGCTTGACTGGTTTGCTGGGCACAGGCGCTAAGGGCAAGCAGGGCCATGGGCAGTAATCGCGCGGCAATCTTCATTTATCTTTTCCTTATTGGCGGCGTGAGCATGACTGAGGTAGAAACAGGGATGCGTAACACTTAAAAATACGATACTTGTCTTTGCACACTTTAGCCCGTCTTGGTGGGGCTTTCAAAGTGGGTTTCACTATGGCTTTGCTTGCTCCGGTATTAAAACGTTCCGATGACAAAAATTAGACTAGATCTGCTTTATCTAACATTAGTGTTGGCCGTTAATGACTCCTCCGGAACAAACAGTATATTTGATGGGGTGACGATAAGCGGCAGTGGAATATCCCAGTGTTCGGTGGGCAGTGATTCGACCCGCTGACAGTCATGGGCATAGCCGATGGGGTAGGGTTTACCCGTAAGCTGCCAGTCGCTCAGGCAGCGGTCATAATAGCCGCCACCCATTCCCATACGATTCCCCTGCTCATCGAAGGCCACCAGAGGCGTAATGATGACGTCGAGATCCTGGGGCAGAATCATCTCGGTAATATCAAGCTTGGGTTCCCAAATCTTAAGGCGGTTTTGGAGCAGATGGCTGGTGGGCAGGTATCTAAAAAACAATAAATTGCCTTTAGAAAATGGGTGTAGCCTCGGCAAATAGACGGTCACGCCCTGTTGCCATAGGGTTTCAATCAGGGGCTGGGTATCGAGCTCACCATCGCTGGTGAGGTATAGCGCCACGTGTTTGGCCTGACGTTGGCGGATGATCTCCATTAGGCGAGCTGCAGCCTCGTGGGCAAATCGTTTCTGCGCATCAGCGGGGATCGCCCGTCTTGCGCTGCGGACCTTATCTCGTATGGCTTGACGATCGATCTGCTTGGCCGCACTCGGTGTAAAGGCTGGTTTCAATATCCCTGCTCCCGTTAAAGAGGTCACTGAAGTCATTAGTGATTGAGCCACAGTCTAGCTTTGTTGTATCTGAGTTTTCAACACACTAAAGATAGAGGTTTGAATTTGATGGCGGCCAAGGCTAACTTGCTTGGGATATAAAAAAGGCCGAAAAGTGACCTTTTCAGATCAATGCCTTCCAGCCTCTCTAATTTGAATTGCTCCCCAAGATGCCGTTATCTGTGTGGCCCTTGAACCCATAAGGGGGTCGAGGCGGGATGCTTGCCTGGGATATAAAAAAGGCCGGAAGGTTATCTTTTCAGACCTATGCCTTCCAGCCTCTTTAATTTGAATTGCTCCCCAAGATGCCGTTACCGGTGTAGCCCTTGAACCGTAGGTTCAAGGCGGGTAAATGATTAAATCCTAAGGCTTCTCGGTTCGCGCCGAGCTTGCGCAATGTCATCAAAACATTCACCCTGAGTTTGTAAATATCGGCACAGGGACATAACCGACTCACGCACACCACAGGGAGCAAAATTGTTGCGTATCGACTCAGGCTTGGCCTGTTAGCCTAGCGGAGATTCAAGTAATGAATCGTCTCGCCTCACGCGTAATTACAGTTTAATCGTCTTTCGTTGCGCGCTCAACTAGCGCACTCTCTAAGGTCGACTGCAGCAGACCGATTTTTTCATCCATCTGCTTAATATAATCTTGATTCTTCTTCTGTTCTTCCAATAACTCGTAGCCAATATTAAGTGCCGCCATAATGGCAATTTCTTCTCTACTTAAGTTTTTGGTACGAACACGCAGGGAACTTAGCTGCTTTTCCAGCTTGTTGGCCACATGACGCAAAGCATCTTCCTGTCCAATCGGACAAGCGATGGAGTAGGTACGGCCCAATAAGCTAATTTCTATAGCATGGCTACTCATTTGCGATGTAGATCCTTTTATCCTGTTGTTGAGCGGACTATATCGGGCTGCCCTGGAAAGTGCAATAACACTGGGGGCTTAATAACGCTTTGTTAGATTAAATGTTGTTTAGATAACCAATAGTTTAGGTCACCGTGGTGAAAGGTGTTCGAATTCTGCGCTAAGTGAACGCTGGCGGAGTTTAAAGGGCTCGATGGCGTCAAAATACCTTATGCTCAGCCTACCGCTTTTGGCTTGGTCGTGCAGGCCAGATCTGCTAGCATGTCAGAAGTGATTTTACGATTGGAACCTCTTATGGCAACCCCTCCCTCTTTACGTATCGAAATTCTTTTCGCCGAGCTTACAGCAGCCGAGATCGCACAACATCCCGTAGAAGTTCATGGTTCCCTTGTTGGGCTTATCTGTGGTGGTGTGGGACAGGCCAAGAGCGAGTGGATCAAGCCGCTGCTGGAGCTGATCAACGACGGTCAGTTGCCGCCACCTTCTTTGGTGCAGCTGCTTGAGGAACTCTACCAAGATACTATCGCGCGCATCACAGACGCGGAATTTGGTTTTACTCCTATGGCGCCTGAAGAGGAAGAAGCTTTAAGCAAGCGTGTCGAGGCGCTCTCTTTATGGGTGCAGAGCTTTCTTACGGGGATTGCCATGGCACAGCCTAAACTGAATCGCGCCTCGAGTGATGTGAAAGAGGTGATTAAAGATTTGGCAGAGATCGCTCAGGTTGAATTTGATGTGGCCGAAGATGAAGAGTCTGAAGCGGCTTATATTGAGCTGATGGAGTTTGCCCGCATGGCGGCGCTGCTCTGTTATGCCGAATTCGGTCCAGAACCGAGCGAGATCAAAGATCAAGACCCCATGATTCATTAATATTGTCTGCATTTATCGGGGCGAGCAGGGTTAACTGCTTGCCACAGAAAGAGAAAGTGAATGACCACTTCGTCTACCCCTAATAACGCATTTGATATTGCCATCGTTGGCGGTGCCATGGCCGGTGCCACCTTGGCACTTGGGCTGGCTAACCTGGCACAGGTTCAGCAGCGACCGCTGCGTATTGCGCTTATTGAAGCCAATCGCCCAGGTGATGGCCATCCCGGCTTCGATGCCCGCTCCATCGCTATCGCTCAGGGCTCCATATTCGAACTCGAACGTCTAGGTATCTGGCCTAAATTGTCCCACCTGGGCACGGCGATAGAAAATATTCATGTTTCAGATCGTGGCCATTTTGGCATGACCACACTTAACGCCAGTGATTTTCATCTGCCGTATCTGGGCCAGGTGGTGGAGCTTGAGCGGGTCGGTGCCAAACTGTTTAGCCTGCTGGAGCAACAGGATGTCAGCCTGTTCTGTCCTGCTAAGGTGGCCAGTATCGTCGCCGGAGTAGATGCTCAGCAATTGACACTAGACGATGGCACTGCCATCAGCGCCAAGCTGGTCGTGGCCGCCGATGGTTTGAATTCTAAGATCAGACAAGATTTTAAGCAGCCGCTTGAACAGGTGGATTTCGAGCAGGTCGCGGTGGTGGCCAATGTGCTCACCGATAAGCCACATCAAGAATGGGCCTATGAGCGCTTTACCGACAGTGGTCCGTTGGCTATCTTGCCTATGGCTAATGTCGATGGTCAGTCCCGTGTCTCCTTGGTGTGGGCCTTGGCGCCCGAACATGCCGAGCTAATGCTAGGAGCGGAAAAGAGCGCGTTTTTAGATGCGCTGCAAGATGCCTTTGGTTATCGAGCCGGTCGATTTATCGACGTGGGCGAGCGCTATGCCTATCCACTCAAGCTGTCTTACATGGCGCGCCCCATTTATCAGCGCACCGTATTTATCGGCAACGCAGCGCAGACACTGCATCCCATCGCAGGTCAGGGCTTTAACCTGGGGCTAAGGGATCTGGTCTGCTTGCTCGAGGTGATCGGCGAGGCGCTCGAACAGGGCGAGGATATTGGCGGTGCCAAGCTAACCCATGAATATCTGAGTCGCCGTCAGCAAGATCGCGACGCCACCATAGCTAATGTCGAATTCTTAGTGCGCGGTTTCTCTAATCAGTATTGGCCTCTGGTAGCCGGACGTAACCTAGGGCTGCGGCTACTCTCCTGGTGCCCGCCGCTTAAGACGCCTATTGCTCGTAAAGCCATGGGGTGGAAATCGCCCCAATCTGCCAGCCAGTTTCGATAAAGGATCTTTATATGTTCAGTACACAAACCTATGACGTGGCTATTGTCGGCGGAGGCATGGTGGGCTTGGCAACTGCCATCGGCCTTGGGCAAGAAGGCTTGCGGGTCGTGGTGATCGACGCCAGTGAAACCCATGCCGTATCGGGCGAGGCCAGGCTGCGTGTCAGCGCCATCAACAAGGCCAGTCAACGATTGCTTACCCATCTGGGAGCCTGGGCTTATATCGACGAGTCCCGCATCGGCCCCTATCAGAAGATGGCGGTGTGGGATAAGGATAGCTTGGGCAAGATAGGCTTCGATGCCCATTCGATTAGCGAGCAGACTCTGGGCAGCATCATAGAGAACGACAACATCAGCCATGCGCTGGCGACCCGAGCCAGTGAGCTAACTGAAATCACTCACCTGGAAAATCATCGTTTGGAAAAGATCGCCTTTGGTGAGCGTGAGGCCTGGTTGACCCTGGATAATGGCGACAACCTGTCGGCGGCGCTGGTGATTGGCGCTGATGGTGCCAACTCCTGGGTGCGCGAGCAATGTAAGATCCCCATGACTTTTTGGGACTATGGCCATAACGCCATTGTTGCCTCGATTCGCACCGAGCTGCCCCACAACGCCACCGCCAGACAGGTGTTCTTAAGCGAAGGCCCATTGGCGTTTCTGCCACTATTTGAAAAAGATCTCTGCTCTATCGTCTGGTCGGTGCCGCCGGCCAAGGCGCAAAGCCTCTTGGAAGGTGACAAGGTGCAGTTTGAGCGCAGTTTAACGGCCGCCTTCGACGGTAAGCTGGGCATGTGCAAGCTTGAGAGTGAGCCGCAGGCCTTCCCGCTACGGATGCGTTATGCCCGTCACTTTGCCCGTCATCGCCTGGTGCTTGCCGGGGATGCGGCTCACACCATACACCCGCTGGCAGGTCAGGGCGTCAACTTAGGTTTTCTAGACGCCGCGGCTATTATCGAGACGCTGAGTGAGCTAAAGGCCAAGGGCAAAGATATTGGCGATTATGCCAATTTACGTGCCCTTGAGCGTTGGCGTAAGGCCGATGCGCTGGAGATGATCGCGGCGATGGAAGGCTTTAAACGCTTGTTCGAAGGCAGCAATCCGGTTAAGAAGGCCCTGCGCGATCTGGGCCTTAACCTGGTTGATAACCTTTCTCCTGTGAAAACACTGTTTATGCAACAGGCTATGGGTAACAAAACCCGCTTGCCTGAGTTGTGTAAGTAGGTCGTGCTAGAATGCGGCGCCTTATCATTTTGTTTTTAAATACAAGTGGTTGACATCATTTGATTTGATATACGGATTTTCATGTAACAAAACTACATTTTAAACATGAGAAAAAGTAATGGAAAAATGGTTCGGATTAGAAAATTCTCTTGTATACAAAACTGTGACGCAAGGTATAATTTCGCCGCATTTTGATACCAAACACGTATCTTAAAACAAAATTTGTTGATGCATCTTATTCGACGCAATTGATGCAAAAACTCATCTTTGCAATCACATCCTGGCCCTATGTACCCTAGGTTCAGGTGTGTCAGTTCGAGGCGGTTTACGATGACCGTCTGCATCGCTTAAGCCTATTGATGACAAGAGAGTGCTTGACCGACCCTTTCGGCCTTAGCCCCATTTCATCAATCACGCCCTAGCACTGAGGCACCGCCAGGTAAGACCCGAAAAGGGCAAAAAAAGAAGAGATAATAATGGCTAATAAAACTGTACTCTTTAACAAGCACCTAGAAGCTAACGCCAAAATGGTCGACTTCCACGGTTGGGACATGCCGCTAAACTACGGCTCTCAAATCGAAGAACACCATGTAGTGCGTCAAGACGCAGGTATGTTTGACGTGTCTCACATGACAGTAGTTGATGTTACGGGTGCTGAGGCCTGTGCTTTTCTTCGTAAACTGCTGGCTAATGACGTCGCCAAACTTAAGGTGCCAGGTAAGGCACTCTACGGTGGCATGTTAGACCATAATGCAGGCGTTATTGACGACCTGATCACCTATTATCTCAGCGACACCCATTACCGTATCGTAGTGAACTCGGCGACTCGCGAAAAAGACCTCGCCTGGATCAACGAGCAAGTTAAAGGCTATGACGTAACCGTCACTGAGCGTCCTGAACTGTCTATGATCGCCGTTCAAGGTCCTAACGCTAAGGCGAAAGCCGCAGCGGTATTTACCGACGAGCAAAACGCCGCAGTAGAAGGCATGAAGCCTTTCTTCGGTGTGCAGTCTGGCTCTCTCTTTATTGCGACCACAGGTTACACAGGCGAAGCCGGTTACGAAATCATCGTACCTGAAGCCGAAGCCGAAGCCCTGTGGCAAGCTCTGTTAGACGCTGGCGTTAAGCCATGTGGTCTGGGCGCCCGTGACACCCTACGTTTAGAAGCTGGTATGAACCTTTATGGCCAGGACATGGACGAGAGCGTTAACCCGCTGGCGGCCAACATGGGGTGGACCATAGCCTGGGAACCTGAAGACCGTGACTTTATCGGCCGTGAAGCGCTGACCGCTATTAAAGCGGCAGGCACAGAGAAGCTAGTTGGTCTGGTGATGGAAGCTAAGGGCGTACTGCGCACCGGCATGTCAGTATTTTTCACCGACGCAAACGGCGTTGAACAGCAAGGCACTATCACCAGTGGCACCTTCTCACCAACACTAGGTTACTCAATCGCCATGGCGCGTGTGCCTAATTCTGTTGGCGATGTCGCAGAAGTAGAGATGCGCAAGAAGCGCGTCCCTGTTAAAGTGATCGCACCTAGCTTCGTGCGTAACGGTAAGCAGGCCTTCTAACTGTTTGATAAGGGTTATCTCTGTTTAGCCGCCGGGCTGTCGAAAGGGCAATGGCGGGCCTGAGTTGCTGTGCATTATGCAACCTAAGCAACTTAGGCCAAAGCTGCTAAAATATCGGCTGACCCAGTCGAATGACAGGCGCTTGAGTGGTTATACAGTCTTAGTTTTTAAAAATTTAGCACTACGGAACAAGGAACAAAAATAATGAGCAATATTCCGACTGAATTGAAATACGCTTCTTCACACGAATGGATCCGCAAAGAAGAAGACGGTTCATACACTGTTGGTATCAGTGAGCACGCCCAAGAACTTCTAGGCGACATGGTATTCGTTGAGCTACCAGAAGTTGGCGACACTGTTAGCGCTGGTGATGACTGTGCGGTAGCCGAGTCGGTAAAAGCCGCTTCAGACATCTACGCGCCACTTTCAGGTGAAGTTATTGCGGTTAACGAAGCCCTAGAAGATTCTCCTGAGCTGGTTAACAGCGACGCTTACGGTGATGGCTGGTTCTTCCGCATCACGCCAAGCGACCTGAGCGAACTAGACAATTTGCTTGATGCCGAAGGCTATCAAGCGGTTATCGACGAAGAGTAATTGTCGATGCCTACGAAGCCCCATATCGCAAAGAGATGGGGCTTCGTTCGTTATAAGCCCGGGCATTATGCTAGTGGCGTATGACGAAAAGTAGAACCACATCAAACAACGAGACCGGTAACACCAGCCCCCTACAGCTAGGATACTGGCAAAAATGGAACTAGGTTAATCATGACCACTGAAACCCTCACTCAGTTAGAGCAGCACGAACTATTTATCCGTCGTCATATCGGCTCGGACAACGCAGAACAGCAAGAGATGCTGAACTTCGTTGGTGCAGAATCTTTAGAAGATTTAACGCAGCAGATAGTCCCTGAGTCGATTCGTCTTGGACGCGACCTTGCCGTTGGCAGCGCCTGTGGCGAAGCCGAAGGCCTTGGTGCAATTCGTAAGTACGCGGATAAGAACAAGGTGTTCAAGAGCTATATCGGCATGGGTTACTACGGCACTATCGTGCCAAGCGTGATTCAGCGTAACGTATTCGAAAATCCAGGTTGGTACACAGCGTATACTCCATACCAGCCTGAGATCGCCCAGGGCCGTTTGGAAGCCATCCTGAACTTCCAACAGCTGTCGATGGATCTTACCGGTCTTGATCTGGCCTCTGCCTCTTTGCTAGATGAAGCCACTGCGGCTGCCGAAGCCATGGCGTTGGCTAAGCGTGTCTCTAAGGCGAAGAAAGCTAACATCTTCTTCATCGCCGACGATGTGTTCCCACAGACTATCGACGTGGTAAAGACCCGCGCCGAGTGTTTTGGTTTCGAAATCGTAGTTGGCCCAGCCAGCGAAGCGGTTAACTATGAGCTGTTTGGTGCCTTGTTCCAATACACCAACCACTATGGTCAAATCACCGACTTCACCGAGCTGTTTGCCGCGCTGCAAGAGAAGAAAGCTATCGTGACTGTGGCCGCTGACATCATGTCACTGGTATCACTTAAGTCACCGGGTTCAATGGGCGCCGATGTCGTATTCGGTAGCGCCCAGCGTTTCGGCGTGCCAATGGGCTTTGGTGGTCCACACGCTGCCTTCTTCGTGACCCGTGATCAGCACAAGCGTTCACTACCAGGCCGTATTATCGGTGTGTCACAAGATACTCGTGGTAACCGCGCCCTGCGTATGGCGATGCAGACTCGTGAGCAGCATATCCGCCGCGAGAAAGCTAACTCAAACATCTGTACTGCACAGGTACTGCTGGCCAACATGGCCTCTTTCTACGCCGTATTCCATGGCCCACAAGGCCTGAAGATTATCGCCGACCGTATCCACCGTCTGGCCGATATCTTTGCCGCTGGCTTGAAGGCTAAAGGCGTTGAGCTGGTAAACAATACTTGGTTCGATACCGTTTCCTTCAAGGTTGCAGATAGCGCCGCCGTGCAGGCTCGCGCCATCGCGGGTGAAGTTAACCTGCGTATCGACAGTGATGGCATCTTAGGTGTTGCCATGGCTGAGACCACCACTCGTGAAGATGTGGCGCAGCTGTTTGATATCGTTCTGGGTGAAGGCCATGGTCTGGATGTGGCGGCAATTGACGCCGACATCATCGCTAATGGCAGCAACTCAATTCCAGCCGAGCTAGTTCGTAAAGACGCTATCCTTGAGCATCCAACGTTCAATCGCTACCACAGCGAAACAGAGATGATGCGTTACATCAAGCGTCTGGAAAACAAAGATTTAGCACTGAACCACTCGATGATCTCACTGGGTTCTTGCACCATGAAGCTGAACGCGGCAACCGAGATGATGCCTGTGAGCTGGCCAGAATTTGGCAACATGCATCCTTTCTGCCCGCAAGATCAGGCCCAAGGTTACGCAGAGCTTATCGAAGAACTGTCAAACTGGTTGGTTGACATCACTGGCTACGACGCTATGTGTATGCAGCCTAACTCGGGTGCATCGGGCGAATACGCTGGCTTGCTGGCTATCAAGAAGTACCACGAGTCTCGCGGTGAAGGCCACAGAAACGTCTGTCTTATCCCTCAGTCTGCCCACGGTACTAACCCGGCTTCGGCCCAGCTTGCTGGCATGAAGATTGTGGTTACCGCCTGTGACAAACAGGGTAACGTGGATATGGAAGATCTTAAGGCTAAGGCTGCCGAAGTGGCCGAAAACCTGTCTTGCATCATGGTCACCTACCCATCGACTCACGGTGTGTACGAAGAGACCATCAGCGAGATCTGTGAAGTGATTCATCAGCATGGCGGTCAGGTATATCTGGACGGTGCCAACATGAACGCTCAGGTAGGCCTTACCACACCAGGTTCAATCGGCGCAGACGTGTCGCACCTTAACCTGCATAAGACCTTCGCAATTCCACACGGTGGCGGCGGACCAGGTATGGGCCCAATCGGCGTGAAAGCACACCTTGCGCCATTCGTTGCAGGTCACGCTGTGGTTAAGCATGGTCGTGAGTCAGACAACAACGGTGCGGTATCGGCAGCGCCATATGGTAGCGCCAGCATCCTGCCTATCACCTGGATGTACATCAAGCTACTGGGGTACCAGGGCCTGAGACAGTCTACTCAGATGGCACTGCTTAACGCTAACTATGTGATGAAGAAGCTGTCTGCTCATTACCCTGTGCTGTACACAGGCCGTAATGACCGCGTAGCGCACGAATGTATTATCGACCTGCGTCCATTGAAAGAAGCCTCTGGCGTTACCGAAATGGACATTGCTAAGCGTTTGAACGACTACGGTTTCCACGCACCGACCATGAGCTTCCCAGTTGCCGGTACCCTGATGATCGAGCCGACAGAGTCTGAGTCTAAGGCTGAACTGGATCGCTTCATCGAAGCCATGGTAGCGATTCGCGGCGAGATCGCCAAGGTTGAAGCAGGTGAGTGGCCAGCGGACAATAACCCGCTGCACAACGCGCCGCACACCATGGCCGATATCATGGATCCTGAGTTCGACTCACGTCCATACAGTCGTGAAATCGCCGTGTTCCCAACGGCTGCAGTGAAGGCAAACAAGTTCTGGCCGACAGTGAATCGTATCGATGACGTGTACGGCGACCGTAATCTAATGTGCTCGTGTGCACCGATTGACGATTACAAGTAAATGACTACTTGGCCTCGATAATACGGCGTCATCCTGTTGTTTTCACTGCTCATTGACTAGAGTCAACTGCGCGGCGAAAACAGCAGGTTTCCTTGTCTTATCTTCGGCAGTAACGTCATTTGGGATTTATACGGCACCGACCATAATAAAAAGCGAACCCTTTGTGGTTCGCTTTTTTGTTAGCTACTTGGACTCGCTACTGCGGCGTTGAATCTCAGCTTTCGTGCTCATTGACACAAGTCAACTGCGCGCGAAAGCCTTCGATTTGCCGCCGCGGAGCTGATTGTGCAAAGAGTGCTTCGTCAGCGACGCAATTATGTAATAGCTAGCTTCATCTGAAGCTTAGATATAACAAAGCGAACCCTTGTGGTTCGCTTTTTTGTTGGCTGTTTAGACTCTCTATTGCGTTGTTAAATCTCGGCTCCAGTGCTCATTTACTCAAGTAGACTGCGCGCTAGAGCTTTCAATTTGCAGCCGCAGAGCTGATTGTGCAAAGAGTACTTCGTCAGCGACGCAATTATCGCGTGACTAGCTTCATATGAAGCCTAGATATGAAAAAAGCGAACCTTTGGGTTCGCTTTTTAATGCTACTTATAATCGAAATGATTAATTTGGGGATCTGCGTTGGGGCTGTTAACGGTACTCATACCAACAAACTGTGACGTTTCTTTCTACTCTAGAGGTTGAGCCATCAGGCGCCACTACCGTTGATGTAATTGTCCTTGTTCCGCATTGCTTCATGCGTATTCGATCAAATAGAAAGTGCTCAGCCCAAGGTCTGTTTTGGTGGTAAGCTTCGTATTCATTCTGATTAAAGTTAACCGTCAACTGGTTATTTTCATCCTTAAGACCCTCTTCAACAGTATCTTTTATTTGCCAGTAGTCGTTTTTAAGTTCTAGTTTAAGATGAAGGGTTAACCCATGTTTGCCAATAAGCTTGACGTAAACGATGGGGTGCTCTCCTTGTAAAATTAAATTTTGAATGAAGCTTTTCGCTAAAGTACTAATCATCTCTTTTTTACTAGTGCTAAGTGAGTTCGTTGTCGTAAATAGCGCTTCTTTACCTGCTTGATAGATGAAATGTTTTGCCGCTATAAGATCTAAATAAGGCTTTTCAGATAAATAGTCATTGTATGCGACAAGTTGTTCGCCTGCATGACGATTAAGCCCGTCCATTGTTTCACAATCGCTATCATCATCACATTCTAAAGTGATTGTTGTATCTAATGGTTTAGCTGCAATGATCTGGTTTGTTATATCGCCTCGGTAACGAGCAATTTTAAAGCTTACTTCTATTTCACTGGTGATTTTGAGTTGTTGCTCGCCTTGGAGTGCACTGTCAATTTGATACGAAATAGTTGCTTTGTCGTAACTCACACAAGGTGCGTCAAAACAGGGTGGGTAGGCATATGCTGAACTGCATAGCAGCATTAGTATGATAGTGAATAGCCTCTTTCCTTTAAGCATAATTATCTTCCATTTATCATAAAGTATACATTTTGCGCTGGTAGATAATTGAGGGAAATTGAATTTTCTTCAAGCGACCTCTTGGGTTGGCACTATACCGAACTGCTTACAGATGTGGTCGATACACAGGGCTTGCTGCTGGCTCCACAGGCCATAGCTTAGCGGCATCAGGCTGACGCCAGCGCGATGCAGTAGCTTGTAGAGGTTGATTTCGGCGCTGTCGTGCGCAAAGCACTGTTTGTAGTAGCTCAGAATACCTTGCAAACCCTATCCATTCCCATGGTTTAGTGGCGTTGCAAGAGTCACTTAACCATTAAATTTCAACAAGGGTGATGGGAGATTGCAACCTTATGCCATGGCGGTATTAAGGAAAAGAGGCCCCACTCCTAGATAAAGGAGGGGGCCTGAAAAGTTAGCCCTTAATGTGATAATCGCCTTTGGTTGTCAGGGTGACGGTGACAGGCATATCGCTCTTGTTCTTCCAATACCAGCCGTGAGATCCGGCGAATGGCGTGGTGAGCGAGCCTTTCATTTCATTGGCTGTGGTGATTGAAAAGCTTTCGTAATAGCCCGTGGTATCGCCTTTGGGTTCGCCATGAAAATCGAAGTAGAGAGGTTGACCATCGGTGTGCCATTCATATTCCAAGTGCATATTGGCATCCATGAGTAGCTTGTATTCCAAGCCTTTGCCCGCTGGGATAAGGATATCTATCGTATCGCTTCTCACCCCTGGGGTTTGGCGCGCCGCCTTTATCTGTTCGACGATTGACTTATTTACCGCCTCAGACGCCATGAAACCCAATTCGGCCTCTTTCATCGGAGTTGGCATTTCATTTTGCATCTGGCTGGGTTCTGCGACGCTTGTTTGTACCGCTTGCGCCTGGTTCGATTTAGCCAGCTCAGTTAATCCTGCCGCCTGGCCAAAGCCTGTTGGGTCGACATCATATTCCGCGGGTAAGATAAACAGCACCAGTATAACGGCGGCGATAAGGGTTGCCGTCAGGCTGGCTTTGATAAGAGTTTTGTTGCTGTGCACTGGGATATGTTCATGTGCTTGATGATTTGACTGCTTCATATTTAATTCCTTGTCCCAATTTATGATTGGAAATAACCGGTTAATTGATATCCGACTAACATCAAACCGCTGCTCATTAACAGGGTATTGGCCGCTACTGAAAATGTGAGGTAGCTGCGGTAGCGACGCCAAAAGCTAAACAGGATTAACACCACGCCAAGGGCCAAGAACTGGCCTATCTCTACGCCCAGGTTAAAGGCCAAAATATTACTGACCAATCCTTCCTGTGGTAGCTGAAACTCTTGAATCTTGGTCGCCAGGCCAAAGCCATGGAACAAGCCAAAAATCGCGACGGCAATCTTGGTATTGGGTTGCTTACCAAATAGCCGACGAAAGCCGCCAAGGTTATCAAAGCCTTTATAAACAATGGAAAAGCCGATAATCGCATCGATAAGGTAGGCATTGACCTGTATGTCGTTGAGTACCCCATACAGCAAGGTAATACTGTGCCCTAGGGTAAACAGGCTTACGTAGATCAGGATATCCTTGCCCTTAAATAGGAAGAATATCACCCCCACGAGAAACAGCAGGTGGTCATAGCCTGTGACCATGTGTTTTGCGCCGATATAGATAAAAGGCAGTATCGATACGCCTTGATTCGTCGACAAGAATGCTTGTGTTCCGTCATCCACGCCATGGGCAAACAGCGAGGTGGATATAAACAAGCAACAGAAGGTTACCAGCAGGGTCAACCCGCCAGCAATTGAACGATTCATGATTACACTCCCAATTCGATTAGGATAAAAATACAGTTGTTTTGTTGTGTTTTTACCCAGCCAAGAGCGGAGGGCGAATTGGCGGCGCATCACAGCGCGTCAGGCAGATTTGTATCAGCGGTGTGAGTGTTTGCGCTTGGCGCTGCACACTGACAACCCTGTATTCCGTTGGTGGATGAGAGGCCATGTAGCTGTGATGGTCGTGCTGATGCTCTTCATATTTCGTGGCAGGTTTTTCGATATCAGAGCTATTAATATGAGCGGCAGTTTGCTCGACCAACGATGCGATGCTTTCAACGGCGTTAAAGGGGGATAACTGTTCAACATCTCTAAGGTCATCGCCAGGATGATCGGTGTGATCATGGCTTAGATGATGAGCCTGATGATGAGCTTGATGGTGGCGGTTGGCAAAGGAGTGTGAGTGACTGATTGTGGCGCCGAAAGCATGGCGTTCGTTGGCGTAGCGCACGCTTAATGCGGCCCCGGTTGCTAGAGACTGACAGAAGATCACTAATAGCAAGCAGATCAATAGCATTGATGATGAGTGTCTACGCTTAGTCGGCGCAAAATGGGGGCTTAACAGCGCGGGCTCCTACGACAATTGGGTCGATGTTATTTTAATTATTTGGCCATTGATTAAACCAGAAATTTACAGAAACTACGAGCCTTAGATTTGGTGAGCCAGATGCGTGCTTTGCTATCAGGTACCCAGCAAATGTTCGTTTGAGCTGAGGTTCTAGTGTCTGTTCTGGCGAATGTTTTGATGTATGTACTCGTGTATGTAATGGTGTATGTACTCGTGTAGGTGCTCGTGTATGTATTAAAACCGTTTAGCGCTTGGCCATTGCATCAGCACGGGTTCACCAGCACAATCAAAGCTTATCGATAAATGAGTTTATCCCCGCAACCAAGGTTTAGGGTAAGCAGGCGGGTAAAGTAAGCAGACTGGTAAGTAAGCGAAAAGCTTACGCAAGAGGTAAAGAGAGCCATGCAGCAAGGATTCCCCATAACTATCACGGCCGATGACAGATTTTCGAGTTCACTTAAGCCCTTACTGGCTAAGCTTGAGATGTGGATCAACTTTCAGGCGCTAAAGGCGGACTGGTATGGTAAGGAGGACCATGTTTTAACCTTCGACTTTACCCTGGTCAGAACCCTGGATGACAAGGCTGAGCAGTTAACCTTAGATAACTGGATAGTCGAACCGGGCTACGCCTATCACTATGAGAGCTGTCGCCTGATGACTATCGCCTTCATCGCCGTTGATGACTTGCTTGAGCGTGGTACAGGCATAGAACAAGAGATAAAAAGCCGCTTCGTAGCGGTTGCTAATGCAATTGGGCAGCAGCATGGCCTCATCAGTCTAATTGCTGCTCAGGCTTGATAATACTGTCTCAGTTCGAGATTTTCACATTATTCGAAATAAGGAGTTTGACTGCAGTCAACTCCACGGCGAAAGCCCCAAACTTCATCATCTTATCATCCAGCAACGCAATTATTGAGTAACAGGAATTAGTTGGGCTCGCGTTCTGTGAGGGCGCTATCTTCATCGCTGGCGACTCTGAGATAGACTCGTGAAGAATAATATTGATTAATCCGGAAGTAGAGGTGGTATGCGATTTTCCAATACTAATGATCCCCATGGGCCTGGGTTTATCTATGTGATGCGTGAGCCTGAAAACCTCAATCAGATTAAGATTGGACTCAGCATAGACCCTATTCGCCGTGCTCGTGACTTGGATACGACTGGCCGCGCTCAAGAACTCGATGTCTATTTTGCCATGCAGGTCGATGACATGAAGAAAGTCGAGACCATTATCCATAACTACTTTGGCCACCTGAGGTATCCGGGCACAGAGTTTTTTATGGTGGTGCACCCGCTGCAAGAGGTAGACCTTGGCAATCCTAAGTACCTGGATGAGTTGACCATGGATATCTATCTGGATACGCGCATTGAGGAGATCTGTGACGGCCTAAGCTCGATAGGAATTAAGTGGCACGAGGTTTCGGTTGGGTATCTGCGCCAGAAGCATTTTGAAAGTGAGAGAAACGGTGGCGGATTCTGGTAGGTATTCAGGGAATACTTTGGGAGAGGTTAAAGAGTGAGAAAGGGCAGAGTTAGCTTATTAATCTCAAGCTCTGCCCCAAAGCTGCTTTGGCTAGCTTATCCCACCTGCATCCAATCGACTTCGACGCCTGCCTGCTCGAACATATCTTCGCTGACCTTTATCTTATCGCCCCAGCGGGAGAGGAAGTCATCGCTGGGTTGTGGGCTATGTACTACCTTTAGCCCTGTTTGAATGATCTTGGCGGCGCAGTTGGGGCAAGGAAAGTGGGTTACCCAGATCTCGCAGCTGCTGAGATCCCGCTTGGCGTAGAGAATGGCGTTCTCTTCGGCGTGCAGGGTCTTGAGCAGTTTCATCTCGCGGTTGTCCGTCTCGGCACTGTCTGAGATCCCGTGTGGGTAGCCGTTGAATCCCAGTGAGACAATGCGGTTGTTTTCAGTGATCACGGCGCCTACTTGGGTGGAGGGATCTTTACTCCATGAGGCTACCAGTTCGGCCATTTGCAAAAAACGTATCGCCCATTTGCTCATCATCTACTTAGCGTCCCTATTCTATATGGCTGAATATATTGGCTTAACCAGAAACCATTTTCTGTGGTGAACAATGATAAATCAAGCGGCGCGCAACACAAAGCAAAGTCTGGTGGAATGAGTATTTTCGATGATCTTATTCATCGTTCAAGTTTGCGGGGCAGTGGACGGTCAGCATCTAATCAGGGGAGTAGGTAACGACTCTTTATGACCTTCCCCTTGATTGATGTTAGTGGCGGCTTATTGCTGCGGCCTCATTCGCTACTGGCTTTGGTGCAGGTCTCGGCGTTTTGTGGCGTGCAAAGCTTGATGGGGGTGTAGACAACCTGCTCAAAGGCTTGGTCACTGACGATTTTATGCAGAGTAAAGATGGCCTGCCTGCCCATCTCATAGGGGCTTTGGCCAATATTGGTATGAGCTAGATGGTCTTGTAACATCGAAATCTGTGGCGGGGCCGCATCAGAGATAATCACGACGACTTCTTTATTATCTAGTTTCTCCTTATAGGGCGTTATCATCTTTCGATAGAGGGCTTCATCATTTTGTGGCCAGCCACCCACGGCGATAAAGGAGTCGGCCTTGATGGGTTTGCCTTTCATGACAGACTCCATCTGTTTAACCGCCTGACTAAGCTGATCGAAGTTGGAAAAGGGCTCTCTAATCTCGGTCCAACCGTTGTCGTTATGCAGCCGCTCGCCAGGTGGATTTAAATAGGTCTTGCCTGATAGTGCGCTGCGAACGCCCATGATCCTGAGATTCAGATTCGGCGAGTCAGGGCGGCCGGTTTGGATAATTAGAGAACCGCCATTGGGTCTGAGTTTTTTAAGTTGCTCGCCCAGTGCGACGCCAAAGGCAAAGTTATCTGTCCCTATATAGGCGCGGCGCAAGTCTTGGTGTTCGGCTAAGGTTGGGCCGTCGAAATCTGAGTCGTAGGTGATCACCGGAATGCCTGCGGCCTTGGCTTTTCTGAGGCTGTTTTCGGCGAGAAATTTAGACTGGGTGATGGCAACGGCGATACCGTCAATTCCTTGTTCGATCAGATCTTCTATCACTTTATCTTGCAGGCGCACGCTGGAGATCTCAGGCCCCAGATAGATGCACTCGACGCCTGTCAGTTGGCTGGCGGCATCTTGACAGCCCAGACCACTCTGATCGAAGAAAGCACCATAAAACTTGGGCACCACAGCAAATTTAAGGTCTTTGGCGCTAACAGGTGAGATGACCAATAAGGTCAATGAGATGAATGCTATGAGTAACCGAGTCACGTTAGCCCCTCAAATGAATGAAACTAGGAGTTAAAGAGGTTTTTTTACACTTTGATAACTTAATTTAGCAGAGCATTAGGTGTAAAGATATGCGTCACATCAATGATTTTACCGAGTAAGGTTTCAAGTCGCCTGGTGGCGACAGTGAGGCAGGGCGCCTTTTACAAGGCGCTTAACTGACTAGGCTAATAATGGGCTAGGCTAACTTAAATTTGCTTACCATGGCGCTGAGTTGTTGATTGGCGCTCGATAGGCTTTGAGTGCTTTCGAGGGTATATTGGCCATTTTGCAGTAGAGCCTGTGCCATCGCCTCTATGGTATGCATGTTTTGGCTTATTTCGGCGGTTACCACACTTTGCTCTTCAGAGGCGCTAGCTATCTGGCTACCCAAGTCGTTTATTTCGGCGATAGAGCGGGTGACGGCGCCTAGGTTTGAGGTGACCCGGGCGGTATTTTGCGTGACCTTATGGCAGCTGTTTTTGGTTTCGAGCATCACCTGCTCGGCGGTGTCGGCATCATGCCTTAAGGTTGAGAGTATCTGCTCTATCTGTGTGGTGCAGGATTGAGTGCGCGAGGCGAGCGAACGCACCTCGTCAGCCACCACGGCAAAGCCCCGTCCCTGTTCGCCAGCCCGTGCCGCTTCGATGGCGGCGTTTAGCGCGAGCAGATTGGTTTGGTCGGCGATCTCCTTAATCACGCCCA
Organism: Shewanella marisflavi; assembly: GCF_023283925.1. Taxonomy (GTDB): domain Bacteria; phylum Pseudomonadota; class Gammaproteobacteria; order Enterobacterales; family Shewanellaceae; genus Shewanella; species Shewanella marisflavi. The sequence goes on from NZ_JAKIKX010000003.1 coordinate 363,686, forward strand.
ACACAGAGATGATCTGGTTGGTATTGTCGCTCATGGTATGAATACTCTGGGTGGCTGAGTTCATCTCCTCTACCAGGGCTTGCACACTGCCAGCGGCATCGGTCACTGTGATCCTTGAGGTCTTGGCTTCTTCATTGGCCTGCTGGGTGCTGGTCGCCATGTTAACGGCACTCTGAGCCACCGCATTTGCCGAGGCGTTCATCTGACTGATGGCAGTGACCACCAGTTCGGTTTCGCTTCTATGATTGGTCAGCGCCTGGCGATTGTTTTCCGAGTGGCTGTCGAGCTGGCTGATCTCTTGGGTGATCTTTTGTGAGGCGCTTGAGATCTCCAGCATCATGGCTTGTAGATAGCCGATAAAGTTATTGATTGAATGGCCTATTGCCGCCAGCTCATCCTTGCTGGTGATAGCGAGGCGAGAGGTGAGATCGGCATCGCCTGTTGACAGGGTATCGATACGGTTTTTCAGCATCACCATATCGGCAATGATCTTATTGAGCAGAAATACGCAGAAGGCCAGGGCGACGATAATGAGCACGCTGGCAATGGCGATGCTGCGGTAGATCTTGTTGTTAAATATCGCCTTGGTACTGTCGGTGAGTCCCTGCTCGATGGCGCTGATGTTGGATTCATAGGTGCCAGTGCCTATTACCCAGCCCCATTCTGGCAGGATCTGTCTGACGTAGGCTATCTGAGCTTGCTGAGTTTGAGTGACTGGGTCTAATACGGGGAGGGTGACGAAGGCGTCGGCTTGATGGCCTAAAGCCTGCTTTGCCTTGGTGGCGTTTGGTGTGATTTGACCTATCAGGGCTTGCTGGGAGTGGGCCAAAATTTTGCCGTTGTGGTCTTGTACCCAGAAGTGGCCGTCTTCACCGAACTTGGCCGCCAATACGGTTTGCAGTGCGCTGTTGAGTTTATCTTGCCTCAAGGTACTGATGTATTCGCCGGTGGCGATCACCAGATTAAGCGGCTCAAAGTAGAAAGAAGCTGACAGCTTCTCTTCCACTTCACCCGTTGAAGGATTGGAGAAGAAGTAGCTGGTAAAGCCTATAGGGTTGGCCTTTGCCGCCGCGACTATGTCACGTGCGTAGTAGTTACCCTTTTCATCCAGGGCATCTCGGCTGCTACCCATAGACACACCGCCCATGCCTGAAGCTTCATTTGCCAGGGTATCGGCGTCGTAGGCAAACAGGTAGCGACCATTGCCCCAGCGATATTCATTGAGAAAGGTGTATATCAGCATGGCGGCATCGTCGGTGAGATTATTCTCATACATGCGATTGATGGCATCGCGAAATATCTTTATCTCTTCACCCAGCGCTTGCTTGATGTTTTCTTCTCGGGACTGCTGATAAAAGTCGTTGACGGATCGGCTGAGGGTGTCGACTTGGCCTATGAGGTTCTGTTTGACGAGGGCTTCAACTTCATGGCTGACGTTGAGCTCTTCTTGCTTGAGCACCTCTTGCGCGATGATAAAGGTATTGATGATAAACAGGCCCGAAACCGCGACAAGTAAAGCACCTACTAATATGATTAGTTTAGCTTTTATTGTTATGTTCATAGACACCAGCCTAAGACTAATTTGCCTAGACATAAGAAAAATCTAATGAATATTAGGCGGCAAAATTAACCTAAAGGCAATCTGACGATCACAGAAGCGTGATGTGGGTGCAGCTTGTTGGTTACAAATGAGAGTTGACTAGCAATTATGGCGAATAGGTGAGCTATATAGTATAGAAGAATAATCTAAGATACTGATATAAATTAGTTATTTGGCGTGCGCCAACAATCTTAATAAGCGGTAAAGAAACCTGGGGGCTTTTTTAGGGGCTGTAAGGATAAAAAAGGAAGCCTGAGCTTCCTTTTTGCAACACTGTAGAGCCTTCGACAATTTACTTGTAGAAGGCTTCGACTGTGCCTTTGACTGTCATCAGCAGCGGCTGACCATGACGGTCTAGCGCCTTAGGACTCGGGATTTTTACCCAACCTTCACTGATGCAATATTCTTCAACGTTAAAACGCTCTTTGCCGTTTACGAGAATGCCGATGTCATTTTCGAAGATCTCGGCCACGTGGTGAGGGCTGCGAGGATTGACGGATAGACGATCAGGCAGTGCCGGTAGTGATTTAGTGTCAGTCATAGTAGTTATCTTTAGTGAATAATTCGTGCGCTATTGTAGGCAATAGTGGTTGTGGGCTCAAGATGTATAGAGCTACTGAGCTTTAAGGTTGAGTTTTTATCTGTGGGCTGGAAAAATGGCCTACCTATTTACCAGTCCGGCCTCATTACCTAAGGATACCGCCGCAATGAATGAAGCGATCGCCATTGCATTACCCTCGCTGATCCATCGGATTGGCCGAGAAGCGGTGACTCAGGCACAAACCCTGGCTGGCGATTTTGCATGTAGCCTCAAGCGGGTGAGGCGCTCCCGCAACTGGCAGCTAACGGGAGGGGCCGTGGATGTGCAATCTTTCACTCTGGCCCTTAAGCAGCACCAGGGTGAGGCGGCGCGTTATCTTATTACTAAGCTTGAGGCTGGATTGGCACTACACGCCGATAAGTTGGAGCCGTTGGAAGTGAAGCTAGTACGTCTGATCCGCGAGACTCCGGGTATCACCCTGGGAGAGCTGGTGGAGCAGACTCAATGTACTCTCATTCAGGCGCGGCAGGCTAGGTTCGATGCCGACAGTTAAACCAAGTTTTTAATTTAAAAACAAGGGGGATAGTCTATTTGGCTATCCCCCTTGTGGTTATTGGTCAGAGTAAAAGGCGCTAGGCGCTCAGTCTGCGCCAGGCGCTGCCCATCAAGGTGAAGATAAAGGTAAACAGTTTGTAGGTGAGCCAGCAGAAAAAGATAAAGCCGCCGATCATCAGCACCCAGACGATCACCTCTACTGTGGTTGAAGGTTCCTTCTTAGCCTTGCCAGATTCAGTGCCTTGTTCGCCAGTAGATTTAACGGCCTGTTGGCTTGTGGCGTCTTGTTCTGGCTCAGCGGCTTTTGCACTCGGCTTCACGCTCGGCTTGCTTGTAGCGGCGTTGTCGGTATCGGCTGTGACCGACTTGCCATTGATTGGCTGTAGGATGATCCCAAATTGGTTCTGGTTGTGATCTAGCCTCACCCTAAGGCTGCGGGTCTTATAGCCTTTGTCACTGATCTCAAGCTCGTAGTTACCGGGTGAGAGGGGCATGCCAAATTCATATTTAGGCCCTATGTTCATCACCCTGACTTTGGCGGTTGCCGGCTGGGTGACAACCTCCAGCGGGAAGGTCTTGCGTCCCTTCTCCCAGAAGGTGAGGGTGACTAAGTTGCGGCGCTTGGCCTGCACGTATACCTTGCGTGAGATGGCCTGTTTCTTCTTGTCCTTGGGACTGGCCTTGAGCCAATAGGTGCCGGGTGCTAGATAAGCTTGGCGGCTGATCTCAATACCTGCGCCATTGGCACTTTTTGACAGCGTCGCCTTGTCGAGATCTGAGTTGCGGCCCAGATCCAGCAGGCCGGCATTCTTGTCGGCGCTCACCAGTTGATATTGGTTACTCTCCACCTGAGCGATCAGGTGTGACAATCCTGGCAGCTGGGCCAGTTCACCGGCGAAGGCCTCGAAAATGCCGTCTTCTATCTTGTCTTTGAGCTTCTGTTTTAGATCGGCGTGGGCAACCTTGGGAGCGAGGAGCAGTAGCAATGCCGCACAGCAAGGTAACATCCATTTATTCATCTGAACCTCCGATGATCTGTAGCAGTCCTGCGGCCAGCTCTGGGGCTGCGTCACCCAAGAGATCGATAATCATCAATACGGTATCGGTATCGCCGTGGTTGACGATATAGTCGCGAATGACCGCATCGACCATCTGCTTGTTTTGTCGGTAAAGTTCTTCGCCACTGCTCTTAATCAGCTCGTCCAGCGCCTCACCTCTTAGGGCGTCTTCAAGCTTCTCGGCTAGCTGGTTCGACGCCTCTGTTTGGCGTTTTACCTCAAACGCAGTCTGGTTGTTCAGTTCGATCATATGACCGTTAATCTGCGCCTCGCTCATTCCCATCATCTGGGCGAACAGGGAACTGATGTTAGAGAGGGCGACCACATCGAAGATATGCTTCTCGATCTCCGTCTTTTCCGGCATCTTTTGTTGGGTGGGGCGGCTAATGTTACAGACGTTGGAGTCTGGGAAACATTTATATTCTCCCTTGGCGACCTCTTGCTCGTCTATTACGAGTCGCCATTCGAACACCAGTCCAAATACCAGCCAGAGCATGTTACCACCGGGATATTGGGTATCGCCCATGGTGATCGTCTTGTGTTTGAGCTCTCCGGTCCAGACGCCGGATGCACGCTTACCCTGCTGGGCGTTGAGCGACTGCATGTAACTGAACTCTAGGCGGGCATTGGGTTGTTTAAGGCCTATGTCACTGTGGGGCGTAAACTGTACCAGTTCATCGCCAAGGAAACGCTTCTTGCCCTGGTTGAGCACGCTGGCGAGCTGTTTCTCCAGCAGCCTGCTGGCGACGTGGGGCTCAGGGTAGGTGAAGCGCAGATGCTCTGGGGTCTTGAGCAGTTGAGCTTCAAAGGCATCGGGCTCTGCCTTCTGCTCGGCGCGTGCCTTGCGATTAGCATAATAGCGCTGCATGAAGAGCTGAGGATCTAAGCCACTCCAGCCGGAGACGAGCATATTAATATCGTCAATCTCGGCGGCAGACTTACGGCAGGGCATATGTGCGGCCTTGATGCTGATCTGGGAGTGACCCGATTGAATCACCTTATGCAGCATGTCGAGGAACTCGGCGTTGAGCCCTCGCTCGGCCCACCCCTTGCGGTACATCTCTAGCTTCAGGCGTCCGCGCTGATCGATAGATTGCATGGCGATATCCGCCTTCTTGATAAAGTTGGTGCAGTGGGCTCGCCTGAGTGGGTTGCTGCGCGCCCAGGTTAAGAAGTCGCGATAACCCGCCTTAGTGTCAGTGCTGACAGCCTCCTGCCAGCGCTTATCGGTATGGCGGTGGCGAGAGAGGTAGGCGGTCAGCCAGACAAGCAGCAGTAAGGTGCCTAAGAACTGGCTGAACCCCTGAAAACGCGGCTCGTAGGGATATTGCTGGGTGAGGGAACGCTCGGTGGTCTTGCTCATGGGAAAACTGGTTTGATAGTCCAGTGACAGTAGCACAGGCTTGGCCAATACCTTGATGGGCAGCAGGCGATTCTCTTCCCAGGCGAAGACGGTTTGCACCTTGTTTTTATAGGTAAATATCTTGTCTGTGTATATTTGATATTTCGCCGAGCCGAAGGCGACCACCACAAACCAGGCGACGGCGCCGAGCATCAGGTAGCGGGCTAATCGTCTAAGCTTGAGTCGCCAAATTGAGTCAGGTTTAGATTTGCTGAGTTTGCGAATAAACATCCATGCCACAAAACAGCCAAGAATGATCAGTTTTATCATTATCTTTTCCGTGTCCAGCTGAGGTGCTACGGCGCGAGTAGGACTGAGTGATGGACTCGGCGGCGCCATGAGCTAGGGTTACATTTGTTAAAACTATACCTGCAGCTGTAACTAAAATAAACCTGACGTTTGGCGTAAGTGTGTGATTAATCACAGTTAACCTATCTGTAATGATTGTTCCCCTGATGATGGGGCAGTCCGTATTGGGTAGAGTGAAACGGTTAGCCTGGCACTGGTGTATATCTTACTTATCGCTATCTCGCTCTCTGCTTGCTTTAGCGTTTGCGCGGCAGCTGAATATGTTAGATTGACGAGTACCCATGGTTAGGAGGCAAGATGAATGTGTGGTCGACTCAATGTGATTAGTGATCCCTTGTGTGACTGGGTGTCGGGTCAGCTGGGGATCAAGTTCCATTGCGAGAGCAACAGTGACCTAAGGCCAAGCCAGAAGGTGGCGACGATTGCATATCAAGATCAAGGGTTACAGCAGGTTGATGCCAGTTGGGGGATCAAACCTGATTGGGCCAAACGCCTCTTGATCAACGCTCAGGCTGAGACGGTAAGGCAGAAGCGCACCTTTGCCCAAGCGTTTGCCAGCCATAGGGTGTTGGTGCCCTGTAGCGGTTGGTATGAGTAGCAGCAGGCGGGCGGAACCAAACAGAAATACCTTTTTAAAGGTCGTGATGAACAGCCGCTATTGATGGCGGGTATTCTCTATCCTCAGTTTGATGGTAGCCATGCACTGGTAACCCTGACCACTAAGCCGATTGCCAGCTGCGCCCAATATCATCATCGTATGCCGTTACTTGTTGAGCCTCAGGCGCTGGGGTATTGGTTTGATACAAGTGGCGATATGCTCGAGGCTTTGCTGCACTCGCCAGAGATCCCGCTTCAGGTCACGCCCTGCTAGCGACTGTAATTGCTGTCGCTTGAGCCACTTGAGTTAAGCGCACCATCAGGTTGTTTGCTGAGATGTAGTTCGCCTTTTGGCTTGGGGGGCATTTCATGGGTCTGGGCTAGGGACACCTGCTGCCATTTCATGATGATCCTGGCTAATTCTCCCTGATGTGATAGATCTGAGATGCTCTGATTAATCGCATTTAACAGCGTTCGGTTATTGACCTTTTTGCTAAACATGAAATGAATTTGATTACTGTCGACCAATAGGTTGAGGGGTGAAAGTACCACTCCTTCAGCGTGCTGGGCCATATAGGGCAGGGCGATGGCATCGCCGATAAGAATGTCACCGCGTTCATAGCTCAGCATTTGAATCGACTGGTGGCTGTTGGGGCTGAGTACCAATAGCCCTTGGCGTGAAAGCTCCTCTTTAGAGCGCAAATAGTCGAGGCCATACCAACCATAGGTGGGCACCAGCAACTTTAATCGCTGAGTAAAAATGTCTTGCCATTTGTCGACGTTAATCTGTGCTGCTCTATCCGCTTTAACGAATAGCCTGACCTCTTCTGTTCGATAACTATCAGAAAAGTAAGCATAAGCTGTTCTGTCTTCTGTAAAACTTGCCCCCATCATCAGGTCTAAGGTACCTGCTTGCAGCATCTGGTGTGCCCGTTTGGCTGGCATCTTGATAAAGGTGAGTTGGCAGCCTAAGTGATTGGCGACCAATGTGAGCATATCGACATCGAGACCAACGGCTTTACCCGAGGTGTCGGTCCAAGAGTAGGGAGCCCATTCGTTGAAGCCGACTTTTATCGTCTCTGGGCAGGGTGTGTCTGTTTGTTGCCCGATAGCTAGTGCGGGCATAAGCAAAAATGTGATGAGTAAGAGTATTTTTTTGTTCAAACTATCGCCTGTTGATACGTTTAACCCTAATACTGTGAACTCATAAGTCACGAGCTTTTTATTAATCCTAGCCGTGTCTACACCTCTACGCCAGCCTGTTATACTTTTGTATGATGTGAGTGGGGAGCTTGGTCACTAGTGGCTGAACTGTTGGCTATATTTTAGGTGGGTTCAATTATCTCGATGAGAGGGATTATGACGCAAAAGCAAGCACAGACTCCAACGATAGAAGATAAGCTTATTTTGCTGTTAAAAACCTCTATTGTTTTAGGCTTATGCCTAATCGCATTAGGGATCTACCTGCACAACTTCAGTGACACCATGGAAGCTATGGGGGTGACTGGCATTATTATCAGTGCCGTCTGTGTCGCCTTTGGTATGGTGTTATCTTTACCCACCAAGATGTATCTCACCTTTTTGCTGGTTAAACGTGAATCCGAGAAGCAGCAATAAAGGCTTAATAGCGAGAGTGTTCTGCTTCTGAGCTTTTATTAGGTTAAATTAACCATGCAATGCTGCACAGGCCCAAATAAAACTGTGATCTGAAACTGAAGTCATCTAAGGTAATTCATTGGTTTGCATCTATCCTTAGCTAAACTTGAGGCTAAGAGTCAGTTGCTGGTTTCAGGCTAAAGCTTTGACCATTAGCATGTATGATAAAGCCGAAAAATGGTTCCGTTACTGCGGATGCCGAGTTAAATCTGGATGAGTAAAAAACCTGTTGCTGTTATGGATAAATATGATCCCCAGAGCATGAATCTGACCTACACCAAATATAAAAAGAGCTTGCTCTATTCCCTGCTGCTCCTGCTGTTTCTCGTTGCAGTGCTGGCTATCGTTTATCTGATGTCTAGCAGTAATATCGCCCGTGAGCGAGGCAAGCGTCAGTATGCCGAGCTTGGCAATATGCGGGCTAGCCTGACCGCTGAACTCACCATTGTCGGTACAGATCTGGCTTATTTTGCCCACAGCGATCTAGCGATTTCTACCCTGGAGCAGGAAGACTCCAATGCCAAAGCTTATTTGACCTCCTTGATGTTTCAGATCGGCAACCTTTATAAGCATTATGACCAGCTTCGTTTGCTAAATAGCATAGGTGACGAGGTGATTCGTATCGAGCAACGCAGGAATGGCGGTTTACAGCTAACCCCTGAGGCGGCGCTGCAAAATAAGGCGAATCGATATTATTTTAAGAAGGTACTCGAACTGAATCCCCAGAGGATTTATACCTCGCCCTTCGATCTTAATGTTGAGCATGGAGAGATCGAGCAACCGATAAAACCCACCATACGCTTTGCTACACCCGTGCACTCCAAAGAGGGCAACTTTTTGGGCGCAGGGGTGATCAATTACAACGGCAAAGATCTCCTGCAAATTCTCGAAGCTCTGAACATACATAAGGGAGATAGCGTCTATCTGCTTAATGGGGAGGGTTTCTATCTGAAGGGCGACCAGGCCAACAAGGAGTGGCGTTTTATGTACCCCGAGATGGAGCAGTTACGTTTTGGCGATGAACACCCCAAAGTATGGCGTCAGATGCAAAATGCAGAATTGGGCAAGGTGACGACTGAGGAGGGCGAGTATTATTTTAGTCGTTTTGAATTGTCGCCCAATGAGATGTTTAATCTGGTGAATAAGGAAAGTATTTACTTGCTGATGTTTGTGCCCGATAGCAAGATTCAAGACGCACAGAAAAACCTCAACAACAGTGCGCTGTTTGCCTTCCTACTCGTGTCGCCCATGTTTATTTTCCTGGCTTATAAGCTGGCCGGTTCTCAGGTGGAGCAGCAGCGTTTATTTGCTCAGCTCACCTTCGATGCGCGCCATGATGCTCTAACTGGCCTGTATAACCGTAGCGCCATTTTAGAGTATTTAAGTAAGAGTATCAGTAACACCCGCCGGCGAAAGTCATCCTTGGCGGTGAGCTTTATCGACGTCAACGACCTTAAGAAGACCAATGATCTTTATGGGCATGAGGCGGGAGATATGCTGCTCAAGGGGGTGGCTAAGGTGATTAACATGTCGATCCGCGAGAGCGACTTTGCCGCGCGTATCGGCGGCGATGAGTTTTTGATTGTGTTTATCGACTGCGATGGCCCGGCAGCGAATGAGATCATGCAGCGGATCCAGGCGGCCTACAGTGTTGAGGGACAGAGTCAGGCGGGCAGGGAGTGGAACTTGAGCTTTGGCTGCACGCAATTGCTGCATGAGACAGATGATGTCGACAGCATTATTGAGCGAGCAGACAAGCTGATGTATGAACATAAGATGGGGCAAAAAGGTCAGCTCTAGCGCTAACAGAAGGTCAAAGGTGCGGACTATGCCGCGTCGTCCTTGGCATTAATTCGGCTAATTGGCCTATTTAGGTAATTAACCCAAGACTAATGGGTCAAAAACACCGATAATTCACCTCAATTGTCTCTTGTTGAAATAAAGCCTGCTGCGTTAAGACGTGGTGGCGCAGTGGAAGTACCTAATGGAAATCAAAGTTAATTTTCTCGATAACCTCAGACTCGAAGCTAAGTTCGACGATTTTACCGTCACGGCCGATCAGCCCATTCGTTACAAGGGTGATGGCAGCGCACCGAGTCCCTTCGATTACTTCCTGGCATCTTCAGCCCTGTGCGCGGCCTATTTCGTCAAGGTTTACTGTAAGGCCCGTGACATTCCCACGGATAATATTCGTCTGTCTCAAAATAATATCGTCGACCCAGAGGATCGCTATAACCAGATCTTCCAGATCCAGGTAGAGCTGCCCGACGATATCTCGGACAAAGATCGCGAAGGGATCTTGCGCTCTATCGATCGTTGTACGGTGAAGAAGGTGGTGCAGACTGGCCCAGAGTTTAAGATAGAGGCGGTCGAAAACTTAGACGCCGATGCCAATGCCATGTTGATGGGCCAGCCCGATGGCGACACTAGTACCTATATCTTAGGTAAAGACCTGCCACTGGAACAGACCATAGCCAATATGACCGGCCTGTTAGCCGATCTGGGGATGAAGATAGAGATCTCCTCTTGGCGTAACATAGTGCCTAACGTCTGGTCGCTGCATATTCGTGATGCAGCTTCGCCCATGTGTTTCACCAATGGTAAGGGGGCAACTAAAGAGAGCGCCCTGTGTTCGGCGCTGGGCGAGTTTATCGAGCGTCTGAACTGTAACTTCTTCTATAACGACCAGTTCTTCGGCCTGGATGTGGCTAACAGCGAGTTTGTCCATTATCCCAACGAGAAGTGGTTCGCCCTGACTGACGATGATTCACTGCCTGAAGGCATGCTGGATGACTACAGTCTGGCCATCTATAACCCAGATGGTGAGCTATGTGGCTCGCATCTTATCGATACCAACTCAGGCAATATCGAGCGCGGTATCTGCAGTATTCCTTACAAGCGCCGCTCAGATGGTGAGACGGTTTATTTCCCGTCGAATCTGATTGAGAACCTATTCCTCAGTAACGGTATGAGTGCGGGTAACAACCTGCAAGAGGCCGAGGTGCAGTGTCTGTCTGAGATCTTCGAGCGCGCCGTGAAGCGCCAGATCATCGAAGAGGAGATAGTGCTGCCCGACGTACCTATGGCTGTGCTGGAGAAGTATCCCAGCATACTAGCCGGTATCAAGGGACTGGAGGAGCAAGGCTTCCCCGTGGTGGTTAAAGACGCTTCTCTTGGCGGTCAGTTCCCCGTGATGTGTGTGACGCTGATGAACCCTAAAACCGGCGGCGTATTCGCCTCTTTTGGCGCACACCCTACTTTCGAAGTGGCGCTGGAACGCAGCCTGACAGAGCTATTGCAAGGCCGTAGCTTCGAGGGACTCAACGATGTGCCTAAGCCGACCTTTAATAGCATGGCGGTGAGCGAACCTGAAAACTTTGTCGAGCACTTTATCGACTCCACCGGGGTGATCTCCTGGCGCTTCTTCAGCAGCAAGTCTGACTTTGAGTTCTGCGAGTGGGACTTCTCGGGCACTAACGAAGAGGAAGCCAAGGGGCTGTTCGGTATCTTAGAGAGCCTGGGCAAAGAGGTCTATGTGGCCGAGTTTGAAGAGCTTGGCGCGTCTGCTTGTCGCATCCTGGTGCCTGACTACTCAGAGGTTTATCCGGTCGATGACCTCATTTGGGACAACACCAATAAGGCGCTGGATTACCGCGAAGATATCCTCAACCTGCATAGGCTGAGCGATGATGAACTGGCTGATCTGGTTAACCGCCTGGAAGAGAGCCAGCTGGATAACTATACCGATATCCGCACCATGATAGGCATAGTCTTCGATGAAAACACCGTTTGGGGACAGCTAACCATTATCGAGCTGAAGATCCTTATCTATCTGGCCTTGGGCGCCCATGAGGAAGCCCTGGAGCTGGTGGAAGACTTCCTGCAGTTTAACGATAACACGGTTGAGCGCGGTCTCTTCTATCAGGCGATGGCCGCGGTACTCGAGGTCACCTTAGATGAAGAGCTGGAGCTTGAGCACTTTATCCATAACTTTACCCGTATGTTTGGTGAAGAGGTGATGGCTCAGGTAGTGGGTTCGGTCAACGGCGAAGTGCGCTTCTCAGGGCTTACCGAGACCAGTATGGCGCTCGAAGGTATTGAGCCGCATCTGCGCCTTATCGAGAGTTACAAGAAGCTGCATCAGGCGCGTAAGGCGAAAGCAGGACTATAATTTCTGTTTGATGGGCTTGTGTGAGTAAAGAGAGATAAAAAAATCGGAAACCAATGGGTTTCCGATTTTGTTTGATACTAAGTGCTCTTGAACTTGCTAAAGAGACTTAATATTACTTTTGACGACGGCCTAGACCTGCTAAACCCAATAGCATCAAGGTGAACCAACCTAGGCTACCACCAGAGCTCGATGTGCTGCTATCACCTGCATCAACCCTAACGGTAATGCTGGCGACAGACTCTAACTCACCGTCACTTACCGTGACGTTAAAGTTATGCTCACCCACACTTAGTCCAGTTACGCTAGCGATTGCTTGATCAGCATTGCTAATTTCACCCGGACCTTCCCAGCGATAAGTGAGCTGATCGCCATCATAGTCAGTGCTAAGTGACGCATCTAAGGTAATGACATCACCCTCTTTTGCCTGCACCGAATCTGTTGTGACTTTCGCTTCAGGTGTATCGTTGGTTCCCATCACGGTTAAAGTGAAACTGGTTGAAACACTGTCACTCACATATTCGTTATCTTGAACTGTGACTGTGACAAGGGTTTCGCCACTAAAGTTTTGCTTAGGCTGTAGTGAGAAGCTGTTACCTTCCACTGTCGCTTCAACATTGTCGCCACTGACGATAATAGTGTTGTTCACTTTATTGGCGTCGACGTATACCACTTCAATACCTTCGATAATACCGTCTTCTTCAACCGTTAAATCAGGCATCTCGGCAAGCTTGATGTTGCTTGGTACTTCGATGGCGCCCACAGTGGTTTTCATTGAGTCGCCTTCAATGGTGTAATCCATTGAAACATCCAGTGTTTGACCAACAGCTTGTGGTTGAACAACGGCTTTCATACTCAATTGAATGGCACTGGCTTCAGGTCCCATGTAATCAAAACAGATCACTAGGTCATCAGACAGTTTTTCATCTAAGTCATCGAAACCAATCATGCTGTATAGATAGCCATCTTTAGGGCCAGCATTTTTCGAGAATGTACTGTCAAAGCCTTCAATGAATACAGCACCTTTTGCCAAGTTTGCACCTAAGTTGTCGTAGGCAAACATGATTTCATATCGCTGTGGATTGAAATTGATGCTTGGACTCATGATGACTTGATAGTCATATTGATCGCCCGTGGTCTTGTCTGTGACGTTATCGAACTCAAGGAATAGCATATCGCCAATATCTGGACGCTCGCTGTTGTATTGAGCTGCGATGGTTAGACCCCAAGGATCTTCAGGGTTTCTGCGGTGATTCATTTCGAAATCGCCACGCCAGAAAGGTGCTATAGACTCGTATAAGAATCCAGGACCTCGGTGCATACGCATTGCCCAATAGGCGGTATTAAACTGCATAGCGCCCACAGGGTGCATTCTTAAGAACCCAGCGTTATCTTGGTTATAGAGTTTTAGCTGTTCACTCTCCATGCCCCAGAATAACCACCACATTGGTATATCGTAATAGTCTCGATTGCTTCCCACATACCAATCATGCACGGGTTGTAAACCAAACTCACGCAGATCGATATAACCACCCGTTGAGTATTCATCGATCAGTGGTGTTTTACACTGCTGATCGCTCAGGCTATTGGTGACGACATATTCTCTTTGAATATTACGTGTAGAGGCCTGAGTTCCTTTTAAGCTTAGGCCTTGCTCATCGATGGTAATGGCATCCATCACTTCCTGGTTACTGGATATTAAGGTACTAGGTACCAGACGCATGCCTTCAGGAACACTCAAATTGAAATCATAAGTGCGATCATTTGACTCCATATTTGGCAGCACATCGACAGTGATGTCGATAACATCCATTACACGGGCTTTAGTTTGACTGACATCAAAGCTAACCAGGTCGCTACCACGGGTTAATTTAACCGAGGTAAACCCAAGAGTGCCTTCTTCGCCAGGCATATTGCCCATGTCGAAACCGCCATAGTAGACGTCGCCTTCCATTGCATCAGGAATATCCCAATTTAGGCTAATTTCATAGTTACCAATACCATCATGATCTGCAGGACCCGTTAGCGTAAGGTTATTGTTATCGCTTTGCTCGGCAAGCATGGCATAACCGGTCGTCACTTCATGGCGTTTATTGTTACCGCCAATATTGGTGACGGCTAGCCAATAGGTGCCTGGCGTTGGATCAATAATGTTGCAGTAGTTGTGTATTGACTCTGAAGAGGACTGACACACAAGTTCACTAAAGTATTCCATTTGAAGCGCTTGCTGATTTTCATCTTGCTCTTCTTGTGACGGAATGAAAGTGCCATTGTTATTAGCATCAAGACCTAAGGTTAGCATTGGATGCGAATGGATATAACGTGGGTTAAGCTCATCTTCTGGATTGATTTCTTCAGATGAGAGAACTTCCACGATTAAGCGCTTAGTGCCTTCCGGAACCGTGATCTGCTGGATGCTCCAACCTCTATCAATATAATCTTGATCGAAGAAAGGTCTTACTTCATCTAGCTCTACGGTCGAGGTCGTTGGCTGAACTAAGCCATACATTCTAGGAGTAAACTGGCTGTAATTATCAGTGTTGACCGTGAAGGTCTCTGAACCCGTATTACGGTTGATGGTAAGCTTCTTCTCATGGGGGAGTTCAGTCGGCTTTGAGAAGCTAACGACAGGCATGTGTAGCTCAGGTGAGTTATTGCTCGCCTCAGTTAAAATCACTGTGCCATTGTATGGCATATAGTCATTCGACATTTCCCATGGGCTTTCTGGTTCATTCGGCTCTATCGCATTAGAGACACGACCTGGGACCTTCATCGTCACTAAAATTGAACGAGACTCGCCTTTTTTCAAGGTAAACTCACTCGGAGAGACAGTGAGTGAAGCACCATCACCTTTTGTTGTGGTTGATACGACCCAAGAACCATCTTTGGTTGCTGTGACAGTGCGCATCCAGGTGCACTCACTTTCACACTGACTATCAACCATCGAAGGTAGGTTTAACCAATTCGCGATACCGCCATTGTTTGGATTGGCATCTAAATAGTTATCTATGGTTTCATCCATGATTAAGCCAGTTTCTGCCGCTTTAGCGACATCGATGGCGCCCGCACCAGCCATAAAGTGATATGGCAAAGATGCTGGCTCAGCACCGCTGTATGGCTGATATTTGACTTCGTTGGCAGTCAACATCAGTGCAGATTGAATTTCAGCGGGGGTCCAATCAGGATGTAGCTGTGTCAATAGCGTCATGGCACCAGCAACATGTGGTGATGCCATAGAGGTACCGCTCATCATGGTCCAATCGCTAGAACGAGGAGCGTTAGTAAATGGCTGATCATCCGCGTTTGCGGCATAGATATTAACGCCTGGCGCCGTTAAGTCAGGCACAAGATTGTCAATGTAACGACTCGGTCCCATAGAGCTGAAGAGTGCCAGCAGGTTACCGTTTTCAGGCGTTAGATCGTAATCATTACTGTGGGTCGTGATCGTTGCTTTTGCCGTTCCTTCACTACTGTATTTAATCCAGTTTTTGATTTTGTAACGGTCACTCGCAGCGACATTGATACCGGGAATCACAAACTTATCGGCTACCAATCTGTCGCCGTAGCTCATGTTCTGTAACACGATACCGCCCGCACCGCCGGCTTGAACATTGACGGCTTTGTCCACACGCGCAATATCGCCTCGCTCACACACAACAATTTGATCGCTGGTGAAAGTTCCCGCAGGGAAAGGTACGTTACAGCTAGCTGCTGTGTATCCATCATTCAGATCGGGATCCGGATAGTTTTCAGCTAGCACAAAAGTACCTGAGAGTTCACTGGTAAACCCTTTACCTGAAATGTCACTCGATGGAATGCGATAGCTTGGTGCATCACCTTCAAAGCCCGTAATTGTCGTGTTGCCTGCGTTTAGCGTTCTATCATGGGTTGAAGCACCTACTGTGGTGACCCAAGGAGAGGTGTGGTCGGCAGAGTAGAAACTTGGACCAGAGTTACCTGCGGCAGCTGCTACAGAGATCCCAGCCTCACGAGCCGCTAAGAAGGCGAGCTCCATCGGATCTTCCCAAGGAAAGCTTTCACCGCCACCAATGGAGAAGTTGATGACATCAACACCGTCTTTAATCGCATCTTCAAAAGCCGCTAAAATAGCTTCTTCAGGACAGCCTGCATAAGCATCTCCACCACTACCTGGATAACACACCTGGTATGAAACGATGTGAGCGCGGGGAGCAACGCCTGAGGTTGATTCAAAAGTGAAAGGCAGATCGACACCGTCACTCACGGCTTCGCCGTTACTGGCTTGCAGTGGAATATTGGTTAAGCTGTTACCCGCTGCTGTGCTTGCGGTATGCGAGCCATGGCCATTATAGTCTTCCCCATTTTCTGGGCGAATTTGCTTAGTTTGCCATGAGTATTCTTGAAACTCAGGGGCGTCGTAGACCTTGGTGATCGTATTGTATGAGTAAACCCCAATCAGTTTATCGTTACACAGTGTGCTGTCTTGCACACAATCACCTAGGAAATTACCTGCGCCTAGTGGGTTATTCGCGGCAAAATCATCATCTGATGCAAAAGCAGGATGGTCTGTATTGATACCGGTATCGATAATACCGACCACCATGCCTTCACCCTTAACACTAAGACCCGCATCGGTATTGCCTTGCCAGAGTTCTTTAGCACCGATGAATTCAGGCCCGCGATCGGTTTTTAAATCAAATATGCGGCTTGGGGTGATCTTCTTCACCCCTGCCGTTTGTGCAAGCAAGGCCGCATCACGTTGCGTCATCCGAACAGCCATCGCATTGTTGGCCAGGGTGTATTGGCTGAGTAGATTTAGGTTAGCGCCTTTACCTTGAGCTTTTGATAATACACTTTGTTGTTTTTGTTTTAGTAAGCTTTGGTAGCTTTTTACCGATCGACTATTGATGTCAATGCTTGAGCGAGCCTGGATTGAGGCTGATGCTGTTACCGCGGTAGCGGCATAACCTTTGATATCACCTTTGTATGTTGCCACAGGATCATCATGTAATTGCACAATGAACACATGCTCACCTTTAATGGAGTCATCAAAGGTAAATACATTTTTATTGGTTTGACTGTGTCGATTGACTTGTCCTGGTTTGCCAGCAAAGACTTCGCCATTTTCATGGGCCTTTCGTTGTTGGTTAAACTCTATGACTTCCTCTGACGTGAAGGTGGGAGTATAGAAGCCGCCTTTGCTTGTTTTTTCCATACCAATATCGGCGAGGGCATATCCTGCTGATCCAATGGATATTGCCCCTAAAACCGCCAATGAGGCTTTTTTAAGTTTAAATTGTTTTTCCATGTTCAATTTAATTAATCCCTATAGAAAGTATTGATTGCAATGTGTGCTTTATGTGCGTGTTAAACTCGCAGTCAGATACAAACTATTAACATCCTTGTAAAGATTCAACTGTCACCAATAATGCTTGTTTTTTTATACAAGGCTAATGTGTGATGTCTATTTTTAAGGACTTCTTAGTGTTTAATGTCGGTTTTTTTTATCTCACTTAATATTGGTACTGTAAAATGTTGCAGCTTTGGTTGAATCAATTTATTTGGTCTGGCGGGTTATTGGTGTGAGTGTTTCTTTTCAAAATGATGAGGGAGATGTTGTTTTATTTGATGACTTGCTGCAAACCCTTGTGTGTCGGGGGTATTGCGGGGAGCAGTATGACAAAACAATGATGTTCTATTTTTCGTGACACTTTGTATCTGTATCAGCTTTGATACATTTGTTATATCTGAAAAAGGAGAAATTCGGAGGGTAAAATTAGCGTGATTGATTTAAAGCAAGTGATTAGGTTAGTTGAAATGATATTTATTTGACGGCCAAGATTTATAGATGGTTTGTAGTAAAGCGGGGTGATTAAATAAAAAATTATAATCGAATTGATGTGATTAGTGAGTGTGACTGATAAAGCGAATCGTTAATGCCCATGGCTTCCCCGTATATTCTGATTATTTCGCATGTTGTTTTTAGAGCATCATTGAATGAGCTTTGATAGACAGTCATTGAGGCTTTGCAAATACTCGGTTCTTTTCTAATTTGTATTGGCCTGTTTTATCTGCTCAATACAGGTGCCGGCATTTTGGTAGTCAATGGGGATTGGCGTGATGC
Organism: Shewanella marisflavi; assembly: GCF_023283925.1. GTDB lineage: Bacteria > Pseudomonadota > Gammaproteobacteria > Enterobacterales > Shewanellaceae > Shewanella > Shewanella marisflavi. Next base: position 381,675 of record NZ_JAKIKX010000003.1, read on the forward strand.
CAGTAGCGGTTTGCACAAACAGGGAAGGAAAACTATTGCCACCGATTGAGCGTGCAAATTGGATTTCAGCTAATAGGGCTTCTTGTGTCGTGTCATGCTGCAAGTCTACGCTGAATTTAGTCTTCTCTAATCCAAGAGTGTCGGCTAAATCGATTAATACAGGGTTGTCACTAGGATTACGTGCCTGCAGGTAATAGGCCTTTTGTATGGCATTTAACATCAAGCTTTCAGCCTGTTGGGCCCGAGCGGCGAGTATGGCTCGGCAGGCCGGATAGGTTGCGCGTCTTGGTGTGTTGAGCGTCCAAAATTCGTGATTAAATTCAGTGCCCAGCAGGGTTTCTATTTTGTGCCAATAAGCGGCAATTTGCTTTTGCATCGCAATGGGCATTGGCTGGTCGCTATCTGGCGCAAGTCCGCCAAGCAGATACACTATTTCGATGTCACCTGATAGCGCTTGCTCGATTTTCTCCCAGGTTGGTTTGAATCCCCAGCACCAGGAGCACATAGGATCGTAAACATAATACAATTTATTCATATCAGGTGATTTCTCTTCCGAAATACGATGGACACTATCAAGACTCAAAGCCATTGAATTGATAACAGCTTTGCTGCGAATATGCGAGCTAAGCTTATTGTTAATGTGGGCGCAGTACTCGCGTGCCACTATGATAGTCAGTATATGATAGTCGGGAATGTTAGCCGAGAATGATAGCCGGGAACAATGGTCGGTTTTCGCTATAGGGATGAACAGTTCGCCGCTGCTCATCGATTCGAATCGACATTCTTCTTACCTAGGCTAACAGTGGCTAAAAAATATCTCTAACATATTTTTTCCTTGAATTTTTTACTCATACAGCCCCAGACAGAGTCTGCTTTTACTCTAACTGGGGGCGCGTAAGAGGCTTTTTCGGCTCGGCTGCGTAGGGATAAACCCTGGGACATTCGCGGCTCCTGGGTTCACATCCAGGCTGAGTCGGGGTAGAGTACGCGGCATTAAGTAGAGCCTGTTTGTAGGCGGATAAGATGAGAAGCAAAGTCATGAGTGATTATAAGACTGTAATCGATAACCTGGACGATTTAGCCAGCTTTCTGTTGGCGGTGGAGAATGGTGGTCTGGGACTGGAAGGCGTAGAAGGTGTCGGCATGGCGACCAATAATGCCGATGGCCGTCATTTTGTGGCGGTATTCGATAAGAACCACAAACTCTTGCATGCCCGCTGGATCACAGATGAAGTGTTTGAGCAGGGTAAAGAGATGGTGCGTAAAGGCGTCTCACGTCACTAAGATGTTGGTATAAAAAATTAAGCCCGCGGCATGACACCGCGGGCTTAATTAAATGGCCCCTATATGAGTCTTAGGGGCCTCTCAGAGGTAAACCATCATGCCCAGTATTTAAGTTATTAGTATCGATTTAGCTACTTAAACAAAATCACAGGCATTTTTATTGGTTTACCAGATCTTCACGCGTTGATCTTCAGGCAGGTACAGGGCATCTCCTGGCTTAACATCGAATGCCTTATACCAGGCATCGTGGTTACGCGGTGCAAGAGCGCGGTAACGTCCAGGCGCATGGGTGCCGCCGCGAAGCTGGTTAAGCATGCTCTGTTCGGTGCGCTTCTCTTTCCATACCTGAGCCCACGCTAAGAAGAAACGTTGATCGCCGGTAAGACCGTCGATAACGGGAGCTTCTTTACCATTAAGGCTCAGTTTGTAAGCGTGATAGGCCATTGCCAGACCACCCACGTCACCTATGTTTTCCCCTAAGCTGTTACGGCCATTAACGAAGTTGCCTTCGATTGGTTCATACTTGCTGTACTGGGCGGCAAGTTGATCGGCTTTGGTTTCAAATGCTGCGCGATCGGCATCTGTCCACCAGTTACGTTGGATACCGTTAGCGTCAGACTTAGAACCCTGGTCATCGAAACCGTGTCCCATTTCATGGCCTATCACAGCGCCGATACCGCCATAGTTAACGGCTGGATCGGCATTAGGATCGAAAAATGGTGGTTGCAGAATGGCCGCAGGGAACACAATTTCGTTAAACGAGCTATTGTAGTAAGCATTTACACGCTGTGGTGTCATGCCCCAACGGTTACGGTCAGTTTTTTGCAGCTCTTTGGCGACACTGTCTTCACGGAAGAAGGTTCTTAGATTCTTAATGTTACCCACTAAGTCGTTGTTGCTGATGGTCAGGCCATCAAACTCTTGCCAAACATCAGGATAACCAATTTTAGGATTGAAAGAGGCCAGTTTTGCGTGAGCATTGACTTTGGTTTCTTCACCCATCCAATCTAAACCGTCGATACGCTGCCCCATGGCGGTGCGCAGGTTTTCCACCAGCTCAGCCATCTGCTGCTTCGATGATTCAGGAAAGTAACGTTTGACGTAAACTTTACCTATGGCAAAGCCTAATGACTGGGTACCTGACATCTGCTCTACTGCGCGCTTCCAGCGTGGACGAGGCTCTTGCTGTCCGTTTAGTGTCTTGCCGTAGAAGTCGAAGTAGGTGGTGTAGATCTCATCTGACAAGAGTTCGGCGTTATCACTGACGGCGTGGAATGTCAGGTAATCCTGCCAAACCGTTAACGCTTCATTATTGATCAGTTCGATCATCGCCTTAATCGGTTCTGGCTGAGAGATGTTGAGCTGAGGGACTTTATAACCTGTCTCGGCGAAATAGATATCCCAGTTAAAACCTGGATACTCAGTGCTGAGTTGATCACGCTTGATCTGGTTTAAGGTGAGGTCGCGGTTACGGCGCTTCTCACGTGGCCAATGGCCTTCAGCGATTTTGGTTTCTAACGCTAAGATGGCCTCTGCACGAGGAGCCGCATCTTTAACACCAGCAAATTCAAGCATTTTGGTGATATGGGCTAAGTAAGCTTCGCGAATCTTGACGAAACGTTCACTGTCTTCCAAATAGTAAGAGCGATCCGGGAGACCCAAGCCACCGGCACCGATAGACATCTCATATTGATCAGGGTTGAGGCGGTTAAACCACATACCACCACCAATAGGCGCGCTAATTCCCTCTAACCAGGCATTACCAAAGACTTTAGTAAGATCATCGGTCGATTTGATAGCGGCAATTTGATCTAAGGTTGGCTGAACCGGGCTGATACCCAGTTTGTTAATGGTATCGATATCCATGTAAGCCTTGTAGAAGTTAGCGATTAGTTGCTCTTCTGCATTAAGCTCCTGACGGCTGGCGATATCATCAATAATCTCTTTTACCTGAACTTCACTGCGCTCAGCCAAGGCATTAAAGGCGCCGTAACGGGTTTTGTCAGCCGGCATGACGAAGTTGTCATACCAAGTACCGCTGGCATACATGAAGAAATCGTCGCCCGGTTTGACATCAAGGTTACGGGCTGTGAGATCGACACCAAAACTGCCTAATTCGGCTTTGGCCTGAGATGGGGCGACCACTTCTGATGAAGCAGCATTGTTAGAACGGGTATCTTGGTTGCTGCAGCCACCGAGAACAGCGGTGGTTAAGGCTATAGCGATTAGGGATTTTTTCATTGGTGCTCTCTTCCTTACTGAGTTATTTTTTTGGTTTTAAAGGTACGGCGGTAGAAGCTTACCAAGGTGAACAACAAAGTTAAAACGGTTATCAGCCAGACAATTGTAATAAAAGAATACACAGCTTAATGTCAGGTTGGCCGAAATTGGAAGTTACCGCCCAGTTTGAGGCTGAGTGTCTACGCAGAGATGTCTTGGTGTTGGTCTTGGCGTTGGTCACAGCCTTAGATGACAAGATAAGTTAGTCTAAGAGCAATGCCCGCCCTGTTAGGGTGCGCTAAGCCTAGAGCATCAGGATATCGAGAATAAGGAGTCGCTATGCAGGGCGCGGATTACTTCATTAAAGAGCTTGAGTTAGAGCAGCATGTCGAAGGCGGGTATTACCGCTCTTCCTACCGGGCGCTGGAGCAGTTTGACGACAAACGTCAGCTGTGGACCAGTATCTATTTTCTACTGCGTACTGGCGAAGTGTCTCATTTTCACCGTTTGACCGCCGATGAGATGTGGTATTTCCATGGTGGTGAGCCCTTGACCATTTATATGATCGATGAGGAGGGCAACTTAACCACGGCTCAGCTGGGGCTAGATATCGCCGCCGGGCAGCGGCCGCAATTTCTGGTGCCTAAGGGTTGTATCTTCGGCTCGGCCATGAATAACCCGGGGTTTTCCTTGGTAGGTTGTATGGTATCACCTGGGTTTACCTTCGAGGACTTTGAGTTGTTCGAGAGGCAAACTCTGCTAAATGCCTATCCCCAGCACAGACAGATCATCGAGCGGCTGACTCGATAAGTCATAAAGGACTGCTTAAAGGCATTTTTTGGGATTATTCCCACATCACATTCTGGTTGTTGCTGGCTGCCGATTCGAATAGCTCGATAAGGGGCAATGCGCGCTGCCTGAGACTGACAAAGGGGCCTTGGTCTTCATCGTCTTCTGCCTGTGGGGGCTCTGTTGGCGCATTGGCTACCGCCTGTTGCAGCCGGGTGAGGGCGGCTGGCACATCTTCGGCACGTATCGCGCCCGGCACAGATGTACTGTGGCCGAGTATTGTTAAGAAGGTTTGTGCTACATCGCCAAACAGTGTGATATCGGCGTAGTGCTTGGTTTTAAAGGTGACTAGCATTGTGTTATTCCTTATTTGGAGTTGCATTTGGCGCTAAGTTCAATCCTCTAAAGGAGCCTTGGCTGTATGATTTAGCCTGGGAGATGCTAGCTTGAAAGGAGTGATCCAGTATATCAGATCTCGTGTCATTAAAATTATAACCTATTGTCTCTTGGCCTGACTTTTACCGAGCAACTTGATAACGGCTAACTAGGATAGTTAGCCCCTCTGTCTGAAGGGCTAACTCTAACTAACTTAGGGCTACTACTTAATTTTAGTCTGCTTTAGCTTGGCCATGGCTTGGTTGTGCCGTGGTTTAGTCGTGCCATGTTTTGATCGTGCCATGGCTTGGTAGCAATAGGTCTTGGTATTAATCGTTGACGGCTCTGTGCTCAGCTGGCTGAGTTGGGCTTTGGGTTTCGGCCACGACTCGGTTTCGGCCGCAGTGTTTGGCCTGATAGAGGGCATTGTCGGCGCGGTTGATCAGCGACTTGGTGGTGTCATCACTCCTTAATGCAGACACGCCGATGCTGATGGTTAGTGATTGGGCGGCAAACTTTTGGCTTGCCACATCTTGGCGTAATTGTTCAGCCAGTTTCATTGCCTGAGGCTGTGTGGTGTCTGGCAGTATGATCACAAACTCCTCTCCACCCCAGCGGGCAAGAAAGTCACCTTGACGGATCAGGCTCTTTAGGCTGTCGGCCAGCTGGCACAGTACCTGATCTCCAGCCAGGTGGCCGTAGGCATCATTAATCTGCTTGAAATAATCTACATCGAGAATCAGTAGGCTAAGGGGCATTTGTTGATGATGGCTTTGCTGTACGCCTTGCTCTAGCGTTAAGTCGAGCTTCTCCCTGTTGTAGAGACCGGTCAGCTTGTCGGTTTCAGCCAGCTTCTGGATCTTGGCGTTGCGCTCGGCCAGTTGACGATAGGCCGAGGAGCGGGTGCCCTCGTAGAAACGAAACAACATAATATGGGCAATCGATACCTCGATAACATTGAATAGCGCGCCCATGCCGAAGGTGACGGGCTTAGCCTCCTGGATCTGGCCATAGACTATGTAGGCGCACACACCGAAGGCGATAAGGCAAATCAGGCTGCCTCTTTGACGGCCAAGGAGGAAGAAAGCGAACGGCGGGATCAGGGTGGCCCAATAGAGAGAATGGGCATAGCCACCCACCGAGGCGACAAATAGCAGGATTAATCCCGTGACCATCAGGGTCACCGCCCAGGAGGCGAGGTTAACGTTGGCGGTTCTGTTGAAAAACAGCAGGATCGATAGGGAGATCAGCAAGCCGCTGGCGTCTAAGGCGGCGTACTCATAGCTTTCGAAATAGAAGATATTGAGCAGGGTCAGCACCAGGAAGAAGGAGCTGCTAAGTAGCAGAGTATGACCTATTAAACGAGTTCGCCAATAGTCTCTGTGTCCCGGTGGATATTGGGCAAAGTCTTTGTACCAATACTTGAGCATGATGTCCCTTTCTTCTTTGCGTATGAGAATTATTACCCAAATTTGCCGCGATTAACAGTGGCTTATCTGGTGATTTCCAGTACCTTTTTAGTTAGGTAAGCTTAATTTCGCCGCAATTAGGGAGTGTGACGCCTTGTTTGAGTCTATGTTAGGGTTAGCGCACAGGAGAAGACGTTGATTTTCTGGCTGTCGGCGTTTTAGTTTTAGAGCGGATGAAAAGCAATGACAGCATTCTTACTGCAGAGGTGGAGTGAGGATTAACGCTGGCAGTTGGAGTTTTAGCTTTATGGGGGATGAAAAGGAATGACAGCATTCTTACTACAGAGATGGAGTGAGGATTAACGTTGGCAGCTAGTGTCTTGGGGTGGGGATGAAGAAACTATGACAGCATTCTTACTACAGAGGTGGAGTGAGATTGAGTGGCAGCTTGATGTTGCTCAGGTGCTTGCCATGGCATTGCTGGCGCTTTGGTTGTGGGCTATTTGGCCCAGTGAAGATGTGAAGAGCCTGCTTAAAGACAAGGCTCTGCAAACGCGACTGCTGTTGGCCATCTTCTTCATCAACGCCCTGTGGCTGATTGATGCCAGCATCACGCCGGGAATTCACGCACATTTTCTTGGTCTGGTGACCCTAATGCTGATGTTTGGCTGGCGTTTGGCCACCTTAGCACTGCTGTTACCCGTGGCCTTTTTTGCCACCTTTATGCTCAAACTGCCGCTGGACTTTGCCATCTATAGCCTGGTGGCGATAGCTCTTCCCCTGTTTCTCTGTTATGTGGTCTACAGCCAGGTATTTAAGTATCTGCCGCACCACCTGTTTGTCTATATCTTTTGCGGCGCCTTTCTTAACGCCTTCTTATGTATCATCTTTCATATTCTCTGTTGGTCGACCTGGCTCTATCTCAGTACAGACTATGACTGGGCTTACCTTGTCGATAACTATATTTTGCTGATCCCTTTATTGGCTTTTCCAGAAGCCTTGCTCAATGGTATGGCGGTGACCTTGATGGTGGTTTATCGCCCCGAATGGCTTTATGACTATTCGGATAGAACCTACTTTTAGATTGATTTTCAGACCTATTGAGTGTCATCTCTCTGTCGCATTGGCGGGGTAAGTTAGGCTCACGGAACAGCAGTGTTAACCTGGGGATATGAGCCGGTTTTCCTTCGAGCATGCTTTTGAAATCGATACCCTTAAGCGGTTAATCGCCCAACATCAGGCGCATTTTCGTCATCGCTCCTTACTGGATTTCTATTATCGCGGTGAACCGCTGTCGGTGACCGCAATCGAGCTGGGTTCACAAGAGAGTCACGCGCCTTGTGTGCTGTTTGTGGGCGGTGTACATGGCGTCGAGCGCATCGGTGCCCAGGTGGTGCTGGCCTTTCTGGGCAGTTTACTCAATCGTCTGCCATGGGACACCCATTTGCAGGCGCTGCTCAACAAGGTGCGTTTGGCCTTTGTCCCCATAGTGAACCCTGCGGGATTTTTACGTGGCAGTCGCGGTAATGGTCAAAACGTGGATTTGATGCGTAACGCCCCTATTGAGGCGAAGCAGCGCGTCACCTTTTTGGTGGGCGGCCAGCGTATGTCAAGACATTTACCTTGGTATCGTGGCGAGGGGATGGAAGGTGAGACTCGGGCGCTGGTGGATTATGTCAAGGCACTGCATAGTCGCAGTAGCAGTTTGCTGGCCTTAGACGCGCACTCGGGTTTTGGCCTTAAGGATCATCTCTGGTTCCCTCATGCCCACACCAGCGATCCCTTTGGCGGTATCGGTTACGTGTATCAATTGCATAAGTTGTTCGAGACCAGCTATCCCTATCACGGGCACTATCAATTGGCGCCCCAGAGTCATTTTTATACTACCCATGGGGATATTTGGGATCATCTAGTGGTGAGTTCTGACTGCAAGGTGCCTTTTGTGCCGCTAACCTTAGAGATGGGGTCGTGGGCCTGGGTGCGAAAAAATCCTCGCCAGCTTCTGAATTTCGCCGGCTATTTTAACCCTCAGGCATCCCACAGGCAGCACAGGATCTTGCGCCGTCATCTGGTGTTAATGCAGTTTCTGCTCAATGCCGCTTATGGCGAGGTACTTGAGCAGATCACCCCGCCTGAGCTGATTCGACTGACCGACGAAGGGTTAAGGCTTTGGTTTAATCGAGGAGTAAGATGAGAACCTTAGTATTGCTTAGAGGCTTGATGCGTGACGAGCGTCACTGGCAAGGGTTCGCCGAGCGATTAATGGCTGCTGGCGAGCAGGTGGTTTGTGTCGATCTCCCGGGGAACGGCCGTCTTGCCGACGAGATTAGCCCAATGACTATCGACGGCTATTGTGACAGGGTGTGGTCTCAGGTCACGCCTCACATCAGTCCCTTTAAGGGCAAGTCTGTGGTGCTGATTGGTCTTTCTATGGGCGGCATGACGGCGCTCGCGCTGGCCAGGCGTTACCCGGACAGTATTCGTCAGGTGGTGCTGCTCAATAGCAGCGCGGCTAACCTCTCGCCTTGGTATCGGCGCTTTCGTTTGTTGCCGCTGCTTGGGGCGTTGCTGGGGGCCATACGACTCAAGCTGACACAGTTGAGCCGCCGCCTCAGCCTGGTGGAGACCTGTGTGCTGCAATACACCAGCCGCTATCATGGCGACAATTTGGTATTGATCGCTAACTGGAGCCGCTGGCGCAATGAGCGGCATACCAGCCTGGGAAATGGTATTCGCCAGCTTATTGCCTGCGCGCGTTTCAAGGCGCCAAAGTTTGAGAGTATTCCGGTGGTGGTGCTGTGCGGCGCCGAGGATAAGCTCGCCGACCCAAGTTGCGCCCGCTCGCTGGCAAGTTTTTATCGCACCCAAGCATTGGTGTTGCCCGATTGTGGCCATGATATGAGTTTGGATGCACCTGAGGTGCTACTGGTCTGCTTACAGTCCAAACTGCTCTAAGTCGGCCTGCGGCAAATTGTCATATTAATTTGGTCTAACTGTCATCTGTACTGACTAGTATCCCTGCGCAAATATTATTAATTGAGGGGATAATCGAGTGCCAAATCAAACAGCTAATCTTATGGCCTTAGCGGGCATACTATTGGGCAGCTTTAGCCTGACAGCATGTAACAGTAGTGATGATGACAATCAGGTCGAGAGCAATCCGCTCGCCGCCGTAATGGGGATCGACAAACAGGTGTCAGCTCAGGTGGGACTCAGACCTCTGTTTCTGGTGGATCAGATGGTCGATGGGGAACTCAAGAACCAGCTGGAACAATGTCGTCAGGGGCCTTTCTATCGCAGCGACTTTTCTATTGGGCATCGCGGTGCCGCCATGCAGTTTCCAGAGCATACTAAAGAGTCTTATCAGGCCGCCATCGATTCAGGCGCTGGAGTAGTGGAGTGTGACGTGACCTTTACTGCCGACAAGGCGTTGGTGTGTCGCCACTCTCAGTGCGATCTGGCGACCACTACTAATATCTTGGCCATCGACGATATCGCGGCTAAGTGCAGCGTCCCCTTCACCCCGGCAGATCCTGTTAATGGCGTGAGTGCCAGCGCAACCTGTTGTACCAGCGATATTACCCTGGCGGATTTCAGGCGCCTCAAAGGCAAGATGGATGGCGCTAACCCCAATGCCACCACGGTAGAAGCCTATATGGCGGGCACCGCCAACTGGCGCACGGATCTCTACGCCGGAGACGGCACCCTGATGACCCATGCCGAGAGTATCGCCATGTTTAAGGCTGCCGGGGTCAAGATGACTCCCGAACTCAAGGCGCCGAGTGTGGCTATGCCGTTCGATGGTATGACACAAGAAGATTATGCTCAGATGATGCTGGATGAATATCAGGCGGCTGGGGTTTCGCCATCAAGCGTCTATCCCCAGTCTTTCAATCTGGCGGATGTAAAGTATTGGATTGCCAATGCGCCTGAGTTTGGTCAGCAGGCGGTTTATCTCGATGACAGATACGATTTGAGCGATTTCGATCCGCAAGACAGCGCCACCTGGTCGCCGAGCATGGACAGCCTGGCGGCTGATGGCGTGCAGATCATCGCACCGCCACTGTGGGTATTGGTTACGCTGGACGATGAGGGCAAGATAGTGCCTTCTGAATATGCCAAGGCCGCCAACGCCGCCAGGCTAAAGATCATCACCTGGACCTTGGAGCGCTCTGGTCTGCTGACCCAAGGGGTGGCTGGTACTATCAGAGCATCACCGAGGCGATCAAGGATGAAGGCAAGGCTTTCGAGTTGTTGGATGTGCTCGCAAAAGAGGTTGGGGTGATCGGCGTATTCAGTGACTGGCCGGCGACTGTGACCTACTACGCCAACTGCATGGCGAAATAGCTAGGGATATCTCTGGCGAGATAAACAAAAAGGCGCGCTCTTGATTGGGCGCGCCTTTTGTTTCTGTGGGGATCTTTATCGGGGAGGGGCCCTTTAGCCGAGCGACAATTCCCTTGCCCTACGTGCTGCACTATCCATTGCCCTGGCGACTAACTCATCTAGCTCGCCGTGCTGAAAGGCCAGTACGGCCTGCTCAGTGGTCCCTTTAGGTGAAGTCACCTGATGGCGCAGAGTTGACAGATTTTCCTGACTGGCGATCGCCATAGAAACGGCGCCCATAGCGCTCTGCAATACCGCCTTGCTGGCGGTTTTTGGCGGTAAGCCCTGTGCAATCGCGGCCTTTTCCATCGCTTCTAAAAACAGGAAGAAGTAGGCGGGTGAACTACCGGCCGTCGCCACTATGCTGGACATCTGGCTTTCATCATCGAGCCAAACTGTGTCGCCAACGGCGTTCATCAGTTTATCGGCGTCGCTAAACGCCATCCTATCTTCCTGGTTAGGAACAAAGAGGCCGGTTAACCCTTTACCTATCGCCGTCGGTAGATTAGGCATGGCACAGACTAGCTTGGAGCCCTGAGGCAGCTTGTCAGTGATGCTGGCATGGGTCAGCCCTGCCGCGATAGAGATGAGCAGTTTTTGCTGACACAGCGGCGCCAGAGCCGGGCGCAGTTCATCACACACTAAGGGCACGATAAAGGGTTTTACCGCCAAGATAATGATGTCGGCAAAGGCCACTGCAGCACTGTTATCTGAGTGCACCTTGACGTTAAAGCGTTTTACCAAGGCGCTGCGGGTTTTCTGGCTCGGCGCACAGACGAGGATCTGCTCGCTACGATGGCCATGTTTGATCAGGCCGCGAATAATGGCTTGGGCCATGTTGCCACCGCCGATGAAGGCGATGCGCAACTGGGGATTTAAGCCTGTGTCTTGATAAGAGATAGAAGGCCTCCTCTTGGTGAGTTTGCTCGTTGGGTTTATCTTAGGCGCGGATCTGTCCGTCGCCTTCGACCAGATATTTTTCTGTGGTCAGCGACTCCAGTCCCATAGGGCCATAGGCGTGTAGCTTAGTGGTGGCAATGCCAATTTCGGCGCCTAAGCCTAACTCGCCACCATCTGAGAAGCGTGACGAGGCATTGACCATGACCACAGAGGCATCAACCGTGCGCTGAAAGCGTTTGGCCGTCAGCTCATTTTCGGTGCAGATCACCTCGGTATGGTTACTGCCGAAACGGCGAATATGATCGACGGCGTGGTCGAAATCGCTCACCTGGCGTACGGCAAGTTCTAGATCCAGATACTCCTGACCAAACTCATCCTCTTGCAACACTTGGGCATCGCTGAAGTACTGCTGAGTCTCATGACAGCAGTTGATCTTCACCTTATGCTTAGCCAGTGCCGTCGAGGCCATGGCAAGAAACTGAGGAGCAACATCTCTGTGGACTAACAAGCCTTCGAGGGCGTTACACACACCGGTGCGCTGGGTCTTGCCGTTAAGCAACAGGGCTAGGGCCTTATCCAGATCGGCATCTTTGTCGACATACAGGTGGCAAACACCTTTAAAGTGCTGAATAACTGGGATTTTACTGTTCTCAGTCACAAAGTTAATTAGGCCTTCTCCACCTCGGGGGATAATGACATCGATAAAATCGCGCTGCTGCATCAGCTCCATCATCAGATCTCTATCTGGATCGGGAACCACGGCGATTAGCGCCGCTGGCAGGCCATATTGCTTAAGGACTTTTTGTAAGATGGCAGCGATCACCTTGCTGGTGTTCAGCGCCTCTTTACCGCCTCTTAGCACCACGGCATTACCGGATTTAAAACAAAGTGCTCCGGCATCGGCGGTAACGTTAGGTCGCGCCTCGTAAATCATGCAGACCACCCCGAGAGGAACACGCATCTTGCTGATGTTCAGTCCGTTAGGACGGGTACTCAGCGGACGCTGCTCGCCGATCGGATCGGGCAGTGAAGCGATGTTCTCAATCCCCTGGGCCATTGCCTCGATACGCTCGACATTAAGCGTTAGCCTGTCCATCATGGCTGCGCTAAGCCCAGCTTTTTCGGCATTGGCAAGATCGATAAGGTTGGCACTACGGATCTCAAAACTGTTGTCGCGTAGGGATCGCGCCATATCCAGCAGTATGGTGTTTTTGGTCTGGGCGTCGACTAGGGCCAGTGCTTGTGCCGCCTTCGCGGCATCTTGTGATAACGTTTTAATAATGCTCATATTTACTCCAATATGGCGATGTTCTTATCGCTGAGGATCGGGCCGGTTTGCTGTTCCACATCGTGGGCAAACTCCCTGTCCTCCTGTTTTGCGATGAAATTCAGTAAACAACTGCTGTAGTTGGCTTGTGCCTTGGCCAGTTTAGTGCCATCGCCTTTGCGCACTAATACTGTATCGCCGACGGAAAAGTTGCCTTTTACGGCCACTACATCGTCACTGGTCAGTTGTGTTTCATGTTCGTCCAAGGGCCCATCGAAGTTATTTTCGACAATCAGTTCCCCCTGGGCCTGTGAGGTATGGGTCATCCAGTGCACATGCTCTTGCATTGGCTGTTCAAACGGGGTGAACAGCGTGCCCGGGTTTTGCCCTTTTAATAGTTGGTTAAAGGCATCTGGGTCGAAGCCATTGACGATCACCGTCTCAATGCCGTGGGCGATCGCCTTTTCGGCCGCTTCAATCTTAGTGCGCATGCCGCCGGTACCGACCTGACTGGTGGCGCCGCCTGCCATGGCGTAGATATCAGCGTTGATCTCTGTTACCTGCTTGATCAGCTTGGCATCGTCGTGCAGCTGAGGGTTCTTGGTATAGAGCCCCTTAACGTCCGAACAGATGATTAAGGCATCGGCATCGGACGCTGCTGCAACCATAGCCGATAGGTTGTCGTTATCGCCCACCCGTAAGGTGTCTGTGGTCACGGCGTCGTTTTCATTGACTATGGGCAATAGGCCGTGATCCAGCAGGCTGAATAGGGTGTTTTTAATGCTGATATAGCGCTCGCGGTCCCTGAGATCCCCGTGGGTAACCAGTAGCTGGGCCGAGGGAAAGTCAAACAACTTATCCCAAGTGGCCATCATGTCTGCCTGACCGGCAGCCGCCATCGCTTTCTTTTGCGATACGCTAGGCTGGTCGACATTGCCCAGCCTGTGCCAACCTGCAGCGACAGAGCCTGAGGAGACCAGGACAACCTGGACTCCCTGGGCACGACAGTTCGCAATAAATTGGGCGATACCCAGTAGGTAATGACTACTGCATCCTTGTTTGTGGGGAGCAATCAAGGCACTTCCCACCTTAACGACGATGCGTTTCCAGTGTATGTTTGCCATGTTTGCCTCGCTTTATCTTTGTTCTGCTAGTTGTCGTCCGGCTTCGTCGAAGGTTTCTATGGTGTCTTGGCAAGGGTCGCCGTCTAAGGCGCTCACCACCCAGATCACCAGGCTGCTGGTCATAAAGCCAGGGATCATCTCATAGAGGACTGAACTTAACGCCTTACCCTCAGGTAGCACTGGCGCGTAAATCCAAAACAGTACCGTGGCTGCACCCGAGACAATACCGGCAACGGCTGCCTTGTGGGTCAGGTTCTTCTTGTACAGACTAAATAGCACCAGCGGACCGAAGGCGGCACCAAAGCCTGCCCAGGCATTACTTACCAAAGATAAGATGCTGTTAGAGCGATCCAGTGCCAGTAGACTCGCGACAATGGCTACCCCGGCAACACCGAAGCGTCCAAGTTTCACCATCTCCTCTTCGCTGGCCTCTTTTTTCGAGACTACGCGGTAGATATCTTCGGTCAGTGAACTAGATGACACCAACAGCTGAGATGAGATAGTACTCATGATGGCTGCCAGAATCGCCGCTAACAGGAAGCCACTGATCAAAGGATGAAATAGTAGCTCTGAGAAGACGATAAAGATGGTCTCAGGATCGGTTAGTTTCATATTAAACTTGTTTGCATAGGCTATACCTACAAGACCTGTACCCAAGGCACCTATGATGGTGACCGTCATCCAGCTCATGCCGATATTCTTAGCGGTCTTGATATCAGACACGCTGCGGATCGCCATGAAGCGCACTATGATGTGGGGCTGACCAAAGTAGCCCAAGCCCCAACTGAGCGCCGAGATGAGTCCCAATAGGGTGACATTTTGCATCGCCTCACCAAAATGGGGGATAGACTCATAGGCAAAGTTCATCATCTTGTCGGCACTTGTAAACTCCTGATAGGCCACCACGGGTACCAAGATCAGCGCGACAAACATGATGCAACCCTGCACAAAGTCGGTCAGGCTTACGGCCAAAAAACCGCCCAACAGGGTGTAAGACACCACGACACCTAAGGTGATCGCCAGTCCCAGCTCGTAATTAACCTCAAAAGCTGACTCAAACAACTTACCACCGGCCACTAGACCTGCCGAGGTGTAGAGGGTAAAGAAGATCACTATGATCGCCGCCGATATGATGCGGACATTGCTGCTGGAATCGTGAAAACGCTTGGCAAAAAATTCAGGGATCGTCAGGGCGTTGTTAGCCACCTCGGTATAGACCCTAAGCTTTGGCGCCACGACCAGATAGTTAACCAAGGCACCCAACAAGAGGCCTAGCGCGATATAGATGGTCTCAAATCCCACTAAAAACATTGCTCCGGGTAACCCCATAAGCATCCAGCCGCTCATGTCGGAGGCACCAGCGGAAAGTGCCGTGACCTGAGGGCTTACTTGTCTGCCACCTAAAATGTAGCCAGAAACATCGCTGGTTGAGCGGCGATAGGCAAACAGACCAATGGCCAACATCGCCATAAAGTAGATAGCGAGTGAGATGTAGGTTAGGTAATGCATGTGTTTAGTGGCCTCCTAACGCTTTGTTATTATGAATCCCGCCGGGTTTCAACATGACAAAAAGATAGGTACTTAAGATGGCGAAGAGACAGGTTAACTGCATCGCATAAGTGGCCTTGCTCTTTAGCTTGCGCCACATTAGTGAGATGAGATTTTCTTCCGTTGCATTGTCTGACGACATTGTGCCCTCCTGAGCAGTTATAAAAAATTAATTAGAAAGCTGATAGTTAGTGCTCGAACTATATTAGCATCGATTTGATCCATTTTTCCAGCCCAAATCAGGCTTCAGCGACTGTGTTGCCTGTAGTTTGCAGGCTTGTATCCATTGCTGTTACTGGGCTTGGTGTAACTTGATGTATGCAGAAAATAAAATTAAAAAAAGGTAATAAGCCTAATTTAATTAAGGTTTATAACGAGTTTTTTGTATGATAAATCACCAGTTGATGTGAAGCTTTTGCATGAGTGCACTCAGTTTTGGCGCTAATGACAGCCATAAATACGCCCATATTAGGAAGTAGGTTAAAACCGTTTTTGGTTATACCTGTAACTATCTGTTGGCGTGTCTTATTGTTGTGCTTTCGCCAGTTGTTGGTATGCCTAAGTCAGGTCGCAGGTGCTCAGTAGGGGTAGTAAGGGAGGTGGCGGATTTAAGTAAACCGCTAGACGCATGTTGAAGTGGTCGCTGCGCTGCACATGCTAATTATTGCAGTGTTAGGGAAGTGTTTGACTTTGAGGCCTAAATCACGCTTTTCGTTCCGGCTGTTATACTCAATGAACGGCAAGTATTAGGGGAATGGCATGAGCTGGCAGGATATTAAGGAGATCTTATCTTTCGTTCTTTTCACCTATGGTGATTCGTCGATCACTGTGTCTCAGGTGTTGCAAGTGCCGCTGCTTCTTTTGCTGGCCTGGTTTATCGTCACCCGAATCGGCAAACTTATCCGCCGTACCCTGTTAGCGCGTAAGGTCGCCCCTGATGCCGTGCATCTGTTTTCCCGTATCTACCTGGTAATCGCAATTGCCATCATCTTGGTTACCAGCCTTGAGATCCTTAATATTCCTATCAAAGCCTTTGCCTTTGTGTCGGGGGCAGTGGCTATTGGTGTCGGTTTTGGGGCACAAAACATTATCAACAATTTCATCAGCGGCTGGATCTTGATGTGGGAGCGGCCGATCCGTATTGGTGATTTTCTGGAGATTGGCGACACCAAAGGGGTAGTGGAGAGTATCAATACCCGCTCAACCCTGATCCGCCGTAATGATGGTGTGCATATGTTGGTACCCAACAGCCACCTGCTGGAAAATACCGTCACCAACTGGACCCTGATCGACAATACTGCCCGTTCCACCGTCAGGGTTGGAGTTGCCTATGGTTCGGATGTGGAGCGCGTTGCCCAGATCATCAAGCAGACCCTGGATGATCATGATGAGATCTTAGATACGCCCGCGCCCATTTCCATCTTTGAAGATTTTGGTGACAACGCGCTGATCTTCGATGGCATCTTCTGGGTGTGCGCCAATACAGAAGCGGATATTCGCCGTATTCGCAGCGATATCCGTTTTCGTATCTACAAGCTATTTACTGAGGCGGGTATAGTGATCGCCTTTCCTCAGCGGGATCTGCATCTGGACGGCGAGCTTAAGATCACTAGCACGCCGCCAAGTACCTCTGAAAAGCAGGCCCTTGAGGAGTAGAGCTTAAAGAATCAGCAGGGTTGCCAATCCTAAGAAGGAGAAGAAACCCACCACATCTGTGACCGTGGTAAGCACTACACCGCCCGCCAATGCAGGGTCTATTCCTATGCGCTTAAGTAGCGGTGGTATGCTGGCCCCCGCTAATACGCCAGTGATCAGGACAATGATCATGGCGAGTCCAAACACCAGCCCAAGTTGCCAATCACCAAACCATTTAAGCGCGATAACGGCGACCAGTGATGCCCACAAGATGGCGTTGAGTGCGCCAATACTGAACTCATGACCAATCAACTTAATAATGTTATTACGATTAATCTGATTCAATGCCAGTCCGCGTGTGACCAGGGTGAGGGTTTGGCTGCCAGCGACCCCGCCCATGCTGGCGACCACTGGCATGAGCACCGCCAAGGCCACAATTTTTTCGATGGCGGCCTCGAATAGACCTATGACCCAGGCCGCGAGAAAGGCCGTCAGTAGGTTGATACCCAACCAAAGTGCACGTCGGGTGGCACTTTGGACTATGGGAGCAAACATGTCGGGATGATTGTTCAGACCTGCCTGAGAGTAGAGCGCCTTGTCGGCTTCATCCTGAATCACGTCGATCACATCATCCACCGTGATGCGGCCTATTAATCTGTGTTCATGGTCCACTACGGGCGCGGATAGCAGATCTTTGTCTTTAAAGGTTTGGGCGACGCTGGTGGCGGGCATTTCGGGGGTAAAGCTAGTGACCTGAGTTGACATGATCTCCCGCACGCTGGTGTCCATCTCGGTGGAGACCAAAAGGCTTAACGGTACTATGCCCAGTAGTGTATTGTCTCGGTCGACTACCATCAAGCTGTCCAGGTGCTCTGGCAATGTGCCCTCGCGTTGGCGAAGACGGCGCAGAAAACGCAGCGCGGCTTTTATCGATACGTCGGCACGCAGAGCGCTGATGTCAACATCCATCAAGCCGCCAGCGCTTTGGTCTGGATAGTCTCTGACCCGCTCGTATCGCTGCCTGCGTTGGGCGTCCATCGCCTGCACCATGGCCGACACCACAGGGATGGGGAGATCGGCATCGATATCCGCCAGTTCATCCATCTCCATCTGGCTGAGGCCGATAATCAGCTTAGCTTCATCGGTTTGCTCGATCAGCGCGCGGCGCAGTGGCTGGGGGAGCGCCAACAGTACCTTGGCGCAGCGTTTAGGAGTGACCTGAGGCCAGACTCTCAGACGTTCTCTAGGTGGCAGCGACTCAAGCAGACGCGCGGTTTCAGCGCTGCTCGCCTGGAGCAATATTGCTTGAATGACACTCTGATCGCCTTGGCTGATGGCGTTGTCGAGTCTGTCTGCAAGCTGCTGAAATTTATCGGTCATTCAATATCCTTAACTACATAGGCTGGGCTATTTGGCTTGTCAGGTTGGGGGCTCAAGCAGGCATAGCAATTGTTAACCTGGACCATCCAAGCTTAGTTTACTCTAACGAATTTAGATTCTTAGTGACAGTTACATTCTTTAAGGTCTCAGTTAAAGGTTCAACTATAGGTGCTAGTTGGTGGCCTTAGTAAGGACATTTAAAGGTGAGATGAAACATGATGAGTGGAGCACCTATATTGCCTCTCTCCAGTCGAGGTGTACACCCGAAATATAGGCGTTAAGGGCAAGCGCGATGTTTTTATTGTCTAAGCTCATCTGCCGTATATGGTTTGATGTAAGGCTCTAATAGCCTGAGCCAGCTGCGTGAGATGGCTGAGTATTCTTCGATGCAAAGCTCGGCTCTTTTTTCCCCTAGCAGCCCTTCTTTGACGATGGCGACATACTTGTCGGGGGCGCTGCCGTAGACGTGACATAGGGTCGTAAATGCTCCCGACATTTATCGGCATTTCCTTCTTCCGAGGAGGTCAGATGAAATCGTAGAGCGGCCAAGGATGGCTTCACAGCGTGTCATAGGCGTATCTGCACATCCCTCGCCGGGCAGGCGATAGGTCACATCGAAGGTAAGAATTTCAAATCGGTATATAAGTCTATTAGGACGTTTGTTTTACACCGAAGAAGCAAGGTTTAAACCGGTTGGCGGAGAGGGTTAACAATCACCCCCTTTGAACACTTAGGCCAGATCTTAGCATCACGTCCGATACAAGACTTTCACCACATGCCAGCCGAATTTGGTCTTCACCAGATGAGGTGTGATCAATTCGCCGGTGAAGCAAACCTTATCGAAGGCGGGCACCATCTGACCTTTCTTAAATTCCCCCAGGCTGCCGCCTTTCTTACCCGAGGGACAAGTGGAGTGTTTTTTGGCGAGTTGGTCGAACTTAGCGCCTTTATTCAGCTTGTCGATGATCTCTTCGGCGAGTTCTTTATGTTTAACGAGTATATGAAGCGCCGCTGCGGTTCTTGCCATCTAATGTTGCCTCTTGGCCAGTAGGTTGGATCTCATGCTGGTTATTATACTGTGTTAGGTCGTGTGCGCCCAAGGGGGATTAAGTTGCAGCATATTTTAGCTGGTAAGCCAGGTTGCAGTCGTTGGCCAAGGGCCTTCGGGGTGAAGGCCCTAAGTCTGCTCAGTGAACAGATATTCAGGCGGTGGTGATTTAGTCAACGGAGCGCAGGTTTACTTTTCGATGCGCGTAATGATTATTGATTTGCAGATTTTCAGATAGGGTCATGGCGGCAGTTGACACCAGCTCACCATCTTGTTGAAACTTGTTGATTTTATTGTTAACAAAGTCAACAACATAGACTGATTGACTCTCTTGCTTGGCAAGTTCCTTAGTGGCTTGCTGCTGCGCAGCGGCTGCTGAGCAATCATTACATTCAATGGCATTTAAGTTAGCGTAAGTTGCGCCTGAAAGTGTCGATGAGAGCAACAGGAGCAGGGTAGGGGCCATCTTTTTCATTATTATCTTCCTTATATAAATGTGATGTGCGTCACATTTATATTGCTGTGCAAATTATCGTTTGTCTAGTTTTTGTCCTAAAAAACCGTACCTTGCTTGGTGCTAAATTAGTGATTGCTATAGGGTTGTTGATGGGGGCAATGAAGCTCAGTGCACAAGTTAGGGATAGGAGATAAATTAAAGCCTCGGGGGTGGCGGGGCCTAATGGCTAGCATTTATCGGTGCTGGTGAGGAATTTATTGATTGAGCGCAAGCTTAATGAGGTAAGATAGCTACCTGACACAGTTGGTTTTGTTATAATTCCTATCTATTTGTAATCGGTTTTTTCGAGGCTTTTGATGGCGCGTAGTCTAGGCACAGAACTTGAGCTCATCCATCTTTTTGTGCACCTGGTCAATGCGGGTGGTTTTTCCCAGGTGGCTAAAGAGCTGGGTATGCCGGTGGCGACAGTGAGCCGTAAGCTGACTAAGCTGGAAAGCTTGCTTGATACTCAGCTGATCATGCGAAGCACCCGCAAGCTGAGATTGACCGAAGAGGGCGCAGAGCTATTTAGTCGTTATCAAGATGTGGTCGCTCAGTTTGATAGCTGCAGTGATACTCGTATCGAAAAACCCGAGGGGACGCTGCGTATTGCCGCGCCCGTGTCGATTATCTCAATGATTTTTATCGGGGTGATCAACGACTTCTCTAAGGCCTACCCGGATATTCAACTGCATATTACCCAAAATAACTCCAGCATAGATCTGATTGATGAGGGGGTCGATGTGGCAATTGTGGGCGGTGCGCAGCCAGATTCTTCTTGGGTATCTAAGTCACTGGGTGTCCTCGACTATGGACTGTTTGCCTCGCCGGGGTATCTTGCTTGCGCGGGTAGCCCCCATCATCCGGATCACTTGATAGAACATTCGCTGATCAAGGTATGGCCGCTGTTTAACTGGTCGATGAAGCATGTTAGTGGTGAAGATTTTTACTACGAAGGCCCGGCCAAGTTGACCCTTGGCGATTTAAATGGAGCCGTGCGAGCGGCAGTCGATGATGGCGGTATTCTCTATGGCCCCGAGCTATTTGTTAAGTCAGAGCTGGCGACAGGGGAACTACGCCGGGTGTTGCCCGATTGGCATGGCGAGCAGCGCCGCATCTCGCTCTTATATCATCAGCGTACCCACCAACCCCTCAAGGTCAAGCTGTTCATCGAATTTATGCAAGACAGAGCCAGTTGCCTGTTCCACTAAGGAGCAAGGCGCAAGGAACTGTATCGCCTTTTTACTGGGGGATCATCAAGGTCTCTGACCACTTTCTTAAGGTTAAGCTGTCATTAACTCAGCGCAAAATAGCGCTGTAACCTGTCTCATTTAGCGGTTTTCCATTTTTTTAGTCAAAAAAAAGCCACCCTGTAAAAGCGGTGGCTGAGCAGTTTGAGGCTGCGAAATAGGGTGTTGTGGTTACTGTTAGATCAGATACACATTCAAGCTACAGGCGCCATGGGCACCGACCACCAGAGCCTGCTCGATATCGGCCGTCTTAGAGGGGCCGGCGATAAAGACACCGAACTCACCGCTTTCCAGACCAATCTGCTTGATAGCCTGGTGCATGTTGGCAACTACCTTGTCTGCGCTCACCACCAAAAATAGGTTTTCACAGATGAAAGGGGTAACCCTATGACCTAAGTGCTGGTTGTTGACCCAGATGGCACCGTTTTCGGCAACGGCTAAGTCACCAGGGATCACCGCAAAGTCGATATCTCTTAGCTCATGAGCCGTCTCAGGCGCGTTGCGGTTACCCGTGACGCCTTCAACTTGTGAGATCACCTGCTTACCTTCTTTGACCAGTTCATCGACCTTGGCTTGCAAGGCGGCTAGGCCACCTTCTTTGTGCAGAGTCCCCGCCACTGTGCCCAGGTTGGTTTCAAACTGACCAATTACATCATCCAGACGTGGACTGACATTGATTGACGGCATAGCCTGAGGTTCAACCGCGACGCTTTTTAATGCATTGAGAATAGATTGCTTGCTCGACATTTTATTGACCTCTGTTTTTGTTAAACCAAGCTTCGAAGCTGGACTTAGGCGCTACGGGCAGTTCTCTGTATTTACCCCAGGCACCCGTGAATGGCTTCAGCAGTGAGCCAGGTAGAATACGCAGCGCAGTACGAGCGACGCTCATAGAGCAGTTCAACATGGTTTCGCTGGCCATAAAGTTGCCCACAAGTGGCATATAGTTGCGCTTGCCGTAAGGCAGTTTGCCCGCCTTGGCCTTGAGGCGGCGGTGATGGTGGATGATCTTATCCAATGGCACCTTAGTTGGGCAGACATAGGTACAGCTGCCGCACAGGGTACAAGCCCAAGGGATTGAGTGAGTATCATCGGCCTGGGCACCCACGGCGATACCGATAGGGCCTGGAATGGTGTAGTTGTAGCTGAAACCACCTGAGCGACGATAAACAGGACAAGTGTTCAGGCAGCCACCGCAGCGGATACACTTGAGCGACTCGGCTAGAATCTTGTCTTGCAACATGTCGGTACGGCCGTTGTCGACGATGATCACATGCATTTCGCCGCCAGTCTGTGGACCGCGGTAAAAGCTGCTGTAGGTCGTGACAGGCTGTCCTGTGGCGTTACGCGCCAGGGTACGCAGCAGCACGGCGGCGCTGTCGAGATCCGGCACTATCTTATCTATGCCCATAGAGTGCAGTTGTAACTTGGGCAGGTTGGCGCCCATGTCAGCATTACCTTCGTTGGTGCAGACCACCACGGCGCCTTTGTCGGCGATCGCCATGTTCACCCCTGTCATGGCGGCATCGGCCGTCAGGAACTGTTCGCGCAGGTGAGCACGGGCGGCTCGGGTCAGATAGAGTGGATCAGAAGCGCCTGCTTTAGTACCTAATTTGTCATGGAAGAGGTCGCCCACTTCCTCTTTTTTTAGGTGGATAGCCGGTACCACGATATGTGATGGTGGCTGCTTGGCCAGCTGGATGATGCGCTCGCCCAAGTCGGTGTCGATCACCTCAATACCTTTGCTTTCAAGGTATGGGTTAAGGTGACACTCTTCGGTCAGCATTGACTTGGATTTCACCAGCTTCTTCACCTGATGTTTGGCCAGGATGCTGTGTACTATCTGGTTGTGCTCGGCGCCATCTTTGGCCCAGTGCACTACGATACCGTTGGCTTGACAGTTTTTCTCGAAGGTTTCCAGATATTCGCCCAGATGAGTCAGAGTGTGTAGCTTCATCTCTGAGCCGATCTCACGTAGCTGTTCCCATTCTGGTAGGCTACCGGCGGCGCGGTCGCGTTTTTCACGCAGGGTCCAAAGCGCCTTAGAGTGCCAATCGACGCGAGCTTCATCTTTGCAAAAAATGTCGGCCTTTTTAGCGTGCACACCTGAGTTGATGGCTGTGGTTTGACTAGACATGGTCTGCTCCTTATAGGGCTGCGTTGATGACTTCGGCGATATGACGGGTCGAGATCGGTAGTAGCTGGCGGCGGATCATGCCGTCCAGATGCAGCAAGCATGAGGGATCGAAGCCAACGGCGTAGGTTGCACCGGTAGCAGCATGGGCTTGTGCCTTGTCTTTACCCATCTTGGCCGAAACGGCGCCTTCATCAACGGCGAAGGTACCACCGAAACCACAGCACTCATCGCGGCGATCCGGGTAGACGATCTCGATGCCAGGAATACGACTCAGAACGGCCTCGACCTTATTGGTACGTGGGCCCATCTGCTCGCTTGGCGTCGCCAGATCCAACATACGGATGCCGTGGCAGCTAAGTTGTAGGCTGACCTTAAACTTGAATGGCTTGTTGAAAGCGGGAACTGGGGCAACGTCGTGCAGAAACTCGGTAAGTTCATAGAGTTTGTCGATCACCGCCTGGGCTTCTGGGCTGTTGTCGAACTCATGGAAGTTTTCTTTGGCAGCAACCAGGCAAGAAGCTGCCGGGCAGACGATAGCGTCGCACTCAACGCCTTTGAAAGCGTTTAGCAGTTTTAGGGTGGTCTTCTTGGCTTCATCAAAACAGCCCGAGTTAGTCATGGGCTGACCACAACAGGTCTGGCCCTTGGGCAGTATGACCTGATGGCCGAGTTTTTCGAGGAGTTCGACGGTGGCGATGCCAACATGGGGCATCATCTGGTTCACCAGACACGGAATAAATAGGGCTATCTTCATGAAGCACTCTCTTATTTGAAGGCTGCATGTGGGCGAATGCGCTGGCTTATTGTGCCGCTACAGGTGGCATAAGCTTGGTATTTGTCCCATATTGCAGGGTTGTTTGTGATGATAATTTAAGCTTATATCCACATAATAAGTAGTGCTAATTTAGTAAATATATATGCTCATTTTTTCATTTTTGAAATAGAGTGATTTTGCTCTCTTATTGTCAAAAAAAGTCTCTGATCTAGGTCAAGAAAGGTCTGATTCAAACAAATATATGAAACAGGTGTTTAAATTTTTTATTTGAGCGTACACTTGTAACCTTTTGAAAAGCCAGATATTAATTTTTAGTTGTGTTTGTAACTGTAAAATAAAGCATTTTTTTACAGTTAGAATGTTTGATCTAATTTCTTTTTTGTGACGTAATGCACACTAGGTTTCCTGGTCGGATGAGTCTGAGAGATGAGTATTAGAACAACATTTAAAAAAGTACTGCCGAGTATATCTACCACTGAACAAGAGGCGCTCGATGCCGGTGATGTCTGGTTAGAGGGATCTATTTATCAGGGACTACCTGATTTTGATGCCCTGCGTCAGATCCCAGGAGCTAGCCTGTCCGATGAAGAGCAGGCCTTTCTCGATGGTCCAGTACAGACCTTAATTGAGATGGTGGATGATTTTGCCATTCAAAACAGCCTGCATCTGCCAGAAAATATTCTGAATTTCCTAAAAGAGCATAAGTTTTTCTCGCTGATCATTCCTAAAGCCTTCGGCGGTTTGGAATTTAGCCCTTATGCCAACTCAACGATTGTTGCCACCATTGCCGCTAAGAGTTCGGCTGTGGCTGTTACTGTCATGGTGCCTAACTCCTTAGGCCCTGGCGAGCTGCTGATGCATTACGGTACGCAGGCGCAGCAAGATTTTTGGCTGCCTCGCCTGGCGAACGGCCAGGAGATCCCTTGCTTTGCCCTAACCAGCCCAGAGGCGGGCTCGGATGCCGGCGGCATTCCCGATGTCGGTACTGTCACCATGGGTGAATATCAAGGCGAGCAGGTGCTTGGTCTGTCGGTTACCTGGGATAAACGTTATATCACCTTAGCCCCTATCGCGACCGTGCTGGGTTTGGCCTTTAAGGTAGAAGATCCTCAAGGTCTGCTGGGCGGCAAAGAGCAGCTTGGTATAACCTGCGCCCTGATCCCTAAGTCGCATCCTGGTGTTGAGCTGGGTAATCGCCATGATCCTATGGGCTGTCGTTTCTACAACGGTACTACTCGTGGCGAGAATGTGTTTATTCCGATGGAATTTATTATCGGTGGTCAGCAGAATATCGGTCGTGGCTGGCAGATGCTGGTGGCCTGCCTAGGGGCCGGTCGCGGTATCTCGTTACCCGCCCTAGGGGTCTCGGTGAGCCAGGCGTCTTTTAAGTCGTCGGCTGAATACGCCGCAGTACGTGAGCAGTTTGGTTTAGCGATTGGTAAGTTTGAGGGGATTCAGGAGAAGCTGGCGGATATCGCCGGTAAAACTTACCTGCAAGAAGCGATGCGCGTGCTGACCACAGAAGGTTTGGGATTAGGACTTAAGCCCTCAGTCGTAACAGCGATTGCCAAATACCATATGACAGAGATCGGCCGTGATGTGCTGAACTCCGCCATGGATATCCAGGCTGGTAAGGCGATTCAGCGTGGTCCGCAAAATACCTTGGCTTCTGGTTATATGGCCCAGCCAATTGCCATCACGGTGGAAGGAGCCAACATTCTGACCCGCAACCTGATGATCTTTGGTCAAGGGGTCATGCGTTGTCATCCACATCTGCAGAGCATGGTTGAGGCGATTCACAGCGATGATAAAGATGCCGACAAGACCTTTAATCGCATCTTTAGACAGACAGTGGGTTACAGTGTGGGCAACAGCCTGCGCGCCTTCCGCTTAGGCCTGCTGCCTTTCACTGCCGCTGCCAAGTCTGAGCTTAGCGAAGTGGTGGAATATGAGAAGGCGGTACACAAGCTGGCGGCTAAGCTGGCGGTCTATGCGGATTTCTCCTTGTTGGTGCTTGGCGGTAAGCTCAAGCAGGCCGAGATGTTGTCAGCGCGTCTTGGGGATGTCATGAGCTACCTTTACGCGGCTATGGCATCGATTCGCTACTACGAGCAGAAGGTGAGTAGCGAACATCGTGCCCAGGCCAAGCCTTACTTTGAATATGCTACACGTTGGGCTTTGGTGAATGCCGAAAAAGCACTGCTGAGCTTCCTGGATAACTTCCCTTCAGCACCGACGCGTCAGTTGATGAAACTGATCACTGTTACCTATTCGCCTAAGATGAAGAAAATCAACGACGATTTAGTGCGTGAACTGGCGCATCAGGCGCAGCTCAACACTCATATCAAGCGTCAGCTGACTCATCTGGTGAAACCTGTGCCGGGCGATGGTAATGATATCAATCAGCAGGCCTACCTGGCTAAGATTGCCTGTCTGCCGCTGCTGGCCAAGGTGAAGAAGGGTCTGAAGCAGGGTTACTTTAAATCGGGTGTCAGATTTTCCGAGACCCTGGACAGGGCTCGTGCGGCTAAGATCATCACAGAAGGTGAGCACAAGCAGCTGCTTGACTATAACCTCAAGCGTGAGCGGGCCATTCGCGTCGATGAGTTTGACTTTGACATGCAGTTGGTCGATGACAGAGCGGCGTTGAAGATAGCCTAACGTTACGCTGAATGCTTAGCTAAAAGCCGCCCTCGGGCGGTTTTTTTTATGCTAGATATTAATCCACAGGGAATGAAACCGCCGCAGCGCTTAGGTTAACCTGCTAATAGCTGGCGCTGCTGCTTAAGACAAAATAGGTTATGATGGCCCAAGTTATCGAGCAAAGGCAG
Organism: Shewanella marisflavi; assembly: GCF_023283925.1. GTDB lineage: Bacteria > Pseudomonadota > Gammaproteobacteria > Enterobacterales > Shewanellaceae > Shewanella > Shewanella marisflavi. Next base: position 408,529 of record NZ_JAKIKX010000003.1, read on the forward strand.
ATCAGTGCTAAAACGACATCATTATCAGCGTCAGGGGCCAGACTATCGCTGCGGCGAGCAGGTAAGCTTTCATGATATCAAAGAGGTCTTTGGCCTAAATCATATTCGTCTTGGCAGCTGGGTCGAGGAGGAGGAAAAGCATAAGGCGGCCAATCTTATCTTCGACGCCTTTGCCGACCTTGCCTTTATGCTAAAGCTGCCGCCTAAGGCCATGGGGCTGAGACAGACGCTGAATTTGGCTTTTGGTACCGGTGGGCAGATGGGCGTACAGGCGCACTACATGCCTGCGCAGCGGGAGTTGGCATTGGCCAAAAATGCAGGGGCGGGGGCCCTGGCGCACGAGTTCTGGCATGCCTTCGATCACTATATTGCCGCCAAGACATTTGATATCCCGTCGACGGGCATTGCCTTTGCCAGCCACTGTTGGCTCGCCGATCACACACCTATTGTGCATCCACTCAACGATCGTCTGATGCAGGTGTTTGCCACCACCTTGCTGAGCATAGACGGGCAGGACAGTCATGACTATGTGAGCCGCGCCGTGGCGCTGGATAGGCAGCAGGGCAGGCAATATTTCTCCAAACCTACAGAGCTTATGGCCAGGGCATTTGAGGCCTGTATCGAATCCCACCCGGAGATCCAAAATCCCTACTTAGTCAACGAGACTCTGGATTCGCCACTGGCGAAGGCGGGTGGTTATCCTAGCTTGGCGCACAGGCAAAGCATCTATCAGCAGCTGCTGGCTTATTTTGGCCCCCTGGGTGATGCCCTGGGACGCGAAGCCTAAACCGAACTTACTCCACCCAATGGAGTACATCGCGAATGATGGACCATCTGGGTTTGGTTTCGCTGGCACCCTGACCCAGCATCCAGTAGTTGTAGAGCTTCTGCTGGTGACCATCGACCTTACGCAGTTTCTGCCAGTTGTTGACATAGTTAAGCAGCGACTGGTTATCCTGGGCCACGGCGTAAGCGACAGGATATTTGACCTTATATTCCAGCGGCGCGATGCCATAACCGGGGAAGAACAGGGTCCAGGCGGAGCCTGCCTCGGCGCTGATCACCACGGCGTCATATTTATCGCCCTTCTGACGGAAGAAGTTTTTATAGCCCTTTATCTTGACGAAGTTGAGGTTGGGGTAAAACGCCTTGGCATCTTCTATGATATCGCTGTGCTCCACATAGGCGATGGTCACATCCTGCATCGCCTTGATTGACTGGTTGCTCTTAAATCCATTGACCTTATGGTCTTTGGTGGCAATAGCCAGGTTGAGCAGCAGCACAGGCTCCACATAGCTCAGCTTGTCCATCTGCTCGATATCCATCGCCAAGCCCGACATGGCGATATCGAAGAAACCTGCATCTAATGACGCGGCCAGCTTCTCCTTCTCAAAGGGGATAAACTCCACCTGCACACCGAGATCGTCTGCCAGACGATTCGCCATGGCGCTGTCAAAGCCCACCAGTTGCCCGGCATTGTTGTAGTAGCTAAAGGGGACATTGCTGGGGATATAGCCGACTCTCAGCACGCCCCTGCTGCGGATGGCATTAACGTCGGCGACGGGGCGACTCGGTGTCTGGCCGAGAATCGGGAATTGCTTGTTCACCTTAGTGGGTACCTTGTCGGCGACCTGCATATTGGCGATCACACCGCTGGTCACCTCAGGGCTATGGATAAATAGCCCCATGCCGATACGGCAAACCAGTAAGGTGACCGCCACACTGGCGCCTATGCCTATGCCCATCTTCAGCAGATGGTGCGGCCTGAGTCTCAGGCGTTTCTCAAACAGTGCCACCGTGAGTAGCGTCAGGGCAAATAGGTTCATGACGGCGGCGATGGAGTTGAACTTACCTGTGATAAAGCCCGACATCACAAACAGCTGAAACAGATCCTGAGGCAGGTGCACGAGATCCAGCATAAAGGGGATCGCCACATAGACGCTGCCAAATAGCGACAACAGACCGCTGATGGAGAGCGACGGGAGCGCACTCAGTTCTACTGGCGTACCGTTAAACCAGCCAGCAAACAGCACGAAGAGGATAACCGTTAGCTTGCCTATGTTGGGGAAGGTGAAGGCGATAGGCACCAAAATTTCAACTAAGGTTTCGGCATCATCACTCAGGCTCTGATGCTCGCGCATGATCTGCTTACACTCTTCGACAATCACAGGGATCACGATAAAAATGTTGCCGGTGGCAAAGGCGGTGACCAGGCTGGATTTACTGATCCGCAGCGCCTGAGCGAAGGTCACCGGAGTGAGTGAGGCGACGATCCAGGGGAGCACCCAGAAGGTGAGCAGCAGACAGAGGACAAAATAGCTGATGAGATAAACCTGCATGCTGGCAAACTCATCCACTCCCATGGTGCCCGCTGCAGAGGCCGACATGGCGAAGATCCCTATGGGTAAGACTTTGACCAGCGCCTGGGTGATCTTGGAGAAGATCTCACTGCAGGTGTGCATAAAGTTGATGATCAGCAGCTTGTTGTCGCCCTCCATGCCAATCAGGGCCAGCCCCATGGCGATGGCGAAGATCACCATGGCGGGTACATAGCCTTCGGCCATAGATTGGAACGGATTGGAGGGGATATAGAGCTTAAAGTAGTCGATGGCCGCGGCTGGCTCTATGGAGCTGGTACTGAAAAAGGAGGCGGTTTCGACAAAGGGAAAGGACAATGGCATCAGCGCCACTAACACTAGGCCAACTGCCCAGAGCAGTAGCATGATCACGCCTGCGCGGCTAAAGATCAGGCTGGCGGTGGCACGCTTGAGTTTACCTATGCCGCCTACCAGAGAGACCAGAATGTAGGGCAGTACCGTCATCTGCATCAGCAGGATCACACTGGTCCCTATGTTACTCATCCAGCCGACGGACTCACCAAAAAACAGCCCCACCGCAAAACCGATAAACATGGCGACGAGCATCTGAGTCGAACTGCTCATGGAGAAAAGTTGCTTTAGCACGACAATAGTTCCCTTATGTGACACATACCTGTGATGGCTGGGCATCATAGATTGGTTATCAGATTATAGAAGGGGGGATAGCGAGGTAAAAGGCTTGATTGTCAATCTGTTGCGGTTAAGCACAGTTTTTGGCCATGTTAGTGTGATTTAAGGGATTGCTGCCAGTCGGCTCAGGTTGAGCCGACGCAGTTTAGTGGACTCTTATTATGACTTAGAGAGAAAGCACAGTATGTGAGGCCTTGGGGATGGCGCGTTCGGCTTCAGGGTCGAAGACACAGATGCGATCCCGTCCGGTTTCCTTCGACTGATACATGGCGCTGTCGGCGTCGTTGATCAGCCGCTCCAGTTTAAATCCTGACATCTGAGTGTCTGTGATCCCAAAGCTGGCGGTGACCTCAAAATCATGACCCGTTTCGCTGCAATCTATGTTGGCAATCGCCTTACGGCAGCACTCCGCTAGTTTGATGGCGGTTTGCAGATCGCATCCCGGCAACGCGATACAAAATTCCTCGCCGCCGATACGGGCGAAGATATCGTTTTTTCGTCCTTGGGCCTGACAAGCCTTGGCGACCTTTTTCAGTACCCAGTCACCCACGGCATGACCATATTTATCATTGATCTGCTTGAAGTTATCCAGATCGAACAGGATGTAACTTAAATCCACATCACTGCTTTCACAGTAGGCCAAGGCGCTTTGTGCTACCTGAGTGAAATGGCCGCGATTAAATACATGAGTCAGGGCATCAAATTCAGCCAGCTGCTTGAGGCGCTTCTGAATGGTCCATGACTTATAGGCCCAAAATCCCAGTAGTGTGATGATGGCGATCAGCAGCGAAATAAATAGGCGGGTATTTTCCGCCTGGGTCTTTGCCAGTTGCTGCTCTGTCAGGAGCAGATTGTTTTGTCTGTCGAGCAGGGCGATACGACTCTTCTGCTCCGCCGCTTGATGCTCGGCGAGCTGGAAGGCTAGATGCTTGGTCTTGATATCGTCCAGATATGCCTTGTCGGCCTGGGCGTATAACTCATGGTAATAAAGAGCGCCAACACTATCATTTTGTGATTTGTTGATTTGATACAAAATTTTATATGCATTTACTCCAGACTCTGAGTTAGCTATGCCTTTGGCGTACTCGAGTGACTGTAAGGCATGGTTTTTCGCACGGCTTAATTCGTGTCTATCAAAATGGGCTTGGGCGAGGAGTGAATGATAAATGGCGATATAGGGGGCGTATTGCGATATTTCTAGAGTTTCTAAGTTACTATTTAATATCTCGATGGCCTTATCTGGCCTGCCCTCTTGTATATAAAGCGTTGCTAGATAGCTATCTATCGCGCTTTCCATTATGGGTTCGTTGGCTTCCTGGCATGCATTTATCCCTTCAATAATTTCAGGGGAGTTAGGCTGAAGTCTATGTAATCTAAATAGTGACTCTAGTTTTAAACTGTGGGCAACACAGTAATTTCTTTGCGTTGTCTTTCTTGTAAACAATTGATTAGTAAAACTAAGACCCAGCTCATACTGACTCAATTGATTGTAAATCAGTGCTGCAGAGGCGATACCTAATTGCCTTAGTTCATCATCTCGTATGGATGGTGCAAGGTGAGTTAGATTGGATAGTTGCCTAATTCCCTCATTCCAATTTTTCGATATGGCGTAAATATTCACTAATGAGATGATAGTTTTATATTTTATTTCATTCTGGCCTTTCATCTCGAGAATTTTATTGTAGGTCGATATCGCGTTGGTAAAGTCACCTTTAAAGGAATATTGATAGCCAATTAAATAAGCAAGATGGTATTGTTGAGATTCGGAAAGGCTCTGACGTGAAGTTTTTATTTTTTCTATTAAGTCATTGAATTCATATGGGGATGAGCTTTTTATTTGCTCAGCCTTTGACAGTAATCTATCCGCCTCTAGATTATTTAAAGCGAAGCTGTTACCTATGATGAAAATAAGGCTCGCACAAATCAAGCGAGCCAGATTTTTTAAACGCAGCGAAGTAACCATATATCGTCTTATGCTGAAAGCCGTTGATCAGTGATGTCCTGTTCTTCTTCACGCTCTTCTTCCTGTTCAGGCTCGTCTTCAGCAGGCAGCATAATACACACAATATCAGGACAAACATCTAGCTCTCTCTTAAGGCTAATATCGTCTCGATTTAATAGTGATGCTTTTAGCGTAGTGCTGAGCGTTGATTCTGTAATTGCCTGCTGGAAATTAGCTTCGTTTTGTAGCGTGGCGTCTTGACCCATACGTTCCAGTAGTTGAATGATGTTCGGCATTGTTCGTCCTTATTGTTAGTGGTTGTTTTCAGGTACTAGGCTGTCATCAACATGGAGGGCCGCCTCTAGTTTAGCCAGCTTCTCCAAGATGATTGGATTCGGTCGCATTTTCTCGCTCGGCGGGATCACCAAGGTGGTGTGCATGAAGATCTCGGCATCGGCCAGTTTACCTAGCGTCAAAGATTGCTTACGTACCTTATCAATAGGGAGTACGGCGGCCTCGTAGAGGATCACCTGGTGATCTAGGGGATAAGTCTCTGCCAGCAGCTCTATCAGTACCTGCCGATGGGCCTTGCTGGTGGCGAATTTGGTCATGCTCTTGTCACCGGCCAGGCCTATCTGCCAGAGGACCAAGTAACTGGAGGGGTCGAAGCGGCGCTGATAAAACATAAACTGGCTGGCTTCAAACTGCTGGCAACCAAATTGGCCGGGATCTACGCCAAGATCGGCGATGAGGCAATCTTCGGCCGAGATACCTGGCACCATAACCGCCTCAAAGCCTTCGGCGCGCGCCGCCTCAATAGAGCGGTGGGGCGCCTGGGCGAAAACTCCGGGATGACCATAGAAGGCGCCGACAACTTTCTTGCCTTGCCTGACTTCAGACATTATGGCGTCGACCATCTCTCGATAGGTGATATGGCGCGACTTTCCCTCGTCGTAGAAGATCTGCAGCGAGCGCACGTCAGAGTGCATCTCCTGTAACCAGAGTTCCACGATACCGTTGGAGACACCCGAAAAAACCACGTCGGCTTGTTCAATATAGCTGCGTGCCAGGGGGCAGATGTGGGCACCTAAGGTCATCCCTATGCCTACGCAGGCTAGGCTTCCCGCCATGAAATAGAGTCCTGATGTTACGCTTGTTAATTGAGGGTTAAAGTTAACAGTAATCTTAGTATTTTAAAACTGCTAATTACCTTGAATTGGAGACCTATTTCATACTTATGTAATGGACTCTTTCGGCGAAACAGGATTTCATCTTTTGTGGGTAATTCTCATTTTCTTTAGGAAGTGAAAAGGGAGCCGTTTCAAATACAAATCCGAGCTTTTTGACGAAGCGTTCAGTCGCTAGATTTTTGGCAGCAAAATTAGCCTGTATACGCTCAACCTTTAGCTTAAGGTAAGCATATTCCATCAAGGCTCCCATGGCTTCCTCCGGATAGAGCTTGCCGTTAGCCTCGGGCAACAACATGATGCCGATCTCAGCCCTGCTGCGATCGTTTCCCTGCCAAGTCAGCCCTTGTATACCTATGGCGCGCTGCCTTTTCTGTTCCATTATGGTCCAGTTCATATATTGAGTAGTAGGCACAGTGTCTGATAGAGCTTGCGTCATCTGCGATAACGCGATTTGAAACGCCTTGTCGGCTCGGTGTTGGGTGAGCGGTGGGGCTATATGACGCATCACCCGCCCATTACAATAAAGGCGGTGATATAGCTCCCTGTCCGTTGCCGATATAGGGCGCATGGTCAGGCGCTCACTACAAAAACTGTGGTTGGGCAGATGTTGGGTTAGCCGTGATGGGAGTTGCGAGTTACTTGGCAAGTTGCGCCTCCGATATGGCCAGTGGGCTTTGCTCGGCGAAGCGAATCACTCCCTTGTCATCCACCGAACGGTCAAATATCACATAGTAGCCACTCATCAGTGGTAGGCCCAAGATAGATTGATTTGGCCAGTTGGGCAGCTGTGAGAGCAGCTTAAAGCAGGCCTTTCCCTTGGTTGGCGTATTGATTTGCCAGTAGTGCTGGGGCGTGACGCGGATGGATACTGGCTCACAACCCGGTGGGCAGCTGGGGTCACTACAAGTGGGCGCCGCGTGCAATTCGCTCCGTGGGCCAATAAAGTAGAAGGTGAGGTCCGGCCATAGCTCCAGTTGCAGGGTCTCCATGTCGATGCCGGTTTGCTGAAAGGCGATCTCGCTAAAGGGGGCAATCTGCTCAGTAAATAGCGGGTTGATCGCGTCTAGCGCCTGTTTCATGGCATCAAATAGATGACGGGTGAGCACGATGGCGGAGGCGCCTGTGTCGATAATGGCGTTGCTTTGACCGCGCAGGGTGTCACAGATATGTACCCCGTGCGTATGCAGATGTTGGCCATTGTGACATAGGGCGCTACTTGGCGGAGCCTCTTGGGGCTGTTCGTTTGCGGCCTGGGCTTGCTGTTGCGCCTGAGTTAGCAGGCTGGGGATCATCTCATTGTCGCCGACACTCAGCCCCAGCAGATTGACGTTGTAATACTTGTTTTCAATCACAGCTATGGTTTTAAACTCGCCTTGATAGAGCTCGGTATGTTCCTCTCCGCCCCCTAAGATCAACCAGCCTTGGTTGAGAGGATCCTGGCCTAAGAAGGCGAAGTCATTAGCGCTGTTGGGGGCCACCACTTCTTGGCTCCTTACATGTATGCTGGAGCGGCGGGCAAAGAAGGCAAACTTATTCGGTGTCAGGCCGTGGGTGGTTAAATTGTTGAAGTAGGGCGGCAGACTATCTGTGGGCTGGGTGCGCAAGAAGCGCTTAAACTGGCGCAAATCTTCGCTGTTGAAACTCTGGTCTGTTGCCTGATGCCAAATGATGTCCGCTGCTTGATCTATTGAGAAGTCGCTGCTGGCTTGATTGAGGATCGGGCGATAATGCTGGCTGGAGAGATGGATCTCTTCATCAAAGGGCCAGGGAAAAGTGAGCGCGGGCGCTATGCCATAGTGATTGAAATAATCTTTTAAATCATAGACCTTGTTGAGGCTGTCATAAGCCAGCCCCAGAATGCCATCGGCGTCGGCGAAGCTAGTTTCCTGAGTTAAAGAGGAGACTACGGCGACGGCGCATCGCTCCAGCACTATGGGCTGATGGGCCTGGGGGACATGCTCGTCATGAATATCGAAATCTATCTCATCTTCGCGAATACCCACCCGGGTATAGACTACAGGGCCGTCCCAACCGCCTATGCCGTAAAGCACCTCTTGTGCCAAGCTGGTGGGGACTAAGGCGTTGTCACGCTCTTCGGCATAATCGCTGCCGGATACCACTAAGGTGCTGCTGCCGGTATCTAAGATCAGGTTCAGCGGATGTTTCTCTGCGCCGATGCGCAGTTGGGCACTGTAACCGCCTTTGGCATACACATTGACCAGGGGAACTTTTAGGGTGCGAGGCGTGGCCTTAGGTGAACTCATCGATGACCTTTTGGGTTGAGGGAATTCGTTTTGTTTTTATATAAGCCATTGTTTTACCCGATCCGCAGAAGGGGATCAATCCAAGGTAAACCCGTGGCAAATAGCGAGGAGGAGAGGGTGTCACATTAGGTGAGAAGTATTGTTTAATGTCAGCAACAGAAAAAGAGCAACGCGGCCCCTTTTCACATATAGGTTTTGACTGCCGGCCTTAGCTGGCGGTCACCCGAACTCTTTCTATTTCAGTTTTTGGTGCCGACATCATGAAGTCCAGTTGTACCTTGGCCTGCTTAACGCCGTTAGCTGAAGATTGGTATCGCCATTGAGTCAGGGCTTTAACGGCTTCGCTGTCAAACATACCTGCCGGAGACGACTTGATCACTGAGACATTACTGACATTGCCTTGCTTGTCGATATCAAACTGTAGTTGGACATACCCCTCGATATGGTTCTCAGCTGCCTCGACGGGATAGCTTGGCTCGATCCGCATGACCGGGCTCGGCGCCTTGGTTTCATCATGGTGTTTGTCACCCGCATTAGCGCTTTGGTTGATTAAGGCTCCCGATAATCCCAGTGTCAGCGCCAGGCCTAGAATGGCAATTGGACGCTTGGTGTGTGTTCTCTTCATTTGCATGATCCGCTCCTTGAGGATGGTCTTGTTTCCATAGTGAGTGTGTAGCATGCCCAATTGGGCCTGCTGGGAGTACGCCAGTAGCGTTTGGCTATAGGCAATTCTTTGTTGTTTATTCATCTTCTGAGTGACTTCGGCATCGCAGGAAAGCTCCTGATCGTCACGAAAGCGGCGATAGGCCAGCCAAAAGACGGGGTTAAACCAAAACAGTGACACCAGCAGGTAACCAAACAGGTTGGCCAGAATATCCAGACGCTTTTGATGATTCAGCTCATGGCTGATCACCGCCGCCTGCTGGCTTATTGGTAGATGTTCAAAACTGCCTGGTACTAAGATCACCGATTTATAGAGTCCGGCTAGCATGGGTGAGTCTATGCCGTTGTGACGCCTAATTTGTATGGGGTGATTTGACTCGGCGTTAGTGTTTAGATGAATCGGCTGACTCTCTTGTATCAGTTGTCTGAGCCGGTAGGCGTAATAGATGAGTGCGCCCAGCAGCATCAGGCTGCCCACAAGCCAGGTGCTGGTTAATGTCAGCTTGAGCCAGCTGAATTGGCTCTGAGCTAACAGCTCGCTGGCTAGCACGCGGTAATGCTGAAGTTGTTGCAGTGAGGCATTGTTGATATTGCCAGGGGATAGCTGTCCGTAAACAGTGCCAATCAGCAGCAGTGGGACGCTGCTCCACAAGGCATAGGTGTTATGGGCGCCAAGTCGTGCCAGTAGCGGTTTGTGCAGCAGTATTAGGGCAGTGCATAACAGCGTCAGTGGCAGCATGATGTTAAGCAGTAAGGTCATCATGACGATTGATCCTCTTCCCAGTGCTCGATGAGGGCCTTCAGCTCGGCAATGTCTTCTGGACTGAGTTGCTTCTGCTTGGCAAAGCCTGCCACCAGAGGAGCGACTTTACCGGCGAACACTCGCTCGACAAAAGATTGGCTCTCTTTGAGTTGGTACTCGCTCTGATCGATTAACGGGTAATAACGATAGGCGCGCCCCTGTTTTTCAAAGCCTATGGCCTGTTTTTTTACCAGACGGTTGAGCAAGGTTTTGACGGTTTTTTCGTGCATGCCCTGGCTGCTGGCCAGCGCTTCGACGACTTCACTGGCGCCTAAGGGGGAGTTGCGCCATAAGATGTTGAGTACCGATAGTTCGGCGTTGCTGATCTCTTTCATCATGTCTGTTCTATTTGTCTGTTAGTTTGATTACAGTTGTAATTTTTAATTTAGATTACATTTGTAATCTAATGCGTCAAGTCATTTTTTGAACGCTATTTTTTGTAAATGGCGCAGCTTTTTGTCGTCGCTTTGTAGTAATATCTGCTGGATATCACTCTGTTTTAGTGATTTTAACTGCATTCAGGCATTGATTAGCGAGCAATTCGTTTACGTGAGCGTGTGTCGCATGGTTGAGGATGAGGTATATAAAAATGGATTTTTTACGACCCGGTTTATCTAAGATGTTGGCGCGGCGGTTAGGTTTGGCACTGCTTGTTATGCCATTAAGTGTTGGGGCTAACAATGGTGGTCCATCGGCTCCACAAGCCAGTCAATTAACGATTTTCAAACAGCAGCTCGGGCTGCATTTCCCATCAAGCTGGCGCCTGGCCTACAGTGAGCAGCAGGGGGATATGTTTTCTGCCGAGTTTGTGCCAGCAGAAGAGCTATTAGCCCATTGGTCTTCCCTCTATTGTGTGCAAGGATTTAAAGGGATGGCTGGCCGTATCGGTCCCGAAGATTTTCTTGATACTTTTGCCGAGCAATATCGCCATATCTGTGAGGGAGAGATGCAATATCAGAAGCTCGGGGCAAGCGATATTAGCGGCAAGGCAAGCTATAGTGCCATGCTGACCTGTGACAAAATGCCTCTGACGCATCGCGGTGAGGATGGGGTGAACAAGCCTATAGGTGAGATTGGCCACTACACAGTTATCGCCGGTGAGGAAGATCTGTTTCTGCTGCATCAATCGGCGCGGGGAGAAGCATTATTATCTCTCTCTACCTTGCCGATAATCGCGCCGCCAATAGAGCGCGTTGCCAATATGGCGAGTCTGCGTTAACGCTGCCGCAGGTCTCTAGATTTGCGAATTCCCGATAACCCTGGTTTACCAGGGTTTCTTTTCTGGTTGTTTTTACAACAATTTGTTGTCATGTTATTGAGATTTAAGCGTTCGCCTGAGCGGTTAGCCAGTGATTCGCTGTGTCTGTTAACCGCCGGTGAGCATATTTTAGTCCAGAGATGATAAACGGGTCATAATGAAAAATAATAAGCTGCTTCCCCTTGCCGCCATGACGGCGATCTTTCTATCTCACTCCCTTAGCGCAGCGGAGGTCACAGTGATCCATGCTGGTATTTTACTGGCCGACCCCGCTGCCAAGCCTGCTTCTGAGCAAACCTTAGTGATCACCGACGGCAAGATAAGCCAAGTGGCCGCCGGGTATCAGAGTGTCGAGACTATTGCCCCAGGCGCACACTATGTCGATTTGAAGCAGGCTTTTGTAATGCCTGGCCTGATGGATATGCATGTGCATCTACAAGGCGAACTTGGGCCCAATAATGACAGTCAGCGACTGCGTATGTCTGATGCCGATGTGGCGATGCAGAGTGCCTATTTTGCTAAGAAGACGCTGATGGCGGGCTTTACGACGGTGCGGGATCTTGGTGCTAAGCCTGAGCAGATCTATGCCCTGCGTGATGCGATCGATAAGGGCTGGCTCGATGGGCCGCGTATTATCGCCTCGGGTGGAGTGTCGGTGACAGGCGGACATGGTGATGTGGATGGTATGAGCCCGGATCTCTTGGATAAGTTTACCACTAAGACGATTTGTGATGGTCCTTATGATTGCCGCCGTGCTACTCGACGTGCCATCAAGTTTGGCGCCGATGTTATTAAAATCACCTCCACCGGCGGCGTCTTGTCTGACACCAACACAGGCACAGGGCAGCAGATGAATGACGATGAGATTAAAGAGATTGTCGAGACAGCCCATGCCCTAGGACGCAAGGTGGCTAGCCATGCCCATGCAACTGAAGGGATCAATGCCGCTTTGCGCGCCGGGGTCGATAGCATAGAACATGGTAGCTATGCCGATAAGGAAAGCATTAAGCTACTGAAGAAAAATGGTGCCTTCTTAGTTCCTACCTTGTTGGCTGGCGATACCGTGGTGCATATGGCCGAAGAGTCCAACTTTATGTCGTCAGCGATAAAGCAAAAAGCGACCCGGGTGGGCGCCGATATGACAGCCAACTTTACCCGCGCCTATGAGGCGGGCGTTAAGATTGCCTATGGTACAGACAGCGGTGTGTCGGCTCACGGTATTAATGCCCGCGAAGCGGTGCTGATGAGTCAGGCGGGCATGAGTAATCAGGATGTGTTGATCTCGGCCACCATAAACGGCGCCGCGCTTATCAATATGTCAGATAGCTTGGGTACCCTGGCGGTAGGCAAGCAGGCTGACATTATTGCGACCCAGGGAAATCCCCTCGAAGATATCTCAGCCCTGCTGGATGTGGGCTTTGTGATGAAAGGGGGTAAGGTGGTCAAATCCGGGTTAGAGAGTCAGATGCAGTGATATTAGACATTTATACGTGTAGACGTCTATAATGCCCGCGCTTTGTCATCTATCTTGTTGGCGACATACCTGCGTTGTCGTGAGTCGGTCAGCTTGCGCGTTTAGGTCGACACAGAGCAACCAAATTTAGTCAACCTTATGTGGTGCCCTGGCCAAAATGGCGCAAGGGATAATCGGGAAGCCAGTGAAAATCTGGCACTGCCCCCGCAACGGTGAAAGGTGAGAGCTGGATGCGCTAGTGCGTTAACAATCCTTGCTCGTCGTTTAAACAGCTTGTTTAGACTTAGCCTCAGTCCGGAGACCGGCCCTTAAGGTGATTTTGAGATTTCGGTGGGCAGATCTCAAAATGCGACCCTGGCGGTTTTATGGACTGCGCCCAGTCGTGACACCTTGCCCTGTTTCCCTTTTAGGAGTTAAAGGAAATGGGTACACAACCTAGTAAAATCGCGTTACTACTTGGCGCATGTTTGGCTGGCAGTATGCCTGCCATGGCGGCAAACTCAGGCACCCCTGGGCCTGTGGATGAGACCATCACAGTTATCGGCCGCAGTGAAAACACCCCTATTAATATTGCGGCCAACGTCAATGTGATTGATGCTGCCGCCATTGAGCTCAGCGGCGCCACCAATCTCACCGACTTGCTGCGCGGACAGAGCGGTATTCAAGTTTCAGACTCAAATTCGGGCGCGGTCTTTGCCATGCGCGGTTTCGGTGCCGGTCAGGCTGCCAACAACACCTTGATTCTTATCGATGGCCGCCGTCTCAATAATATCGATATCGCTGCCCCCAGCATCAATGCAATTGGTCTCAATCAGGTAGAGCGAGTCGAGATCCTCTCAGGCAGTGCCGGTGTGCTCTATGGCGATCAGGCGGTTGGCGGGGTGATAAATATTGTCACTAAGGCGCCTAAAGATAACGGTGGTAGCGTGCAGGTCTCGGGCGGTAGCTTCGATACTTACGAAGCTAAGGCCGATGGCTCGGTAGCCATCAACGACAACTGGCGTCTCTATGGCGCGGCCAATTACCTTAAGAGTGATAACTATCGCAAGCACAATGCCAGCGAGACCAGCTCTGTGCTGGGACGCTTGCAATATGACGATGCGGCGCAGCAGTTCTTCGCCGAGGCGAGCTACTATGACAACCATCGCGAGTTAGCTCCGGCGCTTACCGAAGCGCAGATTAAAGAAGACCCTAGGCAGGCGGGCGATCTGTTTGTCGATGCCTATCTGCATGAGATGACTACGGCGGCCCGCAGCGGTTATCAGCGCCAGCTTAACGAGGCTTGGTCACTGGGCGCGGATCTTAACTATAGTGACACCCTGATAACCGGGCTCAGCACCTGGGCGACTAACCGCCGCGATACCCGCTCCTTGCTGGAGTTTAAACCTAAGGCTGTGGCCAATATCAAGACGGATAATGGCGAGCTCAAGCTGGTGACCGGTTTAGATCTGAGCCGAGGAGAGTCGGTATTTAGTAATGGCCGCAGTAATGTGCAGAAGCTGGCGAGCGCCTACTTGCAGGCGACAGTGCCGCTAACTGATACCTTCAGCTATGTGGTGGGTGGACGTTATGCCGAGGTGACCGATGAGCTGGTTGACGGCAAAGCCTATCCAAATGGGATCGATCTCGATCAGGATGCCCATGCCTTCGAGCTTGGCATCAACTATCGTCCTAACCAGCAGCAGCGCTTGTATCTGCGCGCCGATGATAACTTCCGCTTTGCCAAGGTGGATGAGCAGGCCTATACCCCGGCCAGCATTCAGGGACTCAAGCCACAGACGGGTCGTTCCTATGAAGCGGGCTGGGATCTGCTGCTCGAACATAACACGCTGCGTCTGAGTGCTTACCGCCTGGATCTGGAAGATGAGATCGTCTTCGACCCGAGCGCCGAGACACCGATTGGTGGCAGCTTCCCGGGTGCCAATGTTAATGCCGATGCTTCGCGCCGTTATGGGGCAAGTGTCGATTGGGACTGGCAGGTGAGCAAAGCGGTGCAGCTTGGGCTTGAGTATAACTACATAGACGCCGAATTTACCGAAGGCGCCAATGAGGGCAAGGCGCTCTCTTGGGTGGCCAAAAACAGCGGCCGTGGTTATGTCAGTTTTGATGTTTATGCGCATCTACAGCTATTCGTCGAGGCGGTCTACACGGGCGAGCGCTATATGGAGGGTGACAATGCCAATCAAGGGGATAAGCTCGATGCCTATACCTTGGCGAACATCTCGGTGAATTATTCCCGCGATGCTTGGCTGGCTAGCCTGAGAGTGGATAACCTGTTGGATGAGGAGTATGTCAGCTCCGGCTATTTCAGCACTTGGGGTAGTGGTTATTACCCTGGCACTGGCCGCTCGCTGCGTCTGAGCGCCAGCTATCGTTTCTAAGCCTGCCTTGTTTAGGAGAGCCAGTCAGATCTGACTGGCTTTTTTATTACCAGCTGTTCATCATGGATGGCATATGAGTAATAAGGGAGCTAAAAGATTGAAGTTGAAATGGTTGTTGTTGCCCGTGGTTCTGTTGTTGGTTGTCTGGCTGTGGCCTGAGCGTGGACCGTCATTATCGCCACTGCCACTCGATGCCAAGATACTCGCTTTTGGCGATAGTTTGACCCAAGGGGTTGGTGCCAGTCGCGAGCTGGATTATCCCAGTCAGTTCAGTAAGCTGACTGGTCGCGAGGTGATCAATGCCGGGATTTCGGGGGAGACCACAGCCCAAGGTCGGTTACGTTTTGCCCGTGTGCTGGATGAGACAACCCCGGATCTTGTCATACTCCTAGAAGGGGGCAACGATTTTTTACGTAACGTCAGCGAGCAGCAGGTGGCCGCCAATCTCGACGCCATGTTGAGCCTAGCGCGTCAGCGCAATATCCCTGTAGTGCTAGTTGGTGTACCTAAGAAGAGCCTATGGCTGGAAACGGCGCCCCTCTATAAAGTGTTGGCTGAGCAATATCAGCTGCTATTTATTGAGGATTTTTTGACAGAGCTGCTAAAATTACCAGAAGTAAAATCTGATGCTATTCACCTTAACGACGAAGGCTATCGCCGACTCGCCGAGCACCTATATCAGCGTCTGCAACAGGCCGGTGCCCTATAACCGAAAACGGTGCGAACAGCCCAGAGATACAGGGTGTCACTTGCTTGTTAAGTGGCAGAAATTTGTCGTTTAGCCTGGCCCAACGGGCAAGCGCGAGTGGCAAGATAAATTTATTTAGGTTAATGTCCGTTTTTACCCCAAATCGACTTGACCCAGATGGGCTTTTTATGGGTAAATTCTCGGATAACAAATGGCGCCGTGCCAATAATAAATCAGGTTAATAACTTCTCATGACAGATCTTGAGCATCAGGTATTCACTCAAGTACGCGCAATTATTGCCAATGAAGAACAGGTCATCGGACGACGGGGCATTCTTATCCCGTTGAAAAAAGCCATTATTGCCGATGGCGATATCCGAAATGTGATTGACATTGTCTCCTCTGACCCCGCCTTAGCGGCACATCTGCTGTGGCGCAGCAATTCGGCGGCTAACGCTGGTGGTATCGTCTCATCGAAAAACCGTTCGTTAAAAGATGCCTTGGTGCGTTTAGGTCAGGTCAATATCTATCGTTACGCCTTTACCTTCTATCTGAAGGAGCGTTTGGACGAGTTGCCGCAGCCCTATAAGAAGTTAGTCTATGGTTACTGGGCGCTGACTGAGAGTATTGCTACCGATGCCGTCGATAGCCTGCATCATATGGAAGGAGTCGACATCAGTCCGGATGAGGTGCAGACCCTGGCGCTCTTTAGCGTGTTTGGCGAGATAATCGCCCTGACTGCCTTTGCCTATCTGAACGCCGAGTCGGAGCAGTCATTCCCGCTCTCTATCATTAAATCATTGATTGATAACCAGAAGCAGACATTAACTCTGGAGGCGTTTGAGTCTCTTGGCCTTGACGAGGAGTTAAGGGAAGAGTTTATGATTGCCCATAACCTGCGTCAGACCCGCAATCCTAATTCGCCAGGTCTGGTGCTACGCCGGGTGCTCTCTATGCGTAATCAGCTGCTCAACCCGCTATAGGCGTTTTGCCCAGCTAAAAGAAAACCTGCCAAGTGCAGGTTTTTTTGTGTCTAGAGTTTGAAAGCTTGAGTTCGGGCTTTCTTGCTTACCGGTTACAGCTTGTCGGTTGAGCGGCCGTCAATATCGGGTGTCGCCACCAGACGGCCAAAGAATTGGCTGAGACCATGGACTTTGCGAATATATTCGGCCCAGATGATGCCCAAAAGCGCGCCCATGGCTAAGCCTAAAAGTGGCGCGGTTAGGCTAGACGGCGACTGTTGCATGCTAAATAGGCCGCCGCTAAGCAGGCCTAATAAGCAAGGGGATAAGACGATACCAAACCAGAGACAGGCTTGAACAAAAAAGTTCCACAAGTTTCATACTAATCCTTTAGTGTTTCTCGAGCGATAACACCAGTCTACCTCTAGCTCACTGCTTGTATACTCGGCTCAGTGCCCCTGACGTTCCAGCCCCTCAGAGGTCACCAAATTCAGCCACTGCTGGGCGAGGCGCGCGCTGCTGCCATTACTGCGATAGGCGCCGAACAGAGGGCGTTTTAGCCCTTCAGGGCCCAGTTTTACTGCTTTGAGCGACAGACCATGTGCCTCATTGATGGACCAACTCGGCAGGGCTGCGACGCCATCCTTACAGGCGATGCGTTGCAGCAACATGGCGGTAAGATCGCAGCGGATCTGCTTGGCGACCGGTACGCCTGCTGGCTCCATGAAGTGGCGATAGATATCCAGTCTGTCTAATGGAACTGGGTAGGTGAGCAGTGTCTGCTCGCTAAGCTGTGCTGGCGTGACATAGGGCGCATCGGCCAGCGGATGGTCTTTGGCGACCAGGAGTTTGACCTCGAAATCGAACAGGTGCTGGTAGGCGATATCATGATCAGGGATAGGATCTGAAGTGAGCACAACATCCAGTTGCCCCTGCTTGAGCGCGGTCAGCGAATCGAATAGATGACGGCTCGACAACTCAAGGTTAGTGTGGGGAAAGCTGGCATTAAACTGCTCGATCACCGGCATCAGCCAGCGAAAGCAGCTGTGACACTCTATGCCCACAAAGAGATCTTTCACCTCGCCACCCAGACCGTTTTTCAGATCGATCTCAGTTTCTATCACCTTAGGTAAGATCTCTTCGGCCAGATTGAGTAGGCGAGCTCCCTCCTGAGTAAAAGAGAGGGGTTTGCTCTTACGCACGAATATTGCCGAGTTGATGCGGGTCTCCAATTCCTTGATCTGGTGGGATAAGGCTGACTGGGTGACAAAGCGCTTCTTGGCTGCGCCCGCGAGACTGCCGCTCTCTTTCAGGGCGACCAATGTACGTAAATGCCTAAGCTCTATCATTTTTTACCTCACATGAATTTGGCTCATGTTGCTCGTGAAATCAATTCGATTGCGAGACAACAGACTAGCACAATAAACTTCTAGACGTCCAGACGCCTATTTATGTTTGTTGTGCAATTTCAGTTATCACACCTGGATTGCGATGACAGCGAAGGGCGCTAACCATGAATTTCGCTCATCTTAATGTAAAAGGTATACAATATGCAAACTCTAGATATTGCTTCATTAGGCTTTCCCCGTATCGGCCGTCAACGGGAACTTAAATTTGCCCTGGAAAAGTATTGGCGCCAAGAGATAGATCAGGCTCAGCTGCAATCGGTCGCCCGCGAGCTGCGCCAAACCCACTGGCAGTGGCAGCAAGAGTCTGGGGTAAGCCAGGTGCCTGTTGGGGATTTTGCCTTCTACGATCAGGTACTCACCCTGAGCGCCACCATTAACGCTATCCCGACCCGCCATCGCAGTGGCGAGCAGGTGGATCTCGACACCCTGTTTCGCGTGGCCCGTGGCCGTGCTCCAACGGGAGAGGCAAGCCGCGCCGCCCAGATGAAAAAGTATTTCAACACTAACTATCACTACATAGTGCCCGAGCTCACGCCAGGCCAAAGCTTCGAGATCGCCTATGAGCAGCTGTTCGACGAGGTGGACGAGGCTAAAGCGCTGGGTCATCAGCCAAAGCCTGTGTTGCTGGGGCCTGTCAGTTATCTTTATCTTGCCAAGTGTGAAGGTGAGCTTTTCGATAAGCTGAGCCTGTTGCCTGAGCTGATTAAGGTGTATCAAGCCATCTTAACGCGCTTCGCAGACCAAGGGGTGAGCTGGGTACAGCTCGACGAGCCTATCTTGGCGCTGGAGCTTGACGGTGAGTGGCAGGCGGCGTTCGAGCCGACTTACAAAGAGCTCAGTGGTCAGGGCGTTAAGCTGCTGCTTGCGAGCTACTACGGCTCAGTGGCCCATCATCATGAGGTGATTCGCGATCTCAAGGTTGATGGACTTCATCTGGATCTGGTGAGCGCTCCTGAGCAGCTTACCCCCTTTGCGGCAACGCTTAGGCCTGATCAGGTACTCAGCCTTGGGGTGATCAATGGCCGTAACGTGTGGGCGGCGGATCTCGATATCTTGGCAGAGCGCCTGCGTGGCGTGGTGGCGGATCTTGGTGAGCGAGTTTGGCTGGCGCCCTCCTGTTCGCTTTTGCATGTGCCTGTGGATCTGACGAGCGAAACTGAGTTGGCTCCCGAGCTTGCCAATCAACTCAGTTTTGCCAAGCAGAAGCTTGATGAATTGGCGCAGCTAGGTACCTTGCTGGTCTCGCCACAGAGCGATGAGGCGCAGGCGATAACTGGGCGTTGTCAGGCGAGGCGTCAGGCCCGTGAACAGGCGGCGAATACTGAGGTGCAGGCAAGACTCAAGGCGTTAACCTCAGCGGATTTTGAGCGCCATAGCGATTTTGGCGAGCGACGTCTCAAGCAACAGGCCCGCTTTCGTCTGCCGCTGCTGCCCACCACCACAATTGGCTCCTTCCCGCAGACGCCAGCTATTCGCGGCCTGCGCAGCCGCTGGCGCAAGGGGGAGTTGACCGAACAGGCCTATGTTGCGCAGCTTGAGGCGGTGACTCGTGACAGTATCGCCCGTCAGCTCAAGTTGGGGATCGATGTCTTGGTCCATGGTGAGGCCGAGCGTAACGACATGGTGGAGTATTTCGGTGAGCAGCTCGAAGGTGTGGGCTTTACCCAGTTTGCCTGGGTGCAGAGCTATGGCTCGCGCTGCGTTAAGCCGCCGCTTATCTATGGTGATGTATCCCGTCGTCAGCCGATGACGCTCCAGTGGGCAAGCTTTGCCCAGAGTCTGACCGACAGACCGGTGAAAGGCATGTTGACCGGCCCTGTGACCATACTGCACTGGTCCTTTGCCCGGGAAGATATTGGTCGCGAGGAGATCGCCAATCAGCTTGCCTTAGCAATTCGTGATGAGGTGACCGATCTGCAGGCTGCAGGTATAGGAATCATACAGATAGATGAACCTGCCTTTCGTGAAGGCCTGCCACTAAAGGCCAGTGAGTGGCAGCACTATCTCGATTGGGCTGTGGCCGCCTTTAAGCTCAGCGCGGCAGGCGTGGAGGATGAGACTCAGATCCACACCCATATGTGCTATAGCGAGTTCAACGCCACCATAGATGCCATCGCCGCCATGGACGCCGATGTGATCACTATAGAAACCTCGCGCTCTCACATGGAACTGCTCAATGCCTTCGAAGACTTCGAGTATCCCAATGAGATAGGGCCCGGCGTATATGACATCCACAGCCCGAATATACCTAGCGTCGAGGAGATGGTGGGCTTAATCGAGAAGGCGGCGACTAAGATCCCCGTGGGACAGCTTTGGGTGAATCCCGACTGTGGACTTAAGACGCGCACCTGGGATGAGGTGGAGCCCGCACTGCAAAACATGGTGAAGGCCACTAAGGAGCTGAGAAGACGCCTGGGCTAATGACTCTGGCGACTCTTTGCCTTTAGATTAAGTGGGTGGCCAGATCTCTGGCCGCCCTTTGTCTTTTGAGTCTTGGTTATGGTGTGTTATTGCTAGCAGCACTCAGGTTCGCGACGATCTCGGCTTGTCGCTCATCGAGTCGCTGCTCAAACAGTGCCTGCTCGGCCTCGCTAAAGCCTTGCTTGAGGCTGGCTAAGCTAATCTCCATCTCACCGGTGGGCAGAAAATAGAACTTATCTTCTAAGGCTATCTGCGCCCAGATGGCGGCATCGACCCTTTGTCCCAGCTCAGTGCAGGCCTGATGTAGAGGTTCCAGCGCCAGGTTTTCACCTGTGAGTGCAGCGCGCTCCAGATAAGGGATCGCTTCTCTCGGGTGGCATCGCCCTCTATCATCTTCATGGAGCAGACGTTGCCCATGGGTAAGGTCTATGCTGGCCTGCTGAGATTGGCTTATCGGGTGCTGGGTCAGAAATTGCTGATACAGGCTGTCCGCCTGCTCCTTCTCATATTCACCCATCTTGGTACTTAAATCCTCAACCCGCGTCAAGTGGTAGGGGGCTGGGTCGATGGCCGCTAAGCGATAGTAAGATAGGGCCGTTGCTAGATGGCGGCGGGTGCCCAGTCCTTCTTCATGGGCCTTGCCCAGGAGGAAGAGGGCGTCTGTCCACCACTGCTCGGCCAGAGGCGTCAGCAGGGCGATCGCCTCAATGTGGCTGTCGCGGTCAAGTTTATGATTGAGTAGCAGCTCGCCCAGGTGGTAGGTAGCGCTGTCATTATCCATGGCGATGGCTTGTCGCAGACACTCCTCCGCCTTGGAGATATCCTGGGGCAGCTCTTTGCCTTGCTGATAGAGGCGGGCCAGCTCGATGAGGGCAAAGTCATTATCCTGGGCCAGTTCGCGCATCAAACGCTCGGCCTCACGGGGCTCGGCAGGGCCGCCTTCACCACTAAGTAACATTCTCGCCAGCAGACTCTTGGCGTTGGTATCGCTATCAAGAATCTCTTGTAGCAGTGCTCGGGCCTTGGCGGGATCAGGCTCGCCATGGCGCGGTGAGAGCCAGAGGTTGGCGAGATCGTACTTTGCTTGAACCTCTCCCGCCTCAGCGGCCTGGGTCAGGTAATGCAGTGCCTGAATACCCTCAGGGTCGAGTAGCGGGCTCTCCTGATAGAGCTTACCAAGTTCTGCCTGATGCTGGCTATTGCCCTGGTCGGCACCGGGTTTCAACATGGTTTCCAGCTGTGAGCTGTTGCCTTCCAGGGTGGGGTGAACATTAAATTTCAGCATCTGGCGCTGAAGCTGAGCAAATTGCTCATCGAGTTCGGCAGCTTTTTGAAACCAGTCGTTGGCCTTGGCCTGGTTAAACAGATGGGTATCTTCGAGGTTGTAGAGTTCACCGAGGAACTGAGCCGCATGGGCCATACCCATGGCCGCTGCTCGTTCCAGGTAATCGATAGCCTGTGCTTCTCGACCACTGTGCAGCAGCTGGTTTGCGAGAAAAATCACTTGTTCGGGGCCGCCGGTGACTTCGATTGGTTGTTTATTACGCCAGGTGATGTAGAGCGAAACTAAGGTAATGAACAGCAGGGCTAAGAATATAAATAAAATAACGGTTTGCATTGTGATCCTTCACATTGTCTATGGCTGACATGAGACGAGCGTTGAACTTGGCTATGGGTTGCCCTAAGAGCTTCGGCGGCAAGTGTGCACTTTTTTATCTTGTTAAACAAGTCTTTACTAGTTATGGATTTGTCTTGAGCTTAAGAGGCTTGGCCCGCCTCTTCGTAGAGGAGGCGGGCTATGAAGGTGTTGCCTATGGCTTTAAATCTGTGTCACGCCTGCGTAGGGAATGCCGGAGAGCCTGGCCATCTCGCTGTGCCAGGTGGCCAGATCATCTAAGTTGAACTGGTTTAGCTTATGGTGTCCACAAGCTCTGGCCATCACCTGCATCAGCTCGGTAGAGGCAGCCATAAAGTTAGCCAGTTGCTGGGCCGATTTGTCGATATTGAGCCGCTGACGCAGATCGGCGTTTTGGGTGGCGATACCGGCGGGACAGTTATTGGTATTACAGATTCGGGCAGCCACGCAGCCGATCGCCTGCATGGCACTATTGGCCAGGGCGACGCCGTCGGCACCTAGTGCCATCGCCTTAACAAAGTCCATGGGCAATCTGAGCCCGCCTGTGATGATGAGCGTCACCCGGCCACTGGCACCCTGCTGGTCGAGATAACGCCGGGCCCGCGCCAATGCAGGGATGGTGGGTACACTGATGTGATCGCGAAAAATCTGCGGCGCTGCGCCCGTACCACCGCCTCGGCCATCGAGTATGATGTAGTCGGCGCTGGCATCCAGGGCAAACTGAATATCCCGTTCGATATGATTGGCGCTCAGCTTAAAGCCGATAGGCACGCCGCCGCTGAGTTCCCGCACCCTGTCGGCGAAGCGTTTAAAATCGGCCACAGAGTTGAGGTCTTTGAACCTGGGGGGAGAGATGGCGTCCTGACCCGCGGGAATACCGCGGATTTCGGCGATCTTGCCTTGATTCTTGCTGCCCGGTAGGTGACCGCCTGTGCCTGTCTTGGCTCCTTGTCCTCCCTTGAAGTGAAACGCCTGTATCTTACTCATCAAGGCTTCCTGATAGCCAAATTGGGCGCTGGCCAGCTCATAGAAGTAGCGCGAATTGGCCGCCTGCTCCTCGGGCAGCATGCCACCTTCACCAGAGCAGATCCCTGTGCCCGCCAGCTCGGCGCCCTTGGCCAGGGCAACTTTTGCCTCCTGCGAAAGTGCGCCGAAGCTCATGTCTGACACCAATAGGGGGATCTTGAGTCGCAGGGGTTTTCGGGCCTCGGGCCCAATAATCAGCTCGGTGTCTACCGCTTCTTCTTCAAACAGTGGTTTGCTGGCCATCTGGGCCGTCATGATCTGAATCTCATCCCAGCTGGGGAGCTGACATCTGGGCACCCCCATAGCGACCATAGGGCCGTGGTGCCCGAGACTTTTCAGTCCCTCCCTGGCCAGTTGATGGATGAGTTCGACGCTGGGCTCCTCTTTTGTCGCTGCGGCCTTGGGCGGTTTATCAGCATCATCTTTGGCGATGGCCTCTCGGCCTGGACCCTCTTTGCCCACCTGCTCTGAATCAAACTGCTTATGGGTGCCATCGCAGTATGGGGCGTTGCCTGTGTGTTTACAGGCGCACAGGTAGGCTTCGCCAGTGTCTTCGGGGGTAAAGGCTTTGGGGGTCAGGCCCGTACCCTTATGGGAACCATCGCAAAAGGGCTGACTGTTTGAGCGGCCACAGACGCAAAAATAGTATTCCTTTCCTTTGGTTAACTCGACTTTCTTAGGTTTGTTATCGGCGATGACAGGTTTTGTCATGGGAGATCCTTAAAGCGCAGTTGAGCAAGTTTATCTTCTAGTCTAGGTGCTTTTGTGACTCATTGCCGCCGCGACGGTTTTTGTGGGATCGCTCTGGGTGTTGACCCGGCGCGCCGAAAAATTCACACTCAATTGAATCCATTTGGCTTCAACTTAGGTCTTATAACTGGCGATGCAGCGAGAGCCGGGCGCAGGCTAAAGGAGAACAAGGTGACAGGGCGAGGGAAGAAGATGGCAACAGAGTATGCCTATGAGAGCGGGTTGGATCGGCGGGCGTTTCTTGCCCGTAGCGGCGCACTGGCGTTCTTGTTAACGGCGAAACCCCAGTTTAGCTGGGCGGATGATGAGAGCTTTTCACTCGCCACTCGGCCGCAAGATTTTGACGTGATCAACCGCGCCATCATAGAGAGCGTGCAATTGCATCTGTTTCCCGATGATGGTGATGGTCCATCGGCCAAGGATCTCAATGCCTATAGCTATCTTTTGTGGGCCATGGAAGATCCGGATAATCGCGCCGATGACGAT
Organism: Shewanella marisflavi; assembly: GCF_023283925.1. Lineage (GTDB taxonomy): Bacteria > Pseudomonadota > Gammaproteobacteria > Enterobacterales > Shewanellaceae > Shewanella > Shewanella marisflavi. Next base: position 432,889 of record NZ_JAKIKX010000003.1, read on the forward strand.
AGGCAGTTTGTTTTACAGGGGGCTGCCTGGTTAGAGGACCTGGCCGACACTGAGCTGAAACGCAGTTTTTTGGTGCTGACCTGGGATGAGCAGGAGGCGATGCTAGCACGTATCGCCAAGAGCCGCGCCGGTGAAAACTGGTTCTCCTTGCTGCTCTACTACCTGATTGAGGCACTGACCCTAGACCCGGTTTATGGCGGCAATCCCGATCAGATTGGTTGGTGCTGGCTTGAGCATCAACCTGGTTTTCCACGTCCGGTACCGGGTAAGACCTATCTCGATTTTTAACCTTGCAGAACAGGATGATTGGCTATGGGCTTAGCGCGCGCGGGTGAAACACAAGAGCAAGAGCCCTTTGAGGTATGTATTGTTGGCAGCGGCGCCGGCGCTGGGCCCATCGCTTATGAGCTAGCCAAGGCGGGGATTAATGTGGTCGTGCTGGAGAAGGGCGATTGGTATACCGAGCAGGATTTTGTCAAAGATGAGCAGTTGCCACGTCACCGGGTGTTTCGTTCTCAGTTCGATGAGGAGCGTCATGTGCTGGAGCTTCCCGACGGCGAGGGTGGCTGGCGCCGCGAGACCACGGCGCAGTTTTGGGGCGGTAATATTGTAGGCGGCGCCTCTAACTTTATGAGCGGCTATTTTCATCGTCTCAAACCAACGGATTTTCGTCTTGCTTCTAGCTTCCCAGCCATCTCTGGTGCCAACACGGTCGACTGGCCCATCAGTTATGAGGAGCTTGAGCCTTATTACGCCAAGGTGGAGCAGATTGTTGGCGTCAGCGGCAAGGTAGTAAAACATCCACAGCTAGAGCCGAGATCGACGCCTGAGTTTCCTTTTCCTCCGACCTTAGAGCACCCCATCGCTGCCCATTTCGATAATGCCTGTCAGCAGCTCAAACTGACTCCCTTGCCTATGGCGAGGGCCATTCTGTCAAAGCCCTTTAAGCAACGCATGAGCTGCGAATACTCAGGTTATTGTGGCAGTTATGGCTGTCACTCGGGGGCTAAGGGGAGTTCGCGTGCAGCCCTGCTGAATGACGCGGTGGCCAGCGGCCATTGTCGTATCATCACCCGTGCCAAGGTGTATCGCCTTAATAGCGATGCCAAGGGACAGGTCAGCTCGGTCGACTATTTTGATACCAGTGGCAAGAGCCAGCGTATCCAGGCCAAGATATTCGTGGTGGCCTGCTATGCCATCGAGAGCGTCCGTTTGCTGCTGGCCAGCCCTGGCGAGAAACACCCTAAGGGGATAGGCAATCGTTTTGGTCAGGTGGGCAAAAACTTGCACTGCTGCGCAGGTGGTACGGGTCACGGGGTGTTTAAGCTCGATAAGCTAGCAGCGGAGACGGCGGCCGGGTTTAAGCTGCGCGGCCCCTTCTTTAACCGCGCCCTGCAGGATTGGTATGTGATTGATGACAAAGCGGCGTTTGATAAGCCGGTGAAGGGCGGTACCTTAGATTTTGTGTTCGATCCTCCTTCGCCGACCGGTGAGGCTAATGGACTCAAGTGGCAGGAGGGCAACCTCTTGTGGGGCACGCCGCTTAAGCAGAAGATCAAGGCGCATTTTACCCAGTCGCGGGATTTTAAATTTGAGGTTTTCTGTGATTGGCTGACCAATGATGATTGTTACGTCACTCTGGACGATGAAGAGCAAGACAAGTGGGGGCAGCCTGTGGCCAAGGTGCGCGCTGGTTTTCATCCCCATGATCTTAAGGTGGCGCAGTATTTAGTCGATAGGGGGGTAGAGGTGATGAAGGCGATGGGGGCCGATGAAGCCTGGGGGAATGTGTTTAGCGATCCGACCTCAAACTTAGTGGCGGGCGGATGCCGTTTCGGTGACGATCCACGCACCTCTGTGCTCAACAGAGACTGCCGGGTGCATGATTGTGACAACCTGTATGTAACCGATGGCGCTTTTATGCCCAATGGTGGCAGTGTTACACCGACGTTTACTATTTATGCCAATGCCTTTCGGGTAGCCGATCGGTTGCTTGAGCGCTTAAAGCCTACCTAATGCTGTAGTGATTTTGCGCATGGCGCCACAGGAGATGAAAAGCTTTCCTATACTCAAGGGGATACCGATTTGCTACAGGAGATCCACCATGAGTCATACCTATAAGATCATCGAACTCGTCGGTTCCTCACCCATAAGCTCGGATGAGGCGATTAAAAATGCCATCGAAACCGCTAGCCAGTCATTGCACCACCTGCGCTGGTTTCAGGTGGTCGAGACTCGCGGCCATCTTGAGGCTGGATTGATCGCCCATTGGCAGGTGACGGTGAAGGTGGGGTTTACCTTAGACTAATCTCTGTTGGGGACTAGGCATCTCGGGCCAGTCCCTTTTCTACCGCGCGGATCACTCGCTGGGTCTTACGATTGGGCTGGTCGCCACCGTTTGCCTGGCGAGCCAGTGCCCAGTCGATATGTTCGCGCACCATCTCATCGACCTCTTCACTGTCTCTGCGTGTCTCGAGCGCCGCGACTATCTCCTTTGATGTCGGTGCATTACCCAGGGCGACGGCGATGTTTCGCAGCCAGCGCTTGTGGCCGATACGGCGGATGGCGCTGCCCTCGGTAAACTTGAGAAATTCCGCCTCACTCCAGGCGAAGAGGGTTAATAGCTCTGGGTATTTGAGTGGATCCCGGGTGTGGAAGTCGCTTTCATTGGTAAGCGGCGCCTCACTGTTGACCGGGCAGACCAGCTGGCAGTCGTCACAGCCGTAGATACGATTGCCCATCAGCGGCCTGAACTTTTCAGGGATCGCTCCTTGAAGTTCTATGGTGAGGTAGGAGATGCAGCGCCTGCCATCGACCACATAGGGTTCGACGATAGCGTTAGTTGGACAAGACTTGATGCAGGCCACGCAGGTGTTGCAGTTTGCTTTTACTGGGATGTCTACCGGAAGGGGGAGATCGATTAGCAGCTCACCCAGGAAAAACCAGCTACCTGCCTCATGATTAAGCAGCAGGCTATGTTTACCTGTCCAGCCAAGTCCGGCTTTGTCGGCCAGAGGTCGCTCCAAAATGGGGGCCGAATCGACAAAAGGGCGATAGTTGGGGCGCTCAAGACCTAAGCTGGTCAGCTCGGCCTCTATCTGTTGGCCCAGCTTTTTTAGCCGGTTGCGGATCATCTTGTGGTAATCACGGCCACCGGCATAGCGAGAGATGTAGGCCAGATTAGGATCTTTCAGGTGAGTGGCAAACCCCGCTTCTGGCGGCAGGTAGTCCATGCGAGCCGAGATCACTCGTGTGGTGCCAGGGTGCAGCTCAGCGGGCCGGGCGCGCATCATGCCGTGACTGGCCATATAGTTCATCTCACCATGGTAGCCCTTGTCGAGCCAGGCCTGCAGCTTAGCTTCTTCTGCGCTGAGATCGGTATCGCAGATGCCTATCTGGGCGAAACCTAGCGCTTTACCCCACTGTTTTATCTTAAGGGCGAGTTGCTGCAATGCCTGGGGCGATAACGAACTGGGGTGAGACATTAGTGGTAACTAAGGGTGAGCGGTGGCGCCATGATAACAGTTTTGGCCAAGTGAACAAATCCCACAGCGTCTAGACCTCCGCTCTCTTGCCGCGCTATTGCTTTTTAACCTTTGGCTATTTATGTTGAACCTAAGGTCTGTGGCTTACCTCATCATGGGCTAGCATCTTTCTAGGGCCGTTCATTTTCTCGGGGAATCGTTTGATTAAGCATAGCTTGTGGTTTTTTTCGTTGTTGATTTTGTCGCTGCCCTGTACGGCGGCGTCGCTGCGCATGCTGACCGAGGAGTGGGCGCCGATGAGCTATCAGGAGGATGGCGTTCCCAAAGGCTACGGCGTCACTCTGGTGCAGCGGCTTGCCGAGAAGCTTGGGGAGACGGCCAATATCGAAGTCTTGCCCTGGGCGAGGGCCTATGCCATTGCAGATAGTGAGCCCAATATCTTGTTATTTGCGACCTCTCAAAATCAGCAACGCAACAGGCTGTTTGATTTTGTCGGCCCTATCGCCACCACTCGTATCTCTATCTACGCGAAAACGGCAGATGAACTCAGCCCAGGTTCAGTGGCTGAGCTCGATGCGCTTGGGAGTATTGGCGTGTATAGGGGCTCATTAGGTGAGTCTATGCTGAGTGAGCAAGGGGTCAACCATCTGACTGTGGCCAGCTTTCCACAACAATCGGCGCGTCAACTTAAGTACGATAGAATACGTTTCTGGTGTCAGGCTGACTTAGCGGTCACTCGCTTGTTGGCGGAAGTGAATATGGGGATAGAAGAGGTGTATCCGGTATTTGAACTGGCGCAGATCGATCTGTATTTGGCTTTTTCTAAAGGCACTTCGCCAGAGGTGGTGAACCGTTGGCTGGACGCCTTGTCTAGCCTGCAAGCATCGGGTGAGTTAGCGCGTCTCTATCAGGAATGGTTTCCCAGCTTCACAGCCCCCCAGCAGATCGAGCTTATCTCACGTCAGGATTAAGGGCTAGGCTTGGTCTAAGATCGCGCAGTTACGACCCGATGATTTGGCTTTGTAGAGAGCATCATCGGCGCGTTTGAGTAGATGCTCAAAACTCTTGTCACCATCTGTACTGGCAATACCGGCACTGATAGTGAGTTTGAAGTTGATATAGATATCGTCGAAGTTGCTGCTCTCTACCGTGGTCACCAGGCGCTGAGCAATATTAAGGGCCTGCTCGGCTGTCGTGCCGGGTAAGAGCACCAAAAACTCCTCGCCACCGACGCGGCCAACCAGATCCTGCTTACGCATCAAGCCGTTACTAATATTAGCCAGAGCGATCAGTACCTTGTCACCTATATCGTGACCATATTTATCATTGACCTTCTTAAAGTGGTCGGCGTCAAACAGGATAATTGATAGCGGCTGATGGGCCTCATCTTTAGATTTGAAGTAATTCTCCCCCTTGGAATAGGTGTATCGTCGGTTGGGGAGCTGGGTCAGATGATCGGTCAGGGCCAGAATCGACAATAGCTTAGACTTTTGTGATTGCTTGTAGGCGACAATGGAAAGAATGATCATTATGATGCAGCCAAGCACTATCACAGTCAGCTGCAAGTATTTGTTCTGTTTGAGAATAATTAGCTCGTTTTCTTTGACCTTTTGCAGTTCAATCAGCTGTTGGTTTTCACGTTCTATCTGCTCGGTATTAAAGCGGGTACGCATCTCTGTGGTGCGATTAGTCTGCAGGGTGGCATCCAGTGACTTGTGGGTCTGAATATAACTTAGCAGTGCCTCATAGGCTTGTTTCCAATTCTGCTCGGCGACGAAGATCTGGCTGTGCACCATATGCAGTTGTTCCAGACCGCGAGCATTTTTGATCTGCTGAAAGCTTTCCTTGGCCATATCGATATAGTCTAGCGCCTCCTGATAACGGCCTTCGTTTAAGGCCGATTGCGCTTGATAGAGGCGCATAAAGCTGTAGCTGGCACCAATCTCAGGCGTGATGAACCTTTGTGCCAATTCAAGATAGGGCTTGGCTTCCGCTTGACGGTGGAGCTGAATTAGCATGCCGGCGACATTGACGGCAGTATGGGCGCTGATCTCTTCACCTAAGGTATCTCGCCAATGTTGGTAGGCTGCTTTATGGTTGGAAAGTGCGGCCTCATATTCACCCAGCTCCTCCAGGGCATAAGCTATCTCAGTCTTGATGGAGTAAGCACCGTCTTTATCACCTGTCTTTTCGTACTGTTTTTCTAGCTTGTTATAGTATTTGATGGCGGTTTGTGGGTCGCCGAAGCGGCGGTAGCTGGTGGCCAGTTCAGTGAGATTGTAGATAGCCCAGTGTTGTAGGTTGAGCGATTCATACAGGTTTTGGGCCGTGATGAGATCTTCCAAAGCCTGGGCAAAATTGCCCTGAAAGGAGTAGATCGAGCCGCGAAGAGAGCGTGAGTCGGCGATCAATTTGGGAGATTCTATCAGGTAAGCCTCGGCGACAACCTTGTTGTACCCATCCATGGCCTCTTCTACTTCACCAAGTAGCTGATGCATAAAGGCACGGCATAGCCTTAAATCTGTTGCGGCTTCTGTCGAGGCAGATATACCTTCCGACAGTAATTTAAGATCGGTAAAGGCAATGGCTTTCTTTATCCCTTCCGGCTTAGAGACGTCGAAACTATTCCAGCACAGCACGGTTTGTAGTTTTAGATAGTGCTGGGTGTCTTCGGGGGTGATGTTGGCGGAGAGAAAGGCGAGCGCATCATTGATCTTCTGCTGATCTGCAAAATCGCCCTGTTCAAATTTGGCGAAAACAGCGTCCACCTCTTCGGCTATATCTTCCTCTGCCAGGCTAATAGTACTGTAGCCGTAGAGTGAAAGACCTAACCAAAGTAGCAAGAGGGTTAACCAGGATTTTGTTTTTGTTTTTCTTGTCATTTCTTTAGCTTGTCAACCTTGCTATGTGACCATTTAACCTTAGCACAGATGCCTTTTTTGTAACTATATTATACGGCTGGCAATTTATTGACAGTAAAAAGTATATTTTTTATGCGTTTATTTTTAACTTTTATATAACAAAGTGAGCGTTTTGCTTTTAGGTCTGACTAAGGTATAACGTCTTCTTTTATTTTTCCGCGCTTCAGACGGTGCCTAAGCACTGGTGATGAGCGAAGGGACTACGCAGTTGGCCCTATCTAATTGAGACATTTTTTATGAGTAAACCGAGTCAAGAGTACCAAGCCATTGCCGAGCAGGCCGCGCTGAATGTGTGCAATACAGTGATCCCTATGGACAAGATCCCATCAAACCTGATGGAGGCCTATGCTAACCTGTTTAATGAGCTGCTCAGCGACGAAGAGGGAAAATTTGGGCAAGCCTGGGATGCTTTACCAGCTAGCGCTAAGGGATTGTTGTCTCAGGCCGAGTTTCACGGTTTCTATATCGCTAATGCCTGGTTACAGTTGAGCCGTGTGGCTCAGGATATTGCCGAGCTGGCTGACAGTGATGAGGCGATAGAGGAGAAAGAATATAATGACATCTTTACCCGCCTTTCAGATGCCTCGCTCAAAGAGAGTGTGAAAAAGCTAAAGAAGGCCCGCACAGACAGGGCCTTACTCAATAGCATTAAGGCTGTGATTGTCGGTCAATAAACTTGACTGACGGGGCTGGCGTTATTTGACCGAAGCGATTTCTGCTGGCGTAAGATAACGCCACTCTCCCGGTGCCAAGGTGTCATCCAATAGGATCTCGCCGATAGATTCGCGGTGTAACCCAACGACCTTGTTCCCCACGGCAGCAAACATGCGCTTGACTTGATGGTACTTGCCTTCGGTGATGGTGAGTCTGGCCTGATGGCTATCCAACAGCGTTAGCTGTGCCGGTTTAGTGAGGCCATCTTCGCTACGCAGCGCAATCCCTTTGGCAAACTCCTCTACCCACTCCTCTTTTAGTGGGTCGGCAAGCTGCACCAGATAGGTTTTGCCACATTCCCGTTTTGGAGAGGTGACTCTGTGTGACCACTGGCCGTCGCTGGTGATCAACACTAGGCCTGTGGTATCGGCATCCAAGCGTCCGGCGATATGCAGATCATCCTTTTGGGGCAGATCAACGAGGTTAAGCACAGAGGGGTAAACCTCATCGATGGTCGAGCAGAGGGTATCAAGCGGTTTGTGCAGCATGATAAATCGCGGGCCGATTGGGCTGATAGGCTCGCCGTCCAGACAGACGCTATCGGTTTCCTTGACCTTAAAGCTGCCATCTTTGATGATCTTGCCATCCACGCTAACCTCACCGCGATGTAGCGCCTTCTTGGCGAGGGAGCGGGTGAGCGGGGTGGATTCACTGATAAATTTGTCGAGACGCACTGTATTACTCTAAGGTTTCTGCTTTGGGGCGACATTATGAGGCCACAGGCAGTAAAGGAAAAGTGTTAGCATGGCAAAACCTTCATTTAACTCAAGTGACAGCCAAGGAGCCAAATGCCAGATGGAGCCGTTAACCGAATTTGACAAGATGATTAGCTCACTGGAGTACAACTGCCTTGATGGCGATCTTCAGCGCCTTTGGCAACAGCGCCAGCAGGCCAATGCAAAGATGAATCGCCGGGCCGCGTTGGATCGCGACCTGCTGTGCCATGTCGATCCAGAGGCGGCGATCATGCTCCCCCTCTATATCAGTTATGGTGAAAACCTGCATATTGCGCCGCAGGTGTTTATTAATGTCAATGTCACCCTGCAAGACAACGCCGCTATCACCATAGGGCGGCAAACCATGATAGGCCCTAATGTGCAGTGTTACACCGCGAGTCATCCACTGCAGGCCGATCGGCGCTGTGAGGGCTGGGAGACGGCAAAGCCGATTCTGATCGGCGAGCGGGTATGGATTGGCGGCGGGGCGATCATTTTGCCTGGCGTGACCATAGGCGATGAAGCCGTGGTGGCCGCGGGTGCCGTGGTGACCAAAGACGTGGCCCCTAAGACAGTTGTCGGTGGCAATCCTGCGCGGGTGATCCGCGCCCTATAGTGGGTCTCATGTTACAGGTAAGGAAATCTTTACTTACACATGAGTGACCGGAAATTTGCCTTTGGTAAACAGATAAACTTGTTTACATCGACTCAATCCCATTAACATGTGTAGCTTGAAGCAGATTTTGCATCTTTTTGGCTTCGCCATGACAGTCGCATTGCTAACAAAAAACAATTAAGCATAAAAGGAATTCACATGAAAAAAGTTTTCGTTGGAGGGGTGTGTGCCTCTTTAATACTTGGTCTTAGCGCTTGCAACAGCGACCAGGCTGAAGTTAAGGCGCCAGAAACGGCCAAGACAGAAGCCGCCGTTGCCGTTGAACAGGCACTGACCTCGGGGATCGATTTTGCCAACTTCGATAAGTCTGTTCGTCCACAAGATGATTTTTATTCTTATGTAAACGGCACTTGGATCAAGAATACCGAGATCCCAGGGGACCGTACCAGCACAGGTGCTTTCTACGATCTGCGTGAAAAGTCTCGTGACGATGTTAAAGCCATTATCGAAGAGGTGGCGGCGACACCTAATCTAAAGCCTGGTACCGACGAGCAGAAAGTGGCCGATCTTTATCGCTCTTTCATGGATACCGAGCAGTTAGATAAGCTAGGCATCAAGCCAATCCAGAGCGAGCTAGACAAGATCGCCGCGCTTGAGAACAAAGATCAGCTGGTGGAATATTTTGCCCATAGCCAGATGATTGGTGGCGGTACTCCGCTGGCGTTTTATATCAACATAGATGCGAAAGATTCGAGCCGCTATGCAACCCATATCTGGCAATATGGTTTGAGCCTGCCGGAGAAAGATTACTACTTCAATGAAGCAGAGCGTTTCGTCAATATTCGTAAGGCGTTCGTGGCGCATATCGAGAAGATGTTTACCTTAGCCGGTTTAGCAAACGCCAAAGAGAGTGCCGAGCAGATCCTGGCACTGGAAACCGCTATCGCCAGCCGTCACTGGGACGTAGTCGAGTCGCGTGACAGCACTAAGACTTACAACCTGTATCAAGTGGCTGATCTGCCTAAGCTGGCACCGGATATCAACTGGAACGGTTATCTTAAGACCCTGGGCGGTGACAAGCAGGCCGATATCATTATTAATCAGCCAAGCTATATCGAAGGTTTCAACGAAGTACTGAAGGCGAACGACCTGTCTGTGTGGAAGACCTACATGACTTGGCAGACGCTAACTCACTTTGCCGGTAACTTGAGCTCAGATCTGGATCGTGAAAACTTTGAGTTCTTCTCTAAAACGCTTAACGGTCAGGCAGAGCAACAGCCTCGTTGGAAGCGCGGTGTGAGCACGGTTAACAGCCTGCTGGGTGAAGTGGTTGGTAAGGTTTATGTGAAGCGTCACTTCAAGCCAGAAGCTAAGCATCGTATGCAGGAGTTGGTTGAAAACCTGCGCCGCGCCTATGGTGAAAGCATCGATGGTTTAGAGTGGATGAGCCCAGATACTAAGGTTGCGGCCAAAGATAAGCTGGCTAAGTTTGATCCCAAGATCGGTTACCCTGATCGTTGGGAAAACTATGACAAGCTAACCATTAAGGCTGACGATCTGGTGGGTAACAGTATGCGCGCAAGCCAACTAAGCCACGAGAAGGAGCTTGAGAAACTAGGTTCACCTATCCGTAAGTGGGAGTGGCACATGACGCCACAGACGGTTAATGCCTACTACAACCCGACCATGAACGAGATCGTGTTCCCTGCTGCTATCTTGCAACCGCCTTTCTTTAACATGGAAGCAGACGATGCGGTGAACTATGGCGGTATTGGCGCCGTGATTGGTCACGAGATGGGTCATGGTTTCGACGACCAAGGGGCTAAGTTCGACGGCGAAGGCAATATGCGCGACTGGTGGACTGAGCAAGATCTGCAAGAGTTTGCTAGTCGTGGTAAGGCACTGGTTGAGCAGTACAACAACTATGCGGTGTTTGATGACCTGAATGTTAATGGTGAGCTCACCTTAGGCGAGAACATTGGCGATCTTTCTGGCGTGACTATCGCATACAAAGCCTACAAAATGTCACTCAATGGCAAAGAAGCACCGGTTATCGATGGCCTGACTGGCGATGAGCGCTTCTTCATCGGCTTTAGCCAGATCTGGCGTGCCAAGATGAAAGAGGAAGCGATGCGTAACCGTGTGGCGACCGATCCACATTCACCGGCTAAGTTCCGTGCCGTGGGCGCCCTGTCTAATATGCCTGAGTTCTACAGCACCTTCGACGTTAAAGAAGGTGACGCTATGTATATTGAGCCCAGCAAGCGTGTGAAGATCTGGTAACCTGTTATTTCAATAGTTAAAAAGAGCGCCTAGGCGCTCTTTTTTATGACATTTTTGATAAACAATTGTTCATCACCCATTCAGCTTGGATTAAGTGAGTGCTGGCTAGATTAAAGGTTCGAGGTTAACGCTATTACCGAGGACGGTTATGAATAAGTTGTTTCGACCTTTTTTTATTTTCCTGTTATTAGTCTCCACGCGCAGTGCCTTAGCGGTTAATTACGATGCCCTAAACGATACTAAGGATGATCGAGGCAGCTATGCGCAGAAACAAACATTTAGCAAAGACCAGCATGGTCTGCATGCCATTGCCAGCAGCTCTGCTGTCAGCATTCATCAGGCCAGCCAAGATTTAGATAGCCTTTATGCCTTAGCGGGCGAGGCGCAACAGGAACTGGCTGCGCTGCTCGAAGGGCTTAATTTTGCGCAGCGTTACCAACTGATGCTCCCCGAAGTGAAAAGCTATGAGCGTGCCAAGGCTAAGATAGCGGCCAAGTTTGACGGAGATGCCAGCCGCATTACCGATCTCGCCAGAGCCAGTCTGGTAGCAGATGATATTCAGGGCTTGATGACAGCCTATGAGGCATTAAATAGTCAGGTTAAGGTGTTGCAGGTGAAAAACCGTTTTGCCGCGCCTAAAGCCTCAGGTTATCGTGACCTCAACCTCTTGGTGCAACTGCCCGAGACCGGCATGATTGCCGAGGTGCAGCTGCACCTTAAAGGGATCGCCGAGATTAAAAGCGGTGATGAACATAAGGTCTATGAACAGATACAGGCCATCGAAGCGCGCGCTAAAAGTCAGTCTCGTGAACTGAGTGAGCTGGAACAGGCGCAGATCACCGCGCTGCGTCAAGAGTCTCATAAGCAGTATCACAAAGCCTGGCTTTACTATAAGCGCTTAGATAGTGCCGAGCTGCTAAACGCTGCGGCATAGTCTGCTGGCCTGTGTAGTGAAATTGCATTAACAATCTGCGGTTAAAGGGATTATACTTGCGGCCATTAGCCCATTAAGAGCAGACGATAATGCACGATCTTATCGAGCAACTAAGGGAACTGAACCAAACGGTTCCCGTGCCACTGGAACTGCCCAGCTTCGATCAACTGGTGGAAGTCGAAGAGCAGATACTGATCCCTTTGCCTTCAGAGTTAAAGGAATATCTGTTATATGCCAGTGACGTGATTCACGGCACTTTAGAGCCGGTGACTGTGAGTGATCCCTATTCCCATACTTATCTTCCCGAGGTGACCTCTTATGCCTGGTCTATCGGCTTGCCGAGGGAATATATTGCCATTTGTCAGCAGGGTGATGACTTTTACTGTATCGATCAGGAAGGTCAGGTGATGTTGTGGCAAGACGGCGAACTGGACGAGGATAGCTGGGAGTCATTTTGGCAGTGGGTGGAAGAGGTGTGGATCCCCTCTTAGCGCGAGTTAACGATTAATTACATTTGGAAATCATGATGGCAAAAAGTGCTGAATTAAATGCGATAGAAATTAAATATTTGCGTCACTCATTAGGTCTAAGCGCGGCCCAGGTGGGCGAGCTGAGCAAGTGTAGTGAAGCCGATGTCTTGGCCTGGGAAGCGGGCGAGGCTGAAGTCTCTGGTCTGGCGGCTAAGAGGCTACTGGAGCTTGATGAGACCATTGAGATGCAGGTGCTTAACACCTGTGATGGTATCGAAGAGCTGTTTAGTAAAGAGCCTAAGCGTCGCCTGAGTTTCGTGGTGTACCCAACGCAGGCTGTTTATACCCAATATAACCCTGAGTTTTTAAGCTCATTACCACTGACTGAGCTTTATAACACCGCCGCCTGGCGTATCAAGAAAGAGTGTAAGCTGGTGCTTGAAGTGGATGTGACTCTAGTGCCGCTGGATGTTGAGGCTTACAAGGCTTACCGTGAAAAGGAAGGCCTGAAAGAGAGCCGCGAGAGCCGTGCCAAGTGGGCCGCTACTCAGCTATGAGTCACCGCATGACTTAACAACAGAAGCCCCGATCGTTATATTGGGGCTTTTTTAATTATCTTTCATCTTTAAACCGTGTTGCTTCAACGGGCCCAATGCTATCTTGTGCAAATATTACCTAAAAGTTAACTTTATTTGGACAAGGATATGTACCAAGTCGAGGCGTCTCGCCAGCTAACCTCACGCCTAGTTATTATCGCCGCGCTTATCTATCTGCCGTTGGTCGAGAGCTTGTTACCCGGTCTGTTTGGGGCCTTGTGGGTTAATCCAAGCTTTATGCTCGAGGTGCAACCTGTGGCCCTGCTGATAAAGTTAATTGCCGTGCTTGTTGGATTATCACTACTCGGTCGCTTTCGTCGTCAAATTGCTCAAGTTATCAAGGGCAACTGGCCAGTAACTTTCGTTATGGGGCTAAGTTATTTGTTGGGCGCCGCGCAGCTTATTTTCTTAGCCTTGGGTTTGTTTATGAGCCTAGTGTTTAATGCACCAGTGAAAGAACAGAGTCAGTTTAAGCGTTTTGAAGATTACGCCATCTGGGTGCAGACCATAGATCCTGGGGCCATGGGCAAGGCTTACCATAGGGTGTGGTTGCAGTGTGATTTACCTGTGTGGCGCTATCAGCTGAAGCCGATTAAAACCTTGGATTGGGTGGGCGACTATAAGATGAGTCTGGATGATCATACCTTGACTATCGGCTCAGGGGGAGGTGATATCGAGCTGGATCTCTCCGAGGTGCCGGGTTGTCAGTCAGCCTAAAAACTCACGCTGTAGCAGCATAGTGATGCTCAGATCACTATGCTGTCGTGATATCCCTAATCCACGGCCTTTGCGGCTATGGCTTCGGTTTTCTCTAGCGCGCGGGCTAGCGCCGGGCGGCTCTTCATTCTGTCCCTAAAGGCGGCCAGTTTGGGCGGGATCTGCTGCTCAAACACAGTGGCCCACATCAGGGTATGGGTTAACATGATATCTGCCACGGTCGGTTTATCGCCGAGCAGAAACTCACTATCGGGCAAGAGTTGTTCAGCAATGGCGGCGGCCTTGTCGAACTCCCACACCGCGACCGGTAAGATCTCTGGGTGACGCTGGGCCTCCGGCAGGGCAAATTTATGTTTGCCCATGGTCCAAAGCGGCTGCTCTAGCTCACTGATGATAAAGCTCATCCATTGATGATAATGACCGGCCTCTGGCGTGCCAGGGATGGGCAGAAATTGACCTTGCCCATATTTTTCAGCCAGGTATTGGCAGATTGCCGCCGATTCGGTCAGCACCAAATCGTCATCTTGAATGACGGGGATTTTGCCACTGGGGTTCATGGCCAAAAAGGCCTCGCTGCGGTTGTCGCCCTTGGCAAAGTTGATGAAATGAAATTGCCAATCGACATCCAGCTCTTCCAGCAACCAAGAGACACGCAACGCGCGGCTTCTTGGGGTTCCATATAGAGTGATCATCCTTTTCCTCGCTCAGTGTTGGAGAAGTGTTGAGTGTAATAAAAAATGGCATCCAAGTGGATGCCATTTTTGTGAAAGTGTAGGTTAGAACCTCATACTCACCTTAGTGTAGAAATAGCGACCCATAGGATTGTGGGTAGCAATCACGTAGCCGTAGAGGTCAGTGTCACCATCACCGATAGCAAATGGTGGCTCTTCATCTAACACGTTGTTGATGCCAACACTCCATTTGATGATGTCGTTAAAGCGGTAGGAGGCTGATATATCCACCAGTAGCTGTGCATCAACCATTCGTGACTCATTCTCTTCAAAATCGAGGACGCCGTCGAAGTTGATGTCTGGCGTATCTTCAAACTCACCTATGTAGCTGAAGTTGATGTTGGCGGCAAAGTCATCCATGGTCCAGTTTGTGGTGAGCAACCAACGATGTTGTGGGTAGCGATATTCACCAGTGTAATCTAGCTTGTCTTTCTCAAAATTGTGTAGGTAGCTGTATTCCAGTCCAAATTTAAGTTCGCCGTAACTATCAAACTCTAAACCATAATGGCTGGATACATCCACCCCTTGCACCTCTTGTGAGCTGAGGTTAATAAAGCTCGAGTGGATCAGGCTGATAGGGCCTAAAGATTGTCCTGGCTGCGGCGCCAGACGCTCACACACAGTGCTATTTTGATCGTTACAGTTAGCCAGGTAGATCTCACCTAGCGGCTGCTTATCGATCTTATTGTCCTGAGTGATGCTAAAGACATCGAAGCCAACATCAAATTTTTGGGTTGGTGCCCAAATCAGGCCCGCATTCCAGGTTTCTGATTCTTCGGCATCCAGGTCTGAGTTACCGGCAAACTCGGTGTTGTAATCCAGAGCGGTACAGTCGACATTGTCAGCATCGCAGCGGTAGGTATCGATAAAGAAACTACTTTCTCTCGATGGGCCAAGACCGATTTGTGCCAGCGATGGTGCGCGAAAGCCCGTTGCCCATGATGCGCGTGCCGTTAGCTCATCTGTGATCCCCCACTGGAAGGCGACCTTAGGGTTTGTGGTTGAACCAAAATCGCTATAGTGGTCATAGCGGCCAGCCAGTTGTAGCTCAAAGTTGTCTGTGACTGGAATAGAAAATTCCACATAGGCGGCGTATTGATCGCGATCCGCTTGAGCTGACACGGCTTCGGTACCGAAGATAAGCCCGCGCTGGAACTGATCATCTGGAACATCACTCACATCCTCTTCACGGTACTCAATACCCGCAGCCATCATCACTTCGCGATCGGCCAGGGTAAAGGCAGGTCCAGTGATGCTAGCATCATAGGCGGTCAGGTGTGACACCCCCTGGCGAACCAGGCTGGTGGTGATACGGTCGATCACCTCTTGAGGGTTCATGGTGCCACCGAAGGGGTTGTAATTTCCGGCATCGATCTCAGCTTGCAAGAAGTCGGTTCTTACCCAGCCCTGGCTTCTGTCACCTTTTTGGGTCGATTCGCTGCGACCTTTTTGGAATGAGACTTCCCAGTCCCACTCATCCATTGAACCACGCAATCCAGCGACCATACGCAGGGTGTCAGATTCGATGTCCCAGCGACGTGCGCCGGCATCGACGGTACGGTAACGGCCGATCTCGATATCCGTACCCCAAGGATTGTTGGGGTGGGTACCGGGTACGGTCAGCATGGCATCTTCATCCAGAGGCGTCGGTGCGCCGCCAGCTTCAGAGGTGTTGTGCTGCGCCGCGACTTCGAGGAATGCCGTTAGCTCATCAGTCAGGTTATAGTCGAACTGGGCGATGGCGCCTACACGTTCTGCGGCAGGAATGGTGAGGTTATAAGGGCCATAGTCGAACAGGCAGCTGCCGCTGGCAGTGGCTGAGTCAGGCGGGCAATCTGGATCTATCGTCTTGACGCCATCGACATAGAAGTAGCCCGGGAAACCGCGTGATGAACGGAAATCTTCACCGCCGTATGGACTTTGATTCGCTGTACCGAAGCGACCCATCTCACTGGCGGCTAGGGTGTTGTTTTTAAAGTAGTCGAGAATGATAGAGGCGCTGCCCTTATCCGATTGCATGCCCCACAGCATGCTAGCGCTTTGTTCATCATAACCAGAGTCAGAGGCATCACCATAGCCTAAGTTAATTTCTAGCCCTTCGAAGTTTTTACGCAAAACGATGTTTACCACACCGGCGATGGCATCAGAGCCATAAATCGCTGAGGCGCCATCTTTTAGGATATCGATGCGTTCGATGGCAGAGATAGGAATATTGTTAATGTCGACGAAGGAGTTGGTGATCCCTTCGGCAAATGAGCTGATGGCTACGCGGCGACCATTGATTAGTACCAAGGTCGCATCTGGGCCCATGCCACGCAGACTGATAGAGGCGGCGCCATTGGCGGTTGAGTCTTGACTGTTTCCACGGGTAGAGAAGGCCCCTGCACCGTTGGCCGGCATACGTTCCAGTAACTGTTGTAGGTTATCGAAACCCATGTTGGCAATATCGTCTTTGTTGATCGACTGGATAGGCGATGGGCCTTCAATGTCAGTACGTTTAATACGAGAGCCTGTGACTTCGATACGTTCAACATCATCGTTGGCATATACGTGAGGGGTTAGCGCAAGGGTAATGGCGATAGCGCAAGCGCTGGGCCAGTATTGAGGTCTTTTCATGATTATCCCTAATTTATCTTTATATTTATATTCAGTGACTACCTCTTCACTACCGCCACCATTCGTCACCTTTTGTTACGGTAACGTTACTAAACTAATCGCTAATGTAACAAAGTCAATAGGGCGAACTGCTAACAAATGTAAATAAATAAACGCATGATTTTGATTGATTAATGCCTTCTCTCTTGGCATTGTCATAGGTTATTTCAACCTAAGGTGTGTCAGGAGATAGGAGTGATGATGGAAGAGAATACACTGCTCGAAGCCAGGTTTAGCCCTAAGCTCGGGCTCTATTGGTTGACCTCGGGGGCTGTGCTTTTAGGGGTGACTGTTGTCGGTATTCCTCTGCTTCTGCTCTGGATTCCTCTGGGACTATTAGTGACCAATCGTTATATCGCCAATATGAGTGCCGAGCTGACGACCAAGAAGTTAATTGTGCGCAAGGGGATACTTACCCGCACCGAAAATACCGTGCCGCTGGATAAGATCACCGATATGGCGATGATTCAGGGGCCTTTGATGCGCCTGTTCGGCATTCATAAACTGACCATTGAAACTGCAGGCCAGTCTGGTGCTGGTGCCTTGATTAGCCTGACAGGTGTGGAAGAGGTTGCCGAGTTTCGCGCGGCCGTGATGGCGCAAAAAAGTGCCTTGAGTGAAAGCCAGATAAGGCCCGAGGCGAAAGCCGACTTGGCGACTCAGACCTTAGCCTGCTTGCAGAGTATTAGTGAGACGCTAGTGCGCATCGAAGCCAGGTTAACACCGCCATCTGAGGCAGATAAGGCTCAGCAAAGCAGCCTGAGCACTGGAGAATAAACCCAGTGGAGCCATTATCTGTAACCGCCCCGAATTTGACACTTTGGCAGCAGTCTACGCGCCTTTTTAGAGCCACCGGGCCAGGCCTCTTGATGGCGGCCGCGGCCATCGGCGCCTCCCATTTAGTGGCCTCGACCCGCGCCGGTGCCGAGTTTGGCTGGCAGCTCGCCTGGGTGATCTTACTGGTTAACCTGCTCAAATATCCCTTCTTTGCCGCCGGAGCACGTTACACGGCAGCCACGGGTGAGAGCCTGCTGCACGGTTATCAGCGGCAGGGGCGCGGGTATCTGATCCTCTTCTCAATACTCAACGCCCTGGCGGCGGTCGCCAGTACGGCCGGGGTCGCCATGTTAACGGCGGCGCTGCTGACTCAGTTTATTCCCTTGCCTATCGATCTCCTTGCGCTGATCGTCTTGCTGGCCAGCCTACTATTGCTGGTACTTGGCCACTACCGGGTGCTCGACAAGGTGACTAAGGTGATCATGCTCTGTTTGACGGTCACCACCCTGAGCGCAGCGGCGTTGGCCTTTAATGCCGAGTCTATTTTGACGCCGGGTTTCGTGTCGCCTTCACCTTGGCAGTGGGCTCATGTGGGGTTCTTGGTGGCCATGATGGGCTGGATGCCTGCGCCGATAGAGGTCAGTTGCTGGAACTCTCTGTGGCTGCTGGAGAAGCAGAAACAGCAGCAGGTGACGCCCAAGCAGGCGCTGTTCGATTTTAATTTAGGCTTTATCACCACGGCAGTCTTGGCCCTGGTGTTTCTCTCGCTCGGCGCCATGGTGATGCACGGCTCTGGGGTGCACTTTTCGCCCTCTGGTGCCAAGTTTGCCGAGCAGTTGATCCAGCTCTACAGTCAGGTGCTGGGTGAGGGAAGTCGTTACCTGATCGCCCTGGTAGCACTCCTCTGTATCTTCAGCACCACAGTGACTGTGGTCGATGGTTATAGCCGGACTTTGGCCTTGAGTGTTCAATTGTTGAGAGGCGAAGAGGCTAGCGAACGCGGCCTAAATATTATCATGCTGTTGGTGAGCGCCTTGGGACTTGGGATCATCTTGTTCTTCAAGGGAGCGCTATTGCCGCTGCTGCAGTTTGTGATGACCCTGGCCTTTATGACCACCATCATCTTTGCCTGGCTCAATTACTGTTTGATGACCAGTGACAATTTGGCGCCGAGTGCTCGCTATGGGCTGGCCATGCGACTGCTTTCTTGGATAGGTATGGCTTATCTGTTAGGGTTTGCGGCTTTATTTATATATTGGAAATGGCTCGGCTGAGTCATGGAGGCTGATAAGGCCGCCGAAACCACATGGATGAAAACAAGATGAGAAAGCGTATCAGATTGGCTAGCCTATGCCTGCTGGCCAGCCTATTGGGCACTAGCCCGTTAGTTCTGGCGGCGCCGAGTGAGGTAAAAGCCGACCTAAGCCAGACAGGCAATGTGGCACTGGGTCGTAGTTTGGATGCGATCATCGCCGATAATGAGCGACCCTTTTACGGCTTAGTCGCCCTGATGCAGGGCGGTAATATCGTCTACCTCAAGGGCGATACCTATCAAGAGGGAACCCCTCCCACACTCGATAGCCGCTTTATGTTGGCCTCTCAGAGCAAGATGATCACTGCCGCCCTGGTGATGCAGGCGGTTGCCGATGGACAATTTACTTTGGATGATAAGGTTAATCCCTATCTGAAAGCGGCCGGTTTGGCGAGCTACGACGAGCGAATAACTATAGATCAGCTGCTCAGCCACAGCTCGGGGATAGCGCCGCAGGGTAAGGCCAATCGCTTCGCGCCGGGCAGTGACTTTCAATACTCCAATTTAGGCTATCAGGTGCTGGCTCAGTTGCTTGAGGCACAGTATCAGCAGTCTTTTGCCTCTTTAGTAAACCGCTTCTTAGCCTCTCATGGCGTTAGTGGCATCAGGGCCCAGTTAGGAGCGCAGCAAGGGCTGATTCAGGGTATAGAGATCGGCTCTGGTGAACCTATAGAGTATGAGGTACAGATGAACCTGCTACCCGGTGGTGGCATGACAGGCACTGCCTCGGGTCTGTTAAATTATTTACGGGCCTTGCATGGCGGTAACTTGCTACCTGATGCTCAATATCAGGCGATGATAACGCCGAGGGTGTTACGTCCCCATCGCTGGTCGTCACTCTATTACGGCTATGGGGTGCAGGTGAATCTCCAGGGCATCAAAGAGTACAGTCACTCAGGCTATCTGCCGGGTTATCAGTCTCTGAGTCTAAGCTATCCCGAGTACGACACTTACCTAGTGGTGCTGGAAAACGCCTCCTGGCCTCTGGATGACATGGATAAGGTGTTTGGTCTGCATGACAAACTGCGCCTGGCGCTACAAGATGCCTTGTTGCAGGGCAGTGAAAATAAAGCGGCTTCGCAGGGGCAAAGTCGGCTATAATGTCGTCCCAGAGGCAGGCGCACCCGCGCGAGCCGATTATTTAAGAACTTAAGCCATGATTAATAACGATATTTTACGCCGTTTACGCTTTGTATTTGATTACAAAAATGCCAAGATGATCAAGATCTTCGCCAAGGTCAAACATGAGATGGACCAAGAGGTCTTGCTCAACATGTTGAAGAAAGAGGCCGAAGAGGGTTACAAGCCTTGCAATGACAAGACGCTTTGTTTGTTTCTGGATGGTTTGATTATCGAGAAACGTGGCCTGCGTGAAGGCGCCGAGATCCCATCTCCAGTCTCTCAGTTAAACAACAACCTGATCTTTAAGAAGTTAAGGATCGCACTGGAGATGCGTGAAGAGGACGTTATCGAGACCTTGGCCCTGGCCGATTTCAATATGAGCAAGTCTGAGCTGGGCGCCCTGTTTAGAAAGCCCGGCCATAAGCATTTCAAGGAGTGCGGTGATCAGGTGCTGCGTAATTTCTTAACTGGCTTGTCGATCAAATATCGCGGTAAGTAAATCCTATCATTTGCTAAAGGCGCGGCTCAGGCCGCGTTTTTTTATGCCTGCAGTTTGGTCAAAGCGATGGGTGTTTAAAACAATAGGGGTGTGAAAATAATCAAAAAAATGATCGACGGAAAGGCAACAAAGATCACACTTTGTGGTAATCTTGCCAAAATTGATAGCACAGCCATTCCACCATACCCACAGATAGAGAAAAGGTTACCAATGGACGATAATAAACGCCCGCTATATCTTCCTTTTGCCGGCCCAGCCATTCTTGAAGCACCCTTAATCAACAAGGGGAGTGCTTTTACCGAAGAGGAGCGTATCTTCTTTAACCTCGAAGGCTTGCTGCCCCATGTGATTGAGACTATCGAAGAGCAGGCTTCGCGTGCCTATGATCAGTACAAAAACTTCAGCAATGATCTCGACAGGCATATCTATCTGAGAAACATTCAGGACACCAACGAGACCCTCTATTATCGTTTGGTGCAAAACCACATTACCGAGATGATGCCGATCATCTATACCCCGACGGTTGGTCTGGCTTGTGAGCGTTTTTCAAAAAACTATCGTCGTAACCGTGGCCTGTTTATTTCTTATCCCAATAAAGATCGTATCGACGATATCTTGAATAACTCGACCCGTCAGAAGGTGAAGATCATCGTGGTCACAGATGGCGAACGTATCCTAGGTCTTGGGGATCAGGGGATCGGCGGCATGGGTATCCCTATCGGTAAGCTGTCGCTCTACACCAGCTGCGGTGGTATCAGTCCGGCTTATACGCTGCCCATTACCTTAGATGTAGGCACAGATAACCCGCATCTGCTGGAAGACCCTATGTATATGGGTTGGCGTAATCAGCGTATTGGCGGTGAAGAGTACGCCGAGTTTGTTGAGGCCTTTATGGAGGCGGTCAATAGACGCTGGCCGGATGCTTTGATCCAGTTTGAAGATTTTGCCCAGAAAAACGCCATGCCGCTGCTGGAGCGTTACAAAGACAGATATTGTTGTTTTAACGACGATATTCAGGGTACTGCTGCAGTGACAGTGGGCTCCTTGTTAGCGGCCTGTAAGGCGGCGAAGACTAAACTCAGTAAGCAGCGAATCGCTTTTCTCGGTGCCGGTAGCGCAGGTTGTGGTATCGCCGAGGCGATCATCGCCCAGATGGTCTCTGAGGGGATAAGCGACGAGCAGGCTCGCCAGCAGGTCTTTATGGTCGATCGTTGGGGATTATTGCAAGACAATATGCCTAACCTGCTGCCATTTCAGCAGAACCTGGCGCAAAAGGTGGCCAAGGTTGAGGGCTGGAATACCGAGAGCGAGAACATCTCTCTGCTGGATGTGATGAATAACGGTAAACCAACCGTATTGATTGGTGTATCTGGAGCCCCGGGTCTGTTCAGTGAAGAGATCATCAAGGCGATGCACGCGCACTGTAAGCGTCCTATCATCTTCCCACTGTCTAACCCAACCAGTCGGGTCGAGGCTACGCCAAAAGATATCCTGCACTGGACTAAGGGCCAGGCGCTGGTGGCAACCGGTAGTCCGTTTGAGCCTGTGGTGATCGAGGAGCAGACCTATGAGATCGCCCAGTGTAATAACAGCTATATTTTCCCAGGTATCGGCCTGGGCGTGCTGGCGTCTGGCGCCAAGCGTGTCAGCAATGAGATGTTAATGGCATCGAGCCGCGCGCTGGCAGAGTGTTCTCCTTTGGCCAAAGAGGGTGAGGGCTCCTTGCTACCAGCACTGGAAGATATTCATGCGGTCAGTAAGCATATTGCCTTTGCGGTAGGCAAAGTGGCGATAGAACAGGGTCATGCGCTGCCTTGTAGTGATGAGCTCTTGGTACAGACGATAGAAGATAACTTCTGGACGGCGGAATATCGCCGTTATAAGCGTACCTCTTTCTAAACGCACCATTAAGTGTCTGTATAAAAAGCTGCCCTAGGGCAGCTTTTTTGGTTTTAGGCTTTGATGAAATTTTGCTATTGCTCACAAAGTGTTAATACAAAACATGATCCTGTTTGCACTTCCTTTGTTCGGTATCGTTTTTTAAGTTTCGCTTAATCTTGGCTGGTAAAGCTGGCGTGAGTAACACCCTGTATTTGGTGAGTAAGGCCTTGTCTTGCTCGCCTGTTTGCGCGGTGAAAACGTTAGATTTAGCTATTAAACTTGCTGATACCAGGAGCCCAAGATGAAAAAATTAGCTACCTTAGCCGCCGGCCTGCTTTTTGCCGGTGCTGCCGCTGCTGTCGATTGTAGTGATTGCCACGAGTCAATCGATATCACTATGCATACCGAGTCAGAGGCAACACTCGCGACCTGTAATGATTGTCATGCCTTAGGTGATAACCATGCGCCGGATGCAGAGATTCATATGCCTGAGTTGACCATTAAAGAGTGTACCGATTGCCACGGTATGGAATAAGGCACTGCGCGAGCTGATTTGAGCGCATAAAAAAGGGCCCTCTATGAGGGCCCTTAGATTATGTCGAAATTAACGACAGGTTTTCTTTTGCCAACTGCGGTTTAGTGCAGTTTACGGCGTCCAGCCAACAGGCCAAGTAGACCCAGTGCCAGGAAGCCAAGGCTACCACCCGAGTCACTATCATTTGACTCTTCTGGAACTTCTGGCGCAGGTGCGGGTTCCACACCATCTGAGTTCACTGTCAGCATAAAGCTGGTTGAGTCGGCATCAGACGGATAGGCCATGTCATGCACAGTAACGGTAACCATGGTTTCACCATACCAGTCTTTAGTTGGTGTGATAACAACAGTGTCACCTTCGGTGGTCGCACTGATATTGTCACCACTGACCTGAATACCATTTACAGTGTTTTTCAGATCTGTGTAGGCCACAGTTAGCGTAAGCGTGCTGTTTTCCTCGATGCTTTGGTCACCAATAGCAACAAGCTTCAGGTTGCTTGGTGCACTGATCACTTCCGATACAGTAATCATTTCTGAATCACTGTATTGGCTTGATACGGTAACCGCATTATCAAGGCCAACGGCGTTCGCCGATACACGAGCAGAGAAGGTGACGGTCAGACCTGAGCTTTCAGGACCCTGATAGTTAGCACACACCAGCATGCCTTCAGCCACTTTCTCATCCACATTATTGAATGCAAACCCATCGTTTAACCAGCCACCGACAGGGGCAAAAGTCATACGTTCACCATAGTAACCATGCAGACCGATAGAGCCGAAATGAGCATTAAAGGTTTCCATGGACTTATAGCCGAACATCATCTCATGCTGACCCGGAGCAAAATCGATCTTGGTTGAGATAATGGTCTCAATATCGAAGAAGGCATCAGGATCAGGGTTATTGTTACCGGTGAACATGTTGCGTACTTCGCTACCGCCTTTCCATTGGAAGACATAGTAGTCACCCATGACAGCGCCGTAGACGTTGTTTATTGGTTCACCACGATCCATATCAAAGCGAGGGTCTGACATCATCACGTCACCACGCCAGAGCGGCGCAACTATCGTATCAGGGAAGTCCTGGAAGCTATCGTTGAATTCACGATGATAGTTATAGAAATCAGGCAGCTCATCGAACTTCACATAACCAAATGGTGAGATCCCCAAGATATCATGAAGCATATCTTTTTCTGCACCGTATAGCGGCACATGAGGTAAGCCATTAGATGACATGTTTAACGTCAAGTAGCGGTTAGAATAGCCTGTAATACCCATTGCTGAGCTCGGTAGGTTATAACTGAGATCGACATAAAGCTCATCATCGAACTGCAGCTCGCTAGGGACTCGGCAGGTAGCATCTTCGACACTTGTGGTAAATACATAGTGACGCTTAGTCGCGACCGAAGAGGGTTGCACAGCATTAAAGCTAATGGTGTTGCCGTCAACTGTCATCGCCTCGGCATACTCTGGGTAGCCGGCAACGCTAATTGAGTCCTCGATAAGCTGTAAGCCTGGGTCTAGTTCGGTGCTCAAGCTGAATTCACGCTCGCCACCGAGTAGGTTAGGGGCAAGTGATACTTCGAACTCGACAATATCGCCTGCTTTGGCAGCGCTTTGGCCGGCGGTTACCTGGGTGTCGCTGCCGCTGTGAATCAGCTGCACCGGAATATAACCTAGGTTGGCATTGTTATAGCTGTCGCTACCAATACCCATATAGCCGTAGTAGATATCACCTTCTTCTGCGTCGGGTAAATCATAGTTGAGCTGCACACGGTATGGATCCATACCATTGGTCATCTCTGGGCCTGAGGCGACGAGATTACCCTCGTCTTGGTCACCAATAATGGCTAACGCTAGGGTGAAGTTATCTGCAAGATTGTCGGGGTCTTCATATTCATACTTGTAGTTAACCGCGTAGGCCCAGTATTTTCCAGGCGTAGGGTTGTTGATAGCGCAGAAATCATTGCTATCTAGCGTTGAATAACAGATCGCCTCATCTAACCACTGAATGTCAGCATCTTCATTAACGTCTTTACCTAAGTAGATAGACGCGTAGGCATTTAAATCGGCATGAATGACTTCCCAAACGATACGCTTAGTACCTTCGGGTACGTCGAAGAAACGTACTACCTGGCCATCGGCTTCTCGCTCTGCACGGTTAGCATAACCTCTGGCGTCGCTGCGCTTCATCTGCGCATCAATGCGCTCAGCTTTCACTAATCCATTGCTTTCATAGTTAAACTGCTGAATTTCTTCGGTGTGAATTTCAGGTGTCAGCAGATGACCTTGTTTGCGATGGATCTTGCCCATCACATTCTCAGGCATGCTGGTGCCGCTGTAGCGTATGCTTACAGGCAGGTGCTGCATTGGCATGTCGCTGGCACTTGGCGTTAGAGTCACATCTCCGAGTAAACGCAGAGAAGATGAGTCAGCACCTGGTGCCTGAACTTCTAGCACTTTTGCCGTTAGTATGATGGATTGCGACTCGCCTGCGGCCAAGGTGAAGCTTGCAGGAGACACCTCCAATGACAACATGTCAGCCCCTTCCATGGTTAATGCCTTGGCATCGACCGTCCAAGTACCGTCTTGAGTGGCGGTAAAGGTACGCATCATGGTACAGGTGCCGTTACAGCTTTCATTGAAGAAGTAAGGCAAGTTCAAGCTGCTGACAGTACCACCATTTTTAGGGTTGGCGGCGCGGTAGTTATCGGCAGTTTCATCCATGATGAGGCCGGCCTTGTATGCCTTAGCCACATTGATGACACCGCTACCCGCATCGTTGAAGCTAGCGGCTTCAACGCCATCGGGACGGTAGCTTTCGATACTGCGAGTCACCCCCTCTAAGCTTGCGGTGGTCATTAGTGCCGATTGAATTTGCGCAGGGGTCCAACTTGGTTGCGCTTGTTTCAATAGCGCCATCGCACCTGCAACATGTGGGGCAGCCATTGAGGTGCCGCTGATCGCATTATAGTCACCTGGCGTACCTACCGCTGTCATTGGCATGTCATCTGCCCAAGCGGCATACACGTCAACACCTGGTGCGGCCAGGTTAGGTGACATTACTTCTGGGTTAGCAAAGTTATGACCACGAGAGGAGAAGTCGGCCACATAATTGGCATCTCGAGTCTTAGTTACTACGGTAGAGGCGGTAATAGTCAGTCTGTGATCGCTGCCGTTAGCCAGCCATTTAGATAGGCCATACCAGTTGTTAGATGCATCGCCATAATAGGCGCTATAAGGCACATGAATGCCAGGGATTACGAAAGGATCGTTAGCGATAGTTTCTGAGCTGCTGGCATTACGTAAGATGATTGCGCCAGCACCACCTGCGGCAACGTTTACGGCTTTATCAACTCGGGCTATATCACCGCGCTTACAGACGACGATAGGCGCCACATCAAATGGTGTTCCATCTGGTGCAACGTCAAAGAAGCCTGCTGGGAAGGGGTCGTTACATTTTTCGTATTGCCAACCATAGGCCTTGGCGTCTACAACCGGACCTGTATAGCTGTCGGTTATCCCGCCGCCTTCAATATCAGCAAGGGGTTGATCGCCACCGGTTACGCCGGTGAGCATCTTGCCTTCAACGCCAAACTCACGGCTGTGAGTGGTGGCGGCAACTGAGGTCACCCAAGGAGAAAGGTGGTCAATGGCGCCATGTCTTTGGCTAGCAACCGTTGGGTCGAAAGAGTTACCTGCAGATGCGGCAACCGAGATACCGGCTTCACGAGCTGCCAAGAACGCCATTTCCATTGGGTCTTCCCAAGGGAAATTACCAAAGGCTTGACCAATTGAATAGTTAATTACATCCACGCCATCTGCAATCGCATCTTCAAGACCTGCGAGCAGCGCAGAGCCAGGGCAGCCGCGAAACTCGTTTAAGGTGCCGTCACCTGGGTGACAAACTTGATACATGATGATGTTGGCATTGGGCGCAACCCCCGACATGCGAGGAAGTTCAAGGTTGGTCGCTTTACCATCACTGGTGACGCCAACATCCGTTACCATATATGGCTTATTTAACAGTACGTTACCGGCAGCTGTCGAAGCGGTGTGTGAGCCGTGACCATTATAGTCCTCACCATTTTGCGGACGCACAGGCCCAGTGATCTCCCACCATTTTTTTTCGGGCTGGAAGCTGGCTTCTGTGTAAGAGTCGGTAATGATAGGGTATGAACGAACACCAATAAGTTTGTCGTTACACATATTGGCGAACTCTTCTATTTCACAGTCGCCTAAATAGTGCTCGTAACGCGCGGGCAAGGTATGGACATAACCATCATCGCCTTGGGCTGAAAACGACACGTGGTCGGTGTTGATACCGGTATCGAGAACACCTATTACAATGCCTTTACCTGTATAGGCTGTTCCAGTCACTTCACCGGTCCAGAATTTGTCGGCACCTATATGCTGTGGACCCACATCAGTGTGTAGCTCGTAGATCCTTTCACGGGTCACGCTGACCACATTAGGTAGATTAGCCACCTTGGCAGCCTGATCTTGCGTCATGCGCATAGACATACCGTTGAAGGCCAACTGATATTGCGCCAGGGTTTCGTTTGCCCCGACTGTGCTCGATATTTGTGAAATCATCGCATCTTGTTGGCTTTTAAGATGAGAGCGATAAGCTTTTACAGCTGAGCTGTTTAGGTCAATTTTGTTATGTAAATCTGGGCTTAAACTTGCAGGGATCGTATTGCTTCTTGCAGAAGTAGCTTGAAGACCTGCCTTACCGCCCTGGTATAGCGATACCGGCTTGTCTGACAATTCGATAATGTAGGTTTGCTCACCTTGAATATCGGCTTCAAATTGGAATGGCACTTTGCGGTTTTCATCACTAAAGGCGCGGTGTACATTTCGGCCTACAGTCGGTTGAGTCTCTGCAGATGCATCAGGAAAAGCGCGATCGCGAAAACGATCTTCATTAGATCGTATTACCTCGTCGGTGACTTTAATGGGTTTAATTTGAGCGCCAGCTGGCGTCGTTTGTGCGCTTTGTATAGCACTGGCTCCGACAGCGCCAGCATAGATTGCTGCCACTGTCATGAGCGTTATTTTCTTCAATTTCATTGATCGTTCCCTTTTTCTTCTTTTTCAAAGCTTGGGCTTGGGTGCAAAAGTAAGGTACTCGTACAACTATCGTTTTTATTGGGTATTGCAGTGACAAGCTAATGCGTAAAAGCTATAGGGGTATGCACAAAGTGTATGAATGGGTAGGGCTGGATCATCAAATCAAGAGGATAACCATCTGTCCGTTGGTTTGGATGCCTGTTAATTGTCCGTTAAGTGGTTATTGATTCCAGATTTTTGATTTTTACTGGTCGAATGCGCTTCTTTGGCCTGCTGTCGTGGTTGTCGTGATGGGGGCAAACGTCACAGTGGATGTAGCATTTGGTAGCAAACTGATACAAATTGTTAAATTTGTGTTATTTGGATGGTTTGGGATGTATCTGTATGGTGAGCACTGTTGGTAACTTTTTTAACTCTCTGATTTTATAGTGGTTGATTTTACGATGTTTGAGCCGACACCAATTGGCTGTTAATCGGCATAGGTGTGTGACCCTGTTTGTGAGTATTGGCGCCTATGTAACTTCGTCATGCAAAGTGATAGAAATGTTGTTCGAGCATGTTAGGTGCCGGGCTTACTCAAAACCAAAATAAAAACAAAAACAGGGTTTAGTTGATGGAACTACGACATTTAAGGCATTTTATTGTATTAGCGAGGTTAAAGAGCTTTAGTAAGGCTGCCGAAGAGTTACACCTCGCACAGCCATCGTTATCTCGCAGTATTCAGAAGATGGAAGAGCGCTTGGGAGCCAGTCTTTTAGCGCGTGACGAAAAACAATTCGCCCTGACAGAGTATGGCCGTTTAGTCCTGGCACAGGGGGAGTTGATTGTCAGTCAAATGGAATACTTGGAGTCAGAGATCAAGGCTAAGCAGGGAATAGAAAAAGCTAAACTGGTTATCGGTGCTAGCCCCATTCCATCCAACAGTATTATTGGGCCTATAGTAGGTCGCTTTATTCGCGATAATCCAGAGATCTCTTTGGAGCTGAAAGTGGAGAGCTGGAACCGCCTCTACCAACAGTTGCTCAAGGGGCACTTGGATATGTTTATCGCCGAGACCAATGCCACCTTGCTTGATCAGCATGATAATCTGGTGACTCAATGCTTGCCGCAATCTCAGGCGATTTTCTGTTGCCGCCCCAATCACCCGTTAACGCGATTAAGCAGGATCTATTTACCCAGTTTGCGAGATTATCCTCTCGGGATGCCCAGTGCTATGCCACAACTGCTCAAGCAACGCTTTGAGGATCTTTTTGATGAGGAGCGCCATGATTTTGCGGGACTCGTAAAATACGCACAATTTCAACCCATCAAGTCGGCCATAAAAGAGTGCGATATGGTGGTGATCACGCCCGATATTTCAGTGCGGGAGGAGCTGCTGTCCGGTGAATTGATTGCGCTGGATGTGGTTGGTATTCCCAGTATTAACGCTAGCTATAGTGTCGTCTCGATGAGAAATCGTCGACTGAGTCAGACAGCTTCGCAGTTTATCGAGCTGCTCTTAGGAGATTCAGCCGTCGAGGCCGTGGGGTTTTAGATTGGGGTTTTAGATTGGAATGATGGATTAAAAAGATAAAAGGGCTTTAAAAGCCCTTTTTCAATTTCAAAGCTTAACGTGCTTTGAGGTTGATTTCACCGCTTATGGTACTGACGATAATATCGGCACTACCGTTACCCATCTGGAACTGCAGTGAGCTACCGGGACCATACTTAGGTCTTTTCGGCTTATCCTGTGTCAGGCGATTGTCGATGTCGCCGCTTGGCCCGCCGTCGATGGCGAAGGTGGCATCCAGGGTTGCCGGTAGGCTAAAGCTGATGTCGCCACTGACACTATCCAAGCTGGCCTTGGTGGCTAGGGCGGATACCGAGAGGTTCAGATCCCCGCTGACGCTTTGAGCCTTGAGGCGATCCACTTTATCTAAGGTCATCTTGGCATCACCCGAGACCAGCTCGATAGAGACCTGGTCGGCACTGCTGTCGGCGTTAAGTTCACCGCTAACCAGGGTGTAGCTAACCTTGCCCAGGCTCTGTTTGTCTTTGATGTTGCCCGATACCGTCTCCAGTTTAAGCTTGCCCTGCAGCCCTTGGCTGCTGATATCGCCCGAGACGGTATTGATGAACACTTGCTCCTTAAGGCTTTCGACCTTAATGTCGCCGCTGACGGTCTGCACATTGATATCGCCCGATAGCTGACTGACCCTGTAGTTGGCCGATACCCCTTCGCTGTTTAGCTTGAGCTTTGCTGGCACCTTGATGGTAAGGCGTGAGCCCTCCTTATTGCTGCCCGAGTAATGGCGAGGCAGTTTATCTTCGATGGAGATAGTGCCGGCTTTTTGCTCTACAACAAGGCCTTCGCTCAGTTCATCTAAGGTGCCTGTGATGGATATGGCGTTCTGATCCCAGGAGAGGACCTCGACGTCGCCGCGCTGAACCTCAAGGTTCAGACGCAGATCGCCCTCGACCTCGATGCGCTTATCCACGCTTTGAGCCGCTAACAAGGATTGGCTCAGTAGTAATAGGGGCATAGCCAGATAGGCAGTTTTAGTTTGCATCTTCATATAATCTCTCCTGTGGTGTCGCGATTGACAGGGAGTTTTTGCCCCTGTTTGATTAACTCTATCTCTCTTTGCTGTGTCCATAGCCACAGCTGCCATAGCTGCTTGTCTGTGGGATTAAGCTTTAGCGCTTCATAGATCTCTTTGGCCGCCGTCCTGAGTTGTTCTATTCCCTGCTCAACCGGTTGGCTATAGGGACTGGTTTTCCAGTCGACCTGCTTGGTTAGGGTGAGGGCGGCGATATTTGTCTGGTGCTGTGCCTCTATGGCGGCCAGGGTATGCAGTAGGGCATCGTTTTGTCCCTCTGGCGCCTCTGGCGAAAAACTTATCTTGCCGACCAATAGGGCCAGCAGCAAAGTGCTGGCGATGGCCACCGGTCGCCAATAGCTCGGCGAGCTGGCAGTTGGTGCATCGAGACCTTTAGCTATGCTTGGCCAAAGATCGCGCTCAGGCGTCATATCTGTTGGCGCGTCATGAATAAGGCGCCTTAATGTGTCTCCTTTGTCGGCCATTAGATCATCTCCTGCAAAAGTTGTTTTGCCCTGTGGTACTGCGCCTTGCTGGTCCCCTGAGCGATGCTTAGCCGTTTGGCTATCTCATCGTGCTGATAGCCCTCTAAGGCATAGAGCACAAAGACGATACGGGCACGTTCCGGCAGACGTAATATCAGCTTATCCAGTCCATCGTATTCAAGTGGTGCGCTGCTAAGATCGGGTGCCTGCTCGGCGGGCAGCAGCCTGGCCCAGAAACTCTTATGTTTCTTGATGCAGCTTAAAGCCTGATTGACCGTTAGGCTGTGCAGCCAGGTCGTAAACTGACTCTTACCATCGAAAAGCGGTAGCTTCTGCCACAAGCGAACAAAGGTTTCTTGAGTGGCTTCCTCGGCTAATTCCGCTTGGCCCGCCAGGCGAAAACAGAGAGCGTAGACGCGTCTGTGGTGCTGATCGTAAAGTTGCCGAAATGCCGTCTTGTCTCCCTGTTTGGCACGTTCGACCAATACGGCGTCGAGGAGCTGATGAGCATCATCGGGACTCGTAAGTACGCTCAATTCTGTCTTCCCTGTGAATAAACAATACCTATTAGACATAGGCAGGAGTTGAAAAGGTTTAAAGCGAAATGAAAAAAGTTTGGTTTAAGGTATATCAGCGAGCATCGAATGCCAACTCATGACCCGTTGAAGGAGAAGAAGCAGGGCAGCAGAGCTGCCCTAGGGATCAGGATTGTTTCTCAAATACCAGTTGAGCGCCAACCAGGTCGGCCAGTGCTGTGCCAACGGACTTAAATAGGGTTATAGATTGTTCATCCTGGCGTGGGGCAAGCGTGCCGCTGCAAAGGTCGGCCAATTCGCCCTTAACCTGTGATAATTCAAAGACGCCTTCTTCAACCGGAATCAACAGCTCGCCGGCTTCGGCAAATACATTCACCTTGGCATCCACATAGACATCAGAATTCACCACAAGCTTGCTGTCACATTCACGCCTATCCTGATTGTGGTTGCCCACCAGATCCACGTGGGTGCCCGGTTTGACCCAGCTGGAATCGAACAGCGGAGCTGGTGCCCCAGTGGCGCAGCTGATGAGATCGGCTGTGCTAACCGCGCTTCTAAGATCGCTGCAGGCGGTGACATTAATATGCTCAGCCCTGGCCTTAATGGCGGTTATGGTTCGGTCGACTTTGGCACTATCACGTCCCCATACGGTAATTTTTTCAATTGGCCTGACGCTGGCGTGGGCAAGCGCCATAAAGGTGGCCAGACGACCTGTGCCAAACAGGAGTAAATGCTTGGTGTCTTGCCGTGACAGGTATTGGCTGGCAAGCGCTGACACCGCAGCGGTGCGCCAATAGGTGACGCTGGTGCCATCCACTAGGGCCTGGGGCACTCCGGTTTCACGGTTAAAGATTAAGATTTTGGAGTAGAGACTCTCGAGATCGGCTGATTTCTTGGGGTTTTCAGGAAAGTAGGTAAAGGCTTTGACGGCGATGGTTTTTTGATTCCAGGCCGGCAGTACGGCAAAAGCATCGCTGTGGCTACTGTTTTCATCCAAGGGAAAAACCTGCCGCTGTGGCATCCTGGCGGGCTTAGCGAATGTTTGTTTGAGTGCTTCTATCAGACTGGGAAAGTCTAGCGCCTGATGTACCGAATCGGCATCGATAACTTGCATACTACCTCCTTTTTTGTGGATATTGTATGCAAAAAGTCTGGCGGTTGAAAGCCTACAGGGTTGACTTTGAATGGGTTCGGCGTTTTTTTAAGCCGCCTAGCGTGCTAAGTTGCTAATTGATATTAAATTAATTAAAGAGTCGTGTATGTAAGTCGATAGTTACTATACTCAATATTGGAAGAGTAAATAGTCTTCCAAGGTCTTAATTGTCGTTGAAGACAAGTAAAGCAATCACTTCAAATTAAAGGATCTTCCCATATGCTCATTCGTCACAAGTTACTCGTTAGCGCGGCAGTGTCTATCTGCTCTGTGATAGCGATGTTTGGTTTGCAGCGCTTTTCGGCGGCGAAGCTGGATGATTTGTCCCATGCTGCACAACAAGTAATTGAACTTGAAAAGGATGTTTTGAGTTTACGTAAAGATGAAAAAGATTTTTTTGCTCGATTAGAACTTAGTTATGTGGATAAACATCAGCGGAAAGCAAAAGAATTAGAGGAGAAAATAGCGACCCTTGGCGATATTTTCGCCCGCAACGATATTGAACAGGGGGATTTACACACTTTTAAACAGAATTTAGTGCGTTATGAATCTATCTTTACCGAGACTGCTAATCTGCAAAAGCAGATAGGTCTGCATCCCAAAGATGGACTTTATGGGGCGCTGCGCAGTGCAGTGCACAATGTCGAGACTTTGGTCAAAGAGAGAAATGAGCCAGAGTTAATGGTGACCATGTTGCAGCTAAGACGCAACGAGAAAGACTTTATGCTCAGGCGTACCTTAAGCTATGTCGATAGGTTCAATGGCAACCTGACGCTGCTGCGTCAACAGGTGGCGAGTACCATGCTCAGTGGCGCCGTGAAGAGCGAGCTTAATACCCTGATTAATGATTATGAACAGAACTTTAAGGCGTTGGTGGCTAAGGAGCAGGAGTTTGGGCTGGATAAGGAAAGCGGTAAAATGGCGAGTCTGCGAGACAGTATTGCTTCGGCCGAAAAGTCCCTGGTGCAGCTTAATGCGCAGTCTATGGAAGCCATTAGTCGTGCCGAAAGTGCTACAGTGACCATCAGCATCATCATCTTTGTGCTGATCACCTTAGTCTTGGTTGGTTTTACCCTGGCGATTATTCGCAGCATCATGGATCCGGTTCAGCGAATCAGCGACGCTATCTCTCGTATCGAAGAGACCAAAGATTTGACCCTGAGGTGCGACACCAAGGTGGATGATGAGATCGGTCAAATCGCGCGCCATTTCAACAGCATGGTCGAGTCATTTCAATCCTTAATTAAAGAGGTATTAACCTCGGTTGAGGTGGTGAATCATTCTTGCCAGGAACTTTCTCAAAATTCGCTGCGAGCCTCTGAAGGAGTGGGGCGTCAGCTCAATGAAACCGACATGGTCGCGACTGCGATAACCGAAATGGGTGCCACCATAGACGAGATCGCCAGCAACACTGAGCTGGCAGCCGAACGTGCTGGGAATACCCATGATAATGCCCAGCAAGGTCAGATGGGGGTTGAGCAGACGATAGAGAAGATCCAGGCATTAGCCGCACAGTTGACGGACTCGGCTCAGGTGGTTTCTGAGTTAGAGAAAGACAGCGAGACTATAGGCAGTGTGCTGGATGTGATTCGCGGCATTGCCGAACAGACCAATTTATTGGCATTGAACGCGGCGATTGAGGCTGCTCGGGCAGGTGAACAGGGGCGCGGTTTTGCCGTGGTGGCCGATGAAGTGAGGAGCCTGGCGATGCGAACCCAAGAGTCAACCGAAGAGATTGCCGGTATTATCCAGACACTTCAGAGCCGTACTCGCTCTATTGTGCAGTTAATGGAAGCCACACAAAAGCAGGGCGTAGAGAGTGCCGACCAAGCAGCAAGTGCCGGTGCCTTGCTTGAGCAGATCAATACTGATGTGACTAACATCATGGATATGAGTACTCAAATTGCTGCGGCGATTGAGGAGCAGAGCATGGTGGCTTCGGAGGTGAACAAGAATGTAGTGGTTATTCGCGATATCGCTGCCGAGTCGGCCCAAGCCGCAGATGACAATGCTAAGTCTTCCGATGAGGTA
This sequence comes from Shewanella marisflavi, assembly GCF_023283925.1. Classification (GTDB taxonomy): domain Bacteria; phylum Pseudomonadota; class Gammaproteobacteria; order Enterobacterales; family Shewanellaceae; genus Shewanella; species Shewanella marisflavi. The sequence goes on from NZ_JAKIKX010000003.1 coordinate 467,706, forward strand.
AAAGCGCGAACCGAAGTACTCTATCAAGCGGTGAGCCTGTTTAAGATATAAGCGGTTAACGGAGAAAGGGGGCTTAGGCCCCTTTTTTTATGAAATTTATTCGTGAAATGCGGGGTTTATACTCAAATTATTGGACCCGGTCGACTAAGCTAGTTGAGAGAGCAGGGTGAATATGAGTGGTCGATGCGATTAAGTCACTTTTTAAATGTTTTAGCGTTAGGGCTGTTGCTGCTGTCATTTTTGACCGCAAGTGGCATCTATTACCTTATTTATCTGCCCAGAATTCAAGAGCAAGTAAAGTCACGCCAAGACATGAATTTAGAGGCGGTGCAAAAAGGGATCGCCTATGCACAAAAAAATTTAGACACCCTCTGTTACGACTATGCCATATGGGATGATATGGTAACTTTTGTCGATAATGTATCGCCTGAGTTTGCCCTTAAAAATCTTGATGACAATGCTTTCGAGGCTGCCAATATTGATGGCTTCTACGTGTTTAATCGCCAAAATCAGGTGGTGTGGCAATATACCAGTCAAGAGGCCTTCTTGGCCCAGCAACTGCCATTGGCTGAGGCAGAATTTATCGGGCAGATCTTACCTTCTCCTGAGCAGATGAATGCAAATAAACCATCTTCACGTAGCGGTCTGCTGCGCATGGGTGACAGGGTGGTTTATTTTAGCAATGTGACAGTGCTACCGAGCGATGGTGAGGGGAGAGTCGCTGGGAGCCTGTTAACGGTGCGGAACGTTAGCCGGGAGATCCACACTGAGATAGAGCAGTTTAGCTTAATCAAGTTTGATCTAGAGGTGTTGGCAAAGGATGCTAAGTTGGCTGATATAACCACCTTAGGGTTTAGAGAGCCTCCTGGTGTCAGTGATATTCGCGAGCACCACTCCTGGTATGTTCACGATGTGCTTAAGGTACCGTCACTTAAGATCACAGTGCACCATGATAAAAACCTCATTCCATCGATATTTACCATTGAATCAATCTTGATGTTCTTAAGCGTCTTGGTGATGTCCTATGTGGCTATCATTCCGTTTTCCGCGCTGGTGGTTCGGCCGCTAAGGGTTGCCAATGCCGTGCTGGATAAGATGGCTCACCGCGGTGTACTGCTGACCATGCCAACCTCCTGGTCGATTACCGAGGTGGCTAAGTTGACCGAATCGTTTAACTTGGTGGTGGAGAAGCTACAGCGGCATCAAAATTATCTCGAGTCCCTCTCTTTTAACGACCCTCTGACAGGTATCGCCAATCGTCGAAGCTTGGAAGTCTTTGCCGAGCGCGCTCATCAACAGTGGCGCGATGGAAAGGGCGCTATCGGCTTTATCATGCTGGATATCGATTACTTTAAGGCCTACAACGACTCAGTGGGTCATCAGAGTGGTGATCAGGCATTGATCAAGGTTGCTCAGGCCTTGATGCTTGAGTGTCGTCGTCGTGGTGAGCTGGTGACCCGCTATGGCGGCGAGGAGTTTTGCGTGGTGATCCATAGCGATAATATTGCCCAGATGGAGCTGTTGGCGGGGCGTATGCTGCAAAAGATCAGAGAGCTGAATATCTATCATCAGGCATCTCCCTTTGAGAAGGTCACAGTAAGCATGGGCGCTGTACTTTACGACGGTTATCACCCCTCTTTTGCCGATGATGATTGGCAGCAGATGATAAAACTGGCCGATGAACAACTTTATCAGGCCAAAGAGAGTGGCCGTAATCAACTAAAAATACTACACCGACGGGTAAGCCCGCTCTCTGTGGTTGGCTGAGTCAGAGCCTGAAGGTGGTGACCTGTTGCCGCATCGAATCGGCCAGGGAGGTGAGCTGGGCGATGGAGTGACCCAGCTCCAAGGCAGATTCGGTGGATTGGCTGGCAATATCGCTGATGGCGATGATGCTGCGGTTAATACTCTCGGCGACACTGCTCTGCTCCTCTGCCGCCGTGGCGATATGGGTGTTCATCTCTGTGATGTTGTCGACCGAGGCGACTATCTCCTGCAACGCTTCCCCCGCCTTATTGGTCTGTTGATTAGCATCATCCACTTGTTTAATGCCCACATCCATGGCGGTGACAGCCTCGTTCACCCCGTTCTGAAGCGTCTCTATCATGGTCTCGATCTCTTGGGTCGCCTCCTGGGTGCGCTGGGCGAGGGAACGAACCTCGTCGGCGACCACAGCAAATCCGCGCCCCTGCTCACCAGCCCTAGCAGCCTCGATGGCGGCGTTGAGGGCCAGCAGATTGGTCTGCTCGGCAATCCCCTTGATGACGCTTAGTACGTTGCCGATATGTTGGCTCTCGTGGGACAGGTGGGTGATCACCTCTGAGGTACTCTGGATCTGCATCGACAACGCCTGCATGCTGCTAATCGACAGTTGGACGATATCATTGCCGTTGGCGGCAAATCGGTCGGCATTTCTGGCAGAGTCGGCGGCGGCCGTGGTGCTTTGCGCTACCTCGTTGACCGTTGCCGTCATTTCATTCATGGCCGTGGCGGTCTGCTCTGTCTCCGCCTGCTGCTGTTGAATGCGGGCATTGGAGATTTGAGTGAATTCGTTGAGGTCTAAGGCCGAGTCACTGACGCTGTTGGCTGCCTCGGCTACCCCTTTGAGGATGCCTCGCAGGTGGCGAAAGACATCATTAAGCCCTGTGGATATAAGCCCCAGCTCGTCCTTATTCAGTTGCTCGAAGGTGACAGTGAGGTCCGAGTCTTGCTGTATGGTATGTAGCTGAGTGCGTATGTGGTTGATGGGTTTCATTACGCTGCGGTTAATCCAGATGCCGAGCACTATACTGGCAATGGCGGCCACTAGGGTGATGAGCATGAAGAGGGAGATAGAGGACTCGTAGATCTGGGCAACCCTGTCTTTCTCCTCGCCGGCGACCTTGAGCTGCAGGCTGATGAGCTCGGCGATGGTGCCGCTGATGGGATCGATCACCCGGTAGAGTGGGATAATCTCCTCCCGCAACTGTCCGGCAATATTACCTGACTTACCACTTAGCAGCTGTTCCAGATGGGTGATACGCTGATTAGCCGGAACAAACAGACGTTCGGCCTCATCGACCAGACGTTTCTCATCCCTGGTGAGTTCGGTGGCAACGTATTGGCGCCATTTGCTGTCAATGTTGTTGCTTGCTTCCTGCAGGGCTTGATTGGCCTGTTCGGCGCTGAATTCGCCGGCATTGGCCTTGTTGATTGCGTCGATCACAAATACCGCGTAGTCGTCGGCGATCACCTTGAGATCTTCTAGTGGGACGACTCTGTCGTTATAGATGGTGACGACACCTTTCTCAATATTATTCATCATGTTGATTGCTAAGATACAAATACAGATGAGGAGCGAGAGGGGCAGTAAGATACCGAAAGCCATCTTGTGCTTGATTTGAATATTGTTCATATAGATACCCAAATGAAGAGGTAAATAGCAGAAAGCTAAAACTTATGACGTATCTATAGGTATAGCAAAAGATTGAAATGGGTAAGATGAATAGAAACAAAAAAGCCTCGCATTGCGAGGCTTTTTTGTGTGGTGCGCTAGGCACCCGCTGAATATGGTGCCCGAACCCGGAATCGAACCAGGGACACGAGGATTTTCAATCCTCTGCTCTACCGACTGAGCTATTCGGGCGACGGGGTGCATTAAAAGGCTTTTGCGCATTTGAGTCAACTAATTTTTGCAAAAACTTCGTAGAACTGACCTGTTTGGATAACTTTTGCCCGAAACGTCGATTTTTAGATCAAATGCGGCTGGTGCGAAAAGTGGGCAGGGAGAAACTCAAGTTTGAACCCGTTTGAAGTCAATTGCGTTCGAGGGAGATATTTTGGCCTGGGTTGTCTACTCTATATTCACCTAGAATTAAAAAAGCCTCGCAGAGCGAGGCTTTAATATAGCATGTGATTACTTGAGCATATCGTTATTGGGATAGTTGGTTTTCATCACCATAAGCACATGATCTTTAAGTTTTTGCTGACCAAGTTCTTCATAGGCGGTCGCCATGATCTCCAAGGCGCGTTCGGTGGATGGGGTACCTGGATAGGTTTCCAATACCGTCTGGGCACGCACTGCCGCGGCGCTCCAAGCATTCATCTTGATATAGTACTCGGCCACGGTGATCGCATATTTAGCAAGACGATTTTTTAAGAATTGCATACGTTTTTGCGCATCGGCAGCGTATTTGCTGTTAGGATACGACTTTATTAAACGGTCAAAGTCTTTAAAGGCTTCTTGCGCCGCTTTAGGGTCTCTATCGGTTCGGTCGATATTGAGCATGTCGTGGAACATGTAATTATCGGCCTGCATGTTTACCAGTCCACGCATGTAATAGACATAGTCTATATCTTTATGAGTGGGGTTGAGACGGATAAAGCGGTCGATATTGGCAATACCAGAAGCAGAATCGTCCAGTTTGTAGTATGCATAGATCAGGTCTAACTGTACCTGTGTCTTATGTGGACCGAAGGGGTAGCGAGAATCTAAGGCCTCAAGAGAGCGAATCGCTTTACTATAGTTGCCCAACTCCATAGAGGTTCTTGCTTGAGAATAGAGGACTTCAGGGGAAGATTTACTGAGCTCAATATCATCTTCTGGTTTACTACTGCAAGCCGTTAAGGCCAGTGACAACAAGGCGACAGCGGCGCCTTTAGCAAAATTATGCATACTTGAATTCGATTCTTTTTAAGTTGTAGTTAAGAATTTTTCCATTTCACGATAAAATAGAAACAATCCGATTGTAACAGATAGCACTTTATTTTGGACCCCAAAACGCGGGTACGGTTCCTATGACACAAGAGATTAATCTAAAAAGCGAGATCACAGCAACACAAACCGGGCAAAGATTAGACCAAACCCTGGCGGAGTTGTTCCCTGATTATTCCCGTACACGTATTAAAGAGTGGATACAGGCTGGTGCCGTCTACGTCGATGGTATGGTGCAAACTAAGCCTAGAGAAAAGGTTCTTGAAGGGCAGGAAATTGAGATTGAAGCCACCCTGCAGGAGGAAACCAAGGCTGAGGCGCAGGCAATCGATTTAGATATTGTCTACGAAGATGACCATATTTTGGTGATCAACAAGCAAGCTGGCTTGGTGGTGCACCCTGGTGCGGGTAATAGTGACGGTACCTTGATGAATGCTCTATTGCATCATTGCCCCGAAATTGACCTCGTGCCAAGGGCGGGTATTGTGCACCGTCTCGATAAAGACACCACAGGACTAATGGTGGTAGCCAAGACCGTCGAAGCGCAAACCCATCTGGTTGCCGCACTGCAGGCTAGAGAGATCACCCGTGAGTATGAGGCCATCGTTTCGGGCACCATGACTGCCGGCGGTGTAGTGGATGAGCCTATCGCGCGTCACCCCACTAAACGTACGCATATGGCGGTGCATCATAGTGGTCGTCCTTCGGTGACTCACTATCGCGTGGCGGAAAAGTTTCGTGCCCATACCCGACTGCGTCTGCGTCTGGAAACCGGCCGTACTCACCAGATCAGGGTGCATATGGCACATATTGGTCATATCTTGGTGGGCGATCCTGTCTATGGTGGCCGTCCGCGTCCGCCTAAGAAGGCGACGCCAGAGTTGACGGAAGTTCTGAATAACTTCAAACGTCAGGCATTGCATGCGGTGCGCCTAGAACTGGCTCACCCCTTCACCTGTGAAATCATGAGCTGGCAGGCGCCTATCCCTGAGGATATGGTGGCGCTAACTCGTGCCCTGCGTGATGACAGCAAGGCTCATCCGGCAGAGTATTAATGATACCTGACGATTGGTTCATTCCCCCCGGCGTAAAACTGGCCTTTAGCCAGCGCTCGGGTGGAGTGAGTCTTCCCCCCTTCGATAGCCTGAATCTTGGTGATCATGTTGGCGACGATCCTGAGTGCGTGCGGCTTAACCGGCTGCGTATCGCGCACTCTCTTGGCTTGTCCTCTGCTCCTGCCTGGCTTGAGCAGGTACATGGCACAGAGGTTATCGATCTCGACGTCGATGCCAATAGGGTTGCCGATGGCAGCTTGTGCCGCAGCGGCGAACATGTCTGTGTGGTGATGACGGCAGATTGCCTACCTGTGTTGATTTGCGATCGAGGTGCAACTCAGGTTGCGGCGGTGCATGCGGGTTGGCGTGGCCTGTGTCAGGGGATAGTCGAATCGGCTATCGCTCAGTTTGACGCACCGGCCGATGAGTTACTAGTTTATCTTGGGCCCTGTATTGGTCCGGATGCATTTGAAGTGGGTGGTGAGGTTAGGGCGCAGTTTATGGTCCAGCATGTCGATACGGCAGCCTTTTTTAAGGCAAATAAGGATAAGTATTTAGCGGATCTGCAAGGGATCGCCCGTTATCGCGCCGAGCGACTCGGCGTTGCTGCTGTTTATCAATTACCCCATTGTACCTATAGTTTGAGCGCCGATTATTTCTCCTATCGCCGCGACGGGAAAACCGGTCGTATGGCCTCGTTTATTTGGTTGGAAAAGTAGCGTATTTTTTCACCAACTTTGCCCTTATTGCTTGAATCCTCCTAAAAAGCCCCCATCTATACTGTTAACAAAGCACTGAAGGTTTCCTTCATTCGTTAATTTTTTAGGAGGCTGTATGCGACTCGATCGTATGACGAACAAATTCCAGATAGCAATCTCCGATGCTCAGTCATTAGCGTTGGGGCGTGACCATCAGTTTATTGAGCCGATTCATTTGATGATGGCCCTGCTCAATCAGGATGGGGGCTCTATTCATCCACTTCTGACCCAGGCGGGGATCTCGGTAAGCACTTTGCGCTCGGCGCTGAGTCAGGAGCTTGAACGCCTGCCACAGGTTGAGGGAACCGGTGGTGATGTTCAGCTGTCTCAGGCGCTCATTCGCCTGCTGAATCTGTGTGACAAATTGGCGCAAAAGCGCAAAGACAAATATATCTCCAGCGAGCTGTTTGTGTTGGCGACCCTAGAGGGCGGCGACGCGCTGGCCCAGTGTTTGAAGAAATCTGGCGCCACCAAGGAGTTGCTTGAGAAGACCATTGAAGAGGTGCGTTTGGGTAAAAACATTGACGATCCTAACGCCGAAGATCAGCGTCAGGCGCTGAAAAAATTTACCATAGATCTGACCGAGCGCGCCGAGCAGGGCAAATTAGATCCTGTGATTGGCCGTGACGATGAGATCCGCCGAACCATTCAGGTGCTGCAACGCCGCAGCAAGAATAACCCTGTGCTTATAGGTGAGCCCGGTGTTGGTAAGACAGCCATCGTGGAAGGCTTGGCACAGCGTATCATCAATGGCGAGGTGCCCGAGGGTATTAAGAACAAGCGGGTACTGTCGCTTGACTTAGGTGCATTGGTGGCAGGTGCCAAGTATCGCGGTGAGTTTGAGGAGCGCCTCAAGGCGGTGCTCAACGAATTAGCGCAGGAAGAAGGGCAGGTGATCCTCTTTATCGACGAGTTGCATACTATGGTGGGCGCAGGTAAGAGTGACGGTGCCATGGACGCGGGCAATATGCTTAAGCCTGCATTGGCCAGAGGCGATCTGCACTGTGTTGGCGCGACTACACTCGATGAGTATCGCCAATATATTGAGAAAGACGCCGCGCTCGAGCGACGTTTTCAGAAGGTGCTGGTGGATGAGCCGAGTGTCGAAGACACCATCGCCATCTTACGCGGCCTGAAAGAGCGCTACGAGCTGCACCATCATGTGGAGATCACTGATCCCGCGATTGTGGCGGCGGCCAGTATGTCTCATCGCTATGTCTCAGACCGGAAGTTGCCCGATAAGGCTATTGATCTAATCGATGAGGCGGCCTCCAGTATACGTATGCAGATAGATTCTAAGCCAGAGCCGCTGGACAGACTAGAGCGCCGCACCATTCAACTAAAGCTGGAGGAGCAAGCCCTGATCAAAGAGAGCGACGAGGCCAGTCAACGCCGTTTGAGTACTCTGCGTAGCGAGCTGGCTGAGGTCGAGGCCAAGGCCGCCGAACTTAATGAAGTTTGGCATACTGAGAAGGCTGCATTGGCGGGCACTCAGCATATTAAGGCAGATCTAGAGCAGGCGCGTATGGATCTTGAGGTGGCGAGGCGCGCAGGGGATCTGACCCGCATGTCTGAGCTGCAATATGGCCGTATTCCAGAGCTTGAGAAGCAATTGGACTTGGCCGCTCAGGCCGAGATGCAGGATATGACGCTGCTGCGTAACAAGGTCTCAGATGTGGAGATCGCCGAGGTGTTATCTAAGGCCACAGGTATTCCTGTGTCTAAGATGCTCGAAGGGGAAAGAGAGAAGCTCTTACACATGGAAGAGGCGTTGCATACACGGGTGATAGGGCAAAATGAGGCTGTAGATGCGGTGGCTAATGCGATTCGACGTAGCCGAGCGGGTCTTGCCGACCCTAATCGTCCAATTGGTTCGTTTCTCTTCCTCGGCCCTACGGGGGTGGGTAAGACTGAGCTATGTAAATCGCTGGCGAAGTTTCTGTTTGATACCGAAGCGGCCATGGTACGTATCGACATGTCCGAATTTATGGAGAAGCATTCGGTGTCACGTCTGGTCGGTGCGCCTCCAGGCTATGTTGGCTATGAAGAGGGTGGTTATCTGACCGAAGCGGTAAGACGTAAGCCTTACTCGGTGATCCTGCTCGATGAGGTGGAAAAGGCACATCCCGATGTGTTCAACATTCTGCTGCAGGTGCTGGATGATGGTCGTTTAACCGATGGTCAAGGACGTACGGTCGATTTTCGCAATACCGTAGTGATTATGACCTCTAACTTAGGTTCGGATGTGATCCAAGAGCGTTTTGGTATCGCGACTTACGCCGAGATGAAAGCCGAGGTGATGAATGTGGTCACCCATAGCTTCAGGCCTGAGTTCTTAAACCGTATCGACGAGAGTGTTGTGTTCCATCCATTGGAGTCAGAACATATTGCTCATATCGCTCAGATACAGATAGATAGCCTGAAAGCTAGACTGGCAGAGAAAGATTTTGAGCTCGAGGTGAGTGAAGCTGCTTTAGCCTTAATCGCCCAGGCCGGATTTGACCCTGTTTATGGTGCGCGTCCGCTAAAACGTGCCCTGCAGCAAGAGGTCGAAAATCCGTTGGCGCAAAAACTGCTCAGTGGTCAGTTGCTCCCGGGCACACCTATTAAGGTGGACGCCGCTGGTGGTGAGTTATCCTTCCATCAGTAAGCAATGAGTCTCGAAAAAAAGCCCAAACTTAGGTTTGGGCTTTTTTATATCTGAGCCAGCTTTTGCATTTGTTCATTATTTGCACTAATTTGCAAGGGGTAGATATCTTCTCATTTGAGTTTTTATGCCGTGAAGGAGTAATGGATGAAAACAAGGTTAGCAATAGTGGCATCAATGGCCGTTTTGACGGCGGCGTGCAGCTCAGCACCAGAGCAGAGGAGCGACCCATCCTACATTGAGGTGGGCAACGTGGAATATGACAGCCTCTATCATTATGGCTATAACACGGGGTGCCGTAGCGCAGGCTATCTTAAGAGAAACCCTGGAGCCGACACCCTTGATGAGATGAAAGATAAGGTATTGGATGGCTTGTCTGAATTTGATAAAGGTTGGGATGCTGGTACCCAGGCATGTCAAGACGGGGTCAGTCGCTCTATGTATAAGGTAAAAGGTAATTCGTGACTGGCTAATGCCTTTGAAGTTAAGGCGACAATCGGCCCTGGGCCGACTGTCGCTGATAGCATCGATTGGCTATTTGTTGCAGAAAAGCTTAATGCGCTGTTTCTGCGCAGCTATCTCTGATTGTCTATCTTCTTCTGTCATACGCACCATTTCACCATCTTTCTCATTCTTACGTGTCAGACGCGTATGAGTCTCCAGCACCTTCAATTGGTGCTGGGCATTTTCACAGATTGCCTTAGCCTGGGCTTTGTCTTTTTCGGTTATCGCTTCGGCGGCTAATGCGGCTTCACTCTTTTGTTCTTCCTGTCTCTCTGTAACCTTAGGGGCAGTAAAGCCTACCTTTTGTTGTTCGATATCTTCGCTATAGAGCTTTTCTGTCGTAATTTCAGGTGGTTTTTCCTGGCTATAGTGAGTGACACCATTCTCATCGACCCACTTATAGATAGTGGTTGCAAATGCAGGGGCACAAAGTAGAAGGCCTAATAGTGCGCTGACATAAAATTTTCCGGTCATCATAGTATCCATATCAGTGTTGGCATCGAGCTTGGCTGCTTTTATCTGCCAACAATTAGAGGTCCGTATAAAAAGTGAGCTTAAATCTGTGTTATCTTTTAATTTTATTAAGATAACCTCGCTCCTTAGTATATGCAAAATTTAAACAAAGAGACGGTTAAGAACCGCGGTATCTACCTTTTACCTAATCTGTTTACTACGGCTGGATTGTTTTCCGGGTTTTACGCAGTGATAGCGTCAATGAATGGCCAGTTTGAATCGGCGGCGATTGCTATCTTTGTTGCCATGCTTTTCGATGGCATTGATGGTCGTGTGGCTAGGATGACCAATACCCAGAGTGCATTTGGTGCCGAATACGACAGCATGGCTGATATGGTCTCCTTTGGTGTCGCGCCGGCATTAATTGCCTACAACTGGGCCTTGGCCGATCTCGGTAAAATAGGTTGGTTGGCAGCTTTTATCTATTGCGCAGGCGCGGCATTGCGACTCGCCCGTTTTAATACTCAGGTAGGCGTTGCCGATAAACGTTACTTTCAGGGCTTAGCCAGTCCGGCAGCTGCGGCAATTATCGCAGGGGCGATATGGACGGGAACCTATTATGAAATTAGTGGCAACAAAGTGAGTTTTCTTGTGGTTGTGATGACCATGTGCGCCGGCTTATTGATGGTGAGTAATTTTCGCTACTATTCATTTAAAGACTATGACTGGCGTAGCCGGGTGAACTTTGTCGTTATACTCGCGCTTGTCGGCCTGTTTGTCTTGGTGTCAGTGCAGCCTGCAACCATTCTCTTTATCGCCTTTAGTCTTTATGCGCTTTCTGGCCCCGTCTATACAATACGTAAGGTGAAAAAACTCAAAGTTAGCCATGTCGTGGGGGATGAGAATGACTCTGAATTTGAGAATGCCCCTGAATTGGTGAGCAAAGAGCCGCAAGTTAAGGCTTCAGACAAGACCGAACCGCAATGAATGCAGACCCTAATTAAAATCCCCCAATATTTGGATTAAGATTTTTGGCAGAGTGAACTATTATGTGCCAAACTTATTTTCCGCTTCTGAAGTGACAAGGTATGACAACAGGCTTTTTGTTGGTCACTTGTTGCTTGCGGGTTGGCTTTGTGTATGAGGTTTCGCGAAACCTCTTGGGTTTTGGTTGAATTTTAACCGCTCAAATCTTTTCGACAAAAAAGCCCTTGCGTAAAAGTTTATGCTCCCTATAATGCGCTCCCACTGACACGGCAAACGGCGCTGCTTAGCAAAGTAAGTAAGCATGTAGGTTGAGTCAGGGTGGTAAGCGCCTTCGGGTTTTTAAGCCGTTAGTTACACTGCGAAAGCACAGTAATTAACCACTGAAAAAACTTTTGAAAAAAGCGCTTGACGCCGACAGGGAGAAGCGTAGAATACGCAGCCCTAGCCCGCTGGACTCCAGTATGAGGCGAACGTTCTTTAACAAGATGAAACAAGAAATCTGTGTGGACATTCACAGGTGTTGAGTTAATCGAAAACGATTTATATCTCAATGCAACGATGAATGTTCATAGCAATATGTACAAACATTTAGATGATTCTTCCGAGTCGTTTAAATGAATCAGAATTCATTGAGCCGAAGCTTAGGCTTCAACAAAACTTTAATTGAAGAGTTTGATCATGGCTCAGATTGAACGCTGGCGGCAGGCCTAACACATGCAAGTCGAGCGGTAACAGGAAGAAAGCTTGCTTTCTTTGCTGACGA